>NZ_CP113053.1:0-2503521 GCF_026625585.1 Micrococcus sp. SL257
CACCCAACGGTGCGAGGCCCTCCCTCAAAGAATGTCCGGCGGCGACCTACTCTCCCACAACCTCCCGGCTGCAGTACCATCGGCGCTGTGGGCCTTAGCTTCCGGGTTCGGAATGGAACCGGGCGTTTCCCCCACGCTATGACCGCCGTAACCCTAACCCCACACCACCACCCTCAACACGGGCAACAGCAGGGAAACCAAACGGGTCACACAACAGTGACACTATTCAACTGAAAACACATCAACCACCCACCAACAAGCAGACAGCCGGTTGCAATCAGACAACCGCACAGTGGACGCGAACACCAACCCATCACCTTGAAGCAAGCAATAGGATAAGAGTGTGTGTAAGTCATCGGCCTATTAGTACTGGTCAGCTTCACGAGTCTTCAGTCCTCGCTTCCACATCCAGCCTATCAACCCAGTGTTCTAGCTGGGGGCCTCACACCCTCAAAGGGGCAAGGAAATCTCATCTCGAAGCCGGCTTCCCGCTTAGATGCTTTCAGCGGTTATCCATCCCGAACGTAGCTAATCAGCCATGCACCTGGCGGTACAACTGACATACCAGAGGTTCGTCCGTCCCGGTCCTCTCGTACTAAGGACAGACCTTCTCAAATTTCCAACGCGCGCAGAGGATAGGGACCGAACTGTCTCACGACGTTCTGAACCCAGCTCGCGTACCGCTTTAATGGGCGAACAGCCCAACCCTTGGGACCTACTCCAGCCCCAGGATGCGACGAGCCGACATCGAGGTGCCAAACCATGCCGTCGATATGGACTCTTGGGCAAGATCAGCCTGTTATCCCCGAGGTACCTTTTATCCGTTGAGCGACGGCCGTTCCACAACGAGCCGCCGGATCACTAGTCCCGACTTTCGTCCCTGCTCGAGCTGCCACTCTCACAGTCAAGCTCCCTTGTGCACTTGCACTCGACACCTGATTGCCAACCAGGCTGAGGGAACCTTTGGGCGCCTCCGTTACATTTTGGGAGGCAACCGCCCCAGTTAAACTACCCATCAGGCACTGTCCCTGACCCGGATCACGGGCCGAAGTTAGATATCCAGAGTGACCAGAGTGGTATTTCAACGATGACTCCACGAACACTGGCGTGCCCGCTTCACAGTCTCCCACCTATCCTACACAAGCCACACCGAACACCAATACCAAACTATAGTAAAGGTCACGGGGTCTTTCCGTCCTTCTGCGCGTAACGAGCATCTTTACTCGTAATGCAATTTCGCCGAGTTCACGGTTGAGACAGCGGGGAAGTCGTTACTCCATTCGTGCAGGTCGGAACTTACCCGACAAGGAATTTCGCTACCTTAGGATGGTTATAGTTACCACCGCCGTTTACTGGGGCTTAAGTTCTCCGCTTCGCCGAAGCTAACAGGTCCCCTTAACCTTCCAGCACCGGGCAGGAGTCAGTCCATATACATCGTCTTACGACTTCGCATGGACCTGTGTTTTTGATAAACAGTCGCTTCCCCCTGGTCTCTGCGGCCCCGATCCCCTCACACCAGCACGTGGTGCTCAAGGTTGGGGCCCCCCTTCTCCCGAAGTTACGGGGGCATTTTGCCGAGTTCCTTAACCATGATTCTCTCGATCGCCTTAGTATTCTCTACCTGACCACCTGTGTCGGTTTAGGGTACGGGCAGTTTGAACCTCGCGCCGATGCTTTTCTAGGCAGCATAGGATCACCGGATCACCCACCAAGTGGGCGCCCATCAGGTCTCAGGCATACAGCCGGCGGATTTACCTACCGGCAGCCCTACACCCTTAGACCAGGTCATTTCCATTGCCCGGCCCGGCTACCTTCCTGCGTCACACCTGTTAATGCGCTTGCCTCCCCGGTTCAGGTCCCGCGCTCCCCACCACCGTCCCCGTCAAAGACGAGGATCGGGATGGTTCGGGCGGTTAGTATCACCGGCTCAGCATGGGCGGTTCTTCACTGGTACGGGAATATCAACCCGTTGTCCATCGACTACGCCTGTCGGCCTCGCCTTAGGTCCCGACTTACCCAGGGCAGATTAGCTTGACCCTGGAACCCTTAGTCATCCGGCGGACGGGTTTCTCACCCGTCTTTCGCTACTCATGCCTGCATTCTCACTCGTCCACAATCCACCAGAAGTTACCCGCTGGCTTCACCTCGTGAACGACGCTCCCCTACCCATCCAGCAAAACTGAATGCCACGGTTTCGGCGGTGTACTTGAGCCCCGCTACATTGTCGGCGCGGAATCACTTGACCAGTGAGCTATTACGCACTCTTTCAAGGGTGGCTGCTTCTAAGCCAACCTCCTGGTTGTCTCAGCAACTCCACATCCTTTCCCACTTAGCACACGCTTAGGGGCCTTAACCGGTGGTCTGGGCTGTTTCCCTCTCGACTATGAAGCTTATCCCCCACAGTCTCACTGCCACGCTCTCACTTCCCGGCATTCGGAGTTTGGCTGAAGTCAGTAACCTTGTAGGGCCCATCGTCCATCCAGTAGCTCTACCTCCGGGAAGAAACACGTGACGCTGCACCTAAATGCATTTCGGGGAGAACCAGCTATCACGGAGTTTGATTGGCCTTTCACCCCTACCCACAGCTCATCCCCTCCATTTTCAACTGAAGTGGGTTCGGTCCTCCACGCGCTCTTACACGCGCTTCAACCTGGCCATGGGTAGATCACTCCGCTTCGGGTCTAGGACACGCGACTCAATCGCCCTATTCAGACTCGCTTTCGCTACGGCTTCCCCACACGGGTTAACCTCGCCACGTATCACTAACTCGCAGGCTCATTCTTCAAAAGGCACGCTGTCACCCCACAAGGAGGCTCCAACGGTTTGTAGGCACATGGTTTCAGGTACTATTTCACTCCCCTCCCGGGGTACTTTTCACCATTCCCTCACGGTACTGATCCGCTATCGGTCAACAGGTAGTATTCAGGCTTACCAGGTGGTCCTGGCAGATTCACACGGGATTCCTCGGGCCCCGTGCTACTCGGGCAACCCCCCAACAGCGGCGGAACACATTTCGACTACGGGACTCTCACCCTCTACGGTCCAGCATCCACACTGGTTCGTCTATATGCCCGCACCTCACTGCGCCATGCCGGCAGACATGACAAGGAGGGGCCCACAACACCGCACATGCAACCCCTGCCGGGTATCACACACATACGGTTTAGCCCCATCCGCGTTCGCTCGCCACTACTAACGGAATCACTTTTGTTTTCTCTTCCTGTGGGTACTGAGATGTTTCACTTCCCCACGTTCCCTCCACCCGGTCTATGTGTTCAACCGGGGGTCACACGACACGTCGTGCGGGGTTTCCCCATTCGGAAATCCTGGTCTCAACGTCCGGTTATCGACTCCACCAGGCTTATCGCAGATTCCCACGTCCTTCTTCGGCTCCTGTTGCCAAGGCATCCACCATGCGCCCTTGGAAACTTTCACACACAATGAAAGTCCTCAAATGAGCAATATCTAACTAAGATGTCATTCTCGGCATCACCACACCTCACACACCACCCCAGGGGGAACAGTGCGATCAACGATGCAGCAACAAAAAATAAGATGCTCGCGTCCACTATGCAGTTCTCAAACAACAACCCACACCCCATCCACCAACCCTCAAGGCCAGCTTCACAAGGCACGGAGACCAGAAACAACAACCCCAACCCTCACAGGTCAGGGCACCTGCTGTTCCAGGACCCAACAGTGTGCCAACACCAGCCCGCAGCCACCAACACCACCCATTCCAACCACACCCTCACAGGCATGACGTACTCGAGCACTGCCGGCACCACCACTGGCACCATTCGTTGATGTTCCACCCATGAGCAACCCGCCATCACACACGCGGTGATGCAACGGGCACTGATGCTCCTTAGAAAGGAGGTGATCCAGCCGCACCTTCCGGTACGGCTACCTTGTTACGACTTAGTCCCAATCGCTGGTCCCACCTTCGACGGCTCCCCCCACAAGGGTTAGGCCACCGGCTTCGGGTGTTACCGACTTTCGTGACTTGACGGGCGGTGTGTACAAGGCCCGGGAACGTATTCACCGCAGCGTTGCTGATCTGCGATTACTAGCGACTCCGACTTCATGGGGTCGAGTTGCAGACCCCAATCCGAACTGAGACCGGCTTTTTGGGATTAGCTCCACCTCACAGTATCGCAACCCATTGTACCGGCCATTGTAGCATGCGTGAAGCCCAAGACATAAGGGGCATGATGATTTGACGTCGTCCTCACCTTCCTCCGAGTTGACCCCGGCAGTCTCCCATGAGTCCCCACCACGACGTGCTGGCAACATGGAACGAGGGTTGCGCTCGTTGCGGGACTTAACCCAACATCTCACGACACGAGCTGACGACAACCATGCACCACCTGTGAACCCGCCCCAAAGGGGAAACCGTATCTCTACGGCGATCGAGAACATGTCAAGCCTTGGTAAGGTTCTTCGCGTTGCATCGAATTAATCCGCATGCTCCGCCGCTTGTGCGGGCCCCCGTCAATTCCTTTGAGTTTTAGCCTTGCGGCCGTACTCCCCAGGCGGGGCACTTAATGCGTTAGCTGCGGCGCGGAAACCGTGGAATGGTCCCCACACCTAGTGCCCAACGTTTACGGCATGGACTACCAGGGTATCTAATCCTGTTCGCTCCCCATGCTTTCGCTCCTCAGCGTCAGTTACAGCCCAGAGACCTGCCTTCGCCATCGGTGTTCCTCCTGATATCTGCGCATTCCACCGCTACACCAGGAATTCCAGTCTCCCCTACTGCACTCTAGTCTGCCCGTACCCACCGCAGATCCGGGGTTAAGCCCCGGACTTTCACGACAGACGCGACAAACCGCCTACGAGCTCTTTACGCCCAATAATTCCGGATAACGCTCGCACCCTACGTATTACCGCGGCTGCTGGCACGTAGTTAGCCGGTGCTTCTTCTGCAGGTACCGTCACTTTCGCTTCTTCCCTACTGAAAGAGGTTTACAACCCGAAGGCCGTCATCCCTCACGCGGCGTCGCTGCATCAGGCTTGCGCCCATTGTGCAATATTCCCCACTGCTGCCTCCCGTAGGAGTCTGGGCCGTGTCTCAGTCCCAGTGTGGCCGGTCACCCTCTCAGGCCGGCTACCCGTCGTCGCCTTGGTGAGCCATTACCTCACCAACAAGCTGATAGGCCGCGAGTCCATCCAAAACCGATAAATCTTTCCAACACCCACCATGCGGTGGACGCTCCTATCCGGTATTAGACCCAGTTTCCCAGGCTTATCCCAGAGTTAAGGGCAGGTTACTCACGTGTTACTCACCCGTTCGCCACTAATCCACCCAGCAAGCTGGGCTTCATCGTTCGACTTGCATGTGTTAAGCACGCCGCCAGCGTTCATCCTGAGCCAGGATCAAACTCTCCGTAAAAAAATTACAGAACAACACCGTGGCAGCCGGAAATAACCACCACGACATCCATTCAATACCTGGCAGACCATCACCACACCACGGGGGTGGCAGGCGACGATCAACCAATATGTGTTAAAACAATTGGCATCAACAAACTTGGCACACTATTGAGTTCTCAAACAACAGGCGCTTCCAGCTTCAGCGACCCGCTCCGCGGGCCGTTTCGCTCTGGAGCAACTTCTCCATCCTAGACCATCCGTTTCGACCGTGTCAACTCCGTGTCCGAAGCATTCACCGTCCGTTCACATGGCCGGGCTAGAAAACCTTACCACGCGATCCGACAATGTCAACTCCGCTTCCGCGGGGCCAGACACTCACCGGACCATCCACGTGGAAGGCCTCGAAAACCTTACCACATGATCCCCGGCTGTCAAACCAGATCATCTTCTTCAGGAATCCCGACCCGCATCACTGCCGGCCGCGCACCCGGTGAGCACCACCCGCCCTGGACCTGCCATTCTCGGCATGAATCCGCGGATTCTGTGTTCTTCACCCCGCCTCCCGGTCACCCGGTCGGCGTCTTGAGCACGAGATGGAACTCTACACACGAACCCCACCGAACACAAAATCAAGGGTGACACCCGGCGTGCAGTCACGGGTGGGCGGCCGGTTTCCGCCTGTTCTCGCGGATTTCTTCGGCCTGGCCCGCCCCGTTCGACGCCCCCGCGCCGAGACCGTCGATCGTGACGTGCACCACGCCTCAGGGCGTGCTGGCCGTGTCCAGGGTCGGCTGGAGCCACAGGGTGGTCAGCGCCGGCACGTTCACCGTGACGTGGGCCGGCTGGCCCTGCCACTGGCCCTCGTGTGCCGCGATCACCTCGGACTGGCCGGTCTGCTCCCGCCAGCCGTCACCGTGGAAGTCGGTCGCGTCGGTGTCCAGCACCACCGTCCACTCCCCCGCGGACGGCACCCCCACGCGCAGCCCCTGACGCGGCGACCCCGAGAGGTTGGTGATGCACAGCAGCGGGGCGCCGCCCGGTTCAGCGGCCGGGACCGCGGCGCCGTCGTCGTCGATCCGCGGCTCCGGCACCACCTGTGCCGCGGGCATGCGTAGGAACACGAGCGTGTTGCCGTCGGCGTCGCCGCCGTCCACCCACGAGAATCCCTCCGGGCTGTGGTCCAGCGACCACAGCGCCGGCTTGCTGCGGTAGAGCGCGTTGAGCTCCCGGATCGTCAGCTGGACCCCGCGGTGCGCCTCATCCCACGAGACGGGCCAGTCCAGACCCTCGCCCTCGGACCACTCGCTCGGCTGCGCGTACTCCCCGCCCATGAACAGCAGCTGCTTGCCGGGGTGCGCCCACATGTACCCGTAGTAGGCGCGCAGGGTCGCCAGCTGCTGCCGACGGTCGCCCGGGATACGGCCCAGCAGGGAGCCCTTGCCGTGGACGACCTCGTCGTGGGACAGCGGCAGCACGTAGTTCTCCGAGTAGGCGTACGCCATGGAGAACGTCCACTGCCCGTGGTGCCACCGGCGGTTGACCGGGTCCTGGGACAGGTAGGCCAGGGTGTCGTGCATCCAGCCCATGTTCCACTTCTTCCCGAAGCCGAGACCGCCCGCGTCCACGGGAGCGCTCACCCCGGAGAAGGCCGTGGACTCCTCCGCGATCATGTGGACGCCGGGGTGCAGGCGGTACACGGTCGCGTTGACCTCGCGCAGGAAGTCGATGGCCTCGAGGTTGTGGTTGCCGCCGTGCACGTTGGGCTCCCACTGCCCGTCCTCGCGCGAGTAGTCCAGGTAGAGCATCGAGGCGACGGCGTCCACGCGCAGCCCGTCGATGTGGAACTCGCCGAGCCAGTAGAGCGCGTTGGCCACGAGGAAGTTGCGGACCTCGGTGCGGCCGAAGTCGAACACGAGGGTGCCCCAGTCCGGATGTTCGCCCCGCCGCGGGTCCGGGTGCTCGTACAGGGCGGTCCCGTCGAAGCGCGCGAGCGCCCACTCGTCCTTCGGGAAGTGCGCGGGCACCCAGTCCACGATGACGCCGATCCCCGCCCGGTGGAGCGCGTCCACCAGGTGCTTGAACTCGTCCGGGGAGCCGAACCGGGAGGTGGGGGCGTAGTAGCCGGTCACCTGGTAGCCCCAGGACCCGCCGAACGGATGCTCCGCGACCGGCAGGAACTCCACGTGCGTGAACCCCAGCCACTGCACGTACTCCACGAGCTGCTCCGCCAGCTCGCGGTAGTCCAACCCGGGCCGCCACGAGCCCAGGTGCACCTCGTAGATGCTCAGCGGGCGCTCGTGCGGGTCCGTGACGCGGCGGCGCTCCATCCAGGTGCGGTCCCCGAAGGCGTAGTCGGACTCCAGCACACGCGAGGCCGTGGCCGGCGGGACCTCCGTCCAACGGGCCATCGGGTCCGCCTTCTGCCGCCAGAGCCCGTCCCGACCGAGGATCTCGAACTTGTAGCGGTCGCCGTGGCCGACGCCGGGCGCCAGCAGCTCCCACACGCCGGAGGAGCCGAGGGACCGCATGGCGTGGGTCCGGCCGTCCCAGCCGTTGTGGTCGCCCACCACGCGCACGGCCCGCGCATTCGGCGCCCAGACCGCGAAGGCCGTGCCGACGGCCTCGTCGGCGGAGGTGCGGACCACGCGGGCGCCGAGCACCTCCCACAGCCGTTCGTGCCGGCCCTCCCCGATCAGGTGCAGGTCCAGCTCACCGAGCGTGGGCAGGTGCCGGTACGCGTCGTCCTGCTCCTGGACGGGACCGGTCGTGCCGTCCTCGGTCTCGTACGCCACCTCGACGCGGTAGTCGCCCGCGGCGGCCCCGGCCACGCGGGGCGTCGGGGCCACGCCCGCGAACACGCCGTCGTGCTCGTGCATCAGCTCCACCCGCTGCCCGTCGCCGGCGCGGACCACCGTGACCGTGCGCGCCAGCGGGCGCAGCACGCGGTAGGTGACCGCGGCGCCGTCGGGATGCGGGTGGGCGCCCAGCACGGTGTGCGGATCGTGGTGCCGGCCCTGCGCGACGGCGGCCAGCACCTCCGGGTCCACGGCGAGCGGGGCGACGGCGGGGCGGGGGGCGGCGGACGGGGTCATGGCGGTTCCTGTTCTGGGGACGGCGGGCGTCGGGAGCGGCTCAGCCGTTCCGGACGATCCGCAGGACGTGGGCGGGCTCGACGTGGGGGTCCAGGCGGACGTACGGGGTGCGGCCCCACTGCCAGCGCTGGCCGGTGAGCAGGTCCTCCACCTCGACGGCCCCGGACGCGTCGCGGTCCTCGGGGCGCAGACGCAGCGCCTCGAGGTCCAGGTCCAGGGTCGCCTCGACGACGTCGTGCGGGTTCGTGGTGACGACGACGATCAGGGTGTCCTCCGCGGGACCGGCGTCGGTGACCGCCTCGGCGTCCCGGTGCGCACCCTCGGGCCGGGCCGAGCGCGTCTTCGAGAACACGAGCAGGTCAGGGTGCGTCGAGGCGTGCAGGGTCAGGTTCTGCAGGTCGCCCAGCGCCGGGTGCGCCGCGCGGATCTCATTGAGCCGGGTGAGGTACGGGGCGAGCGAGGCGCCCGCGGCCTCCGCGCCCTCCCAGTCCCGGGGGCGGTACTCGTACTTCTCGTTGTCGATGTACTCCTCCGCGCCGGGCCGGGCCACGTGCTCGAACAGCTCGAACCCGGCGTAGACGCCCCACAGCGGGCTGGCCGTGGCGGCGACGACGGCGCGGATCCGGAACGCGCCCGGGCCGCCGTGCTGCAGGTACTCCGTGAGGATGTCCGGCGTGTTGACGAAGAGGTTGGGGCGATAGAACGCCGGCGTCTCGTGCGAGATCTCCTGGAGGTACTCCGCGAGCTCCTCGGCCGTGTTCCGCCAGGTGTAGTACCCGTAGGACTGCTGGAACCCGACCTTGCCCAGGGCGTGCATCATCGCGGGACGGGTGAAGGCCTCGGCGAGGAACACGACGCGCGGCTCCTCGGCGCGGACCTTCGCGATCAGCCACTCCCAGAACCACAGGGGCTTGGTGTGCGGGTTGTCCACGCGGAAGATGTGCACGCCGCGGGCCACCCAGCCCCGCACCACGTCCAGCACCGCCTGGGCGAGGCCGCCCGGGTCGTTGTCGAAGTTCAGCGGGTAGATGTCCTGGTACTTCTTCGGCGGGTTCTCCGCGTACGCGATGGTGCCGTCCACGCGGGTGGTGAACCACTCCGGGTGCGCGGTGACCCACGGGTGGTCCGGGGAGCACTGCAGGGCCAGGTCCAGGGCCACTTCGAGGCCCTCGTCCGCGGCCGCGGCCACGAACGCCTCGAAGTCCTCGACGGTGCCCAGGTCGGGGTGCACGGCGTCGTGCCCGCCCTCGGGCCCGCCGATCGCCCACGGCGAGCCCGGGTCCTGCGGCCCGGCCGTCAGCGTGTTGTTCGGACCCTTGCGGTGCGTGGTGCCGATCGGGTGGATCGGCGGCAGGTAGGCCACCTGGAAGCCCATCCGGGCGACCGCCGGGAGCCGGCCGGCCGCCGTCGCGAAGGTGCCGGAGGACCACGTGCCGGAGGCCTCGTCGAAGCGGGCGCCCTCGGAGCGGGGGAAGAACTCGTACCAGGCGCCGCGGCCGGCGAGCTCGCGCTGCACGTCCAGCGGGTAGAGCTCGGAGCTCGTGAGGTGCTCCCGCACGGGGCGGGCGTGGAGGACGGCGGACACCTCCGCCGACTCGGCGGAGGCCAGGCGCTGGGCAGGGATGAGCGACTCGTCCTCGAGGCCGCGAACGACCTCCTCGAACACGGCGCGGTCCTCGGCCGAGCGCTCCGCGTCCTCGGCGGCCCGGCGGAACAGGGCCGCGCCCTCGGCGAGCATCAGCTCCACGTCGACGCCGGCGGCGATCTTGACGGTGGCCGCGTGCTTCCACGTGCCCACCGGGTCGTCCCAGCCCTCGACCACGAACTGGTGCAGGCCCGGCTCGGCGGGCCGCAGCGTGGCCACGACCTCGTCCAGGCCGGGCCGGCCCGGACGCATCTGCACGCGCTGCACCTCGGCGCCGGCCGGGTCGAACAGGCGGACGGTGGCGCGCACGGAGTCGTGGCCCTCGCGGAACACGGTCGCGCGGACGGGGATGTCCTCGCCGACCACGGCCTTCGCCGGGAACCGGCCGTCCAGCACCACGGGCTGCACGTCCGTCACCGGGATACGCCCCGTGACGGTCTGGAGGCGGACATCGGCTGCGGTGGCGCTCTGGGTGTCGGGCTTCACGGTGCTCACGCCACGACGCTACCCCGCGGCCGCCCCGGTGAGAACGGCCGGCCCGCCCGCCCGCCGTGGGGCGGAGGGGCGGGCCGGGGACGGGGCGCCGGACGGGACGCTCAGGACAGCATGGTCTTGTCGTCCACGACGGCGCCCTTGATCTTGCCGAACTCGGCCAGCAGGTCCGCCGGGGTGCGCCCGGCCTTCTCCTGCTCGTCCAGCTCGAGGATGATCCGGCCGTCGTGCATCATGATCAGCCGGTTGCCGACCTCGAGGGCCTGGGACATGTTGTGCGTGACCATCAGCGTGGTGAGCCGGTGCTCGGCCACCACCTGCCGGGTCAGGCGGGTCACCAGCTCCGCCCGGGACGGGTCCAGGGCGGCGGTGTGCTCGTCCAGCAGCAGGATCTTCGGTCCGGAGAACGTGGCCATGAGCAGGCTGAGCGCCTGACGCTGGCCACCGGAGAGCAGCCCGACCTTGGCGGTGAGGCGGTTCTCCAGGCCGAGTTCGAGCTTCGTGAGCTCGTCGCGGAACATCGCGCGCCGGGCGCGGGAGACGCCCCGCGAGAGCCCGCGGGCGTGCCCGCGTCGCCAGGCCAGGGCCATGTTCTCCTCGATCGTGAGGTTCGGGGCCGTGCCCGCCGTCGGGTCCTGGAACACCCGGCCGATCGAGGCCGCGCGGCGGTGGTCCGGCATGCGGGTGACGTCCTTGCCGCCCACGGCCACGGTGCCGGTGTCCGGGAGCAGCTTGCCGGCGATCGTGTTCAGGATCGTGGACTTGCCGGCGCCGTTGGAGCCGATCACGGTGACGAAGTCGCCCTCGGCCAGGTGCAGGTCGATGCCCTGTAGGGCGCGCCGCTCGTTGACGGTGTTCGGGAAGAAGGTCTTGGAGACCTGCGAGATCTCAAGCACGGGGGCCTCCTCGGAGACGGATGCGGCGGGGGTGGCGCCGCCCGGCTCGCCGGTCAAAGGCATGCCGGCGGTGGCCGGAGCGGCGGCGGCCGGCGCCGGGGTCGCGGCCGTGCCCCGCGTGCGCAGGCTCAGGCGCCTGGCGAAGCCGAAGCGCGGCAGCAGCAGGGCCACGACGACGAGGGCCGCGGAGATCAGCTTCATGTCGTTCGGGCTCAGGCCCGCGTTGAGGGCGAACTGGATGATCAGGCGGTAGAGCACGGCACCGACGATCACGGCGAGCGTCGCCCAGAAGACCGTGCGCTGGCCGAACACGGCCTGGCCCACGATCACGGACGCCAGGCCCACGAGGATGAGGCCGATGCCCATGGAGATGTCCGCGAAGCCCTGGTACATGGCCAGCAGGGAACCGCCGAGGGCCACGAGGCCGTTGGAGATCATCAGGCCGAGGATCTTCATCCGGTCCGTGGAGACGCCGTACGAGCGGATCATCTCCTCGTTGTCACCGGTCGCCTGCAGGGCGAGGCCCAGGTCCGTGTGCAGGAACCAGTCGAGGATCAGCTTCACCACGAACACACCGAGGAAGAGGACGAGGATCGAGCCCCAGTTCCGGGCCAGGCCCAGGTCACCGAGCCACGTGAACAGGGTGTCCTGGCCGAGCAGGGGGATGTTGGCCTTGCCCATGATGCGCAGGTTGATCGAGTAGAGCGCGATCATCGTGAGGATGCCGGCGAGCAGGCCGTCGATCCGGCCCTTGGTGTGCAGCAGGCCGGTGACGAGGCCCGCGAGCGCGCCCGCCACGAACGCGGCGAGCATGGCCAGGGGCACCGGCGTGCCGCCCGTGATGAGCACGGCGGCCGTGGCGGCGCCGGTGGTGAACGAGCCGTCCACCGTGAGGTCGGGGAAGTCGAGGATGCGGAAGGTCAGGTACACGCCGAGCGCGACGACGGCGTAGATCAGACCCAGTTCCACTGCGGTCAGCATGGGGTGGGTGCCTTTCGGGCGGTGCGAGGGGGACGGACGACGGCGGGACGGGGTGGGTCGGCCGTCGACGTGCTCCGCGGCGGCCCGGACCCCGTGGTCCGGGCCGCCGCGGAGGCGGGCAGGCGCGGGATCAGCCCTCGACGAGCTGGTCGGCCCTGTCCGTGAGCTCGGCGGGGATCTCGACGCCGTAGGCCTCGGCGGCCTTCGGGTTCAGCACGAGCTGCAGGTTGGCCGGGTCGGCGTAGCCCACGGGCAGCTCGGCCGGCTTCGCGCCGTCCTTGAGGATCTTCACGGCCATCTCGCCGGCCTGCTTGCCGTGCGCCGTGTAGTCGATGCCGTACGTGCCCAGGGCGCCGCGCTCGACGGAGTCGATGTCCGCCGAGATGACGGGGACGCGCTGCTCCTTGCCGTAGCCCACCACGGTCTCCAGCGCCGAGACGACGGCGTTGTCCGTGGGCACGTAGATGCCGTCCACGCCGGACAGGGACTGCACGCCCTGCTGGACCTCGGACGAGTTGGTGATGGTGGCCTCCTTGACCTCGAGGCCCAGCTCCTTGCCGGCCTCCTTGGCCTGGTCCACCTGAACCTTGGAGTTGGCCTCGCCGGAGTTGTAGACGATGCCGACGGTCGTGGCGTCCGGCTTCACGTCCTTGAGCAGCTGCAGCTGCTCCTTGACCGGGTTGCGGTCCGAGACGCCGGTGACGTTGCCGCCCGGGGCCTCGTCCGAGGCCACGAGCTCGGCGCCCTTGGGGTCGGTGACCGCCATGAACACGACCGGCTTGTCCTTCACGGCCGAGGCGGTGCCCTGCGCGGCGGGGGTCGCGATCGCGGCCACGAGGTCCACGTCCGCGTCGTTGGCGAAGGTGGAGGCGATGGAGGTGACGGTGGCCTGCTCGCCCTGGGCGTTCTGCTCCTCGAACGTCACGTCCAGGCCGGCGTCCTCGAACGCCTCCTTGAAGCCCTCGGCCGCACCGTCGAGCGCCGGGTGGGAGACGAGCTGGTTGATGCCCACGGTGTAGGAGCCGTCGCCGCCGGCGGCGGAGGACGAGCCGGAACCGCCGGAGCCGGAGTCGCCGCACGCCGTGAGCCCGAGGGCGGCGACGGCGAGGGCGGCGGTGAGGGGGAGGGAGCGGTGCTTCATGAGACGGACCTCGTTCTGATGGTGCGGTGCGGGATGCGCTCGCCGACGGGGGCCCGTCGGACACAGTGCAGACACTGTGCGCGGTGACACGCATCACAGGCAAGACGTGCGCGTATCCACGCGACATCCTGCCATGTGATCGGCGTCACTGTAGACACTCTGCCCGCGTCGGCGCCGTGTGCGACACCCGCGTCCCCGCCTGGCCGTCATCCCGGGCGGGGGCGCCGTGGAGGTCAGCGCCCGCCGGCGCGCTGCACCGAGATCTCGTACAGGGAGATGCCCACCGCCATCGAGGCGTTGAGGGACTCCATCGTCGAGTCGATCGGGATGGACACGATCTGCTGGCAGTGCTCCCGCACCAGGCGGGACAGACCCTTGCCCTCGGCCCCCACCACGAGCACGAGCGGCTCCGTGGCCAGGGCGAGCCCGGGCAGGGAGACGTCCCCGCCGCCGTCGAGGCCCAGCACGAAGTAGCCGGCCTTGTGCAGGTCGACGAGGGTGGTGTTCAGGTTGCCGGCCTGGGCCACGGGCACCCGCGCGGCCGCGCCGGCCGAGGTGCGCCAGGCGGTGGCGGTCACGCCGACGGAGCGGCGCTCGGGCACGATCACGCCGTCCGCGTCGAACGCGGAGCCGGCCCGGATGATGGCGCCGAGGTTGCGGGGGTCGGTGATGCCGTCGAGCGCGATCAGCAGCGGCGGGGTCCGCAGGTGCCCCTTCTCGTGCTTCGCGAGCGCGTCGAGGGCCAGGGCCGTGGCGTCCGCGTACTCATAGGGCGGGATCTGCAGCACGATGCCCTGGTGCACGGCCTCACCGGAGAGGCGGTCCAGCTCCGGCTTGGTGTTCTCCAGGACCGGCACGCCCTGCTCGAGGCAGAGGCGCAGGGCCTCCTTGACGCGGTCGTCCATCTCGATGCGCACGGCCACGTGCAGCGCCTTGGCCGGGATGCCCGCGCGCAGCGCCTCGAGCACGGGGTTGCGACCGGAGACCGTCTCGTCCGTGAGCTTCACGCGGCCGCGGACCTGGTCCTTCACGGGGCCGCGCTTGGCGGCCGAGCGCTCGGCCAGCTGCTTGGCGCGGTGTGCCTTGTGGTAGACCCGGTCCTCGGCCTTGGGCGTGGGTCCGCGGCCCTCGAGCGCCTTGCGGCCGTGGCCGCCGGTGCCCTTCACGGGACCCTTCTTGCCCTTGGGCTTGCGGGATCCGCCGGAGCGGGGGGCGGTGGACATGGCGGGACTCCTGCGTGCCGGGGACGGGGGCGGCGGCACGCGGGGCGCCGCCGGATCGCTCTCCAGTCTAGGTGTCAGTCCGCCAGGCGCCATGTGGCGCCGTCGGCGCCGTCCTCCACCACGACGCCGGCCGCGGCCAGCGCGTCGCGGATGCGGTCCGCGGTGGCCCAGTCCTTGTCCGCGCGGGCCTGTGCCCGCGCCTCGATCTGCGACCGGACGAGCAAGTCGAGGGCGTCCGACACCGGGCCGGCCGCGGCGTCGTCGCCCTCGGGCACGTCGTCCAGGCCCAGCACGGCGGTCATGGCCTCCACCTCGGCCAGGCGGGCGGCCGCGGCGTCGAGGTCCTGCCCGGCCAGCGCCGAGTTGCCGGCGCGCACGGCCTCGTGCAGGGCCGCGAGCGCCTGGGGCACGTTGAGGTCGTCCTCCATGGCGGTGCGGAAGGCGGCGGGCACACGGTCCGCGAGCGCCCCGTCGGGGGCGGGCGGGACGGCGCCGGCGGCGCGGGCGCGGGCCGTGAAGCCCTCGATGCGCTCGACGGCGGCCTCGGCCTCGTCGAGGGCGCCGGGCCGGTAGTCGAGCTGGGAGCGGTAGTGGGCCTGCCCCAGGAAGTAGCGCACCGCCGTCGGGCGGGCCATGCCGAGCATCTCCTCGGGGGAGATCGTGTTGCCCACGGACTTGGACATCTTCTCGCCGCCGTAGGTGACGAGCCCGTTGTGCAGCCAGAAGCGGGCGAAGCCGTCCCCGGCGGCCGCCGACTGGGCCAGCTCGTTCTCGTGGTGCGGGAACCGCAGGTCCAGGCCGCCGCCGTGGATGTCGAACTCGGCGCCGAGGTACTTCGTGGACATGGCCGAGCACTCCAGGTGCCATCCGGGGCGGCCGGCTCCCCAGGGCGACTCCCACACGGCGGTGGCGGGCTCACCGGGCTTGGCGCCCTTCCACAGGGCGAAGTCGCGGGGGTCGCGCTTGCCGCGCGGGTCGGCGTCGGGCGCGTCCTGCATGTCCTCCACGCGCTGGCGGGTGAGCTCGCCGTAGCGCTCCCAGGACCGGACGTCGAAGTAGACGTCTCCCGAGCCGTCCTGCGCGGGGTAGGCGTGGCCGCGCTCGATCAGGCGCTCGATGAGCGCGAACATCTCGGGCACGTGGCCGGTGGCGCGCGGCTCGTAGGTGGGACGGCGGACGCCGAGGGCGAGGTAGGCGGCGTCGAACGCCCTCTCGAACCGGTAGGCCAGGGCCCACCACGGCTCGCGGGCCGGGTAGAGGTCCGAGGCCTCGAAGCCGGCCTCGTGGGAGGCGGCCGAGCGGTCGAGGATCTTGTCGTCGATGTCCGTCACGTTCCGCACCGAGGTGACGCGCAGCCCGGTGGCCTCGAGCCAGCGGATGAGGATGTCGAACACGATCGCGCTGCGCACGTGGCCCACGTGCGGCATGCCCTGCACCGTGGCCCCGCAGTAGTACACCGACGCCTCACCGGGCACGAGGGGCTCGAAGTCCCGGATCTGCGCGGTGCGGGTGTCGTAGAAGCGCTGGGCCATGGGGGGGCGGTCCTTCCGGAGGGGCGGGGTCCTGACGGGGCTCTGCCAGCCTAGTCGGTGCGTCGGCGCGGGCTCAGGCCGCGGGGACGACGAGCGCGGTCGCGATCCCGACCAGCCCCTCCCTGCGCCCGATGAACCCCAGCCGGTCCGTGGTGGCGGCGGAGACGGACACGGGGGCCCCGCCGAGGGCGGCGGAGAGGGCGGCCTCCATCTCCGCGCGGCGCGTGCCCACCTTGGGCCGGGGTGCGACCACCTGGACCGCCACGTTCCCGACGGCGACGCCCGCCTCCGTCAGCAGGCGCAGCACCTCGCGGAGCATGTCCGCGCCGGAGGCGTCCGCCATCTCGGGCCGGTCGACGCCGAACACGGCGCCGAGGTCGCCGAGGCCGGCGGCGGAGAGCAGGGCGTTGCACGCCGCGTGGGCGGCCACGTCCCCGTCCGAGGTCGCGGCCACCCCCCGCTCGCCGGGCCAGTGGATGCCACCGAGCCACAGGGGCCGGGGGGCGTCCTCGGGTGCCCACGCGTGCACGTCGGTGCCGATCCCCACGCGCGGCAGGGGGGCGGGCGCGGCGGCGGGGCGGGCGGGCTGGTCCATGGGTGCCTCCTCCCGGGGGGCGCGGCGGGCGAGCTCGAGGCGGGCGAGGTCGAGGTCGGCGGGGGCGGTGACCTTGAACGCGGCCGGGTCGCCGGTCACCACCACGACCTCGTGCCCCGCGGCCTCCATGACCATCGCGTCGTCGGTGAGCGCCGCGGCGTCGAGCGTGGGGTCCGTGCGCACGGCCTCGTGGGCCGCCAGCAGGGTGTCCAGGTCGAAGCCCTGCGGCGTCTGGATCGCGCGCAGGCCGGCGCGGGCCGGCGTGGCCGCGACGACGTCGACGCCGCCCCGGCCGGGAGTGACCTGCTTGACGGTGTCCGTCAGCGGCAGGCCCGGGACCGCGGCGACCACGCCGGTCTCGAGCGCCGCCGTCACGGCCCCGAACACGCTCGGCGGGGTCAGCGCGCGGGCCGCGTCGTGGACGAGGACGCGGCGGGGCGCCCCCGCCGGGGCGAGGTCGGCCAGAGCGTAGGAGGCCGCGGCGAGCCCGGCGCGGACCGAGTCCGCGCGCTCGGCGCCGCCGGACACGCAGTGCACGGGCACGTCCAGTCGCGGACCGGCGTCGACCTCGGCGGCCACGCGGCCGGCGTCGGCCTCCGCCGGCGGGGTGAGCACCACGACGGCGTCCAGGGCGAGCCCGGCCGCGCGCGCGGTGGCGACGGAGGCCAGGCAGTGGTGCAGGAGGGTGCGGCCGTCCGCGAGGGGGGCGAGGGCCTTGGGCAGCCCGGCACCGAGGCGGGTGCCGGCGCCGGCGGCGGCGATCACGAGGGCGGTGGGCATGGCCTCATCCTAGGGAGCGCGCCGGTGTCCGTGGCCCGGGACCCCCGGCGGCGACGGCCGTGGCCGGGGACGAGACAGGGGAGGGGCCCGCGTCGTGGACGCGGGCCCCTCCCCTGCCGTGTGCTGCTCGTCAGCCCTCGAGCACCTTGTCCAGGCGGCCCTCGGCCTCCTCCTCGGTGACCTTCTTGGCCAGTGCCAGCTCGGACACGAGCACCTGGCGGGCCTTCGAGAGCATGCGCTTCTCGCCGGCGGACAGGCCGCGGTCCTGGTCGCGGCGCCACAGGTCGCGGACGACCTCGGCCACCTTGTTGACGTCGCCGCTGGCGAGCTTCTCCAGGTTGGCCTTGTAGCGGCGGGACCAGTTGGTCGGCTCCTCCACGTGCTCGGCGCGCAGGACCTCCATGACGTGCTCGAGCCCCTCCGCATCCACGACGTCACGCACGCCGACGAGGTCGACGTTCTCCGCAGGGACCTCGATGGTCAGGTCTCCCTGCGCCACCTTGAGCTTGAGGTACATCTTCTCCTCCCCCTTGATGGTGCGCATCTTGATCTCCTCGATCCGCGCAGCACCGTGGTGGGGGTAGACGACGGTCTCTCCGACCTCAAAAACCATGTTGTTGTGCCCCTTTCAGTCGTCTCATTCTATCATGCGGCCCCGTCATGCCGCGCGTGCCGTCACATCTTCGGCCTCCGGATGTGATAGTGGACGACCCCGTACCACAGGCCTGCCGGCGTCCCTGGATGCGGTAGCCTGACCTGGCAGGGCCCCTGCCTCGGGGCTCCTGAGCACGTCATCGCACCTGAGGAGACCTCTGTGAAGAACGCATCCCGGCCCGCCCGGCGCCACCTCGCCGCAGGTGCGCTGGCCGCGGTCGCCCTGCTGGGCGCCACCGGCTGCTCCGCCGTGAGCCCGATCGCCACCGCCATCCAGTACTCCCCCTCGGACGGCATCAACGGCCAGGAGCAGGACTTCCTGAGCTACCGCAACCTCGCCCTCGTCGGCGACGGCGAGTCGGGCCCCGCCCGCCTGATCGGCACCGTGGAGAACACCTCCGGCCAGGATCAGACCTACACCTTCCAGGCCGAGGGCGGCGGCTCCGCGACCCTGAAGGTCCCCGCCGGCGAGAGCCGCAAGCTCGAGGACGAGGCGAACACGACCGTCCTGGAGCGCGAGGGCGTGTGGGTCGGCGAGAACCTGCCCGTGACCGTCTCCGGCAACGGCGGCACCGCCGACCTGGCCGTCCCGCTGCTGAGCGCCACCCAGGAGCAGTACCGTGACCTGCTCCCCGAGGGAGTCGAGCCCTCGGAGGAGGATCTCGTCGGGCACCTCCACGAGGAGACCCACCACTACGGCGAGGAGCACTGACCTCCGCCGGGCCTGCGCCCGGCACGCCACGGCCCCGGCCCCACCGTGAGGTGGAGCCGGGGCCGTCGTCGTCCCGGGCGGAGCGCCCCGGTCAGGCCTCGAACTTGTAGCCCAGGCCGCGCACCGTGACGAGGTAGCGGGGGCTCGAGGGATCGGGCTCGATCTTGGAGCGCAGGCGCTTCACGTGCACGTCGAGGGTCTTGGTGTCCCCCACGTAGTCGGAGCCCCACACGCGGTCGATCAGCTGGCCGCGGGTGAGCACGCGCCCGGCGTTGCGCAGCAGCATCTCCAGCAGCTCGAACTCCTTGAGCGGCAGGGACACCTGCTCGCCGTCCACGGAGACGACGTGCCGCTCGACGTCCATGCGCACGGGGCCGGCGCTGATGGTCGCCGACATCGGCTCCTCCTGCTCCCCCTGACGGCGCAGCACGGCGCGGACGCGGGCCACCAGCTCACGCGAGGAGTACGGCTTGGTCACGTAGTCGTCCGCCCCGAGCTCGAGGCCGACGACCTTGTCGATCTCCGAGTCCTTCGCGGTCAGCATGATCACGGGGACGTTGGAGCGCTGGCGCACCTGACGGCACACCTCGGTGCCGGACATCCCCGGGAGCATCAGGTCCAGGAGGATCAGGTCCGCGCTGTCGCGCTCGAAGACGCTCAGCGCCTCGTTGCCGTCGGCGGCGACGGTGACCTCGAACCCCTCCTTCTCCAGGAGGTAGGACAGGGGGTCGCTGAACGACTCCTCGTCCTCCACGATCAGAATGCGGCTCATGCGCTCGTCTCCTTCCGGGTCGGGGGTGCGGCCGAGGCGGTCACCCGGTGACCGCGCCGCTCGGTGACGTGGGCGGCGCCCGGCGCGCCGTCGACGGCGACACTGTCCCCCCACTCGGGCAGTCGGATGGTGAAGGTCGACCCGCGGCCCGGCTGGGACCAGAGGGTGACCTCCCCTCCGTGGTTGATGACGACGTGCTTGACGATGCTCAGCCCCAGGCCCGTGCCGCCCGTCTGACGCGACCGCGCCGCGTCCACGCGGTAGAAGCGTTCGAAGACCCGCTCCTGCTCCTCCGGGCTGATGCCGATGCCCTGGTCCGTGACGGTGACCTGGGCGAGCCCGTCCACGGAGCTCAGGCCGATGCCCACCGTGGTGCCCTCCGGGGAGTAGCGCACCGCGTTGTCCACCAGGTTGCGCACCGCGGTCATCAGCTGGTCCTGGTCCCCGTGCACCACCGCGTCCACGCGGCCGCCCACGCGCAGCGCGATGCCGCGGTCCTCGGCGGTCAGGCGCAGGCGGTCCACGGCGTCGGCGACGACGGCGTTGAGGTCCACGGGCCCCCCGTCCTGGACCACGTCCTTGGCCTGCAGCCGGGAAAACTCGATGATGTCCTGCACGAGGGCCGAGAGCCGGCGGGACTCGACGCCCAGGCGTGCGGCGAAGCGACGCACCGCCTCCTCGTCCTCCGCGGCGTCGCCGATGGCCTCGGAGAGCAGGGAGATGGCGCCCACCGGCGTCTTGAGCTCGTGCGAGACGTTGACGACGAAGTCGTGGCGCATGGCCTCGGTGCGGGTCACGTCCGTGCGGTCGTCGGCGAGGATCAGGATGTACTCCTCGTCCAGCGGGGCCACGCGCAGCTCGACGACGAGGCTCGACTGCCCGAGGGGTCCTCGGGGCAGCTCCATGCGGCGCTCGACGATGACGCCGTCGGCCCGCACGGTCCGCGTGAGCTCCCGCAGCTGGTCCTGGACGAGCGAGTGCCCCCGCACGAGGCCCAGGGCGTAGGCCGCGGGGTTCGCGCGCACCACGCCGTCGACGTCGTCCACCACCGCGTACGCGCGGCCGACCACGGAGAGGACCTCGGCGGCGCCCGGGGCGAGGGTGGGCTCGCCGACCGTCAGGTCCACCGTCCGCGAGCGCTCGGACGCCCGGAAGGCCAGCATGGAGGCCACTCCGGTGAACAGTCCGACCGCTCCGCACAGCAGGCCGATGATGACGGGATCCACGGCACCAGACTAGCCTCTGGCGGCCCGGAGACGGGCTGCCCCGGCCCCGCCAGACGCCGGACGATCGGCGTTCATGGGCCGTTCATCTTGCTCTGCCAGGGTGGACCGTTGCCCCGGGGAGTCGGGGTCGGCGGCGCACGGGCGTCGCCGGGGAGAGGAGACCATGCGCGAGCTCTACCGAGCCGACCTCGAACGGCTGGGCCGCGACCTGACCGAGATCGCCCGCCTCGTGCACCGCGCCATGATGGACGCGCAGGCCGCCCTCGAGGCGGCCGACGTGCACGGCGCCGAACGGGTCATCTCGGAGGACGCGCGGATCGACCAGCTGCAGGAGTCCCTCGACGAGCAGGCCGTGCGCATCCTGGCGCTGCAGGCGCCCGTGGCCACGGACCTGCGCACCGTCGTCGCCACGCTGCGGATGAGCTCCTCGCTCGAGCGCATGGGCGACCTCGCCCGCCACGTGGCCCAGCTGACCCGGCTGCGCTACCCCGAGCACGTCATCCCGGAACAGGTCCGGACCGTGATCACCGCGATGTGCGACGCCGCCGTGGAGGTGGCCGAGGAGGTCGTCCTGCTGCTCGAGACCCAGGACCTGGCGCACGGGGACCGGATCGACGCCCTCAACGAGGACGTCAACGCGTTGCACCTGTCCGTCTTCCGCGCGATCGCCGCCCCGGACTGGAGCGCGACGCCGGCCACCACCACGGACGTCACGCTGGCCTCGCGCTACCTCGAGCGGTTCACGGACCACGGCCTGTCCGTGGCCGCCAAGGTGCGCTACCTCGTCACGGGCGAGTGGGCGACCCACCGCCCGGACGCCACCGGCTCCTGACCGTCCCCGACGCCACGGGCCGGGCCCCCAGGCGGGGTCCCGGCCCGTCGTCGTCGGCCGCGTCAGTGCGCGGAGCCCTGCGCGGCCACGGCGGCGGCGCCGGCCGCGGCGGCCTCCGGGTCGAGGTAGCGGCCGTTCGCGGTGATCGGCTTGAAGTTCTGGTCCAGCTCGTAGACCAGCGGGATGCCCGTCGGGATGTTCAGGCCCGCGATGTCCTCGTCCGAGATGCCGTCCAGGTGCTTGACCAGGGCGCGCAGTGAGTTGCCGTGCGCGGCGATCAGCACGGTCTTGCCGGCCTTGAGGTCGGGCAGGACCTGCTCCTCCCAGTAGGGCAGCAGGCGGTCGATGACCTGCTTGAGGGCCTCGGTGCGGGGGGCGTCCTTGCCCAGATCCGCGTAGCGCTCGTCGCCGACCTGGGAGAACTCGGAGTCGTCGTCCAGGGCGGGCGGCGGGGTGTCGAAGGACCGGCGCCAGACCATGAACTGCTCCTCGCCGAACTCCTCCTTCACCTGGGCCTTGTCCTTGCCCTGGAGGGCGCCGTAGTGGCGCTCGTTCAGGCGCCAGCTGCGCTTGACCGGGATCCACTGGCGGTCCGCGGCCTCGAGGGCCAGGTTGGCCGTGGTGATGGCGCGCTTGAGCAGGGACGTGTGGACCACGTCCGGGCGGATGCCCTCCGCCGCCAGCAGCTCACCGCCGCGGGCGGCCTCGGCGCGCCCCTTCTCGGTCAGCGGGACGTCCACCCAGCCGGTGAACAGGTTCTTCTCGTTCCATTCGCTCTGACCGTGCCGCAGCAGGACCAGCGTGTACGTGGTGTTCGCCATGTCACCATCCTAGGCGGACCCGTCCCGCCGCTCCCCTACGCTGGAGCCCATGGTGGAGAAGGCCCGGCGGCTGCGCGCGCGCACGACGCCCGGCCCAGTCCCGGCACGGGGCCCGCAGGGCCACATCACCCGCGGCACGACGGCGGCGCAGCGGATGCGCCGGGTGGACCGCTGGCTCACGGACGTGCACGGCCCCCTGCTGCGGCGCACTCCCCGCCCGCTGGCCGTGGACCTGGGCTTCGGCGCGGAGCCGGTGACCGCCGTCGAGATGGCCCAGCGGCTGCGCGTGCAGAACCCGGCCCTCGAGCTGGTGGGCCTCGAGATCGACCCCGCTCGGGTGGCCCGGGCGCGGGAGCGGGCCGGCGGCCTGCCGGGGGTCACCTGGGCGGTCGGCGGCTTCGAGCTGCCCGTGCCGCGGCCGCCCACCGTGGTGCGCGCGTTCAACGTGCTGCGCCAGTACCGGGAGGAGGACGTGCCCGCGATCTGGTCCCTGCTGTGCGCGGGGCTCGCCGACGACGGCGTCCTCGTGGAGGGCACCTGCTCCGAGGACGGCCGGCGGGCGGCCTGGGTGGACCTGCGTCGGGACGGGCCCGCGAGCCTGACCGTGGCCCTCCGGCTGGGGTCCTTCGCCCGCCCCTCGGACGTGGCGGCGCGCCTGCCGAAGGTCCTCATCCACCGGCACGTACCCGGCGAGCCCGTCCATCGGCTCCTGGCGGAGGCCGACGCCGCGTGGGCCGCGCACGCCCCGCTCGCGGCCTACGGGACGCGGCAGCGGTGGCTGGCGACGGTCGGCACGCTCCGCGCGGCGGGCTGGCCCGTGCTGGGCGGCCCGCACCAGTGGCGGCGCGGGGAGCTGAGCGTGCGCTGGGCGGCGGTGGCGCCGTCGTCATGAGGGCGGCGCCGACGGCGCGGGACCCTCAGCGGCGCAGGGCCGGGCCCATGTCCTGGCGGGGGCCGGCGAGGTAGACGCACGCCACGCACGCGGCCACGAGGCCGAACATGCCCATCCCGCCGCCCGCGAGCACGCCGAGGAGCCCGACGACGGCGGCGACGCCGGTGAGGATCAGCCAGAAGCTCCTGTCCCGGCCCCCGATGCGGGCGAAGTCGTCGGGGCGGCGCCGGACGACGTCCACCAGCGCCCAGACCTCGAGCACGAGCGCGGCGATCGCCAGGACGCGGAACAGCCAGTGGTCGACGAGCAGGGCGAAGTGCATGGGGGCGCTCATGCCGGTCAGTCTAGGCGGTCGGCCCGGCCGGGTTCCCTCCCCGTCCGGGGCGGCGTCTAGGCTCGAGGCGTGAGCACCCAGACCGAACATCGCGGCCTGTTCGTCGCCGTCGAGGGACCAGACGGATCCGGCAAGTCCACCCAGGCCCGCGCCCTGACCGAGGCCCTGCGCGCCGCGGGCCACGAGGTGGTGCTCACGCGCGAGCCCGGCGGCTCGGACCTGGGCGAGACGCTGCGGGAGCTGCTGCTGGACCCCGGGCACGCCCCCGTGGACCCCCGCACCGAGGCGCTGCTGTTCGCCGCGGCCCGGTCCGCCCACGCCGTCCGCACGCTGCGCCCCGCGCTGGCCCGGGGCGCCGTCGTCGTCACGGACCGGTATGTGGACTCGTCCGTCGCCTACCAGGGCGCGGCGCGCGGGCTGGGCGAGGCGCGGATCGCCGCCCTGAACGAGTGGGCCACGGACGGCCTCGTCCCCGATCTGACGGTGCTGATCGACGTGGACGCGGCCACCGCCGCGGACCGGCGTGACCGCCGCGCGGCGGGGGGCGAGGGCAGCCCCGACCGCATGGAGCGGGAGACGGCGGACCGGCACGAGGCCCTGCGCGCCGCCTTCCTCGCGCGCGCGGCGGCCGCGCCCGAGCGGTACCTCGTGCTCGACGGCGCGCTGCCGCCGCAGGAGCTCACCGCCCGCGCGCTGGCCCGCGTCACCGCCCAGGCGGCCGACCGATGACGGCCCCCGCCCCCGCCGTGTTCGCGGACCTCGCGGGCCAGGAGGCCGCGGTGGCCCAGCTGCGCCGCGCCGCGGCCGAGGACCGTCCCACCCACGCCTGGATGTTCACGGGCCCGCCCGGCTCCGGCCGGTCGACGGCGGCGCGTGCGTTCGCCGCGGCCCTGCAGTGCGAGGTCGCAGACCCGGCGGCGCGCGGCTGCGGCGAGTGCCACGCGTGCCGCACCGTCCTCGGCGGCACCCACCCGGACGTGACCGTGTTGGCCACCGAGGCGGTGAGCTATCGGATCGAGGACGTCCGCGCCCTCGTGGAGGCCGGCCAGTCCACCCCCGCCACCGGGCGCTGGCGGATCTTCCTCATGGAGGACGCGGACCGCATGACGGAGCGCGCCACGAACGTGCTGCTCAAGGCCATCGAGGAGCCGCCGGCCCGCACGATCTGGATGCTGTGCGCCCCGTCCCCCGCGGACGTGCTCCCCACCGTCCGCTCCCGCTGCCGGCTGATCACGCTGAGCATCCCCGCCGTGGAGCAGGTGGCGGAGCTGCTGCACCGCCGCGACGGGCTGGACCGCGAGACGGCGCTCACCACCGCCCGGATCTCCCAGTCGCACGTGGGCATGGCCCGCCGCCTCGCGCGGGACCCGGAGGCCCTCGAACGCCGCGAGCGCATCCTCTCCCTGCCGCTCCAGGCCACCGCCGTCTCCGACGCGATGGCCCTGGCCGCCACGTTGGCCGAGGTGTCCAAGGCCGAGGCCGAGTCCGCCGCCGAAGCCCGGGACGCCGAGGAGCTCGAGGCACTGCGCCGCTCCCTGGGCCTCGAGCCCGGCGAGCCCGTCCCGCCCAAGCTCCGCCACCACGTCAAACGGCTCGAGGAGGACCAGACCCGCCGGCGGCGCCGCGCCGTCCGGGACTCGCTGGACCGGGCCATGATCGACGTCATGGGCCTGTTCCGGGACGTGCTGCGCGTGCAGCTGGGGGCCGACGGCGAGCTCATCAACGAGCACCGTCGGGACGAGATCGAGGCGTACGCCCGCGGCGCCGCCGGCGACTCGGCCGAGGTGCTCGCCCGGATCGACGCCGTCACCACGGCCCGCGAGCGCATCGCCGCCAACGTGCCGGAGCAGCTGGCCCTCGAAGCCATGATGCTGGCCCTGCTGCCCCGCCGGGTGCGCACCCCGCGACGTCGCTGAGCGGCCGCGCGGGGCGGGCCGGCGCCGGCTCAGCGGGTGCGGACCACCAGGTCCGGCACGTCGGCCAGGCCCGGCACCACCCGGTCCGCGCCCGCCGCCAGCAGGACGTCGTCCGCGTCGCGACCCGTGCGCACGCCGACCACGAGTCCGGCCCCCGCGCGGCGCCCGGCCGTCATGTCCTCCGCGGTGTCCCCGACCACGAGGACGCTGCGGACGTCGTCGAGGTCGAGACCGAGCAGGGCGGTGAGGATCATGTCCGGGTAGGGGACGCCGCGGCCGGCGTCGTCCGGGGAGAGGCTCAGATCCGCCAGGCCCATCCACCCCAGCGACTCGAGGATCATGTTCTGGGTGTGGCGGGCGTAGCCGGTGCAGAGGCACACGTGGAGGCCGAGGGCGCGCAGGCGGACGAGCGCCTCCTCCGCGCCCGGGACGGCCTGGACGCCGTGCTGGCCCAACAGCGCGTCGAAGGTCGCCTCGAACGTGCGGGTCGCCGCCGCGGCCACCGCCCGGTCGGCGAACACGCGGGGGAACACGGCCGTGCGCGAGGTGGGCCGGAGCGCGCGGAACCGCCGCGCGGCGTCGTCGTGCTCCGGCGTGCCCGCCGGGACGCCGTGCTGGTCCAACGTGCGGGCGAACGCCGTGTCCTGGAGCCCGTGCTCCACGATGGACGTGCCGGACATGTCCACCACGGCCAGGCGGAGGGGCACGGCTGACGAGGCCGCGGCAGGGGGTGCCGGGGTGCGAGGGGCGTGGGGCAGGCTCATGCGTCTCCCGTCGACGGTGTGTGCCCACCAGGGAACCGTCCCCGTCTGGCCGCGGCATGGCCTGGGGGTGAACGCCCGCAGAAGGGGCGGGCCACACTCGGTGGCCCGCGCGCCCAGCCGTGCGGTGGAATCGGGGCCGCGAAACCGGTATGCTCGTCAGCCGTGGCCGTTCACGGTCACGTGCCTCCTTAGCTCAGCTGGCCAGAGCAGCTCCCTCGTAAAGAGCAGGTCGCCGGTTCGAATCCGGCAGGGGGCTCCCCCGGGCCCCGCCGCGTGATCACGCGGCGGGGTCCTCTCGTCTCCGGGCCGGCCCTCCGGGGCGCGCCGCCGTCAGAGCCTGGCTCCCAGCTCCTCCGCCCGGTCCAGGTGGCCGAGGGTGCGTTCGGCGTGCCGGCCGACCGACTCCGCCGAACCCTGACCGAGCCGGTACAGGGCGAGGGCCTGGGCGGTCGCGGCCAGCTCGTGCGCGGCGCGGGAGAGCTCACGGTGGACGTCGGCGGCCTCGGCCGGGATGTGCTCGCCGTCGCCCTCGTGGTCCCGGTGCAGGCGGACGCACAGGGCGCGGACCGCGGGGAGCCGTTCCGTGAGGACGTTGCCGGCGTGGACCACGCCGTTGCGCTCCTCGGGGCTCAGCACGTCCGTGCCCCGCTGGCCCTCCAGCACCTGCCAGTAGCGGTCCAGGGCCCGGCCGAGTCGGTCGTGGGCACGGCGCCACAGCCCCGTGCCGAGCTCGCGGTCGTCGGCACGCTCCTGACGGAAGCGTGCGAAGGGCCCCCTCATGCGCGGTCGCCGGACGGCCGGCGCGCGTCGGCGGGGTCGGTGACGAGCACGACCTTGCCCGTGCGGGTGGCGGAGTCGAACCAGTCGAACGCCTCGGCGGCCTCGGCGAGCGGGAAGCACGCCCCGACGCTCGCGTCGATGCGGCCCGCCGCCACCAGGGGCCACACGGCACGTTCGGCCGCGGCCACGATCCCGGCCTTGTCCACGACCGAGCGGGAGCGGAGCGTCGCCCCCGTGAGCCAGCCGCGCTTGACCACCAGCTTCATGATGTTGAAGTCCTCCGGGACGGCGCCGCCCTGGACCGCGAGCGTCACGATGCGTCCCTCGGGGGCGAGCGCGGACACGTTGGGCGCCAGGTACGGGGCGCCGACGACGTCGAGGATGACGTCCGCGCCGTGGCCGTCCGTGACCTCCTTGACCCACGGGGCGAAGGCACCGGACTCGGCGGCGCGGTGGTCGAACATGTGCTCGGCGCCCAGCCGCCGACCGAGCGCCACCTTCTCCGGGCCGCCGGCGGTGCCCAGCACCCGTGCACCGAGCGCGGCGAGGAACTGGACGGCGAAGGAGCCGATGCCGCCGGTGGCGCCGTGCACGAGCACCCGGTCCCCGGCCTGCACGCCCGCACGGCCCACGAGCGCCGAGTGCACCGTGCAGGCGACCTCCGGCAGGGCCGCCGCCTCGACGAGGCCGACGCCGTCGGGGACGGCCATGAGCTGGCCCGCCGGCACGGCGACGTACTCGGCGAAGCCCCCGCCGGCCAGGAGAGCGCACACCCGGTCACCGACGGCGAAGCGCCCCTCCCCCGGCATCCCGGCCTCGGGTCCCAGCGCCGCCACGGTGCCGGAGACCTCGAGCCCGGGGATCTCGGAGGCGCCGCGCGGCGGCGGATAGCGGCCCTCGCGCTGCGCGATGTCCGCGCGGTTGAGACCCGCGGCGGCCACGTGCACCAGCACCTCGCCCGGGCCGGGGTCCGGCACGGGCTCGTGGCCCACGCGGACGACGCCGTTGTCGCCGGCACCGGTGAATCGCACGGCGCGCATCTGTGCGGGGACGTCCATGGGGGTCTCCTCCTCTGGTCGGGGGTCGAGGGTCCATCCTCGCGCGCGGGGGCCGGACTCGCCACCGGTCGCCCGCCGGGCCACGGGCTAGAGTGGGTCCTCGACGCGGCGGCCCACGCCGTCGCGGTCAGGCCCGGGATGGTTGTCCGAGCGGCCGAAGGAGCCGGTCTTGAAAACCGGTGCGCGGTGACCCCGTGCCGAGGGTTCGAATCCCTCACCATCCGCGTGCACACGACGAGAGGCGGCGGGCCGGACGGCCCGCCGCCTCTCGTTCACCTGGAGGCCACCTGGATGTGATGGACTCCGCGCGTCACCCCGCCGTCCACCGGCGGCGCACCTCTGTCATCACGCATCCCGGGGAGAGCCATGCCCAGCCTGTTCCGCCGCCGTGCCGTCACCACGGCCGCCTGCACCGTCCTCGTCCTCGCGCCCGCGAGTGCGGCGCCCGCCCTCGCCGTCGAGACGGCCGCCGCGGACGAGACCACCATCTCGATCCTGTCCTTCAACGACTTCCACGGCGCGCTGTCCGGGGACTACATCGGCACGCAGTTCGCGGACACCGTGGAGGACTACCGCACCGCGTTCGAGGCCGAGCACGGCGCCGGCTCCACGCTGCTGACCAGCGCCGGCGACCTGATCGGCGGCTCGAAGTCCGTGTCCAACGTGCAGCAGGACAACCCGACGATCGACGTGATGAACGCGCTCGGCCTGGCCTCGCTGACCGCCGGCAACCACGAGTTCGACAAGGGCCTGGACGACCTGCAGGGCCGCGTGGAGTCCCGGGCCCAGTTCCCGGTGCTCTCCGCCAACCTGGTGGACCCGACGAGCAAGGAGCCCGTCCTCACCTCGCACGCCGTCTTCGACGTCGACGGCGTGCGCGTCGCCGTCATCGGCGCCTCCCCCAACGAGCTGTACGCGACCACCACCGGCGCGGGTCTGAAGGGCAACGAGGTCCTCGACGAGGTCGCCGCCGTGAACGCGGTCGCCGACGAGCTGGCGGCCCAGGACGCCGCCGACGTGATCGTGGCCTCGTACCACGACGGTGCCGCCGGTGCGGGCGAGCTGGCCGCCGAGCGGGCGGCCCGGGCCGAGTTCGACCGGATCGTCGGCGAGACCTCCTCCGCCGTGGACGTCATCTTCAACGCCCACACCCACCAGCTCTACCAGTACGACACCACGGCCGGCGGCGCCCACCGCCCCGTGATCCAGGCGGGCGCCTCCGGCAGCCACCTGGCCGCCGTCGAGCTGACCGTGGGCGCCGACGGCGAGGTCACCGGGCTCACCCCGCGCCTGCTGACCCGGTCCACGCAGGCCCCCGCCGAGGCCGCCGCGGAATCCCCCGTCACCGCCCAGGTGTACGCGATCGAGCAGGAGGCCGTCGCGGTCTTCGAGGACCTGCAGGGCGAGGTCGTGGCCGACCTGTCCGCCTCCATCACCACCGACTACCAGAAGCTCATCGACGCCGGCGGCTCCTGGAAGGCCGGCGGCACGCGCGCCGCCGAGACCACCCTGGGCACCTGGGTGGGCGACGCCGTCAAGCACGCCGCCGAGCAGGCGAACCCCGAGGTGGACCTCGGCGTGACCAACCCCGGCGGCCTGCGCTCCGAGCTGCTGACGGACCGCTTCACCGACGGCGGCGCGTTCCCGGCCAAGCCGGCCGACCTCGTCGGTCGCCTCACCCTGGGCGAGCTGCTCGACATGGCGCCGTTCGGCAACACCATCACCTACTTCGACATCCCGGGCTCCTCCATCAAGCTGGCCCTCGAGGAGAACTGGCGGAACGACGTGCGCAAGTTCACCCTCGGCTGGTCCGAGGAGCTGACCTGGACCTACGACGAGTCCCGCCCGCAGGGGGACAAGGTGACCGGCGTGTGGATCGACGGCGAGCCGCTCCAGGCGGACCGCATGTACACGGTGGCCAGCCAGTCGTTCCTGGCCGACGACACCTGGACGACGCTCGGGGACCCGACCAAGGCCCCCGACGGCTACACCGCCTTCGCGACCGGCCGCCAGAACTTCGTGAACATGGGCCTGTTGGACTCCCAGGCGATCACGGACTACGCCCGCGCCCAGGACGCGGCCCACGGCGCCGTCGCCCCGGACTTCGGCAAGAACGGCGTGCCGGTCACCGACGCCCCCGCCTCGGTCGAGGCCGGGCAGGCCGTCGGCCTGACCCTCGGGGACCTCGTGGTGGACTCCGACGGCGCCCCCGCGGCGACCGCGGTCGACGTCGCCTTCCGCACGGCCGACGGCACCGAGACCGCCCTGGGCACCGTGGCCGTCCCCGCGGGCTCCGAGACCGTCACGCTCTCCGGGATCACCGCCCCCGCCGCGGCGGGCACGGGCGAGCTCGTGATGACCGTGCGCTACGCCGACGGCAGCACGACCGTGGTGCGCCATGCCCTCGAGGTCACCGCGGCCCCGTCCCCCACCGAGCCGGAGCAGCCCGCCCCGACCCACCCGGGCAAGGGTCATGGCAAGGGCCATGACAAGGGCGCCGACCACCCGGGCAAGGGCCGCGTGAAGGGCGAGGACCACCCGGGCAAGGGCCGCGGCGTGCAGCGCGGCGCCGCCACGCACCCCGTCTTCTCCGCCCATGCCTGGCTGACCGCCGCGGGCCTGCCGCGCTGACCCATCGAGAACGAGACCGAGGACGACATGACCCCCCTGCCCCGCTTCGCCGCGCGCACCGCGGTGACCACCGCCGCCCTGGCCCTGCTCGCCCCCGCCGTGGCCCTGCCCTCCCAGGCCAGCCCGGCCGGCGACTCCCTCGTCATCAACGAGGCATACACCAACGGCGGCTCCGCGAACGCCGTGTACACCCACAAGTTCGTGGAGCTCTACAACCCCACCGACCAGCCGATCAACCTCGACGGCTGGTCCCTGCAGTACCGCTCCGCCGCCGGCACGGCCGCGACCCAGGGCACGGTCGCGCTGTCCGGCACGGTGCCCGCGAAGGGCCACTTCCTGGTCTCTGGCGGCTCCAACGGCACCGCGGGCGCGGCCCTGCCGCAGGCAGACCTCGTGGCCGGCGGGGCGTTCAACCCCGCGGGCACCAAGGGCACGATCGTGCTCGCGCGCCAGGCGGGCACCGTGACGGACCTGCCGGTCGGCTCCGTGGTGACCGGCCAGGTGCCGGGCGTCGCGGACGTGCTCGGCTACGGAGCCACGAACACCTTCGAAACAGCGGCTGCCGGCGCCCCCTCGGCCAACTCGGACCCGAAGTCCCTCACCCGCACGAACGGCGTGGACACGGACGACAACAGCGCCGACTTCACCGTCACCGACCAGGTCACCCCGACCAACGCCGCCGCCACCGGCGGCGAGCCGACCCCGGAGCCCGAGCCGCAGCCGACCCCGGCCGAGCGGATCACCATCGCCCAGCTCCAGGGCACCGGCACGGCCACCCCGTACGCCGGGCGCCAGGTGACCACCACCGGCGTCGTCACCGCCGTGTACTCCACGGGCGGCTACGACGGCTACTACATCCAGACCGCCGGCACCGGCGGCGACACCCCCGACGCCACCCCGGGCGCCTCCGACGGCGTGTTCGTGTACTCGCCGGACACGGTCGGCTCCGTGACGCTCGGCGACCACGTCCAGGTCACGGGCGAAGCGGCCGAGCACTACGGCCTCACGCAGATCAAGGTCGCCGCCGGCGGCGTGCTGCCGGTCGCCGAGCCCGGCGCCGTGGCCCCCACGCCGGTGGAGTTCCCGCTGGAGGAGGCCGACCGTGAGGCGCTCGAGGGCATGGTCCTCGCCCCGCAGGGCGACTGGACGGTCACGGACAACTACTCCCTCAACCAGTACGGCTCCCTCGGCATCGTCCCCGGCACCACGCCGCTGGACAACCCGACGTCCGTGGCTCGGCCCGGCGCCGAGGCCCAGGCCGTCGCGGCCGCCAACGCGCAGCAGCTGATCGTGCTCGACGACGGGGCCACCACGAACTTCATGCGCTCGCCGGGCAACCAGAATCCGCTGCCGTACCTGGACGCGGACCAGCCGGTGCGCGTGGGCGCGGGCCTGGAGTTCACCACCGGAGTCATCCTCGACTGGCGCTTCGACGCGTGGTCCTTCCAGCCGCTGGGCCACCTCACCGATGCCACGGCGGCCGCCGTCCAGCCCGTGACGATCGAGGACACCCGCCCGGCCGAGGCCGCCCCCGAGGCGGTCGGCGGCAACGTCACCGTCGGCAGCTTCAACGTGCTCAACTACTTCACGACCCTGGGTCAGGACGTGGCCGGCTGCAGCGCCTACCGCGACCGCGCCGGCAACCCCGTCACCACGAACGGCTGCCTGCCGCGCGGCGCCTACACCTCCGAGGCGTTCGCCCGCCAGCAGGAGAAGATCGCGGCCGCGATCAACGGCCTCGGCACCTCGGTGGTCGCGCTCGAGGAGATCGAGAACTCCGAGAAGTTCGGCCTCGACCGGGACCACGCGCTGGCCCACCTCGTGGAGGCCCTCAACGCGCAGGCCGGCGAGCAGCGCTGGGCCTACGTGGCCTCCCCGGCCACCCGTCCCGCGCTCGCGGACGAGGACGTCATCCGCTCCGCGTTCATCTACCAGCCGGCCGAGGTCACCCCGGTGGGCGAGTCGGTGATCCTGGACGACCAGACGAACTTCGACAACGCCCGCGAGCCGATGGCCCAGCTGTTCCGCGCCGCCGACGGCACGTCCGAGGGGGCGGCCGGCACCGACTTCGTGGCGATCACCAACCACTTCAAGTCCAAGGGCGGCTCGGGTGCGACCGGGGACAACGTGGACGCGGGCGACGGCCAGGGCGCGTACAACGCGGACCGCGTGGGCCAGGCCGAGGCCCTCGTGGCCTTCGCCGAGCGCATGAAGGCCGAGACCGGCACCGACCGCGTCCTGCTGATGGGCGACTTCAACGCCTACGAGAAGGAGGACCCGATCCGCGTGCTCGAGGCGGCCGGGTACCTCTCGCAGGGCGCGCTCACGGGCGAGTACTCGTACGCGTTCGGCGGCGCCGTCGGCAGCCTGGACGGGATCTACGCCTCGCCGTCGGCGGCGACGGCGATCACCGGCCAGGACATCTGGATGATCAACGCGAACGAATCCGTGGCACTGGAGTACTCGCGCCACAACTACGTGGCCGAGGACCTGTACTCCGCGGACCAGTGGCGGTCCTCGGACCACAACCCGATCCTGGTGGGCCTCCAGCTCGACGCGCCCGTGACCGAGCCGACCCCGGAGCCGGAGCCCTCCCCGGGCGAGACCTGCGACGGCGTGACCGATCCGCGCGGCGTGCCGGGCAAGCCCGCGAACTCCGTGCGCGAGTGGCTGCGCTGCGTCGGCGCGACCCCGGGTCACGGCGGCGACCACCCGGGCAAGGGCCACGGCCCGGAGCACCCCGGCAAGGGCCGCGGGCCGGTCCGTCCCTGACGGGACGCGGGGCGCCGCACCCGGCATGACGACGGCGGGGCCGTCCGGGAGCAACCCGGACGGCCCCGCCGTCGTCGTGGGGGCTCAGCCGGCGAGCACGGCCGTCGCGGCGGCGTCGGCGTCGGCGAGGAAGAGGGCACGTCCGGCCGGATCGGCCCCGGCCTCGGCCGCGATCGCGGTGCCCCACTGCACGCCCGAGAGCTGCAGGCCCAGCACGAACACGTCCGCGTGGACCGTGCCGTCCGCGGCCCGCAGCCGGTACGGGCGGGCCGTGACGTCGAAGCCGGTGGCGGGCACGCGCACACCCTCCTCGTCCTCCCACGTCCCGGCCGCGGCGACGCCGTCCGCCAGCATCTGACGGACCAGCGGGGAGGCGGCGGCCTGCACGCGGTTGGGCGGCATCATCGCCTCCACCAGCCAGGCCCCCTCGACGACGGCGGGCCCCAGCGAGTCCTGCGCTCCCACCTGGGGGCTGTGGGCGGTGAATGCGTGTTCCTCGGCCTCGACCACGGGCGCGGGGCCGGCCCAGGTGAGCAGGCCGGCCCGGTGCACCGCGAGCATCTGCTCGACGCGCCACAGGGGCGGCCCGGAGGCGAGGCCCTCGACCAGCGGCTCGAACCAGCCCTGGACGTCCCGGATGCGGGAGGCCTCGGCGATCCGGCCCTCGGCGATCCACGCCTTGATCCGCAGTCGGCCGGCATGGAGCGCGCCGACGGCCATCATGAACGGGGACTCCTCCCCGAGGGCGGCCTCCACGCAGGCCTGCTCCATGAGGTCCGCGACGGCCCGCTGATAGTCCTCGTGGGAGGCGAACACGGCGTCCTCGAACGGGGACCCATAGGCCAGGATGTCGAGGAAGCGGCGGCCGGGGGCGTACCGCTGGAGGAGCTCCTCGGCGTGCGCGGAGGTCACGGGGGCGCCGCGGCCGGCCTCCTCGAGCTGGCCGACGAGCTCCCCGAGGAACCGGCGCGCCTCGACGGGCCCGCCGAGGATCTCGGGCTGGGCCCGGACGAGCGTGGCGTAGTAGTGCCGGACCACGTCGCGGTGCAGCAGCGGCCAGAGGTGCTCGGCGAGGTCCAGGGCCCCGTGCCGGGCGGCGAGGGCGTCCACGGCGGCGTCGGAGAGGTAGCTGAGGGTGACGCCGCGGGGCACGAAGGCGTCCACCTCCGCCTTGGGCAGGTACGGGATGCCGCGGCGGGACATCAGGTGCAGGCGCGGCTCGTCCCCCGACGGCTCGTACCGCAGGGCCCGGCCGGGTCCGTCGCCGGTGCGGCGGTACACCCCGCCCCGGCCCTGGGTGAGCTGGGCCAGCAGGTCGAACGCGTTCAGGCCCATGCCCCGCACGAGGACGTCCGCCCCGGCCTCCACGGTCTCCCAGTCCACGTCCGAGGGGATCTGCGGGCCCTGGTAGTGCAGCTCGTCCCGGCCCCGCGCGGCGGCGGCCATCCGGTTCTGGCCGGGGCTGAGCTCCGCCGGCTGATGGCCCAGGCAGAGCACGACGGCGTCCGCGTCGAGCGCGGAGACCGCACCGTCGGCGTCCCGCAGCTCCAGGCGGGCGCCGCCGTCGGGCCGGGGGTGCAGGGCGGTGGCCTCCGCGCGGTGCTCGACGACCTCGACGACCTCGGGGCGGGCGCGCAGCCCCGCGACGACGTCCTTGTACAGGTGCCGGAGGTAGCGCCCGTAGACCGCTCGGGCCGGGTACTGGTGGCGGCGCACGCCGAGGCTGGCCTCCGGGTGCACGCGACGCCACTGGTCGAAGGTCTGGGCGGCGGTGGAGGGGCGCAGACCGGGGTTGTCGGCGGCGCACGCGGTCGGGAAGAACGCGGGGGTGTTCATGAGGTACAGCTCGGACTGGTCCGTGCGCCACACCCGCCCTGGCCCGGGCGGATAGGGGTCCACGACGTCGATGCGCAGCCGCCGGGGGTGTGCGTCCGGGGCCGCGCCCTCGAGTCGGGCGAGGATCCGCTCCAGCAGCATGACGCCGCGGGGGCCGGCTCCCACCACTGCGAGGCGGCGCTCGGCCACCAGGGGCTCGGACATGGGGCCTCCACTCTCCTCGGGATCGTTTTCACGCCTGCGGCGCGCGTATTCCACACAATATCGGTGGCCGTCAAGGGTCGCGGACCGCATGCGCCACACTCCCACCGATCCCCCAGGATCCACAGCAGGCCCGGACGAAGAATCCGCGGAATCATGCGGATCACACCGAGATTCTGGGAGAAGTCTGGGAATTGGGAATCTGGGGGGCCGATGGTTGACGCCACTCGGGCCCATGGGGAATTGTGAATGAGCGTAAGGCAACAAAACACCAATTCAGAAGGAGAATTCCTCATGGACCGCAACGCTCTCGACCAGCTGCAGAACTCCACCGTCTTCGCCACCGACGGCGACAAGATCGGCTCCGTCGGTCAGGTCTACCTCGACGACGTCACCAACGAGCCCACCTTCGTCACGGTGAAGACCGGCCTGTTCGGCGCCCGCGAGACCTTCGTGCCGCTGCAGCAGGCCCAGACCACCGCCGACGGCATCACGGTGCCCTTCGAGAAGTCCTTCGTGAAGGACGCCCCGAACGTGGACGCGGACGGCTCGCTGACCCCCGAGGAGGAGCAGCGCATCTACGAGTACTACTCCATGGAGTACTCCGCCGCGGATCACGACGGCGACGTGCGTCGTGACGACGTGCGCACCGACGCCGGCGCCGCCGGCGTGGCCGGCACCGCGGGTGTGGCCGGCGTGGCCGACCGCCGCGACGAGGCCGTCGTGGACGGCGACCGCCGCGACGTGGCCGATCGTGACCGCCGCGAGGTGACCGACGCCGACTCCGTCGTCGTCAAGGACGAGCACCTGAACGTCGGCACCGAGCGCCGCGCCTCCGGCCGCGTCCGTCTGCGCAAGCAGGCCTACACCACCACCGAGACCGTCGAGGTGCCCGTCACCCGCGAGGAGGTCGTGGTGGAGCGCGAGTCCGTCGACCCGAACTCCGCCGAGGCCCGCACCGCCGGCCGCGACGGCGACGTCGAGGTCACCACCTACGAGGAGACCCCGGTCGTCAACAAGACCGTGGACGCCGAGAAGGTCTCCCTGGGCAAGCGCCAGGTGCAGGACACCGAGACGGTGACCGAGGAGGTCCGCCACGAGGACGTCAAGGTCGACGGCGACGCCACCGATCGCGACCTCGACGGCCGCAACGACCGCAAGGATCGCATCTGATCTGAACGGACGCGTCGGCCTCAGGCCGGACGGCTGACAGATCACGCGGGGCCCCGGATCCATGGATCCGGGGCCCCGCTCGTGCGCGATGGTGATCCGTCCGTGAGCACGCCGCTCCTTTGCCCTGCCCTGGCCTGGCGCGCTAAACTGAACCGGTCTGACCGCGCGTCGCCCCGTGCGAGGCGCGCCGGATGGAGGAGACGTGCCAGAGCGGCCGAATGGACTTCACTGCTAATGAAGGGCTCGACGAAAGTTGGGCCGGGGGTTCAAATCCCCCCGTCTCCGCGAGAGAGGGCCGGAATCCACGCGATTCCGGCCCTCTTCGCGTCTGCGCGCGGCGACCTGACATGCCGACCGGCCGGTGACTAGCCCTCCCCGCGGCGCTCCCGCATGCGGCGCAGCAGCTCGTACGCCTCCGGGACGGAGAGCTCCGAGTGGCTGGACAGCTGGACGGCGGCGGACTCGAGGTTGCCGTCCCGCACCATGGCGGAGAGCTGGTCGCGCAGCCACGGCGGCAGGTCCTGCGAGGAGAGGCGGACGGAGTCCGTCCCCCGCATCACCTCGACCTCGAAGGGGAGCTCCTCCTCGGCGGGGGCGGCGGTCCACTCGGCCGGGACGGTCAGGGTGGTCAGCTCATCGGCGGGCGTCGCCGTCGGACGCGGCGCAGCTGAGGCGTGGTCGGTGTCCTGCTGGGCGTCGTCCTCGGCCACGGCGTCAGAGGGCTCGCGATCGGGCGTCTGGGCGTCCGGCTCCCCCCGCCCGCTCGAATCCTGTCCGGGCCGCTTCGGCCCGGGGGTCTCGGCCGGGGCCGCATCGTCCCGGTGGGGCTCCCCATGGTCGTCGGGAACGGGCCCCGCGACTCCGGCGGACGTGGCGTCCGGTTCCTGCACCGGCTCGGAGTAGACCTGCGGATGCACGGCGAGGGACTGCACGTCCATGACGGCGTCCTTCAGGCCGCGTCCCGTGTGGGCGCGGTAGTCGCGCACGGCCTCCATCACACGGCTCTGGGCGATGTGCCCGTACACGCGCCGATGGGCGTCCTCGTCCAGCAGCCCCGCCGCCAGACGCGCCCGCTCCGGTCCGATGTCCAGCCCGCGACCGGACGGCGTGCGCTGATCCGCCGCCTGACGCGCTCGACCAGCCGACATCCACCGGGCGGCGGCGAACGCGAGGGCGCCGATGACGACCACCGCGAGGACAGGGACGAGATATTCCATGCCTCCAGTCTAGGTGTGGCCCGCGAGGGCCATGCCGGCGGCCGCGGCGCCACATCACAACCTGGTCACAGTTCTGCCAGGGCTCCAGAGCCACCGAGGGCCTCGCCTACGGTAGAAAATGGAGTTCTCCGTGTCTGGTCACGGCGGCCATGGAGGAGACACTCCGCCCGCCACTCGACCGAGCCAGGAGACCGCATGTCCTTCCCCCGCCCGTCCGCCCGCACCGTCGACACCCCCTCGCCCCGGCGACGCCGCTGGTGGGGGACGTCGGTGGCGCTCGCCCTCGTGCTGGCCGGCTGTGCCGCCCCGCAGGGGGACGAGGGGACGGCGGCCGGGTCCTCCGGCGCCACGGACGCGGCCGTCTCGTCGCCCGCATCTGCGGACGGATCCGAGGCCTCGTCGTCACAGGGACGGTCCTCGGATGCGGCCTCCTCGCAGGCTGCGTCGTCGTTCGGTGAGGGCTCGCCGTCGGCCGCCGCAGACCCCGCGGACCCCGCGCTCCCCCTGGCCGCCCGCTCCCACGAGGGCGTGCCGATGCGGGCCTTCACGGCGGAGGAGCGCCCGCCGCAGTTCGTCCTCTTCTCCTTCGACGGCGGCCGTCAGGACGCGCGCTGGAAGACCTTCCTGGACGCGGCCGCGGACTCCGACGCGAAGTTCACGGTGTTCCAGTCCGCGATCAACCTCATCGAGACCGCCAACCGGGAGAACTACACGGCACCCGGCAACGAGCCCGGCTACGTGGGCACGGAGTTCGGCGGCGACGAGGCCGAGGTGGCGCAGCGCATCGAGAACATCAACACGGCCCACGCCGCCGGCCACGAGATCGGCACCCACTACGCGGGTCACCTGTGCGCGCCCACGAGGTACGGCGCAGACCAGTGGTCCACGGCCGAATGGAAGCAGGAGTACGGCTCGTTCACGGACATCCTCTCCGACCCCGGCGCCTACAACCCGGGCAGCTCCCTGCCGGCGCTGGAGGTCACCCCCGACGACGTCAAGGGCGGACGTCTGCCCTGCCTCGACGGGGAGTGGGACCAGCTCGTCCCGATGTGGAAGGACAACGGACTCGAGTACGACACGTCGCGTGCCGCGGCCGCCTCCGGCGTCGCCTGGCCCTACCAGGAGGACGGGATCTGGGAGTTCGAGATGCCGATGACCTGGTCCCCCGTGCTCGCCGAGAAGGACGCGGCCAGCCCGTTCGTGATGGCGATGGACTACAACTTCTGGATCTCCGGCAACGGCGGCAAGGACATCCCGGAGGACGTCTCCCGACTCACCGACTTCCAGTACCGCACCTACCGCTACATGTACGACTCGGCGTTCGTGGGCAACCGCGCCCCGCTGGTCTTCGGCAACCACTTCAACGACTGGGGTCTCAACGCGTTCAACCCGGCTGTGGAGAAGGTCATGCGGGAGGTCTGCGTCGAGGAGGACACCTACTGCGTGACCTACCAGCAGATGATCGCGTGGCTCGAGCTGCAGGACCCGGAGGTCCTCGCCGCCTGGCGCGACCAGGCCCGGTCCGCCACCGGCACGGATGCCGAGGCCCTCAGCTGGTGACCCGCGGGTCGACCCGCTCACACCCGCCCCCACGACGGCCCCGGCTCAGCGCGCCGGGGCCGTCCCGCGTCCGCGCAGCACGACGACGGCGCTCGCCAGGGCGGTCAGCACCAGGGCCAGGACCATCAGCACCGTCCCCGGCCACCCATGGGACTCGTGGAACACGCCGCCCAGCCAGCCGAAGAGGCTCGAGCCGGCGTAGTACGCGAAGTTGTACAGGGAGGTCGACTGGGCGCGGCCCGTGGGGGCGGCCGTCCCGGACCACGCGGAGGCCACGGCGTGGGCGGCGAAGAACGCGCCCGTCACGAGCACGAGGGCGGGCACCAGCACCGCCGGATGCGGGACCGACGTGAGGGCGACGCCCGCCGCCATGGCCGCCGTCGCGCCGGCCAGGACGGGCAGCCGGCCCACCCGCGCGGCCAGCCGACCCGCGCGCGGCGACGACCACGTGCCCGCGAGATAGGCGAGGAAGACGAGGCCGGCCGCCGTCGGCGTCCAGGAGAACGGCGGGTCGAGCAGGCGGTATCCCACGAAGTTGTACAGCGCCACGAACCCACCCATCAGCAGCGCCCCCTGCAGGTAGACGACGACGAGCTCCGGCGAGCTCAGGTGACCGCGCACGATGCGCACGAGCGCCGCCGCGGAGGTGGGCGACGGCGTGAAACGTCGGGCACGCGGGGTGATCGCCAGGAAGCCGACCGTGCACAGCACACCGACCACGGTGACGGCCAGCATGCCGCCGCGCCACGAGGACGCCTCCGCGACGGGCAGGGCGAGGAGCCGGCCGGAGAGACCGCCGAGGGTGGTGCCGGCGATGTAGGTGCCGGCGGCCGCCGCGACCGCGTGCGGGGCCACCTCCTCCGCCAGCAGCGCCACGGCGAGTCCCGCGACGCCCCCGTGCGCCATGCCCTCGAGCAGGCGCAGGCCGAGCATGGCCTCGAACGTGGGCGCGAGGACGCCCGTGAGCGCGCACGCACTGGCGGAGACCATCGAGACCACCATGGCGCGTCGGCGGCCCCACCGGTCCCCGGCCACGGACCACGGCACCACCGACACGGCGAGGCCGAGTGTGCTGGCGGAGACGAGCAGGGCGGCACGGTCCGCGGGGACGCCCAGGTCGTCGCTGACGAGCGGCAGCAGGCCCTGCGGGGAGTAGAGCTGGGCGAACGTGGCCACCCCCGCCAGGAACAGCCCGATCAGCAGCCTGCGGTACGCGGGCTCCCCGGGAGCGGCCGGCGCGGGTCCCGACGGCGGGACGGCCGGGGGCCCCGCGCTCGGGGGCGGAGTGGTCGGGGGCACGCCCTCACTGTATCCAGGCTGTCCACTACGATCGGTCGGGTGACTACCTCGACCCCCTCCCTCGACCTGCACGACTCCTTCAAGGCGTACGACGTCCGCGGCATCGTGGGCGAATCCATCACGGCGGAGAGCGTCCGCGCGGTGGGCGCGGCCTTCGTGGACGTGCTGGGCCTGGCCGGTCAGACCGTGCTGGTCGGCGGGGACATGCGCCCCTCCTCGCCCGCGTTCATGACGGCCTTCGCCGAGGGTGCCACGCGCCGCGGCGCCGACGTCGTCACCCTGGGGCTGATCTCCACGGACATGCTCTACTACGCGGCGGGCGTGAAGCAGGCCTCGGGCGTGGTGTTCACCGCCTCGCACAACCCGGCCGAGTACAACGGCATGAAGATGGCCCAGGCCGGCGCCGTGCCGGTCTCCTCGGACACCGGGCTGTTCGAGATCCGCGACGCGGCCCAGGCCTACCTCGACGCCGGTGAGATCCCCGCGGCCGAGACCACCGGCACCGTGACGGAGGAGGACATCCTCCCCGGCTACGCCGCATACCTGCGCTCGCTCGTGGACCTGACGGGGGTGCGCCGCCTGAAGGTCGTGGTGGACGCGGGCAACGGCATGGCGGGCAAGACCACCCCGGCCGTCCTCGGCGACGCCGAGCTGGCCGCCCTGCCGCTGGAGATCGAGCCGCTCTACTTCGAGCTGGACGGCACCTTCCCGAACCACCCGGCCAATCCTCTGGAGCCGGAGAACCTGCGGGACCTGCAGGCCGCCGTCGTGGAGCACGGTGCGGACATCGGCCTGGCCTTCGACGGCGACGCCGACCGCTGCTTCGTGATCGACGAGCAGGGCGCTCCGGTCTCCCCCTCCGCGGTCACCGCCCTGGTGGCCCGCCGCGAGATCGCCCGCGCGAAGGCCGACGGCGAGCAGACCCCCGTGGTCATCCACAACCTGATCACCTCCCGCGCCGTCCCCGAGCTCGTGGCGGCCGACGGGGGCCGGGCCGTGGAGACCCGCGTGGGCCACTCCTTCATCAAGGCGGTCATGGCCGCCGAGTCCGCCGTGTTCGGGGGCGAGCACTCCGCGCACTACTACTTCCGCGACTTCTTCAACGCGGACACCGGCATGCTCGCGGCCATGCACGTGCTGGCGGCCCTGGGCGGCCAGGAGCAGCCGCTGTCCGAGCTGGCCGAGGAGTACGAGCCGTACGTGGCCTCCGGCGAGATCAACTCGCAGGTCGAGGACAAGGACGCCGCCGTGGCCGCGGTGGTGGCGCAGTTCGCCCCCGCCGTGGGCGAGGGCGTCGGCGAGGGCCAGGCCGTGCACGAGGACTTCGCCGGGGTGGCCACCACGGTGACCCGCATGGACGGCACCACGGTCGCCGCCCAGGACGGCACGTGGTGGTTCAACCTCCGCCCGTCCAACACGGAGCCGTTCCTGCGCTACAACGGCGAGGCCCGCACGGCCGCCACCATGGAGGCACTCCGCGACGCCGTGCTGGCGATCGTCCGCGCGGAGCGCTGACCGCGGCGGCTCATCCGGCCTGGGCGAGGACGAGCGGCAGCACCCCCTGCGCGCCGGCCTCGCGCAGCACCCGCGCAGCCTCGGCGAGCGACCACCGCGAGTCGACGAGGTCGTCGACCAGCAGCACGGGGCCGTGGCGGCCGGCGTCCGGGGCGGTGCGCAGCATCTGCGCCATCGCCTCGGGGACGGCGAACCGGCCGTACACGGACCCGAGCCGGTAGGCGCTGTTGCCGCCCGGCCCGGCCGTGGGACCGCCGCGCGCGTGCTCGAGCGAGCCGAGGAACGGCAGCCGGCCGATCCGGGCGATCCCCTCGGCGAACGACCCCACCAGCTGCGGGCGGGTGCGCGAGGGCATCGCGACGACGGCGATCGGCCGCGTCCGCCACCCCCAGCCGGCCAGGACGTCGACGGCGCCCCGCAGGACCTCCTCCGGCACCGGGGCGTCCTCCCGGTCCAGCAGGTCCCGCAGGACGGTGCCCCACCCGAGGTCCGTCAGGCGGGCGAGCGCGCGACCCTCCTCGGCCTGCGACTCGGGCGCGATGCGCCCCTTGACGGGCACGCCCAGCCGGTCCATGCCCGAGGGCCACATGCGACGGGGCTCGATCGGCACACCGGTGCGGCGCAGGGCGGCCTCCGCGCGCTCACGCGCCGCCCCGTCCGATCCCGTGGGGTACCAGGGGCCGGCGCAGACGTCGCAGCGGCCGCACGGCGCGGCGGTGGGGTCGTCCAGGGTGCGGGCCAGGAACTCCATGCGGCACCGGTCCGTGGTCTGGTAGTCGAGCATGAGCCGCTCCTCGGCCCGGCGGGCCTCGGCCACGCGGGCGTACCGCTCGGCGTCGTACGTCCACTCCCGCCCGGTGGCGCGCCAGCCGCCGCCCACCCGCTCGACCGCCCCGTCCACGGCGAGGACCTTGAGCAGCAGCTCCAGGGAGGTGCGCTTGATCCGCACGTCCGGCTCGAGCGCCGCCACGGAGAGGGCCCCGCCGTGGTCCGCGAGCGCCCCCAGCACGGCGCGCGCCTGCTCCTCGTCCGGCATGGAGGCGGTGGCGAAGTACTCCCAGATGCGACGGTCCTCGGGCCCGGGCAGCAGGAGCACGTCCGCGTGGTCCGTCCCACGGCCGGCGCGGCCGACCTGCTGGTAGTACGCCACGGGCGAGCCCGGCGCACCGAGGTGCACCACGAACGTCAGATCCGGCTTGTCGAAGCCCATGCCGAGCGCCGAGGTGGCCACGACGGCCTTCACCCGGTTGGCCTTGAGGTCCTCCTCGATCTCGGCGCGACGCTCCGGGTCTGTGCGGCCCGTGTAGGCGACCACCTCGTGCCCCGCCTCGCGCAGGGCGCGCGCCGTGTCCTCGGCGGCGGAGACGGTGAGGGCGTAGACGATCCCGGAGCCCGGCAGGTCCCCGAGGTGGTCGAGGAGCCAGGCCAGGCGCGCGGCCGGGCTGGGCAGGTGCAGCACGCCCAGGCGCAGCGAGGCGCGGGCCAGGGGGCCGCGGAGCACGAACACATCCTGCTCGGAGGCAACGCCGAGCTGCTCCACCACATCCGCCACCACACGGGCGTTGGCCGTGGCGGTGGTGGCCAGCACGGGCACCGCGCGCGGCCCCTCGGCGGGAAGCAGCCCGATCAGGTCCCGGATGCGGCGGTAGTCCGGCCGGAAGTCGTGGCCCCAGTCGGAGATGCAGTGGGCCTCGTCCACCACGAGCAGGCCCATGCGCGCCACGAGGTCCGGCAGCTGCTCGTCCCGGAACCGGGGGTTCGTGAGGCGCTCGGGCGAGATCAGCAGCACGTCCACCTCGTCCGCCGCGAGCCGGGCCCGGACCTCGTCCCACTCCGTGGCGTTCGCCGAGCTCACGGACACCGCGCGCACGCCCGCCCGGGCCGCGGCCGCGACCTGGTCCCGCATGAGCGCGAGCAGCGGGGAGACGATCAGCGTGGGCCCCGCGCCGCGGGCGCGCAGCAGCAGGGAGGCCACGAAGTACACGGCGGACTTGCCCCAGCCGGTGCGCTGCACCACCAGGGCGCGGCGGCGGTGGGCCACGAGCGCCTCGATCGCCTCGAACTGCCCGTCCTTGAATCGCGCGTCCGGCCGGTCCACGAGCCGACGCAGGACGGCCAGGGCCTCCTCGTGCAGCGCGGCGTCGCCCCCCGGCGCGGAGGTCTCGGGGAGGCGGGGGCCGGCGTCGGGGTGCGAGGTGGCGTCCATGGCGTCAGTATGCCAACCGGCCCGGACACCGCAGGCGCGGCGGCGCCGTGCACCGGTGGGATGATGGCGGGATGAAGCTGAGCGCCTACACCGACGTCTGCCTGCGCGTGCTGATGACGCTCGCGGCGGCCGAGGGGGAACGGCTCACCAGCCAGCAGATCGCGGACCGGATCCAGGTGCCCTACAACCACGTGATCAAGGCGGTCGCCGAGCTGCGTCGCCGCGGGACCATCGAGGTGCTGCGCGGTCGGCACGGCGGGGCCATGATTGCCGCGGCCGGTCTGGACCAGCGTGTGGGCGAGCTCGTGCGCTCGCTGAGCAGCCGCGACGAGGTGATCGACTGCACCGGGCGCGACTCCGGGGTGGCGTGCCCCTACGCCGGCGACTGCCGCCTGCGCGGCGCCCTGCACCGCGCACGCGAGGCCTTCCTCGCCGAGCTCGACACCGTGCAGATCCGGGATCTGGTGAGCGCCGGGCCTGTCGGCGGGCCCGTGCTGCTGGGCCTGCCGGAGATCCCCGTGGCGCACTGAGGGAACGGGCCGGGGGCGAGTTCCCGACGGCGACGGCCGGGTGTAATCTGGCAAAACCAGCGCAAGATTCGCCACCGAGGAGACGGAGACCCCCGTGCTGTCCGAGAAGTCCCGCCCCGTCATCGAGGCCACCGCCGCCGTCGTCGCCGAGCACATGCCGGAGATCACGCCCCTGTTCTACGCCCACATGTTCGAGGCCCACCCCGAGCTCCTCGACGGCGTCTTCTCCCGCGCCAACCAGCGCAACGGCGAGCAGGCCCAGGCCCTCGCCGGCTCGATCGTGAAGTTCGCGGTGCACCTGCTCGAGAACCCGGGCACCCTGCCCGAGGCCGTCCTGTCCCGCATCGCCCACAAGCACACCGCCCTCGGCATCGTCGAGGAGCAGTACCCGATCGTCTACGAGAACCTCTTCTGGGCCATCGGCGAGGTGCTCGGCGACGCCGTCACCCCCGCGGTGGCCGACGCCTGGACCGAGGTCTACTGGCTCATGGCCGACGCCCTCATCAAGATCGAGAAGGGCCTCTACTCCCAGCGGGCCAACGACAGGATGTGGACGGACTGGAGGGTCGTCGCGAAGGAGCCCACCGGCAACGCGGCCGTCACCTTCCGCTTCGAGCCGGCCGACGACACCCCGCAGTCCCGCGGCAGGGCCGGCGGCTACGTGTCCGTGCGCCTGAAGGTAGAGGACGGCCTGCGCCAGTGCCGCCAGTACTCCCTCTCCGAGAAGGCCGAGTCCACCACCGAGCGCGTCATCACCGTGAAGCTGGACGAGGGCGGCGAGGTCTCGCCCATGCTCATCCAGAACGTGGAGGTCGGCGACGTCATCGAGCTGTCCAACCCCTACGGCGACATCACCCTCGAGGACGAGGACTCCACCGCTCCCCTGGTCCTGGCGACCGCCGGCATCGGCATCACCCCGGCCGCCGCGATCCTGGACACCCTCGCCCAGCAGGGCTCGGACCGCCAGGTCCTCCTCCTCCACGGCGACGCGTCCTGGGAGGCGGTGGCCCTGCGCGAACAGGTGACGGAGTCCCTGGCGGCGTTGCCGCACGGCGACGCCCGCCTCTTCCTCGGGGTGCGGCCGGAGCAGGACCCCGAGGGCGTCACGACCGTCGAGGGTGTGATGCACTTCGACGACGTCGAACTGCCCCGCGACGGGCACTACATCCTGTGCGGCCCGCTCGCGTTCATGCAGTCCACCCGCTCGAAGCTGATCGACGCCGGCGTGCCCGCGACGTCCATCCGCTACGAGATCTTCGGCCCGGACCTCTGGCTCGCCGCCTGATCCGGCCCCGGAACGCGGAACGGCCCGCACCCCTCACGGGGTGCGGGCCGTTCCGCGTGCGGCGGGGCTCAGGCCTGCGCGAAGCGCTGCTTCTGCGCCTCGAAGCGGTCGCGGATGGCCTGCGGCAGGGACTCGCCGAACCGGCCGAGCCACTCCTCGATGAGCTCGTTCTCCTCGGCCCATTCCGCGGCGTCGACCCTGAGGGCGTCCTCGAGGTCCTCGGCCGACACCTCGAGGCCGGACAGGTCGAGCGAGCCCGCGGCCGGCACGAGGCCGATCGGGGTCTCCACGGCCTCGGCCTTGCCCTCCAGGCGCTCCACGACCCACTTCAGGACGCGGGAGTTCTCACCGAAGCCGGGCCAGGCGAAGCCGCCGTCGCGGTTGCGGCGGAACCAGTTGACCAGGTAGATGCGCGGCAGCTTCTCCGGGTCGGCCTTGCCGGACTCCCTGACCCAGTGGGCCAGGTAGTCGCCGGCGTCGTAGCCGAGGAACGGCAGCATGGCCATCGGGTCGCGACGCACGACGCCCACGGCGCCGGCGGCGGCCGCGGTGGTCTCGGAGGAGAGGGTGGCGCCCTTGAGGATGCCGTCCTCCCAGTCGAAGGCCTCGGTCACCAGCGGCACGGTGGTCTTGCGGCGGCCGCCGAACAGGATGGCGTCCAGCTTCACGCCCCGCGGGTCGCGGTACTCGTCGGCCAGCATGTCCGTCTGCTCGATGGGCGTGCAGAACCGGGAGTTCGGGTGGGCGGCCGGGGTGCCGGACTCGGGCGTCCAGTCGTTGCCGCGCCAGTCGGTGAGGTGCTCGGGGGCCTCGTCCGTCATGCCCTCCCACCACACGCCGCCGTCGTCGGTGAGGGCGACGTTGGTGAAGATGGAGTTGCCCTTGGAGATCGCGCGCATGGCGTTCGGGTTGGTGGACCAGCCGGTGCCGGGGGCGACGCCGAAGTAGCCGGTCTCCGGGTTGATCACGCGGAACTCGCCGTCCTTGCCGGCGCGGATCCAGGTGATGTCGTCGCCCAGGGTCTCGGCCTTCCAGCCCTCGATCGTGGGGTCGATGAGGGCGAGGTTGGTCTTGCCGCAGGCCGACGGGAAGGCGCCGGTGATGTGGTAGGACCGGCCCTCGGGGTTGGTCAGCTTGAGGATCAGCATGTGCTCGGCGAGCCAGGCCTCGTCCCGGGCCATCACGGAGGCGATGCGCAGCGCGTAGCACTTCTTGCCGAGCAGGGCATTGCCGCCGTAGCCGGAGCCGAAGGACCAGATGGAGCGCTCCTCGGGGAAGTGCACGATCCACTTGGTCTCGTTGCACGGCCACGGCACGTCCTGCTCGCCCGGCTCCAGCGGGGCGCCCACGGAGTGCACGGCCGGCACGTAGAAGGCCTGCTCGCGGGACATCTTGTCCAGCACGTCCTGGCCGATGCGGGCCATGATGCGCATCGACAGGACCACGTAGGCGGAGTCGGTGATCTCCACGCCGTACTTCGGGTCCTCGGCGTCGAGGTGGCCCATCACGAACGGGATCACGTACATGGTGCGGCCGCGCATGGCGCCGGTGAACGCGTCGTCGAGGATGCCGTGCATCTTCGCCGGGTCCATCCAGTTGTTGGTGAAGCCGGCGTCCTCTTCCTTCTCGGAGCAGATGAAGGTGCGGTCCTCCACGCGGGCGACGTCGGCGGGGTCGGAGAACGCGGCGAAGGAGTTGGGGAACTTGTCCTCGGCCAGGCGGGTCAGGGTACCCGCCGCCACGAGCTCGTCCGCGAGGCGGTCGCGCTCCTCCTCGGAGCCGTCGACCCACTGGACGGAGTCCGGCTGCGTCAGCTCAGCGATCTGAGCGACCCACTCGCGCAGCTGGGCGTAGTCCGTGGGCGCGTCCGCCAGGGCGCGATCCGCGAACGAGGTGGTGGCGTTGTCAGCCATGGTGGAGAGTCCTCCCATTGGGGTCCGGGGCCGTTCCGTCCCGTCCACTCCGATGCGTGCACCGCCGAAGCGCGCACCACATCGTTGTGGCCGCACGGTCCTGCCATGGTACCTGAGCCCGGCTATCATGGCCGCGCCTGCGCCACACCCCCGACACAGACCGCCGCAGACCGTCGATTTGCACTTCGCCGGAGAGGTCCTGTAGTGTTCTACGAGTTCGAGCCGCTCCGGCGGATCGGGTGATGCGCCCATAGCTCAGCTGGATAGAGCGTCTGTCTACGGAACAGAAGGTCAGGGGTTCGAATCCCTTTGGGCGCACGATCGGAAGGCCCCGCTCCTGCTGGAGCGGGGCCTTCGTCATGTCGGCGCGCCTCTGCCACGCGCGCCGCCGCGGAGGTCAGCGCCCCGGAACCACGAAGTGCGTCAGGGCGGCGTCGCGGCCGTCGAGCTCGGCCCACGGCTTCTCCACCCGGAACACCTGCATCCCGAGCGTCGGGTAGTGCTCGCTCATGCGCAGCGCCGCGTCCTGGTCCGAGTCCAGGCTCATCAGCCGCATGCCCAGCTCCTGCACCCACGGCATGTGGCCCACCACCAGCAGCCGTCGCGTGGTCTCCTCCGTCTCGTTGACGACGGCCAGGGCCCGCGCCGCGTCGGCGCCGTAGAGCCGCGGGTCCAGGTAGGGCGTGGGTGCCAGCTCGCCCAGGCGCTCGCACACCCACACGCACGTCTGACGGGTGCGCAGCGCATCGGAGCACACGACGGCGTCCGGGACGAGGTCGTGCTCGCGGAGCCAGTCGCCGGCGGCGGGCGCCTGGGCGTGGCCTCGCTCGGCGAGCGGGCGGGCATGGTCGTCGGCCGCGTCGGGCCAGCCGGCCTTGGCGTGCCGGAGGACGATCAGGGTCTTCGCGTCGGCGGTGCTCATGCGGCCAGGCTACGGCGACGGCCCCCGCTCGGGTGAGCGGGGGCCGTCGTCGGACACGGGCGGGCGCGGGTCAGATGCTGTACTCCGGCGCCGCCCACACGACCACCTCGGGGTGGCGGTAGAAGCGGTAGCCCTGGCCGCGCACGGTGCGCACGGTGTTCGCGAGGCGGCCGAGCTTGGCGCGCAGGCGGCGGATGTGCACGTCGATGGTGCGCTCGTTGGGCACCTCGTCGGCGTTGCGCCACAGGGCGTCGAGCAACTCCTCGCGGCCGACGGTGCGCTCGCCGTTCTCCACGAGGTAGTTCAGGAGCTCGAACTCCTTGAAGGTGAGGTTCAGCGACTCACCGTCCAGCTGCACCTCGCGCCGGGACAGATCGATCAGCACACCGGGCTGGCGCGTGGACACGGGGGCCGGCGCCTGCGCCAGGTCGGGACGGGTGCCGCCCTGCACGGTCGGGTCGCCGAGCACCTGGCGCACGACCTCGATGTCGCGGCCCTCCGCGCCGGCGGGGGCCAGGGCGACGGCGGCGTGCGACTCCGCCCCGGGGACGAGGGACTCCACGTAGTGGCGCAGCTCATTGGCCAGCCGCGTGAGGGAGGTGCCGGCGGCCGAGGCGGCCAGCTCGTCCATGCCCACGTAGATGACGAACCCACGGGCCTCGTTCTCCCGGGCCACCGCCTGGGGACCCGGGATGCCGTTCGGCGCCAGGACCGGCGTCGGCGCCGTCTGGGAGTCGGGGGCGTCGGTGCCACCGGCCAGGCGCAGGCCTGCGCGGGCCTGGCCTCGGCGGGACATGCCGTCGGCCCGGCGCTGCGCGTTGCGGACGGAGATGTGCACGTATCCGGCGGACTGACCCATGGCCACCACTCCTCTTTCGGCTCATGGCCCCTCCACCGCTCGGTCGGTGCGGCGGACGAGGCGTCACATGACAAGAATGTGACTTCACCGAGGGGACTGGCAAGTAACGTTCGCACTTTTGTCTCATTATTTGAGAAGAAGAGTCCTGAATGTGCTCAACATCACTATTCGCGGATCGGAATAGCGTCGCGCCGTCGCTCGGCTCGCCCGCGTGACTCTCTCATTGTTCAACAGGTGGGAGCGCGCCGCAGGACCAATGAGTATGCGGAATATTTATGCAGGAGACTGCCAGGTTTTCCATGTGACGCCATGATGACGGGTCACAGCGGGTCGTGACGTCCACTAGATGGACGACACATTGGCGGCCCCGCTTGACGTCCCCGCCGGAGACGCTCCCGTGAGACGACCACGGCCCCCGCCGGGTGGGGGCGGGGGCCGTGGTCGTCTCGTGGCGGACGCGGAGGTCCGATCAGGTCATTCCGCCAGACCGTAGAGCCGGTCGCCGGCGTCGCCGAGGCCGGGGACGATGTAGGACCGCTCGTCCAGGCGCTCGTCGACGGCGGCCAGGTACAGGTCCACCTCGACGTCGCCCAGCGAGGCCTCCAGCCGCTCGATGCCCTCGGGCGCTCCGAGCAGGCAGAGGCACGTGACCCGCGCCGCGCCGCGCTGGTAGAGGAAGCGGATGGCCTCGATCAGCGTGCCTCCCGTGGCCAGCATGGGGTCCAGGACGAACACGTGACGCCCGGACAGGTCGGCCGGCAGCCGCTCCGCGTAGGTGACGATGTCCAGCGTCTCCTCATTGCGGGCCATGCCGAGGAACCCGACCTCGGCGGACGGCGCCATCTTGGTCATCCCCTCCAGCATCCCGAGCCCCGCGCGCAGGATCGGCACGACCAGCGGACGCGGCCGGGCCAGCCGGAAGCCGGTGGTCTCGGTCACCGGGGTCTCGATCCGCACCTCCTCCATGGCCACGTCGCGCGTCGCCTCGTAGGCGAGCAGCATCACGAGCTCCTCCGTGAGCTGCCGGAAGATCATGGACGGGGTCTTCTTGTCCCGCAGGACGCTGAGCTTGTGGGCCACGAGCGGGTGGTCGACGATGTGGACGCGCATGGCGCCCACGGTACCGCCCACGCGCGCCCCTGCGCCCGTCCCCGCGCCCGCGGGGGCGCCGACACCGCCGCTAGGTGTAGGAGGGCATGACGTTGTTGACTCGGGTCGGTGCCAGTGAGGCCGGAGGAGCGTCTCCGCAGGAGGTATGAGGCCGATGGTAGTTGTAGTGGTTCACCCACACCGTCAGGGCCTCACGCCGAGCTTGCTCTGAGGAGTACGGGCGGGCGTAGAGGACCTCATCGACCATCAGCCGGTTGTACCTCTCCACCTTCCCGTTATGGCGCGGGGTGTAGGGGCGGATCCGGTGGTGCCGGCCTCCGAGCGAGACCACCTTCGCGGTGAAGTCCACGGCCCGGTAGTTGTTTCCGTTGTCCGTGATCACCCGGTCCACGGTGATGCCGTGGGCGGCGAAGAACGCCCTCGCCCGGCAGTAGAAGCTCACGGTCGTGGCCGCCCGCTCGTCCTCCAACGCCTCGGTGTACGCCAGGCGGGTGAACCCGTCGATCGCCGAGTGCAGGTAGGTGTAGCCGACCCGCCGGCCAGGCCCGCGCTTGGAAGCACGGCCTGCTTCACTTTCACGTCCGTGGGTGCGCCAGCCGCCCCCGTCTGGGATCTTCCCGATCTTCTTCACATCCAGGTGCACCATGTGCCCCGGCCCTCTCGCGGTGATCTTCTGGGGTCGTTGGCGCAGGTCTTCTCCGGCCGGGGTCAGGTCCCGTAGGCGGGAGATCCCGGCCCGGTGCAGCCACCGTCCCACGGTACGAAGACACACCCGGTGGCCCTCGGAGACGAGGTGGTGATGGATGCGCCGTGCGGACCACTTGCGCTCCCGCCGCAGGGCGTGGATCTGGGCGACCAAGACCGGATCGAGCTGGGCAGGTGAACGGTGCGGCCGGCTGGGCAGGTCCTGAAGGCCGGCTTCTCCCTGGGCGCGGTAGCGGGCCACCCAGGTGGCCACCGTGGGCCGGCTCACCCGGAACTCGGCTGCCACGTGTGCCTGCGGGATCCCGTCGTGCAGGTGGCGTTGGACCATCCTGAGACGGCCAGTGGGGGTCAGGGGTGCGTTAGCGTGAGTCATGAGCGGGTCTCTTCTGGCAGGTGGGTTGTTGAGGAACTTCCATCCTGCGGGAGAGGTCCGCTCGTCTCATCTCAGCCCGGCACCCATGTCAAGAACCTCATGCCCCACAACAGCTAGGCTGGCCGCGTGTCCGCCCCCGTCCCCTCCCCCGCGCCCACGGCCGAGCAGGAGCACGCGTGGATGGGCCTGGCACTCCGGGCCGCCCGCGTGGCCGGAGCGGCCGGCGACGTGCCGATCGGAGCCGCCCTCGTGGCCGGCGACGGGGCCGTCCTGGCCGTCGTCGGGAACGAGCGCGAGCAGCACCACGACCCCACCGCCCACGCCGAGGTCCTCGCGCTGCGCCGCGGGGCGGAGCTGCGGGCCGCCGCCGGGGCGGGCGACGGCTGGCGCCTGACGGACTGCACCCTCGTGGTGACCCTGGAGCCCTGCCCCATGTGCGCCGGTGCGCTGCTGCTGGCCCGCATCCCGCGCGTCGTGTTCGGGGCATGGGACCCGAAGGCGGGCGCGTGCGGCTCGGTGCTGGACGTGGTCCGCGACCCCCGCTTCAACCACCAGGTGCAGGTCCGCGCCGGCGTCCGCGCCGAGGAGAGCGCGGCGCTGCTGCGGGAGTTCTTCGCGGCACAGCGCGGCTGAACGCGCCCGCGCCCGACGACGGCGGGCGGCCGGTTTGGGCGCGCCGCCGCGGCTCGGGTAGGGTGTCCTGGTCTGGTGACGTGTCCGAGCGGCCGAAGGTGCAGCACTCGAAATGCTGTGTACGGTAACCCCGTACCGTGGGTTCAAATCCCACCGTCACCGCCAGATGTGTAGCCCGGGAGCCTCGTGCTCCCGGGCTTTCGCCATGCCGGGGCGGGTCCGGCCGCCGGCTCAGCGCGGCAGGACGGCGTCCAGGAACGAGGCCACCGCGGACCACGAGATGGTGGCGTGCACGGCGCTGGCCGGCACACCGTTGCGAAGCACCTCCGCGCTGCGGGTCTTCGCGGTCATCATGCCCAGGTCGTGGCCGCCCTCGGCCACCGAGTAGAACGCGGTGCGCAGTCCGGCGGCCTCCGCGGCCCGGTACAGCTCGAGGCTCTGCCCCCACGGCACCGTGACGTCCTTGCGCCCGTGGACGACCAGCAGGGGCGGCGAGTCCGAGCGCACGTGCGCGATCGGGGAGGCCAGCCGGGTCAGGCCGCCCGAGGCCAGGACCGGCACCCCCAGCATGTCCGACTTGGTGCTGCGGTCGTCGAGGTGACAGTGCTCCAGCCGGTTCGCGCGGTTGTAGTCCGCGCACGCGCCCGGGAGCATCTGGCGGTTCATCGTCAGGAAGTCCGTGGGCCCGAAGAAGTCCACGATCGCGTGGACGCGGTCCTCCTCCGGGACCGCGTGGCCGCCGTCGGGCACCTCCCGGCCGGGCGGCGGCACCTGCTCCCGGTCCAGGTCCTGTCCGCCCGTGAGGCCGGCCATGAGGGCGTTCCAACCGCCCGACGACGAGCCGGCCACGGCCACCCGCCCCGCGTCCAGCTGCAGGCCCGGGGCGTTGCGCCGCACCCAGCGGACCGCCGCCGTCGCGTCCTCCACCTGGGCGGGGAACGTGCCCTGCTTGGAGCTGCGCACCGAGAACGCGGCGACGGCGTAGCCGTGCGGGACCAGGCCGCGGGCGACGTCGACACCGTCGCTGTAGCCGCGATCGCTGCGCCAGCCGGAGCCCGCGTTCCACACGAGGACCGGGAACGGGCCCTGGCCCGGCGGCCGGTACACGTCGATGCGTCCGGCGCGCCCGGGCAGGGCCGCGTACGTGTGCCCGGTGGAGCTGCGCATGCCGTACAGGGCCGTCGCGTTGGCGCCCAGCGGCCCGGCGGGCGCGCCGGCCAGGTCGGTGACGACGGCCACCCCGCCCACCGCGAGGGCGCCGACCCCGAGGCCGAGCGCGGCGCGGCGGGACACCCGCGGGGACCGTGCGGTCGACGTCATGGGCCCCCTTCCGGTGCGGAGCCAGGCACCCCGCCCCGGCGAGCGTAACCGAGCGGCGGGGGCCGACCCCCGTACCGTGTCCGCGGCCGGTGCGATCATGGGGCCATGTCTGTTCGGGTGCTGGCCATCGGCAAGAAGCATGAGGCGTGGGTCGTCGACGGGATCGACCGCTACGAGCGGCGCCTCAAGAAGCCCTACGACCTCTCGTGGCGTCTGCTGCCGCACTCCGCGCGGCAGGAGGAGGCGGCGCGCACGGAGGAGTCGGACCGGATCCTGGGCGCGGTCGGCGCGGACGAGCACCTGATCCTGCTGGACGAGCGGGGGACGGCGTTCGACTCGCCGGGTCTGGCGCGGCACCTGCAGAGCCGGTTCGACGTCGGCGCCCCGGTGACGATGGTGATCGGAGGCGCGTACGGGGTGGACGCCCGGGTCCACGCCCGCGCGGACCGCGTCTGGTCCCTGTCCCCGCTCGTCTTTCCGCACCAGCTCGTGCGGCTGATCCTGGCGGAGCAGGTCTACCGAGCCCAGGAGATCTCCGCCGGCCGACCGTACCACCACGCATGAGCGGGCCCGCGGAGACCGCAGCGGGCACGGCCACGCCCGCGGCCGACGTCGTCCTGGGCCGGTTCACCGAGCCCACGCGCGCCTGGTTCACGGGCGCGTTCGAGGCCCCGACGCCGGCCCAGCTCGGCGCGTGGGACGCGATCTCCTCCGGGCGGCACGCACTGGTGATCGCGCCGACCGGCTCAGGCAAGACCCTCTCCTCCTTCCTCTGGGCGCTCGACTCGTTCGTGCGCGAGCCCGCCGCCGAGGGGACGGCGGCCACCCGCGTCCTCTACGTCTCGCCGCTGAAGGCGCTCGGCGTGGACGTGGAGCGGAACCTGCGGGCCCCGCTGGTGGGCATCACACAGACCGCCGCACACCAGGGCAGGCCCGTGCCGCGCGTCCGGGTGGGTGTGCGCTCCGGAGACACCCCGGCGGCCGAGCGACGGCGCCTGCAGCAGGATCCGCCGGACATCCTCATCACCACGCCCGAGTCGCTGTACCTCATGCTCACCTCGCAGGCCCGCGCGGCGCTGGCCGGGGTCCGCACGGTGATCGTGGACGAGGTGCACGCCGTGGCCGGGACCAAACGCGGCGCCCACCTGGCCGTCTCCCTCGAACGCCTGGACACCCTGCTGGACACGCCGGTGCAGCGGATCGGCCTGTCCGCCACGGTCGAGCCGGCCGCCGAGGTGGCCCGGTTCCTCGGCGGCACGCAGCCGGTGACGGTGGTGCGGCCCGCCTCGGCCAAGCGCTGGGACCTGACGGTCACGGTGCCGGTGCCGGACCTGACGGACCTCTCCTCCCCCGCCGCCGCCCACGACCTGGGCCCCGGCTCCTCGACGGGCGGGCTCGGCGACGAGGGCGCGGTGACGGGCGGGTCCATCTGGCCGCACGTCGAGGAGCGGATCGTGGACCTGGTGGCCGAGCGGCGCTCCACACTCGTGTTCGCCAACTCCCGGCGCCTGGCCGAGCGCCTCACCGGCCGCCTCAACGAGATCTGGGAGGCCCGCGCCGAGGCGGCCGCCGCAGCCGAGCACCCGGACGCCGTCCCCGGCTTCCGCACACCGGACCCGACCGGCTTCCACGGACCCGCCCAGGTGGCCGGGCAGACCGGCACCGGATCGGGCACCGTCTCCGACTTCGCCCGCGCCCACCACGGCTCCGTGTCCAAGGAGCAGCGCGCCATCGTGGAGGACGCCCTGAAGACCGGCCAGATCCGCTGCGTCGTGGCCACGAGCTCGCTCGAGCTGGGCATCGACATGGGCGCGGTGGACCAGGTGATCCAGGTCGAGTCGCCGCCCTCGGTGGCCTCCGGTCTGCAGCGCGTGGGCCGCGCCGGCCACCAGGTGGGTGAGGTCTCCCGCGGCGTGTTCTTCCCCAAGCACCGGGGCGACCTCGTGGACACCGCCGTCGTGGCCGAGCGCATGACGGCCGGGCGCATCGAGTCGCTGCGGATCCCCGCCAACCCGCTGGACATCCTCGCCCAGCACACCGTGGCCGCCGTCGCCGTCGCGGACCTGGACGCGCAGGAGTGGTTCGACCTCGTGCGCCGGTCCGCGCCGTTCGCCACGCTGCCGTTCTCCGCCTACGAGTCCGTGCTCGACCTGCTGGCCGGCCGCTACCCCTCGGACGAGTTCGCCGAGCTGCGCCCGCGCATCCTGTGGGACCGGGAGAACGGCACGCTCGCCGCCCGCCCCGGCGCCCAGCGCCTCGCGGTCACCTCGGGCGGCACCATCCCGGACCGCGGCCTGTTCGGGGTGTTCCTGGCCTCCGACGGCGGCGCGGACGGCACCCCCGGCGGCGCGGCGGCCGGGGACACGGCCGAGTCGGCGGGCTCCGCGTCCGCGGGCTCGGCCCGCTCCGGCGGGCGCCGGGTCGGCGAGCTCGACGAGGAGATGGTCTACGAGTCCCGCGTGGGGGACGTCATCCTGCTGGGCGCCACGAGCTGGCGCATCGTGGACATCACCGCGGACCGCGTCCTGGTGCTGCCCGCCTACGGGCAGCCCGGCAAGCTCCCGTTCTGGCGGGGCGACGCCGCGGGCCGGCCGGCGGAGCTGGGCGACGCCGTCGGGCGCTTCCGCCGCGAGCTGGACGCGGACCCCGAGGCCGGCCGCACCCGCCTGGCCGCCGCGGGCCTGGACCCGTGGGCGCAGGACAACCTGCTGGCCTACCTGAAGGACCAGCGCGAGGCCACCGGGGTGCTGCCCACCGAGCAGACGCTCGTGGTGGAGCGGTTCACGGACGAGCTCGGCGACTGGCGCGTGGTGCTGCACTCCCCCTACGGCATGGCGGTGCACGCCCCGTGGGCGCTCGCGGTGGGGGCGCGGCTGGCGCAGCGGTACGGGCTGGAGACCGGCTCGGGCGCGGCGATGGCGGCCGACGACGGGATCGTGCTGCGCATCCCCCTGATGGACGCGGAGCCGCCGGGCGCGGAGCTGTTCGAGTTCACGGCCGAGGAGCTGGACGAGATCGTCACGGCGGAGGTCGGCGGGTCCGCGCTGTTCGCCGCCCGGTTCCGGGAGAACGCGGCCCGGTCCCTGCTGCTGCCGCGCCGTGACCCCGGGCGGCGGACCCCCCTGTGGCAGCAGCGGCAGCGGTCCGCGCAGCTGCTGGACGTGGCGCGGAAGCACCCGCGGTTCCCCGTGATCCTGGAGACCGTGCGCGAGGTGCTCCAGGACGTCTACGACCTCCCGGCGCTCAAGGAGCTCGCGGGGCGGGTGGCCTCGCGGGCCGTCCGGCTCGTGGAGGTCACGACGACGGCGCCCTCCCCGTTCAGCCAGTCCATCCTGTTCGGCTACATCGCGCAGTTCATCTACGAGGGCGACTCCCCGCTGGCCGAGCGCCGCGCCGCCGCGCTCTCCCTCGACCCGGCACTGCTGTCCGAGCTGCTGGGCACGGAGGAGCTGCGCGAGCTGCTGGACGCCGGGGTCATCGCGGAGGTCGAGGCCCAGCTGCAGCGGCTCGCGCCCGACCGGCGCGCCCGCGGGGTCGAGGGCGTGGCGGACCTGCTGCGCCTGCTGGGGCCGCTGTCCGTGGCGGAGGCCGCGCGGCGCACCCGGGCCGAGGGGGAGGCGGAGGAGGCCGCGGACGAGGACGCCGTCGCCGGGATGCTGGCGGAGCTCGAGCGCGCCGGCCGCGCGTTCCGCCTGCGCCAGGACGGGGTCGAGCGGTTCGCCGCCGTCGAGGACGCCGCCCGCCTGCGGGACGCGCTCGGCACGCCGATCCCGCACGGAGTGCCCACCGCATTCCTCGATCCGGTCGACGACCCGCTCGGGGACCTCGTGGGCCGCTATGCCCGCACCCACGGCCCCTTCACCGCCGCCGAGGCGGGGGCCGCGCTGGGACTGGGCGGCGCCGTCGTGCTCTCGGTGCTGCAGCGTCTGGCCACCGAGCGCCGCGTGAGCACGGGCGCGTTCCGGCCGGAGGGCACCCCCGGGGCCGCCGGCCTGGACGCCGAGTGGTGCGACGCCGAGGTGCTGCGGCGGATCCGCATGCGCTCCCTCGCCGCGCTGCGCGCCGAGGTCGAGCCGGTGGACCAGGCCGCCTACGCCCGGTTCCTCGCCGACTGGCAGCACCTGCGGCCGCGGACGGGGCGCGACGGGGCCTGGCGGCCGCCGGCCACGCTCGAGGGCGTGGACGGGGTGGCCACCGTCCTGGACCAGCTGGCCGGCACGCCCCTGCCCGCGAGCGCGTGGGAGTCCCTGGTGCTGCCCGCCCGCGTGCGGGACTACGCCCCCGCCCTGCTCGACGAGCTGCTGGCCACGGGCGAGTACGTGTGGTCGGGCGTCGGGGAGGCCGCCGGCAACGACGGTTGGGTGGCCCTGCACCCCGCCGACGCCGTGGACCTCACGCTGCGCCTGCCCGAGCCCGCCGAGGCGACGCCGGCCGACGCCGCCCTGCGCGCGGCCGTGCTGGAGGTGCTCGCCGGCGGTGGGGCCTGGTTCTTCCCGCAGCTCGTGGAGCGGGTGCGGGCGGCGCAGGCGGCGGGCGACGACGGCGACGCGGGTGGCGCAGGCGGGGCGGGCGGGCCCGACCCGCACCGCGACCCGGCCGACCTGGCCCGCGGCCCCGCGGTGCTGGGCGCGCTGTGGGGCCTGGTGTGGGACGGCCGGGTCGGCAACGACACGTTCGCCCCCGTCCGCGGCCTGCTCTCGCTCGGCAAGACCGCGCACCGCACCGGGCGGCAGACGCCGCGGGCCCGCACCGCGCGGACGGGCGGGGCCGCGGGGGCGGCGGCCGGGCGCGGGCTCGGCGGACGGCTGGCCGGGGTGCGCGGGCGTGGCCGGTACGCGGGGCTCGCCTCGCCCGAGGGCGGCGCCCGGGGCTCGGCCGGTCTCACGGCGGGGACCGTCGGGCTCTCGGCCGCCGAGCAGGCCCGCTCGGCCGGCCGCTGGTCCCTGCTGCCCGCCGCCGAGCAGGACCCCACGATCCGCGCCCACGCCACCGCCGAGCTGCTGCTGGACCGGTACGGCGTGATCACGCGCGGCTCCGTGGTGGCCGAGGAGGTCCCCGGCGGGTTCGCGGGGCAGTACCGGCTGCTCACCCGAATGGAGGACGCGGGCCAGGTGCGCCGCGGCCACTTCGTCGACGGGCTGGGCGGCGCGCAGTTCTCCACCGGCGCCGTCGTGGATCGGCTGCGCGGGTTCCAGCGGGACGAGGAGGACGCCGCCGTCGACGCCGCCCCGCTCGCCCTCGCCCTGGCCGCGACGGATCCGGCGAACCCCTACGGCGCCGCGCTGGACTGGCCGTCCGTGCCGGCCGGGCCGGACGGCGTCGTGCCCACGGGCCATCGCCCGGGCCGGAAGGCGGGCGCCGTCGTCGTGCTGATCGCGGGGCGGCTGGCCCTCTACATGGAGCGCGGCGGGCGCACGCTGCTCGCGTTCACGGAGGATCCGGGCGAGCTGCGGGCCGCGGCGGAGGCGCTTGTGTGGGCGCTGCGGACCGGCCGGACCGAGCGGCTGAGCCTGGAGAAGGTCAACGGCGGGCCCGTGCTCGGCACGCCGCTGGCCGAGGCGCTGCTGGCCGCGGGGTTCTACTCAAGCCCGTCGGGCATCCGGTTCCGGAACTGAGAACTCGTGTCCGTCTGTCCGTCCGCAACGCGGGTTGAGTTGTCACGGGTCCCGCCGTCGAACACCCGCGACAACTCAACCCGCGTTGCCCGGGGTGGCCCTGTCGCGGAGGCGGGTCCCGGGGGTAGGTTCGGCCCATGAGCATCGACGCCGCCCCGCCCGAGGACGGGGGCACCGCCCCCACGGGCACCTCCCCGGCCCCCGAGGCCCTCGAGGACGCCCTGCCGCACCCCTCGGACCCCTCCGTCACCCCGTTCCTCCTGTTCGAGGGTGACGCCGGCGCGGCCATGGACGCCTACCTCACCGCGTTCGTGGAATACCTGCCGGTCACCGAGGTCCGCCGCGACCTCTTCGACGACTCCTCCCCGCGCGGCGCCGAATGGGCGGGCAAGGTCCTGCACGGCGAGCTCGAGATCGCCGGCCAGCGGCTGCGGTTCTTCGACTCCTTCACCCCGCACGGGTTCACGTTCACCCCGGCCATCAGCCTGTTCGTCGAGCTGCCGGACGCCACCGCGGTGGACGCGGTCCACGACGCGCTCCTCGCCGGCGGCGGCCGTGACTGCATGCCGCCCGACGACTACGGCTTCTCCCGCCGCTTCGCGTGGGTCGGGGACCGCTTCGGCGTGACCTGGCAGCTCAATGCGGCCTGAGCCGGTGACGGCCCGTGCCTGAAGGCGACTCCCTCGTCCGCGTCGCGCACCGGCTCCGCCCCGTGCTCGAGGGCCGGGTCCTGACGCACGCGGACCTGCGCGTGCCCCGCCACGCCACCGCGGACCTGACCGGCTGGACGGTGGCCGAGGTCCTGCCGCGCGCCAAGTACCTGCTGATGCGGCTGACCCCGCCCGCGGCCCGCCCCGGGGCCCGGCCGCTCACCCTGATCTCGCACCTGAAGATGGAGGGGCGCTGGCTCGTCTCGACCCTCGACGGGCGGTGGGGCGCCCCCGCCTGGCAGGTGCGGGCGGTGCTGGAGACGGCGGAGCACCGCGTGCTCGGCGCCCAGCTGGGCCTGCTCACCCTCGTGCCCACCGCCGACGAGGCCACCGTCCTCGGCCACCTCGGCCCCGACCTGCTGGACCCGGCCTGGGACACGCCCGACGACGGCGCCGCGCTGCTCGCCGAGGGCGTGCGGCGGCTCACGGCCCGGCCCGAGCGGCCGGTCGGTCTGGCCCTGCTCGACCAGCGGCTCGTCTCCGGGATCGGCAACATCTACCGCTGCGAGACCCTCCTGCTGGCCGGCATCGACCCGCACCGGCCGATCGGCGAGGTCGACGACGTCGCCGGACTCGTGCTGCTCGCCCGGGACCTGCTGCGCGCCAACGTCCCGCCCGCCGCCCCCGCCGCGGGCGCCCGGCGCCGGACCACGGGCGTGCGTCCCAACCCGGGGCGGCCCTTCGGGGTCGAGGTGCTGGTCCCGGCCGGTCCGGCACCCGGCCGGACGCCCGGCGCGCGCGGCGGCGGGGCGCCGTCGTACTGGGTCTACGGGCACGACCGCGCCCCGTGCCTGCGCTGCCGCGGCCCGGTCCGCCAGGAGGACTACGGCTCCCCCGAGGACGACGCGCGGCGGCTGTGGTGGTGTCCGCACTGCCAGCGCTGAGCCGGACGCACCCGAACGGTGGCCGCGTGTCCTCCCCGCTCCCTACGCTGAACCCGCCCCGACCCGAGGAGAAGTCATGGCCGACCCGTTCCCCAAGGACCCAGAGGGCGCCGTCGTCGCGCTCGTGCTGGCCGGCGGCACCGGCGGCCGCCTCATGCCGCTCACCGCGGCCCGCGCCAAGCCGATGGTGCCGCTGGCGGGCCAGTACCGGCTGATCGACGTCGTCCTGTCCAACCTGGCCCACTCGCGCCTGCGGGACGTGTGGGTCGTGGAGCAGTACCGCCCCTTCACGCTCAACCAGCACCTGGCCGGCGGCCGGCCGTGGGATCTCGACGGCACCCGCCACGGCCTGCGGCTCCTGCCTCCCGCGCAGGGCCGCGCCGAGGAGGGCTTCGCCCGCGGCAACGGCCACGCGATCGCCCAGCAGCTGCCGCTGCTGGAGCAGTTCGGCGCCGAGACCGTCGTCGTGCTCTCCGCCGATCACCTGTACCAGCTGGACCTGCGCCCCGTGCTGGCCGAGCACACCCGCTCCGGCGCCGAGCTCACCGTGGTCACCACCGAGACGGACGAGGACCCCTCACGCTTCGGCGTCGTGCGGGTGGACGACGACGGCGCCGTGACCGACTACGCCTACAAGCCGGAGGACCCGGCGGGCACGCTCGTGGCCACCGAGGTGTTCGTGTTCGACGTCGCCGCGCTCTCCGAGGTGGTCGGCGACCTCGTGGCGGGCGAGGACGAGGCGGCCACCAAGGACGAGGGCGAGACCGATGAGGACGGCGACCCCGTGGGCTCCTCCCTCGGCGACTACGGGGAGAGCATCATCCCGGCGTTCGTGGCGCGGGGACGCGTGCGGGAGCACCGCCTCGTCGGGTACTGGCGGGACATCGGCACCCTGGACGCGTACGTCCGCGCCCACCGGGAGATCCTCGACGGCACCGGCCTGGACGTCGCCGCCGAGGGCTGGCCGCTGATCACCAACCCCCACCAGGCGCCGCCGGCGTGGGTGGCCCCGGGCGCCCGCGTCTCCGGCTCGCTGCTCAGCCCGGGCTGCCGGATCGAGGGCGAGGTGTCGGACAGCGTGGTCGGCCCCGGGGTGGTCGTGGCGGCCGGCGCCACGGTGCGCGGCAGCCTCCTGCTCGGCGACTGCGAGGTCCCCGCGGGCGCGGTGCTGGACACCGTGGTGGTCGACGTCGGCGGGGCAGTCCCGGCGCGCGAGGTGACGGGGCGCGCCGCGCCGGCCGAGGAGGTCGTGGTGCTCACCCCGCAGCACCGGGGCCCGGCCGAGGACGAGACCACCGGCTCCGGCCGGCCCGGCCGGTCGGACTGAGCGGCGCCGGTCGGACGCAGCCGCGCCGGGCTGGGAGGATGGACCCGTGGCCGTCCCCTCTCCCCTCCCCCCGCGCAACGGCGTCAACGCCACGCGCCTGCGCCTGCCCGCCTCCGGCTGGCCCACCGCGCAGGACTACGTGCTCCACCGGTTCGGTCACGTGGACCCGGACGGCATCCGCGCGCGCTTCGCCCGCGGCGAGGTCGTGGCGGCGGACGGCACCGCACTGACGCCGACGACGCCGCTGGGCGTCCACGAGGACCTCTGGTACTACCGGGACATCCCCGACGAGGCCCCGCTGCCCGTGACGCACACGCTCCTGCACCGCGACGAGCACCTCGTGGTCATCCACAAGCCGCACTTCCTGCCCACCACCCCGGGCGGCCGCTTCGTCCAGGAGACCGCGCTGGTGCGGCTGCGCAACGAGCTCGGCCTCGACGACCTCGTGCCCCTGCACCGGCTCGACCGGGCGACGGCCGGCGTCGTGATGTTCTCCGCGAACCCGGCCACCCGCGGCGCCTACCACCTGCTCTTCGAGCGGCGTGCCGTGGCCAAGACCTACGAGGCCGTGGCGCTCCTGCCGGACGCGCCCGACGACGGCGCCCGCCGCCCCGGCGCCCCGGCCGACCCCGTCCTGGGGCGATTCCCGCTGACCGTGCGCAGCCGGATCCGCAAGGACAAGGGGATCCTGCGCTCCGTGGTGGAGGAGATCCCGCCGGCCGCCTCGGGACGCCGGGCGGGCGCGCCGGTGCGGACCCGGCGGGCGAACCGGCCCCACGCCGGGGCGAACGCGGAGTCCCGGGTGGAGCTGCTGGGCGTCGGCATCTCCGCCGGGACGCTGGCGGGGCGGCGCGTGGGGCACCTGCGGCTCACCCCGCGCACGGGCCGCACCCACCAGCTGCGCATCCACCTGGCCGCCCTGGGCCTGGGCATCGCGTTCGACCCGTTCTACCCGGACCTGCTCGACCTCGCCCCGGACGACGTCACACGGCCCCTGCAGCTGCTCTCCCGGTCGCTGCGCTTCACGGACCCGGTGACGGGCGAGGAGCGGGAGTTCACCTCCTCCGCACAGCTGCAGGAGCGACCGCGGTGACGGGCGGGGACCCGGCCGGCCTGCTGGACGCGCTCGGGGCGTGGTTCCACCCGCTCACCGCGCTGCTCGTGGCCCTGGACGCCCCGATCCCGCCCGTCCCGTCGGAGGTGGTGGTCATCGGCTCGGGGGCGCTCGCGGCCGAGGGCCGGGTCTCCCCCGTGGCCGCGGTGCTGGCGGCGTGGCTGGGCTGCTGGGCCGGGGACGTCGGCCTCTACGCGCTGTTCCGCCACGGCCTCGCCGACCGCCTGGACCGCTGGGCGTGGTGGCGTCGGATCCACCGGGGGATCCGGACCCTGCTGGTGCGGGTGGGCCCGGCGGGCAGCCTGGCGGGGCTGTCCGTGCTGCGGTTCGTCTCGGGCGGACGGACGGCGTCGATGGCGGCGGCGGGGATCGGCGGGATCCGCTGGCCCGTGTTCCTGTGGCTGTCCGGGGCGGGCTCGCTCGCGTGGTCCTCGTCCATGGTGGGGCTCGGCTGGATCACCGGCCGGGCCACCGGCCTGCCGTGGTGGGCGTCCGCGGTGGTCGGCATGGTGTTCGGTACCCTTGCAGGGTTGATGATCGCGGGGATCGTGGCCCACCGTCGCCGGGGCCGGAAGGGGTGAGCATGCAGGACGCGTCCTCCGAGTCCCGCGCCGCCCTCGAGCGCCTCCGGGGCGCCTCGGCGCCCCGTCCCGACGACGACGCGACGCGTGCTCCCGCCGCGCGCCCTCGCCGCGCCCTGGCCGCGCCCGGGGAGATCTCCCGCCGCGATCTGCGCCGTCACGAGCGCGCCCTGCGCTCGGGCCGACCCGAGACCGCCGCCGAGCGCCGCGTGCGCGAGGACCGCCGCGCGGACGTGCACCGCGCCATGGACCGTCTGCGCACCCCGGGCGCTCCCGCCCAGCAGCGTCCACGCCGCGACCTCAGCGAGATCCTGGACCGCCTCGGCAGCCCGGACCTCGCCCGTTTCACCGACCCGCTCGTCGGCACGGTCGAGCGCATCCTCCCCGCCCCGGGCCGGGACCCGGAGAAGGCCGCGGAGGCCGCACGCCGCCGCACTGCGGCCGAGGAGCGCCGGCGGGCCCGCCTGCGAGCCGGCCGGGAGCGCGCCGCCGAGGCCGCCCGTCGCCGCCGCGAGGAGGAGAAGCAGCGCCGTCGGCGTGAAGCCGAGCGGCGCCGTCGGGTGGCGGCCGAGGAGAAGGCCCGTGCCGCCGCCGAGGCGGAGGCCCGCCGCCGGGAGCGGGAGGAACGGCGCCGCCGGGAGGCGGAGGTCGCCGCCGAGCGCGCCCGCGTGCAGGCGGAGCGGCGGGCCCGCGAGGAGGCCGCGCTCGCCGAGCGGGAGCGGCTGCGGCTCGAGGCGGAGGCGGAGGCGGAGCGCCGTCGGCAGGCGGCCGAGGCCGAACGCCGTCGCCTCGAGGCCGAACGCGTCGAGGCCGAGCGGCGCCGTCGGGCCGAGGAGGCCGAGCGGCGCCGTCGCGAGGCGGAGGAGGCCGCCCGCCTCGAGGCCGAGCGACGTCGTCGCCAGGCCGCACGCGTCCGCGCCCACACCGTGCTGCACGCCGAACGCGCCCTCGCCCAGGCCCGGCTCCTCGAGGACCGAGCCCGGGAGGCCGAGCGCCGCGCGGCGGAGGACGCCGCCCGCCGCCGCCGCGAGCACGAGGAGCGGGAGTCCCGCGCGCTGGCCCGGGCCGCGCGCGAGCTCGAGGGCCCCGAGGTCTTCCCGGCCGCCGCCGACCGGCCGCTGCTGTCCGACCCGGAGGAGCGGCTCACCGATGAGGAGCTCTTCGCCCGGGCCCGAGTGGCCCTGCCCGAGTGGCGGCGCCGGCAGCGGCTGTCCACGAAGGCGCAGGCCGTCCGGACCGAGGCCATCGCCCACTCCTCGGCGGGGCCGGTCACGGGCGCCCTGCCCCTGATCCCCGGCTACACCCCCGCCCCGCCCGAGGAGCCGGCCGGCTCACCGACCGCTGCGGACCGACGCGGCCAGGCGCTGCTGACCGTCGTGTGGGCGCTGTTCGTGCTCTCCGGTGCGTGGGGCCTCGGTCTGGCCGGGCGCGTCCCGGGGCTCGGCGCCCTCGATGCCGGCGCGTACCCGCTCACCGCCGACGGCCGACACGGCCCCGGCGCGAGCGTGTTCGGGCTGTCCCCGCTGCACCCGGCGATCTGGCCGGTGCTGTGGCTGCTGACCGGGATGTACGTGCTCCGGCAGTGGGGGCGGGGCCAGGGCGCGTCGCCGCGGCACCGCCGCATCCGGGGCGCGGTCGCGGGGACCCTGCTGGCGCTGGCGCTGTGGTTCCCCCTGGCCGTCCTGGCCCCCGGGGGCCTCGACGTCGTCCCGTGGCTGCTCGCCCTGGTCCTCATGCTCGGCGTGGTCCGGCGGCTCGGCGCACGCCCGGCGGCCCGCCGCGTCGCACGGGTGGCCGAGGACGGCGCGCTCGGCGTGCTGCTGGGCACCCTCCTCGCCGGCGCACCCACCGCGGTGGGCGCCGCCCTCCACGCCTGGGGTGTGCACGTCGACTGGTTCCCGACCGAGCTGCTCGCCCTGCTGGTGCTGGTGGCCCTGCTGCTGGCGGCCCTGCGCCTGGTGCTCGGTGGGCGCGGCCGCCTGGGTGTGGCCCTGGGCATGGCCTGGACCCTGCTCTGCCTCGCCCTGCCCCGCCTGCTGCCCAGCCCGCTCGGGGCGCAGCAGAGCGTGTGGGTGGGTCTCGCGGCCGCCTTCGGGGCGCTGCTGCTGGTCACCGCCGCGGCCGTGCGCCGCTCCTGGGCCCGCCAGATCGAGCGCGACGCCGCCCGCCGGCCGCACCCGGCCGGCGCCTGAGCCCGGCCCCGTTCAGCGCCCGAGCCCAGCGGGCACCGGGACCCACCGGCCGCCGTCGCGCCGGAGCACGTCCAGCCGGCCCGTCACGGCGACGCCGGACACCGCCTCCGCCATCCGCCGCGCCACCTCGGCGGCCTCGGCGTCCTCGCCGGCCCGGTGCGAGCCGGGCACCGTGAAGCGCAGCACGATCCGCGGGACGCGCGCGACGACCTCGATGTCCTTGGCCGCGAGCACGTGCGTGGCCTGGACGGCGGCCTCGGCCAGGTCCATGACCTCTTCGGGCCGGTGGCCGGGCAGGAGGTCGCCGATCTGCAGGCGGGCGCGGTAGGAGGGCATGGGCCCAGGGTAGGGGTGGACGCAGCAGCGGTGACGACTTCTCTCGTCGCACGGGCCGGCCCGCCCTTCCGCCCGCGGCGGACGCGAGCCCTCCCGTGTCCGGACCCGCTCGTAGGGTGGGGTGCATGACTCAGACCGCCACCCCGCAGACCGACGCCCCCGCCGTGCCCGCGATCTTCGAACCGATTGAGATCAACGGCGTGCGCGTGCGCAACCGCCTGATCCTGCCGCCGATGTGCCAGTACTCGTGCGAGGCGCGCGACGGCGTCCCCCACGGCTGGCACTTCCAGCACCTGGGCGCCCGCGCGGCCGGCGGCTTCGGGATCGTGGTGGCCGAGGCCACCGCCGTCACCCCCGAGGGACGCATCTCCGCGTGGGACACCGGCCTGTGGAACGACGAGCAGCGGGACGCGTGGGCGCCGATCGCCGAGTTCATCGCCTCCCAGGGCGCCCTGCCCGCCATCCAGCTCGGTCACGCCGGCGCCAAGGCCTCGACCGTCCCCATGCACCCGGGCGCGCTCGCCGGGCAGCCGATCCTCGAGGGCCCCGACTCCTGGGAGACCCTCTCCCCCTCCGGCGTGGCCACCAACTCCATGGAGATCCGCACCCACGCGATGCGGGTGGACGAGATCCGGGAGACCGTCCAGGCCTTCGCCGACGCCGCCGAGCGCGCCGACCGTGCCGGCTTCGGCGCCGTGCAGCTGCACGCCGCCCACGGCTACCTCATCCACCAGTTCCTCTCGCCGCTGACCAACACCCGGACCGACGAGTACGGCGGGGACTTCGAGGGCCGCACCCGCTTCCTCAAGGAGGTCGTGGCGGCCGTGCGCGAGGTGTGGCCCGCGGACAAGGTCCTCGGCATCCGCATCTCCGGCTCGGACTGGGTCGAGGGCGGCTGGAGCATCGAGGAGACCGTCCGCCTGGCGCAGGAGCTGCAGGGGCAGGTGCACTGGTTCGACCTGTCCTCCGCGGGCATCGGGGACACCTACGAGGGCCCTCAGGGCCCGGGCTATCAGGTGCCGCTGGCCACCGCCGTGAAGGAGGGCACCGAGGGGATCGTGGTGTCCGCCGTCGGCTCGCTGACCGGCGCCGAGGAGGTCGCGGCCGTGGTGGACGAGGACCGCGCCGACGCCGTCTGCGTGGGCCGCGCCGCCCTGGCGAACCCGAACTGGCCGACCGCGGCCGCCCTCGCGCTCGACGTCCCCTCGGAGCAGGTGCCGATGGCCCGGCAGTACTTCCGAGCCAAGTGGTGAGCGGAACACGCGGGACCCGGTGTGCCCCCGGCGCGGAACTCCGGTAGAACAGAACCATGAGCGTGCGCACCCCCGACCCGAATCCGGGCTGGCTGTCCGACGAGGACCTCTACGAGGCCCGGCGCCGGCTGCCCATGGTGTATGTGGAGGCCATCCCGGTGCGGCTGGACTCCCTCGGCTACGTCACCGAGATCGGCCTGCTCTACGTGGCGGACGAGACCGGCACGTTCCAGCGGACGTTCGTCTCCGGACGCGTCCAGTACCGGGAGACCATCCGCGCCGCGCTGATGCGCCACCTGGAGAAGGACCTCGGCCCGCTCGCGTTCCCGCAGCTGCCGCCATCGGTGGTCCCCTGCACCGTCGCCGAGTACTTCCCGGCGCCGTCCGAGACCGGGCTGACGGACGACCGCCAGCACGCCGTGGCCCTGGTGTACGTGGTGCCGGTGACGGGTGAGTGCCAGCCGCGCCAGAACGCGCTCGAGCTGACCTGGCTCACCCCCGAGGAGGCCCTCGGCGAGGACATCCAGGCCGAGTTCATCGGTGGCCGCGGGGACCTGGTGCGCCAGGCCCTCGCCCACGTGGGATGGGGGCGCTGAGCATGGCACCGGTCGTCGGCGGCTACCTCCGCCATCTGAAGTCCCAGGACGTGCAGCCCGGGGACAGCTTCCTGACCCGCCGCGGCGAGCCCGCCCCGCCCGTGGCCTCGACCCGGGTGATGCGGGACGACTTCGGCACCCCCGCGCTCGTGATCGCCACCCTCGAGGGCGGCCGGGAGGTCAAGATCGCCCACGGCTCCGTGATCCGGGTCCGCACGGACCGCCCGGAGGAGCGCAGGGCCGTCCCGGACACCACCTTCTCCCCCGTGGACGCGGGGTCCCCCGAGGAGCGGATCGTCGCCGTCGGCAAGCGCCACCTCGACGACACCGAGCTGACCGCCACCGCGGCCCGGCTCTCCCACGGGTTGAACCTGCGCTCCGGCTCCCAGCTGGAGGACGTGTTCGGCATGGCCGAGCGGCTCTACCTGCTGCACGAGGACACCGAGGGCACGCTCGCCACCCTGGGCCTGCTGACGAACCTGCCGTGGGACGGGGCCGTGGGGCGGTGGAAGTCCATCCAGGCCGCGCTGTCCCTGGCGTCGCTGATCCTGCGCGAGGAGGGCGAGCACATCGCCGCCGCCAACCTCGGTCGGCGCCTGCTCGAGGCGGACGAGGTCCCCTCCGAGCCGGGCCGGGCGTCCCGCGTGCTCGAAGTGCGCCAGCGTCAGCTCAACGAGCCGCCGCTCTACGACCGGGAGATCTCCCGCGCCCTGCAGGCCCGCGACGCCGAGGCCGAGTATCAGTGGCGCCGGGCCCGGTTCGGCCAGCTGCTCTACCTGCGTGCCCGCGGCGGCTCGGAGACGCTCACGGACGCCGACCTGGATTCCCGGATCGCCCGGGAGCTCGGCGCGCTGCGCACCCTCGCCGACGAGCTCGAGGCGAAGGCAGCCACGCGCCGGTGACACGCCTGCCGGGGTCCGGCTCGTGTGGCGCACCTCACTCTCCAGCCCCTGCCGGGGTTATGCTCCCGGCATGACCGGCTCCGCACCCGCCCAGCTCCGCCCCCTCCGCGCCACGGACGCGCCCGCCGTCCTGGCGGCCTTCCACGCGGGCACCGTCGGCATGGCCGATCCCGCAGAGGTCACCGACGACGCCTCCGCCCGCGCCTACGTCGACGGACTGGTCCAGGCGGAGGGGACGGACGCCGTCGCCGTGGTGGAGCGCGGGACGGACACGCTGATCGGCCTGGTCGCCGTCGTGCGCGACGAGGCGCACGGCACCGGCGCGCTCACCGCCTGGCTGCATCAGGGCTGGCGCGGGGACGCGATCATGTCGCGGGCGGCGACCACCGTGGCGGACGCCGAACTGGCCGAGGGCGGGCTCGAACGGATCGAACTGGCCCACCGGGCGGACAGCCCGACGGCGGGGGCCGTCGCCCGGGCCGCTGGGCTCCGTCACGAAGGCACGCAGCGCGGCCGCCTCCGCACGGGCGGGCGGCGGCTCGACGTGCACCTCTACGGCCGGCTGGCCGCGGACCCGCTGCCCGAGGAACGCGTCCGTCCCCTGCCGTGGGCCTCCGACGCCCGCCCCTGGGCCGACCGCTGACCGCGACCCGCCCCCGACGACGCCCCGCGACGCCGTCACGCCCTCCCGGCCCGATGCCCCGCTAGTCTGCCGAGATGACCACCCCGACCGGCGCCATCCCGAGCCCGCATCCGCGGCCGTTCCTCCTCGTCCAGACGCGCCCCGAAGACGACGCCGCGGCCGCCGAGGTCGAGGCCGTCCAGCGACTGGGCGGCTATCCGGAGGGCCGGCTGCGGGTGCTGCGCCTGGACCGCGTCGTGCAGCGCCCGGACGTGGCCACGCACGGCCTGGACTGGGAGGCGGAGCTCGCGGACGTCGCCGCCGTGATCCTGCCCGGCAGTCCGTTCACGGGCACCGATCCCGAGGAGACCAAGTCCCCCGTGCAGCGCGCCGTGGAGGCGGAGCTGGGCCGGATGCTCGACGTCGTCCGGCGCCGCGACCTGCCGTTCCTCGGCTGCTGCTACGGCGTCGGCACGCTGGGCCGACATGCCGGCGGCGTCGTGGACAACGCGTACGGTGAATCGGCCGCGCCCGTCGAGGTCACGCTCACCGACGAGGGTGCCGCGGATCCGTTGCTGGCCGGGGTGCCGCGCACGTTCGCGGCGTACGTCGGCCACAAGGAGGCGATGAGCGCACTGCCGCCCGGCGCGGTGCTGCTCGCCGCGGGCGCCGACTGTCCCGTGCAGATGTTCCGGCTCGGCACCCGCCAGTACGCCACCCAGTTCCACCCGGAGCTGGACCAGGCCGGTATCCTCGAGCGCCTTGAGATCTACCGCGAGCACGGGTACTTCGCCCCGGGCGAGTACGAGCCCACGGTGGCGGGGCTGGCCGCCGTCGACCCCGAGCACCCGCGCCGCATCCTGGCGAACTTCCGCACGCTGTTCGGGTGAGCCCGCCCGGCCCACCCCGTAGCGTGGCTGCATGGACACGCACCGCGCCACCGCTTCCCTGCCCTGGATCGACGGCCCCGCCGTGCGCGCCGCCCTGAGCCCGCGCGCCGCCGTCGACGCGCTGGAGGCGGCCCTCGCCGCCGGCCTGGACCCGGAGGCCGACGCCCCCCGCACCCGCGTGTCCACCGCCGCCGGGCAGCTGCTGCAGATGCCCTCGACGCGCGGGACCGAGGTCGACACCAAGCTGCTCACCCTCACGCCGGACAACCCCGAGCGCGGACTGCCCGTCATCCAGGGCGTCTACGTGCTGTTCGGCGCCCCGGGCACCCCCGGCCAGGCACCGCGGGCCGTGCTGGACGGCGTCGAGCTGACGGGCCTGCGCACCTCCGCGGTGTCCGCGCTCGGGGTGCGGCTGCTCGCGGACGCCTCGCCCCGGCACCTGGTCGTGGTCGGCACGGGCGTGCAGGCGTGGGAGCACGCGCTCACCTTCCAGGACGTGTTCGGGCTGGAACGGGTGTCCGTGGTGGGCCGCGACGCCGACCGGGCCGCCGCCCTGGCCGCGCGCATCGAAGCGGAGCTGGGCGTGACCGCGAGCGCCGCGGGCCCGGAGGCCGTGGCGGAGGCGGACGTCGTGGTGACGTGCACGGCCGCGACGGCCCCGCTGTTCGACGGGACGCTCGTGCCGGAGCACGCGACGGTCGTGGCGATGGGCTCGCACACCACGGACGCCCGCGAGACCGACGACGCCCTGGCCCGCCGCGCGACCGTGGCGGTGGAGTCGCGGGACTCGGCCGCCCGCGAGGCCGGGGACGTGACCCTCGCGGTGGCCTCCGGGGCCCTGGCCGGGATCGAGGACACGGTGACGCTGGCCGAGCTCGTGGCCGGGACCGCGCGTCGGCGGGAGGGTGAGCCCGCCCTGTTCGTCACCACCGGCATGCCCTGGCAGGACCTGGTGGTGGCGAGCGCGGTGGCGCGGGTGGTGCTGGGCTGAGCCGGGGCGGCCTGCGGCGCCCGCGCACTACCCTGGGTCCCATGCCTGAGACCCCCGCCGCCCCGACGCCGCAGCCCGCCTCCGGTGCCCCCGCGCATCCCTCGCAGTTCGGCTTCGAGGTGACGCACCGGCTGGAGACCGGCGGTGCGGACGGCGCCCCGCTCGGGCGCACCGGCGTGATCACCACGCCGCACGGGCGGATCCAGACGCCGGCGTTCATCCCCGTCGCGACGCAGGCCTCGGTGAAGGCCGTGCTGCCCGAGTCCATGGCGGAGCTCGGCGCGCAGGCGCTGCTGGCCAACGCGTACCACCTGTACCTGCAGCCCGGTGACGACCTCCTGGACGAGGCCGGCGGCCTCGGCGCGTTCATGAACTGGCCCGGGCCGACCTTCACGGACTCGGGCGGCTTCCAGGTGATGAGCCTCGGCTCGGGCTTCAAGAAGGTCATCGACATGAAGGGCCCCGGCGCGCCTGAGGGGCAGGGCGCCGACGACGCCGTCGCCCCCGGCAAGGAGCGCCTGGCCAACGTCGACGACGACGGCGTCTGGTTCAAGTCCCACCTCACCGGGGAACGACACCGGTTCACCCCCGAGGTGTCCGTGGGCATCCAGCACAACCTCGGCGCGGACATCATGTTCGCCTTCGACGAGCTGACCACCCTGCACAACTCCCGCGGCTACCAGGAGGAGGCTCTCGAGCGCACCCGCCGCTGGGCCCAGCGCTGCCTCGACGAGCACGCCCGCCTCACCGGGGTCCGCGCGGCGCGGCCGTACCAGGCGCTGTTCGGCGTGATCCAGGGGGCCCAGTACGAGGACCTGCGCCGCAAGGCCTGCCGCGACCTCGCGGGGATGCGGGCCGAGTTCCCGGCCGCGGGGGAGCTCGACGGCGTGACCTCCGGCTTCGACGGCTATGGCGTCGGCGGGGCCCTGGAGAAGGAGAACCTCGGGACCATCGTGGGCTGGTGCGCGCAGGAGCTGCCCGAGGACAAGCCGCGCCACCTGCTGGGCATCTCCGAGCCCGACGACCTGTTCACCGCCGTCGAGAACGGCGCCGACACCTTCGACTGCGTCTCCCCCACCCGTGTGGCCCGCACCGGCGCGTTCTACACCCGCGACGGGCGCTACAACCTGCCCGGGGCGAAGTACCGCCGAGACTTCGGCCCGCTGGACCCCGAGTGCGACTGCTACACGTGCGCCCACTACTCCCGCGCGTACCTGCGGCACCTGTTCAAGGCGAAGGAGATGGTGGCGCACACGCTCCTCTCCATCCACAACGAGCGGTTCACGGTCTCGCTCGTGGACCGGATCCGTGCAGCCATGCAGGACGGCACGCTCGCGGAGCTCAAGGCCGAGACCCTCGGCCGGTACTACGCCCCGAAGGGCTGAGCGGTGCTGGGTGCGCCGGCACGCTGCGGCGGGCGCGAGCCAGACGTTTCTGCTGTTCTGAGGGGGCTGTCACGACCGATTCGTCTGGCTCAGCGCCGCTCGGACGCGTGGAAGACGTGAGCCAGACGATTCAGCGGCTCCTGCACAGGGCCGCCGACCCGGCTCGCCCTCCACGGCCCTCGCTGTCGCGGCACCGGGTCCGCCCATGGAAGGAGAGGGTGGCAGCATGGTCGCCCCTCCTCCGCACGACGACGCCACCCTCAGCCCCGTCTTCCCGGTCGCCGCGGGGCTGCAGGCCGGTCTGACGACCTCGCAGCTGCGCGGCCCCCGATTCGACGCCCCGCACCACGGGCTGCGGCACACCGCCGGGGGTCAGCCCTCACTGGCCGACGTCGTCCGCGCCCTCCAGCGGACGAACCCCGGCACCGCGGCCACCCACGCCACCGCCGCTCGCCTCTGGGGGATGTGGCTGCCGCGGCAGTGGGAGCGCGGCCCCATCCATCTGGCGCGCACGCGGGCCGAGGGCGGGGCGCCGCGCCGCAGCGGCGTCGTCGGGCATGAACTGCACCCGCAGGACCCCGTGCTGGTGCGTGCCCGGGTGCGACTCACGACGCCGGCCGCCACCTGGGCGGCGCTGGCGCAGCTGGATCTGCCGTTGGACGACGTCGTCGCCGCCGGGGACAGCCTGCTGCAACGGGCTGACGGCCCGGCGGGCCGGCGTCGCCCCGGCGAGCATCCACGGTGCACCGTGCGTGATCTGGAGGCGGAGGTGCTGCGGGTGCGCGGGAGGCGAGGGACGCGGACCCTGCGAGCGGCCCTGCCGCTGCTCAGGAACGGCGCGGATTCGAGGGCCGAGACGCTCCTCCGACTGGCGCTGACCGACGCGGGCGTGCCGGGGCCGGAGGTGAATCCGCTGCTTCTGCTGAGTGACGGGTCCACCGTCCGGCCGGACTTGGTGTGGCGGGAGGCGCGCGTCTGCGTGCAGTACGAGGGCGATCATCACCGGACTGACCCGCAGCAGTGGCGCCGTGACATCGAGCGCGACCGCCGGATGCAGGCCGAGGGGTGGATCGTGCTGCGCGTGACCGCCAGCGTCTTCACCCAGCGGGGCCTCAACGCCCTGCTGCGCGACCTCGCCGCCCACCTGCGGCTCCCTCTGCCTGCGTGAGCCAGACGAATCGGCCGCCGAGCCAGACGAATCGGCGGCAGGGGGGCGTGCGTACCAGCAGAAATCTCTGGCTCACGCCGCCGCCCCCGCTCGCGTCATCTCACACGAACGCGCCGACCCCCGTGATCTCGCGGCCGATGATCAGCCCCTGCACGGTCTCGGTGCCCTCGTAGGTGTGGATCGCCTCGATATCCGCGAAGTGGCGGGCCACCTCGTTCTGGATGAGGATGCCGTTGCCACCGAGCAGGTCGCGCGCGTTCGCGGCGATGGACCGCGCGGCGCGCGTCGCCGAGTACTTGGCCATGGACGCCATCGGCCCGGTGAGCCGGCCCTCGTCCTCGAGCCGGGTCGCACGCAGCACGAGCAGCTGCACCTGGGTGAGCTGGGAGAGCATCTCGGCCAGGCGGGTCTGCACGCTCTGGGCGGCGGCCAGCGGCCGGCCGAACTGGATGCGCTGCCCCGCGTACTGCACCGCCGCCTCGTAGCAGCCCACGGCCTTCCCGAGGGCGGACCACGCGACGCCCACGCGCGTGGCGAAGAGGACGCGGGAGGTGTCCTTGAAGGAGCGGGCCTCGGGCAGGACGTCGGCGTCGGGCACGAAGACGCCGTCGAGGGTGATGTGGGCCTGGTCGATGGCCCGCAGCGCGACCTTGCCCTTGATGACCTCGGCCGTGTAGCCCTCGGACTCCTGGCGCACGATGAACCCGCGGACCTTCTCGTCCTCGGCGCTGCGCGCCCACACCACGGTCACCCCGCCGGCGGCCCCGTTGCCGATCCACTTCTTGTGCCCGTGCAGCCGCCAGCCGCCGTCGACGCGCTCGGCGCGGGTCTCCAGCGAGACCGAGTCGGAGCCGTGGGTCGGCTCCGTGAGCGCGAAGGCGCCGTAGAGCTCGCCGCGCGCCATGGCCGGCAGGTGCTCGGCACGCTGCTCCTCGCTGCCGCACAGCTGGATCGAGCGCATGGCCAGACCGCCCTGCACGCCCGTCATCGTGGCGATCGAGCCGTCCAGGCGCGAGAGCTCCATCATGGCCAGGCCCGCTGCAACGCGGGAGACGTCGGGCAGCCCGTCCACGGGCACGCCGTCGCGCAGCAGGTCGGCCTGCCCCAGGCGGGCCACGAGGTCCAGCGGGTACTCGTGGCGGTCCCACGCCTCCCGGATCCGGGGCAGCACGTCCGGCTCGAGCGCGAAGGCGCGGGCCCGACGCCACACGTCCTTCTCGGCGTCGGAGACGTCCGCGAGCGCCAGGTAGAAGTCGGTGTCCAGCGGCGTGGCGACGTCGTATTCGGGCTCGACGGTGGGCAGGGTCTCGGTCATGGTGGCCTCCCGGGCGGGGTCGGAGAGATGGGTGTGTCCGTCATCACCCTACACCGACTGACACGCCATCTCACAGAAACAGACGCAGTCTCACCCCCTCTCCTCGCCCGTGGCACCATGGCCCGCATGACGACGCCCGCCGAGGACACCCTCACCGCCCTGATCCACCTGCTGGACCGCGAGGGCTACGACGCCGTCACGGCCGACCAGCTCGCCCGCCAGGCCGGCATGAGCCGGGCCAGCTTCTTCCGCCACCTCGGCGGGAAGGAGGAGGTGGTCTTCGCCGACCATGCGGCGCTGCTCGCCCGCCTGGACGACTTCCTGCGCGGCACCTCCCTCGGCGTGCGGGAGGCCCTCGAGGAGGCGGTCCTCCAGGTCTTCCGGCATCACACCGCCGATCCGGACCGGGCCCGGGCGCGCTCCCGCCTGCTGCGCGGCTCCCAGGCGCTGCGCACGCGCGAGCTGCTCACCTCGCACCGCTACACGGAGCTGTTCTCCGGCTGGCTCGCCACGGCCCTGCCGGACACGCCCGCGCGCGGCGGGGTCGCCGTCGGGCTGGCGGCGGCCGTGGTGGCCGTCCACAACCGCGCCCTGCGGGCGTGGCTCCACGCCCCGGCCGACGACGCCGAGGCCGGCCTGCGCGCGGACCTCGCGGAGGTCATCGCGCGGCTCACGGCCGAGCCGGCCGAGGCCGAACGAACGCTCGCCGCCGTGCGCCGACTCGTGGGCTGACGCCCCGCCCTCAGCGGCCGGCGACCTGCGCGTTCTCCGCCCCGAACGCGGGCGGGTAGCGGAACTCGCCGGCCGGCACCTCCGCGCCGTCCTGGAGCGTGAGGATCTGCAGCGCCTCGGGTTGACGCGCGAAGGCCGCGTGCACGCCGTGCTCGGAGGCCCGGTGGAAGCCGAACTTCGCGTAGTACTCGGGCCAGCCGTAGACCACCACGACCTCCTCGCCGTCGGCCTGGGCCTTCTGGAGCAGGGCGTTGACGAGCGCGGTGCCGGCGCCCTCGCCCTGGTGCTCGGGCAGGACGCCGTGCGGGGCGAGGGCGATCACCTCGGCGTGGTCGATGTGGGCCCGGACCAGGGTGCCGTAGCCCATCGGGTCCGACTGCAGGTCCGTGCCGGGGATCGCGGCGGTCATGGCCACGAGGGAGTACTGGGGCAGCCAGCCCTCCGCGCCGCCGGCGAGCGCCTCGACGAGGTCGGCCTCGGCCGTGGACGCGAAGGCGAGCTCGGCGATCTGGCGGACGGCGCGGCGGTCGGCCGGATCGTCGTGATCGGCCTCGCGGGTGGACCAGCGGTGGCCGAGATCCTGGCCGGCAGGGACGTGGGCGGTGCGGTGGCCGGGGGTCTGGGTGCTGTTCTGCTCGGCGCTCATGCGCTCACCGTAGCCAGGGTGTGACCCCGGATACAGAGACGGCGCCCTGCGTCACGCTCGTGACGCGGGCGCCGTCGCCTCCTCTGGCCGGGGGCGGGCTCAGTCGATCTGCAGCTCGCCCATCGGGCCGAAACCCTCCGCACCGACCTGCTCGGAGATGATCTGGGGCGTGCTCGCCAGCAGCGGGCGCATCGCGTCCAGGCCCTCCTGGAAGTGCGGGGACGCGACGTGGGCCTGCGCACCCTCGTCCGTGAACCCCTCGAGCAGGAAGTACTCGTTCGGGCCGCCCTCCACCGGGCGGTACCACTCGAAGAACAGGTTGCCGGGCTCGGAGCGCACGTCCGCGGTGTACTTCGCGACGGCGTCCATCCACTCGTCGGCACGCTCGGGCTGGACGGTGAACTTCAGGTTGATGAGGATCATGCCGTCCATTCTGGCCCACCCGGGACGGCCGCGGCACGGCCTCGCGTCCGCCGGTCGCGGAACCGCCGGGCCAGCAGCCACAGGCCCACGACGACGGCGACCACCAGCACGGCGACCAGCACCGGCAGGAACAGCGCGGCCGCGACGAGGCCGGCCGCCGAGACGTCCTCGGCCGCCGAGAGCACGGGCGCGGCGGCCCCCACCGTGACCGTGTCGGCTCCCACGACCGTCTGGACGGCGTCGTTGACCGCGTCCACCCCGGGGATCTTGTCCGCGACGAGCTCGAGCGCGAGCAGAACGCCGAGGATCCAGAGGGAGGCGTCGGCGGCGAGCCACGTCCAGCCCGCGGGCAGGTCGACGAGCCCCGTGAACCGGTCCAGCAGACCCAGGGCGAGCAGGGGGATGTAGGCGTTGAGCCCGGCCGAGGTGGCCAGGCCCGTGCCGGTGAGGAACTCGAGCACGTCCGTCCCCGTCCTTCGCGGGTCGCTCGGGGCGCCCGGGCGGACGCTCCGGGTCCGAGGACCCTCGTTCCCCGGTGAACACCGCCGGCCGTCGGGCGCTTCCCGTCCGGGGTCGGTCCTACCATGGGCGCATGCCCCAGACCGCTCACTCCCCCCAGCACTCCGCCTCCGCCCCCGCGCTCGCCCTGACCATCGCCGGGTCCGAGGCCACCGGCGGCGCCGGCGCCCAGGCCGACCTCAAGACGTTCCAGGAACTCGGCGTCTTCGGCATCGTGGCGCTGACCTGCATCGTCTCCTTCGACCCGGAGGACGACTGGAACCACCGCTTCTTCCCCGTGCCCACCGAGATCCTCCAGCAGCAGCTCGACGCCATCCAGGGCGACTACCCGGAGCGGCTGCGCACCGTGAAGCTGGGCATGCAGGGCTCCCCGGAGGTCATCCGCACCTCGGCCGCGGCCCTGCGCCGCGCCGCGTGGGACCACGTGGTCCTGGACCCCGTGCTCATCTGCAAGGGCCAGGAGCCGGGCCACGCCCTGGACACGGACCAGGCGCTCAAGGCCGAGCTGCTGCCGCTGGCCACCTTCACCACCCCGAACCACTTCGAGACGGAGCAGCTCTCCGGCATGACCGTGCGCTCGGTCGAGGACCTGACGGCGGCCGCTCGGCGCATCCACGAGATCTCCGGCGCGGCCGTGCTGGCCAAGGGCGGGATGCACCTGCCCGGCCCGGACGCCGTGGACGTGTTCGTGGACGGGGACACCGTGGAGGTGCTCTCCGCCCCGAAGATCGGCCAGTCCGGCGTCTCTGGTGCGGGCTGCTCGCTCGCCGCCGCCGTCACCGCCGAGTTGGCCAAGGGTGCCACCACGCTCGAGGCCGCGCGCCGCGCCAAGGAGTTCGTGCGAGCCGGCATCGCGCAGGCGGTGGAGGGCCGCACGCCGTTCGCCGCCCTGTGGCAGGGCGGCCTGCGCTCCGCCTGAGCGCGCACGTGGGCCGCTGACTCGTCCTGAGCCGGGCGGTGCGCCACACTGGGGGCATGAAGCTCTCCTCCCCCGCCCCGTCCGTCCCCGGCGAGGTCCACCACTCGGCGTCGTCCGTTCCCGTCGACAACGCGGAGGCCGTCGTCCCCGCGCTGCGCCAGCGCGCCCTCGCCCCGGGCGGCCGGCTCTACGGGCTGGCGGCGGCGGCCGCGGTCGGCGGGCTCACCCTGCTGGATCCGCACGCCCGCCGAGGGCGCGAGCGTCGGGCCCTCGCAGAGCTCGAGGCCGCCGTCAGCGGCACGTTCCTCGCGGCCGAGACCGCCAACGCCCTCCACACCGCCGCGATCGCCGACGGCGAGGTGGCCCCCTCCCCCGCCGCGCGTGCCCTGCGCGGGCTCGGCGGACTGGCCGTCGGCGGCGCGGTCGCGGCGGTCGCGCTGCGCACCACCGGCCTGAACGACCGGATCGACGGCGCCGTGGTGCGCGGGCTCCAGCGGGCCGGCGTCCCCGCCCCGCGCGTCGCGCTGGCCGCAGCGGCCTCCCTGGCGATGCTGCTGGCCAACGAGGACGCCCGCCGGACCCGCCGCGACGCCGTCGAACTCGCCGTCACCGGCCCCGCCGGCCTGGACGAGGACACGGTCGACGAGGTCGAGCCCGAGGCCACCGCCGAGCTGCCGGTCGAGGTGCGCGTCCTGCTCGAGACCCTGCTCGACCCGGCGCTGGCCGAGGGCCGGGACCTGCCCGGGGCTGAGGCGCTGCGCTCCCAGCTGCCGCACGCCCGCACCGTCACCTCGGTGGCCGAGGCCATCCGTGAAGCCGGCGAGGTCCCGGACTGGGTGCCGCTCGTCGTCCAGACCGACGACGACATCCGTCGCGCGGTGCCGAACGACTGCGTCTGGCCCGTCCGCGGCCGCTTCGCCTCCGGCTCCGCCGGAGGACACGAGCTCGAGCTGCGCCTGCAGGTGATCGACGGGGAGATCGGCGCCCTGACGGTGACCCTGCCCGCGGACGCCGAGGCGGACAGCGACGCCTGGGACGCGTTCCAGGAGATCGAGTCCTTCCCCGGCGTCGAGGACCTGGCCTTCCACGTGGACGGCGACCGGCGCGCCTGACCGGGAACTCTCCCGGGGCCCGTCCAGCCCGGCCCACTACAGTGGGGACCCGCCCGACGTCGTCGATCCCCCTCCCGGAGAGTTCCCGCCATGACCACCCCCGCCCCGGTCGCGTCCGCCGCCCGTGCCCGTCGCCGCGCGGCCCGTTCCGGCCCCCGCCCGCAGCTGCGCATGGGACTGAACGGGTTCCTCGTGGCCTGGCTGCTGCCCAACCTCGTGATGGCCGCCGTGGTGGCGGTCCTGGCCGTGGTCCCGGGCCTGCAGGCCTTCGGCAGCCTGACACCGCTGCTGACGGTGGTCGGGGTCGCCGGGCTGGTGGTGGGGCTGCCGCTGTGCCTGCTCGTGAACTGGGCGTTCCGGCACGTGCTCAACCAGTGGGTCCACGTGCTGGCGTACGCGCTGATCGGCATGCTCTACGGCCTGGTGGTGCTCACGCAGGGCGCGGCGGGCATCCTGCCGATGCTCATCCCGGTGATCGGATTCCCGGCCGCCGTGCTCATGGCCCTGGGCCGGACGGCGGCCCGTCCCCTCGTCCGCACGGTCACCCCGGAGCCCTCGCCCGCCGAGCCGGCCTGAGCACGCCCGCAACGAGAAAGGACGATGGCCGGATGGCCATCGTCCTTCTCGGAACCGCGTCCGGGGCCCGCATCCCCTCAGGCATGTATCCCGGCTCGTGATTCGCACTGTGCACCGTCTCAATGGGGCATGACCCACTCTAGGAGGGACGACGGCGCCCCCGACAGTGGCGGATGGTGCAGACTTTCGGGCGATGATGTGAGGCAGCTCACATGGACGTGGTCCATGACGGTGCCGGCGCCGGCCTCAGTCAGACGGACCGGGGGAGCACCGCGCGCACCCGCCACCCCCAGCCCCCCGGCCCGGCCTCGATCGCGCCGCCGAAGGTGGCCACGCGATCCCGCATGGAGTTCAGGCCCACACCGGAGGAGTTCCACTGCGGCGGGCCGGACCGCTCGGCGACGGTGTTCTCCACCGCGAGCACCACGTCCGACCCCGCGTCGCGGAGTTCGATGCGCACGCGCGCGCCCTCGCCGGCGTGCTTGGCGACGTTCGTGGTGGCCTCCTGGAGCACCCGGTGCAGGGTGGACCGCACGGAGATCGGCATCGCGTTCTGGTCGCAGCGGACGTCCGTCTCCACCGTCATGCCGAGACTGCGCAGCTCCTCGGCCAGGCGGGCCACGGACAGGACCGGATCCGCGGACGTCGCGCCGTCCGCGCCCCCCGCGGCGCCCGGCTCACCGCTCAGGTCCACGATCCCGTCCTCCTGGAGGATGGAGAGCATGCGCCGCAGGTCCCGGAGCGCGTCCTTCGCGGAGTCGCCCACCACGTCCAGCACGCCCTGAGCCGCCTCCGGGGTGCCGAGGTAGCGTGCCGTCCGGGCCTGCATCGAGATGATCGTGAGGTTGTGCGCAACCACGTCGTGCAGGTCGCGGGCCAGGGAGCGACGCTCGGCCTCGGCGGCCAGCCGGGCCCGCTCCTCCGCTTCGAACACCCGGCGGCGGTCCCGTTCCCGCCGGGCCAGGCTCTCGCGGATGAAGAGGCCGCCGCCGAGGCCCATGGACATGAGCAGCAGGATGAACCACGTGGCGTTCGACTGACCCACCGCGAACGGCTGGGCGACGCCCCAGGTCAGCGCCAGGACGGCGGCCGTGACGACGAACCCCCAGGAACGGGCGGTCGCCGCGACGGCCCCGAGGACCACGGGCGCGACGACGGCGAAGAGCACCTCGGAACCGCCGACGACGGTCGCGACGGCCCCGGGCAGGAGCAGGGCGAAGCCCACCGTGCTGCGCCACCACTGGGCGAGGAAGGCGCTGGTCGCCGACGCGATGGCGATCCCGTCCAGGACCGGGATGACGCCGTGGCCCGGGCCGAACAGACCGATGTCGGACGCGGTCGAGGCGAGCAGGAAGGCCGACCCGAAGGCGAGATAGACGCGGCTCAGCGGCGCCGCGGCCCAGAACGCGCCCCACCGCAGGCTGGGCGGCTGACGCCACGATGAGGAGCGGCGCGCCCGGAAGGGCGCGCCGCTTCGGACGGAGGGGGTCGATGGACTCGGATCAGGCATCAGGGGCGGACCGACCCGGGGTCAGTCGCACCAGATGCCGAAGTGGCGGCACGTCCACTCCGCAGTGCCCTTGCCGAGGCCCAGGGTCGTGACGACGTCGTCCTCGGCCGAGGCCGCCGAGGCGGCGGCGGCCGGAGCGCCGACGAGGGTGGAGGCGAGAAGGAGAGCGGAAGCGAGGAGAGCACGAGTCTTCATGGCCCCAGTATGTATGACACCCGTCACAAATGGTGCACGCCGCGCACAGGCCGCGCTGCGGCACGTCGCAGATGACGGCCAGCGGACACCCCGGCCTCACCCCGACGCCGACAAGGTGGCATGCGCCACAGCACCGGTTACGCTGACGTGCGTGTCCGAAGAGCTGCGCATCCTGATCGCCGACGACCAGCCGCTCATGAGCGGCGCGCTCCGCGTGCTCGTCGACTCTGCCCCCGGCATGACCTGCGTGGGCGTGGTCGCCAACGGCGTCGAGGCCGTGGAGGCGTGCGCCGCCGTCGAGCCGGACGTGGTCCTGATGGACATGCAGATGCCCCTGATGGACGGGGTGGAGGCCACGCGCCGGATCAAGGAGGCCCACCCCGAGGTCCGGGTCCTGGCGATCACCACGTTCACGTCCGAGGACTATCTCGTGCCGGCCCTGCGCGCCGGAGCGGGCGGCTACCTCCTCAAGGACGCGGAGCCGCCGGCCATCCTGGGCGCCATTCAGGCCATCCATCGCGGCGAGTCCGTGCTCTCCCCCGCCGTGGCGACCAAGCTGCTCGCCTCGATCGAGCGGGACCGGCCGCCGGTGGGCCCCACCTCGGTGCAGCCCGGCAGCCCCGACGGCTCCGACCTCACCGAGCGGGAGCTGGGCGTGCTGCGGCTGCTGGCCCGGGGTCAGTCGAACCCGGAGATCGCCGCCAACCTCTTCGTCTCCGAGTCCACGGTCAAGGCCAACCTCACGCGGATCATGGCCAAGCTGGAGGTCCGCGACCGCGTCCAGCTGATCATCCGGGCGGCCCAGCTCGGGCTCGTCACCCTCGCCCTGGACTGAGCGCGGCGAGGTCAGCCGCGGGCCGCGATCTCGTTGCGCCGCGTGTTGAGGTCCTTCAGGACCTGCATCCCGTGCTCCACCACCGGGTCCGCCTCGGCCAGGAGCGAGTCCTTGGCCGGGCCGTAGGCGAGGTCGGCGAACGTGCCGTTCTCCGGGTCGAGGGCCCGGACCTCCTGCTGCACCAGGCGCACCTGGTCCAGGCCGGCCGCGTACTCCACCGCTCGCTCGTCGATCTTCGTCAGGGACGCCTCCGCGTCCTCCGGGATCTGCTCCAGGGCGAACTGGGCCTCGTAGAGCCGGTTCTGGTACGTGCAGGGCTCCTCGATGTCGTAGAGCCCCACGCCGCGACCCACGGCCTCCTGATTGGCCTGGGCGATCTCCTCCGCCAGGCGCTTGCCGACGGCGACCTCCGTGGGGGCGGCCATGCCGGCCTCCGCCATGGCCACGTTGACGGTGCCGCCGCCGATCGAGATGACCGCGCTCTCCATCCCTTCGGGCGCGCCCTCGTCCGAGGTGGTCATGCTCGCGGTCGCCCCCTGCGGGAGCCGATCACGCAGCCAGGAGTAGGACTCCTCCCCCATGCAGAGGTTGGGGCCGACCTTGAGGCCCTCCGGGTTGCGGCCCGCGCTCGTGACGCCGGCGAGGACCACGGTCCGCTCGGTGCCGCCTTGGTTCACCACCACGGTGTTGCCGTCCAGCACGGTGACGATGTCCACGCGGGCGGCGTCGGCGGCCACGCCGCGGAGGACGGTGACGATGCCCAGCAGGAGCAGGACGGCGGCGACGGCGAGGAAGACCAGCAGCCCCTTCAGGGGGACCCGGGCACGGGCGGCGACGTGAGTCATGCGGACTTCCTGCAGGTGGACGGCGGGACGGGGGGCCGCGACGACGGCCCGGAGCCCGAGTCTAGCGAAGGGCCCCGGGACCGCCGAGCGGCGGGCCGAGGGACGGCTGCGTCGGGCTCAGCGCTCCCGGCGGTAGAACGGCGTGGCCACCACGGTGAACGGCTCGCCGCGGCCGCGCAGGTCCACCTGCAGGGACGTGCCCTCGGCGGCCACGTCGCGGCGGACACGGGCCAGGGCGATGGGGTGTCCGAGGGTCGGGCTGGGGGCGCCCGAGGTCACCTCGCCCACCCGCTCGCCGGACTCGTCCAGCACGGCGTAACCGTGCCGGGCGGCACGCCGACCCGCGCCCTGCAGCCCCACGAGGACCTCCTCGACGTCGTCCCTGCCGACCAGCGCGGATCGTCCGACGAAGTCGGCCTCCTTGCTCGCGGGCACCGCGAAGCCGACGCCAGAGGCGTGCGGCTGGTGCCCGGTGTCCAGCTCGTTGCCGTAGAGCGGCATGCCCGCCTCGAGGCGCAGCGAGTCCCGCGAGGCGAGCCCGCACAGCGTCAGCTCCACGCCCGCCTCGTCCGCGGCCGAGAGCATCGTGTTCCACACGGCGGAGCCGCGGTCGCCGGCCTCGGCGGTGGAGGCGGCGGGCAGGAACAGCTCGAAGCCGTCCTCACCGGTGTAGCCGGTGCGGGCGACGACGGCGATGACGTCACCGGCGTCCGTGGGCACGGTCAGGGTCAGGTGGCCGTAGTACTTCAGCTCGGCCAGCTGCGCCGCGGCCTCCGGCATGGCCCGGGCGAGGATCCTCTCGGCCTGCGGGCCCTGCACGGCCACGAGGGCGGTGGTCGAGGACTCGTCCTCGACGACGGCGTCCCAGCCCGACGCCCGCTGGTTCAGGGCGGTGTGGACCGCGGCGATGTTGCCAGCGTTGGGCACCACCAGGTAGTCGGGCTCGGAGCCGGCCTCGCCGTCGTCCATCCGGTAGACGATCGTGTCGTCCAGGATGGTGCCGGCGTCCGTCAGGCACAGGGCGTACTTGGCGCGGCCGGGCTTCAACGTGGAGAGCACGCTCGAGAGGGCGTGGTCCAGCATGGCCCCGGCCTCCGGGCCGGTGACCCGGATCTCGCCCATGTGGGAGAGGTCGAAGAGGCCGGCGGAGGTGCGGACGGCCTTGTGCTCGGCCAGCTCGGAGCCGTACTTCAGGGGCATGTTCCAGCCGCCGAAGTCCGTGAACGTGGCGCCCGCGGCCTCGTGGACCGGGTGCAGCGGGGAGTTGCGCGTCGAATCGCTCATGGGGGTGATCCTCTCAGTCCTCGTCGGCGGTGTCGGCCACGGCGCCCTCGAACGCCTCGGGCGGCGGGCACGAGCACACGAGGTTGCGATCGCCGTAAGCGCCGTCGATGCGGCCCACCGGCGGCAGGTACTTGTCCAGACGCAGGCTCGGCACCGGCGTGCCCGCCTGGGCGCGCGAGTAGGGGCGATCCCACTCGTCGGCCATCAGGACGTTGAGGGTGTGCGGGGCGCGACGCAGGACGGAGTCCGCCACGGTCTCCGGGGTGACGGCGGTGATCTCGGCGTGGATGGCCTCCATCGCCTCGATGAACCGCTCGATCTCCTCGAGGTCCTCGGACTCGGTGGGCTCCACCATGAGCGTGCCGGCCACGGGGAACGCCAGGGTCGGGGCGTGGAACCCGTAGTCGATGAGGCGCTTGCAGACGTCCTCGGCGGTCACGCCCGTGCGGGCCGTGAGCTCGCGCAGGTCGAGGATGCACTCGTGGGCCACGAGGCCCTCGTTGCCCGTGTAGAGCGTCGGGTAGAGGGGCGCGAGGCGGCGGGAGATGTAGTTGGCGCCCAGCAGCGCGTGCGCGGTGGCGGAGCGCAGACCCTCGGCGCCCATCAGGTGGATGTAGGCCCAGGAGATGGGCAGCACGCCGGCCGAGCCGTGCGGGGCCGCGGTCATCAGGGCCTCGCGGGAGGGCAGGTACGGCACGAGGTGCTCGCCCACCGCCACGGGGCCCACGCCCGGGCCCCCGCCGCCGTGCGGGATGCAGAACGTCTTGTGCAGGTTCAGGTGGGAGACGTCTCCGCCGAACTCGCCCGGCTGGGCCAGGCCCACGAGCGCGTTGAGGTTGGCGCCGTCGATGTACACCTGGCCTCCCGCGGCGTGCACCGTGGCGCAGACCTCCTTGACGTCGGCGTCGTAGACGCCGTGCGTGGAGGGGTAGGTGATCATGATGGCCGCGATGCGGCCCTCGTTCGCCGCGATCTTGGCGTCCAGGTCGGCGGCGTCGATCGTGCCGTCGTCGGCGGTGGCGACGACGACGACCTTCAGCCCCGCCAGCACGGCTGAGGCCGCGTTGGTGCCGTGGGCGGAGGCCGGGATCAGGCAGATGTCCCGCTCACCCTCACCGCGGGCCAGGTGGTACTGGCGGATGGCCCACAGGCCCGCGAACTCGCCCTGCGAGCCGGCGTTCGGGGCCACCGAGACGCCCGCGTAGCCGGTGATCTCGGCGAGCTTGGCCTCGAGGTCCTCGATCAGGAACCGCCAGCCCTCGGTCTGGTGGTCGGGCGCGAACGGGTGGATGGAGCAGAACTCGGGCCAGGAGATGGCCTCCATCTCCGCGGTGGCGTTGAGCTTCATGGTGCACGAGCCCAGCGGGATCATGGTCCGGTCCAGCGCCAGGTCGTAGCCGGAGAGGCGGCGCAGGTAGCGCAGCATCTTCGTCTCCGAGTGGTGGGTGTTGAACACCGGGTGCGTCATGAACGCGGAGGAGCGGCGTAGCGCCTCCGGCACGGCCGGGGTGGCCACGGCGCCCTCGTGCGCGGAGGCCGGCAGGGAGCCCGCGTCCAGGCCGAACGCCGTCAGGACGGCCACGAGGTCGGCGTCGACGGTGGTCTCATCGGCCGCGATCCGCAGGGTGTCCGCGTCCACCAGGCGCAGGTTCACGCCGTTCTCCTCGGCGGCCTTCAGGACCTGCTCAGCCCGGCCGGGCACGCGGACGGTGATCGTGTCGAAGAAGTGCTCCTCGGCGACCTCGACGCCGCCGGCCCGCAGCGCCTCCGCCAGGCGGACGGCCTGGGCGTGGGCGTGGCGCGCGATGCGGGCGATGCCCTGGGGGCCGTGGTAGACGGCGTACATCGAGGCGACGATCGCGAGCAGCGCCTGGGCGGTGCAGATGTTGGAGGTGGCCTTCTCGCGCCGGATGTGCTGTTCGCGCGTCTGGAGGGCGAGGCGGTAGGCGGGCTTGCCGGCGTCGTCGTGGGAGACGCCCACGAGGCGGCCCGGCATGCTGCGCTGCAGGCCCTCCTTCACGGCCATGTAGGCGGCGTGGGGGCCGCCGAAGAACAGGGGCACGCCGAAGCGCTGCGTGGAGCCGACGGCGATGTCCGCGCCCTGCTCCCCGGGCGGGGTGATCAGGGCGAGGGAGAGGATGTCCGCCGCGACGGTCACGAGGGCGCCGGCCTCCTTGGCCTGCGCGATGACGGCGGCGTGGTCGTGGATGCGGCCGGAGTCGCCGGGCTGCTGCAGCACGACGCCGCACAGGCCCTTCTCCTCGACCTCGGCGCGGACGTCCTCCGGGATGCCTGCGGAGAGGTCGGCCACGCGCACGTCGATGCCCACGGCCTCGGCACGCAGGCGCACCACGGAGAGGGTCTGCGGGAAGAGGTCCGCGTCGAGGAGGGTGACGCCGTCGGTCCTGCGACGGTTGGCGCGGTGCATGAGGAGCACGGCCTCGGCGGCGGCGGAGGCCTCGTCCAGCAGAGAGGCGTTGGCGATGTCCAGGCCGGTGAGGTCCTGGACCATCGTCTGGTAGTTCAGGAGGGCTTCGAGGCGGCCCTGGGAGATCTCCGGCTGGTACGGCGTGTAGGCCGTGTACCAGGCCGGGTTCTCCAGCACCTTGCGGAGGATGACGCCCGGGGTGACGGTGTCCGAGAAGCCCTGCCCGATCATCTGGGTCTTCATGACGTTGCGGCCGGCGATCTCGCGCAGCTGCTCCAGGACCGCGGACTCGGTCAGCGGGGCGGGCAGCTCGAGGGGCTTCGGCTGGCGGATGCCGGCGGGGACGGCGGTGTCCACGAGGGCCTCGAGCGAGTCGTAGCCCAGGGTCTGCAGCATGTGCTCGACGTCCGCGGGGCGCGGGCCGATGTGGCGGGCCACGAAGGGGGCCGAGGCGGTGTCCTTGGGCTCGACGCGCTCGTGGGGCAGCGCGGTCGTGCTCTCGGTGGTCTGGGGGCTGGTCACGGGGTACCTCCGGGGGATCCTGCCGTGGTCACGGCGTGGGTCTGCTCCTCCCCGCTCTGTCATGGACCTGAGAGTTTCCGACGCCCGGGTGGGCGGCTTGCACCGTCGGTGGTCTCGGTCCGGACGCGGGCGCGGCGGAGTGAGACGCTTTCCAGAGCGCCTGACCCCACGCGGTACGGATGCCTGAGAGATTCCCGGGGAGGGTTTGCTCCTTCGGCGGCCTGCTCACGCGGCCGGCCGGGGCAGGACGCGCGCCGACGCTCTCCCGCGCGGGGCATGCGGCGTGCCGTCAGTATCCCACACGTGTAGGCCGCGTCACAGGGCGCCCGGGAGGGGCCGGACGGGGCGTGTCGAAGGCTTTCGTTGATGAAACGGGCGCCCGGGAGGGGTTGAGTCGCCCCACGCGCCCGTGCCTACCGTGGCGAGGACGGGCGGACGTGTTCCTCCGCCCCGGAGCCGACCGAGGGAGCGATCCACCCATGTACACCCGCAGCCGGAACGACGTCGAGAAGGTCGAGTGGGGCGGAGGCACCTCCGAACGCCTCATCACCGCGAAGGACGAGATGGGTTTCGCCGTCGCCCACACGATCGTGCGCGCCGGATCGTCCTCGAAGCTCCAGTACCGCAACCACCAGGAGGCCTGTTACTGCATCGCGGGCAACGGCTCCGTGGTGGAGCCGGACGGCACCGTCCACGAGATCACGCCGGGTGTCATCTACGTCCTGCCGGACCACGAGCCGCACGACCTGCGCGGCGGCACCGAGGACATGCACCTGATCTCGGTGTTCAACCCCGCCATCACCGGCGACGAGAAGCACACCCTGTCGGAGGACGGCTACTCCAGCTACTGAGCCCGGGCACGGTGACGGGAGGCGTCGACGACGGCGCCTCCCGCGTCGGCGCCGACGGCGGCGTCCGGTCGTAGGGTGGCGGGGTGCTCAACCTGTGCGCCCCCGAGCGCACCGTGCGCCGCAACACCCACCTGGCGCTGGTGCTGACCGCGATCGCGGGGATCCTCAACTCCGTGGGCTTCGTCGCCGTGGCCACGTACACGTCCCACATGACGGGGATCGTGGCGTCCATGGCGGACGCGGCGGTCCTCCACGCCCCGGGTCTGGTCGGCACGGGCCTGCTCGCGCTGGCCATGTTCATCCTGGGCGCGGTCGTCTGCGCGCTGGTGTTCAACTGGGGCCGGGTCAACGGCCTCCGGTCGCGGTACGCCAACATCCTCCTGCTCGAGGGCGTCGGCATGCTGGTGTTCGGCCTGCTCGCCGAGCACGTCCGCGATGCGCACCGGCCGCTGGTCGTGGTGGCCGTGCTGTGCTTCACCATGGGCCTGCAGAACGCCTTGATCACCCGCATCGGGGCGTGGCCGATCCGCACCACGCACGTGACGGGCATGGTCACGGACATCGGCGTCGAGCTCGGCAAGATCCTGTACCGCAACGGCCCCGGGGCCGCGGCCCCCGTCGTCGGGGAACCGCGGCGCGTGGGACTGCTGGCGCTGCTCGTGGCCCTGTTCTTCCTGGGCGGGGTGGCGGGCGCGGCCGGCTACCTCTGGCTGGGCTTCGAGGTGGTCATCCCGGTGGCCGGCGTGCTGCTGCTCATCGCCCACCGCCCGCTGATCCAGGACCTGCAGGACGCGTGGCTCACACGAAAGCCGAGACGCCGGTGAGGGCCCGCCCCACGATCAGGGTGTTCATGCCGTAGGAGCCCTCGTAGGAGTAGATGGCCTCCACGTCCCCCATGATCTTGGCGATCTCGTGCTCCGTGAGCAGGCCGTTGCCGCCGAGGGCGTCGCGGGCGAGCGCCGCCGAGGACCGGGCCAGCCGGGTCGAGGTGGCCTTGGCCATCGCCGCGTGCATCATCTCCATCCGCCCCTCCTGCCGCAGGGCGTCCACCTGGAGCATCATCCCGGCGGAGGCGGCCAGGTTGCCGGCGACCTCGGCGATCTGGGCCTGGATCAGCTGGAACGCGGCCAGTGGGCGGCCGAACTGCTCCCGCCGCAGCGCGTAGGAGCGCAGCACGTCCAGCACGCCCATCTGCGCGCCGACGCCCTGCCAGCCGACCCACATGCGCGAGTCGCGCAGCAGGGCGCGGGTGGCGGCGAAGGTGGTGGCGCCGGGCAGGATCGCGTCCGCGGGCAGACGCACGTCCAGGGTGATGTCCGCGTTCTGCATGATCCGCAGGCCCATCTTCCCGCTGATCTTGGTGGCCTCGTAGCCGGGGGTGTCGGTGGGCACCACGAAGCCCTTGATCTCGCCGTCGGCGGTGTCGCGCGCCCAGACGAGCGCGACGTCGGCGATCGTGCCGGCCCCGATCCAGCGCTTGGCACCGCGGATGACCCACTCGTCGCCGTCGCGGGTGGCGGTGGTGGCGAGGCCGCCGGCGATGTCCGAGCCGTGGTCCGGCTCCGTGAGGCAGAACGCGCCCAGGGCGTCGAAGGATTCGAGGCGCCCCTGCCACGTGGTCTTCTGCCGCTCCGAGCCCAGGCCGGCGATCATGCCGAGGTTGAGCTCGTTGTGGATGCCCACGAGGGCGGACAGGGACAGGTCCACGCGGGCGATCTCCGCGTGCACGAGCTGCTGGAACAGCGAGGACGAGCCGTCCAGGACGAGGCGCCCCAGACCCAGCTCGGCCAGGCCCGGCAGCAGGTCGAACGCGAACTCCTCGGCGTCCCAGTACCGGGTCAGGTGCGGCCGCACGCGGGTCTGCAGGTGGTCCTCGATCGCGTCGAGCCGGGCACGCTCGGCCGGCTCGAGGCGGTCCCGCAGGCGCAGCAGGTCCACGTGGGGCAGGCCGGGGGGGACGGCGGGCGCGCCGGTGGCGGGGAGGGGGCGGTCGGCGAGGGCGGTCATGGCTCTCCTTCGGGGGCGGTCCGACGACGGCGGGCGGTTTCGCCGCGAATCCGACTGTAGGACTTCCAACTATCCAGGTCTGCCAGTAGTGTTCCAGATCACAGGCCCCCGGCCAAGGATCCGTTCAGCAGCCATCCCGAGGAGGGACCCATGACCGTCCAGGACCCCACCGCCGTCGCCGCCCCGTCACCGACGGAGGTGTTCCGCGCGGCCCGCGACCTGCTGGTCGAGTGCCAGACCGACTATGAGCGCGCCCGCGCCGAGTTCGAGTGGCCCCGCTTCGAGCACTTCAACTTCGGCTTCGACTGGTTCGACCGCCTGGCCCAGGACCCGGCCCGCGCGGACGTGCCGGCGCTGATCATCGCCGAGGACGACGGGCGCAGCACCGAACGCACCTTCGCCGAGCTCTCCGCGGCCTCCAGCCGGGTGGCGAACTGGCTCTCCGCGCAGGGCCTGCGCCGCGGCGACCGCCTCATCCTGATGCTGAACAACCAGGTGGAGCTGTGGGAGTTCATGCTCGCCTGCATCAAGCTGCGGGTGGTCATGGTGCCCACCACCACGCAGATGACCTCCGGGGACCTCGAGGACCGCGTGACGCGCGCCGGCGCCGCGTGGGCCGTGGCCGGCGCCGAGGACCTGGCCAAGTTCGCCGGCGTCGGCGAGGACCTGCACCTGGTGCACGCGCCGGGCGTCTTCGCGGAGGGCCCGGCGCGCCGCGCCCCCGAGGTCGCCGGCCACACCGTGCTCTCCTACGACGACGCCGACGACGCCGCCACCGAGCTGACCCCGGCCGAGCCGACCCCCGCCGACGAGACGCTGCTCTTCTACTTCACCTCGGGCACCACCTCGAAGCCGAAGCTCGTGGAGCACACCCACACCTCGTACCCGGTCGGCCACCTCACGACGCTCTACTGGATCGGTCTGGAGCCGGGCGACGTGCACCTCAACGTGGCCTCCCCGGGCTGGGCCAAGCACGCGTGGTCCAACTTCTTCGCCCCGTGGATCGCGGAGGCCACGATCTTCGTGCACAACGCCCGCAAGTTCGACCCCGCGGCCCTGATGGCCAACATGGAGCGCTACGGCGTCACGAGCTTCTGCGCCCCGCCCACCGTGTGGCGCATGCTCATCAAGGCGGACCTGGCGCAGCTGACGACCCCGCCGACCAAGACCATCTCCGCGGGCGAGCCGCTCAACGCCGAGGTGATCGACCAGGTGCACAAGGCGTGGGGAACCACGATCCGCGACGGCTTCGGGATGACCGAGACCACCCTGCAGATCGCCAACACCCCGGGCCAGAAGGTCGTCATCGGCTCCATGGGCCGCCCGCTGCCCGGCATGGACGTCACCCTGCTCGACCCGCTCACGGGCCAGGAGGCCGAGGAGGGCGAGATCTGCCTGCGCCTGGACCCGCGTCCGGTGGGCCTGCTGAAGTCCTACTACGGCAATCAGGAGAAGACGGACGAGGTGTTCCGCGACGGCGTGTTCCACACCGGTGACATCGCCCGCCGCGACGAGAACGGCGTGCTGACCTATGTGGGCCGCGCGGACGACGTCTTCAAGTCCTCGGACTACAAGGTGTCCCCGTTCGAGCTGGAGTCGGTGCTGGTCAAGCACCCGGCCGTGATGGAGGGCGCGATCGTCCCCACCCCGGACGAGCTGCGACTGGCCGTGCCGAAGGCCTTCGTCACCCTCGCCCCGGGCCATGAGCCCACCGCGGAGACCGCCCGGGCGATCCTGCAGTTCACGCTCACCCAGCTGCCCCCGTACAAGCGCATCCGCCGCATCGAGTTCCTCGAGCTGCCGAAGACCATCTCGGGCAAGATCCGCCGCGTGGAGCTGCGCAAGGCCGAGGTCGAGCGCGCCCAGACGGGCGTCGCCCCGGACGGCTACGGCACCGAGTTCCGGGAGGAGGACCTGGACCTGCAGCGCTGACCGGCCGTTCCCCGCCACCGCCCCGTCCGTGTCCGGCGGTGGCGGGGGACCCCGGTGCGCCGCTAGTCTGGAGCGCCATGAAGAAGCCACCCCTCGCCCAGGACCCCATCCGGGAGGCCGCCCGGAACTGGGAGCGTCACGGATGGGGTGACGTCGCCCGCCCGATGGCCGCCATCACCTCGATCATGCGGGCCCAGCAGATCCTGCTGGGTCGGGCGCAGGCCGCGCTCAAGCCCTACGGGCTCACCTTCGCGCGGTACGAGCTGCTGGCGCTGCTGAACTTCTCGCGCGAGAAGCGGATGCGGATGTCCAAGGCGTCCGCGCTCCTGCAGGTCCACCCCACCTCGGTGACCAATGCGGTGGACCGGCTCGAGGCCGCCGGGCTGGTGGAGCGCACCCCCCACGAGTCGGACCGCCGCGCGCTCGTGCTCGCCCTCACGGACGAGGGCCGGCGCGTCGCCGTCGCCGCCACGGAGACGCTCAACGCCGAGGTCTTCGGCCGTTCCGGCTTCGATCCGGCGGACGTGGACACCCTCATCGACGTCCTCGGCCGGTTCCGCGCCGAGGCCGGCGACTTCCAGGTCGACGGCCTCGACGCCTGAGCGCCCCGACGGCGGAGCACACCTCCTCCTGACGCTCTCCGCGGCCTCCGGCCGCGCGGCTCAGCGGGGCTCGAGGCGCACGGCGCCGTCGAGCCGGATGACCTCGCCGTTGAGGAACGGGTTGGACACGATCTGCTCGACGAGCAGCGCGTAGTCCTCGGGCCGGCCGAGGCGGGCCGGATGCGGGGTCTTGGTGGACAGCGCCTTGCGGGCGGCCTCGGGCAGGCCGGCCATCATGGGCGTCTCCATGAGGCCGGGGGCGATCGTGACCACGCGGATCTGCGAGGAGGCGAGCTCGCGGGCCGCGGGCAGGGTCAGCGCGACCACGGCGCCCTTGGAGGCGGAGTACGCGATCTGGCCGATCTGCCCGTCGTAGGCCGCCACGGACGCGGTGTTCACGATGACGCCGCGGTCCTCGCCGAGCGGCTCCTGCGTCCTCATCGCGGCGGCGGCCTGGGCCATCATCGACACGGTGCCGACCGTGTTGATCGCCAGGACCCGGCTCAGCACCTCGGCGGACAGCGGCCCGTCGCGGCCCACGAGCTTGCCCGGCGTCGCCACGCCGGCGCAGTTGACCAGCACCCGCAGCGGCCCGGCCTCCAGCGCGGCGGCCACGGCCTCCCGGGCGGTGTCCTCGGCGGTGACGTCGCCGGTCACGAAGCGCGCGCGGGGGCCGAGGGCGGCCACGGCGTCCGCGCGGACGGTCTCACCCTCGCGGTCCGGCAGGTCCACCACCACGACGGCGGCACCCGCGTCCGCCAGGCGGCGGGCGGTGGCGTGGCCGAGGCCCGAGGCCCCGCCGGTGACGATCGCGCTCTGGTTCGACAGGTCCATGGACGGACCCTCCCTTCCTCCTCGGGATACCCCCCGAGTTCGATAGTTGCATGTCCTACGTTCTCATCCTAGATTAGCGGAAGAGTAACCCAGATCACACACACAGCCGGGCCCGTCACGCCCGCCGTGGGCGGCGCCGCCCGGCGTCCGCCTTCCGCCTGGACCCGCGAGGAGCCCCCATGTCCCAGAAGACCGCGCCCACCGAGACCGCCCCCGTGATCCCCCACTTCGTGCACGGCGAGCGGCGCGAGGGCGCCTCCGGCCGGCACGGCGACGTCTACCACCCGGCCACGGGCGGCGTGGCGGGGCGCGTGCCGCTGGCCTCCGCCGAGGAGATCGACGCCGCCCTGGCCTCCGCCGAGGAGGGCTTCGCCGCGTGGTCGAGGCTGAACCCGCAGCGCCGCGGCCGCATCCTGCTGCGCTGGGTCGACCTGATCAACGAGAACATGGACGAGCTGGCCACCGTGCTCGCCCAGGAGCACGGCAAGACCTTCCCGGACGCCAAGGGCGACATCCAGCGCGGCATCGAGGTCGTGGAGTTCGCCGCGGGCGCCCCGCACCTGCTCAAGGGTGAGTTCACCGCCGACGCGGGCACCGGCATCGACGTGCACTCCATCCGCCAGCCGCTCGGCGTGGCCGTGGGCATCACGCCCTTCAACTTCCCGGCGATGATCCCGCTGTGGAAGGCCGGCATCGCCCTGGCGGCGGGCAACGCCTTCGTCCTCAAGCCCTCCGAGCGCGACCCCTCCGTCCCGGTGCGCCTGGCCGAGCTGGCCCTCGAGGCCGGCATGCCCGCCGGCGCCCTCAACGTGGTGCACGGCGACAAGGCCGCCGTGGACGCGCTCATCGAGGACCCGCGCGTCAAGGCCGTCGGCTTCGTCGGCTCCACCCCGATCGCGCAGTCCATCTACGCGCACGCCGCCCGCATGGGCAAGCGCGCCCAGTGCTTCGGCGGGGCCAAGAACCACGCCGTGATCATGCCGGACGCGGACCTCGAGATGGCCGCCGACGCCCTGGTCGGCGCCGCCTTCGGCTCCGCCGGCGAGCGCTGCATGGCGATCTCCGTGGCCGTCCCGGTCGGCGAGGAGACCGCCGACCGCCTGATCGCGCTGCTCCGCGAGCGCATCAAGGGCCTCACGGTCGGCCCGTCGCTCGAGGCGTCCTCGGACTTCGGCCCCGTCGTCTCGAAGGACGCGAAGGAGCGCATCGAGGGCTACATCGCGGCCGGCGTCGAGGCGGGCGCCGAACTGGTCGAGGACGGCCGGGGCGTCGTCGTCGAGGGCCACGAGGACGGCTTCTACGTGGGCGCCACCCTGTTCGACCGCGTCACCCCGGAGATGAGCATCTACCGCGAGGAGATCTTCGGCCCGGTGCTCTCCGTGGTCCGTGCGAAGGACTACGAGGAGGCGCTCACGCTCGTGAACGAGCACGAGTTCGGCAACGGCGTGGCCATCTTCACCCGCGACGGCGACGCCGCCCGCGACTTCTCCACCCGCGTGGACACCGGCATGGTCGGCGTGAACGTGCCGATCCCCGTGCCGATCGCCTACTACACCTTCGGCGGCTGGAAGGCCTCCGGCTTCGGCGACCTGAACCAGCACGGCACGGACGGGCTGAAGTTCTACACCAAGACGAAGACCGTCACCACGCGCTGGCCCTCCGGCGTGCGCGAGGGCGCCAGCTTCGTGATGCCGGCCGGCTCCTGACCGCCCCGCAGCCCGTCCCGACCAGGAGGACCCCATGACCACCGTTCTGTTCCTCGGCCTCGGCCACATGGGCGGCCCCATGGCCGCCAACCTCGCCGCCGCGGGCCACCGCGTGCTCGGCTTCGACCTCGTCCCCGAGGCCCTCGAGAAGGCCCGTGCGGCCGGCGTCGAGACCGTCACGGACACGGCCGCGGCGGCCGCGGAGGCCGACGTCGTGCTGACCATGCTCCCCCACGGACGCCTGGTGCTGGACGTCTACCGGGGTGAGGACGGCGACGGCGGCCTGCTCGCCGCCGCCCGGCCCGGCACCGTGTTCCTGGACTGCTCGACCATCGACGTCGCCGAGGCCCGCGAGGCGGCCGCGGCGGCGGAGGCGGCGGGCATGCGGGCGGCCGACGCGCCGGTCTCGGGCGGCCAGGTGGGCGCCGAGGCCGGCACCCTCGCCTTCATGGTGGGCGCCTCGGACGAGGTGTACGCCGAGGTGCTGCCGCTGCTCGAGGTCATGGGCGCGCGGATCGTGCACTGCGGGGCCGCCGGCCTGGGCCAGGCCGCGAAGATCTGCAACAACATGGTGCTGGGGGTCACGCAGATCGCCGTCGCCGAGGCCTTCGTCCTGGGCGAGCGCCTGGGCCTGCAGCACCAGGCCCTGTACGACGTGATGAGCAAGGCCTCCGGGCAGTGCTGGTCCCTGACCACCAACTGCCCGGTGCCCGGCCCCGTCCCCGGCTCCCCCGCGAACCGGGACTTCCAGCCCGGCTTCGCCGGCGCCCTGATGGCCAAGGACCTCGGGCTCGCGCTCGCGGCCCTGGACGAGCAGGGCGTGGCGGCCGACCTGGGCCGCCTCGCGCAGGCCAAATACGCCGAGTACGCCGCCGGAGAAGGCGCCGCCCGCGACTTTTCCGGCATCATCGAGGACATCCGAGCATCACACACGGACAGGAGCGAGGCATGAGCGAGCAGACCACCCCGGACGGCGCCGAGTCGCCGATCATCGTGGAGCGGCAGGGCCGGGTCGGCCACATCCGCCTGAACCGGCCGAAGGCCCTGAACGCGCTGAACGAGGCGACGATGCGTGCTGTCGTCGCGGCGGTGCAGGAGCTGGACACCGACCCGGAGATCGGGGCGATCCTGCTCTCCGGCTCCCCCAAGGCGTTCGCCGCCGGCGCGGACATCAAGGAGATGGCCACCAAGGAGTTCTCCGAGATGTACGCGGCCGACTGGTTCGCCGGCTGGGACGGGCTCACCCGTGCCCGCACCCCCATCGTGGCGTGCGTGACCGGCTACGCCCTCGGCGGCGGCTGCGAGCTGGCCATGATGGCCGATGTGCTCGTGGCCGGCGAGGGCGCGAAGTTCGGCCAGCCCGAGATCAACCTCGGCGTCATCCCCGGCATGGGCGGATCCCAGCGCCTGACCCGCGCCGTGGGCAAGGCGAAGGCCATGGACATGATCCTCACCGGCCGCATGATCGGGGCGGAGGAGGCCGAGCGCATCGGACTCGTCTCCCGCGTGGTGGCCGACGAGAATGCCCTCGAGGAGGCGCTGGAGGTGGCCGCGACCATCGCGTCCAAGTCCAAGCCGGCCTCCTGGATGGCCAAGGAGGCCGTCAACGCCGCGTTCGAGACCACGCTCGCCCAGGGCATCGCCTTCGAGCGCCGCGTGTTCCACGCCGCGTTCGCCACGGCGGACCAGAAGGAGGGCATGGACGCCTTCGCGGCCAAGCGCGAGGCGGGGTGGCAGCACCGATGAGCGACGCGCAGACCACGGCGACGACGGCCCCCGCGGCTGGGCAGGACGGCGCGGCGGACGAGGTGCTCCTCGAGGTCCGCGACGGCCTCGGCCGCATCACGCTGAACCGTCCGCGCGCCCTGAACGCGCTGACGCAGGACATGGTCCGGGCGATCGACGCGGCCCTGACCGACTGGGCCGCGGACCCCGCCGTGCGCGGCGTGCTGATCCGCGGCGCCGGGGAGAAGGGGCTGTGCGCGGGCGGCGACGTCGTCTCCCTGCGCGCCTCCCTCCTGGCGGGGCGGTTCGCGGAGGCCGAGGAGTTCTTCCGCGACGAGTACGCGATGAACGAGCGCATCGCCGCCTACCCCAAGCCGTACGTGGCCTTCATGGACGGCGTCGTCCTGGGCGGCGGCATGGGCGTGTCCGCGCACGGCTCGCACCGTGTGGCCACCGAGCGGACGCGCGCCGGCATGCCCGAGACGGCGATCGGGTTCACCCCCGACGTCGGCGGCTCCTTCCACCTCGCCCGCGCACCCTTCCAGGCGGGCCGGCACCTGGCCGCGACCTCGGCGCACGCCTCCGGGTCCGACGCGGTGGCCCTGGGCCTGGCGGACGTCTTCGTGGAGTCCGCCCGGCTGGACGAGCTCGAGCAGGCCCTCGCCGCGGCGTTCGGCGCCCTCGGCCCGGCCGCGGACGCGGGCGCGCGCGACGAGGCCGCCTTCGCCGCCGCCGACGAGGTGCTGGCCCGGTTCGCGGTGGCCGAGGACGCACGGCCCGCCACCGCGCTGGTGGCCGGCCGGGAGTGGATCGAGGACGTCTACGACCGGGAGACGGCCGCCGAGGTCCTCGCCGCCCTGGACGAGCGCGCCGCCGCTGGCGGGGAGCACGCCGAGGCCGCGGGGCAGGCCGCCGAGGCCATCCGCACCAAGTCCCCGACCGCCGTCGCCGTGGCCCACGAGGCCCAGCGCCGGCTGGCCGCGCGCGGAGCGGACCTGACCGTGGCCGACGCACTGCGCCAGGAGTTCACGATCGCCACCCACCTGATGCGCGAGCCGGACATGGCCGAGGGCATCCGCGCGCTGCTCGTGGACAAGGACAAGGATCCGACGTGGAGCCCGGCCCGGCTCGAGGACGTCTCGGCCGAGGACGTGGCCGGGCACTTCGAGCCCGTGTCCGGGGTGGACCCGCTGCAGCTCGGCTGAGCCCGCCCCGACGGACCGCGCCCCGTGGTCACGTGCGCTGACCGCGGGGCGCCGTGCTGTGCGGGCGACCGGGCAGGCCCCCGGCGTCAGCCGATCAGGCCGCGACCCACGATCATGCGCATGATCTCGTTGGAGCCCTCGAGGATCCGGTGCACGCGCAGGTCCCGGACGAGCTTCTCCACGCCGTACTCGTGCAGGTAGCCGTAGCCGCCGTGCAGCTGCAGGGCGGTGTCGGCGGCCTCGTAGCCGGACTCGGTGGCCACGAGCTTGGCCATGGCGCACAGGCGCACGGTGTCCGGGTCGTTGCGGTCCAGGGCGTCCGCGGCGCGCATGAGCATCGTGTGGGCGGTCTCCAGCTTCACGGACATGTCCGCGAGCTCGAAGACGAGGGCCTGCTTGGTGGTGAGCGGCTCGCCGAACGCGCTGCGCTCCTTGAGGTAGCGGGTGGCCTTGTCCAGGGCGGCCAGGCCGCCGCCGATCGAGCAGGCGCCGATGTTCAGGCGGCCGCCGTTGAGGCCCTTCATGGCGATGCGGAAGCCGTCGCCCTCCTCGCCGAGGCGGTCGGCCACGGGCACGCGGACGTCCTCGAAGATCACCTGGCGCGTGGGCTGGGTGTGCCAGCCCATCTTCTTCTCGTTGGGGCCGAAGGACAGGCCGGGGGTGTCCTTGTGGACCACGACGGCGGAGATCCCCCGGGCGCCCGTGTCCGCGGTGCGGCACATGACCACGTAGTAGCCGGAGGAGCCGGCGCCGGAGATGAACTGCTTGACGCCGTTGAGGACGTAGTGGTCGCCGTCGCGGACGGCGCGGGTCTTCAGCGCGGCCGCGTCCGAGCCGGCGCCGGGTTCGGTGAGGCAGTAGCTGGCCAGGTGCTCCATGCCCACGAGGTCGGGGATCCAGCGGGCGCGCTGCTCGTCGCTGCCGAAGGAGTCGATCATCCAGGCGACCATGTTGTGGATGGAGATGTAGGCGGCGAAGGCCGGGTCCGCCTTGGCGAGCTCCTCGAAGATCAGGATCGCGTCCGTGCGCGCCAGGCCGGTGCCGCCGTGCTCCTCCCCCACGTAGATGCCGCCCAGGCCGAGCTCGCCGGCCTCGGCGAGGACGTCCACCGGGAAATGCTACTCGGCGTCCCAGTCGAGGGCGTGCGGGGCGACGCGCTGCTCGGCGAAGTCGCGGACGGCGTCGACCAGGGCCTTCTGGTCATCGGTGATGGGGAACATGGGTTCGTCCTCCTGGGGCTCGGTCCGGCCGCGCGGGCGGTCCACGACGGGGTGGGGCGGGGGTGACACCGCGGGCGGCGACAGGGTGTGACTGTCATCACCATGATAATAGGACATCCAATGATTTGCCGTGTCGCCACCGGGCCGTGGGCTAGCGTGCTCCCCGTGCAGACCACCACCAGCCCCACCTCGGACTCGCCCACCGGCCCCCGCTCCCACGCCTCCGGCCGCACGGAACAGCTGTTCGGCATCCGCCGCCACGCGCTGATGAGAGAGCGGGACGGTGCCCTCAACCCTGCCGCGTTCGAGGTCGGCCCATGGTGCCTCGACCTGGACGGCCGGCCCACCGGCGCGGCGGCCACCGTGATCATGGACAACGCCACGGCGGTGGCCGTGCACCACGCGGCCCGGGACATCGAGACCGTGGTCACCACCGAGCTGCAGGTCAACGTGCTCGGCCCGCTGCCCGCCTTCGACGCGGCGGCGGTCACAGCCGGGGACGAGGACGGCCCGCTGCTGGAGTGCTGGACCCGCCCGCTGGCCTGGGATGCCGGCGGCGGCGTGGCCCGCGCGTGGCTCGAGGACGCGGACGGGCGTCGCGTCGTCGAGGCGACCGGCTGGTTCCAGTCGGTGCCGGCCGGAGCGCCGGAGCGGATGGCCGAGTTCGTCGCGGCCGGACGGCTGCCCCGCGGGGCCGAGACCCGTGTGCCCATGCCGGAGCTGCTCGCCGCCCGCCCCGAGTCGCTGCCGACGGCCGATCCGGACACGCGCCCCGCCGTCGCCGCGGCGCCGACCGCGGGCGCCCGCTTCGCCCCGAAGCCGGAGCTGGCCAACCCGTCGGGCGCGGTCCACGGCGGGGCCATGACGCTGCGGGCGGTCACCGCCGCGCAGGCGGCCATGCCGGACCGCGAGCGCTACGACGTCCAGGCCGTGCGCGTGGTGTTCGTGCGCCCGGGGCATGGCGAGATGGTCGCCCTCACGCGGGTGCGGCACGCGGGCCGGTCCCTGCGCCTCGTGGACGTGGACCTCGTGCCGGTCGGCGCCGACGGCGTCCCCGTGGCCGACAAGCCGATGGTCCAGGTGCAGGTCACCTTCCGCGCTGCTCGGAGCTGACGCCCCGCCCGCCCGAGCGCCCGAGCGCTTTCGAACGTGAGAGAGGCCCTATCCCACGTTCGAGAGCGCTCATTCCCCCGACATCACGTTCGAAAGTCCCGGGAGGAGGAGGGGCCGTCGTCGTGCGGCCGGCTCAGCGGCCCACGGTGCCGAACCGGGAGGCCACGGGGGCCGTGAAGGCGGGCTTCAGGAAGAACCACGCGGCGGCGGTGACCGCCACGCTCACGAGGAACACCACGAGGCCCCACGCGTCGGTGGCACCGCCCCGCGAGGTGTACATGTGGTTCAAGTTCGTCAGCAGGCCCGTGAAGGCCACGAGGAACACGTGCACCACGATGAACGCCACGAAGAAGACCATCACCGGGAAGTGCACCTTGCGGGCCACCTCCATGGGGAACGCCTTGTTCAGTCCCTTGGCCTCCGTGGGGAACCACGAGGACATGCGCCAGCCCGTGAGGGCGGCGAGCGGGGCGGCCACGAACACCACCAGCGCGTAGGAGAGCATCTGCAGCGCGTTGTAATGCACCCAGCCGTTCTCCGTGGGCCAGTCCAGGGACAGGTACTGGATGCCGGCGGACAGGGCGTGCTGGAACACGTGCGGGTCCGTGGGCACGATCCGCGCCCAGTGGCCGGTGACGATCAGCAGCACCACGAAGATCACGCCGTTGAGCAGCCACAGCGCGTCGAGGGCCTGGTGCGTCCAGATGGTGAGCGAGAACTTCTTCGGGGTGTTGCCCCGCGCGGAGAACAGGCCGTCCTTCGTCGGAGTGAAGTTGGCCGGCGGCCGCGTCTCGTGACGGATCTGCAGGCCCGTCCGGATGATCAGCACCATCAGGAACATGTTCAGGAAGTGCTGCCAGCCCATCCACCAGGGCATCCCCTCGGGGGTGCCCTCGGGCAGGACCGGGTGCCCGTCGTAGGTCGCGATGAAGTCCGCCACCGGGTCCAGGCTCCGCAGCCAGCGTGCGGCCAGCACCGCGAGCAGCGCCAGCACCACGACGCCGGCCACCGCCGGCAGCGCCTTGCGCAGACGGGACGGGACGGCGGACTCGGCGGCGTCCGTCTCCGCGGTCCGAGCGGGCGTACCGGTGGCAGCCCGGGGCGGCTGCACGGCGGAGGCCGGCGGGGCCGAACGGGTGTCCGGCGCGGTGGGGGCCGGCTCCGGGGCCGACGCCGCGGCCACGGGGGCGGCGACGGCCGGTTCCGCATCGGCCGGCTCGACATCGGCCAGCTCGGCGACGACCGGCCGGGCCGGCGCCGCGGCGGCGGGCTCGGCCGTGGGCTCGGCGGTGGCCTGCTCCGGTGCGTCGACCTCCTGCGCCACCATCTCCGGCGCGGTGGGGCCGCCCACGGCGGCGAGCTCGGTGAACCACTCCCCCTCCCGGGCGAACGGCACGTACCCGGCCATGCGTCGCCGCTTCGCGAGCGGCACGAGGTCGGACTCCACGGGAGCGCCCACCCCGGCCGCGGCCGGCGCACCGGTCGCGGAGGCGACGACGGCCGCCACGTCCGGCACGACGGGCTCGGTCTCCGCGGGTGCGGGGGCCCGCGTCGGGGACGCCGAGGCGGCGATCGGCTCGGGCGCGACGGACCGCGCCGGGGCGGCGGCCGGGATCGATCCCGCGGCCGGGGCGGGGGCGCCGCCGAGCCACTCGGCCTCGCGGGCGAACGGGACGTACCCGGCCATGCGGCGTCGCGCGGACAGGGGCGTGAGGCCCGACGTCGGCGCGGTCGGCGCCACCGGGACGGCGGCCGCGGCCGAGGCGGGGGCCGCCGTCGTGGTGTCCTGCGCCGGGGCGGGGGCGGGCTCGGTCTCGGCCGGGGCGCCCTTCAGGGGGACGTAGCCGGCCATTCGCTGCTTGGGCATGCTTCTCCTCGTCCGAGGGGCGCGGTCCGCTGCGGACCGCGCCCGCACCGGTTCAGCCGCGGCGGGTGCGCAGCTGCTCGATGACCTGCGGGACCACCTGGAAGATGTCCCCGACCACGCCGAAGTCGGCGTGCTCGAAGATCTCGGCGTCCTCGTTCTTGTCGATCGCCACGATGGTCTTGGCGGTCTTCATGCCGGCCAAGTGCTGGATGGCGCCGGAGATGCCGAGGGCGATGTACAGGTTCGGGGACACGATCACGCCGGTCTGGCCCACCTGGCGCTCGGCCGCGGTGTAGCCGGAGTCGACGGCGGCGCGCGAGGCGCCCACGGCGGCGCCGAGCTCGTCGGCGAGCTGCTCGACGATCGCGAAGCCCTCCTCGGAGCCCACGCCGCGTCCGCCGGCGACGACGGTCTTCGCGCCGCGCAGGGGCGGACGGGCGGAGTTCTGCGTGCGGGCGTTCACCTCGAGCACCCGGGCGCCGGCGGTCACCGGGCCGAGCTCGGCGGCGGCCAGCTCCACGACCTCGGGCGCCTCGACGGCCGGGGCCCGGTCCGCGACGGCGCCGGGGCGCATGGTGATGATCCGGGGGCCGCCCTCGCCGGTGGACTCGCTGAGGTAGTCGCCTCCGAACACGGAGTGGCGGGCGATGACCTCGTCGTCGGCCCAGCGCAGCCCCACGGCATCCGCACACACGGGGCCGCGGGCGCGGACGGACAGGCGGCCGGCCACCGCGCGGGACTCAGGACTGCCGGAGAGCAGCACGGCCACGGGCGCGGTGCGGGCGGCCGCGGCGGCGAGGGCCTGCACGGCGGCGTCGCCGAGGGTGGTGGCGGCGTCGTCGGCCACGAGGACGTGGACGCGCGTGGCGCCGTACTCCCCCAGACGGGCGACGGCGGCGTCCCTGCCCTCCGCGCCGGTCACGAGGACGGCCTCGGGCACGCCCACGGTGGCCGCGGCGCCGAGCAGCTCGGCCACGACCGGGCGGAGCGCGCCGTCCGCGCCGATCTCGGCGTGCACCAGCACGGTCTGACCGCTGTTCGCGGCGTCGGTCTGCGTCGTCATCTCCGTCTCCTCCACGTTCGCGCTCACACGAGCCCCCGACCCGCGAGGAACTCCACCAGCCGCTCGGCGGCGGTGCCGTCGTCGGTGATCTTCTCGCCCGCGGCGCGCTCGGGACGCGTGTCCGCCGAGACCATCACGGAGCGGTAGGCGGCCTCGGCCGGGCCCGCGGCGATGCCGAGGTCGGCCAGGGACAGCACGGTGAGCGGCTTCTTCTTGGCCGCCATGATGTTCTTGAAGTTCGGGAACCGCGGCTCCGCGGTCTTCTCCGTCAGGCTCGCCACGGCGGGCAGGGCGACGGCGGCGCGCACGTCCGCGTCCGAGGTCGCCACGGTGCCGGTCAGCTCGCCGTCGGTCAGCTCGGGGGCCTCGGCGTGCGGCAGGTAGGGCCGGTCCAGGAGCTCGGCGACCATGGCCGGCACCACGCCGGTGCCGCCGTCCGTGGACACCGTGCCGGCGAGCACGAGGTCGGCGCCCTCCTTCTCGACGGCCGCGGCGATCACGCGAGCCGTCTGCACGGCGTCCGAGCCGACGAGCGCGTCGTCGGTGATCTGCACGGCGGAGTCCGCGCCCATGGCCAGCATCTTGCGCAGGGTCTTCGAGGAGTCCTCGGGGCCCACCGTCAGGGCCACGACCTCGACGTCCGCGCCGGCGTCCCGCCAGCCCAGGGCGACCTCCATGACGCGCTCGCTGATCTCGTCCGGCACGGGCTCGGCCGCGCCGTCGCGCACCACCCAGCCGGTCTCCAGGCTCAGCTCACGCTCCTGCCACGTGTCCGGCACCTGCTTGGCCAGCACCAGGATCTTCACGGCCTCCTCCTCCTTGGGTCGCGGTCTCGCCCCGGGGCCTCCGCCCCGAGCGCGGTGACTTACGCTACAGACTACGGGTCCGCGCACATCCGGGCCGCATGACCCCCGCGCGGGAGCGGCCGGGGCCGCCGTCGTCGGCCCGTGCGTCCGGACCATGATCGCTCGAACCGAGGAGGCACCGTGAGCCCCGCCGCCCCGCCCGCCGAGCCGCCGGCCGCCGAGGACCGGCCCCGGGTCCCGGCGGTGCCCGCCTCCTCCCTCGTGCTGGTCCGACCCGGGGCCGGCGGCGAGACCTCGGTGTTCACCGTCCGCCGCGCCGGGACCATGGCCTTCAGCGCCCACGCCACGGCCTTCCCCGGCGGCCGCGTGGACCCCGCGGACGACCTGCCGGACCGACTGTGGGAGGGCACGGATCTGGCCGACTGGGGCCGGCGCCTCGGGCTGCCGCACGAGCCCGTGGACGCCCACGGCACCCTCACGGAGCTCGACCCCGCCGAGGGCGCCGGCCGCGTGCTGGCCGCCGCCGTCCGCGAGACGTTCGAGGAGACCGGAGTGCTCCTGGCCCGGGACGCGGACACCGGCACCCCCGTGGACCCGGCCCGGGTGGCCGCGTTCCCCGACGAGCTGCGCGACGCCGTCGAGCGCCACGAGGTGGACTTCGGGGAGCTGCTCGACCGCGAGGGGCTGCGCCCCGACGCCGGCGCGCTCGTGCCGTGGTCCCGGTGGATCACCCCGCACGGGGGCCCGCGCCGCTACGACACGTTCTTCTTCGCCGTCCACCTGCCGCAGGGCCAGTCCCCCGAGCGGATGTCCTGCGAGGCGGCCAGTCACGGCTGGGCGTCGCCCGCCGAGCTGCTGCGCCGCTTCCGGGCCGGCGAGGTCAACCTGATGGCCCCCACGTGGTGGCAGCTGCGCACCCTGGTCGACGCCGGCGAGGACATCCACGCGGGCCGCTCCCGGTTCGAGCCCCTCGAGGGGGTCATGCTCGTGGCCGGGCAGGGGCCCGTGTTCCCCCACGCGGACGAGTATCTGCGTGACCTGACGGCGTTCCGCGCGGCCGCGCAGGTGGAGGAGTCCAAGGACAACATCCTCTGAGCGCTCCCGGCTCCGGTCCGTGCGGCGGGCGACGGGCCGGAGAGCACCGCGGACCTCGACCCGCGACCCCATGGCCTGCCGGGCCCCGTGCCCCTAGTCTGGTCTGCACCGGATCACCCGGCTCCGCGCGTCCGGCCCCCACCCCCAGCCGCCGCGCGTCCCGCTCGCACCCTAGGAGCACTGCATGGCGCTCAGCGTCCTCGACCTGTTCTCGATCGGCATCGGCCCGTCCTCGTCCCACACCGTGGGTCCCATGCGCGCCGCCCGCCGCTTCACGGACAGCATGGGCCAGCGCGGCGTCCTCGGGCGCGCCGCCCGCGTGCACGCCGAGCTGTTCGGCTCGCTGGCGGCCACCGGCGTGGGCCACGGCTCGGACACCGCGGTGCTGCTCGGCCTGGCCGGCCAGGACCCCGAGACCATCGACCCGGACGCCTGCACCGGGCTCGTGGAGGAGATCGTCACGGGCGGTCGGCTGCCCCTGGACGGGCGCCACGAGATCGCCTTCGACCGGCAGGGCGACCTGACGCTGCACATGCGCGAGTCCCTGCCCGGGCATCCGAACGGCATGCGTCTGACCGCCTACGACGACGCCGGCGAACAGCTTCACACCCGCGACTACTACTCGGTGGGCGGCGGCTTCGTGGTCACCTCGGACGAGCTCGAGGCCGAGCTGGACGCCACCAAGGACGTCAACCGCACCGACGACGGCGACACCGGCGAACCGTACCCCTTCTCCACGGGCGCCGAGCTCGCCGCCCGCTGCCACGAGGCGGGCCTGAGCATCGCGGAGCTCATGCTCGCCAACGAGGCCACCCGGCACGACCTCGACGAGCTGCGCACCCGGCTGCTGGCCATCTGGGCCGTCATGGAGGAATGCGTCCACAACGGCGTGACCCGCACCGAGCCGATCCTGCCCGGCGGACTGCAGGTCCGCCGTCGGGCCCCCGCGCTGCGGGAGCACCTGCTGCAGACCACCGACCGCACCGACCCCATGTGGGCCATGGAGTGGGTCAACCTCTTCGCGCTCGCGGTGAACGAGGAGAACGCCTCGGGCGGGCGCATCGTCACCGCGCCCACGAACGGCGCCGCGGGCATCATCCCGGCCGTCATGCTCTACTACATGCGCTTCGTGCTCCCCGAGGGCGCCACGCAGCAGGAGCGGGACGACAAGGTGGTCGAGTTCCTGCTCACCGCGGCGGCGATCGGCATCCTGTACAAGCGCAACGCCTCCATCTCCGGCGCCGAGGTCGGCTGCCAGGGCGAGGTCGGCTCGGCCTGCTCCATGGCGGCGGGCGCGCTGTGCGCCGTGCTCGGTGGCACCGTGGACCAGGTGGAGAACGCGGCCGAGATCGGGATCGAGCACAACCTCGGGCTGACGTGCGACCCCGTGGGCGGCCTGGTCCAGGTGCCGTGCATCGAACGCAACGCGATCGCGTCGGTGAAGGCCATCAACGCGGCCCGGCTGGCGCTGCTCGGGGACGGCTCGCACCGGGTGACCCTGGACCAGGCCATCAAGACCATGCGCGACACCGGCGCGGACATGAAGTCCAAGTACAAGGAGACCTCGCGCGGCGGCCTGGCCGTGAACGTCATCGAGTGCTGATCGCCTGGGTCCGCGGCCCAGCGCCGCTCCGGTCGGGACGGACGGGGCACCCGTCCGCTACCGTGGGGCCCGATCCGCCCCCTGCCCCCGAGCGCGAGAGGACCGACGTGGCCATTCATCCTGTGGACGCGACCCTGGAGGCCGCGAAGATCGATCCCGACCAGCGTGCCGAGCGGCTCAAGGGGGTGAAGCTCGACGGCGCCGGCTGGAAGTACGCGCTCACGCGCGCGCTCAAGGAGTTCGGCAACGACGGCGGCACCGACCTGGCCGCGAAGCTCACCTACTACCTGGTGCTCTCGCTGGCCCCCTCGCTGCTGGCCGTGTTCTCCATCCTGTCCCTCGTGCTCGCCTCCAACCGCGGAGCCATCGACGATCTGCTGGGGCAGCTGACCGGTCTGGTCCCGAGCGACTACCAGGCGCTCGTCACGAACCTGGTGACCACCATGAGCGACTCGGCCGCCTCAGGCGGCGGGATCATCGCCCTCGTCATCGGCATCGCGACCGCCCTGTGGTCCGCCTCCGCGTACGTGAAGGCGTTCAATCGCTCGGCCAACACGGTGTACGGCTACGAGGAGGGCCGCGGCCTGGTGAAGCTGACGCTGACCAACCTGCTCACCACGCTCATCCTGATCGTGGGCATCGTGGTCGTGCTGATCTCGCTGGCGCTGAACCGCTCACTCGTGGACGGCTTCCTCCAGCCGATCGCCGGCCCGCTCGGCATGACCGGCGTGGTGAACTTCCTCTCGGACACGTTCCTGCCGGTGTGGGCGTGGGTGAAGTGGCCCGTCGTCGTCCTGATCCTGCTGGTGCTGATCGCGACCCTGTACTACACCACCCCGAACGTCCAGAAGCCGCGCTTCCACCTCTTCGGCCCCGGCAACATCGTGGCGCTGGTGGGCATGGTGCTGGCCGCGGTGGCCCTGTCCGTGTACTTCACGCAGTTCGCCGGCTACTCGGCGTACGGCGCGATCGGCACGATCATGGCGCTGCTGTTCGCCCTGTGGATCTTCAACATCGTGCTGCTGCTCGGCCTGGAGGTCGACGCCGAGGTGGAGCGTGCCCGCCAGCTCGAGGCCGGCCTGCCCGCCGAGGCTCGGGTGCAGCTGCCCCCGAAGGACGTGGCCGGGGTGGAGAAGCGCGCCGAGAAGCAGACGGCCGTGGAGGAGCGCGGCTACGAGCTGCGGGCGGTCCACGAGGGCCGCTGACCGCACCCGGCGCGGCGCCGAGCACACGTTCGGCACGGACGACGACGGCCGCTCACCTGGCGAGGTGGGCGGCCGTCGTCGTGCGCGAGGCCCTCAGCGCTCAGCCGCGCGGTAGCCGTCCGCCTGGGCCGCGGCGGCGGAGGCGTAGCAGTTGCGCGCGTTGGTCTTGCCGTAGTGCTGCTGACCGGGCATGTGGTAGATGCCCGAGTTGTCGTTGGCCTTGACCGGGTGGGAGTCCGGGCACACGGAGTCGGCTCCGCGCACCGGCCCCGCGTCGCCGGCCGCGGGGGCGGCTTCGGGTGCGGGGGCCGCCTCCGGGGCGGGGGCCGGGGCCGCCTCCGGGATGGGCTCGGCCGCGGTGCCGCACTCCCCGGAGAACCTGCCGACGCCGTTCGCCCGGGCCTCCTCCCACGCCGCCTCGACCTCGGGCAGGAAACGGTCGTTGCCGTCGAAGACCGCCGGCTCGCCGTAGCCCAGGCGGGCCATCTCGGCGTTGAGCAGGACGCCGTCGGCGTACACGCCGGCGAGGAGGCGGTCGTAGCGGTCGTAGAGCCGGCGATCGTACCGCAGCACCACCGTGTCGCCGGGGCTGATCATCGACTTCAGCGCCGCCGTCGCCTCCGGTCCCATGCACTCGACCGGCTTCGAGGGGTGGTGGGTCTCGGGGGTGTCGATGTTGAGCAGGCGCACCCGCGTGGACACCTCGCCGAGGGTCACGCGGAGCGTGTCGCCGTCCGAGATCGACTCGACCGTGACCACGTCTCCCTCGACGTCGGCCGGGGCGGCGGGCGCCGCCGGCTCGGCACTGCGGGAGCCCTCAGCGGCACGCGACTCGGCGGCCCCGCTCGAGGACGACGCTGCGGCGCGCGAGCTCTGCGCGGCGGAGGAGGCGGCCAGCGACGACGCAGCGGCACGGCTCGTCGCAGCCCCGTCGACGGAGGGGGTGGGCGTCGTCGGCATCGTGCTGACCGACGCGGAGGTGTCGGCATCGCTCGCCGGGGTGACGCCGTCGTCGGTGGCGGTGCAGCCGGTGAGCAGGAGCAGGGACAGTGCGGCCGCGGGGAGCGCCGCGCGCAGACGGGCAAGGGGCACGAGGATCCTGGAGGGGAAGGGACGGGGACATGACGAAGGCCCCGCCGTGAGGCGGGGCCTTCGGATCACCACATCATCGCATGTGGGAGGCACAGGTGTTGCCGCACGTCACGACAGCATCGGTCCCCGTTCCGTCAATGACGACGGGGGTCAGCGACGGCCGTCGATGGGGTCGCCGCCGCCGTCGAGTGCGTCGAGGACGAGGTCGCGGGCCTCGCCCGTCGCGGACCGGCGGGAGAGCAGCAGCGCGGCCAGCCAGCACAGCAGGACGATCGCCGCGCCGCCCCACGCCAGGAGGGCGAGGCTGCCCGAGAGCAGCCCCGTGCCGTCCGCGCGGCCGACGCCGATCCACACCAGACCCCACGCGAGCGCGAACGCCGGAGCCGGGCGGCCGCCGTTGTACACGGCCGTGAACGCGCCGATCAGCACGGCCACCACGAGCATCACCTTCGCCCAGAGGGACGACTGCCCCGGATCGCCGACGACGCCGGTCGAGGCCAGCCACGCGGCCAGGTTCGCCACGGCGGCGATCGAGACCCAGCCCAGATGCAGGCCCTGCACCCCGTCCAGGAGGATCCGCTCCCCCCAGCTGTGCGCGCGGACGGATTCGAGGAGCACCAGGATCCACGCCAGGCACGTCAGCAGCAGCGCGATCACCACGACGCTCAGCCCCAGCAGCCCGGCCTGCACCGTCCAGATCCACGCGGCGTTGAGCAGCACCGAGACCAGGATCCACGGTCGCAGGCGGTCGTGACGGGCGGACTGGGCCGAGGCGAGGAACTGCCACACGGCGTACGCCAGCAGCCCCGCGTAGATCACGGACCAGATGCCGAACGCGGGGGTCGCCGGGGAGACCCAGGTGGCGTCCGGGCCGAGCCAGCCGCCCGCGGCCTCGGCCACGGGGGTCAGGCCGCCGACGACGCCGGAGCCCAGGAACGCGGCCACGACCGCGAGGATCACGACCACGAGCATGGCCACCCGGCCGCCCGTCGAGGACAGCCCCGTCCCCGAGCTGGGGACGCGCGCCGCGGCGTCGGGGCCGAAGGGGCTGCGGGACGGGCCGAGGTCGGTGGCGGTGCTCATGGGTGCTCCCGTGGGGTGATCGTCGGGGGTGTGCCCCGGGCGGGGCGGGTCTCAGGGTCAGCGTAGCCGCCGGGCCCATCGCGGGCACGGGCCACCGCGGCCTAGGGTGGGGGCATGCGCACTTCCTCCCCGATAGGACTCCTGCTGGACGTGGACGCCCCCGTGGCCTCCACCGAGACCCGGACCGTGCCGGAGGGGATCATCGACGTGCTCGTCCGCCTCGCGAGGCGCGGGGTGCCGGTCGGCTTCAACACGGGCCGCTCCACGGACTTCCTCCTGCACAACCTGATCGCCCCGCTGCGCGACGCGGGCCTCCCGGACGACGCTCCCTTCCACGCGATCTGCGAGAAGGGCGCCGTGTGGTTCCCGTTCTCCGCGGTGCCCTCCGGGGACCTGCCCGACGTCACCGTGGACGGCACCGCCCCGGACTGGCTCCGCACCGACCCGGACATGGCCATCGACGCGGACACCCGTGACGCGATCTGGGCCCTCAACGATGAGCGCGCCGGGGACCTGCAGTTCACCGACCGCACCAAGCTGGCCATGGTCTCCCTCGAGAAGACGGTCGGCGCCGACCAGACGGAGTACGAGCGGGTGCGCGACGACGTCGCCGCGGGCGTCGAGGATCTGCTCGCCGAGCGCGGACTCGCCGAGGAGGTGCGCGTGGCCCCCTCGGTGATCTCGGTGGACGTCGAGCACCGCTCCTCCGGCAAGGACCTGGGCGTCGAGCGCTGCTTCGACCTGCTGGCGGAGGCGGGCACCCCGGTGCCCGAACGCTGGCTCACCGCGGGCGACTCGCGCAGCGACTACGCCATGGCCGACCGGCTGCACGAGCGCGGACTGGCCGTGGAGCACATGGACGTGCGCCCCGCCGACGGCGTCCCCGAGAAGCCCTACGGCGTGGTGACGGCGGCGATCCTCGCCGAACGCGGCATCGGCGACGCCGAGGACGTCCACGAGCGGGCAGGCGAGTCCCTGCTGCGCTGGGTGGAGCGCGACCTGCTGCGCTGACCCGGCCGGACGCCCCCTCCGGGCGGCCGCCCCTCCCCGGGCCTGGACCTCGACCCCTAGCGTGGAAGGCAATGCCGCGCCCCTGCCGAAACCGGCCCGGGCGCCTCCCGACCAGAGAGAGGTTCCACCGTGGCCACCGTCGCCCAGAACATCGTCGAGACCCTCCACGCCTCGGGCGTGCGCCGCATGTACGGCGTGCCCGGGGACTCCCTCAACGGGCTGACCGAGGCCCTGCGCTCCCACGGCGGCATCCAGTGGGTGCACACCCGGCACGAGGAGACCGCGGCCTTCGCGGCCTCCGCCGAGTCCCAGCTCACGGATGAGCTCGCGGTCTGCGTGGGCTCGTGCGGTCCGGGCAACCTCCACCTGATCAACGGCCTGTTCGACGCCCAGCGCTCCCGCACTCCGGTGCTCGCGATCGCCGCGCACATCCCGTCGGAGGAGATCGGCTCGGGCTACTTCCAGGAGACCCATCCGCAGGACCTGTTCCGCGAGTGCTCCGTCTACGTGGAGCACGTCTCCTCGGCGGACCAGATGCCCCGCATGCTGCGCACCGCGATGCGGGCCGCCGTCGAGCAGCGGGGCGTGGCCGTGCTCGTGATCCCGGGCGACGTGGCCCTCACCGAGCTCTCCGCGAAGCCCGAGGTGATCCGTCACACGCCGTCCCGCGTCATCCCGGCGGACTCCGTGCTGCGCGAGGCCGCCGAGGCCCTGGACTCGTCCAAGCGGATCACCATCCTGGCCGGCGCGGGTGCGGCCGGCGCCCACGACGAGGTCGTGGCCCTGGCGGAGCGCCTGCAGGCCCCGATCGTCCACGCGCTGCGCGGCAAGGACCGGATCGAGTACGACAACCCGTATGACGTCGGCTTGACCGGCCTGCTCGGCTTCGCCTCCGGCTACCACGCGCTCAAGGAGGCCGAGACTCTGCTGATCCTCGGCTCCTCCCTGCCGTACCGGCAGTTCTACCCCGAGGACGCCACGGTCATCCAGGTGGACGTGCGCGGCGAGCAGATCGGCCGACGGGTGGCCGTGGACGTGCCGCTCGTGGGCGGCGTGAAGGAGACGGCCCAGGCCCTGCTGCCGCTGCTGCGCGGGAACTCGTCGTCGGCGTTCCTGGACAAGGCGCTCAAGCACTACGCCAAGACCCGCAAGGACCTCGACCAGCTGGCCTCCCCGGGACGCGGACGCGTGCATCCGCAGTACGTGGCCCGCCTCCTCGACGAGCTGGCCGACGACGACGTGGTGTTCCTGCCCGACGTCGGCTCCCCGGTGGTCTGGGCCTCCCGGTACCTGACGATGAACGGGCGCCGCCGGATCATCGGCTCCCTGTCCCACGGCTCCATGGCCAACGCGGTCACGCAGGCGGTCGGCGCCCAGGCGGTCGACCCCACCCGCCAGGTGGTGGCGATGGCCGGCGACGGCGGGTTGGCCATGATGCTCGGCGAGCTGCTGTCGTTCGTGCAGAACGACCTGCCCGTGAAGACGCTCGTGTTCGACAACGACTCGCTGAACTTCGTGGAGCTCGAGATGATGGCCGCCGGGTTCGTCCCCTTCGGGACGGACCTGCAGAACCCGGACTTCGCGGCGATCGCGGAGGCAGCCGGCATCAAGGGCTTCCGCGCGGACCACACGACGGACCTGCCTGCGGTGATGCGCGAGTTCCTCGCCCACGACGGGCCTGCGCTGCTGGTGGTCAAGACCGAGCGTCAGGAGCTGACGATCCCGCCGAGCATCGAGTTCGAGCAGGCCAAGGGCTTCGCGCTCTACGCCATGCGCACCGTCCTCGACGGCAAGGGCACCAAGCTGCTCGACCTCGCGAAGGCGAACCTGCGCCAGCTGTTCTGACCTGCCGCGCACGACGACGGCCCGGACGCTGGCGGCGTCCGGGCCGTCGTCGTGGTGGGGCGGGGAGGGCCCAGCCCCGCCGGCCCGTCAGGCGCGGTGGGCGCCGCCCTCGGTGACGATCGGGTGCTCGGCCGTGCCGGCGACGCCCTGGGTGATCAGGCCGTCGGCGCGGTGCTCCCAGAAGTCCGCGTTGCGGATGCCGAGCGGGCGCGGGTCGAACTGCGGGTCGAGACCCTGGCGCTTCTGTGCACGGTAGTCCTTGAGGGCCTTGAGGGCCGGGCCCTGCAGCACGAGGATGCCGAGGATGTTCAGCCAGGCCATGGAGCCCACGCCGATGTCGCCGAGGCCCCAGGCCGCACCCGTGGTGGCGACGGCGCCGTAGGCCACGGACACGAGGATCAGGGCCTGCAGGAAGCGCAGCACGACGCGGCGGACCATGCCGTTGCGCAGGTTGCGCGTGAGGAACACGAGGTTGACCTCGGCCATGTAGTAGTACGCCACGATCGTGGTGAAGGCGAAGAACGCGAGCGCCACGGCCACGAACGTGGGGCCGAAGCCGGTGAACATGGCGTCGAAGCCAGTCTGGACGAAGGCCGGGCCCTCGGAGGCCGTCGGCGAGACGATGCCCTCGAACAGCAGGCCGGAGCCGGACCCGTCCGAGTACACCCGGTAGGCGCCCGTGGAGATGATGATGAACGCGGTGGCCGAGCAGACGAAGAGCGTGTCGATGTACACGGCGAACGCCTGCACGAAGCCCTGCTTGGCCGGGTGCGAGACCTCGGCGGCCGCGGCGGCGTGCGGACCCGTGCCCTGGCCGGCCTCGTTGGAGTAGACGCCGCGCTTCACGCCCCACTGGATGGCGAGGCCGAGGATCGCGCCGAACACGGCGTGCACACCGAACGCGCTGGCGAAGATGGAGCCGAAGACCTCGGGGATCTGGTCGAAGTTCAGGAACAGCACGATCAGCGCGAGGATGATGTACAGCACGGCCATCACGGGCACCACGTAGACGGCGAACGTCGCGATGCGCTTCACGCCGCCCAGGACGATGAAGGCCAGCAGGATGACCATGGCCAGGGCCACGACCCAGGCGGGCACGGCCCACGCCTCGCCCACGGCCGCGGCCACGCCGTTGGCCTGCACGCCCGGCAGGAAGTAGCTGGTGGCGAAGACGGTGACGACGGCGAACAGGATCGCGTACGCCTTGAAGGCGGGGGCGGCGGCCGTGTGCTTGTAGGCCTTCTCCAGGTAGTACGCCGGGCCGCCGCGGTACTCGCCGGTGTCCGGGTCGCGCTCCTTGTAGATCTGGCCGAGCGTGGACTCGATGAAGGATGTGGCGGCGCCGAGCAGGGCCATGACCCACATCCAGAACACGGCGCCGGGGCCGCCGAACGCGATGGCCGTGGCGACGCCGCCGATGTTGCCCATGCCGACGCGGCCGGCGAGCGACATCATGAGGGACTGGAGGGACGAGGTGCCGTCCGCGGAGTCCTGGCCCTCGCGGAGCTGCTTCACCATGTCCGGGATGTTCACGAACTGCAGGAACATGGTCCGGATGGTGAAGTAGAGGCCGACGATCAGGCAGAGCCAGATCAGGGCCGGGGACCAGATGACGTCGTTCACGGCGGTGATGAGATCTGCGAAGGACATGGGGTCTCCAGATCGGGGTGGGGATGGCCGGTGCGGTGCGAGCTCCGAGCGGCGGCCGCCGGCGGTCCCGGACGACTGGGGAGAAGGATACGCGCAAATGTGACCCGCGTCTCGCATCCAGCGTGGCGGATCGGGAGTCCGGGCGCGCGGCCCGCGACGACAGCGGCCCCGGACATGCGAAAAGCCCCGGAACCACTGGGGTCCCGGGGCTTGCCCGCGGAGGATGGGGGATTTGAACCCCCGAGGGCTGTTAACCCAACACGCGTTCCAGGCGTGCGCCATAGGCCGCTAGGCGAATCCTCCTTGGTGCGCCCTCATGCGGCGGACCGCGCGAGGGCAGGCTCCATCATAACCAGATCGTCCTGGGCCGCGCCAATCCCCCGCGGGAGGCGAGGGCCCGGTCCGGGTCTCGCCGCGGCCCGAATCGCCCCGCCCACCGCCGCCCTGGTAGAGTCGTGGGCGGCCCCTCACGTGGTGTCATCTCGCTGAACTCCCCCAGGACCGGAAGGTAGCAAGGGTAGGTGGGCTCTGGCAGGTGCGTGAGGGGTCTTCACTTTCCCCCAGGAGATCCCATGCCCGCCGGACGCTACGCCCCCTCCCCCACGGGAAGCCTGCACCTGGGCAACCTGCGCACCGCGCTCGTCGCGTGGCTCGCGGCGCGCGCCACGGACCGCGCCTTCCTGCTGCGGGTCGAGGACCTGGACCGCGTCCGCTCCGGGGCCGAGGCTGACCAGCGGGCGGACCTGGCCGCCGTCGGGCTGGACTGGGACGCCGAGCCGGTGCGCCAGTCCGAGCGCACCGCCCTGTACGACGCCGCCGTGGCCGCCCTGCGCGCCGCGCACGGCACGGACGCGGTCTACGAGTGCTTCTGCTCCCGCAAGGACATCGCCGAGGCGACGTCGGCCCCGCACCCGAGGCCCGACGACGGTGCCCCCGCCTCCGGCGGCACCGTGCCGCTGCGTCCGCCCGGCTTCTATCCGGGCACCTGCCGCGGCCTGACCGAGGCCGAGCGGGCCGAGCGACGGCGGGTGCGCCCCGCCGCCCTGCGGATCGATGCGGCGAAGGTCGCGGGTCTGCCGGCGGGCGAGATCCCGCGCGCCACCGCCGTGGACGTGCTGCACGGCGAGGTCACGGGCCTGGTCGACGACCTGGTGCTGCGCCGGAACGACGGGGCGTACGCGTACAACCTGGCCGTCGTCGTGGACGACCTGGCGCAGGGCGTGGACCAGGTGGTCCGCGGCGACGACCTGCTCGACTCGGCCCCGCGCCAGCGCTGGCTGGCCGAGGCGCTGTGCGCCGCGCGCGGGGAGCCGACGCCTGCGGTGGAGTACCTGCACGTGCCGCTCGTGCTGAACACGGAGGGGCGGCGGCTGGCCAAGCGGGACGGCGCCGTGACCCTCAAGGACCTCGCCGCGCAGGACCCGGCGTGGACCCCCGAGCGGGTGCGGGACCGGCTGCTGGAGTCCCTCGGCCTGCCCGCGGGACCGCTGGCGGCCGCCGTGCCCGCGTTCGACCCGGCCGCCCTGCCGCGTGTTCCGTGGGTGTTCACCGGGCTCTGAGCGGGCCGGCGCCCTGGTCCGCCGCAGGCCCGGCCCCGGTCAGAGGACCTGGGCGGCCTGGTCGAAGTCGAGGCGGCCCTGGCGGGGCTGCTGCGCCTTCTCGTCGTCTGCGGCGGCGTGGCCCACGTTGATCACCAGGAGGGACTTCCAGGCACGGTCCGCATGGAACTCGGCGTCCACGGCGGCGGCGTCGAACCCGGCCATGGGGCCGACCTCGAGCCCGTGCGCGCGCAGGGCCACGAGCAGGTAGCCCACCTGGATGAGCGCGTTCGTGCGGCCCATCCCCTCGCGCATGCCCGGCTTGCCCTCGGCATCCTCCTCGAAGCCCTCCCGGAACGGGGCGAGGTGGCCCATGTGGCGGTGCCAGTCGAGGTCGTAGGAGGCGATCAGCGTGAGCGGGGCGCGCTCCGTCTTCTCCCGGTTGAACTCGATCATCAGCGGAGCCAGGCGGGCGCGGGCCTCGGGGCTGTCCACGACGTCGAGCCGCAGCGGCTGGTTGTTCATGGCGGTCGGCGCCCAGCGGAGGTCCGCGTAGGCCCGCTCGATCAGTTCGAGGTCGACGGGCTCGTCCGAGAAGAGCTGCGTCGTGTGGCGGTCCGCGAAGAGGCGGTCGATCTCGGCCTGACTCAGCGGTCCCGCGTCCGGGGCCGGCTGCGTGGGGTGGATCGTGTCCTCGGCGTCGGTGTGCATGTGCGTGGTGGTCATGGGCCAGGGAACGGGCCGGTGGGTGGGCGCATTCCCCGGCTCCCTTAGCCCGTCCGCCCGCCGGATAGGCTTTCGAGGGTGAGCACCGCCCTGTACCGCCGCTACCGCCCGGACCGTTTCGAGGACGTGATCGGGCAGGACCATGTCACGGTCCCGCTGCGCACCGCACTGGCGAAGGACCGCGTGAACCACGCCTACCTCTTCTCCGGCCCGCGCGGCTGCGGCAAGACCACGTCCGCCCGCATCCTCGCGCGCTGCCTGAACTGCGCCCAAGGCCCCACGCCCACGCCGTGCGGCGAGTGCGACTCGTGCCGGGACCTGGCCACCGGCGGGCCGGGCTCGCTGGACGTGCTGGAGATCGACGCGGCCTCGCACGGCGGTGTGGAGGACGCCCGCGGCCTGCGCGAGCGGGCCACGTTCGCCCCGGTCCGGGACCGCTACAAGATCCTCATCATCGACGAGGCGCACATGGTCACCGCGGCGGGCTTCAACGCGCTGCTCAAGATCGTGGAGGAGCCGCCGGAGCACCTGAAGTTCATCTTCGCCACCACGGAGCCGGAGAAGGTCATCGGGACCATCCGCTCCCGCACCCACCACTACCCGTTCCGGCTCGTGCCGCCGGAGCCGCTCATCGCCTACCTCGAGCAGCTGTGCGCGGAGGAGGGCGTGTCCGTGGAGAAGGGCGTGCTGCCGCTCGTGGTGCGCGCCGGCACGGGCTCGGTGCGTGACACGCTCTCCGTGCTGGACCAGCTGATCGCGGGTGCCCAGGAGGGCCAGGTCTCCTACGAGCTCGCGGTGAGCCTGCTCGGCTTCACCCCGGAAGCCCTGCTGGACGACGTGATCGACGCCGTCGCCGCGGACGACACCCCCACCGTATTCCGCGTGGTGGACCGCGTGGTGCAGTCCGGCCAGGACCCGCGCCGCTTCGTCGAGGACCTGCTGGACCGCTTCCGCGACCTCGTGATCGCCCGTGCCCTGCCGGAGGAGGCCGGGGCGATCCTGCACGGCATGCCGGAGGACCAGGTGCGGCGTCTGTCGGCGCAGGCCGCGCAGCTCTCCCGCGCGGAGCTCTCCCGCCTCGCGGACGTCACCAACCTCGCGCTGACGGACATGGTGGGGGCCACCAGTCCCCGCCTGCACCTCGAGCTGCTCATGGCGCGCCTGCTGCTGCCTGCCTCGGACGAGACGCACCGCGGCCTGGCCGCCCGCCTCGAGGCCCTCGAACGGCGCCTGGAGCTCGGTGGCGCCGCGCCCGTCGAGGAGGGCGCCCCGGAGGGCACGACGACGCCGGCCCGGTCCGGCACGCCCGCCGCGGACGGCGGCGGATCGGCCGAGAACGCGGAGGGCTCCGGCACTCTGACCGGTGCCGCGCTCGCCCGGGCCGCCATGCGGCGGCCGGAGGAGCCCGCGCCGACCGCGTCCACCGCCCCGCCGGAGCGCTGGACGCCGCCTGCCCCGCAGTCCGCGGCAGAGGCGCCGGAGGGGGACGCCGCCGCCGGGGCCACGGGGTCCGAGCGTCCGCAGCAGGCGCCGCAGCCCGGGCGGCCCGAACCGGCTGAGGTCGGGGCCCGTTCCGGGGACACGCGCCGCCCGGAGGCCGGGAGCCGCGCCGAGCCTGAGGGCCGGCCCGAGCCCGAGGGCCGGTCCCAGGCCCAGGAGCGCACCGGTGCCGCGCCGGCCCCCGCCCACGGGCCGGAGGAGACGGCCGCGCCGTCGAGCCCCACGCCCGCCCCGGCGGCGAGCCAGGTGGAGATGATCCGCCGGGCCTGGCCGGACATCCTCACGGCCCTCGAGGACGCCTCACGCCTGGTGTGGATGCTGGTGAAGGACAACGCGAGCGTCGCGGGCTACGACGGCTCGTTGCTGACGATCGGCTTCCAGCAGGACGGGCCCCGCCAGTCGCTGCTCGGCCGGGGCGGTGACCGCGTGCTCGGCGAGGCCGTCCACCAGGTGCTCGGCATCCGCCCGCGGCTCGATCTGATCCTCGGTGGGGACGCGCCGACCGGGGACGCCCGCGCACAGTCCGGCGCTCGCCCGGCCGGCCCGGCGCGGACGGACCGGCCTGAGCGTCCGGCCCCGCAGCAGGGCCGGCCCGACCGACCGACGGCGCAGCCGAACCGGCCCGCTCCGGCACCGGGGCAGGCCCCACGCGAGCCGGAGTCCTCCCGCCCCACCCCGCCGCGCTCCGCCGCACCCTCCACCGCGGAGGACGATCCGGCGCCGCCGGCCGCTCCGCCCCGGGCCACGCAGCAGCGTCAGACGCCGGAGCCGTCCCCCGCCTGGACGCCCGCGGCTCCCGCCACCTCCTGGGGGCCGGCGCCGACGTCGTCGACGACGCCCGCCCCCGCCCCGCCGGCGGACGGCTGGGGCGGCCCGGACGAGGAGCCGCCCGCCTGGGACGACGCTCCCCCGCCCGAGGAGGACCCGTGGGACTCGCTGCCCGCGTTCGACCCGGACGCGGAGCAGGACGACTCGGACGGCCCCGAGGGCTGGACCCCGCCGGCCCGCGACGCCGAGGAGCGGCCGGTCGGCGCCGCCGGCTGGGACGGCCCCGTGCCGTCGGTCGAGGACTGGGGGGCGCCGCCGCAGCCCGCGCCGGCCCCCGGCGGCGCCGCGCCGGAGGCCGGCCAGGGCCCCCCGGCCCGGCCTGACGCCCCGACCCCCGGCGAGAGCGAGCCGAGCGCCGAGGAGGTCCGTCGGGCCTACGACCCGGGGCCGCTGGTCCGCGAGGAGGAGCACTCGATCCCCGTGTTCGCCCGTCCGGAGGCGGAGCTGCGCGCGGAGTTCGCGAAGCGCTTCGGCGCGACCCGTCCCGCCGGCTTCGACGACGGCGCGGGCGCGGCCGCGGACGGTGACTCCGCCCGGCCTGCCACGCCGTCGCCCGCCCCGGACGACGACGCAGCGGCCACGGAGCGACGCGATCTCCACCCGGCCGCCTCGGGCGCCGGCCCGTCCTCGGACGAGGAGCGGCGCCCCACGGGCTCGCCCACGGCCGACGCGACCCCTGACCCGGGCGTGCCCGCCGACGACGCGGACGCCGCGCCGCGCGCGGCTGCCGGCCCGACCGGTTCGGACTTCCCGGGTTCGGGCCATCCGGCGAGCATGTACCCGCGGCTCATGGAGCGGCTGCGGGCCGGTGGGCCCCTCGAGCCTCCGGTGAACGCGGGCTCGAGCGGCGGCGGCGGGACGGGCGGCGGCCCCGGCGCTCCCGGTGGCCCCGACCCGGACGCCTCGCCGGGCTCCCCCGCCGGGGGCCGGCCGAGCGCGGCCTCGCTCGGGGCGCGCCCCGCCGACGTCGAGCCCGCCGGGGGAGCCTCGGCGCTGCCGTCGTTGGACGCGCGGGCCGCGGCCATCCGCGCCGCCCGCGAGGCCGCCCAGGGCCGCGGCCCGACCCGGCCCGCCGACACCGGCCCCGCCGCCCCGGCGACGTCCGGGGTGGGGTGGGAGGACGAGGTCGCCAGCGACGACGACGTCCCGCTCGAGGACTCGGGCCTCGTGGGCCGGGCCGTCGTCGAACGGGTGCTCGGCGGCCGCCTGCTCGAGGAACGCCCCAACGACGCCTGAGGCGAACGCGCCCGTACGCCGTCCGGGGCCGCGGGCATGATGGACGCGGCGCCGGACCACGGCGCCGCGTCGGGGCGCACGCCCCACGAGACGCACCATCGGACGAGGGAGACGGATGTACCAGGGCGCGGTGCAGGACCTGATCGACGAGCTCGGCCGCCTGCCGGGCATCGGGCCGAAGTCCGCCCAGCGCATCGCCTTCCACATGCTGGAGGCGGACCGGGAGGACATGCTGCGGCTCGCGGACGCCATCCGCACGGTCAAGGACAGGGTGCGGCTGTGCTCGGTCTGCTTCAACGTCTCCGAGGACGAGGTGTGCTCGCTCTGCCGGGATGAACGCCGGGACCGCTCCCAGATCTGCGTCGTCGAGGAGTCGCAGGACGTCATGGCCATGGAGCGCACCCGCGCCTTCCAGGGCCGCTACCACGTGCTCGGCGGGGCCATCAACCCGATCGCCGGCATCGGCCCCGAGCAGCTGCACGTCCGCGAGCTGCTCACCCGGCTGCAGGACGAGGCCGTGCAGGAGGTCATCCTCGCCACGGATCCCAACCTCGAGGGCGAGGCCACGGCCACCTACCTCGGCCGGCTCCTCGGCGCCACGGGCATCCGCGTCACGCGTCTGGCCTCCGGTCTGCCCGTCGGCGGGGATCTCGAGTACGCGGACGAGGTCACCCTCGGCCGCGCCTTCGAGGGCCGCCGCCTGATCAGCGGCTGACACGGGCCGGCGTCGAGCAGGCCCCGCCCGACGCCGGCCCGGCTCAGGCCACGCGCGTGCCGGCGGGCAGCCGCCCGGCCGGGGTGTCCAGGCGACGGTGGCCCCACCAGCCCAGCCCGGCCACCAGCACACCCTGCATCGCCAGGCCGAGCGGCCACACCGGCCAGGTGCCCTGCCGGTCCGGCACGCCGCTCTGGTCGAGACCGCGCAGCTCGCCGTCGAGGCACTCGACGTCCCGGACGGGGTCACGCTGGGTCCAGCGCAGGCCCACGGACAGCAGGTTGAGCGGCCCGGGCTCCGCCCAGGTCCCGTCCTCGACGAGCCCGCCCTCCCAGGGGGACGCATCCGCGAGGACGGCGTAGGGGTTCGCCGCGAGCAGCCATCCGCTGCGCCGCGGGTCGGGGATCGTCCGGGTGGTCACCGGGCCGACGCACCGGTCGGCGATCCCGTCGTACAGCTCCGGGTGCGCCGCCTCCCACTCGGCCCAGGCCCGCTCCGCCTCCTCCGGGGTCATCTTCTCGAGCTCCGCCTCGGTGAACGGCTCCGCCGTCATGGAGCCGTACTCGGCGTCGTTGGCCCGCACCTCGGTCTGCAGGAACTGCAGGGACAGCCCGAAGGCCACCAGGGTGCCGATCGTCAGCGCCGCCACGATCAGGTACGTCACCACGACGGCGAACAGCGTGCGCCCGGCGATGGCCGAGACGGCCACGCCGATCCCCGCGATCATGCCGAACTCCACGAGGATCATCACGAGCCCCACCAGCACGGCCCACGGGGACACGCGTCCCACCACGGCCGCGACCGCGAGCCACGGCAGCGCGGCCGCGAGGAACGCGGCGGAGGCGATCCACGCGGCCAGCCACTTGCCCGCCATCAGGTGCCCGGTCCGCAGCAGGGTGACCTGGGTGATGGCCAGGGTGCCGCCGGCACGGTCGCCCGAGATCGCGTTGGCCGCCAGGGCGGGCGAGACCAGCAGCGAGAGGGTGAGGACGAAGAGCAGGACGCCGTCGAAGAGCGTCCGCCCCAGGGCGCGCATCTGCTGCTCCGCCAGCTCCGGCTCCAGGCCGGACGCCTCCATCTCCGTCATGCCCAGGCTCCGCAGCCCGAGGGCGCCGAGGGTCACCGCCCCCACCACCACGAAGAAGACGCCCAACAGCACGTACCAGCCGCGCGAGCGCAGCCGCTGACGCAGTTCCATGCCCACCACGGTGGCCACGGCCTGGGCCGCGCCGAGGCGTCCCCCCGGCTGCGGCTGCGGCGGGCGGCGGTCGTGGATCGAGGTCGCGACAGCGGTGCTCACGGCCGGTCTCCTTCGGTGCGGGGGCCCTCCAGATGGAGGCCCAGGTAGGCGTTCTCGAGGCGGGAGCCCTCCGGGGCGAAGTGGCTGACGAGCACACCCTCGCGCACGAGGTCCGCGAGCAGCGCGGCCGCGGCGGCCTCGCCCCGCAACTGCACCACGACGCCGTCCCGGCGCTGGCCCGCGCCGGCGCCGGTGGCCGCGGTGACGGTCAGGCCGCGGGTCTCGAGGGCGCGGACGAGGGTGTCCCGGGCCGTCGGGTCGGGCCCGGCGATCCGGTAGGGGCGGGCGAGGCCGTCGGCGGCGCGGAACTCCTGGGTGGCCACCGTGGCGCCCTCACGGAGGAACACGGCGCGATCGGACATCTCCTCGAGCTCGGCGAGCACGTGGGAGGAGACGAGCACGGCGGTGCCGGCTGCGGCCATGGCGCGCAGGTCGTCCCGCAGCCGGATGCGGGCGGCCGGGTCGAGGCCGTTGGCGGGTTCGTCCAGGAGCAGGACGGAGGGCCGATGCACGGTGGCCCGAGCCAGGGACAGGCGCTGCTGCTGGCCGCGGGAGAGCACGCGGGCGGGCCGGTGGGCGAACTCCGTGAGCTCGACCCACGCGAGCTGCTCGTCCGCGCGCGCCGACGCCTCCGCCTTCCCCATGCCGTAGAGCCGGCCCAGGCTGGCGAGGATGTCGTGGCAGGTCAGCTCCTCCCACACGCCCAGGGTGTCGGGCATCCAGCCGAGCCGCCGCCGGGCCTCGACGGGCTCGCGCACCGCGTCCACCCCGGCCACGGACACGGCGCCGGCGTCCGGGCGCAGCAGGGTGGCCAAGATGAGCAGGAGCGTGGTCTTGCCCGAGCCGTTCGGGCCGACGAGGGCCGTCACGGAGCCGGCGGGCACGGTGAGGGAGACGTCCCGCACCGCATGGACGGCGCCGAACGAGCGGGCGAGGCCGTGGGCCACGATCCCGTCGTGGGCGGCCGCCCCCAGGACGGGTGAGGCGGGCGGGGGTGCTGGAGCGGTCATGGCCCCATCCTTGCCGGGCCGTGCTCGGACGCGGATCCACCCGGGGGATGATCCCGGCGCCGATCCGAGCCCGACCGGGGCCGCAGGCGGGGCCGCGGGCGCCGTCGTCCTGACCGGCCGCGGGCGCCGGGTCCAGCATCCGGAACAGGGGTTCACCTGGCGGACCCGCGCGGGTGCGCGCCCCTAGACTTGGCCCGAACCGACCCTCGATCCCGTCCGGAGCGACCCATGAGTCTCATCGTCCAGAAGTTCGGCGGCTCCTCCGTGGCCGATGCCGCCGGCATCCAGCGCGTGGCCCGCCGCGTCGCGGACACGGTCCGGGCCGGGAACCGCGTGTGCGTCGTGGTCTCGGCCATGGGCGACACCACGGACGAGCTGCTCGACCTCGCCGCCGAGCTCACGCAGGACGCGCCCGCACGCGAGATGGACATCCTGCTCTCGGCCGGCGAGCGCATCTCCATGTCCCTGCTGGCGATGGCCATCCACGCCGAGGGCGTCGAGGCCCGCTCCTACACCGGCTCCCAGGCCGGCATGCTGACGGACACCTCGTACGGCCGGGCCCGGATCGTCAAGGTCAACCCCCACCGCGTGCAGGAGGCCCTCGACGCCGGCCGCGTGGCCATCGTGGCCGGGTTCCAGGGCATGAGCCCCGAGTCCAAGGACATCACCACCATGGGCCGCGGCGGCTCGGACACCACGGCCGTCGCCCTCGCCGCCGCGCTCGGCGCGGACGTGTGCGAGATCTACACGGACGTGGACGGCGTCTACTCGGCGGACCCGCGCGTCGTACCGACCGCCCGCAAGCTCACCGAGCTCTCCTCCGAGGAGACCCTCGAGATGGCGGCCTCCGGATCCAAGGTGCTGCACCTGCGCTCCGTGGAGTACGCGCGCCGCTTCGGCGTGCCGCTGCACGTGCGCTCCTCCTTCTCCGACCATGAGGGCACCTGGATCATGCCCGACCCGAACGACACCATCACCCTTCAGGAAGGCGCTCCCATGGAACAGCCCATCGTCTCCGGCGTCGCCCACGACCGCTCCGAGGGCAAGGTCACGATCGTCGGCGTCCCCGACGTGCCCGGCAAGGCCGCCGAGATCTTCCGCGTGATCGCCGTGTCCAACGTGAACATCGACATGATCGTGCAGAACATCTCCCGCGAGGGCTCGGGTCGCACGGACATCTCCTTCACCCTGCCGATCGTGGAGGGCAAGGACGCCATGGCCGCCCTGCGCGCCGCCCAGGACCGGATCGGCTTCCAGGACATCGTCTCGGACCCGGAGATCGGCAAGCTCTCGCTGATCGGCGCGGGCATGCGCTCCAACCCGGGCGTCTCCGCCACCTTCTTCAAGGCCCTCGCCGACGCCGGCGTGAACGTGGACCTCATCTCCACCTCGGAGATCCGCATCTCCGTGGTCACCGCCGAGAGCAAGCTCGACGACGCCGTCCGCGCCGTGCACGCCGCCTTCGGCCTCGACGCCGAGGAGGAGGCCACGGTCTACGGCGGCACCGGCCGCTGACGCCGCACCCGCCGCTGCCCTACTCACCACGACGCCGGCCCCGCACCTTCAGCGTGAAGGTGCGGGGCCGGCGTCGTGGTGGGCGGTTCCTCCCGTTCCGTCAGCGAGGACGGAGGGGGTGGGCGGTCACGGGACCTGGACGGTCACGTCGGTCGTGATGCCCGCGTCCCAGGTGACGAGGCCCTTCCAGGTGCCCGAGGTCAGGCCGGACCAGGAGAGGGTCGCCTCGGTGGCCTTGCCCGAGGTCACGGGGACCGGGTTCGGGGAGACGGTGAGGTTGCCCGCGTCCTCGCGCAGCTTGAGCGTCTCGAGGGTGCCGGTGTCCTTGCCGCCGTTGGCCGCGTACAGGTGGCCCACCACGGTGTAGGCACCCGGGGTGGGGTTGGCGATCGTCAGCGTCTCGGACTCGTCCGCGGTCGCCCGGGAGAGCTGCTTGCCCTCGGGGGTGATCACGTACAGGTCCCAGTCGGCGCCGGCGGCGCCCGCGCTGATCGAGGCCACCAGGGACTGGGTGCCCTCCTCCACGGTCACCGTGGACACGGCCAGTGCGCTGGACACGAGCGAGTTGCTCGCGGTGGCGGCGGCCACGGTGGAGTCCACCCTGCCCAGGCCCAGGACCTGCGGGGTCAGCTCACCGGTCACGCCGGGGGTGATCTCCACATTGGCGGAGCCGGTGGCGCCCGAGCCCTCGACGGCGGAGGTGACGGCCGCGGACTTCGCCTTGACGGTGACCGGGGAGGTCACCGCCGGGACGGCCTTGCCCTTGGCGGTGGTCCAAGACATGGAGCCGTGGGTCCAGGTGTTCACCGCGGCGTCGGTGCGGGTGACGGTCAGCTCGACGTCGGCGGACTGGCCGGCCTTCAGGTCCAGCACGGCCGGGGAGGCGGTCACCTCGAAGCCGGGCACGTTCGCGGAGAACCGCCAGCGGCCGTTCTCCAGGGCGGTCACGGTGCGGGTCACGGTGGCCGAGCCGACGACGTCGGGGATCGCCAGGGACGGGACGTTCACGTCACGACCGGCGATGTCGCCGCGCAGCAGCGCGTCCCACTGCTCCTTACCGGAGTCGTAGACCAGGCCCGGGCGGGCGGCGGCGGCCGGATCGGCGGAGCCGGCGCCCGTGGCGAAGTTGTCCGTGTTCACGGTGCCGTCGGCGTTGTACACGTCGCCGGCGGTGGTCATGAGGGCGGACTTCACGGCCATCGGGGACCAGGCCGGGTACTTGCCGATCAGCAGCGTGGCCATGCCGGCCAGGTTCGGCGAGGCCATGGACGTGCCGGACATGAGGCCGAACGTGTTGCCGTGGTAGTCGGGGTCCAGCGGGGAGACACCGGCGATCACGTTCACGCCGGGGGCGGCGAGGTCGGGCTTCAGGAGCTCCTGGTTCACGGCGTTGGCCGGGCCGCGGGAGGAGAAGCCGGCGATCTGGGGCAGCGGGTCCTCCGGCAGGCCGGTGGTGTCGCCCGGGACGATCGTGGCGGTGAGGTCGGAGGACTTCACCTTCTCGATCACGCCGTTGTCGTTCATGTGCACGGTCGGCACCGCGTGGATGTCCGCGTCCAGCGAGCCGGACGGGGTGTTCACGAGGATCATGCCGACGCCGCCGGCCTCCTCCACCACCTGCGACTTCTCGGTGCGGGCGTTCCCGCCGCGCTCGCAGAGCACGATCTTGCCGGCGGCCTCCTCGGTGAGCCCGCCGGGCAGGCAGAGACGCGCGGCCTCGGCGTCGCCGGCGGCGGCCTCGGACGCGTGGATGACCTCGGCCGGGCCCACGCCGGTGCGGGCCGAGGAGGCGCCGCGGAGCTGCGTGCCGTCGGAGAACTGCACGGTGGCGGTGAGCTCGTTGGAGAACGTCTCCGCGGCCACGGTGGTCAGCCACGGGGAGCCGTGGTTCACGGTGTTCGGGCCGGGGCCGGAGTTGCCGCCGGAGGCGGCCACGAAGATGCCGGCCTCGGCGGCGGACTTGAAGGCCATGGCCACCGGGTCCACGATCGAGGTGTTGGAGCCGGAGATCGAGTAGTTCAGCACGTCCACGTTGTTCTCGATGGCCTGCTCGATGGCGGCCACGGAGGCGGAGGTGTAGCAGCCGCCGGTGTTCGGGTCGGTGTCCTCCCAGCAGATCTTGTAGGAGATCAGGTGAGCGGCCGGGGCCACGCCCGCGCCCTCGCCGAAGGAGTCGCCGTCGATGGTCTGCTCCACCCCGGTGTTGCCGAGGATGGTGGTGGCCACGTGGGTGCCGTGGGAGAACACGCCCAGCGGGGAGATGCGCTCCTCCGGGGCCCGCTCGTCCACCGGGACGAAGCGCTCGAAGTCGTCGGAGAAGGCGTAGGCGCCGATCAGCTTGGAGTCGCACGACGACGCCGGGAAGTCCGGGCCGGTCTCGCACTCGGCCGTGGCGGTGGTGCCGTCCGCCTTGAGCACGGCGATCTGGCCGTCCGCGGTGCGGTACGGCACGCCGACCTTGGCCTTGCCCTTGAGCGGCTGGACGGGCTGACCGTCGATGAACGGGTTGTCCGGGTGGATGCCGGAGTCGATGACGCCGACCACCACGCCCTTGCCCGCGTTCTCGGCCTTGCCGTACACGGACTTCCAGGTGCCCTTCTTGCCGGGCAGGCCGAGGAATTCGGTGGAGCTGTAGTCCGGGGCCACCTGCTCGTCCGGTGCGACGCCGAGCACGGCCGGGTCCTTCGCGATCGCCTGGGCCTCCTCGGCGGTCAGCTCGGCGACGAACGCGTTCACGGCGCGCTGGAAGGAGATCTCGGCCTTGGCGCCGTGGGTCTTCGCGACCTTCGCCTGCTGGCGCTGGAGCTTGGCCTCGTAGTTCTTCACGCGCGGGTGCGAGGGGTCGAACTTCGCCTTCGGGGCGGCGCCCGGAACGGCGCCGGCCTCGGGGGCGGTCACCGACGGCTGGTCCTTCAGGACCACGAAGTAGCGGCCGTCCTCGAACTGCTGCTGCACCTGCACCTCGCCCTGCGGGCTGGAGACGGTGCTGCCGTCGGGCAGTTCGACGGCGGTGGCCGACACCGCGAGCGCGGGAGCGGCCACGAGGCTCGCGCCGGCGACGGCCGCGGCCAGGGCCCGACGGCGCCGGGCAGGGGTGGGGTTCTGAGGCATTGCCTCCGCCTTTCTCATCAAGGTCCGCCCAGCTCTCACCCGTGGCACGCCGGCGGGGATGACGCCGGGGGACGGGGAGATCGGCGCCCATGTGATGGGCACCACAGCGAGACATGTGCAATCTACCGTCCGGTAGGGCGTTTGACCAGATCTTTGCCAGGCAACGTCCAGGACCGTCGAATTGGGGCCGCCGGAGTGCGCTCCCCGCGTCGGCATCACGTGGGCCCGCTCGCTCATGAGGGGCGCCACGGGGGAGGATGGTGGGGTCATGCCCGAGCCACGCACCGCCCCCGCGCCCCCGCCGACCGCCGTCGTCACCCTGCCCGCCGACGTGTGGCGGGCCCACGCGCGGGCACACCGCGAGCGCATCGCCCGACGCACGGACCCGCTGGTGGCCCTGCGGATGCGCGGCCAGAAGCACCCGGTGCAGGACTTCCTCTTCGGCTACTACACGCACTCCCCCGCCGCGCTGCAGCGCTGGCACCCCGGGCCGGGGGTCCTCCTCGCGGACGACGACGGCGCCGCGGCCCGCGCTGAGGCGGCCGAGCTGGGCGCGACCCCACGGGGCGAGTGGAAGCACTACCGGCGCGTCGAGGCCGGCGAGGTGGCGGGCGCCGTCGTCGACGGCCGCGCGGTGGGCGGCTGGCTGGTGGACGTGGCGGCGGTGCTGGCCGACCGCGCGTCGGGGGTGGCGTTCACGCGGGACCTGCTCGCGCGCACGGCGGAGAGGGCGCCGCGCCTGGGCTGCTTCGGGCTGCACGAGTGGGCGATGGCGTACCGCTCGGACGTGCACGGGGTGCGGCACTCCCAGCTGCCGCTGCGGCTCGGGGCCGAGGGGACGGACGCGGTGGTGGAGGGCTCGCGGATCCGGTGCACGCACTTCGACGCGTTCCGGTTCTTTGCGCCCGAGGCCCGCGACCGCAACGAGGGCGACGACGGCGTCCTGCCCACGCGCGCCGGGATGCGGGAGATGGAGCAGCCCGGCTGCCTGCACGCGGGGATGGACCTGTACAAGTGGGCGTACAAGCTGGTGCCGGTGGTCGACTCGGACCTGCTCGCGGACTGCTTCGACCTCGCGTGGGACATCCGCCGGCTGGACATGGAGGCCTCGCCGTACGACCTGACCGGGGTGGACGACCTCTCCGACGGGCGCGGCGGCTACGCGGCCGTGCGGATCGAGGAGCCGGCCGGGCGTGCCGAGTACGCGCGGCGACAGCGCGAGTTCGCCGAGCGGGGGCAGTCGCTGCGGGCGCGGCTGTTGGCAGTGTTGGACGCGGCCGTGGGGGCGGCCCCCGGGACCCGGCCGGAGGCCGAGTGGACTTCCAGCGCGCGTCCATGATTACGATGGCTTCCACACAGGCTATGAGGCGCATCACTCGCGTCATCCGGTGACCGCCCCGGCCCGCTCCGCACCGAACGACTCGAGGACCTGACGTGACCAGAACCGTTCCAGCTCGCCGCCGCACCACGCTCGCCGCCGCCGTCGCGGCCGTCTCACTCGCCATCACGGCCGCCGCCCCCGCGCTCTCCGCACCCGGCAACAGCAACGGCAACGGCAAGGGGTCCGCATCGCAGGGCCAGGCCCGCTCCAACGACCTCTCCGCCACGCGCGGCAACAAGGTCAACGACGCCGCCGCGCTCGCGCCGCACCTCGTGGGCCAGACGCTGGACTGGGAGGCCTGCGACTTCGGCAGCGAGAGCCTCAACGCCCGGTTCAACGCGATCCCCGGCACCGCGTGCGCCGACGTCACGGTGCCCCGCGACTGGAAGAACCCCGAGGACGGCCACACCATCACCCTGCGCGTGGCCAAGACCGAGACCTCGAAGGGCAACCCGGAGCGCCAGGGCATCGCACTGGTGAACCCCGGCGGCCCGGGCGGCTCCGGCCTGCCCTGGGGGCCCGCCATGGCCGAGCGCGCCCCGGAGCTCGCCGAGCAGTACGACTTCATCGGCTTCGACCCCCGCGGCGTGGGCCAGTCCACCGCCCTGGAGTGCACCTACACGCCGAACCCCGAGCACGACGTGTGGCAGGACACGAAGGCCCAGGTCGACGCGTGCCTCGAGAACGAGCTCACCCCCTACATCACCACCGAGCAGACCGTGTACGACATGGACTTCATCCGCGCCGTCCTGGGCGAGGAGAAGACCTCCTACATCGGCTACTCGTACGGCACCTGGCTGGGCAGCTGGTACCAGCGCGTCTTCCCCCAGCACGCGCACCGGTTCCTGCTGGACTCCGCCGTCGACATCTCCCGCGACGGGCTCCAGACCACCTGGGACCTGCAGCCGCGCTCCCGCGACCGCCAGTTCCAGGACGCGATGCTCCCCTACGTGGCCCGGCACGACGAGATCTTCGGCCTCGGCGACGACCCGATGCAGATCCGGCAGCGCTGGGAGGACGCCGGCGGCACCCGCACGCAGCTCGGCATGATCGTCGCCGGCTCGTTCCTGCTGCCGGCCATGTACGACACGTCCCAGTACCTCGACGCCGGGTCCGTCATCGCCGCCTACATCCGCATCATGGAGTCCGAGGCCGCGGCCACGGACCCCGCGGGGCAGCGCACCCAGATCGAGCGCATCCTGGCCGAGGCCCGTGCGTCGCTGCCGGCCGAGGAGCGCGACTCCTTCGACCGCTTCGCCGCCCGCGGCCTGGAGACCGTGGGCGAGCGCGAGCAGCTCGTCGCCGCCACCCAGGCCGGAGACGCCGTCACCTTCGAGGGCGCGTTCTCGGCGATCCGCTGCCAGGACGGCCAGTGGAACACCTCGCAGGGATACTGGACCTCGTGGGTGGACGACCTCGGCCGCAAGGCCCCGTGGATCGGTGTGCTGATGGGCCCGTCAGAGTGCATGTACTGGCCCGCCCAGACCTCCATGCCCGCCCAGCCCGGTGGCAAGGGCGCCCCGAACACCGTGATCGTGCAGTCCGAGCTGGACGCGGCGACCCCGTACGAGGGCGGCCACCGCGCCGCCGGCGTGCTGCGCAACACGTCCCTCATCTCCGTGGACAACGAGGGCACCCACGGCCTGTTCCCGTACGGCACCGAGTGCGTGGACACGCCCATCCGTGACTACTTCCTGACCGGCGCCCAGCCGGCCGAGAAGTCGCTGTGCGACGCCGTCCCGCTCCCGCTCGAGACCCAGCCGGTCCAGGTGGCCGGGACCCCGACCCACAAGGGCGACATCAAGATCTCGATGCGCACCGACGCCGTGCGCGAGGCCAATCGCATCACCCACGACGCGATCGAGCGTCAGCTGATCGACTCCCGCGCGGTGACCCCGGACATCGAGGCCTTCCTGGAGGACTGACGGCCCGGGCACCCCGGCACCCGGCTCGCCCCCGACGGCCCGGCGACTCCCCCGCGGAGACGCCGGGCCGTCGTCGCGCCCGGGGCGGCCCTGCAACGCTGGCTGGGTTGTCGCGGGTGCCGCCGCCCCACACCCCCGATAACTCAACCCGCGATGGGCAGCCGGAGGGGTGGCGTCGACGCCGAGGCCGATAGCCTCGCGCCATGATCCTGCACATCACCCTCCCGGAGGACTGGGCCGCCGCGCGGCGCACCGGCCGCTACACGGCGTCGACGCGCGGCGCCTCGATCGACGACGTCGGCTTCCTCCACGCCTCCGACGACGCCGCCCAGGTGGGAGTCGTCGGCGCGGCGATCTACCCGGACCGGCCGGACGCGTTCGTCGTCGGCCTGGACGAGGACGAACTGGCGGGGGCCGGCCTGTGGGTGCGGCGCGAGCCGGGAGACCCCTCCGATCCCCACTCGGCCGAGTTCCCGCACGTCTATCCGGGCGAGGCCGCCTCCGGGCACATCCCGTGGTCGATGCTCACCCCCGTGACCGACCCACGGGCGGAAGCCCGCGTGCACCGCGAAGACTCGGCCGAGGCCGCTGCGCTGCTCGACGCCGGGTGGAGCGTGCGCTCCCGCTCCTGGGGCGCGCGCCTCCACCTCGACGACGACGCCGACCTGGCGCCCTACCGTGGCCACGTCGCGGCGACCGAAGCGCGGGGAATCGAGGTCCGGAGACTGACCGCCGTCGACCTGCCTGCCCTGCGCGCCCTCGACGAGGAAGCGGCTCCCCGATTCTCGCACACCGACGGCTCCCGTCACGAGCCGCTGCCGGACGACCTCGAGGCCCGACTGTCCACCCCAGAGGGGCTCGCCGTGGGGGCCTTCGAGGGAGGCGTGCTCATCGGATTCACCCTGACGTTCCGCTCCCCTGACCGGTGGGAGGTCGACCGCACCGCGGTCGCGTCTGAGCACGAGAACCGGGGCGTGGCGAAGGCCGTCAAGGCGGCGACTGTCCTGGCGACCCATGCCCGCGGTGGGCGCGAGTGGGGCACCGGCGGTGCCGAAGTCAACGCGGCGTCCCTGCGGATGAACGCAGCCCTCGGGTTCCGTCTCGAACCTGCCTGGCTCGGGCTGACCCCGCCCATGACGTGGGAGGTGTTCGCACGGGCCCCGGCGTCAAGCTACCTTGACGACAAGGTCACTTGACTGTCAAGCTTGCTTCACAACGTCCGGTCGGACGGCCCCCACAGAGCCTCCGAGGCGGGCCGGGCCACCGGCCCAGGGCATCGACCACAGGAGGGCCTCATGACCGCGAACCACTCCCGCCACACCGCCGCCGCGGACGGCCAGGGCGCCGCGGCGGAGCACGCCGGCACCGCCACCACCGATCCGCGCCGGGACACCCGCTCCCGCTGTGGCCGCTCCGCCCGTCTGGGCGGCGGGTCCGGGCGACTGATCCTCGTCAGCCTCGTGGCCGGCGTCGTCATCGCCCTGCTGATCGGGGCCGCGTCCTACGGTCTGGCCTCGAGCCAGGGCGACGCCGGTCCCCGCTTCCCGGCGGTCACGGGCGCGGTCATGGCGGCGTCGGCGCTCCCGGTCGGCGCAGCCCTCGCCTGGCTGTTCCTCGTGGACCGCACCACCCTGCGCGGCGCCGTCCGGGACACCGAGGAGACCATCGAAGGCCGGTGGCTCGAGAAGGCGCAGTCCGGCGCGTTCGGCGACCTGCTCGTGGTGCTGGGCCTGGGCACGTTCGTCGTCGCCCTGGCGGGGTGGCAGCCCAGCCTCCCCCTCGTGGGCGCCGGGCTGCTCCTCTTCGCGGGCGCCTCGGTGGCCGTCCGCTACGCGCTCCAGAAGCGCCGGGGCTGAGCCGTGGAGAACACCATCCCCGACGAGCGTGCCCGCCTCGGCTGGTCGCAGCAGCGGCTCGCCGACGAGCTCGGCGTCTCCCGGCAGACCGTCATCTCCCTCGAGAAGGGCCGCTACGACCCCTCGCTCCCGCTCGCCTTCCGCCTCGCGGCCGTGTTCGGGCGGCGGATCGAGGACCTGTTCACCCCGGACGGCAACGCGGGTTGAGTTGTCGCGGGTCCAGGTGCCCAGCACCCGTGACAAGTCAACCCGCGTTGAGCCCGGGGCGGCGTGGGGCATGAGAGGCTGGGGCCATGGATCGAGAGCTGCGCACCCCTCCGGAGCTGGAGGGCGTGGACTGGCACGACGACGCCCCGCGTCGCCCCCGCCCGATCGTCACCCTGGTGGCGTGGATCGCCATCCTGGGCCTGGTCCTCGGCGTGGGCGCCGGGATCTTCTCCGCCTTCTGACGCGTCACCGCCGGCCGACGCGCCGCTCCGGCCTCAGCGCACGTCGCCGTCCACGTAGCGCCAGACCCCGTCCTCACGGCGGAACCGGCTGACCTCATGGAGTCGGAACCGCCCCTCGGCCCCCGCGCCGACGGCCACGAACTCCACGGTCCCGGCGTCCTGGAACGGCCCGCCGTCCCGCACGTCCAGCACCGCCAGGCGGGTGAACCGCGGCGCCTGTTCCCCCGCAGCCGGCAGCAGCTCGGCTGCGGTGGGCCGGTGCTCGGGAGCCCAGGTCGCGGCGAGGTAGTCGGCCATCGCCCGCGCCTCTGCCGGCCCGGCCTCGCCCAGCCGCGCGAACGCCGTGTACCGGGAGCGCATGAGCGCCTCGGCGGTGGGCGCGGTCAGGGCGCCGTCCCGGGCGAAACGCGCGTGCAGGCGACCGCAGCACGCCGCGAGCCCGGCTCCGGACCCGCAGGGGCAGGGCTCGGGGCGGGTCACCGGCGCGGGCGTCCGGTCGCGCGACGCCGGGCGGACCGGGCCTTGATGCGGCGCACTCCCGTCAGCACGACGCCGGCCGCCGCGGCGAGCAGCGCGGGGCCGAGCGGGCTGATCGGCCGGCGTCGGCCGAGCGGGGACACACGGGTCTGCTGAGGTCTCATGCCGCCAGGCTACGCCGGGCCGGCTGCCGCGTGCCGCCCCCATCACACCCACGATTCCGCGTCCGGGCGGCCGAGTAGACTGGACGGGCAAGCACGCGGAGCGCCCCGGGCCGGGCGTGAGACGGCATCACACCCTCCTGCTCCGCGGCATCGTCCCGCACCCAGGAGCGTGTTCATGCCCATCATCGTCGTCGACGTCATGCCCAAGCCCGAGATCCTCGATCCGCAGGGCAAGGCGATCAACGGGGCCCTGCCCCGCCTCGGCTTCACCGAGTTCAGCCAGGTCCGCCAGGGCAAGCGCTTCGAGCTCACCGTGGAGGGCGAGGTCACCGACGAGATCCTCGCCCAGGCGCGCACGGCCGCCGAGGAGATGCTGTCCAACCCCGTCATCGAGGACGTCGTGAACGTGGCCGTCCTGGACGAGGCCGAGGGCGCCCGATGACCGAGCTCCCCCTCATCGGCGACTACTCGACGCCGACGACGCCGCTCAGCGGCGCGCGCATCGGCGTCATCACCTTCCCCGGCACCCTGGACGACGTGGACGCGCTGCGCGCCGTCCGCCTCGCCGGCGCCGAGCCCGTCTCCCTGTGGCACGCCGACGCGGACCCGCAGCGGACGCTCGCCGGCGTGGACGCCGTCGTGATCCCGGGCGGCTTCTCCTACGGCGACTACCTGCGCGCCGGCGCGATCGCGCGCTTCGCCCCCATGATGGACGCGGTGGCGACGGCGGCCGGCGGCCCCGAGGGCGACGCGGACGGCCTGCCGGTGCTCGGCATCTGCAACGGCTTCCAGATCCTCACCGAGTCGCATCTGCTGCCGGGTTCGATGGTCAAGAACGACCACCTGCACTTCATCTGCCGCGACCAGGAGCTGGTCGTGGAGAGCACGGACACCGTGTGGACCCGCGACTTCGAGCAGGGCCAGACCATCACCGTGCCCCTGAAGAACCAGGACGGCCAGTACGTGGCGGACGAGACGACCCTCGACGCCCTCGAGGCCGAGGGCCGCGTGGTGTTCCGCTATCAGGGCTGGAACCCGAACGGCTCGCGCCGGGACATCGCGGGCATCGCGAACCCGGCCGGCAACGTCGTCGGTCTGATGCCGCACCCGGAGCACGCCGTGGAGCCGGGCTTCGGCCCGGACACCGCCGCCGGCCCCCGCTCCGGCGTGGACGGCCTCGGCTTCTTCACCTCCGTCCTGACCACCCTCGCCAGCCGTGGAGGCCATGCATGAGCCAGCAGTTCAACATCGAGACGGTCGCGGACGCCCAGGCGACGCCGGACGTCGAGCAGCCCTGGGCCGAGCTGGGCCTGAAGGAGAACGAGTACGCCGAGATCAAGAAGATCCTCGGCCGCCGACCCACCGCCGCCGAGCTGGCCATGTACTCGGTCATGTGGTCCGAGCACTGCTCGTACAAGTCCTCGAAGGTGCACCTGCGCCAGTTCGGCGAGAAGCTCACCGACGAGATGAAGCAGCACATGATGGTGGGCATCGGCGAGAACGCCGGCGTGACCGACCTCGGTGACGGCTGGGCCGTGACGTTCAAGGTCGAGTCCCACAACTCGCCCTCCTACGTGGAGCCCTATCAGGGCGCGGCCACGGGCATCGGCGGCATCGTGCGCGACATCATCTCCATGGGCGCCCGCCCGGTGGCCGTGATGGACCCGCTGCGCTTCGGCGCGATCGACCACCCGGACACCGCCCGCGTGTTCCACGGCGTGGTGGCCGGCATCGGCGGCTACGGCAACTCCCTGGGCCTGCCGAACATCGGCGGCGAGACCCGCTTCGACCCGATCTACCAGGGCAACCCGCTCGTCAACGCCCTCGCCGTGGGCGTGCTCAAGCACGAGGACCTGCGTCTGGCCAACGCCTCCGGCGTGGGCAACAAGGTGGTTCTGTTCGGCGCCCGCACCGGCGGTGACGGAATCGGCGGCGCCTCCGTGCTGGCCTCCGAGTCCTTCGACGGCGACGGCAAGCCCGCCAAGCGCCCCTCGGTGCAGGTCGGGGACCCCTTCTCCGAGAAGGTGCTCATCGAGTGCTGCCTCGAGCTGTTCCGCGACTCCCTCGTCGAAGGCATCCAGGACCTCGGCGCCGCCGGCATCTCCTGCGCCACCTCCGAGCTCGCCTCCAACGGCGAGGGCGGCATGCGCGTGGAGCTGACCGACGTGCTGCTGCGCGACTCCACGCTGACCCCGGGCGAGATCCTCATGTCCGAGTCGCAGGAGCGCATGATGGCCGTGGTGACGCCGGAGAACGTCGCCGCGTTCGAGGCCGTCATGGCCAAGTGGGACGTCGAGTACTCCTGGCTGGGCGAGGTCACCGGCGACGGCCGCCTGATCATCACCTGGGACGGCGAGGTCATCGTCGACGTGGACCCGCGCACCGTGGCCCACGACGGCCCGGTCTACGAGCGCCCGTACGCGCGTCCGGCCTGGCAGGACGAGCTCCAGGCGGACACGTTCCGCTCCTCCGAGGCCGGTCAGGACCTGCCCGCCACGGGCGAGGAGCTGCGCGCCGCCGTCGTGGAGCTGATGAGCTCCCCGAACCTGGCGGACACCTCTTGGATCACCCGCCAGTACGACCGCTACGTCCGCGGCAACACCGCCCTGGCGGCCCCGGACGACGCGGGTGTGGTGCGCGTGGACGAGGAGACCGGCATGGGCGTGGCCCTGGCCACGGACTGCAACGACCGGTTCACCTACCTGGACCCGTACACGGGCGCGCAGGCCTCCCTGGCCGAGGCGTACCGCAACGTCACCACCGCCGGGGCCGTGCCCCTGGCCGTCTCCGACTGCCTGAACTTCGGCTCCCCCGAGGACCCGGACGTGATGTGGCAGTTCGCGGAGGCCGTGCGCGGCCTGGCGGACGGCTGCCAGACCCTCGGCATCCCGGTGACTGGCGGCAACGTGTCCCTGTACAACCAGACGGGCAGCACCCCGATCCACCCCACCCCCACGGTGGCGGTGCTCGGCCAGCTCGACGACGTCCTGCGCCGCACCGCGTCCGGCTTCGCCCCGGACGCGGACGGTCAGGCGATCTACCTGCTGGGCGAGACCGGGGACGAGCTGGACGGCTCCGAGTTCGCGCGCCTGCGCGGCCACCTCGGCGGCCTGCCCCCGAAGGTCGACCTGAAGAAGGAGCGCCTGCTCGGCGAGCTGCTGGTCAACATGTCCCGGGACGGCATGATCGACGCCGCCCACGACGTCTCCGGCGGCGGCCTCGCGGCCACCCTGTCCGAGATGGTGCTGCGCTTCGGCGTGGGCGCCCGCGTGGTGCTGGACGAGGTGCTGCGCCGCGACGGCGTGGACCTGTTCACCGCACTGTTCTCCGAGACGCAGGCGCGCGCCGTCGTGGCCGTGCCCCGCACCGAGGAGGTCCGGTTCACCGACATGACCACGGCCCGCGGCTACGCGGCCGTGCGCATCGGCGTGGTGGACGCCGACTCCGCGGCCCTCGAGGTCCAGGACGCCTTCACCCTGCCGATCACGGAGCTGCGCGAGGCCTGGGAGGCCACCCTGCCGAAGCACTTCGGCTGACCCCGTGGCCCCACGGGCCCCGGCACGACGACGGCCGCTCACCCCCGGGGGTGAGCGGCCGTCGTCGTGGGACGGGACGGCGGGGACGAACGCCCCCCGACCCTCGCACGGCCGTGCGCCTCAACCGTTGACGCGGCGGGCTCCGGTGACCAGAGTGATCTCAGGACAGCGCGCCAGCGCGCCGCCCGGCCCGTCCAAGAGGGTCGACGCGGTCCCGACACACGAAGGAGACCACCCATGCGCCTCATCACCCTGGGCCTCGGCGCCGCACTCGGCTACCTGCTCGGCTCCGCCGAGGGCCGCAAGAACCTCGAGAAGATGACCCAGAACGCCCAGAAGCTCTGGAACGACCCCAATACCCAGGAGAAGGTCGGCCAGGTCCAGGAGACCGCCCAGCAGAAGTTCGCTGAGGTGAAGAAGTCCGATCCGGTGCAGAAGGCCACGACGAAGGTGGAGGATGCCATGCAGGGCAACGACAAGAAGAACGACGTCCGCGAAGATCGCGTGACCGAGTCCAACAACGACAACGTCACCTCGGCGGCCCGCCACGGTGCCGAGCCGGACACCGTCTCGGACCCGTCCACCCCGCTGGGTGACGAGGGTCCGCTGACGCGCTGACCCGCGCAGACACGGCGGCCCGCCTCCCCTCGGGGAGGCGGGCCGCCGTCGTCGTGGGCCGGGTCAGCCGTCCTGCTTCAGGACCTCGTCGGCCGGCGGGGCCTGCACCGGATCCACCTCGCCCATCTCGGAGAGGGTCACCACGGCCTTCGTGCCGGCGGACTCGGTCTCCACGGTGAGCAGGCGGCCGTCCTCCTTGGACACCGTGAACGCGGTCAGCGCCACGCCCTCCTGCGGGCCCGAGACGGGCTCGTCCAGCACGTAGCGGATCGCGTCCTGACCGCTGCGGCGGATGCCGTCCGCGTCCGCCTCGACGTCGTCCAGGCCGCCCGACTCCGGCAGGGAGCCCAGCAGCGAGCTCACCATCGCGCCCATGCCGGTGGCGCGGGGATCGCTCTCGTACGGGGTGGCGGTCCAGCGCTCCACATAGGCGGGGCGGTCCTCGCCGCTCGCGCCGGCGCGCTCCACCGTGAATCGGGAGTACGCGGTGCCGTCCACGATCCGGGACTCGTCCCGGGTGATCAGGCCGTCGTCCTGGTACACGGACACGTACCGCATGGACGAGCCGTCCACGGGACCGGAGATGTCCACCGAGTCCGGGACCGCGCGGCCGTTGGTCGGGGCCTCGGACCGCAGCTCGGTGACCATGCGGACGGAGTCGGCCTCCTCGAGCTGGGTGCGGGCGCGGTCCCAGGCGCCGGGGGCGTCGTCGCCCGAGGCGCAGCCGGTCAGCAGCAGGGCGGCCGCCCCGACGGCGGCGAGGGACAGGCCGCGGCGGGTGCGGCGGGTCTGGGTCTGGCGCTGCCTCACTCGGCCACCTCCTCCGGCGCCTCGGCCGGCTCGATCTGGTTCCAGTCGCTCAGGGCGTACTGCTGGGTGGCCCGGCCGTCGTCGACGGTGAGCGCGACCAGCTCGCCGTCGTCGTCCACCGTGAAGGAGTGCACCCGGGTGGCGTCGCCCTCGGCCATTGCGGCGTCGGCGACCTCCTCGGGCACGGCATAGCGGTAGGCCGTGCCGCCGTCCCAGTCGACCTCCTCGGCGCGCACCTGGGCGCCGTCGAGGGCGTCCGCCGCGGGGAGGCCCACCTGGTCGAGGAGGGACTTCAGGGGCGGCTCCTGCCCCTCGCCGGCCGAGACACGGCGCCACTGTGGGTCGGAGTACATCATCTGGACGTCGTCCGGGACGTCGGACCCGTCCACGTCGACCCGCACGAACACGTCCTCGCCGACCTGGCGCGACTCCATGGTGATGTGCGAGTCGCGGCCGACCTGCATGACGCCCTTCGACTCGGCGTCGCCGCCGTCGAGCCGGCCGGCGATGTCCCAGCGGACCGACTGCGGGCCCTGACGGCCGGTGGTGTAGGCGGTCTCGAGTCGGACGGTCTCGGCCTCGTCCAACTGGGTGCGGGCCTGATGCCAGGCCTCCCCCGCCGACTGCGGCTCGGATGCGCACCCGGCCAAGGCCAGGGCGCCCACGACGCCGAGCCCGGCCGCGCGGACGGCACGTCTGCGCTGCATGTTCTCCTCCTGGGGCTGCTGCCGGCCGAGGCAGGGCGCCGCGGCCACTGGCGTCACCCTACCGGCGGCGCAGGGCGAAGGATGCGCCGTGGTGGTTCTGCGGCAGGTGGTCGCCGCGGCCGAAGAGCTTGTGGCGCAGCGTGCCGTCCGTGTACGCGGTCTTGTAGCGGCCGAGCTTCTGCAGCTCCGGCACCACGAACTCCACGACGTCCTCGAAGGTGCCCGGGGTGATGTGGTAGGCGAGGTTGAAGCCGTCCACGTCGGTCTCGTCGGCCCACTCGACGAGCTGGCGGGCCGCGGACTCGCCGCCGCCCACGATCACGGGGCCGAAGCCGCCGATGCCCACCCACTCGGCGAGCTTGCGCACGGTCCACTCCTCGTCCGTTCCGGAGGCCTTCTGGAAGGTCTCCACGGTGGACTGGATGGCGTTCGACTTCACGTCCCCGATCGGCTCGTCCAGGTCGTACTGGGACAGGTCGATGCCCATCCAGCCGGACATGAGCACGAGGCCGCCCAGCGGGTCCACATACTGCGCCAGGTCGTTGTACTTGGCCCGCGCGTCCTCGTCGGTGGCCCCGGTGACGATCGTCTGCATCGCGAAGATCTTCACGTCGTACGGGTCACGGCCGGCGTCCACCAGGGACTGGCGGATCTTCTTCACGGTGGCGGCCGCCAGCTCCTTCGTGGGGGAGTTGATGAACACGGCCTCGGCGTGCTTGCCGGCGAAGGCGCGGCCGCGCGTCGAGGCGCCGGCCTGGTAGATCACGGGGGTGCGCTGCACGGACGGCTCGGTGACGGCGTGGCCGGGCACGGTGAAGTACCGGCCCTGGTGGGCGATGTCGTGGACCTTGGCCGGGTCCGCGAACACGCCGGACTCCTTGTCGTAGACGACGGCGTCGTCCTCCCACGAGCCCTCGAGGAGCTTGTAGACGACGTCGAGGTACTCGTCGGCGTGCTCGTAGCGCTCGTCGTGCTCCATCTGGTCGTCCTGGCCCATGTTCTGGGCGGCGGAGGGCAGGTAGCCGGTGACCACGTTCCAGCCCACGCGGCCGCCCGTGAGGTGGTCGAGCGTGGCGAGGCGGCGGGCGAACGGGTAGGGGTGCTCGTAGGCGGTGCCGGCGGTGACGCCGAAGCCGAGGTGCTCGGTGACCGCGGCCATCGCGGAGACGAGCAGGAACGGGTCGTTCACGGGGGTCTGCGCGCCGGTCTTGATGGCGGCCTCGGAGGTGCCGCCGTACACGGAGTACGGGCCGAGGACGTCGGCGATGAACAGGCCGTCGAACAGACCCTTCTCCAGCGTCTGCGCCAGGTGCGTCCAGTAGCCCAGGGTGTTGTAGTCGCGGGCGTGGTCGTCGGGGTGACGCCAGAGACCCGGGGACTGGTGGGCGACGCAGTTCATGTCGAATGCGTTGAAGAGGATCTCGCGGTGCTCGTCCGGGCGGGTGGGTGCTCCGGCCCCGGCGTTCTCGGCGGTGCTCATGGGTCTCCTTTCCAGGGCCGCCCGGTCGCAGGGGCGCGGCCGGGCGGGCGACGGTTCCGCACCATGCAACGCCGACGCGGCCGGCGGTGGAAGTCGGTCCGGCCCAGGGGTTCATGACGGCTCCGCCGGGCCCGGCCACGCGTCCGGCGCCCGGTTCGTGACATGCCCTGACCATGACGGAGGACACGTCCGTGGGTGGCGGCCCTGCGGCGACTCAGCGGCACCCCAGCGCTGAGCCAGAGGCGCACCAGCGCTGAGCCAGAGAAATCTGCTGCATCCACCCCGCGGAGACGACCGAAACGTCTGGCTCAGCGCTGGCCCAGCCCGGTCCCGGGTGCTGGACCGGCCCGGCGCCCGGGCGGTGGTGGGGCTGGCCGCGCCCGCTGTCCTCCTGATGCTGTGGTGGGCGGTGACGGCCGCCGGGCTGCTCTCCGCGGTGCAGCTGCCCTCCCCCGGCGCGGTGCTGAGCGCCGGCGTCAACCTGCTGGAGCGGGGCGACCTGTGGCTGCACGTGGGGATCTCCACCCAGCGCGTGCTGCTGGGCTTCCTGCTCGGCGCCGCACTCGGGCTGGCCGTGGGGTCCGCGCTCGGGCTGTCCCGGTGGGCGGACGCGCTGTTCGCCCCGCTGATCGGGGCGCTGCGCGCGGTGCCCTCGCTGGCCTGGGTGCCGCTGCTGATCCTGTGGATGCAGATCGGCGAGGAGTCCAAGGTCACCCTCATCGCGATCGGCGCGTTCTTCCCGGTGTTCACCACCGTCTACGCCGCCCTGCGCCATGTGGACCCGCACCTGGTGGAGGCCGGTCGGGCCTTCGGCTACCACGGGCTGTCCCTGCTGCGGACGGTGCAGCTGCCCGCCGTGGTGCCGGCCGTGTTCTCCGGCCTGCGGCTGGCCCTGGCCCAGGCCTGGCTGTTCCTGGTGGCCGCGGAGCTGATCGCCTCCTCGATGGGCCTGGGCTTCCTGCTCACCGACTCGCAGAACAACGGACGCACGGACCGCCTGATCCTGGCGATCATCCTGCTCGCCGTGCTCGGCAAGCTCACCGACTGGCTGCTCGGCCTGCTGGAGCGCCGGGCCCTGCGCCGCTGGGCCTGAGCCCGGCACGTCCGGCCGCCCGGTCGTCGGGTCAGTCCCCCTCGGGGACCTCGCCGGCCGACGTGTAGGCGGTCGGCGGGGTGCCGTTCACGAGCCAGTCGCCGGCCATGCGCACCTTGAACGCCGCCGGGTCGTGGGTGGCGAGGGTGCGGGCGTTGCGCCAGTGCCGGTCGAGGCGCAGCGTGGCCGACGTCGCCGACGCGCCGAGCGTGTCGAAGATGCGGGTGCACACCTCGAGGACGGCCTCCGGCACCACGGCCTGGGCCCGGTACGCGGCCGCCATCGCCTCGGCGGACGCCGCCGGGCCGGCCCCGTGGGCGCCGTCCTCCCCCTCGTCGAGCAGCCGCCCGATCTCGCGCACCATCAGCTCGGCCGCGGCCTGCCGCCCGGCCAGCTGCCCCATGATCTCGAGGAGCTGCGGGTCGTCCTTGGGCAGCGCGGCCGTGCCGGTGTTGAAGGTGCGGCGCCGCTGCCGCAGCAGCTGCGTGCCCTCCGTGAGCGCCGCCCGACCGATCCCGGCCTGCAGCGCCAGCAGGGTCGCCTCCATGAGCACGGGCACCGGTCCGTCCTGCCGCGGCACCTCGAGCAGCTCCTCGGCCGCGGCGTCGTCGAGCACCACGGACCCGGTGGCGGTCAGGCGCTGGCCGAACCCGTCCCAGTCGTCCTTGATGCCCACGCGCGGCTGACGCACGCGCACGACGGCGACGGCTCGGTCCGGCTCGCGGACCGCGCCCCCGGCCCGCTTCGAGTTCCGGCGCGAGACGAGGTCCGCCCCCTCGATGCCCACGGTCGCGGCGGTCCACGTGGCGAACGCCGAGCCGGTCGCGTAGTACTTCTGCCCCCGCACGACCCAGGTGCCGCCCTCGTCCCGGCTGGCCAGGGTGGCGGCACGGCCCGGCGCGGCCCCGCCGGCGCGTTCGGCCAGGGCGGAGCCGGCCCAGTCCCCGTCGACGATGTGCCGCAGCCACCGCTCCCGGCGGGCGGGCGCCTGGTCCATGGCCGTGGCGATGAACACGAGGTGGGAGCGCCAGACGTGCGCGGTGTTCACGTCCCGGGCGGCCAGGTCCATGAGCAGGCGCAGCACGGTCTCGCTGCCGCCGCCCTCGCCGCCCGCGTCCTCGGGGACACCGACCTTGCCGAACCCGGCGGCCTGCAGCTCCCCGAGGGCGGCGAACGGCAGGTGCCGGCCCGCCTCGCGGGCCCGCTCGCCGTGGGCGACGGAGTCGAAGGCGTCGGCGTACCGGGCGGCGAGGGTGGCGTAGGTGGTCATGGACCTACTCTGACACGCGCGGGCGGCCCGGGGGCCGGGACGCCCCGGCCGTGGGACGGGGTCCACACCGGCCGCCGTCGCCCTGGCCCGCGCCGGACGCCCGCGGGGCCCCGGCGGGCCGAGCATGACCGCCGGTGACGACGGCGGGCGCGGCGCCGTCGTCGGCGTCCCTACCCTGGTCGGACCCGCCGACCAGGAGGACCGCCGCCCATGACGCCCACCGAGGACCCCGCCCGCCCCGACCCGGCCGAGGAGGGCGCCTCCGGGACCGTCCGCGGACCGAACGACGGCGTGCCCGCCGCGGCCCTCGCGACGCTGCCCGGCCCCCTGCCGCAGGCGCTCGTCGACGCCGCCGACCCGGACGTCCACCCCGGCCGCCCGGCGGACCGGCTGCACGGCGGGCGCGGCGACGGCCGTCCGGTGGCCGAGGCGGACCGGCTCGCGTTCTGGGAGGCGGCCGGCCGACGTCTGAGCTGGGAGCGACCCTTCACCCGGACGCACTCCCTCACCGCCCCGGACCCGGCCGCCGAGCGCGGCCCGGAGATCCGCTGGTACGAGGACGGCACCCTGAACGTGGCCGTGAACTGCGTGGACCGGCACGTGGCGGCGGGGCGCGAGGAGAAGGTCGCCCTGTACTTCGAGGGCGAGCCCGGCGACCGCCGCGCCGTCACCTACGCGCAGCTGCAGCGCGAGGTCGCCCAGGCCGCGAACGCCCTCGAGGAGCTGGGCATCGGGGCGGGCGACCGCGTCGTCGTGTACCTGCCCGTGCTCGTCGAGACGATCGTCATCACGCTGGCGTGCGCGCGGATCGGCGCCGTGCACTCGCTCGTGTTCGGCGGGTTCTCGGCGGAGGCGCTGCGGTTCCGCGTGGAGGACACGGGCGCCAAGCTGCTCGTCACCACCGACGGCCAGTTCCGCCGCGGCACCGCCGTCCCCGTGAAGGCCAACGCGGACGAGGCCGTGTCCGGGGACAACGCGATCGAGCACGTCCTCGTCCTGGACCGCACGGGCCACCGGGACATCCCGTGGACCGAGGGCCGGGACCTGTGGTGGCACGACGTCGTGGACCGCCAGCCGGACACCCACACCCCGCGCGCCTTCGACGCGGAGCACCCGCTGTTCATCATGTACACCTCCGGCACCACGGGACAGCCCAAGGGGCTCGTGCACACCTCCGGCGGGTACCTCGCCGCGGCCTCGTGGACACACGACTTCCTGTTCTCCCACCCGGACCCGGCACGGCGCGACGACGACGTCCACTGGTGCACCGCGGACCTGGCCTGGGTCACCGCGCACACCTACGAGATCTACGGTCCGCTCTCGAACGGGGTCACGCAGGTGATCTACGAGGGCGTGCCGAACGCCCCGCACCCGGGCCGGCACTTCGAGGTGATCGAGCGCTACCGGGTGACGAGCTACTACACGGCGCCCACCCTGATCCGCTCGCTCAAGGGCTGGCATCCGGACGGGATCCCGGCGCACGCGGACGGCGGTCCGGACCTGTCCTCGATCCGTCTGATCGGGACCGTGGGCGAGTCCGTGAACCCGGAGGCCTGGACGTGGGCCCGCACCCAGATCGGCCGGGACACCCCGGACCTGCCGATGGTGGACACGTGGTGGCAGTCCGAGACGGGCGCCACCGTGCTCTCCCCCCGCCCCACGGACACGGCCTTCAAGCCGGGCTGCGGCTCCCGGCCCCTACCGGGGGTGGACGTGGCCGTGGTCGACGACGACGGCGCCCCCACGCCCGAGGGCCTGCAGGGCCGGATCGTGGTCACCCGCACTTCGCCGGCGATGGCGCGGACCGTGTGGCGGAACCCGGCCCGCTACTTCCACTCGTACTGGGAGGACTACGCGGACCAGGGCGAGGCGGGCTGGTTCCTCGCCGGCGACGGCGCCAAGCGGGACGAGGACGGCGACGTCTGGATCCTCGGGCGCGTGGACGACGTCATCAACATCTCCGGGCACCGGCTGAGCACCATCGAGATCGAGTCCGCCCTCGTGGCGCACCCGGAGGTGATCGAGGCGGGGGTGTGCCCCGTGCCGCACGAGACCACCGGGCACGCCGCCGTCGCCTTCGTGGTGGCGCACGAGAGCTGGCTGGCCGGCGATGACGGCCCCGGCGCCTCCGCCGCCGACCGCGCCGAGGAGCTGCGGCGGCACGTGGGGCGGGTGATCGGGCCGGTGGCCAAGCCCGCCGAGGTGGTCTTCGTCCCCGACGTGCCCAAGACCCGTTCGGGCAAGATCATGCGGCGGCTGCTGACGCAGCTGCACCAGGGCACCGCGCTCGGGGACACCACGAGCCTGCAGAACGAGCCGTGCGTCGGGCAGATCGCCGAGGTGCTCCGGGCCGGCCGCCGCGCTCAGGACGCCGGCACCGGCGCCGTCCGCAGCGCCAGCTCGGCCAGCACCTGAGCGGCCCGCGGCACCACGGCGTCGTCGAACACGGCCTGCGGGGAGTGGTTGACCGGGGCCTCGTCCGGGTCCACGCCCTCCGGGACCGCCCCGAGCAGGACGTAGGCGCCGGGCACCCGCTGGAGGACCTCGGAGAAGTCCTCGCTGCCGGGCTCGGGCTCGGGCAGCTCCCGGTAGGCGTCGGCCCCGTAGAGGTCCTCCACGACCCCGCGGACGAAGGCCACCGCGTCCGCGTCGTTGGCCGTCACCGGGAACGCGCAGTCCGTCCGGACCTGCGCGCTCATGCCGTGCGCCGCGGCGATCCCATGCACCAGGCGCTCCACGGCCGAGAGCAGCCGGGCGCGGGCGTCCGCGGAGAAGGTCCGCAGGGTGAGGGCGAGGGTGGCGCTGTCCGGGATGATGTTGGCCGCCGTGCCCGCGCTCAGGTGCCCGACGGTCGCGACCACCGGGTCGAAGGCGTCGAACTGCCGGGTGACCACGGACTGCAGCGCCAGCACCATCTCGGCGGCCACGGGCACCGGATCCTGGGCCAGGTGCGGCACCGAGCCGTGCCCGCCTCGACCGTGCACCGTCACCACCAGGTCGTCGCAGCCGGCCTGGATCGCCCCCGGGCGGCTGAGCAGGACGCCGCGCGGGTACGTGCCCGAGGAGACATGGATCGCGTAGGCGGCGTCCACCGGTCGCCCGGCCGCCTCCAGCAGCCCCTCCTGGATCATGTGCAGGGCGCCGCCGCCGGTCTCCTCCCCGGGCTGGAACATGGCCACCACGTCGGCGGTGAGCTCCCCGCGACGGCGCACCAGCCACGCCAGCGCGCCGTGGAGGCCGGCGGTGTGCAGGTCGTGGCCGCAGGCGTGCATGGTGCCCGGCACGGAGGGGGCGTACTCCAGCCCGGTCTCCTCCGTGACGGGCAGGGCGTCCATGTCCCCCCGCAGCAGCACGACCGGCCGCCGGGCCCCCTCCGGCAGCGGGGCCCCGCCGCGCAGCACCACGACGACGGAGCTCAGCGCCCGGCCCACGCTCGTCTCCAGCGCGGGGCGGCCGGTGGCGGCATCCTCCCCCGCCTCGGCGCGCAGGGCCTCGAGCCGCTCGAGGACGGCGGCCTGGGTGCGGGGCAGGTGCAGGTCCAGCTCCGGATGCCCGTGGAGGCGCCGGCGGAAGGCGATCGCCTCCCGTGCGATGTCCTCCGGCAGGTCCGGGGCGAGGGCGTTCGCGGGCGGGGTGGGGGCGGTGCGGTCCATCAGGACATCATGCCGTGGCGCCCCGCCGGCCCACCCGGATCGCCCAGCGGGTCAGCCGGCCAGCCCCTGCAGCTCGGGCAGGTCGAAGACGTCCTCCGAGGCGGGGGCCTCGTGCGCCTCGACCGCGTTCCACTCGGTGAAGGTGGCGTTCGCGGCGGGCCGGAGGCGCAGCCGCGGCTGTGCCGAACCTGTGCGGGTCAGCCGCCGGTGGCGCCGTCCTCGAAGATCTGCCCCACCGGGGTCTGCTTCTCCGCCTGGAACACATCCTCGGCACGGCCGTAGGCCCAGTACGCGCTCACCGACAGCTGCCGCCGGTCCACGCCGCGCACGTCCGTGAGGTACGCCCGGACGCGCTTGACCTGCTCCCGCTCGCCGTGCACGAACGCGTGCACCCGTCCGTCCCGCCACCCCGCGTCCTCGACGGCGGCGGCGAACCGCGTCGTCTCCGGGGTGAAGGGGCCGCCGCGGTGCAGCCAGCGCACCTCGACGCCGGCCGGCGCGGTCAGGGGCACCTCGTCGCTTGCGTCGGTCACCTCGATCAACGCGACACCGGCCGCCGCGGCGTCCGTGGCGGCCAGGTCCTCGAGGGCGGCGGCGATCGCCGGCAGCGCGGCCTCATCGCCCGCGAGCAGGTGCCAGTCGGCGGTGGGGTCGGGTCGGTAGGCGCCGCCGGGGCCCAGGAACGCGACCTGCTGCCCCACGGGCTCGGAGGCCGCCCACGCCCCGGCCAGGCCGCCGTCGTGCCCGGGGGCGGCGCCGTCGTCGGACGCGCCGTGGACCACGAAGTCGACGTCCATGGTGCGGGCGGCCGCGTCCATGCGGCGCACCGTGTAGGTGCGGCGGACCGGCAGCTGCTCCGGGGCGAGGCGCTCGCGGAGGGCGTCCAGGTCGTACGGGGGCTCGAGGCCGAGCGCGGGGTCGGCGAAGAGCAGCTTCACGTACTGGTCCGTGGCGCCCTTCTCCGCCCAGCGGGCGTGGACGGCGTCGAACTGCTCGCCGCCGAGGGTCAGGCGCACGAGGTGCGGGGTGAGCCGGCGGGCGGCCACCACGGTGAGGACGGTCTGGGGCCGGGCCATGCGGGCCTCCTGGGATCGGGGCGGGGTCTGCGCCGGCGCGCGTCCCCCACTTTCCCACGACGAGGCGGATTAGCGCACGTCAGCGTGATGTTTTCCGCGGCCTCGGGGTCGGCGGAACCGGGCCCCCCGGTGGTCCTCGGGCAGCAGCGCTCCCGCGCCGGCCGGGGCCGGGGTGGCGCGGCGCGCCCCTAGGCTGTGGGCGTGCGTCTCGTCCTGCTCGTCCTGCTCTCGCTGCTGAGCCAGCAGCTCGGCGCGTCCGTGGCGGGCCTGCTGTTCGACGACGTCGGCGCGTCCGCCATGGTCGCCCTGCGCGTGGTGTTCTCCGCGGCCGTGCTGCTGCTCGTCACCCGGCCGAGCCGCGCCGCCCTCGCCGGCCTGGGCCCCCGGGGGTGGGCCGCCGTCGTCGGGCTGGGCGCGGCCATGACCGGCATGAACCTGGCCATCTACGAGGCGTTCGCGCGGATCCCGCAGGGCGTGGCCGTGACGTTCGAGGTGCTCGGGCCGCTGGCGCTGTCCGTGGCGGCGCGGCCGTCGTGGCGATCGGCGGCGTGGGCGGCCCTCGCGCTCGCCGGGATCGGGGTGCTCGGCCGGGAGGGGTTCAGCGCGGACGGCGGGATCGGCGGGGCGGGGCTGGACCCGGTGGGGGTGGCGCTCGCGCTGGCCGCGGCGGCGTGCTGGGCGGGGTACATCCTGCTCTCGCGGCGCGCGGGGACCCACCTGCCGGGGGTGCAGGGGCTGGCCCTGGCGACGGCGGCCGGGTCCCTCGTGGCGCTGCCGGTCGGCGTCGCGACGGCGGGGGCGGCCCTGCTCTCCCCCGTGGTGCTGGGCGTGGGGCTGGCCGTGGCGCTGCTGTCCACGGCGGTGCCGTACGGGATCGACCTGCAGGTGCTGCGCCGCATGCCGACCGCACTGTTCTCCCTGCTGACGTGCCTCTCGCCGATCGCGGCGGCGCTGACCGCGTGGGCCGTGCGCGGGCAGGAGCTCACCCCGCTGGACCTGGCGGGGATGCTGCTGGTGATCGCGGCGTGCGCGGCCGCCGTCTGGACGGGCCGATCACCGGGTGTGGCGGGCAGGGGCTGAGGCTAGCCTGTGTCGATGCCCCACCCGTCCCGTCCCGCCCCCGACGACGTCCCCGCCGCCGAGCGCGCCGCCCTGCGCCGTGGCCGGCTGCGTCCGTGGCTGCCGTTCCTGCTCGCGGCCGTGCTGTGCCTGGCGCTGCTGGGGTGGGCCCTCGTCGCCCTGCCGGGCCTGCCGGAGCGCGTGCCCACGCACTGGGGCGTCGACGGGCGACCGGATGCGTGGGAGGACACCTCGTTCGGCACGGTGGCGGTGGGGCCGCTGATCGGCCTCGGCGTGACGGGGTTCCTGGCCCTGGTCTCCGCGATGGTCACCGCCCTCGTCCCCACGGATCCGGCGCTGTGCCCGTGGCGGCGCGTGCGCCAGGCGGGGGTGCACCGCGGGGTCCAGGAAAGCCTCGGGTGGTCGTGCGTGCTCATCGTGCTGGTGCTGGCCCCGATGACGGCCGAGGTGCTCGCCGCCGGGGCGTGGACGATGCCGTGGTGGATCCTGCCCCTCACGCTGACCGTGCTCATGGTGGGCATCTTCCCGGCGATGCGGGCCAGCACGCGGCGGTGGACGCGCTGGTCGGACCGCGTCGCGGCGGAGCTCGGGCACCGGCCCACGGCCGCGGAACGCGCCGAGGACGAGGTGTGGACGCCCCTGGGGCTCAAGCGCGACCCCGAGGACCCGGCCGTCTTCCCCGCCAAACGCCCCGGCTACGGCGTGGGCGTGACGATCAACCTCGCCACGCCGGTGGGCCGGTGGCTGGTGCGCGGATTCGTGGCGGTGTTCATCATCGGCCTGCCGCTGGCGCTCTGGCTCGGCGCGTTCGCCGCGCGGTGAGGCGGACCGTGTCCGACGACGTCGCCGTCCGCCTGCTCCTGATCGCCGACACCCACATCCCGCGGCGTGCCCGCGCCCTGCCCGCGCAGGTGTGGGCCGGGGTGGCGCGGGCCGACGTCGTGCTCCACGCCGGCGACTGGGTGACCGAGGACGTGCTCGACGACCTCGACGCACGGGCCGCCCGGCTGGTGGGCGTGTGGGGCAACAACGACGGGCCGGGGCTGCGGGCGCGGCTGCCCGAGGTGGCGCGCGTGGAGATCGGCGGGGTGCGGATCGCGATGGTCCACGAGACGGGCCCGGCGGCCGGCCGCGAGCGCCGCATGGCCGCGGCGTTCCCGGACGCGGACGTGCTGGTGTTCGGGCACAGCCACATCCCGTGGGACACCGTGGCCGGCCCGGAGACCGCGAACCCGGGCCTGCGGCTGCTCAACCCCGGCTCCTGCACGGACCGGCGACGGCAGCCGGTGTGCACGCTGATGCGCGCGGTGGCGCGGGACGGACGGCTCGAGGACGTGGAGCTGGTGTCCGTGGACCGCACGCCGTGACCGACGGGCCGGCCGCTCCCCCCTGCAACGCTGGTTGAGTTATCACGGGTCCAGGCGGCTTGCACCCGTGATAACTCAACCCGCGTCGCGCCGGTGCCACCATGACCGGCGGGTCGGCCGCTCCTGCACAGCCACCACGACGACGGCGGCCCTCCCCAGGGCGCGTCGGTCCGGTCCGTCGCAGGGCCCGGGGGCGGCAGGCTCACCCCATGACCGCGCGCACGCCCCTGCCGTCCACCCTCGCCGCGGGCGCCTTCACGACGGCCGAGCTGCACGCCGCCGGCCTGCCGTGGCGCCGCACCCTCGCGGCAGACCTCGCCCGGATCTGCCGCGGCGTGCACACCGCGGGCATCCCCGACCCGTGCGCCCCGGACGGCGCGGCCGCGCTGGTCCGCCTCACGGGCGGGGTGGTCTCCCACGTCTCTGCCGCCCTCTGGCACGGACTGCCGCTGCCGCCCCGCCTCGCGCGGCCCGCCGGACTGCACCTGACCTTCGACCGCTCCGCGCGCACGCACCGGACCGACCTGGACGGCGTCGTCAGCCACCGGGTGCGGCTGCCCTCCGACCACGTGCTCGAGCTTCCCGACGGCCAGCGCGTCACGACGGCGGCGCGCACCTGGTTCGACCTCGCCGGGATGCTCCGCCCCCACGAGGTGGACTGGCTCATCGCGGACGGCGACCACCTGGTGCGTCCGCCGTGGACGCCGACGGGCCGGGCGGACCCCGTGGCCACCGTGTCCGAGCTGTCGGAGGTGCTCGCCCGCTGCCGTGGCCGGCCGGGTGTCCGTCTCGCACGTGCCGCGCTGGCGGAGGTGCGCGTCGGGGCCGACTCCCCGCCCGAGACCTTCCTCCGGCTCGCGCTGATCCGGGCCGGGCTGCCGGAGCCGGAGCTGCAGGTCGCCGTCGACCCGGCCGACCCGGCCTCGCCCGTCGTGGACCTCGGGTACCGGGGGGCGCGCCTGGCCCTCCAGTACGACGGCGCCGGCCACCGCACGGCTCAGCAGCAGGCGAGGGACGCCCGTCGGGACGCGTACTGCCTCGAACGGGAATGGACGACCCTGCGCTGCACCTGGGAGGACCAGCGCGCTGGGTTCGGGCGGATCGTAGGGCTGGTCCGGCGTCGGCTCGCCCGCACGCGCTGATCCGCCCCCGCGGCCAACACGGGTTGAGTTGTCACGGGTCCCGTCCAACGCGGGTTGAGTTGTCACGGGTCCAGGCCCGCGTAACCGGTGATAACTCAACCCGCGTTGCACGGCACCGGCCGGCGCCGCGTGACGCTCTGCGACGTGCCCACCCTGCCCCCGGCGCGCCTCGCCCGGGACAATGGGGCGGACTGTCCCGAAGCCTCCATCGAAAGGACCCCCGTGGCTGACCACGAGTTCGGCTTCCGCACCCAGGCGCTGCACGCGGGCGCCGTCCCGGACGCCGTCCACGGCTCCCGCGCGGTGCCGATCCACCAGACCAGCTCCTTCGTGTTCGAGTCCGCCGAAGACGCCGCCAACCTCTTCGCGCTGCAGAAGTACGGCAACATCTACTCGCGGATCGGCAACCCCACGGTCGCCGCGTTCGAGGAGCGGGTCGCCACGCTCGAGGGCGGGATCGGGGCCGTCGCGACGGCGTCCGGCATGGCCGCCGAGTTCGTCACCTTCGCGGCCCTCGCCGGGGCCGGCGACCACATCGTGGCGTCCTCCAAGCTGTACGGCGGCACGATCACCCAGCTGGACGTCTCCCTGCGCCGGTTCGGCGTCGAGACCACGTTCGTGGACTCCGCCGAGGCCGCGGACTTCGAGGCCGCCCTCCAGCCCAACACCAAGACCGTCTACACGGAGATCGTCGCCAACCCCTCCGGTGACGTCGTGGACCTGCCGGGCCTGGCCGACGTCGCCCACCGGCACGGCGTGCCGCTCGTCGTGGACGCGACCCTCACCCCGCCCTACCTGATCCGGCCGATCGAGCACGGCGCGGACATCGTCATCCATTCGGCCACGAAGTTCCTCGGCGGCCACGGCACCACGCTCGGCGGCGTCGTGGTGGAGTCCGGCCGCTTCCCGTGGGACAACGGCAAGTTCCCGTCCATGACCGAGCCCGTGCCCTCGTACGGCGGCGTCTCCTGGTGGGGCAACTTCGGCGAGTACGGCTTCCTCACCAAGCTCCGCTCGGAGCAGCTGCGCGACTTCGGCCCGTCGCTGGCCCCGCAATCGGCGTTCCAGCTGCTGCTCGGCGTCGAGACGCTGGCCCCGCGCATGGACGCCCACCTGGCGAATGCGCAGGCCGTCGCCACCTGGCTGGACGAGGACCCGCGCGTCTCCTGGGTCCGCTACGCCGGCCTGCCCGACCACCCGCACCACGCCCGCGCGCAGCAGCTGCTGCCCCGGGGCGTCGGCTCGGTGTTCAGCTTCGGCGTGGCCCCGGCAGCCACGGACACCGACGACGGCGCCTCCGGTCCGGAGGCCGGGCGCGCGACGGCCTCGCGCTTCATCTCCGCGCTGCAGCTGGCCTCCCACCTGGCCAACATCGGCGACGCGAAGACGCTGGTGCTGCACCCCGCCACGACGACCCATCAGCAGCTCACCGCCGAGCAGCTCGTGGCCGCGGGCATCCCGGCGGACCTGATCCGCATCTCGGTGGGCATCGAGGACGTCGAGGACATCCTCTGGGACCTGGACCAGGCCCTGACCGCGGCCACCGGCCGCACCCGCGACGGCGCCGTCGTCCCCGCAGAGCAGGAGGCCTGAGCCATGAGCACCACCCACCCCGAGCGCACCTGGACCGGCCCCGGCGCCCCCGAGCGCCTGGCGATCCTGCGGCGCACCCGCTCGATCGCGATCGTCGGCGCCTCGGACAAGCCGGCCCGCGCGTCGTACTTCGTGGCCACGTACCTGCTGAGCTCGACCACGTACGACGTCTACTTCGTGAATCCCGTGCTCGCCGCGGCCGGCAAGGAGATCCTCGGCCACCGCGTCTACGCCTCGCTGGACGACCTGCCCGTCACCCCGGACCTCGTGGAGGTGTTCCGCAAGTCCTCCGACGCCCCCGAGGTGGTGGCGGACGCCGCCCGCGTGGGCGCCCGGACCGTGTGGCTGCAGCTGGGCATCTGGAACGAGGACGCCGCGCGTCAGGCCGAGGCCGCGGGCCTGGAGATCGTGATGGACCGCTGCGTGAAGATCGAGCACGCCCGCTTCCACGGCGGGCTCAACCTCGCCGGCTTCGTCACCGGCGTGATCAGCTCGCGGCGCCAGGAACTGGACCGCTAGGCGGGCGACGCCCCGTGTCGGGCGTCGTCCGGCCCTCGTTGCGCGCCCGCCGTCGATGGCGTGGGATGGGCCCATGACCTCCGAGCTCCCCACCACCTCCCTCTCCCCCGCCTGGACCGGCCGCACCGACGGCGACGCCCCCGAGCACCTGCGCTGGCACCAGGTCGTCCGCCCCGCCGACGGCCGCGGCGATCCCACGACGACGCAGCGCCACCCCGGTGCCGGCGCCCCGACGTCGGGCACGCGGTCCACGGCACTCGTCGGCTTCGCCTCGGACGAGGGCGTGCGCCGCAACCACGGCCGCGTGGGCGCCGAGGACGGCCCGGAGGCGCTGCGCGGCGCGCTCGCCTCGCTCGCATACCTCGAGGGCACGGGCGCGCTCGTGGACGCGGGCGACGTGTCCGTGGACCGCGGCGACGACGACGCCCCGGGCGAGCTCGAGGCGGGCCAGGCCGAGCTGGGCACGGTGGTCAGCGGGCTGCTGAACGCCCACGACCTGGCCGTCGTGCTCGGCGGCGGACACGAGACCGCCTACGCCTCGATCACGGGCCTGACCGGCTCCACGCGCGTGGGCGCGGGCACCCGCGTGGGCATCCTCAACCTGGACGCGCACTTCGACCTGCGCGAGGCGCCGCGGCCCAGCTCCGGCACCCCGTTCCTGCAGGCGCTGCGGGACGCCGAGGGGGCGGAGCATCAGCTCTCCTACGCGGTGGTGGGCATCAGCGAGGCCAACAACACCCGCGTCCTGTTCGACACCGCGCGCGAACGCGGGGTCACGTGGGTGACCGACGAGCAGGCCCAGACCGCCGACGTCACCGGCGTGCGCCGCTGGGTGCGCTCGTTCATCAACGCCGTGGACGTGCTCTACCTGACGATCGACCTGGATGTGCTGCCGGCCGCCGTCGCCCCGGGGGTGAGCGCACCGGCCGGCTTCGGCGTGCCGTACGAGGTGATCCACGCGTGCGCCCTGGAGGCCACCCAGTCCGGGAAGCTGGCCCTGGCCGACGTCGTGGAGCTCAACCCCGCCCTGGACGTGGACGGCCGCACGGCGAAGGCCGCGGCCCGCCTGATCCACACGATCGTCAGCCGTCACCGGACGGACGCGTCGCTGCTGGCCTGAGCGGGCCGGGGGTCCCTTCAGGCGCGGGGGCCGCGGGCGTCAGCGTCCCTCCGCCCACGGGGCCGGGGGCTCGGCGCTGCCGTGGGCCGCGCGTCGGGCGGCGTAGTCCAGCGCCGAGCGTGCCAGGAAGTCGTGCAGGGCCAGCACCCCGGCCCGGGCTCCCGCCGAGTCCCTCCGGGTCACCGCCTCCAGCGCCGGGACGTAGAACGCCCGGCCGCGTTCGACCTCGTCGGGCAGGCCCTTCGTGGTGGCGAGCCAGAACCGGCGGCACAGCCCCTGGAGCGGGACCAGAGAATCGGCGAGATAGCGGTTGTTCGCGATCGTGCGCAGGAGTTCGTGCGAGCGCCCGACGGCGGCGACGTACGCCGGCAGGTCCTCCACCGTGCGCAGGTGCCGCACGTGGGCTGCGACGGCGGCCAGCTGCTCCTCGTCCGCCCGTGCGCAGGCCAGTCCCACGGCCAGCGCCTCGAGCGACCGCCGCACCTCCAGCCTCTCCAGCTGGTCGTCCACGGAGATCGGGGGCACCTGCAGGCCACGTCCCCCACCGGCCAGGAGCCAGTGGTCTCGGATGAGGCGTTGCACGGCCTCGCGCAGGGGCGTGCGCCCCGTCTCGGCGGCGTCGATGAGGGCCGCTTCGCTGAGGATGGCGCCCGGTGGCAGCTCCCCGGTCTCGATCTTCTGCGTCAGGCGGGCGTAGGCCTCCTCCGACTTGTTCATGGGCCCAGCCTAGGCAGTCATCTTCCCGCACCCCCTTGATATATCCGGAATATGCGGCGTAGCGTGGCCCACATCCTGTTACCGGCATCACATGGAGGACCCGTGAAGTACCGCCCGCAGCACGAGGCCAACCCCCTGCCCTTCTCCCCCTTCAAGAGCTCCACCGTGCCGCGGCCCATCGGCTGGCTGTCCTCCGTGAGCACGGACGGCCGGGAGAACATCGCCCCCTACAGCCAGTGGCAGAACCTCACCTTCGACCCGCCCATGGTGATGTTCTCCGCGAACCAGTACCCGGACGGACGCCGCAAGGACACCGTCCTCAACGCGGAGCAGACCGGCTGGTTCGTGTGGAACATGGCCACCTACGACCTGCGCGAGGCCGTCAACGTCTCCGCCATGGCCCTGGAGCCGGGCGAGAGCGAGTGGGACCGCATCGCGGAGCACGGCGTCACCAAGGTCTACGCGGACAACCACCCCATCCCGATGGTCGCCGAGTCCCCCGTGCGCTTCGAGTGCCGCTACCACTCGACGCACCGCATCAAGGGCGACTCGAACGTCGGCACCATCGACGTGGTCTTCGCCCACGTGGACACCATCCACATCGACGACGACGTCATCACCTCCGACGGCCGCCTCGACATCCCGCGCATCCAGCCGATCGCCCGCCTGGGCTACTTCGACTACACCGTGGTGCGGGAGACCTTCGAGATGCGGGTGCCCGGCGCCGACGGCGATGCCCAGGCCGGCCTCGAGGGGCGGTCATGAGCACCGCGGCCACCGGTGCGGCCCGGCCCGCTCCCGTGCCCGGGGCCCGCCCCCGGAGCCTGAAGGACATGCTGGCCGTGAACTTCGGCAACGCGCTGGAGTGGTACGACTGGAACGTCTACACGATCTTCGCCCCGGTCTTCGCGGCGCAGATCTTCCACGCGGACAACCCCACCTCCGAGCTGCTCGCCACCCTGGCCGTCTTCGCGGTGGGCTTCGTCGCCCGCCCCATCGGCGGCTACGTGTTCGGCGCCTACGCGGACCGGGTGGGCCGCAAGCGCAGCCTCTTCGCGGCGATGATGATCACCGCGCTCGGCAGCCTGATCATCGCCTTCACCCCCACCTACGGCACGGTGGGCGTCCTCGCCTCGGTGATCCTCGTCATCGCCCGTCTGCTGCAGGGCCTGGCGCACGGCGGCGAGATGGGCACCTCCGTGACCTACCTCGTGGAGCGGGCGCCGCAGGGCCGGCGCGGGCTGTTCGGGGCGACGTCGTGGGTGTCCGTGGTGGTGGGCACGATCCTGGCGACACTCGTGGGCCTGGCCGTCAACACGCTGCTCTCCCACGAGCAGGTGGCGTCCTGGGGCTGGCGCGTGGCGTTCGGCATCGGCGGCGTCCTCGGCCTCTACGCGCTGTACCTGCGACGGAGCCTGACGGAGTCGGAGCACTTCACGGCGGCGCAGCAGGTGGTGCCCACCGCCGACGACGCTCCCCGCCGGGAGCCGGGTGCGGTGTGGCGCGGCCTGCTGACGATCTTCCTGGTCTCCGCGGGCGGCTCCCTGATGTTCTACACGTGGCTGATCTACCTGCCCACGCACGCGCAGGTGGCCCATCAGATGGACAAGTCCACCACCCTCTCGGCCTCGCTCGTGGCCCAGGTGATCTTCCTGGTCGCCATCCTCGGGGCGGGCCTGCTGGGCGACCGGGTCGGCCGCCGTCCGCTGGTCATCGCCTTCGGCCTGCTCTTCGTGGTGCTGCCGTTCCCGCTGTTCGGCATGCTGGACGGCACCTTCGCCTCGTTCCTGCTCGTGCAGACCATCGCCCTGCTGGCGGTGGCGCTGCTGTTCGGCGTCAACGGCGCCGTCTGGTCCGAGGCGCTGCCCACGGCGGTGCGCGCCAAGGGCGTGGCCACCATGCTCTCACTGGCCACCGCGATCTTCGGCGGCACGGCGCCGTACCTGATCACGTGGCTGACGGCGCAGGGGTGGACCAGCGCGTTCCCGATCTACCTCATGGTGGTCGGCGGCCTCACCGGCCTGACCGGCCTGTTCATGAAGGAGACGAAGGACGTGGACCTGGCGGCCTGAGCCGGGGCCAACCGACCCGACCCGCAGGCCGCCCCCTCCACACACAGAGTGGTCACGACACGCCGTCTCGTGCAGACGCACGCGGCGTGTCGTGACCACTCTGCGGCGTCGGACCACGCTGTGGCGTCAGTGCCCCTCGGCCTCGGCGCCCTCGGACTCCTCGGCCAGGTCCTGCGGCTCGGCATCGGCGGATACGCCCGCGAGCGCCTCCGCCACGGCGGCCAGCACGGACCCGTCGCGCAGGGCCTGCTCGGCGGCGGCCAGCTGCGGGGCCATGTACTGGTCCGGGCCGGGGCCGGGCACGCCGGCCTCGCGGATCACGCGGACGGCGGCACCGGTCGCGGCGGAGGGCTGCAGCGGCGCGCGCAGCTCGATCGCGCGGGCGGCGGCCACGAGCTCGACGGCGAGCACACGGCGGAAGTTCTCCACGGCCGAGCGCAGCTTGCGGGCAGCATGCCAGCCCATGGAGACGTGGTCCTCCTGCATCGCGGAGGACGGGATGGAGTCCACGGACGCGGGCACGGCCAGGCGCTTCATGTCCGAGACGAGCCCGGCCTGCGTGTACTGGGCGATCATCATGCCGGAGTCCACGCCCGGGTCGTCCACGAGGAACGCGGGCAGCCCGTGCGAGCGGGCCGGGTCCAGCATGCGGTCGGTGCGGCGCTCGGACATGCTCGCGACGTCGGCCACCGGGATGGCCAGGAAGTCCAGCACGTACGCCACGGGCGCCCCGTGGAAGTTGCCGTTCGAGCTCACCCGGCCGTCGTCGAGCACCACCGGGTTGTCCACGGTGGCGGCGAGCTCGCGCTCGGCCACGGTGCGCACGTACGCGAGGGTGTCGCGCAGGCCGCCGGCCACCTGCGGGGCGCAGCGCAGCGAGTAGGCGTCCTGCACGCGGGAGTCGCCCTCCTTGTGGCTGGCCACGATCGGCGAGCCCGCCAGGATCTTCAGCATCCGGTCGGCGGAGGTCGCCTGGCCCGGGTGGGGGCGCAGCGGCAGGTGCAGCTCCGGCACGAACACGCGGTCGGTGCCGAGCAGCGCCTCCACGGACATCGCGGCGGTGAGGTCCACGGTGTCGGCGAGCTCCTCGAGGTCGGCCAGCGCCATGATGAGCATGCCGAGCATGCCCTCGGTGCCGTTGACGAGGGCCAGGCCCTCCTTCTCCCGCAGCTCGACCGGCTCGATCCCGGCCTCGGCGAGCGCCTCGCCGGCCGGACGCAGCGCGCCGTCCGTCCCGACGACGTCGCCCTCGCCCATCAGCGCCAGGGCCACGTGGGAGAGCGGTGCGAGGTCACCGGAGCAGCCCAGGGAGCCGAACTCGCGCACGGCGGGGGTGATGCCCGCGTTGAGCATGGCCACGAAGGTCTCGACCACCACGGGGCGCACGCCCGTGCGGCCGGAGGCCAGCGTGGTGGCCCGCAGGAACATCAGCGCGCGGACGACCTCGCGCTCCACCACGGGGCCCATGCCGGCGGCGTGGGAGCGGATCAGGGACTTCTGCAGCTGCGCGCGGGACTCGAGCGGGATGTGCTTGTCCGCGAGCGCGCCGAAGCCGGTGGACACGCCGTAGGTGGGGGTCTCGGCCTCGGCCAGCGCCTCGACGTGGCGGCGCACCGCGCCGACGGTCTCGAGCACGTCGTCGGCGAGCACCACGCGGGCGTCGTGGCGGGCCACGGCGACGACGTCGTCCAGGGTGGCCCCGGACGTGCCGAGCGTGACGGTGACGGGAGGGGTGGTCATGGTGATGCGTTCTCCTTGCTGTCGGTCGATCAGACGGCCCGGCGGCCCGCGCGCCAGACCGCGTGGGTCAGCGGCATGCCGGGGCGGTAGGCCAGGTGGATGGCGGCGGGGGCGTCGAGCACGTGCAGATCGGCGCGCTTGCCGACCTCGAGGCTGCCGACGCGGTCCTGCGCGCGCAGGCCGAGGGCCCCGCCGAGGGTGGCGGCGCGCACGGCCTCGGCGAGGGTCAGGTGCATCTGCAGCACGGCGGTGCCCACGTTGAAGTTCATGGACGTGGTGTAGCTGGTGCCCGGGTTGCAGTTCGAGGCCAGGGAGACCTCGATGCCGGCGTCGAGCAGACGACGCGCGGGCGCCAGCGGGGCGCGGGTGGACAGGTCGCACGCGGGCAGGCAGCCGGCCACGGTGCCGGGCGTCCCGGTGGCGGAGGCGCGGTCCCAGTCGGCCCAGGTGCCGGCCAGGGCCTCGACGTCCGCGTCGGAGAGGTGGTTGACGTGGTCCACGGAGGCGGCGCCGAACTCCACGGCCACGCCCACCCCCGGGCCCTGCTCGATCTGGTTGCCGTGCAGGCGCACGCCCAGGCCCGCCGCCACACCCGCGGCGAGCACGCGGCGGGTCTGCTCGGCGTCGAAGGCGCCGGTGTCGCAGAACACGTCCACCCAGCCCACGTGCTCCCGCACGGCCGCGAGCATCGGCCCGACGACGTCGTCCAGGTAGTCCTCCGCATCCCGGCCCGGGGGCACGAGGTGGGCGCCGAGGAAGGTCACCTCGTCCACGAGGCCCTCCTCGCGCAGCCCGGCCAGCAGGCGCGCGTGGCGCGCCTCCTCCTCCACGGTGAGCCCGTAGCCGGTCTTGGTCTCGAGGTAGGTGGTGCCGCCGGCCACCGCGTCGGCCACCCGGCCGCGGACCAGCTCGGCCAGGCGAGCGTCCGAGGCGGCGCGGGTGGCGGAGGTGGTCACGCCGATGCCGCCGGCCGCGTAGGACTCGCCGGCCATGCGGGCCTCGAACTCGGCGGAGCGGTCCCCGTCGAACACGAGATGCGTGTGGGAGTCCACCCAGCCCGGCAGCACGGCGCGGCCCTCGACGGACACCCGGTCGTCCGCCTCCGGGGCGTCCGCGGCGGGGCCGATCCAGGCGATGCGCTCGTCCTCGACGACGACGGCCGCGTCCGTGAGCACCCGCCCTTCGGGGTCGACGGTGGTCAGCTCGGCGATGTCGGTGATGAGCGTGGAGCGCATGGGGGCCTCTCTGCGGGACGGACGGGGGTGGGCCGGTGGGGCGGGCCTCAGGTGAGCGCGGCCACCAGGTGGGCCAGCGGCGTGGCCAGCACGATGGTGAGCGCCACGCGCTCGACCCAGATCACCAGGAGGTGCCACATCTTCACGGGGATGTCCGTGGCCAGGATGGCAGGAACCACCGCGGAGAAGAAGATGATCGCGGAGACGCAGACGACGCCGATCACGAACCGGGCGACGAGGTCCTCGTGACCGGCCGCCATCGTGGCCGGGATGAACATCTCGGCGATCGAGGTGGCGGAGGCCGAGGCCAGCAGGCCGGGGTCGGAGTAGCCGAGCGCCCAGAACAGCGGGTAGAAGATCACGCCGATCCACTCGAACACGGGCGTGTACGTGGCCAGGACCAGGGCGATCAGGCCCACGGACATGATGGACGGCAGGATCTGGAGCACCATCACGAGGCCGTCCCGGAAGTTGACCCAGATGTTCTTCGGCAGGGACGGGGCCTCGGCGAGGGTCTGCTCGGCGGCGCGACGGGCCACCCGGAAGCGGTCCCGGGTGACGGCCAGCTCGGGCGAGTGCACCGCGCCGGGGTACACCTCGTCCGGGATGCGGCTCAGCGGCGGGATGCGCACGGTGATGGCCGTGACCGCGAACGTCACCACGAGGGTGCCGAAGAAGTACCAGAGCCAGATGTCCATCAGGCCCAGCGTCTTGGCGACGATCACCATGAAGGTCGCGGACACCGTGGAGAAGCCGGCGGCGATGATCGCCGCCTCGCGGGCCGTATAACGGCCGCCGGTGTACATGCGGTTGGTGAGCAGCAGGCCCAGGGCGTAGGAGCCCACGAAGGAGGCCACGGCGTCGACGGCGGCGCGGCCGGGCACGCGCCAGATCGGCCGCATGGCCGGGCGCAGGTAGACGCCCACGAACTCCATGAGGCCGTAGCCGATCACGAGGGCCAGGAAGACGCCGCCGATGGGCACGATCAGGCCCACGGGCACCACGAGCTTGTCCATCAGGAACGGGCCGATGCTCTTGTCCAGGATCCAGCTCGGGCCCACGCCGAACACGACCATCGCCGAGGCGACCAGGCCGAGCACGGCGAGGAGGGCGAAGACCGTCCGGGTGGTGCTGGTCCGCCAGCGGCCCGAGGCGAACGGGTACACGGCGCCGGCGGCGATGATGGCCAGGCCCACCCAGCGGTCGGCCGGGCCGAGCAGCCCGCGCACCCAGGTCACCAGGTGGTCCAGCGGGATGGAGCTCGCCCCGTTGATCGTGACGGGCACGAAGAACATGACGATGCCGATCGCCGAGTAGACGATCATGCGCCAGCGCGCCGGCGGGCGGGGCGCGTCGGCCTCGATCGCGGCCATCGCGGTGGTGTCGGTGTGCAGCTCGTGGTCTGCGGGGCGGGACGAGTCCATCGTGGTGTCCTTTCGATCGCGAGCCGGACGGGCGGCCGCCCGTCCGGCTCGCGGCGGTGAAGTCGTCGGACGGCGACGGCGCGGCGGCACCGTCGCCGTCCGACGACGTGACCGGGGTCAGTCCCGGATCGTGGCCTCCATGGGCACACGGACGCCGCGCTCCTTCGCCACCTCGGCGGCGCGGGAGTAGCCGGCGTCGACGTGGCGGATGACGCCCATGCCCGGGTCGTTGGTGAGCAGCGCCTCGAGCTTGGCCGCGGCCAGCTCGGTGCCGTCGGCCACGCCCACCTGGCCGGCGTGGATGGACCGGCCGATGCCGACGCCGCCGCCGTGGTGGATCGACACCCAGGTGGCACCCGAGGAGGTGGCGGTCAGCGCGTTCAGCAGCGGCCAGTCGGCGATCGCGTCGGAGCCGTCCAGCATGGACTCGGTCTCGCGGTACGGGGAGGCCACGGAGCCCGAGTCGAGGTGGTCGCGGCCGATCACGATCGGCGCCTTGACCTTGCCCTCGGCCACGAGCTGGTTGAAGAGCAGGCCGGCCTTGTGGCGCTCGCCGTAGCCCAGCCAGCAGATGCGGGCCGGCAGGCCCTCGAACTCCACGAACTCGGCGGCGCCGTCGAGCCAGCGGTGCAGGTGCTCGTTCTCGGGGAACAGCTCCTTCAGGGCCTCGTCGGTCACGCGGATGTCCTCCGGGTCGCCGGAGAGCGCGGCCCAGCGGAACGGGCCGAGGCCCTCGCAGAACAGCGGGCGGATGTAGGCCGGGACGAAGCCCGGGAACTCGAACGCGCGGGAGTAGCCGGCCTTGCGGGCCTCGTCGCGGATGGAGTTGCCGTAGTCGAACACCTCGGCGCCGATGTCCTGGAAGCCGACCATGGCCTCGACCTGGCGGGCCATGGACTCCTGGGCCTTCTTGGTGAAGGTGTCCGGGTCGGCCTCGGCCTCGGCGTGCCAGTCCTTCTCGTCGATCTCGATCGGCAGGTAGGACAGCGGGTCGTGCGCGGAGGTCTGGTCGGTGACGATGTCGATCTCGACGGTGCCGGCCTTCTGGCGCTCGAGCAGCTCGGGGAACACCTCGGCGGCGTTGCCCACGAGGCCCACGGAGACGGCCTCGCCGTCGCGCTTGGCCTGCATGACGCGCTCGACGGCCTTGTCGATGTCCGTCTCCACCTCGTCCAGGTAGCGCTTGCCCATGCGACGGCGCAGGCGGTCCTCCGAGACGTCCACGATCAGGCAGACGCCGCCGTTGAGGGTGACGGCCAGGGGCTGGGCGCCGCCCATGCCGCCGCAGCCGCCGGTGAGGGTCAGGGTGCCCTTGAGGGAGCCGTCGTAGCGCTTGCGGCCGATCGCGGCGAAGGTCTCGTAGGTGCCCTGCAGGATGCCCTGGGTGGCGATGTAGATCCACGAGCCGGCGGTCATCTGGCCGTACATCATCAGGCCCTCGGCCTCGAGCTCGCGGAACTCCGGCCACGTGGCCCAGTCGCCCACCAGGTTGGAGTTGGCGATCAGCACGCGCGGGGCCCACTTGTTGGTACGGAACACGCCCACCGGCTTGCCGGACTGCACCAGGAGGGTCTCGTCCTCCTCGAGGTCCTTGAGGGTGGCGACGATGGCGTCGTAGGCCTCCCAGGAGCGGGCCGCGCGGCCGGTGCCGCCGTAGACGACGAGGTCCTCGGGACGCTCGGCGACCTCGGGGTCCAGGTTGTTCATGAGCATCCGCAGCGGGGCCTCGGTCTGCCAGGACTTGGCGGAGAGCTCGGTGCCGCGCGGGGCGCGGATGGTGCGGGACGGGTCGTGCTGGGTGAAGCCCACGGCCATGGCAGTTCCTCTCGACGGGGTGCGTGCGCCGCCGGGACGGGTGGCCCCGGTGATTTCACGGCTCGGCATGCACTTTCCGAACATTGAAACAGTGACTCGGCTCACGCGCAAGCCCGATCCGCGTGTCCCGCACCCGTTACGCTCCCTCTCATGACCACCACCCCCACCGCCTCGACGCGCACCGTGGACCGGGCCCTGGACCTGCTCGCCGCCGTCACCGAGCAGCCCCGGCTGAGCCTGACCGAGGCCGCCCGCGCCACGGAGCTGCCGGCGTCCACGGCGCTGCGCCTGCTGCGCAGCCTCGAGGGATCCGGCTTCGTGGCCCGCGACGACGACGGCGCCTACCGCCCCGGCGTGCGCCTCATCCAGCTCGGGGCGCGGGCCTTCTCCCGAGACTCGCTCGTGCAGCTGGCCCGCGGGCCGATGGACCACGTCGTGGCCGCCACGGGCGAATCCGTCTACCTCTCGGTGACGACCCCTCCGGACTCCGCCGTCTACCTGGCGATCGTGGAGGGCACGCACTCCGTCCGCCACACGAACTGGGTCGGACGCACCGTCCCCCTGGCGGGCACGGCCGTGGGCGACGCCCTGCGCGGCAGCGTGGCCGCGGGGGACTACACGCTGCGCACCCGTTCCGTGGAGAAGGACGTCACCTCGCTGTCCGCCCCCATCAGCGTGGCGGGCACGGTGGTCGGTGCGCTCAGCACGCTCGTGCCGGCCTACCGCTGCACGGACGAGCTGGCGGACCGGTGCGGGGCGGCCCTCGTCGCCGCCACCGGCGAGCTCGCGCACCTGCTCGGGGCGGCCGACACTCCCAGGGAACGCCCAGCCGACTCCCCTGGAAAGCCCAAGGCGAGTTCGTAGGCTGAAGCCACCTCATCGAAGGTGCGAGTGATGACGGAGAAGGCCCCGGGCCCGGCGAGAGCCGGAACCGGGGCCTTTCTCTGCGGCCGGCGCCCGAGGCGCCGGTTGCGGGGATCAGCGGCGGGAGGAGACGACGCCCGCCCAGAGGCCGCCGAGCAGGCCCGCCACCGGCAGCATCCAGAACAGGTGCAGGCCCGCCCCGTAGAGGACGGTGTTGGAGAACACCGCGAACAGGCCCACGGCACCGAGGAAGCCGCCGACCACGCCACCGACCACGTAGCGCACGACGGAGCGGGCAGCCCCGCCCATCAGCAGCACGACCAGGTAGCCGGCCGCGCCCGCCAGGGCGCCGCCCACCAGGCCGAACATGAACGACTGCACCAGCACGACCCAGCCGTGGCCGGTCTCGCCCAGCGCCACGGAGCCGTTCGGATCACCCAGGTCGCCGGTGAGCACGCGCACGACGTTGCCGATGATCACGACGAGCACCGAGACGAGGATGACGCGGTTGGTGAAGCCCCAGCCCTCCACCGGGCCCAGCGGCTCGAGCACCTCCTCCTCCACCACGGCGTGGCGCACGGGGCGGGCCGGGGCGGTGTGGGCGTTCGCGGCGTGGGGCTGGACGGCGTGGCTGCCGTCGGCGTTGATGGTCATCTCTGATCTCCCGTCCCGCCCCGGGCGGGGCGCGTTCCGAGCGCCGGGGCGCCCGTCTGGTTGCACGTCTGACGTGATTTTAGGCTTTTCCCAGCCCGAGGGGGTAATGGTGACCCGTCCGCCGGGCGGGGGGCGGCTCAGAGGACGTCGGTGCGGCGGTTGGCGAGCGAGGGGAGGAACTCCCGGACCTCGTCGATCCGCTCGCGGGTGACCTCCGCGGTCACCACGGCCTCCCGCTCGTCGGCGAGCTCGGCGACGGGCAGCGCCAGCGGGTCCACGATCATCGAGTGGCCCACGGTGCCGTCCGAGCACGTGTCGGCCGCGGCCACCCACACCGTGTTCTCCACCGCGCGGGCCTTGAGCAGGGTGCGCCAGTGGTCCACCTTGTGCTCGCCGGAGAACCACGCCGCGGGGATCACGAGCACGTCCGCGCCCTCCACCGCCAGACGCCGGGACAGCTCGGGGAAGCGCAGGTCGTAGCAGGTGAGCAGGCCCAGGCGGAGCCCGCCGAGCTCGATCGCCGCGACGCCGCCGTCGCCGGGGGTGATCCGGTCCGACTCGCGGTGCGCGAACGCGTCGTAGAGGTGGAGCTTGCGGTACGCGCCCAGCCGGGCGCCGTCCGCGCCCACCGCCAGCAGCGTGTTGTAGGGACGCCGGTCCGGTCCCGGCTCGTAGCCGCCCGCGACGACGGCGATCCCGTGCTCACGCGCCAGCGCCGCCAGGCCCGCGGCGAACGGCTCCCAGGCCGCGGCGACGGCGTCGGGGAACTCCTCCCCCACCTCGCGGGCCCCGAGCATGGCCTCCTCGGGCAGCACCAGGAGGTCCGCCCCCTCGCCCGCGGCGCGGGCGGCGAGGCGGGCCATCACGGCCAGGTTCTCCTCGACGTCGCCCACGGGCCCGAACTGTCCGACGCTGATCCTCATGCCCCCAGGGTAGCCAGGCCCCTGCCGGTGGCCGTCAGCCCTGGTCAGCGCTGGGGCCAGCCGCCACGCTGGGGACCGGGCACGACGTCGGCCCGCATCGGCCGCCGTCGTCCTCCGCCCCCGATCCGCGCGGCACCGCGCGGCACGTCGACACCACAGGAGCAGACGCGATGACCACCCAGCAGCCCGACATCCCCGGCACGCCGGGGCCGATCACCCCCGACCTCGAGGAGCACACCGCCCTCACCCACCCGGACCAGCCCGTGGCCGTCCCGGCCCCGGACCAGCGCGGTCCGGCACAGGTCTCCCCCACCGGCCAGGACACCGGCGCCGACCCCGCGACCGCCGCGCAGGGCTGCCCGTACCTGACCACCGCGCACGGTGTGCGCCTGCAGGACTCGGACCACTCGCTCAAGGCCGGCCGCCGCGGCCCCACCCTGCTGCAGGACCACCACCTGCGGGAGAAGCTCAGCCACTTCGACCACGAGCGCATCCCCGAGCGCGTGGTCCACGCCCGCGGCGCCGGCGCCCACGGCGTGTTCCGCGGCTACGGCACCGCCGCGAAGATCAGCCGGGCCGGACTCTTCGCCAAGGACAAGGAGACGGAGGTGTTCGTCCGCTTCTCCACCGTGGCCGGCTCCCGCGGCTCCATGGACCTGGCCCGCGACACCCGCGGCTTCGCCACCAAGTTCTACACGGACGAGGGCACGTGGGACCTGGTGGGCAACAACATCCCCGTGTTCTTCGTGCAGGACGCCATCAAGTTCCCGGACGTGGTGCACTCGGTGAAGCCGCACCCGGACCGCGAGATCCCGCAGGCGCAGTCCGCGCACGACACGTTCTGGGACTTCGTGTCCCTGCACACCGAGGCCCAGCACCACACCCTGTGGAACATGTCCGACCGCGGCATCCCGCGCTCCTACCGCATGATGGAGGGCTTCGGCGTCCACACCTACCGTCTGATCGCGGCGGACGGCTCCACCGTGCTGGTCAAGTTCCACTGGAAGCCGATGCTCGGCGTGCACTCCGTGACCTGGGAGGAGGCGCTGCTCACCAACGGCATGGACCCGGACTTCCACCGGCGTGACCTCGCCGACGCGATCGAGGCCGGCGCCTTCCCCGAGTGGGAGCTCGGCGTGCAGGTGTTCGAGGACAACGAGGAGCAGATGTTCGAGGGCATCGACCTGCTCGACCCCACGAAGCTGGTCCCGGAGGAGCTCGCCCCCGTGCAGCCCCTCGGCCGCATGACGCTGAACGCCAACCCGTCCAACTACTTCGCGGAGACGGAGCAGGTGGCCTTCAACCCGGCCAACCTCGTGCCCGGCATCGACGTCACCAACGACCCGCTCCTGCAGGGCCGCCTCTTCTCCTACCTGGACACGCAGCTCACCCGCCTCGGCGGGCCGAACTGGAACCAGCTGCCCATCAACCGCCCGCACGCCCCGGTCAACGACATGCTGCGTGACGGCTTCCACCAGAGCGCCGTGCATCGCGGCGTGGCGCCGTACCGGCCCAACTCGCTCGACGGCGGCCTGCCGTACGAGACCCCCGCGGACGACCACGCGTTCATCGAGCACCCGGAGCCGCTGCCGGCCTCGGTGAAGGAGCGCGCGCACGCCGCGTCCTTCGACGACCACTTCTCGCAGGCGCGCCTGTTCTTCCTCTCCCTCTCCGAGGTGGAGCGCGAGCACGTGGCGCAGGCGTACACGTTCGAGCTCGGCAAGTGCTACGAGCAGACCATCCGCGAGCGCCAGCTGGCCCACCTCGCCGCGATCGACACGCGACTGGCCCAGCAGGTCGCGGACGGCCTGGGCATCCCCGTCCCCGCGCCGACCGAGACCCCGGCCGACGTGCAGCCCTCCCCCGTGCTGTCCCAGATCGGCGGGGCGTGGCCGCTCGACGGCCGTCAGGTCGGCGTCGTGGTGGGCGAGTCCGTGGACGAGAAGGAGCTGGACGCCCTCGTGCAGGGCATCCACGGTGCGGGCATGGTCCCGCTGGTCATCGCACCGAAGGGCGGCCCCGTGGCCGGGGAGATCGTGGCCCAGCGGACCTACCTGACCGCCGCGTCCATCGAGCTGGATGCCGTGGTCGTGGCCTCGCCGGCGGCCCCCGCCGCAGACGCCGCCCCCAGCCTGGACCAGAAGGCCGGCGCCGCCGACTCCGAGGCGGTGGACCCGCGCGTCGTCAAAGTGCTGCAGGAGATGTGGCGCCACTCGAAGGCGATCCTCGCCCTCGAGCCGGCGGAGGCCGTCCTCGCTGCCGCCCAGGTGTCCGGCAAGGGCGTCGAGTCCGCGGCGGACGGCGCGGCCGCCGTGGCGGCGCTGAAGCAGCTCCTGCCCGCGCACCGCGTGTGGGACCGCTTCCCGACGACGGGCCGCCTGGCCGACTGACCGGCGGACCCCCGGGCGCTTTCGAACGTGAGATAGGGCCTATCTCACGTTCGAAAGCGCCCATTCGCCCTCTTTCACGTTCGAAAGTGCAGGCCAGGGTGGGCCGGGGGCGGGGCGGCGGGCCGGGTCAGTCCTCGATGAGGTCGCGGACCTGGACCACCTGATCGCGGCCCGGGCCCACGCCGATCGCGGAGATCCGGCAGCCCGAGAGCTTCTCGAGGGCCTCCACGTAGCGCTGGGCGTTCAGCGGCAGATCCGTGAACGCGCGGGCGCCCGAGATGTCCTCGGTCCACCCGTCGAAGAGCTCGTACACCGGCTTCGCGTGATGGAACTCGGTCTGGGTCATGGGCATGCGGTCGTGGCGCACGCCGTCCACCTCGTAGGCCACGCACACCGGGATCTTCTCGATGCCGGTGAGCACGTCCAGCTTGGTGAGGAAGTAGTCCGTGAAGCCGTTGATCCGCGCGGCGTAGTGGGCCATGACGGCGTCGTACCAGCCGGTGCGCCGCGGGCGGCCGGTGTTCACGCCGAACTCGCCGCCGGTGGTGCGCAGCTGCTCGCCCATCTCGTCGAAGAGCTCCGTGGGGAACGGACCGGCGCCGACGCGCGTGGTGTAGGCCTTCACGATGCCGATGGTGCGGGAGAAGCGGGTGGGGCCGATGCCCGCGCCCACGGCCGCGCCGCCGGCGGTCGGGTTGGACGAGGTCACGAACGGGTAGGTGCCGTGGTCCACGTCCAGGTAGGTGGCCTGGCCGCCCTCCATGAGCACCACCTTGCCCTCGTCCAGGGCGTCGTTGAGCAGGTTCACGGAGTCCACGACCATGGGGCGCAGGCGGTCCGCGTAGCCCAGGAAGTACTCGGCGATCTCGTCCACGGTCACGGCGCGGCGGTTGTAGAGCTTCACCAGCAGCTCGTTCTTCTGCCGCAGGGCGCCCTCGATCTTCTGGCGCAGGATCGACTCGTCGAAGATGTCCTGCACGCGGATGCCCAGGCGGGCCACCTTGTCCATGTAGGTGGGGCCGATGCCGCGGCCGGTGGTGCCGATCGCGCGCTTGCCCAGGAACCGCTCGGTCACCTTGTCCATGGTCTGGTGGTACGGCGCCACGAGGTGGGCGTTGGCGGAGATCTTCAGGTGCTCGCACGGGTGGCCGCGGGACTCGAGCCCGTCGATCTCCTCGAACAGCGCCTCCAGGTTCACCACCACGCCGTTGCCGATCACCGGCACCGCGTTGGGCGAGAGGATGCCGGCGGGCAGCAGCTTGAGCTCGAACTTCTCCCCGTTGACGACGACGGTGTGCCCGGCGTTGTTGCCGCCGTTCGGCTTGACGACGTAGTCCACTCGCCCGCCCAGCAGGTCGGTGGCCTTGCCCTTGCCCTCGTCGCCCCACTGGGCTCCGACGATCGCGATCGCTGGCATCTGCATCTCTCCTCAGGGCCGCGGGTCGCCCCGGACCGGCCCGTACATGGAAAACGCCCCCTTGCGGTGCACGCGGAGGCCGTACCCCCGAATCCTACCAGCGTGACGGATGCCACCCTCTGGCTACGCTGGCGCCATGAGCACCGCAGCGCCCGGCACCCAGCACTCGGAGTTCGCCTCCCCGACCCCCACCCGCAAGGGCCCGAGCGTGGGCACGTGGCGCCCCTGGGCCGTGCTGCCGTGGGCGCTGGCCCTCCTCGCCCTGCCCCTGATCGCGCTCGCCCTGCGCTCCAACTTCGGCGCGAACGGCTGGATGACGGTCATCTACATGGTCTTCGGCGCCCTGCCCCACGAACTCGTCCTCGTGCTCATGGTGGGGAGCCTGTTCCTCCTGCCCCGCGTGGACCCGCAGGATGAGCAGCGGGGCGGCATCCGGCTGGGGCGCCTGCTGCACACGCTGCTGGGCATCTCCTGGGGGTCCTTCGCGCTGGCCGCGATCATCTTCCCCGACGGCGGCGACCACCCGGACTCCGGCGCCACGACCCCGGTGCTCATGGACCTGCTCGGCAAGAGCACCGCGATGGACGTCGGCCTCGTGGGCGGCCTCGCCCTCGCGGCCGTCAGCGCCCTCACCGGTCTCGCGGTGATCGTGGTGTGCGTGGTGCGGCGGATCCGCGCCGTTCGCTGAGCACGCTCCCGACGACGGCGGTCAGCGCGCCGACATGACGCGCGGCGGGGTGCCCCGCGGCACCGTCTCCAGCACCGCCCCGTGGGCGCCGGCCAGGCGGGCCAGGAACACGAGGTTGGCCCGCTCGACGGGGTCTGGGTCCGCGGCCACGCCTCTGACGAGGATCCGCTCCGGCGCCACGCCACGGGCGGCGGCGTGCTCCACCGTGAGGCGCGCGTGGTTCTGCGTGCCCAGCCCGGGGCGCGCCACGACCGTCAACCCCGCGTCGAGCCCGGCCGCCCGCAGCGCGCGCACGGCGTCCACAGGCCCCTCGTCGGCCTCGGTCCACGCCACGGTGATCCCGCCGGCGCCCTCGATGAGCAGGTGGTCGACGCCCGCGGCGAGGCCACGCCACCGGCCCAGCTGCTCACCCAGAGGCGGCAGAGGGGGCGTCCCCTCCCCCGCGTGGGCGACCGCGTCCACGGGGGCCATCGCGGGGCCGACCCGCGCCCCCTCGGACACGGTCAGGCGGGCCGGAGCGGCGGCGTCGAGCGCGCCGGATGCGGCGGCCGCGGCCACCAGGTCCCGGACGGTCTCGACGTCGCCGGCCTCCCCCGGTGCGACGCCCGTCTGCACCGGCTTGTCCACGTGCACGCGGAGCCCGGCCACCAGGGCACGGGCCGCGAGCGCGGCGGTGCCCCACGTCTTGCCGACGTCCGTGTCCGTGCCGGTCACGACCTCGATGCGCATGTGTCCACTCCACTCTGCTCGATTCGGATGTCCTCGCCGCCGTGCCACGGTCCGGGCGTCACGAGCACGTGCTGCGGCGCCTGGAAGGAGAGCAGGCGCAGCCACGTCGCCGGCGGCCCGGTGAGCCGGGCGTCCGGCAGCAGGCGGGCGACCTCGCGGACCACGAGGGCGGTCTCGAGCTCCGCGAGCCCGGCCCCGAGGCAGCGATGCAGGCCGAAGCCGAAGGCGAGCCGGGCGTCGTCGTGCTGTTCGCCGCTGAGGTGCAGCAGGAGCTCGTCGCCGGCGCGGACCTCGTGCTCGCCGACGCGGACGTCCGCCGTGGCGAGGCGCCGCCAGGTGGGCACCGAGGAGCTCGTCCGGAGGCACTCGGCCACGAGCTCGGCCGCGGCCGCCTCCGCCGCATCGGCTCCGGCGCCCCCGTCCGCCCCGGCGCCGAGCGCGGCCCAGCGGGCGGGGTCGGCCAGGGCGCGGGTGAGCGCGGTGGAGATGAGCAGCCGGGTGGTCTCCTGCCCGGCGATCACCAGGAAGTAGCCGAGGGAGACGATCCGCTCGTCGTCGACGCCGGCCTCGTGCAGCGCCGCGAACAGGTTGCCGGGCTGTGCGTCGTCCCCGCGCGCCTCGACGACGGCCCCGCGCAGCCACCGGTGGAAGTCGGCGGCGGAGCGGGCGAGCCGCAGCTGGCGGTCCTCGTCCGGCCAGCCCCAGAACAGTTCGAGGGAGTCGGCGCTCCAGCGGTGCAGCTGCGCCTCGGGCGGGTTGGGCACGCCGGTCAGGGCGGACATCACGCGCGCCGGGACCGCTGCCGCCACGGTGGTCGCCAGGTCCACGGCCCCGCCTGCGCGGCCGGTGTCTGCGAGGGCGGCCGTGAGGGCCGTCCGGGTGGTCGCGAGGATCCGGCCGCGGGCTTCGCGCACCTTCGCCGGGGAGAAGAACGGCGCCACGACGCGACGCACCGCCCGGTGCTCCTCCCCGCCGGCGGAGGCGAGCACGGGCGGCAGCCGGAAGCGGGCGGCGGCGAGGATGCGGCGGGCCGGGCCGCTCAGCGGGACGACCGCCGTGAGGGCGTTGTCCGAGGCGAACGTCCCGGGGTCGGTGAGCACGCGCCGCAGGTCGGCGGGATCGGAGATCCGCAGGTGGTCGCCGCGCACGGCCTCCGGCCGCGGGTCGCCGTGGGCGAACGGGCAGCCCGTGGACGCGCCCCACGCCCGGGCGGCCACGCTCGCCACCGCCTCCAGCGCCGCCCGCAGCCGGGGCTCGGGGACGGCGGTGGTCACGCTCACGCGGAGGCGGGCGATGCCGTCGGGCACGCTGGGCGGGCGGAAGCATCCCACGAGGACGCCGTGCGCGCGCAGCTCCGCGGCCGCGGCGACGGCCTGCTCCGGTCCGGGCATGCGGATCGAGTGGACGGCGCCCGCCCCGACCTCCACGTGCCCGGCCAGCTCGGTCCGGCGGGTGAAGACGTCCACGGCCGTCTCCCGGGCCCGCGCGAGCCGTGCCGCGGGCTCCCCCGTGGCGGCGATCCGGCAGGCGGCCGCCGCGGAGGCGGCGAGCACGGGGGCCAGGGCCGTGTCGAAGACGAAGGTGCGGGCGGTGTTGAGCACGTGGTCGCGCCAGGACCGCGCGGCGGGCCCGCCGAACAGGGCCAGACCGCCCTGGCCGCCGAGGGCCTTCGAGCAGGTGGCGGTGACCACGACGGGCGCCTGCCCCGCCCACAGTCCCAGGGCGCCCGTGCGGCTGCCGCCGGGGACCACGCCGAGCGAGTGGGCCTCGTCCACCACGAGCAGGGCGCCGTGTTCGGCGGCCAGGGCGGCCAGGGCAGGCAGGTCGGCCTCGTCCCCCAGCACGGAGTACAGGGACTCGACCACCAGCACGATCCGTCGCGCCCGCCCTTCGGCGCGCAGCCGGCCGAGGGCGGCCCGGAAGGCGGGCACGCTGTTGTGCTCCACCGTGGTGACCGACGCGCCCGGCAGGGGGGCGAACGCCCCTGAGCGGGCGGTGGCGGCGAGGGCGGTGCCGTCGCGCAGGCTCGCGTGGGCGTGCTCGTCCAGGAGGAAGGCAGTGCCCGGCCCGGCCAGGGCGCCGAGGACGCCGAGGTTCGCGGTGTAGCCGGAGGAGAAGGCGAGGGCGGCATCCGCGCCGGCCAGCGCGGCGGCGGCGGACTCGAGGTCGGCGTGCGCGGGATGCGTCCCCGTGACGACGCGGGAGGCCCGCGCCCCGACCGGTCCCTCGGTGGCGACGCGCGCGGCGGCGGCCCGCACGTCCGGGTGGGCGGCCAGGCCCAGGTAGTCGTTGGCGGCCAGGTCCACGACGTCCGACGACGGCGCGCCCGGCTCCGGCGGTTCGGCGCGGCGCTCCAGGCCGCGGCGCGCGCGGACGGCGGCCCGGGAGCCCAGCCACGAGGACCAGGGGTCGGCGGGCGTGCTCGTGGCCGCGCCGGCCTCGGCGGTGCTCATGCGCAGACCTCCTCGACGGCCCCGGTGACGGCCGCGCAGATCGTGGCGACGTCGTCGTCGGTGCTCACGTAGGGCGGCATCACGTACACCAGCCGCCGGAAGGGGCGCACCCACGCACCGCGGGCGACGGCGGCCCGAGTGACGGGCTCGACGTCCACGGTCCGGTCCAGCTCCACGACGCCGACCGCACCCAGGACCCGTACGTCGGTGACCGCGGGCAGGTCGGCGGCCGCCGCCAGCCCGGCGCGCAGCCCGGCCTCGACGCGGGACACCTGGGCGGCCCAGCCGTCGCGCGGGTCGGTGAGCAGGTCGAGGGACGCGGAGGCGACCGCGCACATCAGCGGGTTGCCCATGAACGTGGGCCCGTGCAGGAGAGCCCCGGGCATGCCCCGTTCCCGCCGGGAGACCGTCTCGGCGACCTCGGCGGTGCACAGCATGGCCGCGCCCGTCATGGTGCCGCCGGTGAGCGCCTTGCCGAGGCACAGCACGTCCGGGGCGACGCCGGCCCCTTCGCACGCGAGCCAGCGGCCGGTGCGGCCGAAGCCAGTGGCGATCTCGTCGGCGATGAGCAGGAGCCCGTGCTCGTCGCACAGCTCGCGCAGCACGGTGAGGCAGCGCGGGTCGTAGACGCGCATGCCCCCCGCCCCCTGGAGCACGGGTTCAAGGATCACGCCGGCGATCTCGTCCGCATGCGCGGCGGTGAAGGCGCGGGCCTCGTCCTCCCACGCGGCGAGGGCGGCGTCGTCGGCCTCCCAGTGGCCGGCCGGAGCGGCGTCGGGTGCCGTGGGTGCCGCGGCGAAGCCCTCGGGCACCCAGCGTGCCGCCGGCGGGCGGGGCAGGAACAGATGCCGAGCCACGAGCGAGGTGAAGGCCGCGTGCATGCCGTCCACGGGATCGCACACGCCCATGGGCGCGGCGGTGTCCCCGTGGTAGCCGCCGCGGACCGTGAGGAATCGGCGGCGGCTGGGCCGGCCGCGCGTCGCCTGGTACTGGAGGGCGAGCTTGAGCGCGACCTCCACCGAGACCGAGCCGGAGTCGGCGAGGAACACGTGCTCGAGCGCGGCGGGGGTGTGCGCGACGAGCCGTTCCGCCAGGTCGACGGCGGGCGCGTGCGTGAGCCCGCCGAACATGACGTGCGGGAAGGCCGCGGCCTGCCGGGTCAGGGCCTCGACGAGCGCGGGGTGCCCGTGCCCGTGCACCACGGACCACCAGGACGCCATCGCGTCGATGGCGCGGTGACGCTCCCCGCCCGGCCCCTCGAGGTCGAGGTGGACGCCCCGGGCACCGCGCACGGCGTAGAGCTGGCGGGCGCCGGCGGCCCCGTAGGGGTGCCAGAGGTGGGCGGCGTCGCGGTCGAGGAGGCCGGCTTCAGCGGGGGCGGTCACGGTGCGTTCAGGCGTTGGCGGGCTCGGCCGTGCCCGCACCCCGACGGCGCAGCTCGGGCTTCACGGTGCCCTCGGCGCCCGTGTCGGGTCGGGCGTCCTCCGCGGCCCCGGCCTCCGAGGCGACGGCCGCACCGGAGCCGCACGGGCCGGCGTCGTCCGTGCCGCCGCAGCAGCCGCCGGCCGAGGCGCCGTCGTCGGCCGCGGCCTGCTGCGCACGCTCCTCGGCGCCGAGCACGGTGAAGCCGGCGTCGGCGATCATCTGCAGGTCCGCCTCGGCGTCCTGGCCCTCGGAGGTGAGGTAGTCGCCGAGGAAGATCGAGTTGGCCACCTGCAGGCCGACCGACTGCAGGGAGCGCAGGTGCATCTCGCGGCCGCCGGCGATGCGCAGCTCCTTGTCCGGGCACGCCAGGCGGACCATGGCGAGGATGCGGAGGCACTCGAGCGGGGTGAGCTGCTGGTGGCCCTGCAGCGGGGTGCCGTCGAAGGGCATGAGGAAGTTGACGGGGATGGAGTCGGAGTCCAGGTCGCGGAGCGCGAGGACGGCCTCGACGAGCTGCTCGTGCGTCTCCCCCATGCCCGCGATCAGGCCGCTGCAGGAGGACAGGCCGGCGGCGCCGGCGCGCTGCACGGTGTCCACGCGCTGCTCGTAGGTGTGGGAGGTGCAGATGGACTCGTAGTGGGACTCGGCCGTGTTGAGGTTGTGGTTGTAGGCGTCGACGCCGGCGTCCTTGAGCTTCTCGGCCTGGCCGTCCTTGAGGAAGCCGAGGCACGCGCACACCTCGACGTCCGGGTGCTGGGCCTTGAGGTCGCCGACCATGCCGGCCACGCGGTCGACGTCGCGATCCGTGGGGCCGGTGCCGGAGGCGACCATGCACACGCGCGAGGCGCCGCCGGCGATGCCCAGGCCCGCCTGGCGGACGGCCTCCTCCGGCTTGAGCCACGTGTAGCGCAGGATCTCGGCCTCGGTGCCGAGACGCTGGGAGCAGTAGGTGCAGTTCTCCGGGCAGAGGCCGGTCTTGAGGCTGACCAGGTAGTTGACCTTGACGGTGCGGCCGAAGTGCTTCTCGCGCAGGCGCGAGGCCGCCGCGACGATGCGGAACGTGTCCGCGTCCGGGGCGTCCAGCACAGCGACGGCCTCCTCAGCGGTAAGCACGTGGCCCGCCTCGATGCGGTCCACGAGGGCCTCGGGGTCGAGGGCGGCGGGGCGGGGGTCGACGGCGGGGGCGTCCTGGGTGGCGGTCATGATGGCCTCTCCGGTGGGCGGGGCTCGGCCCCGGGCGGGTCTGACCCGAGGGACTCTAACAGTGTTCATTGAACAGTGTTCAGGAGCGCGGGACCATGACCCCGACGTCAGCGCCTGCGCCGGTCCAGAGGGACCGGCTCGGGCCGAGGCTGCTCCTCGAGCGTCGTCGTCGCCGCGAGGATGCCGTGGGCGGCGGCAGCGAGCACCGCGCCGAGCAGACCGGCCACGACCGCCCGGACGCCGGCGTCGCCGATCACGTTCAGCGCCAGCCCCGGAATGACCGCGGCCCCCATCAGCAGCATCACCCACGCGGTGGAGCCGGCTCCGGCGTCGAACACGTTGCGGCGAGCCTGCTCCGCCTCGACCCGGTGATGCACCCCTCGCAAGGCGAGCATCGCTCCGAGGGCCGTGACGGCCACCAGCGTCAGACCCCAGCCCAGCCCCAGGTCCTGCCGCAGCCCCGCGAACACACCGGTCGAACCCACCAGGGCAGACGCCACACCGATGCGCCACCGCCACTCACGCTCATTCCCCACCCGGCTCACAGCCCCATGCTGGCACACGGCCCTCGGAGGCGGAGCGGCAGATCATGCGGTCGTGGCCGGCGGGATCACTCCTGCGTAAGGGGCGGATGGAACTCCGAGGCGAGCATCGCGTAGGTGGCGCCATCCACCCAGCCGCGCGTGAGATGCAGAGACTCCTCCTTGAACGTGCCCTCGTGACGCATCCCCACCTTCTCCATGATGCGCAGGCTCGGAGCGTTGTCCGCGAAGGCATGAGCCTCCACGCGCCGCACACCCAGATCGTCGAACGCGAAGCCCAGCAGGGCTCGCGCAAGCTCGGTGCCATAGCCCTGCCCGGCCTGGCGCGGATCGATCGTCCAGCCGAGCTCGGCCTGGGCGTCCCGGGCTTCCTCCCGCGGGCCGCCCTGACTCCACGCGTCCTGCACCGCGACCTTCCCGACACCGACGATGACGTCTCCGGCCCGCACGGTGAGACGGTCCCCCGCCCCGAGGTAGGACTCGCGCAGCGCGTTCTCACTCTCCGGGCGGCCGGAGGTCCACGACCACACCTGCTCACGACGGCAGAAGCTCCACACGGCGGGTGCATCGAGACCCCGGAACGGGGTGAGGGTCAGCCGGCGGGCTCGCAGCGGGAAGCAGACGCCTCGACTCGCGGCGAGCTCCAGGAGAGGGGTGGCCATGACAGACAGGGTACGAACAAAAGTTCTCGAGTCAGCCCCCGGACAGACCAGTGCCCGCACCCTGCGTCGATGTCAGATCCACGCGGCCAGCCAGGGCCCGTTGACCTCGGGCAGATCCCGCCACGGAGTCCCGCACCTGCACTGGCAGATGATCGCTTCGACCATCGTGCGGGCATCCGAGAAGGGTCGGCCCTGCTGGCCCGTGCGGTCTGGAGCAGCGGGGCGATCAGCTCCGATTTGGCGTCGGAGACGACCTGGAACCGGGACATAGCTCCCCGGATCTCAGCGGGTCCCTGGAGCCATTCTCAGACACGCCCTAGGCCATCTCCAGCGCCGAGGCCCGCCTCACATCCGAGGAGGTCCTCCACGCTCAGGTGACGCGGCTCAGACACGATGCAACAGTCGATCGAGGGCCTCTCGCCCGGCGGCCCGCTCACGGACGTCGTCGGAGTCCATGAGGTCCAGCGCCACGACTGTTTCAGTGCGAAGCAGGGCGGAGGGATCCACGGGTGCAGGTATGTGGCGGATCACCACTTCCCCCGCCGCCGAGGCGTCGAGGCGGAGCCGCGACTGGAGAGCCTCCAGGTCGCCGAGCAGATAGCCCTCCTCCCGCTGGTTCCCTTCGACAGCGGCGAGCCCGAAGCGGCGGGCGAGATCCGACTGATCCAGGGCGGACACCCCCGAGGGCACGAGAACGTCGGCGAGCTTGGCTCGGGCTCGAGGCGAGGCGTGGAACCGGTGGGGCCGGGCCCTGTTCTCAGCCAGTCGGTGCATCTCGGCAGCGGTGAGCGTTCGCAGCCGGGAGCGCAGACGGGAGATCCGCGGCTGGTCAAGGAAGGCCCGTCCGTTTCCTCCGGCAAGGAGGTCGACGGCGGCCCAGGCGGTCCGCGGAGCCCAGGTGCGGCCGATACCCGGCGCCCTGCGGGCACGACGGGCCAGGGCGCGCTCATCGATGAACCAGGATTCTCCGAGGCGGCGGGCCGGCACATCACCGCGCTCGACGAGACGCCGCACATAGCGGTCGGAGACCTTGAGGCGCTCGGCGGCCTCCCCCACCGTCAGAAGAGTCATGCAAGAAGAGTACCGGAGTCGGGCCTGTTCATGCATGCCCGGGGAGCCCTGGCTTTGAGACCCTGTCATGCCATGCGCCGAGAGCGCGTGGCCCTCTCTCTAGAGCCGTACTCCACCAGAGCGGAGACGCGAGGGCCATCGACAGCAGCGCTTGGAAGGAAACAACACGCCCCAGGGCGATCCCTTCGGCCTGGCGCTCCTTGATCCTTCGACGCGCGAACTCAGCGAATGCGGCCTGGATGCCGAGCATGAGTCCGGCTACGGGGGAAGTGCCGGGCCTGGGCACCGTGATCTCACTCGGTCGAGACCCGCACGGTGCATCCCTTGTCGGTGAGCTCGTCCACGATCGCGTACAGATTCCGGGTGACCCGGCCGAGCCGGGCCACGACGTCGTCGACCGCTGGGGGATCGACCGCGCCGGCACTCTCGTCAGCGAGCTCCCGGCCAGGGACGCGGCCCACGTCCCGCCCACGACGATCGAGCGCCTAGAGTGATCCACATCACTCTCGCCGTGGCCTCTCACCCTGAACAGGAGCCTCATGTCCGCCACGTCCACACGTCCGCCCACACCCGGACCCTCGGGCCGTACCGCCCGCGAGGGCACGTTCTTCAGCCGCGCCATGCGCCCGCTGAACACGACGATGGAGCGGTTCATCCCGTCCTCGCTCGTGTTCACCATCGTGCTCACGTTCGCGGTGGCAGCCCTGTGCCTGCTGCTCACTCCGGCCGGGCCGGCCGACGTCGTCGTGGGCTGGGGTGACGGTCTGTCCGGACTGCTGGCGTTCATCACGCAGATGGCGCTCGTGCTCATGCTCGGACACATCCTGGCGAACACCGGCCCGGTGCGCCGTCTGCTCGCCAGGCTCGCCAGCATTCCCCGCACGCCCCTGGCCGCCTACATCTTCGTGTTCGTGGTGGCGGCGGCGGCCTCCCTCATCACGTGGGGCCTGGGCCTGGTGGTCGGTGCGCTGCTGGCCAAGGAGGTCGCGGCGCAGGCCCGTGAGCGCGGGCTGGTCCTGCACTTCCCGATGCTGGTGGCCGCCGGGTTCTCCGGGTTCGTGGTGTGGCACATGGGGTACTCGGGCTCCGGCCCGCTGACGGCCGCCACCCCCGGTTCGTTCCTCACGGAGAGCCTGGACGGCCGGACGGTCCCGGTCTCGGAGACCACCTTCTCCTGGTGGAACATCACCGCCGCCGTGGTGACCGTGCTCGTCGTGGCCCTGGCCCTGTTCCTCGTCGCCCCGCGCGCCGGGGACCGGATCGTGGAGCTGGAGATCGACGCGCGGGACCAGGACGCCGTGCCCGCACCGGAGATCGAGACGCCGGCGGACCGCCTCGACGCCTCCCGTGTCCCCACGCTCCTCGTGGGCGCCATGCTCGTGGTCTATCTGGTGATGCACTTCGTCGGCGGCGGCACCCTCACCCTGGACATCGTCAACTGGTCCTTCCTCGCGCTGATCCTGCTGCTGGTGCGCAGCCCGCACGAGCTGATCGGCCTCACCCAGTCGGCCGCGTCCAACGTGGGCGAGATCCTGCTGCAGTTCCCCCTCTACGCGGGCATCCTCGGCATGATGACGACCACCGGCCTGGTGGCGGTGCTCTCGGACGCCTTCGTGGCGATCTCGAACCCGGTGACGTTCGGCCTGCTGGCATTTCTGGCCGCGGGCCTCGTGAACTTCTTCGTCCCCTCCGGCGGCGGACAGTTCGCCGTGCAGGGCCCGATCATGCTCCAGGCCGGCGACGCGCTCGGCGTGGACCCGGCCATCACCATCATGGCCGTCTCCTACGGCGACCAGTGGACCAACATGATCCAGCCGTTCTGGGCAATCCCCCTTCTGGCGATCGCCGGGCTGAAGATGCGCGACATCCTGGGGTACACCACGGTCGTGCTGCTCGCGTCGGGGCTCGTCTTCGGCGGCACGCTCCTGCTCGTCTCGCTCTGACCCGATCGGCCGATGCCGGACGTGGCAGGACAGACGAAGGGCCCCGGGATCACCGGGGCCCTTCGCCTGTCATCACTCGCACCTTCATCACTCGCACCTCGATGAAGTGGTTCCACCGTACGAACCGAGCATGGGCGCAGCCGTCACGCAGCCTGGCAGTTGCCTGGCAATGGCCGCCTCAGCCCAGGGCACCGCCGGACTCCGCCAGGTAGCACGTGCCGCACAGGGACTCGTAGGTCACCTGGACACCGTCGATCGCCACCTGGTCCCCCTCGAACACGAAGTGCTCGGCGCCCGTGGCCGGGTCAACGACCTTGCGCGTGTTGAACACCGCCTTCCGGCCGCACCGGCAGATGGTCTTCAGCTCCTCGAGGGAGTGCGCCAGCTCCAGCAGCCGCGCGGAGCCCGGGAAGGAGCGGGTGCGGAAGTCGGTGCGCAGTCCGTAGGCGATCACGGGGACGCCGTCGAGCACGGCGATGCGCAGCAGGTCGTCCACCTGCGCCGGCTCGAGGAACTGTGCCTCGTCCACGAGCAGACACGCCACGGGCGGGGCCTCCACGTGCCCCACGAGGGCGTCCGGGTCGTCACCGGTGGCGTGCCGGCGGAACAGCTCCCGCACGTCCGCGCCCGCCGGGACGAGGAAGTCCACGGCGCGGGTCACACCGAGGCGGGAGACGACGTCGCCCTCCCCCTTCACGTCCACCTCCGGCTTGGCCAGCAGCACCCGCTGGCCGCGCTCCTCGTAGTTGAAGGCGGCCTGCAGCAGGCCCGTGGACTTGCCGGAGTTCATGGCCCCGTAGCGGAAGTAGAGCTTGGCCACGGCTCCGCTCAGCCCTGGGCGCGGCCCTGGCCGGCCTCGATCTGCTCTGCGGCCGTGGGGTCCGAGTCCCGCAGGAAGGTGCGGATGCGCTCGACCTCCTCGGACTCCCCGATCCCGGCGGCCGCGCGGCCCAGCGCGTACAGGGCGCGCAGGAAGCCGTGGTTGGGCTCGTGGGCGTACGGCACCGGGCCGGCGCCGCGCCACCCCGCCCGGCGCAGCGCGTCCAGACCCCGGTGGTAGCCGACGCGGGCGTACGCATAGGAGTCCACGGTCCGGCCCTCGGCCCACGCGTCCTCCGCCATGAGCGCCCACACCAGGGAGGACTCGGGCGCCACCGGCACGATGTCCTCGGGCAGGTCACCTGCCTCGAGCCGGGCCAGCACCTCCGGCTCCTCCGGCAGGCGCGTGGCCGGCGGCTCCATCAGGTTCTTGCCGATCAGGGACTCGGACATGGGATGCCTCTTCTCCTCGCGGACGATGCGGTCGCGGCCGAGTCTATCGACGGCGCCGGACGCCGGACGGATCGCCGTCCCCGCGTCCAGGACGGTCCGGTACCGTAGGCGCAGCGTCCGTCCGCAGCCCCACGCTCCCGGGGCCGGGCCGCCGATGCCGTCGAAGGAGCCTCCATGACCCACCCCGCGCCCGCCCGCCGCCGTGCCCCGCTGGCCGTCGGCGTCGCCGCCCTCGCCCTCGCCCTGGCCGGCTGCGGCTCGGCCGGCCAGTCCGGTGAGCCCGCCTCGTCGACCGCCGCGGCGCCCAGCGGATCGGCGGCCTCGGCCGCGGCCGGCTCGGCCACGGAGAGCCCCACCGACCCCGCGTCCGCCGCGGCGTCCCGCGTCCGTGAGGCCCTCGCGTCGGAGTCCGCCGAGGGCACCCCGCGCGCCGAGCCGCGTCAGGCGTTCGAGACCGTCGGCCCGGGCATCAAGGACGGCGCCGCCACCGAGGCCTGGAAGAACACGGCCGCGGTCCGCAACGACACCGTCTCCGTGATGGACTGCACGCGCGACGTCCTGGACCAGCGCACCCTGGACGCCGTCGCCACGCACATCCCGGACAGCTCGAACATCGAGATCGTGCAGCTGTTCGCCTCGCAGGACGAGACCCACGAGTTCCTCACCTGCGTCTACAACGGCTACTTCGAGTACAGCCCCGGCATGCCCCTGGCGCAGGTCCACTACCAGCACAACCTCGACGGCTCCCGCCTGGAGTGGTGCCAGGAGGAGCCCGCCGCCGTGGCGGACGAGTACACGTTCGACCCGAAGACCGGCAAGGGGCTGCTCGCCCTGCTGCGCCCCGGCATGGTCGGCGGCCAGGACGGCGCCCCCCTGCTGCCCCAGCGCACCGCGTGGGCCTGCTCCGAGGACGGCAGCGAGATGGTCTCCGTGACCATGGGCTCCATGGAGGGCTTCGGCGACGCCAACGGCGGCCTCACCCAGGTGAAGAACTCGCCGGTCGCGCAGAGCACCACCCTCGTCACCGAGACCCGCGACCACCTCGCGGACACCGTGCTGAAGGACGCCGGGGACTTCCAGGAGGTCATCAAGCTCAGCTCGCCGTTCTTCCTGAACGCGCAGATGGACGAGGAGACCCTGGCCCAGGCCCGGGAGATCCCCACCGGCCGCGTGCCCGACGAGCTGCTGAACAACCAGTCCACGATCGACCGCCCCGAGGGCGCCCCCGGCCCCGTGGCCCCCGGCCAGCCGCCGCGGCCGTTCCAGGGCGCCGCGCGGGAGGCCGCCGAATCCCAGCGGGCCGCGGAGGCGTCCGCCTCGGCGTCGGCCAGCCCGTCACCGACGAAGTCGGCTTCGGCCTCCCCGTCCCCCTCCACGTCCGGGGACTGACACCCGGCACGACGACGGCCGGTCACCTCGTGAGGTGACCGGCCGTCGTCGTGGGGCCCGGCGGATCAGGCCTTCGCCGCGGCGTCGTCCTGACCGGCGAAGTGCCGGCGGTACGCGCCCAGGGTGAGGAACGCCGGGTACTCCGGCGGCAGGGCCGACTCGCAGAACACGCGCACCGCGTCCTCGAACCGGTGGCCCTCGGGCAGCGGGCCGGCGAGGATCCGAGCGTGCTCCTCGCGGATCAGCTGCTCCATCCAGCCGCGGTTGGCGGTCCGCACGCCGCCCTCGGTCAGCTGCACACCGGTGCCGTTGTGTGCCCACTGCCAGATCTGGGACCGGGAGATCTCCGCCGTGGCGGCGTCCTCCATGAGTCCGTGGATCGCGGCGGCGCCGTTCCCCCGCAGCCAGGACTCGATGTAGCGGATCCCGACCTCGATGTTCATCCGCACGCCGGCCTCGGTCACCGAGCCCGTGGTCGCGGCGACGTCGAGCAGGGCGGCCTCGTCCGGCACCACGTCCTCGCGGCGGCGGGTGCGGATCTGGTTCGGGGCCTCGCCGAGCACGGCGTCGAACTCCTCCCGGGCGACCGGCACGAGGTCCGGGTGCGCCACCCACGAGCCGTCGAAGCCGTCGCCGGCCTCGCGGGCCTTGTCCGCGCGCACCTTCTCCAGCGCGGCGGCGTTGGCCTCCTCGTTCCGGCGGTCCGGGATCACGGCAGACATGCCGCCGATCGCCGAGGCGCCGCGCCGGTGGCAGGCCCGGACCAGCTGCTCCGTGTAGGCCCGCATCATCGGCTGGGTCATGGTCACCTCCGAGCGGTCCGGGAGGACGAACTCGGCCCCGCGGTCCCGGAAGTTCTTGATGATGGAGAAGATGTAGTCCCAGCGGCCGGCGTTGAGGCCCGCGGCGTGGTTGCGCAGCTGGTACAGGATCTCCTCCATCTGGAACGCCGCGGTGATCGTCTCGATCAGCACGGTGGCCCGGATGGTGCCCTGGGGGATGCCCAGCTCGTCCTGCGCCGCCACGAACACGCAGTTCCACAGCCGCGCCTCGAGATGGGACTCGAGCTTGGGCAGGTAGAAGTACGGGCCGTGGCCGCGGCGGATCAGCTCGTCGGCGTTGTGGAAGAAGTACAGGCCGAAGTCCACGAGGGCGCCGGCCATCGGCTCGCCGTCCACACGGATGTGGTCCTCGAGGAGGTGCCAGCCGCGCGGGCGGACGATGATGGTCGGCCGGTCCGTGAGCTCGCGCTCGCGCAGCCGGTACTCCTTGCCCTCGGGGGAGGTGAAGTCGATCCGGTCGCGGATCGCGTCGAACAGGTTGACCTGCCCGTCCAGCATCCGGTCCCAGGACGGCGTCGAGGAGTCCTCGAAGTCGGCGAGCCAGCCCGAGGCGCCCGAGTTGAGGGCGTTGATCGTCATCTTCCGATCCACGGGGCCGGTGATCTCCACGCGGCGGTCCTGCAGGCCGGGGGCCAGCGGCGCCACACGCCAGGAGTCGTCCTCGCGGACCCGGCGGGTGGACCGCAGGTAGTGCGGGTTCCAGCCGTCGGTGATGCGGCGCCGGGTGTACTCCCGCTCCTCGAGCAGCCGCCGGCGGCGGTCCTCGGCCAGCCGGTGCAGGCGGCCGAGGAACGCCAGCGCCTCGTCCGTGAGGATCTCGGCCTGCCGCCCGTCGACCGGCCCGTGGACGGTCACCACGGGGGCGGCGCCCTCGGGGATGACGACGGGGATGGCCTGGGTGCTCACGTCATGCGGCAGGGGCGTGTGCTCCCGAACGTCGTCGGCATGGATCTCGTGCAGGGTGGGGGTCGTGGTCTGCGGGCTCATGGGACTGCCTCCTCGCGGTCTCGGCTGAGCGGATCAGTGGAACTGGCCGGACTCCGTGGAGCCCGCCAGGGCCACCGTGGAGCTGTCCGGGTTGATGGCGGTGGACACGGCGTCGAAGTAGCCGGTGCCGACCTCGCGCTGGTGCTTGGTCGCGGTGTAGCCGCGGGCCTCGTCGGCGAACTCGCGCTCCTGCAGCTCGACGTACGCGGACATCTGGCGCTCGTTGTATCCCTTGGCCAGGTCGAACATCGAGTGGTTCAGGGCGTGGAAGCCGGCCAGCGTGATGAACTGGAAGGTGTAGCCCATGGCGCCCAGCTCGCGCTGGAACTTGGCGATGGTGTCGTCGTCGAGGTTCTTCTTCCAGTTGAAGGACGGCGAGCAGTTGTAGGCCAGCATCTGGTCCGGGAACTCGGCCTTGACGGCCTCGGCGAACTTCCGGGCCAGCTCGAGGTCCGGCGTGCCGGTCTCCATCCAGATCAGGTCCGCGTGGGGGGCGTAGGCCTTGGCACGGGCGATGCAGGGCTCGACGCCGTTGCGGACCTTGTAGAAGCCCTCCGCGGTGCGCTCACCGGTGATGAACTCGGCGTCGCGCTCGTCCACGTCCGAGGTGATCAGGGTGGCCGCCTCGGCGTCGGTGCGGGCGATGATCACGCTGGGCACGTCGGCGACGTCGGCGGCCAGGCGGGCGGCGTTGAGCGTGCGGATGTGCTGGCCGGTGGGGATGAGCACCTTGCCGCCGAGGTGGCCGCACTTCTTCTCGGAGGCCAGCTGGTCCTCCCAGTGCACACCGGAGGCGCCGGCGGTGATCATCGACTTCATGAGCTCGTAGGCGTTGAGCGGGCCGCCGAAGCCGGCCTCGGCGTCGGCCACGATCGGCACGAGCCAGTCCTCGACGGTGCTGACGCCCTCGGCGTGCTCGATCTGGTCCGCGCGCAGCAGGGCGTTGTTGATGCGGCGCACCACCTGCGGCACGGAGTTGGCCGGGTACAGGGACTGGTCCGGGTACGTGTGGCCGGAGAGGTTGGCGTCCGCGGCGACCTGCCAGCCGGAGAGGTAGATGGCGCGCAGCCCGGCCTTGACCTGCTGGACGGCCTGGTTGCCGGTGAGGGCGCCGAGGGCGTTGGTGAACTCACCGCGGGCGTTCTCGTCCTTCAGCTGGGTCCACAGCTTCTCGGCGCCGCGGCGGGCCAGCGTGTGCTCCTCCTGGATGCGGCCGCGGAGACGGACGACGTCCTCGGCGGTGAAGCTGCGCTCGACGCCGGCCCAGCGGGGGTTGTTGTCCCAGTCGTGCTGGAGCTGTTCGGCGGAGGCGGGAGTGGAGTGGTGGGGCTGGGTGGTCATGACGTCCTCCTGAGGATCGGTCCGGTTCGTGAAGGGTTCGGTGCGACGTGTCCGTCGCTGCCGTTGACATCCACCTTGGCCCCGGGCAAGGCCCTCTGGAGCACAAAATCGGTGGAAACTCCGGCTGTTCCTGCCACTGGGTCAGAACGTGACGGTCCTTGCGCCCCCATGTGGCCTGGATCACGGCAACGGCCCCCCGCTTGTCAAGAATGTGACTTTCTTTCCGAAACACGTGATCTCCTCCCCGGTTCCGTCTACAGTTCCGCGCATGATGACCCGCCCGCTTCCCGAGGACAGCGCGACCGTGGACGCCGTCGCGCTGGGCCGCCGCGTTCGGCACCTGCGCAAGCAGGCCGGCCTCACCCTGGACCAGCTCGCGGAGCGCACGGGAGTGAGCGGCTCGCACCTGTCCCTCGTGGAGAACGCCCGCCGCGAGCCGCGGCTCTCGCTGGTCCAGCGGATCGCCGAGGTCCTGGGCGTGCCGGTCGAGGACCTGCTCACCGGCCGGGCCCCCACCCGGCGGGCCGAACTGGAGATCGAGGTCGAACGGTTCGCGCGCTCGGAGCACTACGCCTCCCTCGGCCTGCCGCCGCTGCGCATCGGGCCCCGCACCCCCACCGAGGTCCTCGAGGTGATCGCGGGGCTGGAGGCCGAGCTGCGCCGTCGCCTGGAGGAGCAGGCCGCCACCCCCGAGGAGGCGCGCCGCGCCAACGCCCAGCTGCGCGCCCGGATGCGCGCGGTGGACAACCACTACCCCGACCTCGAGGCCGAGGCGCATCGGCTGCTCGACGCGATCGGCCACACGGGCGGGCCGCTGGGCCTGCACGCGGTCTCGGAGCTGGCCGAGCACCTCGGCTTCACCCTGCGCTTCGTCCCGGACCTGCCGCACTCCACGCGCTCCGTCACGGACCTCAAGCACGGGCGCATCCACATCAGCGGCTCCCGCTCCTCAGACCATGACCGCCGCACCGTGGTGCTCCAGGCCCTCGCCGCCGCCGTCCTGGGCCACGGCGAGCCGCGGGACTACGAGGACTTCCTCGCCCAGCGTGTGGCGGTGAACTACCTGGCGGGCGCGCTGCTCATGCCGCAGCGGGCGGCGTCGTCGCTGCTGCGGGCCGCCCAGAAGCGCCGGGACCTGTCCGTGGACGACCTGAAGGACGCGTTCGGCGTCTCCTACGAGGCCGCCGCGCACCGGTTCACCAACCTGGCCACCGTGGACCTGGGCATCCGCTGCCACTTCCAGAAGGTCCACGAGACCGGGGTGATCCACAAGGCCTACGAGAATGACGGGATCGTGTTCCCCGCCGACCACACCGGTGCGATCGAGGGCCAGCAGGCGTGCCGGAAGTGGGGCGCACGGCAGGCGTTCTCCCGCAACGACCGGTTCCGCGCCCACGCCCAGTACACGGACTCGCCCAACGGGACGTTCTGGTGCACCTCGATGATCGAGAACGGCCCCGACGGACTGTTCGCCCTCTCCGTGGGCACCCCGTTCGAGCATGCCCGGCACTTCCGCGGCGCGGACACCCGCCACCGGGTCACCTCCACGTGCCCGGATCCGCGCTGCTGCCGCCGCCCCGACCCCGAGCTCGAGGCCGCGTGGGGCGGGCACGTGTGGCCCGCGGCCCGCATGCACGCGCATCTGCTGGCGGCCATGCCCACGCAGACCTTCCCCGGTGTGGACGAGCGCGAGGTCTTCGAGTTCCTCCAGGCCCAGGAGGAGCGGGAGGGCTGAGGACGACGCCGGCCCGCACCCTCACGCGAGGGTGCGGGCCGGCGCGGCGGACGGCGGGGTCAGCCGATGCTCTTGCCGGCCGAGTTCAGCTCGGTGCAGGCCTGGACCACGCGGGCGGCCATGGCCTCCTCGGCCTTGGCGCCCCACACGCGGGGGTCGTACTGCTTCTTGTCGCCGACCTCGCCGTCGACCTTCAGGACGCCGTCGTAGTTCTCGAACATGTGCCCGGCCACCGGGCGGGTGAACGCGTACTGGGTGTCCGTGTCCACGTTCATCTTCACGACGCCGTACTCCACCGAGTCGGCGATCTCCTGGGCGGCGGAGCCGGAGCCGCCGTGGAACACGAGGTCGAACGGGCGCTCCCTGCCGAACTTCTCGCCCACGGCCTGCTGGATCTCCTGCAGGATCTCCGGGCGCAGCTTCACGTTGCCCGGCTTGTAGACGCCGTGCACGTTGCCGAAGGTCAGCGCGGTGAGGTAGCGACCGTGCTCGCCGAGGCCGAGGGCCTCCACCGTGGCGATGCCGTCCGCCACGGTGGTGTAGAGCTTCTCGTTGATCTCGTGGGCCACGCCGTCCTCCTCGCCGCCCACGACGCCGATCTCCACCTCGAGGATCTGCTTGTTGGCGTGGGTGCGGGCGAGCAGCTCGCGGCCGATCCGCAGGTTCTCCTCGAGGGTCTCGGCGGAGCCGTCCCACATGTGGGAGTTGAAGATCGGGTCGCGCCCGGCCTTCACCTCGGCCTCGGAGGCGTCCAGCAGGGGCAGGACGAAGCCCTCGAGCTTGTCCTGGGGGCAGTGGTCCGTGTGCAGGGCGATGTTCACGGAGTACTTCTTGGCGACCTCGCGCGCGAACGCCGCGAAGGCCAGCGAGCCGGCGACCATGTCCTTCACGGAGGAGCCGGAGAAGTAGGCGGCGCCGCCGGTGGAGACCTGGACGATGCCGTCCGAGCCGGCCTCGGCGAAGCCGCGGATGGCGGCGTTCAGGGTCTGGGAGCTGGTGACGTTGATCGCCGGGTAGGCGAAGGCGCCGTTCTTGGCGGCGTCGATCATCTCGGCGTACTTCTCCGGGGATGCGATGGGCATGCTGCAGCTCCTAGGCGTCGTCGACTCGGGCAGGCGGGGGAGCGCGGCGGGCGCGCCGCCCTCGGGCTCATCCTATCCGCGCGGCCGGACCCGCCCCAGGGCCCCGGGCCCGACGGCGACGCCGGCCTGGGCACGACCCCGCCGTTGGCCTAGGGTGAGCGGCGTCACATTCGCATCCGAGAGACCGGAGACCGCCATGGCCCCCGCCCACCGCCCCTCCCGCCCCCTCGCCCTGGCCGCCGCCCTGGCTGTCGTCGCCGGGTTCGGCGCGCCACACGCGGCCCTGGCCCAGGAGTCCGCCCCGGCCCCCGACGCGCCGGAGGTGAGCTCCGCCGTCGAGGACCTCTCGCAGCCGGCCACGGCGGCCGAGGACGCCCGCTGGAACGCGGCCCGGGACGCCCTGGCGGCCGCCTCGGCCGACAACCCCTTCTACCTGCCGCCCACCGTCGTGCCCGCGACCCCCGGCGCCCTGATCCGCACCGAGCCCACCGCCTTCTACCTGGACCCGGTGCGGCTGGTGCAGGTGCCGGCGCACGCCACGCGCATCATGTACGCCTCGCAGGACGCCCAGGGCCGACCCATCGCCGTGACCGGCACCGTGCTGACCCCCACCGCCCCGTGGACGGGCGGCGGCGAGCGCCCCGTGATCAGCTACGCAGTGGGGACCCAGGGGGCGGCGGACCGCTGCGCCCCCTCCCGCACCCTCTCCACCGGCGTGCAGTACGAAGGCGTGGGGATCACCTCCCTGCTGAGTCGCGGCCACGCCGTGGTCGTCACCGACTACGAGGGCCTGGGCACCCCGGGCACGCACACCTACATGGTCCGGGAGGCCCAGGCGCACGCCGTCCTCGACGCGGTGCGCGCGGCCGCCCAGGTGTCGGGGTCGGGCGTCACCGCGACCGCGCCGGTCGCGCTCGCGGGCTACTCGCAGGGCGGCGGGGCGGCCGCGGCCGCCGCCGAGCTCGCGTCCGACTACGCCCCGGAGCTGGACCTCAAGGGCGCCTACGTGGGCGCCCCGCCGGCCGACCTCGTGCAGGTCGCGGACCGGATCGACGGCGGCCTGTACGCGGCCTTCCTGCTCTACGCGATGGCCGGGCAGCTCGCCGCGTACGACGTGGACCCGGCCACGCACCTCAACGAGACCGGCCTGACGGCCCTCGCCGGCGCGGCCGAGACCTGCCTGGCAGGCAGCCTCGCCTACGCGCACCTCGACTCCGCCACACTGACCCACACGGGGCAGGACTTCCCTGAGCTCGTCCGCTCCGATGCCGAGCTGGCCGGGATCCTCGCCGAGCAGCGGATCGGCGCACCGGGCCGCCGTCCGGACGTGCCGGTGATGATCGCGCACTCCGTCACGGACGACGTCATCCCGTACCGCACCGGCCGCGACCTGGGCCGTCGCTGGTGCGCGGAGGGCGCGCGGGTGCGTTTCGACCCGCTCCTCACCCCGACCCACGTGGGCGGCCACGTGGCCTCGCTGCCGCGGATGGGGGCGTTCCTGGACGCGACCCTCGCCGACCGCTGGACCGCCGACTCGTGCGGGTGGTTCTGAGCCTCGGCTAGCGTCGGGGCCAGGACCGTCCCGCCCACCGAAGGAGCAGTCATGCGCGCCGAGCAGGTCACCGATCCCATCGCCTACCACGGCGAGGGCCCCGTCTGGGCCGCCTCGTGGGGCAGCGCCGCCGAGGGCGTGACCGCCGGCGGCGGCCTGCGCTGGGTGGACATGCTCGCCGGGGACGTCCTGTCCCTGCGCACCGACGGGACGGTGGACCGCACGCACGTCGGCGACGTGGCCGCCGCGCTGCGCCCGCGTGCGGGGGGTGGCGCCGTCGTCGCGGTGGAGCGGGGCTTCGCCCTGATCTCGCCCGAGGGCGAGCTGACGACGCTGCCCGAGCTGTGGGGCGCGGACGCCGGGATCCGGATGAACGAGGGCGGCTGCGACCCGGACGGCCGGTTCCACTGCGGCACCATGGCGTACGCCAAGACCCCCGGCGCGGCGAACCTCTACCGGCTCGCCCCCGGGCCCGACGGCGGCGCCGGCGAGGTGGACGTCGTGCTGACCGGCGCGACGACGTCCAACGGCCTCGAGTGGAGCCCGGACGGCACGCGGGCCTACTACAACGACACCCCCACGCGGCAGGTGGCCGTGTTCGACTACTCCCGCGAGGAGGGCCTGACGAACCGGCGCGTGCTCGTGGACGTGCTCGACGGCGAGGGCAAGCCGGACGGGCTCACCGTGGACGCCGAGGGCGGGATCTGGGTGGCCGTGATCAGCCACGGGCAGATCCACCGGTACACGCCCGAGGGGACGCTCGACGAGGTGGTCGAGGTGCCCGTGCAGAAGACGACGGCGTGCACCTTCGGCGGCGACGACCTCGGCACCCTCTACATCACCACCTCCTGGGAGAACCTGGAGCGCGGCGAGGACCCGCTGGCCGGGGCCCTGTTCGCCGTCCGCCCGGGGGTGACGGGCCTGCCGGCCCGGCCCTTCGCGGGCTGAGGCCGTCACACCGCACGTCGTCGGCGCGGTCCTGCGCGGTCCTGCGCCGTTCTGCGCGGCGAGCCAGACGAATCTGCGGCCCAGAGTCTCCTTTCAGCACGGAATCGTCTGGCTCGCGCCGGACTCGGGGGACGCCGCGTGCTGCCGGATCCACGCGTGCATCGCGATGCCGGCGGCCACGCCCGCGTTGATCGAGCGGGTGGAGCCGTACTGCGCGATGGACAACACCGCGCTCGACGCCGCCCGCACCTCCGCCGAGAGTCCCGGCCCCTCCTGCCCGAAGACGAGCACGCAGGCACGCGGGAAGTCGAAGGTCTCCACCGGCACCGACTCGGGGAACAGGTCCACGCCGAGCACGGGCAGCCCCTCCCCCGCCGCCCACTCCGTGAACGCCGCCACCGTCTCGTGGTGGCGCACGTGCAGGTAGCGGTCGGTGACCATGGCGCCGCGCCGGTTCCAGCGGCGCCGCCCGATGATGTGCACCCCGGCGGCGTTGAACGCGTTGGCGGTGCGCACGACGGTGCCGATGTTCAGGTCGTGCTGCCAGTTCTCGATGGCGACGTGGAACGGGTGCCGCCGCGCGTCGAGGTCCGCGACGATCGCCTCGAGGCGCCAATAGCGGTAGCGGTCGAGGACGTTGCGGCGGTCGCCGTGCGCGAGCAGCTCCGGGTCGTAGCGGGGGTCCTCCGGCCACGGGCCGAGCCACGGCCCGACGCCGACCTCGCGGGGCACGGTGCCGTCCTCGGCCGGCGCGGGCTCGCTCAGCGGCCGGCCTCGGACCGGTCGACGGCGGCCCAGGCGGCCCCGGCGGACACCGCGGCCACGGAGAGCACCGCCGGCCACGCACCGATCTTCTTGGCCAGCGGGTGGGAGGCGCCGAAGCCGCCGAGGTACAGGGCGGCCAGGCCCCCGGTGACGGCCGGCCCACGCGTGGCCAACCACGTCCGGCCGGCATACAGGCCGGCGGCGGCCAGCACGACACCGCCGAGCGGCCGGATGCCGGTCTCACGGGCGGTCAGGTAGCCGCCGATCAGACCGAATGCGGTGACCGGGGCCGTGGAGACGGCGTGGGCGGGGAGCAGGGTCTTGCCGTCGCGGACGACGGGCGGGGCATGACGCGGAGTCTTCATGGCGCCACCGTAGCGCGCGCATCCTGGAATCCGCCGGGGGCCGCCGTCGGGGAGAATGTCCGGGTGAGCATGATCGACAACGCCGTGTACGTGGACGGGCGGCGCGTCCACGCCCCCTCCACCCTCGAGGACACCTGGGAGGAGTGCGAGCGCACCGGCGGCATGGCCTGGCTGGGCCTGTACCGCCCGGACGTGGCCGAGCTCCAAGCGGTCGCGGAGGAGCTGCGCCTGCACCCGCTCGCCGTCGAGGACGCCCTCGCCGGAGGCGAGCGCGCCAAGCTGGACCGCTACGGCGAGGACTCGTTCATGGTCCTGCACCCGGCCCGCTACGTCGACCGCACCGAGACCGTGGAGTTCGGCGAGCTGAGCGTCTTCACCGGTGAGCACTACGTGGTGACGGTGCGTCACGCGGAGGAGCCGGACCTGGCCGCCGTGCGACGGTCCCTGGAGACGGAGGGCCGCGAGCGCCTCGCGATGGGGCCGTGGCAGGTCACCCTGGAGATCCTGGACCGTGTCGTGGACGACTACTTCCCGGTGGCCGACGGCCTCGAACAGGACATCGCGGAGATCGAGGACCAGGTCTTCGCCGGCGACGGGCACGTCTCCCGGCGCATCTACGAGCTCTCCCGCGAGGTGCTGAACTTCCAGCACGCCATCCGCGCGCTGCCGTCCATCGTGGAGCAGCTCCAGGAGGAGGTGCGCACCCGCCTGCATGAGGACACCCGCCGCCTCGACGCCGACGGCCTGCCCCGGCGCGACGACGCCCACGCCTGGGAGGACGAGGAGCTCAGCGATCAGGCGCGCCTCGAGGTGGAGAACCTGCGCCGCCTGCGCGACGTCCACGACCACGCCGTCCAGATCAACGAGCGCGTGATGACCATGCGCCAGATGCTCAACAACGCCCTCGAGCTGGACTCGACGCTGGCGTCGAAGCGGCTGGCCGAGCAGTCGATCGCCCAGAACGAACAGGTCAAGCAGATCTCGTCCTGGGCGGCGATCATCTTCGCGCCGCAGCTGGTGGGCTCGGTCTACGGCATGAACTTCGACGGCATGCCCGAGCTGCACTGGGCGTTCGGCTACCCGTTCGCCCTGGGACTCATGCTGGCGGTGGCCCTCACGCTGTTCGTGCTGTTCAAGCGCGCGGACTGGCTCTAGGCGGGCGGCGCGGGGCCGGCCGAGGCTCAGTCGAGGTCGAGCTCGTCCTTGCCGAACGCGTACAGGTACGGCACGTCCGCCTCCTCGGCCACGTGCTCGGCGGCGCCGGTCGCACGGTCCACGATCACGGCCACGGCCTGGACGTCGCCGCCCGCGTTGCGCACACCCTCGACGGCGGTCAGCGCGGAGCCGCCCGTCGTCGAGGTGTCCTCCAGCACGACGACGCGGCGACCGTCCACGCCCGGGCCCTCCACCTGCCGACCCATGCCGTACGACTTCTGCGCCTTGCGCACCACGAACGCGTCGAGCGCACGGCCCGCGGCGCCGGCCTGATGCATCATCGCGGTGGCCACGGGGTCCGCACCCATGGTCAGCCCGCCCACCGCGTCGCACCCGATCCCGTTCTCCTCGAGCAGGCGCAGCATCACGCGGCCGATCAGCGGGGCGGCCTCGTGGTGCAGGGTGACCCGACGCAGGTCCACGTAGTAGTCCGCCTCCTTGCCGGAGGACAGGGTCACCCGGCCGTGCACCACAGCCAGATCCTGGATGAGCTGCTTGAGCCGCTCGCGGTCCTGCTCGGGCGTGGGGACGGTGGGGGTCTGCGCGTCGGTCATGCCGCCCATGCTAGTGCGGGCCCGACCGCCCCTGCCGCTTCCGTCCCGGCCTGGCTAGGCTCGGGTTATGAGCGAGATCCCGCACGACGACGCCCCCGTCCAGCATCCCTCCGGCCTGCCCCTGGCGCACTGGCTCACCCTCACCGAGGGCCTGATCGCGGCGCGCGTGGCCGAGAGCCTCGAGGAGCACGGCCTCACCCGCGCCCAGTGGCAGTTTCTGAACACCCTCACGGTGGCCCCGCAGTCCCGCGCCGAGCTCGAGGCCGGCTTCGAGGAGGAGCAGCGCGGCGCGGTGTCCGGTCAGATCGAGGAGCTGGTCGAGTCCCGCTGGGTGACGGTCGAGGGCGACCTCTACACCCTCACCGCCACGGGCCGCACCGCGGGCGCCCGCGTCGGTGAGGCGGTCGAGGCCCTGCGTGCCGAGGCGACGGCGGACGTCCCGCGGGACCAGATCGACGACGCCGTCCGCGTCCTGCGCCGCATCGCCCGCAACCTGGGGCACCCGGACGCGTGAGCCGTCGTCGCCGACCGACCCTGTCCCCGTGCGCGGCGCCGGTCCTACGCTGACCGGCATGCGTGAACTCCAGCAGCGGATCATCGCCGAGCAGTGCGTCCTCCCTGAGATCGACCCCGCGGCCGAAGTCGAACGGCGCGTGGCCTTCCTCGCCGACTACCTCGCGGCCACGGGCGCGTCCGGCTTCGTCCTGGGCATCTCCGGCGGCGTGGACTCCACCGTGGGCGGCCGGCTGGCCCAGCTCGCCGTCGAGCGTCGCCGCGCCCAGCTCGGCGTCACGGACGCCGTCGCCCTGGGCGGCCCCGGCACCACCCCGCCGGGTGAGGCGGGGGTGGGCGCCGACGTCGTGCCCTCCCGCGAGAACCCCCGGTTCACCGCCGTGCGCCTGCCCTACAAGGTGCAGCACGACGAGGCGGATGCGCGGGCGGCCCTGGACTTCGTGGGTGCGGATCAGGACGTCACCCTGAACATCGCGGAGGCCGTGCAGGGTCTGGCCGCCGCCTTCGCCGAGGCCGTGGGGGAGCCGATCTCGGACTACAACCAGGGCAACGTGAAGGCCCGCATCCGCATGACGGCCCAGTACGCGGTGGCCGGCGCCCACGGACAGCTGGTGATCGGCACGGACCACGCAGCCGAGGCCGTCACCGGGTTCTACACGAAGTTCGGCGACGGCGGCGCGGACGTCCTGCCGCTGGCCGGCCTGAACAAGCGGCAGGTGCGGGCGCTGGGCCGCGAACTCGGAGCCCCCGAGCCCCTGTGGAACAAGGTGCCCACCGCGGACCTGCTGGACGGCACGCCGGGCCAGACGGACGAGGCCGAACTCGGGATGACGTACGAGGACATCGACGACTACCTCGAGGGCAAGGACGTCCCGACCGAGGTCGCGGAGAAGCTCGAGGGCATCTGGCTCCGCAGCCGCCACAAGCGCACCACGCCGGTGACGATCCACGACGACTGGTGGCGCTGAGGCGCCGATCCCACGGTGTCCGCGCCCTTCGATAGCCTGGCCGGGTGAAGATCGCCACCTGGAACGTCAACTCCCTCCGTGCCCGCGCCGACCGCGTCGAGGCCTTCCTCGAGCGCCATGACATCGACGTCCTGGCCATCCAGGAGACCAAGTGCCGGGACGAGAACTTCCCGTGGGAGCTCTTCGAGCGCGCCGGCTACGAGGTGGTCCACAACGGCACCTCGCAGTGGAACGGCGTGGCCATCGCCTCCCGCGTCGGCCTGAGCGACGTGCAGCGCGGCTTCCCCGGCCAGCCGCACTTCGGCAAGGGCGGCGTGGACCCGCAGGAGGAGTCCCGCGCCATCGGGGCGACCGTGGGCGCCGAGGCGGCCGACGGCGTCGCCCCGGTCCGCCTGTGGAGCCTCTACGTGCCCAACGGGCGCGGCCTGGAGAACGAGCACATGGGCTACAAGCTCGAGTGGCTGCGCGTGCTCCAGGAGCACGCGGCCGAGCGCCTCGCCGAGGACCCGGACACCCGGCTCGCCCTGGCCGGCGACTGGAACATCGCTCCGCAGGACGAGGACGTGTGGGACATCGAGCTGTTCCAGCGCGAGGGCTACACGCACGTCTCCCCGGCCGAGCGCGCGGCGTTCCACGCGTTCGAGGACGCCGGGCTGGTGGACGTGGTGCGCCCGCGCCACCCCGGCCCCGGCGTGTACACGTACTGGGACTACACGGGCCTGGCCTTCCCCAAGAAGAAGGGCATGCGCATCGACTTCCAGCTGTGCTCCCCCGCCCTCGCACGGACGGTCACGGACGCCTGGATCGACCGCGAGGAGCGCAAGGGCAAGGGCGCCTCGGACCACGCGCCCGTGGTCGTCGAGCTGGGCTGAACCACGGACGAGCCCGCGATGACCCACGACGACGGCGGCCCGCCCCCGGGTGTCGCGCGCGGCACCGCGCACCTGCGCGTCTTCCAGCCGCTGGCCGCGTTCCCGGACGCGGTCCAGGCGCGGCTGATCGCCGGCGGCCACCGCACCCGTGCCGAGGTCGAGGCCGAGGCGGCCGAACGGGCCCGGCGTCGCCTGGCCCGGCCCGTGGCCGACCCGTTCCCGGAACCCGGTGAGGACGACCTGGTGCGGGTCCTCCAGGACGAGCACCGCTCCGCCTTCTACTGCCCGGACGAGCGGGGCCTGCGCGCCGAGATGGCCGCGGCCATGCTCGAGGAGACGATGCTGCCGCGGCTGCACGAGGCCGCCATCCCGCCGGCGGCGCGCGCCATGAACCGCGGCCGCGCGCTCGTGGCGCTCGAGGACGAGTGGGGCCTCTCCCCCGACCCGGACGCGGCGGGCCAGGACCCGCAGGACGAGGGCGGCGCGCCGGAGCACCACCGCGTGCAGACGCGCACGGCCACGTGGGGTGTGCCGCACGGCTGGCTCACGGTGTTCGACCCCGAGGAGCCGGTGAAGCGCCTCGTGGACGGCGAGCGCACGGCGTACCGGCGCGCCCCGATCGTGGCCGCCCGGGAGCGGGCCGGGCACGCGGCGGCGGTGCTCGCGCGGCACGCCCCGGATGCGGAGCTGATCGGCGAGCTCACGGTGATGGTGGAGTGGCTCGGCGCGTTCCACCCCGACTCGTGGATCGAGCTGGACTACGGCGGCCTCACGCGGCACGTGTGGCCGGACGACTCCGTCTTCGACCTGTGGACGCTCATCGACGCGCTCGAGGAGGGCGACGAGGCGACCGCCGGCGTCGCGCAGGAACGGCTGAACCGTCGCTGGGCCACCGTCGGGATGCTGGCCCGGCTGACCTGAGCCGGCCCGGCGCACCGGGGTGGGGCTGCCCCGGGCGCCCGAGACGCACACCACGCCGCCGACGCCGCCCACGCGGGGCGCGCGGCCCCGGCGTCGGGCCTAGGGTGGATCCCATGACCACGCAGCGCCTGAGCACCCCGCCCTCGGAAGCCCGGAACCGACCCGTCACCCCGTGGTGGGTGGACGCCGTGATCTACCAGGTGTACCCGCGCTCCTTCGCGGACGCGGACGGGGATGGCATGGGCGACCTGCGCGGCGTCACCTCGCGCCTCGACTACCTGGCCCAGCTCGGCGTGGACGCGATCTGGCTCTCGCCCTTCTACCTCTCCCCGCAGCACGACGCCGGCTACGACGTCGCGGACTACCGCGCCGTGGACCCGCGGTTCGGCACGCTCGCGGACGCGGACGAGATGATCGCCGCCGCGCACGAGGCCGGCATCCGCGTGGTCGTGGACCTCGTGCCGAACCACACCTCGTCCGAGCACGCGTGGTTCCAGGCCGCCCTGGCCGCCGGCCCCGGCTCCCCCGAGCGCGCCCGCTACCACTTCGCCGAGGGCCGCGGCGAGCACGGCGAGCTGCCCCCCAACAACTGGGAGTCCACGTTCGGCGGCGGGGCCTGGACCCGCGTGACCGAGGCGGACGGCACCCCGGGCCAGTGGTACCTGCACCTGTTCGACACCACGCAGCCGGACCTGAACTGGGAGAACGAGGAGGTGCGTGAGGAGTTCCGCTCCATCCTGCGGTTCTGGCTGGACCGCGGCGTGGACGGCTTCCGGGTGGACGTGGCCCACGGGCTCATCAAGCAGCCCGGCTACCCGGACGCCGAGCACTCCCGCATGGGCATGGTCACGGACGCGGGCGAGGACGCCGACCCCACGTTCGACCCGGACACCTTCGAGCCGCTCACCCCGTTCATGGACCAGGACCGCGTCCACGAGGTCTACCGGGACTGGCGGCGGGTCCTGGACTCCTACGACCACGAGCCGATGATGGTGGCCGAGGCGTGGGTGGCCCCGCTCTCGCGGATGTTCCGGTACGTCCGCCCCGGCGAGATGCACCAGACCTTCAACTTCACCTACCTCATGGCCGGCTGGGACGCCGCCTCGCTGACCCACGCGATCGACCGGTCCTTCGAGCAGGCCGGCCGGGTCGGCGCCCCGAACACCTGGGTGCTCTCGAACCACGACACGGTGCGCCACGCCTCCCGCTACGGCCTCGCCGACCCGAGCTCCTACCCCGCCGGCATCACGGCCGAGGACGAGCAGCCAGACGAGGCGGTCGGTCGCCGTCGGGCCCGCGCCGCCGCGATGGTGGAGCTGGGCCTGCCCGGCTCCGCGTACATCTACCAGGGCGACGAGCTGGGCCTGCCCGAGCACACCACCCTCGCCGCCGAGCACCGCCAGGACCCGTACTTCTTCCGCACGGACGGCAAGGAGCCCGGCCGCGACGGCTGCCGCATCCCTCTGCCGTGGGCCGCCGACGAGCCGTCCTACGGCTTCTCGACCCCCGCGGACGACGACGGCCCCGCGTCCGCCGCCGAGGGCGTCGCCGCGCCGTGGCTGCCCCAGCCCGCGTCCTTCCGAGCGCTGGCGGCGGACCGGCAGGTCGGCGTCGAGGGCTCCGTGTTCGAGCTGTACCGGCGTCTGCTGCAGATCCGCGGCGAGCTCGACCTGGGCACGGGCACGTTCGCGTGGTCCGAGCACCACGACCCCACACGCGGCGTGCTGGCGTTCACGGTCACCTCGGGCGGTGGCCGGCACCTGGGCTCGGGCGAGCCGATCCCGGCGCGCACCGTGCTCGTGATGGCGAACCTGTCGACCGAGCCCGTCGACCTGCCCGCGAACCATTCCCGGGCCCTGTTCTCCCTCGAGGAGGCGGAGGCCGTGCAGGACGGGCGGCTCGCGCACGACGCCGCCGCGTGGCTGCTCATGGACTGAGCCCGGCGCGCCCCGGGACCCGCCGGGGCGCCACGGACCTTCCGCGGGGAATCCGCGGTGGGCGAGGTCACATCATCCGGCCTGGCCGGACGAACGCGACGTAACGTCCACGATGACTTGCATCACACCGGACAAAGTGGCATGAACGCTGTATCACGAGTCACCATGGCGTGTCCTGATCCACCCCCCCTTCGAGCGGAGACTTCACGTGAGCACCTCCCCCTCCGGCTCCCGCGTCGCCGAGACCGGCGCGGCCACCGCGGACCGCGGGCAGCTGCACCGCGGCCTGAGCCAGCGGCACATCATGTTCATCGCCCTGGGCACGGCGGTGGGCACCGGCCTCTTCTACGGCTCGGCCGGCGGCATCCAGGCCGCCGGGCCGGGCGTGATCCTGTCCTTCCTCGTCGCGGGCGCCGCCGTGTTCCTCGTGATGCGCGCCCTCGGCGAGATGACGCTCCGGGAGCCCGTCTCCGGGTCCTTCGCCGCCTACGCCTCCCGTTATCTCGGCCCCTTCGCCGGCTACGTGACCGGCTGGACCTTCGTCTTCGAGCTGGCCGTCGTGATCGTCGCGGACACCGCCGCCATCACCACGTACATGGCGTTCTGGTTCCCGGGGGTCCCGGTCTGGGCCTGGGTCGCGGCCACGATCCTCGTGGTCGGCCTGATCAACTTCACGCACGTCGGCAACTTCGGTGAGGCCGAGTTCTGGCTGACGCTCGTGAAGGTCGGGGCCATCGTGGCGATGATCTTCGGCGGTGTGATCCTGCTCTTCACCGGCGCCTCCACCGCGGACGGCACCCAGGCCAGCCTGGCGAACCTCGTGGACCACGGCGGATTCCTGCCGCACGGCATCCTGGGCGTGCTGACCGCGCTCACCATCGTGACGTTCTCCTTCGGCGGCATCGAGACCCTCGGTGTGGCCGCGGGCGAGGCCAAGAACCCGGAGAAGGTGCTGCCCAAGGCCATCAACACGGTGCCGATCCGCATCCTGTTGTTCTACGTGCTGACGATGGCGGTCATCATGGCCCTCGTCCCCTGGAACCAGGTGGACGGCAAGGCCAGCCCGTTCGTGCAGATCTTCGAGGGCCTCGGCGTCCCCTTCGCCCCGCACCTGCTGAACTTCGTGGTGCTCACCGCCGCCGTCTCCGCGATCAACGCCTGCATCTACGCGTCCGGTCGCCTGCTCTACGCGATGGCCCACGACGGCCAGGCGCCCCGGGCCTTCACCCACACCAACCGCGGCGGCGTGCCGTGGCTGTCCGTGGCCGTGATGCTGGGCGTGATGGTGCTCGGCGCGGTGCTGATCACCGTGGACCCGAACGCCTTCAGCCTGGTGGCCGGCGTCGCCTCGTTCGCCGTGGTGCTGACCTGGGCCATGATCTTCCTGTCCCACCGCGCCATGCGCAGGCGCGTCGCGGAGCAGGGCGCGGAGCCGTCCCCCTTCCCCATGCCGCTGGGCGGCGTCGGCACCTACCTGGGCCTGGCGTTCGTGGCCACCGTGGTGATCACCATGGCCACCATCCCGGATTCGCGCCAGGCGCTCATCATCGGTCTCGTGTGGGTCGCGGTCCTGACCCTCGCCTGGTTCGTCACGGGCACCCGCACGTCGGCCGCGGCCCACAACCGCACCGGCACCCTGCCGGTGGTCCGCACCCGCCAGTCCCACGAGGACTGACCCCCACGACGACGACGGCCCCTGTCCCGCGCGGGACAGGGGCCGTTCTCGTCGGGGCCGGGAGGTCGCCCGGGAGGCCGGACGTCAGTGCTCGTGACGGCGCAGCCGGGGGCGGCGGGGCCCCTCTGAGGCCGGGACGCCGGCGGCCGCATCGGCGATCCGCTGCTGGTGGTCCCGGCTGAGCGAGGCCCACCACTGCGAGGCCGCCACGGGGCCGGCGTCGACCACCTCGTCGTCGTCGGACTCGAGGCCCAGGCGGTCCTTGATGGAGGCCAGCATGGCCTGGCGGCGCACCGCCTCCACCCGCGCCACGGAGTAGCCGAGCGAGCGGAACGTGGCCAGGCAGATCAGCAGCATCAGCACGGAGAACGGCAGGCCGATCGTGATGGCCAGGACCTGGATCGCGGACAGGCCGCCCGCGGCCAGCAGGGCCGCGGCCATGAGCGAGGTGGCGATGGCGAAGAAGATCTTCACCGTGGCCTTCGGGTTCACGTCGCCGCCGGTGGCGAGCATGCCCATCACGAGCGAGCCCGAGTCGGCGGAGGTGATGAAGAAGATGCCCGAGAGGATGATGGCGCCGACCACGAGCATCATGCCCGCGGGCAGCTGCTCGAGCACCTGGAAGAGCGCGGTGTTCGAGTCGATGGCGCCGTCCGCGCCCACCACGGAGGTGTACCCGGCCGGGCGGGTGGTCTCGAGGAAGATCGCGGTGCCGCCCAGGATGCCGAACCAGACCACGCAGACCAGGGTGGGCACCAGCAGCACGCCGGCGATGAACTCGCGCACGGTGCGACCGCGCGAGATGCGGGCGATGAAGATGCCGACGAACGGCGTCCAGGACATCCACCAGCCCCAGTAGTACGCGCTCCAGCCGGCCTGCCACGCGTCGCCCTCGGCGCCGTAGAACGCGGAGACGTTGAGCGAGTTCGCGAAGAAGTACTGCATGTAGGAGCCGAGGGACTGCACCATCTCCTTGAGCAGGAACGCGGTGGGCCCCACGATCGCGATGAACAGCAGCAGTCCGGCGGCCAGGATCAGGTTGGTGTTGGACAGCCACTTCATGCCGCGCTCGACACCGGAGACCACGGTGTAGAGCACCACGCAGGTGACCGCGCCGATCATGGCGTACTCGAGCCAGGGGCTGTCCTCGGGCACGATGCCCAGCGCGCGCAGGCCCGCGGACATCTGGGTGACGCCGAGGCCCAGCGAGGTGGCCACGCCGAAGACGGTGCCGATGAGGGCGATGTTGTCGATCAGGTGGCCCCAGCCGCCGCGCACGCGGCGCTCGCCGATCAGCGGCTCGAAGGCCCAGCGCAGCGCGAGGGGACGGCCACGCCGGTGGATGGCCAGCGCGACCGCCACGCCCACCACCGCGTAGATCGCCCAGGGCTGCAGGCCCCAGTGCAGGAACGTGGTGGCCAGCGCCGACTGGGCGGCCTCCGCCTGGGTGGGGTTGGCGGCCGCCACGTCGGGCCGCGGCGAGGTGAAGTGCATGAGCGGCTCGGTCATGCCGAAGAACACGAGGCCGATGCCCATGCCCGCCGCGAAGAGCAGGGAGAACCAGGACAGCGTGGAGAACTCGGGCTTCTCATCGGGCTTGCCCAGGGTGATGTCGCCCTTGCGGGAGAACGCGAGGTAGCCGCAGAACAGCACGAAGAACAGGGCGACGAGGGCGTACCACCACGAGAAGTTCGTGATGATGGCCTGCTGGACCAGGCCGATGCCCACGGTCATCTGCTCGGGGGCGAGCAGCGTGGCCCCCACGAAGGAGAGCACGATGACCGCGGAGGGCCAGAACACCCACGGCAGCAGGACGCGGTCGCGGGCGGCCGCGGCGGAGGTGGCAGGGGCGACGCCGGCGTCGGGGGCGGTCGCCGAGGACGGATGGTTCCCGGGTTGCTCGGGGATCATGGGCTCGGTCGAGGGCGGTGTCGGATCGCTCATCCTCCCGACCCTACGTGGTCCCGCACGCCGGCTCCCCGCCTGAGGCGCGGCCGAGTGGACGGTCTCACCCGGCGGGGTGACCGCGCCCACGGCCCCGGCGCGGGCGCCCCCTGGTGAGGCGTGGGCGGCCTCACTAGGGTGTGGGGCACCACGACGACGGCGGCGCCGGACGGGCCCGCCCGCGAGAGGAAGGACCGCACCATGACCGACGTCCCCTTCGAGGACCGCGAGGACGAACGAGAGCTCGAGACGGACCTGCTCGCCGATCCCAACGCCGCCGGCGACCCCGAGCCGGAGGACGGCCGCGACGGCCAGCCCGTGCGCGGCGGCTCGGACGACCCGCAGCACCGGGCCGGGGAGGGACGTGCCCCGGACTCCCTGCGCAATGCGGAGTCCGCCGCCATGCACATCGAGGAGGACGCCCAGGACCGCACGCGTGCGGACGAGGGCGACGTCGAGATCCTGTGACCGCCCCTCAGCCCCGGTCGGGGACGAGGCCGGTGCGCAGGAGGGTGAGTGCCTCGTCCTGCCCGAGGAGCGGCTGACGCATCTCGGCGCGGAGGAAGTCGAGCATCGCGGCGGCCAGCGCCGGCTCTTCGGAGGCGATCGCGTCCGTCGCGATCGCGGCGTGGAAGTCGAGGGCGAACGCGGCCGTGGCGGTCTCGGCGATGCAGCTGTGGGTGGAGACGCCGCACAGCAGGAGCCGATCCACCCCGCGGCCCCGCAGCTCGGCCGCCAGTCCCGTGCCGTGGAAGGCGGAGTCCCGGGTCTTCACGACCTCGACGGCGTCCGGGGCGGCCGCCGCGACCCCGTCGAGCAGAGCCGCCTGCCGGGTGCCCGGGAAGGCGAAGCCCTCGCCGTCGGCCAGCATGTTCAACGTCCACGTGGAGCGGTCCCGCGCGTGCTCGGTCCGCACCAGGAAGACGGGACGGCCGGCCTCGCGCGCGGTCCGGAGCAGTTCCACGACCGCCGCCGTCAGCTCGGCCTGCTGGGCGGCCAGCGCGGGATGCTCGAAGTAGCTGTGCTGGACGTCGATCACCACAAGCGCGGTCTCGCCGCCGGTCGCGCGGGCGGAGGGGGAATCGGGCATCGAACCAGTGTGCCCACCGCGTCGCCGCCTGTCAGTGGCTCGTCGCCCCGGACGACGAAGGCCCCCCGCGTCTGCGGGGGGCCTTCTCGAAGTGGTGGCTCCGACCGGCGTCGATCCGGTGACCTTACGATTTTCAGTCGTACGCTCTACCAACTGAGCTACAGAGCCCGGCGACCTTCGTCACCAGGACCATGCGTCACCGGACTCCGTTTCCGAATGCCGGTGATCGGACGATCCGAGCGACCCTGACGGGACTTGAACCCGCGACCTCCGCCGTGACAGGGCGGCGCGCTAACCAACTGCGCTACAGGGCCATGTTCTGTTGTTCTCGCCGCTTTCGCAACGAGTGGAAACTCTAGCAGAGCCTCCGAGCGTCGTGCAAGTCCACGCTCCACGTGCCGTTCCGGCCGCCGAGGGCGGCCGTTCTGCGTACCCCCAACGGGATTCGAACCCGTGTCGCCGCCGTGAAAGGGCGGTGTCCTAGGCCTCTAGACGATAGGGGCAGGTCCGGTGTCGAGATTCCCGAGGTGGACCCTGGGAGTCTATGGTGGCCGCACACCCTCCGGCAAGTCCGGCCGCCGGCCGGCCGCCCTCCGCACCGCGGAGCCCCGCACCCCCAGGAGCCGCCGTGGACCACCGCCCGTCGCCCGAGCAGCCCGCCGCCACGTGGATGAGCGAGCAGGAGTTCGACGACGCCGTCTCCGCGGCCCTCACCCGCATCCCGGACGAGCTGGCGCGGCTGCTGACGAACGTCGTCGTGGTGGTGGAGGACGAGTACGAGCCGCAGCGCTGGGAGGACCCGGCCACCGAGCTGTTCGGCCTCTACGAGGGCGTGCCGCTGACCGAGCGCGCCGAGCTCGCGTGGCAGATGCCGGACCGGATCGTGGTGTTCCGCGGCCCGCTCACCCGCCACTGCACCTCCCGCGCCGAGCTCGAGGACGAGATCACCGTCACCGTCATGCACGAGGTGGGGCATTTCTTCGGCATCTCCGAGGAGCGCCTCCACGAGCTCGGCTGGGGCTGAGCGCCGGTCAGGACTCCGGCTGGTCCTGGACCGGGCCGAACGAGGCGCGACGGCCGAGGCGGACGTCCTCGCGGAACGGGACGACGAGCACCGGGCCCTTCGCGTGGTCCGCGACGCCGCGGCTCGTGGAGCCGACGATCGCACCGGCGAAGCCGCCCAGACCGCGCGTGCCCACCACGGTGAGGCAGGCGGTGGCGCTCTGGTCCACCAACACGTCCACGGGGGTGCCGTCCACGAGCTCGGTGAGGACCTCGAGGCCGGGGAACTCGGAGCTGATCCACGCGGCGCCGGCGTCGAGGCGCTCGCGCAGCTCCCGCTCGCGGGCCTCCTCGTCCAGGCTGACGGCCAGCCATGCGGCGTTCGCGCCCAGGGGCGGGACGGCGCACACGAGCTTCAGCGGGGCCTGGCGGAGGCGGGCCTCCTCAGCGGCCTCGAGAGCGGCGGCACGGCCCTGCTCGGAACCGTCGACGCCCACCACGACGGCGGTCCTGTCCCCCGCGCGGCTGGCCTCGACCCCGGCGGGGATGATGGCGACCGGACAGTGCGCGTGGCCGGGCAGCGCGGCGGCCACCGAGCCGAGCAGGCGGCCCATGAAGCCGCCGCGGCCGCGCGCGCCCGAGACGAGCAGGGAGGCCTCGGCGGAGAGCTCCACGAGGACGCCGGCCGCGTCCCCGATCTCCACACGCAGCTCCGGACGCACCCCGTCGGCGTCGAGCTTGCCGGCGACCTCCTCCAGGAGGGCCTGCACGCCCTCGCGGAGACGGGAGTCGTCCAGGACGGCGCCGCCGGCGTCCGCGCCGTAACCCCAGTACGCGGGGATCGAGTAGGCGGTGACGAGGGTCAGCGGCTCGCCGCGCAGGCCGGCCTCGCGCTGGGCCCAGCGGGCGGCGGAGACGGACTGGTCGGAGCCGTCCACACCCACCAGGACGCCGAGCGGTGCGTCCTCACGGCGGGTGGCGGCGGGCTGGGTCTGGGCGGACATGGCGACCTCCTCGAGTCGGACTCGACGGGCCCCGGGCGGACCCGGCCGAGTGCCTCCAGTCTACGCCTCGGGGCCCGGGACGAGTCCCGTGATCCCGGGCGCGACGCCCGCGGGGAAGCCGCGTGGATCCTCCGCGAGCCGGGCCGGGAAGGCGTCCATGCGCAGGGCACGGGCCAGGCGGTCGCGGGGGTCGGAGCCGGGCGGGGCGTCCGCGGCGGGGCGGGCCACGGGGGCGTCCGAGGCCGCCACGATGACGTTGCCGCGGCGCCGCCCCTTGAGCATGGGCGGATCCGCGATCACCTCGACGTGCTCGAACGCGGCGACGACGGCGGCCACGTCCGCCCGCACCGACGTCAGGTCCGGCCCGCCGCCCACGTTGAGCACGTACAGCCCGCCGGGGGCGAGGACCCGCGCGGCGGCGCGGGCCGCGTCCAGGCCGGTGAGGCCCGGCGGGGTGATGTGGCGGGCGCCCGTCAGGTCCGTGGGGTCCGGGGCGAAGACGTCGCGGATGATCAGGTCGCGGCTGGCCGGGTGGGCCGTGGCCAGGACCTCGGCGGCGTCGGCCACGCGGATGCGCAGGGCCGGGGCGCGGGGCAGGCCGAAGCGCTCACGCGCGAGGGCGGCCAGGCCGGCGTCGATCTCCACCGCGGTCTGGTGGGAGCCCGGGTACGCGTGGTCCACCCAGCGGGCGAGCGCGCAGCCCGCGCCGCCCAGGTGCAGGGCCCGCAGGGGCGTGGGCTCCGGCCAGTGCGCCCGGACGGCCGCGGCGGCCCAGCGCATGTACTCGAAGGCCATGCGCTCGGGGCGCTCGGGGTCCAGCGGCGAGGACTCGACGCCGTTGACGTAGAGGATGAACGCGCCCGGCTCGAAGGCGTTCTCGCGGATCTCGGCGGTGCCGTGGGTGATCGCGTGGACGCCCGGCTCGATCCCGGCGGGGCCGGCGGCTCCGCCCGCGGCCCGGCCCCGGCGCGCCGACGACCGGCGGCTCACGCCGCACCGCCGTCGTGCGGGAGACGGCGCACCATCAGCTGCTCGTGCAGGCCGGCCCACGGGCCGGTCATCGGCTCCGGCGCCCCCACGGACGCGAAGCCGTGCTTGGCGTAGAACGCGACGGCCCGCGGATTCTCGGCGAGGACGCGCAGCACGGCGGGACGGTCGCCGACGACGGCGTCCAGCAGGCGCGCTCCCAGACCGGTGCCGTACGCCTCGGCCAGGACGTAGAGCACCATGAGCTCCACATCGGGCAGGTCGGCGGGCGATGCGGCCGCGTCGTCCGCGCCCGTCCGGCCCGTCTCCGCCGCCGAGCGACGCGGGCCCGCGAGCGCCACGCCGAGCAGCCGGCCGCCGTCGTCGGCGACCCAGAGGTCTCGGTCCGATCCGATCAGCGCGGTCCACACGGGCACGTCCTCTGGGATCCGGTCCTCGATCGCGTCCAGGTACGCGGACGGCAGGAGCGCGCCGTAGGCCTCCCGCCACGACCGCGCCTTGACGCGCAGCAGCGCCTCGACGTCCCCGGGGGCGGCGGGGCGCACGGTCACAGACTCAGGCACGGGCTGCTCCTCTGGGCCGCCGGCGCGGCGGCCATTTCTCGAACGAAAGCGCCTCGACACGCCGCCGTTTCTCGAACGAAAGCGTCCGGGGGGGCAGCGGGGAGGGGGGTCACCCGGCGTCGCCGTCGCGCGGGGCTGGGGCGGCGCGCCGCCCCTCGTCCTCGGCGAGGGCCGACTCGAGGCGCTCGAGCTTGCCGTCCAGCTCGCCGGTGCGGCCGGGGCGGATGTCCGCCTTCAGCACGAGCGAGACGCGTGTGCCGTACGGGGACACGGCGTCCACGGCGGCGCGCACGACCTCCATCACCTCGTCCCACTCCCCCTCGATCTCGGTGAACATCGAGGAGGTGCGGTGCGGCAGGCCGGAGGCGCGCACCACGGCGACGGCGGCCGCCACCGCCCGGTGCACGGACGCGGTGTCCGCGTCGCCGGGCAGGTGCTCGGCGTCGGCGGGTTGGCCGGAGGGGGCGACGGAGAAGGCGACGATCATGGCACCAGTGTGCCCCGCCCCCGCCGCCGGCTCACCCCCCGAGCACCGGCTGCAGGGCCTTGATCAGCTCGTTCACGCCGATCGCCACGAACACGGCCGCGGTCAGGCCCAACAGGGTGTTGCGGACCCAGCCGTTGCGGAACTGCCGCGGCACGTCCTTCGTGTTGTTGAGGAACAGCAGGGTCACGGCCAGGAACGGCATGAACAGGGCGCCGAGCGTGCCGTAGAGCAGGATCAGGAAGATCGGCCGGTCCAGGAACAGCAGCGCCATGGGCGGCAGGGTCAGCCACAGCAGGAAGAAGCGGCCGGGCTTCGAGGACAGCGACGGCGCGTCGTCCTGGTCCAGCTCCTCGGCGGGCCGGCGGAAGTTCGTCCAGAAGTCCGCGAACATCAGCGAGACGCCGTGCCACACGCCCAGCAGGGAGGAGAAGGACGCGGCGAAGAATCCGATGAGGAACACCGTGGACCACGCCGAGCCGTAGCGCTCGGCCAGCACGTCGCCGACGTCGAGCAGGCCCTTGTCGCCCGAGGAGATCGCCAGCCCCGCCGAGTGCAGCAGCTCCACGCCCATGACCATGGTGGCGATCACGAAGATGCCCGTGAGGATGTACGAGGTCGCATTGTCGAACCGCATGACCTTCAGGTACTTCGGGACGTTCCAGCCCTTCTCGCGCAGCCAGTAGCCGTAGGCCGCGAGCGTGATGGTGCCGCCGACGCCGCCGGCGAGGCCGAGCACGTAGAACATGGCCTGGGGATCGCCGGAGGGCAGGCGCGGCACGAGACCGGCCAGGATCGCGCCCAGGTTCGGAACGGTCAGTGCCGCCGAGAGCAGCACGGTCACGAACATGACGCCGATCAGCACCGTCATGAGCCACTCGATGAGCCGGTACCTGTCCAGCCAGACCAGCCCCAGGCCGATCAGGCCCGAGGCGATCGCGAACACCTTGCTGTCCACCCCGGGGAACAGCGCCGCGAGCGGCAGGGCGGTGGAGGACATCGCCGTCGCCCCGTACACGATGCCCCAGATGAGGATGTACGGGCCGAAGTACCAGGACGTCCAGGCCCCGAGGGTGCGCCAACCCTGGAAGATCGTCTTGCCGGTGGAGAGGTAGTAGCGGCCCACGCCCTCCACGAGCACGATCTTGAAGATCACGCCCAGCACCACGGCCCACAGCAGCATGTAGCCGTAGCGGGAGCCGGCGGTCAGGGTGGCCACCAGGTCCGCCGCGCCCACGCCCGTGGCCGCGGCGACGATGCCCGGGCCGAGGGAGTTCCAGCGCGGGCGGATCGGCGTCTCGTTCAGTTCGGCGTCGGTGAACCCGACGATGTCCGGGTTGTGCACGGGGCGCCCGGGGTCGACGGCGTGGGCCATGGGATGCTCCTGCGATCGGGGATGCGAGTGATGCAGCAAGTATCACGCACGGGGCGACGCCGCTCACATCACTCCGCGGTGCTTCACACGTGCGTCCCGTCCGCCTCCACCGCGATGCCCAGCTCGTTGCCCGGGATCGAGGCGAGCAGGCGGCGGGTGTACGGGTGCCGGGGGTTGGTGAAGACCTCCTCCGAGCTGGCCGCCTCCACCACCTCGCCGTCCTTCATGACGCACACGTAGTCGGAGATGAGCCGCACCACCGCCAGGTCGTGCGAGATGAACAGGTAGCTCAGCCCCAGCTCGTCCTGCAGGCGGCGCAGCAGCGTGAGGATCTGGTCCTGCACGAGCACGTCCAGCGCGGAGACCGGCTCGTCGCACACGATCAGCTCGGGGTTCAGCGCGAGCGCCCGGGCGATCGCCACGCGCTGGCGCTGTCCACCCGAGAGCTCGGCCGGGTACCGGCGGTGGAAGTGGGAGGGCAGGGCCACCTGGTCCATGAGCTCGAGCACGCGCGCCCGCCGCTGCGTGGCGTTGCCCCGCCGGTACGTCTGCAGCGGCTCCTCGATGATCCGGCCCACCGTGAACGAGGGGTTGAGCGAGGAGAAGGGGTCCTGGAACACGGCCTGCACGCGCTGCCGGAAGTCCTTGAGCCCCTCCCCCTTCAGCGCCAGCACATCCCTGCCCTCGAAGGTGATCTCGCCCGAGGTCGGCTCGATCAGCTTGAGCAGCATGCGCGCCGTCGTCGTCTTGCCGGAGCCGGACTCGCCGACGATCGAGACGGTCTTGCCGCGCGGGATCTTCAGGGAGACGTCCTTCACGGCGATGAAGTCCTCGTGCCCGCGCACGGGATAGACCTTCGTGAGGTCGCGAATCTCCACCAGCGGGGTGAGGTCCTGCTTCGCCAGGGCCACCGTGGTCAGGGCCGCGGTGTCGTCCTCGGCCAGGGCGACGGGCGCGGGATCGAAGGCCTCGGGCAGCAGGCGGGCCGCCGCCACCGACGGCGCGGCCGCCACGAGCGAGCGGGTGTAGGCGTGCTGCGGGTCCTCGAGGATGGCCCGCGCGTCGCCGGACTCCACCACGCGTCCGCGGTGCATCACCACGAGCTGCTGCGCCCGCTCGGCCGCGAGGCCGAGGTCATGGGTGATCAGCAGCACGGAGCTGCCGAGCTCGCGGGTCATCTCGCCGATCTGGTCCAGGATCACCTGCTGCACCGTCACGTCCAGGGCGGAGGTCGGCTCGTCCGCGATCAGCAGCTGCGGCCGGCACGCCAGGCCGATGGCGATCAGCACGCGCTGGCGCAGACCGCCCGAGAGCTCGTGCGGATACTGCTTGGCCCGTCGCGCGGGCTCGGGGATGCCGGCGCGCTCCATCACCTCGACGACGGCGGCCCCCACGTCCTTCTTCGTCGCCATGCCGTGGGTCAGCAGGGTCTCCCCGATCTGCTGACCCACCCGGGTCACGGGGTTGAGGTTGGACATCGGGTCCTGCGGCACCAGCCCGATCCGGCGGCCGCGGATGCGGCGCATCCGCGACTCGGGCAGGCCCACGAGCTCCTCGCCCGCGAAGCGGACGGAGCCTGCCGTGACCCGGCCGTTGCCGGGCAGCAGGCCGATCGCGGCCATCGCGGTGGTGGACTTGCCCGAGCCGGACTCGCCCACGATCGCCAGCGTGCCGCCGGCCGGGAGCGTGAGGGACGCGCCCTCCACGGCCTGCACGGTGCCCTGCTGGGTGGTGAACTCCACGTCCAGGTCGCGGATCTCCAGCAGGGGGGCGCCCGCCGCAGGGACCGCGGGCGCCGCGCCGGGGCCGGGTGCGCCGTCGTCGTGCTTGGGGTCCATGGTCAGCGCCTCCGGGAGGTCGGGTCGAGGGCCTCGCGCAGGGACTCGCCCAGCAGGGTGAAGCCGAGCGCGGTGATGGCGATGCACAGGCCGGGCAGGAACGCGAGCCACGGGTTGATGCCCAGCTCGGCCTGCGCGTAGGTGAGCATGCGGCCCCACTCGGCGGTCTCGGGGCGGCCGCCGCCGAGGCCGAGGAAGGACAGGGCGGCCGCGTCGATCACGGCCGTGGCCAGGGTGAGCGTGGCCTGCACGATCACGGGGCCCAGCGAGTTCGGCAGCACGTGGGACATCGTGATCCGTCCGCGCGAGAGGCCGAGGGTCTGCGCCGCGAGCACGTAGTCCGACCCCTTCTGCGTGAGCATCGAGGACCGCAGCAGTCGCGCGAACACGGGCACCTGCGCCACCCCGATCGCGATCATCACCGCGAACGGGGTCTGCCCGAGGATCGCCGCGATGGACACCGCCAGCAGCAGGTTCGGCACCGAGAGCAGGATGTCCACGACGCGCATCACCACGGAGTCCACCCAGCCGCCGAACGTGCCGGCCAGCAGGCCGAGCAGCATGCCGCCGGCCAGGCCGAACGCCGTCGAGACGACGCCGATGAGCAGCGAGGCCTGCGCGCCCCAGATCAGCTTGGAGAGCACGTCCCCGCCGAAGCGGTCCAGGCCCAGCGGGTAGCCGGCCACCTCGCCGGGGCCGGGCACGTGGGTGGGGCGGATCTCGCGCATGCCGGGTGTGGCCGTGCCCGCGTACGGGGCCAGCACCGGGGCGAGGACGGCCACGAGCACGAAGAGCAGCACGATCACGGCGCCGGCGATCGCCGCCGGGTTGCGGCGCAGCCGCTGGAACGCGGCGCCCCACACGGAGGTGCCGCGGGTGTCCGCGGCGGCCTCGGTGGTCGCCTGGGTCGCCCCGGCCTCGACGGGCGCCAGCGCGTGCTCGACGGCGTGCTCGGTGGGTCCGCCGCCGGGGCTGGGGGGCAGGTTCACGCTCATGAGACACGCACCCTCGGGTCGATGAGGCCGTAGGAGACGTCCACGACCAGGTTGATCAGCGAGTAGAGCAGGGCGATGAAGATGATGAAGCCCTGCAGCACCGGGAAGTCGAGCTGGAAGATCGCCTGCGCGAGGAACCGGCCGATCCCGTTGAACGCGAACACCGTCTCGGTGAGCACCGCCCCGGAGATCAGCAGGCCCAGCTGCAGGCCGAGCGTGGTGCTCACCGGCAGCAGGGCGTTGCGCATGATGAACCGGTCCCGGATCAGGCGCGGGGCCAGGCCCTTGGCGCGGGCTGTGCGCACGAAGTCCGCGTCCTGCACGTCCAGCACGGAGGCGCGGGTGATGCGCGCGATGATCGCCAGCGGGATGGTGCCCAGCGCGATGCCGGGCAGCACCAGGTGGGTCAGCGCGTTCAGGGCCGCGTCCCACTCGGCGGTGATGATGCCGTCCCACACGTAGAAGTTCGTGTAGTGGGTGGCGTCGATCCGCGGGTCCTGTCGGCCGTCGGTGGGCAGCCAGCCCAGCTTCACCGCGAACACCCACTTGAGGATGAACGCCAGGAAGAACACGGGCACCACCACGCCGATCAGGGACAGCACGACGGCGACGTCGTCCTGCCACCGGCCCACATGGCGGGCGGCCCAGTAGCCGAGCGGGATGCCGATGACCACCGCGAACACGATCGCGAAGATCGAGAGCTCCAGCGTGGCCGGGAAACGGTCCGCGAACTCCTCGACCACGGGCCGATTCGTCATGATCGAGGTGCCGAAGTCGCCGCGCAGCAGCCGCCCCATGTAGGTGACGTACTGCTCGAGCAGCGGCTTGTCGAAGCCGTACGCCGCGTTCACCCGGGCCACGGCCTCGGGGGTGGCGCGGTCGCCGAGCAGGGCGGTGGCGGGGCCGCCGGGCAGGCTGCGGACCCACACGAACAGCAGGACGGACAGTCCGAACAGGGTGGGGATCAGCAGCAGCAGGCGCTTGCCGATGAGTCTGAGCACGAGGGGCCTCCATGCCGGCGCGGGGGCCGGGCCGGTCGGTGCGAGGGACGGGCGGTGGCGGGCGGGCCGGCGACGACGGCGCCGGGGCGCGGCGCCGTCGTCGCCGGTGGGGCGGGTCGTCCCCGGCCCGCCGGGCTCACTCGGTCAGGTCGATCTCGTTGAAGACCTCGTCGTTGACCGGGCTCGCCGGGTAGGAGGCCACGCGCTTGTCGAAGGCCAGCGACGGGGCCGGGTGGGCGAGCGGGACCGCCGGGACGATCTCGGAGATCTGCTCGTTGATCTCCTGGTACTTCGGCGTCTGCTCCTCGAGCGTCGGGATCTGGCGGGCCTCCTCGAGGGCGGAGAACAGCTCCTCGTCGGTGAAGCCGAACTCGGGCTTCTCCTGGCCGAAGAACACGCCCACGAAGTTGTCCGTGTCGTTGTAGTCACCGGTCCAGCCCAGCAGGTGGATGCCGTGGTCCGAGGTGCCCTGCACCTGGTCGAGGTAGTCCGGGCTCCACTTGGCCGGCTTCGCGTTCACCGTGATGCCCACCTCGGCCAGCTGGCTCGAGAGGTTGGAGAACGCCTGCTCGGGGGTCGGCATGTACGGGCGCGAGACGCCGGTGGGGTAGTTGAAGTCGATCGTGAAGCCGTCCGGGTAGCCGGCCTCGGCGAGCAGCGCCTTGGCCTTGGCGGGGTCGTGCTCGTACGTGGTGACGTCCTCGCTGTACCCGTTCACGGACTTCGGGATGAACTGGGTGGCGGGCTCCGTGCCCTCGGGGAGGGTCTGCGCGATGAGGGCGTCCTTGTCGATCGCGTGGGCGATCGCCTGGCGCACCCTGACGTCCTGGAGCTCCTCCTTCTCCTGGTTCAGGCCCAGGTAGAGGATGGTGAACGGGTCGCGGGCCACCACGTTGAAGCCGGCCTCGGACAGCGCCGCGGTGTCCGCGGGGGCCACGAGGTCGTAGCCGTCGATGTCCCCGGCCTCGAGCGCCTGACGGCGGGCCACCGGGTCGTCGATCACGCGGAAGGTGATGTCCGTGACCTCGCCGCCCTCGCCCCAGTAGTCCTCGTTGGCGGTGAGCTTGACGTCCTCGCCCACGCTCCAGGACTCGAACTTGTAGGGGCCGGTGCCGGTGGGGTGTGCCCGGGCGTACTCGGACATCTGGGGCGACTCGGCGGTGCCGCCGACCTCGTCCGCCTTGTACTCCTCGAGCGCCTTCGGCGACTGCATGGCGAAGGCCGGCAGGGACAGGGAGGAGATGAAGCCCGCGAACGGCTGCGCCAGCGTGATCTTCACCTCGTGCTCGCCGGTGGCCTCGCACTCCTTGTAGACGGCGTCCTCGGGCTTGTCCGCGAAGCCGCGGAACAGCTTGCCGTAGTAGTACGAGAGGGTCTCCGACTGCTGGATGCCCGTGAAGTTGTACCAGCGGTCGAAGTTGGCGCACACGGCCTCCCCGTTGAACGGCTCGCCGTCGTGGAAGGTCACGCCCTCCTTCAGCTGGAACGTGTGGGTCAGGCCGTCCTCCGAGGACTCCCAGGACTCGGCCAGCAGCGGCGCGGGGTCCGCGGTGCCCGGCTTCGTGCCCACGAGGCCCTCGAAGATCTGACGGGAGACCCGGAACGTCTCGCCATCGCTCGCGAACGCCGGATCGAGGCTCTTGGGGTCGGAGGAGGCGGCGAAGATGAACGAGCCGTCCACTTGGGCGGCGTCGCCCCCGCCCGAGCCGCCGGAGCCGCCGCCGTCGCGCTGGCTCTGGGCGCAGCCGGTGACGAGCAGGGCGCCGGCCGCGGTGAGCGCGGCGGCGGACAGGAGTCGGTGACGCAGACGGGTGGCCATGGGGGCTCCTCCGGGAGAGGTCTCAGCCGAGACGCGGGTGCGAGGGGACCGCGCCGTCGGGTGTGACCTCGGGCACGCTCCTGGACGTGACTATAGCCACAAGCGCGGGCAGGAACGCAACGCAGGCCGCGTCTGCGCGTGCGGCACGGCGCCCTCAGGCCCCGGTGGGCACCCGCTCCCGACGCGCGGCGGCCCGCTCGCGGACCCAGCGCAGCACGTCCTCCGGACGGTTGGTGGTGAGCTCCTGCACCCCCTGGGCGAGGAGGAAATCGGCGTCCTCGCGCTCGTCGACGGTCCACACCCGCAGCCGCCGCCCCGCCGCCAGCCACGCCTTCACGTCCGCCAGGTGCTCCCGCACGTAGGCCACGGAGGGCCCCGCCATCCCGGCCCGGCCGCGCCAGACGAGCGCCTCGGACCCCGCCAGCGACTGACGCGCCGCCGCACGCACCGCCGCCCGGCTCAGCGGCCCCCGCGCGAGCCGGGTCGGCAGCTCCGTCGGCATGAGGTCCATCAGGGGGCAGAGGGGGTCCGTGCCGGCCAGCGGCGCCACGTGGCGCAGCGCGTCCGGATGGAAGCTCATGAGGGACACCTGCACCTGACCCAGTCGGCCGGTCTCCGGGTCCCAACCGGCCCGCAGCAGCTCCCGCAGCACCCGCTCCTCGAGCTCATGCCCGAACGGGGAGGGGTGCTTGAGCTCCACGGCCAGGCGCAGCGGCCGGTCCGCGGCCGCCGCGATCGCCAGGAGGTCGGCCAGGGTGAGCACCTGCTCCCCCGCGCCGCCGTACACGGCGGGCGGCGCCGTCGTCGTGGCGGGCTCGGCCCCCGGACGCCGGGCGTGCCACGAGACGACGTCGAGACCGCGCAGACGATCCAGCGTGTGGTCCGCGACGGCGCCGCGCCCGTCCGAGGTGCGGTCCACGGTGGGGTCGTGCCAGCAGACGACCTCGCGGTCCCGCGTGAGCTGGACATCGCATTCGAGACCGTCCGCGCCCACGGCGAGGGCGTGGAGCATGGCGGCGCGGGTGTGCTCGGGGAAGGCGGCGGAGGCACCGCGGTGGGCGATCACGAGAGCGGGCACGCCGCCAGGCTAGGGAGCGCGAGTGCCGGCCACGTCACCGCAAGGTGCCCGGCTGGTTAACTGGTGGGGACCATTCGGTGCGCGCGATCAGGAGCCTCCCGTGTCCCTCTCCCCCGACCCCGCCCAGCAGCTGCTCAGCGCCGGCGCCCTCGAACGCGCGGCGGGCCTGCGGCGCATGAAGGCCGTCGCCCTGGGGCTGCTCATCCTGCTGGCCGTGGTGTTCGTGGTCGCGTTCCCGTTGCAGGACACCCACCCGGTGTGGGGCTACGTGCGCGCCGCCGCGGAGGGGGGCATGGTCGGCGCGCTGGCGGACTGGTTCGCGGTCACGGCGCTGTTCCGCCACCCGATGGGGGTGCCCGTGCCGCACACCGCCCTGATCCCGCGGAAGAAGGACCAGCTCGGCGCCGCGCTGACCGAGTTCGTGCAGGAGAACTTCCTGGACTCGGAGGTCGCCCACGAGAAGGTCGACGGGCTGAAGGTGGCCGAGGCCGCCGGCGGCTGGCTGCGCCGTGAGGAGAACGCGGCCCGCACCGCCCGGGAGATCGCGACGGCGGCCCGGGGCGCCATGGCCGCAGCCGACGACGACGCCGTCCAGGAGCTGCTGCGCCAGCTGATGGAACGCCACATGGTGGCCCCGGACTGGTCCCCCACGCTCGCGGGCGTGCTGGAGGACGTGGTGGCCGGACGGCACCACGAGCGCGTGGTGGACCTCGTGGTCGCCCACACCGGGGACTGGGTGGCCGCCCACCCCGAGCTGTTCGTCGAGACCGTGCGCCGTCGCTCCCCCGAGTGGAGCCCGGACCTCGTGGACCGCCTCCTCGCCGAGCGACTGCACGCCGAGACCCTCAAGTATCTCGCCGGCATCCGCCGCGACCGGCAGCACGAGGCCCGCCGCGCTGTCGACGACTGGCTCGACCGCCTTGCCGACGAGATGCGGAACGAGCCGACCACCCGCGCCTCGGTGGAGCGGTTCAAGCGGAACCTGTTCGCGGACGAACGGCTGCGTGCGTGGGCCGGGCGGGCCTGGGTCTCCCTGCGGGACTCGCTCCTGGACGCGCTCGAGGACCCGTCCTCCGACCTGCATCGCGCGCTCGTGGCCGCCCTGCGCGACCTCGGCGCCCGCCTGCAGGAGGACCCCGAGCTGCGCGACCGTGTGGACGGCCACGCCCGCCGCGCCGCGGCCTATGCGCTGAGCTCCTACGGCCCGGCGCTGACCGGGGTGATCGAGGAGACGGTCGCCCGCTGGGACGGCGAGCAGACCGCGCGCACCCTCGAGCTGTTCGTGGGCAAGGACCTGCAGTTCATCCGCATCAACGGCTCGGTCGTCGGCGCGCTCGCGGGCCTGGCGATCCACGGGGTGGCCACGCTGTTCCTCTGAGAGGCGGTTCCTCCCCCGCACTTTCGAACGTGACATGTGGCGAAGGGGCGCTTTCGAACGTGAGATAGGGACTTTCTCACGCTCGAAAGCGCGGGGGCGGGGGCGACGGACGCGCGGGGGCGGGGCCGTCAGGCGGCGGGCTTGCCCTTCTTCTGCCTGTCGTCCTTCTCGTCCTTGCCGCCGGGCAGGGCGCGACGGATCGCACCGAAGACGCCGCCGTCGTCCTTGGTGCCATCGGCGCGCCCCTGTGCGGCGCCCTCGCGGATCTCGCCGGGGATCACCATCGGCAGGGGGCTGAAGAGCTCCGCGGCGTTCTCCATCACGGCCTTGCCCATGGCGCGGTTGCCCACGCCGCCGATCACGGCGCCCACGCCGAACGGCACGGCGCGGCCCACGAAGCCGGCACCCTGCCGCAGGCGCATCTTGCGCATGAACGTCCTCTTGAGGCGATCCACCACGAACGCGCTGATGCCGGTGCCCGATGCGGTGCCCGCGAGCGCGTTGAGGCTGGACTGCGGGTCGTAGGGACGGCCGGCCTTGGCGGCGGCCTCGCGGAGCAGCTCCTTGGCGTCGTCGCCGAGCATGAGGCCCATGACGAGGGCCTGGGCGCGCTGCGGGTCCTGCGTGGTGATGCCGTGCAGCTCGGCGAGGGACTGCGCGTAGAGGGCGGTGGCCTCCATGAAGCCGGCGACCGCGACACCGGACAGGCCGAGCGCGGCCACGGTGCCGATGCCCGGGACGATCGCGGTGCCGCCCACGGCGGCACCGGCCCCCGTGACGGTGGTCAGGTACTGCTGCCCGAGCCGCTCGGCGAGACGCTCCGGGCTCTCCCCCGGGTGCTTCGCCGCCATGCGCTGGATGTTCTTCAGGACCAGGGGGCGCTGGACCGCCAACACCGTGGAGAGGGCCTTCTCGAAGCCCTCCGTGGGCTCGCCGTTCTCATCGAGTGCCGACTTCAGCCCGAAGTCCTTCACCTTCCCGGACGCGTACCGGCCGATCGTCGAGTTCTTTGCCATGCGCGCCACAGTATCGGCGCGCGACCCCCGCGGTCAGGACCCGGGCGTCGCCGCGCGCAGGGAGTGCTCGAGGAAGATGCGCACGTCACGGACCTCGTCGGGGCCGGTCCCGTGCAAGATCCCGGGGTAGGTGCGCACGGTCAGGCGGGTGTGCTCCTCGGCCCACGCGCGGGTGTGGGCGACGGCGTCCGGATGGATCACGGGATCCTCGGCGTCCCGGCCCCAGAAGAACGGGCGCGGGCCCGGTCCCTCGGCCGGGGAGTCGAGCATGGCCAGCAGCTCGTTGTCGACGGCGAAGCCGCTCAGGCCCACACCGCAGGTGAACGCCTCGGGGCGCAGACGCAGGACCGTCGTCGCCATGGCCATGCCCTGGGAGAAGCCGAGCACCGAGACCGTGCGGAAGCCGGCCGCCACGACCTCCTCGGCGGAGAGCACGTCGAACACGCGGTGGGCGGCGGCGAGCACCTGGGCGAAGTCGGACTGCAGCAGCAGGTCGAGCAGGAACCAGCCGTGCGCGCCGGGGTCGCCCGGGCTTTCGGACGCCGTCTCGTCGATCTCGAAGCCGCCGCGCACCGCCAGGCCGGTGCACCGCTCCGGGAGCATCGGACAGTGGCGGCGCGCCGCGCGGACCTCGTTGGAGCCGTAGCCGTGGAACACGAGCACCAGGTCCGTGCCCGCGCGCTCCGCCGGCGGGCGCGACCACACCACGCTGTGGCCGGAACTGATCGTCTCGGTGACTGGTGTGGGCGTGGGGCTCATGGCTCCATCCTAGGGAGAGGCCCCTGACCGGGCGTCATGCCTGGTCAGGGGCCGCTCTCGGGTGGGCCCTGCGGGGATCGAACCCGCGACCGGCGGAGTCTGAGGTATCAATTCTGGCTTTTTCTGCCTGCTGCTCTCCATCTGAATACCTCCGCTGATTTTGGCCGACCCTACCCATGTTTCCGTCCGAGCCCGTCCCTCGCTTCTGAACGTCTCCGCTGCATAATCACTGGGCCGTTCGCAGGTCTGCGGCAACCTGGGGCTCTACGCGGGGTTGTCCGACCCGATGAACGCCCGGAGAGCCGAGATGTACCGCTCCCGGGCCGCGCGGACGTCGTTCCCGGTGGCCTCCCACGTCCATCCCGCCTACCACTTGTCCATGAGATCGACGTACTCGCGGGCGGCCGTTGTGACCGGAGCCGGGGCGTAGAGCTCCAGGAGTGCGAGCGTCTTCCGCGCGGGGTCCTCCTCACCGTCCGGAGCGCCATCGTGTGGGAACTCTCCCACGACCTCCAGGTAGCCGTGAACGTACCTCTCCCGCGCGTCGACTATCTGGAGAAGCTCCCCGGCAACCTCCGTTACGCACTTTTCCTGGTCCCGGCGGGCCTCTAACTTCCGACCTCTTGTGCCATTGAGGTAGGCCACGCCGCCGCCGACAACGGCGCCGAGGAGCGTTCCGACAACGCCGATCCATGCATCCATGCGGGCAGTCTGTCTTAGGCATGCTGTCCACCTACTGGCAGTCGCGCCCGTGGTCGCCTGACTTGCGCGGCCACCCACAGCGCCGAACCACGCCACGCCCCCGCCATTGCCACCGCCTCCTCGACGCCCCATCCCGTAGGATCACAGCGATCAATAAGGGAGGACTCGATGATGAGTGCTGAAGGCCCCAAGCGGCGTGAACTGTTCCGGTGGTGGGAGTGGGCACTTATCGCCCTTGCGGTCATCTCGATCCCAGCAGGGCCCGGGGCACTCATCTTCCTCATGCCAGTACTCCCGCGGATCGTCTTGCTCATCAGGAAGCACCGATACTTCAATAGTGAAGAGTTCCAAGAAAAGAAAGCGGAGATTCGGGCCTTCGTAGCAGAACACAACGAACTCAAGGAGTACATCGACGAGATTCGCGCTCGAGGCTCCTTTAGCCTCGGCGAATCGTCGACCGGCCAGCACGCGCACCTTGCCTATAGCGAGAACACGAGCCGCCACAACTACATCCGGGATCGGAACGTGGCGACCCTCGGGGCGCCGAACGTCCACAATTGTTCGCTTCAGGTGGTACGGAAGGCGCAGATGGACCCCATCCGCTATCTAATGAAGTACTTCCACATCAACGCAGAAGAAGATCGACTAGCGGAAGTGGAAGAGATGGGGTCAAGCTTGGCCCAGCTCGAGGAAGCCCTCTCCAACCTCCAGAACAGAGAGGCCTCGATCACCGAAGCCATCCAGCCCCCTTCATTCATTCAGAAGCACTTCTTGGACGAGTTCATGGAACAGGTCGGGGTGGAGATTTCCCCCATTACGATCCCGTATGAGATATACACCTTTGAGTACGTCAGCGCGGGTGGAAATAGCAGCGAACGAACCAATGTGGTCTTGAACTCCCAAGCCCTCGACGCCCTCATCGATACCATGTCGGCTCGTATCAAGTTTCGGAAGTCGGCCGCCGGTCAGCGGGCCCTCATGACGTCCAAACTCCGCCATCACATCAAGGATCGAGATAACTTCACTTGCCAGAACTGCGGGGTTAGTACTTATGCCGAGCCCCACCTTCTACTTGAGGTGGACCACATCATCCCGGTCTCTCGAGGTGGCCTGACGACAGAAGAAAACTTGCAGGCACTGTGCTGGAAGTGTAATCGGTCGAAGTCCAATAAAATCTAAGGGCTCGATAGGCCGCCGACGGGAACCCGCCACTAAAGGACGTCTGGCCCTCGAAGTCATCTAATACCGCCAGGCCTGCGCGTCAGAACCATCACCCGCCACACAGGGGGGTGGATCGAACTACAAGAATCTGCGGGGTGACCCTGCCGATCACGGGATCGGGCCCTCGCATGGCGGGTTGGGCACGAAGAACCATCAGCTCGTCGACGGTGCAGGGATGTCGTTCGCCAGCCCGATCACACCCCAGCCAGGCAAGGAATTGGCCCATCACGGCTCCCCTGCTGGGCAGCCGCGCGCACACCGGCCGGTGGGTCGGCCCCGGACCCGCCCGGCGTGGCGCTGGGGGACAAGACCTGCTCCTGCTGGGCAATCCGTTCCCATCTGCGGGCGCCGCGATCCAGGCAGCGAGCGGTCTATTGGCCTCGACGCGGACGCGTACAGGGGCCATAGCGGCATTGAGCGTCAGGGCGCGCACCTGAATCAGTAACGGGCCTAACGACCAGGTATGACAAGTACGTGATCGTCTACCGGACCGCGGTAGTCATGAGCACTGCGCTCGCATGGTCCAAACTATTGTGGGACAAGCCCTGGGGTATGCCAGTCGGAACCGCCTGCGAACGGACGGCGGCGGCGCCCGGACGACCTCCTGGACGTCGTGGTGTCTACGGGGTGCCGTACCTCCGAGGCGTTGGCCCTGCACTGGCAGGACGTGCACGTGGGCGCGCGGAAGGTGGCCATTACGGCGCAGTCGTGGTGGCGGGCCGTGGTGGAAGGCGGTGCGTCAGGGCCACCCTAAGTCGGCCGGGTCCGTCCAGACATACACGGTGGACGCTCACACGGCAGACATACTCCGGCGCCGGTGGGGCCAGTCCATGGACCTGGGGTTGGTGTCTTCGATGGTGTTCCCGTCGTGCACGGGGACCGTCCGGGGCCCGTCGAACTACCGGAAGCAGTAGCAGATGGCGCGGGAGGCCATGGGATTCAGGAAGATCACCCCGCACACGTTCCGTAAGACTGTGGCCACGAAGCTAGCGAACATGGAAGGCCTGGCCGAGTCCTCGGCGTAGCTGGGGCACTGGGGAGGCCGTCACGCAGGCGCACTACCGGGCAGAGGTGCAGGAGGCCGTGGACATGACCCCCGTGCTGAGAGAATTCTGGGAAGACTAATCGCTGACAGGTAGTTTGTGGGCGTGAGCGAAAGTAAGAATGAGGCGCCGCCCAGGTCAGACCCTTCCGTCAGTCCGGCTTCAGATGCACGTGCCGCCGATGCGGAAGAGACCGTGAGACGAGACCCGCCTCGGGTGGACCCCACACACTCACGCGAGACGAGTTTGACCGATGCCAAACGGGAGAAGCGGCGCCGCGCGGTCAGAGCCTTCTACGCCAAGGCGTGGAAGGGTGCTCGAGGCTTCGGGACGGTGGTCCGCGATTTTCTGTGGGCAGTGGCTGGTCCTGCAATTGGAGCACTCTGCGCACCAATCGCAGTTCACTACTTCCGCATGGTGGCCAGCCCGCCAGCGACACCCGCGAACCCAAATCCTGCGCCCAAGACGAGCGACATCACTCTGTTCGCGGTATTCGGAATTTGTGTGTTGATAGGCGTCCTCATCACCGCAGGACGCCAGATGTGGACCACTAGACGAGTTGAAAAGGTGAATAAGAGTCGCTCTCAGAGCCTCACGCGCTTCACTGACGAACTCGGTTCCATTCTGGATGTGCTCGTGGAGTATTCAAAGACGACGGGGAATGCCGAACACCGCCAGCGCCTCCTCAAGGACACCCTTAGGGAGGGACGCCGACTGTACGCATTCGAGGGAGTCCGACTCTGCCTCTACTTGTTGCAGCCCAACCTTGATTATGAGGCGCGCAAAGATGCGCAGAATGCCACGCGGAAGGAGGGCCCGCCCCCGTCACTCACCACGAAACCCCAAGAAGATCCCGGGAAGCGAGACGCGATTGGACAGGACGCAGAGGCACCGCCCACACCGCACCCGACTGGCGAGGCCGCAGAAGCCACACAGGAGTGCCCGGAGGTCCTTAACGTGACCTCGGATGAAGCCGAAACGCTAAGGGAGGTCTTGGTGCTCGAGGAGCACACAGGGCGTCGTGACATCCCGAGATACCAGTTTACTAGTGGTGAGAACGCAAGGACTCTTGTTGAGATTGCGACCGGCAACTACTCGGTGGTTGTTGTCAACCCACTGAACCCCCCACTCCATCGCCGGATGGACGGACATTGGGAGGTTATGAACGTAGAGTATGCAGAGAACTCGGGATGGCGTTCGTTCATGGCTATTCCAGTCAAAGGGGAGAAAAAATCTCAGGGCGTACTCCTAATCGACACCCGCGAGGAGCATGAATTTACCGATGAAGACAAGAGTATCGGTTGGACTATTGCCCGGCTCATCGCCCATGGCCTTGAGGCGAGCAACGAAAAGGCTCTTGACACGAGGCCTGAAACACGCCGGGTGATTGCCGCACTGGAGGCTGTCCGGGGCGGTAGACGGGCTGAGTCCCGCGGGGTCGAGTCGGGGAGACCGAGGTCTACGGGCGTGGAACCGCAGAGAGCCTCCGGCGGCTCACGGCCGGCCCCTCACAGGTCGCACCCCGACCCATCCTCTGGAGACCGTGATGTGTCAAACTAGGGGGAACTTGGGCATCAGCCACGCCGAGCCCAGGTGTAGCGCACCAAGGGAGGTGACACATGACCTCGAAGCCATCCATCGATGATGTGGCCGCGGCCATCTTCGAGCACTTCGACCGACCAATCACAACCATGAAGTTGCAGAAGCTGGCATACCTAGCCCAGGGCTGGAACCTGGCGTTCAGGGGTGATCCGATGTTTGACGGCAAGTTCGAGGCCTGGGTCAATGGCCCTGTGAGCCGGGAACTGTATCGAAAGCATCGTGGAGAGTTTGCTCGCTCCCGCTGGCCGGAGGGCAACCCGAAGGCCCTGTCCGACGAGGATCGAATCATCCTCGATGCCGTGATCGATAACTATGGGGGTTTGAGTGGCGCCGAACTGAGCGATCTGACGCACGTCGCGGGCACACCTTGGCACCGCGCACGTGCGGTTTCTAACGCCGGTCCCTCTGAGCCGTCACGACAGCCGCTAGACGAAGCCCTAATTCGAACGCACTTCCGCCAATTGCTGGGTCTCGATGATCCCGAGTACGAGAGCAACACGAACGGCGAACCGCCCCCGAACACCGGTCATTACCACGCCTTCTCGTATTGAGGGATCACATCACTCAGGGCCACCTTGCAATTCCTCCAAGATGGCCCTGAACCGGCCTAGGGCATGTCTGACAAACGTTTTGACCATGCGAGCACAGCATTCAGGACCACAGCGGCCCTGTAGATGATCGCGTACTTGTCATACCGGGTCGCCAGACCCCGCCACGGCTTCAGGTGAGCGTACTGACGCTCGATGACATTGCGGCCCTTGTAGGCGTCCGCGTCGAGGCCAATGGGGCGCCCGCCGCGGGCACCGCGCCGTCTGCGGTGGCCCTGCTGGTCGGCCGGTTCGGGGATGACCGCTTTGATCCCACGGGCACGTAGGTGGGTGCGGATCGCGCGGGAGGAGTACGCCTTGTCGCCCAGCACGGCCTCGGGGCGGGTCCGGGGCCGCCCTACTGGCCGGGTCACGCGCAGCTGCTCCAGAAGAGGAAGCAGCATCGGGGAGTCCCCTGCCTGGCCGGGGGTGATCAGGCTGACCAGCGGCAGCCCTGTCCCATCGACGAGCTGATGGATCTTCGTGCTCAGCCCGCCACGGGAGCGCCCGATGCCGTGATCGGCCGGTTCCTCACGCGGATTCTTGTAGTTCGATCCATCCCCCTGTGTGGCGGGTGATGTTCGTCGCGTGCTGGTGGGCGCGGGCGATCGTGGAGTCCACCGAGACCGACCAATCGATCAGGCCTTCGGCGTCAGCGGCGGCGGTCAGCGTGGCCAGCACCGTGTCCCATGTGCCTTTTTCGGCCAAGCGCCGATGCCAGGTCCACACTTCTCTGCCAGGGCCCGTAGACCTCGGGCAGATCCCTCCAAGCGATTCCGCACCTGTATCGGTAGATGATCGCCTCCACCATGGTGCGGGCGTCGGCGAACGGCCTGCCGGCGCGGCCGGTCCGGGTCGGGAGCATCGGGGCGATCAACTCCCATTGGGCGTCGGAGAGCATCTGGAACCGGGACATGTCCCCAGGGTCTCAGCTGACTCGTGCATCTATTCTCAGACACGCCCTTGATACCACCGTCGACTTCTTCCCGGCTGCCGAAGAGACGTTTGCAGTCGTAGCCGCGGCGAGGACGCTCGTGCACTTGCCCGACAACGCTAACGGGAACCATCCAGCGCGCTTTGCTTCAGACTCTGGAACTCCGCCTCGGAGATAGTTCCGCTGTCGAGTAGCTGCTTGGCTTGCGCGATCTCAGACGCAGGTCCCCCAGCAACAGTCCGGATGTAGTCGTCCGCCGTTGCTTTGGCCTCTCGTGTCTGTCGCTCGGCTCGATCGCCCATCCCACGACCGCGGAAGATCAGGTAAACGAGCGCCGTGAGGAACGGAAGAAAGATGAGGAAAAGCAGCCAGATCGCCTTGTAGACGCCGCTGAGTTCGCGGTCCCGGAAGAGATCACTGATGATTGAGAACAGTGCGATGAGGTAGGCGACGAACACAAAGATGGTGAAGAACCACCAGATCGCATCCCAGATCGTGCTCCAGAAGTCCATGTTCCTGACCTCATCTTCCGGCCCGGTTGGGGGCCAAGCCTAGAGTTTCGTGTGAACCCAGGGTAGCAAGCGGCAAGCGGCCCCTGCCTACCTCAGCCAGAGCTGGGCGCGCCGCAAAAGTGCTAACGAAAGTGCTAAGCAACCTGCAGGTCGAGGTATCGCGGTGGAGTCATCCACAGGGCACATGCCGTAGATCGTTGATTTCATGCGGCAGAACGCCCTTCCAAGATTCGCGGCGCGAGGGGGTCGAGGTCAGTTCAAGTCCCCCCTCGCGCACCGCGGGCCGTTTGCAAGACGGCCAGGGAACGGTTTGTACGTTCCACAGGGGAAGCCCCCGGGAGACTCGGACGAGTCTCCCGGGGGCTTCTTTACGCACAGGATTGGCCTCCCGGGCGACGCCGCGGGCGTCCCGAGGGCCTGGCGGACTCGTCTGGGCATGGAAAGACCCCCGCGGGCCTGCGCCTGGGAAGGCTCCCGCGGGGGTCTGGATGTGTCCACGTGGTCCCGTGGGAGCGGCTCTAGGTTAGGCGGCCTCCCGCCTCTCAGGTGGCAAGCCCCCTGGTGATGTGTACGCGGGCCCGTACTCGTCGGCGCGGGTGAACCCGGCCGTGCGCTCATGGCGGCGGGCGCGCTTGACCGGGGCCGTGGCGAAAGACCAAAGCGTGTCGCCCCAGTCGTTAGAACGACGCCCGGCCTACTCTCGGACGGTCGCCACCATCGACACCTACTGGCACACACGCGAAGGCATCCACCCTTATGTCCAGCCTCTCTGACCTCCTCGGCCAGGTCCGCGCCACGAACCCAGACCTCGCGGCCAACCTCGAACGCGAGATCAAGAACCGCACCCGGCGTCAGCGCCAGTTCGGACTCGTGTTCGAGGGGCACCGCCCCGAGGCCGTGGAACTGCCCTCTCGGCCCGTCCGCAAGGGGGACAAGGTCCGCATACTCCCGCCCCGCGGGGAGACCAAGAAAGGTGACCAGACCCTCTGGCACGTCGACCACATCGACCGCACTACCGGCACCGCCCGCCTGACCGCCGTCGACGGCGAGCAGGAGGCCCAGGCGGCCATTTCCGATCTCGTCGTCGTCGCTGAGTTCCGCGATCACATGTACCCCGGCCTCGTCGAGACCGGCCGAGTCGAGAACGGCGGTGGCAAGCCCTTCCATACGGTCATCAACGCCGAGAACTTCCACGCTCTCGAGATGCTCACTTACACCCACCATCGCAAGGTGGACTCCTGTCGCGCGTCAGACTTAGGGCATGTCTGACAATCGTTTTGACCATGCGAGCACAGCATTCAGGACCACAGCGGCCCTGTAGATAATCGCGTACTTGTCATACCGGGTCGCCAGACCCCGCCACTGCTTCAGGTGAGCGTACTGACGCTCGATGACGTTGCGGCCCTTGTAGGCGTCCGCGTCGAGGCTGACGGGGCGCCCGATGCCGTGATCGGCCGGCTCCTCACGCGGATTCTTGTAGTTCGACCCATCCCCCTGTGAGGCGGGTGATGTTCGTCGCGTGCTGGTGGGCGCGGGCGATCGTGGAGTCCACCGAGACCGACCAATCGATCAGGCCTTCGGCGTCAGCGGCGGCGGTCAGCGTGGCCAGCACCGTGTCCCATGTGCCTTTTTCGGCCAAGCGCCGATGCCAGGTCCACACTTCTCTGCCAGGGCCCGTAGACCTCGGGCAGATCCCTCCAAGCGATTCCGCACCGGTACCGGTAGATGATCGCCTCCACCATGGCGCGGGCGTCGGCGAACGGCCTGCCGGCGCGGCCGGTCCGGGTCGGGAGCATCGGGGCGATCAACTCCCATTGGGCGTCGGAGAGCATCTGGAACCGGGACATGTCCCCAGGGTCTCAGCTGACTCGTGCATCTATTCTCAGACACGCCCTAAGGCCAGTACGGGAGCCAAGGTGCCTCTGCCAGATCACGAACATTGGGTGAGTTTCGGGTGGATGACGATCCCTGGTCCGACCAAAACGGCCCCTGACTCGGCATCGCGCCTGGTCAGGGGCCGTTCTCCGGTGGGCCCTGCGGGGATCGAACCCGCGACCGGCGGATTAAAAGTCCGATGCTCTGCCAGCTGAGCTAAAGGCCCTCACCCGCGGCCGACGACGACGGCGTGCGGCCGACGACGGCGACCCTCGCGGGTGCCCTCCGATGGTAGCCCAGGCGCCCGGGGCACTACCGTGGACGGGGCCGCCGCCTCCGGCGACCACATCCCCACCCCGATGCGCCCTCGAAGGGAGCCCGCCCATGGCACGTCACCGCCTGCCCGCCGGCCGCGGCGCCAGCTCGAGCGCCTCGGGCGTGCTGCGCCCGCACCGGCCCCGCCTCTCGGAGCCGCAGGAGCTCACGCACTTCGCCGGCGGCGAAGACCCGCAGGAAGTGGCCGCGGCGGCCTCGCGCCTGGCCCACGCCCTCGTGGCCGGCGGCCGCGCGGAGGAGGACCCGGCCGTCGTCGAGCGGCTGGTCGGGCTGGTCCGCGAGCTCGGCGTCGAGACGCTCGCCGAGCTGTGGGCGGACGCCCCGCCCGTCTCGCTCGCCGGCGCCATGTGGCGCCTGTACGCACTCCAGGAGGCGACGACCCGCGACGGCGAGCGCTGGGCCGCCTGGTACCGCGCCGGGCACGCCGCCTACGCCTCGCGCGTCGTGGCGGGGGCCGTCGAGCCGCCGGGGCCGGCCGAGCTGCGCCGCCTCACGGACACGATCCTCACGGGCGCCTACCGCTCCGAGATCGACGTCGCGTTCGAGCGCGCCGCCGCCTACGCCCGCGTCGTGGCCCTGGGCCAGGTCGAGCACGCCGAGGGCTCCGAGGCCGCCGCCCCGGACCGCGCCGCCGCCCTCACCCGCCGGGCCGCGCGCCTGGTCAGCACCGCCGACGCCCTGGAGGCGGCGGGTCGAGCGTTTCGGGACGGATCGCTAGACTGAAGGGGACGGCGCCGGGCCGCTGGTAACCCCGGGCTCCAACACATAGCCGCTGCGAGCGGCCTTCCGCCGAGAGGCGTTCCCGGCCCGGCGTCGTCGTCGACCCCTTCGCCACCCGTCGACGAGAGAGCGACCGCTGCCCATGTCCCCCCGCATGCCCTGGCTCGTCACGCGCGACACCCCGGCGCTGCGCCACATGGCGGACCTCGCCGAGGCCCTGCACCGGTCCGTGCATCTGGTGGCCCAGGTCGCGGGGACCCGCGGACCCGAGGCGGACCGTGCCGCCCGTGAGCTCGAGGAGCTCGACTCGTCCTCGAGCGCCACCCTCATGGCCTTCCTCACCGCGCTGCGCAGCGCCTACGTGACTCCGCTGCCCCGTCAGGACCTCTACCGGCTGGCCAGCGGCGTGCACGCGACCACCCGGCGCGTCGTGTCGGCGGGCGTGCTGATCCAACGGGCCGACCTCGAGGAGCTGCCGACGCATGCCCTCGACGTCCTGGAGACCGTGGGCCGGCAGGCCGAGCTGCTCGCCCGCGGCGCCGCCGAGATGCGCGACCTCGACGCCCTGGAGGCCACGTGGATGCAGCTGCTGCGCGCCTCCCGCCGCACGGAGCGGATCATGGTCGAGTGGCTCGCCGATCTCGGCATGGACCTGCTGCAGCGCGACTACAACCGCCAGCGCGAGGTCGCCTGGGCGCTGCACGCGGCGCTCGAGGCCCTCTCCCGCGTGAACATGGACCTGGGCATGGTGCTCGTCCGTGAGTCCTGAGCCGGTGGAGGCGCCGTGACCGCGGGGCTCGCCGTCGTCCTCGTGCTGCTGTGCGCCGTCGGCGCGCTGATGGGGTTCCGTGACGCCCCCAACGCCGCGGCGCTGCCTGTCCGGTACCGGGCGCTGACCCCGCGCGGAGCCCTCCTCCTGACCGGGGCGGTCAACACCGTGGGCGCCCTGCTGGGCATCGGGCTCATCACGCTGAGCGTGCACTACTTCACCTCGCCCGCGGTGCGCAGCGAGGTCGGCCCCCTGGCCGTGGGCGTGTCCTGCGCGGTGACCCTCGTGTGGGGTCTGCTGCTGTGGTGGCGGCGCCTGCCCGGCTCCAGCACGCACGCGCTGATCTCCGCGCTGGCGGGCAGCCACCTCGCCGTGCGCCTGAGCCTGCACATCGACGTCGCCCACACCATCTTCGACCTCGTCCGCGCCGAGGTGCTGCTCAGCCTGCTGCTCTCGCCCCTGATCGCGTGGGCGCTCGCCCGCCTGCTCACCGCGCCCGCCATGCGGCTCGCCACCCGCGGCACCACGGTCAACGTCCAGCACCGGGCCCGCGTCGCGTTGGGCATCTCCGCCAGCGCCATGGCCATGGGCCACGGCCTGCAGGCCGGTCAGCGCATGGGGGTGCTGTGGGCCGCCGTGCTGGTGGGGTCCGGGTCCGTCCTGGCGCCGGACGCCCTGACGGCCGAGTTCGTGGGGGGCGCGTTCCTGTTCGCCCTCGCGGTCGGGCTCGGCACGCTGGGCGGCGCCTGGCGGATCGCCTGGACCCTCACCGAGCGTCTCGTGCGCCTCGACCCCCTGCGGGCGTCCGTGGCCGCCGTCATCCCCGCGGGCCTGCTGTTCGTCGGATCCCTGGTGTTCCACCTGCCCCTGTCCTCCACCCACACGGCGACGGCGGCCATCGTGGGCGCCGGCCAGACGCAGACCTACGCGTCCGTGCGCTGGCCCACCGTGCTGCGCGTGGTCGGCTGGTGGCTGCTCACGCCGGTGGCCTGCGCCCTCCTCGGCCTCCTCGGCACGCTGGCCCTCCTCCCGCTGGCCTGAGGCCGCGCCCGACGACGACGCCCGGCCCCGCAGACGCCGCGACCCCGCCCGGCGTGCGGCCGGACGGGGTCGGGGACGGAGCGCGGGGCGGCTCAGCCGAAACGGCCGGAGACGTAGTCCTCGGTCTGCTGGCTCGAGGGGTTGTTGAAGATGACGTCGGTGTCGTCGTACTCGATCAGCTTGCCGGGCTTGCCGACGCCCTGGATGTTGAAGAACGCGGTCTTGTCCGCCACGCGCGCGGCCTGCTGCATGTTGTGCGTGACGATGATGACCGTGTACTCCTCCTTGAGCTCGTTGATCAGGTCCTCGACGGCGAGGGTGGAGATCGGGTCGAGCGCGGAGCAGGGCTCGTCCATGAGGATCACGTCGGGCTGCACCGCGATGGAGCGGGCGATGCACAGACGCTGCTGCTGACCGCCGGAGAGGCCGGAGCCGGGCTTGTCGAGGCGGTCCTTGACCTCGTTCCACAGGTTGGCGCCGCGCAGGGACTTCTCCACGAGCTCGTCCGCACGGGACTTGTTCAGGCGGGTGCCGTTGAGCTTGTAGCCGGCCAGCACGTTGTCGCGGATGGACATCGTGGGGAACGGGTTCGGGCGCTGGAAGACCATGCCGATCTGGGAACGGACGCGGACCGGGTCCACACCGGGCCCGTAGATGTCCTCGCCGTCGAGCAGGAGCTGGCCGTCCACGGTGGCGCCGGGGAGCACCTCGTGCATGCGGTTGATGCTGCGCAGGAAGGTGGTCTTGCCGCAGCCGGAGGGGCCGATGAAGGCAGTGACGGAGCGGGGGGCGATGTCGATGTTGACGCCCTCGACGGCCTTGAACTTGCCGTAGAAGACATCGACGTCGACGGCCTGGATGCGCTTGGACATGAGTGGTTCTGTTCCTTCGTGGAAGTCTCTGGGGGGGGTGCGACGGGGTCGGGGCCGGCCGCCCGGGGGATTCCGGGCGGCCGGGCCTCACCGGCCCTTCTTGGGGGCGAACGCCTTGGCGATGAACCGTGCCGCCAGGTTGAGCAGCATGACGATGGTGACGAGCAGCAGGGCGGCTGCCCAGGCGCGGGCGGTCGAGGGGTCCGCCGCCGTAGGCGAGGTCGGGGCGACCAGCTGGCGGTAGATGTACACCGGCAGCGCGGTCATCCAGTTGTCGAACGGGTTCCAGTTGATGCTGGTGGCGAAGCCGGCCGTCACGAGGATCGGCGCGGTCTCGCCCGCCACGCGGGCGATGGCCAGGGTGACGCCGGAGGCGATGCCGGAGATCGCGGTGGGCAGGACCACCTTGGCGATGGTCTGCCACTTGCGCACGCCGAGGGCGTAGGCGCCCTCGCGCAGCTCGTTGGGCACCACACGGAGCATCTCCTCCGTGGATCGCACGACCACGGGGATCATGAGCACCGAGAGCGCGATCGCGGCCGTGAGACCCATCTGCACGGACTGCAGTGCGGTGGACTTGCTGCCGGTGACCAGGGTCAGGACCCACGTGATCGCGGCGTAGGCGAAGAGGCCGGCCACGATCGAGGGGATGCCGGTCATGACGTCCACGAAGAACACGATGGCGCGGGAGAACCAGCCGCCGCGGCTGTACTCCACCAGGTAGATGGAGGTGAGCATGCCGATCGGCACGGAGATCAGGGTCGCGATGATCGTGATCACGACGGTGCCGATCAGGGCGTGGCCGAAACCGCCCGCGAGCCCGCCGGCGGGCTTGCCGTCCTCCACCCACGCCGAGTCGTCGATGCCGGTGATGCCCTTCATGTCGTACGCCATGATCTGCGGGTTGGCGATCAGGGTCGGCAGACCGGCGGAGAGGACCGACCACAGCACGGAGACCAGCGGCACCAGGGCCACGAGGAACGCCAGCCACACGAGGTTGCGGCACAGGCCGTCTGCGGCGCGGCGCCGGTTCTCCATCACGCGGGTGGCCACGTAGAGCCCCGCGATGTAGAGGATGGCGGCGATGATCACGAAACCGACGACGTTGAAGGCGCCGCTGAGCAGCACGGTCAGGCCGGCGGCGACGACGGCCGCGGCAGCTGCGACGGCCATCCAGGTCCAGCCGGGCTTCTGACCCTCGGTCAGGGAGTGACGCCGCGGCGTCACGCTGTCCTCGGTGGCCCGGGGAGAAGTCGAGACAGTGCTCATGTCAGTTGGCTCCCGAGAATTCCTTGTGCTTGTTCACGATCGCGCGGGCGATCATGTTCACCGCCAGGGTGATGATGAAGAGCATGAGACCGGCAGCGATCAGCTCGTGCAGGCGCATGTTGAACGCCTCGGGGAAGTTGAGCGCGATCTCCGACGGGATCGTCTGGTTCCTGCCGGACTCCACGAGCGACCAGGAGAAGACGCCGCCGGAGAGCACCATGGTGACCGCCATGGTCTCGCCGAGCGCGCGGCCGAGGCCGAGCATGATCGAGGAGACGATGCCGGCCCGGGCGAACGGGAACACGGTCATCTTGATCATCTCCCAGCGCGTGGCGCCGAGGCCGAGCGCGGCCTCCTCGTGGAGCTTCGGGGTCTGGGTGAAGATCTCACGGCAGAGCGCGGTGATGATCGGCAGGACCATCACGGCCAGCACGACGCCCGAGGTCAGCAGGGTGCGGCCCGTGGTGGTGGCCGAGCCGCCGAAGAACGGGATGAAGCCCAGGTTCTCGTTGAGCCAGCCGTAGATCGGCACCATCAGCGGAGCGAGCGTCAGCCAGCCCCACACGCCGTAGACCACGGAGGGGATCGCGGCCAGCAGATCGATCACGAAGCCCACCGACTGCGCGATGCGCGGGGGCGCATAGTGCGAGATGAACAGGGCGACACCGATCGCGACCGGGGTGGCGATGAGCAGAGCGATGATCGACACCATCACGGTGCCGGCCATGAGCGGCCACACGTACTGGAAGAAGGAGTCCGCAGACACGAGCTCCGCGCCCGGCTGCAGGGCAGGCCATGCCTCCGTCAGGAGGAAGACCGCCACGAAGGCGAGCACGAGCAGGATCAGGACGGCGGCCGCAAGGGCCCCGCCGGAGAGGAGCTTGTCTCCGGCGGCTCCGCGGCGGGGGCCGCGCAGGCTGGACGGCTTCGGTGCCGCCTCGTTGGTGGTTGAGGACACAGTGCCTTCCCTCAGATCGACGTGCGTGGTGATGGACGGGCCGCGACGAACGAGAGCCCTGACGCGGCTTCAGCCGCCGGGCCCGTGGGGCCCGGCGGCCGAAGCGGCGGTGGGTCAGCCGACAAGAAGCGACATCAGCCCTTGACCGAGATGGCCTCGATGCGCTCCATGGCCTTCTTGCGGGTGTCCTCGGAGATCGGGGCGTTGCCCGCGGACTCCTCGGCGGTCTTCTGACCGTCCTCGGACACGACGTACTCGGCGAAGGCCTTGACCTGGTCCACGGTCTCCTGCGACTCGTACTGGTTGCAGTAGATGTGGTAGGAGACCAACACGACGGGGTACACGCCGGACTCGTCGGTGGCGCGGTCGAGCTCGATCGAGCCGTCCTCCTTGGCCTCGGACTTCTCGACGGTCGCGGCCGCGGCCTCGGCGGAGTACTTCACATACTCCTCGCCGACCTTCACGGACACGGTGCCCAGCTCGCCCACGGCGGAGGCGTCGGCGTAGGTGATGGCGCCCTCGGTCTGGGAGGCCAGGCCCACGACACCCTTGGTGCCCTGGGCGGACTCGGCGGTGATGTCGGACGGCCAGGTCTCGACCTCGTCATAGGACCAGGCATCGCCGGCGGCCTCGGTGAGGTAGGCGGTGAAGTTCTCGGTGGTGCCCGAGTCGTCGGAACGGTGCACGACGGTGATCGGGGTGTCGGGCAGCTCGACGCCCTCGTTCTGCGCGGCGATGGCCTCGTCGTTCCAGTTCTTGATCTCGCCGGAGAACACCTTGGCGATGGTCTCGGCGTCCATCTTGACCTCATCGACGCCCGGCAGGTTGTAGGCCACGGCGATCGGGGAGATGTAGGCCGGCACGTGGAACGCGCCCTCGTCGCCGCAGTTCTCCTTGGCGGACTCAGCCTCCTCCTCCTTGAGGGCCGCGTCGGAGCCGGCGAAGGAGGTGGCGCCGGCGAGGAACTTCTCACGACCGGCACCGGAGCCGTCCGGGGAGTACTGCACGGTCAGGTTCGGAGCGATCTCGGTGACACCCTGGGTCCAGGCGGTCATGGCCGCCTCCTGCGAGGAGGCGCCGGCGCCGACCAGGTTGCCCTGGACCTCGGAGGTGGTGCCCTGCTCGCCGCCGGCGGAGCCGGAGGCATGCTCGCCGCCGGCGGAGCCGGAGGCATCGGAGCCGCCGTTGCCGCTGTCCGCGGAGGAGCAGGCGGTCAGGGCGATGGCGGCCACGGACAGGAGGGCGGCGGAGCGGCCGAAGCGGTGAGCCTTCACGAAGAGCCTCTTTCAATCGGATGACGACGGTGAGGGCAGAGCGTCCGGCTGGCCCGGTTCTGCACCGCACCCGACCGTACGGTCCAGAGGTGAATCGAGTGCTCGGCCGGGGTGAACAGATGGTGAACGGGAGCGGCATTCGCAGGAATGATCTGTGCCGTGGGCCACAATGCTTGGTTGAGCCTCGCACGGCGGGGGCACCGCGGCGTCGGACTAGGCTGGCCGCATGACGGACCGCTTCGCCACCGCCACGGGAACGGTGCCGATGGTCGACCCCCAGACCCGCGGGGAGCGCCTCGGCCGCTTCCTGCGTCGGCGCGCCCGTGCGGGTTGGTCCCGCGTCCGCTCCTCCGTGGGCCAGGCCGCCCTCGTCGCGGTCTGCGCGGTGGGCGCCTACTGGTTCGCGGAGGCCGTCCTGGGCCACCAGCAGCCCCTGTTCGCCTCCACCGCCCTGCTGATCGCCCTCGGCTTCCAACGGGAGCCGAAGCTGCGCAAGGTGGCCGAGGTCGCCGTCGGCTGCACCGTCGGCATCCTGATCGGGGACCTGCTCATGGTCGGGCTCGGCCGCGGCCTGTGGCAGGCCTCGGTGGTCCTGTTCGTGTCCGTGATGGTGGCCCGGTTCCTGGACTCCGGCGCCACATTCACGATGCAGATGTCCCTCCAGTCCGTCCTCGTGGTCCTCCTGCCCACCGGCACGGGAGGGCCGTTCGTCCGCAGCCAGGACGCGATCGTGGGCGGCGTCCTGGCCCTGCTCGTCACGTTCCTCTCGCCCCAGGACGTGCGCCGTCCCGCGGTGCGTCAGCTGGGTGGGCTCTACGACTCGATCGCCACGGTGCTGCGCGACCTCTCCCGGGCCCTGCGGGAGAACGACTCCCGCACCGCCTGGATGGCGCTCGTGGCCAGCCGCGGCACGCACACCACGCTGGAGGCGCTGCGCAAGGAGCTGCGCGTCACGCATGAGCAGACCGTGTTCAACCCGCTGCACCGCTCCTCGCGCTCCTTCGTGGAGGACGCGGTGAACGCCGCGGACCGCTCGGACCTGGCGGTGCGCTCCCTTCGGATCGTGGCCCGGCGGGTGGTCTCGGCCCTGGACGAGGGCGTGCTCGACGACGACGTCCGCGAGCGCCTGGCCGCCTGGTTCGACGACGCCGCGGACGCCGTCGAGATCCTGCACCGCTCCCTCGTGGAGCCGCAGGCCGAGGGCCGCCATCGCTCGCTGTCCGTGGCGCGGGACGCCCTGGGGGCGTCCGCGTCCGCGCTGGACCCGCACCAGCTGGGCGGCGGGTCCGTGCACGGCGAGGCGCTCGTGATGCTGCTGCGGCCCATGATGGTGGACCTCATCGAGGCCACGGGCGCCGAGCACGACGAGGCGCGCGGCTACCTGCCCCGCGTCTGAGCCCGACGGCGGCGCACGGCCCCGGCGGCCGACGTCGGACCGCGCGCGGTGCCGGCTAACGCGTCCGCCTCGGCTCCTAGAGTGGGCGCATGGCCACCAAGACCGCCCCGAAGCGTGCCCCCGGATACCGCTGCACCGAGTGCGGCTGGACCACCGTGAAGTGGGTCGGCCGCTGCGGGGAGTGCCAGTCGTGGGGCACGGTCGAGGAGATCGGGCTGACGTCGACCACCGGTCGCACGCGCGCGGCCACGGTCGCGGAGGTCGCGCCGCGCATCGCGGACGTGGACGCCACGCTGGCCTCGTTCCGCTCCACGGGGGTGCGTGAGCTGGACCGCGTGCTCGGCGGCGGCCTCGTGCCGGGCGCGGTGATCCTGCTGGCCGGCGAGCCGGGCATCGGCAAGTCCACGCTGCTGTTGGACGTGGCCGCCCAGACGGCGCGCGGCGCGGGCGGCGGCGGTCCGCGCTCGGTGCTGTACCTGACGGGCGAGGAGTCGGCGGCGCAGGTGCGCTCCCGCGCAGACCGGATCGGGGCGATCGCGGACACCCTGCGTCTGACGGCGGAGACGGACCTGGGCCGGGCACTGGGGCAGATCGAGCGGACGGACCCGGAGCTGGTGATCGTGGACTCCGTGCAGACCCTGCAGTCCACCGAGGTGGACGGGATCGCCGGGGGCGTCAGCCAGGTGCGCGAGGTGGCGGCCAGCCTCATCCGCACGGCCAAGGAGAAGGGGATCACCACGGTCCTGGTGGGCCACGTGACGAAGGACGGGACCATCGCCGGCCCGCGGCTGCTCGAGCACCTCGTGGACGTGGTCTGCCAGTTCGAGGGGGACCGCCACTCACGGCTGCGCCTGGTGCGTGCGGTGAAGAACCGCTTCGGGCCCACGGACGAGGTCGGCTGCTTCGACCTGCGGGAGGACGGCATCGAGTCCCTGGACGACCCCTCCGGTCTGTTCCTCTCGGGCGTCTCGGAGCCGGTCGAGGGCACGTGCGTGACGGTGACGCTCGAGGGCCGGCGCCCGCTCGTGGCCGAGGTGCAGTCCCTGCTCACCCCGTCCGCCGGCGGCAGCCCGCGCCGCACCGTCTCCGGCGTGGACGCGGCGCGCGTGAACATGCTCCTGGCCGTGCTCCAGCGCCGGGCCCGTTTCGCCCTCGCCCAGGACGACTGCTACGTGGCCACCGTGGGCGGCGTGCGACTCTCGGAGCCCGCCTCGGACCTGGCCGTGGCCGTCGCCGTGGCCTCGGCGAAGCTCTCGGCCCCCGTCCCGCAGGGGATGATCGCGGTCGGCGAGCTCGGGCTTGCCGGGGAGGTGCGCCCCGTGCCCGGCATCGGGCGACGGGTGCGTGAGGCTGCGCGGCTGGGCTTCACCCGCGCGCTGGTCCCCCGCTCCCCCGAGCCGCTCGGGGAGGTCCCGGCGGGCTTCACGGTGGCGGAGGTCGGCTCGATCGGCGAGGCCCTCGCCACGATCCCCACGTGGACCGGCGGCGGCCCGGCCGCGCGTCCGGAGGTCGGCCCCGGCCGCTGACGACGCGCCCGGCTCAGCGGGACGGCGACGGCGACGGGTCGGTGGTCGTGGCCGGTGCCGCGGACGGCGAAGCCGACGCCGATGCTGAGGCGGACGCCGAGGCTGAGGCCGACGCCGGAGCTGAGGCGGACGCCGACGGGGAGGCGCTGCCGCTCGAGGAGGGGGTGGCCGAGGAGGGGGTGGCCGAGGAGCCGCCGTCCTGGGCCCCCGGGGCGAGCTCCTCGAGGATCTTCAGCGCGACGGGGCGGGAGGTGACGTCGCCGAGGCTGACCGTCAGCAGATGGGGTCCGGGCTCCGCGAGAGCGCCGAGTCGGCCGCAGTCCTGGCTCGAGGCGCGGCCGGACCAGCGGTACACGGCGGTGAGCTCCTCGTGCGGGTACAGCACCCGCGGGGCCTCCGCGGGGTCCGCCTGGCAGATGCGGGTGGAGAAGACGTCGTCGCCCTCGGCCGTGCGGATCGTGAACTCCTGCCGGGCCGTGCCCACATCCGTACGGCACGGGGTCGAGGAGAGGTTCGTGATGCCCAGGCGCAGCTCGGCCTCCTCGCCCCGCTGGTACTCGGACCGGTCCGCGGAGGCGGCGATCCGCAGGTCCGAGGGCTGGCACTCGGCCGCGTCCTCGAGGGCCACGGTGGGCGAGGCGGAGCCGGACTCGGCGTCCGTCGCCGGGGCGGGCGACGGGGAGTGCACCGGCGTCGGGGCGGCGGAGGGGTCGGCGTCCTCGGAGGAGAAGGCGTCGATCCCGGCGCGGACGAGCGACACGACGGCCCACCCCACCAGGAGCAGGAGCACGAGGGCGAGCAGGGCGGCCACGAGCCGCCGGCGGCGGTAGACGGCGGGGGACGGCTTCGACCCGGGGGAAGTCGGACGAGACGGCATGCGATCCAGGGTAGGCGGCGGCGCACCCTACAGTGGACGCCATGCCCGCGCCCGCCCCCCTCGTCCCGCCCACGGTGGACGTGCCGCGCCTGCACGACGCGGTGCTGGGCTGGTTCGCCGTCCACGCCCGGGACCTTCCCTGGCGCAGCCCGGACTGCTCCCCGTGGGGCGTGCTCGTCTCGGAGATCATGCTCCAGCAGACACCGGTCGTGAGGGTGCTGCCCCGCTGGCGGGAGTGGCTGGAGCGCTGGCCCACCCCCGCGGACCTGGCCGTCGCCCCCACCGCAGACGTGCTCACGGCCTGGGACCGGCTCGGCTACCCGCGCCGGGCCCTGCGCCTCCAGGAGGCCGCCCGGGCCGTCGTCGAGCGCCACGACGGCCGGGTGCCGGCCGACCCCGCCGCCCTGCGCGCCCTGCCCGGCATCGGCGAGTACACGGCCGCGGCGGTCGCGAGCTTCGCGTTCGGCATCCCCGAGACCGTCGTGGACACCAACGTGCGCCGGGTGATCGCGCGCGCGGTCGCGGGTGAGGCCCTGCCCGGCAGGTCGCTGACCCGCGCCGAGATGCGCCGCGCCCAGGACCTGATGCCCGAGGACCCTGCCCGCGCCAACGCGTGGAACGCGGCCGTCATGGAGCTCGGGGCCCTCGTCTGCACGGCCCGCTCCCCCGCCTGCGACCGCTGCCCCCTGGCGGAGACGTGCGCGTGGGTCGCGGCGGGCTCCCCGCCGCCGGCGGAGGTGTCGCGCGGCCAGGCCTGGGCCGGCACGGACCGTCAGGTGCGCGGGGCCGTGATGGCCGCCGTCCGCGAGCACGGGCGCGTGGCCGAGGCGGAGGTGCCCGCCGTCGTCGTGACCGGGGGGCGGCTCGGGTCGCACCGCCCCGACGACGCGCAGTGGGCGCGCTGCGTGGCTGGGCTCGTGTCGGACGGGCTGCTGGCCCGGGACGACGACGGCGGCCTCACCTTCCCGGCCTGACCTCGCCGGGGTACGGGGCGGCCCGCGGTGCGGCGGCTCAGAGGCGGCGGATCATCCGCGTGTTGCCGAGCGTGTTCGGCTTGACCCGGGCGAGGTCCAGGAACTCGGCGACGCCCTCGTCCGTGGAGCGCAGCAGTTCCGCATAGACCTCCGGGTCCACGGCGGACTGGTCCGCCATCACCTCGAAACCGTGCCGGCGGAAGAACTCGACCTCGAAGGTCAGGCAGAAGACCCGCTCGACGCCCACGGCCCGCGCACGGTCCAGCAGCTCCTCGATGAGCAGGTGCCCGACGCCGGCCCCCCGGTGGGCCTCCGAGACGGCGAGGGTGCGGACCTCGGCGATGTCCTGCCACATCACGTGGAGGGCGCCGAAGCCGGCCAGGGTCCCGTCCGCCTCCTCGGCGACCACGAACTCCTGGATGGCCTCGTAGTAGGCCACAGCCTCCTTCTGGAGCAGCACGCGCTCCCGCGCCAGTGGCTCCACGAGCGCCTGGATGACCGGGACGTCCTGGGTCCGCGCCGAGCGGAGGGTGAGGGGGCGGTCGGCAGGCATGGGGTCCAGTCTAGGCACGGACATCCCGACCCCGGAGAGACGGGAGCCCCCGTCCCGGCGGACCGGGCGGGGGCTCCCGCGGCGTCGACGGCAGGCTCAGGCCTGCTGCTCGCCCTCGTCCCCGGACAGGAACTTCTCCTGCGCGCCGTCGACACCCTTGTTCACGGTGTCGGCGTGCTCGCCGAGCTTGTCACCGTGCTGCTCCTGAGCGTTGTCCACGGCCTCGTCGATCTTGTCCGAGTGCTGGTTTGCGAGGTTGTTCAGGTCACCGATACCCATGGGCGGCCTCCTTCTTCTCGGGGCTGCTCCGCGGCCGTCCCGGCGAGCGCCGGGTCGAAGCGGAGACAGGACCACCGTCGAGCGGTCACAGACCACAGTGGCACCGATCCCGCCGCGAGGGAACCCCTCTCGTGCCTCCGGAGAGGCGGGCCGGTTCAGCGGTCCTTCGCGAGGCCGTCCTTGATGCCGGCGGCGGTGTCGCGGACCTCGGCCCCGGCGTCCCCGCGGGGGCACGACGACGGCCCGCCGCCTCCTCCCCGAGGGGGAGGGGCGACGGGCCGTGGCCACCGGACGCGCGGTCCGGCGTCGTGGGTCAGACCCCGCAGGTCACGCGGAGCGGTCGGCGTCCACCGGATCGCCGGCACCGGACTCGAGCTCGGCCAGGTCCGCACCCTCCAGGGCCTCCCGGCCGCCGGAGAACGCGAACGTCAGCTCGGCGCCCTCCCCCTCGCCCGTGGCGTCCACGGTGATGAGGGAGCCGGCCGGGATCTCGCCGAAGAGGATCTTCTCCGAGAGCTGGTCCTCCACCATCTGCTGGATGGTGCGGCGCAGCGGGCGGGCGCCCATGGCCGGATCGTAGCCGCGGTCCGCGAGCAGATCCTTGGCGGACTGGGTGAGCTCGATGGACAGGTCCTGCTCCGCCAGGCGCTTGCCGAGGCGGGAGACGAACAGGTCCACGATCTCCACGATCTCGTGCTTCTGCAGCTGCGGGAACACGATCACGTCGTCCACACGGTTGAGGAACTCGGGGCGGAAGTGCTGGCGCAGCTCCTCCTTGACCTTGCCCTTCATCCGCTCGTACCCGGTGGTGGTGTCCGTGGCCGACTGGAAGCCGGTCATGACGCCCTTGGAGATGTCCCGGGTGCCGAGGTTCGTGGTCATGATGATCACGGTGTTCTTGAAGTCCACCACACGGCCCTGCGAGTCGGTCAGGCGACCGTCCTCGAGGATCTGCAGCAGGGAGTTGAACAGGTCCTGATGGGCCTTCTCCACCTCGTCGAACAGCACCACGGAGAACGGACGGCGGCGGACCTTCTCGGTGAGCTGGCCGCCCTCCTCGTAGCCCACGTAGCCGGGAGGGGCGCCGAACAGACGCGAGACGGTGTGCTTCTCCTGGAACTCGGACATGTCCAGCGTGATGAGCGCGTCCTCGTCCCCGAAGAGGAACTCCGCGAGGGACTTGGCCAGCTCCGTCTTGCCGACGCCGGTGGGGCCGGCGAAGATGAACGACCCCGAGGGGCGGTTCGGGTCCTTCAGGCCCGCGCGGGTGCGGCGGATGGCGCGGGACAGGGACTTGATGGCCTCGTCCTGGCCGATCACGCGGCGGTGGAGCTCGTCCTCCATGTTGCGCAGGCGGTCCGTCTCCTCCTCGGTGAGCTTGAACACCGGGATGCCGGTGGACTTGGAGAGCACCTCGGCGATGAGGTCCTCGTCCACCGTGGCGACGTCGGCGTCCGCGCCGGTGCGCCACGCCTGCTCCTTCTCGCGGCGCTCGTCCCCGAGCTGCTGCTCCTGGTCCCGCAGGCGGGCGGCGCCCTCGAAGTCCTGGCCGTCGATGGCGGCCTCCTTCTGGGTGCGCACCTCCGCGATCCGGGACTCGTAGGCCTTGATCTCCGGCGGCACGGTCATGCGACGGATGCGCAGACGCGCGCCGGCCTCGTCGATCAGGTCGATGGCCTTGTCCGGCAGGTGCCGGTCGGAGACGTAGCGGTCCGCCAGGCCGGCGGCGGCCTTGAGCGCGCCGTCGGTGATGGAGACCTTGTGGTGCGCCTCGTAGCGGTCCCGCAGGCCGCGCAGGATCTCCGTGGCGTCCTCGACGGACGGCTCGGCGACCTGGATCGGCTGGAAGCGGCGCTCGAGCGCGGCGTCCTTCTCGATGTGCTTGCGGTACTCGTCCAGCGTGGTGGCGCCGATGGTCTGCAGCTCACCGCGGGCCAGCATCGGCTTGAGGATGCTGGCGGCGTCGATCGCGCCCTCGGCCGCACCCGCCCCGACGAGGGTGTGGATCTCGTCGATGAACAGGATGATGTCCCCGCGCGTGCGGATCTCCTTGAGCACCTTCTTCAGGCGCTCCTCGAAGTCGCCGCGGTAGCGGGAGCCGGCCACGAGGGAGCCGAGGTCCAGCGAGTAGAGCTGCTTGTCCCTGAGCGTCTCCGGGACGTCGCCGCGGTCGATCGCCTGGGCCAGGCCCTCGACGACGGCGGTCTTGCCGACGCCGGGCTCGCCGATGAGCACGGGGTTGTTCTTGGTGCGGCGGGAGAGCACCTGCATGACGCGCTCCATCTCACCCGCACGCCCGATGACGGGATCCAGCTTGCCGTCGTGCGCGGCCGCGGTGAGGTTGCGTCCGAACTGGTCCAGCACCACGGAGCCGGCGTTCTGGCCGGCCTCGCCGCCCTGGCCCACCCCGGCACCCGCGGTCTCCTTGCCACCCTGGGCGCCGCCCTGGTAGCCGGAGAGCAGCTGGATGACCGTCTGACGGACGCGGTTCAGGTCCGCGCCGAGCTGCACGAGGACCTGGGCGGCCACGCCCTCGCCCTCGCGGATCAGGCCGAGCAGGATGTGCTCGGTGCCGATGTAGTTGTGGCCGAGCTGCAGCGCCTCGCGCAGGGACAGCTCGAGCACCTTCTTGGCGCGCGGCGTGAAGGGGATGTGGCCGGGCGGGTTCTGCTGACCCTGGCCGATGTCCTCCTGCACCTTCTCTCGCACGGCGCCCAGGGAGATGTCCATGGACTCCAGTGCCTTGGCTGCGACGCCCTCACCCTCGTGGATCAGACCGAGCAGGATGTGCTCGGTGCCGATGTAGCTGTGGTTGAGCATGCGCGCCTCTTCCTGGGCGAGCACGACCACCCGCCGGGCGCGGTCGGTGAATCTCTCGAACATGGGCACACTCCTTGCGTACGGTCGTGGTCGACACTACGCACCCGGACCGCGTGCCGCGCGGCTGTTCGCCAGCGGGAGAAGCGGCCCGGCCGTCCTCGGGAGGGGCCGGAACGAGGCCCGGGGACGCCGATTCCTCGACGCACCCGGGCGGGACGCTCACTTGCGCTTCGCGTTGCGGTAGGCCTCCACCACGTCGCGGTGCAGGCGACCGCGGCTCGAGACCTCGTAGCCGTTCTCGGCCGCCCACTTGCGGATCTGGGCGGCCTCGACCTTGGGCGACGGCGGCGCCACGGCGCGGCCCTTCTTCATGTAGGGCTTCAGGAACTCACGGAGTTCCGCAGCGTGCTCCTTCGACAGGTCGATCTCGTAATTGCGACCGTCCAATGCGAAGTTCACGGTCTCATCTGCAGGCGAACTGTCAAGATCATCCACGAGGACCACTTCTACCTTCTGTGCCAACGGTGATTCCCACTTTCTTCTCTCGTGCGCGTGTCCCTGGGTTCCGGTCTTCGCTCTCGGGGTTCTTTCCCGCGTGCTCACGATTCCGGCCGTGCACTTGTGGTGATTCAAGAATACCGCAACGAAGCCGGGCAGAAGGATTCTTCAACGCCGGGGAAGGAATCTCACCGGGCGCGGTCCTCCGGATCAGCCCCCGGCCCTCCCTCGGCTCGGCGTCGGGCCGCCCACTCACGGGCCTCGGCCTCCTCGCGGGCCGCCCGCGCGTCCGCGCCCGAGAGCCGGCGGGCCTGACTCTCGCGCTCACCCGTGTCCGAACGCAGCAGGGAGCGCATCACCAGCCAGAAGATGAGCCCGAGGCCGATCGAGGGGGCGAGGACGGAGAAGTAGTCCCAGAAGGCGGCCATGTCAGGCCTCCGGCTTGAGCAGCGGGAAGAGGATGGTCTCGCGGATGCCGGCGTCCGTGAACAGCATCACCAGGCGGTCGATGCCCAGGCCGATGCCGCCCATGGGCGGGGCGCCGTACTCGAGGGCGCGCAGGAAGTCCTCGTCCAGCTGCATCGCCTCGTCGTCGCCGGCGGCCGCCATCGCCGACTGGGCGGTCAGGCGCTCGCGCTGGATGACGGGGTCGATCAGCTCGGAGAACGCGGTGCCGCGCTCCATGCCGCCGATGATCAGGTCCCAGGCCTCGATGACCCGGTCGTCCGAGCGGTGCGGGCGCGCGAGCGGCTGGGCGGCCGGCGGGTAGTCGTACACGAACGTGGGGTTCATCAGGGTGGGCTCCACGATCTCGCCGAACAGCTCGATCACGAGCTTCTCCGCGTCCCACGCGGGGTCCACCTTGACCTCGTGCTCCGCGGCGATCGCCCGCAGCGTCTCGGCGTCCGTCTCCGGGGTGATCTCGCGGCCCACGGCCTCGGACAGCCCCGGGTACACGGCGACCCAGGCCCACTCGCCGTCGAGGTCGATGACGCCCTTCGCGGTCTCGAGCCGACGCCCGGCGCCCACCGCGTCCGCGGCGTTGAGGATGATCTCCTGCATGCGCTCGGCCATGACGTGCATGTCCGCCCACGCCTCATAGGACTCGAGGGTGGTGAACTCGGGCGAGTGGGTCGAGTCCACGCCCTCGTTGCGGAACACGCGGCCGATCTCGAACACGCGGTCGATGCCGCCGACGACGGCGCGCTTGAGGTACAGCTCGGTGGCGATGCGCAGGGTCATCGGCTGGTCGAACGCGTTGAGGTGCGTCTCGAAGGGACGTGCGAGGGCGCCGCCGTGGACCAGCTGGAGCATCGGGGTCTCCACCTCCACGTAGCCGTGGCCCTCGAGGGTGCGCCGCACCGCCGAGGTGACCTTGGCCCGGGTGTAGACCATGCGGCGGGCCTCCTCGCGCACGATCAGGTCCGCGTAGCGCTGGCGGACGCGGGTCTCCTCGTTCAGGTCCGCGTGCAGCACGGGCAGGGGGCGCAGCGCCTTGGAGGCCATCTCCCACGCCGAGGCCATGATGGACAGCTCGCCGCGGCGCGAGACGATCACCTCGCCGGTGACGGAGAGGAAGTCGCCCAGGTCCACGACCTTCTTCCACTCGGCCAGGGACTCCTCACCGACGGCGGCCAGGGACACCATGACCTGGAGGCGGACGGCCTCCCCGTCCGCGCCGGACTCCTGCAGGGTGGCGAAGCAGAGCTTGCCGGTGTTGCGGAGGAAGACGACGCGCCCGGTCACCGACACGGTCTCGCCCGAGGTCCAGTCGGGCTCGTGGCCGTCGAACCGCTCACGCACCTCGGCCAGCGCGTGGGTGCGCGGCACCTGCACGGGGTAGGCCTCGCGGCCCGAGGCGAGCAGCTGCTCACGCTTGGCGGCGCGGACGGCCTGCTGATCGTGGTGGTCGACGGCGGCGGAGGCGGAGTTCTGGGTGGTCACGGTCCCCGAGTCTACCGACGGCGCCCCGCCGGTCAGCCGCGCACCTCGGGGTTGACGAGGGCCGGGGCCTCCGCGCCCGTGGCCATGGCGATCGCGTTGCGCGCGGCCAGCTCGGCCATCGCGGCGCGGGTGTCCCGGGTGGCGGAGCCCAGATGCGGCAGGAGCATCACGTTCTCCAGCTCGGCCAGGCCCGGGGCGAGGGCGGGCTCGTCCTCGTAGACGTCCAGACCGGCGCCGAAGAGCCGCCCCTCGCGCAGGGCGGTGACGAGGGCCGCCTCGTCCACCACGGGCCCCCGGGCCGTGTTGACGAGGACGGCGTCGTCCTTCATCTTCGCGATCACGTCCGCATCCACGAGGTGATGGGTGTCGTCCGTCAGGGGCACGTGGAGGGACAGGACGTCCGCGACCTCGACGAGCTCCTCCCAGCGGACCTGACGGACGCGGCCGGCGAGGTCGCCGAGCTCCGCGGCCGCGACCTCCCGGTGCGCGGGCGGCCGCGGCGCGAACACGACCTCCATGCCGAAGGCGAGCGCACGCTCGGCCACCGCCTTGCCGATCCGCCCGAAACCGGCCAGGCCCAGGGTCGCGCCACGCACGTCCCGGCCCACGAGCAGGTCCGGCGCCCAGCCGTGGAAGCGTCCCTCGCGCACCATCCGCTCACCCTCGGGGGCACGGCGGGTCACCCCGAGGATCAGGAGCATCGCGATGTCCGCGGTGGCGTCCGTGAGCACGTCCGGGGTGTTGCCGACGGCGATCCCCCGCCGCGTCGCGGCGGCCACGTCCACGTTGTTGTAGCCGACCGCGTAGTTGGCGATGCCCCTGATCCGCGCGTCGGCGAGCACGTCGGCGGTGAACTTCTGGTCCAGGGCCGCGACGACGACGTCGTAGTCCCCCGAGGCCACCAGCCGCGCGAGCGCGGCGTCCCCTCCGACGTCGGCGCCGTCCACCACCTCTCCGGCCTCGCGCAGCATTCCGAGCCCGGGCTCAGGGAGGCGGGTCATGAGCAGGAAACGGGGGGTCACGGCGGGCCTCACTCTCGGATCGGGGCGGGGAGGACGCGGCGTCGTCCGGCGTGACCAGGCTAACCGCGGACGGCGGGTGCGGCCCGGGCCGACGCCCCTTATGATTGACTCTCGTCAATCATTGACTTATGTCAATCACCGCGCCGCCCCTCCCGCCGAAGGACCCCATGACCCCAACCTCCCCCGCCCCCGAGGCCGTCGCGCCGGCCGGCGCCCCCTCGCTCGAGCGCGCCGCCGCCGACGCCGCGCGCCACCGCTCCGTGCTCCAGGCCCTGACCGGCCTCCTGCTGGGCATGTTCGTCTCGATGATCGCCAACACGGTGGTCTCGACCTCGATGCCGGTGATCATCCACGACATCGGCGGCGACCAGACCGCCTACACCTGGGTCATCACCTCGGCCCTGCTCGCCACGGCCATCGCCACCCCGATCTGGGGCAAGCTGGCCGACCTCGTCAACCGCAAGGTCCTCTTCCAGGTCGCCCTGGCGATCTTCGTCGCCGCCTCCGCGGCGGCCGGGTTCACCCACGATCCGACCTTCCTGATCGTCTGCCGCACCGTGCAGGGCCTGGGCGGCGGCGGCCTCGTCGCGCTCAGCCAGGTGATCATGGCGGACATCATCAGCCCGCGTGAGCGCGGCCGCTACATGGGCCTGTTCGGCGCCGTGATGGCCGTGGCCACGGTGGGCGGCCCGCTCGCCGGCGGCGTGATCACCGACCTGTGGGGCTGGCGCTGGAACTTCTTCGTGGCGGTGCCCTTCGCCGTCGTCGCCCTGGTGATGGTGCAGCGCACCCTCCACCTCCCGCACCGCGAGCGCCAGAAGGTGTCCATCGACTACCTCGGCATCGTGTTCCTGACCGCGGCCACCGCGCTGCTGCTGATCTGGGTCACCAGCGCCGGTCGCGACTTCGACTGGGCCAGCACCACCACCGCGTGGATGCTCGGCGGCGCCGCCGTCGCCACCGTCCTGTTCGTCGTGACCGAGCTGCGCGTCGCCGAGCCGCTCATCCCGCTCACCCTCTTCCGCGACCGCACCTTCACCCTCGCGACGATCGCCTCGATCGCCACGGGCCTGGCCATGTTCGGCTCCTCCGTCTACCTGGCCCAGTACATGCAGCTGGCCCGCGGCGCGACGCCGACCCAGGCCGGCCTCATGACCATCCCGATGATCCTCGGCCTGCTCGTGTCCTCCACGGTGATCGGCGGCCTCATCACCCGCACCGGCGTGTGGAAGCGCTGGCTCGTGATCGGCGCCGTCCTGCTGATCGCCGGCACCGCCCTGCTCGGCACCCTGCACTACGACACCTCCTTCTGGCTGGTGTCCCTCTACATGTTCCTGCTCGGCGCCGGCGTCGGCATGACCATGCAGAACCTCGTGCTCGTGGTGCAGAACACCACCGACCCGCGGCAGATGGGCGTCGCCAGCTCCGGCGTCACCTTCTTCCGCACCCTGGGCGGCAGCATCGGTGTCGCCGTGATGGGCGCCGTGGTCTCCAACGTGGTCCCGGACCGCATCGAGGAGCGCCGCGCGGACCTCGCCGCGGCCCTGCGCAGCCTGGGCCCGGACGCCGCCGAGTGGTCCGAGAGCCTGCAGTCCAGCACCCTGCCACGCGTGGCAGAGATGCCCGACTCGCTGCGGGTGATCTTCGAGGACGTCTACGCGCAGGGCATCGCCCTCGCCTTCCTCGTGGCCGTGCCGCTCGCGATCGTCGCGTTGATCGCGATCCTGTTCCTGCCGAACCTCCCACTGGGCCGCATGACCACCTCCGAGCGCCTCCACGCCACCCGCGCCGACCTGGCCACCCATGCCACGGCCGAGGCCATGCAGACGCTGCCCGCGACCGGCCCGATCCCCGTGGTGACCGCGGCGCAGGGGCAGCATCCGGCCGAGGACCCGGAGGAGTCCCGGTCGGTGTCGGCCGAGCGCCCGGCGACGGCGGTGGCCGACCGGCCCGTCGTCCCCGCGGCGCTGGCCGTGGCAGGGACGGCCCTGCTGGCGGCCGTCGTCACCGCGCTGGTCCGGGCCCGCCGTGGCTGACGGCGCCCCGGACCCGGGCGGAGGCGGCGACGACGCGGGCTTCGAGGCCGCCGTCCAGGGGCTCGAGCAGGCGTTCTCGCGTCTGGTCCTGCAGCACCGCCAGGTGATGGTCCGCTACGCGGCGGCCCTCAGCCCGGCCCTGTCCGTCGGGGCGATGAAGGCGTTCATGATGCTGGCCAACGAGGGGACCATGACGCCCTCGGCCGTGGCCGAGGGCCTGCTGGTGGACCGCGCGCAGGTCTCCCGCATGGTCCGCGACCTCGAGGCCGCCGGGCTGATCACCCGAGAGCCGGACCCGCGGGACCGCCGCTCCGCCCTCCTGAGCGCCAGCCCCGAGGGGCTCGCCCGCCTCGACGCGGTGCGCGGCGGCCCGGCGGGTCGCGGGCTGCGCGACGACCTGGCGCGCTGGGACCGCGAGGACATCCGGACGCTGACGCGCCTGCTGGACCGGCTGGCCGCCGAGCGTCAGACCCGGATGCAGGACCCCGCCGAATCCGAGTGAGCCGCCGGCCGGACCCGCGGGGCCCGGCCGGCGGGCGGGATCACCAGATGGTGACGCGCTCCTCCGGGGCCAGCCACATGGGATCCCCCTCGCGCGTGCCGAACGCCTCGTGGAAGGCGTCGAGGTTCTTGACCACCTGGTTGCAGCGGAACTCGTTGGGCGAGTGCGGGTCCGAGGCGATGCGGGTGACCATGGCCTCCGGTCGCGTGAGCTGACGCCACACGGTGGCCCAGGCGGTGAAGAACTCGCGGTCCCCCGCCGCGGCGTCGAGGGAGGCGCCGTCGCCCTCGTCCCGCCAGATCTCCAAGGCGCGGTGGGCGATGCCCAGGCCGCCGAGGTCGCCGATGTTCTCCCCCAGGGTGAACTCGCCGTTGACGCGGTGGTCCGGGGCCTCGGCCGGGGAGAGCGCGTTGTACTGGGCCACCAGCCGGGAGGTGCGCTCGGTGAACGCCGCGCGGTCCTCCTCGGTCCACCAGTCCTCGAGCCGACCGGCGCCGTCGTACCGCGAGCCCTGGTCGTCGAAGCCGTGGCCGATCACGGCGCCGATCGCCCCCAGGTTCGCGGCCATCGAGGCCTCGGGGTCGAAGAACGGGGGCTGCAAAATGGCGGCCGGGAAGACGATCGCGTTCTCGAGCGGGGAGTAGTACGCGTTCACCGTCTGCGGCGTGATGTGCCACTCCTCCGGGTCCGGCCCGTCCGCGATCTTGCGCAGGTCCCGCTCCCACTCGAGCTCCGAGGAGGAGCGGGCGTTGCCCAGCAGGTCGCCGGCGTGGACCTCGAGGGCGGAGTAGTCCAGCCACTTCGAGGGGTAGCCCACCATGGGGCGGAACATCGCCAGCTTCTCGAGCGCCCGCTGACGGGTCTCCTCGCCCATCCACTCGAGCTCCTCGATGGACCGGCGATAGGCCTCCTGGAGCAGGCCCACGAGCTCGTCCATCGCGGCCACGTGGCCCTGCGGGAAATGGCGGGCCACGTAGAGCTGCGCCACGTCCTCGCCGGCCGCCCCGTTGACGAACGCGACCGCGCGCTTCCAGCGGGGGCGGACCTCCTCGGTGCCGGCCAGGCGGCGGCCGTAGAAGGAGAAGTTCTCCTGCACGAACGCGTCCGGCAGGAAGCCGGCGAAGGAGCGCAGCACCTGCAGGATCAGCCAGTGACGCCAGTCCTCGAGGTCGGCGGCCTCGGGTCCCTCGAGCAGCCCCTGCACACCGGAGAGGAAGTCCGGCTGCCACACCACGACCTCCGCGGCGCGCTCGCCGGCGGCGTCCACGCCCTCGAGCCACGCGTCGGCCAGGGGGAAGAGCTCCGTCAGCCGGTCGTGGGTCATGGGGTTGTAGCGGGCCACGGCGTCCCGGCTGCGGACCAGGTCCCAGTGCAGGGCGGCGATGCGCTTCTCCAGCTCCACCACCCGGACGCCCAGCGCGGCGGCCTCGTCCCGGTCCGCGCCGATCCCGGCCAGCGCCAGCAGACGGCCGGTGTGCTCGGTGTACTGCTCGAGGATCTCGGCGTAGGCCTCGTCCCGGTAGTAGGACTCGTCCGGCAGGCCCAGGCCGCCCTGGAGCAGGTGCAGGAGCATGCGGTCCGGGTTCCCGGCGTCGTTGAGGGCGCCGGTGTTGATGAGGCCGGAGACGCCCTGGCGCTGCAGTCGCCCGGACAGGGCGAGCAGCTCCGCGGGGGTGGACACGGTGGCCACCGCCGCCAGGTCCGAGGCGATCGGCTCGAGGCCGCGGGCCTCCACGGTCTCGTCGTCCATGAACGAGGCGTACAGCGCGGCGATCCGGCGCTTGAGCTCCGGATGCTCCGTGCCCTCCGCGTCCTCCTCGTCCAGCGGGGCGAGCGGGACGTCCCGGTGCGCGCCGGCCGCGGCCGTGGCCTGCACGCGCGCCTGGGCGGGGTCGAAGCCCGTGCCGACCTCGCGCACGGCGTCCTCGCACAGGTGCCGGACGGCGAGCTCGGCCGCGTCCCGCAGCTCGAGGAACGCGCCGTAGGCGCCCTGGTCCGCGGGGATCTCATGGGTGTCCAGCCACCCGGCGTTGACGTGGCGGTACAGGTCCTCGCGCGGCGACGGGACTTCGGGCTCGGCGGTGGCGGTCACGGCGGATCCTCCTGGACGTGGGGGTGGACGGTCTCGCACGGCACTCTAGCCGTGACACCGGACACGACGACGGGCACCGCACCCTGGCCGGGTGCGTGCCCGTCGTCGAGGGGACGGCCAGCCCGGAGGCCGCCGTCGGGAGGCGGGGGTCAGCCGACCTCGGCGGCCAGCTTCGCGAGCGACTCCTCCATCTGCTCCTCGGACACCATCGGGAAGAGGTTCTTCGCCAGCAGCTCCGGGTCGGTCACGGCGGTCCAGTCGTAGGTGAGGGACACGACCGTGCTGCCGGAGCCGTTGTCCTCGAGCCGGTAGACCCACTGCCAACCCTTGGGCTCGGTGCCGGCGGGGGCGGTCTTCCAGCCGACCAGCTTGTTCGGGTCGTAGGCGACCACGTGATTGTCGGTCTGGTAGTCGCCACCCATGTGCTCCGCGTGCATGTTCATGGTGAACACGTCGCCGACCTTCTGGATGCGCTGGGTCTTGTCGTCGGACTGCACCATGCCCGAGCCGTCGAACTTCGCGTGGTTCGCGGGCAGGGTCAGGAAGTCGAACACGTCCTTGGCGGACGCGTCGATGGTCCGGGTGACGGTCTGCTGGGTCTCGCCGTGGGCGGTCTTGTTCATCTCGGTCATGGGATCAACCTAGGCACGGGGCCGGGGCGGTCGACAAGGTCTGGGGGTCAGTCCGGCACGTTGCGGCCACGCCGGAACGCGGACACGCTGCGGTGGCCGGCCACGCTGAACCGCCACGGGAAGCGCACGGAGCCGCCCTCCCCCGAGACGCCGACGCGCGGGCCCGTCACGACCTCGATCGGCGGCTCGGCCGGATCGCGGGGCGCGGGCGGGGCCAGGAGGAAGCGGGCGGGCGCGGCCGGCGCGGCGAGGCGGGCCGAGGTGCCACCGTCGTCGGCCACCTCCGGCGGCGCGGCGACGATCTCCACGGGCGCGTGGCCCATCTCCAGGGTGATGCCGAGGCCCTGGCCGAGGTTGCCCGGGCCGGAGAGCAGCTTGGGGCCGGTGTCCCGGCCACGGCGGGCCACCGCGAGGTCCCCTCCTGCAAGCACCTCGGCCGCACGCAGCAGCACACCGCCGGCCTCCCCCTCGGGGTGGCCCACCAGGTTCAGGCAGCGGTGGATGCCGTAGTTCAGGTACACGTACGTGCGCCGCGGCGGCCCGAACAGCGCGGCATTGCGCTCGGTGCGGCCGCGGAACGAGTGGGCGCCGGGGTCCGCTCCCGCGTTCCCGTACGCCTCGGTCTCGGTCAGCCGCACGGTGACGGCGCCGTCCGGGGCGACGACGGTCAGCCGGCACCCCAGCAGCGTCGCGGCGAGCGCGGGCGAGGGGCCGTCGAAGGCGGCGGCGAGACGCTCCGGGGTCACGGCAGCGGCCCCGCGACGGGCAGCACCATGGTGTCGATCAGCCGGACGGGCGGCACGTGCGCGGCCACGAGGGCGAGGGCCTCGCGGCGCAGCGGCTGGCACAGCAGCTCCGGACCGAGCTCGGCGAAGGTGTCCCGGTCCACCACCACGAGGTGGTCCAGCTCGACGCCCGGCTCGTCCTCGACCATCCGGCGAGCGGCCTGGACGTCGACGGGCTCACCGGCCGCCGCGGCGTCGGCCAGGGAGCGCAGGGCGCGGCTGAGGACGAGCGCGTGCTCCAGGCCCGCGGCGTCCAGGCGGGTGTTGCGGCTGGAGAGCGCGAGGCCCTCGGGCGAGCGGACGATGGGTACGGCGCGGACGTCGACGTCGATGTCCAGGTCCGTGGCCAGGCGGCGCAGGACGGTGAGCTGCTGCGCGTCCTTCTGGCCGAAGTAGCTGCGCAGGGCCGGCACCGCCGGGCGCACGATGTTCCACAGCTTCGCCACGACGGTGGCCACGCCGTCGAAGTGGCCCGGGCGGGAGGCGCCCTCGAGGACCTCCCCCATGCGGCCGGCGGAGACGGTGACGATCGGCGCGTCCGGGTAGCCCGGGTACATCTCCTGCACGTCCGGGGCGAACACGACGTCGGCGCCCGCCGCCGCCAGCAGGTCCAGGTCCGCGTCCAGGGTGCGCGGATAGTGCTCCAGGTCGGCCGGATCGCCGAACTGGAGCGGGTTCACGAAGATGCTGACCGCGACGACGTCGTTCTCGGCGCGGGCCCGCCGCACCAGGGCCGCGTGGCCGCCGTGGAGGGCGCCCATCGTGGGGATCAGGCCGACGGTGACGGGCTCGGCGTCGCCGTCGTCCGTGGCGTGGGCGACGAGCTCACGGAGAGCGGAGCGCATCTCGGCGACGGTCCGGGCCAGACGCGGGCGCGCGGAGACGCCGTCGGCCTCGGCCGTCACGGGAGCGGGGAGGGCGTCCTCGAGGGTCAGGCCGGTGCCGGCGGGGACGGGGCGCTGGTCGGGGACGCGGTCGAGAGGGGTCACCCTCCGAGTCTAGGCACGGGGCCTCGGGGAGGACTTCCGCCTCACCACGCGCATCTGGTCCAAGGCCTGAGCCGCGGGCCGGATTCGGCCCCGCCACGCGCGACGCCGGCCGGTCCCGTCAACGGGACCGGCCGGCGTCGTGCTCGAGTCGGGCTCAGGCGTCCTTCGCGGTGTCCTTCACCTGGCGGGCGGCGTCCTGGGACTCCGCCTTGAGGCCCTGCGCCGTGTCCGTGCCCTGCTCCTTGAGGTGGGAAGCGGCCTCGGCGGCCGACTCCTTCACGCTCCCGGCGGCCTCGCGGGCGGCGGGCTCGAGGTCCTCGCGCAGCTGCTGGGCGGCCTGCTTGGCCTCGTCCACCAGCGGGGCGGCCTGGTCCTTGAGGCCCTCCGCGGCGCGCTGCTCCGCGCGTGAGGCGGGGATCAGCGAGCTGAGCAGCAGGCCGGCACCGAAGGCGATCAGCCCGGCGGCCAACGGGTTGCCCGCGGTGCGGCCGCGCAGCTGAGCCGGGGCCTGGTGCAGGGCGTGCTGGGCGTCGTCGGCCCACTCGGACACCCGGTCGCCGGCGTCGCCCAGGCGGTCCTGGGCCTGGCCGGCCGCGTCATACGCGGAGGCCCGGGCGTCGTCGACCACCGCGTGGGCGCGATCGCCCAGCGAGGGCTCGTGGCGGTGCTGCTCCGGGGAGCCCATGATGTTCTCCTTCGCGTGGATGAAGCCGTCCTTGATGCGGTTGGTCTGCCGGGACACGGCCTTCGTGGGGCTCACCTTCTCGGCGAGGGCGTCCACGTCCTGGCCGAGCTCGCGGCGCGTGCGCTCGATGTCGGCGCGGATCTCATCGGGGTTGTTGCTCGTGGTCATCGCGTCTCCTTCGCGGGGTTCAGGGTCTCGGGGATCTCCTGAAGCGTCTCCTGGGTCTGCGGCAGACCCTTGATCTTCTCGATGTCCTTCTTGCCCTGCACGGCCAGCACGGCCGCCACGACGCCCCACAGCACGGCCACGATCAGCGCGGCCCAGCCGATCGGCAGGAACACGTCGAGCAGGTGCATCAGGGCGAGGGACAGGAACATCAGCAGGAAGAAGCCGCCGACGGCGGCGCCGGCCAGCAGCCCCGCCCCCTTGCCGGCCTTCTTCGCGGACTCGGTGGCCTCAGCCTTGGCCAGGGCGATCTCCTGGCTGACCAGCGTCGACAGCTTGGCCGACAGGCTCTGGAACATCTCGCCGAGGCTCTCGTGCTCGGCGCGGAACTCCGCCTGCGTGGGCGGCGGGGTGTGCGCGCCGGAGTGCGGCGTCGCGTCGCGGAACGGTTCGTGGGCGGTGCTCATGCGTCACCCCCGGGCCGGGTCTGGTCGAACGGCCGCTCGGCGGTCAGGCCCTGCTGGACCGGCGCCTGCGTGCCATACGGGGTGTCCCCGACGCCGGCCGCGCGGCGGGGCCCGGCGCCGTCCGCGACGCGGCCGTCGGCCTGGGAGAGCGAATCGCTCGAGTAGGCCGGGGCCTGCGAGTCCAGGTGGTGCGGGGTCACGTCCGCGTGCACCGCGTCCGGACGGGTCGTGTGACGGCGCGGCGAGGTGGAGGCGGCGGAGTCGGGCTGGACGGCGTCGCGGATGCCGCGCGTCAGTCGACCGGCCACCAGCCCGGCGCCCAGGGCGAGGGCCAGGAACGTGCCCGGACGGCGAGCGGCGAAGCCGCGCACGTCCTGCAGCAGGTCCTGCGGGGAAGCGGTCTCCAGGCGCTGCGTCAGGGCCTCGGCACGGTCCGCCACCGAGGCGACGCCCTGGCGCACCAGGTCGGTCTGCGGCTGCTCACCGGAGACCACGCGGTGCAGGTCGTCGGTGTAGCTGCGCACCTGGCCCGCGAACCGCTCCTGCTGGGTCTGCACCTGCGCGCCGACCTGCTCCTGGGCGGAGCCGACCAGCGACTGCACCTGGTCAGCGGCCTCGTCCTTCACCTGGCCGGCCTCGTGCTTGGCGGTGGCCGCGAGGTCCTGGGCCTTGTCCTTGGCGTCCTGGGCCACGGCCTTCGCCTGGCCCTGGGCCTCGCCCGCGGCCTGCTGGGCCTTGTCCTTCGCCTGGTCCTTGGCGTCACGGCCCTCGGCTGAGGAGCCGTGGGCGTTCTTCGGCGTGTTCGTCGTCATGCTGTGCCTTCCTTCGTCCGGGTCGGCGGCCCCTCATGGCCAGCCCTTCTGGCCGTCCACGTCACCGGGTCCACCGGTCCTGAGGGCCAAGGTAAGCACCGCGACGGACGTGCCGGAAGACCTCGGGTCCGCCGGGATCGTCTCCGGTCGGGACGGGGTCAGCGCACCTTCAGGCCCCGCTGGGCGGTCTTGCCGACGCCCCGGCCCGGGTGCTCCTTCTTGCCCTGCATCCAGGTGTCCACGGCCTGCACGCCGAGGTCGGGGTGGTCGGTGAAGAAGCCGTCGATGCCGGCGTCGAGGAACGGCTGGATCATGCCGACCATGTCGCCCCGCGCGTTCGGGTCCGTGGAGGAGCGGAACTCCGTGTAGAGGAACTGGTTCTCGGCGCGGAAGGTGTACGGCACCACCTCGAGGCCCGCGCGGTGGGCGAGGGAGACGAACGCGGTCTCCTCGCCCATCGAGCCGTCCTTCTCCTTGGTGATGATCTGCGCGAAGGCCGGGCCGAGCGTGTCGACGCCGTCCGCGCGGACCTCGCGCATGCCCGCGGCGGTCTCGTAGAAGTCGTAGTCGCGGAGCCCGTCGCCGGCGGCCACGGAGTCATAGGGCGCGCCGGTGACGCTGGAGAGGAACACCGTCTCGGCCTTGAGGCCGAGGTTCTCGTTGAGATCGCGCAGGTTGGCGAGCTCGAAGGACTGCACGGTGGCGGGGGCGTTGCGCTTGTTCAGGCCGTGCTCGTCGAGCAGCTCGACGACGCGCTCCTCCATGGACAGGCCGATGGAGTCGAAGTAGGTGGGGTGCTTGATCTCGGGGATGACGCCGATCTCGCGGCCGTGCCGGGCCGAGAGGCGCTCCCGCAGCTCGAGCACCTCCTCGAAGGTGGGCACCTGGTACCGGCCGTCGTAGGACGCGGACTCGGGGCGGACCTGCGGCAGGCGCTCCTTGGCGCGCAGGGTCTTGAGCTCGGCGAGGGTGAAGTCCTCGGTGAACCAGCCGGTGAGGGCCACGCCGTCGACGACCTTGGTGGTCCTGCGGTCCGCGAACTCGGGTCGCTGGGCGACGTCCGTGGTGCCGTCGATCAGGTTCTCGTGGCGGACCACGAGCACGCCGTCCTTGGTGGAGACCAGGTCCGGCTCGATCACATCCGCGCCCTGGGCGGCGGCCAGCTCGTAGGCGGCCAGGGTGTGCTCGGGGCGGTAGCCGGAGGCACCACGATGACCCACGACGTCGGGACGCACCACGGGCTTGCCCGTGACGGACTGCGCGGCGGCCGGGGTCTCCGTTGCGGCGGGGGCGGCGACGGCCGGGGCGGCCAGCGGGGCGCTGACGGCGACGGCGGCGGCGAGGGCCACGAGGCCGCGGGCGGCGTGACGACGGACGGAGGTCATGGAACGGTCCTTTCCGGGAGGGGGATGACCGCTCCAGTGGGCCAGATCCGGGTGTCGGCCGGGTGGCCCCCCTCCGGCCACAGCCGGCCCGTCCGGTGAACAGCCGGTGACGGGCGGCTGATCGGAGAGGTTCAGCCGCCCGTCACGATGCGCGGCACCGGGCCCGGCGACTCAGCCCGCCGTCGACGACGGCCGCGTCAGTCCCAGCGTCTCCGGGGCCGTCGGGGCGCTGTCGCCGAGGACGTGCTCGCCCAGGAAGCCGAGGACGACCTCGTACCAGACCTTCGCGTGCTGCGGGGCGAGGATCCAGTGGTTCTCGTGGGGGAAGTAGAGGAACCGGTGGTCGGTGGTGCCGTCCGCGGCGGCCGGCCGCCCGGACTTCGCCAGCAGGTCCGACCACAGGCGCAGCCCCTCGCCGATCGGCACGCGGTAGTCCTTATCGCCGTGGATGACGAGCATCGGGGAGACGATCTCGCCCACGAACCGGTGCGGAGAGTTCTCCTGCTGCATCTGCTCGTCCATCTCGCGGGCCCAGTAGAACGCGGCGTCCGTCGTCGGGCCGAAGCCGTCCAGCGCCCACAGCGAGGCGTGCGTGACCACGCACCGGAACCGGTCGGTGTGCCCGGCCACCCAGTTCGCCATGTAGCCGCCGAACGAGCCGCCCATGGCGGCGGTGCGGTCGCCGTCGACGTCCTCACGCGCCACGACGGCGTCCGTGAGCGCCATCAGGTCCGTGTAGGGCGCCTGGCCCCAGCGGCCCCAGCCGCGTTCGATGAAGTCCTGGCCGTAGCCCGTGGACAGCGCCGGGTCCGGCAGCAGCACCGCGTAGCCGCGCGCCGCCATGATCCACGGGGTCCAGCGCCAGCTCCACGCGTTCCACGAGCCCAGGGGCCCGCCGTGGATCCACAGCAGCAGCGGGTGACCGCCGGCCGGCGCCTCCCCCTCGGGGAGCACGAGCCAGCCGCGCACGTGCGTGCCGTCCTCGGCGACGGTCTCCACGTCCTCGAGGGTGCCCGGGATCGCGGGGCGCTCCACGGGGTTCGGCAGGCGCGTGGTCTCGCCCGTGGCCAGGTCGATCCGCGCCACCTCCGGCGGGAACAGGTAGGAGGAGCGGACGCCGTAGGCCGTGGCCCCGTCCGGGGAGAGCACGATGTCGGTCCACGCCTCGTCCTCCCGGGTCACCTGCGCGACGGCGCCGGTGACCACCTCGATGCGGAACACCGGGCGGCGACCCTCCGAGTCCGCGAGCGCGATCACCGCGGAGTCGTCCGGCAGCCACGCGACGACGTCGGCCCAGCGGTCCCAGCCGTGGGCCAGGGGCGTGGTCTGGCCCGTGGCCGTGTCCATCACGTACAGGCGCGGGTGCACGGCGGAATGCGGGGTGGAGTCGGGGGTGCGGACGACGACGGCGCGCGTGCCGTCATGGCTGACGGGGCCGACGGCCACGTCCTCACCGGGGACGTCGTGCAGGACGCGGTGCTCGCCCGTGGCCAGGTCCACGCGCACCACCGTGCCCTCGCGCACGTTGCCGCGGGCCTCGGCGGTGGCGGCCGTGGTGAGCAGGAACGAGCCGTCCGGGGCCACCTGTGCGCCGATCCCGAACGCGTGGGAACGCGGGAATCCGGAGACGTGGCGCAGGTGGTGCGCGACGTCGTCGGCCTCGGGAGCCAGGCCGGAGGCGGCGGGGCCGGGCTCGGCGACGTCGGCGTCGGTGGCGGGCTCGCCCTGCGGGTCCGGGCCGGGCTCGAGGACGAAGAGCTCGGGGCGGGCGGGGCCGAGGTCGTGGTCCCAGAAGCGGATGGGGTAGCCGGTGTGCAGGATGGCGTCCACGCCGGCGTCCCTGCGGGTCTGCGCGAGGGCCGCGTGCTCGGCCTCGGTGGTCGCGCCGAGCAGCCGGTCCGCCGTGACGACCACGCGGTCCGCTGCGGACGCGCACGTGACCGCGGCGACGCCGCCCGGGCGGGAGAGCACCACGCGCGCCTCGCCGCCCCGGGCCGGCAGGGCCCACAGGGCGCTGCGCTTCTCGGCCTCGGCGTCGGCGGGGTCGGGACGGGCGGAGGTGAAGAAGAGGGTGCCGTCCGCGGCGAACTGCGCGCCGGCCTCGCCCTCGCGGGAGCGGGTCAGGCGGTGGGCGGGGCGCTCGCCCGCGGGGTCGACCTCCCAGAGGGCGGTGGCGTAGCCGGTGCCCTTCGCGTCACGGGTGGCGACGGTGGTCACCAGGCGGGCGCCGTCCGGGCTGAGGGTGAGACCGGCGACGCGCGGCAGGGCGGTGAAGGCGTCGAGGTCGTGGAAGGGGGTGGCGGGGGTGTCCGCGGTGTCCGGGGTGGAGGTCATGCGTTCGTTTCTATCGGCCCGCACGTGATCCGGGCAACACGGAGGGCGGCGGGGTGGTGGCATCGACGGCGGGCCGCCCCGGTGCCCGCCGCGCCTCAGGCGCCGGGCAGCGTGCCGGCGTCGGCCCGCATCTGCTGGAGCTGCTCGCCGAGCCAGTCGACGTACCCGCCCATCCACTCCCCCGTGGCCTGGTCGTTCCAGCTCTGGCCGACCACCGGCTGCGGGAAGACGACGGCGTCCGAGAGGGTGTCCCGCAGCGCGAGGGCGGGCCCCTCCTCATCCGCGACCGTCACCCACTGCATGCCGTGGCGCGCGCACAGGTGCTCGCCGAGCAGCACCGCGACGACGTCCAGCAGCACCGCCAGCTCCTCGGGGTCCAGCTCCTCGGCCTCGGCCTGCGAGCGGGCCAGCACGGCGTCGTAGTAGGCGGCGACCGCGTCCAGGTCCAGGTGGTCCACGCCCTCCTGCGCGGCGAAGTCGCGACGGACGCGCACCCACTCCCGCTCGGGCTCGGTCAGGGGGCTCATCTCGGGCTGGTCGGTCATGGCCTCCATCCTGCCAGGCGCGTCGGGCGCCGTCGTCGCCGGAACAGACGGTGCCAGCCGCGCTTTCGTTCGGGAAACGGCGGCGTGTCGCAGCGCTTTCGTTCGGGAAACGGCGAGGAACCGGGGGGACACACCGCCGGAGGCCTCCGACCCTCCAGCGGGACCACTCGTGGACGCACCCGATGCCGCCCCGCCAGCGACGAGGCGAGCGTGCGGGCCGTCGTCGTCCGCCGCCCCCGCCCGGACTTGAGACACTGGCCCCATGCGCATCATGACCGTCTGCCTGGGGAACATCTGCCGCTCGCCCGCCGCCGAGGCCGTGCTGAACCGCAAGCTCGCGGAGGCCGGTCTCCACGACGTCGAGGTCACCTCCGCCGGCACGTCCGGCGAGCACGTGGGCGCCCGGCCGCATCACCTCACCCGCGAGGTCGGCGGGGAACTGGGGTACGAGTTCTCGACGGTGGGGGTGCAGCTGTCCGCCGACCTCGTGGACGAGGCCGACCTGATCCTGGTGATGGACGAGGCCAACCTCGTCGACGCGCGGCGCCTCGCGACCACGGACGAGCAGCGGGACCGGATCCACCTGATGGGCGAGTTCGCGTCGGATGCGGACAGCGCCGGGGTGCGCGAGGTCCCCGATCCATACGGGTATCCGCGGCCGCAGTTCGAGGAGATGTACCGGCAGATCGAGGACGCGGCAGACGGCGTCGTCGCCGCGATCCGCGACGGGCGCCTCTGACGGACGGGGCGCGGTCCCGGGTCCCGTCCCCGCCACGCGAACGCCGCCGGAAGCGGCCGTTTCTCGAACGAAAACGGTCTGGGACCCGCCGTTTCCCGAACGAAAGCGGGGGGCGGGGGCGGCGGGGGGTCGGTCAGTCGTCGTGGGGGTCGTCGGAGTCGTCGAGGACCTCTCGCAGCCGCGCCGCCGTGTCCGCGCGCAGGGTGCCGCGGGTCTCGGCGCGGTCGGTCGTCGCGCGGGCGAGGGTCTCCCACACGGCCCGCACGTCCGGGGGCAGTCCCCCGGCCTCGAGCTCCCCGAGGGTCTCACGGTGGGTCCGCAGCGTGTCGACGTCACCGCGGGCCACGGGGCCGGTGAGGGCGCCGTCGCCGTCCGTGAGCGCGTTCTCCAGCGCGGCGGTCATCAGTGAGCGCAGCACCCGCTCCGGGTCGGCCACCCCGATCGTCTCCAGGATCTGGCGGGCCTGCGCCGTCAGCGTCACCAGGTGGTTCGACCCGTGGGACAGCGCCAGGTGGTAGGCCGCCCGGTCGGCCTCCTTCACGACCACGGGCTCGCCGCCCATCTCCACCACGAGCGCCTGGGCCACGGGCAGCACCACGGGGTCCGCGGTCACGCCGAACACGCAGTCCTGCAGCCGGGCGACGTCGAGGCTCAGCCCCGTGAACGTCATGGCCGGGTGGATCGCCAGGGGGATCGCCCCGTGCGCGCGCACCGGCTCCATCACCCCCACCCCGTAGCGGCCGGAGGTGTGCACGAGCAGGTGGCCGGTCTGCACGTGGCCCGCGGCGGCCAGGCCGGCCACGAGCTCGCCCAGCGCGTCGTCCGGGACGGCGAAGACGACCATCTCGGAGCGGCGCAGGATCTCGGGGATCTCCAGGACGGGCACGCCCGGCAGGAGCATCTCCGCGCGGTCCCGCGAGGCCTCGGAGACGGCGTGCACGCCCGTGATCGTGTGGCCCGCAGCCCGCAGCGCCGAGCCCAGCACGGCCCCCACTCGACCCGCGCTCACCACGCCGACGCCCAGCCGCCCGGGCCGCTGCGCCGGGTCATGCGGGTCCAGGCTCAGGTCGAGTCCGCCGGTCATCGCTCCTCCTCGCCGCGCACGGCGGGGACGTCTGCCCCGCTCTCCTCCCCGACGACGGCGCCGCCGACGACGCCGGCCCGGGCCAGTTCGCGGCGGCCCACCTCGGTGGCCGCGACCTCGCGCGTGCGCTGCTCGAAGCGGGCCAGCTCCTCGGGGCGCATCCACTGGTCGCGGTCGGCGAGGCGACGCGAGACGGCCGCGTGCCGGGCCTCCCGGGCGTACAGGTCCACGGCCACGTCCTCGTCGAGGTCGCGGACCACGGCGTTCGCCCCCGCGACCCACACGCGCACCGTGGCCAGGCCCAGGCGTCGCTGCACCGGGCCCTGCGCCAGCTCGGCCGCCTGCATGCGCTCGTGCTGGAGGGTCTGCAGCCGGCGGTTCAACCAGCCGCTGCGCACCACCAGCAGGGACCGCGTCGTCGTGAAGCCGGTCCGCCGCCAGGCGAACCAGTTGAACCACCACCTGCCGCGCCGCGGCACGTGCTGGAAGCCGCCCTCCGTGCCGGTGCCGTGCACGCCGAGGTGCATGAGCCCGGCGGGGGTCAGCCCCTGCGCGGCGCGCGGATCGCCGTCCAGGCCCGGGTCCGGGGCCACGACCGTGAGGACGCGGAGCACGTCCTCCCACGGGCCGACGGGCAGCGCGACGTCCCGGGCGCCGTCGGACTCCTGCAGGTACCCGGCCACCGCCATGTTCACCCGATACCAGCCGAAGGGCCGCCAGAACAGGGGCTGGGAGACGGTCACCCCCTGCACCCGCCCCGGCGGGACGGTCTGGTGGGTGGTCTCGGTGAGCCCGTGCCGCAGTCGCAGCCCGTCGGTGGAGCGGCGCACCTGGAAACCCCAGCCGGCGTTCAGCCGGGACCACGCGACGCCGGCCACGGAGAACAGGGCGGGCAGGGCCGCGGCCGCGCCGATCCCGGTCAGGGTCTCCCCCTCGTCCAGCACCGCCTCGGGCAGCAGCGCGACCACGAGGGCGAGGCCGCCCAGCCAGATCAGGGACCCGGCCAGCACCCCCAGCACGCCTCCGGAGAGCAGGACGGAGCCGAGGAGCCGCCCCGCGGGCACCTGCAGCATGAGTTCGCCGGCGTCCGCGGCGTCGGCGTCGGGGAGGCCGGGCTCGGCCGCCCGCTCCGGCGCGGACGCGTCCGCCCCGGCTCCCCCGAGCATCCCCGACGCGCGGTCCAGGATCTCCCGGCGCACCGCTTCGGCCTCGGCGCGGCGCAGGAAGGACAGCTCGAGCGCGGACTCGCCGCCGTCGGCCGCCTCGACCTTCACCGTGGCCAGCCCGAGCAGCCGAGCCACGAGGGGGTGCTGCAGGTCCACCGCCTGGATGCGGTCGTAGCGCATCTGCCGGCGGCTGCGGAAGAGCCAGCCCTGGCGCAGCTCGATCCGGTCCTCCCCGCAGCGGAACCGGGTGAACCACCAGGAGAAGAAGAACACGAGGCTGATCAGCAGGGTGACCCCCAGCAGGATGCCGCCGGCCACGAGCAGGCTGCCGTCGCCGCCGCCCGGGGCGTCCTCCCCGCTGAGCCGGCCCGCCGCGAAGTCCTCCACCGCGTTGCGGCCCGCGAAGAACAGGATCAGCAGCAGGAAGGTCCAGCCCCGCACCCAGGGCGAGGCGGGGTGGACGCGGACCCAGCCGGCGTCGTCGGCGGGGGGCGGGGCGGCCGCGCTCACAGGCCCGCCAGCCGCGCCTGGCCGCGCGCCATGAGGACCTCGCGCAGCTCCTCGGCCCTCTCGCGGGGCACGCCCTCCAGGGTGACGTCCCCGCCCGCGGCGGCGGTCTTCAGGGTGAGGGTCTGCAGCCCGACCCGGCGCAGCAGCGGACCGTCCGACACGTCCACGTACTGCAGGCGGCCGTACGGCACCGCGTGCACGCTGCGGAACAGGATGCCCTCGCGCCACAGGACGTCGTCCTCGCGCTCGGCCCAGCCCATCGCGCGCACGCGCCGCGGGATCAGGATCAGGTCCACGATCCAGGACACGACGACGACGGCCGGCAGCCCCCACGCGACCCACGCGGCCATCCCCGCCCACGGGCCGGTGAGCTTGAGGATCAGCGGCACGGAGAACGCGGCGAGCCAGATCAGGTGGCCGATGGTCGTGGCGATGAGCTTCACCGTCGCCAGCCGCGGCGAGGCCGGCGTGAAGGCCACGCCGCTCAGGTCAATGCCGGGCACGGGCATACCCTCCTTCCGTCTCGGGACGGGCCGGTCGGCCCGGGGACCCATCCTGCCCACGGCCGCCCTCGGGCGCATCCTCCTCAGGCGGGATCCGGCACCACCGTTCGACGATCAGCCCCACCACCAGCAGGACGAGACCGCCGACGGCCTGCAGGGCGGCCTCCCGCACGGTCGGTGCCTCCACGCCGGCCCGCAGCAGCACCTGCACCGCCACCCCGGCGTGCCACCCGCCGAGGGCCGCTCCCGCGAAGCCGGAGGCCTGGCCGAGCACGAGGGTGCGGGCCGCGGCGAGCGGGTCCATCCGCGCGGCGGCGGGCTTCTCCCGGTCGCGGCGCACCCGCCAGCCCAGCGCGAGGCACAGCACGGAGACCGCGGCCACGGTGATCAGGCCGCCGCGGCCCACCACGGGCGCCGGCCAGCCCAGGGACGGCGCGGCGAGCCCGGCCAGCCAGCCGAGCACGGCGGCCACCAGCACCACGAGCAGGGTCCACCCGGAGCGCAGCGCGATCACGTGGCCTCCCTCCCGAGGGCGTCCGGGCGTGCCGGGCGGAGCGGGGCGACGTCGTCGGTGCCGGCCAGCAGCCGGTGCCGCTCGGGCTCCTGACGGCGCACCCCGGGGGCGTCCGCGGCGACGGCGGCGAGGTCGGCGACGGGCGTGCCGGCGAGCGTGGCGTCCGCGTCGAGCCACAGCCACGGCAGCAGCACGAAGGCCCGCTCGGCCGCGCGGGGGTGCGGCAGGGTGAGGTCCGGGTGGTCGCTGCGCACGTCTCCGTAGGCGATCACGTCCACGTCCAGGGTGCGCGCGCCCCAGCGGACCTCACGCCGCCGATGGTGGTCCTGCTCGAGCCGGTGCGCCACCGCGAGCAGCTCCCACGGCGCGAGGTCCGTGCGCAGGGTGACCACCTGGTTGAGGTAGTCGGGCTGGCCCGGCGGCCCGCCCACGGGCGCGGTGACGGCCCGGGGCGAAGCCCGGACGTCCGTGATGTGCGGCAGCGCGGACAGGGCGGCGACGGCGGCGTCGAGCGTCTGCGCGGGCTCGCGCAGGTTGGCGCCGAGGGCCAGCACGGCCGCGACGGGCGCGTCCGGGCGGGCGCCCAGCTCGGGGACGGGCGCGGGGCCCTCGGCCGGGTGCGTCCAGTCGACGGTGCTCACGCGAGATCCTCCCGGGTGCGGTGCACGGTGACGGCGGCGTCCGCGAAGTCGTGCGGGATGGGCGCCTGCGGCTTGTGCACGGTGACCTCGACGGCGGTCACCACGGGCTGCTCGGCGAGGACGGCGCGGGCGATCCGGTCGGCGAGGGTCTCGATCAGGTCCACCGGCTCCCCGGTGACCAGGCGGACCACCGTGTCCGCGACCTCGGCGTAGTTGGCGGTGCGGGCGAGGTCGTCGCCGGCCGCGGCGGGGCCGGCGTCGAGGTGGAGGACGACGTCCGTGACGAACGGCTGCCCGTCCCGGCGCTCGTGGTCGAAGACCCCGTGGTGCCCGACGGCGGACAGCCCGGCCAGGCGGATGCGGTCCCGGGCGCTCACGGCAGCACGTCCTCGGAGACGGGCTCACCCGGGGCATGCGCCCCGACCCAGGCGGCGGCGGTGCGGACGGCGTCGGCGCTGGCGCGCACGTCGTGCACGCGCACGCCCCACGCGCCCTGGGCGGCGGCGAGGGCGGAGATGGCCGCGGTGGCGGCGTCGCGCGCGGCGGGCGGGGCCGGGGTGCCGTCGTCGTCCGCCAGCAGCGTGCCCAGGAACCGCTTGCGCGAGGCGGCGACGAGCACCGGGTGGCCCATGGCGCGGAGCCACTCGAGGCCGCGCAGCAGCTCCCAGTTCTGCTCGCCGGCCTTCGCGAAGCCCAGGCCCGGGTCGACGATCAGCTGCGCGGGCTCGACGCCCGCGGCGAGGAAGCGGCCGGCCACGTCCCGCAGCTCGCACACGACGTCCGGGACGGTGTCCTCGTAGACGGCCAGCCCGTCCATGGTCTGCGGGTTCCCGCGGTTGTGCATGAGGATGTACGGCGCGCCCGACGCGGCGATCAGCGCCGGCATCTCCGGCTCGTGGGTGAGGCCGGAGACATCGTTGACGATCACCGGGCCCAGCGCCAAGGCGGCCCGGGCGGTGGCGGTGTGGCGCGTGTCCACGGAGACGACGACGTCCTCGGCCAGCAGCGCCTCGATCACGGGCAGGATGCGCTCCTGCTCCTCGGCCGGCGGCACGGCGCGGGCCCCGGGGCGGGTGGACTCGCCACCCACGTCCACGATGTCCGCGCCGTCCGCGACCATGCGCCGGGCGTGCTCGACGGCCGCGCGGACGGTGGCGTGCTCCCCGCCGTCCGAGAACGAGTCAGGGGTGACATTGAGGATGCCCATGACCAGGGTCCGATCCGCGGGCAGCCGCCCCAGCAGGGCGCGGTTCGCCTCCCGCGCCGCCGCGTCGATGCTCTCGTCCACGTGTCCTCCTCCGCCGTCGGTGGTCCTCAGCCGTGCATGATGAGGCTCATCGCCTCCGAGCGCGTGGACGGATCCCGCAGCTGGCCGCGCACCGCCGAGGTGACGGTCTTCGCGCCCGGCTTGCGCACGCCGCGCATGGACATGCACATGTGCTCGGCCTCCACCACCACGATCGCCCCGCGCGGGGCCAGGTGCTCCATGAGCGCCTCCACCACCTGTGTGGTCAGCCGCTCCTGCACCTGCGGACGCCGCGCGTACAGCTCCACGAGGCGGGCCAGCTTGGACAGCCCCGTCACGCGGCCCTCGGCGGAAGGGATGTAGCCGATGTGCGCGGCGCCGTGGAACGGCACCAGGTGGTGCTCGCACGTCGAGTAGAACGGGATGTCCTTCACGAGCACGAGCTCCTCGTGCGCGATGTCGAACGTGGTGCCGAGCACCTGGTCCGGGCTCTGGTGCAGGCCCGCGAAGAACTCCGCGTACGCCTTGGCCACCCGCGCCGGGGTGTCCGCCAGGCCCTCGCGGTCCGGGTCCTCACCGATCGCCAGCAGGATCTCCCGCACCGCCGCCTCGATGCGCGGCCGGTCCACCGCGGTCGAGTCCGGGTCGAACGTGCCGGGGACGGCGTCGTCGGGGGTGTGGGCTGTCATGCGGGTCTCCTGCGCGGTCAAAAGGTCGGTCCCTCGCCGGGGCCCGGCGTGTTGCTCGGACCGCCGTGCGGCGGCAGGCCGGGGCCGGCCGCGTCCCCGCCCAGCGACGACGGCGGCGCACCCTCCGGACGCACCGGCACCGTGGTGCCCTCGACGCCGACGGGGGTCTGCTCCCCGCCGTCGTGGCGCGAGCGGCGCTCGGAGGGGGAGAGGACGGGCGGGATGTCCTGCGGGAGCCGGTCGTCCGAGGCCAGCCACACGCCGCGCTCGGGCCGCTTGCGCACGTCCGCGAAGATGGCGGCGATGGCCTCCTGGGTCAGCGTCTCCTTCTCGAGCAGCTCGTAGGCCAGCCGGTCCAGGACGTCCCGGTTCTCCGTGAGCACCCAGTGGGCCTCGGCGTGGGCCTGGTCCAGCAGGGTGCGGACCTCGGCGTCCACCAGGTACGCGAGCTCCTCGGAGTACTCACGGGAGGAGCCGCCGGCGGCGCCGCCCACGAAGGGCTCGGAGCTGCCGCCGCCGAGCTTGACCGCGCCCACCTTGGCGGACATGCCGTACTCGGTGACCATCTTGCGGGCCGTGTCCGTGGCCTTCTGGATGTCGTTCGCGGCGCCCGTGGACGGGTCCTTGAACACGATCTCCTCCGCCACGCGCCCGCCCATCGCGTACGCGAGCTGGTCCAGGAGCTCGTTGCGGGTGACGGAGTACTTGTCGTCCTCCGGGACCACCATCGTGTAGCCCAGGGCGCGGCCGCGGGGCAGGATCGTGATCTTGGTGACCGGGGCGGAGTTGCGCAGCCCGGCCGCGACGAGCGCGTGGCCGCCCTCGTGGTAGGCGGTGACCTTGCGCTCGTGCTCGTTCATCAGGCGGGTGCGCTTCTGCGGGCCGGCCATCACGCGGTCCACGGCCTCGTCCAGGGCGTGGTTGTCGATCACGTTGTTGTTCGAGCGCGCCGTGAGCAGCGCGGCCTCGTTGATCACGTTGGCCAGGTCCGCGCCCGTGTAGCCGGGGGTGCGCTTGGCCAGGGAGCGCAGGTCCACGTCCAGGGCGATCGGCTTGCCCTGCGCGTGCACCTCGAGGATCCTGGCGCGGCCCTCGAGGTCCGGGGCGTCCACGGGGATCTGGCGGTCGAAGCGGCCCGGGCGCAGCAGCGCCGGGTCCAGGACGTCCGGGCGGTTGGTCGCGGCGATCATGATGACGTTCGTGGAGGCGTCGAAGCCGTCCATCTCCACGAGCATCTGGTTCAGGGTCTGCTCGCGCTCGTCGTTGCCGCCGCCGATGCCTGCGCCGCGGTGCCGGCCGACGGCGTCGATCTCGTCCACGAAGATGATGGCGGGGGCGTTGGACTTGGCCTGCTCGAAGAGGTCGCGCACGCGCGAGGCGCCGACGCCCACGAACATCTCCACGAAGTCCGAGCCGGAGATCGAGTAGAACGGCACGCCGGCCTCACCGGCCACGGCCTTGGCGAGGAGGGTCTTGCCCGTGCCGGGCGGGCCGTAGAGCAGCACGCCCTTGGGGATCTTGGCACCCACGGCGCGGAAGCGGTCCGGCACGGTGAGGAACTCCTTGATCTCCTGGAGCTCCTCCACGGCCTCGTCCGCGCCCGCGACGTCCTTGAACAGCACGTCCGGGTTGTCCTTGTTGATCAGCTTGGCGCGGGACTTGCCGAACTGCATCACCTTGCCGCCGCCGCCCTGCATGCGGGACATCAGGAACCAGAACAGCAGTGCGATGAGCAGGAACGGGACCATGAAGCCGAGCAGCGAGAGGAACCAGTTGCTCCGCACCGGCTCGTCCGTGTAGCCGTCGAGGGCCGAGTCGTCCACCGCGGTGACCACGTCCGTGGCGCGCGCGCTGGCGAAGTAGAAGTAGACCTCCTTGCCGAGGTCCCGGTCGTCCTGCTTGTAGGGCTCACGCAGGGTGAGGTCCACGCGCTGGTCCCCGTCCACCACGCGGGCCTGCGCGGCCTTGTCGTCCTTCAGCAGGGCCATGCCCACGTTGGTGTCCACCATGGTGCGGCCGCTCTGCGACGTGGTCAGCGGGATCGCGACGGCGAGGACCAGCAGGCCCAGCAGGATCCAGACGTAGGGCTTGTTGAACAGCTTCTTCACGGTCCGAGTGTCTCCTGGTCTGCCGCGGGGGCCGGGCTGCCCGGGGCGGCCGCCGTGCGGCCGGGGCCGGCGAAGGGCCGGCGTCGCGCCCGGGTCAAGCCCCCACGGTACCGGCCCGGCCCGGGTGTCCGCTGACTGTTCGCGTCAGGTGGACAGGGCGCGGGCGGTCGGCCGGAGTCGACGTCGGCCAGCGCCGTCCCGGCGCCCGCCGGGAATGCGGGAGGTCGGAATGGCGCGTGGATCGCACCTCAGAGCGACCGCTCGCGTGACAGGAACGCTGGCGCTGCGACCGCGCCCCTGCGTCCCCGCCTGCACAGACCCCCGTGCACCCGCATCCCTCCCCAGGCCGGCGGCGGCTCAGGACGCCGCCCGCTTTACCGCGCCAGGCTGGCACCATGCGTCACCTCGCCCCGCTTCCCGCGGCCTTGCTTCACGGCCCCTTCACCGCCGCGCAGGCGAGGGCCGCCGGCATCGACCGCAACCGGCTGCGTCGCTCCGACGTCGAACGCCTCGCCCAGGGCCTCTACCGCCAGCGTGAGGCCACCCCGGCCGCCGTCGAACGCCCCGTGGCCGGCTCCTCCCCCTACCGGTGGAGCACCCCGCTCTCGGCCACCCAACGCGAGCTCCTGCTGCGACTCGCCCGGCACCGCGCCACCACGGTGGTGTCGCACCAGACCGCGGCCCGCGCCCGTGAGATCTGGCTGCCGGAGCGACTGGACGCGGGGGACGACGTCCACGTGAGCCGCCCGCGAGACCGTGGCCGCCTCTCCCTCCCCGGCGTCACCTCCCACCGGACGGCGCTCCCGCCCGCGGACGTGGAGGGCGTGCGGATCGGCGGTCTGGCCTGGTGCGTCACCGCCCCGCCCCGTCTCTGGGTCGACCTCGCGGCCCTGCTCGACGACGACGAGCTCGTCATCCTCGGCGACCATCTCGTCCGCCGGGCGGAGCTGTCCGGCGGTCCCGACGCTGCCGAGCGGACCCGGGCGGCCCTGACCCAGGCGGCCGAAGCGAGCCCGTCCGCGCACAACCGACGACGACGGCTCCGCACCGCCGCCACACTGGTCCGGGTGGGGGCGCACTCGCCGAAGGAGACGCGGCTCCGGCTCGCGCTGAGGGCCGCCGGGCTCCCCGAGCCCGCACTGCAGCTCGAGGTCTGGGACCCGGAGTTCTCCCTGCACCACCCCGCGACGGCGGACCTGGGCTATCGGCAGGCGAGAGTGGCCCTGCACTACGACGGCGGCCACCACGGCGCGGATCGCCAGATCGACCGTGACGTGCAGCGCAACGCGGCCTTCGAGCGACGGGGCTACCGGAACATCACCGTGTCCTCCTCCGACGCTCGCCGCGGATTCACGCGCGTGATCGTGGAGGTGCGCCGTCACCTCGGGGACGCCGGCGACCTGTCAGGCAAGGAGTCGGAATGGGGCGTGAATGGCACCTCAGAGCGACCTCTCACGTGACAGGTCGCTGCTGCGGCGGCCACGCCGGGCCGGGCCCCCGGTCAGCTGTACACGTGCGGGGCGAGCGTGCCCACGAAGTCCAGGTTGCGGTACTTCTCCGCGTAGTCCAGGCCGTAGCCCACCACGAACTCGTTGGGGATGTCCCGCCCGACGTACTTCACGTCGATGTCCACCTTCATGGCCTCCGGCTTGCGCAGCAGGGTGCAGATCTCGACCGAGGCCGGGCCACGGGACTCCAGGTTGGCCTTGAGCCAGGACAGGGTCAGACCGGAGTCGATGATGTCCTCGACGATCAGGACGTGTCGGCCGGTGAGGTCCGCGTCGAGGTCCTTGAGGATGCGCACCACGCCGGAGGACTTGGTGCCGGAGCCGTAGGAGGAGACCGCCATGAAGTCCAGCTCCACGTGGGAGTGCAGGGCGCGGGTGAGGTCGGCGACCACCATCACCGCGCCCTTGAGCACGGCGACGATGAGCAGGTCCTTGTCCGCGTAGTCGCGGTCGATCTGGCGGGCCAGGTCCGTGATCGTGCCCTGCACGTCCTCGCGGGACATGAGGACGTGGCTGAGGTCGTTCTGGACATCCTGTGCGTCCATGCGCCGCTCCTGGTGAGTGCTCGTGCGGGAATGCCGGGCCGGGCCGCAGTCAGGGACCGGGAAGGCAGGGGATGAGGTCCAGTCTGGCACACGCCCGATGCGCGGCCACCCCGCCGGGCAGCTCCACCGGACCGGCCGACGTGCCCCCCGCACGGGCGCCCGTCACGAGGGCGTCCACCGCGAGGATCCGTTCGCGGGGCGGGGCCTGCCCTCCCGCGGCGCGGGCGGCGCGCGCGATCACGCGGTGGCGCACGGCGGCGGGCAGCGCGGCCAGGGACTCCAGGTCCAGGGAGACGACGCGCGGGTCCCCGGCGGGCGGGTCGACGCGCAGCCGGGTGACCTCGTCGCCGGCCCATGCGTCGAGGGCCGCGGCGTCCTCGGCCGCGATGGCCGCGGTGCGCACCAGCCCGGCCCGCACGCCGGGGCCGAGGCCGGCGTCGGGGTCCTCGAGCGCGGGCAGCACGCGGGTGCGGACCCGCGAGCGCAGCAGCGCGGGATCGCGGTTGTGCGGGTCCTCGAACCAGGTCAGCCCGGCCCAGCGGCAGATTGTCTCGGTGTCCGCGCGGGTCAGGCCCAGCAGGGGGCGGACGACGGCGGCCCCGCCCGGCAGCGTCCCGCGCGCCGGGATCCCCGCGAGGGACCGCGTGCCGGAGCCGCGTGCGAGCCCGAGGAGGACCTGTTCGGCCTGGTCGTCGGCGGTGTGGGCGGTGAGGACGACGGCGTCCCCCTGCCCCGCGTCTCGGGCGGCGGCGGCGAGGGCCTCCCGGCGGGCACGCCGGGCGTCGGCCTCGGGGCCGTCGCCGGTGCGGGCCACCTCGACCCGCGTGACGGTGACCGGGGTCAGACCGAGGATGCGGGCAACGTCGGCGGCGGCCGCCGCCACCGCGTCGCTGCCCGACTGCAGCCCGTGGTCCACCACGGCCGCGCCGATCGGGCCGAGTCGCCGGCCCTCCCGGGTGCCCACGAGGACGGCGCAGGCCACGGCGAGCGCGAGGGAGTCGGCACCGCCGGAGAGGGCGACGAGGCCGCGGGGGCGACTCCCCGCCCGGCCCGGCCCGACATCCGCGCGACGGGGCCCGTCGCCCGCCAGGGCCTCCCGCACCGCCGCGACGGCCCGGTGCAGGGGCTCGGGCCAGCGGGTGCGCGGCGGCCATGCGCCGACCGCGGGCAGGCCGCCGGCCCCGCCCGCCGGCGTCGGCCCCGGGTCCCGCGCCTCAGGCCTGGGCACGGATGCGCGCCACCCACGTCTCGGGGGCGTGGAGCTCGGCCTCGCTCGGCAGCAGCTCGGGGGCGTCCCAGACCACGTTGAACCCGGCCATGCCGAGCTCGGCCACGGCGGCGGCCACGAACCTCTGACCGTCGCGATACTGGGCCATCTTGGCGTCCATGCCCAGCAGGCGGCGGAGCATGCGGTCCAGGGGCGAGCGGCGGTCGCCGCGCTCGTCGAAGCGGCGGCGGATGGTCTTGACGGAGGACACGACGGAGGAGTCGACGCCGTCCATCACCACGTTCGCGTGCCCCTCGAGCAGGGACATCACGGCCGTCAGCCGGGACAGGCGCTCCCGGTCCTCCTCGTCCTGGATCGCGCCGAGCAGGCCCGGCGCGGATCGGGCCGGGGCCGCGTCCTGCGCGTCGTGTCCGTCCCGCGTCCCGGCCCGGCCGCCGTCGGCCTCCCGACCCAGCGGGTTCGCCGCCGCGAGCGCGGTGCGCAGGCGCTCGGGCAGGGACTCGGCCTTGTCGAACAGGCCGACGGTGAGCGCCGTGATCTCGGCCCGCAGGTGCTCGCGCAGCCAGGGCGCGGCCGCGAACTGCACGCGGTGGGTCTGCTCGTGCAGGCACACCCAGAGGCGGAAGTCCGCCGGGTCCACGTTGATCTCCGCGCGCACCTGCGCGACGTTCGGGGCCACGAGCAGCAGGCGTCCGCCGGCGGGGCCGGCCGCCGTCCCCCCGGGGCCGGGCAGCGCGATGAACGGGTCGTACTGGCCGAGGATCCTCCCGGACATCCAGGCGAGGATCCCGCCCATCTCCAGGGCGGTGGCGTGCCGGGTGACGCGGGTGGTGGCGGCGGCGTGCTCGCGGGGCCGGGTGTCCCGCAGGTGCGCGAACGTGGGGTCCAGCAGCATGGCGAAGGACTGGGTGGCGGCGCGCGACCAGGTGGGGCGGTCCACCACGAGCACCTGCGAGTCGCGCAGGTCCCGTGCCGCCTCGAGCCCGGTCAGACGGTGGACGTGCGGCACGGCGGCCTCCGCGGCGGCGCGCAGGCCCTCCGCCTCGCGCGTCGCCTCGCGCGGCGCGAACCGGGGGCCGGCGGCGGCGAGGGACCGTGCGGTCCGTGCCGCGAAGGCCCAGTCCACCGGGTGGGCGACGGCGGGGCCCGGCTCGGCGGGGGCGCCCGGCTCGGCGTCCGCGGCGGTGCGGGGGCGGTCGGTCGCATGGTCGTCGCTCATGGGCTCCATCAGACCACAGGGCCCGGGCCTCGGATCAGAGCCCGGCGACGGCGCTGACGGCCTCGTCGACCGCCGCGCGCGCGGGCTCCAGCTTCCACTGCAGATCCGAGCAGATGATGCTGAACGCGAGGACCCGCCCGGACGTCGTGGTGACGGTGCCGGTGAGGGAGACCGTCTGGTCGAGCGTGCCGGTCTTCGCGGCCACGGCCTGCCGCGCGGGGGCATCCGGGAACCGATCGCCGAGGGTGGAGTCCTCGCCGGGCCGCGGCAGGCCCTCCAGCACGGTGCCCAGGGCGGGTGTGCGGGCCACCCCGGCGACGACGCCGGCCAGCTGGCCCGCGCTGACCCGGTTGTCCGGGGACAGGCCCGAGGAGTCCACGAGCGCCATCCCGGCGGTGTCCACGCCGAGGTCCTCGGCGGTGGCCGTCAGCAGCCGCGTGGCGCCCTCGTGGGTGGCCGGCAGGTCCGTGGCGGGCGCGGCCGTGTGGGCCAGGGCCTCGACCACCTGGTTCTCCGAGTGGGCCAGCAGGTACGCGACCTGCTCCCCCACGGAAGCGGACTCCACCGCCGCGACGGGGGCGGCGGCGAGGACCGTGGCGCGCGGCACCTCGGTGGCCGGGAGCGTGTCCCGCAGGCCCACCTCGAGGTCGGCGCCGGAGGCGGCCACCGCGTCGTCGAGCGCGGCCTGGAAGGTGAGCGCGGCGAACTGCGCCGGGTCCTCGATGCGGTCCTCCCCGGTGCCAGGGGCCTCACGGCCGCCGTAGGTGGCCAACGGCTGCACCGGCGCGATGTTGCCGCTCTCCGGGATGTCCGACGTCCAGCGCGGGTTCAGGGCCGTGCGGTCCGCGAAGAGCCGCAGGTCCGTGCTGACCACCACCTGCCCGGTGACGCCGTCCTCGACCAGCCCGGCCACGGTCCGCTCCGCGAGGGTGCGCAGGCCCGCGCGTCCGGAGACGTGCGTCGAGTCCGAGGCACCCGTGCCCAGCAGCACGTCGCCGCCGCCCACGAGCACCAGCTCGGTGGCCGCGCCGTCCGCGGTGGGCTGGGCCACCACGGTGGTCTGCAGGGTCGTCTCAGGACCCAGGGCGGAGACGATGGCCGCGGCGGCGAGCACCTTGAGCGAGGACGCGGGGGCCACGGGCTCGTCCGCGTCCCGCGCGTACAGCACCTCGCCGGTGGCCAGGTCGCGGAACTCGGCAGAGACCGTGCCCGGGGACGTCTCCAGTCCCGGCTCGACGGCGGCCGCAACCTGGGCCGCGGTGGGGCCGGCGGACGGGGACGACGACGTCGGCGCGGCGGTCGAAGTCGAGGCGGGCGCGCCCGACGGGGCCGGCGGCGCGGTCACGGGCCCGCAGGCGACCAGGACGGCCGCGAGCGCGGCCAGGAGGACGGCGGGGAGCGAGCGGCTCCGGGGGCGTTCCGTGCGTCGATCCCGACGCCCAGCGCGCCCCGTGTCCACCTGTCCCATGCGTCCATCATGACGGACGCCCCCGGTAGGCTGACGGCAGCACCGCCGGTCGGCGCCGCGCCGCCCGGACACCCCACCCTCTGTGCGAAGGAGAGTCATGGCGCACGACGTCACCATCGAGATCCCCGCGGGCTCCCGCGTGAAGTACGAGTTCGACCACGAGACCGGCCGCCTGCGCCTGGACCGTGTGCTCTTCACCTCCATGCAGTACCCCACGCACTACGGCTACTTCGAGAACACCCTCGGCGAGGACGGCGACCCCCTGGACGCCCTCGTGTACCTGCCGGGCTTCGACCTGGTGCCGGGCTGCGTCGTCGAGGCCCGCCCGGTCGGCGTGTTCAACATGACCGACGACGGCGGCGGCGACGCCAAGCTGCTGTGCGTCCCGGCGGACAAGCGCTACGACCACATCACCGAGCTCGAGCACGTGGAGGAGTCCCTCAAGCAGGAGATCGAGCACTTCTTCACCCGCTACAAGGACCTGGAGCCGGGCAAGTGGGTCAAGGCCGAGGGCTGGGAGGGCCGCGCGGCGGCCGAGGCCGAGCTCGAGGCCTCCATCCAGCGCTTCAACGCCGAGGGCGAGGACTCCCCGACCGATGAGCCCCAGGGCCGCGAGGTGGACACCGAGGAGGCGCAGCCGGCCACCGAGGAGGGCGAGGAGACCGACGAGCCCCAGGGCCGCTGACCCCCGCACCGCTCCCTCCTCGACGCCGGCCGCTCACCCCTCGGGGTGGGCGGCCGGCGTCGTCTGCGGGCTGGCAGAATCGACGACCATGTTCGTGCTCACCATCAACCAGCGGGACACCCTCGACGCCGGCGACCGTGTGGACACGTTCCTGCGCGCCCTCCAGGACGTGCCGGGGCTGGGCGACGCCGTCGTGCTCCCGTTCCAGCGCGCCGTGGGCGACGAGCTGATCGGCGCCGTCGAGGATCCGCGCGTCGCCGTGGACGTGTCCCTGCGCGCCCTGCGGCAGCGCCGCTGGAACGTGGGGGTCGGCGTCGGGACGGTGACGCACGCGGACGGTGCGGCGGGCGTGCCCGCCTCCGGGGACCTGCACGACGCCGGCGGGCCCGGTCTCGCGGCGGCGCGGCGGGCCGTGGAGGCGGCGGCCGTGTCCACCGCGCGGATCCCGTTGGCCGTGCGCGGCCGGGACGAGGAGGCGGCCGCCGAGGCCGAGGCCGTGCTGCGACTCGTCGGGCAGCTCGTGTGGTCCCGGACCGACGCCGAGTGGGCGGTGCTGGACCTGCTGGTGCCCGGGGTGCGCGGCCAGCAGAAGCCGGCGGCCGCCGCGCTCGGGATCACGGCGCAGGCCGTCTCGCAGGCGGTGCAGCGCTCCTACTGGAACGAGGAGCACGCCTGCCGCCCCGCCGCCGCGCGGCTGCTCACGCTGGCGGGGGGCTGACCCGGCGGCCCGGGCCGGTCGCGCCGCTCAGGCCGCGGCCGGCTCCTCGAGGAGCGAGCGCAGCACGGTGGCGAGCCCGTGCTCGTCCACGTGGCCGGTGACCTCGTCCGCGGCGGCCACGACCTCCTCCACGGCCTGGCCCATGGCCACGCCGCGGCCGGCCCAGCGGAGCATCTCGATGTCGTTGCGGCCGTCGCCCACGGCCACGGTGTCCTCGGGGGCCACCTTCAGCACGGTGCGCAGCGCCTCGAGCCCGGAGGCCTTGGTCACGCCCGCCGCGGCGACGTCGAGCCACGCCGTCCAGCCCACGGAGTAGGTCACGCCGGACAGGCCGATGCCCTCCACCGCGCGACCGAACTCCTCGGCGGAGGAGTCCGTGGAGAACACCACGAGGCGCACGGCCGTGGTGTCCATGAGCTCCTCGAACGTGACGCCCTCCGCGGCCACGCCGAAGGACATGTCCTGGAACCGCTCGGTGGAGCGGAAGGTGCCGTCCGGCAGCTCGAGCGCGTACTTGGCGCTGGGCAGGCGGTGGCGCAGCTGGGTCAGGACCGAGCGCGGGTCGAAGGTGCGCAGGTCCGTGACCTCGTAGCCCTCCTCCAGCTCGGGGTCCAGGCGCAGCGTGACACCGCCGTTGGAGCACACCATGAAGCCGGCGCCGATCCCCAGGGAGCGGGCCACGGGCAGGGTGGCCGCGCGGGAGCGGCCCGTCGCGATGACCACGTGGTGCCCGGCGTCCAGCACGGCCCGCACGGCCGCGCGCACGGGCTCATGCAGATGGCCGTCATGGTCCACGATCGTTCCGTCCACGTCCAGGCACACGAGCTTCTTCGTCATGACCCCCACCCAACCACACGGCCCGGACACGACGGCGACGCGCGGGTGAACGGCGGGGGCGCCGCAGGGGCGCCGCGGGGCAGGCGGGCGAGGCGGCCGACGCCGCCGGGGGACGACGTCGTCCGCTCAGACCAGCTCGAAGCGCTCCATCCCGCCGAGGTAGGGGCGCAGCGCGGCGGGCACGGTGACCGAGCCGTCCGCGTTCTGGTGGTTCTCCAGGATCGCCACGATCCAGCGGGTGGTGGCCAGGGTGCCGTTGAGCGTGGCGACCATGCGGGTGCCGCCCTTGGAGCCGTCCTCCGTGCGGACCCGCTCGCGGATGTTGAGGCGGCGGGCCTGGAACGTGGTGCAGTTCGAGGTGGACGTCAGCTCGCGATAGGTGCCCTGCGTGGGGACCCAGGCCTCGCAGTCGAACTTGCGGGCGGCGGAGAGGCCGAGGTCGCCGGCGGCGATGTCGATCACGCGGTACGGCACCTCGATGGCGCCCAGCATCCGCTCCTCCCACGCCAGCAGGCGTTCGTGCTCCGCCTCCGCGTCCTCCTGTGCGGCGTAGATGAACATCTCCAGCTTGTTGAACTGGTGCACGCGGATGATGCCGCGGGTGTCCTTGCCCGCCGAGCCCGCCTCACGCCGGTAGCACGTGGACCAGCCCGCGTACCGGACGGGGGCGCTCACGTCCATGATCTCGTCCGCGTGGTAGCCGGCCAGGGCCACCTCGGAGGTGCCCACGAGATACAGGTCGTCGCGCTCCAGACGGTAGATCTCGTCGTCGTGCTCGACGTCGAAGCCGGTGCCCTGCATGGTCTCCGGGCGCACCAGGGTGGGCGGGATGACCGGCACGAAGCCGTTCTCCAGGGCCAAGTCCAGGCCCAGCTGCATCAGGGCGAGCTCGAGACGCGCGCCCACGCCCTTGAGGAAGCTGAACCGGGCGCCGGACACCTTCGCGCCGCGCTCCATGTCGATCGCCCCGAGCAGCTCGCCGAGCTCGAGGTGGTCGCGCGGCTCGAAGCCCTCGGCGGCGAAGTCGCGCGGGGTGCCGACCTCCTTGAGGACCACGAAGTCGTCCTCGCCGCCGGCCGGGACGCCGTCGACGATCAGGTTCGGGAAGGCGCGCTGCAGCTCCGCGAGGCGGGCCTCGGCCGCGCCGGCGGCCGACTCGGCCTCCTTCACGCGCGCGGCCAGGTCCTTCACCTCGGCCAGCAGGGCCTGCTTCTCCTCGCCCTTCGCCTGGGCGACGCGCTTGCCGAAGGCCTTCTGCTCCGCGCGCAGCTGCTCGAAGCCCGCGATGGACGAGCGGCGGGACGCGTCCGCCTCGACCACGCGGTCCACGAGGGACGCGTCCTCCCCGCGGGCCTCCTGGGAGGCGCGGTACTTCTCGGGCTGCTCGATGAGGTCCTTGACGTCGATCACGTGCGCCAGCCTAGCTGTAGGAGGGCATGACGTTGTTGACTCGGGTCGGTGCCAGTGAGGCCGGAGGAGCGTCTCCGCAGGAGGTATGAGGCCGATGGTAGTTGTAGTGGTTCACCCACACCGCCAGGGCCTCACGCCGAGCTTGCTCTGAGGAGTACGGGCGGGCGTAGAGGACCTCGTCCACCATCAGCCGGTTGTACCGCTCGACCTTCCCGTTGTGACGCGGGGTGTAGGGGCGGATCCGGTGATGCCGGCCCCCGAGCGAGACCACCTTCCGGGTGAAGTCCACGGCCCGGTAGTTGTTGCCGTTGTCCGTGATCACCCGGTCCACGGTGATGCCGTGGGCGGCGAAGAACGCCCTCGCCCGGCAGAAGAACCCGATCGTGGTCACCGTCCGCTCATCCTCCAACGCTTCGGTGTACGCCAGGCGGGTGTACCCGTCGATCGCCGAGTGCAGGTAGGTGTACCCGACCCGCCGGCCAGGCCCGCGCTTGGCCGCTCGCGCGTTCTCGGAGTCCCGTCCGTGAGCACGCCAGCCTCCCCCCTCGGGGATGCGCCCGATTTTCTTCACGTCCAGGTGCACCATGTGCCCCGGGCCGCGGGCGGTGATCTTCTGGGGTCGTTGGCGCAGGTCTTCTCCGGCCGGGGTCAGGTCCCGTAGGCGGGAGATCCCGAGTCGGTGCAGCCACCTCCCCACGGTGCGCAGGCACAGCTGGTGGCCTTCGGAGGCGAGGTGGTGATGGATGCGCCGTGCGGACCACTTGCGCTCCCGCCGCAGGGCGTGGATCTGGGCGACCAGGACCGGATCGAGCTGGGCAGGTGAACGGTGCGGCCGGCTGGGCAGGTCCTGAAGGCCGGCTTCTCCCTGGGCGCGGTAGCGGGCGACCCAGGTGGCCACCGTGGGCCGGCTCACGCGGAACTCGGCTGCCACGTGCGCCTGCGGGATCCCGTCGTGCAGGTGGCGTTGGACCATGCGCAGCCGGCCGGTCGGGGTCAGGGGTGCGTTAGCGTGAGTCATGAGTGGGTCTCTTCTGGCAGGTGGGTGGTGTAGGAACTTCCATCCTGCGGGGCGGGGCCCACTCGTCTCATCTCAGCCGGCGCCTCGTGGCAAGAACCTCATGACCCACAACACCTAGCGGGCGGGGCCGACGCCTAGACTCGGGGCATGACTCCCGAGTGGTGGATGGCGCTGGCCGCCCTGGTGCTCCTGGCCGTGCTGGCCGTCGTCGTGGTGGCGCTGGCGGTGCGCCAGGTCCGCCTCGGCGTGCAGCACGAGCGGACGCGTCTCCTGGTGGACGCCCTCGACGCGCGGGTGGGCGGCGTGCAGCGCCGGCTGGAGGAGGTGCCCGGGATCGGCACGGGCCGCCACGAGGTCGCGCTGGTGCTGAACCCCATCAAGACGCACGCGGACCGGGTGCGGCGCGAGCTCGAGCGGCTCGCGGAGGCGGAGGGCCTCGGCGAGGTGCTCGTGCTCGAGACGCAGGAGGACGACCCCGGCACCGCCATGGCGCGGCAGGCCCTCGACGCCGGCGCCCGGCTCGTGATCGCCGCGGGCGGCGACGGCACGGTCCGCACCGTGGCCGAGCAGCTGGCCGGCACCGACGTCGCCCTCGGCGTGGTGCCGCTGGGCACCGGGAACCTGCTGGCCCGCAACCTGGACCTGCCGATCAACGACGTCGAGCAGTGCCTGAGGATCGCCGTGGGGGGCCGGCAGCGGCGCATCGACACCGTGGACGTCCGCTTCACGCACGAGGACGGGCGCGTCACCCGGCAGACCTTCACCGTGATCGGCGGCGCCGGCTACGACGCGGACATCATGGGCGACACCAAGGACGAGCTGAAGAGCCTGGCCGGCTGGCTGGCCTACAGCGAGGCCGGCATGCGGCACCTGCGCGGCAAGCGGCACGAGGTGACCGTGGCCCTCGACGGCGGTCAGCCCCGCCGGTTCAAGGTGCGCACCGTGATGGTGGCCAACTGCGGGATGCTCACGGGCGGCGTCGAGCTGCTGCCCCAGGCCAAGCTCGACGACGGCCTCCTCGACGTCATGGTCCTCTCGCCCCGGCACGCGCTCGACTGGGCGCGGATCGCCGTGAAGACCGTGACCCGGCACCGCAGCTCCGTCCCCGCGATGCACACGGAGCAGGCCCAGCGCGTGAAGGTCGAGTTCGCCGAGCCGATGCCCTCCCAGCTCGACGGCGACGCCACCGGGGTCATCACCGCCCTCGACGCCCGCGTGCAGCCGGACTCGCTCGTCGTGATGCTCGTGGCCGAGGACGACGCCTCCGTCCGCGACGACGGCGTCTCCGCCGCCGCCCCCGTCCCGGAACCGGCCCCGCACATCTGACCCCCCGTCCCCGCTTTCGTTCGGGAAACGGCGGCTTCCCCACCGTTTTCGTTCGGGAAACGGCGGCTTCCCCAGCACTTTCGTTCGGGAAGCGGCGGCTTCCCCACCGTTTTCGTTCGGGAAACGGCGGCTTCCCCAGCACTTTCGTTCGGGAAACGGCGGCTTCCCCAGCGCTTTCGTTCGGGAAACGGGCGCCGGGGCGACGCGCGGACGGGAAGCGCGACGACGGCCCGTCGTCGTGGTGATCGTCCCGTTTCGGCCACGAAAGGGGCCTAGGAACCTCCCGTTTCGTCAACGAAAGTCCCTCGGGGGCCGCCGTTTCCCGAACGAAAGTGGCCCGGGGGCCGCCGTTTCCCGAACGAAAGTGCTGTACCGCCTCAGCGGGAGCGGAGGGACTCCACCCAGGCGCGGCCGGAGCGATACGCGGCGTCGGTGAACTCGGCCGGCACCCTCGTGGGCACGGGCTCGGCCTGCGCGTACGAGCCCAGGAACCGCAGGTCGGGGTACTCCCGGTACAGGGCCGCGAGCGCATCACCCACGCGGGCCTCCGCCAGGTGCCCCTCGAGGTCGAGGGAGAAGAAGTACCGCCCGATGCCCTCGCCGGTCGGCCGGGACTCGATGCGGGAGAGGTTCACCCCGCGCGTGGTGAACTCGGCAAGGATCTGCCCGAGGGCGCCGGGCCGGTCCTCCGGCAGCGGCACCACGAGCGTGGTCTTGTCCGCCCCCGTGGGCGCGGGCAGGGCCGTCGGCCGGGAGAGCAGCACGAAGCGCGTCACGGCGCCCGGCACGTCCTCGATCCGCTCGGCGAGCACCGGCAGCCCGGTCTGCTCGGCCACGAGCGGGGCGCACACGGCGGCGTCGAAGTCGCCCTGGGCCACGAGGCCGGCCCCGGCCGCCGTCGACGGGGCGGGCGTGAACTCCACGCCCGGCAGCGCCGTCTCGGCCCAGCCGCGCACCTGCGCCCAGGCGTGGGGGTGCGTGGTCACGCGCCGCACGTCCTCGATCGCGACGCCGGGCCGGCCCACGAGCACGAAGCTGATGGGCACGTGCACCTCCGCGAGGATCTGCAGCGTCTCCCCGAGGGCGATCTCGTCCACGGTGGCGGAGACGCCGCCCTCCACCGAGTTCTCGATGGGCACGACGGCGCGGTCCACCTCCCCCCTGCGCAGCGCCGCCACGGCGCTCAGCACGGAACCCGCCGACACGAACTCGGCCTCGGCCGGGTCCGCCACCTTCCGCAGGGCGGCCTCGGTGAAGGTGCCGGCCGGGCCGAGGAAGGCGTAGCGCAGGCGCGACGGCGTCGCGTCAGCGGAGTCCGTCCCCGTCACTTGACGGTGGGCTCGGCGTCGCCGTCGGCCTCCATCGGCTTGCCGGCCTCGAGCCACGCGCCGGAGCCGCCGGCCACGTTGATGGCCGAGTAGCCGCGGCCGGTCATGAACTCGGCGGCGCGGGCGGAGCGGCCGCCGGTGCGGCAGATCAGGTAGTAGTCCGTGTCCGGGTCCAGCTCCTCGAGCCGGTCCGGCAGCTGGCCCAGCGGGATGTGCTGGGCGCCGGCGGCGCGGCCCAGGGCCCACTCGTCGTCCTCGCGGACGTCCAGGATGGCCGCATCGGCGGGGATCTCGTTCACATCGACGGTCTCGAAGGCGCTCATGGCTTCAGCGTAGCCACCCGCCCGGACGTCCCAGGAAGGCCCCGCCGTCCATGACCCTGCCCACGCCCGTTAGGCTCGGCCGCATGCAGACCTCCGACGCCGCACCCGCCGCCGACGACGACCGCACCCCCTCCGCCCCCGGCCCGGCCCGGCTCCTGGACCGCTCGGCCGTGCGCCTGCGGGAGGACCTCGCCGCCGGGGCGCTGAGCGCCCGGGAGGTCACGGAGGCGGCCCTCGCCGCGGCCCAGGCCCACGCGGACCTCGGCGCGTTCGCCCTCCTCGACGCCGAGGGCGCCCGGACCCGTGCGGCCGAGCTGGACGCGGCCCACCCGCGCGTCGGGCCCCGGGCCGTGCCCGGTCCGCGCACCTCCCCCGCCCCGGACGACGACGGAGCCCCCGCCTCCCTGCACGGCCTTCCGCTGGCGTACAAGGACCTGATCGACGTGCGCGGGATGCCCACGCGGTTCGGCTCCGCCCTGCTGGCCGACGCGCCGCCGGCCGCGCAGGACGACCCACTCGCGCTCCGCCTGCGCGGGGCCGGCACCGTCACCCTCGGCAAGACGACCGTGCCCGAGTTCGGCCTGGACTCCTACTCGGAGAACCTCGTCACGGCGCCGGCCCGCAACCCCCTGGACCCCACCCGCACCGCGGGAGGCTCCTCGGGCGGGGCCGCGGCGGCCGTCGCCGCGGGGATCCTGCCGTTCGCCCCGGGCTCGGACGGGGGCGGGTCCATCCGGATCCCCGCCGCCGCGTGCGGGCTCGTGGGCCTCAAGCCCGGCCGCGGGGAGCTGCCGATGGACGAGCACGCGGACACGGTCCGCAACCTCACGGTGTCGGGCCCGCTGGCCCACACGGTCGAGGACGCCGCCCTGCTCTACGACGTGCTGCTCTCCCCCGAGGGCCTGCCCGGCCGGGTGCTGCCGGACCTGCGCCGCACCGTGGAGACCGCCCGGGCCGGGGGCGCCGTCGACGTCCGCCGGATCGGCGTCACCACGGCCTCGCCCTTCGCCTCCGACCTCGAGATCTCCCTGGCCCGGCCCGCCGTCACCGCCCTGACGAAGGCCGCCGCCGCCCTGGACGCGGGCGGCCACGCGGTCGAGGACCTCTCCCCCTACTACGGCGAGGACTATCACCGGGACTTCCGCACGGTGTGGACCGCCGGGCTGCTCCGGGCGCCGCTGCCGGAGGACGCCGAGGCCCACGTGGGCGCGGTGGCCGCGCACTTCCTGCGCACGGCCCGGGCCGCAGGGCGCGAAGAGATCGACGACGCCGCCCACCGGCTGGAGGAGTGGGCGCGCGGGGTGCGGGCGCAGTTCGCCGCCGTCGACGTGGTGATGACCCCGGTGCTGGCCACCGCGCCCCCGCCGGTCGGCCACTTCCTGGCGATGGAGCCCGAGGCCAACTACGAGGCGCAGTGCGCGTTCACGCCCTACACCTCGATGGTCAACGTGCTCGGCCTGCCCGCGGTCGCGGTGCCCGTGCTCCGGGACGAGCGGGGCCTGAACTGGTCCGTCCAGCTCATCGGCCGGCCTGGCACGTCCGCGCCCCTGCTCGCCCTGGCCGCGCACCTCGAGCTGCTGCTGGCCGGCTGAGCCGGCCGGTCAGGTCGAGGTGTAGTCGCCCAGGGAGATCCCGGCGATCACCAGGATCACGAGGAACACGACGGCGAGCAGCAGCAGGGCGAGGGACACGTAGTTCATCACGAGGCCGGCGATCGCCATGCCGCGGCCGTGGGGCTCGCGCTTGAGACCCAGGTGACCGAGGACCACGCCCACGATCGGCGGGAGGAGGAACGTGAATCCGCCCACCACGGAGATGATGCCGAGGATCATGGAGGCCACCGAGCGGCCGACGCCCTCGGTCTGGCCGGGCTGCAGCGGGGCTCCGAAGCCGTGGCCGGGCGTGCCCTGCCCGTAGCCGTAGGCGGGGACGGTGTTCGCGTCCTGGCCGTAGCCGTACGGCTGCCCGTAGGCGGGGCGGGTCTGCTCCTCCTGCTCGGCGTACGAGGGGGCCCGGTCCCAGGCGGCGCGGTCGGCGTCGCCGGCCGGGGCGTCGGGCCAGCCGGCGGCGGAGGAGCCGGTGCCGGAGGAGCCCGCACCGGCCTCGGACCCGTACCAGCTCGGCCGGGCGGCCTCACGGCGCGGGTCGTGGGAGGCGTGGGGGTCGGTCATGACGGTCCTTCCGGTTCGGGGCGTCGCGGCCGGTGCCGAGTCTAGGCGGTGCCCCCCGGACCCGGCCCGGCCCCGCGCCCCTGCTCCCCGGCCGGCCTCACCCGGGCCGGCCCACCGCCTTGAGGTACCCGGAGAACCCGCCGGGGGTCCGCCCCTCCAGGCGGGACGAGGTGAGCACGCGGGTGGTGTCGGTGGCGATCACGCGCACCCGGCGGCCGTCACCGCCGTCGCGCTCCCCCGCCAGGGCCCGCACGGCCTCGGCCAGGCCGACGTCCTCGTGCTCGGCCACCGGCGGGAACCCGCCCACGGCCTCGTACAGCGACCACGGCAGTCCCAGGTTGGCCCCGTGCACGTGCGGGTGCCCCTCCTCGTGCCGGTAGCCGCGGAGCCAGGCCTGCCGCAGCGGCCCCTGGCGCACGTCCACCGTGCCCAGCACGAGCGCCTCGTCGCGGCCGGCGGCCACGGTCTGCGCCAGCAGCCAGTCGGCGGGGACGCGGCTGTCCGCGTCGGTGGAGGCGAGCCAGAGGCGCTCGGCGGGCACGTCGGGGAACAGCGCGCGGGCCCGGCGGGCGCCCTCGAGGCGGGCCCGCCCGACGCCGGCCTGCCCGGCGGTCGGCTCCCCCAGTTCGAGGACGTGGATGCGCGGGTCGGCGGCGCGGGCCTCGAGGGCGGCGGCCACCGTGGCGTCGTCGCAGCGGTCCGCGGCGACCACGACCGCGGCCGTGCCCTGCGCGTGGTGCTCCTCCCAGCGGTCCAGGGCGGCGGTGAGGGCCGCGAGCGCGGCCGGCAGCCGCTCCTGCTCGTCCTTGGCGGGCACCACGACGACGGCGTGGGTCGCGGCGGCGGCCCGCACGTGGAGGCTGAGCCGGAAGTCGTCCTCCACGAGCTCGGTGCGCAGCCGCCAGCGCGGGTCGGCTGCGACGCGCGCGTGCACGGCGTCCCCGTCCAGCGGCCAGCCCTCGATGGGGTGGCGCCAGTGGCACAGCAGCAGCTCGCCGCCGGGGGCGAGCGCGGCGTCGGCGTCGTCGATCAGCGCGTCGAGCTCCTCGGGCTGCAGGAAGTAGCCGATCTCGGAGGCGATCACGAGGTCCGCGCCGGCGACGTCGGCCGGCCAGTCCGCGGGCAGCACGGCTCGGCGCACCTCGGCGTGCGGCGCGCCGGCCAGCCGGGCGGCGGCGCGCTCGACGGCGGTGGCGGACGCCTCGAGGCCGACCACGCGGTCCGCGCGCGCGGCCACGTCCGCGGTGAGCACGCCGATGGACGCGCCCGCCTCCACCACGGTCCCGTAGCGGGGCCGGGGCAGGGCGGCGAGGGTGAGCGCCCGCTTGCGGGCCTCGTACGACGAGCTGAGGTAGCGCCACGGGTCCTCCTGGGCCCGGTAGAGCCGGTCGAAGACGGCGGCGGCCCGGTGGGCGTCGGCGTCGTCGGGGCCGGAGACGCGGTGGGCCTCGAACGGGCGCCCGTGGTGGGCGAGCACGGCGGGGCCCAGGATCGCCTCGTCGCCGGGCGCGGCGGAGAGGGGCCGGACCTGGGAGGCGTGCGCGTCGAGGGCGGCACGGCGGGCGGCACGGTCGTCGTCGGTGAGCGGGAGCCGTCGGTAGCGGCGGGCGGGCAGGTCGGCCGGGTCGGCCCAGTGCCAGAACCAGATGGGGAAGGCGTAGAGCGGCAGGTCGCACTCGCCCGCGACCGCGCCGACGGCCCGGCCCACGGCCTCGTGGTCCGCGTGGCCGTCGCCCGGGTCGTGGGAGGCGAGCACGGCGGGGCCGTGGTGGGCGTCGAGGGCCGCGGCGACGGCGTCGCGCACGGCGTCCTCGTGCTCGGCCACGCCGGAGTCGGGCAGGGCCAGGGACGCCCAGGTCAGCCGGTCCCGCGCCGGGGAGCCGGGGCCTGCGGAGGCGGGCAGGCCGGCGGCGAGGGCGTCGAGGGCGTGCTCCATCTCGTCCCGGCGCAGCCGGACCAGGTCCGCGGGCGTGTGCGTGGGCGAGTGCGGGTGGGAGGCCTCGCCGGCGGTGGCGACCAGCACGTGCACGCGTGCCCCGCCGCGCAGGGCAGAGCGGATCAGGCCGGTGGCGGCGAGGGTCTCGTCGTCCGGGTGCGCCACGGCCACGAGCAGCAGCGTCTGCGCGTCCCAGACGGGCAGACGCAGCTCCGGCAGCTCGCCGACGCCGCCCTCGGCCCAGGCCGCCTCGGACGTGCCGTCGTCGGTGTGGGAGAAGCTCACCACGTCCAGCCGCCGTCGGTCTCGCCGGTCAGGAGCGCGGCGCCCAGCCGGGCGTCGTCGCGGTGTCCGTGGTGCTGGCGCAGGTAGACCTGCAGGTCGGCGACGGCGCGGGCGTGCGCGGCGCTGCCGGTGAGCGGGCCGGGGCCGGTGGCCTGCCCGACGACGTCCATCACCTCGGTGCACAGCTGCGCCACGGTGCCGCGGATCCGGTCGGCCTCGACCATGCCGCGGCCGTGGTCCAGGCGGCCGGCGTCCACGTCGTCGGCGGCACGGGCGAGCAGGGCGGCCATCGCGTGGAGCAGCCGGTCGACGCGGCCGAGCGCCGCCTGGCCGATCTGGTCCGGGCCCGGTCCGCGACCCTCGGCCGCGCGGGCGGCGGTGGCGTTCCGCAGAGTGCGGGCGATACCGACGGCGCCGCCGAACCACACCGCCGCCACGCCGATGCCGCCCCACGCGAAGCCGGGCCGGCGCAGGTACCACTCGGCGTCGCCCACGGCGCTGCCGGGGACGGCGTCGAAGGCCAGGCCCACCGTGCGGATCGGGGCGAGGCCGAGCGCGGGCCAGGCCGAGTCGGTCTCGGCCACGCCGGGGTGGGACAGGTCCACGAGCACGGCACGGCGGGTGCCGTCCGCCTCCCGGCCGGTCACGACGGCGGCCGCGCACCGGTCCGCGAGCGAGCACCACGGCTTCTCGCCGTCGAGCAGCCAGGCGGTGTCGGGGCCGTCCGGGGCGGGGCAGAGGGCCGGGGTGCGACCGCCGGACTCGGAGGCGTAGACGCCGAGCAGCCCGGCCGGGGCGGGGACGCCGGCCTGGGACAGGATCGAGAGCGCGTCCAGATGGGGCTCGAGCACGCGGGCGGCCGAGAGGTCCTGCGCGGCGACGGAGGCGAGCAGCTCCCACTGCTCCCGGGTGCGCCCCGCGCCGGTCAGCGGCAGGTCGAGCGGGGCGGCGTCCTCGCCGGACGGGGCGCCGGACGCCGCACGGAGCAGCTCGACCATCGCATCGACGTCGCCGTCGCAGGCCGCGGCGGCCGCGAGGAGGGCCTGCTCGGCCGGGCGGTCCACGGCTCCACCCGGGACGAGACGGACGGGCTCGGGCTGGGCCATGGGTGGGGACCTCCTCGTCGACGGCGCCCGGGCCGGTGCGCCCCGGGGTCGAGGATTCACCGTAGTCAGCACGGGGACGGCGGGGAATGGCCGGTGCGCCGGGGGCGAAGCGGCCCGCTCTTTCTTGACATGTTCCAGAGAACCGGATGGGATCGACTGGCATGGAGACCACGACGCGGGACGAGGACGAGCGCACGCTGCTGCGCGGCGTCGGCCTGCGCGTGACCCGGCCCCGCCTGGCGGTGCTGACCGCCCTCGCCGACCACCCCCACGCGGACGCGTCCACCGTGCTGGCCGCCGTGCGTCGGGCCCTGCCCGGCACCTCGCACCAGGCCGTCTACGACTGCCTCCATGCGCTCACCGAGGCCGGGCTGGTGCGCTCCCTGCAGCCCGCCGGCTCCCCGGCCCGCTACGAGATCTGCACGGGCGACAACCACCACCACCTCGTGTGCCGCGGCTGCGGCACGGTCGTGGACGTGCCGTGCCGCACCGGCTCCGCCCCGTGCCTCGACGCCCCCGAGGACCACGGCTTCGCGGTCGACGAGGCCGAGGTCTACTACTGGGGGCTGTGCGCCGGCTGCCGGGAGTGACCGCCGGCGTCGTCCCGCTGGGCCGCGCGTCTTCCCCCGTCCGCCCGCCCGTGCCAAGGTGTGGCACATGACCGAGAACACCGCCGCCCTGCCCGCCGCCGAGCGTCCCGGCACCCCCGCCCTGCCGCAGGACCTCATCGACGTCGACGCCCTCCTGGAGGCGTACCGCACCGGTCACCCGGACGTGACGGACCCGGCGCAGAAGGTCGTGTTCGGCACCTCCGGCCACCGCGGCTCCGCGTTCACGACCTCGTTCAACGACGACCACATCGCCGCCATCACGCAGGCCGTGGTCGAGTACCGCGCGCACCACGGGATCACGGGGCCGGTCCTCGTCGGCAGGGACACGCACGCCCTGTCCGGGCCCGCGCAGGACACCGCCGTCGAGGTGCTGCTGGGCAACGACGTCGAGGTGCTCGTCGACTCCCGCGGCGGCTACACGCCCACCCCCGCCGTCTCCCACGCGATCCTGCACCTGAACGCCGGGCGCGAGCTGTCGCCGTCGGGCTTCGCGGTGGACGGGGACAACGCCGGCCTCGTGGACGGCCTCGTGATCACCCCCTCGCACAACCCGCCCGCGGACGGCGGCTTCAAGTACAACCCACCCCACGGCGGCCCCGCGGACACCGAGGCGACCACGTGGATCGCCGACCGCGCCAACGAGCTGCTCGCCGCCGGGCTGGCGGGCGTGCACCGGGTGGCGAGCGCCGACGTCGCCGGCCACGCGAAGCTGGGCGGCTTCGACTTCCTGGACCGGTACGTGTCCGATCTGCCGCAGGTGATCGACGTGGAGGCGATCCGCGAGGCGGGCGTGCGCATCGGCGCCGACCCCATGGGCGGGGCGTCCGTGGCGTACTGGGGCGAGATCGCCGACCGCCACGGGCTGGATCTGACCGTGGTGAACCCGGAGGTGGACCCGCGGTTCGGGTTCATGACCCTGGACTGGGACGGCAAGATCCGCATGGACTGCTCGTCGCCGAACGCGATGGCCTCGCTGATCGAGCGGATGACCCCGGACGCGGACGGGCAGGCGCCCTTCGACGTCGCCACCGGCAACGACGCCGACGCGGACCGGCACGGGATCGTCACCCCCGACGGCGGGCTGATGAACCCGAACCACTACCTCGCCGTGGCCATCGACTACCTGTACCGCCACCGCGAGCAGTGGCCCCAGAGCGCGGGCGTGGGCAAGACCCTGGTGAGCTCCTCGATGATCGACCGCGTGGCCGGGGACCTGGGCCGCGAGCTCGTGGAGGTGCCGGTGGGCTTCAAGTGGTTCGTGCCGGGCCTGCTGACGGGCACCGGCGTGTTCGGCGGCGAGGAGTCCGCGGGCGCGTCCTTCGTGCAGTTCGACGGCAGCCCGTGGTCCACCGACAAGGACGGGCTGCTGCTGTGCCTGCTGGCCGCGGAGATCATCGCCGCGACGGGCCAGTCCCCGTCCGAGCGGTACCGCGACCTCGTGGCCCTGCACGGCGACCCGGCGTACGCGCGCATCGACGCCCCCGCGACCGCCGAGCAGAAGGCGAAGCTGAAGACCCTCTCCCCCGACGACGTCCCCGTGACCGAGCTGGCCGGCGAGACCATCCTCGCGACGCTGACCAACGCTCCGGGCAACGACGCCCCGATCGGCGGGCTCAAGGTGGTCACGCAGCACGCGTGGTTCGCGGCGCGGCCCTCCGGCACCGAGGACGTCTACAAGATCTACGCGGAGTCCTTCCGCGGCCCCGAGCACCTGACGCAGGTGCAGGCGGAGGCGCAGCGGCTGGTGGACGCGGTCATCGGCTGACCCTCACCCCCGCCCGCTTTCGTTCGGGAAACGGCGGCGTGTCGCACCGCTTTCGTTCGGGAAACGGCCGGGCGCGCGCGCCGTTTCCCGAACGAAAACGCCGTGGCGCCCGTCGGGGCGGCACCAGCGGCCGGAGGACGACGACGGCGCCCCGCCCTGCCGCCGCACAGGGCCGCTCGGTAGCGTGGCCGGCATGAGCACGCAGCCCCCCGGTCTGACCACCGACTCCCCCGACTCCCCCGCCGACGATCCGGTCCGCGAGCCGTTGCCCACCGAGGCCCTGCCGATCGCGCCGGCCGGGCCCCGACCCGAGGAGCCGCGGGCCGCCGTCGAGCGGCTGCGCGCCGCCGCCCGCTCCCGCGCCGCCCACCCGCGCGCGGTGCGGGTGCGCCAGCTCAAGGGCCTGAAGCGGATGCTGACCGAGCACGCGGACCGGTTCGTCGCGGCGCTCGGCACGGACCTGGGCAAGCCGGCCACCGAGGCGCTGATCACGGAGATCGTCTCGGTGCGCTCCGAGGTGGACCACGCGCTGCTGCACCTGACCGACTGGATGGAGCCGCGGCCCGTGAAGCTGCCGCTGGCCCTGCGGCCCGCGAGCGCGGAGGTCAGGCCGCGGCCCAAGGGTCTCGTGCTGGTCATCGGCGCGTGGAACTACCCGGTGCAGCTCGCGCTCGCCCCGGTCGTGGGTGCGCTGGCGGCCGGCAACACGGTGGTGCTCAGCCCGTCGGAGAAGGCCCCGGCCACGGCGGCGGCGCTGCGGGAGCTGGTGCCGCAGTACCTGGACTCCGCGCTGGTCTCCGTGGTGGCGGGCGGCAAGGAGTGCAACACCGCGCTGCTGGCGGAGCCGTGGGACCACATCCTCTACACCGGCGGGGAGCGCGTGGGCCGGATCGTCTACGAGGCGGCGGCGAAGACCCTCTCCCCCGTGACGCTCGAGCTGGGCGGCAAGTCGCCGGCGGTGGTGACGCCGTCGCGGAACACGGGAGCGATGGCCCGCCGCATCGCGTGGGCGAAGTTCACCAACGCGGGCCAGACGTGCGTGGCCCCGGACTACGTGCTGGCCGTCGGCGAGGCCGCGCTGCGCCAGGTGACCGCCGAGCTCCCCGCAGCCCTGCGCGAGTTCTACGGCGACGACCCCCGCGCGTCGAAGGACTACGGCCGCCTCATCTCCGCCGAGCACGCGGAGCGGCTGCGGGAGATGCTCCAGGCGGACCTCGACGCCGGCGCCGAGCTGCTCGTCGGCGGCGACGTGGACGTGGCGGGGCGCTACATGGCGCCGACCGTGGTGACGGGCGTCAAGCCGGACGGCGCGCTCATGCAGGAGGAGCTGTTCGGCCCGATCCTGCCCGTGCTGACCGTGGACACCTTCCAGGACGCCCTGGACTTCATCGCGGAGCGCCCGCACCCACTGGCCGCGTACCTGTTCACGGACCGGCCCAGCTACCACCGCGCGTTCGACGACCAGGTGCAGGCCGGTGGCCTCGGCTACGACGTCGGCCTGCTGCACGCCGGCATCGCGACGCTGCCGTTCGGCGGGATCGGCGCGTCCGGGATGGGCGCGTACCACGGCATCCACGGGTTCGAGACGTTCTCCCACCTGCGCCCGTCCATCACGAAGTCGGACCAGGTGGACACGCTCAAGACCGCCTACCCGCCGTACGGGCGGATGAAGCGGGCGCTGCTGCCGAAGATGCTCTGAGGGGCGGGGGTCAGCGCTGCGGCCAGAGTCCGCGGCGGGCGTAGACCTCGGCGAGGACGTCGGCGCGGTCGGTCATGATCCCGTCGACACCGAGGTCGAGCAGGCGCTCGATCTCCGCGGGCTCGTCCACGACCCACACGTGCACCGGCAGGCCCGCCGCGTGGCACCGCCGCACGAAGTCGGCGGTGGCCACGGGCACGCGGCCGTGCCGGACGGGCACCTGCACGCAGTCGACGTCGAGGGCGTACCGGCGCAGCCAGCGGGTCAGTCCCAGCGGGCCCAGCGTCACGAGCGCCGCGATGGCGGCCGCCCCGCCCGACGTCGCCACCCGCTCCGGCCCGTACGCCCGCTCGGGGTGGCCGAGGCGGGCGAGGGCGCGCCGGAAGAGGCGGCGCCGCGAGTCGTGGAACGAGGCGACGAGCACGCGGTCCCACGCGCCGTGCTCGGCGAGGATGCGGGCCAGGGCCGGGGCCGACGCGCGGTCCTTGAGGTCCACGTTGAGGCGCGCCTCGGGGAGCGCCGTGAGCAGTTCGGTGAAGCGCAGCAGCGGCTCCCCGCCGACCGTGACGTCCGCCAGCCGCTCCCACGTGTGGTCGTGCAGCCGGCCGCGGCCGGTGCTGACGCGGTCCAGGGTGTCGTCGTGGAAGACGACGAGCTCGCCGTCCGCCGTGGTGCGCACGTCCAGCTCGAGGTAGGTGAACCCGGCGGCGTGGGCGTCCACGAACGCGGCCAGGGAGTTCTCCCGGTCGACGGCGGCGCCCCGGTGCGCGAACCCCAGCGGGTGGCCGCGACGGGCGGGGACGGAGTCGGTGAGGTAGGCGGGGGCGGGACGGGGCGAGGTCGGACGCACGGGATCACCGTAGCGGGGACGGACGGCCGAGTGCCCGCTGCCGCAGCCGGGAACGCGAGAGGTCGGAATGAGCGTCAGACCCGCCCTCATTCCGACCACTCACGTGACAGGTGGGGCCGACGCGCCCGCCCTCAGTCCTCCGCCGGCAACTCCAGCATGGGGCGGTGCTCGTAGAAGGTCTGCAGCACCACGGTGGTCCGGGTGGACACCGACGCCGTCTGGCGGATCTCCGTCACGAGGGCCTCGAGCTCGCGTGGCGAGCCCACGCGCACGAAGAGCATGTACGCGGCGTCGCCGGCCACGGAGTGGCACGCCTCGATCGCCGCGATGGACTCGAGGAGCTCGGGGGCGTCGTCGGGCTGGCGCGGGTCCAGCGGGCTGATCTCGATGAACGCGGAGAGCGGCCTGCCCACGGCCTCGGGGTCGAGCAGCGCGCGGTAGCCCGTGATCACGCCCGTGCTCTCGAGCCGGCGCAGGCGCGCCTGCACAGCGGAGGTCGACAGGCCGACCCGCTCGGAGAGCTGGGCGAGCGTGGCGCGCGGGTCATGGGAGACGGCGGCCGCGAGCCGCGCGTCGACAGGGTCGTCCATGCGCCGCACGCTATCAGCCGGCCCCGGCCGCCGGGTTGACAGCCCCGTGCGCTCATGGAAACCTTCCGGCAAGTGATCCGCGTCACCGTATATTTTCCGGCGCTTCGACCTCAGGAGGGTTCCATGTCCACCACTCTGCAGCCCGCCCGGACCGACGTCGTCGTCCCGGAGACCCCGTCCGACGCGCGCACCGTCGAGACCCACCCGGCCTGGCTCCGCCTCAAGGCCGCCGCCACCGCCCTGCAGCCCCTGCAGGTCAAGGACGGCTCCATCCCGGACCCGGCGGACCACGCCGCCGCGCGCAAGCACGTGGAGACCATCGTCGCCGCCGTCGAGGAGCTCGCCCCGCTCTTCCCGCACGACGCCGCCTACCTCGCCGCCCTGCCCCGCGACTTCGCCCGCTGGGCCGACGGCGGCTTCGCCGAGCCCGACTTCCTGGACTCCCTCGTCGCCTTCCAGCCGCAGGAGCACCGCGTCGACGGCGTCCGGCACCTCGTGGTCTTCCCGATGTACACGCAGAACGGCTCCCCCGACCGGCACGTGGAGGCCCTCGTCGTCGAGACCATCTGGCCCGAGTTCATCGCCGCACTGGAGGCCGGCGACTACGGCAACCGCCTCTTCCTCTCCCTGCGCCTGATCGACTTCACCCCCGGCTACGACACGAACTCGGCCGTCCTCTTCCCCGAGACCGTGGCCATGCGCGAGATCCCCACCTTCACGTGGGGCGCCATCTTCCAGGACCGCGAGGCCGCCCGCTTCCGCCGGGTCGTCACCGCCGCCGCCGAGATCACCCAGCTCGAGCTCCCGGCCGAGCTCGCCGAACTGCTCTCCTGCCAGGAGCTCGCCGAGGGCACCTTCGTGATGTGGGACCTCATCCACGACCGCACGCACATGCGCGGCGATCTGCCCTTCGACCCGTTCATGATCAAGCAGCGCATGCCCTTCTTCCTCTACACGCTCGAGGAGATGCGCTGCGACATGACCGCCTTCCGCGAGTGCGTGGCGATCGAGCGCCGCCTCACGGCGCGCGCCGCCGCCGGCGAGCAGCTCACCGCCCTCGAGGAGCAGACCCGCCGCCACGCCGGGCTCGTGCAGCACGCCGTCCTCTTCGACCGCGTCTTCCGCTTCGCCCTCACCGGCTCCCGCGTCCGCAACTACGACGGCCTCGGCGGCCAGCTGCTCTTCGCCTGGCTGCACCGCAAGGACGTGATCCAGTGGCGCGACGTCGAGCTCAGCGTGGACTGGGACCGGCTCGCCGACGCCGTCGTCGAGCTGGGCGACGCCATCGACACGCTCTACTGGGAGTCCATCGACCGCCCCAAGACCGTGCACTGGCTCCAGGCCTACGAGCTCGTCGCCTCCGTGGTCACCCCGCACCCGGCGTCCGTGTGGGCGCAGGGCCTGCCGCGCGAGGTGCTCGCCGGCCCGCCCAAGGGCTACACCGACCTCGTGCTCGACGACGAGTTCCCGCTGTCCATGTTCTTCGAGGCCCTCGAGAAGAAGATGCGCGGCGTCATCGAGTCCACCGCCGGGATCCGCGGCACAGGCGCCTGACCCGTGGCCGCCCTGACCGACCGCGCCGTCCTGATCGCGGGCGCCACGAGCGCCTCGGGCCGGGCCGTCGCCCGCACGCTCCTCGACGCCGGCGCACACGTCGTCGCGACCGGGCGCGACGCCGCGAAGCTCGCCCCCCTCGCCGCGCTCGGCGCCCAGGCCGCGGCCCTGGACCTCACGGACGAGACCGCCGTCCGCGGCCTCGTCGAGGACCTGCACGCCCGCGGCACCCGGATCGACGGCCTGCTCCACCTGGTGGGAGGCTGGCGCGGCGGCGGAGGCCTCGCCGGCCAGACCGAGGAGGACTACCGCGCCCTCGAGGCCTCGTTCACGGCGCTGCGGCACGTGAGCCGGGCCCTCGACGACGACCTGCGGGCCTCGTCCGCCGGTCGCCTCGCGATCGTCTCGTCCACGGCGGTGACCCGGCCGCTCGCCGGCGGCGCGAACTACGCCGCGGTGAAGGCGGCGAGCGAGGCATGGACCCGCGCGGTGGCGCAGGGCTGGGCCAAGGCCGCCCGGGACGCGGAGGCGCCGCTGCGCTCGGCGGCCGTCGTGTTCCGCGTGAAGTCCCTCGCCGGGCTCGAGGAACGGCTGGCCGAGGAGTACGCGCGACTGTGGAAGGCTGAGGCGGGCGCGCTGAACGACGCCGTCCGCACGCTCCAGGAGAAGGGAACGGACTGACATGCAGAGGATCCACGATCCGCAGGAGCGGGGCTTCGCCTCGGACAACTACTCCGGCGTCCACCCGGAGGTGCTCGCGGCGATCGCCGAGGCCAACGGGGGCCACCAGGTCGCCTACGGCGAGGACGTGTACACGGCGCGTCTGCAGGAGGTCGTCGCCCAGCACTTCGGCAAGGACGCCACCGTGTGGCCGATGTTCAACGGGACCGGGGCGAACGTCGTCGGGCTCCAGGCCATGCTGCCCCGCTGGGGCGCGGTGATCTGCGCGGACACCGCGCACATCCACGTGGACGAGGGCGGCGCGCCCGAGAAGTCCGCCGGCATCAAGCTGCTGCCCGTGTCCACCGACGACGGCAAGCTCACCCCCGAGCTGATCGCCGCCGAGGCGTGGGGCTGGGGTGACGAGCACCGTGCCCAGCCCCTGGTCGTCTACCTCACCCAGTCCACCGAGCTCGGCACGGTCTACACCCCGGAGGAGGTCAAGGCCATCACGGACTACGCCCACGAGCACGGGATGCGCGTCTACATGGACGGCGCCCGCATCGCCAACGCCGCGGCCTCCCTGGGCCTGCCGCTGCGCGCCTTCACCACCGACGTCGGCGTGGACGTGCTCTCCCTCGGCGGCACCAAGAACGGGGCGCTGCTGGCCGAGGCCGTCGTCGTGCTCGACCCGGACGCCGCGGACGGCCTCGTGTACCTGCGCAAGAACCAGATGCAGCTGGCCTCGAAGATGCGCTTCGTCTCGGCGCAGCTGCTCGCGCTGTTCGACGGCGACCTGTACCTGCGCTCCGCCCGCCACGCCAACGCCATGGCCGCCCGGCTGCGCGCCGGCATCGAGGCGGGGGTCGCCGACGGCTCGCTGGCCGGCGTCGAGTTCACGCAGGCCACGGACGCCAACGCCGTGTTCGCCGTCCTGCCCGAGGGCGTGGCCGACCGGCTGCGCACCCGCTTCCGGTTCTACGACTGGGACGCGGCGCGCCGCGAGGTGCGGTGGGTGTGCGGCTTCGACACGACCGAGGAGGACGTGGACGCGTTCACGGCCGCACTGCGCGCCGAACTCGTCCCCGCCGCCTGACGACCGCACCCGGCCGGGATACCCTTCTACCACCGTGCAGCAGGGTGGGACGCCGCGGCCTTCGACGCGCGTCCGACCGCTCCTCCACCGAAAGGCCACCGTGGACACCAGCGCACCGCGGACGTCCCCGTCGACGCCGCCCGCCTCCGCCGCCCACGCCGCCCCCGAGGGCGGCTCCCTGCGGCGCACCCTCAAATCCCGCCACCTGACGATGATCGCGATGGGCGGCGCCATCGGCACGGGCCTGTTCGTGGCCTCGGGCAACACCATCGCGACCGCCGGCCCCGGTGGCGCCCTCGCGGCCTACGTGGCCATCGGCTTCATGGTGTTCCTGCTGATGCAGTCGCTCGGCGAGATGTCCACGTACCTGCCGGTCTCCGGCGCGTTCGAGGAGTACTCCACCCGCTTCGTGAGCCCCTCGTTCGGCTTCGCCATCGGCTGGAACTACTGGTACAACTGGGCGATCACGGTGGCCGCCGAGCTCGTTGCGGCGGCCCTGATCATGCGGTACTGGCTCCCGGACGTGCCCTCGTGGATCTGGTCCGCGACCTTCCTCGTGCTGCTCTTCGGCCTCAACGCCCTCTCCACGCGCGCCTACGGCGAGAGCGAGTTCTGGTTCTCGCTCATCAAAGTCGCCACCGTGGTGATCTTCCTGGTGCTCGGCGTCCTGATGATCGTCGGCATCCTCGGCGGCTCCTCCCCCGGCTTCCACAACTGGACGGACGGCGAGGCCCCCTTCGTGGGCGGCGGCGCCGGCATCCTGGCGATCTTCATGGTGGCCGGCTTCTCCTTCCAGGGCACCGAGCTGGTCGGCGTGGCCGCGGGCGAGGCCGAGGACCCGGAGAAGAACGTGCCCAAGGCGATCCGCACCGTGTTCGTGCGCATCCTGCTCTTCTACGTCGGCGCAATCACCGTCGTCGGCTTCCTCATCCCCTACACCAGCCCCCACCTGCTGGGCAGCGACGTCGAGGACATCTCGATCTCCCCGTTCACGCTCGTCTTCGAGAACGCGGGCGTGCTCGCCGCCGCCTCCGTGATGAACGCCGTGATCCTCACGGCCATCCTCTCCGCGGGCAACTCGGGCCTGTACGCCTCCACCCGCATGCTCTGGGCCCTGGCCGACTCCGGCAAGGCCCCGCGCTTCCTGGCGAAGGTGAACCGGCGCGGCGTGCCCATGAACGCCCTCTACGCCACCACCGCGGTGGGCGCGGCGTGCTTCCTGACCACGTTCATCGGGGACGGCGCCGCCTACGTGTGGCTCGTCTCCGCCTCGGGCCTGGCCGGGTTCATCGTGTGGATGGGCATCGCCTGGAGCCACTACCGGTTCCGGCGGGCCTACGTCGCGCAGGGCCACGACCCGAAGGACCTGCCCTACCGCGCCTTCCTGTTCCCCCTGGGCCCGATCGTCGCGCTGGTCATGTGCGCCGTCGTGATCCTCGGCCAGAACTACCAGGCGTTCATGGGCGACGTGGACCTCGTGGCCGTGGCCAGCGCGTACATCGGCCTGCCCCTGTTCCTCGCGCTGTGGCTCGGCCACAAGCTCGTCACCGGCTCGAAGCCGGTCCGCTACGAGGACGCCGACCTCACCCGCGTCCTGGACTGAGTCCCCCACCTCGGAGGTCGCCGTGCCCGCCCCCTCCTCCCACGCTCCCGCCGCCACCCACACCGCCCGGGGCCGCCTGGTCTGGGTGGACGTCGCGCGCGGCCTGGCCCTGGTCGCGATGATGGTCGCCCACACGGCGCCCGCCGGCGGCCCGGACGGGGTGCTCCACCTCTCCGAGCACCTCACCGCGCCCCTGTTCGCGGCGCTCGTGGGCGTGGGCGCGCGCCTCGAGGCGGAGTGGCTGGGCCGTGGCCGGGCCGTGCCCCGCGCGCTTGTGCGGGCGGCCGCCCTGTGCGGGGCGGCGTGGCTGACCGGGCTCTTCGGGGCGGCCGTCGTGAACGTGCTGGCGCACCTGGCTGTGCTCACGGTGCTCATGGCACTGCTGGCCGCCCTCCCCCTCGCCGCGCACCTCGTGCTCGCCGTCCTGGCCGGCGGAGGCGGCCTCCTGCTCGCCGCCACACCGACGGCCGACGTCGTCGACCGGCTCCTCCCCGCCGCGCAGGCGCTCGGGCTGAGCCGCGCGACGCTGACCCCGTGGGTCTCCGCGTTCCTCACGGACGGCCCGTACCGTCTCCCCCTGTTCCTCGCGTGGGCGCTGCTGGGGGCGGTGCTGGTCGCCACCGTCCACGGCACGACGACGGCGGCCCCGGCCCGGCGCGCACGGCTCACGGGGCTCGCCTGGGCGGCCGGGGGGATCGCGCTGGCCGGCGTCGTGCTCGCCCTGTCCCGGACGCAGACCGGCGCCGCCCCCGTGCCCTACACGGCGACCCCCGCGGAGGCCCTGCTGGACACGGGCCTCGTGCTGACCGTGCTCGGCGGGTGCGCGGCCCTGGCGCCGCGGTGGGCCGGGCTGCTGGCCGTGCCCGGCGCGATGACGCTGTCCGTGTACGTGGCGCACCTGTGGTACCTCGGCTGGGTGCGGGGGCTCGGACCCGGGCCGTGGCGCAGCGCCACGGGCACGGACGACACGTGGTTCAACCTGGCCGTGCTGGTGGCCGGCGCGCTGCTGCTGCCGCTGCTGTGGCGGGCCGTCGTGCGTATCGGCCCGTTCCGCGCGGGGCCGCTGGAGGGCGTCGTCCGCCTGCTGACGGCCCCGTTCGACCGCGCGCGCTGACCGACGTCCACCCCAGCGGGTAGCCTCGAGAGCGTGAGCGAGCGAACCACCTACCTGCTGATCGACGGCGAGAACATCGACGCCACCCTCGGCACGTCCATCCTGCAGCGGCGCCCCCAGCCCGACGAGCGGCCACGCTGGAAGCGCCTGCTCGGCTACCTCGAGGACCGCTGGGACCAGCCGGTCAAGGGCCTGTTCTTCCTCGCCATCGACGGTGAGATCCCCATCCCGTTCGTCCAGGCGCTCACCGCCCTCGGCTTCCAGCCGATCATGCTGCGGGGCGAGGGCAAGGTCGTGGACATCGGCATCCAGCGCACCGCGGAGGCGCTGCTGGGCCGGGAGGACGACGTCGTCCTCGTCAGCCACGACGCCGACTTCGCCCCCCAGCTCACCGACCTCGCGGCCACGCCGGGCCGACGCACCGGGATCATGGGCTTCGAGGAGTTCCTCTCCCACGAGCTGCGCCGCATCCCCGGGGTCGAGTTCTTCGACCTGGAGCACGCGGTGGGCGCGTTCGACTCGTCCCTGCCGCGCCTGCGCGTGATCGACGTCGAGGCGTTCGACCCGTACGAGTTCCTCTGACCCGCCGGGGGTGGCCCGCGGCTCAGTCCGTGGGCAGCTCCAGCAGGCGTTCGACGGTGGCGGCCACCCCGTCGTCGTCGCACGCCCCGACCACGCCGTCCGCCGCGGCCAGCAGCGACGGATGGCCCGAGGCCACGGCCAGGCCGAGACCAGCCCACTGGAGCATCTCCAGGTCGTTGGGCATGTCCCCGAACGCGACGACGTCGACCGGCGCGACCCCCCGGCTCGCGGCGAACTCGGCGAGGGTCGCGGCCTTGTGCACGCCCGGGGCGGACATCTCCACGAGCGCGATGCCGGGCGCGGAGTGCGTGGCACTCACGAGCTCGTCCAGCTCGGCGCGGGCCGCGGCGAGGAAGGCGTCCGGGGCCAGGGTGTCCGAGCGGGCCAGCAGCTTCACCACGCCCAGCCGACCCGGCAGCGCGGCCTCGAGCGTGGCCGCCGCGTGGACCTCGGCCCGGAACTCGGCGCGCTCGGAGAACGCGTGCTCCCAGAAGAAGCCCTCGAGGGTCTCGGCGCCGAAGGACACGGTGCGGTCCAGGGCGCGCAGCCGGTCCGTGGCTGTCCACACGGCCTCGACGGGCATGGGGTGGGCGATCAGGACGTCGTCCGTGGCGGTGTCCACGAGGACGGCGCCGTTGGAGCAGATCACCGGGCCGACGGGGCCGAGCTGCGCGCTCAGCGGGCCGAGCCAGCGGAGGGGACGGCCGGTCACGAACACCACCTCGACGCCGGCGTCGTGGGCGTCCCGCAGCGCCGCGATGGTGCGCGGGCTCAGGCGCCCCGACCGCGTGTGCCGGTACCCGATGATGGTGCCGTCCAGGTCCGTCGCGATCATCCGCGGACGGCGCGAGGGCAGGGGCAGGGCGGGCATGCGCTCAGTCTAGGCCGGGGCCGTGCGGCGGGCCGGGGTGTCCTCCGCGGGCGAGCGGGGGCACGATGGGGGCGTGGACACCGCACAGCAGACCACCGCACAGGACACCGCCCCGGACCCCGCGTCGACGACGCCCCGCACGGTCACCGTCACCGGCGCCGCCGGCAACATCGGCTACGCGCTGCTCTTCCGCATCGCCGCCGGCGGGATGCTCGGCCCGGACACCCCGGTCCGGCTGCGCCTGCTCGAGATCCCGGCCGCCCTGGGCGCCGCGGAGGGCACCGCCATGGAGCTCGCCGACGCGGCCTTCCCGCTGCTGGCCGACGTGGAGGTCACGGACGACCCGGCCCGCGCCTTCGACGGGGTCCAGCACGCGCTGCTCGTCGGCGCACGGCCGCGCACGAAGGGCATGGAGCGCGGCGACCTGCTCGAGGCGAACGGCGGGATCTTCGGGCCGCAGGGCCGGGCGATCAACGACCACGCGGCGCAGGACGTGCGGGTCGTCGTCGTCGGGAACCCGGCCAACACCAACGCGCTGATCGCCGCCGCCCACGCCCCGGACGTGCCGGCCGAGCGCTTCACGGCGCTGACCCGGCTGGACCACAACCGGGCCGTGGCGCAGCTGGCGGCGCGGGCCGGCGTCGCGGTGACGGACGTGGCCGGCGTGACGATCTGGGGCAACCACTCCGCCACCCAGTTCCCGGACCTCACCCACGCCCGCGTGCGGGTGGACGGGACGTGGCGGCCGGCGCTCGAGGTGGTGGACCCGGTGTGGGCGGGCGAGGAGTTCGTGCCGCGCGTGGCGAGGCGGGGCGCGGAGATCATCGAGGTGCGCGGGGCGAGCTCGGCGGCGTCGGCGGCGTCCGCGGCGATCGATCACCTGCGCGACTGGACCCTCGGCACCGGTGTGGACGCGGACGGTGCGCCGCGCCGGACGTCGGCCGCGGTGGTCTCGGACGGCTCCTACGGGGTGCCGGAGGGGCTGATCAGCTCGTTCCCCGTGACGTCCGACGGCGGCACCGCGTGGCGGATCGTGCCGGGGCTGGAGCCGGACGAGTCCGTGCTGCCGGGTGAGGGCGGGCGGCTGGCCGCGACCGTCGCCGAGCTGGAGGCCGAGCGCGACGCCGTGCGAGGGCTGGGCCTGCTCTGAGGCGGCCGGGATCGTCTGCGTCTCTGACCCTTCTGGGGGCGTCCCCGCCCGCCGGAAGGGTCGGATGCGCAACAGATTCGTGCGGGGACGGGCGGGCGTGGGGTCAGTCCGCCAGCTCGGCCCGCGTGGGCGGGTCCGCCCCCGGGCGGGAGGCCGTGATCGCCGACGCGCGGGAGGCGTAGATCAGCACCGACTCGACGTCGGCCGGGTCCATCGCGTGCAGGCGGCCGCGGTTCGCGGCGCCGAGCAGGGAGCGGTCGTCGAGGGCGGCGAGCAGGGCGGCGGTGAACGAGTCGCCGGCGCCCACGGTGTCCGCGACGTCCACGGGCACGATCGGGCGCTCCACCACGCCGTGCGCGGTGACGGCCACGATGTCCTCGGCGCCGCGGGTCATCACCACGAACGCCGGGCCCATCCGCTGCCACGCCTGCAGCGACTCGAGCAGCGGGCGGTCCGGGTACAGCCACGCGATGTCCTCGTCCGAGGCGTGCACCACGTCCGCCAGCCGCACGGACTCCTCCGCGCGGGCGCGGGCGAACGCCCGGTCCGGCACGATCGTGGGCCGCACGTTGGGGTCGTAGCTGATGGTCGTGACCGCGGAGATCCGCTCAAGCAGGGCCATCACCTCGGCGTCGCCGGGGGCGAGCATGGTGGCGATGGAGCCGGCATGCATGTGGTGCAGGGGGCCGCCGGCGGCGTCGTCGAAGTCCCGGGCGAGCGCGGCGGCGGGCGGCAGCGTCCAGTCCAGCTCGAACTCGTAGCTGGCGGCGCCCGTGGGGTCCAGGCGGGCGGTGGCCACGGAGGTGGCGGCGGCATCCGGCTCGAGCAGGCAGCGCACGCCGTTCTCCCGCAGATGCGAGGCGATCATGTCCCCGTGCGCATCGCGGCCGAGGCGGCCGGCGAACAGGACGGGCCGCTCCAGCCGGCTCAGGCCCACGGCCACGTTCAGGGGGCTGCCCCCGACGTGCACCCGGGGGGTCGCGGTGTCCGAGACCACGACGTCGACGAGCGCCTCTCCGATCACACCACAGTACTGAGCCACGCGCCCCACGGTACCCTAATCACCGGCGCAGAACCGGGGCTGTGCGCAGGCTTCCAGGCCCCCGAGAAACGCCCGACACCCCCATCCCCGACCCCTCGGCAGGCGGCCATGTCCCCCACCCCCACCCGGCCCTCACGCGGCCCCGGCTGGCGCCTCCACGGCGACGGCCGGACCATCACCCCGGGCACCGTCGTCGCCCCGGACGAGCGGCTGAGCTGGCCGCGGACCGTGGGCATCGGCGTGCAGCACGTGATGGCCATGTTCGGTGCCACCGTGCTCGTGCCCGCCCTGACCGGCATGCCCGCGACGACGGCGCTGCTCTTCTCCGGCCTCGGCACCCTGCTCTTCCTGGTCATCACGGGCAACCGCCTGCCCTCGTACCTGGGCAGCTCGTTCGCGTTCATCGCACCGCTGACGGCCGCCGCCACGATCGGCGGCACGGGGGCCGCGCTCGGCGGCATCCTCGTGACGGGCCTGCTGCTCACGGTGATCGGCGTGATCGTGCACCGCGCCGGCACCGGGTGGATCCACGCGCTCATGCCGCCGGCGGTGATGGGCACGATCGTGGCCCTGATCGGCCTCAACCTCGCCGGCGCCACGACGACGGCCATGCAGGAGGTGCCGGTCACCACGTTCGGCACGGCCCTGGCGGTGGTGCTCACGGCCGTGACGTTCCGGGGGCTCCTGGGCCGCCTGTCCATCCTCGTGGGCATCGTGGTGGGCTACGTGCTGGCCCTCGCGCAGGGCCAGGTGGACTTCGCCGCCGTCGGGGAGGCCGCCTGGATCGGGCTGCCGCCCTTCCACGGCCCGGAGCTGCGCTGGGACCTGCTGCCCCTGTTCCTGCCCGTCGTGCTCGTGCTGGTCGCGGAGAACATCGGCCATGTCAGGACCGTCGGGCTGATGACCAAGCGCGACCTGGACCCGCTCACCGGCCGTGCCCTGATCGCGGACGGCCTGTCCACCATGCTCTCCGGCGCGGGCGGCGGCGTCGGCACCACCACGTATGCGGAGAACATCGGCGTGATGGCCAGCTCGCGCGTCTACTCGACGGCGGCGTACTGGGTGGCCGGCCTGACCGCGATCGCCCTCGCGTTCCTGCCGAAGTTCGGGGCCGCCGTCGCCACCATCCCGGCCGGGGTGGCCGGCGGCGCGGGCATCATCCTCTACGGGATGATCGGCATGATGGGCGTGCGCATCTGGGTGCAGAACCGCGTGGACTTCTCCAACACCGTGAACCTCATGACGGCGGGTGCGGGCCTGATCATCGCGATCGCCGACCCCCAGCTCGTGGTCGGCGGGCTCGTGTTCGGCGGCATCACGCTCGGCACGGTCGCCGCCCTGGTGGTGTACCACCTCATGACGGCGATCGCCCGCGCCCGCGGCACCGAGCCGGTGCCCGAGGACGAGGAGGAGTTCGAGGCCTCGGAGGCCGGCCGGCTCGGCTGACCCCGATCCCGCGCCACGCGCACTTTCGGTCGTGAGATAGGGCCAATCTCACGACCGAAAGCGCTGAGAACCCCCCTTTCACGTTCGAAAACGCTGGGCGGGGGCGGGCAGGGCGAGGCGGGGCGGGGGGCGGGCCCCGTCAGCCGGCCGCGACCTCCTCGTCGGCGAGGGCGAGGACCTGGTCGAGCACGTCGAGGCCGAAGCGCAGGTCCTCGTCCGAGATGTTCAGCGGCGGGCACAGGTGGAACCGGTTCTCGGCCATGAACAGCAGCAGCCCGCGGTCCTTCGCCTCGGCCATCATCCGCCCCATCACGGGCGCCACCTGACCGAGCGGGGCCAGCCGCTCCCGGGTCTGCCGGTCCTTCACCAGCTCGACGGCCCAGAACGCGCCGGCGCCGCGCACCTCGCCCACGCTCGGGTGGGCCGCGGCGATCTCGGCCAGGCGCGGCCCGATGATCTGATCGCCGATGCGCTTCGCATGGGCGACCATGCCCTCCTCCTCCATCGCGGTGATCGCGGCGACGGCGGCCGCGCACGCGAGGGGGTGGCCCGAGTAGGTCAGGCCGCCGGGGTAGGGCGTGGTCGCGAAGCTCTCGTAGACGTCGTCGCTCATGGCGACGCCGCCCAACGGCACATACCCGGAGTTGACCCCCTTGGCGAACGTGACGATGTCCGGGGTGACGCCCGTCAGCTGGTGGCCGAACCACTCGCCCACGCGGCCGAAGCCGACCATGACCTCGTCGATGATCAGCAGGATCCCGTGCTCACGGCACAGCTCCTTGACGCCGGCCATGTAGCCGGGCGGCGGCAGGAAGATGCCCGCGGTGCCGGGGACGGCCTCGAGGATCACGGCGGCCACGGTGGAGGGGCCCTCGAGTTCGATCACGTCGCGCAGGTGGGCCAGCGCGCGCTCGGCCTCCTGCTCGTCGCTCTCCGAGCCGAACGCGGAGCGGTACGTGTACGCCGGCTGGAAGTGCACGACGCCGTCGGAGGCCGAGTCCGAGCCCACGCGCCGCAGGGAGCCGGTCAGGTTCGCCGTCAGGCGCGTGGCGCCGTGGTACGAGAGGTACGCGGAGAGCACCTTGTGCCGGCCCGTGTGCAGGCGTGCCATCCGCACCGCGTGCTCGTTGGCCTCCGCGCCCGCGTTCGTGAAGAACACGTGGTTGATGGACTCCGGCAGCCGCTCCGTGATCAGCCGGGCCGCCTCGGACCGGGCGTCGTTGACGTGCTGGGGGGCCACGGTGGCCAGCGTCTCGGCCTGCTCGCGGATCGCGGCCACGATCTTCGGGTGGCGGTGGCCGACGTTCGTGAAGACGAGCTGCCCGCTGAAGTCGACCATGGGCCGACCCTCGCCGTCCCACACCCACGACCCCTCGGCGTCGAGGATGGTCATGGGTGTGAGGTTGCGCTGCGCGCTCCACGAGTGGAACACGTGCGCGCGGTCGAGCTCGTGGGCGCGGCGGCCCCGCTCGATGGCCTCGTCGCTGATCCGGGGGTCCCGGCGGCCGACGTGCTGCTGATGCTCGGACATGCGCCCTCCTTGAGTGTGATGCGGCTCATTCCGAGCATAGGCGCGCCCGCCCTCAGCGCGAGCTGGCGCCCCGCCGCCCGCGCGCCACCCCCACGAACGCCTGCACGAGCTCCGAGTCGGCCGCCTTGAGCCAGGCCAGGGCGACGTCCCAGCCGGGGTGGCGGGCGTCGTCGTCGCCGTGGCGCTCGGGATCCGGCCCGTCGACGACGGCGGCGCCCGCCTCCGCCTCCGCCCGCGCCTGCTCGTCCGCGAGCGCGGCCCGCGTGGCGGCGGCCTCGCGGTCGGCGCGGGACAGGCCCACGGTGTCGTCGAGGGTGGAGGCCAGCGGCAGCACGATCACGTCCTTGCGGCCGAACATGCGGGCCACGGACATCGGCAGCACGACGTGGCCGGCGCCGGACGCGGCGATCTCCAGCGCCATACGCTCGCCCGCCCCGGGCAGCTCGGCGGCGTCCATCGGCTCCGCGCTGGGGGCCGGGGCGAAGCGGGCGGGATCCAGCTCCTCGTCCGGGTCGAGCTCGGCGGGCGGCACCGGGCCGTCCGCGCCCACGTCCCACGCGGCGAGCAGGTGATCCCTGCCCACGCACACCACCGGCAGCTCGGAGTACACGCCCACGAGGTGCACGTGCCGCGGGTCGACGCCGCCGGCGCGCAGGAACTCCTCGGCGGGCACGTCGCGTCGGCGCCGCACGTAGCCCAGCTGCGGCAGGAAGTGGCGGGGCTGACCGGCGTCGTCGTGGGCGAGGTGGGCCAGCTGGGCCGCGTCGTCGTGGTTGACGAGCTGCACCGTGCGCTGGCGCGTGGTGAACCGCTCCACCCACGTGGACGGCGTGGCCCCGGGGATGGTGGCCAGGAAGAGGGTCTCGGGCGGGACGGGCAGGTCGGCCGGCGGCGCGGGCGCGGGACGACGCCGGCCCTCGCCCCCGGCACGGCCCGCGGGCTTCACGCCCTTGGCCACGCCGCGCCCGCCGGAGCGGGTGGACCGGGCGGGGCCGCCCCTGCTCGCGCGGGACTTCCCGCCCCGGCCGCCACGGGAGCCGCTCAGCGGACCTTCTCCTTCAGGAAGGAGACGGCGCGGTCCCAGGCGAGGGCCGCGGCCTCGGGCCGGTGGTTGCCCTGGGGGTTCTCGTCGTTGTGGAAGGCGTGCGGGGCGTCGTAGTAGAAGTACTCGACGTCGGCCCCGGACTCCTCACGGATCTGCTGCTCCTGCTTCCGCGCATCCTCGACGGGGAAGGAGTCGTCCTGCTCGGCGTAGTGGCCCTGGACGGCGGCGGTGACGCCGGAGAAGTCGCCGGGCACGCCCTGGCCCACGCCGTAGAACGGCACGGCGGCGGAGACCTTGTCCCCCTGCTGGGCCGCGAGGGCGAGCACGAAGCCGCCGCCCATGCAGAAGCCGATCGCGCCCACGGTCTGCGAGGTCACCTCGTCCCGGGCGAGCAGCCAGTCGACGGCGCCGGCCAGCTGACGGGCGCCCTCCTCGGCGGGCAGGTTCTGCATCATCTCGCCGGCCTCGTCGCCGTCGTGCGCGATCCAGCCGCCGTAGAGGTCCGGGGCGAGCGCGACGAAGCCGAGGTCGGCGAGGCGGTCGCACACGTCCTTGATGTGGTCCACCAGACCCCACCACTCCTGGATCACGATCACGCCGGGGCCCTTCCCGGCGGCGGGCAGCGCGAGGTAGCCGTGGCCCGTCCGGTCGCCGTCCTGGCCGGCGTCCTTGGTGGGCAGGTCGAACGTGACGTTCTGGTGCGGGGTCTTCGAAGCCATCATGGGCCCCACCCTACGAGGAGACCGGGCCCCTCATCGAGGGACCCGGTCTCGCCGCGCGAGGTCGGCTCAGGCTCAGGCCTGGGCGTCGGCCTCGGGCAGCACGAAGGCGGCGCCGATCTCGAGCTTCACCTTGTCCGAGACCAGGAGGCCGCCGGCCTCGGTGGCCGCGTTCCAGGTCAGGCCGAAGTCCTTGCGGGAGATCTCGCCCGTGGCCTCGAAGCCCACGCGGGTCGCGCCGAAGGGGTCCTTGTCCTGGCCGCCGAACTCGGCCTCGAGCTCCACGGTCTGGGTGACGCCGTGCAGCGTCAGCTCGCCGACCAGGGTGAACTCCTCGGGCTCGCCGCGGACCTCGGTGGAGCGGAAGGTCATGGTGGGGAACTGCTCCACGTCGAAGAACTCGTCGGAGCGCAGGTGGCCGTCGCGGCCCTCGTTCTTGGTGCTGATGGAGGCGACGTCGACGGTCACGTCGACGGAGGACTGGGCGAACTGCTCGGCGATGGCGAGCTGGCCCTCCACGGCGTGGAAGGTGCCGCGGACCTTGGAGATGCCCGCGTGGCGGACGACGAAGTCGACGTCCGAGTGGGCGGCGTCGAGATTCCAGGTGCCGGTGGTGATGGCGTGCATGGGGTGCTCCTTCTGAAGCGGGTCTGTCTGGTGTGTCCGGGGTGGGCCGCGGCGGGGGCGGCGGCTCCTCGGCCTCCGAACTTGTTTCAAATTCAAACATCATCCGGGCAGGCCGTCCACGCTTGATCGTCAAAATTCGAAATAGAGACGGAGGTCACGGTCCGGGGGCACATCAGGCCGCGTCCGCCCACGACGACGGCCCGGAACCTCCGGGGTTCCGGGCCGTCGGCCCGCGGTCGGGCAGCGGGGCCGCGCTCGGGCGGCCGGACGGGGTCAGGCGGCGGGGCCGCCCCCCGTCACGGGTAGAGGCCGCGGGTGCGGTGGGCCTCGGCCACGCGCTGGACAGCGGTCAGGGTGGCGGCCTCGCGCAGGCTCACGCGGCGGCTCTCGGAGGTGGCCAGCACCGCCTTCCATGCGGCGACCATGCGCCGCTTCAGGCGCTCGTCCACCTCCTCGCGGCTCCACCAGTAGGCCTGGTTCGCCTGGACCCACTCGAAGTAGGAGACGATCACGCCGCCGGCGTTGGCCAGGATGTCCGGGACGACCAGGACGCCCTTCTCCTCGAGGATGCGGTCGGCCTCGCCCGTGGTGGGGCCGTTGGCGCCCTCCACGACCAGCCGGGCGCGCACGCGCGGGGCGTTCTCCTCGGTCAGCACGGACTGCACGGCGGCCGGGACCACGAGGTCCACGTCCATCTCGAGCAGCTCGTCCGCGTCCATGGGCTCGGTGCCGGGGGTGTCCTTCACGGAGCCGGTGTCCCAGAGCTGCTTCTGCAGGGCGTCGTAGTGCAGGCCCTCGTCGTCGCGCACGGCGCCGTACTGGTCGGACACGGCCACGACCTTCACGCCGGCCGCCTCGAGCAGCTCGACCGTGCCGGCGCCGACCTTGCCGAAGCCCTGGACCGCCGCCGTCGCCTGCGACGGCTCGATGCCGAGGTGCTCGAGCGCGGCGAGCGCCACGTGGACCACGCCCGCCGAGGTGGCGGAGGCGCGGCCCAGCGAGCCGCCGAGCGAGACGGGCTTGCCGGTGACCACGCCGAGCGTGGTGTGGCCGACGTTCACCGAGTAGGTGTCCATCATCCAGGCCATGGTCTGCTCGTCCGTGCCCACGTCCGGGGCGGGGATGTCCACCTCGGGGCCGATGATCGGCTGGATCTCGGAGGTGTAGCGGCGGGTGACGCGCTCGAGCTCGGCCTTCGAGTACTGGCGGGGGTCGATGGTCACCCCGCCCTTGGCGCCGCCGTAGGGCACGTCCAGCAGGGCGCACTTCCAGGTCATCCACATGGCCAGCGCGCGGACCTCGTCCAGGTCCACGTCCTGACTGAAGCGCACGCCGCCCTTGGCCGGGCCGCGGGAGAAGTTGTGCTGCACGCGGTAGCCGCGGAGCACCTCGGTGGAGCCGTCGTCGCGGCGCAGGGGGATGGAGACGGCCATCTCGCGGCGGGGGGCGGCGAGCATCTGGTGCAGGCCCTCGTCGTAGCCGAGCGTCTTCACGGCGGCGGAGAGCTGGGCCAGGGCGTTGTCGAGCGGGGAGGACGGCGCCGTCACGGCCTCGTCCTCGGCGGGGATCCTCGTCATTGAGCGTCCTCGTGGTCCGGTGGGAAGGAATGTGTCGCGGCCCGACCGACGCGCGGAGGGCCGCGCCCCATTGCGCGGCCGACGCCGTCCGGACCGCGATGAACGCTACGCGCTCCCCCCGCACCCGTCACCCCTTCTCAGCCGAGATCCACGCCCACCCGGGTGACGTCGGACACGGTGGCGTGTACTGTGCTGTGGACGCGCCGCACACCCGCGGCGCCCTTCGGCGTCGAACCGACGCCGCTCGCTCAGGGCCCACCTGGTCCGTCCCCCGGCCGTCCGCCGCGCGAGGCACCCCGCCCGCGACCTCGGCCCGACGCCCCAGCCCCGTGAAGGAGCCCCTCATGACCGTGACCCTGCCCGCCGCGATCACCCCCTCCCCCGCGTTCCAGCCCGTGCCCGGCCAGCGCATCGATCCGGAGCTCGCCCGCTCCTGGCTGCTGGTCAACGCCGCCCAGCCCGAACGGTTCCAGCCCGCCGAGGACTCGGCCGCGGACATCGTCATCCTCGACATCGAGGACGCCGTGGCCCCCAAGGACAAGGACCAGGCCCGCGCGGACGCCGTCGCCTGGCTGACCTCCGGGCACACCGGCTGGGTGCGGCTCAACGGCTACGGCTCGCGGTGGTGGGAGCAGGACGTCGAGGCGCTCGCCGCGGCCCTGCCCGCGCACCTGGGCGGGCCGGTCGCCGAGGGCGGCCTGGCCGGCGTCGTGCTGGCGATGGTGGAGTCCACGGACCACGTGAACGAGACCGCCCGACGGCTGCCCGGCGTGCCCGTCGTGGCGCTCGTGGAGACGGCGCGCGGGCTGCAGCGGATCGACTCGATCGCCGCCGCGAAGGGCACGTTCCGGCTGGCCTTCGGGATCGGCGACTTCCGCCGCGACACCGGCCTGGGCGAGTCGCCGATGGCGCTGGCGTACACGCGGTCCCAGTTCACGATCGCGGCGCGGGCCACGGGGCTGCCGGGCGCGATCGACGGGCCGACCGTGGGCTCCACCGGCGTGAAGCTCGCCGAGGCGACGGCGGTGACCGCGGAGTTCGGCATGACCGGCAAGCTGTGCCTCGCGCCGGAGCAGTGCGCGGCCGTGAACGAGGGGCTCAGCCCGTCCCAGGAGGAGCTGGCGTGGGCCCACGAGTTCCTCGCGGACTTCGAGGCCGACGGCGGCGAGATCCGCAACGGCTCCGACCTGCCCCGCAAGGCGCGCGCGGAGAAGATCCTCGGGCTGGCCACCGCGTTCGGGGTGCACTCCACGCGGTACCCGGACCAGGACAACGCGATCACAGCGCCGTCGGACACGTACCACTACTGAGCGGGGCCGCCGCCCACCAGAAACGCGGGTTGAGTTGTCATGGGTGCGGAGGCCGCACACCGGTGACAACTCAACCCGCGTTGCCTTCGGGGGTGCGGATCCCGCCTCCGCTCACACGTCCTGGCGCGTCCGGCGCACGACGGCGGCCCGCACGGAGAACGCCAGCACGATCGCCAGGATCCCGTAGATCACCCACGTGATGGGGGTGGAGACGAGCACGGCCGGGTCGCCGACCGAGCTGAGCAGGGCGTCGCGCAGGCTGGTCTCCGCGAGCGGGCCGAGCACCATGCCGATCATCAGCGGCGCCAGCGGGTAGCCGTACCGCCGCATCAGGAAGCCCAGCACGCCGATCCCCAGGAGCATCAGCAGGTCGAACACCGCGCCCGTGGTGGCGTAGATGCCCAGCCCGCAGAACAGCGTGATCCCCGCGTAGAGGTAGTGCTTCGGGATGAGCAGGAGCTTGGCCCACAGCTGCGCGAACGGCAGGTTGATCGCCAGCAACACGATCATCGCGATGAAGAAGCTCGCCAGCAGCGCCCACACGAGGTCCGGGCTGCGGTCGAACAGCAGGGGGCCGGGCTGCAGCCCGTACTGGCGGAACGCCGCCAGCATGATGGCCGCCGTCGCGGAGACGGGCAGGCCGAGCGTGAGCAGGGCACCCATCGCCATGCCGGTGGTCGAGTTGCCCGCGGCCTCGGGGGCCGCCAGCCCGCGGATCGCGCCGCGGCCGAACTGCGGATGCGCCCGGCGCCGGTCCAGGCGCCGCTCGGCCGAGTACGCCAGGAACGTCGGCACCTCGGAGCCGCCCACCGGCACGATGCCGAACGGCAGGCCGATCGCCGTGCCGCGCAGCCACGCCGGGGCGGCCTCGCGGAACTCGGCGCCCGACAGCCACGGCCGGCCGGTGCGACGGATGCGCAGGTCCTCGTGCTCGCGGCGCACCCGGGAGGCTACGTGGAACACCTCGCCGAGCGCGAGGATCGCCACCGTGACGGTCACGAGCGGAATGCCGTCGAACAGCTGCGGGGAGCCCATCGTGAAGCGCTCGGTGCCGGTCACCGCATCGATCCCGACGACGGCGATGCCCAGTCCCAGCACCAGGGAGGCCAGGCCGCGCAGCACCGAGTCGGCGACCACCGAGGAGGTGGCCACGAACGCGAAGAGCGCGAGCGCGAAGTACTCCGCGGGCCCGAAGCTCGTGGAGAACTCCGCCAGGACGGGGGCGAGGAACACGACGCACACCGAGGCCACCATGCCGCCGATGAAGGCGCCGAGCGCCGCCGTCGCCAGGGCCTGGGCCGCCCGGCCGTCCTGGGCCATGCGGTGGCCCTCGAACGTGGAGGCGATGGCCGAGGCCTGGCCGGGGGTGTTCATGAGGATGGCCATCGTGGAGTCGCCGAAGAGGCCGCCGAAGTACACGCCGGAGAACATGATGAACGCGGCGGTGGGCTCGAGGGCGAAGGTCATGGGCAGCAGCAGGGCCACGGCCATCGAGGAGCCCAGTCCGGGCATCACGCCGACCGCGGTGCCGAGCAGACAGCCCAGCACCACCCAGAGCAGGTTCATGGGGGTGAGGGCTCCGGCGAAGCCCTCCATGAGGAGTCCGAGGGTCTCCATGTCAGAAGCCACCTCCCAGGATGCCCGAGGGCAGGGTCAGGCCCAGGGCCACCGCGAAGCCGAGGTAGGCCAGCGAGGAGACGAACAGGGCGACGAGGATGTCGAACACGGGGTGCGGGGCGCCGAACGCGCGGGTGACGCACCAGAACAGCAGCGCCCCGGCGAGGATCCACCCCAGCCAGGGCAGCAGGACGGCGAACGCGAGGAAGCCGAGGAAGCACCAGGCCAGCGCGCCGAAGTCCGAGTGGAACAGGGTCAGCGGGCCGGCCGCCTGGCCGACCTCGCCGTCCGCGTCGGCCTGACCCTCAGGGGCCTGGCGCACGCGCACGACCTCCACTGCGAGCGCGGCGGCGATCACGAGGCCCGCGACCGCGAGGATCAGCGGGAAGAAGTCCGGGCCGGGGAAGTCGGCGCCCTCGGTGTCCATGGCCAGGGATCCCAGCAGCAGGTAGAGGCTGAACGCGGCCAGCACGGCCGGCATGACGAGCGCGGAGAGCCCGGCGGCGCGTCCCCAGCGGGAGGGGGCGTCGGCGGCGGGGGGGACGGTGGATGCGTGGCTCACTTGATCTCCTCCGTCAGCGTGCCGATGCGCTCCTTCTCGGCGGCGATGAACTCCTCGAGTTCGGCGCCGGAGAGGGGCACGGGGTTCCAGTAGTTGCGCTGCACCGCTTCCTTCCACTCGGGGGTGTCGACCGCCTCGGCGATGAGGGCCTCGAGCTCGGTGCGCTCCTCCGCGGAGACGCCCGGGGGCACGAACAGGGCGCGCCAGTTGGTGAGCGTGACGTCGTAGCCCTGGGAGCGCAGGGTCGGGATCTCCTCGACGCCGGCCAGCGGCTCGGCCGCCACCACGCCGAGGGCGCGCAGTCGGCCGGCCTCGACCTGCGGGTAGATGTCCGCGAAGCCGCCGGCGGAGGCCTGGGCGGTGCCGTTGAGCAGGGCCTGGATGGCCTCACCGCCGCCGTCGGACGGGATGTAGGTGGTGTCCGCGACCGGCACGTCGGCCGTGCGGGCGATGTCCGCCATGACGAGCTGGTCGAAGGAGCCGCCGCCGGTCCACGCCACGTGGGCGGGATCGGCGCGCCAGGCGGTCACCAGGTCGTCCATGCTCTGGTACGGCGAGTCCGCCGGGACCACCACGAGGCTGTACTCCTCGACGACGCGGCTGACCGCGGTGACCTGGGAGAGCTCGGGGCCGGTGCCACGGGCCGCGTGGGCGGCGATCTGGCCGGTGCCGCCCACCATGAGGTTGTTCGCGTCCTCGAGCGTGGTCAGCTGACCGAGGGCGATGTTGCCGCCGGCGCCGGGGATGTTGACCACCTGGACGTTGTTCACGAGCCCGTTGACGCGCATGGTCTGCTGCAGCTCGCGCTGGAACGAGTCCCAGCCGCCGCCGGCGGCCGCGGGGGCGATGAGGGTCAGGTTGGTGCGGATGTCGTTCCCTCCCGAAGCCGAGCGGATGGAGAAGGCGGAGGCCGCGAGCACGGTGAGCACCGCGATCACGCTGAAGACGATCCGGCCGATCCCCGTGCGTCGGCGCGGGGGGCCGTCGGGGGAGGTGGAGGGCATGGCGGTTCCTAACAGAGACACCCCGCCGCCAGGGAGTGGCGCCGGGGACAGGTGCGAGTGGTGGAGGTCACGGTAACAGTGTGCCGGGGCCGCGCGCGCTCTGCGTCCGCAGAGTGACCGACGACAACCGGTCCGGGTGGTGACGGGGGCCGCGTCCATGACGCACAGTGGTCCCCATGACGATCATCAGCACCGGAACCAGCACCCCCGAGAGCGCCGCGGCCTGGCGGGCCGCTCTGGCCGAGGCAGCCCTGCGCGGAGAGGACGTGGTCTGGTTCTCCCTCGACGGGACCGAGCCGGACGAGGCGGAGGCGCGCGAGGCCGGCGTCGTCGCGTCCGTGGCGCACGCCCAGGAGCGCGGCCGGGACGCCGTCGGCGACCTGCTCGAGCACGCCGAGCGCGTGGGCGCGAGCCGGATCGTGGTGGGCGTGAAGCACCGCTCCCCCGTGGGCAAGCTGCTGCTGGGATCGGCCGCGCAGCAGATCATCCTCGAGGCGCGCGTCCCGGTGGTGTGCGTCAAGCCGTGAGGGCCGGCGTCGGGCGGGCGGCCCTGCGCCCGGCCCACCCCGCGGCGTTTGGGGGCGGTTTCGGGCGGTATTCGGCGTGGATACCGCCCGAAACCGCCCTCAAACGGTGAGTGGGGACCAGCCCGGGAACGCCGAAGGCCCCGGAACCACACGGTTCCGGGGCCTTCGTCCTCGGTGCGCGAGGGGGGACTTGAACCCCCACGTCCTTGCGAACACTGGCACCTGAAGCCAGCGCGTCTACCAATTCCGCCACTCGCGCGAGCGGCTTCCTGATCTCGGCTCCGGACATCCGGCGACCGTCACAGGCAGCGAGGAATACTCTAACCCCCGCCCGCCCGGGCGTGCAAATCGGCCCCGACGCCCACCCCCGCGTCCCCGCCACGCCGGCAGCTCGCCCCTCCAGCACCTCTCCCACCCGCGCTCCACCCCGCAGAATCCCGCTGTTCTCGGCGGTCTCCCAGCCCGGCCCGTAGTATCGGGACGGACAACTGTGGAAAGGGGCCCCGTCGTGGGACTTCTGGACAACCTCGAACGCGGCCTCGAGCGGGTCGTGCGCTCGGCCTTCTCGGCCGGCGGTCCGCGGGCGGTCAAGCCGGTGGAGATCGCCTCGGCCCTGCGGCAGGCGATGGACGACGAGTCGTTCGCGCTGTCCGAGGGCCACACGGTCGCGCCCAACAGCTACGTGGTCCACTTCTCCCCCGCCGACTTCGAGCGCGCCCGCTCGTGGGGGTCCACCCTCGCCAGCGAGCTGTGCGATGAGGTTATCCGCCACGCCGACTCCCAGGGTTATGCGCTGCCCGGCACGGTCCGGGTCGCCTTCCACCCGGACGCGGACGTGCGCGCCGGGGACCTGCGCGTGGTCACCCGCCTGGACGACGGCTCGCTCACCGCCCCGGCCCCCCACGACGACGGCGCCTCGCCCGCCACCGCCCACGGCCCGGGAGCCTCGGCCGCGGCCCCGGACCGGCTGGTCGAGGACCTGCCGGCGGCCGCGCCCCGCAAGCCCTCCCCCGCCCCGCGCGTCGGGCCCCGTCCGGCGCCCCGCCGGGCCGCCGCCCCGACCGCGCCCGCCGCCCCCGCCCACGCCGACCAGCCGACCGTCGTGATGGGCCGCCCCGTGGCCGAGCCCGCCGGCCCGGCCCTCGAGCTGGACGGCCGCATGCTCCCCCTGGACGGGGACGACCTCATCCTCGGCCGCTCGGCCGAGCGTGCCGACCTCGTAATCCCGGACTCCTCGGTGTCCCGCGAACACCTGCGCCTGCTCACCGTCGGCTCCACGGTCACGCTCCTGGACCTGGGCAGCCGCAACGGCGTGCTCGTCAACGGCCGCCGCGTGGACGGCTCCGTCACCCTGCGCGACGGGGACGTGGTGACCGTCGGCCAGACCGAGCTGCTGTTCTTCGGCGGGACGGGGGGCCGCGCATGAGCGAGCTCGCCGTCGCCGTGCTCCGCATGGGCCTGCTGCTGGCCCTGTGGGTGCTGATCATCTCCATCGTCATGGCGCAGGGCCGCGACCTCGTGGTCGGCCGACGCAACAAGACGCGCCTCCAGCAGGCCCAGCGCGACGCCGGCCTGGTCACCGCGGTGCCCGCGGCCGGGGTCGCCGGGGCGGGCTCGTCCGCGGCCGACCGACCCGCGCCCGCGTCGACGCCGTCCCCCGCCGCGTCCGCGCCGACGACGCCGGCCCCGCGGCTGTCCCGCACGCTGCGGGTGGTCGAGGGTCCGAAGGCCGGGCAGACCATCGCCCTGGAGGGCCGCCCCCTGCTGATGGGCCGCGCCCAGGACGCCGACCTGGTGCTCGTGGACGACTACGCCTCCGGCCGCCACGCCCGGCTGTTCCCGCAGGGCACCCGCTGGTTCCTCGAGGACCTCGGCTCCACGAACGGCACCTACGTGAACGGCGCCCCCGTGACCCGCGCGCTGCCCGTGGGCCCCGGCACGGCCATCCGCATCGGCAAGACCGTCATGGAGCTCGAGGCCTGACCCATGACCCTCGTCCTCCGCTACGCCGCCCGCTCCGACGTCGGCCGCGTCCGTGCCAAGAACGACGACTCCGCCTACGTGGGCCGTCACCTGGCCGTGCTCGCGGACGGCATGGGCGGGCACGTGGGCGGCGACGTGGCGAGTGCGTCCACGGTGCTGGACCTGGCCCCGCTGGATGCGGTGGGCTACGAGGACCCGGCCACGGTGCTGCCGGACGAGATCCAGAACGCCAACCTGATCCTCAACGAGCTGGTGCACGCCAACCCCAAGCTCGCCGGCATGGGCACCACGTGCACCGCCGGCCTGCTCGCGGGGACCACGCTGTACATGGCGCACATCGGCGACTCCCGGGCCTACCGGCTCGTGGACGGCGAGTTCTGCCAGGTCACCACGGACCACACGTTCGTGCAGAAGCTCGTGGACGAGGGGCGCCTCGAGGCCGGGGAGGCCCCGTTCCATCCGAACAAGAACGTGCTCATGCGCGTGCTGGGCGACGTGGACGCCTCTCCCGAGCTGGACGTGTTCGAGGTGCCCGTCGCCCCCGGAGAGCGCTGGCTGTTCTGCTCGGACGGCCTCACGGACGTGGTCTCCCCCGAGAAGATCCACGAGGTGCTGCGGGACTCGGAGGCTCTCAACCAGGCCGTCGACACCCTCGTGGACCTGACCCTCAAGGGCGGCGCCCCGGACAACGTGACCGTGGTGGCGTTCGAGATCGCGGAGGGCTCGGCGGAGGAGCTGGCCCCCGTCCCGGACGTCCACCTGTCCGAGCAGGCCCTGGCCGCGGCCCACCCGCCCGAGGTCGGCCCGGTCTCCGGTCTGCTGCTGCGCGAGGACCTCGACGCACGGCCCCACCTGCTCGTCGGCGCGGCCTCCAACGCCGTGAAGACCGATCGCATCCCCGTGGTCACGCGCAGCTCCACGCGCCGCCGCGCCGCCGCCCTGCTCGGCGAGACGCCCGTGCCGGAGAACCGTCCCCGGCGCACCGCGGCCGTCCTCACCGACGGGCCGGGCCCCGCCGCCGACGCCGCCCCGCGCCCGGACGCGTCCGCCCCGCCCGCCGCGCCGAGCGGCACCGCGGCCGCGGCCGGTTCCTCCGCCGCCGCCACACCGGCCGCCACCGCCGCCGACCGCCCGTCCGACGAGGCCGCCGAGGCGTCGACCACGGCCGCCACCCCGTCCCCGGTGACCTCCGGGCCCGCCGGCGGCTCCGAGGACGGGGCCGCGCGTCGGCGGCGTGGGAAGGACGACCGCCCGGTGCAGTACCGCCGCGGCTGGTTCATCCCCGTGTTCACCACGCTGCTCGCCCTCACCCTCGCGGCCGTGGCCGTATGGGGCTATCTGTGGACCCAGACGCAGTACTACGTGGGGGCCAACGACGGCCGGATCGCCGTGTTCAAGGGCGTCTCCCAGCGGCTGGGCCCGCTCGAGCTGTCCCACGTGGACCGGCAGACCGACCTCCCGGTGGACGCGCTGCCCGCGTACGCACGCGACCGCGTGAACGCCGGCATGGCCGCCCGGGACGTGGACCATGCGGAGCAGATCGTCGGCGAGCTGCGCGACTCGCTGCACCCGGACGCCCCCGCCCCCGCCGGTGAGCCCTCCGAGCGGGCCCGGCCGAGCACGACGCCGTCGTCGTCCTCCGCCCGCCCCTCGGACGCGTCCGGCTCCGCCGCGCCGACGAGCCCGGCGTCGTCCCCGAGCGCGACGGGAGGTGAGGCCCCGTGACCGAGGTGATCTCCCCCGCACGCCCGCGCCGGAACATCGAACTGGTCCTGCTGCTGGCCGCCCTGGCCATCGCCCTGGGGGCGGACCTGCTGGGCATGATCGGCACGGACGCCCCGCTGGACTCCACCGCCTGGGTGCCGCTGGGCATCTTCGGGGCCGCCACCCTGGTGCTGCACGTGGTCCTGCGGCTGCGCGCCCCCTACGCGGACCCGTTCATGCTCCCGATCACCGCCCTGCTCAACGGGCTGGGCCTGGCCATGATCCACCGGCTGAGCCAGGACGCCGCGATGGCCAATCCCACCTCGCAGCTCGCGTGGTCCGTCCTGGCCATCGTGGTGGCCTCCGCCCTGGTGTTCCTGGTGCGCGACCACCGGGTGCTGCGGCGCTGGCCCTACCTGTTCCTCGCCGCGTCCGGCGTGCTGCTGCTCCTGCCGCTCGTGCCCGGGCTGGGCCTGAGCATGTACGGGGCGCGGATCTGGATCGACGTCGGCTTCGGCACCTTCCAGCCCGGTGAGATCGCCAAGATCACGCTGGCCATCTTCTTCGCCGGCTACCTCTCCGCGAACCGCGACCTGATCCTGCTGGCCGGCCGCCGCGTCGGCCCGGTGACCTTCCCCCGCGCCCGGGACCTCGGCCCGTTGCTGGCCGGCTGGCTCCTGGCGCTCGGCGTGCTCGTGTTCCAGCGCGACCTGGGCTCGGCCCTGCTGTTCTTCGGCATGTTCATGGCGATGCTCTACATCGCCACGTCCCGCGCCTCCTGGATCCTCCTCGGCCTGGGCCTGATCGCCTTCGGCGCGGCGCTGGCGTTCCTGTTCATGCCGCACGTGACCGCCCGGTTCGAGATCTGGCTGAGGGCCTTCGACCCCGAGATCTACCATCGCGACTTCGGCGGCTCCTACCAGGTGGTCCAGGGCCTGTTCGCGATGGCCTCGGGCGGGCTGATGGGCACCGGCCTGGGCGCGGGCAACCCCACCCAGGTGCCGCTGTCCTTCTCGGACATGATCCTCACGGCCATCGGCGAGGAGCTCGGCTTCGTGGGCCTGGCCGCCGTGCTCGTCCTGTACCTCCTGCTCGTCACCCGCATGATGCGCGCCGCCCTCGGCGTGCGCGACGCATTCGGCAAGGTGCTCGCCTCCGGCCTGGCCTTCACCATGGCGTGGCAGGTGTTCGTGGTGATGGGCGGCGTGACCCTCGTGCTGCCGCTCACCGGCCTCACGACGCCGTTCCTCGCCGCCGGCGGCTCCTCGCTGCTGGCCAACTGGATCATCGTGGGGCTCGTGCTGCGCATCTCGAACGCCGCCCGCCGGCCCGTGGTCGTGGACGGGATGGTCAACGCGTCCGGGCCCGGCGCCGGCCACCTCGACCCCGGCACGGCGCTCCCGGCGGCCGCCGTGCCCCCGGGAGGAGGTGAGGAGCGGTGAACGAGGCGATCCGACGCACGTGGACCGTCATGGCGGCCATGCTCCTCGTGCTCGCGCTGGCTGCGTCCGTCATCCAGGTGCTGGCCGCTGACCAGCTCAAGACGCACGCCCTGAACTCTCGGCAGATGTTCCTGGAGTTCGGCGCCCCGCGCGGGCCGATCCTCGTGGACGGCGAGCCGATCGCCGAGTCTGTCCCCTCCGGCGACGCGTACCACTACCAGCGCGTCTACCACGAGACCGAGCTGTACGCCCCGCTCACGGGCTTCTATTCGCTCACCTACGGCACCGACGGGCTGGAGGCGGCCATGAACGAGCAGCTCTCCGGCACCCCCACGTCCCAGTTCGTGGACCGCGCCATGGAGATCATCACGGGTGCCACACCCGAGGGCGACCAGGTGGAGCTGACGATCGACCCCGAGCTGCAGCGTCTGGCGTACGACGCGCTCCCGGACGGCGTGCGCGCCTCCGCCGTGGTCACGGACCCGACGACGGGCGAGATCCTGGCCATGGTGTCGAAGCCGGGCTTCGACTCCAACGCGCTCTCCTCACACAGCCCGGCCGAGGCGCAGTCGGCCATGGCCGCGATCGACCAGATCCCCGGCGCCAGCGCATACCGCAACCGCGCCGCGGAGCAGCTCGTGTCCCCCGGCTCCACGTTCAAGCTGATCGACGCGGTGGCCATGCTCGAGTCCGGTGACTACACCCCGGACGGGACGGTGGACATCCCCGCCGCGTGGACGCTGCCCGGCACGACCACGGAGCTGCCCAACTACGACGGCTCACCGTGCAACACCGTGGGGCGTCAGACCCTCACGTGGGCGCTGGCGCAGTCCTGCAACACGCCGTTCGCCATGGCCGCCGTCGAGCTGGGCCAGGACCGGATCCGGGAGGTCGCCGAGCGGTTCGGCTTCAACGACTCCTTCGACTACCCGCTGCCCGTGACCGGCTCCGTGTTCCCCTCCGACCTGGACGACGCCGCGCTGGCGCAGTCCTCGATCGGCCAGCGGGACGTGCAGGCCACCGCGCTGCAGATGGCCATGGTGGCCGCCGGCATCGCGAACGACGGCGTGGTCATGGAGCCGCAGCTGATCAAGGCGGTCCGCCGTTCGGACCTCACCACGGTGCAGGAGTTCAGCCCCCGTGAGCGCGGCCGGGCGACGACCCCCGAGGTGGCCGGGCAGGTCTCGGACATGATGGTCTCGGCGGTGGAGGACGGCATCCTGGGATCCGTGCAGTCGGACACGGTGCGGATCGCGGCGAAGTCGGGCACGGCCGAGGTCGGGGACACGGGCAACGTGCACTCCTGGATCACCGGCTTCGACGCGAGCGAGAACCCCCGGGCGGCCGTGACGATCGTGGTGGAGGACGAGCCGCCGGGGGTTGGACATCAGACAATCGTCAGTGGCATGAAGGCAATCATGGAAGCGGTGGTCACGGAATGAGGCCGACATCGGGCATCACCCTCGGGGGCAGGTACCAGCTGACCGATCGCATCGCGATCGGCGGCATGGGCGAGGTGTGGAAGGCCCGGGACAAGGTCCTGGGCCGGATCACCGCCGTGAAGATCCTCAAGGAGGAGTACACGGGTGACCCCAACTTCCTGCGCCGCTTCCGGGCGGAGGCTCAGCACACCGCGCTGCTGAACCACCCCGGCGTCGCCAACGTCTACGACTACGGCGAGGAGAAGGGCTCCGCCTACCTCGTCATGGAGCTCGTGCCGGGCCAGCCGCTGTCCTCCATCCTCGAGAAGGAGAAGGTGCTCTCCCCCGAGCGGACCCTGCGGATCATCGCGCAGACGGCGGCCGCGCTCTCGGCGGCCCACGCCCAGGGGCTCGTGCACCGCGACGTCAAGCCCGGCAACCTCATGATCACGCCCACCGGCCGGGTGAAGGTGACGGACTTCGGCATCGCGCGCCTGGCGGACCAGGTCCCGCTCACGGCCACCGGCCAGGTGATGGGCACCGCCCAGTACCTCGCGCCCGAGCAGGCCACGGGGCAGCAGGCCACCGGCTCCTCCGACCTCTACTCGCTGGGCATCATCGGCTACGAGGCCCTCGCCGGGCATCGCCCGTTCACGGGCGAGTCCCAGATCGCGATCGCCCTCGCCCAGGTCAACGACACCCCGCCGCCCCTGCCGGACACCGTCCCGGCCCCGGTGCGCGCCCTGATCATGTGCATGCTCTCGAAGGACCCCAAGGAGCGGCCCTCGGACGCGACCGCGCTCTCGGAGGCCGCCGACGCGCTGCGTCGCAAGGACACCCGCGGCGCCGTGGAGGCCGTGCCCGGCCTGGCCATCTTCCTCGAGGAGCAGGGCGTGGCCGACCCCTCGGGCGCCGAGACCGCTCCCCTGGACTACGACGGCATGCGCACCACCCATCCCCGCGCCGAGGGCACCCGGACAGACGGCTCCCCCGCCACCGCGGCGCTGCCGGTGACCGCGGCCCAGCCCCGCACCGACGACGACGCCCGCGGCCCCGGCGCCGCCGGCGCGGCGGCCGTGGGCGCGGCCGGTGCGGCCGGCGCCGCCGCGAGCGCGAGCACGCGCGACCACGAGATCGCCGCCGTGCGCGACCAGCAGACCCGCCCGGGCGACGTCGTGGACCCGGGCCCGCCCGCCGGGGGCGGCTCCGCGCCCGCCCGCCGGCGACGCGCCAACCCCTGGCCGCTGTGGGCGCTGCTCGGTCTCGTGGTGTTCGCCCTGTTGGGGGCGCTGCTGTGGCCGCTGCTCACGGGTGGCCGCGGCGACGGCGGCTCGGCGCCGGCGACCTCGCAGGAGGAGTCGTCCGTGAACGTGGACCCGGAGGCGTACAAGGGTCGCCCCGTGAGCGAGGTGCGCGCCGAGCTCGAGGGCCTCGGCCTGGCGGTGCGCGAGGAGGACCGCGACGCGCAGAGCCCGGAGGGCACCGTCGAGGAGATCAACCCCGTGGGGGCGCTGCAGCGCGGTGAGACCGTCACGCTGGCCGTCTCCACCGGGGAGGGCGTCATCCCGGAGGGTCTCGTGGGCCAGCCCGTGGACAGCGCGATCCAGACGCTGCGCGACCGCGGCTTCACCGTGGACCGGGTGGACGACCCGTCCGCCGACGGCGCCGACGGCGAGGTGGTGCGCGTGGTGCCCGGCGAGGGCGAGCGTCACCGCTATGACACGCACGTGCAGCTGATCGTGGCCACCGGCGGGTCCGACGCCGCGCCGACCCGCGAGGCCTCCCAGCCCGCCTCGGAGCCGGAGCCCAGCGCGTCGGAGGAGCCGAGCAGCGAGCCGAGCCCGTCGGCCTCGGACGAGCCCAGCCCGTCCCCCACCGCCGAATCCCCGACGGCCACCGCCGACCCGGAGCCCATGCCGGAGCCGACCGAGGAGCCGACGACACCCACGGGGGATCCGACGACGGAGTCCTCCGGCGAGTCCACGGCGCCGACGGGCCAGCCCACCACCGACCCGTCCGCTGACGCGCGCGGCGCGGAGGCCTCCTCCGCCGACGCGCGTGGCGCGCAGGCCTCGTCCGCCGACGCCACGCCCTCCGCTTGAGCGGCGGGCGGGACGGGCACGCGGACGTGTCTGTGGATGAGCAGAGGATCCTGAACGGGCGGTACCGGATCGGTGAGCTGATCGGGCGCGGCGGCATGGCGGACGTCTTCCGCGGCGAGGACCTGCGGCTGCACCGCCCGGTGGCGGTCAAGCTGATGCGCCGGGACCTGGCGCGCGATCCGCACTTCCAGGCGCGCTTCCGCAAGGAGGCACGCTCGGCGGCCTCCCTGAACCACCCCTCGATCGTCTCCGTGTACGACACGGGCGAGGTCTCCCTCGAGGACGGCCTCCATCCGGTGGACTGCCCGTTCCTGGTGATGGAGCTCGTCTCCGGCCGGACGCTGCGGGAGATCCTGCACGCCGAGGGCGCCGTGGGCACGGACCGTGCCGTGGCCTGGACCCGGGGCGTGCTGGAAGCGCTCGAGCACGCGCACGAGGAGGGCATCGTCCACCGCGATGTGAAGCCCGCGAACGTCATGGTCACGGAGACGGGCGCCGTGAAGGTGATGGACTTCGGGATCGCCCATGCGCTGGCCGACACCTCCGCCACCACGTCGCAGACCCAGGCCGTGGTGGGCACGGCCCTCTACCTGGCCCCGGAGCAGGCGACGGGCCGCACCGTGGACGGCCGCGCCGACCTCTACGCGGCCGGCTGCCTGCTGTTCGAGCTGCTCACGGGCCGACCCCCCTTCACGGGTGACACGCCGCTGGCCGTGGCCTACCAGCACGTGCGCGAGGAGCCGCCGGCACCCTCCGACGTCGACCCCGACCTGCCGCCCGCGTTCGACCCCGTGGTGCTGCGCGCCCTGCGCAAGGATCCGGAGGACCGGTTCCCCACGGGCGCCGCGTTCCTCGCGGCCCTCGAGGAGGCCGCCGCGGATCCGCACGCCGGCCCCGGCCGTCACACCCCGCCGCTCGATGCCGTCCCTCCCGCCCTCGTCGGCGCGGTGCTGGGCGCCGCGGCCGCGGAGCACGGGGCCGATGTGCCGACGGCCGCGGTCCCGCTGACCCGGCCGACGCCCTCCGTCCCGGCCGAGCCGGACGCCGCACAGCCCCAGGCGGCGAACCATGCCGTGGCGGGTGCGGGACTGCTCGGCGCCGCCTCCGCCGCGCAGCTTGCCGCCGCCGCCGCCATGGACGGCCCCCGCCCGGTGACGGTCGGCCAGCCGGTGATGCCCGGTGCGGTCGCGACGCCCCGGCCCGAACCGCAAGGGGACACGCCGGCGCCAGCGACGGCCACGCACCGTCGCGTCCGCCGGCGCCTCCGCCGGCGCACGCTCCTGGCGGCCGGCGCGGTCCTGATCGCGCTGGCCCTGGTCCTGGCGCCGTGGCTCGCGGCGGCTCTGTCCACCACCGCGGAGGTGCCCGCGGTGGTGGGGCTGCAGCAGGACGAGGCGGTCGCGGCGCTCGAGGACGCAGGTCTGGTGGCCGTCGTCTCGTCCGCGTACATGGCCGACGCCCCGGACGGGACCGTCACCCAGAGCGACCCGCCGACGGGCACGGAGGTGCCCCGCGGGGCCGAGGTGCGGATCCGGGTGTCCCGCGGCGAGGAGGGCATCGCGCTGTCCGACTCCCTGCACGGGCTGTCCGAGGACGCGGCCCGCCGCGAGCTGGAACGGCTGGGCCTGCGTGTCTCCTCCGTGCAGTACCAGGACGACGGCCGACTCGAACGCGGGCTGCTCGCCCGCACCGACCCCGCGATGGGCACGCACGTGCCGCCCGGCTCCTCCGTGGTGCTGCACCTGTCCAGCGGCATGGTCGACGTGCCGGATGTGGTGGGGATGAGCGCTCCGGACGCGCGGCGTCAGCTGGCGCTGAGCGCCCCCGAGCTGCGCGTGCGGATCCAGGACGAGGACGGCGCGACCACGGACACCGGAACGGTCGTGGCCCAGGATCCGCCCGCCGGCGTCCGCGTGGACAACCGTTCCTCCCTGACCCTGACGGCGTCCTCATGGATCGCGCCCACGGCCGAGCCCTCCGAGCCGGCGCCGCCGTCCAGCGAGGCGCCCGAGCCCACGCCGTCGGCGTCCGCGTCACCGAGCCCCCCGCCGTCGGAGAGCCCCGAGCCCTCCGCGAGCGCGGAACCCTCGCCCTCGCCGTCCGCCTCGGCCACGCCCAGCCCCGAGCCGACGACGACCGCGACGCCGTCACCGACGCAGAGCCCGGCGCCGACGTCGGCGGCCCCGTCGACCTCGTCGGAGCCGACCGGGCAGTCGCCGAGCACCTCGTCCACCGCGACGCCGGTGGACCCGCTGCCGACGCTGACGCCGGAGCCCGAGCCCTCGATCGATCCGCCGCCGTCCACCTGAGCGGACGGGGCGCCGTCGGACCCGCGAACCGGGCCCCGGGGCCGGTCAGTCCTGGCGGACGAGGGGCGAGAGCCGGCCGCCGCGCTCGGCGGCCCCGGAGAGCCCCACGGACTCGAGCCAGTTGCCGAGCATCCGGTAGCCGCCCTCGGTGAGCACGGACTCGGGGTGGAACTGCACGCCCCACAGGGGCGCGGTGCGGTGGGCCAGTCCCATCACGACGCCGTCCTCGGTCTCGGCGGTGATCTCCAGGACCGCCTCGTCCACGGTGGGCCGCACGGCGGCCAGCGAGTGGTAGCGGGTGGCGGTGAACGGCGAGGGGACGCCCTCGAACATGGGGTGCTCGCCGCGGCGGACCAGAGACGTCTTGCCGTGCATGAGGGATTCCGCGTGCGTCACGGTGGCGCCGAACGCCTCCGCGATGGCCTGGTGCCCCAGGCACACCCCGAAGAGCGGACGGCCGCCGTCGGCGGCGGAGCGGATGAGGTCGAGGGAGACACCGGCGTCGGCGGGCGCGCCCGGCCCGGGCGAGATGAGCACCGCCGTGTGCTCGGCCGCGAGCTCGAGGGCGCGGGCGGGGGTGACCTCGTCGTTGCGGATCACGGTGGTGCGGGCCCCGAGCTGCTCGAGGTAGCCCACCAGGGTGTAGACGAAGCTGTCGTAGTTGTCGACGACGAGGACGGAGACCTCGGGGCTCTGCACGGGGGCGCTCTTTCCTCCCCGCCGCGTGGGAGCGGGGTGCATAGACTGGCCGGGCACGTCGCTGACCCCGGTCCTGGGCAGGTCAGCAGGATACCGTCCCCGCCCCGGTCCCCGCCGGTGGGGGCGCCCACCACCCCCCACCCGAGGAGAAGACCCGTGGCAGCACCCGCCGGCAAGCGCAAGGACTCGGCCCGTCGGAAGCGCGAGGAGCTCGAGGCCGCGCGCCGCAGCCGCTCCGCCGTGCGGACGGACCTCGGGGACGTGGACCCGGGTCCGAAGCCCCTCTCCCCCGGGTACAAGGCCGTGATGTTCGGCCTGCTGATCCTCGGCCTGCTCTGGATCATCGTCTACTACCTGACCCAGGGCCTCTTCCCGATCGTGCAGATCGGCGGCTGGAACATCCTCGTGGGCTTCGGCATCGCGCTCGTCGGGTTCCTCATGATGTCCCGCTGGAGCGAATGACACGCGTGTAGTTCTCCACAGCGGTGGACAACCCTGTGGATGGCCGATCCGCACGATCCCGCCCGGAGACGAGTTGTCCCCGGAGTTGTCCACAGGTGTGGACACCCCTGTGGGAAGAAGTGCACACCCGCCTGTGGAGAACTCCGGGGACGGTCGGGGACGACGGCCTAGCCGAGCAGGCCTGCCACCGTGACCCGGGCGGCGCCGAGCACCGTGAGCGCCGCCAGCGCCGCCGCCACGACCACGAGGCCGGCCGCCTGGGCGCCCACGGACGGCACGCGCGCGCGGCCGGGCCGCAGCCCGCCGGCCAGGGAGAACACGACGGCGACGACGGCGCCCGTCAGCAGCCCGCCCACGTGCACCTGCCAGGCCACCCCGGGCAGCAGGAACGAGAACACGAGGTTCAGGCCGATCAGCACGGCGATCGAGCGCACCTGCCCGCCCCGCACCCGGGTGAGCAGGAACAGGGCCGCGAACATGCCGTACACGGCGCCGGACGCCCCGACGACGGGCTGCAGCGGGTCCGAGACCCACAGTGCGAACACCGCGCCGCCCACGGCGGAGAGCACGTAGAGGGCGAGGAACCGCCACCAGCCCAGCGCGGGCTCGAGCACGCGCCCGATCACCCACAGCGCGAGCATGTTCAGCAGCAGGTGCGTGGGACCGGAGACGTCGTGCACGAGCGCGTAGGAGGCCATCCGCCACGGCTCCATGCCGTACGGGGACGTGTAGAGCCCGGCGTACCAGAGCGCCTCGGTCACGCCGGACGCCTGATCCCGGGTCAGCCACTGCGCCGCGTAGACCACCACCGTGACCGCCAGCAGGATCCAGGTGACGGGCGAGGCGGCGAAGCCCGTCCGCCGTCGGGCCGGGACCGTCGCGGCGGCGCCGGGCGGGGCCGCCGTCGGACCGGGACCGGCCACGACGCCGGACGCACAGTCCACGCAGACCGGTCCGGCCGCGGAGCCGGGACGCTGGCAGTCGAGGCACGCGGGGCGCCGGCAGACGGCGCAGCGCACATACGCGGCACGGCCCGGATGCCGCGGGCACACCGGGGGTGTGCCGTCCGCGGAGTCCGGGCCGTGCGGGTCAGAGGGGGTGGTGCTCACCGAGGGGCTGCTCAGGCCTCGTCGATGTCGATGGACTCGATGACGACGTCCTCGAGCGGGCGGTCACGGGGATCGGTGGCGACGGCGTTGAGCTCGTCCACGACCTTCTGGGAGGCCTCGTCCTTCACCTCGCCGAAGATGGTGTGCTTGCCGTTGAGCCAGCCGGTGGGCACGGAGGTGATGAAGAACTGCGAGCCGTTGGTGCCGGGGCCGGCGTTGGCCATGGCCAGCAGGTAGGGACGGTCGAACTGCAGCTCGGGGTGGATCTCGTCGCCGAACTGGTAGCCGGGGCCGCCGATGCCCATGCCGAGCGGGTCGCCGCCCTGGATCATGAAGTCCTTGATGATGCGGTGGAACACGGTGCCGGAGTACAGCGGGGCGCCGTTGTTCTTCTCACCGGTCTGCGGGTGGGTCCACTCCTGCTCGCCGGTGGCGAGACCCACGAAGTTCTTCACGGTCTTCGGGGCGTGGTTGCCGAACAGCTCGACGACGATGTCGCCGTGGTTCGTGTGGATGGTCGCGGTGTGCGTCTTGTTCGCCATGCGCCCCATTGTTCCATCCGCGGCGGCGGGCCGTCCGGATCCCGCCGTCCGGGGGCGGGTCTTCCGCGATCGGCGTACGCACTCCCGGCGTGCCGGGACCCGTGCCACGGCGGGGGTCGGCCACTAGGCTGGGCCTCGAGGACCACCGCGTTCAACGACCATCCAGAACTCACGGGAGGCATCACATGGCTCGCACGACCCTGCACGACGAGATCCAGCACGACGGCGGCGCGAACGCGTTCGTCGCACGCCAGGCGGAGAACCTGCGCCACTGGGCCGCCCCGAAGGTGGAGTCCACCCGCGCCTGGAGCGAGGTGGCGGCGGCCTACGGGCTGATCGGCGGCTCCGCCGCGGCCGAGGAGGGCCGTCGCAAGGCCCAGGACGCCAAGGAGGAGTACGGCCCCGTCGTCGAGCGCGGGGCGCGGAAGGCCGGTGAGGCCGTCGCGCACCAGTACGGGCTGCTGGCCCCCGCCGTCGCCAAGGGCGTGGACACCGTCCAGGACTTCCTCGAGCACCTGCAGGCCCAGGCGCAGGACGCCGGCCACGAGGTGCAGCAGCAGTTCGCCGCGGCGCGCAAGGACGCCGAGAAGGCCGCGAAGAAGGGCCGCCGTCGTGGGGGCCGCAAGGCCACGCAGCTGCGCCGGGACGGCCGCCAGACCGCCAAGGGCCTGCGCAAGGACGCGAAGAAGGCCGCCAAGGGCGCCCGCAAGGACGCGCAGCGGTCCGCCGCCCTGTTCAGCGACCGTGCCGGCCAGGCCAAGGACGCCGCCGCGGCGGGCGGCCTGACCCTCGCCGGCCTCCTCGCCACGGGTCTGTCCGCACTGCAGGAGCAGGGCGGGAAGGTGGCCCCGCAGGTGCAGGCCCGCCTGGCCGACGCCGGCGACTACGCCCAGCGCCGCAAGGAGGAGGTCCTCCCCGTGGCCGCCGCCCGCCTGGCCGACGGCGCCGCGCACGCCCGCAAGACCGCCCACGACGTCGAGGTCCCGGACGCCCTGGAGCAGGCCCTGATCAAGCTCACCGGGGACAAGGCGATCGTGAAGCGCCTGCGCAAGGGTGCCGAGCAGTACGCCGGCGCGGCCGAGAAGGACCTGAACCGTGCCGCCGGTCGCCGGGCCTCCCGCTCGGGCGGCCGCGCCTGGATCGTCGCGGGCATGGCGGCCGCCGCCGCCGGCGCCGGCTACGCCCTGTGGCGTCTGACCAAGCCGGTGCAGGATCCGTGGACCGCCCCGGTCCCGGGCCCGATCACCGCGAACATCCCGGTGGTGGAGGCCAACAACCCCTATGCCCAGCAGCAGAAGGTCGTGGCCGAGGCCGGCTCGGCCGCGGCGGGCCAGGGCGTGCGGGTGGACACCGCCACCCCGGACCCGGTGGCCGCCGCCAACGCGAAGGTGCTGGGCGTCCAGCCCGGGCAGCAGCGCTGACCCGCTCCCCCGCGCTCTGAGCGCGCAGCGGACGGCGACCGGCCCGCGCATCCTCGGCAGGACCGAGGGGGCGCGGGCCGGCGCGCGTCCGGGCGCAGGTCGGGGCGGGAGCCGGTGGGCCGCCGTCGAACGGGGCGCGGGCCTTGTCCACCGCCGGGAGCGCGCGGGAGGCTGGGAGCGCCCGGGATCCCGACGCCGGGCGGAGGAGTGATCTGCATGAGCACGACCCTGACCCTCTTCGGCCACTCGGCCGTCCGCCTCGAGAAGGCCGGCCGGCGCCTCGCGTTCGACCCCGGCGCGTTCAGCGACGCGGCGGTCCTGGACGGCGCGGACGCCGTCCTCGTGACGCACGGCCACCCGGACCACGTGGTCCCCGAGCAACTGGTCAGGGCTGTGGCCGGCACAGACGCGCACGTGTGGGCGCCACGGGACCTCACGGGGCCGCTGGCGGAGGCGGGGCTCGATGCCGGGCACGTGCACACGGCCGTCCCCGGGGAGACGTTCGAGGCCGCCGGCTTCCGGGTGGAGGTGCTCGGCGGGGAGCACGCGGTGATCCACGCCGAGGTGCCGCGCCCGGTCAACGTGTCCTACCTCGTGGACGGGGCCGTGCTGCACCCCGGCGACTCGTTCACGGTGCCGGACGCCGACGTCGAGGTGCTCCTGCTGCCCGCCGCGGCGCCGTGGCTGCGCATCGCGGACGTGGTGGACCAGATGCGGGCCATCGCGGCGACGCACACCCGCCCCATCCACGACGGCATCCTCAGCGAGGACGGCAAGGGCGTGGTGGACAGGGTGCTCTCGGGTCTCGCCGAGGGTGTGACCGACTACCGGCGTCTGGCCCCCGGGGAGCCCTGGACGTTCTGAGGCACGGGGAGGCGCCGGCGGCCGGCCCGGGGCCGGTCACCAGCTGAGGGTGATCTCCAGCTCGGCGTCGCCGCCGTCCTCGACCTCGAGTTCCACCTCGAGGCCCACGCGGTCCGGGACAGTGACGACGACGTCGCGGCCGCCGTGCTCGATCCGCACCTCGTTCTGCCGGGAGAGCTGGTCGGCGAGGTCGCGCAGGCGTGCGGCGGCCTGCTCGCGGCTGAGGGTCTGCTGCTGCTCGTGCTCGAAGAGGTCCTTGCCCATGGCACCGACGGTAGTCGGTGGTCGGGGTGCGCGCGACGGACGGGCCCCGGCGCGGCCGACGCCGGGGCCCGTGCGGGTCAGCGGGACGCGGCCGGGGCGAGGGCGGGATCGTCGTCGCGGTGGATCTCGAAGCCGGGTGCCCGGTAGGTGGGCTCCCGGCGCTTGAGGGCCCGGATGACGAGCAGGGTCACCGGCACGATGAGGATCTCCACGAGCGTCTTGTACCCGAAGCCGGTCACCGTGTAGTTCGCCAGTTCCAGCAGCGAGATGGTGCCGGCGTAGGCGATGGTGCAGAAGATCAGGGTGTCGAAGAACTGGCCGACCACGGTGGAGAGGATGAGCCGGAACGCCACGTGCCGTTCCTTCATGCGCTCCTTGAGGCGGACCACGATGGACGCGTTGAGCAGGGAGCCCACGAGGAACGCGACGACGCCGGCCACGGTGATCCGGAGCATCGGGGCGAGGGCCTGGTCCCAGACCTCGAAGCCATCGACGGGCGTGGTCCAGGAGACCACCGTGTAGGTGAGGGCGGCGAGCACGAGCATCGCGAAGCCGAGGACGATGGCGCGGCGGGCCCGGCGCCAGCCGTACACCTCGGCGAGGATGTCGCCGACGATGTACGCGAACGGGAACAGGAAGGCGCCGCCGTCGAAGATGAGGGGACCGCCGTCGTAGAAGAGGTCCGAGATGACCGGGACGGTGGGGCCGTAGAAGAGCTTGGCCGCGGTGACGCCGGAGAGGATCAGGAGGGCGATGAAGACGCCCACGAAGATGTCGTAGTAGCTCGCGGGCACCCGGGCGTAGGCCGGGGTGCCCTGCCCAGGGGCGGGTCGGTCGGGGGACGGGGTGTCGATGATGGTGTTCACCGGACCATCCAACACCACACGCGACGGCCACGGGCGCGGTGGGCGGGTCCGGCGGCGGGGGTTCGGGGCAGGCCATCCCCGTCCCTCCGTGGGCAGAAACGCCCTCTCTTCTGCCCACGGGGCCCGAAGTCCTGCAGTTTGTGCCCCAGGAGCCCCCGGGTCGCCGGTTTCTGCCCACGGTGCCGGCGCCGGCGGCCACCCTGGGCATACGAAAGGGCCCGGGAATCTCACGACTCCCGGGCCCTTCTTCGGTGGAGGCAAGGGGACTCGAACCCCTAACCCCCTGCTTGCAAAGCAGGTGCGCTACCAATTGCGCCATGCCCCCGTGAGGACCGGTCAGTCCTCCGGTGCCGGCTCGACGCCGTCGGCGTCCTCCGGCAGGTCGTCCGTGGCCGTGGCCCAGACGTCCTTCCCCGCACTGTTCTCCCGCCAGAGACGCGCCCCATAGGCGGCTGCCGCGGCGCTGACCACGAGGGCCACGCGTGCCAGTCGACCCATGGGAAGACCTCCGGAGACGAACGGAGCCCCAGCGGACCGGGGCTCTGTGTGGTGGGAGTGGGCGTACCAAGACTTGAACTTGGGACCTCTTCGTTATCAGCGAAGCGCTCTAACCGCCTGAGCTATACGCCCTCACCGTCGCTCACGGCTGACGCCGTTCACAACAGGAGATGACTGTACAGGAACGCCGACGCCCCGCGCAAATCCGCGCGGGGCGTCGTCGAGGGTCGGCTCAGTCGTCCGTCAGCGTGACGCCGAGGCCGCCCACGAGGCTCGCGCAGAGGTTGTAGAGCAGCGCGGCCACGGTGGCCAGGGCGGTCAGCAGGATGACGTTGACCACGGCCAGCACGGTGGCCAGCGAGGTCACGGTGCTCAGCGGGGCCAGGGACGCCACGGTGTAGCGCCCGGCCTCGGAGCCGAGCACGGTGCCGATCACGTCGTTGACCCTGTCGAAGATCCCGAGGACGTCGGACAGCGAGTACAGCGCCACCGCCGCCACCACCGTGAGGATGCCCAGCGCCACCGAGAGCAGGAACGCCAGCTTCAGCACGGACCACGGGTCCACCCGGGTCAGGACCAGGCGGGCGCGGCGCACCTTGGCCTTCGGGACGGCGCGGACCAGGTCCTCCTGCGAGGACCCGCTGGCCTTGCGCACCGGGCGGCCGGATCGCGGCTCGGCGGCCTTCCCGGTGCTCCGCCCCTGGCCGGGACGCGACGACGCGGACGTGCTCACTGCTCTCCTCCGTCTGCACCCTCACCGGCGTCCTGCGTCAGGGCGTCCTCCGGTGCGGCTACGGGGTCGGTCGGGTCGATGTCTGCGTCCAAGGGTACATCCGGCCCCGCCTCGGCCTCGGCGTCCGCCTTCGCCTCCATCTCCTGCTCGTTGTTCAGGGTGACGGCGACGATCCGGTCCCGCTTGTCCGGCTTGGCGAAGATCACGCCCATCGTGTCGCGGCCCTTGGCCGGCACACCGGCGACGGCGGAGCGCACCACCTTGCCCGAGGCCATCACCACGAGGACCTCCTGGTCCTCGCGCACCACGAGACCGCCGGCGAGCTCGCCGCGGTCGTCCACGAGCTTGGCGACCTTGATGCCGAGGCCGCCGCGGTTCTGCAGGCGGTACTCGTCCACGTGGGTGCGCTTGGCGAAGCCGCCGTCCGTGACGGTGAAGACGTAGCCGTCCTCCTCCACCACGTCCATCGTCAGCAGGGAGTCGTCGTCGCGGAACTTCATGCCGGTCACGCCCGAGGTCGCACGGCCCATGGGACGCAGCGCCTCGTCCGTGGCGGTGAACCGCAGGGACTGGCCCTTGTGCGAGATCAGGATGAGGTCGTCGTCGGGTGAGACCACGCGGGCCGAGACCAGCTCGTCCCCCTCGCGCAGCTTGATCGCGATCAGGCCGGCGGTGCGGTTCGTGTCGTAGTCCAGCAGCGGCGTCTTCTTCACGAGGCCGCCGCGCGTGGCGAGCACGAGGTACGGGGCCCGGCCGTAGTCCACGAGCGGCTGGATCTGGGCGATCCGCTCGTCCGGCTGGAACGCGAGCAGGTTGGCCACGTGCTGGCCCTTCGCGTCGCGGCCGGCCTCGAGCAGCTCGTACGTCTTGATGCGGTACACGCGGCCGAAGTTCGTGAAGAACAGCAGCCAGTGGTGCGTGGACACGGTGAGGAAGTGCTCGACGACGTCGTCGCCGCGCAGCGTCGCCCCGCGCACGCCCTTGCCGCCGCGCGCCTGGGACCGGTACTGGTCGATCCGGGTGCGCTTGACGTAGCCGCCGCGGGTGATGGAGACGACCATCTCCTCCTCGGGGATCAGGTCCTCGATGGACATGTCGCCGTCGAAGCCGGCCATGATCTCGGTGCGGCGGTCGTCGCCGTGCTTGGCCACGATCTCGGCGAGCTCCTCGGAGATGACCTCGCGCTGACGCTGCGGGGACTCCAGGATCCGGTTGTACTCGGCGATCTTCGCCATGAGGTCGTCGTACTCGTCCTGGATCTTCCGGGACTCCAGGGCAGCGAGCTGGCGCAGCTGCATCTGCAGGATGGCCTGGGCCTGGACGTCGTCGATGTCCAGGAGCTCCTTGAGGGCCTCGCGGGCCACGTCCGCCGAGGCCGAGCGGCGGATGGTCGCGATGACCTCGTCCAGCATGTCCAGGGCCTTGAGCAGACCGCGCAGGATGTGCGCGCGCTCCTCGGCCTTGCGCTTGCGGAACGCGGTGCGGCGCACGATCACGTCGATCTGGTGCTTCACCCAGTGGTGCACGAAGCCGTCCAGGGACAGGGTGCGCGGCACGCCGTCCACGAGCGCGAGCATGTTGGCCGAGAAGTTCGACTGCAGCTCGGTGTGCTTGTAGAGGTTGTTCAGCACCACCTTGGCGACGGCGTCGCGCTTGAGCACGATCACCAGGCGCTGGCCGGTGCGGCCGGAGGTCTCGTCGCGCATGTCCGCGATGCCGCTGATCTTGCCGTCCCGCACCATCTCCGCGATCTTCGCGGCCAGGTTGTCCGGGTTGGTCATGTAGGGCAGCTCGGTGACCACGAGGCACGTGCGGCCCTGGATCTCCTCCACGTTGACCACGGCGCGCATGGTGATGGGGCCGCGGCCGGTCCGGTAGACCTCCTCGATGCCCTTGCGGCCCAGGATCTGGGCGCCCGTGGGGAAGTCGGGGCCGTGCACGCGGGCCAGGAGCGCCTCGAGCAGCTCCTCGCGGGTGGCCTCGGGGTGCTCGAGGTACCACTGCACGCCCGCGGCCACCTCGCGCATGTTGTGCGGCGGGATGTTCGTGGCCATGCCGACGGCGATGCCCGAGGAGCCGTTGACCAGCAGGTTCGGGTACCGGGCGGGCAGGACGACGGGCTCCTGCTGCTTGCCGTCGTAGTTGTCCTGCATGTCGACGGTGTCCTCGTCGATGTCCCGGACCATCTCCATGGCCAGCGGGGCCATCTTGGTCTCGGTGTAGCGCTGGGCGGCCGCGCCGTCGTTGCCCGGGGAGCCGAAGTTGCCCTGGCCGAGCGCCAGCGGGTAGCGCTGGACCCAGTCCTGGATGAGGCGCACGAGGGCGTCGTAGATCGCGGTGTCGCCGTGCGGGTGGTAGTTGCCCATCACGTCGCCCACCACGCGGGCGGACTTGTTGAACGCACGGTCCGGGCGGTAGCCGCCGTCGTACATCGCGTAGAGCACGCGACGGTGCACGGGCTTGAGGCCGTCGCGCACGTCCGGCAGCGCGCGGCCGACGATCACGGCCATCGCGTAGTCCAGGTACGAGCGCTTCATCTCCGACTCGAGGTCGACGGGCTCGACCTTGTCGGCGGCGCCCTCGGGGAGCACGTAGTGCTCCACCTCGATGTCCAGGCCGGTCTGCGGGGGCTGCGGGGTCGGGGCGCCCTCGACGGGCTCGTCCGGGGTCTGGGGGGTGGTCTCGTCGCTCACGCGGGTCCTCTCGTGCTCCCCGCGACGGCGGGGAGGATGGTCGGCTCAGGCAGGTCTGCGGGTCCGGCTCAGACGTCCAGGAAGCGGATATCCTTGGCGTTCTGCTGGATGAAGGTGCGGCGGGACTCCACGTCCTCGCCCATGAGCATGGAGAAGACGGCGTCCGCGGCGGCGGCGTCCTCCATGGTCACCTGCAGCAGGGTGCGGTGCTCCGGGTCCATGGTGGTGTCCCACAGCTCCTGGTAGTTCATCTCGCCCAGGCCCTTGTAGCGCTGCACCCCGTTGTCCTTGGGGTAGCGCCAGCCCTTGGCAAGGCCGGCCTCGACGGCGGCGTCGCGCTCCTCGTCCGAGAACACGTAGTCGTGCGGGGCGTTGGACCACTTGATGCGGTACAGCGGCGGCTGCGCGAGGAACACGTGGCCGGCCTCGATGAGCGGGCGCATGTACCGGAACAGGACGGTCAGCAGCAGCGTGGTGATGTGCTGGCCGTCCACGTCCGCGTCCGCCATGAGCACGATCTTGTGGTACCGCAGCTTGGAGATGTCGAACTCCTCGCCGATGTTGGTGCCGAACGCCGTGATCATCGACTGGATCTCGGCGTTGCCGAGGGCCTTGTCCAGGCGGGCGCGCTCCACGTTCAGGATCTTGCCGCGCAGCGGCAGGATGGCCTGCGTCTCCGGGTTGCGGCCCTGCTTGGCCGAGCCGCCGGCGGAGTCGCCCTCCACGATGTACACCTCGCAGCGCTCGGGGTCCTTCGAGGAGCAGTCGGCCAGCTTGCCGGGCATGCCGAAGGACTCCAGCGGGGACTTGCGGCGCGCGTTGTCCCGGGCCTTGCGGGCGGCCAGGCGGGCGTGCGAGGCCATGATGGCCTTGCGGATGATCTCCTTGGCCGGGCCCGGATTGCGCTCGAACCAGTCGCCGAGGTGGTCCGTGACCGCCTTGGACACGAACCCGCGGGCCTCGGAGTTGCCGAGCTTGGTCTTGGTCTGGCCCTCGAACTGCGGCTCGGAGAGCTTCACGGAGATCACGGCGGTCAGGCCCTCGCGGATGTCCTCGCCCGTGAGGTTGTCCTCCTTGGGCTTGAGGATCTCCTTCTCCCGCGCGTAGCGGTTGACCAGGGAGGTCAGCGCGGCGCGGAAGCCCTCCTCGTGGGTGCCGCCCTCGTGGGTGTTGATCGTGTTCGCGTAGGTGTGCACGGACTCCGAGTAGGCGGAGGTCCACTGCATGGCCACCTCGACGGCCATGGAGCGGCCGTCCGAGACGTCCTCGGCCTCGAAGGCGATGACGTCGTCGTGGACGTACTCGACCTTCTTGGCGGAGTTGAGGTGCTGGACGTAGTCGAGCAGGCCGTTCTCGTACAGGTAGGTGACGGAGCGGCGCTGGGGCTCCTGCTCCGCCTCCTCCGCCAGGCCGTTCTCCGCGACGTCCTCACCGGCGGCGCCCTCGCCCGCGATCTCGTCGTCGACGACCTCGTTGGACTCCTGGACGCGCTCGTCCGTGAGGGTGATGCGCAGGCCCCTGTTGAGGAAGGCCATCTGCTGAAAGCGGGCACGCAGGGTCTCGTAGTCGAACTCGATCGAGTCGAAGATCTCCGCGTCCGGGTAGAACGTCTGCACGGTGCCGGTGGCGTCCGTGGCCTCCCCCTTGACCAGCTCACCCTGGGGCACGCCGCCGTCCGCGAAGGACATGCGCCACACGTGCCCCTGACGGCGGACCTCGGTGTCCACGCGGCGCGAGAGCGCGTTGACCACGGAGATGCCCACGCCGTGCAGGCCGCCCGAGACGGCGTAGCCGCCGCCGCCGAACTTGCCGCCGGCGTGCAGGATCGTCATGACGACCTCGACGGTCGGCCTCCCCTCGGTGGGGTGCAGGTCCACGGGGATGCCGCGGCCGTCGTCCGCCACGCGCACGCCGCCGTCGGCCTGCAGCGTGACGTCGATGCCGGTGGCGTAGCCGGCCAGCGCCTCGTCCACGGAGTTGTCCACGACCTCGTACACGAGGTGATGCAGGCCCCGCGGGCCGGTGGAGCCGATGTACATGCCGGGGCGCTTGCGGACGGCCTCGAGGCCCTCGAGCACGGTGATGGCGCTGGCGCCGTACTCACCGGGCACCTTCCGGTCCTTCACCGGGGCCTCGGGCTGCCCGACGGCGTCCGGCACGGCCTCCGGGTTCGGCGCGGCCGACGCGGCGGTCGGCTCCTCCGCGGGGTTCTCGGGCATGGCGTCAACCACGGGTGGCTCACTTCCTCGGACGTCGGCGACAGGGTCGACCCGCGCGCAGGCGCGCGACGCCGCCCGGACAGGACCGGCACGCGACACGCTCCCGCAGATCCACGGGGGCGGGGGCCGGACGACGGCCGGCCCCCTTTCACTGGTTCCAGTGTACCGCCTGACACCCCGAGGGCCCGCATCGACGGGGGTCCGCCGCGGGAGAACACCCGCTCAGCGGCCAGGGACACGGCTCAGGACGTGCGCAGGAGACCGCCCATGCCTCCCGGGCCGTCACCGACCCTGTGAGCGCGCCAGAGCGGCACCCATGGCCTCGCCGCGTCCGGGACGCCGTCGTGCGCCGCGGGGGGCGGCCCCGGACTCAGCCGTAGGTGTCGCGTGGCCCGCGGCCGCCGCGCACGGTGCGCGGCCCCTTGCGCCAGCTCGGGGCCTGCGGCCCCGCCACCTCGATGCGGGTCACGACGCCGGGCCCGAGCGCCTCGTCGAAGCGCTGCAGGAGCACGGGGCTCATCAGGCGCAGCTGCGTGGCCCACGCGGTGGAGCTCGTCCGGACCCGCACCACGGAGTCCTCGAAGCTCTCCGGGCGGCAGTGCAGCGCGATCTCCGGCCCCACCAGCTCGGCCCAGCGAGTGAGCACGGAGCCGACCGCCACGGGGGTGGACCAGCCGCGGTCGCGGATGAGCCGGCCGAACACGGTGGACACCGTGGCCGGGTCCCGGTCCGCACCCCCGAACGGGCGTCGACGGTCCTGCCGCTCCCGGCCGGCCGACGTCGTGCCCGCCATGGCCCCGGCCAGGCCCGCGCCCGTCCCCCGCGCCCGCAGCGGCGCCTCGCCCCGCTCCCGGGCGGCCTCGCGGACCCGGCGCAGCTGCACGAGCGCCAGGTCCGGCCGGTCCGGCTCGAACGGGGCGGGGGTCTCAGCCATCGGCGCCGCCCTCGCGCCGGGGCTCACGGATGTCCCCCTCCACGGGGGCCGCGGCGGCCACGGCCTCGGAGCCCTCTGCGTCCTGGCGGATGAGCACGCGGTGGGCCGTGAGCTCCTCGGGGACGTCCTCGAGCGCGGCGGCCGTGACGATCACCTGCTCGGCCCGGTGGACGAGCGCGGCGAGGCGGCGGCGACGGGCGGCGTCGAGCTCCGCGAACACGTCGTCCAGGATCAGGACGGGGCGGGCGTCGGGGTCCGGGTCGTCGGCCACGAGCACGTCGTAGGCCGCCATGCGCAGGGCGAGCGCCAGCGACCACGTCTCCCCGTGGGAGGCGTAGCCGCGCGCGGGCGCCGGGCCCAGGAAGAGGGCGAGCTCGTCCCGGTGCGGGCCCACCAGGGTGAGCGCCCGCGCCCGCTCCTCCTCCCGTTGGGCCTCGAGCGTCCGGTGCATGTCCGCGGCCAGGTCCGCCACGGCCGGGACCTCCGCGTGGGTGCCGCGGGCCAGCGGGACGGTGGACTCGTAGGCGTAGGCCGCGGCCTTGGAGCCGTTGGTCAGCGCCGCGTACATCTCCTGGAGGGGGCGGGCCAGCAGGCGCAGCACGTGCAGGCGGCCGTGGAGCAGGCGGGCGCCGGCGGCGCAGAGGTGCTCGTCCCAGACGGCGAGGGTCGCGTCCTCCTCGGGGCCCCAGCGGCGAGAGCCGCGGCTCGACTTGAGCAGGGCGTTGCGCTGGCGCAGCACGCGTTCGTAGTCGGCGGCGGCCTCGCCGAGGGCCGGACGCAGCTGCACCATGAGCTGGTCGAGGAGACGACGGCGGCCACCGGGCTCCCCCGTCACGAGGCTCAGGTCCTCCGGGGCGAAGACCACGGTGCGCAGGATCCCGAGGCCCTCCTTCGCCCGCACGGGGGCGCCGCGGTTGATGGCCACCCGGTTGGACCGGCCCGGCAGGATCTCCAGCTCGAGGGCGACGGCGCGCGACCCGCGGTGCACGCGTCCGGCGATCCGGGCCCGGTCCCGGCCGAAGCGCACGAGCTGAGCGTCCGAGCTGACCCGGTGGGACTGCTGGGCGCCGAGGTAGCCGATCGCCTCCACGAGGTTGGTCTTGCCCACCCCGTTGGCCCCGAGCAGCACCGTGGACCCCGGCGTCAGCTCCAGGTCGGCCCAGCGGTAGGACCGGAAGTCCGCGACGGTGAGGTGGGACAGGTACACGGGAGCGTCCAGCCCCCTGCGTCAGGCGATGCGCACCGGCATCACGAGGTAGCGGTAGTCGGAGACGACGCCGTCCTCCTGGTTCACGCCGGTGAGCAGGGCGGGCTTGGGCGCGGACGTGAACGCGAAGCGCACCTGCGGCTGGTCCACCACGGCCAGGCCCTCGGAGAGGTAGGACGGGTTGAACGCCACGGTGATGTCCTCGCCCTCGAGCGTGCACGGCACGGACTCGTTGGCGCTCGCGTCGTCGCCGGTGCCGGCGTCCAGGGTGACCTGGCCGTCCGTGAACACCATGCGCAGGGCGGTGTTGCGCTCGGCGACGAGGGCCACGCGGCGGGACGCCTCGACCAGGGCGGCGGTGTCCACCACGGCCTGGATGGGGCTGGACTCGGGGAAGAGCGAGCGGATCTTGGGGTACTCGCCGTCCACGAGCACGGAGGTGGTGCGGCGGCCGCCGGAGGCGAAGCCCACGAGGTCGGCGGTCTGGCCGAGCAGGATCTCCAGGTCGCCGCCGGAGCCGAGGGACTTGGCGACCTCGGTGAGCGTGCGCGCCTTGATGAGCAGCGACGTCGAGAGGGACGGGTCCGCCGGGGTCCAGCGGATCTCCTTCATGGCCAGCCGGTAGCGGTCCGTGGCCAGGAAGGTCATGGTGTCGCCCTCGATCTCCACCTTCACGGCGGTGAGGATCGGCAGGGTGTCGTCCTTGGAGGCGGCGACGGTGACCTGGGCGACGGCGTGGGCGAACGCGGCGCCGTCCACGGTGCCCGCGGGGGCCGGCAGCTCGGGCAGGGCCGGGTAGTCGCCCACGGGCATCGTGGCCAGGGCGAAGCGGGAGGAGCGGCAGGTGACGAGCACCTTGCCGCCGTCGAGCTCCACCGTGACCTGGGCCTGCGGCAGGGAGCGGACGATGTCGTTCAGCAGGCGGCCGGAGACGAGGACCTGGCCCGCGGTCTCGACGTCCGCCTCGATCTCCAGGCGCGCGGAGGTCTCGTAGTCGAAGCTCGCGATGGACACGACGCCGGCCTCGGCCGTGATCAGCAGGCCCGAGAGCACCGGCACCGGTGGGCGCGGGGACAGGGAGCGGGCGGCCCAGGAGACGGCGTCGGTGAGGATGTCGCGTTCGACGGTGAACTTCACGAGCTGCACTGCCTCTCTGGGGTGATGACGGGGGTTGCGGGCCCGGGGGGAACGGCGACACGCGGGCCTCAGCATAGGCGGTCCGCGCGGCGGGTGTCAGGTCGCCGACGAATGACAGCGGTGTGATTCCACGGATCTCGGGCGCCCGGGCGGAGCCCGGGCCGTCGAGGCGCTCAGCTCGGTGCGGGGCGGTGGAGATGATGTTGCTTGGCGGGATCTCTCCAGAGGGATCAGAAGGAGTGGTAGCGGGTGTGGATCCTGTGGAGAACGCCGTTCTGCCGCGTCACCATGCGGATCCGGTTGGGGGAACCGTGTGGACGCCCGCTCGTTCGGGGTGTGCGTCCGGTGTGGACGAGCCCTGGAGGCCCTCCCCCCGCTCTGCACAGGTTCGACCGGAGTTGTCCAGACTCGTCCCCGGATCCACCCCCCAGTTGTCCACATTCCTGTCCACAGGGCATATCCACACCCGTCGAAACCCGCGAGATCATGCGGTTTTCGGCTGTGGAGACCTGTGGATACGTGTGGGCCACCGAATGACATCCGTGTGATTCATCAGCCTGTGCGCCGTCGCCGTCCCCAGGGGTGTGGACGCGGCGTGAGCGGCCTGATTCCGCCATCCACAGGGGCGGAGGTTGTCCACAGCGGCGGGGGTTCTCCACAGAGTTGTCCACACCGGTGGACAATGTGGAAGAAGACTCGAGTCCCGGTCGAAGGTTCGAACCGGGACTCGAGGGTGGGACGGCGGGTGGCTCAGGCGCCGCGCTGTTTCCGCTTGATCTCGTTGGTGAGCTCGGTGACCTGGTTGTAGATCGTCCGCCGCTCGGCCATCAGCTCGCGGATCTTGCGGTCCGCGTGGATGACGGTGGTGTGGTCGCGACCGCCCAGGACCTGGCCGATCTTGGGCAGGGACATCTCGGTCAGCTCGCGCAGCAGGTACATGGCGATCTGCCGCGCCGTCACCAGCGTGCGGGTGCGGGACTTGCTGGTCAGCTCCTCGAGGGTGAGATTGAAGTACTCCCCCGTGGCGTGCAGGATCAGCTCCGGCGTGATCTCGTGCGCCGTCTCGTCCGTGATCAGGTCCTTGAGCACATGCTCGGCCAGCTCGATGTCCACGGTCTGCCGGTTGAGCGAGGCGAACGCGGTCACGCGGATCAGCGCGCCCTCGAGCTCGCGGATGTTCGTGGAGATGCGCGAGGCGATGTACTCCAGCGCCTCCGGCGGGGCCACGAGCCCCTCGGCCTCCGCCTTCTTCCGGAGGATCGCGATGCGCGTCTCGAGGTCCGGCGGCTGGATGTCCGTGATCAGCCCCCACTCGAAGCGGGAGCGCAGCCGGTCCTCGAACCCGGAGAGCTGCTTGGGCGGCAGGTCCGAGGTGATGACCACCTGCTTGTTGTTGTTGTAGAGCGTGTTGAAGGTGTGGAAGAACTCCTCGACCGTCGCCTCCTTGTCCGCCAGGAACTGGATGTCGTCGATCAGCAGGATGTCCACGTTGCGGTAGACCTGCTTGAACGAGGCGCCCTCGTCGTGGCGGATGGAGTTGATGAAGTCGTTGGTGAACTCCTCCGAGTTCACGTACCGCACCCGCAGGCCCGGGTAGAGGCGGCGGGCGTAGTGCCCGATCGCGTGCAGCAGGTGCGTCTTGCCCAGGCCGGACTCGCCGTAGATGAACAGCGGGTTGTACGCCTTCGCCGGCGCCTCGGCCACCGCGTTCGCGGCGGCGTGCGCGAACCGGTTGGACGAGCCGATCACGAACGTCTCGAAGTGGTAGCGGTCGTTGAGGCGGCTGGTCTCCGCGGACGTCGACGGCGGCGCGGGGGTCGGCTTGCCGTTCCCGTTCGAGGCCGCGTTCGCGGCGGGCACGACGTCGGCCGGCGGCTCGATGCGGAAGCCCGGCAGCTCCTCGGCGACGGCGCGGCGGGAGGTGGCGGCGGTCGCGGCCGGGGGCAGCTCGACGTCCGGCGCCGCGGCGTCGGACGGCCCGCCGGCGAGGGAGGAGCGGCGGGCCTCGGAGGAGGGGGTCCGCGGCGGCTGCAGGTTCGCATCGATCGAGATGGCCAGCAGGATCTCCTCGCGGAACTCCTTGGTCAGGGCGTCCGTGAGGGCGTCGGCCACCTGGGTGCCCTGGAGGGTCTCGCGGGTGGTCTCGTTCGGCACGGCCAGCAGGAGCGTGTTGCCGATGAGGCCCTGCGGCTGGGCCAGGTAGACGAAGCCCATGAGGCGGGCGCTGACCCGCGCGTCGTCCTCGAGGGAGCCCACGACGGAGCGCCACGAGCTGAGCACGGCCTGGTCTGCCACCACGGAGGCTTCCTTTCCTGGGACAGACGTCCCCGAGGACGGGGGCGGCTGCGCGAGACGGACGACGGTGCTCGGAGTCTAACGGTTGTCCACAGGGTTGTGCACAGACGGTGGACAACCCCTATCATCCTGTGGACGACCGTCCCGGGCGCCCACGGGCGTCCGGGATCCGCGCGCACCCGTTTGACCCCTGCGTACCCCGGCCACTAGAGTTGTCTGGTCCCCCGGGTGTCGGTTGATCGTGCCCGCCGGGGATTTCATGTCAGAGCCTCACCGGTCCTTCCCCCTGGTCCACCTGCTCAGGTCGACGGTCGAAGGCACACAACACGTCGTGGAGAGATCACAGTGACCAAGCGCACGTTCCAGCCCAACAACCGCCGTCGTGCCCGCAAGCACGGCTTCCGTGCCCGCATGCGCACCCGCGCCGGCCGCGCCATCCTGTCCGCTCGCCGCGGCAAGAACCGCGCCGAGCTGTCCGCCTGAGGACCTCGGTCCAGGGACGGCGCGCCCCGTGCTGCCCCGTGACCGTCGCGTCCGCACGCCCGCGGAGTTCCGTCACCTCGGTCGCACCGGCACCCGCGCGGGTCGGCGCACCGTCGTGGTGAGCGTCGCCACGGACCCCGATCAGACCCGGTCCACGTCGCCGAGCGCCCCTCGGCCGCGGGCCGGGTTCGTCGTGTCCAAGGCCGTGGGGAACGCGGTGACCCGCAACCGGGTGAAGCGGCGGCTGCGCGCCGTCGTCGCGGATCAGATGCGCCTGCCCCCGCTGCGCGACCTGCCGGTTCTGGTGCAGGTCCGCGCGCTGCCGGCCGCCGCCGAGGCGGACTACGCGCTGCTGCGCCGCGAGACCGTCGGCGCGCTCGGCAAGGCCCTGAAGCCGCACCTGCCCGCCGCCTCGGAGCACGCGTAGATGACCGTCACGCCCTCGCCCTTCGTCGTGCTCGAGCCCTCCCGTGAGTGGGGGCCGCTGCGCGCGCTGCCGTCCGCCCTGCTGGCGGGCCTGCTCACGGTCTATCGGGCCGTGGTCTCCCCGCTGTACGGACCCGTGTGCCGGTTCTTCCCCAGCTGCTCCGCCTACGGGCTGGAGGCCGTGCACGTGCACGGCGCGGTGAAGGGGTCGTGGCTCGCCGCGCGGCGCATCGGCCGGTGCCATCCCTGGAACGACGGCGGCGTGGACCCGGTCCCGCCCGGGCACCGACGCTGGCCGCCGGGCCGGCAGCCGCGCATCCTCGCCCTGAACCACCCTCCCATCCCACCTGATCTCCCGCAGGAGGATTGACCCCCATGTTCGAAGCCATCCTCTCCCCGTTCCGCTGGCTGATGTCCTGGCTGCTCGGGGCGTTCCACAGCATCCTGGAGTTCGCGGGCCTGCCCGCGGACTCCGGCTGGACGTGGGCCCTGTCCATCCTCCTGCTGGTGGTGCTCATCCGCACCCTGCTGATCCCGCTGTTCGTCAAGCAGATCAAGGCGCAGCGCGCCATGCAGGCCATCCAGCCCGAGCTGCAGAAGCTGCAGGCCAAGTACAAGGGCAAGAAGGACCAGCTCTCCCGCCAGGCCATGGCCATGGAGCAGCAGGCGCTCATGAAGGAGCACAAGGCGAACCCGTTCGCCGCCTGCCTGCCGCTGCTGATCCAGATGCCGTTCTTCTTCGCGCTGTACCAGGTGCTGATCGGCGCCCGCGGCGCGGCCGAGCGCGGCGAGGCCATGGACGCCCTGTCCGCGGACCAGATCCGCTCCTTCGAGGGCTCCACGATCTTCGGCGCCCGCATGTCGGACACCTTCATGAACTCGCTCGGCGCGCCGGGCAGCGGGCCCGTGATCGTCACGGCGATCGTGCTGATCCTGCTCATGTCGGGCTCGATGTTCTTCATGCAGAAGATGCTCATGACGAAGAACATGACGCAGCAGGCCCTCTCCGGCCCGATGATGCAGACGCAGCAGATCATGCTCTACGCCATGCCCCTGATCTTCGGCATCGGCGGCATCAACTTCCCCATCGGCGTGCTCCTGTACTGGACCTACTCCAACTTCTGGGCCGTCGGCCAGCAGTGGTGGATCATCCGCAACAACCCGACCCCGGGCTCCCTCGCCGAGAAGGAGCTCAACGAGCGCCGCGCCGCCAAGGGCCTGCCCCCCGTGGGCCAGAAGGTGTCGAACGCCGAGGCCACGCCCTCGTCCGCGCACACCCAGGCGGGCCGCGGCGGTGCCGTGCTGAACGGTGAGGTCGTCCGCCAGTCGGGTCAGCGCGTCCAGCCCCAGCGCAAGAACCGCAGGAGGAAGTGAGCATGTCCGCCGAGAACGTGACCCCGGCCCCCGAGGCCGAGGACGCCGTCGTCGAGACCCCCGCGGGCCAGGGCTCCCGCGTCGCGGAGCAGGACGATGCCGCCGTCTCGGAGGCGGTGCGCCGCCTCGAGGAGGAGGGCGACGTCGCCGCGGACTACGTCGAGGAGCTGCTCGACATCGCGGACCTGGACGGGGACATCGACATCGAGGTCCGCGACGGGCGCACGTACGTGTCCGTCGTCTCCGAGGACCACGACGAGCGCCTGGACGGCCTCGTCGGTCCCGACGGCCGCACCCTGGAGGCCCTGCAGGAGCTCGTCCGGCTGGCCGTGCTCGCCGCCACGGGGCACCGCTCCCGGCTGATCCTGGACGTCTGCGGGCACCGGGAGCGCCGCAACGTCGCCCTGCGCACCGCCGCCCAGGCGGCCGTCGAGCGCGTCCGCGCCGGCGAGGGTCCCGTGCACCTCGAGCCCATGGGCGCGTACGAGCGCAAGATCGTCCACGACGTCGTCGCGGACGCCGGCCTGACCTCCGAGTCGGAGGGCGAGGGCGCCCGCCGGCACGTGGTCATCTCCGCCGATGACTGAGCGGGGCTCGGCCTACGAGCGGCGCCCCGGGCTGGATCCGCGGGACCGGGGCGACCGTCCCGCACCCGTGGGACAGCCGGCACCGCCGCTGACCGATGCGCTGCGGCCGGCCGCCGTCGAGCTGTTCGGCGAGGCCCTCCCCCGGGCCGAGGCGTACGTGGCCCACCTGGCGGACACCGGCATCGAGTGGGGCCTGATCGGTCCGCGCGAGGCGCCCCGTCTCTGGGAGCGCCACGTCCTGAACTGCGCCGTGGTCGAGGAGCTCCTCCCGCAGGGTGCGCTCGTGGCCGACGTCGGCTCCGGTGCGGGCCTGCCCGGCCTGTGCCTCGCGCTCGCGCGCCCCGACTGCCAGTTCCTGCTCATCGAGCCGCTCGAGCGGCGCGTGGAGTGGCTGGACATGGTGGTCGCCGACCTCGGCCTGGAGAACGTGGACGTGATCCGCGGCCGCGCCGAGCAGGTCTCCGGGAACCTCGACGTCGACGTCGTGACCGCCCGCGCCGTGTCCGCGCTGAAGACCCTCGTGCCGCTGACCATGCCGATGCTGCAGGGCGCCGGGGAGCTGCTGGCCATCAAGGGCCGCTCCGCGGCCGACGAGATCGCCGCCGCCCGCAAGGTCCTGCGCAAGTATGGTGGTGCCGAGCCCGAGATCCTCACGGTGGGCGAGGGCCTGCTGCCCGAGACCACCACCGTCGTGCGCGTCAGCGCGCGTCCCCGCTGACCCCTCCCCCACCGGGACGGGACGGGCCGGGCGGCAGCAGATCCGCACACCCGCGACCCAGGAGGTAGAGCCGCATGGCGCAGGAGCAGGAGAGCCGGGGTGGGGCCTGGAGGGCCCTGCGCCAGAAGTGGACCGGCCGGACCGCCGAGAAGGGCGGCGCCGACGCCGAGGAGCCCGCGCGGCTCCAGCGGCGCCGTCTGACGCGCCCCGACCGCACCCGCGTGTTCACGACGTCCAACCAGAAGGGCGGCGTCGGCAAGACGACGACGACGGTCAACCTCGCCGCGGCCCTCGCCCGCGCGGGCATGCGGGTGATGGTGGTCGACATCGACCCGCAGGGCAATGCGTCCACCGCGCTGAACATCCCCCACACCGGAGACGTGGCCTCCGTGTACGACGTGCTCCTGGGCGAGATGGAGATCCAGGACGTCGTGCAGGACGCCCCGGACGTGGACGGCCTGCAGGTGGTGCCCGCGACGATCGACCTGGCCGGTGCCGAGATCGAGCTGGTCTCGCTGGTGGCCCGCGAACAGCGACTGTCTCGAGCGCTCGAGGCGTACACCGCCTGGCGCGAGGAGGACGGCCAGGAGCGGCTGGACTACGTGTTCATCGACTGCCCGCCGTCCCTGGGCCTGCTGACGGTCAACGCGTTCGTGGCGGCCGAGGAGGTGCTCATCCCGATCCAGGCCGAGTACTACGCCCTCGAGGGCCTCTCCCAGCTGCTCAAGAACGTGCAGATGATCCAGAAGCACCTGAATCCGCGCCTCCAGGTGAGCACCATCCTGCTGACGATGTTCGACGCGCGGACCAACCTCGCCGTGCAGGTGGCGGAGGAGGTCCGGACGCACTTCCCGGAGCAGCTGCTGAACACCGCGATCCCCCGCAACGTCCGCATCTCCGAGGCCCCCAGCTATCAGCAGACGGTGCTGACCTACGACCCGGCCTCGGCCGGCGCCGTGGCGTACCGGGAGGCGGCTGCAGAGATCGCCAGCCGCGGTGCCCCGGCCGTGAAGGGCTGACGCGCAGGCGACCCGCTGCTGCGGTCGCCGGATGGCGCTGCCGACGACGACGGAGCCCGCCGGAGGGAGCGATCCCCCGGCGGGCTTCGTCGTGAGTGAGTGCGGCCCGGGGGATGAGGGGTGAAAAGACAAGCGGAATCGCTGGGCATGGCGGACGGCCGTGTTTCACGTGAAACGGCCCTCTCTGAGGGTGCGCGCGTGGTGCCGCCGCGGCGGGACGATGGGGAGGGGTGCCCGTGGTCGACCGCTTCCGACAGACATGCCGCCCTCTCCTCCCCTGGGCCGAGCCCTCTGCCGCTCCGTCGTGGGCGGGGCGCATCTGTCGCCGGGCGTGGGGGTAGCAGGGGCGGCGACGCACGAAGTCACGGGGAGGACGGTTTTGCCCTGGAGCGGGACCGCGGCTGTGATGGCCGGCCGGCGGTGCACCGTGCGTTGAGGTGCGCCTCGGGAGCTGCGCGGTTCGTAGGGAACGTCCTGGCCGGCTGGTGCGGACGTGCAGGGCATGGCCCGTCCCTGCCCCTCAGGCGGGCTCGTGGCAGCCCCGAGAATGCAGCCGTCGAGCAGGCCGGGTGCCGTGGCTGGGTGCCCCCTCCCCCCACGTCAGACCTCCTCGCCGTCGGTGACGTGCAGGGAATCGGGGGCCAGAGCGGAGCTCGAGTCAGAGTGCCGTCGCGGGGGTGCGCGGCCGGTCTGTCAGTCAGCGTGTCCGAGAGGGCACGTGAGCGGCGAGGTGGTCTCCTGTGATTCGTCTGAGTTGGAGGGGCCGATTGGGGGCGCCTGAAGCTCAGTTCGGCTGTGCATTCCTGTGTGCGGAGAAAGAGAGCCTCCAGTGAGGAAGCGCGGTCGTGTGCCCCCAGTGTATACAGAGACAAGTGGTTGAGCTGGCCAACAAGCGTCTTGACGTGGTCACCAGCGAACGTCGATGTTGATATGTGGACAACATCTGTGGACAGTGTACGTCTAGGGTGTGCGGCCGTAGATGCCTCTGCGGTGCTGATGAGCCCTGCTCAGTCTCCTGTCGCGTCTGACGACTGGGCACGGGGACGGCGTGTGAATGGTGACTGCGGTGGAGGCCCCCCGGGAAGCCCGCGGCGGCTCCGTGCGGGATGGGGCGGGCCGTGTGGTTCTGTCTTGCAGCGACGTGGGAACCAGGGCGTCGAGTAATCGGCCGGTCGCCGGGGGTTTCACGTGAAACACGGTGGTTCCGCGCTCACCTAGCGTCGATCCCTGACCGCAGCTGTACGCGGATGGAGGCATTGAAGACCCAGTTTCCCCACGAGGCGGTCCTGAAACTTTGATGGGCGGCCTCAGCTGACAGGACGGATGGAGTCAGTGGGTGGGGTGGAGCGCCGGCCGCGTCACTGTACTGCCGCCCGTGACATCGGCGACCACATCGAGCAGTACTGTCAACGGCGGAAGTGGATGCTCGCTGCCCCGACATGCGACCCGCGACCCGGCGTTCCCTCCCAGCCGTTTCACGTGAAACTGAACGACCGGTGATCGGGGCTCACTAGATCGAGCCAGTACCATCAGCGACGCGGCAAGTCTGAACCTCTCAAGATATAGAGGACCCTGCGCACGCCGGCCTCGGGGTGCGACCCGCTGGTGGGCGAGCTTCCATGGATGAGCGCACGGTCGATTCTTCGAACGATACGTTTCACGTGAAACGAGCTTCGGGTGAAAGCGCCGTGCCGCGAGGTCACAATCCCAGGCGATCCAGGGAGCACACGATCCGTGCCGGGAGCGAGCTGACTGAGAATGGCGCAGGAATGTGGCACTGACTTGCGGGTGAGCGAGCACGTGGCCCACCCGAACTCATGTCGTACTTGGATGACAGACTCGTCCGTGTTTCACGTGAAACGCGGATGGTGAAGCAGCGTTCAATTCGTGAGCTGCGCGGGTGTGAGGAAGCACTGACGGCGAAGCGACGAGCAGGCCGAGCTCATCCGTTCGGCGATTCGAGTGTTCACATCACACCGAGGGGAAGTCGGACGAGTGCTTCGCTGCTGGTCCGCCATTGCGCGTCCGATGAAGCACATCATCATGCGGGTAGCCAGCGATCTGAGTACCGTCCGCACGGAGGGCTGATCGGCCCGGGAATACATGAAAAACAAACTGAACAACCGTGATTCTGATACCGCCCGCTCGTCGTCGCGGGCTCGCGTTTCATGTGAAACGAGTGAACCTCGAGAGGGAACATGAGGAGGTCTTGAGGATTGCAGCGGCACCCTTCCGAAGCGCCCCCACTCGGAGTGTTCCACGTGAAACACTCACGCTCGCGGCAGGTGCTGTCCGCGCGCCCGCATCCTGCCATCCGAGCCCAATGCGGACGTCTCACCCCAGAACCGAGGCCCGAACCTCGCCGCGCCCCTTGCACGTGTCAGGCCCTCGCGCGCCCCCCGGCGGTCAGGGCCAGAGCTCCTTGAGAAGTGTCTTCCCGCCGCCCGGGACCATCGAGACCAGGCCGCTCACCTACACTGATCGCAGACCCACTCACTGCAGGAGGACCCGTTGAAGACGAGCCGTCGAGGAGGCCTGGGGCGAGGCCTCGGCGCCCTGATCCAGAGCACTGTAGAAGCCCCGGAAGAGAACGCCGAGGCCTCCTCCCCGAGGGACTCTGCGGTGCCGGTGAAGAGCGGCCCGAAGGCTGCCGCGGCAGCGGAGGCAACCACGACATCGACGCGGAGCACCGCGACGACCGAGACGCCAGGGGAGTCCAACGAGCCCGCCCCGTCGGCCTCGCAGCGGAAGACCGCGGGCCGAACGACACAGGCCGGGAAATCAACGGCTGCGACTGGCCGGAACGCCACGTCCGCCACGAAGGCAGGGCCCACCTCGTCGAAGCGTGCCTCGCGACCCGCGCAGCGTCCCGTCGACGTGTTCTTCTCCGCAGACTCCGAGGATGCACCCGCGGCGCGGCCGACCAAGGGGCGTCCGGCCATGCCGACGGTGAAGGCGCCCAGCAAGCGTGCCACCTCCGCGACGTCGTCGAGGAAGGAACCGGCGGACTCGACCGCGGACCCCGTCGCGACCGAGGGGACCGTGTCCGCGGACATCGCGGTCCTGCGGGAGATCCCGGTGGGGGACATCCACCCCAACCCGCGGCAGCCGCGTGAGGTGTTCGACGAGGACCACATGGCGGAACTGGTCACCTCGATCCGCGAGGTCGGCATCCTGCAGCCGATCGTCGTGCGCGAGGTGGACGGCCCCACCCCCTACGAGCTGATCATGGGCGAGCGCCGGTGGCGCGCCACCCAGAAGGCGGGTCTGGACACCATCCCGGCGATCGTCCGCCAGACCCCGGACCAGGACCTCCTGCGGGACGCCCTGCTGGAGAACCTGCACCGCTCCCAGCTGAACCCGCTCGAAGAGGCCGCCGCCTACCAGCAGCTCATGGAGGACTTCGCCTGCACGCAGGAGGAGCTCTCCCAGCGCATCGGCCGCTCCCGTCCGCAGATCTCCAACACGCTGCGGCTGCTCAAGCTGCCGCCCCTCGTGCAGCGTCGCGTGGCCGCCGGCACGCTCTCGGCCGGCCATGCGCGTGCGCTGCTCGGTCTCACGGACCCGTCGGACATGGAGCGTCTGGCGCAGCGGATCCAGTCGGAGGGCTTGTCCGTCCGGGCCACGGAGGAGGCTGTCGCGCAACTGCAGGGCGGGCTCCGGCCGGGCCGCACGCCGCGGCGCAGCACGGACGACGCCCGCCACGAGCGCCTGGACCACTACGCCACCGCGCTCACCAGCCGCCTGGACACCGCCGTAAAGATCACCCTCGGCGCGCGCAAGGGCCGCATCGCCATCGACTTCACCACCGTGGAGGACCTGAACCGCATCATGGACCTCATTCAGGACGGCGAGGACGGCAAGGGGAAGGGCAAGAAGTCCTGATCCGGACCTCCCGCGGACGGCGTCCACGGGCACCCGCCGCTTGTCCTGAAGATCGACGCGCGACGGCCCCGCCACCCTCTCGGGTGGCGGGGCCGTCGTGGTGAGTGGGGGAGGGGCTCAGCCGAGCAGGGCCGAGAACTCCTTCTCCAGCGCGGCCTTGGGCTTGGCGCCCACGGACTCGACGACCTTCTCGCCGTTCTGGAAGCCCACGACGAGCGGGATGGAGGTGACGCCGTAGCGCGCGGCGATGGCCGGGTTCTCGTCCACGTTGAGCTTGGCGATCACGGCCTTGCCCTCGTGCTCCACGGCCATGTCCTCCAGGACGGGCCCGAGCATGCGGCACGGGCCGCACCACTCGGCCCAGAAGTCCACGAGGACGGGCAGCTCGGACTGGAGGACCTTCTGGTCGAAGTCGGCGTCGGTGACGGTGATGGTGCTCATGGCAGCCTCCTGGGGTTTGTTCTGTGTCTGACGAGGGTGGACAGGGGTGTTATCGACATGATTCATGACGCTCCGTCAGGGGTCATGAGTCAGTGGCTCATGCCGGGTTCGCGTCCGACTCCGGGCCGGCCGGCGCGGCCTCCTCCACATCGGCCACGGTCGCGAGGTAGTGCTCCACGTCCTGGGCGGCCACGCAGCCCGAGCCGGCGGCGGTGACGGCCTGGCGGTAGGTGTGGTCCGTGACGTCGCCGGCGGCGAAGACGCCCGGCTGGGAGGTCCGCGAGGACGGATGGTCGATGCGGATCGTGCCGTGCTCCGTGAGCTCCACCTGGCCCTGCACCAGGTCCGTGCGCGGGTCCTGGCCGATGGCGACGAACAGGCCGGTCACGTCCAGCGTGGACGCCTCGCCGGTGCGGGTGTCCCGCAGGCGGAGGGTGTTGACCTTGTCGTCACCCGTCACCTCCGTGACCTCGGTGTTCCAGCGGAACTCGATCTTCTCGTTCTCCATGGCCCGGTGGGCCATCACCTTGGAGGCGCGCAGCTCGTCCTTGCGGACCAGCACGGTCACCTTGGACGCGAACTTCGTGAGGAACAGGGCCTCCTCCATGGCGGAGTCGCCGCCGCCCACGACCGCGATCTCCTGCTCGCGGAAGAAGAAGCCGTCGCACGTGGCGCACCAGCTGACGCCGTGGCCGGAGAGGCGCTCCTCGCCGGGAACGCCGAGCTTCCGGTAGGCGGAGCCGGTCGTGAGGATGACCGCGTGGGTGCGCAGCTGGGTGCCGTCGCCGAGCGTGAGCACCTTGGGGTTCGACGTCAGGTCGGCCTGCACGACGTCGTCGTAGACCACCTCCGTGTTGAACCGGCGGGCCTGGGCCTCGAGGTTCGCCATCAGCTCGGGCCCCTGCACACCCTCCGGGAAGCCCGGGAAGTTCTCCACCTCGGTGGTGTTCATCAGCTCGCCGCCCGCGGTCACCGCCCCGGCCACCAGGACCGGGGAGAGCTCGGCGCGGGCGGTGTAGATCGCCGCGGTGTATCCGGCGGGGCCGGATCCGACGATCACGACGTTGTGGACGCTCTGGTCCTGGGCGGTGGGGGCCACGGGTTCCTCCAGTGGATCGGGGTGGTGGACGCTCCTCCAGGACAACGGCGGAGCCACGGGCGGGTATTCCGCGGTGCCGGGGCCGCGGTGCGACGACGTCCGGCGACGGCGGCCGGAAGGTCCGGCGCGCCGTCGCCCGGGCGCGGGGTCAGCGGACGGCGATCTCGCCGAGGCGCAGGCCGAACGGGAGGTCCGACGTCGTGCCCTCCAGCTGGGGCAGCGAGGTGAGGCTGACGATCACGTACTCGGCCTCGGCCTCGGTGCCCTCGAACGGCACGGGGATGGAGACGGTGTCCTGGTCGAAGGTGCCGTTGCCGATCTCCTTGGCGTTCGCGCCCTCGGGGGAGTCGGCGATGTAGGCGAACCAGGCGCCACCGGTGGCCCCCGTGCTCTGCAGGGTCACCTCGTTCACCTCGGTGCGCTCCTCGAGCTGGACCACGAGGTTCATGCTCTCCACATAGCCGCCGAAGTTCGGCCGTGCGTAGGCGAAGGTGCGCCACACGGTGGTGGGGTCGCCGTCGATGAGGTTGCTCAGGTCCGCGTCGTGCTCGGCCTCGTGCTCCGGCAGGTCCGGCACCGAGCGCAGGGCCTGGACGGGCTGCGGGGCGGCCGCGGCGCTCTCGCTGGACGGGGTGGGGGAGGGGCTGGTGCTCTCCGACGGCGACGGGGTGTCCGATGCGGACTCGGACGACGCAGACTCAGACTCGGACGACGCGGCCTGCGGCGCCGGCCCGCCGCGCAGGTTCTGGGCCAGCAGCACCCCGCCCACGACGAGTGCGGCCAGCAGGCCGAGCACGAGGAGCAGGGCCAGCGGACCGCCGCCGCGCGTGCGGCCGTGGCCGTCGCCCGGGTCGGCCACCGTGGCGCCGTCGCCGCCCCCGGTGGTGGCCGGGGCGGCCTGGGCATCCGGAGCCGCGGCGGCGGCCGTCGAACCGGCAGCCGCCGCGCCTGCTGCCGTTGCGACCCCGGCCCCGGCAGCCACCGGCGCCGCCGTGCCGCGGGACTCCTCGTGGGCGGTCGGCGCGGACTCGGCCACGATCGCTCGGCGGGGGACGGGGCGCTGGCGCCGCACGGGGATCGCCTCGGTGTCCGGGGCGACCGGCTCCGGCGCGTCGGTCTTCTCGGCCGCCACGGGCTCGACGGGCTCGACGGGCTCGACGGGCGGCGTGGCCCCGTCGGCATCGGCGTCGGTGGTCTGCGCGGCGGCGGCCCCCGCCGCGACAGCCGGGAGTGCGGCGGTGCCCGCCTGGGCCTCGCGCTTCTCAGCTTCGCGCTCCGCGGCCTCGCGTTCCTGGGCCGCGCGCTTCTCAGCCTCGCGCTCCGCGGCCTCCCGGGCCCGCTCCTCCTCGGCACGACGGCGGGCCTCGGCCCGGCGCTCGAGCTCGCGGCGCTCGGCCTCCTCCCGCTCCGCGGCCAGCCGGGCCTGCTCGGCCTCCCGCTCGCGCGCGGCCCGCTCCTCAGCCTCCTGCTCCGCCTGGCGACGGGCGCGCTCGGCCTCGGCGCGGCGCTCCTCCTCGGCACGCTCCTCCGCCTCCCGACGTTCGCGTTCTGCGCGTTCGGCGGCTTCCTTGCGCTCCCGCTCGGCCCGCTCCGCGGCCTCCCGTTCGGCGCGGGCCTTCTCCTCGGCCTCCTTGCGCTCGCGTTCTGCGCGCTCGGCGGCCTCCTTGCGCTCCCGCTCGGCGCGCTCGGCGGCCTCCTTGCGCTCCCGCTCGGCGCGCTCGGCGGCCTCCCGCTCCGCCCGCTCGCGCTCCTCCTGCTGCTTCCGGGTGGCGGCGTCCGCCGCGGCCAGGGCCGACGCCCCGGCGGCCGCCTTCGCCGCGGTGCCGTCGGAGGGACGGACCCGCTCGGCGAGGCGCTCGGAGAGGCGGTTCAGGAACCCGGGACGACGCTGGGCCTCGTCCTCGTCCGCGCGGAGCCGGCGGTCGAGGTCGGTGTAGTACGCCTCGTCGTCGTCGTAGGCGTGGGGGTCTCCGGTCCGCGACTCGCCGAACAGCTCGGAGCCGAGGCTGTCCGTCTGGAACGGCTCCACGTACAGCTCCTGCGGGTACGCCAGACCCAGCAGGACGTCCGGGTCGGGGTCCCCGCCGGCGATCAGGTACGTGCGGCCCTCCGACAGGCCCAGGTCGAGCACCTGCACGTCGTCGGTGCGCTCGCCCGTGGCCAGCTCCCGCGCGGACGAGGCCACCTGCGTGGCGTTCTCACGTGAGGCCACGAGCACGGTGACGCGGCGGTTGAGCACCTGGTCCGTGCCCAGGAACACCATGTCCTGGTCCGCGGACGTCACCACGTGCTGGGTGATGCGATAGCGGCCGCCCAGGACGGCGCCGACGGCGATGGGCTGGGGCACGGGCTCTTCTCCTGACGACGGGGTCGGAATCCGATGATACGTGGCGTGGCCGTCGCGGCCAGAGATCAGCCGACGCGCAGCAGACGACCCAGCGCCGGCACGCGGGCGACGAGCGGCCGGAGGGCGTCGTCCAGCTCGGGGAACCGCATGGCCCGCAGCACCATCAGGTACACCGGACCCATCGCCACGGCCGCCACCGCGCACGTGAGCAGCGCCGTCCCGATGGAGTTCCACGCGAACCCGCCGGTGTACCCGCCCAGCAGCCACACGACGACCGCGCCCGCGGCCGCCGCGGCCAGCGCGGCCAGGCCGGTCTGGACGTGGGCACGCAGCACGGATGCGAGGCCGTAGTCCCCGAACCGGCGCACGGTGAGCACATGGGTCAGGACGAACTGGTACACGTACGAGACGGACGAGGCGACCGCGACCCACAGGGCCATGGACCACAGCGGCAGCAGCATCGCGCCCGCCCACGAGAGCAGCAGCATCAGGAGCGAGCCGCTGACCTGGACCACCATCGGCACCTTGGCGTCCTCGGCGGCGTAGAACACGCGCAGCAGGTAGAAGGAGCCCGAGCGGAACGGGATGGACAGCGCCAGCGCGAGCAGGACCGAGCCCACCGCGACGCCGGCCACCATCGCCGTCTCGGCCGTCGAGCCGAAGACGCGGCCCAGGGGGCCCGCCAGGACCACCACGCCGGCGAGGCAGAACATCAGCGGCACGGTGAACGCGCGCAGACCCTGCGCCGTCGTGCGCCGCACCGCGGACATGTCCTGGCGGCCCATGGCGCGGGCCAACCGGTTGAAGAGCACGGTGGCCAGGGAGAGCACGAACACCGAATGGGGCAGCACGGCCATCAGCATCGCCATGTTGTACGCGGCCACACCGGGGATGGCCGCCTGCGCCATCTCGGCGCTCCAGGTCTCCGTGCCGGGGATGCGCAGCTCGCCGCGGTCGCGGGCCTCCGTGGCGGAGGTGACGTACCGCTGGCACAGCAGGAGCACCACGTTCGTGGCGACCATCGTGATCAGGGTGTACCCGGCGATCCGGCCGGTGTCCCGCAGGCCGATGCCCTTCCAGCCGAACCGCGGGCGCAGACCCAGGCCGAGCCCGCGCAGCGGCAGGAAGAGGATCACGGCCTGCAGCACGACGCCCAGGGTGTGGCCGCCGGCCAGCACGACCGTCTGTGCGCTCGTCCACCCGGCGAGGTCGTCCCCGGCCCGGTACGCCCCGAACATGCCCAGGTACAGCACGATCGCGCCGATCGCGACGACGTTGTTCAGCACCGGCGCCCACATGTAGGCGCCGAAGCGCCCGTTGGCGTTGAGCACCTGCCCCACCAGCGCGTACATGCCGTAGAAGAACACCTGGGGCAGACACCACAGGGCGAACACGGTGGCCATCTCGAGCTTCTCCGGCGACCAGCCGCGGGTCAGGGCCGTCATGAGCGGGGCTGCCGCCAGCATGACCACCACCGTGCCGGCGAGCATCACGAGCGTGCCGAGCGTCATCAGGCGGGAGGTGTAGTCCGCGCCCCGGTCGGCGTCGCGGGCGTGCTTGATCAGCTGCGGCACGAGCACGACGTTGAACACGCCGCCCACCAGGAGCAGGTAGATCACGTTCGGCAGGGAGTTGGCGATCTCGAAGATGTCGGCCATGTCCGCGGACAGGCCGATCGCCACCGTCACCAGCGTCGCACGGACGAGGCCCAGCACGCGGGAGAGGAGCGTGCCGGAGGCCATGATCGCGGTGGACCGGCCGGCGCGGCGCTCGCCCTCGGGGGTCTCGTCCGCGGGGTCCACGGCGGCCGGATCCGTGGCGGGGGCGGGGTCCGTCGTCGTCGGCTCCTCGTCGGCGACGCCGGCGTGGGCGGGGTCCTGCGCTCGGCGCGGGGCGGGTCTGCTGCTCAAGGGTCACCCAATCGTGGTCGGAAGGCCCCGTGCCGGGGGCGGTGGATCAGGGGCGGGGGCCCCGGGCACCGCCCGGGGGGAAGTGCTGGTCGACCACCTGGCGGGCCAGGTCGACGATCCGGCGCTCGTTGGCGAAGGAGAGGCGGCGCGCGACGTCCTCGAGGCGCACCCATGCGACGTCCACGGCCTCGTGGTCCGGGTCGTTCTCCGTGGTCAGCTCGCCGCCCGTGGCGCGCAGCAGGAAGTGGTGCACGGTCTTGTGGACGCGGTGCCGGGCGACCGTGAACCAATAGTCGATCGCGCCGAGCGGCTCGAGGATGTGGCCGGCGATCCCGGTCTCCTCCTCCACCTCGCGCACGGCCGCTTGCCGGTGGTCCTCCTCGCCCTCGGGATGGCCCTTGGGCAGGCACCACTCGAGCCGGCCACCGCGGTTGTAGCGGGCGATCACGGCCACCTCGAGGCCGCCGTCATGCTCGCGGACGATGACGCCGCCGGCGGAGACCTCCTCCACCGTGGGCAGGGAGGCGGCTGCGGCGGAACGGGGTCCCGCGGGGGCCGGGGTGACGGGGCGCAGAGGCGGCTGCGGCCGGCGACGCCACGCCCCCAGCGCGGAGGGCAGGGGGGCGCCCCGGTGCGCGGAGGGATCGGGGCGGGTCATGCCGTCAACTCTAGCCCGGCCCGCGCGGGCCCGTGCCGGGACCGTCTGGCACCCTTGTAGGCATCATGGATCTGACCACCGCCACCCACGCGCTGCCCCCCGGCTTCCCCGCGGACGCCACCCTGCCCGCCGTCGTCGTGGAGCTGGGGCGGAGGTTCGAGGCCGCCGGCCACGAGCTCTCCCTGGTGGGCGGCCCGGTCCGCGACCTCTTCCTGGGACGGCCGTCGCCGGACCTGGACTTCACCACGGACGCCGACCCGGACGCGTCCGAGGCCGTCGGCGCCGGCTGGGCGGACGCCACGTGGGACGTGGGACGGCGGTTCGGGACCATCGGCTTCCGCAAGGCCGGCTGGCAGCTCGAGGTCACCACCTACCGGGCCGAGCAGTACGACCCGGCCAGCCGCAAGCCGCAGGTGGCCTTCGGCGACAGCCTCGAGGACGACCTGCTGCGCCGCGACTTCACCGTCAACGCCATGGCCCTGCGCCTGCCCGCCCTCGAGCTCGTGGACCCCTTCGGCGGCATGCGGGACCTGCACGCCGGCGTGCTGCGCACCCCCGGCACCCCTGAGGACTCCTTCTCCGACGACCCGCTGCGCATGATGCGCGCCGCCCGCTTCGCCTCCCAGCTCGGCTTCGCCGTGGCCCCCGAGGTGGAGCAGGCCATGACCGCGATGGCCGAGCGGATCACGATCATCTCCGCCGAACGCGTCCGCGAGGAGCTCGTCAAGCTCGTGTGCGGTGCGCACCCGCGCGCCGGCCTCGACCTGCTCGTGCGCACCGGCCTGGCCGACCACGTCCTGCCCGAGCTGCCCGCCCTGCAGCTCGAGTCGGACGAGCACCACCGCCACAAGGACGTCTACGCCCACTCCCTGACCGTGCTGGAGCAGGCCATGGAGCTGGAGGGCGAGTACGCGCCGTCGACCCCCGACCCCGTGCTGCGCCTGGCGGCGCTGCTGCACGACGTCGGCAAGCCGGCCACGCGCCGCTTCGAGAAGGGCGGGGCCGTCACCTTCCGGCACCACGAGACCGTGGGCGCCAAGCTCGTCCGCAAGCGGCTGCGCGCCCTGAAGTTCGACAACGACACGATCAAGGCGGTGGCCCGCCTGGTGGAGCTGCACATGCGGTTCTACGGCTACGGCGACGCCGGCTGGACCGACTCCGCCGTCCGCCGGTACGCCCACGACGCCGGCGACCTGCTGCCCCGCCTGCACGCGCTGACCCGCTCGGACGTGACCACCCGCAACCGGCGCAAGGCCGAGCGGCTGGCCCACGCGTACGACGACCTCGAGCGGCGCATCGCCGAGATCACCGAGGCCGAGGAGCTCGCCGCCGTGCGGCCGGACCTGGACGGGCAGCAGATCATGGCGCTGCTGGGGATCCGCCCGGGCCCGGTGGTGGGCCGGGCGTACACCCACCTGCTCGAGTGGCGCCTGGACGAGGGGCCGCACGAGCCGGCCGAGGCCGAGGCGGAGCTGCGGCGCTGGTGGGCCGAGCAGCCGGAGGCCCAGCAGGACTGAGGCGGCGCGGCGGACCTTCCACCCGTCGTCGGGCCGGGACCACACTGGCCGCATGGCTGAGAAGAAGACCGAGAAGAACGGCGCCCCCATGGGCCCCGGCACCTCCAACATCAAGGACCCCGAGGTCTACGAGGCGCTGCGCCGCGAGGGCGCGAGCGAGGAGAAGGCCGCGCGGATCGCCAACGCGTCCGCCCGGGACGGCCGGGACGAGGTCGCCGAGCGCGGCGGCGAGGCCGGCTCCTACGAGGATTGGACCAAGGACGAGCTCGCGAAGCGGGCCCGCGAGCTCGACATCGAGGGCCGCTCCACCATGACCAAGGACGAGCTCATCGAGGCGCTGCGGAACCACTGACCGGCGCCCGCCCCCCGCTTCCGGGGCGGAAACCGGTGCTTTGGGAGCGGAATACCGCCGGAAACCGCCCCCAACGCGGTGGGGCGGGTGGGGATAGCCGGAGGCTTTGGCCCATCCAGGTCCGGATGGGATGATCGACCGCTATGAGTTCCGACCAGCGCACCGCGTCCGCGCCCCGCCATGCCCTGCCGCCCCAGGACGGCGTGCCCGCCGTCAAGGTCGGCACGCGGGTCAGTCGCGGCCCGGGCCGGGTGACCGCCCTCGACGGGCTGCGGGGGATCGCGGTGCTCGCCGTGCTCGTCTTCCACGCCTGGCCCACCTTCCTGCGCGGCGGGTTCGTGGGTGTGGACATGTTCTTCGTGCTCTCCGGCTTCCTCATCACCACCGGCCTGGTCCGTGGTGTGGACGCGGGCCGGGGCGTGGCGCTGGGCACCTTCTGGATGAAGCGCGTCCGACGCCTCATCCCGGCCATGCTGATGGCGCTCGTGGGCACCACCGCGCTCGCGTGGCTGGCGGTGGACGAGTTCCCCGCGGGCCTGGGTCGCCAATGGTTCGGCGCCCTGACCTACACCAGCAACTGGGTGATGATCCTCGAGGGCGGGGACTACTTCAACCGCGCCTCGCCGCCTCTGTTCGAGCACCTGTGGTCCCTGGCGATCGAGGAGCAGTTCTACATCCTCTGGCCCCTGCTCCTCTGGGGGCTGCTCCTGCTCACCTGGCCGCCGCGCAGCACGGTGAACTCGGGGCGGGTGGCGGACCGACGTCGTATCCTCGCGGTCGCGGTCGCGGCCGTGGCCTCCGCGGCGTGGATGGCCTGGGGCTCGTGGCACGGGTTCGAGCAGGCCCGCCTCTACTTCGGCACGGACACCCACGCCTTCGGCCTGCTGTTCGGCGCGTGCGTGGCGATCGGCCTGGCCCATGTGCCCCGGCCCGAGCACGGCGGCCCCGAGCCGCGGACCTCGGCCACGCGGGTGGCTGTCGCGTGGGGCGCCGTCGCGGTGCTCGCGGCGGGCTTCGCCCTGGTCGACGGCGGCCACGCGAGCACGTACCGCGGAGTGCTGGCGGGCCTGTCCGCCGTCGTCGCGTTCATCGTCTGGCACGTGGTGCAGGGCGACCGGCGCGACTCGCTCTCTCGCGCGCTGGGCAACGGGTTCCTGCGCTGGTGGGGGCGCCGCTCCTACGCCGCGTACCTGTGGCACTGGCCGCTGCTCGTGATCATGCGCGTGATGGTGCCCGTGGACGCCCCCGGGTGGGTCGAGCCCGTGGCCGCCGGCGCGATCCTGCTGCTGACCGCCCTGATCGCCGACCTGAGCACCCGGCTGATCGAGGAGCCCATCCTCCACGAGGGGTTCAGGGGTGCCTTCGGTCGCTGGGGCGCAGCCGCTCGGCGGGCGTTCACGGGCGGGGCCGGGCCGATCGGCCAGCTCGCGGCCGCCGCCACGGCGCTGGGGCTCGTGGCCGTCCCCGCGGCGGCCGTGGCCGCCGTGGTGCATTCGCCCGCGCAGACTCAGCTCGAGCAGGACATCGCCCAGGCGGAGGAGTCCCTCAAGGCCGCCGAGGCGGCGCAGCAGGCGGCCCGCGAGTCCCGCGCGGCGGAGCAGTCGAAGCGGGCCGAGGCGTCGGCCTCGGCCTCGCCCGGCTCGGCCGCCCCCGGGGACGCGGAGGGCTCCGCCGGCGCGACGTCCTCGCCCGGATCGTCCGCCGAGCCGTCCGGGCTCGGGCTCGGCGACCCGGCCGTCACACGCCCCACGTACTCCAAGGAGCAGCTCACCGCGGCCCTGCCGCCGTCCGAGCTCGGCCCGGACGTCACCCTGATCGGCGACTCCGTCTCGCTCTCGGCCGCGCCCACGCTCCTGGAGCAGCTGCCGGGGATGCTGCTCGAGGCGGAGGTGGGCTACCAGATCTGGGACGCCGCGGACGAGATCGAGAAGCTCAAGGCGGACGGCCAGCTGAGCGACGTCGTCGTGGTGGCCCTGGGCGCCAACGGCACCACCCACCGGGGCGACTGGGAGAAGATCCTGGCGGCCGTCGGCGAGGACCGGCTGCTCGTGCTCGTGGTGCCGCACGGCCCGATGGACTGGATCGCGGACGTGCAGGTGCAGATGGAGGCGCAGGCCAAGGCCCACCCGGACCGGATCGTCCTGGCGGACTGGGACGCCGCGGCGAAGCAGCACGTCACGGACTTCTCCGCCGACGGCGTGCACCCCCGCGCCGACGGCCAGGCCATGTACGCCCAGCTCGTCCGGCTCACCATCGAGGACCGGCTCGGCGCGCGGCGCTGAGCGCGGTGGCCGGGGCGGCACGCGCCCCCACGACGACGCCGGCCCGTCACCTCCACGGGGAAGGTGACGGGCCGGCGTCGTGCGCGGTCCGCGGGGACCGGGCTGGTCAGCGCTCGATGTCGCCGCGGATGAAGGCCTCCACGAGCTCGTGCGCCGCGTCGTCGTTGTGCTGCACGGGCGGGGACTTCATGAAGTAGGACGAGGCCGAGAGGATCGGCCCGCCGATGCCGCGGTCCAGGGCGATCTTCGCGGCGCGCACGGCGTCGATGATCACGCCGGCCGAGTTGGGGGAGTCCCACACCTCGAGCTTGTACTCGAGCGAGACGGGGGCGTCGCCGAAGTTGCGGCCCTCGAGGCGCACGAACGCCCACTTGCGGTCGTCGAGCCAGGCCACGTAGTCGGACGGGCCGATGTGCACGTCCTTCTCGCCCAGCTGCGCGGAGGTGTTGGAGGTGACGGCCTGCGTCTTGGAGATCTTCTTGGACTCCAGGCGCTCACGCTCGAGCATGTTCTTGAAGTCCATGTTGCCGCCCACGTTGAGCTGGTAGGTGCGGTCCAGGGTGACGCCGCGGTCCTCGAACAGCTTGGCCATCACGCGGTGGGTGATGGTGGCGCCGATCTGGGACTTGATGTCGTCGCCCACGATCGGCACACCCGCGGCGGTGAACTTCTCGGCCCACTCCGGGGTGCCGGCGATGAACACGGGCAGGGCGTTCACGAACGCGACGCCGGCGTCGATCGCGGCCTGGGCGTAGTGCTCGGTGGCCCGCTGCGAGCCGACGGGCAGGTAGCAGACCAGCACGTCCACCTTCGCGTCGCGGAGGGCCTGGGCCACGTCCACGGGCTCGGCCTCCGACTCCTCGATGGTCTCGGCGTAGTACTTGCCGAGGCCGTCCAGGGTGGGGCCGCGCTGGACGGTGACGTCCGCGTGGGGCACGTCCGCGATCTTGATGGTGTTGTTCTCGGAGGCGGTGATGGCCTCGGACAGGTCGAGGCCGACCTTCTTCGCGTCCACGTCGAACGCGGCCACGAACTCGAGGTCGGACACGTGGTAGTCGCCGAACTGCACGTGCATCAGGCCTGGGACCGTGTCCGTGGCCTTCGCCTCGCGGTAGTACTCCACACCCTGGATGAGGGATGTTGCGCAGTTGCCCACGCCGGCGATGGCGACGCGGATGGGGTTGGTGGCCACGGTCTGGTTCTCTCCTCGACTGTCCGGAACGGGTGCGGGCACGCGGGGCGCGCACAGGGGGCCCACACCGTTCGGCGGGGCGCTCACCCGGGGATCAACCCCGCCAGTCTACGACCGACGACGGCGGCCCCGCCCGTCCGGTGTCCGGGCGGCTTCCTAGGATGGGGGCATGAGACCGGCCCCCGCGCACGCCGCGACCCCCAGCGAGCCGCCCACTCACGCCGCGGACGGCGCCCCGAGCGACGCCGTGACCGCCCCGGGCGTCCCCGCCGGGCGTTCCGCTGACAGCGCACCGTCCGGGACCCTGCCCGCCCCCGGCGAGCGCGGCGGACGCTTCCAGCTCGCCGGCGGCCTCGCGGCGAACGGCCCCGGACGGGGGACCGGCTCCTGGGCCGGACCCGTGGCGCTGACGGGGCTGCTGGTGGCTCTGGCCGCCGTCGTGACCGTGCTGCAGAAGTCGCCGTGCCTGCTGCACGGCTGGGGCGCCCCGGACGTCTACTACGCGGGCTGCTATTCGGACTGGGCCGCGCTCTACGGCGGGCGCGGGTTCGCGGCGGACCCGTGGGCGCCGTTCCGGGCGGGCTCCACGTTCGAGTACCCCGTGCTGATGTCCGTCGTGGGCTCGGTGGCGGCCTGGATCACGCAGGCGCTGCCGTTCTCTCCGGAGCAGGGCACGGTGGTGTTCTGGCTCGTGAACCTCGGGTTCGTGGTGGTGCTGTGGGCCGTCGTCGCGGTGCTGACCGTCCGGATGGCGGGGCGTCGGTGGATGGACGGGCTCATGGTGGCCGTGGCCCCGGGGATCGTGCTGGCCGGCACCATCAACTGGGACCTGTGGGCCGTGGCCCTGCTGGCGTGCGGCATGTACGCGTGGTCGCGCGGCCGGTCCCTGACGGCGGGGGTGCTGTTCGGCCTCGGCGCGGCCATGAAGCTGTATCCGCTGCTGATCCTGGGGCCGCTGCTGATCCTGGCGGTGCGCTCGCGGCGGTGGCGGCCGTTCCTGCTCGCGGCCGGGGGCACGGTGGCGGCGTGGGCGGCGGTCAACGTGCCGCTCATGGCCGTGAACTTCCAGGCGTGGTCCGTGTTCTTCACCTTCTCCGGCGAGCGCGGGCCGGGCCTGTCCAGCGTGTGGCACGCGTGGGACGTGACCGCCGCGCAGGCCGGGTGGGCGTTCGTGCCGGAGGACTCCCTGACCCTGCTGGCCTACGGCACCTTCGCGGTGTGCTGCCTCGGGATCTTCGTGCTCGGCGTGCGGGTGCGGCACACCCCGCGGCTGGCCCAGCTGACGTTCCTGGTGGTGGCGGCGTTCGTGCTCACCAACAAGGTGTACTCACCGCAGTTCGTGGTCTGGCTGATCCCGCTCCTGGCGCTCGCCCTGCCGCGCTGGCGGGACTTCTGGGTGTGGCAGACGGTGGAGGCGCTGCACTTCTTCGCCGTGTGGATGTACCTGGCCAAGGGGGTGGCCGAGACCCCGCCGCAGCACTCCATGGACGACTCCGTCTACGTGGCCGCGATCCTCGCCCACATGCTCGCGGTGCTGTGGCTGTGCGGGCGCGTCGTGTGGGAGATGCTGCACCCGGCAGAAGACCTCGTGAAGCGCGACCACGGCGGCCACCCGGACACCGACCCGCTCGCCGGCGCGTACGCCGGCCCGGCCCGGGGGCGCTCAGACCGGCCGGCCGCGGTTCAGGCGTAGTCCCAGCGGTGGATCGGGCAGTCCGGGGACGACGGCGGCGCGCTCGTCCCCGCCTCGGCGGCGCCGTCCTCGCGGGGCGGCGGCGGACAGACGCACTGCGCCCCGGAGGCGGCCGTGGCCGCCTTCATCTGCTCGCGCCAGATCACGTGGGGGTCGGTGGCCGGGTCCGCGGCCGGGCCACGGTGCGCCGGACGCGCGGCGCCGTCGTCGTGGGCGGGGGTGCGGGCCGCGTCCCCGTCCCGGGTGAAGCCCATCCGCACGATGGCCCAGCCGCCCACGGTCCACGCCACCAGGAGGAAGACCCCCACGGCGACGGCGATCATGATGTCCACGGCGGGCTCCTCCTGCGCTGACGGGCGGGCGATGCGGCGGGCCCGCTTTCGGGCCAGGGTAGCCGGACGGGGTGGTGGGGCGCGGTACGGTCGGGGCATGACCCCCGTGACCCGTGACACCGCCGCCGAGCTGCCCGCCCACCTGCGGGACCTGGCCGATTTCGTGACCGCCTCGCCCTCCAGCTACCACGCCGCGGAGGAGGTCGCACGCCGCCTGGAGACCGTCGGCTTCACCCGCCTGGACGAGGCGGTCGACTTCCCGTCGGCCCCGGGCGGCTACGTGGTGGTGCGCGACGGCGCGGCGGTGGCCTGGATCGTGCCGACGGGCGCCGGGGCCCTGGGCCGGGACGAGGGCGCCGAGGCGCGCGCGGCCGGGCCGGACGAGGCGGGGCCGAGCGCCGGCGTCGTGCCGGTGTTCCGCGTGCTCGGCGCGCACACGGACTCGCCGGGGTTCAAGCTCAAGCCGAACCCGGCCACCGTGACGGCCGACGGCTGGGTGCAGGCCGGCGTCGAGGTGTACGGCGGCCCGCTGCTGAACTCGTGGCTGGACCGCGAGCTGCGGTTCGCCGGGCGTCTCGCCCTCGACGACGGCACGCAGGTGCTCGCCGCGACCGGGCCCGTGGGGCGCATCCCGCAGCTGGCCATCCACCTGGACCGCGAGGTCAACGAGGGGCTGACGCTGAAGCGGCAGCGGCACACGAACCCCGTCGTGGGGGCGCTCGCCCCGCGCGGCGAGGGCGCCGGCGAGGCGGAGGCCGACGGTCTGGCCGCCCGCGTGCCCGGTGACGTGCTGACCGCGCTCGCGGCCGCCGCCGGCGTGGACCCGGCCGCGGTGCGCGGGCACGACGTCGTGGTGGCCGACGCCCAGGCGCCCGGACTCTTCGGGCTGGCGGGCGAGTTCTTCGCGTCGGGTCGGCTGGACAACCTGAGCTCGGTGCACGCGGGCCTCGTGGCGCTCGAGGAGCTGGCGCGCGAGCACGGCGGCGCCGAGGGGGCGATCGCGTACGAGGGGACCGTCGCGGGCGGGGTGGCCGGTGAGGCGGCCGGCGCCCCGGTGATCCCGCTGCTCGCCGCGTTCGACCACGAGGAGCTGGGGTCGGCGTCGCGGTCCGGGGCGGCCGGGCCGCTGCTCGAGGAGGTCATGGGGCGCGTGCTCGAGGCGCTCGGCGTGGCCGGGCAGGGCCGGGCGCGGGCGATCGCGGGGTCCTGGCTGCTGTCCGCGGACGCCGGCCACCTGGTGCACCCGAACTACGCCGAGCGGCACGATCCCGTGAACCACCCGCGCGTGAACCACGGCCCGCTGCTGAAGATCAACGCCAACCAGCGCTACGCCACCGACGCCGGGGGTGAGGCCGCGTTCGCCCGCTGGTGCGGCGTGGCGGGGGTGCCGTTCCAGGAGTTCGTCTCCCACAACGACGTCCCCTGCGGCTCCACCATCGGCCCGATCTCGGCGACCCGCCTGGGCATCCGGACCGTGGACGTGGGCCTGGGCCTGCTGTCCATGCACTCGGCGCGCGAGATGTGCGGCGTGCGGGACGTGGAGCACCTGACGGCGGCCGTGCGGGAGTTCTTCCGCGGGGTGTGAGGCTGCGCGTGGGGGCGCGAGCCAGAGATTTCTGCTCCTGGATGGCCGCGAGCCAGAGATTTCGGTCGTAGAAGCGGCCGGAAAACGACTGAATCATCTGGCTCGCGGGCTCGACGCGCGGGAGGCGTCGGCGCGGGAGGCGCCCGCGTGCGTGGGCGCCGCGCCAGTGCCCCTCCCTCGAACTGCTAGGATGGATCAGGTTGTCTGTGTGCCGCCGAAGAGCGCGGAGCATCACACGGACGACGAGCACAGAACCTCCTGCCGCGGAGAGACCGCGGCCGCAAGCCCAGAGGAGGTGGGTTCGCATGCGTGCTTATGAGCTGATGGTGCTGATCGACCCTGAGGTCGACGAGCGCACCGTGGAGCCGACCCTGAAGAAGTACCTCGAGGTCGTCACGAACGCCGGCGGCACCGTCGACAACATCGACGTGTGGGGTCGCCGCAAGACCGCCTACGAGATCCAGAAGAAGTCCGAGGCCATCTACGTGGTCGTCAACTTCCAGTCGGAGCCGGCCGCCACCCAGGAGCTGGACCGTCTGCTGAACCTCAACGAGACGATCCTGCGCACCAAGATCATCCGTCCGGAGGAGCAGAAGATCACCGCTGAGTGATCCTCGTACCGTGTCCGGAGGGTCTGAGAGCATCGGATCAGTCCCCGACGCCCCCACCGGAACCCCGCTGAGCAGTCCCGGATCCCCGGATCCGGTCACTGACCGGCAGAACCCCCGAAGACAGGAGTGACCATGGCAGGCGAGACCGTCATCACCGTGGTCGGCAACCTCACCGCCGACCCGGAGCTGCGCTTCACCCCGAACGGCGCGGCCGTCGCGAACTTCACCGTCGCGTCCACGCCCCGCACGTTCGACCGCCAGACCAACGAGTGGAAGGACGGCGAAGCGCTGTTCCTGCGCTGCTCGGTCTGGCGCGAGGCCGCGGAGAACGTGGCGGAGTCGCTGACCAAGGGCATGCGCGTGATCGTGCAGGGCCGCCTCAGGGCGCGCTCCTACGACGACCGGGACGGCAACCGTCGCACCAGCTGGGAGCTGGACGTGGACGAGGTCGGCCCGGCGCTGCGGTTCGCCACGGCCAAGGTCACCCGCGCCCAGCGCGGCGGTGGTGGCGGCGGTGGCTTCGGCGGCGGCCAGCAGGGGGGCGGCGTCGGCGGCGCCCCGGCCGGCGGCGGCTTCGGGGGGAACAACGACGGCGGCTTCGGCGGCGCCCAGCAGGGCGGCGGCTGGGGCGGCCAGCAGCAGGGCGGCGGCCAGGCCGCACCGCAGGACCCCTGGTCCGGCGGCGGTGGCGGCGGATGGGACACCCCGTCCTCCAACGAGCCCCCGTTCTGATCCTGCATTGACCGGGCGCGGCCCCCACGGCCGCGACGGACACGGAACACCACGGACCTCTCCGTCCGGGCGCACGTCGCCCGGAGGGCCGCCCCGGCGGTCCATCCCACCCGCGACCCGGTACCGCCGGGCCGCACTGCACACGGCCCCGTGCCCCGCACGGGACGCCGCGTGATCCCATCCCGCAGAACCGTTCTGCGGGCTCCAGAGAACTCTGAAGGAGCACCACGATGGCGAAGGCTGAACTCCGCAAGCCCAAACCGAAGTCCAACCCGCTCAAGGCCGCCAAGATCACCGAGATCGACTACAAGGACGTGGCCCTGCTGCGCAAGTTCATCTCCGACCGCGGGAAGATCCGTGCCCGTCGCGTGACCGGCGTGACCGTCCAGGAGCAGCGCAAGATCGCCCAGGCCGTCAAGAACGCCCGCGAGGTGGCCCTGCTGCCCTACGCCGGCGCCGGCCGCGGCTGATCGAGCGAGCGAAGGAAGGAACACCCAGATGGCAAAGCTCATCCTGACCCAGGAAGTGGCCGGTCTCGGCACCTCCGGTGACGTGGTCGAGGTCAAGAACGGGTACGCCCGCAACTACCTGCTCCCGCGCGGTTTCGCCACCGTGTGGACCAAGGGCGGGGAGAAGCAGGTCGAGTCCCTGCAGAAGGCCCGCGCGGCCCGCGCCGTGGCGAACCTGGAGGACGCGCAGGCCCAGGCCGCGCAGCTCCAGTCCGCCACCGTGAAGCTCGAGCGCACCGCCGGCGCGGAGGGCCGCCTGTTCGGCGCCGTCCAGACCGCCGACGTCGCCGAGGCGATCGAGGCCGCCGGCCTCGGCTCCGTGGACAAGCGCTCGATCACCCTGCCGGCGCACATCAAGTCCGTGGGCAACCACGAGGCCCAGGTCCGCCTGCACGAGGACGTCATCGCGACCGTCCAGCTGCAGGTCGTGGCCGCCAAGGCCAAGAAGTGATCATCCGCTTCTGAGCCCGTCGCGCACGCGACGCGCACCCGAGGCCCCGGTCCGCTCTTCACGAGCGGGCCGGGGCCTCGTGCCGTGGGGGAACATGGAGATCATGCCCTCCGCCCCACCGCCCTCCGACCCCGCCGGCTCGACGGCGGCCCCGCGCCCGCCCCTGTGGACGCGCCCGTTCATCCTCGTCAGCGCCACCTACCTGTTCGTGGCGATGATCTTCTACACGCTCATGACCGCGATGGCGCTCTACGCCGTCACGTCCTTCGGCGCGTCGGACGCGGAGGCCGGCGTCGTGGTGGGGGCGTTCGTGCTGGGCGCGGTCCTCACCCGCATGACGACGACGCCCGCCACCTTCGCGTGGGGGCGGCGGCGGGTCCTGCTCGTCGCCTTGGCCTGCTACGTCCTCACGACGGCGGCGTACCTCTGGGCGGACTCCCTGGCCACGCTGACCGCGGTCCGGCTGCTCAACGGCATGTGCTTCGGCGCGGCCGGCACCGTGCTGGCCACGGCCGTGCAGCGGATCGTCCCGCCCGTGCGCCGCTCCGAGGGCACCGGCTGGTTCTCCACGTCCATGACGCTCGCGGGCGCCGTCGGGCCGATGGTGGCCCTGCAGCTGAGCACCACCCTCGGCTACGACGCCCTGTTCTGGGCGTGCATCGGCTTCACGGGCATGGCCCTGCTGATCGCCCTGTTCCTGCGCGTGCCCGAGCCGCCGCTGACGGGCCGGTTCCGGCTGCACCGGGCGGACGTGTTCTCCGCGGAGGTGGCGCCGGCGGCGGGCGTGGCCCTGGCCTCCGGGTTCATGTACGGCGGCATCCTCGCGTTCATGGCCACGTTCGCGCAGCAGCAGGGCTACCCGGCGATGGTGCCGAGCCTGTTCTTCCTGCTCTTCGCCGCGGGCACCATCGTGGGCCGCGCCGTCCTGGGCGTGCTGCACGACCGGCACGGGGACAACGCCGTCGTCTACCCGATCCTCGCGGGCATGGCCGTCTCCTACGCGGTGCTGGCGCTGTGGCGGGAGCCGGCGGGCATGCTCGCGGCCGGCGCCCTGCTGGGGCTGACCTACGGGCCCGTGGTGAGCGTGTTCCAGACCATCGCGATCAAGGTGGTCCGGCCCATCGAGATCGGCGTCGCCACGGGCACGTTCTTCCTGCTCCTGGACCTCGGCACCGGCCTCGGCCCCATGGTGCTCGGCGCGGTGGTGGCCGCCGTCGGGATCCCGGTGATGTACCTGCTCTCCGGCGGCGTCGGGGTGGCGCTGCTGCTCTACTACCGGCTCGTGCACGGCGGCCGGGCCATCGCCCGCCGCCCGTCCCCGGCCTGAGCCGGGCGGCTCCGACGCGCGGACGGCGCCCCGCCGCTGCTCATGCGTCCCATCCCCCGATGTGCACGAGGGCGTCGCCGCGGTGCACCAGGGGTGCCTCGGTGCGGCCGATGACCACGCCGGTCAGCTCGGCCTTCACGTGCGCGAGGCGGCGGCCGAACGAGTTGTAGAGCGCGCCGATCCGGTCCCCGGCGCTCACGCGTTCGCCGAGGGAGACGTCCAGGTGCACGAGGCCGTCCGCGCGGGCGCGCACCCACGTGGACTGCCACACCAGGTACGGGGCGTCCTGCTCGCCGTCGACGACGTCGGGGTGCACGGCGGCGGTGTCCTCGCCGGTGGCGTCGGTCGCCTCGGGCACGTCCGTGGTCCGCTCCTCGGGGACCTCACCGGGCAGCGGACCGGGGGCGTCGACGACTGCGTCCGGCCCGGGCTCGGTGAGCCCGACGTCCGCGGGATCCACCATGTCCAGCGCCGCGAGCACGCGCAGGACCCCGTCCACGCCGGGGGCGATCGCGTACTCGTCGAACCGCCAGGCCTCACCGGCCTCGTAGAGCAGCACGCGCGCGCCGGTCTCGCGGGCGGCGGCGCGCAGGGAGCCGTCCCGCAGGCGGGCGTGGAAGAGCACGGGCGCGCCGAACGCCTCCGCGAGCGCGCGGGTCTGGGGGTCCTCCAGGTCGCACCGGATCTGCGGCAGGTTGGAGCGGCGGTCCGCGCCGGTGTGCAGGTCGATGCCCACGGTGCAGCGGGCGATCACCTCGGTCATCATCAGGTGCGCGATGCGCGAGGCCAGCGAGCCCCGGGCAGAGCCGGGGAAGGAGCGGTTCAGGTCGCGGCGGTCCGGCAGGTAGCGGTCCCCGGCCATCACGCCGAGCACGTTGACGATGGGCACGGCCAGCAGGGTGCCGCGCAGCTGCGTGGGCTGCAGGCGCTCCAGGACGCGGCGGACGATCTCGACGCCGGCCACCTCGTCCCCGTGGATCGCGGCGGAGACCCACACGGTGGGCCCGTCCTCGCGGCCGTGCAGCACGTGCACGGGCAGGGTGACGTCCGCGCCGGTGATGAGCTGGGAGATCGGCAGGGACAGCTCGTGGCGGCGGCCGGCCGGGATCTCGACCCCGCCGAACGCGAAGGGGGCGCGGGCGGGGCGACGGCTCACGCGCGTCCCCGGTTCCGGCGGCGCACGCCGCGCGGCGGCTGCCCGCCCACGTACGAGGCGGCGGGGTCCACGAGGAGGCCGCCGGCGGCCAGCGCGGTGCGCCCCACGAGCATGCGGAAGCCCATCTCGTCCCGGTGGGTCAGGGTCACCTCCGCCTCGATCGTGCGGCCGGCCAGGGTCAGCGGCATCACGACGACGACGCGCTCCTGCGCCTTGCCGTTCGAGGAGCGGACCGTGCGCAGGTCGGCCACCGGCAGCTCGGCCGTCCGCGCGTCCGCGGCCGAGGTCTGCCACGGGTGCACCTCGAACCGGACCCACGCGGCGCCGTCGCGGGTGAACCGCTCGATGCCGAAGGCGTGGAGCGCCGAGGTGCGGGCGCCGGTGTCGATCTTGGCCTTGATCCAGGGGGTGTGGGCGGCGGGCAGGCCGACCCATTCGCGCCAGCCCACCAGCCCCGGGCGAGCGGCGCCGTCGTCGGTGGGGGGCGCGCCGTGGGGGGCCGGGGCCGTGTGCTTAGATTCAGACACGCCCCTCATCCTCCCAGGAAAGCGGTCATGAAGCTCGCCATCCTCTCCCGTTCCCTGCGCGCCTACTCGACGCAGCGACTCAAGACCGCGGCGCTCGAGCGCGGCCACCAGGTGAAGGTCCTGGACACCCTACGCTTCGGGATCGACCTCAGCTCGGACGAGCCCGATCTGATGTTCCGCGGCCGCCCCCTCTCCGGCTATGACGCCGTGCTGCCGCGCATCGGCAACTCGGTGACCTACTTCGGCACCGCCGTGGTGCGCCAGTTCGAGCAGATGGACGTCTACACGCCCAACACGGCCGCCGGGATCATGAACTCGCGGGACAAGCTGCGGGCCACGCAGATCCTCTCCCGCCACGAGATCGACATGCCCGCCACCGTGTTCGTGCGCAACCGCGGCGAGGTCTCCACGGCGATCGACATGGTGGGCGGGGCGCCCGTGGTGATCAAGCTGCTCGAGGGCACCCAGGGCATCGGCGTGATCCTGGCGCCGACCAAGAAGGTGGCCGAGGCGATCATCGAGACGCTGCACGGCACCAACCAGCAGGTGCTCATCCAGCGGTTCGTGGAGGAGTCCAAGGGCACGGACATCCGCGCGCTTGTGGTGGGGGACCGCGTGGTGGCCGCGATGCGCCGCCGGGCCCAGGGGGACGAGTTCCGCTCCAACGTGCACCGCGGCGGCACCGTGGAGCGCGTCGAGCTCTCGCCCGAGTACGCGGAGACCGCCGTGCGGGCGGCCCACATCATGGGCCTGCGCGTGGCCGGCGTGGACATGCTCGAGGGCGAGCACGGCCCGCTGGTCATGGAGGTGAACTCCTCGCCGGGGCTGCAGGGCATCGAGGCCGCCACGGACCTGGACGTGGCCGGCGCGATCATCGACTACGTGGCGGACCAGGCCGGCTTCCCGGACATCGACGTGCGCCAGCGCCTGGCCGTGTCCACCGGGTACGGGGTCGGTGAGATCACCGTGCACGCCGGCTCCGGCTGGGTGGGCCAGTCCATCGAGGACTCCGGGCTGCTCGCGAAGGACCTGCAGGTGCTCACCCTGCACCGCGGCACCTCCGTGTTCCCCAACCCCGCGGACACCAAGGTCCTCGAGGAGGGCGACCGGCTGCTCTGCTTCGGCAAGACCGAGAACATGCGCGCCCTCATCCCCGCCCGCGCCCGCCGCCCCAAGCGCGTGCGGAAGCTGCCGGCCACCCCGATCCTCGCCTCCGTCGCCGAGGAAGCCCCGGCGCCCGAGGCGCCCGCCGACGACGCCTGAGCCCGGGCGCGGGGCTCAGCGGGCCGGGGCGAACGCGCCGATGCCCGTGAGGTGCCGGCCGAGCGTGAGCTGGTGGACCTCGTCCGTGCCCTCGTAGGTGCGCACGGACTCGAGGTTGTTCGCGTGCCGCAGCGGCGAGTGCTCCAGGGTGATGCCGTTGCCGCCGAGCATCTCGCGGGCCTCCCGGGCGATGCCGATGGCCACGCGGCAGTTGTCCAGCTTGCCGGCGGAGATCATGGCGGGGGTGAGCGGGCCGGCGTCCTTGGCGCGGCCGATCTGGTGCGCCAGCAGGTAGCCCTTGCCGATGGCCACGGCCATGTCCGCGAGCTTGGCCTGCGTCAGCTGGTGGGAGGCCAGCGGCACCCCGAACTGCTGCCGCTGCATCGCGTAGTCGAGGACGGCGTCGAAGGAGTCGCGGGCGGCGCCCATCGCGCCCCAGATGATCCCGTAGCGGGCCTCGTTGAGGCACTGGAAGGGGCCCTTGAGCCCGACGGCGGAGTCGGCCGGCAGCATCGCGGAGGCGGGCAGGCGCACGCCGTCGAGGTGGATCTCGCACTGCACCGAGGCCCGCATGGACAGCTTCTGGGTGATCGCCTCGGCACGGAAGCCGGGGGTGTCCGTGGGGACCACGAAGCCGCGCACCCCGCGCCCGTCGCCGGGCTCGCCGGTCTGCGCCCAGATGATCGCGACGTCGGCCAGGGTGGCCAGCCCGATCCACCGCTTGACCCCGTCGAGCACCCAGTCGCCGCCGGGCTCCTGGCGGGCCGTCGTCGTCATGGAGGCCGGGTCCGAGCCGGCGCCCGGCTCGGTGAGGCCGAAGCAGCCGACCGCCTCGCCGGTGGTCATGCGCGGCAGCCACTGCGCCTTCTGCTCCTCGGAGCCGTGCTTGTGGATCGCGCCCATCGCGAGCGAGCCCTGCACGGAGACGAAGGTGCGCAGGCCGGAGTCGCCGGCCTCGAGCTCCTGGGCGGCGAGGCCGTACTCCACCGCCGAGCGGCCGGGCATGCCGTGGCCCTCGTAGGGCATGCCGAGCACGCCGAGACGGCCCAGCTCGGGGACGATCTCGCGGGGGAACACCGCGTCGTCGTACCAGCGGGCGATGTGCGGGCGGATGTGCTCGTCCACGAAGCCGCGCACCTGCAGTGCGACGGCCTTCTCCTCGGCGGAGAACAGGGAGTCCAGGCCGACGACGTCGGCGCGGCCGAGGAACGAGTCGGCTTCGGCGTGGAACGGGGTGGTCATGGCGGGGGTCCTCTCTGCGGGGTGGTCAGCGGGCGTCGAGCCAGGTGTTGACGGCCGCCGTGTCCGCGCCGAGCGCGGGGGGCGCGTGGCGCGGGTGCGCGACGGGCGGGTCCCACTGCACCGGGTGGCGGAACTGTCGGCCGGCGGGGGCGCCGGAGCGGTCCTGGACCTCGACGGTCGGCTCCAGGCCGAGGGACTCGGCCAGCTCGACGCCCTCGGCGACGGTGGACACGAGGCCGACCGGGAGCCGCTCGGCCTGCAGCACGTCCCGCCAGTGGGCGGCCGTCTCGGCCGAGAGCGCGTCCTCCAGGGCGGTGCGCAGCTCCTCGCGGTGCTCGACCCGGTCCGTGTTCGTGGTGAAGCGCGGGTCCTCGGCGAGCTCGGGGACGCCGAGGGCCGCGGCGAAGGTGCGGAACTGCGCGTCGTTGCCGATGGCGACGGCGAGCGGCGCGTCCCGGCACGCCAGCAGCTGATAGGGGGCGATCGAGGGGTGGTCGTTGCCCATCCGCCGCGGGACGACGCCGGCGCCGAGCCATGCCTGGCCCTGGTTGGCGAGCGCCCCCTGCAGCGAGGAGAGCAGGTTCAGTCGCAGGTGGGCGCCCTCCCCGGTGCGCTCGCGGCGCAGCAGGGCGGCGAGCACGCCGGCGGTGAGGTCCTTGGCCGTGAGCACGTCCACGAGGGCGACGCCCGCCTTCATCGGGGTGTCCGGTTCGCCGGTGATGCTCATGAGACCGCCCGCGGCCTGGACGATGAAGTCGTAGCCGGGCAGGTCCCGGCCCTCGCGGTCGCCGAAGCCGGAGACGGCGGCGTAGACCACGGACGGGTTCTCCCGCGCGACGTCGTCGTAGCCCAGACCGAGGCGCTCCATGGTGCCGGGCTTGAGGTTGTGGACCACGACGTCGGCCCGGGCGGCCAGGGCGGCGGCCCGCCGCTGGTCCTCGGGGTCCTTCAGGTCCCAGCCGACCGACTCCTTGTTGCGGTTCACGGACTCGAAGTAGGTGGCGCTCGTCGCCGAGCGGGGCGGGGCCCAGCCGCGGGTGTCGTCGCCGCGCTCGGGGTGCTCCACCTTGATGACGCGCGCCCCGAGGTCCGCCAGCGTCATGGTGGCGAGCGGGCCGGCGAGGACGCGGGAGAAGTCGGCGACGAGGACGCCGTCGAGGGGGAGCGAGGCCGGGGAGGGGGCGGTGGTGGCCGGGGGCACGGCGGACTCCTCACTGTGGCGGACGACACGACGACGGGTTCCACCCAAGCACCGTGCTCGCGTTCCGTCCAATGACTCTGGGGCGGGTCACTGACGTGCGTGAGTCATCGGTGTGGGGCGGCCCGGGGAGGTCGGGAGAGGAGGGCACGTGGAGGTCCCGGGGCCGCGCGCAGACGCTGTCAACTTCGCCGTCCCCAGATCCGGGCACCTTGTCCACAGGAGTTGTCCACAGATGTGGAGGGTGTGGACGACGGTGTGGATAGGCGTGTACCAGGCGGTGTGATGAGGGCGCAAACGAGGGTGCTGTCAAGTCCCGCGGCCGGGGCCAAAGGGGGGTGGAGAATCTTCCTCCACAGCGCTGGGGATCGCATCGTCCCAGGTCAGAGCTGGATTCTGGGACTGGCCGAGCGGTTGTCCCCAGCGTGGTCCCCAGGCGATCCACACGACACGCCGCCGAATCCACATGTTGTCCACAAGGCCTGTGGGAAACGCGGTTGCCCAGCCTCCACGGCGCGCGTAGTGTCGCGTGGTATCCCCAACGCGAGGGCGGGTATTGGCCGCAGGTGACCACTGACAGGCGCGCATCCGCTCGGACCGTCGCCCCGGGGACCGTCGCACCGTCCGCCTGCAGGAGGGTGCGGCGGCACGGGCGGTGACAACAGAGGAATCAGGGCCGGGAAGACCGGCGAGGGCCGCCGTCGTGCGGGCTGTGGGAAGGGAGTCTCCGGACGTTGACTGAGAACTACGGAGACTCGGGCTCCTACGACGGCGGCCGTTCCTCTGAACGCTTCCTGCCGCCCCAGGACCTGGAGGCGGAGCGCTCGGTGCTGGGCGGCATGATGCTCTCCAAGGACGCGATCGCGGACGTGGTGGAGCTGCTGCGCGGCCACGACTTCTACCGGCCGAGCCACGAGATGATCTACGAGGCGATCATCGACCTCTACGGCCGCGGTGAGCCCGCGGACGCCGTCACCGTGGCGGACCTGCTGAACAAGCGCCAGGAGCTCAGCCGCGTGGGCGGCCCCGCCGTGCTGCACGAGCTGATCCAGTCCGTGCCCACCGCCGCCAACGCGAGCTTCTACGCGGAGATCGTGGCGGAGAAGGCCGTCCTGCGCCGCCTCGTCACCGCCGGCACCAAGATCACCCAGCTGGGGTATCAGGGCGACGGCGAGGTCGAGGAGATCGTCAACGAGGCGCAGTCCGAGATCTACAAGGTGGCGGAGAACCGCCAGTCCGAGGACTACGTGCGCCTCGCGGAGATCATGGAGCACGCCGTCGACGAGATCGAGGCGGCCGGCAACCAGGGGGAGGGCCTGACGGGCGTCCCCACCGACTTCTACGACTTCGACGAGCTGACGCAGGGCCTGCACGGCGGGCAGATGATCGTGATCGCGGCGCGCCCCGCCGTCGGCAAGTCCACGCTCGCGCTCGACTTCGCGCGGGCCGCGGCCATCCACCACAACATGGCGACGGTGTTCTTCTCATTAGAGATGGGGAAGAACGAGATCGCGATGAGGCTTCTGAGTGCCGAGGCGACGATCGCCCTGCAGGACCTGCGCAAGGGCACCATCCGGGACGACCAGTGGTCCAAGATCGCCGCGACCGTGGGGCGGCTGAACGAGGCGCCGTTCTTCATCGACGACTCCCCGAACATGACCATGATGGAGATCCGCGCCAAGTGCCGGCGGCTCAAGCAGAAGAACAACCTCAAGATGGTGGTGCTGGACTACCTGCAGCTCATGAGCTCGGGCAAGAAGGTGGAGTCCCGTCAGCAGGAGGTGGCCGAGTTCTCCCGTGCCCTCAAGCTGCTGGCCAAGGAGCTCGACGTGCCGGTGATCGCGCTGAGCCAGTTGAACCGTGGCAGTGAGCAGAGAACGGACAAGCGGCCGCAGGTGTCCGACCTGCGCGAGTCCGGCTCGATCGAGCAGGACGCGGACATGGTGATCCTGCTGCACCGCGAGGACGTGTACGACAAGGAGTCCCCGCGCGCCGGTGAGGCGGACCTGATCGTGGCCAAGCACCGCAACGGGCCCACGAAGACCATTGTGGTGGGGTTCCAGGGGCACTATTCGCGGTTCTCGAACCTGGCGAGTGATGCGGGTGGGGCCGGGGGGTTCTGATAGATGCCCCATACTGACACTCTCACTTACACTTTGTCACTATGAAATGGTCCTCTGACGATCTGCTTGCCACTCTGGAGGCTCTACGTGTGCGGCGCGGCGACACCACGAACGTGGAGGTCAAGCGCGCTGCCGGGGGAGTGCCCCAGCTCGCCGAGACCCTCTGCGCCTTCGCCAACATGCCAGAGGGCGGCACCATCATTCTTGGAGTCGATGAGGCGAGAGGCGCTTTTAACGTCACAGGGGTGGCTGACGTGGCCCTCCTGGAGGCCGGTGTCGCAGCCCAGGCACGTGAAGGAGTGACGCCGAGCCCTCAGATCATCCCGCAGACCTTGCAGTTGGACGAGCGACAGGTGTTGCTCATCCACGTCGTGCCGCTGAGGACGGCGGACAAGCCGGCAACGGTGCAGGGCGTCGCCTATCTGCGCCAGTCCGACGGCGACTACCGGATGCATGAGCACGAGCTGCGGATGTTGGAGGTCGCCAAGCTCCATGCGGACGAGCGGGTTGACTACGAGTTGAAGGTGGCCACCGGCCTCGGCGAGCAGGACCTCGTTTCCTCGCTGGTGGACGAGTATGTCGCGGCTGTCCGCCGGAAGAACCGGCGGCTCCGAGACCGTACCAGCGAGGAGATCCTGCGGCAGACGAGCGTCCTGACGAGTTCTGGTGAACCCACGCTCGCGGGTCTCTATGCTCTCGGAGACTTTCCACAGGGACGTTTCCCGGGCCTGACGGTCACGGCTGCCGTCCAGCTCCCCGGCGGTGAGGGGCAGCCGCGCAACCGGAACCTTGAGGACTTTGTGGGGCCACTGCCGGACCTGCTGAGAGACCTGATGGCCTGGGTCAGTGACAACATCGACACTGTGCGGCGGTATCGCCGGGACGGCCACATGGAAGAGGTGGCGGAGCTGCCGCTCACTGCCGTGCGTGAGCTGCTGGCCAACGCCCTCGTCCACCGCGATCTCGGGCCCAGCACTCTGGGGATGGGGAAGGGCGTCCAGGTCCGTCTCACGCCGAGGAACCTCTTCATCCAGAATCCCGGCGGTCTGCAGGGGCTGTCATTGACACAGCTTCAGAGTGACGACCATGCTCAGGCTGCTGTCAATCAGCGTCTCTATCAGTTCGCCAAGAAACTCACGACGTCGGACGGGGCCTCGCTCATCGAAGGTGAAGGTGGAGGAATCCGAGAGGTGTTCCGTGCAGCAGAACGACAGGGCCTGCCACGGCCCCAGCTCATTGACACTGGAGTGCAGTTCAAGGCCATTCTGTGGCGTGCCGCGGACAGGAACGCTCGCGCCGGCGTCGAGGATGCGAAGGGTGCCTCCGCGGTGGAGACGGCAGTGCCGCGGGCCGTTCCAGCGAGCGCCAGCCCCACCCGTCACGAGCATGCCGTGCTGGCTGCTCTGGTGAGGATGCCCGACGGAGCAACGTTGCGTGCCCTGACGAGCGTGACAGGTTTGACCGATCGCCAGGTGCGGTACGCGCTTCGGCTCCCCCTGGATGAAGGGATCGTGGTGATGGACGGGGGCCAGGGAAATCGCCAGACTGCCTACCGCCTCATGAGTGACAGTCGGCGGCCTTGACTCACATTTCAGGTCGCGGGCCCGGAAGCCAGCGCGTGTGTGGGTACTCCGTGAACTCTTCATGGACCATCGCAGGCTCCCGCGCGAAGACCATCTTGAGGGGAAGTTCTTGGTCCCCGATCAGTGCCTTCTCGACTTTCAGTGTCCGGCTGACCCCGTTGACGGCCACCTCCACCTCGACGCTGTAGGTGTAGGCGCCCTCAGTCAGGAAGCTCAACAGGAGGTCGATATCCAGGTGCGTCGCGTCGGAGAGGCGGTAGGGGACCGGCGCTTCCTTCTGCGGGAGGTCGAAGTCGCTCACATGCTTGGCGGCGAATCTGTTCGTGGCCCGCCCTTCGTGGCCGAGGGCTGCCACAAACCGAGCAGGCACCCGCTCGCCTGCGCCCAGACCGTCGCTGACGTCGTAGAAGGCCGTGCCGTCGGGGAGATCTTGCCGCGTGTAGGTCACCCACACCCGTTGCAGCTCGAAGGCCACAGGTTTCTGGGTGGTGAGAGTGATGGTCCGCATTCGGCTGCCCGTCGTCGTCAGCGGGCCGCCGCCGTTCTCCAGCGCCCACATGAGCGTTCCACCTCGACCCGGAGGCGGGTCATCGACGCTTCCCACCGGACTCCAGTTGTCGAGTGAGATCCCGTAGCGGGACATTGCCTCCACGCGAGGGACGTTCAGAGCGCGGACTGCGCGGTTGCGGACCCGACGGATCCAGGCGAAGCGAAGGCCGAGCCCTCCGAGCACAACGAGAAGAGCCCCTGCCCCAGCCACCAGGATGGTGCTGACCGCCCCGCTGAGAGCATCCCTCAGGAAATCGCTCACTGCCCCTCCGCCATCCGCGGCGCCACGGCCTCCATCTGCCGCATCACCTCGACGATCGCCTCGGGCTGCTGGTCCGGCGGATACCCGTACTTGCGGAGCAGCCGTTTGATGCTGGCGCGGAGCTTGGCCTTCACATCCTCGCGCACGGTCCAGTCGGTCTTGATGTCGCGGCGCATGGTGGCCACGAGGTCGCGGGCGATCTGTGCGAGAACGTCGTCGCCCATCACGTCCAGGGCGGCTTCATTCTGGGCCACCACGTCGTAGAACATCAGCTCGTCGTCGTGGAGCGGGGGCGTGAACCGCCGGCCACGGTCAGCTTCGGCCACCACTTCCTTGGCCATCTCCACAAGTTCGGCGATCACCTCGGCTGCCGTGAGCTGCTGGTTGGTGTACTTGGCCATGACGGCGTTGATGCGCTCGGAGAACTGCGCTCGGCGGATCTCGTTGCCTCCGGTGACGCGCGTGGCCTCCTTGAGAAGGTCCGTGCGGAGGCCCTCGATGGCCAGTTCTGCCTTCGACGGCGCGGCCGCCTCCTCCATCCAGGCCGGGGTCAGGGCGTCGAGCCGGGGCCGTTCGAGGCCAGCCGCCGCGTAGATGTCCATGACGCCGGTCGCCTCGGTGGAGTCGACCACCATCTCGCCGAGCAGGCGGGCGATCTCTTCGGGGATGGGTTCCCCTCGGGCGATCCGGTCCTGCGCGTCGAGCTTGGCCAGCCAGGTGCGGACCTCCTCGTAAAACTTGACGTCCAAGCGGAACCGCTCGACGGCGGCCACGCGGCCGGCCAGGGCCCAGGCCCGGTGCAGCCGGGAAGCCTGGGAACGGAACGTGTCCGCCACGGCCCGGACGGTGGGGTCCTCGGGATCCGTGTTGCCGGGCGTACCGGGGGAGCGGAGCCGGGAGGTGACCTCGAGCAGGGCCTTGCGCCAGCCGTTCTTCGGGTCGGACTGGTAGGTCGCCTTCCAGTCCACGCCCACGGTGTCGGCCAGCATCCCCACCATCGTCTCGATGATGTCGGCGGCCTCCTCGGTGTTCTGGGCCAGGGTCTTCGTGCCGGCCGTTCGCGTGTCCCGGGTGAATTCGGCCAGCGCCTGCTGGAGGTTCTCCGCGAGCGGGGCGTAGGCCACGAGCAGCCCGTCCTCCTTGCCGCGGAAGGTGCGGTTCACGCGGGCGAGGGTCTGCATGAGCAGGGCGCCCTTGAGCGGCCGGTCCACGTAGAGGGTGTGCAGGGCCGGGGCGTCGAAGCCGGTGAGGAGCATGTCCTTGACGATCACGATCTCGAGTTCGTCGGCCGGGTTCTTCAGGCGCTTCTTCACGGCGGCCAGCGCGCTGGGGCGCCGCATGTGCTTCTTGATCTCGCCCGTGTCGGAGGGGTTGGCGTCGTAGACCACCTTGATGCGGCCCTTGTCGTCGGCGTCGTCGTGCCACTCGGGCCGCAGGGCCACGATCCGCTCGTAGAGGCGAGCCGCGATGCTGCGGGTAGCGCACACGATCATCGCCTTGCCAGGCACGCCCATAGTCGGCTGCATCGCGTCACGGCGGTCCTCCCAGTGGCGAACGAAGTCCTCGGCGAGGGTCTGCAGCCGGTGGGGCGCCCCGTAGACGGCTTCGAGGGTGGCCACGCCACGTTGGATGCGGTCCCGGTCGGCCTCGTCCAGGCCGGCCGTGAGCTCGTCGGCGGCTGCGTCGAGGCTCTCGTCGTCGACTCCGTCGACCCGAGACAGGGTGATGAGGCGCGGCTCGAAGGAGACGGGGACGGTGGCACCGTCCTCGACGGCGCGGTGCAGATCGTAGACGTCGATGTCGTCGCCGAACACCCGCCGGGTGTCCCGCTCTCCCTCGGCGATGGGGGTGCCGGTGAACGCGATGAGCGAGGCATTCGGCAGTGCGTTCTTCAGGTGGGCGGCGTAGCCGTCGAGGGTGTCGTAGTGGCTGCGATGGGCCTCGTCCGCCATCACGATGATGTTCCGGCGGTCGGAGAGCACCGGGTGGTCGGCGCCGGCGTCCCGCTCGGCCTGGGTGAGGCCGAACTTCTGCAGGGTGGTGAAGTAGATGCCGCCGGAGTTGGACTGCGTGAGCAGGTCCCGCAGGTGGCTGCGGTCCTTCACCTTGACGGGGCCCTCGGGCAGCAGGGTGCTGGCGCGGAAGCCGTCGAAGAGCTGGGTGTCCAGCTCGGTGCGGTCGGTGATGACCACCACGGTGGGGTTGGCGAGGCGCTCGTGACGCATCACCTTGGCGGTGTAGAGCTCCATCTCCATGGATTTGCCGGAGCCCTGGGTGTGCCAGACGACGCCGATGCGTCCGTCCGATTCCACGGCGTGCACCGTGTTGGCCACCGCCTTGGACACCGCGAAGTACTGGTGCGGCTTGGCGATGCGCTTGACCAGACCGGCGTCGGTGGAGTCGAACGCGATGTAGTCGCGCAGGAGCTGACCGAACCGGTCGATGTTGAACAGGCCCTGGAGGGTGAGACTGAGCTCCGTGGCGGGCTCGCCGTCGAGGTCCGGGGCACCGGTGGGCACGAGGGCACCGTCGTCGTCCACGTTCCACGGCGCGAAGTGGTGCCACGGGGTGAAGGGGGTGCCGTAGCGGGCGGTGAGGCCGTCGCTCGCGATCACGAGGGCGACGGTCTGGAAGGCGTGGGGAAACTCCTTCACGTAGGTCTGGAGCTGGTGGAAGGCGGCCTCGGCGGTGGTGTGCTTGGTGCCGGCGTTCTTCAGCTCGATGACGGCCAGGGGCAGGCCGTTGACGTAGAGCACGACGTCGAAGCGCCGCTCCGCCTGCCGGCTGCGGAGGGTGAGCTGGTTGACGGCGTGGTACGTATTGCGGGAGGCGTCCGAGGAGAGGAACCGGATGGTGGGGGTCTGCTGCTCGCCGTCCCGGTCCACGTAGGTGATGCCCGTGTAGCCGTGCACGAGGACCTGGTGGAGGCGGTGATTCTCCGCGATCGCGTCCTGCGACGCCGGGGTGAGCACCTCCGCTGCGGCCTGGTCCAGGTACTCCGGCGGGACGGTGGGGTTGAGGGTGCGCAGGGCGCTGGAGAGCGTGCCGTGGAGGACAGGGTCTTCCCAAAGGGCGCGCTGACCGGAGCCGGGCGCGACGGCGGGCCCGCGGAGGGTCTCCCAGCCGTACTCGGCCAGGACCTCCAGGGCGTGCTCCTCCCAGTCCTGCTCGCGCATTCCGATGTCGGCCATGGTCAAACCTCCTCCTCGACGCGCTTCTCCGCGTCCTTGACGGTGATGCGCCCGCTCATCAGCTGGGGGAGCAGCTCATCGCGGGTGCGGGCGAGGGTGGTGTTCTCTTCGGTCGCGCGATCCATCCGCGCGGTGATGGCGTCGACGGACTGAACAAAGCATCGGACCTGCGGATCGGTGGGGTCGGGAACCCTGCACGAGGCAATGTCCTGCCACTTCGCGCGTGGCATCCGGGTCCCGTTTGAGGACATGACGGCTGCCTCGACTACGGCATCGGATGAGGCCGCGGCGAGCACCAGGGCAGTGTCCGACTTTGAATTCGGGCGCACTACGAGGATGTCGGTCGAGCAGATTCCGCTCATCGAAGCACGGGCCACCTTGTGGAAGTAAGGGCGCAGCTTTCCAAACAGGGTGTCACCGGGGAGGAACCGAGTCTTCGTGGACGTGGCTACCGCCGCATCGGCGTGGCGGCGCAGCCACATCTGCCTCTTGTCGAAGTGTTCCAAGGCCACGTATGACTCACCGGGGGTTTCGGCCCCGGAGGACACGAAGTCTCGGGCCGAGTGCGCGATCTCTCCGAGAGTCCGCGGCGACAGAGGCAGCTGAGAGTAGAGGACTCGCACCACACTGTCAGAGACCTCCAGAGCCTGCGCGTTCGCGGCGATCTTGTCGTCCAGGGCGCCAAGGACCTCGCCGATGGCCTGCTGGGTAGCCATGTCAGGCAAGGTAATCGTCCAGTTCCCGAGTTCCTTGAGGGGGATGCGATCGACGGTTGCGCCATGAATAGACTTGACAGCGAGCTGTTCACGGAACGCCGGAGACCGCCATGTATAGAGCAGGAACCGCGGGTCAATACGTCGCTGGTCGGGCCGGATCAGCGCCATACGTCGACCCAGGCACGCCTGGATTCCGTCGGGCATCAGTGCCGCGTCTCCAAGCCGGGTCTCGTAGGAAAACAGGAAGTCGTCGGCCCGCGGCGTGACTCTTCTGGTCCACTGGGCAAAGTCTTCATCCGATACGAAGTCCGAGTGGGTGAGATCCAGCTGACCACCCTCGAGCGAGGAGATGTTCAGGAAGTACTTCTCCCCTCGCGGGAGCCGCTGGGGAGTCGCATGCGGACCGTCGAAGATCTCACCGATTTTCTTGATAGGTGTCATCGTCCAACTCACGCCAGCCTCCCCAGCTGCTCACGCACCACGGCGTCCAGTCGGGCGGACTCGTCCAGTGCCGCCGTGAGCTCCTTCGTCAGGCGGGCGATCTTCTCCTCCACAGGCTCGTCATCCTCCGGTGCCTCCGGCATGCCGACGAAACGGCCGGGCGTCACGGCCCAGCCCGCCTCCTCGATCTCCTGCAGGCTCGCGGACTTGCAGAACCCGGGCACGTCCTCGTACTCGCCCTCCGCGGACTCCCGGCCCCGCCAGGTGCGGAACGTGTTCGCGATCGTGTGGATGTCCTCGTCACTGAACGTGCGCTCGACGCGGTCCACCATGTGGCCCATCTCCCGCGCGTCGATGAACAGCACCTCACCAGAACGATCCACCGACCCCCGCGGGCCGGCCTTCTTGTCCTTTGTGAAGAACCACACGCACACCGGAATCGCCACGGAGCGGAACAGGTTCGGGGGCATCGCGATCACGCAGGAGACGACGTCGTCCTTCAGCATCCCCTCGCGGATCTTGCCCTCTCCGCCGGTGTTGGATGCCATGGTGCCGTTGGCCATCACCACGGCGCCCTCGCCGTGCGGGGCCAGCTTGCTCAGGATGTGCTGCATCCACGCGTAGTTCGCGTTCTTCACCGGCGGCACGCCGTACCGCCAGCGGGCGTCCTCCTCGGAACGCGCCCAGTCCTTGATGTTGAACGGCGGGTTGGCCAGCACGAAGTCCGCGGACAGGCTCGGGTGGATGTCCCGGGCCAGGGTGTCGCCCCAGCGGGGGCCCAGGCCGGACGAGTCGATGCCGTGGATGGCCAGGTTCATCTTCGCCATGCGCCACGTGCGCTCGTTCAGCTCCTGCCCGTACACCGCGATGGACTGCGTGTCCTCATGGTGGCGGGCCAGGAACTTCTCTGCCTGCACGAACATGCCGCCCGAGCCGCAGCACGGGTCGTACACGCGGCCCTCGTGCGGCTCCAGGATCTCCACGAGCGTTCGCACCAGCACCGGGGGCGTGTAGAACTCACCGCCGCGCTTGCCCTCGGCCCGCGCAAACTTGTCCAGGAAGTACTCGTACACCTCACCCAGCAGGTCCCGGGCCTTCGTAGCGCCCTGGCCGGTGAAGCGCGCCGAGTTCAGCAGGTCCAGCAGCTCGCCCAGCCGGCGCTGGTCCACGTTGTCCCGGCCGTAGATGGTGGGCAGCGTGCCCTTGAGGGACTCGTTGTGTTCGGAGAGCAGGCGCATGGCGGCGTCGATCAGCTCGCCGACCGTCTGGGACTCCCGCCCCTCCGCGGCGGAGAGGCCCTTGGCGTGGTCCGCGATGAACTGCCAGCGTGCCCGCGCCGGCACCCAGAACACGCCGGAGCCGGTGTACTCGTCCGCGTCCTCGAGTGACTCCTCGATGAAAGCCGCTGACTCGTCTTTGAGTTCCTCGCGGATCTGCTCGCGGCGCTCGTCGAACGCGTCCGAGACGTACTTCAGGAACACCAGGCCCAGCACCACGTCCTTGTACTGGCTGGCGTCCATGGACCCGCGCAGCTTGTCCGCGGCCTTCCAGAGCGTGTCCTTCAGCTCCTTGGAGGTCGACGCCGTCCGCGCCGCCTCCTTCTCCTGCGTCACTGTGGTGGTCTTCGCCATCACCGCTCCTTCCTCTGCCGTCGTGGCCGCCGCATGCGGCCTGGATGTTCTGTGGATGTCTGCCTTTGCCGTCATTGTGGGGCGCCGCCCGGGCCTAGGCGCACCGTCCCCGCCGCGAGTCCATGCAGGAGCGCGACCTCGGCCCGGTCCAGGCGCGCGATGCGGTCCAGCAGGGCCGTGCGACGGCCGGCCGCCTCACGGCGCAGCCGCTCGACGTCCTCGAGGCGGTCGCGGGGGGCGAGTCGGATGCGCCATGCGTCCCTGTCGGGGACCCGCTGGGCCGCGATATCCGCCGCCACCAGGCCCGGCGCAGCGCACCACGGGTCCTCCACGGCGGGTTGCGGCGGCTCCGCCCGGAAGACCCGGGCCGGTGCCAGAACCAGGTGACCGCCGACGTCGTCTACCATCGCGGCCGGCCCGCCCGCTGACACGTAGACGACGTCTCCAGCCTCCGTGAACCGCGCTCGCGGTGCGATCTCCTCGAGGCGGAGGCGGTCGATCCGACGAGCGCCCCAGGGCCGTGCCCCACGCAGTTCGTCCGCCCCGATCGCGGCCACGGTGCCAGATCCCGACGCGGCCAGCTCGTCTGACGGGAGCCGGACCCCCGGGCGGTCCGAGCCGTACCGGCCCGTCAGCGTCGCCCAGCCGACGCGCTCCTCCGGGCGAGCGGCGCGGGAGCCCGTTGCGGACACGGCTGCGAGCAGCTCCTCGTCGGCGTGGAGGGCTTCGGCCAGCAGGTCCGCCCCGAGTCGCTGCTCGCTCGCCGCGGTGCGCGGCGCCGTGATGTCCGCGGCGGCGTGGACCGCGCCCGCATCGAGGGGACCGCCTGACCGGAAGGCGTGGTCACGGATGGCGGCAGTGTCACCGGACATCACGACGGCCAGGTCCGCCGCGATCGCCTGCGTGACGCCCTCGCTGAGCGACGCGTCGCCGTGGTCTGCGGTCACTGTCATGGCCGACGTCGCCACGGAATCCCGGCCCGCCAGGACCCACAGGGCCAGCCGGCGCCGGGCCGACCGCGTCAGCATCCCCTTGGGCAGGGGTGCCGCGTAGCGGAGCGTGGTGCCAGACGCTGTGGCGTCCGTGAGCAGACGCCGCCGCGCGGCCTGGCCCGTCGAAGCGACCAGCAGTGACGCCGGTCCGAGCACCATCGCCCGGTCCGTCGGACCCAGCGCGAGCAGGACGTCGTCCAGCTCGTCGGCGGCAGTGGAGGGGCCTGCAGCGGGTGACAGGACGGCGATGGCGAGGCAGCTCGCGGGGAGCACGAGGGGGGCATCATCAGCGATGAAGTCCACGGTGTTCAGGACAGTGATGTGATGCCCACGTGCCGCCAGCAGGCGCCAGGCGGCGCGGGCGTGGGGCGTGCGGAGAAGGCGGGGCAGTGCGACGACGGAGCGCGGCCTGGCCGTTTCGGCGTGGGGCAGCGTATGGGTGAGCAGGGTGAGGGACGCCAGGTTCGTCGGGACGAGGGGCAAGTCCGTCTCAGCGTGGATCTCCGTGAGGACGGAAGCGAGGAGTGCGCGGGCCGGGGACGTCAGGGCCGCGGCGCTCCCCTCGGCAGGATCGGAGGGAAGGCTCTCGATGAGGCGCGCCAGCGCATTCTCCGCTGCGAAGGCGGCCTCCGCGACGTCGTCGATGCGGGGGATGAGGCCGGCAAGGGGCGGGTCGATGAGGTCGAGGTCTGGGGGGAGCAGTTCGGCGGGGAACTGCGAGAGGAGGAGGGCCTCGTCGATTTCTTCGGGTGTGAGGGTGGCCAGCGGGGCCTGGGCCGCGTGGTGGAGCAGGAGGAGGGCGGATGCGGCGTCCGCGTGGGCAGCCAAGGTGGTGAGGGTGTCCGTGTGGAGAGGCTGCTCTGCGTGCGAGTCGGGGTTGTTGCCCAAGCCGGTGGCTCCGAGCCACGCGGTGACTTCGCGCTCGTCGAAGAGGATGCCGCCGTGTGCGCCGGCCTGGGGGAGTGGGGCGGGGAAGGGGTGAGGACCTGAGGTGTGGCGGGCGCGCCACATGGAGACCACCGGGCGCCGCACGCCTGCGAGGCGGGCGATGTCGGTCATGTTCATCGGCATGCTGTGCGGCTCCTTCCGAGGTGAGGTGAAACGATGCGGCGAGTCTACAGCGAGAGCGCAGCTAGACATGCGCGCAACTCCGATAAGGGGACTTATCGGAATAAGTACTTCCCAAGAGATGCGGTGTGTGGCTACGGTCGAAGAGCGGTCGCACAGGTCGCCGCTGGTACTCACTCACGACGGAAGAGACACGATGAACACGACCTTGGAGCCCTGCTTCAACCTCTGGCTCTTCGTGGATCCCCTGACAGGGGTCGTGCAGACCGGGGCAGCTAAGGCCTACGCACTCCATGGGACGGAGCGGGAGCGCAAAGACCTTCTGCGGCGGCTGGCACCGACCGACTTCTACACCGTGCCGCGCGTGCCGGTGCCGCAGCACTACGTGCTGGCAGGGCCTGACGGACGTCAGGTGCCGGGTGCGTTCCAGGCCGGCGGTGTGGGGGAGGCGCAGTTCCTGAGCCACCTGCTCCAGTCGCTCGAGCCGCTGCCCCAGCAGCTCACGATGCCTGAGGGCATGCCGGTGGGTTACTCGCTGCCGATCCCCGTCGACACATTGGCCATCGTGACGCCCGTGGAGGAGCGTTACGACGGCACGCTCGTGCCCGTGGTGAAGCGGGCAGGGGTGTGAGGTGATGGAGGCGCTGAGCAGTGCTGTGAGCACCGCGCTGACAGGTGCGGGCGCGACACGCTTTTTTCATCGTTTGTGGTGGCACCTCGCGAGTGTCCTGGGCATCGCCTGGGTGGCGAGTCTGGAGATCAGGGGCACCGCTCTGAGCACGGTTGCCGGGTGGCTTACTTATCTGGGGGTGCCTGCAGTACTGCAGAACGTTCCCTCGAACGCTCGCGATTGGATGATCGCGCACGCGGAGCTCGAGCCTGTCATCGCCTTGATCGGGCTCGGTGCCCTCGTCCTTCACGTGGTGCGCCCGGTAGAAACGGGAAGCCCAGCCGCCGCTACCTTCCTTGTCGCATTCGTTCTGTGGCATGAAATTCCTGACAGGGACCCTGCGTCGTTCTGGCTTGGAGTGGCCGTCGTCATCGTTGCGGTTGCCACCAAGAGTGTGCGCGGCCATGTCGATGATGTCGTCTACGCCGGCGTCACCCTCGCCGTGGCGTTGCTCTATACGCCCCTGTCGTTCGTGGCGTTGCTTCTTGCTCCTGCCCAGGACGCTGCGCCGCTGCCCGTGCGAGTGGCCGGTGGCGTACGGACCGTATGAGAGTCATCCCCACACCTCACCAAGCTCCAGACTTCAGGAAGTCGCTCTATGAACGCCATCGAACTGAAGACGCGCCGAGAAGCACTCGGCCTCTCGAAAGACGCGCTCGCGGTCACCCTGGACGTCCGCGACAAGAGCGACGAACGGTGGGAGCGCGGGAAGAACCCGCCGCGGGACTGGGGGTGGATCGATGCAGCCCTCACCTGGCTGGAGGAGTACCGCGAGCGGCTCGTCGTCGGGATGATGGCCGACGCCGTTGAACTCCATGAGGAGGCTGGCGTCGCGCGTCTGCTGACCTACGCCGATCGGCGGTCTTTCCGTCGCTCGCTGGCCGAGGGCGGTGCCCGCGAACTCGGTGAGGGCGTGGTTGTCCTGCCCGTGGAGTTGCACCGCGCTGCAGCGGCGGAAGCGGCTCGACGGCTGAGAGCGGAGCACGGGATCTGCGTACGCCTCGAGGCTGTTGCGCGACCTGAATGATCAGGCCTCGCCTGGAGCCCCGGGGCGTGTCAGATGGTCTGTGTAAGCCGTACCGAGAGGAACGGTAAGAATCATGACCATGATCGACGAGAAGAACCCAGGCGAGCCCTCGGGCCAGGACCTGGTCGAGCAGCTGAAAGCCTCAGGGCAGCTTGATGCCCTGTTCGCGCAGATCGACGCGGGCGGCGTCGAGCTCACCGGTGACGGCGGGTTCGTGCCCGCGCTGGTCAAGGCCGCGCTCGAGCGGGGCCTGCAGGCCGAGCTGACCAGCCATCTGGGCTACGAGAAGGGCTCGAGCGAGGCGCTGAAGCACGCCAACTCCCGCAACGGGACCACCCCGAAGACCGTGGAGTCCGAGGTCGGGCCGATCGAGCTGGACGTCCCGCGAGACCGGGGCGGGTCGTTCACCCCGCGCCTGGTGCCCAAGGGCCAGCGGCGCCTCGGGGGCCTGGATGACATGATCATCAGCCTCTATGCCGGCGGAATGACGATCCGGGACATCCAGCACCACCTGGCCTCCACGATCGGCACGGACCTGTCGCACGAGACGATCTCCAACATCACCGACGCCGTGAGCGAAGAGGTCCTGGCGTGGCAGTCGCGGCCGCTGGAGGAGTTCTATCCGGTGATCTATCTCGACGCAATCCGGATCAAGATCCGAGAGAACAGCCAGGTCCTCAACCGTGCCGCCTACATCGCCGTCGGCGTGGACCTCGAGGGCATCAAGCACGTGCTGGGGATCTGGGTCCAGGACACCGAGGGCTCGGCGTTCTGGGCCCACGTCTGCGCCGATCTCGCCAACCGGGGCGTGCAGGACGTGCTGATCGTGTGCTGCGACGGGCTCAAGGGCCTGCCGGAGGCGGTCGAGGCGACGTGGCCGGACTCGATGGTCCAGACCTGCGTGGTTCACCTGATCCGGGCCGCGATGCGGTTCGTGGCCTACCAGGACCGCAAGAAGGTCGCCGCCGCGCTGAAGCCGATCTACACCGCCCCCAACGAAGAGACCGCGAGGAAGGCGCTGGCCGAGTTCGAGGCCTCCGAGCTCGGCACGAAGTACCCGTCTGCAGCCGCGACCTGGGCGAACTCCTGGGAGCGGTTCATCCCGTTCCTGCAGTTCCCACCCATGCTCCGCAAGGTCATCTACACGACCAACAGCATCGAGTCGCTGAACTTCCAGCTACGGAAGGTGACCAAGAACCGCGGCCACTTCCCCTCGACCGAGGCGGCGGTGAAGCTGCTCTGGCTGGCGATCTGCAACATCGAAGACAAACGCGCCGCCGAACGCGCTCGGGACCGGGGCAAACCCGCCGGCCAGCGCAAAGCCCAGGGCCGGCTCGTCGAAGGTCAGGCCGTCACGAACTGGAAGCAGGCCCTCGCCCAGCTCGCCGCGGCCTACCCCGACCGGATCAACCCCTACCTGTGACCACCCCGCTTACACAGACAAGTTGACACGCCCGAGCCCCGTGACCCCGAGTGGCGCGCCCCGTTCATATCCCAACACAGAGGAGAAAACCCATGGAGTTCAACCACATCGCCGCCTGGACGTTCGTCAGTGAGACGTCGATCCCGAAGGACGTAGCGCAGATGCTCGTCCCAGGGGAGGAGGCTATCGCCGCCTACAAGACGATCCGCGATCAGGCGATCTTCACCACCAAGCGGCTCATCGTCCGTGATGCGCAGGGTTTGACGGGTAAGAAGGTGGAGGTCTACTCCCTGCCGTACTCGGCCGTGAACATGTGGTCGTCTGAGAACGCTGGCACCTTCGACTTCAACGCGGAGATCCAGCTCTGGACGCGTGCCGGCATGGTCAAGATCAACCTGCAGCGCGGCGTTGATGTTCGGAGGCTCGATGCACTGATTGCCCACGCGGTCCTCGGCGGCTGAGGCGGCAGGGGCGCTCCTCAGAACTGGCGAGGCATCCGAAGGCCCGCGTGTGTAGGAGCGCCCCCGAACGCGGACGATGCGATCGACTCGTCGACGCAGGCGAACACCTCGTCCGCCAGGGCCTGGCTGTGGAAGCGAGAGAACATGGCTCGGCCCTTGCGGAGCTGGCCTAGGGCGAGCTCGCGAGCAGCAAGGAGGACGTCCGGGTCCGACAGGACGTCGTCGAGGTCATGCCACCCCGCCAGGTAGGCCGTCTTCACGGGGCCAGCCGTGCGGTAGGCGCCGTCGTCGAACAGGTTCCCGAGCTCGCTGGTGTCGGGCAGTGTCGGTGCCACGTTCAGCACCATCTCCTGTTCCCATGCGCCGGTCTTGCTCCGGTCCTCGAACAGGAAGAGCAGCTCCACGTTCTGAATGCTCAGCGTGCACAGGCGGCGGTGGTTCCGCGTCCGGTTCGTGGACGGCCACGCACTGAGCACCCAGCCGCGCCCTTCCGTCTCATGCGGGAACGGGATGACGCTGTACAGGTAGGTCGCGATCGACTTCAGCGCCTCCATGAGTTGCGGGTGCATGCGCATCGGCGTCGGCAGGCGGTCGGGATCCGCAAGGATCCGTGCCCGGGCCAGTTCGATCCGTTCCGGCGCAACGACGACGTCCGCGTCTCGGAAGTCTGCCGAAATCCAGGCCGCCTGCTCCTCCTGGCTCACGATCGCATCCAGGGCGGAGTTGCCCAGCGGCTGGGACATCAATGTGCGGTTCCGAAGCAGGACGCCCTCATTCCGCAGGCCCGTGATGATCTCCTGCTCCACTCGGTCCAGGTCGGCCCGGTCCACGGAGGTGAGGCGCACGGCCACGATGTCCTTGTAGCGACGTCGGTGGGTCGCCAGGCGACTGATCGGGTGGACGCTCTGGCCCACGTACTCCGAACCGTCCGCGAACTCGAGCACGTAGACGCCCGGCCCGGGGTCGGAGCCGAACATCACGGAGGGGGCCAGACCGGCCGGCATGTCCCACCGGCGGAAGGTTCGTGAGGAGGAGCGCATCGGTTCATCATGCCGTGGTCTGAGATGATCGGCCGGACGCAAGCGAGGGAGTGGCGATGAGCGCATGGGTGGTCCGCGCGGGACAGCGGGGGGAGAACGAGCACTGGAACATCGAGCACGGGCGCGTGAGCGTGGGCTGGCCCGAGGTCGGTGACCTCTCACCCGCCACATCCCGGGAGGACGTCCGCCGTCGCGTGGAGGAGGCCTACCCCGGCGACGGCGCTGCCCGCTGGGCCAATTACACCGACCAGCTCTGGGCGTTCCGGGACTCCATCCGCCCGGGTGACCTCGTCATCCTGCCGCTGAAGACCAAGCCCGGCTACGTGCAGTTCGGACGCGTCACCGGTGCGTACGCCCACGACGCGGCCGAGGCTGGCTGGCACCGCAGCCACTCCCTGCCGGTGGACTGGCTGGGGGAGCCGGTCTCCAAGACCGTGGTGGGCCAGGACCTCGTCCACACCCTCAATGGCAGCCTCACCGTGTTCCAGCCGAGCCGGAACGACGCCGAACGCCGACTCGAGGCCATCGCTCGAGGAAAGCCCGACCCCGGGTTCACAGAGGGGCTGCCCCGTCCGGTGGCGACCCCCGCCGACCACACCACTACCGAGGTGACGGACCCCGAGACAGCACCGACCGTCGTCGCCATCCGAGACCGTATCCGCGCCCATGTGGCCGGGGAGTTCCGCGAGCACGAGCTGACCCACCTGGTCGCGGAGATCCTCACGGTGCTCGGCTTTAGGTGTGAAGTCTCGCCACCCGGGCCCGACGGCGGCGTGGACATCATCGCGGGCACCGGACCCTTGGGGCTGGACGCGCCGACGCTGATCGTGGAGGTGAAGTCCGAGCCGACCCCGATCGGTTCCCGGGTGCTGCGGGGGCTGCACTCTGCGATGACACAGCACCGGGCGGATCAGGCGCTCCTCGTGGCCTGGGGTGGGGTGACTCGACCCGCAGAGCTGGAGTTCAAACGCGACCGTACGACTATGCGCATCTGGGACGCCGACGCGCTGCTCGATCAGCTCTTCCTCACCTACGACCGGCTGCCGGCCTCCACGCGGGCGCGGATCCCGCTGCAGCAGGTGTGGGTGCTGGAGGACGAGGGGGTGACGGCGCCCGAGGTGCTGGTGGCCGAGGCGCGGGAGGCGCTGCTGAACGGGCCGGTGTTCCGAGTGGAGCGGGCTGAGACCGCGCCTGGTGGCGTCAAGGCCGTCACAGCGGACGGTGTGGAGTTTCCGAAGGGGCGCGGTCTGTACGCGATCTCCGAGGTGACGCCGTCGTGCGGGCATCGACGAACGGCCGGCCCTCCCGGCCTGTTGGGGGGGCTGGAAGCATCGGAGCGATCAACTCCCACGGGGCGTCGGAGAGCATCTCGAACCGGGACACGTCTTCGAGGAGGCCAGCCGACCCCTGGATTCATTGTCAGACACGGCGCAGGCCTCAGTACGCCTTGGCCTCCATCCAGGCGAGCACATCGAAGACGCGGAGGGTGGTCACCTCGGCGGGGAGGGCCGCCGCGCACCGGTAGGACTCGAGGCGCTGCCAAATAGTCCGCTCCTGGGCGGAGAACTCCGCATGGAGCAGTGCCCGGCCCACGTAACCGTCCTTTCGGGTCTCATGGAAGACGGTCCGGCGCAGGTCGGAGTCGATGATCGGGAAGAGACGCGGCCGTTTGCGCGCAAGAAGCTTGGAAGCGATGGTCGGACCCACGTCAGCGAGGCCTTCCAGCGCTTCGTAGAGCGCATACACCGGTGCCATGTCCTTGCCGGACGGGTCCGGGTCGACGTCGATGAAGTCGCGGTCCGGACCGACGGCCTCCAGTAGCCCAGCGAAGCGCTCCCTCTGGGTGATGAGCAGATGCACGACCGCATGACCCGGCACTGGCGTGTTCAGCAGGGCGGCGGAGGCGACGTCGTCGGAGGTGAACACGTTCGCAGACGCTGCGCGCGTCCCGCTCGGGTCGAACCCGTGTAAGCGGCCATGAAAAGCTGCCCATAGGTGGCCAGGGAATGACCCGCTGACGGCCATGAGGACTGCCCAGTGATGGCCACGGGAACTGCCCGGTGCTGGCCATCTGGTTTGCCCGCGTTGCTCGTTGCCCGCCGCGTCGTGAGCCGGCGGGGGCCTCCTCCCCGGGTTGGATATCGGTGTCGAATCGAATCCAGCGAGGAAGAGGCCCTGAATGAAGGATGCCGCAGAAACCATGAAAATACTCAGTGCCTATGACCTGACCAAGTCATTGCGGGGCGCCGCCGAGCTGGCCGGTTGCTCCCATCACACCGTGGCCCGGCTGGTGCGGGCCCGCGACGCCGGCCAGACCCCTGGATCCGGAGCCAGCCGCCCGAAGGTCACCGATGTCTGGCTGCCCAAGATCGAGGAATGGGTCGAGGCCTCCACGGGCAGGATCCGCGCCGATGTCGTGCACGCCAAGCTCACCGCAATGGGCTACACCGGCTCTGAGCGCTCCACCCGGCGGGCGGTGGCCGAGGTGAAGGCCGCCTGGCGGGCCGGGAAGCGCCGGGTGCACCGGCCCTGGATCACCGAGCCGGGCGCATGGCTGCAGTACGACTTCGGCGATGGGCCGGCGATCGACGGGGCCAAGACGGTGCTGTTCGTGGCCTGGCTGGCCTGGTCCCGCTACCGGATCGTCATCGCCCTGCGTGATAGGACGGCTCCGAGTGTGTTCGCCGCCCTGGACCGGTGCTTCCGGCTGATCGGGGGCGCGCCGACCTATGTGCTGACGGATAACGAGAAGACAGTGACGGTCTCTCATGTGGCCGGGGTGCCGGTGCGTAACCAGGCCACCGTGGCGTTCGCTCGGCATTACGGCGTGGAGGTGCTGACCTGCCAGCCAGCGGATCCGGCCGCCAAGGGCGGGGTGGAGAACGCGGTGAAGCTGGCCAAGGCCGACCTGGTCCCGAAGGACACCAACCTGCGGGACCAGTACGCCTCGTTCGCTGAGCTCGAGGCCGCCTGCGCGGGGTTCATGGCCATGGTGAACTCCCGGGAGCACCGGGTGACCCGGCGCCGCCCGGACCACATGCTCGCCGAGGAGACCAGCGCGTTGCATCGGATCCCCGCCACGGCGCACACCGTGGCCTACGGGGTGGGACGGAAGGTGCCGGAGAACACGCCGATGGTCTCCTTCGAAAACGCCCAGTACTCGGTGCCCGCGCACCTGCTCGGGGCCGAGGTGTTCGTGCGCCATCACGGCACCGGACCGGACTCGATGGTGGTGATCATGCACGCCGGTGCGCAGGGGCCGGTGGAGGTCGCCCGGCACCGGGTGGCCCGGCCCGGGTCCCCGGCCATCGACGACGCGCACTTCCCCGGCCACGAGACGGACAAGGTGCCCGGGGACTACACCCCGGTGCCCCGTTCGGCGGCGGAGGCCGAGTTCCTGGCCATCGGGGCCGGAGCGAGGACCTGGCTGGTGGAGGCCGCCGCGGCCGGCACCAGCCGGATCGGTCAGAAGATGGCCGAGGCCGTCACCCTGGCCAAGCTCGCCGGCACCGACCAGGTCGACCGCGCCCTCGGGGTGGCCGCGGTGCACCAGCGCTTCGCCCACGGCGACCTGGCCTCCCTGCTCACCGCCGCCGGCCACCGCACCGGGATGCACACCGCCACCGAGGAACGGTCCCTGACCCAGGGCACCGCCGGCTGGGCCGGCCTCGGTACCTCCAACACCGAGGGGGCAGCCCGGTGAGCATCCACACCCCGAACACCGCCGCACCGGCGCTGCCGGCCGATTTGGAGGCGCTGTTGCGGCAGCTGAAGATGCCCCACGCCCGCGGTATCGCCGCCGAGGTACTGGCCACCGCCCGGGCCCAACGCTGGGAGCCGGCCGAGGTCCTCAAGGCCCTGCTGGTCGAGGAGACCACCGGTCGGGCCCGATCCATGCTCGCCGCCCGGCGCAAGGCCGCCGGGTTCCCCACCGGCAAGACCTTCACGACCTGGGATCCGGGCGCCTCCTCGATCCCGGCCCCGACCCAGCAGTCCCTGCGCACCCTGGAATGGCTCTCGCGCAGAGAGAACCTCGTGGTCTGCGGGCCCTCCGGCACCGGCAAGACCTTCTTCCTCGAGGCCCTGGGCCAGCAGGCCGTGGAGGAGGGCAAGCGGGTGGCCTGGTTCACCCTGGAGGACCTCGGGGCGATGATCCGGGCCCACCGGCCCGATGACACCATCACCAAAGCCGTCGCCCGAATCCTGCGCGCCGACCTGATCGTCATCGACGACATCGGCCTGCTGCCGGTCGCCGACGATGCCGCCGAGGGCCTCTACCGCATCGTGGACGCCGCCTACGAGAAACGCTCCGTAGCGATCAGCTCGAACCTGCACCCGGCCGGCTTCGACGAGCTGATGCCCAAGACCCTGGCCACCGCCACCGTGGACCGGCTCCTGCACCACGCCCACGTGTGCCAGACCACCGGAGACTCCGTACGGATGACCCAGGCAATGGCCGGGAAGGGAGTCATGCCACTGAACTGATCCCATCACGGTGGCCAGCACCACCACCCAAACGGGCAAACCAGCTGGCCACCAGTGGGCAGTTCTGATGGCCACCAGCGGGAAGAAACACTGGCCGCCTATGGGCAGAACTCAATGGCCCTTGACAAACCCGTCCCATTGGCTTCCGATGAACTTCCGGGACTTGAAATAGAGCTGGAGCAGGTCAACGGCGCGCTCCGTTTGATCCGAGGCAACCGTGCGGGGCAGGTGCAGCTGGGGTGCGGTCATGGCTTCCTCTTCCACTAGAAGGCGTCACGGTGATTGTGGCTGAGGGCTCATCGCAGCGGAAGGGTGATCAGGGGGCCTCGGCAGAATGGGGTCCCATGGAGTCCACCCAGCCCGTCCCCGAGCCCTTCGTCCTGACCCTCGGGGCCGTCCTAGCAGCTGCCGGCCTCGACCCGCAGGACGTCCTGGCCATCCGCCACACCTACAAGGAGTCGGGGCTTCCGTCGCGGGCCGCGGCCACGCCGGAGCGCGTGCTCGCCTACACGCGCGAGCAGCACCACGTGGGGAAGTTCCCGAAGGAGCCTGCCCGCCACTGGCTGATCTTCATGGGGGAGGGAGGGCGTCGTTCTCGCCTCACCGCCGTGTACGAGAACCGCGGGGAGGCCGTGGCTGAGCGCACGGAGCGGCACCGGTACTACGACGTTGCGCCGGTGCCGCTGCTGGCCTCCCTCGAGGAGCGCCTGGTGGTGGAGTGGTCCGCAGATCCCGTGAACTGGGCCAAGCGCGGCCCCCTGGCGGCGCGGTTCCCCGTCCTGGAGATCGCCGACCCCACCACCGAGGCGTTCCCCGGCTTCGACCACGTGCTGCTCAGCTACGGGGACCTGCAGTCAATGGTGGCCGAGACCCGCTACGCAGGCTGGCGCACTGCCCTGCAGGCCGTACGCGGGATCTACCTGATCGCCGACGAGACCGCGGGCCAGTGCTACGTCGGCAAGGCCGACGGTGAGCGTGGTGTGCTCGGCCGGTGGGAGGCCTACGCCCGTGACGGGCATGGCGGGAACGTCGCCCTCCGGGATGCCCTGGAGCTCGATCCCACCCAGCCGGAGCGGTACACGTTCAGCCTGTTGCGCGTGTTCGGCTCCGATACCCCGCAGGCCCAGGTCGACGCCGCGGAGAAGCACTACAAGGACGCGCTGATGACGCGCCGGTTCGGGCTGAACCGGAACTGAACGGACGTCGTAGTCCTGGGGGAGTGGGCGAAGGTCAGACGGGGGATGGAATGCCCGCGCCGAGCCTCGGGGAAGAGGACAAGCGCGCCATCCCGGCACTGCAGCCATCGCTGAATTCCTCGAATATGACTGCCCGCGAGCACACGGGGCATCTGCAAGCCGCCCGCATTGATGTCGTCGCGCGGGCCGACGTCGTCGAGGAGTGCGGGTCAGGTCTGATGGGCGTGAACGGCCCACCCGGGACCGGCAAGACGACGATGCTCAGGGACATCCTGGCGTCCAACGTCGTCGAACGAGCACACCGAATGTCGGCGTGTGAGAACCCATTCGACGCCCTCACCGAACGCACCCATGAGTGGACCGGCGAGGGCAGGATGCGACGACGGGCGCGCGAACTCCGGCCCGAGGTGGCCGGCCTCGAAAGGGTGGTGGCCTCGGCGAACAACGCGGACGAGGAGAACATCTCCGAGGAGATTCCACGGCGGAGCGCCATCAAGGACGGCCGACACGTGGATGCGGACTACTTCGCCGAACTGGCAGCCGCCTTGGGCGGGAGCCGCGGGGAAGAGGACGCCCTGGGTGAGGACAGCTTGACGTCGGAGCAGCCGGGCACCTCGGGCCTGGCCACTGCGCCGATGGCAACGGCACCGACTCCGCCCCGCTCCGCGCGCAGGCGGCCGACGAGGGGGTAGTGCTGCTCGGGGTCCTTCTGGAGGGCCCGGACCGGCCCGGGGCGCACGGGGCGCACGGGGCCGGCCGGACCAGCCTACGGATCGGACGACTCAGCCCTGGGCCGCCACGACGTCCTCGTCGACCCAGTCGCGGGAGCGTTCCACGGCCTTCTTCCACAGCCGCAGGGCGCGCTCAGCCTCCTCCTCGTCCATGGTGGGCTCCCAGCGCTTGTCCTCCTCCCAGTTGGCCACGAGCTCGTCCTGGGACGCCCAGAACCCCACCGCCAGGCCTGCGGCGTAGGCGGCGCCGAGGGCGGTGGTCTCGATGACCTTGGGGCGCACGACGGGCACGCGCAGCAGGTCCGCCTGGAACTGCATGAGCAGCTCGTTGGCGACCATGCCACCGTCGACCTTCAGTTCGGTGAGGTCGACGCCGGAGTCCGCGTTCATGGCGTCCAGGACCTCGCGGCTCTGGAAGGCCGTGGCCTCGAGTGCCGCGCGGGCGATGTGCCCCTTGTTGACGTAGCGGGTCATGCCCACCATGGCGCCGCGGGCCGTGGCGTCCCAGTGCGGGGCGAAGAGGCCGGAGAACGCGGGGACGAAGTACACGCCGCCGTTGTCCTCCACACCGGCGGCCAGGGTCTCGACCTCCGGGGCGCTGCCGATCATGCCGAGGTTGTCCCGCAGCCACTGGATCAGCGAGCCGGTGACGGCGATCGAGCCCTCCAGCGCGTACACCGGCTTCTGGTCGCCAATGCGGTATGCCACCGTGGTGAGCAGGCCGTTGTCCGAGTGCACCGGCTCCTCGCCGGTGTTGATCAGCATGAAGTTGCCGGTGCCGTACGTGTTCTTGGCCTGGCCGACCTCGAAGCACGCCTGGCCGAAGGTCGCCGCGTGCTGGTCGCCCAGGATGCCGGTGATCGGCGTCTCGCGCAGCAGCTGCTGGCCAGACACGGTGCCCACCTCGGCGGAGGAGCTGACGATCTCCGGGAGCATGGACATCGGGATGCCCATGTCCGCGCAGATCTCCTCGTTCCAGTCGAGGGTGTCCAGGTTCATCAGCATGGTGCGGGAGGCGTTGGTGACGTCGGTGACGTGCCGGCCGCCCTCGCCGCCGCCGGTGAGATTCCACACGAGCCACGAGTCCGTGGTGCCGAAGATGAGGTCGCCGTTCTCGGCGGCCTCCCGGGCACCGTCCACGTTCTCCAGAATCCAGGCCACCTTGGGGCCGGAGAAGTACGTGGCCAGGGGCAGCCCGACGCGCTCCTTGTAGCGGTCCGCGCCGACGTCGCCGGCGAGGCGCTCGCAGAGGCGGTCGGTGCGGGTGTCCTGCCACACGATGGCGTTGTACACCGGCCTGCCGGTGTTGCGGTCCCACACCACGGTGGTCTCACGCTGGTTCGTGATGCCCACGGCGGCGACGTCGTGTCGGGTCACCTCGGCGCGGGCCAGGGCCTCGCCGATGACCTCGCGGGTGTTCGTCCAGATCTCCACTGGGTCGTGCTCCACCCAGCCGGCGCGCGGGAAGATCTGCTCGTGTTCGCGCTGACCAGTGGACACGATTGCCCCACTGTGGTCGAAGAGGATCGCGCGCGTGGACGTGGTGCCCTGGTCGATGGCCATCACGTAGCGGGGGGTGGTCATGTCCTACTCCTTCGGAGGTGGTCACGGGGGTGTGGGGGTGGCGGGCAGACCGCTCAGACGAACAGAGGCGCGGCGAGGCCCGCCAGGACGGCGCCGACGAGCGGGCCGACGATCGGCACCCAGGCGTAGCCCCAGTCCGAGCCGCCCTTGTGCCGGATCGGCGCGACGGCGTGGAACAGGCGGGGGCCCAGGTCGCGCGCCGGGTTGATGGCGTACCCCGTGGGGCCGCCCAGGCTCGCGCCGATCGCGACGACGAGCAGGGCCACCGCGAGCGGGCCGAGCCCGGAGGGGGTGGAGCCGAAGAGCAGGACCACGAACACCAGGACGAACGTGGCGATCAGCTCGGTGACCATGTTCCACAGCGGGTTGCGGATCTCGGGACCTGTGGCGAACGTGCCCAGGATCGCGCCCTGGTCCGTCTCCGCCTGGTAGTGGTCGCGGTAGGCCAGCCAGGCCAGGGCCGCGCCGAGGAAGGCGCCGATCAGCTGCGCCGTGAAGTACGCGAGCGTGGTGCCGAGGGTCACGGCGATGCCGGGGGCGTACTCCTCGGCGCCGCTGACGAGCAGGCCGACGGTCACGGCGGGGTTCAGGTGCGCACCGGTCGCGGCAGCGACGTAGACGCCCGCGAAGACGCCCAGCCCCCAGCCGAAGTTGATGAGCAGCCAGCCTCCGCCGTTGCCCTTGGTCTTCGTCAGGACGACGTTGGCGACGACGCCGACGCCGAGCAGGAGGAGGATCGCCGTGCCGGCGATCTCATACAGGAAGATCGTGCCCATGGACGGGCTCCTTTCAGGGGGTGGGGGCGGCGTCGGCGGCCGCGAGCGCGGCGGCGGCGGTGACGTCGTCGTGGGCGGTCTCGCCGCGGAGGCGGGCGGCGACGAGGTTCTTGTACGCGCGGATCTCACCGGCGATGCGCTCAGCGTCCCAGCCCAGCTCGGGGGCCACGAGGGACGCGATCTCCTCGGCCGCCGCGACGCCGCGGTCGCGGACCTCGGTGGACAGGCGCGTGCGGCGCTCGATGACGTCGTCCAGGTGGACGACGCCCTCGGCTCGGGCCGCGTAGACGATCTCGGCGCGCAGGTAGCGCGGCGCCTCGGCGAGAGGGACGCTCAGGGACGGGTCGGCGTCGATCAGGTCGAGCACGTGGCGCAGCACGGTGCCGTAGCGGAACAGGAGCCGGTCCACGCGGGCCTCGTCCAGGCCGTAGTCGGCGGCGATGCGGTCCGCCTCCGCCTCGATCTCCGAGTAGCCGAGGCCGCCGAGCACGGGGATGCGCTCGGTGAGGCTGGGACGGGTCGGGTGGGTCTCGCGCACCACGAAGTCCACGACGTCCTCGGCCATGGCCCGGTACGTGGTCCACTTGCCGCCGGCCACGGCGGTGAGGCCGGGGGCCACCTCGGTGACGGTGTGCTCACGGGAGATCTTGGTGGAGCCGCCGTCGGACCCGGTGACCGGCTGCAGCAGCGGCCGCAGGCCGGCGTACGTGGCGATCACGTCGTCACGCGTGAGGTCCTCCTTCAGCACCGCGTTGGCGTGCTCGAGGATGTAGTCGATGTCGTCCGCGGTGGCGGCCGGATGGGCCACGTCCTCCGCCCACGGGGTGTCCGTGGTGCCGATCACCCAGTACTCGTCCCACGGGATGAGGAACAGCACGGACTTCTCCGTCTTGGTGATCACGCCGGTGGCGGCGTCGGCGCGGATGCGGTCGCGGGGCACGGTGATGTGGGCGCCCTTGGAGGCGAGCACCTCGAGGCCGCCGTCGGCCTCGGCCAGCTCCTGCTGCTCCTGGGTCCACACGCCCCCGGCCAGGATGACGGCGCGCGCGTGCACGTCGAACTCCTCGCCGGAGGTCTCCTCGCGGACACGCACGCCCTGCACACGGCCGTCGTCGCCGCGCAGGTAGTCGGTGACGGCGGTGTAGTTGGTGGCCACGGCGCCGTGGTCCACGGCGGAGCGCACGAGCATCATGGCCAGGCGGGCGTCGTCGAACTGGGCGTCGGCGTACTCGACCGCGCCGACGATCTTCTCGTCGTCGAGGGAGGGGAAGGTCGCGGCCATGGAGCGGCGGCTGAGATGGCGGTGCGCGCCCATCGCGCGGCGACGTCCGAGCGACTGCATGGCGTCGTACATGGTGACCCCGGCGCCGATGAAGCCGCGGTCGATCACCTTGTGGAAGAACGGGAAGACGAAGCGCAGGGGGCGCACCAGGTGGGGCGCGGTCTGGGTGAGCAGCAGGTCGCGCTCACGCAGCGCCTCGTACACCAGCTTGACGTCCAGCATCTCGAGGTAGCGCAGGCCACCGTGCATGAGGCGGGAGGAGCGGGACGACGTCCCGGAGGCCCAGTCGCGGGCCTCGACGATGCCCACGTCGAGGCCGCGGGTGGCCGCGTCGAACGCGGCGCCCACGCCGGTGGAGCCGCCGCCCACGATCAGGATGTCGAGGGGGGCCTCCGGGCTGGTGGCCCGGAGGCGGGCGAGGTGATCCTCCCGCGTGGCGGCGGAGAGGGAGACGGTTCGCAGGGTCGGCATGGAGGGGTTGCTCCTTTATCGGTGGAGGCACAGTGTAGTGGCGTGGCTCACGATAGCTGGTGTCATATCACGAGATCCGGTATCAGCGCGAGCCGAGGTCCATGATGTCACTCCCGGGCCGCGGGTATGCACGCGTCGGCCACCCGACGGGTCCGCTCTCGCGGAACCCGAGCCGCTCGTACAGCGGCACGCCGGCGCGCGTGGAGGTGAAAGTCCAGGGCGCGGGGGTGGTCTCCGGGGTGACCGCCCTGCAGCGGGCGGAACTCGCCTGCCGGTTCGGCCTCGCGACCCTCGACGTGGACAGCCGGATGGAGGGTTGCCTGATCGGTGACCTGGAGACCCTGCAGTCCCAGGCTCCGACACGGGCCCTCGGAAGAAGGTGAAGAGCTCGAGGTTTCGGTCCGAGGTCAGGATGCGATGGCCGCTGAATCTGGTCGTGAAGATGGGCCTCGTCGACCTCCGCTGGCGTGCGGTGGCCGGGTGCGTCGTGCCCTTGGATCGCGGGCTCGCCATCCTGTTCGGCGCTATCCCAGGACGGGCTCACTCGGCGAGGGCCAATCGGCTCGATGGGCCGGGTCGGTTCTGCCGGGGAGAGCGCGGTGGCGGAGTCCTTCTTCGCCCTGTTGCAGAAGAACCTCCTCGATTGTGGGTGCTCGGCCACCTGAGACGAGCTGCCGGCGGGGAGCATGACCGGGACCGTGAGGACGTATCGGCACGCTCGCTGTGGTGTGCGACGTCGTTGACGACACGACGGACCCGGAGCGGCTCGCCCGTCTCGACGTGGCCACCGCCCAGCGGCTCACGGTCAGGTCTGCGCGCGCCCGGAGGCGGCGGGGAGTGAAGAGGCGAGTGAGGTCCGTCCCGCGGTCCAGTCACCCCCACCCTCCATGAACGCCCATGTCAGAGCGGGGGCGACGCACCGTAGCCGGTGTGCTCCGGCAGGTAGCGCACCCTTCCGTCCCGCCGCATACCCCTGGGTGGACGACCCGGTGCAGACTGTGACCGTCTCCTCCAGGAAAGGACAGGGCCATGGCACTCGCCCAGCGCATCAAGGAGCTCCGCACCCGCAACGGGCTCTCCCAGGCCGCGCTCGCGGACCGGCTGCACGTCTCCCGGCAGGCGGTGACGAAATGGGAGGCGGGACGCGGCATCCCGGACGTGGACAACCTGCGGGCGATGGCGGCCCTGTTCGGCGTCAGCGTGGACCATCTGCTGGACGGCACCGGGGACGGCGCGACGCCCGCCGTGCTACGGCATCCCGTGGACGTCGCCTCCCTCGAGCCGTACAAGCCGGCCGGTCGGCCCCTGGGCGCGAAGCGTCACCGGGCCGTGCGCGAGGCCTTCCCTGACGCGGTCATCTACCCCCTCGCGCGGATGCGGTCCAATAACCGGGTGCAGGAGTTCCTCGAGTGGGGTCTGATGCTCGCCTTCGACACCCCCTACGGACTCTTCGGTCTCAGCGACAGCCTCAGCAACCGGGACGCCTACTACCTGGTAGAGGAGAAGAACCGCCATGTGCTCGCTCGCGTCACGCCCAAGGCCGTCGAGGGTAAGGAGCTGCCGGAACCCGTCGAGGGCCGCACGTTCACCTTCGGGGCGGACCGGTTCCGTCGAACGAGCCGCCCCCTCTGACCTGGCTGGGGCCGGCGAAGTGCTCCTCCGGCCGCTGCCCCGGTTCGGGATGTGGAGGCCGAACGGATCGTGGTCCTGCGTGACTCCGAGGCGCTCGCGACCCTCGGCATCGACCTCGCCGACGCCTGGAGGAGGCCGGTGCGCACGTGCTGATCGACACCCGTCTCGCACGGCCCCCGGGCTGTGGCACCTGACCCTGTTCCGGCGGAACGAGGACGGCGCGCCCCGGGTGACGCGTGCCCCGGGCGGTGTCACTGCTGGCTCTGGAGCATCTCCTCTCTCCGTTTGCGGGGGAATCCCGCACCTGACCCGCACAGAACCCGGCTTACAGCCGGTTTTCTGTCGAGGCAGGATGGCCCCATGACGCGCCTGCTCCCCGGGGACTCCCTCACGCTCGACCTCGCACCCGAGGATCCTGCCGACCTCCTCGCCCGCCTGCGCGCGGCGGGGGTCGCGATGAACGAGTCCGCTGAGCGCTTGATCACCGACGCGCGGGTGTGCGCCGCAGTCCCCGAGCGGGTGACCGTCGTCGAGCGCACGCTCACCGAGCTCGGTCTGCCCGACGGCGGCACACTCCCCGAGCTGCGGCGGGCGGTTGAGGCGGCGGGATTGCGGGAGTGCCCGCCCGCCGTCGCCCCGTTGCTGCGCCTGGTGACGCTGGACCAGGCCACCGCGCCGGACTCCGTGCTCCGGCACGGCCGCGCGCCCGACGGCTCCGCGCATGTGCTCAGCCCGTCCCTCAGCGACGAGCCCGGCGTGCACCGCGGCCTGTACCTTCGTGTCGTCGACGGTGTTCCGTGGCTACGCGGCTTTGTCTGCGACGACCTCCACAATTTCGGCCCCGAGGACCGCTGGATCCTGGCGCGGTGAGGGGCGCGGCGATCTGATCATAATTTTTTTCGACCGAAAGTTATGGATCGTGGCATCCTGGGGGCATGACCATAACTTTCGGCCCCGACCCCGTGCGGTCCCGAGTGGGAGAACTCCTCACGCTCCTCGAACGTGGCCAAGCCACCGGGGAAGCTGACGAGTCCGCACGGGTGGACTTCAAGGAGGATCCTTCGCGCCGAGGGCCCCGTGGTGAGCTGCTCGAAGGTACGCCCCAGGACGCAGCTGCAGCAAAGTACTTGGCGCAGGAGGCCGCCTGCATGGCCAATACCCCGGGCAGCGGGGCGCTGATCGTGGGAGTCTCCAAGACCGCGGAACTGATCGGCACCGCTCTGGACAGGGAGTGGCTGCGTTTCCGCCTCTACGAGCTGACCGGGCGCGCTCTGACCGTCGACGTCCAGGAAGTCCAGGTACAGGGCGCCCGTCTTCTGGTCCTGTATCCGCCTGCGGCGGTGGAGCCGATCCGTGTGGAGGGCCGCATCCGTTGGCGCGTGGACGACCACTGTGCCGAGGTCGACGCCAGCACCTGGTTCACCCGGCAGATGTACCGCCGCCAATACGACTGGTCCGCAGAGACCTCAAATGTGCCGGCCGGGGAGGCAAGGCCCGCCGCCGTCGACATCGCACGTGCTTTCCTCTATGACAGCGGGGATGAGCGAGGCGAGGAGCTCGCCGAGGCGGAGACACCCCAGCTCCTCCGGCGACTCAACGTGGTAGCCGAGGGAGGCATGCTGACCAACGCCGGAGTGCTGGCCTTCGTCGGTCGCCCGGAGCCGGCGCTGGACTACACCCATCATGAGGTGGCCGGTGCGGACAGCAGTATCCGGGTTCACCGTGGCGGCCGTTCCCTGCTGGAGGAGCTTGCCGACGTCCTCCAGGCATTCGAGGCGAGGAACACGGTGCGGCACGTGCAGAGCGGACTCACCATCGGGCAGTTGCGGGATATCCCACGGTTAGCTGCTCGTGAAGCACTGGTCAACGGCCTGGCTCACCGTGAGTGGGGCGACCCCGGGGCCACTCGCGTCGAGCACATCGGACGCACCCTCCGCGTCACCAGCCCGGGAGGATTCTTCGGCGGCGTCGATCCGAGCAACATCATCACGCACCCCTCCGTGTCGAGGAACCCCGCCTTGACCCAATTGCTGGCGGACCTGCGTGTGGCCGAACGCCAGGGCATCGGCGTCGACCGTATGGTTCGGGAAATGGTTCGGGTGGGTCACCCGCAACCGGGGATCGAAGAGGTTGCCGGCCCCTACGTGCGCACGACCCTTGTGGGGGAGACCCTCGACGAGCCTTGGATGGCCTGGTTGTCCCAGGTGCAGCCACGCCCCCTCACGCGAGACGTGTCCGCTGTGCTGATCCTGCGCCACTTGGTGGACCGCGTATGGATCGACGAGACGACGGCGGCCGCACTGACCCAGGTCTCCCGGGCAGAGTCCCGCTCCATGCTGGAGCGACTCCACACCGCCACGGTTGGCGGTGGGACCATCCTCGAGGCTGTGTCCGGGGTGCCGGACGCCGTACCTCAGGCGTGGAGGTTGGGCGAGGCCGCCGCCCAGTTGCTTGCGGCCTTGGACCAGGAGACCGGCATTCAGCGGACGGTGCCGGACCGGCGGGCCTTGGCTGCGGACTATGCGCGCGCTCGAGGGAGGATCAGCACCACGGAGCTGGCCTCACTCGTGGGCGGTCACGCCTCGAACATGGGGGCACCTCTGCGTGCCCTGGAGACGGAGGGATTCCTGGAGCCCTCCAACGCCTCTCGGCGTGGCCGAGGGTTCTTTTACCGCTGGGTCGGGGATGAGCCGGCCTGAACAAGGCAGGGCCCCTATTATCCTGTCGCCCGCTCGAACGCCTCGCGTCGCCGCCGTCGTCGGGAGGGTCCGTAGGCTGGCGGCCATGAGGATCGAGATGGAGAGGTTCCCCGTCCGCGCCGGCAAGGAGGAGCGCGCCCGCGAATGGATAGCGTTCCTGCGGGAGAACCCCGAGGCGTTCCGCGAGACCCTGGAGCCCGAGCGGGTGTACGTGGAGATGATCTTCTCCGAGACCGTCGGGACGCCCTGTATCTGTGGTGGTACACCCTCCAGGGCGAGGACGGCGCCGAGCTCAGCGACTCCACCCACTGGCTCGACGAGCGCCACGCCGCCTACTGGCGCGAGTGCATCGACCCCGACGAGCCCAGCCTGCTGCTCATTCCCGAGGTGCACATGAGCCCCGAGCGGCTCGAGGATGCCATGCGGCCGCTGGGGGAGTGAGGCGGGCGCGCAGAACCCGGCTTACAGCCGGTTTATCTCCCCGGCATCATGACCCCATGACCCTCTTGCCCTTCACCGTGGTCGCTGGCACGTTCTACCGCGCCGTGGACGCCCGGTTCGTCGATAGCGCCCTTCGCGGCTCCCGCTCCGCCGGTCGGTACTCGCCACCGGACGCACCCACGCTCTACCTCAGCTCCTCACCGGAAGGAGTGGACGCGGCCATGGTTGCTCACACGGACGCGACCACCCCGCCGCGCGAGCTGCTGACCTTCGACGTTCATGCCGAACGGATCGTGGATCTGCGCGACGCCGAGGCGCTCGCGGCCCTCGGCGTCGACCTCGCCGACGCCATGGCCCCGTGGAAGCCGGCCGTGGAAGTGGGGGAGGAGCCGTCGTCGTGGGCGGTCCGCCGCCGCCTGGAGGAGGCCGGCGCGCACGGGCTGATCGACCCGTCCCGCACGGCCCCCGGGCTGTGGCACCTCACCCTGTTCCGCTGGAACGAGGGCGGAGCGCCCCGGGTGACGCGCGCCCCGGGCGGTGTCACTGCTGGCTCTGGAGCATCTCCACGACGTACCCGATGAACAGGGCGAGGGGGAAGCTGACGACAGCCAGCGCGCCGGACAGCAGCACCAGCAGAACGCGTTTCGCCGCAGCGAAGCAGAGCGCGGACAGTGCGCAGCAGCCGATGATCAGGGCGAAGAAGGCCATCGTCTCCCGAGGCGTCTCCGAGTCCGTGATCAGCAGGAGAACCAGGATGCCGGTGGAGATAGCGAAGGCGGCCAGTCCCACGATGGTGAAGGCTCCCGTTCGCGTCATGGCGTCGATCCTATGTACGCGGTGAGGGTGAGTTGTCCGGGCCTTCACTCGCCTGGGCTCAAGTCCAATCCCCAGCATCACCGGTGAAGACGCCCCGCGCGCCCACGGGTGAGGCCCCGCCCCTACACTCCGACCATGGACATCACCGTTGGCGCCGTCGGCCGCGCCTCGCTCTCGGACCGGGAGCAGGAATGCTGCGGTGACCCGATCGCCGTGGGGGAAGTCCACGAGCTGATCCTGCTGCCCTCCCGGGGAGTGAGTCAGGCTGGGCCCCTGGCCTCTGCAGGCTGGGTCGTCACCCATCACGACGACGGCAGCCCCGCCGGGTCGATCCCGTTGCGTCGTGTGCGGGCCGTGGTGAGGGCGGTACACGAGGTGTGGCCCTCGGGGCGGCTCGCCGAGATCGACCGCGTCCCCGGCCACGCTGACCTGACGATCCTGGAGCCGGAGGAGGCCACCGGCCTCGGCTTGGGGGAGGTCGTCTACGTCGGCGCCTCCGAGCCGGTGCTCCCCGAGACTCCCCGCCCTGACGAGTGGCTTCTCGACCTGGAGATCCTCGAGGACCTCGGTCCGCACACCTGGTGAGCCTCGCGAGTCCACCCCCTCACGGTCTCGAGCTACATGGGGTGAGCGTAGAAGTCCGTTCGTCGTCATAGATGGCCCCTCACCCCCCGGTCGCTCGCGAGCATCGCGTAGACGAGGGTGTCCGTCCACTCGCCCTTGCTCCACAGGTCCTGCCGGTGGTGTGCCTCTCGACGCATCCCGAGCGTCTCGGCCAGTCGGGCGGACGCCGTGTTGCGGGCATCCATCTGTGCCACCACCCGGTGCAGGCCAGACGTCTCGAACCCCAGGTCCAGCAGCGCAGCCGCGGCCTCCCGGGCGAAGCCTTGACCGGCATGCCGCGGATCCAGTGCCCAGCCGATCTCCGCGACACCGCGCTCGCGGTCCGTCAGCCACAGGATCACGTCACCCACGGGGACGCCCGCGTGCTCCACCACCAGGGACACCGCCCCGGACGGGCCGCCGAGGTCGTCCCACGTGATCCGCTTGGCCAGCTTCGCCCGCGCGGTCGCCTCGTCCCAGGGCTCGTCCAGCAGGTGGCGCACCACCTCGGGCTGCGTGTACATCTCCTGCAACCAGCCGAAGTCGTCCTCCCGGTGCGGCCGCAGCGTCAGCCGTGCGGTGGGCAACGGCCAGTCAGGGGCGCGGCCGCCCGCAGCCGCGCCCTCCTTGCGCCCCGCCGGAGGCGGGGCGTCGACGTCGGCGGGGACCGGCGTCGTCGTGCCGGACGCCCAGTCCTGGCGCAACATTGCGTAGGCCACGGACGCGAGCGGCTCGCCGCCGTCCACGGGCCAGCCGCGCCGGTAGTGCGCCTCCTTGACCCAGCCGGCCCGGCGGAAGGTGCGCAGCATGGGGACGTTGTCCTCGCGGGTCTGGCCCTCGAAGCGGTCCACCGCGGGCATCGTCTCGAAGACGCGCCGGGTGAGCGCGGTGAGGATCTGCGCGCCGAGCCCGCGCCCGCGGAACCGCTCCGCCACGCGCAGGTCGAACAAGGGGGTGGGGTCCGTGAGGTCCTCCAGGCGCACCACGCCGACGCGGCCGTGCTCGGGATGCTCGATCCAGAAGGTGCGGTGGTCCTCATCCTCCCAGGCGCCGCCATCGACGGCCTTCTCCGCCTCCGGCCGGGTGACGCGCGGGCGCGTGTGGAACGGCCACGCGTTCTCGGTGAGCAGGGCGACGAGCGCGTCCCGGTCGGCGCCTGCCGGGTCGAGTGGAGTGAAGGTGACGTCCATGGGGCCGAGAGTAGGGGAGGGGACGTCACCGCCGCCCGTTGCCGTGACCCCATGGCCACGCCCCTCCTCGACCTCGCGGCGCACCGCGCGAGGAAGCCCGGGACGCGCAGGCCGAGATCGGCTGGACCATAGCCCAGGCCCACGCCGGCCGGGGCCGCGCCACCGAGCTGGCCTGTGCCCTGCTGGACCTCGCCTTCGCAGGCCTCGGCGTCCGACCCGTGGAGGCTCACGCCTTCGCGGACAACGCGCCCATCCTGCGCGTGATGGAGAAGGTCGGCCTGCGCCACGAGGGCACCTTCAAGGAGGAGTCACTGCACCGCACCCGCGGCTGGGTGGACGGCGTCACTTACGCGATGCTCGCCTCGGAGCTTCGGGCCCGGGGCAGACGGCTTTCCACCTCACGACGCCCAGAAGTACGCAACTCTCTAGACATAACGTTGCGTAAGGTGGCGGCATGAGCAACGATCCGCGCCCGACCCCGTGGGCCGCCGGCTGGGAAGAGCGCCCCTGGGCCGCGGGCCCGGATGACGCCGGGCTGCGCTCCCGCCGCGCTCGCGTGCGCGCGTCGGGCCCGTATCGAGCCGCGCTCCCAGCCCGTATCGCCCGACTCGGGTTCGACCTGCCCTCCGATCTGGCGACCGAGGTCGAGGAGGCGACGGCCGCCGTCGTGCGCTTCGATGCTGAGATCAGCCACGCCCTCCCGGGGCTCACTGGAGAGATCGCGCCGATCGATGCGGTGCTCCTGCGCACTGAGTCCGCGTCCTCCTCGCAGATCGAGCACATCACCGCGGGCGCGCAAGCCCTCGCCCTGGCGACTCTCGGCGACCGCACCCGCCCGAACGCAGCGCTCGTGGCGGCGAACGTGAGGGCCATGGGGGCTGCTTCCCGGCTGGCCGCCGACCTCGACGAGCCCGCCCTGCTGGCCGCCCATCGTGCCCTCATGGACGGCCAGGAGTATGCCCGGCCGGGCGCCTACCGCGATGCGCAGGGGTGGATCGGGGGCGGGGCGCCCACGCCGCACACGGCACAGTTCGTCCCGCCCCACCCGGAGCGCCTGCGTGCCGGGATGGACGATCTCTTCGCCTACCTGCGACGCACGGACGTGCCCGCCCTCGTGCAGGCCGCCATCGCACATGCCCAGTTCGAGACCATCCACCCGTTCGCGGACGGCAACGGCCGCACCGGGCGCGTCCTCGTGCACGCCGTGTTGCACCGGGTCGGCGCGATCACCCGTATGGGGGTGCCCCTCTCAGCGGGACTCCTCACGGACACGGCCGGATACTTCGACGCCCTCACCGCCTACCGCGACGGCGACCCCGCGCCCATCGTGCGCCGCTTCGCGCAGGCCGCCCTGGCCGCCGTCGGCAACGGCCGAGAGCTCGTCGCGGACCTGGACGAGGCCCTGACCGGCTGGCGCGAGCGGCTCACCGCCCGGCGGGACGCGGCGGTCTGGCGGGCGCTCGCGGTGATCATCGCGCAACCCGCCGTGACCGTGGACCATCTGGCCCAGGCGCTGGGTGTCTCGCGCCCGGCCGCCCAGCGGGCCGTGGACCAGCTTGTCGAGGCCGGCGCTCTGCAGGCCGTGTCCGCTCAGCGTCGGAACCGGGTGTGGCTGGCCACCGAGGTGCTCACCTGTCTGGACGAGTTCGCCGCGCGTGCGGGCCGGCGGGGTTGACCGGGGGTGGACGACCGGGGCGACCAGCCTCAGTGTCGTGTGTAGTGTCCCGGCCATCCGGGCGGGCATCGGGTTGCGGGCGTCCATCTGCGCCACCACCCGGTGCAGGCCGTACGTCTCGAACCCCAGGTCCAGTAGGGACACCGACCCGGCAAGGACCGGCGTCGTCGTGCCGGACGCCCAGTCCTGCCGCAGGACCGCGTACGCCACGGGCGCGAGCGGCTCGCCGTGCCTACGGCGAGCGCGCAGGAGCTGCTGGAGCGCCTCGGGACTCAGATCGCGGCTGACAGCCGCTCCGCGTGCCCGCTTCGACAGGCGCCGGCATCTTGGGCCCCTCCCCACCCGGACCCCTTCCGAGTCCGACACAATGCATACATCCATGCATGCATCCGATTACTCTGGCCCGCATGACTCCACTCTCCGACCCCTTATGGGGCAGTCGTGCCACGGCTGCCGGCCGCCTGGCCCACGACGTCGCCTGGCGCATCGTCCGCGGTGAGATCGCCGCGGGGGAGATGCTCACCGAGGTCCAGCTCTCCACGGAGGCCGGCATCTCCCGGACGCCGGCCCGGGAGGCCCTCCTCCAGCTCGAGCGCTGGGGCCTGGTGCGGCTCCTCCCCAAGAAGGGCGCGGCCGTGCAGGCCCTCACGCCGCAGACCGTGGCCGACCTCACGGCCCTGCGCGGCCTCCTCGAGTCCACCGCCCTCGCCACGGTCGTCGCGCGGCCCGACGCCGTCGGGCCCCTCGTCGCCACGCTCACCGCCAACCTGGAGCAGCAGCGCGCCGCCCTGGACGCCGGCGACCTCGCGGCGTTCTCCGCGCTGGACGTGCGGTTCCACCGGGACGTGATCGCCACGTGCGGCAACGCCGCCTTCGACGAGGTCGTGCGCACCTTCGCCCCCCGCCTGGCACGCCTGATCCACGCCGCCACCGGCGGATCCGTCGACGCCGCCCGCCGCCTCCTCGATGGGCACGCCGAGATCTGCGCCCAGCTGGCCGCCGGGCGCGCCGCAGACGCCCAGCGCGCCCTGCAGGCGCACCTCGACGCCGCGGGGAGCGGCGTCGTCCCCGGCCTGCCGCCCGTGGGCCCGTCCGAGGCAGGTGAACCCCGATGATCGAGGGCCTGCTGATCCTGCTGCTCTGCCAGCTGGCGGGCACGCTCGTGGCCGACACGCTGCACCTGCCGATCCCCGGGGCCGTGCTGGGCATGCTCCTGCTGCTCGGCCTGCTCGCGTGGCGCCGGCCGGCCGAGGACGCGCCGGTGATGACGGCGAGCCATCACCTGCTCCAGCACCTGCCGCTGCTGTTCGTCCCGGCGGGCGTCGGCGTCGTCGCGGTGCTGGGCCTCATCGAGGAACACCGGGCGCTGATGCTGGTCGGCTTCGTGGTGCCCTGGCTGCTGGGGCTGGTGGTCACCGCCGGCGTCGCCGCCCCGCTCGCCCGCCGCCTCACGGACAAGGAGGACGCACAGTGAACGCCGCCGAACTGACCGACTCCCTCGCCGAGGCCTGGGACGCGCTCCTGCACACACCGCTGTTCGGCATCGCGCTGACCCTCGCCGTTGCTGTGCTCTCCCGCCGCCTGTGGCTCGCCGCCCGGCAGACCGCCCTGCTCACGCCCGTGCTCGTGACGATCGTGCTGGTGGCCGCGTTCCTGGCCCTGACCGGCATCGACTACGAGACCTACATGATCGGCGGCAGCTACCTCACCTTCCTGCTGGGCCCCGCCACCGTGGCCCTCGCCGTCCCCCTGTACCGGGCCGGCCCTGACATCCGGAAGCTGCTGCTGCCGGTCGCCGTCGGGGTCACCGTCGGCTCGCTGACCGCCATGGTGAGCGCCGTGCTGATCGTGCGGGCAATGGGCGGGGACGCCGCGCTGGCCGCCACGTTCGCCCCCAAGTCCGCGACGACGCCGATCGCCATGGCGGTGGCCGACGCCGGCGGCGGGATCGTCTCCCTCGCCGCCGTGCTCCCCGTGCTCACCGGCGTGCTCGGCGCCGTGCTGGCCCCCTGGGTGCTCGACCGGCTGCGCGTGCGCGACCCCCGCGTGCGCGGCCTGGCCATCGGCGTGAGCTCCCACGGCATCGGCACCGCCCGCGCCCTCGCCGAAGGCCCGAAGACCGGTGCGTTCTCCGCCCTCGCCATGGCCTGCTCCGGTGTGCTCACCGCCCTGCTGGCCCCGCTGGTGCTGGCGATGACGGGGTGAGGGGCCGGGCGGCCGCCCCCGGCCGGGCAGCCGCCTCGACCCGCTCCAGCCGCGGCGGCGTCCTTACCGTGTCCGCCCCGCCTGCCACCCTGGTCCTCTTCCTTCCCCGCGGGCCGCCCGCCGGCCCTCGCTGGCGCGGTGACGCGGCCCGGTCCTGCGAACGAGAGGACCCCACCCATGATGGGCCCGTCCCACGCGGCCACCGGCGCCGCGGCCTGGCTGGCGCTCACGCACTGGCAGTCGCCGATCGCCGTGCTGCACCTGCCCGCCGAACTCCAGCTGCTCGGCGCCGTGACCACCGCCGGCGCGGCCATGATCAGCGACTGGGACCACCCCCGCGCCACCGTCGTCCACGCCCTGCCGCCCCTGACCGAGTGGATGAGCCGCGGCATCCGCCACGTGGCCGGCGGGCATCGGCGCGGCACACACTCGCTGGTGGGGGTCGCGGCGTTCACCGCCATCGCGACGGCGGCCGCCTCCATCCAGGTGCCGATCGCGGGGCACGTCTACACGCCGGGGCAGGGGGTCATCGCCGCGTTCCTGGCGGCCGTGGCTGCCAAGGCCCTCCGACTGCTCCCGAACCGGGGATGGAGGGCCGCGTGGGCGCTCGGCATCCTGGTCGCGGTGTCGGCGACCGTCCTCAGCGACGGGCTGTGGTGGATCCCCGCCTCCGTGGCCGTCGGCGTGAGCGTGCACATCCTCGGCGACGCCCTCACCAACAACGGGGTGGCCCTGCTCTGGCCGCTCAGCCCGGAGCCCCCCGCGCGCCTGTGGTGGTGGCAGTCCTCCGGACGGTTCCGGCTCCCCCTGCTCGGCCGGACCGGGTCCTGGCGGGAGTGGGCGCTCGTCTCGGTGGTCACTGCGTTCACCGTGGTGCGGGCCGTGCGGCTCATCCCGCTCGCCGCTCGGGGGGTGGCGGCACTGTTCTGAGCGGCGGCACCCGGCCACGGCCTCGAGCAGCTCGTCCGACCCGGGGTCGCAGGCGTCGCATCCGCAGTCCGGCAGCAGCGCGTGCACCTGCCCCGGGGCGCCGACCGCCACCCGGCGCGACGGCGGCGCCCGCCTCCGCAAGCACCTCGGCCCACACGCGGGCCCGGGCGGTCATCCCGAGCTCACTCCGTCGGCGTCAGTTCCCGCTTGAGGATCTTGCCGGTGGCGGTCTTGGGCAGCCCGTCCCGCACGGTCACGGTGCGCGGGTACTTGTAGGGCGCCACCTGGGACTTCACGTGCTGGATCAGCTCCTCCTCCGTGGCGTGCGCACCGGGGGCGAGCACCACGTGCGCGGCGACCTCCTGGCCGAGCTCCGGGTGGGGCACCCCCACCACGGCGGCCTCCGCGACGGCCGGGTGCTCGTAGAGCACCTCCTCGATCTCGCGCGGGTACACGTTGAGCCCGCCGCGCAGGATCATGTCCTTCGTGCGGTCCACGATGTAGTAGTTGCCCGCGGCATCGCGCCGGGCGAGGTCGCCGGAGCGGAACCAGCCGTCCTCGGTGATGGCCTGGGCGGTGGCCTCCGGCTTGCCCCAGTAGCCCTTCATCACGTTCTCCCCGCGGATCCACACCTCGCCCAGGGTCTCCTCATCGCCCTCGGGCACGACGGCCCCGTCCGGCGTCACCAGCTGCATCTCGCACCCTCGGACGGCGCGTCCGATCGAGCCCGGATGGTGCTCCTCGCCCGGGTGGTTGAAGCACGCCACCGGGGAGGTCTCGGACAGGCCGTAGCCCTCCAGGATCTCGCAGTCGAAGGTGGCCTCGAAGCGGCGCAGCAGCTCCACGGGCAGGGCGGATCCACCGGAGACGCCCAGGCGCAGGCTGGCCAGGTCCTCCGGATGGTCCTTGGCCGCGGCCAGCACGGCCCCGTACATGGTGGGCACGCCGATGAACACGTCCACCGCGCACTCCCGGACGGTCTGCGCGGCCACGGCGGGATCGAAGCGGGGGATCAACGCCAGGCTGGCGCCCATCGTCACGGGCGCCATGAGCGCGCACGTGAGGCCGAACACGTGGAACAGGGGCAGGCAGCCGAGCACGGTCTCCCCGTGCTGGAGCTGGATCAGCGTCTCCGCCGCGGTGTCCGCGTTGGTGCCCATGTTCCGGTGGGTCAGCTGGGCCCCCTTGGGGCGGCCGGTGGTGCCGGAGGTGTAGAGGATGACGGCGTCGTCCTCGAGGTCCCGCTCGACGGTCTCGGTGACCGGGCCGGGGCTCTCCGCGAGGTGCGGGGCGAGGCCGTCCTCGCCGAGGGTGCGCAGCGGCACACCGCGCTCGCGGGCGCCCTCCACGGCTTCCTCGGACGGCACGGACCACAGCATCGACGCGCCCGAGTCCTCCAGGTAGTACTCGATCTCGCGGCGCTTGAACAGCGGGTTCATCGGGACGACGACGGCGCCCAGCTGCAGGGCCGCGAAGAACACCACCGGGAACGCCGGGATGTTCGGCACCATGAGCGCCACGCGGTCCCCGGGGCCGATGCCCTCCTGCCGCATGAGCCCGGCCAGACGCTGGGACTGGTCCTGCAGCTCCGCGTATGTCATGCGGTTCTCGCCGAGGATCAGGGCGGTGGAGTGCGGATGCTCGGCGGCGGTGCGCTCGAGGCGGGCGGGCAGGGTGAGGGTCACGACGGGCCTCCGGGGGGAGTCGGATGTGATGGGAACCACAGCGTAACGCCCGGCGGTGCTCGTTCGCTGTGAGCCGAGTGGGGTGTGTCGGCCGACCTCACGCCAGCGACATCACCGCGGTTCTGCCCGGCGGTGATGTCGCTGGCGCGCGGTCATCCATCGGCCCCGCCCGCGTCGCCGATCTGTCGTCTTCACAGCACAGGGGCGCAAGACTGGTCCCCGCACACCGCCGCCCGGACCGCCGGGCCAGACCGGAGGACAGACCATGACCGCACAGACCCCCGCCACCCCTGCCATCCCCGCGACGATGAAGGCGGTCGTCATGCGTGCGCCGGGCGACGTCGTCGTGGAGGAGGTGGACACCCCGCGCGTCGCTCAGCCCACGGATGTGGTCCTGAAGCTGGCCGCCGCGTGCGTGTGCGGCTCGGACCTGTGGCCCTACCGCGGCCACAACAAGGTCGACCACCGGCGCATGGGCCACGAGTACGTCGGCACGATCGTGGAGAAGGGCGAGGACGTCGCCACCCTCGAGGTCGGCGACTTCGTGATCGGCTCGTTCATGCTCTCGGACAACACGTGCGAGATCTGCCAGGCCGGCTACCAGTCCCGCTGCGTCAACGCCGGCGAGTACACGGGCAGCCAGGCGCAGTACATGCGTGTCGAGCTCGCGGACGGCTCCCTCGTGAAGGTGCCCGGGGGTGAGCCCTCGGACCCGGACCGCCTGGCCGACTACCTCGCCGCCTCGGATGTGCTCGGCACCGGCTGGTACGCCGCCGTCGCCGCGCAGGCCGGCCCCGGCAAGACCATCGCCGTGGTCGGCGACGGCGCCGTCGGCCTGTGCGCCGTCCTGGCCGCCAAGACCCTCGGCGCGGAGAAGGTCATCGTGTTCTCCCGCCATGAGGATCGGGCCGCGCTCGCCCGGGAGTTCGGCGCGGACGTCGTGATCGCCGAGCGTGGCGAGGAGGGCGCCGCCCAGGTGCGCGAGCTCACCGGCGGCTACGGAGCGCACGGGGTGTGCGAGGCCGTCGGCACGCAGGGCTCCATGGACCAGGCCCTGGCCTCGGTGCGCCCCGGCGGGTACGTCGGGTTTGTGGGCGTCTCCCACGACCAGACCCTCGACGGCTCCGATCTCTTCGGCCGTGAGATCCACCTCGAGGGCGGGCCCGCGCCCGTCCGCCGCTTCCTGCCCGAGCTGATCGAGCGCATCCAGTCCGGGGAGATCCAGCCCGGCCGCGTGTTCACCGCGCGCATGCCGCTCGACGACGCCGCCGAGGCGTACCGGGCCATGGACGAGCGCCGCGAGATCAAGGTGCTGCTGGAGGTCTGAGGCACCCGCGCGCTGAGCGTGCCCGCCTCTGCTAGGAAGGTGGGCGGCCACGTCCGCACCACGCCCCGCGCGCCGGCCATCGGCCTCGGGTCACTGCGGCCCGAGGAGCTCCTGGACCTGCGCCTCGGTCAGCGGGCGGGTGGGGCGCCCCTCCAGCAGGAAGGCGAGCTGCGCCGACACCTCCAGCTCCTCCGCGGCGTTGACCGCGCTCTCCAACGTGGCACCGGCGACGATCGAGCCGTGGTTGGCCAGCACCACGCCGGGGGACCGGCGCCCGGCCCCGAGGATGTCGTCCAGCATCTCCGCCGAACCGGGTCGGTGGTAGGGGACGGTCGGCACGTCCCGGCCCAGCCGCATCACGAAGTACGGGGTGAGGGGCGGGATGCCCCCGTCCTCGGCCAGGCAGCTGTACGCCGTCACGTAGGTGGAGTGCAGGTGCACGATCGCCTGTGCCTCCGGGCGGGCCTCGTACATGGCCCGATGCATCACCACCTCCTTGGACGGCCGGGGACCAGCCTGGTGCCTCCAGTGTTCATCCAGCACGGAGAGCGCCTCGGGGTCCAGCCGGCCGAGGGAGGAGTTGGTGGGCGTCATGAGATACCCGCCCTCGATCCGGACGCTGATGTTGCCGGCGCTGCCCACGGAGAATCCACGGGAGAACAGGCTTGCACCGAACTCGGCGATCTGACGGCGCAGCAAGGACTCGTCGGTCACGGGGCTCCTCTCAGACGAGTGCGTTGGCGATGAGCAGGGCGACCAGGGTGGTCGCCCAGGCGATCGTGGTGGGGATGGACCACGCGAGGATCTGATGCTTGGCGTTCTTGATGCCCAGCATCCGGTTCACCACCCAGAAGAAGCTGTCGTTGAAGTAACCGAAGAACAGCGAGCCGAGGGCGGCGGCCTGCGCGGCCAACACCATGTTCACATCCGGCATGGCCGCGAGGATGGGTGCGGAGATCGAGGCGGAGGTGATGATGGCCACCGTACCGGACCCCTGGATGAGGCGGACGATGGTCGCGATGACGAACGGGATCAGGATGGTCGGCAGGGGGAGGCCGGCCACCGCCTGGCCGATGGACTCCGCCGTCCCGGACTCGCGCAGAACGCCGCCGAGGGCTCCGCCGGCGCCGGTGACCAACAGGATGATGCCCGCCGACTGTACGCCGAACTCCATGTCGTCCAGAGTCTCCTGGCGCGACTGGTTGCGGGCGAGGCCGTAGATCGCCACGAGGACGCCGAGCAGCAGGGCGATGACGGGGTTGCCGATGAAGGCGAGCGTGGAGACCAGCCCGGCAGGCAGGGCACCTTCGTTGTTCTCCACCATGGTGGCGGAGAAGGTGTTCAGGAAGATCAGGACGATCGGCAGCAGGATCGGCAGGATCGAGATGAACAGCCCGGGCAGCTCGCGTTCCCGGACGGCGGCACGCTCCTGGAACTCCTCGAAGGCCTCCGCGGGGGAGAGGCGTTCGCCCGTGTCCCGTTCGATCATGGCCTCGATCTTCGGACCCATGACCTTCGCGTACAGGGTCACCGCGATCATGGCGGGGAAGCTGAGGATGAGGCCCCAGAGGATCATCTCGCCGACGTTCACGTCGAAGATGCCGGCGGCGCCGAGCGGGCCCGGCGTCGGGGGGACGGCGTGGTGGGTGACGACCAGGCCGCCGGCGAGGGCGATGCCCAGGGTGAGGATGGACCGCCCGGAGGTCCGGGCCAGCGACCGCACGAGCGGCTGCAGGATCACGAAGGCGGAGTCCACGAAGATCGGGATGGAGATGACGAAGCCCGCGCCGGCGAGCGCCCACTCCTCCTTCCCCTTACCCAGCACGCGGATGAGGGAGTAGGCCAGCTTTTCCGCGGCCCCCGAGACCTCGAGGATGCGCCCCATCATCACGCCCATGCCGATGACGAGGCCGATGGTCCCGAGGGTCGAGCCGAAGCTGGTGGTGATGGCCTGGATAACGGCGTCCGGGGCCATCCCGGCCGCCAGACCCGCGATGGAGGCGGCGATGACCAAGGCCAGGACGGCGTGGATCTTGGTCCGGATGACGAAGAAGATGAGCAGGGCGACGGCTGCCGTGAGGCCGACCAGCGCACCGATCTCGGAGGCTTCGAGCCCGTTCATGGTGGTTCTCCTAGTGGTGTGGATCCGAGGGGTGAGGCCGACTCAGGCGACGAACTCGCGGTGGAACTGACGGACGGCGGCCTCGAAGCTGCTGTCTGGGCGGAAGCCGAGGGACAGGGTTCGCTCGACGTCGAACTCGCCGGGCCACGAGCACACGATGTCCATGACCCTCTGATCCGGGCGTGGGACGACCCGTGCCCGTGCCTCGGGCCCCCCGACGGCCTCGAGGGCGTCGAGCATCTCCGCCACGGTCACGGAGACGCCCGGGATGTTCAGCACCCGCCAGCCCCCTAGCCGCTCGGATTCCACGATGAAGGCGTGCACGAGGTTCTGCACCGCCGTGTCGGGGGAGGACAGCCACATCCGGGTGTCCTCCGGCACCGGCAGCTCAGCCTGCAGACCCTGGAGGGGCTCGCGGATGATGCCGCTGGCGAACGAGGACGCGGCCGAGTTCGGCTTCCCGGGTCGCACCGAGATGGTGGGCAGCCGGCAGACCCGGCCGTCCACGTACCCCTTGCGCGAGTACTCGTTGACCAGCAGTTCGCCGATGGCCTTCGTCGCCCCGTAGGTGGACTCGGGCTGGGTGGCCAGGTCTTCGGGGACCACCGTCGGCACGGCGCTGCCGAACACGGCCAGGGAGCTGGTGAAGACGAACCGGGGCCGGGCCCCGGTGGCACGGGCGGCCTCCAGCAGCCGCTCCGTGGCGTCCACGTTCACGCGCAGCGCGAGGTTGAAGTCCTGCTCGGCGCCGCCGGAGAGCACGGCGGCGAGGTGGAAGATCCCTGCCGTGTCTGCGGTGATGGCCTCGGCCAGGACCGCGGGGTCGGCCATGTCGCCGACTCGGGAGCTCACCCGGGGGTCCTCCACAGGGCAGGGCGCCAGGTCGAGCGAGACGACGGAGTCCACCGGCACGGGCAGGCGGCCGGCGTCCTGGGCCTGGAGGAGGGAGCGGATCACGCGGCTGCCGAGGAAGCCGGCGCCGCCGGTGACGACGATGTTCATGGGTGTTCTCCTACGTGGGAAGGGTCGGGAAGGGGGGTCAATAGGAGGTCCACACCGACCGCGGTCGCCCGATCGCGGACGGCGTCGGGCAACGCGGGGTCGGTGACGATCGCGTCGAAGGCCCGGAGGGGGAGGGCCTTGAAGGTGGACACGCGCCCGTACTTCGAGGAGTCCGCGACGAGCACGCAGCGGTCCGCGTGCTCGGCGATGCTTCGCTTCACGATCGCCTTGCCTTCGGTGGGCACCGAGAGTCCGCGGAGGTCGAACGAGGACGCCGAGATGAACGCCAGGTCGATGTTGAAACCCGCCAGCTCCGCGGCGGCAGTGGGTCCGTCCGTGGACAGGTTCCCGGCGTCCAGGCGGCCGCCGAGCACGTGGATCTGGGCTCCCGGGTGCTCGCCGACGGCCGCCGCCACGGCCAGGTCGTTGGTGACCACGTCGACCCGTTCCGCGGCGGGGCGGGCCGCAAGCAGTCGGGCCAGGGCGAGCATGGTGGTCCCGGCGTCCAGATAAAGGAGGTCCCCCGGGCGGATCAGCTCTGCCGCTCGGCGGGCGATGGCCGCCTTCTCCCGGGGCCGGATCCCAAGCTTCACCCGGTGCGTCGCGTCCAGGGACAGGCGCGCCGGCTTGGCGACGCCGCCAGCCACGGAGACGAGGCGGCCCTCCTCCTCGAGCCGCTTCACATCCCGGCGCACGGTCATGGAGGACACGCCCAGCTCATCCGCCAGCGCGGTCACGGAGGCAGAGCCGCGCTCCACCACGAGGTTGACCAGACGCCGCCGCCGCTCGTCCGCGATCATGCCCGTTCTCCGGGGCGCTGGGACCCGCGGTGTGCCGCGAACCAGCCGAGGCCGTCCTCGGTGCGCCCGGCGGGGCGGTACTCGCAGCCCACCCAGCCCGTGTAGCCGGCCTTGTCCAGGTGCGCGAACAGGTGCTCGTAGGCGACCTCTCCGGTGTCCGGCTCATGACGGTCCGGGACGCCGGCGATCTGCACGTGGCGGGTGAGGTCCACAGATGTGTCCACCAGTCGGGTGAGGTCCCCCTCGGTGATCTGGGCATGGTAGAGGTCCAGCTGCAATCCGACGTTGGGGCGGTCAACCTCGGCCAGCAGCTCCCGGGCCTGCGGGACACGGGACAGGAAGTACCCCGGCATGTCCACCGCATTGATGGGCTCCAGCAGGACCTCCACGCCGTGCTGCGCCGCGGCGTCGCAGGCGCGGCGGATCCGCTCCACGTAACGGCGTCGGGCGTCGGCGTCGTCGGGATCCGCGATGCCGGCCATCACGTGCACCCGCGGGCACGCGAGGGCGCGCGCGTACTCCAGGGCGGTGGCGATGCCGCGTTCGAACTCCGCGTCGCGGCCGGGCAGGGACGCGAGCCCCCGTTCCCCCGCGTCCCAGTCACCGGCTGGGGCGTTGAACAGCGCCTGGGTCAGTCCGGCCGAGCGCAGGGCCGCCGCGACCTCTGCGGCGGGGTACTCGTACGGGAAGAGGTACTCGACACCGGTGAAGCCCGCCTCCGCGGCGGCGGCGAAGCGCTCCAGGAAGGGACGCTCGGTGAACATCATGCTGAGATTCGCGGCGAACTGCGGCATCGGTGGATCCTCGGTGTCGGGCGGGTGATGGTCGGTGGAGGGTCAGGTCCGGGGGTCGGTGAGGCGCTGAGCGGCGGAGAAGAAGTCCTCGTCCCCGAAGTTCCCGGACTTCAGCGCGAGGTCCACCGCACCGTCCAGGCTCGCCGTCCACGGGACGCCGGGGGCGATCTGGGGACCAACGGTCAAGCCCCTTGTGGTGGTGTAGCGGTTGGATCCTTCGTTGGGGTTGTCAGGCGCTGAGCTCGAGGGCAGTGTCGGTGTCGGTGCCCACCTCGCTTCCGGTGTCCTCGACGGGGGTGAGGCGGCAGCGGGCGAGGACCTCGAGGCCGAGGTAGCGGCGCCCTTCGGCCCATTCGTCGGTCTGCTCGGCCAGCACCGCACCCACTAGCCTGACGATGGCCGCCCGGTTGGGGAAGATGCCCACCGCGTCGGTGCGACGGCGGATCTCCCGGTTGAGCCGCTCGGCCGGGTTGTTCGACCAGACCTGCGTCCAGACGTCCTTCGGGAACGTCGTGAAGGCCAGGATGTCCGCCCGGGCATCACCGAGGTGCTCGGCCACCGCCGGGAGCTTCTCGCTCACGTAGTCCAGCAGCCGATCGAACTGCGCGTTCACCGCCGTGGCGTCGGGCTGGTCGTAGACCGAGTGGAGCATGGCCTTCACCGCCGGCCACATGGACTTCGGGGTGATGCCCATCAGGTTCGCCGCGTAGTGGGTCCGGCACCGCTGCCAGGTGGCGCCGGGCAGGTTGGCGGCGATGGCGTCCTTGAGCCCGGCATGGGCGTCACTGGTGACCAGGCGAACCCCGGCCAGGCCCCGGGCCACGAGGTCAGCGAAGAACTCGTTCCACGCCGCACCGGTCTCACTGGTCGCCACGCGCATCCCCAGGACCTCGCGGTGGCCGTCACCGTTGACCCCGGTAGCCAGCAGCACCACCGCGTTGACCACCCGCCCGCCCTCGCGGACCTTCATCGTCAGCGCGTCCGCGGCCACGAACGTGAACGGACCGGCCTCATCCAGGGGCCGGTGGCGGAAGGACTCCACGTGTTCATCCAGGTCCGCGGCCATCCTGGAGACCTGGGACTTGGAGAGGGCATTGATCCCCAGGGTCTTGACCAGCTTGTCCATCCGCCGGGTACTCACCCCGGCCAAGTAGCAGTCCGCCACCACGGTGATCAGCGCCGACTCCGCTCTCTTTCGGCGTTCCAGCAGCCACTCCGGGAAGTACGTCCCAGAGCGCAGCTTCGGGATGGCTACATCGACCGTGCCGACCCGGGTGTCCAGGTCCCGGTGCCGGTACCCGTTGCGCTGGGCGGACCGTGTCGGGGTGGGCTTGCCCCATTCGGCGCCGACCACCGCGTCGGCATCGGCGGAGAGCAGGGTGTTGATCATGGTCTGCAGCAAGTGGCGCATCATGTCCGGGGACGCTTCGGACAGGGCTTCGCTCAGCAGGCCGGCAGGGTCGAGAATATGAGGAGCGGTCATCGTGATGACTCCATTCGAGGGTGCTGTGAGAGGTTCACTCGAAGGATCACACGGTGGCCGCGTCCACGTCTGAGACGACGTGCCCGACCACCGGGCGCTACACCACTATGCGGGACTCAACTGGACCAACGCGCAGCCCGGTGACGCCGAGCGCGTGCGTCACCGCACCGGAGGTCTCGCCCCCGGCAACGACGAACCGGCTCACCCCGCGTTCGCGCAGCGCGGCCGCCAGGGTGCCGAAGAGGCGCTCGATGGCCGTGGACACGCGCTGCCTTCCGTGGACCTCCTGCAGGCGACGGACCTCGTCGGGTCCGGCCGTCGCGTACACGAGGGGGGCGGGGCCGCCGTCCTGGGCGAGGACGAAGGCGAGGATCTCGTCTCGGAGGGCCGTGGCGTCCTCCAGCGTGCGGACGACGTCGACGGCCAGGGACGGGGCGATCTTGCGATAGCGATCGACCTGTCGATTCGTCATCTCGGACGCCGAGCCGGACAGCACCACGGTGCGCCCCGGGGTGAACCGCCAGGCGTCGGCCGCGGTCGTGGCGGCGCCGGTGATCGCGCGGCCGGTGAGCGAACGGGCCAGTCCGGAGCCGAGGCCGGAGCCGCCCGTGGTCAGGCGTAGGCCGGACACTGCCGCGCCGATGGTGTCGAGGTGGGTGTCGTCCAGGGTGTCCAGCACGGCATACCGGACCCCTTCGGAGCGGAGGCGGTCTAGCTCGCCGCGCAGCACCTCGGACCCACCGCCCACCACCGTCGAGGGGACGGACGCGGCCCGTCCGCTGCTCTGCCGTTCCATGAGCCGGACCAGGTCCGAGTCCCGCATGGGCGTCACGGGATGGTCCTTCATGCCCGACTCCTGGAGGAGTCGGTCGTGCACGAACAGGTGTCCCTGGTAGACGGTGCGGCCGTTGACCGGGAGGGCCGGGGCCACGACGGTGAAGTCCTCGCCGAGGTGCTCCAGCAGAGCGTCCGTCACGGGGCCGATGTTGCCCTCGGCGGTGGAGTCGAAGGTGGAGCAGTACTTGAAGACGATCCGCTCCGCACCGAGGCGTTCGAGGGCGCGGCAGGCCTCGAGGCTCTGGGCGGCGGCGTCCCCGGGCGGGATCGAGCGGGTCTTGAGGCTGATGACCACCGCGTCCGCGTCCACGTGATCGGGGACGTGTGCGGCACCCGAGAACTGCACGGTGCGGAGCCCACCGTCCACAAGGGCCCCGGCGATGTCCGTGGCTCCGGTGAAGTCGTCGGCGATCACTCCTGCTCGCAACGGCATGGTGCACCTTTCTGATCGGGCGGGGTCGCCCGATTTGTTCGACTCTGTGAACATGGGACGGAATTTCACATAAGCTAACATCGAAGGGCCAGATTGTGAACCGCACCACGGAAGGCGCCGCCGTATGACTCCTCAGGCACAGAACGTCACCTTCGTCGGCATCGGCGCCATCGGCTTGCCGATGGCCCTCTCGGTGGCGGCGGCGGGGTTCGACGTCACGGGGGTTGACTTCTCCGAACGCCAGCGAGTGGCGGCGCTGGAGCAGGGGCTGCCGGCCGCGGCCGACGCCGCCTCGGCGGCCGAGGCGGACGCCGTGATCGTGATGGTGGCAACCCCCGACCAGCTGTCCTCCGCAGCCCTGGGCCAGGACGGGCTCGTCGCCCGCATGCGGCCCGGGAGCACGTTGATCGTGATGAGCACCGTGGGCCCGGAGGCGGTGCGCTCGCTCGTCGCGCCAGCCGCCGAACGGGGCATCGGACTGGTGGACGCCCCCGTCACCGGCGGCATCGCGCGTGCGGCACGCGGAGAGCTGCGCATGTTCGTCTCCGGTGACCCGGCGGCCATCGACGCGGGACGCGCCGTCCTGGACGCCATGGGCGCCGTGGTGGACTGCGGGGCGGAGCCGGGGCGCGGCCAGTCATTCAAGGTGGTCAACCAACTGCTGTGCGCGGTGCACATCGTCGCCGGAGCCGAGGCCCTGGCCCTGGCCGAGCGTCTGGGGCTGGACCCCGCCGAGGTGCTCGACGCCGTGGCGGACGGCGCCGCCGGGTCGTTCATGCTCTCCGACCGGGGGCCCCGGATGCTCGAGGGCCTGGACGCACAGGTCGCCAGCGCGATCGGGATCTTCGTGAAGGACTCCGCCCTGGTGAGCGCCACCGCCGCCGAGGCCGGGATCGCGGTGCCCGTGCTGGAGGCCGCCAAGCAGAAGTACCTGGACGCCGCCGAGGCCGGTCTGACCCTGAAGGACGATTCGCAGGTCATCCAGACTTACCGGCCCTGACCTCGGTCTGAACCGGGCTCGTGTGGTGGCGGCGGCCGCACGCTCCGCCCCGGCGGGTACCTCGGGTTCGTGGGCGTCTCCCACGACCAGACCCTCGACGGCTCCGACCTCTTCGGCCGGCAGATCCACCTCGAGGGCGGCCCCGCCCCCGTCCGCCGCTTCCTGCCCGAGCTGATCGAGCGCATCCAGTCCGGGGAGATCCAGCCCGGCCGCGTGTTCACCGCGCGCATGCCGCTCGACGACGCCGCCGAGGCGTATCGGGCCATGGACGAGCGCCGCGAGATCAAGGTGCTGCTGGAGGTCTGAGGCCCTCCGCGGCGGGCGGAGGTGCCGAGAGGCTCCGCCGCCCCTCAGCCCTTCTTCACGGTGATCGTCCACTCTGCGGCGCCGCGCTTCACGAAGTCGGTGACCTCGTGGCCGTTCTCCGCGGCCCAGCGGGGCAGGGAGTCGGTGGCCTGGGTGCAGTCGAAGTCGATCACGAGCTCGTCCCCGGAGGGGATCTGCTGCATCGCCTGGTTGGCCTCCACGAGCGGGAAGGGGCAGACCTGGCCGTCGGTCTCGAGCAGGTGCTTCGCCATGGTGTTCTCTCCTTGGTGTCGGTGGTCAGAGGTCGTGCGCGGGCGGGCCGGCTCAGCCGATCGGCGTGAGCTTCACGGGGCGGGCCGTCCCGGCGTCCGCCGCCGCGCCCTCGGCCGAGGCGAGGCCGGAGCCGGGGGCGGGGACCGGCGTCGTGCCCTTGCCGCGGTGGTTGAGGATGAAGAGCTTGGCCGCCAGGCCGGTGCCGAGCACCATGAACACGAGCGCGGTCCAGCCCTGGAAGCTGAAGGTCGCGGTGTTCACCATCGCGTTGCCGATGGTGCAGCCGCCGGCCCACGCCGCGCCCCAGCCCATGCCGAGGCCGCCGATGATCGAGCGGACGGTGGTCTGCGCGTCGGGCACGCGGACGCGGAACTCGCCGGAGGCCTTCGCGGCGATGAACGAGCCGATCAGCAGGCCCGTCACCATCAGCACGCCCCAGTCCACGAGCTCGAGTTCGCCCGTGCCGAGGAACGCGCCGATGTTCGCGGACGGGCCGGTGATGCCCAGGCCGGACTCGCGGCCGGTCGCCCAGGAGAGCGGCCACGCGAGGATCGCCAGCACGCCGATGATCGCCGCGGTGACGAACGGGTGCCACGCCTTCTCGGTGAGCACGTGCGCGAGGCCGGTCTTGGCGGCGGGCAGGCGGAAGCGGGTCATGGCCGCCTCGCGACGCAGGTGATGACGCACGGCCAGGCCGACGCCGGCCACGAGCAGCGCCACGAACACCCACGGGGACAGCCCCGTGAGCTGCTGGAACGAGCCCGTCTGCGTCTCCACGGAGCGGACGGCCTCGGTGGTGCCGGCCAGCGGTCCCTTGCGGAACGCGGTGGCGCCCACGATGTAGAAGATCAGTGCGAACCACGAGCCCACGAGGCCCTCGCCCGCGCGGTAGTACGTGCCGGTGGCGCAGCCGCCCGCGAGCACGATCGAGAAGCCGAAGATCAGGCCGCCGATGATCGTGCCCAGCCACGGGAACGTCTCCGCCTCCAGGGTGATCACGCCCAGGGCGTCGAGGGCGAACACGCCCACCGACTGGACGGCCACGATCACCATGAACGCGGTGAGCCATCGGGTGGACCGGATAGTGAACAGGTCGCGGAAAGCGCCCGTGACGCAGAAGCGTCCGCGCTGGAACACGAAGCCCAGGACGAGGCCGAGGAGGAGTCCGGTGATGATCATGCCTGCCATGAGACAGGGTGCGGCCGGTCCCGCGCGCCGGGCAGGACGTGCGGGGTAACAGTCGCAGGGCTGTGCCGGAGACGACGCGCGGGGGCGCCGTGGGCGACGCTTGACCCTCCCCTTGGGGGAACGCCCACGCTGGGATCACCTGAGAGAAAGGTCGCCCCATGAGCCCCCCGATGACCGTCGGCGAGTTCGCCCTCGCCACCGGACTGAGCGCGAAGGCGCACGCGGCCGAGCTGCGACGCCGCCGCGACCTCGAGGACCGCGCGCTCGCGCTCGCGGTCGCCGGTGTCTACGCGGCCCCGGATCCTGACGACGACGGCGCCCCCGCCCGTCCCGGCCCCGTGGCGGAGCGCACGGTCGGGCCGACGCCGTGGGCCGGCGTCGTGCAGCGGGTGGCCCTGGACGAGGCTGGTGAGGAGGCGACCACCGAGCGCGCGAACGACGCCTTCGCGACGCTGTTCCAGGCGCTCGCGGAGGCGGGGTCGGCACCGGCCGGGCCGCCGTGGACGGCACTGCGTCCGGTGCCGGGCACCGCCGACGTCGTGGAGACCGTCCTGGCCGTCCCGCTGAGCGGCCCGGCTCCCACGGGCCTCAGGGTCGGCGGGCACGAGGTGGTGACCGGGGCGCTGCCGCGCCGCGTGGAGCGGTACGTGGACGTGCGGGCCGATGCGGGCGAGGTCGACCTGCTCGACGACGCCCCCGGCGGCGCGCTGCCCCATCCGGACCTGCTGGGACTGATGGACGCGTTCGACGTGGAGGATGCCGGCGCCGCGCCGGAGATCCGCCAGATCCTCGCGGACCCGGACGCCGGCCACGTCGAGCTGGCGATGACGGTGCGGGAGGAGGCGGGAGCGGGGCAGGGGTGAGCCGGCGCGGGGACGGCACGGCGTGTCTGGCCGGCCGACCCTGCCGGTCCCGCGCAGACCCCCCGGGGGCTCAGGGGTGCCCGAGGTGGCCCGAATGTGATGGAGTGCACGGATCCTGTCCACGACCTGGGAAGTGACCATGGAGCAGTTCGTCACCGCCGCCAACTCGATCATGTGGAGCCTGCCCATGGTCGTCGGGCTCCTCGCCCTGGGCCTGTACTTCACGATCCGCATGGCGGCTCCCCAGGTGCGGCTGCTCAAGGACATGGTGGGCCAGCTGGTCAGGGGAGGATCGTCGTCGGCGGGGATCAGCTCGTTCCAGGCGTTCGCCATGGCCCTGGGTGGGCGCATCGGCGTCGGCAACATCGCGGGCGTCGCGGCCGCGATCTACCTGGGCGGCCCGGGCGCGCTGTTCTGGATGTGGGTGACGGCGATCCTCGGCGCCCCCGTGGCGCTCGTGGAGAGCTCGCTCGCACAGCTCTACAAGCACAAGGTCCGCGGCGAGTACCGCGGCGGGCCCGCGTACTACATCCTCGAGGGGCTCGGCCGGAACTGGCGGTGGCTGGCGGTCGCCTACGCCGCGGCCACCGTGTTCGCCACGGTCTTCACCGGCCCGCAGATCCAGGCCAACGCCGTCACCGCCGCCACGACCGAGGCGTGGGGCTGGGACCCGCTGTGGGTGGGTCTCGGGATGGCCGTGCTGTTCTGCGTGATCGTGTTCGGCGGCATGCACCGCCTCGGCCGCACGGTGGGCCTCGTGGTCCCGTTCATGGCCGGCGCGTACATCCTGGTGGGGCTCGTCGTCGTCGCGGTGATGTGGCAGGAGGTCCCGGCCATGTTCTCCCTGATCTTCACCAGCGCCTTCGCCGCCGACTCCGTCTACGCCGGCATGCTCGGCGCCGCCATCGCGTGGGGCGTGCGCCGCGCCGTGTACTCCACCGAGATCGGCACCGGCTCGGGCGCCCAGGCCTCCGCCGCCGCCCACGTCTCCCACCCGGTGAAGCAGGGCCTGGCCCAGGCGTTCTCCGCCTATGTGGACACCCTGTTCGTGTGCACCATGACCGGCCTGGTGATCCTGTCCACCAACAGCTTCAACGTGCTCGGCACGGGTGAGGGCCCCCCGATCGTGGAGCATCTGCCCGGCGTCGAGGAGGGCCCGGCCTGGGTGCAGATCGGCATCGACGTCGTCCTGCCGTCCTTCGGTCCGTCCTTCGTGGCCGTGGCGGTGTTCCTGTTCGCCTTCACCACGCTGCTGTCCTTCGCGTTCTACGCCGAGACGAACCTCGCGTACCTGATCCCGAACAAGAAGGCGCAGCGCATCTGCATCGCGGCCGCCCGCCTGCTGCTGGCCGCCTCCATGGTCATCGGCTCCGTGCAGACCTCCGCGTTCGTGTGGTCCCTTGCGGACTTCGGTGTGGGCCTGTACACGTGGGTGAACATCCTCGCGCTCGTGCTCCTGAGCCCCGTGGCCATCCGCCTGCTCAAGGACTACGACCGCCAGCGCCGCGCCGGCCAGGACCCCGTCCTGGACCCGGCCGCCATCGGCGTCCGCAACGCCCACCTGTGGGAACAGATCCACGCCGCCTACGAGCGCACCGGGGACGTGGACGAGGCCATGGACCACGTCGCGGACACCGCCCCGGACACCCGGGCCATCACCGTGGTCCCGCGCCGGGAGGGCTGAGGACCGACGACGGCGGCCCGGGGCGCCGGACGTCCGCGACGACGTCGGGCCACGGGCCAGGGCCGTCCGCGCGGCCTGAATCCCGGCAGGCTCACCCCATGGACCACAAGGAGATCCTCCATCAGGGGCTGCGCCGGCAGCGCGACGCCCTCTTCGCGAAGCTGGACGGCCTGCCCGAGCGGGAGGTCCGCCTGCCCCGCACCCCCACCGGCACCAACCTGCTGGGCCTGCTCAAGCACGCGGCCACGTGCGAGCTCGAGTACTTCGGCGAGGTCTTCGGCCGCCCCGCCGGCATCCCCCTGCCCTGGGACGCGCCGGGGGTGGGCGAGGAGGACGGCGCGGACCTGTTCGCCGCCGAGGACGAGACCCTCGAGGACGTCCTCGACTACGCGCGGCGATGCTTCGCGCACGCGGACGCGACCATCGAGGCCCTCGTCCTCGACGCGCGGGGGCGGGTCCCCTGGTGGCCCGCGCACCTGGCCGAGGTGACTCTGGCGCAGATCCTCTCCCACGTGGCCCTCGACGCGGCCCGCCATGCCGGCCACGCCGACATCCTGCGCGAGGGGATCGACGGGCAGGCCGGCCTGCGCGGCCCCGGGGACAACCTGCCCGGCTGGGACGCCGAGCGGTGGGCCGCGCACGTGCGGCGGCTCGAGGGGATCGCCCGGGGTGCGGGCCCGGTGCGCTAGCGTCCGCGGTGATGACTCCCCGCTCGCTCGCCGGTCTGGCCCTCACCGTCGCCGCCCTGATGTCCGCCTTCGTGCTGATGGCGCCGACGGCGCCGGGGCTGTTCGTCGGCGTGCTCACGGTGGGGACCTTCGGGTTCGGCCCGTTCTACGGGGAGCCCTCGCGGCAGCTCGTGGACCGGCCGTGGAGGCGGGACACGCGCTGGCGCGATCTCGCCCGCCGGGTCCGCACCGACTGGCTCTCCCGGCAGCTGGGCGCCGTCGGCTGGAACGCGGCCATCAGCCGCCGCATCACCGGCCGGGCCGACCTGCGGCGCATCCGCACCGCCGCCGTGGGCTCCCTCGTCAGCCACGCCGCCTCCGCGGGTCTGCACGCGGTGGCGGGCGTGGCGCTGGCGGCCGTCGGGCATTTGGTCTGGGGCGTGGTCGCGGTGGCCCTGGGGCTCGTGGTGCACGCCTGGCCGGCCCTGCTGCAGGTCTCCGTGCTCGGGCGCATCGACGGACTCCAGACGCAGATCCGCGGGGACCAGCTGCTCTGGTGACCGGCCGGCACCGGGCGGCCCGGCCGAGCACTTTGTGGGCCGAATCCGACGGATGAGCCCCTGAATCGGGCACGGGAGCGTCGCATTCGGCCCGCAAAGCGGTGGGGAGGGGGCAGCGGGGAGAGGGTGGCGAGGAGAGGGCGGCGGGGAGAGGGCGGCACCGCGCGCTCAGCCCTACGCTCGGACCCATGACCGAGCACACATCCGAGCACACCCCCGAGAACCCCCACGTCGTCCGCCGCGGCTCCGGCGTCCCGCTGATCGCGGTGCACGGCAACAGCGTGGACCACCGGCTGCTGCTGCCGCTCGACGACGCCCTCGCCGAGGCCGGGGAGGTCGAGCGGATCTACGTGGACCTGCCGGGCTTCGGCCGGACCTCGGCCCTCCAGGACGACGGCGGCCTCCCCGAGCTCGCCGCCTGGCTCGTGGACTGGATCCGCGCGGAGGTCGGCGAGCGGCCGTTCGCGGTGCTCGGCAACTCCCTCGGCGGCCTGCTCGCCCGGCACGTGGCGGCCGAGTTCGGCGCGCAGGTGTTGGGGCTGGGGCTGCTCGCGCCCGTCGTCGACCCGGACGAGGACCGGCGCACCCGCACCGACCTGGTGGTGCGCGAGCGCGACGACGCCTTCATGTCTACCCTCGACCCCGACGACGCCGCCCCGTTCCTCGAGATGTCCCCGCGGCTGACGCGGGACACGTGGGAGCGGTTCCGCGAGCACGCGCTGCCGGGCGTCCGCGCCGTGGACGAGGAGGCGCTGAAGCGCCTGTCCGCGCGCTACGTCCTGGACGCCGTGCCGGAGGAGGCCGCGCCGCCGTTCGAGGGGCCCGCCCTGATCCTCACCGGCCGGGAGGACCACCTCGTCGGCTACCGGGACCAGGCCGCGCTCCTGGAGCATTACCCGCGCGCCACCTACGCGGCGCTCGACGCCGCCGGCCACAACGTGCACCTGGACCAGCCGGAGGTCGCCGAGGCGCTCGTCCGCGCGTGGGCGGTGCAGGTGGGCCGCGCGGCGTCGGACTGAGGCGGGGTCAGGGGGAGGGACGGGCCTCCACCCGGGCCTCCGCCTCGGCGCCCGCCCCCACCCCGACGCCGGCCCGCGCCAGCAGGCCGTCGGCCACCCGCAGCAGGGCGGCGACCGCCACGAAGAACACGAGGATCGCCACCACGTAGACGGCGACGCCGTCGTAGCCCAGCCGCGGGACGTCCAGGATCGTGTACGGGTACCAGTCCAGCCACGGCCCGCGCAGCAGCGTGAACGCCAGCCAGGCGAGCGGGATGAGCGTGGACAACCACACCACCCGCCACGTGATCTGCCGCCGCGGCCCGAAGACCGCCCACAGCACCGGGGTGAGGATCGGCGTGACGATGTGCTGCAGGGTGTCGTTGAACCGCTCGACGGCGGTCATCGGGTCGGCGTCCCGCAGCAGCACGTTGAACACCACGCCCGTGATCACGATGCACACCACCCCCGTCACCCGCAGCACCCGGAACAGCGTGCCCGGCCGGTGCAGGCGCAGCGCCAGCAGCAGGGACGTCAGCCCCACCAGGAAGTTCGAGAGGAACGTGAAGTACGTGGGCTGGTTGAGCATGTGCTCCCAGCCGCCCTCGAGCACGCCCGCGTAGCCCGCGTCGGCCGGCAGGTCCGAGGACTTCCACGAGCCGATCCACAGTGAGAGCAGGTTGCCGCCCAGGGACAGGGCCGCGGCGACGGCGAAGGCAGGCCGCGCCGTCGTCGTCCAGCGGCCGGAGGGGGTGGGGAGGGTCATGCGCCCATCCTGCCGGAGCGCGACGCCGCCCCCGGTGCACTGGCCGAGCCGCTCGGGCCGGCGGGCGTGTCCCGGCCGGCGGTCCGGACCCTACGCTCGGCACCATGATCCGGACCCCCTGGACCCGCACCCCCGCCGGCGCGAGGCGCGCGCGCCGCCCCCGACAGTTCCGCCGCGTGACGACGACCGGGCCCGCCGCCGTGGACGTGGCCTGGGCCCGCTACGCCGACCTGCGCCTGTGGCCGCGGTGGGCTCCGCAGATCCGCGCCGTGGAGGCGCCACGGCGCCGGCTGCGGGCCGGGCTTCGCGGCGTGGTCCACGCGCCCCTGGGGCTGCGCGTCCCGTTCGTGGTCGAGGAGGTCGACGATGACGCCCGCACCTGGCGGTGGACGGTGCGGGTGGCCGGGACGGCGGTCTCCATGACGCACGACCTCACCGCCACCCCCCGCGGCACCCGGGCGGGGCTGACGGTCCACGGGCCCGCCGTCGTCGCCCTGGCCTACCGACTGCCGGCCCGCGTGGCGCTGCGGCGGCTGTGCCGGGCGCACCTCTGAGGGCGGACCGCCGGGCCGGGCCTGTGGCCAGGGGCCCCGCCCGCCTCACACCGCCGCGGCGTCGGTCCGCAGCTCGACGCGCGGCCAGTCGGCGAGGTCGGCGAGCATCTGCCGGTCGTGGGTCACCACGACGACGGCCTGCTCCGTGACCTGCAGGGCCTCGGTCATCTCGTCCACGAGCGCGGGGGAGAGGTGGTTCGTCGGCTCGTCCAGCAGCAGCACGTGGGGGCGCTCGATGAGCACCATCGCCAGGTGCAGACGGGCCTGCTGCCCCTGGGACAGGCGTCCGACCGGGGTGTCCGCGGCCTCGGCGGTGAGCAGCCCGAGCGAGGGCAGCGTGGGGGCCGGCAGGGGACGGCCCAGGTCGTCGACGCCGGCCTCGTCCGCGCCGACGCGGCGCACGTGCTCCTCGAACACGGCGGCGGCGGTGCGCTCCTCGTCCCACGCGGGGGTCTCCTGCGCCACGAGGCGCACGCGCACGTCGGCGCCCACGGTCACCAAGCCGCTCGTGGGCTCCAGGTCCCCGGCGAGCACGCGCAGCAGCGTGGACTTCCCGGCCCCGTTCGGGCCCGTCACCAGCACGCGGCCGCCCGGCACGAGGGCCGCGCCCATCGGCTGCTCGAGCCGCCCGGCCACGCGCACGGCGTCCGCGGTGAGCAGGACGTCGTCGCCCGCCGTGCCCGGCCCGCCCGCCGTGCCCGCCGCCGCGTCCGCGCCGTCCCGCGGGTCGCCGTCGGGCATGTCCGCGAACGGCCAGTCCAGGCGCAGGGGCGGCTCGGGCACGGTGATCCGGTGCGCCTCCAGCTCGTCGAAGCGCCGGTTGAACATCTGCACGATCCCCGCCGACCGGCTCGAGCGCTGGTGCTTGCCGGTGCCCTTCGGGGGCCGCCACGAGCCCTGCATCTGCTCCCGCGCGTCCTCCACGGCCAGCTCCAGCCGCTCGCGCTCGGCGTTCTGCTCGGCGTACTCCTGCTCCCAGGCGGCCCGGGCGCGGCGGCGCCCCTTCGCCCAGCCGGCGTACCCGCCGGAGTACCGCCGCGGCCGCCCGTCCTGGCTGGGATCCAGGTCCACGATGTCGGTGCACACGGCGCGCAGCAGGGCGCGGTCGTGGCTGACGACGGCGACCCCGCCCGGGTGCTCCACCAGCCGGCGGGTGAGGAAGTCCAGGGCGACGTCGTCCAGGTGGTTGGTCGGCTCGTCCAGCAGCAGCAGGTCCGGCCGGGAGCCGAGGGTGACGGCCAGGCGCACCCGGTGGCGCTGGCCGACCGAGAGCGATGTGAGGGGGTGCTCGCGGTCCGTGCACGCGTGCAGCCCCTCGAGGTCCATGTCCACGCGCCGGCCGGCGTCCCAGGCGTCGTAGAGGTGGGCCCGCTCCAGCGCGGTGGAGTACCGGTGTCCGGCGCCGGCGTCGTCGGGGGCCTCGGCCAGGGCGGCCGCGGCGGCGTCCAGGGCCTCGAGTGCGGCGTGCGGGCCCGTGAGGGCGTCGCGGACCAGGTCGCCCACCGTGCGGGAGCGCCCGTCGGCCCGCGCCCGCAGCGCCTGCGGGACGAACGCGAGCGTGCCCGCCCGCGTCACGCGGCCGACGTCGGGCGTGATCCGGCCCGTGAGCACGTGGAGCAGCGTGGTCTTGCCGCGCCCGTTCTCACCCACGATCCCGAGCCGCGAGCCGGCGTTGATCCGCACCGTGGCGTCCGTGAGCACGCGGTGCCCGCCGAGCGAGACGGTCAGGTGCTCGCCGCGCAGGTGGGCGGCGGGCCCGGCGGGCAGGGCGGGGGAGGGAGGGCCGGAGGTCATGTCCGCCAGTCTAGGGAGGGGGCGCGCTGCCGCGTCCGGGGTCGGGACTACGCTCGGGGCCATGTCCGCCGCCCCGCCGCCGCCCGCCTTCGGCACCGTCCTGCACCACCGCGCCCACGGGATGGCCCCGGGGGAGTCCATCTCCCCGCCGCTGGTCCACGCGAGCGCGTTCCACCTGCCCGGCGCGGACCCGGACGGCGCCCCCACCGCCCCCGGCGCGGACGTGCCTTTCCAGTACGCGCGCTGGGCCACGCCCACCTGGTCCGCGCTCGAGGCCGCCCTGGGCGCGCTGGAGGACGCCGACGTCGCCGTGGTCCCCTCCGGCATGGCCGCGATCGCCGCCGTCCTGCTGCCCCTGCTGCACCCGGGGGACCGCGCCCTCCTGCCCGCGGACGGCTACGGGCCCACCCGCGCCCTCGCCGCCGAGCACCTCACGCCCCGAGGCGTGCACGTGGACCTGGTCGCCACCCAGGGGCTCGCCCATGCGGACCTGAGCGGCTACGACCTGGTGCTCGTGGAGACCCCCTCCAACCCGGGGCTGCGCGTCGCGGACCTGGCGGACGTCGCCGCCCGCGCCCACGCGAACGGCCGCCGGGACGGCGCGGGGGCCCTCGTGGTGGTGGACAACACGCTGCTGACCCCCCTGGGGCAGCGCCCGCTGGAGCTGGGGGCGGACGTGGTCGTGGCCTCGGACACGAAGGCCGTCAACGGGCACACGGACGCCCTCGGCGGGCACGTGGCCAGCCGGGACCCGCAGGTGATGGCGCGGGTGCGCGGCTGGCGGACCCTGGCCGGCGGGATCCTGGGCACCCACGAGGCCTGGCTCATCCACCGCGGTCTCGAGACCCTCGAGGTCCGCTTCGCCCGGATGTGCGCCTCGGCGCAGGCGGTCGCGGAGCTGGCCGCGGGCCACCCGGCGGTGCGCGCCGTGGTCTACCCGGGGCTGGCGGACCACCCGGACGCGGAGGTCGTGGCGCGTCAGATGACGGCGGCGGGCGGCCTCGTCGGGCTGCGGTTCGCGGACGCGGCGGCGGCCGAGCGGTTCATCGCCGCGGCGCAGTACGTGGTGCCGCAGACCAGCTTCGGCGGCACGCACACGGCGGCCGAGCGCCGCGCCCGCTGGGGCGACGACGTCCCGGACGGTTTCGTGCGTCTGTCCGTGGGCGTGGAGCCCACCGCCGAGCTGCTGGCCGACCTGGAACGCGCGATGACCGCCGCGGGCGGCGGGCCGACCGCCTGACCCGCGCCCTCCGCACTTTGTGGGCCGAATACGACTCTCCCGGGGGCTCTGGGGCCCGGGAGAGTCGTATTCGGCCCTGAAAGTGAGCGCCGCCGAGACCTCACCCTGACCCGCGTCCCGGCTACGCTCGCGGACGAGGCCGCCCACCCGCGCCTCGCCCGCCCGCCCCGCCCCAGGAGACCCGCCCCCATGCAGCTCGACCTGATCGTGGAGAACGCCTGCCTCATCACCGGCGACCCCGCCCGCCCGTCGGCCTCGCGGCTGGGGGTGTGGCGGGGCGTCGTCGTCGGGGTGGACGAGGAGCTGGACGGCCTCGCGACGCGCGAATGCCTCGACGCGCGGGGGCGCACCGTCCTCGCCGGGTTCAACGACGCCCACGCGCACAGCGTCTGGTTCGGCCAGTCCCGGCTGGACGTGGACCTCGAGGGCGCGCGCACCGCGGAGGAGGTCCACCGCCGGGTCCGCGCCCGCGCCGCCGAGCTCGACCCCGGCGCCTGGGTGACGTGCACCGGCTTCGACCCCGGCCACCTCACCGGACCCCAACCGGACCGGGACAGCCTCGATGCCGCCGCCTCCGGGCGCCCCGTGCTCATCCGCCACAACACGGGCCACGCCGTCACGGTGTCCGGGGCGGTGCTGGTCCTGGCCGGCGTGGGGGAGCAGGTGCTGCAGCAGCCCGAGGGCGGGCGGATCCTCACGGACGCCGCCGGCCGGCCCACCGGTCTGTTGGAGGAGACCGCCATGAGCCTGGTGACCCGGCTGCTGCACCCGGAGTCCCACGAGCACATCGGCGCGTGCCTGGCGCGGGCGTCGCAGGAGTACGCGGCCGAGGGCATCACCTCGGTGACCGATGCGGGGGTGGCCGGCGGGTGGATCGGGCACAGCCCGCTCGAGTTTGGCGCGTATCAGCGCGCCCGGGACGCGGGGCTGCTGCGCACCCGCTTCCAGACGATGGTCACCCTGGACGCGCTGCACTCGGTGGACGGCCACCCCGACGACGGCACGCACCTCACCCTCGACGCCGGCGTGCGCACGGGGGTGGGCGACGAGTGGCTGCAGATCGGGCCGGCGAAGGTGTTCACGGACGGGTCGATGCTCGGGCAGACCGCCGCGATGACCGAGGACTACTGCGGGCACGGCCACGGCCGCGGCTACCTGCAGCAGGACGCGGGGGAGATGCGCCGGGCGTGCCTCGGTGCGGCGGCCGCCGGCTGGGCCCTGGCCCTGCACGCGATCGGCGACGCCGCCCTCGACTTCGCCCTCGACGTGATCGCCGAGGCGCGGGGCCGGTTCGGGCGGCCCGTGATGCCGCACCGCGTGGAGCACGGCGGGGTGGTCCGCGACGACCAGGTGGCCCGCATGGCCGAGCTGGAGGTCGTGATGGCCACCCAGCCGAACTTCATCAGCGCGTTCGGCGGGTCGGTGCGGGAGCGGATCGGGCCGGAGCGGGCCGCGCTCTCGTACCCGGCCGGCCGGCTGCTGCGCGCGGGCCTGGTGCTGCCCGGCAGCTCGGACCGTCCCGTGGCCGGCGGCCGCCCGCTGGAGGTCATCCAGGACTTCGTGCTGCGCCGCACCGAGACCGGCGAGCAGCACGGCCCCGACGCGGAGCGGCTCACGGTGGCCGAGGCCCTGCACGCCTACACGGTCGGCTCCGCGGAGGCGACCGGCTGGGGCGGCCGCAAGGGGCGGCTCGTCGCAGGCCAGCTCGCGGACTTCACGGTGCTCAGCGAGGACCCGCGCGCGGTGCCGAGCGACCAGATCGCGGCGATCGACGTCGTCGCCACCGCCGTGGGCGGGGAGTTCGTGCACGGCGGGCTGTGACGCCCGGCCCCGGCACCGGCCCCGACTCCTCGCGACGAGCCCTGCGATATGGCCCTTACCCGCCTGGTTTAGGGGCCATATCGCAGGGCTCGTCATCCGGGGGAGCGGGTGGGGCACGTCCGGTGACCCGGGGATCAGCCGTGGCGCCGCCGGGGGCTGCTCCCTACGCTCGGAGGACGGCGCGCAGACCGCGCGTCGCCCCGAGACCATGAGGAGCACCCCGTGGCGCACGACGACGCGAACACCACCACCACCGACCAGCTCACCCTGCAGGACCCCACGAAGCGCTACCCCGTGATCAGCCCGCCGGAGCAGTCGCTGCCCGGCACCGGCCTGGACGCGGAGATGACGCCGAAGGCCGACCTGGGTGAGAAGTCCTACCGCGGCACCGGCCGTCTCGAGGGCCGCAAGGCGCTCATCACCGGCGGCGACTCCGGCATCGGCGCGGCCACGGCGATCGCGTTCGCTCGCGAGGGCGCCGACGTCGTCATCAGCTACCTGCCCGAGGAGGAGAAGGACGCCCAGCACGTCCTCGAGGTCCTGCAGGCGGAGGGGCGCACCGCCGCTGGGATCCCCGGCGACCTGCGCGACAAGACGTTCTGCGCCGACCTCGTGGCCCAGGCGGTCGAGAAGCTCGGCGGGCTGGACGTGCTGGTGAACAACGGCGGCAAGCAGGTGGCGCAGGACTCGATCGAGGACATCGACGACGAGCAGCTCGAGGCCACCTTCGACATCAACATCCTGGCCCAGTTCCGCCTGGTCAAGGCCGCCCTGCCGCACCTGAAGCCGGGCTCCACGATCATCAACACCACCTCCGTGGTCGCCTACATGGCCCCGGAGCAGCTGGTGGACTACTCCGCCACCAAGGCCGCCATCAACACCTTCACGAAGGCCCTGGGCCAGCAGCTGGCCCCGAAGGGCATCCGCGTGAACGCCGTGGCGCCCGGTCCGATCTGGACCCCGCTGCAGCCCTCCGGCGGCCAGAAGCCGGAGGCCCTGCCCGAGTTCGGCCAGTCCACTCCGCTGGGCCGCGCCGGGCAGCCCACCGAGCTGGCCCCGGCCTACGTGTTCCTGGCCTCGCCGGAGTCCTCCTATGTGGTGGGCGCGACCATTCCGGTGACCGGCGGCATGCCCACCCCGTGACCGGAGTCGGGCGTTCCTGTCCCTGGGCGGTCACACCACCAGGGACAGGAACGCGCCGAGCGCGAAGCCGACCACGGTGAGCAGCCCGGCCTTCTCCCCGCCCTTCTCTCGGGCCTCGGGGATCATCGTGTCGATCAGCATGACCAGCAGGGCGCCGGCCGCGAACCCCTGGATGCCGCCGGTCAGGGTGGGGGAGGCGACGTCGGCGATCAGCCCGCCGCCCCACGTCGCCAGGGCGCAGACCACCGTCACGAGCGACCACTGGATCAGCAGGTGGCGGCGCGTCTTGCCGCCGTCGAGGGAGTCGGCCGTGGCGGCGATGGACTCGGGCAGGTTGGACATGAAGATCGCCACGAGCAGCGCGAGGGACACGCCCTCGCCCGCGGCCAGTCCGATGCCCAGCACGAGCTGCTCCGGGATGCCGTCCAGCAGCGCGCCCACGGTCAGTGCGGCGCCCGAGGACGAGCCGCCGGACCTCGCGGCGGAGCGCTCCACCGCACGGTCGCCGAGGAAGTAGGCGGCCGCGCCGAGCGTCAGCCCGATGCCGACGGCGGCGGGCCCGGCCGCCTGCACGCCCGCCTCCGCGAGCTCGAAGGACACGGACGCGATCAGGGCGCCGGCGCCGAAGGCGAGCACGAGTCCGATCGTGCCCATGTGCCAGCGGTGCAGGGTCGCCAGGACGGCGCCCCACATCAGGGTCATCACGCGTGCCAGGCTACGCGCTGACCTGGGGCGACGCCGGGCCGCCGCCTCAGTTCACCGCACGACCTCGTCCGCCTCGCCCGTGAGACCGAGCTTCTCGGCCACGTAGTCCACGTCCTTGTCCCCGCGGCCGGAGAGGTTGACGAGGATCCGCTCGTCCCGGCCCATCTGCGGGGCGAGGCGGATCGCGTGCGCCACGGCGTGCGCGGACTCGAGCGCGGGGATGACGCCCTCGAGCCTCGTGAGCCGCTGGAACGCGTCGAGCACGGCCGCGTCGTCCTCGGCCACGTACCGGACACGGCCGACGCGCGCGAAATGGGCGTGCTGCGGGCCGACGCCCGGGTAGTCCAGGCCCGAGGCGATCGAGTGCACGGGGTCCGGGGTGCCGTCGTCGTCGGCGAGGACGAGGGTGGCCATGCCGTGGAGGACGCCGTCGCGGCCCTGGGTCATGGTCATCGCGTGTTCGCCTTTGGTCGCGGAGCGGCCGCCGGGCTCGACGCCCACGAGCGCGACGTCGGCGTCGTCGAGGAACGCGGTGAACGCGCCCATCGCGTTGGAGCCGCCGCCCACCGCGGCGACGACGGCGCTCGGCAGCGCCCCGAACCGCTCCTGGAATTGGGCGCGGGCCTCGCGGCCGACCACGGACTGGAAGTCGCGGATCATCGTGGGGAACGGGTGCGGTCCCACCACGGAGCCGATCGCGAAGAGGTACTTCTCCGGGTCCGCCGCGTACACCTCGAACGCCGAGTCCACGGCCTCCTTCAGGGAGCGGCCCTCGCGCTCCACCGAGACTACCTTCGTGCCGAGCAGGCGCATGCGCACCACGTTGGGGTGCTGCTTGGCCACGTCGATCGCGCCCATGTGGATCTCGCAGTCGAGGCCGACCATCGCGGCCGCCGTCGCCAGGGCCACGCCGTGCTGGCCGGCGCCGGTCTCCGCGATCAGGCTGCGCTTGCCCATGCGCTTGGCGAGCAGCGCCTCGCCGATCGTGTGGTTGATCTTGTGGGCGCCGGTGTGGTTCAGGTCCTCGCGCTTGAGCACGATCCGTGCGCCGCCGAGCTCGTCGGAGAGGCGGTCCAGCGGGGTCAGGGGGGAGGGGCGCCCGACGGCGTCGCGCAGCAGGCGTCGGTATTCGGCGTAGAACTCGGGGTCCTGGCGCGCCTCGGCGTACGCGCGGGCGACCTCGGCCATGGGGCCGGCCAGCTGCGGGGGCAGGTGGGCGCCGCCGTACTGGCCGAACATGCCGTCCGCGGAGACGTCCAGGTCCGGGGTGGTGACGAGGTCGCAGGCCTCGGCGAGGGTGCGGGGCTCGGGGGCGCCTCTCAGGGCGTTGTCCTCGGGGTTGCGGTGGGTCATCGGGGGTCCTCCTGGGATGGGGCCCGCCGGAGCCGCTCATGATCGAGCCGCCCGGCAGGCGAGCGGCTCGTCGTGTCAGATGCGCATGACCGGGGCCGCCCTCAGGCGGCCCACCACTGCTGCGCGTGCATCTGCATGGGGCCAGCGTACTGCACGCCGGGCGGCGTGGGTCTCACCATGTGATTGCAAATCTCAGAATATGGACATCGCTCCCCGTCTCAGTGAATCGCGATTCACCCTGGATCCATGACCATCACCGCCGTCGACACCCCGTCCCCGACCGCCGAGGCCGCCGCTGTGCTGACCGCGATGCCCGGTGTGACCTACGAGACGTTCCTCGCCGAGGCCCCGAGCCTTCCGGGTGTGGTCGCCGTCGTCGCCGACGGCGCGGCCCGTGCCGCCCTCGGCCTGCCCGCGCAGCACACCGGCCTGCTCGCCGTGACGGCGGCGCCGCACGGCCTGCGCGACCGCGACGTCCGCGCCGCCTTCCAGTCCGGCCGCACCGGCGCCTCCCCGCTGCGCCAGGGCATGGCCGCGCTGCTCAGGGACGTGGTCGCCCTGGACGTGGAGCGCACCAGCCCGGGCGCGGCAGGGGCGGGCTTTGCCCTCACTCCGGAGTCCGAGGAGACGCTCACGGCGTGGATGCGGGAGCACCTGACGCTGCGCGCCTGGGTCGCCCAGGACGCCTCCGCCCTCGAGGGAGTCGCCCGAGAGGTGGCCGCCGACCTCGCCCCGGCCCTGCAGCCGGGCGCCCTGGCGGCCCCCGTGGCGCAGCGGGTCGCGGCCATGAGGGCTTCCGCCCGCCGGTCCGCCACGCTCTGAGCCGGCTGGTCGCCTCGGCCTCAAGGGAGTGGGATCGGGGGCTGGAGTGCCCCTTTCTCGTTTAGAGTTCCTTACGCGTTCATCGCTTCCCGTTTCTTCTTCGAGAATGGACCACTATGACTCAGTCCGCGTCTGTCCCAGAGGGATCTTCCGACACCTCGGCGGAGCCTGCAACTGCCCCTCATCAGTGGGGGCACGGCTTCCAGCCCGGGGGAGCCCCCGGGTCTGCGTCGAAGAAGGGAAAGGTGAAGAAGCCCCGCGGGGGGAAGTTGCGGGTGAATTGGCCGGTCGCTCGTTTCTGGTGGGCCTTGGCTATGCTCATCGGATTCTTTCTATCCTTCATCGCGACTGTTCCAAGCGGGGCCGCGGGGGACTGGTCGAAGGACTTGAGCGCTACCGAGATCAAGTATTCCTTTCAGGCGAGTGATGCGAACAGCGCGCCTCAGCAGGCCGTATTGAACGGCTGGCACACGAATGACCTCTTGGGCATCCAAGCCAAGATCGCCGGGGACCAGCGCGATCAGTCCCATCGTCTTACGGCACTTGTCTTCTTCCTGGGGCTTGGTCTCCTGGGGGACCTGGTACTGCGTAATGCAGAGGCCTTTCGGGAAAGCAAGGGGAGCTGAAGCTCAGCTCTGCTCACCATGGCAGGGCGTCCTGATCCCTGGCGGTTCCAACAGGAGGCGGCGTGCGAGCACCCCTTGGCCACCCGAAGGGCACCTCCAGGACATAGAACGCAGAGGGGAGAGTCGGATGCATAGCGTCCTCCCTCACTGTCGCCCAATGAGCTCCCACGGGGCAAAGGTGACTGAGTTGTAGGCCCTTCCCTTGTTCCTTTGCGAAGTTCACAGATGCAATGGGGATGTTTTTCGGGACTGGTAAGGCCCGGGGCGTGCGGGCAAGGGCTCGTCAGTCCGCGGCGCTGAGCATCAGTGCGATGTTCCGCCGGGCTCGCAGGGTTTCGCGCGCATCGGCGGCGGGGGAGCGTCGGGGCGCTCGGTCTCGTCATACTGCAAGGGGCCGTCCTTGAGCCGGCCGATGGCCTTCTCGGGCTTTCTCGCAGTACTCGCCGGCTGGGCCCAGATGTTGAGGGAGGAGAAAGCCCTGCAGCATGAGGGTCTTGGTCGCCGCCCACCTTGTCGAAGTAGACGTCGATGCCGTCCGGGGCCGCCTCCGTGCGCGGATCCGCCACGCCGAGGCAGGCGGGGTCGGGCACGGAGGCGCCCACGGCGATGTCCGAGGCACGGGATTCGGTCACGGTGCGGACCCCGCCGCCGTCGAGGGGGCGTCCACCTCGAATGGGGCCACGTCGGACGCGACGTCGTTCATGTGGCCACCCATGCACGGGCCCACAGACATGACGGTGCTGGTGACGAGCACCTGACCCTCCTCCAGCTCCGCGAGGGTCATGGTCTCGAGTCGGAAGTCCTCCGGGGTGGGGGACGCCCCCAGTCCGCTGACAGGATGGGTGCATGAAGCACGAGATCGTCCTCACCCGCGGGGACCTCACCCTGCGCCCCCTCACCCCCGACGACGGCCCCGCCCTGCGCGAGCTCGTCGACGCGGCCATGTGGGCGGGGAACAGCGCGCCCCTGCCGGTGGACGGCGCGGCCATGTCGGCGCACCTCGCCGAGCTGAGCGAGCGGGAGGGCACCTTCGCGTTCGCCGTCGAGCAGGGCGGGGAGCTGGTGGGGCGCACGAGCCTCTATGACCTGGTGCCGGGGCTGCGGGTGGAGGTGGGGCACACGGTCTACGCCCGTCGGGTGTGGGGCACCTCCGTGAACCCCGGCTGCAAGCTGCTGCTGTTCGGGCACGCGTTCGAGGAATGGGCGCTGGAGCGGGTGGCCCTGCGCTGCGACCACCGCAACGCCCGTTCACACGCCGCCATCGCCCGCCTGGGGGCGACGTTCGAGGGCACTCTGCGCCGCTTCCGCCCGGCGGCGGACGGCACGATCGCCGACGTCGACTACTTCAGCGTGGTGCGCGAGGAGTGGCCCGCGGTGCGCGGCGGGCTCGAGGCGCGCCTGGCCGCCTAGAGGTGTACAACGGGGGGATGCCACCCGAACCCTCTGCCCCGTCTGGCGAGCGCGGACCCGCCCGCCCCCACCCGGCCGACGTCGCCGCCCGCCCGGACGCCCCTTCCCCGCGGGCGACCGCCCTGCTGTTCGCGCTCGCGGTGGCCGCCGGCTCGGTGATGCCGCTGCAGGGCCGCATCAACTCCCGCCTCGCCCACCTGACGGGCGACCCCGTCCTCGCCGCGCTGTGCTCCTTCGCGGCGGGCCTGGTCGTCATGGTGCTCGTGAGCGTGCTGACGCCGCGGGGCCGCCGGGGCCTGGCCCGCATCCGCCCGGCCCTGGCCGCGGGGTCCGTGCGCCCGTGGTACGCGGTGGCGGGCGTGATCGGCGGGCTCCTGGTGCTCACCCAGTCCGCGACGATCGGTCCCCTCGGCGTGGCCGTGTTCACGGTCGCCGTGGTCACCGGGCAGGTGGTCGGCGGGATGGTCGTGGACCGGCTCGGGCTCAGCCCCGCCGGGGTGCAGCGCCTGACGCCGCGGCGCCTCACGGGGGCGGCGCTCGCCCTGGCCGCGGTCGCCCTCGTGGTGTGGCCCTCACTCGGCGAGGCCGGCGGCGGGCCCGGCTGGGCGCTGCTGGCCCTGCTGCCCCTGCTGGCCGGTCTGGCCACCGCCGGACAGCAGGTGTTCAACGCCCGTCAGACCACGGCCTACGGCACCGCCATCCCGGCGACCCTGGTCAACTTCACCGCCGGCGTCCTCTTCCTCGGGATCGTGTGGGGCGGGATCGCCCTGGCCTCCGGCCACGGCCTGCCCGCGCTGCCGCACGACTGGCGGCTCTACCTCGGCGGCCCGCTGGGGTGCGTGTTCATCGGGGTGGGCGCCATGGTCGTCCCGCGCCTGGGCGTCTTCGCCGCCACCCTCGGTCTGGTCTCGGGCAACCTCCTGGGCTCCCTCGTGGTGGACCTGGTGGCCCCCACCGACGGATCCACGGTCACCACGACGACGGTGCTGGGCACCCTGGGCGCCCTCGCCGCCGTCGCGCTCGCGTCCTGGCCGGCGCGGCGCCGGTAGCGCCGCCCGCGGCGGCAGGCCGCCGTCACCGCGCGGGACTCAGGCGCGGGCCACGGTCTCCCGCCGCCCGTGCCGGCGTCCGTGCATCACGAAGTAGTACCCGGCGGCGACCACGAGCACGCCCGCCAGGGCCGCGTACATGGCGCCGTAGCCGGCTGAGGCCACAAGCCCGCCGAGGAGCACGGGACCCAGGCCCAGCCCCACGTCCGCGAACAGCATGAGGGTGGAGATGCCGGCGCCGAGCTGGTGGGAGGGCACCGCGTTCACGGCGATCGCCTGGGCCGCGGGCATGAGCGTGCCGTAGCCGAGGCCGCTCAGCGCCCCGGCCAGCACCACCTGCCAGTCGCGCGTGGCGAAGGCCAGCACCAGGAGCGCGGCTGTGAAGCAGAGGAGGGCGGGGTAGACGACGGCGTCGTCCCCCCGGCGGTCCTGCAGGGTGCCCAGGGTGAGGCGCATGACGAGCATCGCCGCGGCGTAGGCCAGGAAGAAGAGGCCGGCGCCGGCTGTGAGCCCGCGCTCCACCGAGTAGGCGTTCAGGTAGGTGAGGATCCCGGCGTAGCTCAGGCCCACCAGCAGCATGAAGCCACTGATCGGCAGCACCGCCGGGTGCAGCACGGAGCGCAGGCGGAAGCCCACCGCGGGGGCGGGGTGCTCCAGGGGGACCTCGCCGGCGGCGCGCTCGCCGTCGACGTCCGCCGCGGCGGGCGCCTCGCGCACCAGCAGGCCCAGCACGAGGCTGACCACCGTGATCCCCAGAGTCGCCCGGAACAGCCACACGTAGCCGATGGAGCCGGCGAGGAAGAGCCCCAGGGCGGGGCCGATCGCGGTGGCCAGGGTGGTGCCCAGCGCGAGGTGGCCGGTGGCCTCCGCGCGTCGCCCGTCGGGGATGGCCGCCTGGGCCAGGGCCATGACGGCGGTGCTGGCGAAGGCGTAGCTGGCGCCGTGGAGCATGCGCACCGCCACCAGGGCCGGCAGTGAGGAGGCGACGAGGTAGAGCGTGCAGGACAGTGCGACGGCGACCAGGGCCGCCACCAGGACGCGGCGCTTGCCGAAGCGGTCCACCACGTGGCCGGTGACCACGCGGCTGAGGGTGGCGCCGATGACGAAGGCGCTCGAGGCCAGCCCCGCCCCGGCGTCCGAGGCGGCGAACTGCCGGACCGCGTACACGGCCATGGTGGTGACGAGGGCGTAGAACGCGAGGAACTGGAGGAAGGAGACCACCCAGGCGAGGACGAAGGTGGGGGAGGCGATGCGTTCCTGCTCGGCGATTTGCATGATGCAAAAGGTAGCATCGTTTGCATGATGCAAACATCTGAGGGGGCGTGGGCCGACCCGGTCCGCGGGATCATGTACGAGCACATGCTCCTGCTGCGGGTGGCCACGCAGGGGGTGGCCCCCTACGGCCGGTCGAGCGCGCTGGAGCGCAGCGCCACCGTGCTGCTCGCCCGCCTGGAGGCGGGCGGGGCCATGAGCGTCGCCGAGCTGGCCGAGGCCTTCGACCTCGACGTCTCCACCGTCCACCGGCAGGTGGCCGCCGCCATGAAGGCCGGCCTCGTCGAGCGGGTGGCGGATCCCGACGGCGGCTCCGCCCGGCTGCACCGCCCCACGGAGGAGGGGCGCGCCCGCCTCGCCGCGGAGCTGAGCTCCCGCGCGGACAACGTGGCGCAGATCGTCGCCTCCTGGCCCGCCGAGGACGTCGTCGAGTTCAGCAGGCTCCTGCGGCGTTTCAACGAGGGGGCGGAGGAGCGCCGGGGCCACCCGTGGCCCCGGCCGCAGACGGGCCCCGGTGCGGAGGACCCCCGGCCCTGAGCGCCGCGCCCGCCCTCAGGCGCGACGGATGCGGGCGGCCAGCGCGGCCGATTCCGCCGGGTCCAGCACGGCCGCCGGATGCGGCCCCGCCGCGGCGAGGCGCTCCGTGCAGCCGGCCTCTCCCAGCGGCGCCCCCGCGGCCAGCACGACGTTGCCCCAGTCCAGGCGCTCCAGCATCCCCTGGTCCGCGAGCGTCCACGGGCCGGGCACCCCGGCCTCGGCGGCCGCCTCCTCGAGGGCGCCCAGCTCGGCGCCCAGGAAGTGCAGGCCGGCGTCGTCGCCGATGTTCACCAGCAGCACCCCACCCGCCGTCAGCAGCTCGAGCAGCTCCCCGTAGAACACGGCGCCGCGCAGGTGCTCGGCGCCCTCCTCGCCGGTGCCGATGTCCAGCACGACGGCGTCGAACCGCTCCCCGTCCAGCGCGAGGTCGACGGCGGCCAGGCGCGCGTCCGCGACCACGGAGACGAGGTCCGTGCCCGCCGGCAGGGGCAGCTCGGCGAGCACGAAGGACACGAGCTCCCGGTCCAGGTCGACCACCGTCTGCTCCGAGCCGGGTCGGGTCGCCTGGAGGTAGCGCGGCAGGGTCAGCGCGCCCGCGCCGAGGTGCAGGACCCGCACCGGCGCGCCCGTCGGGGAGGCTGCGTCGAGCACGTGGGCCATGCGGCGCAGGTACTCGTAGCGGATGCGAGCGGGGTCGGCCAGGTCCACGTGGGACTGGACAGCCCCGCCGATCTCCAGGACGAACCCGCCGAACTCGTCGGGGGCGATGCGGGCGTCCACGCCCGACGTGGACAGGTGGACGGTGTGGCCGGAGGGGGAGGGCTGGGCGGGCATGCCCCCAGCATCCCACCCCTCAGTACGCTGGACGGATGAGTCAGAACGACCTCACCGTCTACGGCGCCGACTGGTGCCGCGACTGCCTGCGCACCAAGCGCCAGCTCGATGAGCTCGGCGTCGCCTACGACTACGTGGACCTCGTCGCCGACCCGGCCCAGGCCGATGCCGCCGAGCGGATCTCCGGCCGGAAGAACATCCCCGTGGTCGTGTTCCCCGACGGCGACCACCAGGTGGAGCCGACCAACGAGGAGACCGCGGCCAAGCTCACCGCGCTGGGCCTGATCTGAGATCGGGGGCCGCTCCCCGCGCGAGCCCCGCCGGCCCTCTCGGCGGGTGCGCATCGGGGTCTACGCTCTCCCCATGGAGCACATCGACGAGACCGCCCTGCCCGCCCCCGAGGACCGCGTCGTGTCCGCGACCCACCACGTCGACGCCCCGGCCGGCGTCGTCTTCGAGCTGATCGCGGACCCCTCCCGCCAGCCCGAGTGGGACGGCAACGACAACCTGGCCGAGGCCGCCCCCGGGCAGCGGGTGACCGCCGTCGGGGACGTGTTCGTGATGACCCTGCAGAAGGGCGTGGACCGCGCGAACCACGTGGTCGAGTTCGAGGAGGGCCGCCGCATCGCCTGGAAGCCCTCCGAGGTCGGCGGGGAGCCGTTCGGCCAGCTGTGGCGGTGGGAGGTCGAGGGCGACGACGAGGGCGGCTGCCGCGTCACCCACACCTATGACTGGACCGCCCTGACCGACCCGAAGCGCATCCAGAAGGCGCTGCGGACCGGCGAAGAGCAGCTCCGTGCGTCGATCGACCGGCTCGCGGAGCTCGCCGAGCGCCAGGGCTGACCGGCCTGCCTCGGCTCATACGGAATCCGTTGCGGTTCTGACCCTTCTGACGGCCGAACCGGCGGCCAGAAGGGTCAGATCCGCAGAAGATCCGGCCCCGGCCCCGGCCCCGGCCCGGGCGCGGGACGGTGCCGACGTGGTCTGCCCCGTCGTGCGCCGCTTCACGGCAGCGCCAGCCGGAACACCTTCTTCCACGCGGAGCCCACCTGCCGCAGCAGCGGGCCGGTCGTGTACGGCAGGCCGTAGCGGGCGCAGATCTCGCGGACCCTGGGCGCCACCTCGGCGTACCGGCTGGACGGCAGGTCCGGGAACAGGTGGTGCTCCACCTGGTGGGAGAGGTTGCCGGTCATGAAGTGCATCAGCTTCGAACCGGAGATGTTCGCGGAGCCGATCATCTGCCGCACGTACCAGTCGCCGCGGGTCTCGCCGTCCACCATCTCCTCGGAGAACGTCTCCGCACCCTCCGGAAAGTGCCCGCAGAAGATGACCGCGTGCGCCCAGATGTTGCGCAGGCCGTTGGCCAGCAGCGTGCCCGCGAGCGTGGCCTTGCCCGAGCCCGTCAGCACCTCGGCGACGGCCGGCGTGGCCACGTAGTCCTTGGCGAACTGCCGGGCCGCCTTGACGCCCACGGAGCGCAGATCCGTCATCAGCTCCTCGCGGGACTTCTCGCCGCTCTGCACGCGGTCCAGCTCGAGGTCGTAGAGGGCGATGCCCCACTCGAAGATCGGCGCCAGCCCCGCATTGATCACGGGGTTGAGCAGGTGGCGGGGCCGCCACGGCTCGGACTCGTCCATGCGCAGGACGTTGTAGCCCACGTCGCGGTCCTTGCCCACCACGTTGGTCCAGCGGTGGTGCAGGTCGTTGTGGGTGTTCTGCCACGCCCGCGACGGCGTCACGAAGTCCCACTCCCACGTGGTGGAGTGGATGTCCGGGTCGCGCATCCAGTCCCACTGGCCGTGGAGCACGTTGTGCCCGATCTCCATGTTCTCCACGATCTTCGCGACCGTGAGCATGGCTGTGCCCGCCACGAACGCGGCGGGGTGGCGTGCGTTGAGCAGGAGGGCGCGGCCGCCGAGCTCGAGCCGGCGCTGCCAGCGGATGACGCGGCGGATGTAGGCCGCATCGGAGGCGCCGCGGCGGGCGAGCACGTCGTCGCGGATCGCGTCCAGCTCACGGCCCAGCTCGGCCACCTGCGCGTCCGTCAGGTGGGCGGCGCCGGGCGGGCGCACCGCCGGGCTCCCGACGACGCCCGGCAGCCCCGGCGTCGTGGCGGCGGCGGTGGAGCGGGACGTGGCGGCACGGGACTCGGCGGTGTGGGGAGCCCAGCTCGTGGTGTCGGGGCGGTCCTGCGGCAGGACCCGGGCGGCGCGGCCGCGCACGGTGGTGCCGGGGATGGCCAGGGCCAGATCGTCCGGGGCGGTGGCGCCGGTGCGGTCGGGGGCGGTGGGGGTCTGGGTCATGTGATGCTCCTGGGGGCGGGAGGCGGGGATGGTCAGGGAGGCCCGGGTCGCGGGCCGGGCGTCAGGTTCACAGGCCGAGGCTCAGCGGGCCGGCGGCGGCGCTCACGCAGGTCTGGATCAGTTCGCCGGGCTCGCCGTGCACCTGTCCGGTCCGCAGGTCCGTGACCTGGCCCGAGCGCAGCGGCGTGAGGCATGCGTGGCAGATGCCCATGCGGCAGCCGGCGGGCGCGGCGACGCCGGCGTCCTCGGCCACCACGAGCAGCGGCACGTCGCCGGGGGCGTCCACCTCGACGTCGGCGTGCTCGAACACCACGCGGCCGCCGGCCCCCGCCACGCCCGGGGCGAAGTCGGCCTGGAACCGCTCGATGGTGAGGTCCGCGGCCGCCTCGCGCCGCCACAGGGCCTCGGCGTCGTCGAGGAACCCGGCCGGCCCGCACGCGTAGGCGGCCCGCTCGCGCCAGTCGGGGCAGAGGCCCTCGAGCTGCGCGGGGGAGGAGAGGTCGAGGCGGCCCGCCTCCGCGGTGTGGTGGTGCACCACGCGCAGGCCCGGGAACTGGTCGGCCAGCTCGGCCAGCTCCTCGCGGAACAGGGCGTCCTCGGGGGTGCGGGAGGAGTGGATGAGCACCACGTCGGCATCCCGGCGCGTCGGCACGAGCGTGCGGATCATGGACATCACCGGGGTCAGGCCTGAGCCGGCGGTGAGCATGAGCAGCGGGCGCGGCTCGTCCGGCAGGGTGAAGTCGCCCTCGGGGATGTCGAGGAAGAGGACGTCGCCGGGCTTCGTGTGGCGCACGAGCGTGCCGGAGACGAGGCCGATGTCGGACACCGTGATCTCCGGGTCCGCGCCCGCGGGGGCGGAGAGCGAGTAGGAGCGCCACTGCCGCACCCCGTCCACGTCGACGCCGATGCGTGCCCACTGGCCGGCGTCGTGGGCCCGCCAGCCCGGTCCGGGACGGAACGCGATGGTGACGGCGCCGGGCGTCGCGCGGGCGACGGAGGTGACCACCCCGCGCAGCTGGCGGGAGGAGTGCACGGGGTCGAACAGGCCGAGGACGTCCTGCGGTGTGAGCGGGTGCAGGAGCGTCGTGACCAGGCGGGTGAGCAGGAAGGGGCCGGGCATGCCCCCACGCTATGGCGCAGCGCGCCATGATTCTTCATGTCGGACGTACGATCGACCCGCAGGATTCATCGTGAGGAGACAAGATCATGGCCTCAACCCCCGCCCCGACGCGCGGCACCGACTGGCACCCGCCGTGGCTGTCCCTGCCTTCGGACCTCCCCGGCCGGCTGGCCCCCGCGATCCCGGCCATCATGCAGCGCATCATCGAGACGGTGCCGGAGCAGATCCCGGCGTACGTGAGCGCCCGGGACGGCCGCTACGGCGAGAACCTGACGCGCGGGGTGACCGCGGCGCTCGAGCAGCTGATGAGCCTGCCAGGCACCGCCCGTCCCGCGCTCAGCCCCGAGACGCGGGCGCTCATGGCCTACCTGGGCGCGGGGGAGTTCCGGGAGGGCCGCACGATGGACGCCCTGCTCGGCGCTTACCGGGCCTCCGCACGGATCGTGTTCCGGGACCTGTCCGCCGAATGCGCCCACCTCGGCATGGGCATGTCCGTGGTGATCGACCTCGGCGAGTCCATCTGGGCCTACATCGACGAGCTCTCCTCGGTCAGCGCCCAGGCGTACGCGGAGGCGCAGTCCGCCCAGGCGGGCGTGCTCGAGCTGCACCGCGCCGCCCTCGCCACCGCCCTGGTCCGGGGCGGGACCGAGGAGAAGGAGGTGCAACGGCTGGCCGCGCTCGCGGACTGGCGGCTGCCGCGCCGGCTGGCGGTGGTGGTGCTGCCCGCGGACGCCGGCGTCGCCGTCCGGGAGAGGCTGGGCCGGGCCGGGCTCGTGGTGGAGCGGGACTCGGAGGTGGTCGCCGTGATCGACGCGACGCCCTCCCAGGGCCGCCGCGAGCGCATGCTGCGCCTGCTGGCGGGGACGGCCGCCGTCGTCGGGCCGGCCGTGGACTGGCCGCTCGTGCCCCACTCCTACCGGGTGGCCCGCACGCTGGCCGTCCAGGAGGCGGCGGGCCGGACGGCGGAGCCCGCGCAGGGGGAGGACGACGACGGCGCCCCGTCCCCGATCCTCGCCGCGGACCACCTGGCGCGCGTGGTGCTGGGGGCCGAGCCGCGCGTCGTGACGCAGCTGGCCGAACGCGTGCTGGCGCCCCTGGACGAGGTGAGCGAGGCGAAGCGGGCGGTGCTGGAGGAGACCCTGCTCGCCTGGCTCACGCACTGGGGCCAGCGGGCGCCGATCGCCGCGGAGCTCGGCGTGCACCCCCAGACCGTGGGGTACCGGGTGGGCCGGCTGCGCGAGCTGTTCGGGGAGGCCCTCGAGGACCCCGACGCGCGGTTCGACCTGGAGATCGTGCTGCGGGCGCGGCGGGACGGGGTCGGGTGAGCGGGGCGGCAGGGGGTGCCGTCTGACGGGGGCCTTCACTAGCGTGGGTGGACCACGCATCCCGACGAGGGACCCCGACGAGAGAAGAGGGACAGTGCCATGACGAACGCCCCGAACCGCGACGAGCTCCCCCTGCCGGACTACGACCACATCCCCAACGGCACGCTGCCGACCCGGATCACCGGCCTCGACGAGTCGCAGGTGGAGCAGCTGCTCGCCTACGAGCGCGCCCACGGCGACCGCCTGCCCGTGGTGCAGGTCCTCGAGACGCGGCTCGAGGCGCTGCGCTCCGGCGCCCAGCCCTCCGGCGATCAGGTGCCGGACACCCCGGAGGTCGGCGGCTCCCGCACCGGCTCGCCCGTGACCCCGGAGACGAGCGGCCCGCCCGTGGAGCCCCTGAGCCGCGGCATCCCGGCCGACCCGCAGCACCCCGGCAACCGCTGAGCCGGCCGGGCGTCGCCTGACAGGGCGGCCCCCCGCGGAACGCGGCCACGACGCCCCGTCTCCTTCCTGTGAGAGGCGACGCGTCGTGGCCGCCTCGCGTTCCGGGCGATCCCGCGGTCCGGCCACGGAGCGCCTGCGAGGGTCCCCGTAGCGTGTTTGTGAGCTGGGTTATATTTCGACACAGCTGCGGCGGGCCTTCGGGCGCTGACGTGCGAGGCTGCCGGATTCCCGGCTGTCCGGCTCCTACTCACGGATGGGTGAAACGGCATGACTGAATTCGAGGACAAGCTTGCGCAAGTGGCTCGGCGAGCCCGCGACTACGCAAGCTCCCTGGACACGGAAGAGGCGACGAAGAACGCGCTCGTCATGCCATTCATCTCGCAGGTGTTGGGCTACGACGTGTTCGATCCCCAGGAGGTCGTCCCGGAGTTCGTCGCAGATCTGGGCCTGAAGAAGGGGGAGAAGATCGACTACGCCATCATGCGGGAGGGGAAGGTCAACATCCTCGTGGAGGCCAAGAAGGTCGGCTCGGAGCTGTCCCTGGCGCACGCGAGCCAGCTGGTGCGCTACTTCCACACCAGTGAAGCGCGGATCGGCGTGCTCACCAACGGGCGGGTGTGGAACTTCTACACGGACCTCGACAAGGCCAACATCCTCGACGAGCGTCCGTTCCTCGTCCTCGATCTTCTGGACATCGACCCGGTCACCGTGCCGAAGCTCGAGCAGCTGGCGAAGGGATCCTTCGATCTCGACTCGGTCATCGCCGCAGCCGAGGAGCTGAAGTACGTATCGGCCATCAAGCGCGAGATTTCTGCCGAGATGGCTGCGCCGAGCGATGAGTTGGTGAAGGTCCTCGCCAAGCGCGTGTACTCCGGGTACATGAACGCCAAGGCGGTGGAGACCTTCACCCGGCTCACCGAGGAGGCTGCGCGCCAGTACATCAACGATCGCGTCAACGCGCGGCTGAAGACTGCCCTGGGCGACCAGGTCGCTCCGGTACTGGCGGCTCCCGCTGAGCCCGTGGCCACCGGCGATCAGACGGTCCTGTCCGACGAGGAGAACGGTCAGGAGGGCCAGCTCAAGCCGGGCGTGGTGACGACCGAAGAGGAGATCGAGGGTTTCCGCATCATCAAGGCGATTCTCGCCGGAATCGTGCCGATGAACCGCGTCTACATGCGCGACGCAGCCTCGTACTGCAGCGTCATCCTGGACGACAACAATCGGAAGCCGATCGCGCGCCTTCACTTCGACGGGAAGGTGAAATATCTGGTGCTGTTCGATGCGGACAAGAACAGGACGCGGGCCGACCTCGAGAACTTGGAGGACATCTACGAATCCGCCGAGGCACTGCGGAGCGTCGTCAGCTCCTACGTCGGGGCCTGAGCGGACTCTGACCCGCCTACTGACCGGATCCGGCCCGCGGGCGGGCAGGACTGTGCCCCGCCGCCGTCGATGCGCCACCCTGGTGCGCACGCCCCGGTGGGACAGACCCGCCGGGCGCCGACCCGAGAGGACGTCATGACCCATCACGAGCGCGACGACCGCCAGGCCCTGGCCGCCGGCGAGACCTACCTGATCCACGTGCTGGAGACCTCCGACCCGCCCGGCAACCCGGACCACTACCGGATCACGGACGCGGTCGAGGCCCACCACGCGTCCACCGGCTCCTACGACGTCGAGGCCGGCGGCCTGGACGCCGCCCGCGAGCTGCTCGCCCGCCACGCCAAGTGAGCGACCGGGGCTGAGACGTCCGGCCGGGCCGCGCCTCACGCGCCCGGCCGGAGCCTCATCCCCAGCACGGTGCGCGCCTCGAGCCCCAGAGCCGCGCGGGCCTCGGGCGCGCCGGTGCGGTCCTCGCCCACCACGGTCATCCCGATCCGCTCGGCCACCCGGCGCGAGGCCGTGTTCTCCGGGTGGATGATCGCCACGAGCTCGTGGTGCCCCAGCACGTCCCGGGCGTGGTCCCGGCAGGCGGCGGCCGCTTCGGTGGCGTAGCCGCGCCCCCACAGGTCGGCCCGCACGTGGTAGCCGACCTCCAGGCGAGGCTCCCCGTTGACCTCCTGCCACGTCAGGCCGCAGTCGCCCACGAAGCCGGACCCGCCGTCGTCGTGGGTCTCGATGATCCACAGCCCGTGCCCGTCCTGCGCGTACCGGCGCCGGTTGCCCGCGATCCACGCCGCCGCCTCCGCGCGCGTGCGCGGGGCGGGGTAGAAGCGCATCACCACGGGATCGGCGAGGAGGCCGGCCAGGTGGTCGAGGTCGGCGTCGGCCATCTCGCGGAAGCGCAGACGGGCGGTGGGGGCGGGCGGCATGCGCCCAGGCTAGCTGTTGTGGGTCATGAGGTTCTTGACACGAGGCACGGGCTGAGATGAGACGAGCGGGCTCCGCCCCGCAGGATGGGAATTGCGACATCCACTCATCCGCGGAAGGAAGCCCGCTCGTGACTCACGCTAACGCACCTCTGACCCCCACCGGCCGGCTGCGCATGGTCCACCGCCACCTGAACGACGGGATCCCGCAAGCACACGTGGCAGCCGAGTTCCGCGTGAGCCGGCCCACGGTGGCCACCTGGGTCGCCCGCTACCGCGCCCAGGGAGAAGCCGGCCTTCAGGACCTGCCCAGCCGGCCGCACCGTTCACCTGCCCAGCTCGATCCGGTCCTGGTCGCCCAGATCCACGCCCTGCGGCGGGAGCGCAAGTGGTCCGCCCGGCGCATCCATCACCATCTGGTCGGCGAGGGCCACCAGGTGTGTCTTCGCACCGTGGGGCGGTGGCTGCACCGACTCGGGATCTCCCGCCTACGGGACCTGACCCCGGCCGGAGAAGACCTGCGCCAACGACCCCAGAAGATCACCGCCCGCGGCCCGGGGCACATGGTGCACCTGGACGTGAAGAAAATCGGGCGCATCCCCGAGGGGGGAGGCTGGCGTGCTCACGGCCGGGACTCCGAGAACGCGCGAGCGGCCAAACGCGGGCCTGGCCGACGGGTCGGGTACACCTACCTGCACTCGGCGATCGACGGGTACACCCGCCTGGCGTACACCGAGGCGTTGGAGGACGAGAAGGCGGTGACCACGATCGGGTTCTTCTGCCGGGCGAGGGCGTTCTTCGCCGCCCACGGCATCACCGTGGACCGGGTGATCACGGACAACGGCAACAACTACCGGGCCGTGGACTTCACCCGGAAGGTGGTCTCGCTCGGGGGCCGGCATCACCGGATCCGCCCCTACACCCCGCGTCACAACGGGAAGGTCGAACGCTACAACCGGCTGATGGTGGACGAGGTCCTCTACGCCCGCCCCTACACCTCAGAGCGGGCTCGGCGTGAGGCCCTTCAGGTGTGGGTGAATCACTACAACTACCATCGGCCGCATACCTCCTGCGGAGATGCTCCACCGGCCTCGTTGGCCCCGGTGCGTGTCAACAACGTCATGCCCTCCTACAGCTAGCGGCGGGCGGATGCGCCCCGCCTCTTGTCTGCGCGGGGCCGGGCTGGTCGACTGTGCCCATGCCGCATTCCCTCTCCCTGCGCCCGTTGCGGGTGGATGACGCCGAGGCCATGGCCGCGGTCCTCGCCGACCCGGACCTGTACACGTACACCGGCGGGACGCCGCCGGGCGAGGAGGAGCTGCGGCAGCGGTACGCGATCCTCGCGCGCGGTCGCTCCGAGGACGGCGCGGAGGACTGGGCCAACTGGATCGTGGTGCTGGAGCCGGAGGGCCGGCCGGTCGGCTACGTCCAGGCCACCATCCCCGTGGACGGGGGACCCACGCAGATCGCCTGGCTGATCGGCACGCCGTGGCAGGGCCGCGGGCTGGCGAAGGAGGCCGCCGGCCTCCTCAAGGGCGAGCTGCGGGACCGGGGGGTGCGGCGCCTCGTGGCGGATGTCCACCCCGAGCACACGGCCTCCCAGCGGGTCGCCCAGGCGATCGGCCTGGCGCCGACGGACGAGGTCGTGGACGGGGAGGTCCGCTGGGCCGGGTCCGTGGACGACGGCGGCGGCCCGGTCACCGGCTGAGGCCGCGGCGCCGCTCCGGGTAGGAGCCGCCGAGCTCCACGCCCCGCTCGGCCAGGTAGGCCTCCGGGTCCACCGGCTCGCCGTCCACGCGCAGCTCCAGGTGCAGGTGCACGCCGGTGGCGGCGCCGGTCTGCCCGACGCCGGCCAGGTGGTCCCCGGCGGAGACGCGCTGGCCCGCGTCCACCACGGTGGAGTCCGGGGCGGCGTGCAGGTAGCGCCACACGTGGCCGTCCCCGGCGTCCACGGCGAGCAGGTTGCCGCCCGCGTCCCCGCCGGCCTCCACGAATAGGACTCGGCCGTCGGACACCGAGTGGAAGGGCGTGCCCTCCGGCACCCCGCCGAGGTCCACGCCGTCGTGGCGGGTCAGGGCCTCCTCGGACACCCCCGAGGGCACCACGCCCTCGCCGAACGGGTTGGGGCGGGGCCCGAAGCGGGAGGTCACGCGGCCCTGCACGGGCTCGGCGTACCCCTGCGTGTTCACCGTGGGCGGGGCGGGGGTGAAGCCGCCGTTCCAGCGCCGCCGCTCGGCGCCCGCGCCGGCGTCGTCCCGGCCGGCCGGACCGAACGCGAGGACCAGCGCCAGGACGGTCGCGATCAGGGCCAGCGCCCCCACTGCGGCCAGCACGCCCCCGGCCACACCGCTGCCCGGGGAGCCGGCGCCGGGGGTCGGGGTGGTCATCCCCTCAGTCTGTCATGCAGGGTCGGGACGGCCCCGGCCTTCGCCCACGGCATCCCGGCCCGCCACCAGCTCCCGCCCGCGCTCGTAGTCCTCGTCCGCGTTGTAGGTCAGCACGCCCACCACGCGGTCCTGCGCGTCCGTGTACCAGAGAGTGAACCCGCCGGTGCGCTCCACCATGCGGGCCTGCTCGTGGCCGTCGCCCCACGCGGCGTGCTTGAGCGTGTGCTCGCCGATGGTGCTCCAGAACCCGGGCACGGCCTCCCACCGCCGCAGGGACTCCGGGTCCGCCGTCGCCGCGTGGGCCAGCACGGAGGCCTGGCCGGCGCCGCCCGGCACGCCGACCTCGGTGCGGGCCGCGTTGTGCCCGGCGACCTCGCCCATGCCGAGGGCGTCGCCCCAGTGCTCCACGGGGATCGGCCGGCCGGCCACGGCGTGGTGGGCGCGGGCCACGTCCCCGGCCACCCACACGCCCGGCGCCGCCGCCAGGTGCTCGTCCGCCACGATCCGCCCCTCGTGCATGGTCAGCTCGGAGTCCTCGAGCCACCCGCCCCCCGGCTCGACCCCCACCGCGGCGAGGATCAGGTCCGGGGCGAGCGTGGCGCCGTCGTCGAGGTGGACGGTGCGCGGGGCGCGCACCTGCCCCACCCGCACGCCGGTGCGCAGCTCGACGCCGGCGCCGATCAGCCACTGCGCGATCCGATCGCCCGCCTCGCGGCCGAGCCGCTTCTGCTGCGGCACCTCGTCCGGGGTGACCAGCGTGGTGGCCACCCCGCGCAGGGCCAGGGAGGCGGCCGCCTCGCAGCCGATGAACCCCGAGCCCACCACGACGGCGGAGCGCGCGTGCCCGGCGGAGGCCACCAGGCGGCGGGCGTGGTCGAGAGAGCGCAGCAGGTGCACCTCGGCGTCGTCGTCCGCGACGGGCAGGGGCTTCGGGTGCGCGCCGAGGGCGAGGATCAGGCGCTCGAAGCGGACCGGCTCCTCGGCGGCCCACAGCGTCCGCGCACCCAGGTCCGCGTGGGTGACGGTCACGCCCCGGCGCAGCTCGACGGCGTCCGGCAGCTCGTCCAGCACCGTCGGGTCGGGTTCGGCGGTGCCGCGCAGCAGCTCCTTGGACAGCGGCGGGCGCTCGTAGGGGTGGTCCACGTCCGAGGTGAGCATGAGGACGGGGCCGGGTCCCCCGGCGTCGACGTAGGCGCGGGCGGCGCTGACGCCGGCGGGGCCGCTGCCCACGATCACGAGCGGGTACGGAGTGGAGCTGTGCTGGGCCATGCGGCCAGCATGCGCACCCGTCACGGGCGGGCGCCAGGGCCGACGGGCACCCCCGGCTCCGGCATACTGCCCGCATGGACCCCTCCCTGGTGTGGCTGCCGGCCGTCGTCGCGCTGGCCGCGATCACCGTGGGCGGCACGCTCCAGCGGGTGAGCGGAATGGGCGTCGGCATGATCGCCGCACCCACGCTGTCCCTGCTCCTGGGCCCGGTGGCGGGGGTGACGCTGTCCAACGTGGCCGCCTCGGTGTCCGCGGTGCTGCTGTTCGCGGTGCTCCACAGGCACGTGGACTGGCCGCGCTTCGTCCGCCTCGCACCCCTGCTCGTGGCCGGCTCGTTCGCGGGGGCGTGGGCCGTGCGGGTCCTGGACGCCCACGCGCTCGAGATCCTCCTGGGGTCCTCCGTGCTGGTGGCCGTGGCCGCCGTCCTGGGCCTGCAGCAGCGCTTCACCGCCCAGGGGAACGGGGCCGTGTTCGCCTCCGGCGCCGTGGCCGGGTTCATGAACACCACCGCGGGCATCGCCGGGCCGGCGCTCGCGGTCTACGCGGTGGCGAGCCGGTGGGACCAGCGCTCGTGGGCGGCCACCCTCCAGCCCGTGTTCCTGCTGGCCAATCTCACCTCGCTGGTCACCAAGTCGCTGTTCGGCGCGGCCGTGCCCGCGGGGCTGCACGTGCCGTGGCCGGTGTGGGTCGCCGTGGTGGTGGGCGGTCCGCTGGGTGTCCTGCTCGGTTCGGTGGTGGCCCGCCGGGTGGACCCCGCGAAGGCGCGCGTCCTCGCGATCTGCCTCGCCGGCGTCGGGGGCACGGTGGCGCTGGTGCGCGGTGTGGCCGGCACCCTGGGCTGAGGCGGGGCCGGCGCGCAGGCGTCAGGGCAGGAGGGAGCGCACGGCCGCGGCCAGCGTGTCCCGCACGTCGTCCACCGTCAGGTCCTCCGGGGCCAGGTGCCGCTCGACCGACAGCGTGTGCACGAGCATCAGGAGCATGGCCGCGGTGTGCGTGACCTGCTCGTCCGGGACGTCGGCCAGCACGCGGTGCTCACGCAGCAGGCCGGCCAGGAAGTCCCGCCGCCGGACGGTGAGCGTCCGGTAGGCTCTCCCCACGGCGGGCTCGCGCAGGCCCACGGCCTGGAACTCGTGGAGGAGCAGGGGCCAGGAGCCCGTGGTCTCGAGCACGACGTCGGCCAGGGCCTCCGCCACGCGGGCCACCAGGTCCTCGCGCGGCAGGTCGGGGTCGTCCAGGGCGTCGGCGACGCCGTCCATGGCTCGGGTGGTCGCCCGCTCGAACTGGACGGTGCAGGCGGCGGCGAAGAGGTCCGGCTTCCCCGCGAAGCCGGAATAGACGGCGCCCTTCGTGTAGCCGGCCTCCGCCGCGATGCGGGCGAGGGAGGAGCGCGCGTAGCCCTCCCGTCCGAACACCCGGGCCGCGTGGTCGAGGATGGCCGCGCGGACATCCTCGCGGCGGGGTCGGGTGGCCATGTTGCCCTCTCGATGCCGATGGTATTGAATACCGATGGTATTGAATCCGCCTCGACTCGGCAAAGAGGGCCTATGTCTTCCACTCCCACCGACGCCGATCACCATGGCCCCGGGCCCGCCCCCGTCCCGGCGCACCTCGACGACCTCCCGCCCGCCACCCTCGTGGCGCGCGGTCTGACCCTGCGCGGCGGTCGCGGGCCGGTGTTCGGCCCCCTCGACCTCGTGCTGCCCCCGCAGACCCACCTGGCCGTGCTCGGAACCCAGGGCTCGGGCCGCTCGGCCCTGCTGCTCGCCCTCACGGGGCGCCTGCAGGGCGTGCGGGGCGAGCTCGTGCTCACCGGCGGCCCCGTGGACGTCGCCCTGGACGGGCCGGAGCGGCCCGCCGCCCGCGCGTACCGGCCCCCGATCGACGCCGCGCGCCACCCGCACGCCCTCCGCGCCCGCACCGCCGTCGCCCACACCACCGACGTGGTGGAGCTCGAGCCGGCGCTGACCGCGGCCGAGGTCGTGGACGAGCGCTGCCTCGCCGACGGCGTGCGCCGCCGCGCCGGCCGCGCGCGCTTCGCCCTCCTCGCGGACGCGGTGAGGCTGAGCGTGGCGCCGGAGGCCGTCGTCGGGGAGCTGCCTGCACCCGAGCGCGCGCTGCTGGCCGCCGTCGTCGCCTGCCTGCGCCCGGCCCGCCTCGTCACCTTCGACGACGTGGACGCCACCCTGACCATCGATGAGCTGGTCGCGCTCCACGCGGCCCTGGACGTCCTCAAGGACCACGGCCACCCGTTCGCGGTGAGCGCCGTGGCCTCCGCGCCCGTGCCGCGCGACGCCGTCGTCCTCACCCTGCCCCCCGTCCGGGAGAACTGATGCTGTTCCGCTACGAGCTGCGACGCTTCCGCCGTGGCCTGCCCCTGCTCGCCCTGCTGTTCATCTTCCTCGTCCCCGCCATCTACGGCGCCCTGTACCTGTCCGCGAACTGGGACCCCTACGGGGCCATGGACCGGCTGCCGGTGGCGATCGTCAACGAGGACGAGCCCGTCCAGCGCGGCGACACCACGCTGCGCACCGGCGCGGACATGACCGAACGCCTCAAGGACGACCGCGCCTTCGACTGGCGCGAGACCACGCGCGAGGAGGCCGAGGAGGGACTGCGGGAGGGCCGGTACTACCTCGTCCTGGAGATCCCCGCCGAGCTCAGCCGTGACCTCGTCAGCCCCGAGGGCGGCGGGACACCGCAGCAGGCGCAGATCACCCTGCGCCGAGACGACGCCAACGGCTTCGTGATCGGCTCCGTCACGAACGCGAGCCAGGCCAAGGTCGAGGCCGCCGTGAACCGGTCCGCGATCGAGGCGTACTTCGAGGCCGTCTTCTCCAGCCTCGGCGAGCTGCGGTCGGGCATGGTGGACGCCGCCGACGGCGCCGCGCAGCTGGCCGACGGCACGGCCTCCGCGGAGGACGGCGCGAGCCGGCTGGAGGACGGGATCGTCCAGGCCCACGACGGCTCGGGCAAGCTGGCCGAGGGCGCGGGCCAGCTCGCCACGGGTGCGGGTGACCTCGCGGACGGCGCCGCCCAGGCCGACGACGGCGCCCAGCGACTCGCCGAGGGCGCCGCGTCCGCGCAGGACGGGGCCGGGCGCCTGGCCGACGGGCTCGACCAGGCGCGCGAGGGCTCCCAGGCCCTCGCCGACGGCGCCGGGCAGCTCGCCGAGAACGCCCCCGCCCTGCGTCAGGGCGCCACGGACCTCTCCGACGGGCTGGCCCAGCTGCAGACCGGATCGGCCGAGCTCACCGACGGCGCCACGCAGGTGGCCGACGGCACCCAGCAGCTCTACGACACGGTGGTCCCCGGCCTGGACCAGGTGATCGAGCGCCAGGACGCGGTGGCCGCCGACGTCGCCGCGGTGGACGAGGACGTCCAGCGGGTCGCCGAGGTGGCCGGCACGGCCGAGGACGGCGCGGGCGCCCGCATCGCCGACGCGCAGACCGCCCTGGCCGCGCTCGCCGAAGAGGACCCGACGCTCGCCGAGTCCGAGCAGTACGCCGCGCTCCAGGAGGCGCTCACCGGCGCGGACGAGCGGGTGACCGCCGTCGCCGGCCGCGCCGAGGAGGCCGCCGCGACCTCCGCGGCCGCCAACGAGCGCGTCCAGGGCTTCGTCGAGGACGACGTCGCCGCCTCCGCCAAGGCGGATCTGACGGACCTCAACGACGGCGCCCACGCCGTGGCCGCGGGCGCCGAGAAGCTGCAGGGCGGGATCGGTGAGGCGAAGGACGGGGCCGACTCCCTCGCCGACGGCGCCGGGAAGTTCGCGGACGGCCTCGAGCAGCTGGGCTCCGGCGCGACCGAGCTCGACGGCGGCCTGGCCCAGCTCCAGGACGGCGCCGGGGAGCTGCAGTCCGGCCTCGGCGAGCTGACGGACGGGGCGACCACCCTCGCCGAGGGCAACGCCGCGCTCCACGACGGGGCGCTGACCCTGCAGGACGGTGCGGGCCAGCTGGAGTCCGGCGCCACCGAGCTCGACGACGGCCTGGCCCAGCTCCAGGACGGCGCCGGGGAGCTGCACACCGGCCTCGGCACCCTCGACGACGGCGCCCACGAGCTCGCCTCCGGGCTCTCCGACGGCGTCGACCGCGTCCCCGCCCTGACCGAGGACGAGCGGGACGAGGCCGCCCTGGTGATGTCCCGGCCGGTGGAGGCCGTGATGCAGGTGGACAACTCCGCGGAGGTCTACGGCCGCGGCATGGCGCCGATGTTCTTCTCCATCGCGCTGTGGGTGTTCGGCATCGCCGCGTTCAACATCATGCGGCCCATCAGCGGGCGGCTGCTGGCCGGGCGCCGCAACCCGGTGGCGATCGCGCTGGCCGCGTGGCTGCCCGTGGGCATCGTGGCCGTGGGCGGCGGCCTGCTCATGCTGGCCGCCACGCTGCCGCTGGGCCTGGCCCCCGTCCACCCGGTGCGGGCCGTGGCCCTGACGGTGCTCGTGGCCGTGGTGTTCTCCCTCATCGCGCACCTGGTGCAGACGGCGCTCGGCACCCCCGGTTCGGCGCTGCTGCTGGTCCTGCTGATCCTGCAGCTGGCCTCCACCGGCGGCACCTACCCGGCCGAGGTGCTGCCCGGCTTCTTCCAGGCGCTGCACCCGTTCATGCCGATGAGCTACTCCATCGAGGCGTTCCGCAACGCGATCTCCGGCGGTCTGGACCAGCGCTTCTGGGTGCCGGTGGTCGTGCTGATGGGCATCGGGGCGGCGGCGCTCGCCCTGGACGTGCTCGTGGTGCGGCGCCGGCGTCGGTTCCGCATGAAGGACCTGCACCCCGCGCTGCAGGCCTGAGCGGGGATGACTTCCGCACCCCGCGCCGCCGTCGTCCGTCCGGCCCGCCCCGAGGACGCGCCCGCGATCGCCGCGATCGCCGCGGCCACCTTCCCGGACGCCTCCCCGGCCTCGCTGCCGCGTGCCGCGGTGGACGCGCACATCGCGCTGCACCTGAGCGAGGCGGCCGTGGCCGCGTGGATCGCGGACCCGGAGCGGATCGTGCTCGTGGGCGCCGCGGCCGACGCCCCGGAGACCCTGCTCGGCTACGCCATGTACGAGACCGCCGCGACCCCCGAGGCACCCGTCACGGAGCGGCTCGGCGACGTGCCGGCCGGCCACCTCTCGAAGCTGTACGTGCTCGCCGAGGGGCGCGGCACCGGGCTGGCCGAGGCCCTCGTGCACGACGGCGTCGAGCGGCTGAGGCGGCTGGGGTTCCGGCACGTGTGGCTCGGCACGAACGCGCAGAACACACGGGCCAACCGGTTCTACGAGCGCCTTGGCTTCGCGACGATCGGGGCGCGGCAGTTCGTGGTCGGCGGGGAGCGCGTCGAGGACGACTGGGTGCGGCTGCTGACGGTGGAGTGAGCCCGCCGCCGCTCAGCAGGCCTCCGGGCCGTCGGGGTCGTCGTCGGGATCGATCCACGCCGACGGGTGGTAGTGCACCGCGGCCAGCCCGTCGTCGTCGGCCAGGTGGGTCTGCGCCTCGGGCACGGAGTCCGTGTTCTGCCCGGCTACCGCCTCCCACGCCCCGGCCTCGGTGCGGCGCACCACGAGCAGCAGGACGCCGGTGCGCTCGCCGGCCTCGTCGCCGTCGGGCGCGGTCTGCCCCGTCATGGTCCACGGCGCATGCACCACCGCCACGTCCCCGAGCTCGCGCACGCGCACCTGCCCGAGCACGAGCCGGGAGGCCGGGAACATCCAGCGGAAGCCGAGCGCGTGGTTCACCCGGATCTGCCGCCGCCGCGTCCACCACACACCCACCACGTTCACGAAGTCCGCGTCCTCGGCGAACAGGTCGGCGAGCGCGTCGGCGTCGGCGGCGTTCCAGGCGGCCGCGAAGGCCTCGGCCACCGCGGCGGGGCCGGTCGGTCGGGCCGCGACGTCGGCGGTGGGGTCCGCGGGGGGCATGGCTGCTCCTGGATCGGGGAAGGGCGGGTTCAGCGGGCGGGCCCGTAGGCCAGCATCAGCACGACGGCGGCGAACAGCACCGCCATCACGGCCAGGACCGTGAGCACGGCGCGCAGGGCCGCACGCATGCGCGGGTCGGCCGGGGGTGGCGCATCCGGACGTCGGGTCACGCTCGCCAGTGTGGCACGCGGCACGGCGCGAGGGGCGCGTGCGTCGGCGCGCGTCGAAGGCTCCTCCCAGCCGGCGCTCAGTCGACGCTGACGCTGCGGATGTGGTTGCTGAACACGAAGCGGTCGAACATGGTCCGCGCCGAGCTCGGGTCGTCCGCGTGACCACTCTGGGCCGTCTACGGCGGATCGAGCCCCGCCGCCGGCCGGCCTCCCATGCCCGGCCGGTTCCCACCTCCACCCGCCCGGCAGGGGTGGTCTCGGGCCGGGCGGCCTTGGGATGATGGGTGCCCCCGGAGAAAGGTGCCCGATGCCCCCGCCCGTGCCGCAGCCGACCCGTCGACAGATGCTCCTGGCCGGTTCCGCCCTGCTCGGATCAGGACTGCTGGCCGCCTGCGGGCAGGACGGGGAGGACGCGGCGTCGTCGTCCGTGCCGACCTCGTCCGCGCCCACCTCCGCCGCCCCCGCTGGTCCGCCACCCGCCGGCGACCCGGTGGCCTGGCCGGACGTGGCCCGGGTGCCGCACCTGTTCTTCCACTCCCTGGTGGTGGACCCGGCCCGCGCCTTCGACGGCGACGACAAGGCCGGCGGCTACCTGGACTTCATGGTCACGGTGGACGAGTTCGACGCCGTCATCCGGCAGGTCTACGAGCGCGGCTACGTGCTGGTCTCCCCGCACGAGCTGTACGAGGTGGGGGAGGACGACGTCGTGCGCCCGAAGACCCTCATGGTCCCCGAGGGCCGGACCCCGCTGATCCTCTCCCTGGACGACTGCTCGTACTACCTCTACATGGACGGCGACGGCTTCGCGGACCGCCTGATCGTGGCCGAGGACGGCCGCGTCCGCAACGAGTACACGGACGCCGAGGGCACCACGCACGTCGGGGCGTTCGACGTCGTCCCGCGTCTGGACGAGTTCCTCGCCGAGCACCCGGACTTCAGCCTCAACGGCGCCCGCGGCGTGCTGGCCATGACCGGCTACGACGGCGTGTTCGGCTACCGCACCTCGGCCCGCGAGTTCGGGGACAGCCCCACGTTCGACGCCGACGTCGCGGCCGCCACCGAGGTCGCCGACGCGCTCAAGGACAGCGGCTGGGAGTTCGCCTCCCACACGTGGGGCCACCGGACGGTGCCGAAGCTGACCATGGAGGAGCTCGAATTCGACATGGGGCACTGGCACGAGGAGGTCGAGCCGATCCTCGGCCCCACGGACATGCTCATCTACCCGTTCGGCGCGGACGTCACCGGCCCCGGCACGTACACGGAGGACAACGAGCGGTACCGCTACTTCCGCGAGCTCGGCTACCGCTCCTTCTTCCTCGTGGACGGCACCTCCAAGGCGTGGGGCCAGCTCGAGCCCGGCTACTACCGCGGCTCGCGCATCAACGTGGACGGCATCAGCCTCGCCGCGGCCGTCTCGGGCGAGCGGCCCGTGCTGGAGGAGTTCTTCGACCCCCGGTCCGTCCTGGACCCGGCCCGCCCCGAGTCCATCCGTGGCCCGAAGGCGCCGAGCCCGGCGCCGTCGTCGTCCGCCGCGGCCCCGAGAACCCCGCGACCCTGAGGAGAGCACCATGTCCATCCCCGCCACCGAGGTCGAGGCCCGCTGGAACGCGGCCGCCGAGCCGTTCACCGCCGTCGTCCGGGAGGTGCGGGACTGGGACGCGGCCACCCCGTGCGAGGGCTGGGACGCGCTGGACCTGCTGGACCACGTGATCGCCGGCCAGCGCGACTTCGCCGCCCGTCAGGGCCGGGAGGTGCCCCTCTTCGACGGCTCCCGCCAGCAGATGGCCACCCAGTGGGCCAAGCACGCCGCCGCCATGTCCGCCCTCGCCGGTGACGAGGAGTTCATCATGCGGCCCATGAAGACCGCGCTGGGGGAGATGACCGTGGGCGAGGCGTTGATCCGCTTCCACGCGTTCGACCTGATCGTGCACCGTTGGGACCTGGCCCGCTCGCAGGGCGTGGACGCGCGGTTCACGGACGCGGAGATCGACTGCGTGGAGGAGTCGCTGGAGCTGTTCGGCGACGCCGCCTACACGCCCGGCATCCTGGGCGAGCCCGTCCCCGTGGCTGACGACGCCGACCGGCAGACCCGCCTGCTCGGTCGCCTGGGCCGTCGGAGCTGAGACCCGGGCAGGACCCGTCCTCGAACCGCAGGAGGCACCGTGAGCGAGTCCACCGGTTTCAGCGCCGCGGAGCAGGCCGCGATCGCCGAGCGCGCGCAGGAGCTGCGCGCCCAGCGCGGCGGCAGGAAGAAGGCCGACGCCCTGCAGGACCTGCTGGCGAAGATCGAGGAGATGCCCGAGCAGGACCGCGCCATGGCGGTGGGGGTGCACCGGATCGTCACGGAGGTGGCCCCGGAGCTCGAACCCCGCACCTGGTACGGCATGCCCGCCTACGCGCGCGGCACGGACGTGCTCGTGTTCCTGCAGGTCAGCAGCAAGTTCGGCGTGCGGTACACAACCCTCGGCTGACGTCCGGCGCAGAGTGGTCACGACACGCCGCGTCGCGCACGCGGAGACGGCGTGTCCTGACCACTCCGCGGGCTTTCCGGCCCCTCCGAGCCCGCCGGCCCCTCCGCGGCCCGGGCTGCCCGTCGCCAGCGCCGCACCGCCCACAGGGTCAGACCGCCCACGGCGAGCCAGCCCACCCCGAGCAGCACGCCGTTCACGACGCCCGGGCGCACCGCGAACGCCCCCATCGCCACGAGGGAGAGCTGCCCGGGGATCACGCCGACCGCGGTGGAGCCGGCGAAGATCCCCAGCGGCACGGCGAGCGCGCCCGCCCCGTAGTTCACGGGCCAGTACGGCAGCCCCGGGGCGACGCGCAGGGTCAGCAGGGCGAGGAACCCGGTGTCCTCGAGCCGCCGCTCCACGGTCCCGGCGTGGCGGCCGAGCCAGCGCAGGACCACCTCGCGCCCGACCGCGCGCGCGATGCCGTACGCCCCGAGCGAGCCCAGCAGGGCCCCGACCACGGACAGCACCGTCCCCTCGATCGCGCCGAAGAGCACACCGGCGGTGACCGCCATGATCGTCACGGGGATGGGGGTGAGCGCCACGGCCGCGTACAGCACGGTGAACGCGAGCCAGCTCCACCAGCCGAAGCCGTCCAGCTGGGCGCGCAGCTCGTCCACACCGGGCAGGCGCACGGTGAGTGCCAGCCACACGAACGCCGCCACCACGAGGACGAGGGCGGCGGTGCGCAGGATCGACACCCCGCGGTGCCCGGTGCGGGCGGGCAGGGTGGAGGCGGCGCCGGAGTCGCGCGGCGGCACGGCGGTGGAGGGCATCGGCTCAGGCTACCGGCAGCCGCTCCCTCCGCATGTCCTCCCTGGTCTGCGGTCACGCCCTGCTCGGCTTCGGCGGATCACACGCGTGTGACTCATCCACACCTGTGGACAACTCTGTGGAGAACCCTGTGCACGCGGCCCGCCAGGTGTGGACGGAGGGGCTCAGACGGTGGACGCGCCGGGCGCGTCGTCGCCCGGCTCCGCGGCGCCCGGCCGCGCCTCGCCCGGCCGCGCCTCGCCCGGCCCTGCCGCCGGCTCGTCCTCGAAGGCGGGACCGCCGTCGTCCTCCCAGGCCGCGGCGGCGTCGTCGTCCCTGTCGGTCTCCTGCACCTGGTCGTGCAGGCGCTCCATGCGGGTGTCCAGGTCCGCGGCCACGCGGGCGGCGGCCACGAGCTCGGTCGCGATGTCCGGGGGCACGCCGCCGTCGAACTTGTAGTTGATCTTGTGCTCGAGCGTGGCCCAGAAGTCCATGGCGCTCGTGCGGAACTGCATCTCCACGGTCACCTGGATCGTGCCGGTGGACAGGTGGATCGGCACCTGCACGAGGCAGTGCAGGCTGCGGTAGCCGGAAGGCTTGGGTCGGGAGATGTAGTCCTCCACCTCGAGCACCCGGATGTCCGGCTGCTGCGTGAACTGGCGGAACACGCGGTACACGTCCCGGGCGAAGCTGACGATCACGCGCGCCCCGGCGATGTCCGTGACGTTGGTGCGCAGCGCGTCCAGGTCCAGGGACAGCCCGCGGGCGGAGGCCTTGCGCAGGATCGACTCCGGCGACTTCACCCGCGTGACGATGTGCTCGATGGGGTTGTAGTCGTGCAGGTGCGTGAACTCGTCCCGCAGCACCTCGAGCCGCGCCTCCACCTGGAGCAGGGCCGAGCGGTACTCGAGGTCGAAACGCTCGACGTCCTTGCGCAGCCGATCCAACGCCACGGACATCACGGGGGAGAGCTGCGTCAACGCGGACACGGGGGTGCCGCGCAGCGCCTCGACGTCCGCCGAGGGCACGGGCGCGTCCGGGGAAGGGTCCTGCTCCATGGCCTCAGAGCCTACGGCGGGATCCTGCGAGACGGCTGGCCGTCCACAGGCCCGACGGCGGCCCGTCAGTCCTCGGCGGGGATCAGCACGCGTTCGAAGACGGCGCGCTCCTCGTCGGAGACGGCCACGGGCCGCCCGGCCGCCGGGTCCACCTGCACGAACACGGCGTCGCACAGCACGCAGCGCCGCCCGTCCTGCCACAGCTCGTGGCGCAGCGTGAAGGACGTCCGGCCGATCCGCAGGATCCACACCCGCGCCGTCACCTCGGGCCCGGCGTAGACCACGGGCGCCTCGTACTGGACCTCCATGGACCGCACGACGCGCTGGACGTCCGGGGACGCCGTCGTCGTGGCCCACGCGGCCAGGGCGCGCACGCGCGCCTCCTCGGTGAGGGTGAGCAGGCGGGCGTTGTTGACGTGGCCGTAGCGGTCCTCGTCGGACCAGCGCAGCTGCAGCCCGACCTCGAACGGGGTCGGCGTGCCGGCGTCGGCGGGGGTCTCGGGGGTGGTCGGCTGCGTCACGGGGTGAACACCTTTCCTGGGTTGAGGATGCCGTGCGGGTCGAACACGGCCTTGATGCGCTGCTGGAGGTCGTGCTGGGCGTCGCCGAGCTCGTCCCGCAGGAACGCGCGCTTGAGCAGGCCCACGCCGTGTTCGCCGGTGAGCGTGCCGCCGAGTTCCAGACCCGCGCGGAACAGCTCGCCGGCGGCCTCCCACACGTCCGCCGGAATCGACGCGGCGTCCTCGGCCGCACCGCCCACCTGCGCCGCCGCGCCGAACAGCAGGATCGGGTGCAGGTTGCCGTCCCCGGCGTGGGCCGTGGTGGGGATGGCGACGCCGGTGCGTGCCTCGATCTCACGGATCCGCGCGAACATCTCGGCCATGCGGCTGCGCGGGACGGCCACGTCCTCCACGAGCGGGGTGCCGAGGCGCTCGAGTGCGGGGAACGCGGTGCGGCGCAGGGCCATGAGGGCCTCCCCCTCGGCGGGGTCCACGGTCACGGTGACGTCCCCGCTGTGGGCGCGCATGAGGGCGGCCATGGCCTCCCCGTCCGCCTCGGCGCCGGCGCCGTCGGCCTGCACCAGCAGGAACGCGCCGGACTCGGGCAGGGCGGCCCCGCGTTCGGGCCCCGCGTGCGCGCGCACCGCGGCGAGCGTCGCCTCGTCCATCAGCTCCATCAGGGCGGGCACGTGACCGGCCCCGGTGATCGCCTCGGCCGCGGCGGCGCCCGCGACGACGTCCGGGAAGAACCCGCCGAGCGTCACCGGCACGCCGCGCACGGCCGGCCGCAGCGCCAGCGTCGCACCCACGATCACGCCGAGCGTGCCCTCCGAGCCGATCATCAGCGCGACCAGGTCGTAGCCGGTCACCCCCTTGACGGTGCGGTGGCCCAGCCGCAGCAGGGTGCCGTCCGCGAGCACCACGTCCAGGCCCAGCACCGCCTCGCGCGTGACGCCGTACTTGGCGCACAGCAGCCCGCCGGCGTTCATCGCGATGTTGCCGCCCACCGTGGAGATGTCCTTCGACGCCGGGTCCGGGGCCCACCACAGCCCGTGCTCGGCGAGCGCGGCGTTCAGCGCCCCGTTGAGGATCCCCGGCTCGACGACGGCCACGCGGTCCGCGGGGGAGACCTCCAGGATCCGGTCCATCGCGGTCATGTCCAGGACGATCTCGCCCGCCCCCGCGACGGCGCCGCCGGCCAGCCCCGTGCCCGCTCCGCGGGTGACCAGCGGGGTGCGGGTGCCGTGCGCGACCCGGCACGCGGCCTGCACGTCCTCCACCGTCCGCGCGCGGACCACGGCCAGCGGCGCGGCGGGGGAGCGATGCCCCGAGCGGTCCGCCCGGGCGGCCTCGAGTGCGGCGACGGAGACGTCCACGCGGCCGGGCAGCTCCGCCTGCAGGCGGGCGACGACGTCGGCGGGCGGGGCGTCCGCGGTGGCAGGGCCGGTGGGGGTCGGATCGAGCGGTGCGGAGGAGTCCATGTCCACCAGTGTCGCCGATCACACGGGGTGGAACGTGCGTCGGCCGGTCCGATGACGCGTCCGGCCCCGTCCCTAGACTGGCGACCATGACCTCCCCGGACTCCGCTGCGCCGCGCCCTCGCGTCCACGTGCTCACCCTGCGCCCGGGTGGAGCCCGCGAGGACACCGCCCGCCGCGTGGGCGCCGTCCTCGCCGAGGCCTTCGCCACGGACCCCTACACGCTCGGGCTCGTGCCCGAGGACCGGCGCGAGGCCCGACTCGAGCGCAAGTTCACCACCGCCGTGCGCCACGGGCTGCGCGCGGGGGCCGACGGCGCCCCGCTCGGCGCCGTGGACGTCGCCGTGGACGCTGCCGACGGCACGCTGCTCGGCGCCGCCGTGTGGACCTCCCCCGCCGCCCCCCGCGGGGTCGACGTGCCGGGCCTGCTGGCGGGGCTGCCCACCGCCGTCGCCGTCCACGGCCGCCACACCCTCGCCCTGAAGCGGATCCAGGCCGCCTGCGAGCGTGCCCGCCCGGCAGGCCGGCACTGGTACCTTGAGGAGGTCGGCACCGTCCCGTCCGCCCGCGGGCGCGGGGCGGCGAGTGCGCTGGTGCGCCACGGCCAGCGCCGCGCGTCGGGTCTGCCCGTGCACCTCGAGGCGTCCGTGCCCGCCACCGTCCCGTTCTATGAGCGGCTCGGCTTCCGTGCGACCGGCCACGTGCCCGTGCCCGGGGGCGAGCCCCTGACCTGCCTGCGCTGGGAGGCCTGAGATGAGACACCCGATCCCCGACTACCTGGCGAGCCTGATCACCGAGCTCGGCGCCGTGAACCCGGGAGAGACGGCCCAGTACATCCCCGTGCTCGCGGAGGCGGACCCGGACCGCTTCGGCATCGCGCTGGCCACCCCCACCGGGCGGCTGCACTTCGCGGGCGACGCGGACGTGGAGTTCACCATCCAGTCCGCGTCCAAGCCGTTCACGTACGCGGCCGCGCTCGTGGACCGGGGCTTCGCCGCCGTGGACCGGCAGGTGGGGTTGAACCCCTCGGGCGAGGCCTTCAACGAGCTCTCCCTCGAGGCGGAGTCGCACCGCCCGGACAACGCCATGATCAACGCCGGCGCGCTCGCGGTGCACCAGCTGCTCGTGGGACCGGAGGCGAGCCGGAAGGAGCGGCTGGACCGGGCCGTGGAGATCATGTCCCTGCTCGCCGGGCGTCGGCTCTCGGTGGACTGGGAGACGTACGAGTCCGAGATGGCGGTCTCGGACCGCAACCTCTCCCTGGCGCACATGCTCCGCAGCTACGGGGTGCTGCAGGACTCCGCCGAGGAGATCGTGGCCGGGTATGTGGCGCAGTGCGCCGTGCTCGTCACCGCCAAGGACCTCGCTGTGATGGGCGCGTGTCTGGCGACCGGCGGCATCCACCCGATGACGGGAGAGCGGATGCTGCCGTACATCGTGGCGCGGCGCGTGGTGTCCGTGATGACCTCCTCCGGCATGTACGACGCCGCCGGGCAGTGGCTCGCCGACGTCGGGATCCCGGCCAAGTCCGGGGTGGCCGGCGGTGTGCTCGGCGCGCTGCCGGGCCGCGTGGGGATCGGCGTGTTCTCGCCGCGCCTGGACGAGGTGGGCAACTCGGCGCGCGGCGTGCTGGCGTGCCGCCGCCTCTCCGAGGACTTCCGGCTGCACCTCATGGACGGGGACAGCCTGGGCGGCACCGCCGTGCGCTTCGTAAAACGCGAGGGTGACCGCGTGTTCGTGCATCTGCAGGGCGTGATCCGGTTCGGCGGTGCGGAGGCGGTGCTGGACGCGCTCACGGACCTGGACACCGGGGCGGAGAAACCCGGCACCGGGTGGGACGCCGCCGTCTACCCGCGGTGGCAGGAGGCCGCGGCGGACAGCGCGGCGCTCTCGGCCGCGACCGGCGGCGGGGCGGTGCACGAGGCCGCCGCCGTGGCCGCCCGAGATGAGAACGACGGGCCCATCCGCACCGTGGTGCTCAACCTCACGCGGGTGGACCGGATCGACGACGTCGGCCGACGGCTGATCGCCGAGGGCGTGCGCCGGCTGCAGGCCGACGGCGTGCGCGTGGAGGTCGAGGATCCGGAGCGCATCCTGCCGCTGGAGGAGGCCGGCGCCCACTGAGGCGGCGGGGCGGGCAGGAGGGGGGGCGCGGCGGTGTTCTCCGTCTCGCCCCCTTTCGTTCAACTGCTGTTCATGTGAGAATGGGCGGTCTCATCCCTTGACCCCGCCGTTCGAGGACGACCCCCCATGCCCCTTTCCACCCTCCGCGTCAGCCTGCCCTCCGTCCGCCGCACCCGCCCCGCCCCGCAGGGGGTCCGTGAGCGGATCGCGCACGCCGTCGTGTCCCGGCTGCAGCCGCGTCCCGTGCCGCCGGTGGACCGTCGGAGCCGCCTGGCGTGGCAGGTCTCGGGGGCACTGCCGCTGATCGGGTGCCTGACCTCGTTCCCCATCGGCATGTCCAAGGACTCCATGGTGATCCCGGGCGTCGGCTATCAGGGCGGTTTCCCCGCGGGCTGGTCCCACGCCCTCAACCAGCCGGCGTACTTCACGTGGCTGTCCAACGCGCTGGTCGCGGGCACGTCGCTGACGCTGGCCGCGCGTCGTGAGGCGCCCACGTCGGACGCGTTCTGGGCCGTGCGCACCGCCGGCCTCGGCTCGGTGATGGTCACGGGGACCGTCTACAACGCGGTGCTGCGTGGCCGCGAACAGGACACCTTCCTCTACCGGTTCAACGACGCGCTGCAGCACATCGTCAACCCCGTGCTCGCCCCGGCGGTGTGGGCGCTGTTCGACCCGCGCGGGCAGATCACGCCGCGGCGCGCCGGCCTGGCCTCGGTCATCCCGCTGATGTGGGCGGCGGTGACCATGGCGCGCGGGCCCCGCATCGACTGGTACCCGTACCCGTTCCTCGACGTGCCGCGGCTCGGCCGCCGCAGCGTGGGCGTCGTGCTCGCCGGGATCCTGGCCGGCTTCACCGGGCTCATGGGCGTGCTCGGCACCGTGGACCGCCGCCTCGGCCTGGCCTGAGGGGCCGTCCCCGGCGCTGGCGGCGCGTCAGTCGCCGCGGACGGCCTCGGCCACGGGCACGTCGCCGTCCACGAAGTCGATCTTCCGGCCCACCGTGCCCGGCTCGCTGAGCACGGCCACGATCGCCCGGGCGACGTTGCCGCGGCTGGCCCCACGCTGCGGGGCATCGGAGTCGGAGAGGTCCGGGTCCACGGTGATGCGGCCGGACGGCTCCTCGTCGGTCAGGGCGCCGGGACCGAGGATGGTCCAGGCCAGCCCGGAGTCCCGCAGCGCCTCGTCCGCCTCGGCCTTGGCCTGCGCGTAGGTGTAGAAGGGGTCGTCCTCGGGCACGTCGTGGTGCAGGGACGCGCCGAGGTAGGACACCATCACGTAGCGCCGCACGCCCGCGGCCTCGGCGGCGCGCATGCTGGCGACGGCGGCGTCGTGGTCCACGGCCCGGGTGCGCTGGGCGTCCCCGCCGCCCGCGCCCGCGGAGAACACGACGTTGTCCGCGTCGCGCAGCGCGTGGAGCAGCTCCTCCTGGTCCGCCTTCTCGATGTCCAGGACGAGCGGTTCGGCGCCGGCGGCGCGGACGTCCTCGGCGTGATCGGGGTTGCGGATGATCGAGACGACGTCGTGGCCGGCCTCCGCCAGCAGAGGTGCGGCGAGCAGGGCCACCTTGCCGTGGCCGCCGATGATCACGGTGCGGGTCATGGGAATCTCTCCTTCGGTTCGATCGGGTGCTGAACTCCCACAGTAGGGAGAGCCCGACGCCGGTGCGAGGGCGGAGCGGCGCTCCACCACCCCACTCCTCAGCTCTCCGCCTGGCCCTCCCGCCAGTAGCCCATGAAGGAGACGTGCTTCTTCGGCACGCCGCCGGGGCCCACGCTGAGCCGGCGCAGGGCGCGCACCATCGCGGACTCCCCGGCGAGGAACACGTAGGCCTCGGGCCGTTCGTCGGCCTCGAGGGCGGCGACGGTCCACTCGCGCTCGACGGAGGCCGCGGGCGGCGCGACCGGCCCGCCGGCGTCGTCGGGGTCCACGCCCAGCAGGGCGGCGAGGCGGGCGTGCGCCCAGGACCCCGACGGCGCCCCCGGCGCCCGGCGGCCCACGTGCAGGCGCACGCGGCCCCGGTCCGTCAGCTCCGTCACGGCCCGCCAGTCCCACGGCTCGGGGACGGCCAGGCGCTCGGCGATGAGGTCGGCGGCCTGCCCGTCGTGGGGCAGCTCGAGCACGAGGTCCGCCTCGCCGTCGAACCCGCCGAACGGGTCCGCGAGCTCCTCCGCCACGGACACCAGGGCGGGGACGGCGGTCTCGTCGCCCACGGCCAGCACACGGTGCGCCCCCGTCTGCCGCCAGCCGGACCACGCCGGCGCCTCCGCCGAGGGCACCAGCACGTTCACCGCGTCCCCCGCCTGGACGGCGCGCGCCCAGCGCAGGCCCGGCCCCTGATGCGGGTCGGCGGGGTCGTCCGGGTCGCCGTGCAGCACCACGTCCACGGTCAGCGAGGGCACCTGCCGCCCGTCGAGCCGCACGAGCCCGGCCGAGCGCACCGTGTACGTGCGCATCCAGCCGCGCTCCTCCTCGGGGATGGCCAGGAACCCGGCGCGGAACCCGGCGGACAGGTCCGGGTCCGCCGACGTCCCGCCCGGCGGGGGGATCAGCAGCTTCACATAGGCGTCCCGGCGCGGCCGCGCGCCCCGGTACAGGGCGTGCAGGTCGGCGACGCCGGGCGGCAGCAGTCCCAGCAGGTCCCCGCTGGCGGCCTCCAGGTCCGGGCCCGCCAGCACGATCCGCCGGAACCCGCGGCACGGCTGCTCCACGGACACCACGCGCGTGTGCGCCACGATCATGCCGTCGGCGCTCATCGGCGGTCCCCGTCCCCCCGCGGCAGCACCACGGGGTGGCCCAGCAGCGGGTCGGCCACCACGTCCGCGTCCAGGCCGAACACCTCGGCCAGCACCTCCGGCACGATCACCTCGCCCGGCGTGCCCTGCGCCACCACCCGGCCCGCGGCCATCGCCACGATGTGGTCCGCACTGCGCGCCGCCAGGTTCAGCTCGTGCAGCACCGCGACGACGGTCGCCCGGCCCTCGCCACGCGGGTCCGGGAGCGTGCGCACCAGGTCGAGCACCTCCACCTGATGGCTGAGGTCGAGGTAGCTCGTGGGCTCGTCGAGGAGCACCACCGGGGTCTGCTGGGCGAGCACGAGGGCGAGCCACGCCCGCTGCCGCTGCCCGCCGGAGAGCGTGCCGGCCTCGCGCTCGGCGAGCTCCACGAGGTCGGTGCGCTCGAGCGCCGCGGCGACCGCGGCGTCGTCGCCGGCGGCCCGGCCGCCCAGGAGCCCGCGGTGCGGGTGACGGCCGCGCGCCACGAGCTGCGCCACCGTCATGCCCTCGGGCGCCACGGGATGCTGGGGCAGCAGCGCCACGGTGCGGGCGTAGTCGCGCGCGGACACGCGGGCGGCGTCCCGACCGAGCACCTCGATGCTCCCGGCGCGCGGGGCGAGCTGGCGGGTCAGGCCGCGCAGCAGCGTGGACTTGCCGCAGCCGTTGGCGCCGATGATCGCGGTGACGCGCCCGGCGGGCACGTCCAGGTCGAGGTCCGCGACGATCGGCGGCGCCGAGGCCGGGCCGTAGCCGAGCGTCAGGCCGCGCAGGCGGATCGCGACGTCGTCGGCGGCCCCGGCGCGCGGTGCGGCGGGGGACGGGACGGTGAGCGGGGGAGCGGTCATGCGGAGCGCACGCCTCCTGGGGTCCGGCCCTGGCACAGCAGCAGCCAGAGCATGAGCGGGGCGCCGGCGGCGCCGGTGAGCACACCGGTGGGCAGGGCGGCGCCGGTGAGCAGGGGGACGGCCTCACCGGCCACGAGGTCCGCGAGCAGCACGAGCGCGGCGCCCGTGAGCGCCGCCGCGGGCAGGGAGGGCAGGCCACGGGTGAGCCCGCGCGCCACCGGGGTGGCCAGCAGCGCCACGAACGCCAGCGGCCCCACGACGGCGGTGGCCACGGCAGCGAGCACCGCGCCGAGCCCCAGCGCCGCGGCCGAGGTGGGGCGCGGCCGGGCGCCGAGGGCGTGCGCGAGGTCCGGGCCGACGTCGGCGGGGGCCAGCCGCGCGTGGAGCGCCCCCGCCAGCGGCAGGGCGACCACGAGCACGCCCGCGAGCAGCGCGATGCGGCCCCACGTGACGCCGTTGAGCGAGCCGGCGATCCAGACGGTGGCCGACTGCAGGTCGTGCTGGGCCAGCGAGAGCATGGCCCCGGCCACCACGGCCTGGCCCGCCGCCGCCACCGCGATGCCGGCCACCACGAACCGTTCGCCGCCCACCGAGCGGGCCGTGGCGAACACGGCGGCCACCGCCGCGAGGCCGCCGATCAGTGCCGTGGCGGCGCGCGTCAGGTCCGATGCGCCGCCGGTCTGCCCGGCGGTCGCCAGCATCCCCAGCACGACCGCCGCCGCGGCGCCCTGGGTGACGCCCAGGATGTCCGGCGAGGCCAGGGGGTTGCGCAGCGTGCGCCGGTAGAGCGCGCCGGCCGCGCCCAGGGCGGCGCCGGTGAGCACTGCGGCCACGGCGCGGGGCAGCTTCTCCTCCAGCACGATGAAGCTCGCTCCCGGGATCGTCTCCCCGCCCAGGATCCGCACGAGGTCCGGGACGGTCACCTGGTACGTGCCCCACACCACGCGCAGCAGGGCGAGGACCAGCACGGCCACGGCGAGGCCCGCGCAGGCCCGTCCGAGGCGGCGCCGGTCGGAGCGGCGCAGGCGGGCGACGACGTCGTCCGGGGCGGTGTGCTGGAGGTTCATGCGGCCACCCCCGGGCGGCGCAGCAGCGCCAGCAGCACGGGCACGCCGAGCAGGACGGTGGTCACCCCGAGGTGGATCTCCCCGGGCGCCACGACGAGCCGCCCGGCGAGGTCCGCGAGGATCACGAGGACGGCGCCCCACAGGGCGCAGCCGGCCATTAGGGCTCGCGTGCTCGGCGGCCGCAGACGGCGCAGCGCGTGGGGCACGAGCAGCCCCACGAACCCGACCGGCCCGGCCAGCGCCACCGCCGCGGCCGTGAGCAGCACGACCGCGCCCAGCAGCACCGCGCGCACCCGCTCCGGGCGCCCGCCCAGACCGTGCGCGAGGTCGTCGCCGAGGGCGAGGGCGTCGAGCCCGGGGGCCACGGCGACGGCGGCGAGCAGCCCGACGGCGATCACGGGCGCCAGGGCGAGCGCCTCGCCGAGGTCGGCGCGGGCCACCGTGCCCACGGCCCAGAAGCGCAGTCGGTCCTGGACCGTGGGGGAGAGCACGAGCAGCGCCGTGGTGCCGGCGGTGGCGCCGGCGGTGATCGCGGCGCCGGCCAGCACGAGCGCCATGGGGGAGGGGGCGCCGGGTGTCGTCCGGCCCCTCCGCGTGGCGGCCGCCGCCACCGCGTAGCCGAGCGCCGCCGCGACCAGCGTCCCGACGGCGGCCAGCGCCAGCACCCCGAACGTGGAGCCGGCGACGCCGAGCGCCATGCCCGCCGCCACGGCCAGCCCCGCGCCGGCGGAGAGCCCGAGCAGCCCCGGGTCGCCGAGCGGGTTGCGGGTGGCCCCCTGCAGGGCGGCGCCGGCCACGGCCAGCGCCGCCCCCACCAGCGCCCCCGTCACCACGCGGGGCACGCGGGAGGCCACGGCCGCCGCCTCGATGCCCTCCGGCACGGGGTGCCCGGTGAGGACCGCGCCCAGGGTGTCGAGCGCCGTCGTCGCCGGCACGGTGCGCGCGCCGAGGGCGACGCCGGCCACGAGCGCCGCCAGCAGCAGCGCCGCGGGCAGGGCGCCCATCAGCACGCCCGCGCGGACGCGGGCCGGGGAGGCCAGGGCCGTGGACGGCATGGGGAGGGATCAGCCCTGCGCGGTCTTCGCGGCCTCGGCGATCGGCGGGACGACCTTCTCGAGCGCGAACGGGATGGACAGCGGGGAGATCGCGGAGACGGAGAGGACCTCCTGCTCGTCCGTCTGCAGGACGAGGGCGCCGGCCTTCACGGCCGGGATCGAGCCCAGCAGGGGGTCGGACTCGATGGCCTCGCGGACCGAGTCCTGGGCGGCCCAGGAGACGAACACGTCCGACTCCAGCTCGTCCGCGCGCTCGGGCGACCACGTGAAGAAGAACGCCTGGTCCTCCGGGGAGTTCTCCGTCACCACCGGCGCCTGCTCCATGCCGAGCAGCTCGAGGAACTTCGGGCGGTTGTCCACGTCCGTGTAGATGCTGATCTGGTCCGCGGCGGCGGGGTCGATGGTGCCGTAGACGAAGGACGCGCCCTGGAGGCCCGCGTGCTTCTCGCCGGCGTCCTTGATCTGCTGCTCGAGGTCCGCGATGAGCTCCTCCGCCTCCTGCTCCTTGCCGAGCACGCGGCCGATGACCTCCGTGGACTGCTGCCACGAGGTGCCGTAGGCGGGGACGTCCTTCGGGTAGGCCACGGTGGGGGCGATCTTCGAGAGGCGGTCGTAGTCCTCCTGCGTGATGCCGGAGTAGACGGCGAGGATGACGTCCGGCTTCACGGCGGCGATCGCCTCGGCGTCGATGCCGGAGGCCTCGGACCACTGCACGGGCTTCTGGGCGCCCTCGGTCTCGGCGAGCTTCGCGTCGAACCAGTCGGTGGACTTCTCCGCGTTCCCCCCGAACTCCACGGCGGCCATGCCCACCGGCACCACCCCGAGGGCGAGGGTCACGTCCTGGTTCACCCAGGACACGGTGGCCACGCGGGTCGGGCGCTGCGGGATCTCGGTGGTGCCGTAGACGTGCTCGATGCTGCGGGGGAACGCGGCGTCCCCGCCCGCGGCGTCCGACGACGACGCACCGGCCGACGAGGACGAGGCCGAGCCTCCGGCCGGGCCGGTGGAGCACGCGGCGAGCAGGAGGGTGAGGCCGACTCCCCCGCCGGCGAGGAGGGAGCGGCGGGACAGGGGGGACGGTGCCATGGTGGTGGCCTTTCACGGTCGCGACGCGCGGGCGCCGGGCGGAGGGGGTCGGGTCTGCGGTCGGAGGATGCGTCGGCCCTGCCGGGCCGGCATTAGCAAACACCGACGTGAGGTAACTCCGGAAGATTAGGGCAACCTAACGCCTCTGTGCAATCCCGGTGAGGGGCGTCGTCGGGGGAGGTGGGCGGGATACGGTGGCCTGGTGAGCCAGAACCCCCTCCCCGCCCCGCGCGGCGACGCGCAGCGCGGCGCCGCCGACCACCACGACCGGGTCTCCGCGATGTTCGACGCCATCGCCGGCCGCTACGATCTGATGAACGCCGTCATGACATGGGGTCAGGAGCCGCGCCTGGTGCGCCACACGGTGGCGCGGGCCAACATCCCCGCGCAGGCCCGCGTGCTCGACCTGGCCACCGGCACCGGCGACCTCGCGTTCGAGGTGCTCAAGCGGCACCCCGACGCACAGGTGGTGGGCGCGGACATCGCCGCCGAGATGATGGAGGTCGGCCGTGCCCGCGCGGGCGGGGACCGCATCGAGTGGGTCGTCGCGGACGCGACAGACCTGCCGTTCGAGTCCGGCTCGTTCGACGCCGTGACCCACGGCTACCTGCTGCGCAACGTCGCGGACATCCCGGCGACTCTCGCCGAGCAGTTCCGCGTGCTGCGCCCCGGCGGCTGGGTCGCGGCCCTCGAGACGTCGCCGGCGCCGGACAACGTGCTCAAGCCCTTCTCCTCCTTCTACATCCACCGGGTGATGCCACAGCTGGCGAAGCTGATCGCCGACCGGCCGGAGGCCTACGCGTACCTGTCCTCCTCGACGAAGGCGTTCCACACGCCGGACGAGGTCGCGGACCTCTTCGCGGACGCCGGCTTCGTGAACATCGGCCACGAGACCCACATGTTCGACACCCTGGCCACGCACTGGGCCATGAAGCCGGTCGACTGACGCCGGCCACGCGGCGCGGCGTCAGCACAGGGCGGCCCCGGTGGCGCCGCCGGATGCGTCAGGGCTGTGACGAGTCACGCTGATGTCCGCAATCCGAGAAGACTCTGGGCCGACCCGGCTGATCCGCGTAGCATGGGGCTCCGTCGAGGGGGATCCGCGCACCCCCCGGCCTCCGGTCGCCGCCCGTCCGCCATCCCCCGGAACGGCGTCGCCCCTCCGTCGCGAGGCGCTCGTCCCCCGCAGCCCGCGACGTCCGCGTGGGCACCGTGAACCGTCTCCCGAACGTAGAGGAACTTTGTGAGCCCCATCCAGAGCACCACCGGCCCGTCATCCATGGCAGAGCTGAAGGAGGTCCTGCCCGAGCTCTCGCACCCGGACGGCGCACCGGTGCGGGTGCTCGTCGTGGACGACGAGCCGATGATCGCCGACCTGCTCTCCATGGGCTTCACCCTCTGCGGCTGGGAGGTGATCGTGGCCCACGACGGCGCGACCGCCGTCGAGCTGGGCACCGCCGGCCGGCCGGACCTGGCGATCCTGGACATCATGCTGCCGGACATGGACGGCCTGGACGTCCTGGAGCGCCTGCGCGCCCACTGGTCGGAGATGCCCGCCATGTTCCTCACCGCCAAGGACGCGACGGAGGACCGCGTGGCGGGCCTGGCCGCCGGCGGCGACGACTACGTGACCAAGCCCTTCTCCATGGAGGAGGTGCTCATCCGCGCGCACCGGCTCGTGCAGCGCTCCGGCGTGGTCTCGGGCGGCTCCGAGGTGCTCGTGGTCGGCGACCTGGTGATGAACACCCGCACCCACGAGGTGACCCGCGGCGGCGACGAGATCGAGCTGACCGCCACGCAGTACAACCTGCTGAAGTTCCTCATGGCCAACGTCCGCACGGTGCTCTCCAAGGAGCGCATCCTGCAGGACGTCTGGGGCTACGACTTCGGCGGCCGCGCGAACATCGTCGAGCTGTACATCTCCTACCTGCGGAAGAAGATCGACGCGGACCGGGATCCGATGATCCACACCATCCGCGGCGCCGGGTATGTCATCCGGCCTGCCTGAGACCGCCGCGGTCCCGTCGGGGCACGGCAGCACCCGCCGCAGGCGGCCCACGTCGCTGGCCCGCCGCATCGGCGCCGGCGTCCTTCTGATCCTGGTGGCCACCATCCTGGCCTACTCGTTCTTCGCGACCGGCATCACGAAGGCCCTGCTGACCGAATCCGCCTCTCGGGATGCCTCCGAAGCCTGGATCCGCGCCTCGGAGCAGCTGACGGTCCCCTCGCCGGGCGGAGGGGACGACGTCGGCCCCGGGGAGGGGTACCTGCGCGCGCCAGGCACCCTCGGCCAGCCCGAGGGCACGGTGGTCGCGCTCGTCCCGCTCTCCGGTCTGGAGGAGCATCGGCAGGACGCCCTCACCGGGCACCGGGTCGGTGACGCCGGGCAGTCCGTGCCGCTCACGGCGCGGGAGGCCCACGACCTTCTGCGCGCCGTCCGGGACCGGCCCGGCGGGCCGATGCTGGACGCCGTCGTCGGCGACGTCTCCTATCGCGTCCAGGCCCAGACCCTGACCGCGCCGGGCCCCTGGGTGGCCGCGGACCAGGTGCTCGTGGTGGGGGCGCCGACGGGCGCCATGTCCGACGTCGCGCGCCAGGCGCTGCTCGCGGTCGCCGTCGGACTGTCCGTCACCGTCCTCACCACCGCGATCCTGGTGACCCTGTGGCTGCGTCGGGGCCTGGCCCCGCTGCGCGAGGTCGCCGCCGTCGCCGAGCGGGTCGCCCAGGTGGACATGGCCCGCGCCGGGCTCGATTCGGAGGACTCACGCATGCCGCCTCGGCTCCTGCAGGGGCCGGACGAGGTGGCCGTCGTCGCCCAGGCGCTCGACCGGTTCACCGGCTCGGTCGAGGCGGCCCTGGAGCAGCGCCGCGTGCAGGAGCAGCAGATGCGCCGGTTCATGGCGGACGCCTCCCACGAGCTGCGCACGCCGCTCGCCTCGGTGCGCGGCTACGCCGAGATGATCGCGATGACGGAGGAGCTCTCCGCGACTGGCCGGCGGTCGCTCGACCGGGTGCTGTTCCAGGCCGACCGCATGGCCGCCCTCGTGGACGACATGCTCCTGCTCGAACGGCTCGAGTCCGTCTCCCGCGGCCGGGCCATGGGCCTGGCGCCCTCCGGGGAGGTGGCGCTGGCCGAACAGGTGGACCTGTCCGAGGTGGTCCTCGAGGGCGTGATGGACGCCCGCGCCGCGTGGCCGGACCACACGTGGGTGGTGGACCTGCCCGCAGGGGTGGAGCCGGGCACCCAGCGGTGCGTCACCGGCGACCGGTCGCAGCTGGCCCGCGTGGTCGGCAACCTGCTCTCCAACGCGGCCAAGCACACCCCCGTCGGGACCACCGTCACGGCCTCCGTGCGGCAGGACCAGCCCCGGCCCGGCTTCATGCTCGTCAGCGTCCACGACGACGGCGGCGGCATCCCGGCCGACCGACACGCCACCCTCTTCCACCGCTTCGTCCGGGGCCCCGGGAAGGGCCGGACGAGCGCCCCGGGCACGGAGCCGTCCACGGGTCTGGGTCTGGCCATCGTGCGCTCGATCGCGCGCAGCCATGGCGGGGACGTGACCGTGGCATCCGAGGGCGGGTGGACGCGTTTCGACGTCGTCGTGCCCTGCACCCCGGGGCGCGCCGGGCCGGGGGCTGCGGGCTCCTGCTGCGGCTCCGCCCGGGCCGGCCGGCCCTGACCCCGGGACGGCAACCGTTGACGTACCCCCACCCCCCTGTACGTACGGTGCCTGTGTATGACCGAAAGGGTCGTCCGGGACTTCCGGCCGATCCACCCCGACGCCGGTCGGCGAAGGCCGCCGGTGAGAGGAGCACGAACATGACTGACATCCGCCGAACCGCCACTGCCCTGACCCTCGCCGCCGCCGTCGTCACCGGCCTCGGTGCCCCCGCCGCCGTCGCGCAGACCACGGCCCCGGCCACCGAGGCCGCCACGACGGCACCGGCCTCCGAGTCGCCCGCCCCCCAGGAGGAGGAGAAGGACGACAACGGCAACTGGGGCCTGTGGGGCCTGGCCGGCCTGCTGGGCCTGGCGGGCCTGGCCGGCCGCCGCAAGCGTGAGGTGCACGCCGAGCCCGTGCGCCGCGACCACCACGTGGGCGGCGCGCACCGCGACCATGACGTGCACCGCGTGGACGACCGCGCCGGCGACGTGCGCGCCGAGGGCGCGGACACCCGCCGCCCGGGCACCGGCGACGCCCGCTGACCCGACCCCGGCCGCCCCGAGCGGCCCGTGACCGCGACCCCCGCCCCTCCGGCGGGGGTCGCGGCGCGTCCGGGGCGGGTCTCGAATGCGCCCGTCAGTCCGCGGTGTCCCCCGCCGAGGGCGCGGCGCGCAGCACCGCGTCCGTGAGGCGGTCCAGGGCCGCGGTCCCGGCCGTCCAGCGCTGCCAGTGCAGGTGCACGTCGGCCGCGCCGAGGGCCGGGATCGGCTCGAGGTCGGGGTGCCGGCCCTCGAGCACGCCCGGCGGGATCTGCACCGAGGGGAGCATGCCCCAGCCCAGCCCGAGCTCCACCGCCCGCAGATACGCGTGCACGGACGGCACCAGGTGGGTCGGCGGGACGATCGCGGGGCGGCCCCGGGTGACGCGGCGCAGCACCGTGTGCTGCAGGCCGTCACGGGGGCCGTAGTCCACGATCGGCAGCGTGCCGAAGTCGACCCGGCCCCGCGCGTCTCGGTGCAGCTCCAGCAGGAAGGACGCGCACACCGCGTGATAGCGCATCGTGCCCAGCGGGGTGGAGGTGCACCCGGCCACGGGCGTGGGGTCGTCCGTCACGGCCGCCACGACCGCGCCGTCCCGCAGCAGGACGGCGGTGTGCTCCTGGTCCTCGGACTGCATCTGCAGGACGACGTCGTCCCACGTCGCCGCCTCGCGCAGCACGGGCTCCCACCACGTGTCGAGGGAATCCGCGTTGAGGGCCACGCGCAGCGGCACGCGTCCTCCGTCGCCGCGGCCGAGCGCGGCGAGCGCCTCGTCCTCGAGTGCGAGGGTCTGCCGGGCGAGACGGAGCATGCGCTCGCCGGCCGCGGTCGGCCGGACGGGGACGGTGCGGGCCAGGAGCACCTGGCCCACCTGCCGCTCGAGGGCCTTGATCCGCTGCGAGAAGGCCGAGCCGGAGATCCGCAGGGAGTCCGCGGCGGCGTCGAAGGTGCCGTGGTCGACGGCCGCGACGAGGGCGCGCAGGTGGTCGGAGTTCATGCGGTCCAGGGTAGGGGTGGTCATGAAGGATGTCTTCAGATCTTGAAGAAGATCGCGATGGCACGGACGTGGGACGGCTCCTATCCTCGCTCGGTGACCATCTTCGCCACCGGATTCCTGACCTACCTCGCCCTCATCGTCGCCATCGGCGCGCAGACCCTGTTCCTGCTGCGCCAGATCGTCCGGCGCGACCGCGTGTGGACCGTCCTGACGGTGTGCTTCGTGGCCGATGTGGCGCTGCTCGTGCTCGGCGCCGGCGGCGTGGGCGTGGTGGCCGAACGCTGGCCGTGGCTCGTGCCCGCGCTGACCGTGGCCGGCGTGGTCTACCTCCTCGCGTTCGCCGTGGGCGCGCTGCGCTCCGCCTGGCGCGGGGACCGGACCCTCAGCACCTCGGCCGCGGACGGCGCGGGGACCGGGCACGGCCCCGACCGCATCGACCTCGCGGTCCTCACCGGTGAGCTGCCGCTGATCGACCCGGCGACCGGCCGCCTGGCCGATCGCGAGCCGGCCGGGGCCGGCGTCGGGCGTCACGACGACGGCGCGCCCGGCTTCGGCACCCCCTCGGGCGGCGGGTCGGTGGCGGTGCGGCAGCGCGTGCAGCCGCGCCGCGTGGCGCTGGACCGCCCACAGACGCCGCTGCCGCGGATCATCCTGCTGGCGCTGTCCGTCTCCCTGGTGAACCCGCACGCCATCCTCGACACGGTGGTGATGATGGGCACCTTCGCGCAGACGTTCGGGGCGGCGAAGTGGGCGTACGTGGGCGGCGCGGTGGCGGCCTCGCTCGTCTGGTTCACCGCGCTCGGCTGGGGCGGCACCAAGCTCGCCCCGTCCGTGGACTCGGCGCGGACGTGGCGGATCGTGGACGCCGTGGTGGGCGTGCTCATGCTGGGAATCGCCGTGAAGGTGGGGCTCACGCTCCTCTGAGCCGCCCGGGGAGGATGATGGGGGCATGAGTCCTTCCCCCTCCGACTCCGCCCCCACGCCGACCGTCGCAGCCGGGGAGGTCATCCGCGTCTCCGCCGTCGTGCTGGCCCGCCCGGACCGCCGCGTGCTGACCGTCCGCAAGGCCGGCACCGCCATGTTCATGTTCCCCGGCGGCAAGCACCTGCCCGGCGAGGCCCCCGTGGACACCGCGGTGCGCGAGGTGGCCGAGGAGACCGGGCTGCGCCTGCGCCCGGATGAGCTGACCCGCCTCGGCGCGTGGGACACCGCCGCCGCCAACGAGCCCGGCGCCGCCCTGCACTCGGAGGTGTTCGCGCTGTGGCGGCCCGTCGCCCGGCACGAGGTCCCCGAGCCGACGGACGAGATCGTCGAGCTGCACTGGATGGACCCCGCCGCCCCGGCCGCACCGGGCGGGCACGGCGTGGCCCCGCTGCTGCACCCCGTGCTGGCCGCCGTCGCCGCAGCGCCCCCGTTCTGACCTCCAGGCGGGCCGACCGGCCCGCGCTGATGTCCGCACCGGCCACTAGCCTGGCCGGGTGACGTCGCTGCTCCGCATCCTGCGCTTCGCGCCCCGGCTCCACCGCCTCTACCTCGGCATCGCCGTCAGCTCCGTGCTGGCCGCGGTGCTGGCCCTGGCCACCCCGTTCCTGATCGGTGCGGCCACGGACCGGATCGTCGCCGCCGTCGCGGGGGAGACCGACGTGGCCGAGGCCGTCACCGCGGTGACCTGGCTGGCGGTCGCGTTCCTCGCCGTCGAGGTGGCGACCACCCTGGTGGTGAGCGTGGGCGGCTACTGGGGCGACGTGATGGCCGCGCGCATGCGCACCATTCTCTCCACGCGGTACTTCGAGCAGCTGCTGCACCTGCCCCAGCGGTACTTCGACACCGCGATCACCGGGCGGGTCGTCAACCGGTTGAACCGCACCATCAACGAGATCACCCAGTTTCTGCAGTTCTTCGCGAACAACGCGTTCACCATGCTCGTCACCACCGCCGCGGTGCTCGTGATCACGGCGTTCTACTGGTGGCCGCTGGCGATCCTGCTGGCCGTCGTCTTCCCCGTGTACATGTGGCTCACCGCGCGGACGTCCGCGAAGTGGCAGGTGTGGGAGGGGGAGAAGAACACGGAGGTGGACGTCGCCTCGGGGCGGTTCGCCGAGGTGGTCTCCCAGATGTCCGTGGTGCGGGCCTACAACCGGCAGGACCACGAGCTCACCGGGTTCCGCGACCGGTTCCTGCGGACCGTGGAGATCACCCGGCAGCAGTCCCGGTTCTGGCACGGCATGGACGCCGGGCGCCGGCTCGCCCTGAACGTGGCCTTCGGCGCGATGTACCTGATCGTGTTCGTCCGCACCGCGCAGGGCCTGTTCTCCGTGGGCGACATGGTGATCCTCCTGCAGCTGATGAACATGGCCCGGCAGCCGATCTTCTCCATGAGCTTCCTCGTGGACTCCGCCCAGCGCGCCGTCGCCGGGTCGAAGGACTACTTCGAGGTGCTCGCCGAGGAGCGCGAGCGGGCCGGCGGGGCGGCGCTCGCGGCGGCGAGCGCGAGTGCGGAGTCGGCGGGTGCGGACGCACCGCGCGTGCCGGCGGAGCCGCGGGCCGACGTCGTGCCGGGTGCGCCGGACGTCCCCGCGGACGTGCCGGCCGTGCGCTTCGACGACGTCTCCTTCGCCTACGACGCCGACGCCGCCCGCCCCGTGCTGGACCGCGTGTCCTTCGACATCCCGCAGGGTGCCAGGGTGGCGCTCGTGGGCGAGTCGGGTGGCGGGAAGTCGACCATCGCGCACCTGCTGCTGGGTCTGTACCCGGTGACGAGCGGACGCATCGAGGTGTTCGGACAGGACGTCGCCGGGCTGGACCTGGCCGTGCTGCGCGGGCGGATCGCCACCGTGTTCCAGGAGCCGAGCCTGTTCTCCGGGACGGTGCGCGAGAACATCGCCTACGCGGACCCCGACGCCTCCGACGAGCGCGTCCGGGCCGCCGCCAAGGCCGCGTACGCGCACCGGTTCGTGGAGGCGTTCGACGACGGCTACGACCAGGTGATCGGCGAGCGGGGGCTGCGGCTGTCCGGCGGGCAGAGGCAGCGGATCGCGGTGGCGCGGGCCGTGCTGAAGGACGCGCCGATCCTCGTGCTGGACGAGGCCACCTCCGCACTGGACACGAAGTCAGAACGGCTCGTGCAGGCGGCCCTCGAGGACCTGATGGTGGGGCGGTCGAGCCTGATCGTGGCGCACCGGCTGAGCACGATCGCGTCCGTGGACCGGATCGTCACGCTGCGCGGCGGGCAGGTGCAGGAGATCGGGACCCCGGCCGAGCTGGCCGCGTCCGGCGGGATCTACGCGCAGCTGCTCGAGCTGCAGAGGGCCGGCACCCAGGAGGCCCGGAAGATGCTGAAGGAGTACGGGCTGAGCGGGTGATCCCGGAATCTTCTGCGGATCCGACCCTTCCGAGCGCTGCGCGGCGGCCCAGAAGGGTCAGATGTGCAACGGATTCCCAGCGCGCGGCAGGACGTCCACGACGACGTCGGCCCGACGCCTCCGCAGGGCCTGTGGACAACCGGGCCCGCCGACGTCGGGAGCGAGCAGGATCGGGGCCATGCGCGTGCCCGGACCCTTCCCCGCCCACCTCCAGGACGCCCCGTTCACGCGGGCGCAGGCGCTGGCCGCCGGGGTGTCCGGGTCGCGGCTGCGCAGCCGGGACGTCGAACGCGTCGCGCACGGCCACTACCGCTGGATCGGCCCCGTCACCGGGGCGACGCCGCCCGCGCGTCCCCTCGCCACCGAGCTGTCCCGGCTGCAGGACCTGGCGGCGATGCGTCCCGACGTCGTGGTGACCGGAGAGTCCGTGGCCCGGTTGCTGGGCTGGCCCCTCCCGGACGACGTGAAGGCCCGGGTGCGTCCTACCGTCCTGCGGTCCCGCACCCGCCGGGTGCTACGGGAGCCCGGCGTGCGCACCCGGCTCGTGGACCTGGACCGCGTCCTCGTGCGGAGGGACCGGCTGCACGGGCTGCGATGGACCTCGCACGCCGACACCTGGTTCCACCTGGCCACCGTCCTGGACCGAGACGCGCTCGTGGCGGTCGGAGATCGGCTGGCACGGGAGGACGAACGGCGGGGGAAGGTCGCGCTGGCCACCCGCCGGGAGCTCGGCGCCGCGCTCGAGCGGCACACCGGCGAGGCCGGGATCGTGCGGGCGCGGGAGGCGCTCGCGCTCGTGCGCACCGGTTCCGACTCCCCGGCCGAGACCGAACTGCGCCTGGCGCTGATGGCCGCGGGGCTGCCCGAGCCGGACCTGCAGATCGAGCTCTGGGACCCGGACTACTCGCTGTGGCACCCCGCCAGCGCGGACCTCGGCTACCGGCGGTGGCGGATCGCGATCCACTACGAGGGCAAGACCCACGACGGCGCCGCGCAGGTCGGCAAGGACACCCGCCGGGACGCGGTGTTCCTGCGTCAGGGCTGGCTCAACATCCGGGTGGCGGGGACGGACCGGTGGCGGGGATTCGTCGAGACGGCGGGGCTGGTGCGGGCCGCGATCGCGGAGCGTGGCGGTCTCGACGCCGGTGGCGCGGAGGATCGTCTGCGGAACTGACCCTTCTGGGGCGGGAGCGGACGTCCAGAAGGGTCAGGGGCGCAGAAGATTCCGGAAGGCCGACGACGGCGCCGCGTCACGCGACGACGCACCGCGGTCGCGCTCCTACCATGACGGGATGACCGCACCGGATCCCGCCCCCACCGACGCCCGCCGCGCGGAAGACCGCTCCGCGCGCATCGCCGTCACCGTCTTCCCGCTGCTGGTGCTCGCCGCCGCGCTCGTGGGCTTCCTCGCCCCGACCGCCGCGAAGACGCTGCTGCCCCAGGTGAACCTGTTCCTCGGGATCATCATGTTCGGCATGGGCCTGACGCTGACCCTTCCGGACTTCGGCCTCGTCGCCCGCCGGCCGCTGCCCGTGCTGCTGGGCGTGGTGGCGCAGTACGCGATCATGCCGCTGCTGGGGCTCGGCGTCGCCGTCGTGCTCCAGCTGCCGCCCGAGCTCGCGGCGGGCGTGATCCTCGTGGGCTCGACCCCGGGCGGCACGTCCTCGAACGTGGTCAGCTATCTCGCCCGCGCCGACACAGCCCTCTCCGTGGCCATGACCTCCGTGTCCACGCTCCTGGCTCCGCTACTCACGCCGCTGCTCACCCTGTGGCTGGCCGGCCAGTACATGGCCGTCGACGGCGGCGCCATGGCCAAGTCCATCGTGAACATCGTGCTCCTGCCGGTCCTGGGCGGACTCGTCGTGCGCCTGCTGCTGCGCCGCGTCGTCGACCGCGTGCTGCCCGCCCTGCCGTGGGTCTCGGTGGTGTTCATCGCGCTGGTGGTGGCCGCCGTCGTCGGCAACAGCGCCTCCCGCGTGCTGTCGGCGGGCCTGCTGGTGTTCGCAGCGGTGGTGCTGCACAACGGGCTCGGCTACCTGCTCGGCTACGGCGCGGCGAAGCTGTTCCGGCTGCCCACGCCCGTGGCGCGCACGGTCTCGATCGAGGTCGGCATGCAGAACTCGGGCCTCGCTGCGGGCCTCGCGGCGCAGTACATCTCGCCGGCGGCGGCCCTGCCGGGCGCCGTGTTCTCGATCTGGCACAACCTCTCCGGGGCCGTGCTCGCCATGGCCTACCGCCGTGCGGACGGCCGCAGGGCCGCGCAGGAGTGAGGGCCGCGGCGCAGGTCAGCCCTGCGCGGGCGGCTCGTTGATTTGGAACGTGGCCCCGGCGGGGTCCTGCACGGTGGTGACGCGGCCGAACGGGGAGTCCTGGGGGCCGTCCAGGACCGTGCCGCCGTGCTCGCGGATCACCTCGAGCGCGCGGTCCGTGTCCGCGACGGCGATGTACATGCGCCAGTACCCCACCGCGTTCGGCGGCAGCCAGGCCCGCGCGTCGCACAGGCCCGCGGTCGCGCGGTCGAACGGGTGGTTCGTCGCGTAGCGGGGGCCGTCGTGGGCCGCGTCCTCGGCGTCGGCCGCGGTCTGCGTGTCCTCCGGGGCGCCGTCGTCCCCCAGCGGGGTGGGCTGCCAGCCGGCCACGGCGCGGTAGAACTCGGCGGACTCGTCGAAGCGGGTCGTCATGAGCTCGAATCACACGGAGGTGCCGGGGGTGAGCGGCAGGTCATGGCCGGCCAAGGTGCCGGACTGCCAGAAGCCCACCACCTCGTGGCCCGGGCCCTCGGCCATGGCCATCACACCGAGGTCGCCGACGGGCATGGCGTCCACGAGCACGGCGCCGCCGTTCTCCCGCACGGCGGTGAGGGTGGCGTCCATGTCCTGTGTGCGCAGGTACACGGTCCACGCGGCGGGCGGGGCGTCCTCGCCGGTCATCTGCGAGAGCTGGTCGGCGTCCATGGCGCCGCCCACGGAGGCGCCGTCCTTGGTGATCATGCGGTAGTGGCCGAACTCCTCGCCGGAGTCGGTGAAGGACCAGCCGAAGAGGGCCTCGTAGAAGGCCTGCTGGCGGGCGAAGTCGGGGGCGGTGTAGTCGATCCAGGCGGGGGAGCCGGCGGGGGCGGCAGGGGCAGCGAGGAGGGTCTCGCTCATGCGGCTCAGCGTAGGGCGCGCCCGGGACCCCGTCACGAGGTCTCGGGCGCGTCGCCGGGGCCGCGGACCGGCGCCGAGCTGTGGGGCGCGGCTCGCACGCACCGCGCCCCGCCTGCTCACACCTCGGTGGAGGTGGCGGTGTCCAGGTTGCCGGTGGGCTCGTCCCCGAACACGACGCCCGGTCGGGTGAGCAGGGCGCGGGCGACGGCGACGCGCTGCTGCTGACCGCCCGAGAGCTCGTGCGGGCGGTGGCGCAGGCGGGTCAGGGCGGTGTCGTCCAGTCCTGTGATCTCCGTGCCGCCGATCCTCACGGAGCCCGAGGTCCGCGCGTCCAGCCCGGCCAGGCAGTGCAGGAGCGTCGACTTGCCCGACCCCGAGGGCCCCATGATCGCGGTGAACGCGCCCGAGGCGAAGTCCACGTCCACCCCGCGCAGGGCGTGCACCTGCGCGTCACCGCGCCCGTAGGCGCGGGTGAGGCCGCGGGCGCAGACGGCGGGCGCCGTCGTCGTGGTGGCGGACGACGACGGCGTGCCCGGCCCCGGCGCGACGGGGCCGGGGGTCGTGGGGGAGAAGGGGTGTGCGGGGGAAGAGGTGTCCATGGCGGCCACTCTCCCGCGCGGACCCGGCGGGGCGGATCGGAGGAGGGGACCACCTCCGCGGGCGGCGGGTCATGCCCGGGGATGAGGCGGGCCGGCGAGGCGTGGACCCGAGGGCGTCAGGTCCCCGCCGCCGGGCGGTGCGGGGTGGAGTGGGATGATGGGGACATGAGAGCCGACGCCCGCGCCAACCGCCAGGACCTGCTGGCGGCCGCCGGCCGTCTCATCGCCACCCAGGGGGCGGCGATGTCCCTGCGCGGGGTGGCGCAGGAGGCCGGGATCGGCGTGGGGACGCTGTACCGGCACTTCCCCACGCGTCGGGATCTGCTGGACGCCGTGCTCGAGGACGTCGTGGCCCGCACCGGGGGGATCCTGCAGGCCTTCCTCGACGGGGTGGGCGGGGACGGGCACGGCGGTGGGACCGAGGCGCGGTGGCGGAGGCTCGCGGAGGACCTGGGGGCCGTGAACCTGGCCTCGCTCGCGGCGGCCCGGGACGACTTCGACCCCGCCGACCGGCCGCCCGAGGCCCTCATCGCCGAGGCCGAGCGTGTGATCCTCGAGCTCGCGGACCAGGTGGTGGCCGAGGCGCGGCGGGCCGGGCTCGTGGGCCCGGACGTGACCGGGGCGGACTACCTGTTCGGCCTGCTCATGGTCACCCGGTCGCCGGAGTGCGCGCTGCTGGGCCACGGCCCGGACCAGCGGGGCTGGCTGCTGGACACGTACCTGCGCGGCCTGCGGCCCTGAGGGCGCGGCCGGGTCAGTCGCCCGGGGCGTCGTCCTCCAGGACGGGGCGGGCGGTGGCCCACGCGACGGCGCCGGCGAGCAGGCCGGCGCCCGCGGTGAGCGCCAGGCGGAGCAGCCCCTCGACCCCCGTGAACAGGCTCAGGCCCAGCATCACGACGGCGGCCGTCACCAGCGCCACGAAGAAGGCCACGCATTCACTGTCCCGCTGCGCCTGCTCGGCGGCTGGGTCGGAGGCGCGGGACGTCGTCGGGGTGGGGTGGTCCAGGATGCTGCCGGTCATGGTGCCTCTCCTCCAGTGCGCGTCGGGCCGGGGCGGCCATCGGCGCGTGCACCCCGGCGGCGGACCCGCTGCGGGGCCTGCGTCCAGCATCGCGGAGGGGGTGGGCGCACCGGCAGGGCCATGAGGATGAACCTCGGGGCGTCCGACTCATACCCAGGTATGACCTGTGATTGTGCTGGCAGGCGCCTGGGGAGTGGCTCAGGGAAGGGCCCCGCCGCCCCGGCCGACCGCCCCGGCCGACCGCCGAGGCCGGCCGTTGAGGCCCGCAGACACGCCGCTACGACGACGGCGTAGCGGCGTGTCTGCGGGCCTCGACGAGGGGTGGGGCAGGGGCTAGGGCGGGGGCTGCAGGGCGTGCCGGAACGGCGGGTCAGAACTGCACGAGGCCCGCGCGGTGGGCGATGAGCACGGCCTGCACGCGGTCGCGGGCGCCGAGCTTGGCCAGCACCCGGCCGACGTGCGTCTTCACCGTGGCCTCGGAGAGCACGAGCTCGGCGGCGATCTCCAGATTCGCGGCGCCCTGCGCCATGAGCACCAGCACCTCGTGCTCGCGCGGGGTCAGCGACGCCACGGCCGCCTGCTGCTCCTCGCACTCGGCGCTGCGGACCTGGTCCGAGCGCAGACGCGGGGCCATGTGCGTCAGGAGCCGGCGCGTCGTGGACGGGGCGATCACGGCGTCGCCCCGGTGCACCGTGCGGATCGCGGCGAGCAGCTCCTCGGGCGGGGCGTCCTTGAGCAGGAAGCCGCTGGCGCCCGCCTCGATCGCGTCGAAGGCGTACTCGTCCAGGTCGAAGGTGGTCAGCACCACGACGCGCGGGGCGTCCGGCCGGCGCAGCAGCGCGCGGGTGGCCTCGATGCCGTCCATCTCCGGCATGCGCACGTCCATCAGCACGACGTCGGCGCCCGCCACGGACACCGACGCCACCGCCTCGCGCCCGCTGCCCGCCTCCGCCACGACCGTCAGGTCCGGCTGCGAGTCCACGAGCATGGCCAGCCCGGAGCGGATCAGTGCCTGGTCGTCCACCAGGGCCACGCGGACGGGGGCGGTCTCCTCGGAGCTCATGGGGTCATCCTCTCAAGTCGGGCGGGGTGAGCGGGCGAGACGGGGGCGGCCACCCCTCACACCGCCGAGTACGGCAGGTGGGCGGACACGCGGTACCCGGCCCCGACGCGCGGCCCCGTCTCGAGCGTCCCGCCGAACAGGGCCGTCCGCTCGGCGGCCCCCCGCAGACCCTGGCCGCTGCCCCGGGTGGCGGGGTCGGCGGCGGCGCCGCAGCCGTCGTCGTCGATCTGCAGGTCCAGGCCGTGCGCCGTCCAGGCGAGCGTGACGAAGGCGTCCGCGTCCGGCCCGCCGTGGCGCAGCGTGTTGGTGAGCGCCTCCTGCACGATCCGGTACGCCGCCAGCTCCCCACCCGCCGGCAGCGTGCGGCGGGGTGTGCCGGTCTCCAGCAGGGACACCTCGAGCCCGGACAGGCGCATCGTCTCCACGAGGGCGGGCAGGTCCGCGAGTCGCGGCTGGGGCCGGCGGCCCGGGGGCAGGCGGGTGCCGCGGCCGTCGGGGGAGGCGACGACGTCGGCGGCGGGTCGCCGGGCGTCGTCGTCGGTCACGCCGGGCACCCCGGCCACGGTCTCGCCGGTCTCGCGGAGCACGCCGAGCAGCTGGCGCATGTCCGCGAGCGCGGAACGGCCGGTCTGGCCGATGGTCTCGAGCGCGGTGACCGCGAGCGCGGGCTTGGCGGCGGCGGCGTACCGGGCGCCGTCGGCCTGGGAGATGATCACCTGCAGGGAGTGGGCGACGATGTCGTGCATCTCCCGGGCGATGTGGCTGCGCTCGTCGGCGGCGGCGAGCTCGCGCTCCTGCCGGGACTGCACCTCGAGGCGGTGGGCGCGGTCCTCGAGGGCGCGCACGGCGAGGCGGCGGTTGCGCACGACGTCGCCGAACGCCCACGCGGTGAGCACCACGAGCCCGCAGCCGATCGCCATGATGACCATGGCCAGCGGCTCCGCGGGGGAGCGGACGGTGAGGCCGTCGGGGGTGACGAACTGCGCCGGGAACAGCCACACCTTCACCCCGTTGGCCACGCCGCCGACCAGCCCCAGGAGGAGCCCGGCCACGGAGACGCTCCGGGGCGCGTTTGCAGCGAGGTTGTAGACGGTGAGCGGCACCATCAGCAGGGACAGGCTGAACTCGGGCCCGGCGAGCAGGTGCAGGACGGCCGCGGCCGTCACGACGGCGGCCGAGGCCACCGGGCGCACCCGACGCACGGCCCACGGCAGGACCATGCCGGCCCCGGCCAGGAGGGAGACGGCCGTCTGCCGGCCCTGGGGGTCCGGGGCGACCATCGGCCCGAGCGCGATCCACGGCAGCGCCACGAGCACGGTGAACAGTGCCGCGGCGGCCATCACGTCGGTGCGCACGGGGTGCAGGCGCGTCCACTGGTCGAGGCGGCGCAGGGGGTTCACGCGGGCCAGCCTAGGCCGCAGGCCGAGGGGCCGGCGTCAGTCCGCGGGATGATCCGGGACGGTCCTCAGGGCGCGAGGGAGGCGAGGACGTCGGCGGCCGGCGCCTCACGGACCCGGTGCGCCTCGGTGCCGGCCCACAGGTGGACGCGTTCGAGGTCGCCGGCGGCCGCGGCGGCGGCGCGCAGCCCCTTCGTCAGGACGTTGACCTCGGGGTACGCGGCGGGGGCGTCCGGGTGCTCCGCCATGAACGCGGTGGCCAGCGACCGCGCCCACCGCCCCGTGTAGGCGCGGGTCAGGCCGGTGCGGGCCCGGCCGTCGTCGGCGGAGAAGCGTGTCCCGGCCGCACACGCCGCGACGGCGGCCCGGTGCGCCGCCGAGGTGCCCGCCTCCGGGGTGAGGAGGAACGCGGTGCCGGCCGAGACGGCGTCCGCGCCGGCGGTCAGCAGGGCGCGCACGTCCTCGGCGGTGCCCACGCCGCCGGCGGCCACCACGGGCGCGGCGCTCGCGGCCCCCGTCCCGACGACGTCGCGCACCGCCGCCAGCACCGTCGGCATCTCGGCGCGGGTCGGCTCCGCGGCCGGGTCCGACGTGCCCCGGTGCCCGCCGGCGCGGTGGCCCTGCACCACGAGGAACGCGGCCCCGTGGTCGAGGGCGGCCCGCGCCTCGGTCGCGTCCGTCACGGTGGCTCCGGCCGGGATACCCGCGGCGGCCAGCCGGGCGAACACGTCGGCGGCCGGCAGGCCGAACGTGAAGGAGACCAGCGGCCACGCCTGCTCCTCGGCGGCGGTGAGCAGGGCGTCGAAGTCGGCCCGTTCGGCGTCCGGGTCCGGGACGACGTCCGCGGCGGTGGGCAGGCCGGCGGCGCCGTCGGCCGTCAGGCCCGCCCGGTACGCGGCGACGGCCGCCGTCCGCGCCGACCGTGCCGCCTCCGTGCGCGCCGCGTCCGGGATGGCCGTGTTCACCGCGTCCGGCACGAACAGGTTCACGCCCCAGCGGTCCGGCCCCTCCGCGCCCAGCAGCGCGCGCAGCGCGTCCACCTGCGCGCGCATCTGCGCGGCCGTCCGCATGCCGCCGGCGAGGAACCCGCCGCCGCCTGCGCCCACGACGGCGGCGACCAGCTCCGGGGTCGAGGGGCCGCCGGCCATCGGGGCCACCGCCACGGGCACGGGCGGGATCAGGCGGGCGCGGGTGACGTCGTCGGGGTGGGATGGCTGCGTCATGACCCCCAGAGTAAGGGGAGGGGTGTCGGCCCCACCCCGCGCCTACAGTGGGGCGCAGTACACGAGGGAAGGGGGTGCGCCGTGGAGGTGCTGCTCGCGCTCTCACCCATCCTGCTCACCCTCGTGCTGCTGCTCACCCGACTGCCCGCGTGGGTGGCCCCGGCCGCCGGGACGGCCGTGGCCGTGCTGCTGGCCCTCACGGCCTTCGGCGTGGCCCCGGGCGACCTGGGCGGCGCGATCGGCGCCGGCGTGCCCACGCTGCTCGAGATCCTGGCGATCATCGCGGGCGGCATCACCCTGTCCCGCGTCATGGAGTACTCGGGCGGGCACGCGCGCCTGGCCGCGTGGCTGTCGGCGGGCAACGGCCCCACGATCGCGACCGCGCTGCTCATGGTGCACGGCGTCATCCCGTTCCTCGAGACCGTGACCGGGTTCGGCGTCTCCCTGATCGTGGGTGTGCCGCTGCTGCTGGGTCTGGGCTACACGGCGTTCCGGTCCGCGCTGATCTCCGTCCTCGCGCTCACCATCGGCCCGTGGGGGTCCATGGCGCCGGGCACGCTCATGGGCGCCCGCCTGTTCGGCCTGGACTTCCGGGAGATCGGGGTCACCGCCGCGGTGTTCAACCTGCCGGCCTGCCTGGTGGCGGGCGTGGCCACGGTGCTGCTGCTGCGCGGGGCGCGCGGCATGCGAGTCGACGTCGGCCCGGCCCGGACACTGCCCTGGCTCGGCGTCGCCGTGCTCTCCGGGGTCGCCCAGTGGGCGCTGATCCTGGGGGCGAACCTCGTGGTCGGCACCGCGCCGGCGGGCGCCGTCGCCACGTTCGTGCTCACCGTGGCCTGGCTGCTCGTGATCCGCGGCGGCCGGCTGCTGCCCGGGCCGGGGCGGGACGTGGTGCCGTACCTGACGCTCATGGCCGGCACCGTGCTGGGCACCACCGTGAAGGGCGCGTTCGGGCTCGAGGGGGCGGCGGCCCTCGTGGGGACGCCGGCGCTGTGGGCGTTCGTGGCGGTGGGCGTGGGCGTGTGGCTCCTCCACCTTGACGCCGCCGCCCGCCGCCGAGTCCCCCGCGAGGCCGGGAAGCTGTGGGTGGGCACCGCCATCCCCAACGCGCTCTACGTGGCGTTCGGGCTCATCCTCTCCGCCGGCGGGGTCTCGCAGGCGCTCGCGGGCGCACTCAGCGGGATGGGGGAGTCCTACCTGGTGGCGATGCCGTTCCTCGGCGCGTTCGCCGGCTTCATCACGGCCTCGAACACCGGGGCCATGGCCCTGATCGGCCCCCTGCAGATGGACACAGGCGCCGCCCTGGGCGTCCCCCCGCCCTGGTCCAACGGCCTGCACAACGCGGCCGCGGGCTGGGGCATCGTCGCCGGGCCCGCTCGCATCCAGGTGGCCCACGGCATGGCCGCGGGGGCGCAGTCGCCGCAGATGCCCGGCTGGGCCGTGACGCGGCGGAACCTGTTCGTGGTGCTGCTGCCGGCCATGCTCGCCGGGATCCTCGGCATGGCCGTGATGGGCTGGTTCCTGCTGCCGCGGTGACGCGCGGGGGGTGGAGCGGGGCCCGGGTGGGGCGGCCCGGTTCCTTGGGCGGAAGCGGCAGGCCAGAGCGTTCCGTGGGCAGAAGTGCCCTCTCTTCTGCCCACGGAGGCGACGGGGTTGTGGGTTCTGCCCACGGAGGCGCCGGGGTTGTGGGTTCTGCCCACGGAGGCGACGGGGTTGTGGGTTCTGCCCACGGAGGCGCCGGGACTGCGGTGGCCGGCCGGGCGCGGGAGCCGGCCCGGTCCGCCCCGAGGCGGGGGCCGACGTCGACCTTCGGTGGACGCGCGGCGGCCTGTGCGCCTCCTAGGCTGGACGCCATGATCCGAGTAGTCGTGGCCGACGACCAGGCGTTGATGCGCACCGCCCTCGAGCACTTCGTGGCCCAGGCTGAGGACCTCGAGGTGGTCGGCTCCGCCGAGGACGGGGTCCAGGCCCTCGAGGCGGCCCGCACGCTGGCCCCCGACGTCGTGCTGATGGACATGCAGATGCCCCGCATGGACGGCGTCGAGGCCACCGCGCGCATCTCCGCCGAGGCCCCGGGCGTGCGCGTCCTGGCGATCACCACCTTCTCCTCCGAGCAGTACCTCGTGCCCGCCCTGCGCGCCGGCGCCGCCGGCTACCTCGTGAAGGACGCCCCGCCGGCCGAGGTGGTGGACGCCATCCGCCGCGTCCATGCCGGGGACGCCGTGTTCTCCGCCCGCGTGGCCGCGGACCTGGTGGAGGCCGTCACCGCGGCCCCCGAGCACACCGCCCCCTGCCCGGCCGAGCCCCTCGCCCCGCACGAGCGCCTCACCGAGCGCGAGCTGGACGTGGTCCGCGAGCTCGCCAAGGGCGCCTCCAACGCGGAGATCGCCGGCGCCCTGTTCCTCGCGGAGGCCACGGTGAAGTCCCACATCGGCAAGGTCCTGGACAAGTGGCAGGTCCGTGACCGCGTGCAGATCCTCATCCGCGCCGCCCGCGCGGGCCTCGTGGACATCGGATGAGCATCGCGGCGCCCGCCCCGGCTCGGACGACGACGGCGACGTCGCCCCCGCCCGCCGAGTCTCCCCTGGGCTCCCGCCTGCCGGCGATCCTGCGCACGGAACCCGTCTCCCGGCACACGCGGATCGTCCTCTACGTGATCGTCGGGCTCATGGTGCTGGGGGAGATCCTCACCCTGATGCTGGGGCCCACGGTGGCCGCCGGGCTGAGCGCCGACCCCGAACTCGCGGGCATCCTCGAGGAGGACGGCGGGCTGACGGGTGAGGGGCGGGAGCCGCTCCTGCGCTGGGTCCTGTTCCTGGCGAGCGTGCTGGTCACGCTGCTGTTCGGGTGGCAGCCCACCCTCGCGGCGGTGTTCGTGCTGCTCGGGTGCACGTTCGGTCTGGTGGGCCTCGTGGAGGCGGACCACGCGCACCTCACCCCGCAGGCGTTCAGTGGCGGGGTCGTCCTGGGCGCGGCCATGGTGACGCGGTACTCGCACCGGGTGTTCGTCTGGTTCGCCCTGGGCGCCCTCATCCTGCTCACCGTCGCGGGCGAGGTCCTCACCGACGGCACGTGGGCGGACGAGGACAGCCTCAAGGGCGTCATGGTCATCACGCTCATCGTCGCGCTGTGCGTGGCGGTGCCGGCCTTCATGATCCGCCGATCCCGGCATCGGGCCCGGGACCGCGAGGCGGCCCTGCGCCGGGCCGAGGAGGCCGCCGCCTGCGCCGCGGAGGCCGAGCGGCAGCGGATCGCGGCGGAGCTGCACGACGTCGTCGCGCACGGGCTCACCGTGATCTCGATGCAGGCCGCCATGCTGCCCACCCAGAGGGACCCGGACAAACGGGCCGCCGCGGAGAAGGCCATCGAGGAGGCCGCCCGGCAGTCCCTCGTGGACCTGCGCCGCATGCTCACCGCGCTGCGCGGCTCCTCCCGCAACGCGCAGACGGCGGAGGGGGACGCCGTCGTGGACCTGCCGGCCCGCCTCGACGAGTTCGAGGCCCAGCTGCACGCGGCCGGGTTCGCGGTCGAGCGCTCGCTGACCGAGCTGGACGAGCTGCCGCGCTCCCTGGAGCTGACCGTGCTGCGTGTGGTGCAGGAGTCGGTGACGAACATCCTCAAGCACGCCCCGCGCCGCGGCACGGTGCGCCTGACCTCGCAGCTCGAGGGCGCGGACCGCCTGGTGCTGTGCATCGCCAGCCCCATGGACGAGGGCGAGCCCCGCCGCGACCGCGTGGTGGTCGCGATGGCCAGCGGCTTCGGCCTGGCCGGCATGCGCGAGCGGGTGGCCGTGTTCGGCGGCACCCTCACGGCCGGCCCGCTGGGCGGCTGCTGGGTGGTCCGGGCCGAGCTGCCGCTGCGCTGAGCCGGGGCGGCAGCCGCGTCCTCCCGCGTTTTCCCGCGTCCGGGGGCGAAAGTGGGCGGTATCCGCGCGGGATACCGCCCACTTTCGCCCCCAAAGGGACGGGGTGGGGTGGCCGACGACGGCGGCCCTCAGCCCAGCGGGACCGTCAGCTTCTCGCCGGGGGACAGGGTGTGCTCGCGGCCGGCGATGATCATCGGCACGTCGTGCCACATGCCCTCGCCCGCGGCCACCGTCACCTCCCGCTGGGTCATCTGGATGACCACGGGCTGCTGGCGGAACCGGATGGTGAACCGGGCGCCGGGCAGCTGGGCGGGCATGCGGGGGTGCAGCCGGACGACGTCGTCGCGCGTCTCGAGGCCCGCGTAGCAGCGGATCACCGTGTCCACGGTGCCCGCCATCAGGCCCAGGTGGATGCCCTCCTTCGTGGTGCCGCCCTGCGTGTCCGAGAGGTCCGACTCGAGGGCCTCCGTGAACAGGTCCCAGGACCGGTCCGGGTCCGTGCGGGCCGACACCCACGCGTGCACCAGCCGGGAGAGCGTGGAGCCGTGCGTCGAGCGGGCCTCGTAGTACGTGACCATCCGCTCGAACGCCTCCTGCGGCAGCTCGTAGCCCATGCGGCGCAGGATCCGGTCCAGCTCCTCGGCGGAGAACAGGTATCCGAGCATGAGGGTGTCGGCCTGCTTGGAGAGCTTGTACCGGTTGGTGGCGTCGCCCTCGGCCTGCAGGATCAGGTCCATGCGGCCGATGTTCCCGTACTTGGCGCGGTAGGCCTCCCAGTCGAACTCGAGCAGGTCCTGGTAGCCCTCGAACTGGGCGAGGATGCCGGCCTCCTCGCCCTCCTCGAAGAACGGCACGGTCAGACGGGTGCTGACCTCCTCCCAGCGCTCGATCTCCTCCTCGGAGATCTCCATGAGCTCGGGCAGGCCGTCGTCGATCGTGTCCAGCCAGCGGACCAGGCGGGCGGTCTCCGCGAGCACCCACGAGGTCAGCACGTTCGTGTACGCGTTGTTGCGCAGGCCGGAGCCGGGGGTCTCGGGATAGCCGTCGTGGAACTCGTCCGGGCCCATGACGCCGTGGATCTCGTAGCGGTCCGTGACGGCGTTGTGCAGGGTCATGGACATGAAGAACCGGGAGATCTCCACGAGCATCTCCGCGCCGTAGTCCGAGATGAAGGACGTGTCCTTCGTGATCTCGATGTACCGCAGCACCGAGTAGGCGATGTCCAGGGAGACGTGCCGCTGGTTGTGGGAGTTGTCCGGCATCCACATGCGCGAGCGCGGGTTCCACAGCTCGGTGGGCGTCTCCTCGGAGCCGTCCGCCCCGGACTGCCACGGGTACATGGCACCGGCCCAGCCCTCGGCCTGGGCGTTGGCGCGGGCCTCGTTGAGACGCCGGTAGCGGTACATCAGCAGGCCCCGGGTGATCTCGGGGCGGCGCAGCGTGAGCATCGGGTAGACGTAGATCTCGTCCCAGAAGATGTGGCCGCGGTAGCCCTCGCCGTGCAGGCCACGCGCCCCCACGGAGGCGTCCAGGTCCCGGCGGCGGCCGTAGGCCGTCTGGAGCACGTGGAACGTGTGCAGGTTCAGGGCGAGCTGCTGGCGCAGCGACGCGCCGTCCTTGCCCATCGGGACCGCGGACCCCACCGGGGCCGAGTGGCCGGCGGCGACGACGGGCGGCGCGTATTCGCCGCCGGCCTCCGCCGCCGTGGAGCGGCGCTGATGCCGGTACGGCTCAGCCAGGTCGATGCGCACGGAGAACCGGTCCCAGTTGGTGCCCCAGCGCTGCTCGTGCAGGGTCAGCAGGTTGCGGAAGTTCTGGGCGCGCTGGACGTCCTTCACCGCCGACTCCCACACGGAGGCGTTGGCGTGGTCGTGGCTCGTGGCGACGGCGGCGACCTTCTCCAGCACGAGCGGCACGCCCTCGTCCACGTGGAGGAGGATGTCCTGGCCGACCACCAGGTCCGAGCCGTCCACGGGGCGGCGGATGGGCTCGTGGTGGCCCACCGGCGCCACCTGGCGGGTGCGGGTGGCCATGGCCACGTGGATGCCGGACTGGTTGGTGGCGGTCTCGAGCAGGACGGTCTCGCCGTCGATCTCCCGGGCCTGGACCGGCTCGAGGTGCTGGTTGGCGAGGGTGCGGTCGTCGGAGACGTTGAGGTTGGCCACGCGGCCCTCGATCTTCGAGCGCACCGTGAGGTCCCCGGACCAGTTCTCCGCCACCACGGTCAGCTCGATCGCGGCGAGGTGCCGATTGGCCAGCGAGGTGAACTGCCGGGTGTGGACCGTGGTGCGCCGGCCCTGCTCGTCCTCGAAGGTCATGGTGCGGGAGAGCACGCCGCGGCGCAGGTCCATCTCCTGGCCGTACTCCACGAGGTTCTCCTCACCCGGCAGCAGCGGGCGGCCGTGGCGCGGGGTCACCACGAGCGGGGTCCAGTCCTGGATGTTGACCATGTGCTCGGTCTCCACGACCCGGCCCTGGACCATCGAGGTCAGCCGGTTGAACACGCCGGCCATGTAGGTGCCGGGGTAGTGGACGGAGGAGATGCGCGTGCCGGGCACGGCGCCGCGGGTGCCCCAGTACCCGTTGGCCAGGGTGCACAGCACCTCGCGTGTGCCCTCGGAGGCCGGGTCGAAGCGGTCCCAGCGCAGCACCCACGCGGGGTCGAACGGGGTGGTGGTGCGGTCCTCCAGATGCAGGGTCCCGTAGTCCTGGACCACCAGGTGGGCGCCGGCCGCCTTGAGTCGGCCCTTGCCGAGCTCGGGTTCGCGGTCCACGCCGATCACGAGGCCGAAGCGGCCGTCCGCGGCGGCCTTCACACCGGAGACGGCGTCCTCGAGGACCATCGCGTCCGCGACGTCGACGCCCAGCTCGCGGGCGGCCTCCCAGAACATCGCCGGGTCCGGCTTGCCCGGCAGCCCGCGCTCGACGGCGGTGTTCCCGTCCACGATCACGGGGAAGAAGTCCAGCACGCCGCCGGCCGTGAGCACGGCGCGGGAGTTCTTGGAGCTGGTGACCAGTGCGACCGGCACGCCCTTGGCCCGCAGCCGCTCGAGGAGGTCCTGGGCCTCCGGGAACACGCGGACGCCGTCGCGCTCGAGCACCTGCTCGAAGTAGCCCTGCTTGCGCTCGGCGAGGGCGAGGACCGTCAGCTCCGGGGCCGTGTCCGCTTCGGGGGAGTCGGCCTCGGGCACCTGCAGGCCGCGGGAGGCGAAGAACGTGCGGACCCCGTCCTCGCGGGGACGCCCGTCCACGTGGTGCAGGTAGTCGGCGGCGGCGTCGAAGGGGCGCAGCACGTCCGGGTCCGCGGCGACGACGGCGGCGTTGGCGGGCAGCGCGCCCACGGCGGGCAGCGCCCCGTCGAAGAGCTCCTTCCACGCCTGCGCGTGCACGCCGGCGGTGTCCGTGATGACCCCGTCCATGTCGAAGATGACGGCGCGGTAGCGGCGGAGCCGGTGGCGGCGGGCGTTCAGGTCCTGCGGAGCGGCGGGGGTGAGCGTCTGCGACATGGGAACCAGCCTACGGGCGGGGAAGTGGGGCCGCACGGGGAGTGCCGCGGCGATGTTCACCGCAGCGAGCGCGCCGTCGTTCCGGCCGACCGCACCGCAGCGACATCACAGCGGTTCTCAGCTGCGGTGATGTCGCTGCGGCGCGGTGGGTTCCGGGAATAGGGTCGTGCCGACGGGGCGGACGTGTGCCCCCGCGCGCCGGAAGCGTGGCCCGGGAACGAGCAGGACACACTCGGCGGAGATGGCCGGGGGGCGGAGGGCTCATGAACTGGATGAGGAGCAAGTGATGGATGCGAAGCCGACGCGGTTGCGGAAGAAGGCGACGCGGGAGGAGATCCTGGCGAGTCTGCCGGTGCAGGCGCGGGTGCGTCCGGCGCGGTGGCTGCTCCTGTGGCTGATCGTCGTGGTGTGCATCGCGGTGTTCGTGTGGGTGATCTTCCGGCCGCCGGAGGATGTCTCGGCCGGGTTCGGGGTGTGGCGTGCGGCGTCGTTCATCGGGTTGGCGCTGGCGTTGGCGGTGCTTCCCGCCGCGACGATGGGTCTGTTCCGGCCTCGGCATGTCACGTTCGATGAGCGACGGGTGTGGACGCGGGACTGGTCCGTGGACTGGGCGGACGTGAAGGAAGTCCGTGCTGTGGCGCCAGAGTCGGAGCACACGATGAAGGTGGCGCTCAAGGTGGACGAGCGGCTGTGGAACGAGGGTGGTCTGCGCAAGGCCAACCGGTGGGACTCGGGACGGCCGTTGCAGGGTGGCGGGTTGACGAACCCCCAGCCGTGTGTGCGGACGCAGGCGGCTCTGGCGCCCTCGACGAACACGCTGTTCGACGTGTTCGACGAGTTGAAGAAGCGGAACCGTCGGGCGGGGAGCCCGCGGTGACGCGCCCCGGCTTCCGTCACCGCCGGGTCAGCAGCGTGAGCACCTCCGCGTGCCGGGTCTGGGGGAACATGTCGAACACCTGCACCCGCGCCACCCGATAGCTCGGCATCCGGGCCAGGTCCTGCGCGAGCGTCGCCGGGTTGCAGCTGGAGTACAGGACGGTGGGCACACCCGAGTCCTCCAGCGCGTCGGCCAGCTCGGCGCCGATGCCCCGCCGGGGCGGATTCACGACGACGGCGTCCGGGCGGGGCCGCCGTTTCTTGGACGAAAGCGCCTCCGGAGCCCGCCGTTTCTCGAACGAAAGCGCGGAGGTGGCGTCGCCGGCGGAGAAGCGCGCCCGGTCGGCCAGGCCGAGCTCCGCGGCCGTCTCCCGGGCCGCGGCCACCGCCTCGGCGGAGGACTCCATGCCCCACACGTCGCGCACGCCGGCCCGGGCCAGGTGGAACGCGAACCCGCCCACCCCGCAGTACAGGTCCCACGCCGACGCCGGCACACCGCCCTCGGCGACCCACGCCGCCGCCGTCGCGTACAGCCCCTCGGTCACCGCGGTGTTCGTCTGGAAGAACCCCTGCGGGCGCAGCCGCAGGCCGATCCCGTTCAGTTCCATCCGCAGGGTCGGCCCGCCGGCGAGCACGATCTCCTCGTCGCCCTCGGGCAGGGCCACGTGCTCGGGCAGCAGGTTCGCGCTCACCACGGCGGCGGGTGTCCCGCGCGCCGCGAGGTCATCCAGCAGCCCCGGCACCGCCGCGCGCAGCGCGTCCAGCCGGTCGGCGGAGCGCAGCACGAACCGGACCATCGCCTCCCGGTCGGGGGAGAGCGTCACGATCACGTTCTTCAGCTCGCCCGTGCGGGCGGCGACGTCGTAGGGCTCCAGCCCGGCCGCCGTCACCGCCGCCGCGCACGCCTCGAACACGCCCTCCATGCCGGCCTCGTACAGGCCGCAGTCGCGCAGGTCCACGCCGGCGCCGTCGTGATGGCGGGGGTGCTGCCGCGGGTCCAGGATGCCCAGCCGCGGCGCCGCCGCCGACCCCGTGACCACGAGCTTCGCCTTGTTCCGGAACCCGGCCTCCGCGGAGGCGAACGGCTCGGCCACGACCGTGTCCGCATCGAGCGCGTCCGCCAGCGCGGCCAGGACCGCGGCCTGCTTGTCCGCGAGCTGCCGGGCGTACGGCACGCCCATCAGCGGGCAGGAACGGCACTCGCCGACATCGAAGTGGGGGCACTGCACGGGCGTCGCCTCAGCCCTCGAGGCTGACCCGCAGGCCGGGCCGGTCCAGGCGGATCGCGAGCTGCTCGAGGGCCAGCTCGGCGGCTGCGGCCAGGTCCGCGTCCACGTCCATCACCATGCCGGTGAGCACGGGCAGGGCGGACTCGAGGTCCTCGGGGCGGGCGAGGGCACCCAGTGCGGACGCGGCCGACGCGCGGACCTCCGGGTCCGGGTCGGCACAGCCGGCCCGCACCGCGTCCACGAGGGTGCGGTCGACGGCGGCATCGCGGCGCAGCGAGCCGGCGCGGGAGGCGAGCACGAGGTGGGCCGCCGAGCGGACGTCCGCCTCGGGGGCGGTGAGCGCCCCGGTCAGGGCGGGCAGCGCGCTGCGGTGCCACGCGTGCATCAGGGCCAGGGCGCCGGTCGCGGCGGGGCTGAGGTCGCCGTCGTCGCCGGTGAGGGCGCGGGCGGCGCCCGAGGTGACGTCATCGGGAGTGGCCGCGCCGGTCATCAGGCGCACCGCCAGCCCGGCGACGGCGGCCTCCCCGCGCTCGGCGACGGCGGCCTCGGTGCGGCGGCGCAGGCGGTCGTGCGGAGTCTGGGGCTCCGCGGGCAGGGGGAGACGGTCGAAGGCGGTCATGGGTCCATTGTCCCCCGTGCGCGGACCCGCCTGGGGCGCGGCCGGGAGGTTCCCCGCAGACTCCTGGACGGGGCGTGACCGGCCGCACAGGGCCCGGACTCGGGTGATACGTTCGACGGCATGAGACCCCCCGGAGCCCTCGCCCTCGAATTCCGGGCGGACAGCTTCGATCATCCCACCGGCCTGGTGGACGCCGGCACCGTCATCTCCTGGATCGAGAAGGCCGGCTACGCCGTCGCGGCGAGTTGGGCCGGGACGTTCGTGCGTGCCCGCTACATGGGGCACACCCAGTTCCGGCACCCCGTGCCGGTGGACCGCCGCGCTGTGGTGCAGGCGCGCGTGGTCCACACGGACGGCGCCGAGGTGCACGTCCAGACCCGCCTGCTGCTGCCGGAGATCCGCGACGACGACGGCGACCCCGTGGTCGCCACCTCGTCCCTCGTGGTCTACGCCGCGGAGGAGGGCGGGGTGCCCGTGACCGTGCCGGTCTGGGAGCCCTCGACCCCCGGCCAGATCGAGCGCGACGAACAGGCCCGCCGCTCCACCGTGGCCCGCCGCGCCGTCGAGCGCGGCATGGCCCGACTGCCGTTCCCCGCGCCCGGGGAGGCCCCCGAGGAGATGAGCACCCTCGCGTTCCTGGCCCCCAACGCGGAGGCCACCGTGGGCGGCACCATCAACGCGGGCGCGATCCTGCGCTGGGTGGACGAGGCGGCCGCCGTCTGCGCCGCCCGCTGGACCGGACATGAATCCGTGGTCGCGGTGTTCGGCGGCGGTGTGCGCTTCGTGCGGAACATCCACGTGGGCGACCTCGTGCGCGTGGAGGCCCTCCTGGTGAACACCACGGAGCGGTCCATGCATGTGGCGCTGCGCGTCTACGCGAGCCGACGCACCGGGGCGGAGTCCCGCCTGGTGGCGCACTCGATCGCCGTCATGGTGGACGTCTCCGCGGAGGACCAGGCCCAGCGGGTGCGGCAGTACATCCCCGAGAGCGAGAGCGCCCGGAGGCTGCAGGAGACGGCGATCGAACTCGTGCGCATGCGCTCCGAGGTGAGCGCGGCCTGGACCGAGATGCGCCGCTCGACCGATCCGCGCTGACGGGGCCCTGAGTAGACTGAGCGAATGCGTCGACCGTCCCTGCCGTCCCTGTCCCGCCTGCCGGTCCGTCGTCTCCTCCGGGGAGCGGCCGTGGCCGCGGGCGTCGGTCTCGTGGGACTGCCGCTGACGGTCGCCGCCGGGCTCACCGGCGTGGACATGGTCAAGCGCGGCGGCCGAGTGCGCCGACCCGCGCCGAACCCCGGCGTGTTTGACGCCCACGTGGAGGGCTCCGAGCTGCGCATCTTCACCTCGGGTGAGGACCTCTACAAGGAGATGATCGCCGCGATCGACGGAGCGCAGCGGATCATCAAGTTCGAGACCTTCATCTGGAAGGGCGACCCCACGGGCCAGCGGTTCATGGACGCCTTCAACCGGGCGGCCGTGCGCGGCGTGGAGGTCTACGTCTCCTACGACGGGTTCGGGAACCTCGTGGTCCCGCCCCGCTTCTACCGTCAGCTGGACCCGCGCATCCACGTGTTCCGGCTGCCGGCCTTCGCCCGCCCGATCTGGCGAGGCGTGGTCCGGCACAGCGGGTTCAACCACTCGAAGATCATGGTGGTGGACGACGAGGTCGGCTTCGCCGGCGGCTTCAACATCGGCGACGACTACGCCCGCCTGTGGCGGGACACCCACGTGCGTGAGCGCGGCCCGGCGGTGTGGGCGCTGGGCCAGTCGATCTCCATCAAGTGGAACGCCCACCACCGCGCGGGCGAGCAGATGTCCTGGCGCCCCCCGGACACGTGGGACCCGCGCGTCACCGTGGCCGCGAACCAGCCGCCGCTCCTGGTCTACCCGATCCGGCTGAGCTACCTCGACGCCATCCAGCGGGCGCAGCACCGCATCCTCATCAACACGCCGTACTTCATCCCGGACCAGCAGGTCCTCGAGGCGCTGCTGCACGCGGCCCGGCGCGGGGTGGACGTGCAGGTGATGGTGCCGGAGGACTCCAACCACATCGTGGCGGACTGGGCCTCGCGCGGCTTCTTCGGGAAGATGCTCGAGGCCGGCATCACGATCCTGCTGTACAGGGCCAGCATGATCCACGCGAAGACCGCCACCGTGGACGGCATCTGGTCCACCGTGGGCTCGGCCAACGTCGACCGCCTCTCCCTGGGCTTCAACTACGAGTCCAACGTGGTGGTCGTGGACCGCGACTTCGCCGCCCGGATGGAGGAGATCTTCGCTCTCGACGCCCAGCGGGCCGTCCGGATCGACACCCCGCGCTGGGAGGACCGTCACGGCCTCGCCCGCGTGGTCGAGGCCCTGCTGGTACCACTGCGTCCCCTGCTCTGAGGACCCCGGGCGCTGAGCCAGACGTTTCTGCAGTTCTGACGCCCGATCCGCAGCGGAATCATCTGGCTCACGCCCCCCGCCGCGTGAGCCAGACGTTTCTGCCGTTCTGACGCCCGATCCGCAGCGGAATCATCTGGCTCACGCCCCCTGGCGACGTCTCCCGACCGTGCCGTCCCTTCCCGTCGCCGCCCGGGCTCACCCTCTCTCTTGCATACCCCTGGGGGTATACCCTACGCTCGTTCTCGACATACCCCAGGGGGTATCGGATGGACATCGAGACCCCCCGACCCGGAGGAGAACCATGCTGCTCGAGCGCATCTACGACGAGGACCTCGCCCAGGCCAGCTACGTGATCGGCTGCCAGGCGAAGAACGAGGCGATGGTGGTGGACCCCCGCCGCGACATCCAGGTGTACCTGGACCTGGCCGCCAAGAACGGCATGACCATCACCCACGTGACCGAGACCCACATCCACGCGGACTACCTCTCCGGCACCCGCGAGCTGGCCCACGCCACCGGCGCCCAGATCCACCTGTCCGGCGAGGGCGGCGAGGACTGGGCCTACGGCTTCGAGGGCAACCTCCTCAAGGACGGCGACACGGTGACGCTCGGCAACATCACCGTCGAGGCCGTGCACACCCCGGGCCACACCCCCGAGCACCTGTCCTTCCTCGTCACCGACGGCGCCTTCGCGGACGCCCCGGGCTACATGCTCACCGGCGACTTCGTGTTCTCCGGCGACCTCGGCCGCCCGGACCTGCTGGACGAGGCCGCCGGCGGCGTCGACACCCGCTTCGAGGGCGCCCAGCAGCTCTTCGCCTCCCTCAAGGCGAAGTTCCTGACCCTCCCGGACCACGTGCAGGTGTTCCCGGCCCACGGCGCCGGCTCCGCCTGCGGCAAGGCACTCGGCGCGCTGCCCTCCACCACGGTCGGCTACGAGCGCAAGTACGCGTGGTGGTCCGACTACCTGAAGAACGACGACGAGCAGGGCTTCATCGACGAGCTGCTCGACGGCCAGCCCGACGCCCACGCCTACTTCGCCCGCATGAAGCGCCAGAACAAGCAGGGGCCAGCCATCCTGGGCGAGCTGCCCGAGCTCGAGGAGCTGGACGCCGGGGGCGTGCAGGCGACGCTCGCCGAGGGCGCCGTGTTCGCGGACACCCGCGGTGTGGACGAGATCCTCGCCGGCACCGTGCCGGGCGCGCTGGCCTTTCCGTCCCGCGGCAAGGTCGCCACGCACGCCGGCTGGGCCTACGACCCGGAGAGCGACGACGCCGCCCTCGTCCTGCTCGCCGAGGACCGCGAGGACGCGCACACGATGCGCGACCACATGATCCGCGTGGGCGTCGACGCCGCCGCCGCGTTCACCACCTCCGTGGACGGCCTCACGTTGGAGCCGGTGCCCACCGTGCAGGCCGACGAGCTGCGGTCCCGCATCGAGGCCGGCGAGGTCGGCGCGGAGCAGGACACCGTGCTGGTGGACGTGCGCAACAAGACCGAGTTCTCCCACGGCACCGTGGCGGACGCCCGGCAGCTGAACGCCGGCAAGGTGCTCTTCCACCAGGAGGAGCTGCCGAAGGACAAGACCCTGGTGACCTTCTGCCAGTCCGGCCTGCGCAACATCGTGGCCGCCCAGGCGCTGCGCCGCGCCGGGTTCGACGTGATCGAGCTCGAGGGCAGCTACGCCGCCTGGCAGCAGTCCTGACACACCCCCAGACCAACCCCGAGGAGCCCCTCCCATGAGCGTCACCCTGTCCCCCGTCGCCCCGCGCGACCTGAAGGCCGAGCTGGCCGCCCGCCCCGACGCCGTCGTGCTGGACGTGCGCACCCCCGGCGAGTTCGAGACCGAGCACATCGCCGGCTCCTACAACGTGCCGCTGGACCTGCTCCAGGAGCACGCGGACGAGGTCGCCGCCCGCCTGGACGGCACCGCGGTGCTCGTCTGCCAGTCCGGCAGCCGGGCCGGCACCGCCCAGGACCGTCTGGCCCAGGCCGGCTTCACCTCCGCGCGCGTCCTGCAGGGCGGCATCTCCGCCTACGCCGAGGCCGGCGGCGAGGTCGTCCGCAGCGGCAACCGCTGGTCCATGGACCGTCAGGTCCGCATGACCGCCGGGTCCATCGCGCTGGTCGGGGCCGTGGCCTCCCAGGTCGGCTCGAAGCGGTTCGGCCTCATCCCCGCCGCGATCGGCGCGGGCCTGTCCTTCTCCGCCGTGTCCAACACGTGCGCCATGGCGTCCGTGCTGGCCAAGATGCCGTGGAACCGCCCCGCGCAGGAGCGCTCCGCGGGCGACGTGATCGGCCGCATCCCCACCGGCGCGGGGAAGCGGAGCTGACCCGTGATGTGGATCGTCCTCGCCCTGGCCCTCGTGGTCGGCCTGCTGCTCGGCCTCATGGGTGGCGGCGGGTCGATCCTGATGGTGCCCCTGCTGACGTACGTGGCCGGCCTCGAGCCGAAGCAGGCCATCGCGGGCTCCCTGTTCGTGGTGGGTGTGACCTCGCTGGTCTCAGTGCTGCTGCACTCGCGGCACGGCACCGTCCGGTGGCGCACCGGCCTGATCTTCGGCGCGGCCTCGATGGTGGGTGCCCTCCTGGGCGGCGTCGTCGGCGGCTTCCTGCCGGGGACCCTGCTGCTGATCGCCTTCGCGGTGATGATGCTCTTCACGGCGTGGGCCATGATCCGGCCCAAGAAGACGCAGCCGGCGGCCGCCCCCTCAGTGGAGGCCTCGGCTGACGTCGAGCCCCGCCGCCACCCGCTCGGGAAGATCCTGCTGGAGGGCGTCGTCGTCGGCTTCGTCACGGGCATCGTCGGCGCCGGCGGCGGGTTCCTCGTGGTCCCTGCGCTGGTCCTGCTCGGCGGCCTGCCGATGTCCGCTGCGGTGGGCACGTCCCTGCTGGTGATCGCCATGAAGTCCTTCGCGGGCCTCGGCGGCTACCTGACCAGCGTGACGCTGCCGTGGGACCTGCTGCTGTGGGTCACCGGTGTGGCCGTGGTCGGTGCGCTGATCGGCGTTCCGCTCATGAAGCGGGTCCCGGAGAAGGCGCTGAAGAAGGGCTTCGGCTGGTTCGTGCTGGCCATGGGCCTGGTGATCCTCGTCCGGGAACTCATCGGTCTCCTCGTGTGACCTCCGGCGACGTCGCCGGATACCCCTGGGGATATGATTCCCCTCCCCGCCACCGTGACAAAGGAGGTCGCCGTGCGCACCGCCGACGCCGAGACCCAGCGCAAGATCCTCAACCGCCTCAAGCGGGCCCGCGGCCAGCTGGACGCCGTGATCCGCGAGGTCGAGGGCGAGGGTCGCTGCAAGGACGTGGTCACGCAGCTCTCCGCCGTCTCCACCGCGCTGGATCGCGCCGGCTTCGCGATCGTCTCTGCGGCCATGCAGTATTGCCTCGCCGACCCCGAGAAGGCGGAGGACGAGGAGAAGCTCACCGTCGCCGAGCTCGAGAAGCTCTTCATGACCCTGGCCTGACCGGCCACCCCGAAGCCCCCTCGCCGAAAGGATCCCTCATGTGCCGTCCTGCGCGCTGCCGCGTCTGCCGCAGGGCCACCTGGGCCGGATGCGGCCGGCACGTCGAGTCCGTCAAGGCCGTCGTCCCCGCGGCGCAGTGGTGCGATGGCCGTCACTCTGATGCCGAGCGCGACGCAGCCCGCGCGGGCCGTGCCGGGGCCGCAGGGTTCTTCGCGAGGCTCTTCGGGCGCTGAGCCAGGCGTTCCGGGGGCGTGAGCCAGATGTTCGTGCTGTTCTGAGGGACCCTCAGCAGCGGAAACGTCTGGCTCACGCCCCCCGTCTGGCGTCGCTCAGTCCTCGTGCGGGTCCGCCAGCGGGTGGTTCGGCAGCCGGCTGTCCGGGGTGCGCCCGCGGCGTCCGACGACGACGGCTGCTGCCCGACCTCCTCGCCCGCGGCTGGGGCACAATGAACCCGGCCCACGTCGGCCCACCTCACTGCGGCCCCACGCGGCCGCGCGCCCATCCCGACTCCCTGGGAGCCCCATGCTCTGGACCCTGCTCCGCCGTCACGGCCGGCGCTATCGCGGCGCCGTCGCGGCCGTCGTCGTGCTGCAGCTGATCAGCACGCTGGCCATGCTGTACCTGCCCAGCCTCAACGCCCGCATCATCGACGAGGGCGTAGCCCGCGGTGACACCGCCCGCATCTGGGACATCGGCCTCGTGATGCTCGGCGTCGCGCTGGTGCAGGTGGTCGCCGCGATCGCCGCCGTGTGGTTCGGGGCGAAGGCCTCGATGGGCGTCGGCCGGGACCTGCGCCGCGCCGTCTACACCCGCGTGGACGCGTTCTCCGCGGAGGAGCTCGGCCGCTTCGGCGCCGCGACCCTCATCACGCGCGGCACCAACGACGTCAACCAGGTCCAGATGCTCACCCTCATGGCCCTGAACTTCATGGTGGCCGTGCCGATCATGGCGGTCGGCGGCATCATCATGGCCATCCGCGAGGACCCGGGCCTGTCCTGGCTCGTGTGGGTCTCCGTGCCGGTGCTGCTGGTGATCGTGGCGTGGATCGTCGCCCGTCTCATGCCGCTGTTCCAGCGGATGCAGGACAACATCGACGACGTCAACGGCGTGATGCGCGAGCAGATCCAGGGCATCCGCGTGGTCCGCGCGTTCGTGCGCGAGCGCCACGAGACACGCCGGTTCACGGACGCCAACGCCGCCCTGACGGAGACGTCCGTGCGGATCGGCCGGCTGTTCGTGCTGCTCGGCCCGGTCATCACGATGATCCTCCACCTCGCCACCGCCGCCGTCCTGTGGTTCGGCGGCGAGCGCGTGGACGCGGGGCTCGTGCAGGTCGGCGCGCTCACCGCGTTCATGCAGTACCTGCTGCAGATCCTCATGGCGGTGATGATGGGCACCTTCATGATGATGATGCTCCCGCGCGCCGTGATCTCCGCCCGCCGCATCGGCGAGGTCCTGGACACCGTCCCCACGCTCGCTGAGCCGGTCCGCCCGGTGACCCCCGCGCGTCGCGACGGCGCCGTGGAGCTGCGCCACGTCACCTTCCAGTACCCCGGCGCCGAGGCGCCGGTGCTCGACGACGTCAGCTTCGCCGTCGCCCCCGGCACCACGACGGCGATCATCGGCTCGACCGGCTCCGGCAAGTCCACGCTGATCAGCCTGCTGCCGCGGCTGTACGACGCGACGTCCGGCGAGGTGCTCGTGGACGGTGTGCCGGTGACCGACCTGGCCCGGGCCGAGCTGACCGAGGCCGTGGCCCTCGTGCCGCAGAAGCCGTACCTGTTCTCGGGCACCGTGCGGGAAAACATGCAGTTCGGGGCCCCGGACGCCTCGGACGAGCGCATCTGGGCGGCCCTCGAGACGGCCCAGGCCGCCGACTTCGTGCGCGCCCGCACCACCGGCAAGGCAGAGACGGCGGCCTCCGGTCTGGACTCGCGCCTCTCCCAGGGCGGCACGGACGTCTCCGGTGGCCAGCGCCAGCGCCTGTCCATCGCGCGTGCCCTCGTGGCCGAGCCGCGGATCCTCGTGTTCGACGACTCGTTCTCCGCGCTGGACGTCACCACCGACGCGCGGCTGCGGGCGGCGCTCGACCGCGCGGCGGCCGGGGTGACTCGGATCGTCGTCGCCCAGCGGGTGGCCACCATCACCGACGCCGACCAGATCATCGTGCTGGACGAGGGCCGCGTGGTCGGCCGCGGCACCCACGCCGAGCTGCTGGCGGACAACCAGACCTACCGGGAGATCGTGGACTCCCAGCTGACCGCGGAGGACGTGGCATGAGCGAGCACCTGACGGACGAGGAGATCCTCGAGATCCAGGAGCAGGGCGCCACCGACGACTGGGGCGGCGGGCCGGCCCGCAAGGCCAAGGCGTTCTGGCCGTCCGCGAAGCGGCTCATGAGCCTGTTCCGCACGGAGAAGCTGGGCCTGGTGGTGGTCGCGCTGATGGTGCTGGTCGCCGTCGTGCTCAACGTGTGGGCCCCGCACGTCCTGGGCCGGGCGATGGACGTGATCTTCGGCGGCGTGGTCTCCGCGCAGATGCCCGGCGGGCTGAGCCGCGAGCAGGTCATCGACGGGCTGCGCGCCCAGGGCGAGGACCAGGCCGCAGAGATGCTCTCCGGCATGGCGTTCACGCCGGGCGAGGGGATCGACTTCACCGAGCTGGGCCGGCTGATCCTCATCGTCCTGGGCATGTACCTGGTGGCGCAGACCTTCATGTGGCTGCAGGGCCGCGTGCTCAATGACATCGTCATGCGCATCGTCTTCCGCCTGCGCGAGGAGATCGAGGCCAAGATCAACCGGCTGCCGCTGAGTTACTTCGACCGCGGGCAGCGCGGCGACCTGCTCTCCCGCGCCACCAACGACGTGGACAACGTCCAGCAGGCCCTCCAACAGGCGTTCGCCTCGCTCGTGTACTCGGTGCTGACCGTGATCGGCATCGTCGGCATGATGTTCTGGCTGTCCTGGCAGCTGGCGCTCATCGCCCTGATCGCGCTGCCGGTGGCCGGCGTGGTGGTGGGCGTGATCGGCAAGAAGTCCCAGGCGCTGTTCTCCGCGCAGTGGCGGGAGACGGGCCGGCTCAACGGGCACATCGAGGAGTCGTTCACGGGGCATGAGCTGGTGACCGTGTTCGGCCGTCAGCGGGACATGGCCGCGCGCTTCGACGAGCGCAACGAGGAGCTGTACGAGGCCGCGTTCACGGCGCAGTTCTACTCGGGGATGATCATGCCGATCATGCAGTGGGTGAACTGGCTGGGCTACGTGGGCATCGCGGTGGTCGGCGGCCTGCGCGTGGCCAACGGGCAGATGACCCTCGGCGCCGTCACCGCGTTCATCCAGTACTCGCGCGAGTTCAACCAGCCGCTCGGGCAGATCGCCGGCATGTCCAACATGCTGATCTCCGGCGTGGCGTCGGCCGAGCGCATCTTCGAGCTCCTCGACGAGCCGGAGGAGACCCCCGACGGCGACGTCGTCGCCCACCTCCCGCGCCCGCTGCGCGGTCGCGTGGAGTTCGAGCACGTGCGCTTCTCCTACACCCCGGAGAAGCCGCTCATCACGGACCTGAACCTCGTGGCGGAACCGGGGCAGACGGTCGCGATCGTCGGGCCGACCGGCGCCGGCAAGACCACCCTGGTCAACCTGATCATGCGGTTCTACGAGGTGGACGGCGGGCGGATCCTGCTGGACGGCGTGGACACCCGCACGGTCAGCCGCAGCGAGCTGCGCGCCGCCACCGGCATGGTGCTCCAGGACGCGGTGCTCTTCGGCGGGACCATCCGCGAGAACATCCGCTACGGCCGACTCGACGCCACGGACGAGGAGGTCGTCGCGGCGGCGAAGGCCACCTACGTGGACCGCTTCGTGCACACCCTGCCCGAGGGCTACGACACCGTCATCGAGCACGACGCCTCCAACGTGTCCGCGGGCGAGCGCCAGCTCATCACCATCGCCCGCGCGTTCCTGGCCCAGCCCTCCCTGTTGATCCTGGACGAGGCCACCTCCTCCGTGGACACCCGCACCGAGGTGCTGGTCCAGGGCGCCATGGCGGCGCTGCGCTCGGACCGCACGAGCTTCGTGATCGCCCACCGCCTCAGCACCATCCGCGACGCCGACGTGATCCTCGTGATGGAGCACGGCGACATCGTGGAGCAGGGCAGCCACGCCGAGCTGCTCGCGGCCAAGGGCGCCTACCACCGGCTCTACATGAGCCAGTTCAAGGGCGGGGAGGACGACGACGGCGCGGCCTCACGAGACGACGCCCGGTGATGGCTGCAGCAAGCGCAAAGGGAATCGGGACGGCCTGAGGAGGCCAGGAAGAATCCCTTGCCGTGGGAGGCCTTAGCGCCTAGTGTGTGACGCGGCTCATATTTGAGCTTGAATCCTGAGGAGGATCGTCACGGGTATGAAGCAGCGGGTTGCAAAGGTCGGGGCCGGTATCGCCGTCGCGGGATTGTTGGCCGTTTCTGGGGCAGTGCCGGCACAGGCATTGACGGACTCCGGGCGACAGGACTGCAGTGCCGGAGGTGGATATGTCGGCGTCCGTGGCGAGCAGCAGCGGTACGGGGATTACCTCACGGTGTCGGTTGGGGGAGTGTCGAGTACCAAAGCCAACTACTACGTGAGGTACTGGGAGCCTGGTCTCCGAGGCACCCAGACCTGGAAGGCCGATTCGGTCTCATTGCTTCTTTCGGGTAGCAATGGCTACTGCTACTACCCCTACTGATATTTTCTCTGCGAGCGCTGGGGTGTCTTGTGCCTGAGGGGCGAATGACAAGCGGTTTCGCTGGTGCCATGGTCGGACTCGTCGGGGCCCTCTTGTTGGCGGGGTGTGCTTCCGGCGCGGACGCAGGAGCGTCGGCGCACGCGGAGACAGGCAGTACCCCCTCAAAGGTGTGGGATGCCGCCACATGGAAACCGACCGAGGTCATCGAACCCGTTCTGGCGACGGAGCCGGAGAAGGAAGCGGCCTACCGAGAACAGATGGACCGCCTGGCAGAGAGCGGGGGAACTCCCGAGATCCTTCAGGTCCAGCGGAAGGACTGGTCCACGACTCCCCTGGAATCAGATCAGAAGGTCGCCTCGTGCATGAGGGCAGACGGATTCCCCGTCGAGGTCTCGCCGACGGGCGGTCTCCGATACTCCACGCCGCCGGCTGCGCAGGCTCGCGCCTGGGCGCTGGCGATGAACACCTGCATCGCCCAGCACCCAGTCGACCCGAGCTATACCCAGGATTGGAGCGAACCGCAGCTTCGCCTTGTCTATGACTACTGGGACCAGTACCTCATCCCCTGTCTCGAAGCGCAGGGGTTCACTGTGGACACCAGCACACGGCCGTCCAAGGAGTCCTTCGTGACGGCCTTCTTCACACCAGGCCGCCATGACTGGTGGCCCTTGCAGGCGACCATGAGAGGCGTGCCCGAGGAGCGCCAGACGCAGGTCGTCCAGACCTGCCCGGAGCTGCCCCCGCAGGACGTCTTCTGGGGCACCTCCGGATGACCCGGCCGCTCCGCTGGGCCACGCTGGCCGGGGTGCTCCTGATCGTGGCCGTCCTGGCCTTCTGGGCCGGCCGGGCCACGCTCACCCCTCCGGCCCAGGCCGAGCAGCGTCCGTCCGAGGACGCTCTCGTCACCGTCGCCGAGCAGGAGCTCGGCCGCGTCATCACCCTCGGCGTCTCCGTGACGCGCGAGCAGGCGCCCGCCGCCGTGAACGCGCTGTCCGGCGTCGTCACCCGGGCCGGGGAGTCCGGTGAGGTGGCCGCCGGGGACGTGCTGTACGCCGTCGCGCAGCAGCCCGTGATCACCGTGCAGGGCGAGCTGCCCCAGTGGCGGGCGCTCGGCGAGGGCGCCACCGGCAGCGATGTCGCCGCGTTCCAGCGCATGCTCGCCGCCACGGGGGCGAAGGTGGAGGTCACCGGCACCTGGGACGAGGCCACCGCTGTCGCCTGGAACGGCTGGCTCACCGAGCGCGACTACCCGGCCGCGGACACCGTGGAGCTGGGCCAGCTCGTGGTGCTGGAATCACTCCCCGCCGCGCTCAGCGTGGACGCGAAGGCCACGGCCGTCGGCGGCGCGCTCGCGGGAGGCGAGACCATCGTCGCCCGCCCCGGCGACGAGCCCACGTTCGCCATCGAGGTCAACCAGGACCAGGCCGCCATGATCCCGGCCGGCACCGCGGTGACCGTGCCCCACGGCGAGCACGAGTGGGAAGCCGTGGCCGGCGAGTCCACCGCGGACGACCAAGGGCTGATCCGCATCCCCCTGACCGCCCCCGACGGCGGCGCGGTGTGCGGCGCGGACTGCGACTCCCTGCCCGCCGAGGCCTCCACCTCCCTGCTCTCGAAGGTCAACGTGGTCCCGCCCGTCACCGGGCCCGTGGTCCCCGTGTCCGCGCTGCGCACCCAGCCTGACGGCGCCGCGAGGGTCACCGTGGTTCGCGACGGCGTCCAGGAGGAGCGCACCGTCATCGTCCGCGGCTCCGCGGACGGACTGGCCGTGGTGGACGGCGTGGACGCCGGGGAGACCGTGCGCGTGCTGAACGGCGCCCCGTGAACGCGGAGCTCTCCGTGGCGGACCTGCGCTTCGCGTACACGCGCGGCGCGGAGGAGCTGTTCGACGGCCTGACCCACCGCTTCACCCCTGGCGCCGTCACCGCGCTCACCGGCCCGTCCGGGCGCGGCAAGTCCACGCTGCTGTACGTGCTGGGGCTTATGCTCACGCCCTCGGCGGGCGTGGTGCGCCTGGGCGACGTCGACGCCTCCGCCCTCCCGGACCGGCGCCGGGCGCGGCTGCGGGCCACGTCCGTGGGGTTCGTGTTCCAGGACGCCGAGCTGGACCCGTCCCGGCCCATCCTGGACTCGGTGGTGGAGCCCGGCCTCTACGCCGGCCTGTCCCGTCGCGAGCTCGAAGGCCGGGCCAGGATCCTGCTGGAGCGGTTCGGCCTCGGGCACCGGGCCGAGCACCGGCCGGGCCAGGTCTCAGGCGGCCAGGCCCAGCGCGTGGCGGTCTGCCGGGCACTCGTGAACACCCCTGCGGTGGTGCTGGCCGACGAGCCCACGGGCAACCTCGACCCGGACAACGCCTCCCTCGTGCTCGACGCGCTGGCCGAGGCCGCGGGGGAGGGGCGCACCGTGGTGGTGGCCACGCACGACCCGGCCGTCGTCGCCCGTGCGGACGAGGTGGTGCGACTGTGAACCCGGAGGCCCGCCCGTGAACCTGAGGACCCTGCTGCGCGAGGCCCTCACCGCCGCCCGCACCGCGCCCGTGCCCTCCGCCCTCGTGCTGTTGGTGGTGGCCGCCATGTGCTTCGCGGCCGTCGCCACGGTGGGCCGTCAGGCGGCCACGGAGGCCGCCGTCGCCGCGGAGCTCTCCGGGCCCGCGGCGCGCGTGCTCACCGTGACGGACTCGGGTGGCACCGGCTTCCTCACCGGCGCCACCGTCGCCACCCTCGCCGGTCTCGACTCCGCCGAGGCCGCCCTGGCCCGCGACATGCCCGTGGACACGGTGAACGCCGCGATCGGTGCGGGCGGGACTCGCGTGGCGGTGACCCACGTGGTGGGCACCGTCGACCGCGGCGTCGAGCTCACGCGCGGCCGCCTGCCGGGCCCCGGGGAGGTGGTGGTGCCCGAGGCGAAGCTGGCCGAGCTGGGCCTGGCCCAGCCCTCCGGAGCGCTCGAGTCCGGAGACGGACGCCAGTGGGCCGTGGTGGGCGCGTTCGAGGCGCTCACCCCGTTCGAGGACCTCGCGGACTACGCGATTGCCGTGCCCGCCGCGCCGGCCTCCCTCGTGGTCCAGCAGGTCCGTGTCCTGGCCCCGGACACCGCCGGCACCCGCGCCATGCAGGACTCGGCCCTGGCCGTGATCGACCCCGACCCTCGCTCCTCGCAGGTGCAGACCGCGCGGGCGCTGGCCGCCGGGAACGCGACGATCACCGGGGAGCTGGCCGGACTCGGCCGGTCCCTGCTGCTGCTCATCCTCGGGGCGGGCGCCTTCTTCGTGGCGATCGTGGTGCTCGCCGACGTGCTCATCCGTCGCCGCGACCTCGGCCGCCGCCGCACCCTGGGCATCGGCCGCGCGGACCTCGTGCTGCTCGTGGCGGTCCGCACCGCCGCGCCGGCGGTGCTCGGGGCGGTGGTGGGCGCGGGGACGGGCTACGCCGTCGTCGTGGGGCAGGGCGGGGCGCTGGGGCTGGACTTCGTGGCGGGGGTGGCCGTGCTCGCCGCGCTGACCGCCGTGGTGGCGAGCCTGCTCCCGGCGGCCTTCGCGGCGTTCCGCGACCCCGTGCGGGTGATGCGCACGGCGTGACGGGTGCGCGCGGGGGTGGCCCGTTGCCTGCGGGGGTGGGTGCCGGCGCGGGTGCTCCCTGGCGATGCCGCCCGAGTCGCCTCTCGGGGTTCCGTGGGCAGGGCAACCGGTTCCGTGGGCGGGTCAGCCGGTTCCGTGGGCAGAAGAGTGACTCCTTCCGCCCACGGAACCTGAATCGCCGCCGGTTCTGCCCACGGAACCCTGCCCACGGAACCCTGCCCACGGAACCCTGCCCACGAAGCCCTGCCCACGGGACGCGGGGATTCTGGAACACTGGGACGCACGCCTCATGCGGCCGGACCGCGGCGGGCGGAGAGGAGGGCCATGACGCGCACCAGCACGTACGGGTTCCGGGAGGGGACGCTGGACACCGTCCGGCGCAGCATGCGGACCGTCGCGGTGCATCGCGACGACGGCGAGCTCGTCGGCCGGGTGGTCCGTGGGGAGCTGGCGGGCTGCGAACGCACCGGCACGTTCCGCTGGGAGTCGATCGGCGGTGCCGCCACCACGGTGGGGATCCGCCGGGCCACGTGGCGCAGCGCGGTGGGCCGCCTGCTGCGCCCGACCTATGCCGTGACGCATCGACCGGACGTCACGGCACCGGCCGAGGGGGAGCCACCGGCGCCCGTGCATGACGAGCTCAAGGAGATCTGGGGCGAGAACGTGCTCTACTTCGCCGTCGACGGGACGGTCCAGGGGCGTCGCGTGGTGGCCCGCGCGGACTGGGACGGCTCCGTGGAGGTGCGGGCACAGGGGGAGGACGGCGGCCGGCCACGGCGGGTCGCCCGGTTCCACTCGGGTGGGATGTTCTCCCTGACCCGCGTCGAGGTGGATCACGAGGCCGCCGGCACCACACGGGACGGTGCGCTGTTCGGCGTGCTCATGCTGCTGCCGTTCGTGGCGCGCCTCCATCGGGAGGAGTCCTCGCTGATCGAGGAGCTGCTCGGCTGAGTGCACGCTCCGCGTCGTCCGCGCCTGCCGCGTCCGGGGCCGCCGCTACCCTCGAGGCATGCCCGCCCCCGCCGCCACCACCACGACGACGCCGCCCGCCACGCCCCGCGAGCGGCAGTCGGTGCTGCGCACCCTGCGCACCCCGCGGTGGCTGCGCACCGAGGTCCTCGCGGGCCTCGTGGTGGCGCTGGCGCTCATCCCGGAGGCCATCGCGTTCTCGATCATCGCGGGCGTGGATCCGCGCGTCGGGCTGTTCGCGTCCTTCACCATGGCCGTCACCACCGCGATCGTGGGCGGCCGCCCCGCCATGATCTCCGCGGCCACGGGGGCGGTGGCGCTCGTCGTCGCACCGCTGTCCCACGCGTACGGGGTGGGGCACCTGCTTGCCGCGATCATCCTCGGCGGTGTCATCCAGATCCTGCTCGGCGTGCTCGGTGTGGCCCGGCTCATGCGGTTCGTCCCGCGGTCGGTGATGGTGGGGTTCGTCAACGCGCTGGCCATCCTCGTGTTCACCTCGCAGCTGCCCGAGCTGATCGGCGTCCCGTGGCTCGTGTACCCGCTCACGGCGCTCGCCCTGGTGATCGTGGTGCTGCTGCCGCGGCTCACCACGGCGGTGCCGGCGACCCTGGTGGCCGTGGTCGTGGTCACCTCCCTGGTGATGGCCGCCGGTCTGACCGTGCCGCGCGTGGGGGACCGTGGCGCGCTGCCGGACGCGTTGCCCGCGCTCGGCCTGCCGGACGTCCCGCTGACGTGGGAGACGCTGTGGCTGATCCTGCCGTTCAGCATCGGCATGGCGTTCGTGGGGCTGCTCGAGTCCCTGCTCACCGCGAAGCTGGTGGACGACATCACGGACACCCGCTCGGACAAGACGCGCGAGTCCTGGGGGCAGGGGGTCGCGAACGTGGTCTCCGGGCTGTTCGGCGGGATGGGCGGCTGTGCAGTGGTGGGGCAGACCATGATGAACGTCAAGGCGAACGGCGCCCGCACCCGGATCTCCACGTTCCTCGCGGGCGTGTTCCTGTTGGTCCTCGTGGTGGCCCTCGGCGAGTTCGTGGCGCAGATCCCCATGGCCGCGCTCGTGGGCGTGATGATGTTCGTGGCCGCCGCCACCTTCGATTGGCATTCGGTGCGCCCCGCCACCCTGCGCGCGATGCCGCGCTCGGAGACCGCCGTCATGGTCGTGACCGTGGCGGCCACGGTGCTCACTCACAACCTCGCGATCGGCGTGGGTGTGGGCGTGCTCGCTGCGCTGGTGCTCTTCGCTCAGCGCGTCTCGCGTCTGGTCACGGTGGTCCGCGAGGTCCACGACGACGGCGACGCCGTCACGTATCGCGTGCACGGCGCCCTGTTCTTCGCGTCCTCGAACGACCTCTACTCGCAGTTCGAGTACGCCCTCGACCCGCCGCGCGTCGTGATCGACATGAGTGCCGCGCACGTGTGGGACGCCTCCACTGTGGCCGCGCTCGACTCGGTGCTGACCAAGTACGCCCGGCACGGGATCCACGCCGAGGTGACGGGGCTGAACGAGGCCTCCGCGGCGATGCACGCGCGCCTCACCGGGCGACTCGGCGCCTGAGCCGGCGGGCTCCCGTTTCGGCAAGGGAAGCGCCCCGGGAGGCCGTCGTCTCGGCAACGAACGCGGGCCCCGGCCGAGGTCACGTGGTGATGAACTCCCACTGGTGCCCGTCCGGGTCGACGATCTCGCGGGAGTGCATGCCGGAGTCGGCCATCTCCTCGCGCAGGTCCTCGGGCAGGGGCACCTCGGCGGCGCCGAGCTCGATCGCCCGGTCCGCCAGGGCGTCCACCGCCGCGGCGTCGCCGACGGTCAGCGCCATGAGGGCGGAGTTGGTGGTGAGGCAGTCGGCGATCTCACGGTTGCCGATGAAGTCGGTGTAGTAGCCGGGGCTGAGGTACATCGCGTACGTCGACTCGGTGAGCTCGATGCACACCGAGTGCTCGTCCGAGTAGTCGTCCATCGCGGTGGCGCCCAGGGTCGTCCAGAACTCACGGATCCGCTCGGGGTCCGTCGTCGGGAGGTTGATGAACACCGGCTGGGAGAACAAGGCCATGGGGAGCACCGTAGACGAGGCGGTCGGCCCGCCGCCACCGCGCGCGTGTCGCGGGCGCGCGGGCGTGGCGTGGGCCACGGAGCCGCTCCCGACGACGGCGCCCGCGGCCTGGCGCGTCCGCCCCCGTTGGTAGCGTGGCCGCCATGAGCGTTCCTCCCTCCGGCCCGCCGGCCGGTCCGCCCGCCGGCTGGCCGCCGTCGGGCCGGCCGTCCGCCCGCCGCGCCGCCGTCGCCCCGAGCCTGCACGGGCACCCCGGCGCCCCCGGTGGCGTCCCCGCCGGCTGGCCCGGCCGCCGGCCCGCGGCCCGCCCCGCGCCGGACTGGACCCCGGGTCGGTTCCACTGGGGCGACGCCGTCGTGGTGCTCGTGTACGTGGCGCTCATGGTGCTCGGGCTGGGGCTGTGGCTGGCGGTGTCGCTCGGCCTGGTCCCCGGTGACCTCGAGGCGTTCGACCTGGTCCGCGACGGGTTCACGGTGAACATCGTCAGCTACGCGATCCTCGTGGTGCTCGTGCTGGCCGTGGCCTGGCGCCCGCTCGTGACGTCGCTGCGGGTGTTCCGCACGGGCACGTGGTGGAAGCTGTTGCTGCTGCCCGCCACGTGGCTGGCGTGCATCGTCGTGAACGTGATCGTGCTGAGCCTCATCGGGGAGGCGCAGACCAGCGCCAACCAGGCCGCGCTCGAGGAGATGACCACGCAGGCCCCGCCCGTGCTCATGATCCTCATGACCGTGGTGGCCGCCCCGCTCGTGGAGGAGTACCTGTTCCGCCACCTGCTGATCGGCAAGCTCTCCCGCTGGATCAACGTGTGGGTGTGCGCCGTGGTCTCCGTGCTCGCGTTCACACTCCTGCACTTCCTCGGCACCGGCGGCGACTTCCGGCTCGTGGAGACCGTCCCGTACCTGACCCTCGCGGTGGCGATCACGGTGTCCTACATCCTGATGGGCCGCTCGTTCGGGTACGCGGTGCTGCTGCACATGGTGAACAACGGCATCGCCATCGCGATGCTCTACCTCGTGGCCCCCCTGCTGCCGGACACGCTGCCCGAGCCCACGGCCCCGACCACGGCGCTGGCCCCGCTGCTGGCCCTGCTGGGCTGAGATGGCGGGACCCTCCGGCTCGACGGCGGCGCCCGCCCCGCAGGACGCGCGCGCCCTCACGCGGCGCATCCTCGCGCTCGCGGTCCCCGCGTTCGGCGCGCTCATCGCGGAGCCGCTGTTCCTGCTGGCCGACACCGCGATCATCGGGCACCTGGGCACGGCCCAGCTGGCCGGCGTCGGGATCGGCACCACCATCCTGCACACGCTCACCGGCCTCATGATCTTCCTGGCCTACGCCACCACCCCGGCGGTGGCCCGGCTGATCGGGGCGGGGGACCCGGCCGCCGCGATGGACCGCGGCCGCGACGGCATCTGGCTGGGCCTGCTGCTCGGCGCGGTGCTGGCCGTCCTCGGCTGGCTCGCGGCCCCCGCGCTGACGGCGGCCCTCGGCGCGACGGGCGAGGTGCAGGCCCATGCCGTCGCCTACCTGCGCTGGTCCATGCCGGGGCTGCCGGCCCTGCTGGCCGTGCTCGCCGCCACCGGGGTGCTCCGCGGCCTCCAGGACACCGTGACGCCGCTCGTGGTGGCGGGTGTGGGCTTCGGCGCGAACATCGGGCTGAACGTGGCCCTGGTGTACGGGCTGGGCTGGGGCGTGGCCGGCTCGGCCATCGGCACGTCCGTGGTGCAGTGGGCGATGCTCGTGACGTACCTGTTCGTGCTGGCCCCGCGCTTCCGCCGCTCGGGCACGGCGTGGGCGCCCCGTGCCTCGGGCATGCGCGCCACGGCCCAGGTGGGGTCGTGGCTGCTGCTGCGCACCGCGAGCCTGCGCGCGGCCATCCTCATCACCGTCATGGCCGCCGCCGGCGCGGGCGACCTCACCCTCGCCGCGCACCAGCTCGTCTTCACGCTGTTCTCCACGCTGGCGTTCGCCCTCGACGCCCTCGCGATCGCCGCGCAGGCCCTGATCGGCGCCGAGCTCGGGGCCGCCCGGCCGGACGCCGCCCGTCGCCTCACCCGGACGATGGTGCACTGGGGGCTGGGCTTCGGCGTCGTGACTGGGGCCGTCCTGGCCCTCGCGGCGCCGGTGCTGCCGGGGCTGTTCACCACGGACCCGACCGTGCAGGCCGCCGCCACCGTGGGCCTGTGGGTGCTGGCCGCCGGGCAGCCGGTGGCCGGGTACGTGTTCGTGCTGGACGGCGTGCTGATCGGCGCCGGCGACGCCCGCTACCTCGCCCTCGCCGGCCTCGTGAACCTCGTGGTCTACGCGCCGGCGCTCTGGGTGCTCGCGCAGCTCGCCACGGGCGGGTTCGGCTGGACCGCGGTCTGGCCCGGACCGAACGCCGCCGTGCCCGACGCCGGCGTGCAGCTGGGCCTGCTCTGGCTCGGCTTCGCGGGGGTCTACATGGGGATGCGGGCGCTCACCCTCGGCTGGCGGGCCCGGCGCGACGACTGGATGCGGCTCGGCGTCGTGTGAGCGCGTCCGGGCGGTGACGCGCGGGCCGGGCCGCGGCCGCACGGCTCCTAGACTGGGGCGGTGGCTACCGTGCAGACCCCCCTCGAGATCTCGTCCGTGGTGTTCAAGCCGATCCTGATCCGCGCCGTGGTGGCGCTGGCGTTCGGTCTGACCACCGTGTTCGTCGCCGAGCCGGGCCTGACGTGGATGAAGGTCATGTTCGCGCTGTATCTGGCGTTCTCCGGTTCGGCGATGTGGGAGTACCTGCGCCGCGACCCGGTGCCCGTGGCCATGCGCTCCCCGCTGTCGCTGGCGGCGGCCGCGTGGATGCTCGGCGTGATCGTGCTGCTGTTCCTGGGGTCCCCGGCCGCGGTGGGCGTGGCGGCCGGCGCCGCCCTCGTGCTCGGCGGGGTCGCCGAGCTCGTGGCGTGGGCCCGCCACCGCCGCGAGTTCATCCCCGCGCGGGACCAGCTGTGGACCGGGCTCGTGGGCCTGCTCTCCGGGGGCGGCGTGGTCGTGGCGGCCCTGCAGGGCTTCGGCCCGCACGCCCTGCTCGGCATCGCCGGCGGCGGGGCGATCCTGATCGGGGTGCTCCTGATGGTCTCCGGTCTCGGCTTCCACCACGAGGTGCGCCGGGATCGCGGCACGGCCAGGGGCCTCTGAACCGGGTCGACGTCGCCGTCCTGACCCGCGGGGCGGACGTTCGCCGGGGGAGGACCTCGGGGCCCCGCGGGGCCACCCGCCGGCCGGACGCGTAGACTGGCTCCGGTCCGCCGCGCCCCGAAGGCCTCAGCCCCGAGCGCCTGTGCGGGCCGTGCCGCCCCAGCCGCCCCCAGCCGTCAGGAGTCCCGCCGTGAGCGCACCGTCCCCCCGCCCGTCCGCCGATCGCGCCGGATCCGGCCGCCCGGCACGCGGCGGTCTGCGCACCACGGTCAAGGGCCCGCTGGTCTTCTCCGCCGTGCTCGGCGTGGTCGGTGGGGTGATCGCCGGCATCACGGCCTCCGGCGGCACGCAGAATCCGCTGCGCATCGACATCGCGCTGATCGCCTTCGGCGTCTTCTTCACGACCTCGCTCGTGGTGGTGGCCATGCTGCAGCTCGCCGCCCGTGAGAACCCGGACCACCTCTCCCAGGGCTCCGGCGTCAACCGCTCCTCCGAGGAGATGTTCCGCAAGACCGCCGCCGACCGCCGCGCCCAGGCCGCCGCCGAGCGCCGCGCGCAGGGCGGCACCGGAGGCGACGCCCCGCGCGCCTGAGGCCGGCGCCTCAGAACCCGAGGCTGCGCGCCTCCCGACGCAGCGCGTCCGCCGAGGCGTGCAACGCCCGCATCTCCGCCGCGTCCAGTTCCGGCTCGATCACGCGCGTGACGCCGTCGCGCCCCACCACGGACGGCATGGACAGCGCGACCCCCGAGAGCCCGTGGACGCCGTCGAGCACGGTGGAGACCGGCAGGATGGCGTGCTGGTCGCGCAGGATCGCCTCGAGCAGGCGGGTCGTGGCCACGCCGACCGCGTACGTGGTGGCGCCCTTGCCCTGGATCACCTCGTAGGCCGCGTTGACCACGGTGTCCGCGACTTCGTCCAGGTCGGCGCGGGTGAACAGCGGGTCGGCCGGCGTCGGCCACTCGAGGAGGGGCGTCGGGCCGATGCGCGCCGAGCTCCACGCGGGGAACTCCGTGTCCCCGTGCTCGCCGAGGATGGCCGCGTGCACCGACGACGCGTGGACCTGCGCCCGCGACGCCAGCAGCCACCGCAGGCGGGACGTGTCCAGGAGGGTGCCCGAGCCGATCACCCGGCCGGCAGGCAGACCGGTGAGGCGCTGGGCCACCAGCGTGAGGACGTCCACGGGATTGGTGACGAGCACGACCAGCGCGTCCGGCGCGTGCGCCTGCACCTGGGGCAGCAGACCGCGCAGGATCTCCACGTTGTGCGCGCCGAGGTCGAGGCGGGTCTGCCCCGGCCTCTGCTTGGCGCCGGCCGTGATCACCACGACCTCGCAGCCGGCCAGGACGTCCGGGTCCGCGCCGCCGGTCATCGCGGACGCAGAGGTGAACGGGGTGCCGTGGGCCAGGTCGAGGACCTCGGCGCGGACCTTGGGCTCGTCGATGTCGTAGAGGGCGACCTCGCGGGCGACGCCGCGGATCAGCGCCGCGTAGCAGATCGCCGTGCCGACGCCGCCGGCCCCCACGACGCCGACCTTGCGGTGGGCGGGTCCGAGGGACGAGGGGGAGTGGACGGGGGTGTGCTCGCTCATGCCGCGCAGGCTAGGGGTGCCCGGCCGGCCGACGGAACCAGAGGCCGCCCCGTCCCCCGATGTTCAGCGCCGGGTCACCTGGCGGGCAGGGCCGGGTCAGTCCTTCTTCTTGTCCGACTTCTTCTTGCGGGCCTTCTTCTCCGCCTTCTTCTCCGCCTTCTTGCGCTCCTTCTTCTCCTTCTCGGTCTCCCGGCGGGGCTCGTCGGCGGCGGCCTCGGAGTCCACGACGGCCTCCGGCGCCTCCGCCTCCTCCGGCCCGGCCGGCCCGGCCGGATCCGTCGCGGGTGCGGCCTCCGCCGCCTCGGCCAGGCGTGCCCGGTAGGAGCGCACGTGGGTGCGGTTGGCGCAGTTGGCCTCGTCGCAGAACCGCTTGGACCGGTTCCGGCTGGCGTCCACGAGCGCGTTCTCGCAGTCCTCGCCCTCGCACACGCGCAGGCGGGTCAGCTCGCCGTCCATCGCGGTCTCCGCCAGCGCGAGGGCGGCCATCGCGGCCAGCCGCTCCACCGCGTCGGCGGGGACCTGCGCCGGGGCCAGCCCGACGACGTCGCCCCCGGCCGTCAGCCGCAGCGGCCCGGCCGCGGCGAGGAGGGCGTTCACGCGCTCCACGGCGGTCGCCTCGTCCCCGGCGGCGAGGGCCCAGACCTCGGCCAGACGGCCGCGGAGCTCGCGGCCGCGCACGGCCGCGGCGGCGGCCAGGCGGAGGCGGACCTCGTCCTCCTGGAGTTCAGGGACGAGGGAGGGCAGCTGCGTGGCGGCGGTGAACCGCTCGTCCGCCGGCTGACCGCCCCGCAGTCCGGGGGCGGTGTTCAGGAACGCGGCCAGGGAGGCGAGGCGGGAGAGCGTCGGCGCGGAGAGCATGGGGAAAGCGTACGGCGGGCCCGCCCTCCCGTCACCGGCTTCACGCCGCGTATCGGGTCGCCTCCGGCGCCGCCCCGTCCAGTACCCTGACCCCCACGGACCCCGTCTGCGCGGCGGGGTGCACCCACGGGGCCGGAGGGGCCCCCGAACCAGCACAGGAGACCTCCATGTCCCAGACCTCCCAGGCGACCGGTCGCCTCTCCGCCGGGCACGTCATCGTCAAGACCCTCGAGTCCCACGGCGTGAAGCGCGTCTACTCCGTGCCGGGCGAGTCCTACCTGGACGTCCTGGACGGCCTGCACGACTCGGACATCGAGAACGTGGTGTGCCGCCACGAGGGCGGCGCCACGTACATGGCCGAGGCCGACGGCAAGATGAACGAGGTCCCCGGCGTCGCCATGGTGACGCGCGGCCCGGGCGCCGCGAACGCCCACGTCGGCCTGCACACCGCGTGGCAGGACTCGACGGCGCTCGTGCTGTTCGTCGGCCTGATCCCGTTCGAGCACCGCGACCGCGAGGCCTTCCAGGAGTTCGACCCGCACGCCTGGTTCGGCACCGGTGCGAAGCGCGTGATGGTCCTGGACCACCCGGAGCGCGCCTCCGAGATCGTGGCCGAGGCCATGTTCGCCGCGAGCTCGGGCCGGCCCGGGCCCGTCGTCGTCGGCCTGCCGGAGGATGTGATCCGCCAGGAGATCGACGCGCACCTGCACCCGCAGATCCCCGTGGCCCCAGGCGGCATGACCGTGGAGGACTGGAAGTCCCTGCACGCCGCGCTCAAGGAGTCCCGCAAGCCGCTGTTCATCACCGGTGGCAACGACTGGACGGACGAGGGTGCGCAGACCCTGACGACGTGGCTGGAGGAGCACAAGATCCCCGCCGCCGCCGAGTGGCGCACTGAGGGCACCGTGCCGTTCTCCTCGCCGTCCTACGTGGGCCCGATCGGCTACGGCCGCCCGAAGCCGACCTACGACATGCTCGAGGAGACCGACCTCATCGTGTTCGTCGGCACCGTGCCGGGCGACGTCGTGACCAACGGCTTCACCATCCGCCAGAACTGGGACAAGAAGAACTTCCTGGTCACCATCGACCCGTCCCTGCGCGGCCGCTCCGGCCCCGTGTCCCACCAGATCGTGGCCAAGCCGGATGTGTTCATCCGCGACCTCGTCCGCATGGAGCTCGAGGTCAAGCCGGAGTGGGAGGAGTGGACCTCCCGCATGCGCGGCGAGCAGGAGAAGTTCGCGGCCCTGCCCCCGGCCGAGCCGTCCGAGGGTCAGGCGAAGATGGCCACCCTCATGGCCAACCTGGTGCCGAAGCTGCCGAAGGACTCGATGATCTCCCTCGGCGCGGGCGAGCACACCAACTGGGCGCACCGGTACTTCCCGACCGAGGGCTACCGCGCCATGATCTCGGCCCGCAACGGCTCCATGGGCTACTCGGTGCCGGGCGCCGTGGCCGCGTCCCTGAACTTCCCGGACCGCACCGTGGTGACCATCGCCGGCGACGGCGAGTTCCTCATGAACGGTCAGGAGCTGGCGACCGCCGCGCAGTACGGCGCGAAGCCCCTCGTGATCGTCATGGACAACCAGGAGTACGGCACCATCCGCACCCATCAGGAGCGCGAGTACCCCGAGCGCGTCTCCGGCACCCAGCTGAAGAACCCCGACTTCGCCGCCATGGCCCAGGCGTTCGGCGGCTTCGGGGTGCGCGTGGAGCGGGACGCGGACGTGCCGGCGGCCGTGGACGCGGCGCTCAAGGCGGTCCAGGAGGAGGGCCGGTTCGCGCTCATCCACCTGATCGTGGAGCAGCGCGTCAAGGCCTACTGAGGCCGGCGGCGCGGTCCCCGCCGTCCCTCCGGTCAGGCCGCCGTCGTGGGGACGTCGAAGCGCAGCTGGGGCACGGGGAAGGGCGCACCGTCGAGGTCCGCCTCGACCCGGTCCCGCAGCACGCCCCCGCACGCACGGATCGTGGCCACGGAGGCGGTGTTCGTCTCGTCGCACGTGAGCAGGGCGGCGGGCACCCCGCGTGCGGCCAGCAGCGTCAGGGCGCCGCGCAGCAGCCGCGCGGCGTGGCCCCGCCGCCGGAACGCGGGGCGCACCGCATAGCCCACGTGTCCGTTGACGTGCCGCAGCGCCTCGTTCAGCTCCCACCTCACGGACACCCGGCCCACCAGATGGCCCGCCTCGTCCACGCCCACGTAGAAGGAGGCGGGCACGCGGCCGGGTTCGACGTCGCCGCGCGCCTCGGCGGCGAACGCGCGGCGGATCGCGGGGAAGGAGCGGGTGCCGGCCATCAGGAAGTCGAACCCCTCCCGATGCAGCTCGGCGTCCGCCTCGCGCGCCGCGATCTCGTCCGCGGCGCGCAGCAGGAGGCCGTCCACGGTGACGGTGGGGCTGGGGTCCGGGAGCATGTGCCGAGTGTACGAGGGGGACGCCGGGCGTGGCCGCGTGAGCCGCCCGCCGCCCCAGCCCTCGTGCTTTCCCCACCTCCGCGCCACCCCCGCGCCGTGAGCCAGACGTTTCGGTCGTGATCAGCCCCTGATTGCAGCCGAAACGTCTGGCTCGCGGCACAGCCCCCGGGCCGCCGCGCCCCCCACCACGCCGGCTGGGGTGACGTGGATCACGTTGCAGGCTAGGGTGGGGGGACCGACGATCGCCCATCCCCAGGAGGCCGCAATGACCGTGCCGTCCTCGTCGGCGGAGCATGCGCCCGCGCTCGAGGCTCGCCCCGAGATGCCGGGCGAGACCCTGTCCCGCGTCGCCATGACGTCCGCGGCGCTCGAGCTGATCCGCCGACTCCTCCCGATCCATGGCCCGCTCATGTTCCACCAGTCCGGCGGCTGCTGCGACGGGTCCGCGCCCATGTGCTATCCCGCCGGCGACTTCACGACCGGCGCCGCCGACGTCCTGCTGGGCACCTTCGCGCTGCCGGCCGAGGGGGACCAGGCCGCCGTGGAGATCCCGTTCTGGATGTCCGCCGCCCAGTTCGAATACTGGAAGCACACCCACCTCACCCTGGACGTGGTGGACGGGCGCGGCTCCGGCTTCTCCGTCGAGGCCCCCGAGGGCAAGCGGTTCCTGATCCGCTCGCGGTTGATGGCAGGCTCGGGATGAGCTCGACCCTCGCCACCGGCGCCTACCGACGCGCCGTGGACCGGGCCCACGAGTCCCTCGCCGCGGTCCGCCTGTCGCTCGCGCCGTCGTCGCCCACCGCTCCGGCCGGCGCAGACCAGGGCCTGCGCGCCGCCCTGCAGGGGCTGCGGCGAGAGGTCCGTGAGTCCTGGCTGCGCTCCCTCGGCGCCCTCACCCCCGCGGTACCCGGCCAGACCGACCCGGCCACCCTCTCCGACGACGACCTCGCCGCCGCCCGCCGAGACCAGCGCCTCGCCGTGGCCCTGCCGGTGGTCCGACGCATGCTCATCCACCCCGCGGCCGAGGCCGGGATGCTCGCCGCGATCGGCAACGCGCGCGGCCACCTGCTGTGGGTCGAGGGCGACCGGACCGCGGTGCGCCACGCCGAGACCATGGGCTTCGTGGCCGGCGCCGACTGGTCCGAGGCGTCCATGGGCACCTCCGCCCCCGGCATCGTCCTCGCGACCGGCGCCCCCACGCAGGTCAGCCGCGGCGAGCACCTGAGCCCGCGCGTGCACCCGTGGAGCTGTTCGGCCGTCCCGCTCACGGACCCGGCCACCGGGCGGCTCGTCGGGGTCCTGGACCTCACGGGCGGCGAGGACGCCGTCAGCCACCTCGCCCTGCCGCTGCTCCAGGCCACCGTGGACGCCGTGCACGCCGCCTGGCGGGACCTGCCCGCCCCGTCCCGGGGCCGTCCCCGCGGCACCGCCCCGACGCCGGGCCCCTCGGCTCCGCCGTCCGCCTCGCCGGCGCCGAGCCCCGCCGCCGCGCCGCACCGCCACGACGCCGCCGCGGGCCTGCTGCGCGTCACCGGCCACCTGCCGCCCACGCTGGACGGGGTCGAGCTCACCGGCCGGCACGCCGAGATCCTCACCCTCCTCGCGTGGCACGGCCCGGGCCTGACCGGCGCCGAGCTCGAGGTCGCGCTGTATCCGGAGGAGACGGCCGGGCCCCGGTCCGCGCCGGGCGACGCCCCCGCCCGCGCCATCTCGCTGCGCGCCGAGGTGCATCGACTCCGCCGGGCGCTGCGGGACGTGGGGGCGCCGGTGGAGCTGCTGTCCCGGCCGTACCGGCTCGTGGGGGAGGTGCACGCGGACCTGCTGTGCGCGCGGGAGGCGCTGCGCGCCGGGGATCTGGACCGTGCGCTGCACGCGGCGGTTGGGCCGGTGCTGCCGCGGTCGGCGTCCCCCGGTGTCGCCTCGATCCGCGCGGAGCTGGGGGAGGCGCTGCGCGAGGCCGTCGCCCAGGACGCAGATGTCGACCAGCTCTGGGCTTACCTGGGCCGCCCCGAGGCCCGCGACGACGTCGAGCTCTGGGGCGCCGCCCTGCGTCTGCTGCCGACGGACTCGCCGCGGCGCGCGCTCGCCGTGGCCACGCTCGAGCGGATCGAGCGGGACCTGGCCTGAGCCGGCCCGCCCCTCACCCGCGCCCGGCTGCAACCTTCGTGCAACCTCCCTGTGACTAGGGTCACAGCCACGGCAGGGCGCCACCCGGCGCCGAGGCAACCGCAGGCAAAGGAGCCAGCACCATGACCGTCTACGCATTCCCGGGCACCGAGGGAGCCAAGGTCGAGTTCAAGTCCCGCTACGAGCACTTCATCGGCGGAGAGTGGACACCCCCGGTCAAGGGCCAGTACTTCGAGAACGTCACGCCCGTGACGGGCAAGGTGTTCTGCGAGGTCGCCCGCGGCACGGCCGAGGACATCGACGTCGCCCTCGACGCCGCCTGGAAGGCCGCCCCGGCCTGGGGCGCCACCTCGGCGGCCGAGCGTGCGCTCGTGCTGCACCGCATCGCGGACCGCATGGAGGAGAACCTCGAGATGCTGGCGGTCGCGGAGACCTGGGACAACGGCAAGGCCGTCCGGGAGACCCTCAACGCGGACCTGCCGCTGGCCATCGACCACTTCCGGTACTTCGCCGGCGCGATCCGCGCGCAGGAGGGCGGCCTGTCCCAGGTGGACGAGGACACCGTCGCCTACCACTTCCACGAGCCGCTCGGCGTGGTCGGCCAGATCATCCCGTGGAACTTCCCGCTGCTGATGGGGGTGTGGAAGCTGGCGCCCGCGCTGGCCGCGGGCAACGCCGTCGTGATCAAGCCCGCCGAGCAGACGCCGGCCTCGATCATGGTGTTCATCGAGCTGATCGCGGACCTGCTGCCGGCCGGCGTCGTCAACGTGGTCAACGGCTTCGGCCTCGAGGCCGGCAAGCCGCTCGCGCAGTCGCCGCGCATCCGCAAGATCGCGTTCACGGGTGAGACGACGACGGGCCGGCTGATCATGCAGTACGCCTCGGAGAACATCATCCCGGTGACCCTGGAGCTGGGCGGCAAGTCGCCCAACGTCTTCTTCGAGGACGTCATGGCGGCCGACGACGCCTACTGGGACAAGGCGCAGGAGGGCTTCACCCTGTTCGCGCTGAACCAGGGCGAGGTCTGCACGTGCCCGTCGCGGGCGCTCGTGCAGGAGTCGATCGCGGAGAAGTTCCTCGACGCCGTCGTGGAGCGGACCTCGCGCATCGTGACCGGCAACCCCCTCGACACGGACGTGATGATGGGCGCCCAGGCCTCCAACGACCAGCTCGAGAAGATCACGTCCTACCTGGACATCGGCCGTCAGGAGGGCGCCGAGGTGCTGATCGGTGGCGCCCGCGCCGAGATGGAGGGCGAACTGGCCGGCGGCTACTACGTGCAGCCCACGATCTTCCGCGGGGACAACTCGATGCGCATCTTCCAGGAGGAGATCTTCGGGCCGGTGGTCTCGACGACCACGTTCACCGACTTCGACGACGCCATGCGGATCGCCAACGACACGCTCTACGGGCTCGGCGCCGGCGTGTGGTCCCGGAACGGCAACACCGCCTACCGCGCGGGCCGGGCGATCCAGGCCGGCCGCGTGTGGGTGAACAACTACCACGCCTACCCGGCCCACGCCGCGTTCGGCGGGTACAAGTCCTCCGGCATCGGCCGCGAGAACCACCTGATGATGCTCGACCACTACCAGCAGACCAAGAACCTGCTCGTCTCCTACTCCGAGGACAAGCTCGGGTTCTTCTGAGCCGACGCCGGCACCGCACGACCCCCCTCCCCACTCCACGAAAGGTGATCCCCATGACCACGATGAAGGCAGCCGTCGTCACCCAGTTCGGCACAGAGGCCGACGTCACGGAGGTCGAGCGCCCGACGCCCGGCCAGCACCAAGCGCTCGTGAAGCTCATCTCCTCGGGCGTCTGCCACACGGACCTGCACGCGATGGAGGGCGACTGGCCGGTGAAGCCGACCCCGCCGTTCATCCCGGGCCACGAGGGCGTGGGCATCGTCGAGGAGGTCGGACCCGACGTCGAGAACCTCAAGGTCGGGGACATGGTCGGCAACGCGTGGCTGTGGCGAGCGTGCGGCCACTGCCAGTACTGCCGTACCGGGTGGGAGACGCTGTGCGAGGAGCAGGTCAACGGCGGCTACTCCGTGGACGGCTCGTTCGGTGAGTACATGCTCGTGGACGCCCGCTACGCGCCCGTGATCCCCGAGGGCGCGGACCCGATGGAGGTCGGCCCGATCCTGTGCGCCGGCGTCACGGTGTACAAGGGGCTGAAGCAGACCGAGGTGCGGCCCGGGCAGTGGGTCGTGATCTCCGGCATCGGCGGCCTGGGGCACATCGCGGTGCAGTACGCCGTGGCGATGGGCATGCGCGTGGTGGCCGTGGACGTCGCGGACGACAAGCTGGCGCTCGCCTCCCGGCACGGCGCGGAGCTGACCGTGAACGCGAACGTCGCGGACCCCTCCGTGGAGATCCAGGAGAAGATCGGCGGCGCCCACGGCGTGCTCGTCACGGCCGTGCACCCGCAGGCGTTCGGCCAGGCCATCGCGATGACCCGCCGCGGCGGCACCATCGTGTTCAACGGCCTGCCCCCGGGCGACTTCCCCGCGCCGATCTTCGACATCGTCCTCAAGGGCCTGACCATCCGCGGCTCGATCGTGGGCACCCGGCAGGACATGGTCGAGGCGCTCGAGTTCTACGCGGCCGGGAAGATCCACCCGACGTTCCACACCCGCCCGCTCACCGAGATCAACGACGTGTTCGAGGAGATGCGCCACGGCAAGATCGAGGGCCGCGTCGTCATCGACTACGCGATGCAGGACTGACGTGCCGCCTGGGCATCCGCTGGGCGCGGGGTAGTATCGACACATCACACGCACCAGTGCGACGGCGGTCGTCCCGCCCGGAGATCCGGGCCGGGGCGGCCGCCGTCGTCGTCGCGGGGACGGGACGGGCCGCAGCGATTCCGGTGCGCGAGCCTCAGCGGGCCGCGGCCGGGGCGACGCCGTCGCGCAGCCACTCCAGCGTGGCCGGCCAGAAGGCCGGCGCGAACCGAGCGTGGAACAGTCCGAAGTGCCCGATCTCCGCGACACCGAGCTCCTCCGGCCGCACCCGCCAGCGCACCGTCTGCCGACCCGGCGAGTAGGCGTCCGCGCGGTCGAGGGCGGCGTCGGTGCCGAAGTCGTCGTCCACGGGCGCCACGATCAGCGCGTCCGCCGTGAACGCGGCCAGACGACGGCGCAGCTCGTCCCGGCCGGCGCCGGTGCGGGCGCTCGCGGTGAAGTCGCGGCGACTGCGCGCCCAGTCCAGGGCGACCCCGCGCGGCAGGTCCTCGAGCCAGCCGAGCCGCCGCCCCGGGAAGTGCCCGCGGGCCAGCGTGATCGCCGGCATCGCCGCGTGCCACCGCGCCCACATCCGTGCACGCCCCGGCCGCGCCCGGTAGTCCCGCCAGTGGGCGTGCTGCCCGCCGACGGCCACGTGCCGGGCCACATGCCGCGCCTCGTCCGCGAGCCCGATGCCGAACCCGCCGTAGCTGTGGCCCACCGTCAGGAGGGGGCCGGGCAGGCGCGTCCGGGCCCAGCCGAGCACGGCGTCCGCGTCGAGGGCGCCCCAGTCCGCCCACCGCGCCCGCCGCGCCACGGCGAACGGCTCACGGGACTCCCCGACGCCCCGGTAGTCGAACGTGACCGCGTGGAACCCGTGGCCGGCGAGGAACTCCGCGTAGCGCCGGTAGTACGTGGCCTTCACCCCGGTCGCCGAGGCGATCACCACCGCGCCGGCGGGCCGGGCCGGGGGCGTCGTCGTCGTGGGGGCGAAGTGGCGGGCCGCGAGCACGAAGCCGTCGCGGGCGCGGAGGCGCACGGGGGTGGAGGGGGTCTGCGTCACGCCGCCACCCTAGGCGCGGGGCGGCGCGACCTGCGACACAGACCTGCGACACAATGGGCCCATGACTGAGACCCCCCAGAGCTCGTCCGGCCAGAGCCGGGACGAGATCCTCGCCCGCCTCGAGGAGATCTACGCGAACGACCCCGCGGTGCGCGAGCACGGCGTCACCCTCGGCGAGGTGGCCGAGGGGCGCGTGGTGCTGCACCGCGACGTCACCGCGGACATGGTGAACTCCCACGAGATCTGCCACGGCGGCTTCCTGTTCCACCTCGCGGACTCGGCGCTGGCGTACTGCGTGGCGACCTTCGGCGCCGCCCCCGTCACCCGGCGCGCCGAGATCACCTACGTGGCGCCCGCCAGGCTCGGCGCGCACCTCGTGGCGACCGCCCGCCAGTCGGTGGAGTTCGGCCGCGACCGCATGATCGAGGTCGGCATCGAGGCGGACGGCCAGCTCGTCGCCTGGTTCACCGGCCACTCCACGAGCCCGCGGGTGCACGCGTGAGCGCCGGGCAGGACGCGACGACGGCCGGGCCGGTCGTCGAGTCGGTGGAGCTGCACGTGGCCGCGGGGGCGGAGGCGGCGTTCGAGGCCGCCGTCGCCGAGGCCGAGCCGCTGTTCCGGGACAAGGGCGCGACGTCCTTCGCGCTGTCCCGGCAGGTGGAGGACCCGGCGCGCTACCGGCTGCTGATCGGCTGGCGCACGCTCGAGGACCACACCGTGGCCTTCCGCGAGTCCGACGCGTTCCTCGCGTGGCGGGCGCTCGTCACCCCGCACCTGGCGCAGCCGCCGGCCGCGACCCACTGGTCCGCCGTCTGACCCCCGCGCCCCCCGCTCTCGTTCGGGAAACGGCGGTCCCCGGCGCGTTTTCGTTCGAGAAACGGCGCGAGGGCCGACCGTTTCCCGAACGAAAGTGCCCGACACGCCGCCGTTTCCCGAACGAAAGTGCCGACTGAGACGCGGTCGGTTCAGAGGTGACGGCCGGCCAACCGCGTGAGGCTCGACTGGATGCCCCGCCCGTTGTCCGCCGGCACCCGCAGCAGCTCGTACGCGCGGCGCACGGCCGGCCGGGCCCACGAGTAGTCGAAGGTCTCGGTGACCTCGGTGGTGCCGTCCCCGTTGTCCCGGAACGCCCAGCGCCACCGGTGTCCGCCCGGGTGGGCCCACTCCACGAGCTCGTCCTCGTCCACGGCGGTGGCGGTCAGCGTCATCGTGTACGGCACCCCGTACTTTCGCATGGCCACGCGGAACCGGTCGCCCACGGCCAGCCGGTGCGGCCCGCTCACCTTCGGCCGCACGGTCCCGGATCCGTCCGCCTCGTGATGGCGGTGCGGGTCCGCGAGCATCGCCCACAGCTCGTGCGCCGGCGCGGCCACGGTGACCCGGTAGGACACCTGGTGCTCGCCGGTCTCCACGCGCTCGGGCCACGCCGCCTGCGGGGCGGCCTGCGGCAGCCCGGACGACGACGGCGCGGCGGCGGACTCGGTCTCGGGGGTGGCGGACGAGGGGGTCGGCTCGGTGCTCATGCCGCCCAGTCTAGGAACCGCCGCGGACACCGGAAGCGGAGGCGACGGCACCCCTCGGCGGGACACCACAGGACTCTTGCCGGGGGCCCGCCCCGGGCCTAGGGCATGTCTGACAATCGTTTGGACCATGCGATCACAGCATTCAGCACCACAGCGGACCGGTAGACGATCGCGTACTTGTCATACCGGGTCGCCAGACCCCGCCACTGCTTCAGGTGCGCGTACTGACGCTCGATGACGTTGCGGCCCTTGTAGGCGTCCGCGTCGAGGCTGACGGGGCGCCCGCCGCGGGCACCGCGCCGTCTGCGGTGGCCCTGCTGGTCGGCCGGTTCGGGGATGACCGCTTTGATCCCACGGGCACGTAGGTGGGTGCGGATCGCCCGGGAGGAGTACGCCTTATCGCCCAGCACGGCCTCGGGGCGGGTCCGGGGCCGCCCTACTGGCCGGGTCACGCGCAGCTGCGCCAGAAGAGGAAGCAGCATCGGGGAGTCCCCTGCCTGGCCGGGGGTGATCAGGCTGACCAGCGGCAGCCCGGTCCCGTCCACGAGCTGATGGATCTTCGTGCTCAGCCCGCCACGGGAGCGCCCGATGCCGTGATCGGCCGGCTCCTCACGCGGATTCTTGTAGTTCGATCCATCCCCCTGTGTGGCGGGTGATGTTCGTCGCGTGCTGGTGGGCGCGGGCGATCGTGGAGTCCACCGAGACCGACCAATCGATCAGGCCTTCGGCGTCAGCGGCGGCGGTCAGCGTGGCCAGCACCGTGTCCCATGTGCCCTCTTCAGCCAAGCGCCGATGCCAGGTCCACACGGTCTGCCAGGGCCCGTAGACCTCGGGCAGATCCCTCCAAGCGATTCCGCACCGGTACCGGTAGATGATCGCCTCCACCATGGTGCGGGCGTCGGCGAACGGCCTGCCGGCGCGGCCGGTCCGGGTCGGGAGCATCGGGGCGATCAACTCCCATTGGGTGTCAGAGAGCATCTGGAACCGGGACATGTCCCCAGGGTCTCAGCTGACTCGTGCATCTATTCTCAGACACGCCCTAGGGTCAGGTCATGGGCGCATGGGGCAGAAACGTCTTCCAGAACGACACCGCGCTGGACATCGTGGACGAGGTCCTCGACGGCACCTTCGACCTGGACGAGTTCCGCAAGAACTTCCGTCGCGACGAGGACGAGGGCCACCTGACCGCGAGCCAGGGCGCCGCACTCCTCACCCTCGGGGCGCTCGTGCGGATCGCCCGGAACGAGGACCACGCGGACCTCGAGGCCCTGCTCGAGCACGCGGAGACGGACGAGGTGGACCTCACCGCCTTCATCGACCAGTTCTCGGACGAGGACGTCGAGACCCTGCGCGAGCTGATCGGCGTGGTCATCCGCGAGCCCTCCTGCTCCGAGCTCTACCAGCTCTGGGAGGAGTCCGGGGAGCTCGAGCAGTGGCTCGAGTACTCCCGCGAATGCCTGCCCTGACCGGCCGGCCGGGCCGGGGTGGACCCGGCCCGCGCTCGGCCCCGCCCCGGCTCAGCGCGCGTAGCGGGTGAGCCGCAGCGAGTTCAGCACCACGAGCACGCTCGAGGCCGCCATCGCGCCGCCGGCGATCATCGGGTTGAGCAGGCCCAGGGCCGCGACCGGGATGCCGAGCACGTTGTAGAGGAACGCCCAGAACAGGTTCATCCGGATGATCCCCAGGGTGCGGCGGCTCAGGTCGAGCGCCTGGACCACCTGGTGCAGGTCGTCGCCCATCACGGTGATCTGCGCGGCCTCGCGGGCCACGTCCGTCCCCGAGCCCATGGCGATGCCCATGTCCGCCGCGGCGAGCGCCGGGGCGTCGTTGACGCCGTCGCCCACCATGGCCACCACGGCGCCCTCGGACTGCAGGCGCGTCACCACGTCCACCTTGTCCTCGGGGCGCACGCCGGCCACCACGTCCTCGGCCGGGATCCCGACGGCGGCCGCCACCTGGGTGGCGACGGCGGCGTTGTCCCCGGTCACCAGCAGCGGGCGCAGGCCGAGCTCCTTGAGCCGGGCGATGGCGTCCGCCGAGGTCTCCTTCACGGTGTCCCGCACGGACAGGACGCCGGCCACGCGGCCGCCGACCGCGACCCATACGGCCGTGGCGCCGGCCTGCTCCGCGGCCTCGAACGCGGCCCGGTGCTCGGCGGGGATGCCGCCGTCGAGGGCGGTCTCGAGGACGGAGCCGCGGCCGACGGCCACGCGGACCGGGGCCGGGCCGGCGGCGTCGTGCGCGCCGGAGCCGAGGGCGCCGTCGTCGTGGGGGAGGGCGACCAGCCCGGACACGCCGCCGCCGGCTGTGGAGGCAAAGTCCGCCACGTCGGGCACGGTCAGGCCGCGTTCCTCGGCGCCGGCCACGATCGCGCGGGCGATCGGGTGCTCGGACCCGCGCTCAACGGCGGCCGCCAGGGTCAGCAGGACGTCGGCGGCCTGGTCCGGCGCCGTCTCGGCCACGAAAGCGCTCCGGGAGGCGCCCGTTTCGGCCACGAAAGCGGGGTCGAGGACGAGGACGTCCGCGAGCGCCATGCGGCCCTCGGTCACGGTGCCGGTCTTGTCCAGCACGATCGTGTCCACGGTGCGCGAGTCCTCGAGCACCTCGGGGCCGCGGATGAGGATGCCCAGCTGCGAGGCGCGGCCGGTGCCGGCCAGCAGGCCGACCGGGGTCGCCAGACCGAGGGCGCACGGGCACGCGATCACGAGCACGGCCACGCCGGCGCGCAGCGCGGACGGCAGGTCGCCGGTCACCAGCATCCACACCGCGAAGGTCAGCACGGCGATCCCGAGCACGATCGGCACGAACACGGCGGAGATCCGGTCGGCCAGCCGGGCCACGCGGGCCTTGCCGGTCTGCGCCTCGGAGACGAGCCGTCCCATCTGGGCGAGCGTCGTGTCCGAGCCGACGCGGGTCGCGCGGGCCACGAGCCGGCCCGAGGTGTTCAGGGTGGCGCCGGTGAGGGCGTCCCCGGGGCCGACCTCCACGGGCACGGACTCGCCCGTGAGCAGGGAGGCGTCCACGGCGGAGGTGCCCTCGAGCACCTCGGCGTCCGTGGGCACTTTCTCGCCGGGGCGGATCAGCACGACGTCGCCCGGCGCGAGGGACTGGGCGGGCACCGTGCGCTCGTCGTGGGTCTCGGGGTCGTAGAGGGTGGCCTGGGCCGCGCCCAGGTCCAGGAGGGCCCGCAGCGCGGCGCCGGCCTCGCGCTTGGCGCGGGCCTCGAGCCAGCGGCCCAGCAGCAGGAACGTGGTGATGACCGCGGCCGTCTCGAAGTACAGGCTGTGGTGGGCCATCTCCGCCATGGTCCCGCCCACGTGGGCGGTCATGTCCGGCGCCACGATCAGCTCCACGGCCGAGAAGGAGAAGGAGACGAGCACGCCCAGGGACACGAGGGTGTCCATCGTGGACGAGCCGTGCCGGGCCGCGCGGAACGCCGCCGAGTGGAACGGCCACGCCGCCCACAGCGCCACGGGCGCCGCCAGGGCGAACGCGACCCAGCCCCAGTGCGGGAACTGCAGCGCCGGGACCATGGAGATCAACACGAGCGGCACCGTCAGCACCGCCGCGCCGATCAGGCGCGGCTTCAGCACGTCCTCGCCCGGACCGTGGGCCATGTGGTCGTGGTGGTCCACGCCGTCATGGTCCGCGGTGTGCTCCTCGCCGTGGTCGGAGGTGTGGGCGTGCCCGGCGTGTGCCGCGTGCCCGGCCTGGCCGGCCGGCGGGGCGGGACGGCGCACGGTGGCGCCGTACCCGGCCTTCTCGACGGCGGCCACGAGCTCCTCGTCCGAGACGCCGGCGGGCGCGGTGACGGTCGCCTGTTCGAGCGGCAGGTTCACGGACGCCGTGACGCCCTCGAGCTTGCCCAGCTTGCGCTCGACGCGGCCCACGCACGAGGCGCAGGTCATGCCGGTGACGTCCAGGTCGACGCGGCGGGTGGTCTCGGACTGCGGGCCGGCCGGGGTGGAGGAGGCGGGGTGGGTCATGGGGTCAGGCCTCCACCAGCGTGTAGCCGGCCTCCTCGACGGCGGCGCGCGCGGCGGCGGGGTCGAGGGGGCCCTCGGAGGTGACGGTGGCGGTGGACACGCCCCCGGCGTTCAGGTCCACGTCCACGGCGGAGACGCCGGCGATCTCGCCGAGCTCCTCCCGGACGGAGGCGGCGCAGTGGCCGCAGGTCATGCCGGTGATCTTCAGGTCGGTGGTGGTCATCTCGTGCTCCTCGTGCGGTGGTGGGTGGGCGACGGCGCCGGTCAGCGCAGCAGGCGGCCGAGGGCGGCCGTCGCCTCGGCGACCTTCTCGTCGATGAGCTCGGTGCGGCCTTCCGCCTCGGCCTGCACCGCGGCCTCGGCCACGCAGTGACGCAGGTGCTCCGAGGTGAGGTTCAGGCTGAGGGACTGCAGCGCCTTCGTGACGGCGGCGATCTGCGTGAGGACGTCGATGCAGTACACGTCCTCGTCCACCATGCGGTGGAGGCCGCGCACCTGCCCCTCGATGCGGCGCAGTCGCGCCAGGTGCTTGGCCTTGTCCCGGTGGACCTCGTGCGGGGGCCGGTGGCCGTCGCAGGCGTCCGCCGCGGCGGACGGAAGGGGCGAGGCGGCGGCGGGCGCCGTCGTCGTGCTGTCCGTGCTCATACCCCCGTTCTATACCCCAGGGGGGTATAGGTCAAGGGGTCAGCCGGTGCGGGTGTCCGCGTCCGGCAGCGGGGCGGCGGGGGCTTCGCCCAGATCGGCGATCAGGCCGCGGACCTCCAGGTCCAGGGCGTCGCGCACGCCGCGCACCTGCTCGAGGCTCATGCCGCGGATCGACGGCACGGACCACTTCTGCACCTGCGCGCCCTCGGGGATCTCGAACGGATCCGCGCCGTCGAAGAGCACCACGATCTCGGCGGCCCGGAGCACGTCCGGGTCCAGGCCCTTGGTGTACGTGTGGTGCAGCGGGATGCCGATCTCGTTCATCGCCTCGAACGCGGTGGAGATGACCTCGCCGGCGGGCTCCGTGCCGGCCGAGCGGGCCCTGACCTCGCCGTGGGTGCGGTTCTCGAGCAGGGCCGCGGCCATCTGCGAGCGGCCGGCGTTGCCGTGGCAGACGAACAGCACACGCGGGTGGCGGGACTCGATGCTGCCCTGGTTGATCGCCCTGGCGCGCAGGCGCGAGGCGGCATGCTGCACCGAGATGGTCGGCAGCATCTCCGGGTGGCGGCTCGTCTCGGCGAGCTCGGCGTAGGAGTCGAACAGGAGCTGACGCACCGTCGCCTCGTCGGCCACGCCGGGGAAGCGCGCCATCAGCGGCCCGACCTCGCGCTCGAGCACGTGCGCGGCCATCCCGTGCGGCACGGGGTCCACCGCGGCGGGGATGTCCGGCGCGGCCGTCGTGTCCAGCGGCATGTCGTCCACCGCCGGTGCGTGATCGGCGTGGGGGTCCGGGGGGATGGGTGCCATGATGCGAGTCCTCCGGGGAAGGCGGTCGGCTGAACGCGAGGTGAACGGGTGCCCCCACCCTGCGACGTCGGGTGTGCCGGCGCAAGCCTTGACGGGATCCCACCGCGCCCGACGACGCCGCTCGCCGCCGTCGTCGGGGCGGCGGCCGAGGCCCGGGCCCGGAGCGGGGGTCCGCCGAGGTGGGAGAGAATGGGGGCCATGTCTGTCCGCTCCCTGCTCCCGGACCTCGGCGCCCCCGCGACCGGGGCCCCCGAGGCCGCCGTCCCCCCGTTCGCCCGGGCGGTGCTGTGGGCGCACGGGGACGACGCGTGGCGGGGCGAGGGCGGCTGGACCGTGCTCCTGGACGGCACCGACCGGCTCCACCGGCTCTCCGCGCTGTGGCAGGCCGCCGTCGCCGGACGACCGGACCCGACGGCCCCGCTGCGGGGCTGGATCTCCTCGACCTTCGCCGATGACTCGCCCGAGCCCGCGGTCCTGCGGATCCCCGCGGATCTGCGCCGCGCCACGCCGTCCGGCGTGCGAGACGTGGCCCAGCACGTGGACGCGGACGCGCTCGCAGCCGCCGTCGCCGCGGACGGTGCAGCCCGGTTGCTGGCCGACGGCGCGGCGCCCCTGCCCGCCGACGTCGCCGACCGTGCCTGGGACGACGCCGGCTACGCGGCCGGGGTGCGCGAGCTGCTGACGCGGATGGCCGACTCGGGCGGGGAGCTGGCGAAGGTCGTGATCAGCCGCACGATGACCGTCCCCGCGGACGACGCCGACCTGTGGCGGGCGATCGGGGCGCTGCGCCGCGAGTACCCACAGACCTGGGTGTTCGCCGTCGGCGGGCTGCTGGGCGCTACGCCCGAGGTCCTCGCCACGCGGCACGCGGGGCTCGTGGGCTCGCGGGTGCTGGCGGGGTCCATGCCGCGCGGCGCGGACGAGGAGGAGGACGCCGCGCTGCGGGAGCGGCTGGCCTCTGATCCGCGGTTGGCGGAGGAGCATCGCTGGGCGGCGCGGTCGGTGCTGGACGCGCTGGCGCCCGTCGTCGACCTCGCCGATGACGACCCCGCGCCCACCGTCCTGACCCTGCCGAACGTGCACCACCTGGCCACGTCCGTGCGCGGCCGGCTGCGGGATGGGCGGGGGACCGTGCTGGACGTGGTGGCCGCGCTGCATCCGACGGCGGCCGTCGGCGGGACCCCCACGCCGGACGCGGTGAGGGTGATCGCGGAGGTCGAGCCCGTGGACCGCGGCCGCTATGCGGGCCCGGTCGGGTGGCTCGACCAGGACGGCGACGGCGAGATCGCCCTGGCGCTGCGCTGTGGCCAGCAGGTGCCCGGCGGGGTGCGGCTGCAGGCCGGGGGCGGGATGGTCCCGGGAGCGGTGCCCGAGGAGGAGGTCACGGAGATCCGGGCCAAGTTCCTGCCGATGCGCCGAGCGCTGGGCGTCGCCGAGGACTGAGGCCTCCCGTGCCGGTCGCGCTTTCGTTCGGGAAATGGCGGCGTGTCGCGGTGCTTTCGTTCGGGAAACGGCGTCGCACGCCGGATTCGCGTGGGCGGCGATGGAACGGCGTCCAGGAGCGGAGGTGCCGGATGGCCGCATCAGCAAGGAGCGGTGACGCCGTTTCTCGAACGAAAGCGTCCGGGGAGGCGAGAAGACCCGCCGGCCACGGCCCCTCGCGGGGCGGGCCGACGGGTCGTCGCGTCGGTATGGGGGATCAGGCGGCGACGGCCATGGCCTCGTGGGCCGGCGTCGCGGCCTGGAGGCGGCGGGTGGCCTCGCGCTCGGCGAGGGCCGGCAGGAAGGTGGTGATGCGGGCGCCGCGCTTGAGGTCGGCGACGACCTCGCGGACGACCGAGCGGACGGTCTCGGCGGTGACGGTGCCCTCGAAGCGGCGGAGGAGGGTCTCCTCGACGCGCTGGAGCACGTGGCGCTGCATGAGGGGGCTCGGGGTGGCGGGCAGGTGGTGGCTGGTCGTGTTGATGCTCACGGTGAGCACCTCCTTCGGTTGCCGGACCATGAGTCCGGCGGATCGTCGCGGCGGGGCCGCGGGTGATGGGTTCGGTGGAGTCCCAACCTCGCGTTCCGTAAACGCTAGGTGAACTGCTTGTGAACAAGTTTACAGATTTCCTCCCGGAGTGCAACTCCGTGTTCACCAACGTGACCTGTGACACCCTGTTGCGCCCGCCTGTATGCCGCGAAATCGGCGCCATCACGCTACTTTCGTGTCGAGGCGCCACGAGCGGCAGGCGAACAGCAAGATGAACAGAAGGTGAACGGCACCGTTCATCTCGGCCCCCTGCCCCTCCGCCCGGCCCGGTGCGAGGCTGGGACCATGCGCCCCGACTGCCACTCCGCCCCGACCTCCGCGGCCGCCCTCGCCCGCGAGGCCGTGATCCTCGCCGGTGCCGGTGCGGCGATCCTGCTCCAGGTGGCGCACCGGCCGGTGGGGGCCGGCGTCGCCGTCCACTCCCGGTTCACCGAGGACCCGATGCGCCGGCTCCGCCACACGCTCGCCTACATCTACGCGGTCACCCTCCCCGAGGCCGCGCCGTTGCGCGACGCGGTCGTCGACCGGGTGCGGGCGGCGCACCGCCCGGTCCGCGGGCTCGACGCCGGAGGCCACCCCTACGACGCCGCCGACCCGGACGCCCAGCTCTGGGTGGCCGCCACCCTCTATGCGATGGGGGAGCAGGTGCGCCGCCGGATGTGGGGCGCCCTCGACGCCGAGGACGCCGACCGCCTCTACCGCGGGTACGCCCCGCTCGCCACGAGCCTCGAGGTCCCCGCCTCCGCCTGGCCGGTCGACCGCGCAGCGTTTGCGGACTACTGGGACGACCGGGTGGCCCGGCTCGAGGTCACGGACGACGCGCGGCGGGTCGCCGCCGACCTGTTCTCCGGCCAGGGCGTCCCCGCGCCGCTGCGGGCGGCTATGCCCCTGGCCCGGTTCGTCACCGCCGGTCTCCTCCCAGGCCGCGTGCGCGCCGGCCTCGGCTGGTCCTGGACTGGGCGGGACTCCGTCCGGGAGGCACGCCTCTGGGGGCTGGCGCGCACCCTGTACCGGCCGCTGCCGGCGACGGTGCGCGGCGTCGTCGTCCGCTGGGTCCTGCGGGGGCTGCCCCGGATGCCGGAGCTGGGCGACGCCGTCGCCGTGAGAGCGACCCGCCGCGATGTCCGCCCCGTCTGGGAGAATGGTGCCGATGTCTGACTACCAGCCCCGCCGCCCCGGATCGAAGCCCACCCCGAACCGCCAGAGGGACCGCGCCGGCAAGCCGGCCCTCGGCCGCCCCGAGCGCGGCCTGATCGACGAGTCCGAGGCGCGCCAGCTCGCCGAGGACCGAGAGCGCATGCGCCGCGCCGGCGTCGGCCACCAGCTCTCCGCGCCCAAGCGCCGCGAGGCCGCCACCGCCGAGCGCCCCCAGGTGATGCCGAAGACCGAGGGCTGGACCCAGCCGATGGGCCCGGACGGCCGACCGCAGCTGCAGTTCAAGCAGCCGCGCGTCTCCCAGCCGCCCACCCACCTGGCCGACCTCACGCTGAAGGAACGGCAGGAGAAGGCCAAGGAGATCGGGCTGCCGGCGTTCCGCGCCAAGCAGCTCTCGGTGCACTACTTCGAGCACTACACCACCGATCCGGAGCAGATGACGGACCTGCCCAAGGACAAGCGGGAGGCGATCGCGGAGGCGTTCTTCCCGCCGCTGCTCACCGAGGTCCGGCGCATGGAGACCGACCGCGGGGACACCGTCAAGTTCCTGTGGCGGCTGTTCGACGGCGCGCTCGTGGAGTCCGTGCTCATGCGGTACCCCGGCCGCGTGACGCTGTGCGTGTCCAGTCAGGCCGGCTGCGGGATGAACTGCCCGTTCTGCGCCACGGGCCAGGCCGGGCTGACCCGCAACATGTCCACGGCGGAGATCGTGGAGCAGATCGTGCTGGCCAACCAGGTGATCGCCCAGGGCGGACTGGGCGGCAAGCGCAAGGACGGCGGGCACGACGCCGACCGCGTCACCAACGTCGTGTTCATGGGCATGGGTGAGCCCCTGGCCAACTACAAGCGCGTGATGGCCGCCGTGCACCGCATGGTGGACCCCTCGCCTGAGGGCCTGGGCATGTCCGCGCGGAACATCACGCTGTCCACCGTCGGCCTGGTGCCGGCCATCCGGAAGCTGGCCGAGGAGGGCGTGCCGCTGACGTTCGCGCTGTCCCTGCATGCGCCGGACGACGAGCTGCGCGACGAGCTGATCCCCGTGAACTCGCGCTGGAAGGCGGACGAGGCGATCGACGCCGCGTACGACTACTTCGTGGCCACCGGCCGCCGGGTGTCCATCGAGTACGCGCTCATCAAGGACATGAATGACCACGCGTGGCGCGCCGACCTGCTGGCCAAGAAGCTCAACGCCCGGGGCAAGGGCTGGGTGCACGTGAACCCGATCCCGCTGAACCCGACGCCGGGCTCCATCTGGACCGCCTCGGAGAAGGACGTGACGCGCGAGTTCGTGGACCGGCTCAACGCCGCCGGCATCCCCACCACCCTGCGCGACACCCGCGGCAAGGAGATCGACGGCGCGTGCGGCCAGCTGGCGGCCGAGGACGTCGACTGACCCGCCAAGGCCCCTCGCGCGGCGCTCGCCGGCCCCTCCGCGGGCGAGTCGCGAGGCCGGCGTCGGGAAGCGCCGTCAGAAGCGAACGGTCTCGCTGTCGCCCGGCTCGGCGGTCCCGCCGGTGACCTTGGCCTTCACCATCTCGACGGCGGTGGCCACCGCGCCCGGGGACTCCCAGAACTGGGCGGTGTTCACGTCCACGCGCACGAGCACGATCTGCGGATCCTCGGGGCTCGAGCCCTCACCGAAGAACGCCTCGGTGGCGGAGTTCCAGAACTCCTTCTTGCGGGCGTCGTCGCGGACGAGCTGACCGTGGCCCGCGAGGGAGGCCCAGAAGTCCTTGTCCTGGACGGCGACGTTGACCGGGCGCTGCGGGGCGTCCGCGGCGACGTCGGAGGTGGAGCGCGTCATGAACCAGAGCGTGCCGCCGTCCTCGGCCTGCTGCAGGCCCATCGGGCGGGTGACGAGCGTGCCGTCCGCCTCGGCGGTGGTCAGCATGCAGACGTGCACCTTCGCGAGCTTCTCGAGCAGATGGGTGCGGGGATCCTGGGTGCCCATGGCGTGACTCCTTCGTCGTCGGGTGCCGGCGCCCTGATGCGGCCACCGGCTCGTCGAACCGACCCTAGGCCCGACCGGCCGGGTCCTGACCAGCGCTCAGCGGCGCACAGCCGCGGCGAGCCAGTCGACGGCGAGGGCGTAGCCCTGGACGCCCGCCCCGGCGATCACGACGTCGGCGACGGCGGAGACGTGCGAGTGGTGTCGGAACGCCTCGCGCCGGTGGACGTTGGAGATGTGCACCTCGGCGATCGGCCGGTCGACGGCGGCGAGGGCATCGCGGATCGCGACGGAGGTGTGCGAGTACGCGGCCGGGTTGATGAGGACACCCCCGTGGGAGGTGCGGGCCTCCTGGATCCAGTCGACGAGCTCGCCCTCGTGGTTGGACTGTCGGAAGTCCACGGTCAGCCCGTGCTCGGCCGCGCGGGCCTCGGTGAGCGCACGGACGTCGTCGAGGGTGGCCGTGCCGTAGACCTCGGGCTCGCGGGTGCCGAGCAGGTTCAGGTTGGGGCCGTTGAGCACGAGCAGGGGCAGGGCGGGAGTGGCGGTCATGCGGTCAGTCTAGGAAGCGACGACGACGGCTCCCGTCTCGGCCGCGACAGTGCGTGGAAGGCGCCCGTTTCTCGAACGAAAGTGCCGGGACACGCCGCCGTTTCCCGAACGAAAGTGGGGTGGGGCGGAATAGGTGCGGCGGGGTGTCCGTTGTGGTCGGCAGGACGATCGCCGGCGTGAGCGCGTCGGCCCCGCTGACGAAAGGACCCACCGTGGCCACCAAGGACCTGACCCTCGAGGAGTTCGGCTCCACCGTCGCCGAGAACGACACCGTGCTCGTGGACTTCTGGGCCGGCTGGTGCGGCCCGTGCCGCCAGTTCGCCCCCGTGTTCGAGGCCGCCTCGGAGAAGCACGACGACGTCGTGTTCGCCAAGGTCGACACGGAGGACCAGCAGCAGCTGGCGGCGATGGCCGGCATCACCTCCATCCCCACGCTCATGGCCTTCCGCGGCGGCGTGCTCGTGTTCTCCCAGGCCGGCGCCCTGCCGGGCACCGCGCTCGAGCAGCTGCTCGACCAGGTCAAGGGCCTCGACATCGCAGAGGTCCGCCGCCTGGCCGAGGAGCAGCAGGGCCAGCAGGGCGACGCCGAGCCGGGGCAGGACGAGGCCGTGCAGTCCACCGCCGCCCACCTCGACGACGTCAACGGCCGCTGACGGCCCGCGCGGCGTCGCCGCGCCGGCCGCTCACCGCGGGTCGAACGCCCCCTGCTGCCACTGCTCCACGAGCCACGGGCTGAACGCCCGGGGGACGGCGGCCAGGGCGGCGGCCAGATCGGCCGGCTCCACCCAGCACCACTCCGCGACCTCGTCCCGCTCCGGGGCGGGGTCGCCGTGCATCCGGGCCCGGAACACCGGGCAGATCTCGTGCTCCTCCATGCCGGAGGCGTCCGCGGCCCGGTAGCGGAAGTCGGGGAGCACCTCGACGACGTCGGACACCTCCACGCCCAGCTCCTGCGGGGCGCGGCGCAGCACGGCCTCCGCGGGGGACTCGCCGGGGCCGGGGTGCCCGCAGAACCCGTTGGTCCACACCCCGGGGAACGCCGCCTTGCCCAGCGCCCGGCGGGTGAGCAGGAACCGGTCGGCCTCGTCGTACACGTGACAGGAGAAGGCCAGGTGCAGGGGCGTGCCGCCGTCCTCGGTGCGGCGGTGGACCGTGGCCTTGGCCTCCGTGCCCACGGCCTCGCCCGCCGGGGACAGCAGGACCACGCGCTCGACGTCGTCGGGGCCTGCGACCGGGACGTCCGAGGCCGCCATCCACGGTCGGGCGACGGGGGAGGGGTGGTCGTGCGGGGAGGGCGTGGCCGGGGTCTGCATGCCTCTCAGTGTGGCAGGCGAGCCGGGCCGCCCATCAGATGTGGGCCATGTCACCCCGGCCCGATCCTGATGGCCGGGCGTGGCTAGAGTGCTGAGGTCGGCGCCACACCCCGGCGCGTCCCACGTCACTCGAGGAGAGCACCCCCATGGCCTTCGCCGCCCTGTCCCGTTCCGCCCGTCTTGCCGGCCTGTCCGCTGCCGCGCTGCTGGCCCTCACCGCGTGCGGCGGTCAGGACTCGTCCGACGCCGACGCGTCCGCCTCGACGACGGCGCCCGCCTCCGCGTCCGCGCAGGGTGCGGAGTCGTCGTCCGCCTCGGCGTCGTCGCTGTCCGCGGCCCCGGCCGACTACGAGGCCGGCACGTGCTTCACCGCCCCGCTCGGCGCCCGTGACCTGTCCTCCTTCGAGACCACCGACTGCGAGGGCGCCCACACCGCGGAGTACCTGTGGGCCGTGCCGGCCGTGGCCGAGGGCGAGGAGGCCGACCCGGCCGCCGCCCAGACCTGCACCGCCCAGGCCCAGCGCCTGAGCGAGGAGAAGGAGGACCAGCTGAACGGGGCCGTCCTGACCTCCTCCGAGCTGGGCAACTACGGCACCGACGAGAAGCACTGCGTCGTGTACGGGGTCTCCGGTGAGTGGGAGGGTCAGATCGTGGACCCGGAGATCACCCTGGAGACGGCGTCCGCCGACGCCTGATCCCGACGGCGGCCCCGTGCGTCGTGAGATCGCGCCGCCCGGGACCGCCGCGCATGGACGCGGGACCGGCGAGGCCCGTAGTGTCTTCTGCGTCCAGAAGTTAGACGGTCGAACAGATGCGGCGGTCGGTGCCGCGTCGTGTCCGCCACCGAGGAGGCGCCATGGGTGAAGCGAGGACGGGCGGCGAGGCCGCGCTCTCCGGGGTGACCGCCGAGCTGGACGCCGCGCTCCGACATGCCACGGCCCAGGCACCCGGATCCGCCGCCTTCGCCGAGCTGCTCGACTCGCTCCACGTCCATGTGGGCGCCGGCAAGCTCATCCGCCCCCGTCTCGTCGAGCTCGGCTGGCGCCTGGCGACCGCCGACCCGGTCCCTCCGTCCGGCCGCGCTGCCGTCGACCGACTCGGGGCCGCCTTCGAACTGCTGCACACCGCGCTGCTCGTCCACGACGACGTCATCGATCGGGACGTGCTGCGGCGCGGCCAGCCCGCCGTGCACGCCTCCGCCCGGCACCGCCTCGAGGCCCGCGGGGTGCCCGCCGCGGACGCCGCCCACGCCGGGGTCGCCGTCGCCCTCATCGCGGGGGACGTCCTGCTCACCCAGGCGTTCCGGCTCGCCGCCACCTGTGCCGCCGACACCGCCCGGGCCGCCGAGGCCGCCGCCGTCGTCTTCGACGCCGCCGCCGTGACCGCGGCCGGCGAGCTCGAAGACGTGCTCCTGGGGCTGTCCCGCCACACCGGTGAGGAGCCCGATCCCGACCGCATCCTCGCCATGCAACGGCTCAAGACGGCGCACTACACGGTCGGCGCGCCCCTGCGCGCCGGCGCCCTCCTGGCCGGGGCGGATCCCGACCTCGCCCGGGCGATGGGCGAGGCCGGCGCCGACCTCGGCGCCGCCTACCAGGTGATCGACGACGTCCTCGGCGTGTTCGGCGATCCCGGGGAGACCGGCAAGTCCGCCGACGGCGACCTGCGCGAGGGCAAGGCCACCGTGCTCACCGCCCACGGCCGCCGCATCCCCGCCGTCCGCGCCCTGCTCGACGCGGGCCCGGCCACCCCCGCGGACATCGAGGCCGCCCGCCGCGCCCTCGAGGCGGCCGGTGCCCGGGAGCACGCCCTCGACGTCGCCGCCGAGCTCACCGTCCGCGCCCGCGAGCGCATCGCGGCCCTGCCCCTGGACGAGACGGTCCGGGCGGAGTTCGCCGACGCCTGCCACGCCGTGCTGACCCGGAGGTCCTGAGATGGCCGCGCCCACCCCGAGCCCTGCCGCGCTGTACACGCGGACGGCCCACGCCGCAGCGGCCCAGGTGATCCGCCGCTACTCCACGTCCTTCTCCTGGGCCTGCCGCACCCTGCCCCGGCAGGCACGCCAGGACGTGGCCACGATCTACGCCATGGTCCGCGTCGCCGACGAGGTGGTCGACGGCGTCGCGGTGGCCGCCGGGCTCGACGAGGCCGGGGTCCGCGCCGCCCTGGACGACTACGAGCGGGCGTGTGAGGCCGCGATGGCGTCGGGCTTCGCCACCGACCCGGTCCTGCACGCCTTCGCCGACGTGGCCCGTCGCCACGGCATCACCCCGGAGCTGACCCGTCCCTTCTTCGCCTCCATGCGCGCGGACCTGGGGATCCGCGAGCACGGCGCCGAGTCGCTGGACGCCTACATCCACGGCTCGGCCGAGGTGGTGGGGCTGATGTGCCTGCAGGTCTTCCTCTCCCTCCCCGGCACGCGGGCCCGGACCCCGGGCCAGCGGCAGGAGCTGCGCGCGCAGGCCTCCCGGCTGGGGGCGGCGTTCCAGAAGGTCAACTTCCTCAGGGACCTGGCCGCGGACCACCACGAGCTGGGCCGCACCTACCTGCCCGGTGCCGCACCGGGCGTGCTCACCGAGGCCCGCAAGGCCGAGCTCGTGGCCGAGGTCCGCGCCGACCTCGACGCCGCCCTGCCCGGCATCCGTGTCCTGGACCCCGGGGCCGGGCGCGCCGTGGCCCTGGCGCACGGACTGTTCGCGGCCCTGGTGGACCGGATCGAGGCGACCCCGGCGGCCGAGCTGGCCCACCGCCGTGTCCGGGTGCCGGACCATCAGAAGGCCCGGATCGCCGCCCGCGTCCTGGCACGGGGCCGCCGGGGAGGCCGCCGATGAGCGCCCGGGACACCGCTCTCGGCCCGCGCACCGTGGTGGTGGGCGGCGGGTTCGCCGGACTGGCCACGGCGGGCCTGTTGGCCCGCGACGGGCACCGGGTGACGCTGCTGGAGCGCGGCGCCGTCTTGGGCGGCCGTGCCGGACGCTGGTCTGAGGCGGGGTTCACCTTCGATACCGGGCCCTCCTGGTACCTGATGCCCGAGGTGATCGACCGCTGGTTCCGCCTCATGGGGACCTCCGCCGCCGAACGGCTGGACCTGCGCCGTCTGGACCCCGGCTACCGGGTGTACTTCGAGGGGCACCTCCACGAGCCCCCCGTGGACGTGCGCACCGGCCACGCGGAGACGCTGTTCGAGTCCCTCGAGCCCGGCGCCGGGCGCCGGCTGCGGGCCTACCTCGACTCCGCGTCCCGGATCTACGGGCTCGCCAAGGAGCACTTCCTCTACACGGACTTCCGCCGGCCGGCCGCCCTGGCCCACCCGGACGTCCTGCGCGCCCTGCCGGCCCTCGGGCCCCAGCTGCTGGGGGGCCTGCGCTCCCACGTGGCGGCCCGCTTCCAGGATCCCCGGCTGCGCCAGATCCTGGGCTACCCGGCGGTCTTCCTCGGCACGTCCCCCGACCGTGCCCCCGCCATGTACCACCTGATGTCCCATCTGGACCTCGCCGACGGCGTGCAGTACCCCCTCGGCGGGTTCGCGGCCCTCGTGGACGCCATGGCGGAGGTCGTGCGCGAGGCCGGCGTGGAGATCCGCACCGGGGTCGAGGCGACCGCCGTCGAGGTGGTGGACCGTCCCGCCCCCGCCGGCCGCCTCGGACGCCTGGCCGCCCGCCTGCCCAGGCCGGGAGCAGCCCGCGGGGACGAGGGCCGACGTCGCCGCCCGGGCCAGGTGACCGGCGTCGCCTGGCGGTCCGACGACGGCGCCGCGGGACGCCTCGACGCCGATGTGGTGGTGGCCGCCGCGGACCTGCACCACGTGCAGACCCGTCTGCTGCCTCCCGGCCGGCGCGTCGCGGAGTCCACGTGGGACCGGCGCGACCCCGGCCCCTCCGGCGTGCTCGTGTGCGTGGGGGTGCGCGGATCCCTGCCCCAGCTGGCCCATCACACCCTGCTGTTCACGGCGGACTGGGAGGACAACTTCGGGCGCATCGAGCGGGGAGAGGACCTCGCCGCGGACACGTCGATCTACGTCTCGCGCACCTCCGCCACGGACCCGGGCGTGGCCCCGGAGGGCGACGAGAACCTCTTCATCCTCGTCCCGGCCCCCGCCGAGCCGGGGTGGGGGCGCGGCGGCATCCGGGTCCGTGACGGCGAGGGCTGGCGGGTGGACCGCGCCGGGGACGCCCAGGTGGAGGCCGTGGCGGACCGGGCCCTCGACCAGCTGGCCCGCTGGGCCGGGATCCCGGACCTGGCCGAGCGCATCGTGGTGCGGCGCACCTACGGGCCCGGTGACTTCGCCGCGGACGTGCACGCCTGGCGGGGTTCGCTGCTGGGCCCCGGGCACACGCTGGCGCAGTCGGCCATGTTCCGTCCCTCGGTGCGGGACGCGGACGTGGCCGGCCTGATGTACGCGGGCTCCTCGGTGCGCCCGGGCATCGGGGTGCCCATGTGCCTGATCTCCGCCGAAGTGGTCCGGGACGAACTGCGCCACGACGCGCGCAGGGCCCGGCCCGCGGGCCCCGGGGGGAGCGGCGCATGATCCGCACCCTCTTCTGGGCGTCCCGGCCGGTCAGCTGGGTGAACACGGCCTACCCGTTCGCCGCCGCCGCGATCCTGACCGGGGGGCTGCCCGCGTGGCTGGTGGTCCTGGGCGTCGTGTTCTTCCTCGTGCCCTACAACCTGGCCATGTACGGCATCAATGACGTGTTCGATTTCGCCTCGGACCTGCGCAACCCCCGCAAGGGGGGCGTGGAGGGCTCCGTGCTGGGCGACCCCGCGGTGCGCCGCCGGGTGCTGGCGTGGTCGGTGCTGCTGCCCGTGCCGTTCGTGGCCGTGCTCGCGGGCTGGTCCGCCGTGCGGGGCGAGTGGGCCGCCGTGCTGGTGCTGGCGGTGAGCCTGTTCGCGGTGGTGGCGTACTCCTGGGCGGGGCTGCGGTTCAAGGAGCGGCCCTTCCTGGACGCCGCGACCTCCGCCACCCACTTCGTCTCCCCCGCGGTCTACGGCCTCGTGCTCGCCGGGGCGACCCCCACGCCCGCCCTGGCGGCGCTGCTGGGGGCGTTCTTCCTGTGGGGCATGGCCTCGCAGATGTTCGGGGCGGTGCAGGACGTGGTGCCGGACCGGGAGGGGGGCCTGGCCTCGGTGGCCACCGTGCTGGGCGCTCGGCGCACCGTCCTGCTCGCCGCCGGCCTGTACGCGGCGGCGGGCCTGCTGCTGCTGGCCACCGACCCGCCGGGCCCGCTTGCGGCGCTGCTGGCCGTGCCCTACGTGGTGAACACCCTGCGCTTCCGCCGCGTCACGGACGCCACCTCGGGCGCGGCCCACCGCGGCTGGCAGCTGTTCCTCCCCCTGAACTACGTGACCGGCTTCCTCGTGACCCTGCTGCTGATCGGGTGGGCGCTGACCCGGGGGGCGGCGGCATGATCTACCTGCTGGCCCTGCTGGGTGTCATCGGCTGCATGCTGCTGGTGGACCGGCGCTTCGAGCTGTTCCTGTGGCATCGCCCGCTCCCGGCGCTGCTGGTGCTGGCCGCCGGGGTGGCCTACTTCTTCGCCTGGGACCTGTGGGGGATCGCCGAAGGCGTGTTCCTGCACCGGCAGTCGCCCTACATGACCGGGGTGATGCTCGCCCCCCAGCTGCCCCTGGAGGAGGGGTTCTTCCTGCTCTTCCTCAGCCAGATCACGATGGTGCTGTTCACCGGGGCGCTGCGCCTGCTGCGCGGCCGGCGAGGTGACGCCCGTGCCGCGACGCCGGCCGATCCGACCGACGGGGGCAGCCGGTGACCTTCCTCGACCTCGTCCTCGTCTTCGTGGGCTTCGCCCTGGCCGTGCTCGTGGGCGCCGCCCTCGTCGGCCGCGTGCGGGGCGAGCACCTGCGGGCCGTGGCGGCCACCCTGGTGGCCCTGTGGGCCCTCACGGCGGTCTTCGACAACGTGATGATCGCCGCGGGGCTCTTCGACTACGGCCGTGAGCTGCTGGTGGGTGCCTACGTGGGCCAGGCGCCCGTGGAGGACTTCGCCTACCCGCTCGGCTCCGCCCTGCTGCTGCCGGCGCTCTGGCTGCTGCTGACGAGCCGTGGTCGTGCCGGTCGGCGCGGCCCTCGGCCGGGACGCCGCCCCCACCCGGACGATCGCTGACATGCTGCCGCTGATCCCCGCAGACCTGCTGCGCGCGCTCGGCCTGATCCTCGTCCCGGTCGCGGCGGTGCACGCCGGATGGCCGTCCGCGGCGGCGATGCTGCTCGTGTTCGGCTCCCAGTGGCTCACCCGCTGGCTCGCCCCGGGCGGTGCCCTGGACTGGGCCGCGCAGGCGGTCCTGCTGCTGGCCGGGTGGCTGAGCGTCATCGGCCTCTACCCACGGGTGCCGTGGCTGGACCTGCTCGTGCACGCCGCCGCCTCCGCCGTGGTCGCCTGCCTGACGGCACTGGTGGTGGGGGCATGGCTCCGGCGTCGGGGGACCGAGGCCGGGCAGACCGTGGCGCTGCTCGGCCCGGGCCTGGCCGGGCTGGGGATCGCGGCCGCCGCCGTGGCCCTGGGCGTGGTGTGGGAGCTGGCCGAATGGTGGGGGCACACGGCGGTGACCCCCGAGATCGGTGTGGGCTACACGGACACCATCGGCGACCTCGCCGCCGATCTCGTCGGCGCCGGGATCGGCGCCGCCCTCGCCGTGCGCCGGGAGCGCACCCGGTGACCCCGGCCCGCCCCACGGTCTCCGTGGTCGTCCCGGTGCTCGACGACGCCGAGCACCTGCGCGTGTGCCTCGCCCTGCTGGCCGCCCAGAGCCGGCCGGCGCTGGAGGTGGTGGTGGTGGACAACGGCTGCGTGGACGACTCGGCGGTGCTCGCCCGCGCCGCCGGCGCGCGGGTGGTGCACGAGCCGCGCCGCGGGGTCCCGGCCGCGGCGGCCGCCGGCCTGGACGCCGCGGTCGGGGAGCTGCTGGTGCGCTGCGACGCCGACACGCGGATGCCCGCGGACTGGCTCGAACGGATCGTGGCCCGGTTCGACGCCGACCCCGGGCTCGACGCCCTCACCGGGCCGGGGACCTTCCACGACCAGCCCGGCCTCCGGGGACAGGTGCGGGCGGCGCTCTACACCGGCGCGTACCGCTGGGGGGCGGGCGCCGCGGTGGCGGCCACCCCCGTCTGGGGCTCCAACTGCGCCCTGCGCGCCGAGGCGTGGCAGGCTGTGCGGACCCGCGTCCACCGCGAGCGCGGGGACGTGCACGATGACCTGGACCTGTCCTTCCAGCTGGCCTTGGCCGGCCGCCGGATCCGGTTCGATCCGGACCTGCGGGTGGAGGTCGCCGGGCGCATCTTCCACTCCCTGCGCCAGCGGGTGCGGCAGGGCCGGATGGCGGTCACCACCCTGCAGGTCAACTGGGCCCGGCTGTCCCCCGGGCGGCGGTGGCTGCGCCGGGCGGCCCGGTCACGCCCCCGGCCCCACTGGGGGCGTGGCCCCGACGGTCAGTCCCGCGACTGAGCCCCGCCGGCGCCGCGGGCTCGCCTGTCCAACGGGTTGCGACGCAGGGGCAGCCGGTCCACCAGCGGCCGCAGCAGGCCGCGGGTGCGGGGACGCTCGCCGCCGTCGTGCCGGCGCCTGGCCTCGGCCAGAATGTTCGCGGCCATCTCCGGGAACACCACGGCGTGGAAGGGCAGGATGGCGGTCCAGTAGGCGCGTCCGAGCAGGCCGTCCGGCATGAAGACCGCCCGCTGGCGGTAGACGGAGCCTCCGCCCTCCCGCGGCTCGGTGCTCAGCTGCAGCCAGGCCCGCCCGCCGGCCTTCATCTCCGCCCGCAGGGTCAGCCGCCGCCCCGGCTCCACGTCCTCCACCCGCCACCAGTCCACGGCGTCGCCGCGTCGCAGGTGGTTCGGGTCCCGCCGGCCGCGGGTCAGGCCGGGCCCGCCGGCCAACTTGTCCATCAGCCCGCGGATCTTCCACAGCAGCGGGGTCGAATACCAACCGTTGGCGCCGCCCACCGACTCGATCACCGGCCACACCTCCTGCGCGGGCAGGTCGGACTCGCGCTCGCGCTCGTCCGTGTAGACCGTGGTGCCGGCCCACTCGGGATCCGAGGGCAGGGGGGCGGCCGGGTCCGCGGAGCTCTGGAGGTCCGCGTCGAAGGTGACGTCCAGGGGGCCCTCCTTCTCCCGCTTCAGCGCCAGCCGCACGGCGTCCATGTAGGAGGTCAGCCCGCCCGGCGGGTCCGGGATGAGGTCGCGGACCGAGCGGTCCTCCACGACCGCCTCCTCGGCGAGGGATGCGGCCAGGGGCAGGGCCACCGCGACCGGGATGGGGGTCACCATGCCGATCCAGAAGCCCGCCAGGGTCTTCAAGGGCAACGGGGTGGGGATCACGATGCGCCGGGACAGGCCGGCGGCCTTGGCGTAGTCCACCAGCACGCTCGCGAACGGCTGGGGGTGCCCGTTGCCGATCTGGGCCCGCAGCTGCACGGGCTCCGGGAGGGCGCAGGCCTGCAGGAGGTAGTACAGGACGTCGCGGATGGCCAGCGGCTCCACCCGGTTCCTCAGCCAGGACGGGCCGGGCATCACGGGCAGCCGCTCGGCGAGGTGGCGGATCATCTCGAACGAGGTGGAGCCCGAGCCGATGATCACCCCGGCCTCGAACGTCAGTGCCGGGGTCGCCGCCCGCTCGAGACGCTCGGCCACGAGGGCGCGGGAGCGCATGTGGTCGGACAGCTCCGCGACGGGGACCGTGTCCGGGTGCAGGCCGGAGAGATAGACGAGCTGGGCCACGCCGGCCGTGTCCGCGGCGGTGCCCACGATGTCCGCGATCCGCTGCTCCTGGGCCACGAAGTCGCCGCCCCCGCCCATGGAGTGCACGAGGTAGAGCACGGTGTGCACGTCCTGCATGGCGGCTTCGACGAGGTCCGCCTCGGTGAGGTCGAGCTCCACCGCCTCGATGCTGTCCGACCACGGTCGGTCCGCGAGGTCGGAGGGGTTCCGGGCGCCGGCCCGGACGTCGAAGCCGGCGGCGAGCAGCTCGGGGATGAGGCGCCCGCCCACGTAACCGGTGGCACCGGTGACGAGGACGCGACGGCCCCGGCCGTCCGGCAGGGACAGGCCGAGGGGGGAGGTGTGGGACGCCGGCGTGGCACCGGCGGGGACGGGGGAGGGCTGTGTGGACGCCATGGGCGCACTCTAGGGTCCGGGGCGGGTCGGGCTGAAGGTCTCAGGTGTGCGGACCCGGGGCCCGTGAGTGGGCACGCCGCCGGACCTGCGTCGGTCGGAGCGGGCCCGGCACGGTCCGTGAAAGACTGCTCGCTATGGCCACTGCAGATTCCGGAGACGTCCTGCCGCACCTGCGCACCGAGGCCATCCGCGCCGTCGTCGGGCCCACCAGTGCGGACCGCGGCTTCGCCGTGGCCGCGTCGGGTGCCGTGGGGCGCCTGCGCTATGACGCCGCCACCGGCCGTCTGAGCGCCTCCGTCCAGGGCACCGCGCCCAGCCCCTACCGGGTGCAGGTGCAGCTGCAGGAGGCCTACGACGACGCCGCCGAGGACGGCGCCGGCGCCCTCATGGAGCCGGTGGGCGGGCGCTGCACGTGCCCGGTCGGGACGGACTGCAAGCACGTGGCCGCCGCGCTCTACCAGGTGGTCCGCCTCGACGCCGACCAGGCCCTCGACGACGCCCGCCGCAAGCTCGCCGAGATGGTCACCACGGCGGACGCGCTGCCCGCGCCCGCCGGCCGGGGCCACGACGGCGGCGGCCCGGCCGGCCTCGACGCCCCGGCCGCGGACGGGGCGGCGCCCCCACCCGCTGCCGGCCTGGACTGGCGACGGGTCATGGAGCCGCTGGCCGGGCTCGACGGTCCGCGCCGGCTGGGCACGCCGCCCGCGCTGGCGATCGGCGTGGAGCTCGTGGCCGAGTCCTCCCGCAACGCGTTCCAGCAGTGGGGCCCGGCGACGGCCGGGGAGGAGCAGGTGCGCGAGGGCCGCCCGCTGTACGTGACCGTGCGCCCGCTCAAGCGCGGGGCCAAGGGGACGTGGATCAAGGGCGGGCTGACGTGGAAGGCGTTCCAGTTCCCGCGCGCCGAGTTCGCCCCCGCCCAGGAGCGGGCGATGCGCCTGATCTGGCGTCAGGTCCAGGCCGAGGACTCCTACCCGGGCGACGCCTGGTTCGGTCTGCACGTCTTCGACTCCCCGCGGATCTGGCAGCTGCTCGCGGAGGCCCGCGAGGTCGGGGTGGAGCTCGTGCCGCTGGGGCTGCTGACGGACGTGGTGCTGGAGGCGCCCGCCGCCGTCGGGCTGGACGTCACCGGCGCCCCCGACGGCGGCCTGGACGTGGCCCCGGCCCTCGACCCGGCCCCGCCCGTCCCCGGGCTGAGCGGTGTGCACGCCGTGGGCGGCATCGGCTTCTACCGCGTGGAGCTCACGGACGAGGAGGCCGTGCTCCACCTGATCCCCGCCGCACGCCCCGTCCCCGAGGCCGTGCAGCAGCTCGTGCTCGCCGGCGGGCCCGTGCGCGTGCCCGCCGCGGACCGCGAGGAGTTCCTCGGCCGGATCTACCCGCGGCTGCGTGGCGCCCTGCCCGTGACCAGCGGCGACGCCTCCGTGGAGCTGCCCGAGTTCGAGCCGCCCGTGCTGCGGCTGCGCGCCGACTTCCGACCCGGCCACGAGCTCGTGCTGCGCTGGTCCTGGCTCTACTTCGACCCGCCCCGCGAACTCGGCCTCGACGCCGGCGGCGACCCCCTGCGGGACACCCGGCACGAGGACGCGGTGCTGCGCGCCGTGGCCGAGCTCTGGCCGCGCGCCGGCCGTGCGGAGGAGCAGGTCCTCGAGGGCGTGGGCGCCGCCCGGTTCTCCGAGCAGGTGCTGCCGCTGCTGCAGCGCGCGGACCACGTGCGCGTGGACGTCACCGGCGACCGCCCCGACTACCGCGAGCTGAAGGCCGCCCCGCGCATCGAGGTCGGCACGAAGGCCACGCAGAACGACTGGTTCGACCTCGGCGTGCAGGTCTCCGTGGACGGGCACGTGCTGCCGTTCGTGGAGCTGTTCACCGCGCTCGTGCAGGGCAGGACCACGCTGATCCTCGCGGACGGCTCCTACCTGGGCCTCGACCACCCCGCCTTCGACCGGTTGCGCGCCCTGCTCTCCGAGGCCGCCACCCTGCAGGAGTGGACCCCGGAGCACACCCCCGTCTCACGGCACCAGGTCGGCTTCTGGGAGGACCTCAAGGAGCTCGCGGACGAGGTGGACGAGGACCCGGAGTGGACCGCCGCCGTCGGGCGTCTGGCCGCCGTCGAGCGCCTCCCCGAGGCCCCGCGCCCCGCCGGCCTGAAGGCCGACCTGCGCCCCTACCAGGAGGAGGGCCTGCGCTGGCTCGCGTTCCTGTGGGAGCAGGACCTCGGCGGGATCCTGGCCGACGACATGGGCCTGGGCAAGACCGTCCAGACCCTCGCGCTCTTCGCCCACGCGCGCCAGGCCCGGCCCGAGCGGCCGCCGTTCCTCGTGGTCGCGCCGAGCTCCGTGGTGTCCGTGTGGGCGGCCGAGGCCGAGAAGTTCACCCCGGACCTCGACGTGCGCGTCCTGGACACCACCACCCGCAAGCGCGGCACCGCCGTGGCGGACGAGGTGGCGGGGGCGGACGTGGTGGTCACCAGCTACACGCTCCTGAGGATCGACGCCGGCCAGTACGGCGGACTCGACTGGGGCGGGGTGGTCTTCGACGAGGCACAGTTCCTGAAGAACCGCGCCGCGAAGGTGCACACGGTGGCCCGCGACCTGCGCGCCCCCTTCCGGCTGGCCATCACCGGCACGCCGATGGAGAACTCCCTCAGCGACCTGTGGGCGCTGCTGGGCGTCGTCGTGCCGGGCCTGTTCCCGAGCCACCGCCGGTTCCGCGAGACCTACGTGACCCCCATCGAGACCGGGGGGGACCCCGAGCGGATGGCGGCCCTGCGCCGCCGCGTGCGCCCGTTCATGCTGCGCCGCTCCAAGGAGCTCGTGGCGAAGGACCTGCCGTCCAAGCAGGAGCAGATCCTCCAGGTGGAGCTCGAGCCGGCCCACCGCAAGCTCTACGACCGCGTGCTCCAGCGCGAGCGCCGCAAGGTGTTGGGCCTGCTCGGGGACATGGACGGCAACCGGTTCACCATCTTCACGTCGCTCACGCTGCTGCGGATGCTCGCGCTGGCGCCGCAGATCGTCGACGACCAGTACGCCTCCGTGCCCAGCTCGAAGCTCGAGCGGTTCCTCGACGACCTCACCGAGGTGATCGGCGAGGGGCACCGCGTGATCGTGTTCAGCCAGTTCACGAGCTTCCTGCGGGTGATCGCCGAGGAGCTGGACCACCTGGAGATCGAGCACGCGTACCTCGACGGCTCCACGCGCGGGCGCGCCGAGGTGATCCGTGGCTTCCGTGAGGGCGAGGCGCCGGTGTTCCTGATCTCCCTGAAGGCGGGTGGCTTCGGCCTGACCCTGACCGAGGCGGACTACGTGTTCCTCATGGATCCGTGGTGGAACCCCGCCGCGGAGGCGCAGGCCGTGGACCGGGCGCACCGGATCGGGCAGGAGCGGACCGTGATGGTCTACCGGCTCGTGTCCGAGGGGACGATCGAGGAGAAGGTGCTCGAGCTGCAGCGGCGCAAGGCCGAGCTGTTCGGCGCGCTCATGGACGAGTCCGACGACTCCGGCGCCGGCGCCTTCACCGACTCCCTCACCGCCGAGGACATCCGGGAGATGCTCGGCGCCGAGGAGTGAGGGCCGCGCGAGGCGTACCGGACGTTTTCGTTCGGGAAACGGCGGCGTGTCGCGACGTTTTCGTTCGGGAAACGGCGGCCCGCCCGCCCGTTTCGTCAACGAAAGTCGTCCCCGGGGCGCCGTTTCCCGAACGAAAGCGGGGGGTAGCCTCGGGCCATGCGTCGCCCGTCCCGTTCCAGCACCGCCGACCCCGCCAGCACCGCCGCCCCTGCCCCCACCGCCACCCCCGCCTTCGCGCCGTCCGCCCGGTCTCAGGTGCCACCGTTCACGGTGATGAGCATCCTCGGCCGGGTCGCCGAACTCCGTGCCGCCGGCCACGACGTCGTCAGCCTGTGCGCGGGGGAGCCGGGCGGGGGCGCCCCGCCCGCCGTCGACGCCGCGGCCGCCGCCGTCCACGCCTCCGGCCGTGCCCTCACCTACACCCCGGCGCTGGGCCTGCCGGAGCTGCGGGCCGCCGTCGCCGGCCACTACCGCCGCTGGTACGGGCTCGACGTGCGCCCCGAGCAGGTCGCGATCACCACGGGCTCCTCGGGGGCGTTCATGCTCGGCTTCCTCGCGGCGTTCCCCCCGGGGGACCGCGTGCTCCTGCCGCGCCCCGGCTATCCGGCGTACCGCAACATCCTCACGGCGCTCGGGGTGGAGGTGGTGGACGTGGACGTCGACGCCGGCACCCGCTACCAGCCCACGGTCGCCCACCTGGAGGCGGCGCTCGCGGAGGGCCCGGTCGCGGGGCTCGTGCTCGCCTCCCCGGCCAATCCCACGGGCACGATGGTCAGCGCCGCCGAGCTCGCCGAACTCGCCCGCTGGTGCGAGGAACGCGGTGTGCGGCTCGTCTCGGACGAGATCTACCACGGCATCGTGCACACGGACGGGGAGGGGCTCGGCGCCTGCGCATGGCGCACCTCCCGCACCGCGCTCGTGGTCAGCTCGTTCTCCAAGTACTGGGGCATGCCCGGCTGGCGGCTGGGCTGGATGCTCATGCCGGACGACCTCGCCGCCGCGGTCGACGGCCTCGCCGGCTCGGTCGCCCTCTGCCCGCCCGCCGCGGCCCAGGAGGCGGCCGTCCACGCGTTCAGCGAGGAGTCCTACGCGTTCTGTGCCGAGCAGGCCGGCGGCTTCACGGCGACGCGCGGCGTCGTGCTGGCCGCCCTGCCCCGGCTCGGCTGGGCCGACGCCGCCCCCGCCGACGGCGCCTTCTACCTCTGGGCCCGTCTCGCCCCGGGCATGCTGGCGGAGTTCGGCAGCGCCGTCGGCTACTGCGCCGCCCTGCTGGAGGAGGCCGGCGTCGCGCTGACCCCCGGCGACGACTTCGACGCCGTCCACGGGCCCGAGTCCGTCCGGCTCTCCTTCGCCGCCGGCCCGGACGCCGTCCACGAGGCGCTCGAGCGGATCGCCGCCTGGCATGCGGCGCGCGGCCTGGCCTGACGGGCTCCGCCGCGCGCCGCACCGCCCGACGCCTCAGCCGCCCAGCCGGTAGTGGCGCCCGAGCGGCGTGCCGTTGACGGCCCGGTCGCCGCGTCGAGGGCGTCACGTGCCGGTTCCCGCGACGGGGGCGCGCCGTCGGCGCCGCCGAGATGCCGGGGCGGGGTCCACCGCAGTATTGCGAACCATCCGCAACAGTTCTTATTGTGAATCAGTCGCATCTTCTCGCCCTCGTGAAAGGCTCCCCGTGTCCCACTTCGCCCCGCAGCGCCGTTCCACGCGCACCGCCACCTTCTCCGCCACCCTCGCCGCCGCGGCCATCGCACTGACGGCGTGCGGCGCGGACGCCGACCCGTCCGGCCCGACGTCGGCACCCGCCTCCGCCGCGGGCGGCTCCGAGTCGCCGGCGGGTGAGGCGACGGCGGCCTCCTCCGTCTCCGCGGAGGACCGCGTCGACCCGACCCAGACCACCGAGGTCTCCGCGGTGACGCCGCGCATCCTGCTCTCGCACGAGGACGGGCTCACGCTGCTCGACGCCGAGTCCGGTGAGGTGGTGAAGGAGCAGGACATCACGGGCTTCAAGCGGCTGAGCAACGCCGGCAACGGCAAGGACGTCCTGGTGACCACCGGGAAGGGCTGGGAGGTGTTCTCCACCGGCATCCAGGCCAAGGCCCACGGCGATCACTTCCACAACTACGAGTCCGCGCCCGGCATGACCGGCGTAACGTTCCCGGGTGAGCATCCCGGCCACGTCGTCACCCACAACGGCAAGACCACCCTCTTCGCGGACGGCACGGGCGCGATCCGCACCTTCGACTCGACCCACCTGGACAAGGCGACCCCGGACCTCATGCCCGTCATGACGGAGGCCGAGACCGAGGACCCGCACCACGGCGTGGCGCTCGAGCTCTCCGACGGCACCCTCTTCACCACGCAGGGCACCGAGGACTCCCGGAACACGCTCCAGGTGATCGACCCGAAGACCGGCGAGGTCACGGCCGAGACCGACGACTGCCCCGGCAGCCACGGCGAGGCCGCGGCCCAGCCGACGGAGGCGGGCGACGTCGTCGTGATGGGCTGCGAGAACGGGCCCGTCGTGTACCGGGACGGCGAGTTCCACAAGGTGGAGGTCGAGACCGAGTACCAGCGCTCCGGGAACCTGTTCGGGTTGCATGACTCACCCATCGTCCTGGGTGATCACAAGGTCGAGGAGGAGCCGAAGGAAGCCGTCGAGCGGCCCACGGGGATCGCCCTCATCGACACCCGCACCGATGAGCTCACCACCGTGGACCTCGGCTCGTCCTACTGGTTCCGCTCGCTCGGCCGCGCTGAGGACGGCTCCGCGGTCGTGCTGACCTACGACGGCGAGGTCACCGTGATCGACGAGGAGACCGGTGAGGTCACCGCCGAGTACCCGGTGATCGAGCCGTGGAAGGAGAAGGACGAGTGGCAGGAGCCCGGTCCGATCCTGAAGGTCGCCGGGAACACCGCCTACGTGACGGACGCGGAGAACCGGAGGCTCGTGGCCGTGGACCTGGAGACCGGTGAGACCGTCCTGGAGAAGGACCTGGAGTTCGCCCCGGTCGAGATGGCCGTGGTCACCGGCCAGCCGGAGTCCGTGAAGCCCGAGGAGGGCGCGCACGGTGACGAGGACCACGACGACCACGACCACTGATCGGGCCGGACATGGCGGCGGGGGTCAGCGCCGCGCGGCCGTGGCCCCCGCCGGAACCGGGTCCGACGCATCGGCGGGGTGTCCGAGGCGCGGGGCGGACGGCTGGAGCGCGAACACGAGCAGCGTGAGCGGGCCGACGAACGGTACCAGCCCGAGGAACAGCCACGCGCGGCTGAAGCCCGCATCGTGGAGGCGCCGGGCGAGCAGGGCGAGCGAGGGGAGCGCGTGCGTGATCCCCACCAGGAGGACGGCCGCGTCGCGGAGGGACAGGTCCGGCGAGCCGAGGACGAACACGTCCAGGGCGGTGGACACGAAGTGAACGACGGCCTGCAGGAGCCATAGGTAGAGCGCCGCGAGCCAGAAGTCGGCGCGGGAGGCGCGCCCGCTGAACTGCACGTAGCCGGCGTAGTAGCGGCGGATGGCCTGGAGCATGTTCATGGTCCGGCCCTCAGTCCTGCCGCGGGGACGCCAGCAGCCCCTGTGCCGCGACGATCACGAGCATCGCAGCCCCCGCTGCGGTCGCCCCCGCGGGCCCGGCCACGGGATCGCCGAGAGCCGCGAGTACGGCACCGGCGAGCCCCAGCACGGCCATCGCCCCGCCGATCCACCAGAACACCGGGGCCTGGAATGCCCGAGCGAACGGGAGGAAGTGGCCACCCACCACGGCGGCCACCAGGGCGATCTGGGCCGTCGGTGCGTCGAGTCCGAAAGCCACCAGGCGGGTCACGGGGAGGAGCGCCAGCATTGTGACGACGGCGATCCCGTAGACGCGCCGCGGGCGGGCGTCGGCACGGTGGGCAGCATCCGCCGGCGCAGCAGCACCACCACCAGGGTGAAGCTGATGAGCGAGACCGCGACGCCCCGCAGCGTGCCCTGGTGCTCTGGCGGCAGCCCCGCGATCCCGCCGAACAGGAAGGCGCCGCCGCCGACCACCCCGATCAGCCCGCCCGACACCACCGGGTGCCGGAGGTGGCCGATCCCGCGGACGGGCGGGTCGTCGTCGAAGTGGGCCGGCCGCATGGGGCGGGCCGTGGTCGTGTCCGTCATGGTTCCCCCTCGCATCACGTGTGACATGCGTCATCCTGCCATGACGGGTGGACGGGTCAGGCCCCCTGTGGACAGGCCTCGATGATCATCAACGGGTGCTCCGCCGCGTCGAATGGGCGGCCGTGCCAGTCGCTCCAGACGCGGTCCACGCCCTCGTCCGAGTACTCGGTGCGCCATCGGTGCACGACGACGCCGTCCGCGTCCGGCGTGCTCGTGGCCTCGGACTCGAGTAGGGCGACCGGCCGCCGTCGTCCGTTCCGTGGGCTCCTGCTGCCAGTCCTGGTCGATCAGGTGCATCGCCACGTTCCCGCTCATGATCACCAGGTCCGCCGACGCCGGCTCGATCAGCTCCGCGGTGCCCCGCCGCCACTCGACGCGGTCCCCGCCGGCGCGCGCCCGGGCGACGCGCAGCATGGCCTCGGCCGGGTCCGGATGCATGGACGGCACCGTATCGTGCAGATGACCGCAGCCCCCACCACGAAGACGCAGAAGCGCCTGGCCGGCTGGGTCCAGGGCGTGTCTTCTCACTGGGCACGCACCCATGGCGGCAGTTCAGTGCGTCATGCCTCGTGGCCGTGGCTGCTGTAGACCACGATCGGCGCCCCACTGGGATCACGCGTGCTCTTCCACACGGTCATGCCGATTCGTTCGGCCACGCGACGGGAAGCCGTGTTGTCGGGGTTGATGATCGCGGTGACCAGCGTTGCGTCCAGGGTCTCGAACCCGTATCGCAGGCAGGCAGAGGCCCCCTCGGTTGCCAGTCCCTGTCCCTGGTGTTCGGGCAGGACGTGGTAGCCGACCTCGAGGACCTCTTGGCCGTCGACGTTCTGCCAGGTCAGGCCGCAGTCACCGATGAAGTCGCCGGTGGTCCAGTGTTCGATGACCCACAGGCCGAACCCATGCGTGGCGTAGTTGTCCTTCGACCAGTTGATCCACCGCCGCACCTCATTGCGCGACTTGGCTCGCGGGTAGTAGCGCATGACCTCCGCGTCTCCGAGGAGCCTGAACATGTCGTCGAGGTCAGCGTCGGTCATGCACCGGAACGTGAGTCGATCGGTGGGTTGCGGGATCACCCGACGACCTTACCGACGGCACTGAACCGGCTTCTTGTCTTCGACATGTGCGTGAAACCGCCCCGCGGTCTGCCGCGCTCACCCCACGAAGACGCAGAAGGGGTGGCCGGCCGGGTCCGCGAACACGTACAGGGGCTCGTCCTCGTCGTCGGAGCGGTCCAGGATGAGGCGTCCGCCCAGGTGCAGCGCGTGGTCGTGGGCCGCGTCGAGGGACTCGCGGTCCGGCACGGTGAAATCCAGGTGCAGCTGCATCGGCACCTCGGGTGACGGCCACGTGCTGGGCTTCAGTTCGTCGGTGCGCTGGAATGTCAGGACGCGGCGGCCGTCGTCGTCCAGCAGCACGAGCCAGTCCGCGCTGTCCGGCTCGCGGCCGTCCGCGAGCTCGTCGCCCGCGCGGTAGTGGAGGCCGAGGAGCTCGCGGTAGAACTCCGCGACGGAACGGATGTCGACGGCGTCGATCACCGGCTGCTGGAGCGCAGGATGGGTGACCATGGCCACACATTAAGCAACCTCGGTGTCCGCGTCAGCGTCTCGGCCTCAGTCGACGTCGTCGCGCCCCGCATCCACCCACCGCGCGGCCGGCACGACGGCGGCCAGCGAGACCACCGCCAGGACCTGCCACCCCGCGAGCGCCCAGCCGACCCCGAGCGTCGCCCCGAGCGCACCTCCCGCGAGGGTCGCCAGCGGCACGGAGCCCCGGGTGAGGGTGCGCCGCATCGCGGTGACCCGCCCGAGCGTGCCCTCGGGGCAGGCGCGGGCGGTCACGGCGGCCTGGGTGATGTTCCCGAGCAGGACCATGAACCCCCAGAGGGCGGCGCCGGCCAGCAGCCACGGCCCGGCATGAGCACGGTCGGCGTAGGCCAGCAGGTGCAGCCCCACGGCCACGGCGCAGCCGACCGAGCCGAGGAGGATGCACCGGCGCTCGCCCAGGCGGTCGATGGCCCGGCCCGCCAGGGACGAGGCCGCCAGTGCCCCGACCGCGCCCGCGGTGATCTGGATGCCCAGGAACTCCGGCCCGAGCCGCAGGTCGGTCAGGATCCAGACCGCCTCGACCGGGGCGAAGAGGGCCATGCCCACGTTGGCGGCCACCGACCCCATCGTCAGCAGCCACAGGACCGGGGTGCGCCGCAGGACCGTCCACCCCTCCGCGGCGTCCTTCCCGAACCGGGCCCAGCGGGACAGGACGTCCGCGACGCCGGGGTCCCCGTCGTCGTCCGGGACGTCCGCCGCGGCGGAGGGCCGCAACCGCACCCGGAGCGCGACGATCGCCGCCGCGAAGAGGAACGCCGTCGCGATGCCGAGCACGGGCCCTGCGCCCAGCGACCCGACGAGGACGCCCGCCGCGGCGGGCACGATCAACACGAGGGCGGCGTCGGCGGACTCGAGCCGCGCCGTCAGGCGGGCGACGGCGGTGGCCGGCACGACGCGCGGCACGAGCGCGGTCTGGGTGGTCTCGGCCAGCACCGTGAGCACGCCCAGCAGGGCCATGACGGCGGCGAGGTGGCCGAACGTGAGCGCGTCGAGCGCCCACGCCACGACGAGCGAGCCGAGCACCGCCGCCTTGGCGAGGCCGGTGGCCGCGAGCAGCTGCGGGCTGAGGTGCCGGTCCACCACGATGCCGATGGGCACGCCGAGCAGGAGGAATCCCAACCCGGAGAGCGTCATCAGCACGCCCATGCCGTCGGCGCCCACGCCGAGCAGGAGCACCGCCAGGACGTCCAGGGCGACGTCCGTGGCGGACCGGCCACCCGCGTCGAGGGCGTTGGAGGCGACCAGCCACCGCGCCCGTCCTTCCGGCGGCGGGGGCGTCTCAGCGTCAGGGGTGCGGGGGGCAGGCGTCTGACGACGCGGGTCCGTGCTCACCGCCACACGTGGAGCAGGTAGCCGTAGCTCAGCGACGTCGTTGCGGGGTGCTCGGCGAGCCACGCGTCGGCGACCCCTCGCTCGAACTCCAGCCGCAGGACGGCCTCGAGGTCGGCGCGGGAGTCGAAGGTCCACGAGCTCATGACCTCACGGGTCTCGGCCCCGATGCCGGCCCACCACTCGCGCGCGTACGTGTCCTGGCCCTGCGCCGCCGCGTTCGTGCTCGCCCGCAGCAGCTCGGCGAACTGGCCGCGCTCGGTGTCGTTGTCGATCACCACGAGCGCGCCGCCGGGCCGCAGCACCCGGGTGACCTCGTCCAGGCCGGGTCGGACGTCCCAGCGCGGGTGCGGGAAGAAGTACGCGAACCGGGCATGCACGACGTCGACGCTCGCCTCCGGCAGCGGGATCTGCTCGGCCGAGCCGTACAGCACGCGCGCCCCGCCGGGGCGGGCGCGGGCGGCCCCCAGCAGGCGCACGTCCGGCTCGACGGCGATCGTCTCGGCCGCGTCGGCGTAGCGGGGCAGCCAGAAGCCGGTGCCCGCACCGAGGTCGAGCAGCGTCCGCCCGGCCCAAGGCGCCGCCTCCTGCAGCGCCGCCCAGAGGGCGCCCTCACGGTCCATGGCCGCGTTCTCTATCTCGTACAGCGCCGGGTCCACGCCCTGGTTGCCCGAGGGACGGAAGTCGGGCAGGCCCGTGGCCGGTCCGCCCGGTGTGCTCTGCGTCATGCCCGGGAGTCTGACACACCCCCCTCCACGCCGGTCCGTCACACGGGTCTGCCACGGCCCGCCGCGCCCCGGAGAGGCTCCGGCCGGTCCTGGATGGCGCGGTGGCGGCTCATGTGACGCGCGAGCCGGCCGCCCGCTGGACTCGCGGCGGCCCACCGCGTGGGATGGGCTCACCACCCATCCAGAGCGGCCGAGAGATCTGGCTCGACGACGCCGCAGCAACCCGCCCGCCGGACCCGGACCCCCGGGAACGGCAGGCCCGGTGCTACCGCCAGGACCGATGGAGGAGAGCAGATGCCCCGTCACGCCACACAGCAAGTCCACGCCGGCTACGAGCCCGCCGCACCCCACCGGCCGGTCGTCCCGCCCATCCACCAGACCACGGCGTTCCGTTTCCCGGACCACGCCACGGCGGCATCGATGTTCCGGCTCGAGACCCCCGGCTTCACCTACAGCCGCACGGGCAACCCGACCGTCGCGGTGTTCGAGAACCGCCTCGCCGCACTGGAGGGCGGCATCGGCGCGATCGCCACGGCCACCGGCCAGGCCGCCGTCGCGCTGTCCCTGCTGGCGCTGCTGCAGGGCGACAAGCACCTGGTCGCCTCCAGCCAGCTCTACGGGGGCACCGTCGACCTGCTGACGGACACGTTCGCGGACTTCGGCATCGAGGTCACCTTCGCGGACCCGGCGGACCCGCCCGCGTGGGCCGCCGCGGTCCGGCCCGACACGCGCGCGTTCTTCCTCGAGGCCATCACCAACCCGCTCGCCACCCTCCCGGACCTGCCCGCGCTCGCGGACCTCGCCCACGCGGCCGGTGTGCCGGTGGTGGTGGACAGCACCCTCGCGACGCCGGCCCTCTACCGGCCGCTGGAGCACGGCGCCGACGTCGTCGTGCACTCGGCCACCAAGTTCCTCGGCGGACACGGCGCGGTGCTCGGCGGCGCGATCGTGGACGGCGGCACGTTCGACTACGGCGCGGCGCCGGACCGGTGGCCGCAGCTGGCCCGGCCCAAGGCCCGCTACGGCGGGCAGACGCTGGTCGAGCGGCACGGCCGTGGCGCCTACCTGACGCTGGCCCGCAGCAAGTTCCTGCACGACCTCGGCCCCACCCTCGCCCCCGCGAGCGCGGCGCAGTTCATCCAGGGGCTCGAGACGCTCGACCTGCGCGTGGCCCGCCACACCGCCACCGCGCTGGCCGTGGCCCAACACCTGGCCGGGCACCCCGCGGTCGCGCGGGTGCACCACCCCGGTGTGGCCGGGCATCCCAGCGCGGCGCTGGCCGCCCGCGACTTCCCGGACGGCGTCGGCTCGGTGTTCTCCTTCGACCTGGCCTGCGGCCCCGAGGCCGTGGCCCCGTTCCTCGACGCGCTCGAGCTGTTCCAGCTGGTGGTCAACGTCGGTGACGCCCGGTCCCTCGTCTCCCACCCGGCGACCATGACGCACTGCCGCCTGACGCGGCAGCAGCGCGAGGCCGCCGGGATCGCCGAGACCACCGTCCGGCTCTCCATCGGGCTGGAGTGTCCCGACGACCTGATCGCGGACCTGGACCGTGCCCTGGCCGCGGTGTCCGCCGCCGGGCCGGCCGTCCCCGCCGCCACGCCCGCCGTCCCCGAGACCGCCGCCGTCACCCAGGAGGTGCGCTGAGATGACCGCCGTCCACCACACCACCCGCTCCGTGTCCCGCCCCGCCGTCCGCGGCTTCACCACCACCGCCGTGCACGCCGGCCAGGAGCCCGACCCGCTGACCGGCGCCGTGGTGCCGCCGATCTACCAGACCAGCACCTTCGTGCAGGACGGCATCAACGTGCTGCGCGCCGGGCATGAGTACAGCCGGGGCTCCAACCCGACCCGGAACGGCTTCGAGACCCAGCTCGCCGCCCTCGAGCACGGCGACCGGGCGTTCGCGTTCGCCTCCGGGCTCGCCGCCGAGGACGCCCTCCTGCGGGCCGTGCTGCGCCCCGGCGACCACATCGTGCTGGGCGGCGACGGCTACGGCGGCACCCACCGCCTCATCACCACCGTCCTCGAGCCGTGGGGCGTGTCCAACACCCCCGTGGACATCACCGACCCGACGGCGGTCGCCGCGGCCGTCCGTCCCGGCCGCACCGCGCTGCTGTGGGTGGAGACGCCGTCCAACCCGCTGCTCGGCATCGCGGACCTGGCCGCCTGGGCGCAGATCGCCCACGACGCCGGCGCGCTGCTGGTCGTGGACAACACGTTCGCCTCGCCCTACCTCCAGCGGCCCCTCGACCTCGGCGCGGACGTCGTGGTGCACTCCACCACCAAGTACATCGGCGGGCACTCGGACGTGCTCGGCGGCGCCGTGGTGGTGGCCGACCGCGAGTTCCGCGGCCGGGCGCTGGCCGAGGCGGTGGCCTACCAGCAGTTCGCCGCCGGTGCGGTCGCCGGCCCGCAGGACTCCTACCTCGCCGCCCGCGGCCTCAAGACGCTCGGCCTGCGCATGGACCGGCACGGCGCCAACGCCGCCGCGCTCGCGGGCTGGCTGCAGGGCCGCCCCGAGGTCGCCCAGGTCTTCTACCCCGGGCTGCCCGACCACCCGGGCCATGCACTCGCCGCGCGGCAGATGGACGGCTTCGGCGGGATCGTCTCCATCCGGTTGGCTGGGGGAGAGGCCGCGGCCCGCGCGTTCGCCGAGGCCACCGAGCTGTTCGCGCTCTCGGTCAGCCTCGGCGGGGTCGAATCGCTGCTCTGCTACTCCTCCGAGATGACCCACGCCTCCGTGCGGGGCACGCCCCTGGCCGTCCCCACGGACCTGGTCCGGCTCTCCGTCGGCATCGAGGACGTGGCCGACCTGCAGGCGGACCTCGAGGCCGGCCTCGAGTGCGCCGCACGCGTCGCCGCCGGCCGCGGGGCGCCGTCGTCGTCCGCGGTGCCCCGTCCCGCCCCCGCCCACCACCGCACCACCCACGCCCGCACCCCGGAGAGGACCCGATGAGCCACGCCACCCTTGTCCCGAGCACCGCGCCCACCCGCGTGGACGACCTGACGTTCAGCATCCACACCACGCCGTTCGACGAGGACTACACGCCCGCCGCCAGCACGCGCGCCACCACGAACTTCGCGAACCTCGCCCGCGGTGCGGACCGGCGGGAGAACCTGCGCGCCGCCCTGGCCATGATCGACGGGCGCCTCAACGACCTCGCCCCCTGGGACAACCCGGAGCGGGACCGCTACACGGCACGGATCGAGATCGTCTCGATCGACGTGCACTTCACCGCCGACGACGGCGCGGATGTCGACTTCCCGCTCATGGAGATGCTCGACGTGCGGGTGGTCGAGCGTGCGACGGGCGCTGTGCTCGGCCGCAGTGTGGGGAACAACTTCTCCTCCTACGTCCGCGACCACGACTTCTCCGTGGTGCTGCCCGCGCACGCGGCGACGTCGCCGGGGACCGAGGAGCCCGACGGCTTCGGCGACCTGCACGGGCGGCTGTTCCAGCACCTGCTCGACTCGCAGGCGTACCGGGAGCGGTTCCCGCAGCCGCCCGTGATCTGCATCAGCGTGTCGACGAGCCGCACCTACCGGCGGCTGACGAACGAGCACCCGGTGCTCGGGGTCGAGTACCGCCAGGACGAGCCCTCCCGCACGGACCGCTACTTCGGCCGGATGGGCCTGGGGATCCGGTGCTTCCTGCCGCGCGGGGCCGTGGCGCCGCTGGCGTTCTACTCGCGGGGCGACCTGCTCAACGACCACGCGAACCTCTCCCTGGCCGGGCTGATCGCCACCATGGAGACCTTCCAGCGGATCTACCGGCCGGAGATCTACAACGCGAACGCCGGGGCCGGCGAGGTCTACCGGCCGCGCCTGGACCACGGCGACTTCTCGCAGACCCGGATCGCCTACGACCGCGAGGAGCGGGCCCGCCTCGGCCGGGAGCAGGGGGAGTACACGCAGGAGCACTTCGTGGGCCCGCACCGCGACCTGCTGGAACGCTGGGCCGCCGCCCACGCCGCACGAGACACCGAGGAGACCCGATGACCACCCTGATCCCCACCGCCCTCGTCGGCAGCCTGCCGAAGCCCGGCTGGCTCGCCGAGGAGGAGACGCTCTGGTCGCCCTGGAAGCTCGAGGGGGAGCAGCTGCGCGAGGGCAAGCTCGACGCGCTCGCCCTCGCCGTGGCCGATCAGGAGCGTGCGGGCATCGACATCGTCTGCGACGGCGAGCAGACCCGCCAGCACTTCGTCACCACGTTCATCGAGCACCTCGGCGGTGTGGACTTCGACCGGCGCGAGACGGTGCGGATCCGCGACCGGTACGACGCGAGCGTGCCGACCGTCGTCGGGGAGGTGGGCCGGCCGGCGCCGGTGTTCGTGGACGACGCGAAGGCCCTGCGCGCGCGGACGGACCGGCCCATCAAGTGGACCCTGCCCGGGCCGATGACCATGATCGACACCCTCGCCGACCGCCACTACGGCAGCCGCGAGAAGCTCGCGTGGGAGTTCGCGCGCATCCTCAACGAGGAGGCGCGGGAGCTGGCGGCGGTGGGCGTCGACGTCGTGCAGTTCGACGAGCCCGCGTTCAACGTGTTCTTCGACGACGTCCGCGACTGGGGCGTGGCGACGCTCGAGCGTGCGGCCGAGGGCCTGACGTGTGAGACGGCCGTGCACATCTGTTACGGCTACGGGATCAAGGCGAACAACGACTGGAAGGCCACGCTCGGGGAGGAGTGGCGCCAGTACGAGACGTCGTTCCCGCTGCTGCGCGAGTCCACGATCGACACGATCGCCCTGGAGCGGCACCACTCCCGGGTGCCGGCGGAGCTCATCGGCCTGCTGCGCGGCAAGAAGGTGATGGTCGGCGCGATCGACGTGGCGAGCGACGAGATCGAGACGCCCGAGGAGGTCGCGGCGACCCTCCGGGAGACCCTCGAGTTCGTGGACGCGGACAAGCTGATCGCGAGCACCAACTGCGGCATGGCGCCGCTGGCTCGCTCCGTGGCGCGGGACAAGACCGCCGCGCTCGTGGCCGGCGCGCGGATCCTCCGGGAGGAGCTGGGCGGGGAGTGAGGGGGGCCTGATGGCCTTGCCTGGCCGGCGGGGCCCCGTCAGGATCGTCTGCATGGATCCTGATGCGAGCCCCCGTGTCCGGCTCACCGCTGACGATCCCCGGCCGGGCAGTCGTCCCGCGACGTCGACCGAGGGGCCCCACCGACAGCTTGATCAGCGATCATCGCCGGAGCTGTGGGGCCGTCTGGTCGCTGCGGTGTTCGCCCTCGACGGCGTCGAGGAGGGCCACAGCACCGTCTCGCCAGCAACGTCGCGCGCCCTCCACCTGACAGGCCGGCCGGAGGAGCGCACCCCGGAGGTCAACCTCTCACCAGGCCGGCGCTGGGAGCCGGTGCACCTGCATGGGGTGGACGACACGTCAGTGCACCTCGTCCTGGCACCCGAGCGCGGCGCCCGTCTGGCCGAGCTCGGATGGCTCGAACCGCATGGCTACGCAGACTTCGGCACGGAGTGGATGCTCTACGGCCCGCGGGACGAGGCAGAGCTGGCCGTCGTCGTCGGGATCATCGAGGAGTCGCTCGACTACGCGCGGGGCTGACGCAGCGCCCCGGAGCGGGGAAGTGGAGGCGGGAGGGGACTGCGAATTTTTCGTTTTCGCGGGTAGTCTTGCTCCATGACTGCGACGGTGAATGACAAGCACACGGTGCTGCCGCCGACGGATCTCGAGGAGATGCTCGACGTCGGCAGGTTCCTCGACGGCCTGACGCAGCCGGCCGCCCTGGTCGGCCCTGATGGGCAGAAGGTTCCCCTGCCGCCAGAGGCTTTCAACGTCCTGCGGGACGTCGTCGAGGCGATGCGGGTGGGCAAGGCGATCACGGTGGCGCCCGTCGACCAGCTGCTCACTACGCAGGAGGCGGCGAACTTCCTCGGCATCAGTCGTCCCACGCTGGTGAGGCTGCTCGAGGAGGGCGCGTTGCCGTACGAGAGGACGACCGGTGGTCGGCACCGACGCATCCGGCTCCAAGACGTCGTGTCCTATCAGCGGCGAAAGCGTGGGGAGCGGCGCGCCTCGCTGAGCGACCTCGTCGGGGAGGCCTCGTCTGCGGGGCTCTACGACCAGAAGGCGGAGTCCTACCGCGAGGCGTTGCGTCAGGCTCGCGCCGGCCTCCGGGGTGAGCGCGGGTAGTGGCTCGTGCCGGAGGCGCGCTCGGGCGTCTGCCTGCTCACCCCCACACGCCGGAACCGGCGATGAGCCGGACCGCGAGCACCGCCATGACCACCGCGATCACCACGTCCACCACGCGCCACGCCTTCGGGTCGGCGAGCACCCGGGCCAACAGGCGCGCACCGTAGCCCAGCCCGGTGAACCACAGCACCGAGGCGGCGACGGCGCCGGCGGCGAAGACCCACCGCGCGTCGGGACCGTGCTGGTTGGCGAGGCTGCCCAGCAGCACCACGGTGTCCAGGTAGACGTGCGGGTTGAGCCAGGTCAGCGCGAGCGTGGTGGCGATGACCGAACCCGCGGTGCGCGGCGCCTGCTCGGCGACGAGCCCCTGCGGGCGCAGGGCGGCACGCAGGGAGGAGACCGCGAACCAGAGCAGGTACAGGGCGCCGCCCCAGCGCAGCACCTCGAGCAGCCACGGCACGGCCTGCACGAGCGCACCCACCCCGGCGGTCCCGGCCAGGATCAGCACGGCGTTCGAGGCCATGCACACCAGCACGACGGCGCCCACATGCTCCCGGCGCACGCCCTGGCGGAGCACGAAGGCGTTCTGGGCGCCGATGGCGACGATGAGGGCGAGTCCGGTGAGCAGGCCGGTGCCGGCGAGGGTCCACATGGGTGAGGACGCTAGGGCCCGGCCGGGCCTGAGCCAAACGAAGAGAACTGCAGGTGCCTCAGCTCTGCTTCATGAACCTTGATCAGCTGCAGGCGCTGCGTGCGATCGCGGACGAGGGCTCGTTCGAGGCGGCCGCGTACGAGCTCGGCGTCAGCGCCTCGGCGGTCAGCCAGCGCATCCGCGCCCTGGAGCGGGAGGTGGGCCAGGTGCTGCTCCGGCGCGGCGAGGTGCTGGCCGCCGTCACCACGGAGCCGCAGCCGGTGCAGGGGTGCGCGGCGGAGCCGCTGGGGAGCATGCGCTACGTCCCGCTCGCCTCGCCCGCCCTGCTCGCCCGGCACGCGGCGGGCGACGTCGTCGACCTCGGCGCGATGCCCATGATGCGCTACAACGCGAAGGACGACCTGCAGCGCCTCGCGCTGAGCGGCGCCGGGCTGGACGTCGCCCCGCCCACGCACCTGGCGCCGTCGTTCGACGGGTTCCACCGGTCCGTCCGGGCCGGCCTGGGGTGGGGGATGCTCGTGGACGCCCAGGCCGTCGAGGACGTGCGCGCCGGCCGGCTGGTCCGCGTGCCCGGGCTCGACGACGTCCTCGTGCCCCTGTACTGGCAGGCGGCCACACTGCCCGTGACGCGCCTGGTGCGGCTCACGCGGGCGGTGCGGGAGGCGGCCCAGCGGACGCTCGAGCGGGGGTGAGGCGGCACCAAGGGGCGCGGGCCGTCAGCGACGTCGCAGCGGTGCCGGCGCCTCCATGGAGGCCTCGACCAGCACCGGCCGGAAGCCCAGTGCCTCGTTGACGTCGAGCATGTGCCGGTTCTCCTCGGCGTTCCACGTGATGATCGCGCGGGCCTCGGGCAGCGCGTCGCGCACGGCGATGAGGTTCGCCGCCTTCACGCGCATGCCGAGGCGGCGGCCGCGGTGCTCGGGCAGCACGATGGTGTCCCACTGGTCGATCAGCCCGTCCGGGCGCGAGCGGGGCGCCACCAGCTCGCTCAGGGCGACGATCCGACCGGTGGCACGGTGCCGCGCCACCGCACGGAAGAGCCGCCCGGTCGTGAGGATCTGCTCGTCCATGCGACGCACGCGGGCCGCATCCCAGACCTGCTCCACCACGGTGCGTTCCCCGGACGGCACGTCCGTGGCCATGCGGGCCTTGAGGACGGCGAGGTCGTCCTGCAGGGACGCGTCGGCCGCGCCCTCCCAGGCGTGGAGCACGTAGTCCGACGAGACGCGTTCGGCCTCGGCCAGGGCGACGGCGGGGTCGATCCCCGGATCGGCGAAGTCATACCGGCTCACCCGCTCGATCTGGACGAGCGCGAAGCCGTAGGACTGGGCGAGACGCACACCCGGATGCTCGGCGGGCACCACGCCGGCGCCGTTGGGCGGGGTGAGCGTCCGTTGCCCGGCCACCGGTCGCGGCGTCAGCGGCCAGGTCTCGAAACGGGTGAGGCCGGCGGTGTCCTGGACGAGCCGCTCGGCCAGTGCGCGGCCGTGGCCCCGTCCGCGGTGCCGCGGGTGGACGTAGACGTTGAGGGCGGCCGCGTCAGGGTCGTCGACGTGGTTGATCAGGACGCGGGCGTAGCCGACCGCCTCGCCGTCGACGTACGCCAGGTAGCGGCGCTGCGTGTGGTCGGTCTCGGCGGCGGCCTGGATGAGCGCGTCCGTGGGGGTCTCGTCCCACTCGGTCGTGCCGATCAGCTCGTGGTTGTACTCGTCTCCGAGCTGGCAGTAGGCCCGCCAGTGGGGGTCGTCCGACGAGGCGGGCAGGGGGAATTCGATGATGTCAGGCATGCGGTGACTGCTTTCTGCAGAAAGGGGTGGGCGCAGAGGCACCCGTCGAGCCGTGCTCGAGACGGGCGCGTGGGGAGGCCGGTGGTGGGTCGTCGGACCCCCGGGGTCACTGCTGCTGCATCATGGGGTGAACTGTGTCACGACGCGGATCGGTGGGCAAGGGCTTTTGCCGGAGAGATGCGACCCAGATTTCACCTGACGCGCGGGGAACTCTTCGCATATCGGGCGGGATCCGATCGGCGTGAAAACTGGGTGTCCAGGTGGGCGCCCCCGCGCGCCCCGAGGCTCGCCAGAAACGTACGGGCGGCTGCCGCTCTGGCGGGTTGATTGTGGCGAGTCATGTGGCGGGCGGACAGGGCCGGAGGTGGCGCACACGACGCATGGCGGGACCCCTCGCCACAAACGACCGATTCCGCCGGATGGATCCACATGATCCGTCCTGCTGCCGGAAGTCGAATGGACTGGAGGAGGTCATCTAGCGCGTGTCTGAGAATGGATCCAGGGGCCCGCTGACACCTTGGAAGGCATGTCCCGGTTCCGGATGCTCTCCGACGCCTAGTGGGAGCAGCTGGCCGCCCCGATGCTCCCAGCCCGGACCGGCAGGGCCGGCCGCCGGCCGACCAGCAGGGCCACCGCAGATGCCGCGCCTCGGCCGGCGGACGAAAGTACGGCCGCCCGCGCAACTACGACGGGAAGAAGGTGGCCCTTGCGAAGCGGCTTCACGCCGGCGGGGACATGAGCGCGCGTGAGATTGCGGACGAGGCTGGCGTCTCCGCTTCCACAATGTACCGGCCGCTCCGCATTGAGACTGCTGCGGTTTTGTTTAGCGGTTTGACCGTCTCCCCTTAATACCACCTGTCTGGCGAGGGAGGCACGTAATCATACCATTTACTCACCGCATTTCCATGGCCATGCTCAACGACTGCCCTAATGCGACGCGGAGGTCCGCCTGCCGCTATGAATTCCTGCTCTGTCGCGCCCTCCCGACTGATTGAACGGGGAAAAATTATTTCCTCACCCGGCTTTAGAACTTTCGGGAGGGGGTACGGTTCCAGCATGGGCGGTCCGTATAGCTCCATCTGACGGTGGTAGTAGGTCCATGGGAACGCGTCTGGTCTGGCGAACCGATGTCTCTGGACTTCAACATGAACTGCATGTAACACACAGTCATCGCGCCTACCTAAATTGCGGACCAGGATGTTATCGCCGGCGCCCCTCGCAAAAGGGCTAGTCAGTTGGACATTCACTCGCGCAACATCGTCGCGCCGAAACTTGATCGTCGTTAAGGCCGAGACAATCGTGATAACCGTAGACAGGGCGGCCACGATAAGGGCGGCCAGGGCCATGGGGTCGGGTCCCCCGGATTCGACCAGCTCCACCCGCGTAACCTGCCCAGCTGATAGCCATAGCATGCCCATCAGGTTACCGGCCCCCTAGGGCGTGTCTGAGAATGGATCCAGGGGGCCAGCTGACACCCTGGAAGGCATGTCCCGCTTCCAGATGCTCTCCGATGCCCAATGGGAGTTGATCGCCCCGATGCTCCCGACCCGGACCGGCAGGGCCGGCAGGCCGTTCTCGGACGCCCGCACGATGGTGGAGGCGATCATCTACCGATATCGGTGCGGGATTGCATGGAGGGATCTGCCCGAGGTCTACGGGCCTTGGCAGACCGTGTGGACCTGGCACCGGCGCTTAGCTGAAGAGGGCACCTGGGATGCGGTGCTGGCGAGGCTGACCGCCGCCGCGGACGCCGAAGGCCTGATCGATTGGTCGGTCTCGGTGGACTCCACGATCGCCCGCGCGCATCAGCACGCGACGAACATCACCCGCCTCACAGGGGTGTCAAGGGCCATTGAGTTCTGCCCATAGGCGGCCAGTGTTTCTTCCCGCTGGTGGCCATCAGAACTGCCCACTGGTGGCCAGCTGGTTTGCCCGTTTGGGTGGTGGTGCTGGCCACCGTGATGGGATCAGTTCAGTGGCATGACTCCCTTCCCGGCCATTGCCTGGGTCATCCGTACGGAGTCTCCGGTGGTCTGGCACACGTGGGCGTGGTGCAGGAGCCGGTCCACGGTGGCGGTGGCCAGGGTCTTGGGCATCAGCTCGTCGAAGCCGGCCGGGTGCAGGTTCGAGCTGATCGCTACGGAGCGTTTCTCGTAGGCGGCGTCCACGATGCGGTAGAGGCCCTCGGCGGCATCGTCGGCGACCGGCAGCAGGCCGATGTCGTCGATGACGATCAGGTCGGCGCGCAGGATTCGGGCGACGGCTTTGGTGATGGTGTCATCGGGCCGGTGGGCCCGGATCATCGCCCCGAGGTCCTCCAGGGTGAACCAGGCCACCCGCTTGCCCTCCTCCACGGCCTGCTGGCCCAGGGCCTCGAGGAAGAAGGTCTTGCCGGTGCCGGAGGGCCCGCAGACCACGAGGTTCTCTCTGCGCGAGAGCCATTCCAGGGTGCGCAGGGACTGCTGGGTCGGGGCCGGGATCGAGGAGGCGCCCGGATCCCAGGTCGTGAAGGTCTTGCCGGTGGGGAACCCGGCGGCCTTGCGCCGGGCGGCGAGCATGGATCGGGCCCGACCGGTGGTCTCCTCGACCAGCAGGGCCTTGAGGACCTCGGCCGGCTCCCAGCGTTGGGCCCGGGCGGTGGCCAGTACCTCGGCGGCGATACCGCGGGCGTGGGGCATCTTCAGCTGCCGCAACAGCGCCTCCAAATCGGCCGGCAGCGCCGGTGCGGCGGTGTTCGGGGTGTGGATGCTCACCGGGCTGCCCCCTCGGTGTTGGAGGTACCGAGGCCGGCCCAGCCGGCGGTGCCCTGGGTCAGGGACCGTTCCTCGGTGGCGGTGTGCATCCCGGTGCGGTGGCCGGCGGCGGTGAGCAGGGAGGCCAGGTCGCCGTGGGCGAAGCGCTGGTGCACCGCGGCCACCCCGAGGGCGCGGTCGACCTGGTCGGTGCCGGCGAGCTTGGCCAGGGTGACGGCCTCGGCCATCTTCTGACCGATCCGGCTGGTGCCGGCCGCGGCGGCCTCCACCAGCCAGGTCCTCGCTCCGGCCCCGATGGCCAGGAACTCGGCCTCCGCCGCCGAACGGGGCACCGGGGTGTAGTCCCCGGGCACCTTGTCCGTCTCGTGGCCGGGGAAGTGCGCGTCGTCGATGGCCGGGGACCCGGGCCGGGCCACCCGGTGCCGGGCGACCTCCACCGGCCCCTGCGCACCGGCGTGCATGATCACCACCATCGAGTCCGGTCCGGTGCCGTGATGGCGCACGAACACCTCGGCCCCGAGCAGGTGCGCGGGCACCGAGTACTGGGCGTTTTCGAAGGAGACCATCGGCGTGTTCTCCGGCACCTTCCGTCCCACCCCGTAGGCCACGGTGTGCGCCGTGGCGGGGATCCGATGCAACGCGCTGGTCTCCTCGGCGAGCATGTGGTCCGGGCGGCGCCGGGTCACCCGGTGCTCCCGGGAGTTCACCATGGCCATGAACCCCGCGCAGGCGGCCTCGAGCTCAGCGAACGAGGCGTACTGGTCCCGCAGGTTGGTGTCCTTCGGGACCAGGTCGGCCTTGGCCAGCTTCACCGCGTTCTCCACCCCGCCCTTGGCGGCCGGATCCGCTGGCTGGCAGGTCAGCACCTCCACGCCGTAATGCCGAGCAAACGCCACGGTGGCCTGGTTACGCACCGGCACCCCGGCCACATGAGAGACCGTCACTGTCTTCTCGTTATCCGTCAGCACATAGGTCGGCGCGCCCCCGATCAGCCGGAAGCACCGGTCCAGGGCGGCGAACACACTCGGAGCCGTCCTATCACGCAGGGCGATGACGATCCGGTAGCGGGACCAGGCCAGCCAGGCCACGAACAGCACCGTCTTGGCCCCGTCGATCGCCGGCCCATCGCCGAAGTCGTACTGCAGCCATGCGCCCGGCTCGGTGATCCAGGGCCGGTGCACCCGGCGCTTCCCGGCCCGCCAGGCGGCCTTCACCTCGGCCACCGCCCGCCGGGTGGAGCGCTCAGAGCCGGTGTAGCCCATTGCGGTGAGCTTGGCGTGCACGACATCGGCGCGGATCCTGCCCGTGGAGGCCTCGACCCATTCCTCGATCTTGGGCAGCCAGACATCGGTGACCTTCGGGCGGCTGGCTCCGGATCCAGGGGTCTGGCCGGCGTCGCGGGCCCGCACCAGCCGGGCCACGGTGTGATGGGAGCAACCGGCCAGCTCGGCGGCGCCCCGCAATGACTTGGTCAGGTCATAGGCACTGAGTATTTTCATGGTTTCTGCGGCATCCTTCATTCAGGGCCTCTTCCTCGCTGGATTCGATTCGACACCGATATCCAACCCGGGGAGGAGGCCCCCGCCGGCTCACGACGCGGCGGGCAACGAGCAACGCGGGCAAACCAGATGGCCAGCACCGGGCAGTTCCCGTGGCCATCACTGGGCAGTCCTCATGGCCGTCAGCGGGTCATTCCCTGGCCACCTATGGGCAGCTTTTCATGGCCGCTTACACAGGGGGATGGGTCGAACTACAGGAATCTGCATGAGGAGCCGGCCGATCACGGCATCGGGCGCTCCCGGGGAGGGCTGAGCACGAAGATCCATCAGCTCGTCGATGGGACCGGGCTGCCGCTGGTCAGCCTGATCACCCCCGGCCAAGCCGGGGACTCCCCGATGCTGCTGCCGCTGCTGGGGCGGCTGCGCGTGGCACGGCCGGTAGGGCGGCCCCGGACCCGCCCCGAGGCGGTGCTGGGCGACAAGGCGTACTCCTCCCGGGCGATCCGCACCCACCTGCGTGCCCGCCGGATCAAAGCCGTGATCCCCGAGCCGGCGGATCAGCAGGGCCACCGCAGGCGCCGCGGCTCGGCCGGTGGCCGTCCCGTGGGCCTGGACTCGCAGGCTTACAAGGGCCGGAACGTGATCGAGCGCCAGTACGCGCACCTGAAGCAATGGCGGGGCCTGGCGACCCGGTACGACAAGTACGCGATCGTCTACCGGGCCGCCGTGGTGTTGAACGCTGTGCTCGCGTGGTCCAAACGATTGTCAGACATGCCCTAGCTCTCGTTCCGTCTTCGGGAGAGGCTGGCGAGGTACTCGTTGTAAGAGTCGAGTTCGGCGTCCTCGGCTTTCTGTCGCTGTCTCGAGGTGCGCACGTCGCGGGCTCGCCAGCGGGACAGGCAGACGATGAGCACTACGAACATCGGCAGCTCCGCGTAGGTCCATACCAGCGTGCCGGCGATCGCCTGGTCGATGACGGGGTCATGGCTGCCTGTGGGGGTGGCGTATGCGCTGAACAGCGGTGTGGCGGTACGGAGCAGGATCAGGCCGAAAATGGCGTGGATCTGGATCTCGACGGCGATATCGACGAATCGTGCGGCGAAGGAGGGTTGGCGCGGTAGCGGATCGGAGGACCATAGCGGTGTTGCCGAGACGATGCCGAGGACGAGGATGACGAAGAGCAAGGCGTCCTGGCCGAAGGGGATGCGCATGATGACGCTGATCGCGTCGGTCAGGTAGAGGACCGGGTACAGCAGTATCGCAATGACGATGGCGACCACAGGGTGCAGTGCGGCGCTCCAGAATCGTGAGCGCAGTCCCCCGTGCGCGGCACGGAGCACGAGACGCCCGAGGCCGGTGTGCGGTGTGCTGCGCAGGAGCAGCAGCCCGGGTGACCCTGCGATGAGGAGCGGCGGAACGACGGTCAGCAGGGTGATCTGCTGGAACACCAGCGCTGTGATGGATTCCGTCGCGAGACGGTTCACACCGAACATCGTGATAGCGAAGATCAGGGCGCACCCGATCAGGAACGATGCTGTGCGGGCGATCGCCCAACGGCGCCTGTTTCGCCACATCCAGATCGCTCCTCGCAGATACAGTGCCGCGAACAGCAGAGCGGCGATGCCGACGGGTGAGCCGGTGAGGGGTTCGAACGTGACCCACTGGTCGATCGGCGGCATAGCGAATTTCCCTTCATCGAGGCGATCAAACGTCGGCGACTTCGGCCGCGGTGGTGGTGCCGGAGCGGGGTCAGGTGAGGCCCGAGTAGGAGTGGGGCCTAGGTGTAGGAGGGCATGACGTTGTTGACTCGGGTCGGTGCCAGTGAGGCCGGAGGAGCGTCTCCGCAGGAGGTATGAGGCCGATGGTAGTTGTAGTGGTTCACCCACACCGTCAGGGCCTCACGCCGAGCTTGCTCTGAGGAGTACGGGCGGGCGTAGAGGACCTCATCGACCATCAGCCGGTTGTACCTCTCCACCTTCCCGTTATGGCGCGGGGTGTAGGGGCGGATCCGGTGGTGCCGGCCTCCGAGCGAGACCACCTTCGCGGTGAAGTCCACGGCCCGGTAGTTGTTTCCGTTGTCCGTGATCACCCGGTCCACGGTGATGCCGTGGGCGGCGAAGAACGCCCTCGCCCGGCAGTAGAAGCTCACGGTCGTGGCCGCCCGCTCGTCCTCCAACGCCTCGGTGTACGCCAGGCGGGTGAACCCGTCGATCGCCGAGTGCAGGTAGGTGTAGCCGACCCGCCGGCCAGGCCCGCGCTTGGAAGCACGGCCTGCTTCACTTTCACGTCCGTGGGTGCGCCAGCCGCCCCCGTCTGGGATCTTCCCGATCTTCTTCACATCCAGGTGCACCATGTGCCCCGGCCCTCTCGCGGTGATCTTCTGGGGTCGTTGGCGCAGGTCTTCTCCGGCCGGGGTCAGGTCCCGTAGGCGGGAGATCCCGGCCCGGTGCAGCCACCGTCCCACGGTACGAAGACACACCCGGTGGCCCTCGGAGACGAGGTGGTGATGGATGCGCCGTGCGGACCACTTGCGCTCCCGCCGCAGGGCGTGGATCTGGGCGACCAAGACCGGATCGAGCTGGGCAGGTGAACGGTGCGGCCGGCTGGGCAGGTCCTGAAGGCCGGCTTCTCCCTGGGCGCGGTAGCGGGCCACCCAGGTGGCCACCGTGGGCCGGCTCACCCGGAACTCGGCTGCCACGTGTGCCTGCGGGATCCCGTCGTGCAGGTGGCGTTGGACCATCCTGAGACGGCCAGTGGGGGTCAGGGGTGCGTTAGCGTGAGTCATGAGCGGGTCTCTTCTGGCAGGTGGGTTGTTGAGGAACTTCCATCCTGCGGGAGAGGTCCGCTCGTCTCGGGCGTGTCAACTTGTCTGTGTAAGCGGGGTGGTCACAGGTAGGGGTTGATCCGGTCGGGGTAGGCCGCGGCGAGCTGGGCGAGGGCCTGCTTCCAGTTCGTGACGGCCTGACCTTCGACGAGCCGGCCCTGGGCTTTGCGCTGGCCGGCGGGTTTGCCCCGGTCCCGAGCGCGTTCGGCGGCGCGTTTGTCTTCGATGTTGCAGATCGCCAGCCAGAGCAGCTTCACCGCCGCCTCGGTCGAGGGGAAGTGGCCGCGGTTCTTGGTCACCTTCCGTAGCTGGAAGTTCAGCGACTCGATGCTGTTGGTCGTGTAGATGACCTTGCGGAGCATGGGTGGGAACTGCAGGAACGGGATGAACCGCTCCCAGGAGTTCGCCCAGGTCGCGGCTGCAGACGGGTACTTCGTGCCGAGCTCGGAGGCCTCGAACTCGGCCAGCGCCTTCCTCGCGGTCTCTTCGTTGGGGGCGGTGTAGATCGGCTTCAGCGCGGCGGCGACCTTCTTGCGGTCCTGGTAGGCCACGAACCGCATCGCGGCCCGGATCAGGTGAACCACGCAGGTCTGGACCATCGAGTCCGGCCACGTCGCCTCGATCGCCTCCGGCAGGCCCTTGAGCCCGTCGCAGCACACGATCAGCACGTCCTGCACGCCCCGGTTGGCGAGATCGGCGCAGACGTGGGCCCAGAACGCCGAGCCCTCGGTGTCCTGGACCCAGATCCCCAGCACGTGCTTGATGCCCTCGAGGTCCACGCCGACGGCGATGTAGGCGGCACGGTTGAGGACCTGGCTGTTCTCTCGGATCTTGATCCGGATTGCGTCGAGATAGATCACCGGATAGAACTCCTCCAGCGGCCGCGACTGCCACGCCAGGACCTCTTCGCTCACGGCGTCGGTGATGTTGGAGATCGTCTCGTGCGACAGGTCCGTGCCGATCGTGGAGGCCAGGTGGTGCTGGATGTCCCGGATCGTCATTCCGCCGGCATAGAGGCTGATGATCATGTCATCCAGGCCCCCGAGGCGCCGCTGGCCCTTGGGCACCAGGCGCGGGGTGAACGACCCGCCCCGGTCTCGCGGGACGTCCAGCTCGATCGGCCCGACCTCGGACTCCACGGTCTTCGGGGTGGTCCCGTTGCGGGAGTTGGCGTGCTTCGGCGCCTCGCTCGAGCCCTTCTCGTAGCCCAGATGGCTGGTCAGCTCGGCCTGCAGGCCCCGCTCGAGCGCGGCCTTGACCAGCGCGGGCACGAACCCGCCGTCACCGGTGAGCTCGACGCCGCCCGCGTCGATCTGCGCGAATAGGGAATCAAGCTGCCCTGAGGCTTTCAGCTGCTCGACCAGGTCCTGGCCCGAGGGCTCGCCTGGGTTCTTCTCGTCGATCATGGTCATGATTCTTACCGTTCCTCTCGGTACGGCTTACACAGACCATCTGACACGCCCGAAGCCAGCGCGCCGATGACCTCGGCGACCATGATCGTCGCGGTGATGGAGAAGACCACGGCCAGCCGGCCCCGCCGGCCCGCCGCCGGAAGAGCATGGGAATGATCGTGTCCGCTCATACCAGGGTCTCTTCCACTCGATGAATCATCAGCTGAACGTCACCATCCTGTCCGGCGATACTGAAGGCACGCTCAATGCGCACAGCAGGCGCAATCCGCCCCGCAGCCATCGCCGTCCTTCTCGTTCTGGTCCCCGGCGATCAGCGCGGAGGCGGGGGTGCAGCAGGCATCCCCGCGCCAGGCCTCCACCCCTTCCTTGAGGGCGACGGCGGCGATCACCAGGGCCGCGACTGGGTCGGCCCAGGTCCAGCCCAGGGTGCTGTTGAGGACCAGGCCCACCAGCAGGACCGCCGAGAGGTAGGTGCAGATCAGGGTCTGTTTGGAGTCGGCCACCGCGGAGGCGGACCCGAGTTCGCGGCCAGTGCGCCGCTCGAACCAGGACAGGAACGGCATGATGGCCAAGCTCACGGCGGCCAGCACGATCCCCACCGTGGAATGCTCCGGTTGCCCGGCCCCGAACAGGGTGCGCACGGCGTCGACGGTGATGAAGGCGGCCAAGCCGAAGAAGGAGAAGGCGATCAGGCGCAGCGCCACCTTCTCCCGGCGGTGCGGGTCCGGGGTGGCGAACTGCCAGGCCACCGCGGCGGCGGAGAGGACCTCCACGATGGAGTCCAAGCCGAAGCCGATCAACGCGGAGGACGAGGCCACGGTGCCGGCGGCCAGGGCGATGGCCGCCTCGATCACGTTGTAGGTGATGGTTCCGGCCACGATCCAGCGGATCCGGCGGTGCAGGACCGCACGGCGGTCGTCCGTGAGGGGCTTGGAGCTCAGCGTGAGGGTGCTCATGCGCAGGTGCATCCCGCAGCGGAGCAGCAATCCGGGTCGATGGTCAGCGTCAACTCCAGCAGCTCCCCAAGGGTCTGGCCCAGCCGGGGGTCGGCCAGGGCGTACCAGACGTTGCGGCCCTCGGCGGTAGTGGTCACCAGCCCGCAGCCGCGCAGGCAGGCCAACTGGTTGGACATCACCTGCTTGGACACCCCCAGCTCCCCGGCCAGCGCCGACGGGCGGGCCGGCCCATCACGTAGGGCCAGCAGGATCCGGGTCCGGGTGTCATCAGAGAGGGCATGGCCCAGTCGGGACAACGCCGAGACATGAGTGAGGGTCGTGGTGCTCATGCCTAGAACGGTACAGCATAACGTGTACCCTTGTCGGGGTGCCGCCCGGCAAGCGGCCGGCACCATGGCCCGATCCCAGGAGGTCCGCGCAACCGTGCCCCACTCTGATGTCCCGCTGACCGAACCATCCCGGCTCCTGCCCGTCCCATTGTCGGACGGCAGGAGAAGGGGCTCGGTGTGAGCATCGGGAACTACTTCGCCGAGACCGTGAACTCCGGGGCTCTGCTCATCGCCGCCCCGCTGGCGATGATCGCAGGGATCGTCTCGTTTCTGTCCCCGTGCATCCTGCCGCTGGTGCCCGGTTATCTGGGCTACGTCTCCGGACTGTCCAACCCCACACATCCGGACAACCGCCGCCGGGTGCTGACCGGGGTCGGGCTGTTCATCCTGGGCTTCGCCGCGGTCTTCACCCTCTACGGGGCCGCCTTCGGCACGATCGGTCACTGGCTGGTGCGCTGGCAGGACCCGATGATCCGCGTCCTGGGCGTCCTGGTGATCGTTATGGGCCTGGTCATGGTCGGCAAGTTCTCCCTTTTCCAGCGCACGCTCAAGCCCACCCTGGCACCGCGGACCGGGCTGGCCGGGGCCCCACTGCTCGGGGTGGTGTTCGGCCTGGGCTGGACCCCCTGCATGGGCCCGACCCTCAGCGCCGTGCTGGCGCTGAGCACCACCACCGGGGACCCCTGGCGCGGGGCCCTGCTGGGCTTCCTCTACTGCCTGGGGCTGGGCATCCCCTTCCTGCTGGCCGCGGCCGGCATCAACTGGGTCACCACCGCCCTGAGCTACATCCGCCGCAACATCCGGGTCTTCAACATCATCGGCGGCTGTCTGCTCGTGCTCGTGGGCGTCTTGATGGTCTCCGGGCTGTGGATGCTGTGGATGTACCAGCTGCAGAACCTGGCCGGCACCTTCACCACCCCCGTCTAGGACCGAACGCACCCCGCCGGCCCGGTGGCCGTGTGGCGTCCGGGTCGGCGGGGTGCGGGCCTTCCGTGGCCGAGGGCGAACGCGGTCAGAGGCCGAAGGCCCCGCCGCTGATGAGGATGAAGACACCCAGGCCGATCAGCACGATGGGGAACAGGATGTGCTCCCAGCGCTCCAACACCTCGGCGATCGGGCGGCGGGTGGCGACGAACTTGGCCAGGCCCACCAGCCCCGCGACCAGCACCAGGAACACGACACAGTACGCGACCACGGCCCCCGGGCCGACGCTGAGGAAGACCGGGACGTAGACGCCGATGTTGTCCCCGCCGTTGGCGAAGGTCACCCCGGCCACGGTCCAGGCGGCGACGTTCTTGCCCTCGATCTTGGCCTCGTCATCATCGTCGTCGTCGTCCCCGCGCCAGGTCTGCCAGGCCGCCCACAATCCCAGGCCCAGCGGGATGAGCCCGAAGTAGGGGATGACCTCCGGGGGCAAGAACACGCCCGCGCCTAAGGACACGAGCACTGCCGCACCCAGGATGCCGGCGAAACCGAGGTACTGGCCGACCAGGATTCGGACGGTGGTCCCACGCTGGCCCGCACCGCGGCCGAAGAACAGGGATAGCACGATGAGGTCGTCGATGTTGGTAACCAGGAACAGACCGATCGCCTGGAGGGCTGAGGACAGGGTCACGCGCCCACCCCCTTCTCGCAGCAGCCGGGCACGGAGCAGGCCGGGTCCAGGCACGGGGCACTCTCATCCACCGCGAGGGTGACCTCGACCAGAGCAGTCAGCGCCCGCGCCAGGTGTGCATCGGCGATCTCGTACCGGGTCTGGCGGCCCTCGGCCACGGCGACCGCGATCCCGCAGTCCCGCAAGCACGCCAGGTGGTTCGACACGTTCGACCGGGTCAGCCCCAAGTCCCGCGCCAGTTCGGCCGGGTAGGCCGGCCGTTCCAGCAAGGTCATCAGGATCCGCGACCGGGTGGGGTCGGCCATCGCTCGGCCCAGCCGGTTCATCACGTCAACACGAGAGGCAATAGTCAGCATTCACTGAACTATACAGTATGAGCTGAACTTACAGTGTCGCCTCGTAAAGCTATACCCCAGCGGGGCGGCACAGAACGTCGTGCCGTCCCGCTGTTTGCTCATCGGCCGACGGAGAGCTCGATCAGTTGCGGGCTGCTGCAGCAGGCGTCGCCGGCTGGGGCTGGGGCGTCGCAGCTGCCGCCGAGGTCGGTGGTGCATACGCCGGTCTCGGGTAGTTCGAGGTGGACTGCGTCGGCTGCTTTGCGGTCGCCGGCCAGGGCTGCTGCGATGGAGCGGACCTGTTCGTAGCCGGTGGCCATGAGGAAGGTGGGGGCGCGGCCGTAGCTCTTCATCCCCACGATGTAGAAGTTCGTCTCCGGGTGGGCGAGGACTCGCTCACCGTGAGGCTCGACGGATCCGCAGGAGTGGAACTCGGGATCGATCAGCGGCCCCAGCTGGGACGGTGCTTCGACGGCCGGGTCCAGGGCCAGGCGGAGTTCGGAGAGCATTCCGAGATCAGGGCGGAACCCGGTGGCGGGCACCAGCACATCGACGCTCACTTCTCGCTCCCCGTCCGGGGTCACAGCGTGGACGGTCAACGTGTCGTCGGCTCTGAAGCGAGTGATGGTGAAGGAGGTGAGGACCTCGATGCGTCCGGAGTCGACCAGCTGGCGCAGTCGCGAGCCGAGCGCTCCTCGGGCTGCGAGTTCGTCCTGGTCGCCGCCCCCGTAGACGCGGGTGAGGTCTGCGGTGCGAGCGGCCCAAATGATGGTGGTGTCGGCCTCCAGGCCTGCGAGGTCCAGCAGGGTATTGGCGGCTGAGTGGCCGGCACCGGTCACCATGACTCGCTTGCCGGCGAAGCGGTCACGGTCGCGGCCCTGCACGTCAGGCAGCGGCGCGGTGATGTGGCCCGCGGCGCGGGCCTGCTGCTCGCCGGGAGCAAGGAGCCCGGCCTGTCCGAGGGGGTTGGGCGTGGACCAGGTGCCGGAGGCGTCGATGACCGCGGAGGCGAGCACGTCTTCGCTGTGCCCGTCGGTGGTCTGGATCCGGACGAGGAAGGGGGTCTCCTCGCGGCGTGCGGTGCGGGTCTTGTCGATGCCGGCGCGGGAGACGGCGGTGACCCGCGCCCCGCAGCGGATCGACTCGGCGAGCTGGGGAAGCTGCGCGAGCGGTTCGAGGTAATGCTCGCGCAGTTCGTGACCGGTCGGGAGAACGTCGGCGTCGGGTGCGGTCCAGCCGGCAGCTTCGAGGAGACGCTGTGCGGCGGCGTCGAGGCTGTACTGCCACGGCGAGAAGAGCCGCGTGTGCCCCCACTCGGCGATCGCGGCTCCTGCCGCGGTCCCGGCCTCGAGGATCAGGAACGGCAGGCCGCGCTCAGAGAGGTGGGCAGCGGCGGCAAGGCCGATGGGGCCAGCGCCGATGACGACAATGGGATGTGAGTTCGTTGCGGTGGTCAAGATGATGAGTCTCCTTGCTGCGGGGCGGTCAGTTCGCGGTGCCGGTGAGGTCGGTCAGGAGCTTGCGGACGTGGGTGTCGATGTCGTCGCGGACCAAGCGCATCCGCTCCATCCCTTCGATGCCGCGCTGAGAGGGCTCATCGGTGTGCCAGGTCGTGACCGGCGCGGTCATGCCCTCGACGGGTTTGATGACGGCTTCGTCGCCGATGACGATCACGTGGTCGACGCTTCGCAGCAGCTCGGGGGTGACCGGCTGCGGGACGGCGGAGGACATGTCCGCGCCGACCTCGGCGATCGCCTCCGCGGACTGGGCGTTGATGGCGGTGCCCGGGCGGGTGCCGGCGGAATGCACGTCGACCTCATCCCCGGCGTGATGGCGCATGAGGGCGGCGGCCATCTGGGACTTGCCGCCGTTCTTCACGCAGACGAACAGGACTGAAGGGCGCTTCGTGGTCATGGCGAGGGGATCCTTCTGTGGGGTCATCGGGTGGGGGCGGTGGTGTCGCCGGGGAACAGGCGCCGCCCCATAGCGAGGGCGACGTAGACGAGGGCGACGAGGACGGGGACTTCGATCAGCGGGCCGACGACGCCGGCGAGGGCCTGGCCGGAGGTGACTCCGAAGGTGCCGATGGCGACGGCGATGGCGAGCTCGAAGTTGTTGCCCGAGGCCGTGAACGCGACGGTCGTGGACTTCGCGTAGTCGAGGCCGATCGCGCGGCCGAGCAGGAAGGACCCCAGGAACATGACGACGAAGTAGACCAGCAGCGGCAGGGCGATGCGGGCCACGTCTCCCGGTGCGGAGATGATCGCGTCGCCCTGGAGGGCGAACAGCAGCACGATGGTGAACAGCAGCCCGTACAGCGCCCAGGGACCGATCTTCGGGAGGAACCGCTCCTCGTACCAGGTCCGGCCCTTGGCTCGCTCACCGAGGATGCGGGTCAGGAACCCTGCGACCAGCGGGATCCCGAGGAAGATCAGCACGCTGAGGACGATCGCACCGATCGAGAACTCGGCCGACGTGGTCGGCAGCCCCAGCCAGGACGGCAGCGCCTGGAGGTAGAACCAGCCCAGGGCACCGAAGGCGATCACCTGGAAGACGGAGTTGATCGCGACCAGCACCGCGGCTGCTTCTCGGTCACCGCAGGCGAGGTCGTTCCAGATGAGGACCATCGCGATGCAGCGTGCGAGCCCGACGATGATCAGGCCGGTGCGGTACTCCGGAAGGTCGGCCAGGAAGATCCAGGCCAGGGCGAACATGAGTGCCGGGCCGACGATCCAGTTCAGCACCAGCGAGGTCACCAGCAGGCGTCGGTCCGCGCCGATACGCCGGGTCTCGTCGTAGCGGACCTTCGCCAGGACCGGGTACATCATCACCAACAGTCCGATCGCAATGGGCAGGGACACGGATCCGATCTTCACCGCCTCCAGCGCGGTGTTCAGGCCGGGGATGAACCGCCCCAGCAGGAGACCCACTGCCATGGCGGCCAGGATCCACACCGGGAGCCAGCGATCGAGGAAGGACATCTCCTTCATCACGCGGGGCTGCTCCACATCCTTGGTGGTCGTACTCATGAGGGGGGCCGAACCTTCCATCGACGGATATCGATGCGAACGCTATGCTTCACATCGATGACTGTCAATGTAAGGTGGGGGCATGTCCACGACGACCGCGATCACAGCTGCCGGGCTCGAGACGATGAACGGCCCTGAGGAGTGCTGCAGGCTCTCAGCGGGGCCCGTCGACAGCGTCGAGGCCGAGAGGATCGCGTCCTTGCTCAAGGCGCTTTCCGACCCGACCCGTCTCCGGCTTCTGTCCCATGTCGCTGCTCAGGGCTGCAATTCGGTCTGCGCCTGTGATCTCACCGAGCCGCTGGGCATCAGCCAGCCGACCGTGAGTCACCACATGAAGAAGCTCGTCGACGCTGGCCTGCTCACGCGCGAGCAGAAGGGCCGCTGGGCGCACTACTCCGTCGTGCCGTCGGCCTTCGCCGAGCTCCGTTCCTTCCTCGACATCGCCTGAACCCCCGCCGCCGACTTTGGAGATCCTCCTGACCGCACGGCCCAGTGTCCAGGTCGTCTGCGTCCACAACGCCGGTCGCTCGCAGTCCGGTTAGCCGGCGACGCGTTGGTCCGCTGCCACCGCCGGGTCCAGCAGGACCTGCATGGCCACCGCGGCCGCACGGGCGACCCGCTCTACTCCGCCCGTCGAACCCTGCACGCCGGAACCGGGTTGCTCACCGACAAGCAGAGGGCCCGGCTCGAGGCCACTTGGGGGACCTGCCAGCGGATGATCAGCGCCTACCGCGAACCCGACAGGGCTCGAGGAAAGGAGTCGATGGATGGCGTGCACAGGTTCAGGAGGAGGTGACAGGCAGGTCCTTCGGAGACTTGCGCTGACCGGAGCGCTGCCCGGACTGCCCGGACCGCCCGGACCGACCGGGCTGCGCCCTTGGGCAGGGTCACAGCATTTCCAGTGGTCGCGGTCCGCTCGGGGGCGGAAACGCACGGTCCAGAGCATCCAGGTCTTCGCGGGTCAGCTGCACGTCCAGTGCTGTGGCGTTGTCGCGCACGTGCTGCGGGCTGCTCGCCTTGGGGATCGTGCAGAGCGAGTCGCGGCGCAGCACCCAGGCAAGGGCCGCCGCCGCGGGGCTGACGCTGTGACGGGCCGCGACGTCGTTCAGCGTCGTGTCGTCAAGGATGCGGCCCTGCTCGATCGGCGAGTACGCCATGACCGGCAGCTGGTGGTCGGCGCACCACGGCAGGAGGTCGTACTCCGGTCCTCGCCGCGACAGGTTGTACAGCACCTGATCCGTGGCCAGCCCGCTGCTGCCCGGCACGTCCTGCAGCTCGGCGAGGGCCCGGTGGTCGAAGTTGCTGACGCCCCAGTATCGGATTTTCCCGTCCTCGACGAGCTGGTGGAAGGCCGCGACGGTGTCCTCCAGCGGGTACCGGCCCTGCCAGTGCAGCAGGTAGAGGTCGATCCGATCGGTGCCCAGGCGTTTCAGGCTGCGTTCGCAGGCCGCGATCGTGCCGGAACGGGAGGCGTGGGACGGCAGGACCTTGCTGACCACGAACGCCTCGTCGCGGCGACCCGCCAATGCTTCACCGACCACCTCCTCCGCGCCGCCGTCGGCGTACATCTCGGCGGTGTCGACCAGCGTCATGCCCAGCTCGAGGCCGGCGTGCAGCGCGGCGACCTCGTCGCCGCGGCGGCCGGGGTCCTCACCCCAGCCCCAGGTGCCCTGGCCCAGCACAGGGATGGACTCCCCGCTCGGCAGCGTCATCCGTCGCATCCGCGATCACTTCCTTCTGGTTGTCCTGAGGTGGGACGTGGGCTGAGATCCTCGAAGGGCCGGCGCGTCCCCGGCCGGTGCTGGCTTATAGGAGGGTTGCGGGTACCGAGGTGCCGGGTGTCGAGCCGGTAGTCAGCCCCGCCTGTGCCATGTGGCGTACCGGGCTGCTCAGGAGCGGTTTCCGGCGCCGGTGGGCTGGACGGTACCACCACGGCGGAACAGAAGGCAGAGGTCATCGGGTGAGCGGCTGGTGGCCAGGTTCCCGTCTCGGGCGGCCTCTTGGTCCACCACGTTCACGCCGGCGTTGCGCAGGTCGGTGCGGATGCTGGGGAATGAGGTCAGGGCCCGGCCGGTCACGAGACGTCATGGCCCGGGCGTGTCAACTTGTCTGTGTAAGCGGGGTGGTCACAGGTAGGGGTTGATCCGGTCGGGGTAGGCCGCGGCGAGCTGGGCGAGGGCCTGCTTCCAGTTCGTGACGGCCTGACCTTCGACGAGCCGGCCCTGGGCTTTGCGCTGGCCGGCGGGTTTGCCCCGGTCCCGAGCGCGTTCGGCGGCGCGTTTGTCTTCGATGTTGCAGATCGCCAGCCAGAGCAGCTTCACCGCCGCCTCGGTCGAGGGGAAGTGGCCGCGGTTCTTGGTCACCTTCCGTAGCTGGAAGTTCAGCGACTCGATGCTGTTGGTCGTGTAGATGACCTTGCGGAGCATGGGTGGGAACTGCAGGAACGGGATGAACCGCTCCCAGGAGTTCGCCCAGGTCGCGGCTGCAGACGGGTACTTCGTGCCGAGCTCGGAGGCCTCGAACTCGGCCAGCGCCTTCCTCGCGGTCTCTTCGTTGGGGGCGGTGTAGATCGGCTTCAGCGCGGCGGCGACCTTCTTGCGGTCCTGGTAGGCCACGAACCGCATCGCGGCCCGGATCAGGTGAACCACGCAGGTCTGGACCATCGAGTCCGGCCACGTCGCCTCGATCGCCTCCGGCAGGCCCTTGAGCCCGTCGCAGCACACGATCAGCACGTCCTGCACGCCCCGGTTGGCGAGATCGGCGCAGACGTGGGCCCAGAACGCCGAGCCCTCGGTGTCCTGGACCCAGATCCCCAGCACGTGCTTGATGCCCTCGAGGTCCACGCCGACGGCGATGTAGGCGGCACGGTTGAGGACCTGGCTGTTCTCTCGGATCTTGATCCGGATTGCGTCGAGATAGATCACCGGATAGAACTCCTCCAGCGGCCGCGACTGCCACGCCAGGACCTCTTCGCTCACGGCGTCGGTGATGTTGGAGATCGTCTCGTGCGACAGGTCCGTGCCGATCGTGGAGGCCAGGTGGTGCTGGATGTCCCGGATCGTCATTCCGCCGGCATAGAGGCTGATGATCATGTCATCCAGGCCCCCGAGGCGCCGCTGGCCCTTGGGCACCAGGCGCGGGGTGAACGACCCGCCCCGGTCTCGCGGGACGTCCAGCTCGATCGGCCCGACCTCGGACTCCACGGTCTTCGGGGTGGTCCCGTTGCGGGAGTTGGCGTGCTTCAGCGCCTCGCTCGAGCCCTTCTCGTAGCCCAGATGGCTGGTCAGCTCGGCCTGCAGGCCCCGCTCGAGCGCGGCCTTGACCAGCGCGGGCACGAACCCGCCGTCACCGGTGAGCTCGACGCCGCCCGCGTCGATCTGCGCGAACAGGGCATCAAGCTGCCCTGAGGCTTTCAGCTGCTCGACCAGGTCCTGGCCCGAGGGCTCGCCTGGGTTCTTCTCGTCGATCATGGTCATGATTCTTACCGTTCCTCTCGGTACGGCTTACACAGACCATCTGACACGCCCCATGGCCCTGCCCGGACTGCCCGGCCACCCCGCCTTACGCCCCCGCTCGCCAGTACTGGCCGCGGTCCGCGAGATGCTCGGCGGGCCGCAGACCTCGTTCCTGCTGATCGCCGGTCAGCACAACGCCCAAGCCGACCGCTGCCTCGGTGTCGCCCCGGGAACGCACCCCGGCCGCCCACACCTCCGCCCCTGCAGTAGACTCCTGAACACTGTTCAACGTTCAACTCGTCGGGCACTCGCCATGCGCCCCGCGCCTCGGCTGAGCGCCCCCTCGCACTCGCTTCCGCACCAGGAGTCCCTCCATGAGCACTTCCGTGCCCTCGTCCCACGACGGCCACGTCCGCCCCGCGGCCACCACGACGGCGGACCGCCCCACCGACGCCGGCCGCCCCCGTCGCGGTTCCGCCGGCGGCAGCCTCGCGCGCATCGCCGTCATGACCGCGTTGATGGCCGTCCTCGGTCTGGTGCCGCCGATCGCCGTCGCCGGTGTGCCCGCCCCGATCGTGCTGCAGAACATCGCCGTGATCCTGGCCGGTGTGATCCTCGGCCCGTGGCGCGGGGCCGCCTCGATGGCGCTGTTCGCCGGCCTCGTGGCGCTCGGCCTGCCGCTGCTCAGCGGCGGCCGCGGCGGCCTGGGCGTGTTCGCCGGCCCGACGGCCGGCTTCATCCTCGGCTGGATCCCGTCCGCGCTGATCGTCGGCCTGATCTTCTGGGCCCTCACCTCCCGGGCCCGCCCCGGCCTCGGCGCCGGACGGGTCGCGCTCGGCGCGGCCGTCGCCGGGCTGATCGGCGGCGTCGTGATGGTCTACTTCTTCGGCGTGCTCGGCTTCGTCGGGATCGCCGGGATGGAGTTCGGCGCCGCCGTCCTCTCCATGGCCCCGTTCGTGCCCGGTGACCTGATCAAGCTCGTCGTGGCCGTCATCCTCATCGTCGGCCTGTGGAAGGCCTACCCCCGCGCCTTCCGATGAGCCCGGACCGTTCCGTCACCCTCACGGGCGTCCGCGTCGAGGCCGACGGCCCCGAGGGCGTCGTCGTGCTCCTCGACGGCGTGGACCTCACCCTCACAGCCCCGCGCGTGGCGGTGATCGGGGAGAACGGCTCCGGCAAGTCCACGCTGGCCCGCGCGATCGCCGGACTGGCCGACGTCGTCGCCGGGGAGGTGAGCGTGCACGGGGTGGACGCCGTCCGGGACGTGAAGGCGCTGCGCCGCACCGTCGGCTTCGTGTTCGCGAACCCGGCCGCGCAGGTGGTCATGCCCACCGTCCGGGAGGACGTGGAGCTGACCGTGAAGTCGCTCAGGGACGACGCCGGCCGCCGCCTGACCAAGGACGACGTCGCCGCGCGCGTGGCCGCGGCGCTTGAGGAGCACCGGCTCACCGCGCTCGCGGACCGGGCGTGCCTGTCCCTGTCCTCGGGGCAGGCGCAGCGGCTGGCGATGTGCTCGGTGCTGACCGCCGGGCCGTCCCTGGTGATCGCCGACGAGCCGACCTCCCTGCTGGACGGCCGGCACCGGCGGATCGTGGCCGACCGGCTGCTGGCCGCCGACCCCTCGGCCCCGGACGGGTTCCAGCTGCTGCTGGTGACCCACGACCTCGAGCTGGCCCGTGCGTGCGACGAGGCGGTGTGGATCCACGGCGGCCGTGTGGAGCGGACCGGCCCGGCCGAGGACGTGGTCGAGGCGTACGAGCGCTTTCTGGACCACGCCGTGGCGGCGGAGCTGCGCTGATGCTCTCCCTGTACATCCACGGCGACTCGCCCCTGCACCACGCCCGCGCCGGCCTCAAGACGGGCCTGTTCGCGGTGTGGGTGCTGGCCCTGACCCTGCTGCCGCTGTCCCTGTGGGCCGCGGGCGCCGCCGTCGTGGGTGCCGTGACCGCGTATCTCGTGGGCTTCGGGCTGCGGCGCGGTGCGGCGATGATCGCCTCCGACCTGCGCGCTCTGTGGCTGTTCTACGTGGTCCTGTTCGCGGCGCAGTGGATCTTCACCGACGCGTTCGCCGCCGGACTCATGGTGGCGCGCGTGCTCGGGCTCGTGCTCACCGCGCAGGTGCTGACGCGCACCACCCGGATCGCGGACATGACCGGGGTGGCCGAGGCGGTGCTGCGGCCGGTCGAGCGGATCCCGTGGGCGGGGCCACGCCTGGCACGGGCGGGGTTCCGCGCCGACCGCGTGGGCCTGGCGATGGGCCTGGTGCTCTCCTCGATCGGCCACCTGCGCGCCCTGGCTGAGCAGATCCGGCATGCGCAGGCCGCCCGCGGGGTGCGGATGGCGCCGTGGGCCTGGGCGCTGCCGCTGCTGGTGCTCAGCTTCAAGCACGCCGACGACGTCGGGGACGCCCTGGCCGCCCGCGGCATCGACTAGAGCCGCCCGCCCTCCCGCGTGGGGTGGCGGGCCGGCTCAGAGGGGGTTGTCCAGGGGCAGACGGTCGCGGTCGTAGGTGATCTCGGTGAAGCCGTGGGGCACGGGCTTGCCGTCCTCGCCCAGGGACACGAACACGATCTTGTCGATGGTCAGGATCATTTCGCCGGTCACGATGTTCCGCACCTTCGCCCGCATGGTCAGGGACGTGCGCCCGAACTCGGTGGCGCGCAGGCCCATCTCGATCATGTCGCCCTGCTTCGCCGAGGCCAGGAAGTTGATCTCCGAGATCAGCTTCGTCACGCACCGCGGGTTGCCCAGCTGCAGGGTCGCGTAGATGGCCGCCTCCTCGTCGACCCAGCGCAGCAGCGAGCCGCCGAAGAGGGTGTTGTTCGCGTTGAGGTCCTCCGGCTTGACCCACTTGCGGGTGCGGAAGTTGACGTCGTCGTGGGCGGCGCGGTCTGCCGAACGGGTGAAGAGCGTGGAGTCCATGCCCCCACGGTAGAGCGACGCCGACGCCGGCACGAGGGAGGGCGCCCGATGCGCAGACGTGCTCGACCGGGCCGTAGGGTCGCCGGCAGGGATCCGCAACGGAGCACACAGGAGGGACCCGACCGATGACCATCCGCCCCCACCCCGACCCCGCCGCACCCGACGCCACCTGGCGCGATGTGCCGGTGGTCGGCTTCACGGTCGCCGCCGGCACCGCCGTCCTGTTCTGCCTGGTCTGGCTGCTCCGGGATGGGCTCACCACCGACTACACGTGGGGGCTGCTGCTGGCCCCGGTGCTGATGGGTGTGGCCGGGGTGGCGGTGATGGTGCTCTGGGAGCGGCTCCTCGCCCGCGTCCCGCGGCTGGCTGCCACGCTGGTGGCCGCCGTCGCCCTCCTGGCCTTCGTACTGGTGCTCGCCTGGTGGCTCGTCGAGGTGAACGCGCAGACGCACCTGTTCACCGGGAGCACGTTCTGGCTGCTCGCCGTCGCCCCGGTCTGCGCGGGCCTCGCCTGGCTCGCACACCGGCTGCTCCCGGCGGCCCGCCGGCCCGTGGAAGAGCCCCCCGCCGCCCTCGACGACGACGCCTGGGCCCGCCGCCTCGCCGGCGGGCCTGGGCGGTCACCGCGTTCGTGGTGATCATCCTGGCCACCCGTCTCCCGGGCGTGGTGGCCGGGGAGCGGCTCAGCGCGTGGGACGTCGCGTACCCGCTGGTCGCCGTCGTCGTGCTGGTGTGGACGTGGCTCGACTACCGGGCCGCCGTGCGTCGCGCCCGCCGCTGAGGGGTCTCAGGCCCCCGCGGCGGCCAGCACCCGCGCCACGTGGCGGCGGTGCACCTGGTGGATGACCTCGATCAGTCCGCACCCGACGGCAGCGATCACCAGCGCGGCCACGAGCACGTCCGTGGGCGGGACCTCCATCTGGTGGTACCAGCGGGAGGCCGGCACCAGCACGACGGCGGCCAGCACCGCGTACATCGCCAGGATGAGGACCACCACGCGCGCGCTCAGCGGCCGGGACATCACGCTGAGCACCCACAGGCCCAGCAGGGTCAGGGTGATCATGAAGGCGGCCTGCTGGCGGGGCAGGTCGACGTCGCCGGCGGTGAGGCGCACGTACGTCTGCAACGTCACCATGGACAGCAGGATCACCGCGCCGGAGGGGATCGCGAACCGCAGCGCCCGCCCCAGGAAGCCGGGCACGTAGCGGCGCGGGTTCGGCAGCAGGGCGAGGAAGAACGTGGGTGCGCCGATCATGATGAAGTCCACGGTGGAGGCCTGCCGTGGCAGCAGCGGGAACTGCCACGCGAACAGGGAGAACACCACGCCGAACAGCAGCGCGTACGTCGTCTTCGTCAGGTAGATGTGGGCGAGCCGCTCCATGTTGGCGATCACCTGGCGGCCCTCGCCGAGCACGCGTGGCAGGCGGTCGAAGCGCCCGTCCAGGAGCACCATCCGGGACACCGCCTTGGTGGCCGGGGCCGCGTTGCCCATGGCGATGCCCAGGTCCGCGGTCTTCAGGGCCAGGGCGTCGTTCACGCCGTCGCCGGTCATGGCCACCACGTGCCCGCGCGACTGCAGCGCCTGCACCATCGCCTTCTTCTGGTCCGGGCTGACGCGGCCGAACACGTCGTGCTCGGCCATCACGTCGGCGAGCGCGCCGGGGTCCTCCGGCAGGGTGCGCCCGTCGTAGGCCTGGCCCGCCACCTCGAGACCCACCTCGCGCGCCACGGCGGCCACGGTGCGCGGGCTGTCCCCGGAGATCACCACGGTCCGCACGCCCTGCGCGTGGAAGTAGTCGAGGGTCTCGGCGGCGTCCGGGCGCACGTTCTCGCGGAACGTCACGACGGCGACCGGGACGCCTCCGGCGGGCAGCGCCTCCCCGATCAGGGGCTCGTCCGTGCGGGCCAGCAGCAGCACGCGGCGGCCGGCGTCCGCGTCGGCGTGGACCTGGGCGCGGACGGCCTGGGCGGCATCGGGGCCGAGGAGCCGCTCGTCCACGAGGGCCTCGGGCGCACCGAGCAGCCACGTGCCGGCCGCCGCCCCGGCCTCGGGGCCGAACGCGACCGCCGACCACCGGCGCGCGGAGGAGAACGCCACCTGGGCCACGGGGTCCACCGCCGGGACGGCCGTGAAGGGCTCGCGCAGGGCCGCCGCGGTGGGGTTCACGTCCGGGTCCGCGCCGAACCAGGCGAGCACGGCCCGAGGCCCATCGCCGACCTCGGCCGGGGCGCCGTCGTCGTGGGCGTCCGGGGACGCGTCCGCCGAGGCGGGCGCGGCGAGCCGGTCGAACCGGACGCCGCCCTCGGTGAGGGTGCCGGTCTTGTCCAGGCAGACGGTGTCCACGCGGGCCAGGACCTCCACGGCGGGCTGCTCCTGGATGAGGACCTCCTGCTGGGCCAGCTTGAGCGCGGCCACCGCGAACGCGATGGTCGTCATGAGCGCCAGGCCCTGCGGGATCATGCTGGTCACCGCCGCCACGGACGCGATCAACGCGGGCTCCAGGGCGGCCTCGCGCGGCTGGGAGAGGGCGAGGGCCCAGCCGCCGACCGCCGTCATCTGGCCGTGCACGATCACCGCGATGATCGGCACCAGGGCGATCGTCAGCCAGCGGGCCACCTTCTCCAGGGCGCCGCGCAGCTCCGAGCGGATGGCGGAGTAGCGGCGGGCCTCGGCGCTGAGCCGGGCGGCGTGCGAGGCCGAGCCCACCGCCGTCGCGCGCACCAGGCCCGCGCCGGCCACGACGGCCGAGCCCGAGAGCACGGCGTCCCCGGGGGTCTTGGGCACGGGGTCGTTCTCCCCGGTGAGCAGCGCCTCGTCCATGTCCAGGCCGTCCGAGACGAGGACCTCGCCGTCCACGGGCACCTGGTCGCCGCGGCGCAGCACCACGACGTCGTCCCGCACGATCTGCGCCATCGGCAGGGGCACGCGCGCCCCGTCCCGGATGACGACGACGTCGTCCTGGTGCAGCAGCGCGATCCGGTCCAGCTTCCGCTTGGCCGAGTACTCCTGGACCACGCCGATCACCACGTTGGCCACGGCCGCCAGCGAGAACAGCAGGTCCAGCCAGCGGCCCATCAGGATCACGACGACGGCGCACAGCGCGATCGCCAGGTTGAACAGCGTGAACACGTGCACGCGCAGGATCTGCCCCAGCGAGCGGGACGTGTCCCGCGACTGGACGTTGACCAGGCCCGCGGCCTCCCGCTCGGCGACCTCGGCGGCGGTGAGCCCGGTGATCCCCGCCGCGCCGGTGAACCCCAGGCCCGTCCCGCTCTCGGGGGCGGACGGGTGCGCGGACGCAGGGGAGGGGGAGGCCATGGCACAGAATCTACCCAGCCGGCGTGGGGCCGGGCATCCGACGAGGGGATGAACCCGGGTGCGACCGCAGGCGGGACCGCGGGTGGGGCGGGCTCACTCGCCGGTCTGGCCGTCGATCCCCTCGCGCAGCAGGTCGGCGTGGCCGGCGTGGCGGCCGTACTCCTCGATCATGTGGGTGAGGATCCACCGCAGCGAGACCGGGTCGCGCCCCTCCCGGATCCGGTGGGCGCGGGCCAGGGCCGCGGCGCCGTCGTCGCCGTCCGCCGCGAGCAGGTCCACCACGATCTGCCGGGACCGCTCCACCTGGCCCTGCCAGAGGGCGCGCAGGTCCGCCGCGGAGTCCTGCGCCGCGCTGTGCCAGTCCCAGTCGGGGTCCGCGTCGAAGTCCGCGCCCACCCAGGGCGCCGAGGTGGGCTCGCCGAGGGCGACGGCCTCGAACCACCAGAACTCGACGAACGCGAGGTGCTTGAGCAGGCCGCCGAGCGTCATCGCGGACGGGTGCCCCGGCAGCCGGCGGTGCAGCGCGGCCGTGTCCAGGTCCGCCGTCTTCCACTCGATCGTGGCGCGCAGGAAGTCGAGGAAGCCCAGCAGGGTGGCGGCCTCGCCCGCGGCGAAGGGCGGCTCGGGGCGGCCCTGGTCGTCGTAGAACACGGTGGTCATGGCGGCCAGGCTACGCCCCACCTCGCGTTTTCGTTCGGGAAACGGCGCGTGCGGGGGCGGGGGCGGGTGGGGGCGGGGCGCCCGCGGACCTGGAACGCGTGCGGTCGCTCTGAGCCTGCAAAGTGCGCTCATACCGACCGCAGGCGTTCCCGGAACGGGCGGGCCGGCGTCGTGGCCACCCAGGAGGACCCGGAGGAGCTCGTCGGGGTCAGCGAGGACTGGGCGGCGCAGGCGTACGCGGACGCCGCCGCGGTGGGCGGCGATCCTGCTCACCGCGGCGGATCCACCACGAGCCGCACCCGCGGGCTCGCCTGTTCGGCGGCGCCCTCCTGGGTCTCGGCGATCCGGCGCCAGATGCGGTCCGCCGACGGGTCGACCATCAGGTGCCCCATCTGCCGGATGACGGTGCCGAACACGGACGTCGGCATGCTGCGCCGCGGGGCGAAGCCGGACCGGCGCAGGCGCTCGGTCTGTTCCGTGGTCAGGTCCACGAGGCGCTCCAGCAGGGACTCGGTCTCCCCGCCGGCCTCCAGCAGCGAGCGGCGCACGTAGGCCCCCACCACCGGGTGGTCGGCCAGCAGGTCCGCGAACGCCGCGTCGCGGGCCGCGGACACCTCCTGTGGGGTGCCCACGAGCGGGACCTCGTCGAGGGTCGCGGCGATCAGGCGCAGCACGTCGTCGTCGACGGCGCGGGTCAGCCCCGCCTTGCTGCCGAAGTGGTGCCGCACCAGCCCGGGGGCGACGCCGGCCCGTTGCGCTATCTCGCGGACGCTGGCCATCTCGACCCCCCGCTCGGCATACAGCTCGAGGGCCGCCAGGCGCAGGCGCGCGGGGGAGGAGAGATCGTCCTGGTCGAAGGGCAGGGGGGTGTTCATCGGGTCCTCGGGGCTGGGTCGGCGGATGGGATGGCCCGTGGTCGGGAGATGAGGATGCGGGGGCTCGCTGAACCCTACGGCAGGGATCGAAACGCCCCCCGCACCCTTCTTGCACGCTAGTGCAACATCGTGCTTGAGTGTGCAACATCAGCTCAGTGAGGCATGTCACAGACGACTGCCGCCCGCCTCCGCGACCACCACACCTCCCAGGGGGACCCATGCAGACCACCGACACCGTCCTCGGCACCCCGTCCACCATGGGCGACGACGAGCAGCTCACCACCACTCGCCTCCTGCGGGACGCCGCCCGGACCTTCGGGGATCAGCAGATCATCCACACCCGCGGCGGCGGCTCCCGGTGGCAGACCACCACCTACGCGGCCGTGTGGGAGCGGGTGCGCCGCATGGCCGCGGCCCTGCGCGCCGAGGGCGTCGGGCCGGGGGACCGGGTCGGCCTGCTGCTGTGGAACGACGTCCGCCACCTCGAGTCCTACTTCTCCGTCCCGCTGCTGGGCGCGACCATGGTGCAGCTCAATCTGCGCCTGGCGCCCACGGACCTGGCCTACGTGATCACCCACGCGCAGGTGGGGACGATCGTCGTGGACGAGACCCTCCTGGAGCTCGCCGCCGCGCTCGAACCGCACCTGCCCGGGGGCATCCGCTGGATCGTGGCCGGCGACGGCGAGCTCCCCGCCGACTGGGCCGGTCGCGGCGACGTCCTCTCCTACGAGGCCCTCCTCGACGGGCAGGAGCCGCTCGAGACAGCGGACCTGCCGAACGTGAGTGAGCGCTCCGCCTCCGGCGCCTGCTACACCACGGGCACCACCGGCCGTCCCAAGGGCGTCTTCTACTCGCACCGGGCCACCTGGCTGCACGCGCACGCCGTGGTGTCCACCCTGGGCATGACCATGGCGGACACCGCCCTGCTGCTGACCCCCATGTTCCACGCGCAGTGCTGGGGCCTGCCGTTCGCCGCCGTCGCCGTGGGCGCGCGCCTGGTGCTGCCGGGCCGGTTCAACCTCACGGACACCCCGTGGCTGACCTCCACCCTCGTGGACCACGGCGTCACCGTGGCCCCGGCAGCCCCCGCGATCCTCATGCCGATGCTCCACCACCTCCGCACCCTCGAGACGCCCCCACGGATGGACGGCGTGCGCCTGCTGTGCGGCGCGACGGAGCCCCCCGTGGCCATGATGCGCGGCTTCGACGAGCTCACCGGCGCGGAGGTCATCCACGCCTACGGCGCCACGGAGACCTCGCCCATCGTCTCCCTCAACCGCATGAAGCCGAGCCTCATGGACACCCTCTCCGAGGATGAGCGGTGGAACCTCAAGCGGTTCCAGGGCCTCGTCGTCGTCGGGGTGGACGTGAAGATCACCGACCCGCTGGGCGAGCTGCTGCCGCCCGGCGAGGAGAACGTGGGCGAGATCCGCCTGCGCGGGCCCTGGGTGACCACCTCCTACGCGGACAACGCCGAGGCCACCGAGGCCGGCTTCGACGACGAGGGCTACTGGCGCTCCGGGGACCTGGGCTACCTCTCCCCGGAGGGCTACCTCAAGGTCACCGACCGCCTGAAGGACGTGGTCAAGTCCGGTGGCGAGTGGATCTCCTCGATCGACCTGGAGAACCACATCATGACCGTCCCCGGGGTCCGCGACGCCGCCGTGATCGGCGTCCCCCACCCCCAGTGGGAGGAGCGTCCTCTGGCCCTCGTGGTGCGGGACGAGGACTCCGACGTCGACCAGGACGCCGTCCTCGCCGCACTCGCCGAGCGCTTCGCCACCTGGCAGCTGCCGGACGAGGTCCGCTTCGTGACGGAGATCGACCGGACCGGCGTCGGGAAGGTCAACAAGCGCAAGCTGCGCGCCGACTACGCCGACGCCCTCACCTCCGGCCGCTGACCGGCCCGCCACCTCCCCAGACCCACCCCGACCCCAGGAGACCCCGTGACCCAGGACGCCTTCCTCTACGACGCCCTCCGCACGCCGCGCGGTGCCGGCAAGCCCTCCGGCTCCCTCCACGAGGTCAAGCCGATCGACCTCGTCGTCGGCCTGACCCACGCGCTGCGCGACCGCCATGAGGGGCTCGACCCCGCCGACATCGAGGACATGATCCTCGGCTGCGTCAGCCCGGTGGGCGACCAGGGCGCGGTCCTGCCCCGGGTGGCCGCCCTCAAGGCGGGCCTGCCGCAGACCGTGGCCGGCGTGCAGCTGAACCGGTTCTGCGCCTCCGGGCTCGAGGCCGTGAACCAGGCCGCCGCCCGCATCCGCTCCGGCTGGGAGTCTCTGCTCGTGGCCGGCGGCGTGGAGTCCATGTCCCGCGTGCCCATGGGCTCCGACGGCGGCGCGTGGGCCATGGACCCGGCCACCTCCCTGGCCACCGACTTCGTCCCGCAGGGCGTCTCCGCGGACCTGATCGCCACCCGTGAGGGATTCAGCCGCGCAGAGCTGGACCGCTTCGCCGCGCAGAGCCACCGCCGTGCTGCGGCGGCGTGGCAGGAGGGCCGGTTCGCCCGCTCCGTGGTCCCGGTGACGGACATGAACGGGATGACCGTGCTGGACCGGGACGAGACCATCCGCCCCGACTCGTCCGTGGAGACCCTGGCCACGCTCAAGCCCTCCTTCGAGGCGCTGGGCCGGGAGGCGGGCTTCGACGCCGTGGCGCTGGAGAAGTACAGCTCGCTGGCGGGGATCGAGCACCTGCACCACCCCGGCAACTCCTCGGGCATCGTCGACGGCGCCGCGCTGACGCTGATCGGCTCCGAGGAGGCCGGCCGGCGGGCCGGGATGAGTCCGCGGGCCCGGATCGTCTCCGCCGCCGTCGTCGGCTCCGAGCCCACCATCATGCTCACCGGCCCCACCCCGGCGTGCCGCAAGGCCCTCGAGGTGGCCGGCATGACCGCCGCGGACATCGACCTCGTGGAGATCAACGAGGCGTTCGCGGCCGTGCCGCTGCTGCTGATGAAGGAGATGGGCTGGACCGAGGAGCAGACCAACGTCAACGGCGGCGCGATCGCCATGGGCCACCCCCTGGGGGCCACCGGCGCCATGATCCTCGGCACCCTCGTGGACGAACTCGAGCGGCGCGACCTGCGGACCGGCATCGCCACGCTCTGCATCGGCGCCGGCATGGGCGTCGCCACGATCGTCGAGCGCGTCTGAGCGCCCCACCCACCCGACCGACCAGCACGGCAGGAAGAGCACCGGCATGAGTGAGCACATGATCACCTGGGACCAGGACGCCGACGGCGTCGTCACGCTGACCATGGACGACCCGCAGGCGCGGGTCAACACGATGAACGAGCGGTACCAGGACGCGATGGACGCCGTCGTGGACCGCCTGGAGGCGGAGCGGGACACGGTGACCGGCGTCGTCCTGACCAGCGCGAAGAAGACCTTCTTCGCCGGCGGCGACCTGGACTCCCTGGCCCAGGCCGGCCCCGAGGACGTGGAGTCCGTGTTCGCGCTGACGCAGCGGGTCAAGGGCCAGCTGCGCCGCCTCGAGACCCTCGGCCGCCCCGTGGTCGCCGCGATCAACGGCACGGCGCTCGGCGGCGGCCTGGAGATCGCCCTGGCCTGCCACCGGCGCATCGCCGTGGACGACCCGGGGCTGAAGGTCGGCCTCCCGGAGGTCACCCTGGGCCTGCTGCCCGGAGGCGGCGGCATCACCCGCCTGGTGCGCATGGTGGGCGTGGAGCGCGCCCTGATGGAGTGGCTGCTGCAGGGCACCGCCCGCGACGCCCGGGCCGCGATGGAGAAGGGGATCATCGACGAGGTCGTGACCGACCCCGCGGACCTGGTGCCCGCCGCCAAGCGCTGGATCCTGGAGCACCGCGACGACGCCGACGCCGCCGCGAAGCCCTGGGACGTCAAGGGCTTCAGGATCCCCGGCGGCACCCCCGCCCAGGCCTCCTTCGCCTCCCGCCTGCCCGCGTTCGCCGCCACCCTGCGCCGGCAGCTCCACGGCGCGGACCTGCCCGCCCCGAAGGCGATCCTCAGCGCCGCGGTGGAGGGCTCGCAGGTGGACTTCGACACCGCCTCGCGCATCGAGACCCGGTACTTCGTGTCCCTCGTGACGGGCCACACCTCCTCCGCCATGATCCAGGCGTTCCACTCGGACATGCAGGCGCTGCGCTCCGGCGCGGCCCTGGGCGGTCCCTCCCGCGAGCGCAGCACGATCACCACGGCGGCGGTGCTGGGCGCCGGGATGATGGGCGTGGGCATCGCCCACGCGCTCGCGCTCAACGGCGTGGACGTGATGCTCAAGGACGTCAGCCTGGAGGCCGCCGAGCGCGGCCGTGAGCGGGTGGGCGCCCTCCTCGAGGGGCGCGTGGCGAAGGGGCGCATGAGCCGCGAGGACGCCGACGCCGTCCTGGCCCGCGTGCAGCCCACCGAGGACTATCAGGACCTCGCGCACGTGGACGCGGTGATCGAGGCCGTGTTCGAGGACGTCGAGCTCAAGGACTCGGTGTTCGCCGAGGTGGAGAAGGTGGTCGGCCCGGACACCCTGCTGTGCAGCAACACCTCCACGCTGCCGATCACCCTGCTGCAGGGCCCGCGGGAGCGCTCCCAGGACTTCATCGGCCTGCACTTCTTCTCCCCGGTGGACCGGATGAAGCTCGTGGAGATCATCCGTGGTGAGCAGACCTCCCCGCGCACGGTGGAGCGCGCCTACGACCTGGTGCAGCAGATCCGCAAGCTGCCCATCCTGGTCAACGACGGGCGCGGCTTCTACACCTCCCGCGTCTACGGCACGCTCGTGCTCGAGGCCGCGGCCCTCGTGGAGGAGGGCGTGGACGCGCAGCGGATCGAGCGGGCGGCCCGCCACGCCGGCTTCCCGGCCTCCCCGCTGGCCATGATGGACGAGGTCTCCCTGACCCTGATCCAGCACATCCGCCGCGAGGAGGAGAAGGCCGTCGCCGAGGCCGGCGGTGAGCGTCCGGTGCGTCCGGGCGAGCGCGTGGTGGAGCGCATGGTGGACGAGTTCGGCCGCCCGGGCCGCGCTCAGGGCGCCGGCTTCTACGAGTACCCGGAACAGGGCCCCAAGCACCTGTGGCCAGGCCTGGCCGAGCACTTCGCCACCGGGGCGGACGTGCCCGAGCAGGACCTGCAGGACCGCCTGCTGTACCGCATGGCCATCGAGACGGCCCGCTGCTTCGACGACGGCGTCCTCACCGACGCCCCCTCGGCGAACCTCGGCGGCGTGTTCGGCATCGGCTTCCCGCCGCACACCGGTGGGCCAGTGACGTTCATGACGCACCGCGAGGGCGGACCGGCCGCGTTCGTGGCCCGCGCCGACGAGCTGGCCGACCGCTACGGCGAGCGGTTCCGTCCCGGCGACACCCTCCGGCAGCTGGCCGAGCGAGGCGAGGGGCCGGGCCGATGAGCGCCGCACCGCTGGCCGGGGTGCGCGTGGTGACCATCGCGCTGAACCTGCCCGGGCCCGTCGCCGCGGCCCGCCTGCAGGAGCTGGGCGCCGACATCGTCACGGTGCTCCCGCCCAGCGGGGACCCCGTGGCCACCCTGGTGCCGGCCCTCTACGAGGAGCTGCACCGCGGGCAGTCGGTGCGCACCGTGGACATGAAGTCCCAGGCCGGGGCTGCCGAGATGGAGCAGATCCTGGCCGAGGCGGACGTGTTCCTCACCTCCCACCGCTCCGGGGCGCTGCGCCGGCTGGGCCTGGACGCCGACGCCGTCCGCGCCCGCCACCGGCGGATCTGCCAGGTGGACATCACCGGATACGACGGGGACCGCACGGACGTGCCAGGCCATGACATCAACTACCAGGCCGCGGCGGGCCTGCTGGCGCCGGGGGCTCCACCGCGGATCCTCGCGGCGGATCTGCACGGTGCCGAGCGGGCCGTCTCCGCCGCGCTGGCCCTGCTGTGGGCCCGCGGCGCGGACGGGGACGGCGGGCATGCCACGGTGGCGCTCGCCGATGCGGCGCACGCCCTGGCCCTGCCCAACCGGCACCGCATGACGGGCCCGCGCAGCCCCCTGGGCGGGGCCCTGCCCCACTACGGGGTGTATCCGGCGGCCGAGGGCCATGTGGCCGTCGGCGCGCTCGAGCCGCACTTCGCGGCCGCGCTCGTCGAGGGCCTCGGGCTGGACGCGGACGGGGACGTCCGCGCGCAGCTCACCGAGGCCCTCTCCCGGCACGACGCCGCCCACTGGCAGGCATGGGGGGAGAAGCGGGGCATCCCGCTCACCGCCCTGGCCAGCCCCACCGCCTGACCCCCACGACTCAGCACCCCCTCGAACGACCTCCAGGAGCCCCTCATGACCACCACGGATTCCCGCACCCGCTCGCTGATCGACGTCGACGTCCTCGAGTACCACCGCCTCCTGACGCCCGAGCAGCAGGACAAGCTCACGGAGATCCGCGCCGCCCTGGCCGAGATCGTCACCCCGCACGTCGCGGAGGCCTGGAGCCGGGACGAGTTCCCGCACGAGATCGCCCGCCGCGTCGGGGAGCTGGGCTACGACCACATCAGCGGCATGACCGAGGACCCGCTGTTCCGCGGGCACCTGATGGCCGAGCTGGCCCGCGCGGACATCTCCCTCAGCGTGTACTTCGCCCTGCACAACGACCTCGTGGGAGCCACCCTGGAGGCCCTGGGCTCGGAGGAGCAGAAGCAGACGTGGCTGCCGGGCCTGTACGCGATGGAGTACACCGGCTGCTTCGCGCTGACCGAGCCGGAGCACGGCTCCGACGTCGCCGGCGGCATGGCCACCACGGCCCGCCGTGAGGGGGACGAGTGGGTGATCAACGGGGCCAAGCGGTGGATCGGCAACGGCACCATGTCCCGGATCGCGATCGTGTGGGCCCGGGACGAGGAGGACGACCAGGTCAAGGGCTTCATCGTGGAGACCGACACCCCCGGCTACGAGGCCACCAAGATCGAGCACAAGACCGCGGTGAAGATCGTGCAGAACGCGGACATCACCTTCACGGACGTGCGCATTCCGGCGGAGAACAAGCTGGAGAAGGCCGACACCTTCGCGGACACCAACGTGATCCTGCTGGGCTCCCGCAACGGCCTGGGCTGGCAGGCCGTGGGCGCGCAGCAGGGCATCCTCGACGCCGCCCGCCGCTACGCGCTGGAGCGCACCCAGTTCGGCCGCCCGATCGCCGGGCATCAGCTGGTGCAGTCCCTGCTCGTGCAGATCGCCGGCAACCTGGCCGCCACGCTCGGCATGGCCCACCGCGCCGTCCAGCTCGAGGCCGAGGGCGAGGTGTCCATGACCCAGGCCTCCCTGGTGAAGCTGAAGACCTCCCAGATGTGCCGCGAGTCGGCCGCGCTGGGCCGGCAGATGATGGGCGGCAACGGCATCCTCGCCGACGTCGGGCTCGGCCGGTTCTTCTGCGACGTCGAGGCGATCTTCACGTACGAGGGCACCTACGAGGTGAACTCGCTGATCGTGGGCCGCGGGCTCACCGGCCACTCCGCCTTCCTCTGAACCCCTTCTGACGACCGTCCCCACCAGATCAGGAGCCACCGTGACCACCTCCGAGACCCCCGACACCTCCGCGACCACCCACGGCCGGCCCACCGAGCGCCGGGGCCATGTGGCCGAGCTGCTCTCGGTCACCGTGGCCCGGCAGCCGGATGCCGTGGCCCTGCGGATCGGCGAGGCCAGCATGACCTACCGCGAACTGGACCAGGTCACGGCCGCGACGGCCGGCTGGCTGCGCCACCGCGGGGTGGGCCCGGGGGACCGGGTGGCCGTGATGCTGCCCAACGTCCCGGCCTTCGTGGCGGTCTACGAGGCGCTCATGCGTCTGGGTGCGGTGGTGGTGCCGCTCAACCCGCTGTTCACCGCCCGTGAGCTGGAGTACTTCCTCGAAGACTCTGGGGCGCGCATGCTCTGGGCCATGCCCGGGCTGCCGGCCGTGGACGAGGTGGCCGCGAACGTCGACGTTGAGGTGGTCACCCTGGACCTCGAAGCGGTCGGGCGGGAGTGCGCCGCCGAGGGCATCGACCCGGCCACGGAGATCACCCCGCGGGACCCCGACGACGACGCCGTCCTGCTCTACACCTCGGGCACCACGGGGCGGCCCAAGGGGGCCAGGCTGACGCACACGAACCTGCGTTCCAACGCCATGGCGACGGCGACCGGCCTGGGCCGGCTCGGCCCGGACGACGTCGTGTTCGCGGCGCTGCCGATGTTCCACGTGTTCGGGCTCTCGGTGGTGCTCAACGGCGCGGTGTTCGCCGGGTCCACCCTGTCCCTGATGCCGCGGTTCGTGCCGGAGGCCGCCTACGACCAGCTGCAGGACCACGGCGTGACGTTCCTGCCCGGCGTGCCCACCATGCACGGCGCGTTCCTCGCCGTCGCCCGGGCCCGCCGCGAGGCCGGGGCCGAGCCCGCGGACTTCTCCCGCCTGCGCCTGCCCCTCTCCGGCGGGGCGAGCATGCCCGTGGAGACCCTGCGCGCGGCGGAGAAGCTGTACGGCGTTCCCGTGTTGGAGGGCTACGGGCTGTCCGAGAACGCGGGTGCGTGCTTCTTCAACCCCGTGGACGCCCCGATCCGCCCGGGCACCGTGGGCCGGCCCGTGGACGGCTTCGAGGCCCGGATCATCACCGTGGACGGGACCGTGGTGCCCGAGGAGGACCTCGAGACCGCCGGCGAGCTGCGCATCCGCGGCGAGGGCATCATGGCCGGCTACTGGGGCCGCCCGGAGGACACGGAGGCGGCGTTCGACGAGGACGGCTGGTTCCGCACCGGGGACATCGCCCGCCGGGACGAGGCCGGGTACGTGATGATCGTGGACCGGCTCAAGGACGTGATCATCCGCGGCGGCATGAACGTGTACCCCCGCGAGGTGGAGGAGGTCCTCTACGAGCACCCGGACGTGGTCGAGGCGGCTGTGGTGGGTATGCCGGACGAGCGGCTGGGCGAGGAGATCGCCGCCTTCGTCTCGCTGGCCCCGGGCAGCGCCGTCACGGGGGAGCAGCTCCAGGCGTTCGCGGCCGAGCGGCTGGCCCGCTACAAGCAGCCGCGGGAGGTGACCGTCCTGGACGGGTTGCCGAAGAACGCCACGGGCAAGATCCTGCGCCGCGAGCTGCGTCAGGGGTGAGGGGCGTGCCGGGCGGTCTGGGCGCGGGTGGTCTGGTCTGAGTGAGAGGAACGACGGACAGATGGCCTCTCGCTACGCTCCCGGTATGACTCAGCCGCTCGTCCACCCGCCCAAGGCCCAGCCGGGCGACAGGATCGCCGTCGTCTCGCCGTCGTTCGCGGCTCCCGGCTTCGCGCCCGCGGTGCACGAGCAGGCGATGCGCCGCCTGGCCGAGGTGACCGGACTGGTGCCGGTCGAGTACCCCACCACCCGGCAGCTCGGGGCGAGCGCCGAGGACCGGGCGCGGGACCTGAACGCGGCGTTCGCGGACCCCCAGATCCGTGCGGTGATCGCCACGGTGGGCGGGGAGGACCAGATCACCGTGATCGGTCACCTGGACGCGGACGCCGTGCGCGCGGACCCCAAGCCGTTCCTCGGTCACAGCGACAACACCAACCTGCACCAGTGGCTGTGGGCGAACGGCGTGGCGAGCTTCTACGGAGGCTCCACCCAGGTGCACCTGGGGCCGGGACCGGCTGTGGATGAGGTGCACGCCGCGTCCCTGCGGGCCGCCCTGCTGACGGGAGGGCGGCTGGAGATCACGGAGCCGGGGGAGTCGGAGGACCACGGCGTCGACTGGCTGGACCCGCGGGCGCTCAGCGAGTTCGGGACGCGCGAGCCGGTGCCAGGCCCGCACGACGACGGCGCGCGCGGCGTCGGCGGCGCCTCACCCTGGCGCTGGGCCGGGCCGCGGCGCGCGGTGACCGGCCGGACATGGGGCGGCTGCCTCGAGGTGCTGCTGTGGGTCGGGGAGGTGCGTCGGATGCTGCGCATCCTGGGGGAGCGCGCTGTGCACGCCGTGCTGGCGGCCCGGCCGCCGACGAGCTCCTTCGAGGTGCCGCGCGGCGCGGTCGAGCGCGCGCGGCGGCGCAGGCCACTGGGCAGTACTCATCGGTCGTCTTTGGGAACTCCTCCACGTGCCCGGGTGGGGTGTCAGAATCAGCACCGTGAGCACTAACGACGAAGCGGTCGCAGGGCGTCTTCTTAGGCTGCCCGCGGGAGCATATGAGCAGGTAGAAACCCTGCACGTGCGGCAGCAGCTGGCCGCCGCGCAGAATCTCGAGCCGGGGTTTGAACCACTCAGTGACACTGCTTTGCCCCATCAACTTGCCGTTCATGTCGGCGGTCTGCTTCGGCATGCGCTGACGCAGGCGAAAACGCCGGAGAAGCAGGTCGAGCTGGTACAACGCGTCATCGCAGCCTTGGGGGCGGACTATGCGCCTGATCTTCCGGTCTCAGAGCCCGGACGACCGGGACGACTGCGGACGCTCCAGGAGATCCGACCTGCCGCATCGCCCGTCAAGGAGCGACTGGCCCGGCCGGCGACGCCTCTCTCCGAGGTTGCCTTGCTGACGAACGCGGTGGGGGAACCCAGCATCGGCGCTGAGATTCGCGACGAACTAGCCTCGGCCGACCGCGTCGATCTGTTGTGCGCGTTCGTGAAATGGCACGGGCTGCGCACTTTAGAGAAACAGTTGGCCTCTTTGGCTGAGCGCCAGGTGCCGTTCCGCGTCATCACGACGACCTACGTGGGGGCGACCGAACGGGCAGCACTGGATCGCATCGTGGGTGAGTTCGGCGGCGAGGTGCGCGTGAACTATACGACCGCCTCGACGCGCCTCCATGCAAAGGCATGGCTGTTCCACCGCGAGAGTGGCTGGAGCACGGCTTACGTTGGATCATCCAACCTATCCAAGGCCGCGATGCTGGACGGTTTGGAGTGGAATGTCCGGTTGTCCTCCATCGCGACTCCATCACTAGTCAGGAAGTTCCAGGCCACGTTCGACACGTACTGGGCCGACCCGGCGTTTGAGCCCTACGACCCGGAGCGGGACGCCGAGCGCCTCGACCGCGAACTGCGACAGGGATCATTCACAGACCGCGGGGACCGCATCGACCTCAGCGGTCTGGACGTACACCCGTATCCGCACCAGGCGAGGATGCTTGATGACCTCAACGCTGAGCGCGCGCGTGGTCATCACCGCAACCTGCTCGTCGCGGCCACCGGCACGGGCAAGACGGTGATAGCTGGCCTTGACTACCGGGACATGGCACTGCGTGCCGGTTCGCCCCCAACTCTTCTCTTTGTGGCGCACCGGGAAGAGATTTTGCGCCAGGCCCGGAAGACCTACCGCGCCATTTTGAACGACGGCACCTTCGGGGAGCTGTTCGTCGGGGGAGAGCATCCGTCGCAGTGGAAGCACGTGTTTGCGTCCGTTCAGTCCTTGGCTCGGCTAGGGCGTGTCTGAGAATAGATGCACGAGTCAGCTGAGACCCTGGGGACATGTCCCGGTTCCAGATGCTCTCCGACGCCCAATGGGAGTTGATCGCCCCGATGCTCCCGACCCGGACCGGCCGCGCCGGCAGGCCGTTCGCCGACGCCCGCACCATGGTGGAGGCGATCATCTACCGGTACCGGTGCGGAATCGCTTGGAGGGATCTGCCCGAGGTCTACGGGCCCTGGCAGACCGTGTGGACCTGGCATCGGCGCTTGGCCGAAGAAGGCACATGGGACACGGTGCTGGCCACGCTGACCGCCGCCGCTGACGCCGAAGGCCTGATCGATTGGTCGGTCTCGGTGGACTCCACGATCGCCCGCGCCCACCAGCACGCGACGAACATCACCCGCCACACAGGGGGATGGATCGAACTACAAGAATCCGCGTGAGGAGCCGGCCGATCACGGCATCGGGCGCTCCCGTGGCGGGCTGAGCACGAAGATCCATCAGCTCGTCGATGGGACCGGGCTGCCGCTGGTCAGCCTGATCACCCCCGGCCAGGCAGGGGACTCCCCGATGCTGCTTCCTCTTCTGGAGCAGCTGCGCGTGACCCGGCCAGTAGGGCGGCCCCGGACCCGCCCCGAGGCCGTGCTGGGCGATAAGGCGTACTCCTCCCGGGCGATCCGCACCCACCTACGCGCCCGTGGGATCAAAGCGGTCATCCCCGAACCGGCCGACCAGCAGGGCCACCGCAGACGGCGCGGTGCCCGCGGCGGGCGCCCCGTCAGCCTCGACGCGGACGCCTACAAGGGCCGCAACGTCATCGAGCGTCAGTACGCGCACCTGAAGCAGTGGCGGGGTCTGGCGACCCGGTATGACAAGTACGCGATCATCTACAGGGCCGCTGTGGTCCTGAATGCTGTGATCGCATGGTCAAAACGATTGTCAGACATGCCCTAGGTGTCGCCACGTTGTCTCCGGACCTGTTCGATGTCGTCGTCATCGACGAGTTTCATCACGCCTCTGCGAGTTCCTACGAGGCACTCCTCCGCCATCTCAGGCCACGCGAGGTCCTCGGTCTGACGGCGACACCGGAACGCGCCGATGGGGTCAACGTCAAGGACCTGTTTGAAGGACGCATTGCCTCCGAAATGCGCCTCTGGGACGCGCTTGAGGCGGACATTCTTGTGCCCTTCCACTACTTCGCCGTGAACGACGACGTCGACCTTCGAGGAATCGAATGGCGTAATGGCCAGTACGACGTGGGTGCACTGGGTCGGATCTACACCGGCGACGAGGCCCGTGCTCGGAAGATTCTGGCGGCGCTCAGCGACAAGGTATCTGACCTCGATGCCATGAAGGCCCTGGGGTTCTGTGCCACGGTGGACCATGCTCACTTTATGGCCGAGGTGTTCAACCGCGCGAAGGTCCCGGCGGCCGTGGTGGTGGGGGACACCGGGTCAGAAGAACGAGCCGCTGCCTTCAGAGACCTCCGTGCTGGGACCCTGAAGGTGCTCTTCGGCGTCGATGTGTTCAATGAGGGGCTCGACATCCCTGAGGTCAACACGGTCCTTTTTCTTCGACCGACGCAGAGTGCCACGATCTTCCTCCAGCAGCTCGGACGAGGGCTCCGCCGCTCTCCCACCAAGAGCGTGCTGACAGCGCTAGATTTTGTGGGCCATCAGCGCAAAGAATTCCGTTTCGACCTCAAACTGCGCGCGCTGACGGGCAGTGGTCGGCGCCAGTTGATCGACGACGTTGAGGCAGGATTCCCCTACCTCCCGCCGGGATCGCAGATCGTGTTGGACCGGGTGGCGGAGGAAAACATCCTGGCCAATCTCAAGAATCAGGTGGGTTTGAAACTGTCGGACCTAGTCAGGGATGTGCGGGACCACGCCACTGCGGCGCGCGTCGGACTTGCCGACTATGCGCTGGCGCGGTACCTCGAGGAGGCCGGCCGTGGGCTGGAGGACGTGTACCGGCCAGGAAAATCGGGACGGAGCTGGAGTACCGTCAAAGACCTCGCGATGGGTAACCACCTCGGGGTCATCATGACTCCCGACGACCGTGGGATGACCCTCCGTGCTATCACGCTGCGCCACGTGGACGATGCCGAGCGGGCCGATGCGTACCGCCGGTTGCTCACAAATAATACACGCTATGAAGAGCTGACTCCGCAGGATCAGCAGTACGCGCGCATGCTGTATTTCACCCTCTTGCATGGGGCGGGGCCAGCCCCATTTTCCGATTTCGACGAAGCTTTCGACTGGGTTCGGGGGTTGCCCGCATTCGTGGAGGAGGTCGACCAGTTGCTCGACGTCGTCGTGTCGAGCGCCCGGACCGCTCCCGAGCACCTGCGGTTGGGGAAGCCGACGGCCCTCCGTAGCCATGCACACTATCGACGGACGGAGATTCTGGCCGGCCTGGACATCTCATCGTGGGAGCGCACGCAGTCGAGTCACCGGGAAGGCGTGGCCTTCTCCCCGGACTACAACACCGATGCTCTCCTCGTGACCCTTAAAAAGGATGCTCGGCAGTTCTCACCCAGCACGATGTACCGCGACTTTGCCGTCAGCCGGTCCGCATTCCACTGGGAGAGTCAGAACGTCACGACCGCTCGCTCCCCCACGGGCCAGCGCTACCTCAGCAAGGAGCACGGCGAGTCGCACACCCTAATGTTTGTTCGAGGGTCGGGTAGGGATGCGATTGGAGAGGGTGCTGCCTATCTGTGTCTGGGAACGGTGCAGTTCGCGGATTGGTCGGGCACAGAACGGCCGATGCAGATCACTTGGGCACTGGATCGCGAGATGCCTACCTCGGCGTACCAGGAAGCGAGGGCCGCTAGCTAGGTGTTGTGGGTCATGAGGTTCTTGACACGAGGCACGGGCTGAGATGAGACGAGCGGGCTCCGCCCCGCAGGATGGGAATTGCGACATCCACTCATCCGCGGAAGGAAGCCCGCTCGTGACTCACGCTAACGCACCTCTGACCCCCACCGGCCGGCTGCGCATGGTCCACCGCCACCTGAACGACGGGATCCCGCAAGCACACGTGGCAGCCGAGTTCCGCGTGAGCCGGCCCACGGTGGCCACCTGGGTCGCCCGCTACCGCGCCCAGGGAGAAGCCGGCCTTCAGGACCTGCCCAGCCGGCCGCACCGTTCACCTGCCCAGCTCGATCCGGTCCTGGTCGCCCAGATCCACGCCCTGCGGCGGGAGCGCAAGTGGTCCGCCCGGCGCATCCATCACCATCTGGTCGGCGAGGGCCACCAGGTGTGTCTTCGCACCGTGGGGCGGTGGCTGCACCGACTCGGGATCTCCCGCCTACGGGACCTGACCCCGGCCGGAGAAGACCTGCGCCAACGACCCCAGAAGATCACCGCCCGCGGCCCGGGGCACATGGTGCACCTGGACGTGAAGAAAATCGGGCGCATCCCCGAGGGGGGAGGCTGGCGTGCTCACGGCCGGGACTCCGAGAACGCGCGAGCGGCCAAACGCGGGCCTGGCCGACGGGTCGGGTACACCTACCTGCACTCGGCGATCGACGGGTACACCCGCCTGGCGTACACCGAGGCGTTGGAGGACGAGAAGGCGGTGACCACGATCGGGTTCTTCTGCCGGGCGAGGGCGTTCTTCGCCGCCCACGGCATCACCGTGGACCGGGTGATCACGGACAACGGCAACAACTACCGGGCCGTGGACTTCACCCGGAAGGTGGTCTCGCTCGGGGGCCGGCATCACCGGATCCGCCCCTACACCCCGCGTCACAACGGGAAGGTCGAACGCTACAACCGGCTGATGGTGGACGAGGTCCTCTACGCCCGCCCCTACACCTCAGAGCGGGCTCGGCGTGAGGCCCTTCAGGTGTGGGTGAATCACTACAACTACCATCGGCCGCATACCTCCTGCGGAGATGCTCCACCGGCCTCGTTGGCCCCGGTGCGTGTCAACAACGTCATGCCCTCCTACAGCTAGGGAGGGAGTGGGCGTCGAGTGTGACGGTCGTCGTGCGCGATAGGCGCGGGCGCGAGTTTTCCGGAGGTGTCCGGATCCCGAACGGAAACGGCCCGGGAGTCGCCCGGATCTCAAACGGAGGCGTTCGAGATCCGGGCCCACCGTCACCGCTTCCGGTACAGCCCCTTCTTCTGGAACTTCGGCTCGCTCGTCACGAGCATCCCGAGGGACCGGAAGATGCCCTCGTCCACGGAGCCGAGGATCGTCGTCGTGTGCACGTCGCAGCCCTCGAGGCTCGCCAGCTGCTCGACGGCCGCCTTCGCGTTCTCGTCGGTCGCCGCGGACACGGACAGCGCGATCAGCACCTCGTCCGTGTGCAGCCGCGGGTTCTTGGAGCCCAGGTGCACCGTCTTGAGCGTCTGGATCGGCTCGATCGAGGCGGGGGAGAGCAGGTGCACGTCGTCCTCGATGCCGGCCAGCACCTTGAGGGCGTTGAGCAGCACCGCGGCGGAGCAGCCCAGCAGCTCCGAGGTCTTGCCGGTCACCAGGGTGCCGTCCGCCAGCTGCACGGCCGCGCCGGGCTCGCCGGTGCGCTCGGCCACCAGCTGCGCGGCACCCACCACCGGGCGGTCCTCCGAGCTCAGGCCCAGCTTGGACATCACCAGGGCCACGCGCTCGGATTCGGTGTCGTCCGCGCCCTCCAGGGCCTCGTTGACCTGAGCCTTGTAGTAGCGCCGGATGATCTCCTGCTTCGCGGCCGCCTGGCACACCTCGTCGTCCACGATCGCCGCGCCGGCCATGTTCACGCCCATGTCCGTGGGGGACTTGTACGGGGTGGTGCCCGTGACCTTCTCCAGCAGCGCGGACAGCAGCGGGAACACCTCGACGTCGCGGTTGTAGCTCGTCACCCGCTCGCCGTACTCGGCCAGGTGGAACGGGTCGATCAGGTTGATGTCGTCCAGGTCCACGGTGGCGGCCTCGTAGGCGGCGTTCACCGGGTGCTCGAGCGGCAGGTTCCAGATGGGGAACGTCTCGAACTTCGCGTAGCCGGCCGGGATGCCCCGCTGCCGATCGTTGTACACCTGGCTCAGGCACGTCGCCAGCTTGCCGGAGCCCGGGCCGGGGGCCGTCACGACGACGAGGTCCCGCGTGGTCTCGGACCACTCGTTCGCGCCGAAGCCCTGCTCCGAGACGATCGTGGACATGGCGTGCGGGTAGCCGGGGATCACGCGGTGGCGGGCCACCTTCAGGCCGAGCCGCTCGAGCTTCTCGAGGAACGCCAGCGCGCGGTGGTTGGCGTCCTCCAGCTGCGTGACCACCACGTGCTCCACCAGGAACCCGCGCTCCCGGAACACGTCCACGAGGCGCAGGACGTCGTCCTCGTACGTGATGCCCAGGTCCGCGCGGACCTTGTTCCGCTCGAGGTCCTTGGCGTTGAAGCACACCAGGATCTCGGTCTCGTCCTTGATGCGGTCGAGCATCGCGATCTTGTTGTCCGGGGTGAAGCCGGGCAGGACGCGGGAGGCGTGCAGGTCGTCGAAGAGCTTGCCGCCCATCTCCAGGTACAGCTTCCCGCCGATCTGGCGGCGGCGTTCCTGGATGTGCTGGGACTGGAGCTCGATGTACTTCGCGCGGTCGAATCCGACGCGGTGGAGGGGGCCGGAGGCCGCGGCCTCCGTGGTGGTGCTGGCGGGGCGGGCGGTCTCATGCGTGCCGGTCATGGACTCTCAGCATAGACCTGTCCGCGGGGCGCGTGGCCCCGGCCCGGCGTCGGGCCCCCGCATCCCTCAGTCCCTCGGGTCCTCCGGGTCGTCCGCGATCCAGTCGTGCTCGGGGTCGTCGAAGCTGCGCGTGCGCCCGGTGCGCAGGTCGGTGACGTCCATGACGCCGGTGCCGCGGTCCAGGCGCACCTGCTGGTGTGAGGCGGGGTCGACGACGGTGATCGTCTGGGTCTGCGGGTCGTAGTCGTCCACCCGCACCTGGTCCTCGTACTCCTGCCGCGGTCCGTAGGACCCGTCCGCGTCGTCGTCGGGGAAGGCGGGGGCGCCGGGGGAGCGCAGCCGGCGCTCGAGGGTGCGCTCCACCCGGCGCGCGGCCGCCTCCTGCGCCTGCGTGGCCAGGCGCCGCAGACGCGCGAGGGACTCCTTGTCCTGGGAGATCTCCGCGCCGAAGAACCGCCACTGGTAGCGGTAGGCGATCATCCGCACCGCGAAGATCAGGAACGCGATGAGGAAGCCCGTGAACGCGTTGAGCGCGCCGTTCATCGCCACCACGGTCGCCAGCACCGCGCCCAGGAACGTGGGGAGCACGTAGACGCCGCGGGGGTCGAAGATGGACGGGACCTCGTTGGCGACGATGTCCCGCAGCACGCCGCCGCCGAGCGCCGTGACCATCGCGATCACCACCGTGGACACCGGGTGCACGCCCATCGAGTGCGCCAGCAGCACACCGGACACCGTGAACAGGGCGAGCCCGGCGGCGTCGAACAGGGTGATGGTCAGGTTCAGCCGATTCGGGTGGATCACCTTGACGTACACGAGCAGGGACACCAGCACGGGCGGGGCCAGGTAGACCGGGTTCTCCAGGGACGCGGGCAGGCCGCGGTCCAGCAGGATGTCCCGGGTGAAGCCGCCGCCCAGCCCGGCCAGCAGGGACAGCGCCAGCGAGCCCACCAGGTCGAACTGCTTGCGCGCCGCCAGCAGCGCCCCCGAGGTGGCGAAGAAGAAGATCCCGATCAGGTCCAGGGTCGTGAGCAGCCACGGGACGTCGGTGAGGGTGGCGAAGAACTGCTGCACGTCCACGGCGGCTCCTTCCGTCGGGTCCGGGGATTCACCGGCCATTGTCCCGTGCGGCCCGCGCAGTGGCTCGTTTGTTCACCCGGGTGTCCCCGGAGGTGTGACGTCCTCGCCGGCTCCGGGCGTCTCCTCGTTCGCCGGGGGGCCGTCCTCGCCGGGGTCGGCGGGCGGCCCGTCCCGGCCCTTGCGGTCGCGGATGTCCGGCACGGGCGGCTCGTCGTGCGGATCCAGGCGCTGGCGCTGGGTCACCCCCGAGATCTCGGCCCCCGGGGCGAGCCACTCCCTGCGCAGCGACACCACGCGCAGCACCAGCACGAGCACCATCACCGCGGCCGAGGTCAGCGGGTTCAGGAGCTCCGCCTGGCCGAGGGCCGCCGTCGTGCCCGCGCCGAGGATGGCCGGCAGCGCGTACCAGCCGCGCCCGCCGAACACGGCGGGCGGTTCCCCGGCGACGACGTCGCGCAGGATGCCGCCGCCGACGGCGGTCACCAGGCCCAGCACCGCGGCGGCGACCGGGCTCAGGCCGGCGAGCAGGGCGATGCGCGTGCCCACCACGCAGTACACGGCCAGGCCGATGGCGTCGAAGGCCATGACGGCGTGGTGGCCGCGCTCGCCGTCGAAGATCCGGAGGAACACCGCCAGCGACGCGACCGCCGGCAGGATCAGGTACCAGGGGTTGTCGAAGGCCGCGGGCACGTCCCGGCCGACCACGAGGTCCCGGACGACGCCGCCGCCCGTGCCCACCATGAGGGCCAGCAGCAGGGAGCCGACGATGTCGTAGCCCTTGCGCACGGCGAGCACGGCGCCCGAGATCGCGAAGAAGAACACGCCCACGAGGTCCACGGCGGTGATCGCCGCGGTGATCGCCTCGGCGAGCTCGCCGTGCGCGTCGATCGGCTCGGGCACGTCCCGTTCGAGTTCGGCGGGGTCCTTGGGGGTGGCGGACAGCAGCCAGAGGGGGAGAGACGGAAGCAGCACCCGCCCATCGTCCCCCGTCAGGCGGTCCCGGGTCAGTCCTGGGCCGAGGCCGGCCCCGTCACAGGGCGGAGCCGGCCTCTCCCGGAGGGGCGGGAGCGGCGCCTGGTGGTGCCGCGGGTCAGCGGACGAGCAGCACTCCGGCGCTCCGGGTCAGCGGGCCAGGCCGAAGCGACGCCGGCCGGCGACCAGGGCGCCCGTGCCCGCGGCAGCGGCGGCGGCCAGCCACCAGGCCTGGCCGGAGCCGGTCTCCACGGTCTCGGGGACGGTGTGCTCGCCGGCGGGCTCCGAGGGCTCGGAGGCCTCCGGGGCGTCCGCCGAATCCGGGGCGGGGGTCGCCGGGGACTCCGGTGCGGGTGCCTCGGACGCGTCGTCCTCGCCCTGGGCCTCGAGGGCCTCCCACACGCGGGCCTCGTCGAACGGGAGACCCGTGCCCTGGACCCCCAGGTGGGGGTCGGCGGCCCGCGGGTCCCCGATGGAGAACGTCACGACGAGCGTCTTCTGCTCGCCGGTGCTGCCGTCAGTGAGGGTGAAGACGGCCTGGTCGGTGCCGGTGAAGCCCTCGTCCGCCACGTAGACGGTGCTGGCGAAGCTGCCGCGCTCCTCACCGGGAGTCCAGACCGTGGGGTCGCCGATGCGGGGCAGCTCGACGAGGGTGCCGTGCTCCGGCTGCTCGGTGACGGTCAGCGTGGCCACGCCGGGGGCATCGCCGCTGGAGTTGCCCTGCAGGTGGACCAGGCGGGAGCCGGGAGCGGCGAGGTACGTCTGGTGGTCCACCGTCGGGCGTGCGCCGAATTCGTATGCCTGCGGGCCCTCGGCGTCCAGGAACATGCCGGGGACGTCGTCACCGAGGTTCCGGTCCTCCCCGAACACCAGAGTCGCGGTGGCCTTCCCGTCCACGTAGAGGGTGAAGACGGCGCCGGCGGTGCCCTCCTCGCCGAGGACCCGACGCTGCTCCAGGACGTCCACGTAGCCGGCCTCGAGCTCGGCGTCGTAGGTGAAATCCACATCCGTCTCCGGGCCCATCTCACCGGGGACCTCATAGGAGATCTCCTCGAGATCCGTGAAGGACGGGTAGAACGGCGCCACGGTCACGCGGACGTCCTTGACAGCGTGCTGCGTGTAGAAGCGGCCCGTCAGGGGCGAGAACTCCGTGGAGCCGAAGGTGCCCCCGACGAAGTGCCCGTTCTGCCACCCGTCCGTGGTCTCGGCGGGGGCGGCCAGGGCCGGGGCGGCCGCGGTGGCGGCGAGGCCGCCCGCCAGGACGGCGGCGGCGAGGGCGGTGGACAGCGGGCGGGTGGTGCGGCGAGCGGACATCAGGTCTCCTCGGGGCGTGCTCTACGGCGGGTCGTGGCCGCCGGGTGGCGGCCACGCCCTCAGCCTGCCCGCGTGGCGCCCGCCACACCAGAGGTGTGCTCTGGTTGTGATCATCCTGTCCTCGGATCGTGACCTGGGCGTCGGAGCCCGCCGCGGGGCTGACGCCCAGGCCGCCCCGGGCGGGCCGGCCCGGGGCCGCCGCTCCGGTCAGCCCTGCGCCGGTCCGAACTCCTTGGCCAGCTCCGCCGCCACGCCGGTGTACCCGGCCGGGGTCAGCTCCAGCAGGCGGGCCTCGGCGCCCTCGGACAGGCCCAGGCCCTGCACGAACTCGCGCATGCGGGCGGCGTCCACGCGCTGGCCGCGGGTGAGCTCCTTGAGGCGCTCGTAGGGGTTGTCCATGCCCGGCACGCCGGCGATCGCTTCGGCGCGCATGACGGTCTGGATCGCCTCGCCGAGGACCTCCCAGTTCGTGTCGAGGTCCTCGGCCAGCACGGGCTCGGCCACCTGGAGCTGGCCCATGCCCTTGGTGACGTTGGTCAGGGCGAGCACCGAGTGGCCGAGGGCCACGCCGATGTTGCGCTGCGACGTCGAGTCCGTGAGGTCGCGCTGCCAGCGGGACTCCACGAGGGTGGCGCCCAGCGAGTCGAGCAGGGCGCAGGAGAGCTCGAGGTTGGCTTCCGCGTTCTCGAAGCGGATCGGGTTCACCTTGTGCGGCATGGTGGAGGAGCCGGTCGCGCCGGCCACGGGGATCTGCGCGAAGTAGCCGATGGAGATGTAGCTCCACACGTCCACGCAGAAGCCGTGGAGGATCCGGTTGAAGCGCGCGACGTCGGCGTACAGCTCCGCCTGCCAGTCGTGGGACTCGATCTGGGTGGTCAGCGGGTTCCAGGTGAGGCCGAGGTGCTCCACGAAGGAGCGGGAGAGGGCCGGCCAGTCCGCGTCCGGGGCGGCGGCGAGGTGGGCGGCGTAGGTGCCGGTGGCGCCGTTGATCTTGCCCAGGTACTCCTGGGCGGCGATGCGCCGGGTCTGGCGGGTCAGACGGTGCACGAACACGGCCATCTCCTTGCCCAGCGTGGTGGGCGTGGCCGGCTGGCCGTGCGTGCGGGAGAGCATGGGGGTCCCGGCGGCCTCGGCGGCCATCGCGGCGACGGTGGCCACGGCGGCGCGGGCGGCCGGCAGCCAGACCTGCTCGACGGCGTCGCGCACGCCCACCGCGTAGGCGAGGTTGTTGATGTCCTCGGAGGTGCACGCGAAGTGCACGAGCGGCTTCAGCCGGCCCAGGCCCAGCCCCTCGAGGCGGTCGGCGATGAAGTACTCGACGGCCTTCACGTCGTGCACCGTGACCTTCTCCGTGGCGGCCAGCTCGGCCACGGACTCCGCGTCGAAGTCCGTGACGATCGCCCGCAGGCCCGCCTGCTGCTCGGCCGTGAGCGGCTCGAGACCCGGCAGCACGCGGTGCTCGGCCAGGTGGATGAACCACTCGACCTCCACGTGGATGCGGTTGCGGTTCAGCGCCGCCTCGGACAGGTGCTCCACGAGCGGCTCCACCGCCGCACGGTAGCGGCCGTCCAGGGGGCCGAGGGCGATGCCGGCCTCGGCGAGGGAACGGCGGTGGGCGGTGGACGCGGGCGCGGGCTGCGAGGTCATGGCCCCCATTCTGGCAGGCGCCGCGGGCGCCCGACGAAGGCGACGACCGGGTCCGCCCTCGGGCGCGACGGAGTGGCCAGTGCAACATGCGGACGCGTCTGGTGGCCCGAGGCGCGGTGGACCTACCGTGGCTGACGTCGCCGTCGCCCGGCGTCGGCGTGCCGCGAGGGATGAGGAGACCGAGATGACGGAACGGACCGGGCAGGCCCACGAGGCCGGGACGATCGACCGGCTGATGGCCGGGTGGGTCGCCGACGTCGAGACCCCGGACGCCTGCGCCGCCCACCTGCTCTGCGACCGCTGGCCGGCCGACGCCGTGGCGTTCCGGTTCGTGGCGGAGGACATGTCCGCCGTCGACCTCACCTTCGGCGAGCTGGCCGACCGCTCCCGCCGCCTCGCCACCGGCCTCGCCGCCCGCGGCGTCACGCGCGGCGACCGGGTCCCCGTGATGATGTCCAAACGGGAGGAGCTCGTCATCACGCTGCTGGCCCTGTGGCGGCTCGGCGCCGTGCACGTGCCGCTGTTCACCGCGTTCGCCGCGGGCGCCGCGCGGATGCGCATCGAGGGCGCGGCGGCGCGGCTCGTCGTCGCCGAGCCCCGCCAGGCCGAGAAGCTCACGGACATCCCGGGCATCGAGATCATCCGCACCGGCCCGGAGTGGGACGCGCTCGCGGACTCCGCGCCGCTGGCCGAGGACGTCGCCGTCGGCGGGGACGGGCCGATCGCCCTGCTGTTCACCTCCGGCACCACCGGCCGCCCCAAGGGGGTGCCTGTGCCGCTGCGCGCGGCCGCCGCGTTCGCCGTCTACCTCACGTGCGCGGTGGACCTGCGCCCCGAGGACCTGTTCTGGAACGCGGCCGACCACGGCTGGGCGTACGGGCTGTACTACGGGATCGTCGGCACGCTGGTGCTCGGGGCGACCTCGGTGCAGTACCGCGGCGCCTTCTCCCCGGCGACCATGGTCGAGGTGATCCGCTCGCAGGGCATCACGAACCTCGCCGGCGCCCCCACGATGTTCCGCGCGCTGGCCAAGGCCGGGGAGGTCACCGAGGACGCCCCGCTGCGGCTGCGGCGCGTGTCCACGGCGGGGGAGCCGCTGCCGCCGTCCGTGCTCGAGTGGGGCCGGACGGCCCTCGGCACGGAGATCCGCGACCACTACGGCCAGACCGAGCTGGGCATGGTCATCTGCACCCTCGCGCACCCCGAGCTGGCCGCGCCGCCCCGCCCGGGTTCGATGGGTGTGCCCCTGCCGGGGATCGCCGCCGAGATCCGGGACGGGCAGATCGCGATCGACGCGGCCTCGCCCCTGTTCTGGTTCCCCGGCTACCTCGGGGAGCCGGAGAAGACCGCGGAGCGTTTCACCCCGGACGGGCGCTGGTACCTGACCGGGGACACCGCCCGGCAGGACGACGACGGCTGGTTCTTCTTCTCCTCCCGGGACGACGACGTGATCCTCGCCGCCGGGTACCGGATCGGCCCGTTCGACGTGGAGTCCGTGCTCATCGACCACCCGCGGGTGCAGGAGGTCGCCGTCGTTGGCCTGCCGGACCCGGAGGGAGTGCGGGGCGAGGAGGTCGTGGCGTTCGTGGTGCCCGCCGGGGCCGTCGCGGACCCGGACGCCCTGGCGGCCGAGCTGCAGGCGAAGGTCCGTGACGAGTACTCCAAGCACGCCTACCCGCGCCGGGTGCACTTCGTGGACCGGCTGCCCAAGACCCCCTCCGGCAAGCTGCAGCGGTTCCTGCTGCGCCAGGGCGCCGCCGACTGAGTCAGCGGTGCACGAGCCGCAGGAACGCGCCGATCATCGGCAGGTCCTCGGGGCTGGTGGGCAGCGCGTCCGCGAGGGCGGGGGAGTGGACGAGGTAGGCGGCCCACTGTCCGCGCGAGATCGACACGTTGAGCCGGTTCCGGTTCAGGAGGAAGTCCAGCCCGCGCGGCACCTCCTGCGGTGAGGACGCGGCCATCGTCAGGATCGCGACGGCGGCCTCCCGGCCCTGGAACTTGTCCACGGTGCCGACGGTGGTGCCCTCGAGACCGGCGGCGTCGAGCGCCTCCCGGACCGTGGCGACCTGCGCGTTGTACGGGGCCACCACGATCACGTCGGACGGCTCGAGCGGTCGGCCGGGGTCGTCCGGGCCGGTGGACCAGGCGCGGCCGAGCAGTGTCCGGATGATCTCGACGACGGCCGCGGCCTCCTCCGGCGAGGAGACCGCGTTGCCCGTGTGGGAGACCGGCCACGGGTGCAGCCCGGGCTCCACGCCGTCGAGCCGGCGGGCGTCCGTGACCTCCTCCCGCGCGCCGAGCTCGCCGGCGTAGGAGAGCGTGGAGACGGCCTCCGTCAGCGCGGAGTGCATACGCCAGGAGGTGTCCAGGAAGAAGCCGCGATCGGGGCGGAGCACGGGGGCACCCTCCGCGATCCAGGTCAGGGCCGCGTCGCCGATGGGCTGGGGGTGCTCGCCCCTGCTGACCTGGGGGAGCTGCTGCGGGTCACCCAGCAACAGCACCGTCTCGGCCAGGGCGCTCGCGCCCAGGAGGTGCGCGAGGGAGAGCTGCCCTGCCTCGTCCACCACCAGGAGGTCGACCGGCTGGGCCGCGGCGTTCGCGAAGGTCCACGCGGTGCCGCCCAGGACCCGGCCCGGTGCCAGGAAGGCATGGACCTCCGATGAGCCCAGGGACGTCCAGCGGTGCGGTCCGTCCGGATCCTTGGGCTCCTTGCCCACGCGGTCGGGGTCCACGCCGACGCCGATCAGCTGGTCGAGGAAGTTCTCCACCACCGCGTGGGACTGGGCGGTGACGCCGACCGTCCAGCCCCGGTCCAGGAGCTCCTTCACCGCGCGGCTGCCCACGTACGTCTTGCCGGTGCCGGGAGGGCCCTGCACGGCCACGTAGGAGCCGCGTGCGGACTCGACCGCCTCGACCAGGCCCCCGACGCCGTCCCGCCGGCCGTCTCGTACGTCCGCCCCGATCGCGGCGAGGGTCCGGCCCGCGGTGCGCGGGGCACGGCGCGCCAGGATGTCGAACACCGCTCCGTCCGGCAGTCGGCCGCGGCGGGCGGCCTCGGCGGCCTGCTCCCGGATGCGTTCGAGGAGGCCACCGGGCCGGACGTAGTTGAGGTGGAAGACCGCCATGGGCACCTCCGCGTGCGGTTCCGGCTCGTACTTGGTGCTGAGGCGCTGCAGCAGGCTGACGCGGAACCGGCCCGGTGCGATCTCCTCCACCTCGGTCACGTCCACGGGCGATCGGCTCTGCCAGCGGACGGCGTTGGGGGCCAGCTCCGCCCAGCGCGGCGGCTGCTCGTACAGGGCGTTGAGCTTGAACCTCTCCTGGCTGTTCCGACGCGGCCGGACCTCGGTGCCCGGCTCGAGGCGCCCGGTCACGGTCAGCGTCCGGGCGGGGTTGCTCCGCGGGGTGGGCCGTTCCCACGCACCCACCGACTCGACGGTGTCGAACACCAGGTTCGCGCGCGGCTCCTGCCACTCGTCCGGGGCGGACACGGCCCGATCGAACATAGCCCACCACAGCGGCTTGTTCTCCCTGGCGAAGTAGCCCAGCCCCGCGGCCAGCAGGGCGATACCGCGCCGCCCGCCGTCGAGCTCCGCCTCCGGGGCCCCCGTCCCACCCGCCTCGTCCCTCTCGGCGCCCGCCAGCGCCTGCAGCGAGGCGGCGAGGGCCGCGTCCTGCTCTTGGACCGACGGCGCGGCCTCGACCAGCGGCTCGTTCCCGGTCGCGGCGTCGTCGACGGGACGCTCCGCGACGGCGGCCTCCTCGGGCTCGACCTGCGCCCGCAGCCAGTCCCGCAGCCGCGCCGTGGAGACGCAGTCGTACCGGTTGTAGTCCTCGATGTCGGCGCGGATCGCCCGCGCGACCTCGGTGTCCCCGGCCTCCATCGCGGCGACGTACCGGTGGTACTCGGTGACGCTGTCCGCCGCCGTCGTGACGCCGTCCTCCGCCCGGTGCTCCGCCCCCATGTAGAGGGGCTCCAGCTTCTTGATGGAGTAGCTCGGCACACCGGCCCGCAGGGCGGCGCGGACCGTGGAGTAGAGGTCCACGAACAGCCCCGCGCGCAGCCAGTCGTCCAGCTCGCGCTCGCCCACACCGTGGCGCACGGTCAGGCGTTTCAGCGCGGTGACCTCGTACGCGGCGTAGTGGTAGATCCGCATCCCCGGGTGGGCCGCGCGTCGCGCCTCCACGAACGCCACGAACTGCTCGAGCGCCGCCCGCTCGGCGGCACGGGTGTCCGCCCACAGACCCGTGAACCGGAAGTCGGCCGAGGCGGTGCGCGCGGTGTCCCCACCCGGCGCCTCGACCCAGCCCCACAGGTACTCGAGGCCCTCCATGCTCCCGTCCGCGGAGACCCACAGCGGGTCCCCCTCGAAGTCGAAGAAGACGTCTCCGGCGTCCGGCGCGGGCAGCCCCGCCACGGCGCGCGGGTCCACGATCCGATGCGGCGGCAGCCCGTCCGCCCCGGCCGGCTCCAGCTGGATCGCCGCCTGTTCCCGCAGCGCCTCCCACGTGCGGCGGGCCATGCCCTCCGGCGGTGCGACGGACACCGCGAGCTGCTCGATGGTCGTGATGCCGGCCTCGCGCAGCCGGGTGCGCTGCAACCGCGTGGCCCCCGCCGTGAGCAGCACGTCCCGGTGCTCGGCGACGGCCTCCTCGCACGCCTCGCATGCGCCGCAGACGCTCAGGCGGTCGTCGCCCCAGCGAGTGGGCTCCCCGGCGGCCACGTGATCCTGCAGCAGCGCCTCCAGCCGGGCGCGCTGGTGCCGGTACACCGGGATCACCTCGTCCAGGTCCGCGACGTGCCGGGAACCGTCCCCGAGCCACAGGCTGCCCTGCCGCGCCCGCGGCACGTCCATGCCGTCCAGCAGGTCTGCGTACGCGGCGATCTGCAGCAGCGCCGTCACGCGCGCATGCCGGGCCAGCTTCGTGTCCACCACCTCGTACGCGCCCTCGGGGTGCTCCTCGTCCGTGCGGAGCATGAGGAAGTCGGCCAGGCCGCCGAACGCGCCGTCGTGCAGCATCCCCTGGAACACGACGGCGGGGCGCGCGGCCAACGCCGCCGCGGTGCGCTCGCGGGCGGCCCGCACACCCTCGGGCGTGTAGCGCTCCGGGCGGGCGAGCCGGACCACCTGGTCCGCGCCGTGCTCCGCCTCGAGGCGCGCGAGCACGCGAGACTCGTGCTCGTCCCCGAGGCGGGAGACCCGCTCGAGGAACGCGTCCTCCGCGCCGATCCGCGGGGCACGTCCGAGCGCGGGGTCCACCGTCCCGCGCAGCCACCCATAGGTACACGTGGCGGCGGCGGTGATGTCCGAGGGGCTGAGCATGAAGGAGGCGCGGTCCGGCGCGAAGGTCACCATGCGGTCACCCTAGACAGGCGCCGCGGACACGATAGGCGGGGGCCGCGCACAGGTCCCCCGGTGTGCCCCGCTCCCACGGCATGACGGCGGGGGGCGGCGCGCGTCACACACCGGACCGGACTTGACGTGGGTCACATCCAGAGAGTTACCTAATGATCGTTCAGTAATTCTCTGCGCCGCCGCGCCGGCGCGCCCGTGCCGGCAGGGAGGCCCGCCCATGACCGAGACCGCCCACCACCCCATGCTCGCCGAGGACCGCGTGGCGCGGTGGCTCGGCGTCACCCTGGAGGCCGCCGAGAAGGACCACGCGCGCATCCGGATGACGCTCACCGAGGACCAGCACAACGGCTTCGGCCTGGCCCACGGCGGCGCCGTCTTCGCGTTCGCGGACACGTGCTTCGCGCTGACCTGCAACGACCCCGCCTCGGACGGCTCCACCCTCACCGTGGCCTCCGGCGTGGACGTCAACTTCCTCGCGGCCACCCGCGCCGGGCAGACCCTCGTCGCGGAGGGCCGCCTGGTCGCCGCCGCCGGCCGCTCGGCCGTCTATGACATCACCGTCACCACCGACGACGGCACCCCGGTGGCCGCCTTCCGTGGCCGCTCCCGCACCATCCCCGCCCCCGGACGCTGACCGACGGGCGCACCCGCCGGTGCGCCGCCGTCGTCGACCGCCGCCCGACCCCGCATCCCCAGGAGAACGCCATGCTCAAGGCCTCGATCCCCAACCCGTACACGCCGGCACCCCTGCCCGCCCCCGCCGACCGCGGGGCCCCGGACCCCGAGGAGACGATGAGCCGGGACCAGATCGAGGCGCTCCAGTTCGAACGCCTCCGCTGGACCCTGCACCACGCCTACGAGAACGTGCCCGCGTACCGCGAGCACTTCGACACCCACGGCGTCCACCCCTCGGACTTCACGGAGCTCGGGGACCTCGCCAAGTTCCCGTACACGGACAAGGAGTTCCTGCGGAAGAGCTACCCGTTCGGCGCGTTCGCCGCCACGGGCCCCGAGCTGCGCCGCATCCACGCCTCCTCCGGCACCACCGGCCAGCCCACCGTAGTCGGCTACACCGACGACGACCTGGCCACGTGGGCCACCCTCGTCGCCCGCTGCTTCCGCGCCGGCGGCATCCGCCCCGGTGACCGCGTGCACAACGCGTACGGCTACGGCCTGTTCACCGGCGGCCTCGGCGCCCACTACGGCGCCGAGCGCATCGGGGCGGCCGTGATCCCGATGTCCGGCGGGCAGACGGAGAAGCAGGTGCAGCTGATCACCGACTTCCAGCCGCGCGCCATCCTCTCCACGCCCACCTACCTGTTGACCATCGCGGACGGCTTCAGGAAGCTCGGCCTGGACCCGCGCGAGTCCTCCCTCGAGGCCGCGATCCTCGGCGCCGAGCCGTGGACCGACGAGATGCGCCGCGAGATCGAGCAGACCTTCGACCTCGACGCCCTGGACATCTACGGCCTCTCCGAGGTCATGGGCCCGGGCGTGGCCGGCGAGTCCGCGGCCACCAAGGACGGCTCCCACATCTGGGAGGACCACTTCCGCCCCGAGATCATCGACCCGCTCACGGACGAGGTCCTCGAGACCGGCCGCCACGGCGAGCTCGTCTTCACCTCGCTCACCAAGCAGGCGCTGCCGATCATCCGGTACCGCACCCACGACCTCACCCGCCTGCTGCCGGGCACCACGCACCCGGGTCATCGACGCATGGGCCGCATCACCGGCCGCTCGGACGACATGATCATCCTGCGCGGCGTGAACCTGTTCCCGTCGCAGATCGAGGAGCTGGCCCTCAAGGAGCCGGCCCTGTCGCCGCACTTCACCCTCGAGATCACGCGCCCGGACCGCATGGACCAGATGGCTGTGAACATCGAGCGCCGTGATCATGCGACCCTCGAGGAGGCCCAGGCCTGCGCGGCGCACCTGCGCATGGAGATCAAGACGAAGATCGGCTCCTCGTGCGTGATCAACGTGGTGGAGCCGGAGTCCCTGGCCCGCTCCTCCGGCAAGCTCAAGCGGATCTACGACCTGCGCGACCAGGCCTGATCCCGACCCCGCGGCCGAACCCCACGCCGGCGTGCCCGGTAGAGTGGACCGGTGCGCCGTCGTCGTCGGCGTCCGCCCGCCCCCGAAGGAGCCCCGTGCCCCAGAGCAGCCCCACCCCGCGCCGCGGCCGGCCCGGCTATGACCGGCAGACGCTGCTGGCCGAGTGCGTCGAGCTCTTCAACCGGCACGGCTACGAGGCGACGTCCATGGGCATGCTCGCCACCCACCTGGGCATCTCCAAGTCCGCGATCTACCACCACGTGGAGTCCAAGGAGGCGATCCTCGACCACGCGGTGACGGAGGCGCTCGACGCCCTCGAGGCGTGCCTGGACGATGTGGTGGCCAGCGGGGTCGACGCCGGCGCGCAGGTCGAGGCGGCCATCCGCGGCACGCTCGGGGTGCTGGCGGAGAAGCAGCCCGAGGTGACCCTGCTGCTGCGCCTGCGCGGGAACTCGGCGGTCGAGGTGGCCGCCGTCGAGCGCCGGCGTGAGATCACCCGGCGCTTCGGTGACCTGCTCGAGGCCGCCCAGGCCGCGGGTGCGGTGCGATCCGACGTGACCCCGCGCAACCTCGCCCGTCTGGCGCTCGGCATGATCAACTCGATCGTCGACTGGTACCGGCCGGATCGCGGCGTCCCCGGCCAGCAGGGACCGGACCAGATGATCGACGCCGTCACGGGCGTGGTGCTCGGGGGCCTGCGGGGCTGAGGGCCCGCTGTCCTCAGCCCTCGCCGTCGAGCGCGGCGAGCACCTCGGCCACGATCGAGGCTGCACGGTCCTCGGCGTCCGCGGGCACCCCGCCGTCCGCGTCGGCCTGGGCCACGGCCACGGTGCGGGCGCCGTCCTGCACGGCAGTGAGGTGGGAGTAGACGGATCCCCCGGGGGCCGGGAGCGCCGTGTACGCGGTGCCGCCCTCGTGCTCGGTCCGCGTCACGCTCTCCACGTCGAGCCCGGCCAGGTCCACCCCGGTGCAGGCCTGCGCCGCCGCTCGGGCGTCCTCCAGGGCGGCGCGGGCGGCCTCCTCCGTGGGGTACACGGTGACGCGCACGCCGAGCGGAGTGACCTCGGCGTCGGGGGACGCCGTGAAGGAGGGCGCCGGCGTCGTGGTGGGCCCGCCGCCGGTGGTGGCGGCCGTCTCCGGCTGGGCCGTGAGCCCCAGGTCCGCCGCCCCGGCCTCGGCGTCCCGCTCCAGGGCGGAGCGGGTGGCGTCCAGGCAGGCCTGCTGTTCCGCGCTGCGGGTGGGAGCCGGGCTCGCACCGGCGTCGACCGCCTGCTCCAGGCCGGCGGCCCGCTGGCGCAGCTCCGTCTGCCGCTCCAGCGGCGAGGCGGCGCTCAGCCCCACCTCGGACCCCGGCCCCGCGGCCCGCTGCACGGCGGTCTGCACCGCCAGGGTCCGCTGCCCGTCCAGCGCGGGGGGCATCTCGAGGGACAGGCTGCTGGAGGCGGAGGCGCCGGCCGTGCTCTCCGTGGAGGCGCTGGCCGCGGGTGACGTGGGGGCCGTGGAGCTGCTGGCCGCGGGCGACGTGGACGCGGACGAGGCCGCCGTCGTCGTGGACGACGCCGACGAGGGGGCGGGGGAGGAGGGCTCCCCGCCGCCGCCCGCGCACCCGGCGAGGGCGAGCGCGCCCACGGCGAGGGCGCCGAGCAGGGGGAGTCGGGAGGTCGTCATGGCTCGACTCTACGTGCGCTGTGACGGATGCCACAAGGAAGCGGCGGGGGCATGCGTCGGGGCCGCCCGATGCGGGGTGCGCACCGGACGGCCCCCGATCCGTCAGTCGAGGAGGTCAGCCGAGCGGGGTGTCCTTGTCGCCCAGGTTCCAGTCCTCCACCGGGCCGAGGTTCTCCCCGTCCGGCCCGTAGCGGTAGAAGCCCTGGCCGTCGGCCACGCCGCTGTGGCCCTCGGCGATGCTCTTCTCCAGCAGCTCGGCGAAGCCGCGCTGCCAGTCGGCGCCCGCGTTGCGGGAGACGTTGGCGGCCACGTGGAAGCCCACGATGTCGTAGGTCTGGAACGGGCCGCGCTCGTTGCCGGTGGCCACGCGCCAGGTGCGGTCGATGTCCGCCGGGTTGCCCACTCCGTGCATGTACAGCTTGGAGCCGGCCTGCAGCCACGGGATGAGCAGGGAGTTGAGGAAGTAGCCCGGGATCTCCTTGCGCACGTGCACGGGGACCATGCCGGTCTCCTCGGCGAACTGCAGGGCTCCCGCGACGGCCTCCGGCGAGGTGGCGGCGGTGCCCATGACCTCGGCGGTGTTCTGCGCCCAGATGCGGTTGGCGTAGTGCAGGGCCAGGAAGCGCTCCGGATGGCCGCTGGCGTCGGCGAAGTCCGAGGGCAGCAGGGAGGAGGTGTTCGTGGCGAACAGGGTCGTGGCGGGGGCGAGCTCGCCCACCTGGGCCCACACCTTGCGCTTGAGCTCCAGGTTCTCCGGGACGGCCTCGATCACGATGTCCGCATCCGCCAGGGCCTCGCCGAGGTCCGAGGTCGGCGTGATGCGGGCGATGGCCTCGTCGAAGCGCTGCGGGTCGTAGCCCTCCCCGAGGTCTGCTTCGTAGCCCTGGCGGATCCACGCCCAGCGGCGCTCGATCCCCTCGAGGGCGGCGGGGACGGCGTCGTAGGCCATCACCTTCTTGCCGTGGTACGCCGCCTGCATGATGATCTGCGAACCCAGCACACCGGTGCCCAGCACGGTGACCTGATCAAAACGGGTGAACTCGGACATATATGTCGACCTTCTTCTCTCGCGGTCCGAATGGGACGTACAGGTGAACGTCCCGGGCACGCTCCTTGTTCCCGGGGACGACGACGGGCCACCCGGCGCGCAGCGGGCGCACGGGACGGCCCGTCGAAGCAGGGGGGCTCAGCCCTGGGAGGTCTCGGACGGGGCCATCGGCCAGGTCTTGGCCACGAGCGTCAGCACGTCGTACTGGGCGCAGAGCTCGTCCTTCTGGTTGTGGATCCGGCAGTCCCAGGCCACCTCGCCGTACTCGTCGCTCACGCGCGGGGTGATGCGCTTGGCCGTCAGGGTCACGCGGATGGCGTCGTCGTAGGTCACCGGCGTGATGAAGCGCAGGTTCTCCAGGCCGTAGTTGGCCAGCACCGGGCCCGGATCCGGGGCCACGAACAGCCCCGCGGCCCACGAGACCAGCAGGTAGCCGTGGGCCACCCGGCGCGGGAAGAACGGGTTGGCCATGGCGGCCTCCTCGTCCGTGTGGGCGTAGAACATGTCCCCGGTCTCCTCCGCGAAGGCGGTGATGTCCTCCAGGGTGACGGTGCGCAGGCCGGAGGCGAACTGGTCGCCCACCGTCAGCTCGGCCAGGGACTTGTAGAACGGGTGCACGGCCGTGCCGGCCTCCACGTCCTCGCGGGTCACCGTGTGGGCCGCGGCGCCCTGATGCCACACGCCGGTGATGGCCGTGAGCATGTCCGGGGAGCCCTGGATCGCCGTGCGCTGCATGTAGTGCTTCACGGCGCGGACCCCGCCGAGCTCCTCGCCGCCGCCGGCGCGGCCGGGGCCGCCGTGGATCAGCACCGGCACGGGGGCGCCGTGACCGGTGGTGGTCGTGGCGGTCTGGCGGTTCAGGACGTGCACGCGGCCGTGGTGGGCGCCGATCCCGGCGGCGAACGCGCGGGCGGTCTCACCGTCGTTCGTGGCGACCGTGGCCACGAGCGATCCCGAGCCCAGGGCGGCCAGGGCCACGGCGTCGGCCACGTCCGTGTAGCCGATCACCGAGGTGACCGGACCGAACGCCTCGATGCTGTGCACCTCGGGGGTGCGTGCGTCCTCGAAGGTGAGCACCGTGGGGGCGAAGAACGCGCCGGACTCGGCGTCGGCGTCGCCGGTCGAGCCCTCGGGGCCGCCGAGGCGGACCTGACCGCCGGCGTCGACCAGGCGCTGCACCGCGCCGCGGACCTCGCCCTGCTGCTCCTTCGAGGCCAGGGCGCCCATGGTGGTGCCCTCGACGCGCGGGTCGCCCAGGACGACCTTCGCGGCCAGGCGCTCGGTGAGGGCGGCGGTCACGGCCTCGACGCGGTCCTGCGGGACGATCACCCGGCGGATGGCGGTGCACTTCTGGCCGGCCTTGACCGTCATCTCCTGGAAGACGACCTTCACGAACGCCTCGAACTCGGGGGACTCCGGGTCCGCGTCCGGGCCGAGGATGGCGGCGTTGAGGGAGTCGGTCTCCGCGGTGAAGCGGACGCCGCCCTCCTGCACGTTCGGGTGCTTCTTCAGCGTGGCCGCGGTGGCGGCGGAGCCGGTGAACGCGACGTGGTCGCGGTAGTCCAGGTGGTCCAGCAGGTCGCGGGCGGAGCCGGAGATCAGCTGGATCGAGCCCTCGGGCAGCACGCCGGACTCGAGCATCAGCTCGACACACTTCTGCGTGACGTAGCCGGTGGGGGTGGCCGGCTTGACCACGGTGGGCACGCCGGCGACGAAGGCCGGGGCGAACTTCTCCAGCATGCCCCACACGGGGAAGTTGAACGCGTTGATCTGCACGGCCACGCCCGGGATGCGCTGGTAGATGTGCTCGCCGATGAAGGAGCCATCGCGGGAGAGGGGTTCCACGTCGCCGTCGATGATCACGTTGGAGTTCGGCAGCTCGCGGCGGCCCTTGCCGGAGAACGTGAAGAGGGTGCCGATGCCGCCGTCGACGTCGAAGGCGTGGTCCTTCTGGGTAGCGCCGGTGGCGAAGGAGACGTCGTAGAGCTCCTGGACGCGGGAGTTCAGGTAGAGGGCGAGCTCCTTGAGCTTGAGAGCGCGCTCGTGGATGGTCAGCGCGCCCAGGGCCTGCTGGCCGACGGTGCGGGCATGCTCGATGGCGGCGGCCGTGTCGAGGCCGTCGGTGGAGACGCCGGTGAGGCGCGCGCCGGTGTTCGCGTCCGTCACGTCGGTGACCTTGGACGGGTGCGACGGCGTCCACCAGCTGCCGGAGACGTAGCTGGGGAGGATCTCCGGGAGGGAGGGGGCGGTGACGGTCACGGGGTCTCCTGGTGTCGGGGGCGCGGATGAGTCCCGACCGATCGGTCGGTTATTGCCCCTCACCCTAGCCGAGACGTGCATCACGCGGGAGGAGGAGCCGGGCCGGTGACGCCGTCGTCGTGGGGAGGGGTGGGGTGGGGTCTGGCGGCGACCCGTGGCGCCAAAGCCCGCAGACACGCCGCTATGGCCAGGACGTGGCGGCGCGTCTGCGGGCCTCGGCGGGGCGTCGTCCACAGATCCCGGCGGACGACGACGGCGGCCCGCCCGGATCGGGCACGCTCGGCGCATGCCCCGCTCGCCCGCGCCCCTGCCCCCGATGCGCTGCGGACTGGACGGCCGCCTCCGCGCTCCGACCGTGTTCTCGACCCCGGCCGCGCGCGAGGCGGGGGTGAGCGCGGCCCGGCTGCGGCGCGGGGACGTGGTCTCCCTCGGCTGGGGGCTCTGGGGCCGGCGCGGCGTCGAACCGGACCCCATGGACCATCTGCGGGCGCTGCAGGATCTGCACCCCGAGGGCGTGTTCAGCCACGTCACGGCCGCCCGGGTGCTCGGCCTGTGGCTGACCGGGCCGCTCGCCGCCGACCGGTCCGTGCACATCGCGACCCCGCGCGGCCACGGCACGGCGTCGAACCGGGCCGGGATCCGCTCACACCGCCTCCGCGCCGACGCACCGATGCGGATCGTGGACGGGGTGCGCGTGACCGCGCCGGGGTGGATCTTCGTGGACCTCGCCGCGCAGGCCGGGCCGCTCGACCATCTCGTCGCGCTCGGGGACAGCATGGTGCGGACCGCCCCGACGGAGGCCCGCCGCCGTCGGCTGCCTCCCGGGGTGACGGACGTGGCCGAGCTGCGCGCCGCCGTCGAGGAACGCGGACGGGTGCGCGGGATCCGCGCGGCCCGGGAGGCGCTGGAGCTCGTCCGCCCCGGGGCCGACTCGCCGCAGGAGAGCCGACTGCGGGCGCGGCTCGTCCTGGACGGCGTCCCCGAGCCCGCAGTGAACCCGTGCATCCGGCTCGCCACGGGACAGCGGCTCCGCGTGGATCTGGTGTGGGCGGAGGCCAAGGTGGCGGTCGAGTACGACGGCGATCAGCACCGCACGGATCGCCGGCAGTGGCGTGAGGACCGCGAGCGGGACGCGGCCCTGCGCGCGGAGGGGTGGGAGGTGATCCGGGTGACCGCCGACGTGTTCCGGCCAGGGCACTGGGAGCTGTTCGTGCGGCAGCTGCGGGGCCTGGTGGCTGCGCGGACCCCGCCGGGCCGAGTGCCGCCGTCGTGGATCTGACCCGCCCAGGCCTGCAGACACGCCGCTACCGCCAGGGCGAAGCGGCGTGTCTGCGGGCTTCGGCGAGAGGGGCGGGAGCCTCGGGCCGGCGCCGACCCCCTGCCCCTCGTCTCCGGACCGGCGTAGAATCGACCACCGGTCCCCTCGGACCCGCCCCACCCCCTTCATCCGGAGAGTTCTGCCGCATGCTGCGCACCATGTTCCACGCCAAGATCCACCGGGCCACCGTGACCCAGGCGGACCTGCACTACGTGGGCTCCGTGACCGTGGACCAGGACCTGCTGGACGCCGCGGACATCCTCCCGGGCGAGCTCGTGTCCATCGTGGACGTCACCAACGGCGCGCGACTGGAGACCTACACCATCGCGGGCGAGCGGGGCTCCGGCGTGCTCGGCATCAACGGCGCCGCCGCCCACCTGGTGCATCCGGGGGACATCGTCATCCTCATCGCCTACGGGCAGATGGACGACGACGAGGCTCGCAACTTCCAGCCCAAGGTCGTCCACGTGGACGCGGACAACAGGATCGTCGAGCTCGGCGTCGACCCCGCCGACGGTCTCCTCGACGGCCTCTCCCGCCCGCCGCTGTCCCGCGAGTGGAACGAGGCCCAGGCCGAGCTCTGAGCCGGCCGGCGCGCCGGGCCGTCATGGACGAGCCCTTCGAGCGGGATCAGCGGTCGGCACGGCCTTGGCCCCGAGCGCCCGACGCGCGGAGCGCATCGCGGCCGCGTGGCTGAGGCCCATCGCGGCGCGGGCGCCCGGCACGCGGGCCACGGCGCGCATCCACGGCGAGGTCAGCACCACCTCCTGCTCCCACACCACGACGCAGTGCGGCGCGTGTCCGGCCGGGGCGCCGTCGTCGTGGACGGTGACCCGCACGGTGCCCGTCAGGTCCCCGCTCAGGTGCGCGACCAGAAGGCCGCGGGCGCGGTCGTCGATGAGACGCTCCATCGTCAGACGCACCGGCACGAACCCGCGCAGCCGGACCGTGGCGCGGTCGGGGCCCAGGCGATGGGCGCGCGGGACGGCCGGCCACCAGCGTGGGTAGCCGGCCGGGTCGGCGAGCAGGGCCAGCACGGACCGGGCGTCCGCGGGGACGGCCCAGCGGTGGGTGAAGCGGAAGGGGCGGTCGACCGACATCAGACCCGGCCGAAGATCTCGGCGTCCACGGGGCGCCGGGTGCGGGGGAGCTTCGCGACGATCAGCAGGTACGACTCCGTGACGAGGTCCCGGACGAGCTGCTCGTCGAGGTCCGGGTGCGCGGCCAGGCTGAGCCAGTGCCGCTTGTCCATGTGATAGCCGGGCGTGATCGCCGCGGGCAGGGCCGCGCGCAGCTGGGCGCCGTCCTCCGGGCGGGCCTTGACGTTCACGAGGCGGCGCCCGTCGTGGTCGATGAACACCGCGAACAGCTTCCCCTGCACCTTCATGACCTCGGTGTCCGGGCCGAAGGGGTGCGACGCGGCGCTGCCCGGCAGCTCGAGGGCGCGGTCGCGGGCGACGCGCAGCAGCGTGGGCTCGTCCATGCCCGTCACGTTAGCCGCGCCGGCCCCGCACTTTCGAACGTGATATCGGGGGAATGGGCGCTTTCGAACGGGAGATAGGCCCTATCTCACGTTCGAAAGCGCCCGCCCCGGGGGCTCAGCGGTAGTCGAAGAAGCCCTTGCCGGACTTCCGGCCGAGCTCGCCGCGGGCCACCATGTCCCGCATGAGCTGCGGCGGGGCGAAGCGCTCACCCAGCTGGGACTCGAGGTACTCCGCGATGCCCAGGCGCACGTCCAGGCCCACGATGTCGGTCAGGGCCAGCGGGCCGACCGGGAACTTGTAGCCGAGCACCATGGCGGCGTCGATGTCCTCGGGGGAGGCCACACCCTCCTCGACCATGCGGATGGCCTCGAGCGCGATCGCCACGCCCAGGCGCGACGAGGCGAAGCCCGGGGCGTCCTTGACGACGACGGGGGTCTTGCCGAGCCCGCGGACCCACTCGGTGGACAGGGCCTGGAGCTCCGCACCGGTCTGCTCGCCGATCACGACCTCCACGAGCTTCGAGGCGGGCACCGGGTTGAAGTAGTGCAGGCCGCAGAAGCGCTCGGGACGCTGCAGATGCGTGGCGATCTCGTCGATGGACAGGGAGGAGGTGTTGCTGGCCAGCCAGGCGTCCTCGCGCAGGTGGGCCTCGACGTCGGTGAGCGCCTCGATCTTCACCTGCATGTCCTCGAACACGGCCTCGACCACGAGGTCGCAGCGGGCGAAGTCGGCCCGGTCCACGGAGACGGTCAGGCGCTGCGCCCACACGTCCAGGTCGCCGTCGATCTTGCCGCGCTCGAGGGAGGCGGCCAGATCGGCCTCGATGCGCTCCCTGGCGGCCTCGGCCGACTGCGGGTCGCGCTCGACGACGACCACCTCGGACGAGCCGGAGACGAGGAACGCGTGGGCGATGCCGCCACCCATCCGGCCACCGCCGAGGAGGCCGACGACGGCGGGCACGGAGGACGGAGCGGTGTCAAGGGTGCGCTGCTGATCGGTCATGTCAGTCCTCACTTCTTCTTGCGGTCCAGGAACGCCTGCATGCGCTCGAACTTGGCCTCGGACTCGAACAGGATGGCCTGCGCGATCTCGTCCACGTGGGGGTGGACCTCGCGGGGGAGGTGGAAGACGCGCTTGGACAGCCGCACCGCCAGCGGGTCCTGCTGCGCGATGCGGTCAGCGAGGGCGTCGGCGGCGTCGAGGAGGGCGTCCGGCTCGTGCAGCTCAGTGACGAGCTTGAGCTCGAGGGCCTCCTGCGCGTCCAGGATCCGTCCGGCGAGCAGCAGCTCGAGGGCCACCGGCTCACCCACCAGCTCCTTGAGCCGCCACTGGGCGCCCGCAGCGGCCGTGATCCCCAGACTCGTCTCGGGCTGGCCCATCTTCAGCGCCGGGGTGGCGATGCGGAAGTCGGCCGCGTAGGCCAGTTCCGCGCCGCCGCCGAGGGCGAAGCCGTCGATCGCCGCGATCACGGGCATGGGCAGCCGGTGGATGCGGTCGAAGACCTGCGAGTTCACACCGCGCAGGGCGTCGTCGCGGCGGCGCTCGCGCAGCTGTCCGATGTCCGCGCCGGAGGCGAAGATGCCGGAGAACGTCCCCGGCTCGCGCTTCGACTCCACCTGCGTGCCCGAGATGATCAGGATCTTCGGCTCGCGTTCGAGGTGGGCGCAGAGTTCGTGGAACTCGTCGACCATGGTCTGGTCGATCGCGTTGCGCACGCCCGGGCGGTCCATGCGCGCGTGGACGCGGTCCTCACGCTCCTCGACGCGCAGTGCCGTGAAGTGGCTGAAGCCGGTCATCTGCTCAGACCCTCTCGACGAGCATCGCGGAGCCCTGACCCACGCCCACGCACATCGTGGCCAGGCCCCTGTCCGCGCCCTCACGCTCCATCCGACCGAGCAGCGTGACCACGAGACGCGACCCCGAGGAGCCCAGCGGATGGCCCAGGGCGATCGCGCCGCCGTCGGCGTTGACGGTCTCCGGGTCCAGGCCGAGGCGCCGCATCGAGGCCAGGGACTGGGTGGCGAAGGCCTCGTTGAGCTCGACGGCGCCCAGATCCGCCACGGACCAGCCGGAGCGCTCGAGGGCCTTCTCGGTGGCCGGGACGGGGCCCAGACCCATGATCTCGGGGGCCAGGCCCGCCGAGGTGGACTCCACGACGCGGGCTCGCGGGGTCAGGCCGTACTTCTGCGCGGCCCGCTCGGAGACGACGAGGATCGCCGAGGCGCCGTCGTTGAGGGAGGAGGAGTTGCCGGCGGTGACCACGCCGTCCTTCTTGATGATCGGGCGCAGGCCGGCGAGCACCTCGGGGGTGGAGCCGGGGCGGGGGCCCTCGTCCGTGTCCACGATCGTCTCGGCGCCCTTGCGGCCCGTGACGACGACGGGCACGATCTCGTCCGTGAAGCGGCCGGCCTCGATGGCGGCCAGCGCACGCTCGTGCGAGCGGGCGGCGAAGGCGTCGGCGTCCTCGCGGGTGATGCCGTCCACCTCGCCGACCTCCTCGGCGGTCTCTGGCATGGAGAAGGTGAACTTCTCCCCGAACTCGCCGTCCGCGAAGCGCGGGTTCACGAAGCGCCAGCCGATCGCGGTGTCGAAGGCCGCGCCGGGCTTGGCGAACGCCGTCGTCGGCTTCTCCATCACCCAGGGGGCGCGGGACATCGACTCCACGCCTCCGGCCACGACGACGTCGGCCATCCCGGAGCGCACCATCGCGGTGGCGATGCCGATCGCGGACATGCCGGACGCGCAGAGGCGGTTCACGGTGATGCCTGGGACGGTGTCCGGGAAGCCGGCCAGCAGCCAGGCCATGCGGGCGACGTTGCGGTTCTCCTCGCCGGCGCCGTTGGCGTTGCCGAGGATGACCTCGTCCACGACCGACGGGTCGATGCCGGCGTCCTCGATCACGGCCTTGATGGTCAGGGCGGCGAGGTCGTCGGGGCGGACGGAGGAGAGGGCGCCGCCGTACTTGCCGACGGGCGTGCGGCGACCGCCGACGAGCAGGGCCTGGGACTGTGCGGACATGGAGACTCCTTGAGTGACCGACGACGGGGCGGGCGCGGCGAATTACCGACCGTGCGTTCAGGTTCAGTATCCCGGGCCGGTGTGACGGGGGTCAACTGCGGGGGTGGGTGTGACGGGCCAGGGGCGCGCCCGCGCGGAGGCCCGCAGACGCGCCGTTACGTCCCCGAGGTAGCGGCGTGTCTGCGGGCCTCCGCGCCGGTCAGGCCCGCGCACCCCACGACGACGGCGCGCCCTTCCGGAGGAGGACCCGCCGTCGTCGTGGGGTGGGGACGGGCGGAGCCCGTCAGGCGGGCCGGATCAGGCCGGCACCACCGGGTTCGAACGCGTGGCCACGACCTGCTCGTCGTGCAGCTCGCGGTCCTGGATGCCCTTGGGGACGAACAGGACGGCGATGAGCGAGATCGCGGAGATCACGATGATGTACCAGGCCACGTTCTCCCAGCCGGTCTTCACGAGCTGGTCGGCGAGCAGCGGGGCGAAGGCGCCGCCGATGATGGTGCCGAGCGCGTAGCCGATGGAGACGCCGGAGAAGCGGACGCGGGCCGGGAACATCTCGGCGTACATCGCCGACTGCGGGCCGTAGGACGGACCCAGGCCCAGGGTCAGGACGAACAGGCCCAGCGAGAACAGCGGCAGAGACGCGGTGTTGAGCAGCCCGAACAGCGGGAAGGCCCAGATGATCAGGAACCCGTAGCCGAGGACGAAGGTCAGCTTGCGGCCGATCTTGTCCGAGACCCAGCCGCCGAGCAGGGTGAAGATGAACCAGCCGACGCCGCCGACGAGGCTCGCGATGAGCACCTCGGAGGAGGTCATGCCCAGGCCCTTCGGACCGCCGTACTTCGAGAACCACGCGATGAGCAGGTAGCCGACGCCATTGTTCGCGGCGAAGATCACGGCGGCGAGGATGACCTCCTTGGTGTGGTGCCGGAAGAGCTCGCCCAGCGGGGCGGACTCGTCCACCTTGAGCTGCTGCATCTCCTTGAAGACCGGGGACTCCTCGACGGCCTTGCGGATCAGGTAGCCGACGACGATCAGGACCACGGAGATCAGGAACGGGATGCGCCAGCCCCAGGTGAGGAACTGCTCCTCGGACATGGTGGAGCGCACGATGAACAGCACACCGGTGGCCAGGATCATGCCCAGCGGCACGCCGATCTGCGGGGCGGAGCCGAACAGGCCGCGCTTGCCGTGGGGGGCGTGCTCCACGGACAGCAGCGCCGCGCCGCCCCACTCGCCGCCGGCGGACAGGCCCTGCAGCAGGCGCAGCACGACGAGCAGGATCGGGGCCCACACACCGATCTGGGCGTAGGTGGGCAGCAGGCCGATGAGGGTGGTGGCCAGGCCCATGCCGATCAGCGTGAGGGACAGGACGAACTTGCGGCCGAAGCGGTCGCCGAGGTGGCCGGCGACGATCGCGCCGAGCGGGCGGATGAGGAAGGAGATGCCGAGGGTGGCCCACGCGGCGATCTGGGAGCCGCTCTCGCCCATCGGCTGGAAGAAGAGGGCGGCGAAGACGAGTGCGGTGGCCTGGGCGAAGATGAAGAAGTCGTACCACTCGATGGTGGTGCCGACGACGGTGCCGGCGATGACCTTGCGCTCCTCGCGGCGATCGCGCGTGGGGGCGGTCGCCGCGGGGGATGCGACGGTGTGGCTCATGGGTGCTCCTGGGATGCGGTGCGGCGGCCGACCGTGAGACGGCGGCGGGACGGTGTGGCACCCGACCGATCGGTCGGGAAGTGACACCCGTCACCGTATACGATCCCATGTGACTTACGCCACGATCCAGGCTGATGACGGGAATGTGACGCGGCCGGGCCGGGACGACGACGGCGCCGCGCCCCTCGCGCGAAGGGTGCGGCGCCGTCGTCGGTGGCGGGGTGCGGCGGCTCAGCCGCGGCCGGTGAACTCCGGCTTCCGCTTCTCCTGGAAGGCATGGAAGCCCTCGGCGTAGTCGGCGGTGCCGCAGAGCTCGCCCTGGGCGATGTTCTCCGCGTCGAGGGACTCCCACAGGCCCACGCGCCGGTCGCGGACCTGGGCCACGAGCTCCTTCGACGCGCGGAACGCGAGGGTCGCGCCGGAGGCCACCTGGGCGACCTTCGCACGGGTGAACTCGAGCAGCTCGTCCGCGGGCAGGGCCCGGGAGAACAGCCCGGCCTGGACGGCCTCGACGCCCGAGAGGAGCTCGGCCGTGTAGATCAGGTCCAGGGTGCGGTGCGCGCCCAGGCGCTCGGTGAACAGCCAGTGGCCGCCGGAGTCCAGGGTGGCCCCGAGGTTCGCGAACGGCGAGCCGATCTTCGCGTCCTCGGCCACGTACACCACGTCCGTGGCGATCGCGAGGCCCAGGCCCACGCCCAGGCAGGCGCCCTGCACCGCGGCGAAGGTGGGGACCGGGATCTCGGACATGGCCCGCAGCACCGGGGTGACCCTGTCCCGCAGGTAGGCGGTGGCGTCGTCCTCGGCCGGGACCACGGCGGAGATGTCGCGGCCCGCGCAGAAGCCGCGGCCCTCGCCGCGCAGCAGCACGGCCCGGACCTCACCGGACTCGACGCCGGCGGCGGCCCGCTCGTAGGCGGCCTGGAGTTCGGCCAGCGCGGCCTCGTCCAGGGCGTTCATCCTCTGGGGGGCGTCCAGCACGATCTCGGCGACGCCGTTCTCGACGGTGATCTCGATCATCGGGGGCTCCTTCGGTCTCGTGGGCGGGCGCTCAGGCGTCGAAGTCCAGCGTGATCGAGTCGGAGGTCGGGCGGGTCTGGCACGTGAGCACGTAGCCCTTCTCCACCTCGTCCTTCTCGAGCGCGTAGCTCTCGTCCATCTCGTACGCGCCGTCGACGACCTTGGCGCGGCAGGTGCCGCACACGCCGCCGGCGCAGGCGAAGGGCACGTCCGAGCGGACGCGCAGCGCGGCGTTGAGGACCGTCTCGTGGGCGGACTTGGGGGACTCGACCTTGGCGGTGAGGCCGTCGAGGTTGAACTCGATGGTCACGTTGTCGCCCTTCGGGTCCACCTCCACCACGCGGCCGGAGTGGCCCTGCGGGTTCTCCGGGCGGCCGGTGGTGAACAGCTCGAAGCGCACGTCGTCCTCGGACACGCCGCGGGCGGCGAGCGTCTCACGCGTGAGCTGCACGAGCTCGAACGGGCCGCAGAGGAACCACTCGTCGGTGCCCTCCACGTCGATCACGCGGTCCAGGAGGGTGGTGAGCTTGTCCTCGTCGATGCGGCCGGAGAGCAGCGGGGACACGCGCTGCTCGCGGGAGAGCACGTGGTGCACCGTGAACCGGGCCGGGTACTTGTCCTTGAGGTCGCCGATCTCCTCGGCGAACATCACGTCCATGGCGGAGCGGTTCGCGTAGACCAGGTCGAAGCGCGAGGACTCGGAGGCCGCGAGCACGGCCTTGGCGATCGCCATGATCGGGGTGATGCCCGAGCCGGCCGCGAACGCCACCAGGTGCGTGTCCTTCTTCTCCGCGACCTTCTCCGCCGCCACCTTCTGGGCGTCGTTGAGGGAGGTGACGTGCGTGCGGGACGTGAACGCGCCCTGCGGGTTCATCACGTCGATCCTCTCGCCGACCTCGAGGCTCTCGTTGGCCCACGTGGAGAACGTGCCGCCGATGTCCTTCTTCACGGCCACGCGGATCTCGCCGCGCTTCGGGACGGCGCAGATCGAGTAGGAGCGGCGCACCTCGGCGCCGTCGAGCTCCTTGCGCAGGGCCACGTACTGGCCGGGCACGTAGTCGTAGTCGTCGGCGAGCTCCTCGGGCACCGCGAAGGTGACCTCCACGGAGTCCTCGGTCAGGCGGCGCAGCTCGGACACCTCGAGGGTGTTGAACGTGGCGCGGCGCTTGCCGGTGGTGGGGGCGTCGGGGGTCTCGGTCATCAGTGCACCTTGAAGTAGTCGAAGGGCTCGAGGCACTCCCGGCAGGTGTAGAGGGCCTTGCAGGAGGTGGAGCCGAAGCGGGTGATCTCGCGGGTGTTCAGGGAGTGGCAGCGCGGGCACTTCACGGCCATGCCGATCATGACCGGGCCGTCCGTGGTGCGCGCGACGGGCGGGGCGATGCCGTACTCGTTGAGCTTGGCCTTGCCCTCGTCCGTCATCCAGTCCGTGGTCCATGCCGGCTGGAGCACCAGGCGCACCTCGGCGTCGGGGAACCCGGCGCGCTCGAGCGCGCGGGTGACGTCCGTGGTGATGGTGTCCATGGCGGGGCAGCCGGAATAGGTGGGCGTGATGACGACGACGGCCTTCTCACCCTCGACCCGTGCCTCCCGGAGGATCCCCAGGTCCGCGATGGACAGCACGGGGATCTCCGGGTCGTGCACGGTGGAGGCCGCATCCCAGACCCGCGCGTCGGCGGGATCGGCGGGGCGCAGCTCGCTGGCGGTGGTCACCAGGTCGCTCCCGGGTGACGGCGCGCCAGGGACTGCATCTCCGCGAGGATGTACCCGCGGTACTCGCTCATGGCGCCGGAGCGGTCGCCGCCGCGGGCGGTGCCCGTCGTCGGCACGGTCAGGCCGGCCTCCTCGATGGCCGCGCGGATGCGGGCCATCGTGGGCTCCTCCAGCGAGGACGGCAGCACGGCGACGCCCTGCTCGGCGAGGGCGCGGACGACGTCGTCGTCGTGGAAGAGCTCGGCCACGTAGGGCCACAGCTCGCCCAGGCCGCGCTGCATGCGGCGCTTCGACTCCTCGGTGCCCAGGCCCAGGCGCTGCAGCCACAGGGCGGCGTGGTCCTGGTGGTACAGGACCTCCTTGAGGGCCTTGTCCGCGATGGCGGCGAGCGTGGGGTCCGTGGACTCGCGCAGGCGGGTGTACAGCTCGTACGAGTAGAACGAGTAGTACAGCTGGCGGGCGATCGTCTTGGCGAAGTCGCCGTTCTCGGCCTCCACGAGGCGGACGGAGCGGAACTCCTCCTCGTCGCGGAAGTACGCGAGCTCGTCCTCGGTCTTGCCCCACGCGGTGCCGGCGTAGGAGAGGAGGAAGCGGGCGTGGCCCACGAGGTCCAGGGCGATGTTGCCCAGGGCGATGTCCTCCTCGAGCTCCGGGGCGCGGGAGATCCACCAGGACAGGCGCTGGCCGAGCATCAGGGCGTCGTCGCCGAGGGCGAGGGCGTAGCGGGCGACGTCGTCGCTCGCCTTCTGCTCGCCCGCCGCGATCTCCTCGGCGGTGATGGCCACGCCCGCGGAGTGCTTCGTGGCGGAGTCGTTGGTCGCGAAGCTCACAGGTGCGGCACCCCCTCGGACTGCTGGTAGTAGGTGGCATGACGGTAGGACTTGCCCTGCGCGGACTCGAAGAAGCCGCCCTTGGAGTCCGGGTCGGAGGCCGCGATGGCCTCGGCCGGGACGACCCACACGGAGGTGCCCTCGTTGCGGCGGGTGTACAGGTCACGCGCGTTGCGCAGCGCCAGGGTGGCGTCCGGGGCGTGCAGTGAGCCGGCGTGCACGTGGGAGAGGCCGCGGTTGGCGCGGACGAAGACCTCCCACAGGGGCCAGGCGTGGGAGGCGGCGGTGGTCTCGCTCATGGGTCAGGCTCCGATCAGGTGGGTCTCGGCCGGCGCGTTCTGCTCGGCCTGGCGGCGGGCGTAGGCGGCGGCGGCCTCGCGGACCCAGGCGCCCTCCTCGTGGGCCTGGATGCGGCGGGCCATGCGCTGGGTGTTCATGGGGCCGTCGCCCTTGATCACGGACATGAACTCGTCCCAGTCCAGCTCGCCGAAGTCGTAGTGGCCGCGCTCCTCGTTCCACTTCAGGTCCGGGTCCGGCAGGGTGAGGCCGAGGGCCTCGGCCTGCGGGACGATCATGTCCACGAAGCGCTGGCGCAGGTCGTCGTTGGAGAAGCGCTTGACCTTCCACGCCATGGACTGGCGGGAGTTGGGGGAGTCCTCGTCCGGCGGGCCGAACATCTGCAGGGCCGGACCGTAGAAGCGGTTCACGGCGTCCTGGGCCATCTGCTTCTGCGCCGGGGTGCCGTGCGAGAGCTCGTAGAGGATCTCCCAGCCCTGGCGCTGGTGGAACGACTCCTCCTTGCAGATGCGCACCATCGCGCGGCCGTACGGGCCGTAGGAGGCACGGCACAGCGGCACCTGGTTGCAGATCGCGGCGCCGTCGACGAGCCAGCCGATCGCGCCCATGTCCGCCCAGGTGCGGGCCGGGTAGTTGAAGATCGAGGAGTACTTCGCGCGGCCGGAGAGCAGCTGCTCGTTCAACTCGTCCCGCGGGGTGCCGAGGGTCTCGGCGGCGGAGTACAGGTACAGGCCGTGGCCGGCCTCGTCCTGGACCTTGGCCATGAGGATCGCCTTGCGCTTCAGGGAGGGGGCGCGGGTGATCCAGTTGGCCTCCGGCTGCATGCCGATGATCTCGGAGTGCGCGTGCTGGGAGACCTGGCGGGTCAGGGACTTGCGGTACGCCTCGGGCATCCAGTCGCGGGGCTCGATGCGCGAGTCCTCCGCGATCAGGCGATCGAAGTTCTCCTGGCCGGCCGCATCCTCGGGGGACGGGACGGAGGCCAGGTGCTGGGGGGAGCTGGTCTGCGTCATGGGGATCACCTCACGCTGAGTGCGGGCTGGTTCCGTGGTCAGGGAGCACCGGGGCGCACCGAATTACTGACCGCTCGTTCAGGATAGGCCAGGGTGTGACCTCGGTCAACACGCCGGAGCCGGCGCGACCCCGGTGCGACGCGGCCGCCGGGACGGTGCGGGACGGTTCGCTCCTGCACAGGCGTCCCGACGGCGTCCCCCATCCCCGGATCGTCCCCCGCCGCGGTCGCGGGGCCCGGGCCCTCCCTACGGTGGCCGCATGTCACCCCTCATCGGACCTCAGCAGATCGCCACGGCCCTGCGGGCCGTCGGACTCGACGACGACGCCGCCCGCCTGGCCGCGTGGGCCGACCCCGCCCGGCGCGAGCGGGAGGCCGCCGAGCAGGCCCTCGCCGACCTCGCGGTGGCCCAGACGCAGCTGCGCACGGCGCTGGGCGGGCTGGTCAGCGCCGCCACGGACGTGCGCTCGGCGATGCACTCGGCATGGCGCGGGGAGGCCGCCGGCGCCTATGGGGAGGCCGTGCGGCGGGCGGCGACCCTGGCGGCGGAGCTCGAACGGGAGGCCGGGGAGTGGCTCGCCCTGCGGGCCACCGCCGAGCGGGAGGCGGAGGACGCACGCCGGAACGCGGAGGCCCGGCAGCGGGCGGCCGAGGAGACGGCGCTGGCCGTCCTGCGCTCGCTGGCGGTGGCGGCATGACCGGCGGGCGGGGTGCGGGCCCGGGGGCGGTGGCCTTCAGCACGCACGGCGGACCGGGCTCGATCTACGCGGAGGCCGAGGAGATGCGCGTCGTGGCCGGGCGGCACGAGCACGCCGCCGAAGAGGCGGCCGGAGCCTCGTGGCAGGTCGACGCGGCCGCCTTCGGGCTGGGCCGATCGGCCACGTGGCTCGCCTCCGCCGCCCTGCTGCAGGACCGGCTGGCGGAGGCGGTCGGTCGCGTGCGGAGCCTGTCGGAGCAGTGCGCCGAGCTGCACCGCGACCTGCTCTCCGCGGCGGCCCGCTACGAGGAGGCCGAGCGCGCGGCGGCCGGCATCATGGCCGCCGAGGACGCCTCCCTGGAGGAGCTGCCGGCGCTGCTCTGGCGGGACGGCCATGACGGCCTCACCACCCGCGAGGCGGAGCGGCTCGTGCAGGACCTCGTCCAGGCGGTGCCCGAGGCCATCGTGGCCGCCATGCTCACGGCCGCCGGCTTCCCCCTGCTCGCGGCCCTGGCGCGGATCGACGTGAAGATGCTGACGAGGGCGCAGAAGCTCGTGCTGAAGCGGCCCGTCTCCTCCGCGGCGAAGAAGGGGACGGATGCCGCGTCGGACCTCACCGAGGCGCTGCGGGTCTCCCCGGACGAGGCGTGGACCGTGGCGGCGGACGCCCTGACCCTCGCCGGCGCGGCGCCCCGGGGCGCGGTGACCCCGCACGGGGCGCCGCAGGACCGGCCGACGGCGCCCGCCCTGCTGGACGGCTCGGCCACGGGGCTGGCCTCTCTCATCCCGCGTGGGGAGGGGGACGGGGACCTCACGGTCACGGAGGTGGTGCGAGAGAACGGGAGCCGCGCCTGGGTGGTGGGTCTGCCGGGCACCCGCGGCGGCCTGATCCCGGATTCCGAGTCGACCGACCCGTGGGACGCCGGCGGACTCCTGGACGCCCTCGGCTCCGAGTCCGAGGTCACGGCCCCGGCGGTGCGGGCGGCGCTCGAGGCGGCCGACGTCCCGCACGGGGCCCCGCTCGTCCTGGCCGGCTACTCCCAGGGCGGGGTGCACGCCGTGAACCTGGCCGGGCGCGAGGACTTCACGTCCGTGTACCCCGTGACCGGCGTCATGACGGTCGCGGCGCCGTCCGGCAACGCGGTGGAGACCGGGCGGACCGCGGTGCTGGAGTTCTCCGCGGACGGGGACCTGGCCGTCGCCGCGGACGGGGCGCCCACCCCCGTCTCGGCGCGCCGGGCCGAGGTGGTCTTCCACCCGGCCGGCCACGGGTGGGATGCGCCCGGGGGCGGCTTCCGGACCACCTCTCCGCTGGCGGCCGAGGACGACCTGGACGCCGCCCACGACTTCGACGTCCAGGTGGACCTGATCCGGCAGTTCGAGGCCGCCGAGCCCGCATCCCGGGCGGAGGTCGCCGGGCTCTCCGCCGCGTTGGCCGGGCTGACCGCCGGCACCGTGGCCTCGAGCCGGGCGGTGCGCCTGCGCCGCACGCCGCCCGAGCGGGGCCACCTGCCCCCGGGATCCCGGTGAGCGCGCCGGCGGCGGGGCGCCCGCCGCCGCCCGCTCAGTTCGCGTCGAGCAGCACGCCGGCGAAGAACGCGTTCAGGCGGTCGACCTCGTCCAGGCCGAAGACGCCGGAGACGTACTGGTCCGGGCGGACCACGACGACGGCGCCGTCACGGCTGATGCCGCGGGCCTCGAAGATGTCCTCGCCGTGCTTGGGCTGACACGTGGCGAAGATGTTGTTCAGGTCGTGCAGGCCGAGGGAGCCGGTGGTCGGCCGGAAGATCGACGGCACGTCCGGGTGGGCGAACTCGGTCTGCTTCTGCTGGTACACGACCTTGATGTCGAAGCGGGCGTCCTCCGGCCCGTCCGACGGGGTGTGGCGGTTGCGGAAGGACCGCGGGTCCTCCTCGATCGCCTTCGCCCACGCCGCGACCTTCGAATCCTCGGCGCGCGGGGAGGCGGCGTCGGCGAACACGTAGACGCGCCAGCGGCCGTCCGCGCGGTGCAGGTGGCCCAGGTGCTTCACGTTGGTGTCGCACGAGCGCTCCACCAGCGCCGACTTGAAGCGCTTGCCGATGGGGTAGCCCTGCGCCAGCGCCTGGCCGGTGGCGTCCGTGGTGAGGAGGGAGGGCCGGTACTGCGTCATGAAGCCGGCCGGGAACTCGGCGGTCTTCGTGTAGAACTCGGCCACCTCGTTCGGGTCGCCCAGCTCGGAGGTGGGCTTGGCCATGAGCGTCGACCACTCCTTGTCGAAGTCGATCAGGTTCTTGGCGATCTCCTTGCGCTCCTCCGAGTAGGTCGGCACGAGCTCGACCGGGGCCATCCCGGAGAGCACCTGGCCCAGCTTCCAGCCGAGGTTCCAGCCGTCCTGCATGGACACGTTCATGCCCTGGCCGGCCTTCGCGGAGTGGGTGTGACAGGCGTCGCCGAGCAGGAACACGTTGGGGTGGGCCACGCGCTCGCGGTTGTCGAAGCCCGAGGTGAGGCGGTGGCCCACCTCGTACACCGAATGCCAGGCGACCTCCTTCACGTCCAGCGTGTAGGGGCGCAGGATCTGCTGGGCCCGGCGGATGATCTCCTCGAGCGGGGTCTGGCGCACCTGGTGGTTGTCGTCCGCCGGGACCTCGCCGAGGTCCACGTACATGCGGAACAGGTGGCCGCCCTCGCGGGGGATCAGGAGGATCGAGCCGCTGGACGAGTGGATCGCGCACTTGGTGCGGATGTCCGGGAAGTCCGTGTCGGCCAGCGCGTCCATGACGCCCCACGCGTGGTTCGCGGCGTCGCCGGTCAGGGTGTGGCCGATCGCCTTGCGGACACGAGAGCCCGCGCCGTCCGCGCCCACCACGTACTTGGCGCGCACCTGGCGGGTCGCGCCTGAGGCGGGGTCCTCGAGGGCGTTGCCCTCGGCGTCCACGGTGCGGCGCAGGGTCACGAGCACGGGGTGCTCGCCGTCGTTCGTGTCCTCGAGGGTCTCGAACGCCCAGCCGTAGTCCGGCCGCGCACGGGTGGGGGAGTTCTTCATGTACTCGGCGAACCAGTCCAGGATGCGGGCCTGGTTCACGATCAGGTGCGGGAACTCGGAGACGCCCTCCGGGTCGTCCTCGGCCAGCGAGGTGCGCACGATCGTGTCTGCGTCGTCCTCGGCCGGGTTCCAGAACGCCATGGAGGTCAGGTCGAAGGCCTCGTCGATGATCTCGCTTGCGAAGCCGAAGGCCTGGAAGGTCTCTACGGAGCGGGCCTGGATGCCGTCCGCCTGGCCGATCTCGAGGCGGTGGGGGCGGCGCTCGATGATGCGGGTGTGGACGTCCGGGAACATCGCGAGCTGGGCGGCGGCGATCATGCCGGCCGGGCCCGAGCCGACGATCAGCACGTCCATCTCGTCCGGCAGCTCGGCGGGGCGGTCCAGGCCGATGCCGGCCGCCACCTGGACGCGCGGGTTCGTGGAGACGTAGCCGTGGTGGTGGAAGAGCATGGGGGTCCTTTCGCTGCGGGGGATGTCGCTGCGCGGTGCGCGTGCCACCCGACGGCGTGTTCTCTCAGAGAACACGGTGTTCTCCCTGGGAACACATGTGTGCCAGACTGTACGCGGACGTGACCGGGTTCACAACCGGCGCGCGGGCCGACCACGCCCCGGGCGCGTCACGTCCGGCACCCGAGGCGAGGAGTACGGATGGCGGAGCACGACGGCGGCCCGGTCCGGGAGGGCGCGCCCTCCCAGACCCTCTCCCGCGCGCTCACCCTGCTCGAGGCCGTCGTGGAGGCGCCCGAGCCGCCCACCATCGCCGACCTCGCCGACGGCCTGGGCGTCCATCGCTCGGTCGCCTACCGCATGCTGCGCACCTTCGAGACCCATGGCCTGCTGCGCCGCGACGGCCTCGGCCGCGTCCACGCCGCCCCCGGCCTGGCCGTCCTCGCCCGCCGGGTGGAGCAGGATCTGCGCGCTGCGGCCATGCCGCACCTGACGGCCGTCTCCACGGACCTGGGCATGACCGCGTTCCTGGTGGTGTGGGACGGGGCCCACTGCCTCACCCTGGCCACGGCCGAGCCGCCCAGCGGCAACCTCGTCACGCAGCGGCCGGGGACCCGGCACCCCCTCGGGGTCGGTGCGCCGGGGATGGCGATCGCCGTCGCCCTGACCGGACAGGAGTGGGCGCGGCTGCCCGGCGAGGCCGCGCCCGAGCGGCCCGAGCTCGACGACGTGCGGGAGCGCGGCTGGGCCGTCAGCTCCGACGAGGTCATCACCGGCGTCTCCTCGGTGGCCGTGCCGCTGCGGGTCCCGGGCCAGCTGCCCGCCGCCCTCGCCGTGGTCTACGCGACGCGGCCGGAGGACCCGGCACGCCTCGGAGACCGGCTCGGTGAGGCGGCCCGGGCCGTCGCCGTCGCCTTCGGCGCAGCCTGAGCCCGGGTCCCGTGGTGCCGCTCACGGCGTCCGCGGCCCGCATTACCCTGGTGGCCATGACTGATGACGCACAGCAGACGCCCGCCGTGGTCGCGCCCCACAAGAAGGTCGGCATGCTGCCGCCGTACGCCGCCGGAAAGCCGCCGGTCGCCGTCCCGGGCCTGCACCCCTACAAGCTCTCCTCGAACGAGAACCCCTACGCGCCCGTGCCCGGCGTGATCGACCGGGTGCGTCAGGTCGTGACCGGCCCGGAGGGCGCGCCCAGCACCCTCTGCCGCTACCCGGACACCCTCTCCACCGGCCTGCGCCAGGCCCTGGCCGCGCACCTGGACGTCCCGGCGGACGACGTCGTGACCGGCGCCGGCTCCCTCGGCGCCCTGGCCCAGGTCATCACCGCCTTCGCCGGCCACGGCGAGGCCGGGGAGGGCGACGAGGTGATCTTCGCGTGGCGCTCCTTCGAGGCCTACCCGATCGTGGTCCGCACCGCCGGTGCCGTGGACGTGCAGGTGCCGCTCACCGCGGACCACCGCCACGACCTGCCGGCCATGCTGGAGGCGATCACGGAGCGCACCCGCGTGATCCTGCTCTGCACCCCCAACAACCCGACCGGCCCCGTGCTCACCACCGCCGAGGTCGAAGACTTCCTGGCGCGCGTGCCCGCGCACATCCTCGTGGTCATCGACGAGGCGTACGTGGAGTTCGTCCGCGACGAGGACGCGGTCAAGGGCCTGGAGATGTACCGCAAGCACGCGAACGTCGTCGTGCTGCGCACCTTCTCGAAGGCGCACGGCCTGGCCAACCTGCGCGTGGGCTACTCGGTCTCGCAGCCGGAGATCACCAAGGCCCTGCGCACCGTGGCCACCCCGTTCGCGGTGTCCACGGTGGCCGAGGAGGCCGCGATCGCCTCGCTCGAGCACCTGGACGAGGTCCTCGAGCGCGTGCAGATCGTCGTCGACGAGCGCGAGCGCGTCGCCGCCGCCCTGGCCGAGGCCGGCTGGGACCTGCCCTCCTCGCAGGCCAACTTCGTGTGGCTGCCGCTCGGCGAGCGCACGCAGGCGTTCGCCGAGGCCGCACAGGCCCGGGCCCTGTCCGTCCGGGCGTTCGCGGGCGAGGGCGTGCGCGTGAGCATCGGCGAGCAGGAGGCCAACGACCGCTTCCTCGAGGTCGCGCGCGACTTCCTGACGTGAGCGGGTCGGCGCGAGCGGCACGTTGGACCGGCTGATCCGGGTCCTCTTCGCGTTCGACGCGGAGCGTCCGGTGTTGACCGTGGCGGCCCTGGCCCGGCGCACCGAGCTGCCCCTGGCCACCGCCTATCGGTGGGTGGACCGGCTGGTGCGCGCCGAGCTGCTGCAGAAGGACGAGGACGGCGTGGTCCGGCCCGGCCTGCGGCTGTGGGAGATGGCCTCCCGGAGCGCGCCGAGCATGTCCCTGGCCCGGACGGCCATGCCGTTCCTCGTGGACGTGCAGTCGGTCCTGCGGCAGCACACGCAGCTCGCGGTCCTCGACGACGACGGCGTCCTCGTGCTCGCCCGGCTCTCCTCCCAGGGGGCCGTGGTGAACCAGGCGGACGTCGCGGGTCGGCTGCCGCCGTTCACCACCGCCCTGGGACTCGTGCTGCTCGCCCACGCCCCGGTCGAGACGGCGGAGCGGTTCATCGCCCGGCACCGGGACCGGCTCGGCGCCGTCGTGGATCACCATCCCCTCGAGTCGGGGCGTGCGGTGCCCGCGGGCGTGCGGGCGCGGGTGGCCACGCCCAGCGAGCCGCGGCTGCGAGCGCTTCTGGCGGATGTGCGGCGGGAGGGGTACGCGGCCGTGGACGGCGCGTTGGACGAGGAGTCCCGGGGGGTCGCCGTGCCGGTCCGCGGGGCCGACGGCGTGGCGGCGGCCGCGCTCGGGGTCGTCGTCCCCCGCGAGGCGCCGTACACCCCGGGGGTGCCGCCCCTGCTGATGACGGCCGCCCGGGGGATCGCCCGCGGACTCGGCGGCCATTCTCACTGAGTGAGAACGGCCGGGCGCGGGCCGTGTCCTGCGCCACAGGATGGTCGGGACCTCCGCCGCCGGCCCCGGCCGCGCGGCCCGACCCGCCCGGCCCGACCGGTGACGTCCCCCGGAAAGGACGCCATGACCCAGCCCCCCGTGACCCGCACCCGCGTCGGCATCGTCGGCGGCGGGCCCGCCGGCCTGATGCTCTCCCACCTGCTCGCGCGGCAGGGGATCGACAACGTCGTCCTCGAGTCCCGTGACCCCGAGACCATCGCGCACACCCACCGCGCGGGCATCCTCGAGCAGCCCAGCGTGGAGATGCTGACGGACATGGGCGTCGACGGCCGGGTGAGGACGGTGGGCGACGAGCACCGCGGCATCATCCTGCGCTTCGACGGCGAGTCGCATGCCCTGGACTTCCCGGAGCTCGTGGGTGCCACGGTCACCCTGTACGCGCAGAACGAGGTCTTCGTCGACCTCGCCGCGGCGCGGCGGCGCGACGGCGGCGACGTCCGCTTCGAGACCGAGGTGCTCGAGGTGCTCGACGTCGACTCGGACACCCCCGGCGTCCGGTTCCGCTCCGTGGCCGCTGGCGAGGAGGGGCCGGTCGAGGAACTGCGCTGCGACATCCTCGTGGGCGCGGACGGCTCGCGTTCCACCGTCCGCAAGGCCCTCCAGCGCGACACCGAGGGCGAGGACCACTTCCACGCGTACCCCTTCGCCTGGTTCGGCATCCTCGCCGAGGCGCCCAAGTCCTCGCCTGAGCTGATCTACGCCCGCTCCGAGCATGGCTTCGGCCTGATCTCGCAGCGCTCGGAGACCGTGCAGCGCATGTACTTCCAGTGCGACCCCTCGACCCGCGTGCAGGACTGGTCCGACGACCGGATCTGGGACCGGCTGCAGCGCATCGTGGCCGGCCCGGACGGCTTCACCCTCAAGACCGGCCCCATCATCGACAAGACGGTGCTCGGCTTCCGCTCCTATGTGCGCACACCGCTGAGTCACCGCAACGTCTTCCTCGCCGGCGACGCCGGACACACCGTCCCGCCCACCGGGGCGAAGGGCCTGAACCTCGCCTTCGCGGACGTGCGCGTCCTGGCCGAGGCGCTCGAGTCGTGGGCCGCCACGGGCTCGCGCGACCTGCTCGACGCCTACTCGGAGACGGCGCTGACCCGCGTGTGGAAGGACCAGAACTTCTCCTACTGGATGACCACCATGCTCCACGCCCGCCCGGACGCCTCGGAGTTCGAGGACATGCGCGTGCGCGGTGAGCTCCGCAACGTGGTCCAGTCCCGTTACGGACGGCAGTTCCTCGCCGAGTAGTACACCGGCTGGCCCTCCGCCTGAGCCCGACCGATCCCCGACCCCGCAGAGAAAGGAGCCGACGTGAGCATCGCCGCCCAGGCCAAGGACGACGACACGTTCGACAGCGCCCACGTGCTCGATCCAGCCGCCACCCGCGACTCGCAGGGGCAGATCAGTGAAGAGATCGCGGCCGTCCATGCCCAGGCCCAGGGCGAGACCCAGCCGCGGCTCGACTTCCCGCCCTATCGCTCGTCGGTGTTCCGCCACCCCACCAAGTCGCTCGTGCACGCCGACCCCGAGACCGTGGAGCTGTGGTCCCCGGCCTTCGGCCACCGCGACGTGCACCCGATCGAGGCGGACCTGACCGTCGGCCAGAACGGCGAGCCGATCGGCGAGCGCATCAAGGTGCGCGGCCGCGTGCTCGACGACGACGGCCGCCCCGTACGCCACCAGCTGGTGGAGATCTGGCAGGCCAACGCGGCCGGCCGCTACGTGCACAAGCGGGACCAGCACCCCGCGCCGCTGGACCCGAACTTCACGGGCATCGGCCGCACACTGACCGGCGCGGACGGGACCTACGAGTTCACCACCATCAAGCCGGCCCCGTACCCGTGGAAGAACCACCGCAACGCGTGGCGCCCGGCGCACATCCACTTCTCCCTGTTCGGCACGGACTTCACGCAGCGCATGATCACCCAGATGTACTTCCCGGGCGATCCGCTGTTCCCGCTGGACCCGATCTACCAGGGCATCACGGACCAGGCCGCCCGCGACCGGCTCGTGGCCACCTACGACCACTCGGTGACCAGCCACGAGTGGAACACCGGCTACTGGTGGGACATCGTGCTCACGGGCAGCCACCGCACCTGGATGGAAGACGAGGAGGGCGATCACTGATGCGGATCGACGAGACCACCGAGCGCACCGCCGACGGGAGGCTGGTCCCCACCCCGGGCCAGACCATCGGCCCGTTCTTCGGCTACGCGAACGGCTACGAGCAGGTCCACCTGCCGTGGCGCGACGGCCACCAGCTGGTCCCCGCGGGCCGCGCGGACGCGATGCGCCTGTTCGGCACCGTCTACGACGGCAACGGCGATCCGATCCCGGACGCCATGATCGAGATCTGGCAGGCCGACGCCGAGGGCGTCATCTCGCAGGAGGACGGCTCCCTCGTCCAGGACGGCTTCACCTTCACCGGCTGGGGCCGCTGCGCCGTGGACAACGCGGGCCGCTACACCTTCTCCACCGTGGAGCCCGGCGTGGTGAACGAGGACCGCGCCCGGTTCATCCACGTCGTCGTGTTCGCCCGCGGCCTGCTGAACAAGCTGCACACCCGCGTGTACCTGCCCGAGGACGCCGAGGCGATCGTGCAGGACGCGTTCCTGACCTCCCTCGACGAGGACCGCCGTCGCACCCTGATCGGCACCCGGAACGACGACGGCTCGCTCGAGTTCGACATCTGGATCCAGGGCCCCGGGGAGCACGCACCGAAGGAGACCGTGTTCCTGCAGTTCCCCGGCATCGAGTACCCCGAGCTCGACTGACGCCGGCCTCGGCCGCAGGCCCGGCCCCTCCCACACGCGGGACGGGTCGGGCCTGACGCCGCCTCCGGAGCCCGATCCCACCCCTCCGACCCCAGGAGCCCGCCATGACCTCAGCCGCCGCCGACCTCGCCGCCGTCGCCGACGTCGGCCTCCTGGATCCGGCCTGGGCCGGCAGTCGGGCGGAGGCCGCCACCGCGGACCGCACCTTCCTGGGGCACCTGCTCGACGTCGAGGCGGCCTGGGTGCGCGTGCTCGCCCGGCACGGGCTCGCCACGGAGGCGGAGGCGGCGGCCGCCGCGGCGGCGGGCGACCCGGACGCCTACGACCTCGCCGCGCTCGCCCGCGCGGCCCAGGGCGGCGGCACCCCCCTGATCCCGGCGCTGAAGGCGCTGCGCGCGCAGCTGCCGGCCGGCTCCCGCGCCGTGCACCTGGGCGCCACGAGCCAGGACGTCGTGGACTCCGCGCTGATGGTCATGGTGGGCCGGGTGGGCGCGATCCTGGCCGAGGACCTCGCCGCCGCGCAGGACGCGCTTGCGGAGCTGGCCCGCGCCCACCGCTCGACGCCGATGGTCGCCCGATCCCTCGCCCAGCACTCCCTGCCCTCCACCTTCGGGCTGCGCGCCGCGAACTGGCTCGACGGCCTCGGCCAGGCCGCGGATCGGCTCGCCGCCGCCGTCGCGGACCTGCCCGTCCAGTGGGGCGGCGCCGCCGGCACCCTGGCCTCCCTGTCCGGGCACGTCGACCGCGCGCACCGCGCGGGGACCCTCGGCCCCGAGGTCACCGCGTTCACCCTGGTCGAGGACCTTGCCGCCGAGCTGGGCCTCGCCGCCCCCGCCGGGCCCTGGGACACGAACCGCATGGCCGTCACGGGCGTGGCCGCGGCCCTGGCCGACGTCGTGGCCGCGTGCGGGAAGATCGCCAACGACGTGCTGACATCGGCGCGGATCGAGAACGGCGAGCTCGGTGAGCCGCTTGCGGCCGGCCGCGGCGGCTCCTCCCCGATGCCGCACAAGCAGAACCCCGTGCTCTCCGTGCTGATCCGCTCCGCCGCGCTGTCCGCCCCCGGGCTCGCGGCGCGGGTGTACACGGCGGCCGGCGCCGCGGACGACGAGCGCCCGGACGGGGCCTGGCACGCCGAGTGGCCCGCGCTGCGCCGCCTGCTGCGGGTGGCCGGCGGGACCGCGGCCCTGACCCGCGAGCTCGTCTCCGGCCTGCGCGTCCACGAGGACCGCATGCGGCGCAACCTGGAGCTCACCGGCCCGCTGCTCGTCTCCGAGCCGATCATGGCCGAGCTGGCTCCGGAGCTGGACGAGGCCTCCGGCGAGCCGGGCTCCGGGAAGCGGCTGATCCAGGACGTCGTGGACCGCTCCCTGGCGTGCGAGGGGAACTTCCGCGCCCTGCTGCGCGCGGCGGTCCCGGAGTCCGTTCCGGACGCCCGCCTCGACGACCTCCTCGACCCCGCCGCCTACACGGGGGAGGCCGAGGCCCTCGTGGACCGCCTCCTCGCCGCCCGCCGGGGCACGACGACGCCGCCCCGCACCTGAGACCATCTCCGTCAGAACCGGCCGCGCCCCTCGGGGTGCGGCGCCGCCGCAGAGGAAGGACCGCCCATGAGCACCCCCCGTGTCACCACCACCCTCCTGAAGCCCGCCCAGGACCCCGCCCGCGTGCTCGTGGTCGGCGCCGGCCTCGGCACCGGCGTCCAGGCCCTGTGGAGCCTCGCCGCGCAGCAGCTCCCTGAGGACACCGTGGTGGTCGGCTACGACCTGCCCGGCCACGGCGCCTCCGAGCCCCACGCCGAGCCGTTCTCGATGGCGGAGCTGGCGGACGCCGTCGTCGCCGCCGTGCAGGCGCTGCAGGAGGACGGCACCGTTCCCGCGGACCTGCCCGTGCACTTCGCGGGCGTCTCCCTCAACGGGTGCGTGGCGCTGCAGCTGGCCCTGGACCACGCGGACACCGTCTCCGGTGTGGCCGTGATCTGCTCCGCCGCGAAGATCGGCGAGGCGGGGTCCTGGCGCGAGCGCGCCGAGCTCGTGGAGCGTGCCGGCACCCCGACCCTCGTCGAGGGCTCGGCGCAGCGCTGGTTCGCCGACGGGTTCATCGCGGCCCACCCGGAGCGGACGACGGGCCTGCTGCACACCCTGCAGGAGGCGGACCGCCATTCCTACGCGCGCCTGTGCGAGGCGCTGGCCGACTTCGACGTGCGCGGGCGCCTCGGGGAGATCGCCGTCCCCGTCCTCACGATCCACGGCGTGGCGGACCAGGTCACCCCGCCCTCGGCGGGCGAGGAGATCGCCGCCGCGGTGCCGGGCACCGTGACCCACGTGTTCGACGAGACCGCCCATCAGGCCCCCCTCGAGCAGCCCGAGCGCACCGCCGCGGCCCTGGCCGCCTTCCCGGCGCGCTGAGCCGCCCGCCCCCTCCCGCCCTGCCCCGCACGACGACGCCCCCACCACGAGGAGAGACTGCGCATGAGCGCCGAGCAGCCCATCGGGCACGACATGGACCGCACCTCCCAGGAGGTGCTCGACGCGGGCATGGCCGTGCGCCGCGAGGTCCTGGGCGACGCCCACGTGGCCCGCGCCGAGGCGAGGAAGGACGCCACCACCGAGGACTTCCAGAACCTGATCACCCGCTACGCATGGGGGACGATCTGGACGCGGCCCGGTCTGGACCGGCGGATGCGCTCAGCCGTGACCATCTCCGCCATGGTGGCCGGCGGCTACTGGGACGAGTGCGCCATGCACCCGCGCGCCGCCCTGCGCAACGGCCTGACCCGGGAGGAGATCCAGGAGATCAGCCTGCAGACCGCGGTCTACGCCTCCGTGCCGGCGGCGAACATCGCGTTCAAGCTCGCCCAGGAGGACGCCGACCTCGCCGAGGGCAGGCCGCTCTGAGCGCAACGTTCACAGCGCGCACGAGGCCCCATGCCCGGGAAGGACATGGGGCCTCGTCTGCGCGCTGATCAGTCGAGCTCGACGACCACCGGCTGATCGAGGGAGAGGCCGCCCCCGGAGACCTTGACCTGGGTGATCTCGGTCCCTGCCGGAACGTCGAACCACAGGTAGCCGCTGGCCACGTTGCCCGGGTTGGTCGGCTCGATGTTCATGCCGTTCTCGGTGCCGTAGATCGATGCGTCCGTGCTGTAGCTGTACTCGGCCCCGTCTGCGCTGACGAGCTTCACGCTGTCGGCGAAGAACGTCCGCTCCTCCTTGGCGTTGTTCTTCGCGCTGATCTGCACGGGCACGAACTCGCCCTGGGCCTCCGTGGAGAAGCCGGACGGGCCGACGCTCGCGACGGGCGTATCGACCGACTCAACGGTCGTGGCCCAGTCGCCCACGGTGAACTCCTGGCCGAGGCCGACCTTGGCTGCCTCGTCGCTGGAGCTGGTCTCGCCCTGGGAGGCGGCCTCTCCGCCCCCCTCCGAGGTGCTGTTCGAACCGCCGCCCATCATGGAGGCGAGGACGGCGATCACGATCAGGGCGAGCAGGCCGATCAGGGCGTACTTGAGACACCCCCCTTTCTTCTTCGCGGGGGGCTGCACGACATTGCCGTTGGCGTCGTAATACACAGGATTGCTCTTGCGGGCCACGATGCTCCTTCGGGAGGGCGCAGTGATGTCACATGCCGTTGTGGCCAACGGCTGCCATGCACGGCGCGTGAATTGAGTAATGAATGATGGGAGTATCGCATGCCGTAGAGGAAGCTGGGAGTACTCCCCGGAGCATCGCGTTCCAGCTGGCCCAGGAGGTCTTCGCCCGGCACGATGCCGACCTTGCCGACGCCGGGTCCGGCGTCGTGCTGGGCATGTGGGACCCGGCCGGCCTCCTCTACGGCCTCGGACTCATGGCCGTGGCGGCCGTGACCCTTGTCCGCCGCGCCCCGTTCGGCGGGTCGATCATGGTGCGGGTGGCCCGCTGCACTTGTGACCCTTCTGGCGGCCGTTCCACCCCGGAGAAGGGTCAGAACCGCAGTCGATTCGCGGGGGCCGGTGCTACGGTCGGGCCGAGCCGCCCCACCCCCACTCTCGGAAGGACACCCATGCGTGAGCGCGTCGCCCTGATCGGAGCCGGCCCGTCCGGCATGGCCCTGCTGAGGAGCCTCGCCCTGGCCGAGGACGCGGGGGCGGCGGTCCCGGAGGTCGTGGCGTTCGAGCGCCAGGACGACTGGGGCGGCCAGTGGAACCTGGACTGGCGCACCGGCGCGGACCGCCACGGCGAGCCCGTGCACTCCGCCATGTACCGGGACCTGTGGATCAACGGGCCCAAGGAGTGCATGGAGTACCCGGACTACCCGTTCGATGCGCATTTCGGCCGCGCCGTGTCCTCGTACCTCCCGCGGGAGGCCATGCGGGACTACATCGTGGGCCGGGTGGCCGAGGTGGCCGGGCGCATCCGCCCGCAGATCCGGTTCGCCACGGCCGTCCGCTGGGTGCAGCCGCTCGACGACGGCGGGTTCGGGGTGACCTCGGAGGACCTGGTCACGCGCGAGGCCGTCACCGAGCGGTTCGACCGCGTCGTGGTGGCCACCGGGCACTTCCACGCCCCGCACCTGCCGTCCTGGCCCGGCGTGGAGACCTTCCCCGGGCAGGTCCAGCACGCCCACGACTACCGAAGCCCGGAGCCGTACACGGGCCGTCGCGTGCTCGTGGTGGGCTCCTCCTACTCCGGGCAGGACCTGGCCCTGCAGCTGCACCGCGCCGGCGCCGCCCACGTGACCACCGCCTACCGTGCCCGCCCGCAGGACATCGCGTGGCCGGCCGGCATGGACGAGGCCCCCGAGGTGCAGGGGTTCGACGGTGCGGAGGTCACCTTCGCGGACGGCTCCACCGGCGAGTACGACGCCGTGCTGCTGTGCACCGGCTACCGCCACCACTACCCCTTCCTGCCGGGCGAGCTGGCGCTGGCCGGCCCGAACCTGCTGGCCCCGTTCGGGCTGTGGAAGGGCGTGGTCTGGCACGCCGACCCGCGCGTGCTCTACCTGGGTGCCACCCAGCAGCTGTTCACCCTGACGCTCCTGGACGCGCAGGCCTTCTTCGCCCGCGACGTGCTGCTCGGCCGCGTCCCGGTGCCCGGCGATGAGGAGCGTCGGGCCGACATGGACGCCTGGTTCGAGCGGATGACGCGGATCGACGGGCCGCCGGCCGCGCTGGCCTACCAGGGCGCGTACATCCAGGACCTGTCCTCCCACACGGACTGCCCGGAGGTGGACGTCGAGGCGGTGGCCCGCACCTTCCTCGAGATGCGCGACGCCCGGATCGAGGACGTCCGGACGTTCCGCGACCGGCGGCACCGCTCGACCGTGACCGGCACGCTGGCCGCGGCGCACCCGGTGCCGTGGATGGACCGCCCGGACGACTCCCTCGAGGAGTACCTCCGCCGCTTCCCGGCCTGACCCCCCACCCTGCCCTTCCCGTTCCGAATCCACTGCACTTCCGACCCTTCTGGCGGCCGTTCCGGGCCTCAGACGGGTCAGAACCGCAGTCGATTCGCGGGGGCGGGTGCTGGTGCTGGTGCGGATGCGGGTGCGGGGAGTGCTGAAGGGGGTGGGCGCTCAGCGCTGGAGCGCGGCCAGGGCGGCCTCGGCGTCGTCCGCGGCGGCGCGCAGCACCGGCAGGGCCTGCACGACGGCGGCCGCCACCTCCGGCGTGCGCGGCGCCGGCACGCGGGCCCCGGTCCGCAGGGCCGCCCGGCGCGCGCCCGGGTCGCGATGGTCCGGCCCGAGGGACAGCGCCGTGTTGATCGCCACGGCCACTCGCCCCTCGGCGTCGCGCACGGGCACGGCGACGCTGCTCAGATGGGCGTCCAGCTCCGCGGTCACCACGGCGTGGCCCTGCTCCCGCACGCGCGCCAGCTCGGCCATCAGCGCGTCCACGTCCGTGAGGGTGTGCTCCGTGGCGGGGGTGCGCGGGGCGCCTGCGAGCAGGGCACAGGCCTCGTCCTCGGGCAGGTCGGCCAGCAGCACGCGGCCCATGGACGTGGTGAACGCGGGCAGGCGCGTGCCGACGTCGAGGTTCACCCGCAGGATCCGCTCGGTGTGCACACGCGCGATGTACATCAGGTGCGCCCCGTGGAGCACGCCCGCGGAGCAGGACTGGTGCAGGCGCTGCGAGGCCTGGGTGAGGATCGGCCGGAGGATCTCGGAGACGGACCGGCCGGACCAGTAGCCGTGGCCGAGCTCCAGCACGCGCGGGGTCAGCGCGAACCGCCGCCCGTCCTGCACGGCGTAGCCGAGCTCCGTGAGCGTCAGCAGCATGCGCCGCGCCGTGGCCCGGGTGACCCCCGCGGCGGTCGCGGCCTCGCTCACCGAGAGCGTGGGGGTGTCCGGGGTGAACGCGCGCAGCACCGCCAGACCGGACGCCAGGGCGCGCACCACGTCCCCGCCCGACGCGGGACGTGCGCCGGGGGCGTCGACGTCGTCGGTCATGTCCGCCAGCGTAGTCCGCTATGCGCACAGCGCACGCCCGTGCGCGTCACGCACACACCCTTCCCCGCCCGCCGAGGCGGTCCTACGGTGAGGCCATGAGCCTCACCGATGCCTACGTGTTCGACGCCGTCCGCACCCCCTTCGGCAAGGTCGGCGGCGCGCTGTCGGGGGTGCGCCCCGACGACATGGCCGCCCACGTGGTCCGCACCCTCGTGGACCGCGCCCCGGGCCTGGAGGGCCTGCGCGCCGCGTCCGCCCAGGCCGTGGCCGACGCCGCCGCCGGCCGCCCGATCGAGGCCGGCACGGACGCCGCCGCCCCGCAGCGGATCGACGAGGTCGTCTTCGGCAACGCCAACGGCGCGGGCGAGGAGAACCGCAACGTGGCCCGCATGGCCACCCTCCTGGCCGGCCTGCCGCTGTCCATCCCCGGCACCACCGTGAACCGCCTCTGCGGCTCCTCCCTGGACGCGGCGATCATCGCCTCCCGCCAGATCAACACCGGCGAGGCGGACGTGGTCCTCGTGGGCGGCGTGGAGTCGATGTCCCGTGCCCCGTGGGTGCTGCCCAAGACCACCCGCCCGTTCCCCATGCACGACCTGGCGGCGGCGAACACCACGCTCGGCTGGCGCCTGATCAATGACGCGATGCCGCCGGAGTGGACCGTCTCGCTCGGCGAGGCCACGGAGCTGCTGCGCGAGCGCTTCGGCATCTCCCGCGAGCGCCAGGACGAGTTCGCCGCGCGCTCGCACCGCCTTACCGCGCGGGCGTGGGACGAGGGGCGGTATGACTCCCTCGTGGCCGCCGTGCCCGGCACGGACCTGGAGCGGGACGAGACCGTCCGCCCGGACTCCACCCCCGAGACCCTCGCCGGCCTGCGCACCGTGTTCCGCCGGGAGAACGGCACCGTCACGGCGGGCAACGCCTCGCCCATGAACGACGGCGCCTCGGCCGCCCTCCTGGGCTCGTCGACGGGCGCCGATGTGCTCGGCCTGGAGCCCCTGGCCCGCATCGCCGGCCGCGCCACCGCCGCCAACGAGCCCGACTTCTTCGGCTACGCGCCGGTGGAGGCGGTGAACCGGGCCCTGTCCCGCGCCGGGATCGGCTGGAAGGACGTGGCCGCCGTCGAGCTCAACGAGGCCTTCGCCGCCCAGTCCCTGGCCTGCACGGACGCCTGGGGCGTGGACCCGGAGATCGTGAACGCCTGGGGCGGCGCGATCGCGATCGGCCACCCCCTCGGGGCCTCCGGCACCCGCGTGCTCGGCACGCTGGCCCGCCGCCTCGAGGCCTCCGGTGAGCGGTGGGGCGTGGCCGCGCTGTGCATCGGCGTGGGCCAGGGCATCGCCGTCGTCCTCGAGAACGTGGCCGCGCGCTGACGCGTCCGGCCGAGCACCCACCCGACCCCCTCATCCAAGGAGTCCCCATGCTGGAGTTCGTGGACACGGCCGCGCAGGCCGTCTCCCGCATCACCGACGGCGCCACGGTGCTGATCGGCGGGTTCGGCAACGCCGGCCAGCCGATGGAGCTGATCGACGCGCTGCTCGAGTCCGGGGCCACCGGCCTCACGGTGGTCAACAACAACGCGGGCCAGGCGGACGCGGGCCTGGCGCTGCTGATCAAGGAGCGGCGGGTCGCCAAGATCATCTGCTCGTTCCCGCGCCAGTCCGACTCGTGGCATTTCGACGAGGCCTACCGTGCCGGGGAGATCGAGCTGGAGCTCGTCCCGCAGGGCAACCTGGCCGAGCGCCTGCGCGCCGGCGGCGCCGGCATCGGCGGCTTCTTCACGCCCACCGGCTACGGCACGCAGCTGGCCGAGGGCAAGGAGGTCCGCGAGATCGACGGCACGCACTACGTGCTGGAGGCCCCGATCCGCGGCGATGTCGCGCTCATCAAGGCGTACGCGGCGGACCGCCACGGCAACCTCGTGTACCGCAAGACCGCCCGCAACTTCGGACCCGTCATGGCCGCGGCCGCCGCCACCACGATCGTCCAGGTGGACGAGGTCCGCGAGGAGCCGATCGACCCGGAGCACGTGGTGACCCCCGGCATCTACACGGACACCGTGGTGCGGATCGACACCGAGTCCGGGGAGAAGGAGCGCGCCGAGCGGGCTGCCCTGGCGGAGGGCCGGCCGAAGCCGTGCGCGGCCACGACGACCGCGGCCGAGCCGGCCGCCGAGGGGAAGTGAGGAGAGCGATGAGCATCACCCAGACCGACACCCCGCTGACCCAGGACGAACTGGCCCGTACGATCGCGGCGGACATCGCCCCCGGCTCCTTCGTGAACCTGGGCATCGGCCAGCCCACCACGGTGTCCAACTACCTGGAGGCGGAGAAGAACGTCACCCTGCACACCGAGAACGGCATGCTGGGCTTCGGCCCGCAGGCCGAGGGCGAGCAGATCGATGAAGACCTCATCAACGCCGGCAAGATCCCCGTCACCGAGCTGCCCGGGGCCGCGTACTTCCACCACGCCGACTCGTTCGCCATGATGCGCGGCGGCCACCTGGACGTGTGCGTCCTCGGCGCCTACCAGGTCTCCGCGACCGGCGACCTCGCCAACTGGTCCACGGGCAAGCCCGGGGCGATCCCCGCCGTCGGGGGTGCGATGGACCTGGCGATCGGCGCCAAGGACACCTACGTGATGATGGATCTCTTCACCAAGAAGGGCGATCCGAAGCTGCTGGCCGAGTGCACGTTCCCCCTCACCGGCGTCGGCTGCGTCTCCCGCATCTACGCGGATCGGGGCGTCTTCCTGCTGGACGCCTCCGGGGTCGTGCGGGTCCGCGAGCTGCACGGCATCACGTGGGAGGAGCTGGAGGCGGCGCACCCCGGCGTGCGGTTCGAGAAGCTCGAGGACTGAGCCGCGGCGCCGCAGCCACCGGCCCCACGGGCTCTCGGAGGCCTGCGCCGTCGTCGACTTGTCCTGGGGAGCAACGTCGGTTGACTTATCCCGGGTGCGGCGGCCTACGACCGGTGATAACTCAACCGACGACGTCGGCCCGCAGGCCGCCCCGCGCCGTGAAAGGCCAGCGGCACGCCACGGGCGAGGCCCCCGAGCGCGGCCGGAATGTGCCGAGGAATCTCCTTGACACCCCACCGGGGGGGATGATGATTACCCTACTCACAGGGGTATGAGAGACATCACAGATGGTCAGGGGGATCTTCTGGGTGTCACACAGCAAGGAGGCCATCATGGCCCTGCTCAGGAAGACTGCCGCGTGGGGAGCCGCTGCGGTCGGTGCTGTGGCGCGGGTGCAGTACGGGGCCCTGTCCGAGCCCATCGGTGGGAACTGACCGTGACGGGCAGGGGACTCCGGACGCTCGGGCTGCTCGTCACCCGTGCCGTGCTGCTCGTGGCACTGTGCGGGCTGGCGCTGAGCCTCGTGGGCTCCCTGTCCGTCCACCATCGGCAGTACTTCGGAGCCGCGGAGTGCGGGCCGGCCGTCTGGGATGTCGGCATCGGAGGCGGCGGCGAGGTCTGGTCCGTGGCAGAGGCCGCCACGACCGGGCGGAACCTCACCCTGATGGCGAGCGGGGCGGACCCCGGCGTGCGCCACCTGGCCGGCCCCGCGGCCCCGTGTCTTGCGGGCATCGACGTGCCGACCTTGGAATCTCTGCGGGCAGCGCGAGGGTTTCTGCTGCGCGAGGGCAGCATTCTGGCCGACCGGGCCGCTCGGAGCGGGGAACTGTCCGGTCGGCCGGTGGCCCTCACCTCCGCGGCGGACTGGCGAGGCCTCCCCGCAGACGGGGTGATCCAGCCGACCCCGGCGTTCGACAACGCCGCCTCCTACGTGGGCATCCTCGTGGGCGAGCCCGGTGATCTGGAGGGATTCCTCCAGACCCTGCGAGCGTCCGGGCTGGGAGCCGAGGCGACTCCAGCGCCCTCGGCACTGAACGCGGCCATCACGTCGCCGGTGCTCGGCGTGACCGCGACGCTGACCGGCCTCACTCTGATCAGCGTCACGGCGTTCTGGGTGCTGACTCTGCGCGCGGGGGATCGTCCCTCTTTGCGGGTGCTGCGCCTGCTCGGGGTCTCCCCGCTCCGGGCCGCCGTGTCTCGGGCTCGCGTGAGCCTGGTGCCGTTCCTCGGCGCTGCGGGGATCTCGGCCGCGCTGTGGCAGGGGATGGTGCTGACTGGCGCGGTCACGGAACCGTCCCCGCTCGTCGCGAGTGGCGTCATCCTGGTCGTGCTGCTGGGCGATGCCGTGCTCGTGTCGGCGACCCATGTGGTCGCCCTCTGGATGCGAGCGCCCCGGTGAACCTCCGGAGTCTCGGTGTGGCCTGGAGCGAGGGGTTGCGCGACACCTTGAGGTTCTGGCCGTTGGTGCTGGTCGCCTTCGTCCACGCGGTCGCCTCGTGCTCGCTCTTGGGACTGTCCTTCCAGCAGGCGAGCGAGGCACAGGAGGTCGATCGGCACCTGCAACGGTGGGAGCAGCTCGGCGCGGCCTCGTTGCGGGGCTTCTACCTCGCGGCGCCAGGGCATCTGGAGGGAGGCGGCGCCGCCCCTGGCGAATCGCAGCAGGAGCCGCCCGAGCCCGACCTCTCTGCCGACTCCAAGGCCGCCTCCGCCGACGACGGTCGGCGCGCCGCCGCGCTGTTGGCCCTCCTGGAGGACCCGCACCGGACGGCGTACACGATGGACCCCTACGGGGACCGGTTCGGCGACGACCTCCCCGGCGCCCTGCTGGTGACCGAGGACTTCTTCGCCGGGTCCGGTCTCGCCGAGGCGATGTCTCCGACGGGTCAGTCCCCGCATCGCGACGCCGACGGCACTGCCGCTCCCTACGCGGTGCTGGGCAGCGACTCCTCGGCGAAGGACCCGTACGCGCTCACGGTCGGGGGCGTCCTGCCGCCGCCGACGCGTGTGCAGTTCCAGGACGCCATGATCCCGGTGACCGGACGACTGGCGCCGGGCGCCACCGCTCTGGATCCGATGATGGGATCGGTTCCGCTGGACGGAGCCGTCCTGGTGGTCGTCCCGCCCTCGGCGCTGGCGAGCCTGTACCCGCCAGACGCGCTGGAGGCCATCCTGCTGCGCACCATCGTCCTGGGCCAGGACGCCGTCCCGGCGCTGGATGCGGCCGGACGAGCCCTCGAAACGGACGCTCTGGTGGTCAACGCTGAGCCCTTGACCCCGCAGTCCTCTGCGCTGCTGCAGTCTCTGAGCGCCAGCTCCCGCACGCTGCTCGTCCTGTTCGGCGCGGCGGTGCTCGGCGCCGTCGTCTCCCTGTTCGGCGTTCTCGGCGTGCTCGCCCGGGCTCTCGCCCCCACCTGGCGGATCGCCGCGATGGTGGGCGCCGCCCGCTGGCAGGCCGCGGTGCGGATCATCGTTCCCGTGCTCTTCGCGTGGGTCCTGCCGGCCGCCGTCGGTCTCACCGCGGGCGCGTCCGCCCTGCCGGGGCCGCCGCCCACCGGTCTGACGTCCACCGCGCTCATCGCCGTCATGGCGATCGGCGCCGTCGCCACCCTGTCCTCCTGGCGCGCACTCGCGGCGACCTTCGGCCGCCGCCCCCGCCGCCACCGGCCGACCAAGGAGACCGCACGAGCCTCCTCGAAGTCCACGACGTGGACAAGACGTTCCTCTCCGGCGGGGAGGCGGTGCCCGTCCTCCGGGGGGCCTCTCTGCTGGTTCCGGCCGGTGAGATGCACGCCGTCACCGGGCCTTCCGGGTCCGGGAAATCCACCCTGCTGCGGATCCTCGCGTGCCTGGACTCCCCGGACTCGGGTCGCGTCCTGCTCGGGGGCGAACCTCTCCCGGAGCCGTGGAGCCGGGGCGGGGACCGGTATCGGAACCAGCGGTGCGGCATCGTCCTGCAGGACTTCGCCCTCATGGAGCACGCCACCGCACTGGAGAACGTGATGCTGCCCCTGCGCTACGGCCCGGACCGGGTCCCGCGTGGGGAGCAGCGACGCCGCGCGGGGGAGGCCCTCGAGCGGGTGGGGTTGGGAATGCGCACGGGTCACCGGGCCCGCACGCTGTCCGGCGGGGAGAAGCAGCGGGTGGCCGTCGCCCGGGCTCTCATCAACGAGCCGCCGCTGGTCCTGGCGGACGAGCCGACGGGTGCGCTGGACCAGGCGAGGACGCGGGACGTCGTCGACCTGCTGCGCGGAGCCGTGGGGCCTGAGCGAGCCGTGGTGGTCGTGACCCATGACCCGAGGGTGGCGGCCGCCTGCGACCGGCGCTGGCACCTCGTGGACGGGGAGCTGGCACCACAGGACTGAAGCGGCGCGCGCCGTCGTCGACTTCTCGTGGGGAGCAACGCCGGTTGACTTATCCCGGGTGCGGCGGCCTACGACCGGTGACAACTCAACCGACGACGGCGGCCCGCACCTTCACGCGCAGGTGCGGGCCGACGTCGTCCCGGCGGGGTGCTCAGGCGGTGCGCAGCACCATGCCCGGGTGGAGCAGGGTCGAGACCGTCATGCCGTTGAGGCGTTGCAGGCGCTCCATGGAGACGCCCGTGCGCTGGGCGATGAGCCACCAGCCGTCGTTCGCCTGGACCACGTAGGTGGCGGGCGAGGGCGCCGGGGCGGAGGCGGTCTGGCCGGTCCGCAGCACCATCCCCGGGTGCAGCACGGTGGTCGCGGTCATGCCGTTGAGGCGCTGGAGGGTCTCCATCGTCACGCCGGTGCGGTGGGCGATGATCCACCAGCCGTCGCCCTCGCGGACCGTGTACGTGCCCGGGGCCGGGGCGGGCGCGGGCGGGGAGGCCGGCGCCGTGGCGGCCGTGACGAGCACCATCCCCGGGTGCAGGACGGTCGACGCCGTCATGCCGTTGAGCCGCTGGAGCTCCGCGGCGCTGACGCCGGTCCGTCGGGCGATGACCCACCGGCCGTCGTTCGGCTGCGCCGTGTACGTGCCGGTGGTGATGGGGGTGGGCTCCGGGGCGGTCGGGTCGGCGACGGTGCGCAGCACCATGCCCGGGTGGAGCACGGTCGACTCGGTCATGCCGTTGAGCTCCTGGAGGGTGGCCGCGGGCACGCCGGTCCGTCGGGCGATGACCCACCAGCCGTCGTTCGGCTGCACCGTGTACGTGCCGGCGGTCGACGGCTCGGTCGTCGGGGCCGGCGTCGGAGCAGGCGTGGTCGGTGCCGGCGGCTGGCCGGCCGCCGTCGCGATGGCCTCGGCGCGGTCGCGCAGGTCGTCGAAGCGGGCCATCAGGTGCTGCCCCGGGCACGCGGTCGCGGACGTGGCCCGGTGCGGGAAGATCGTGTCCACGGTGACGGGCGTGCCCGCGGCGTACTTCGTGCTGCCGCCCGAGGTCAGGGTGACTCGGCCCCGCGCGTCGATGCTGTCGCGGTACAGGTAGTAGGCGGTGGCGCGGGCCATCGCGTCCACGACCTCCTCGGACGGGGCGAGCACGTCGTAGTTGCCCATCGTGGAGATGCCCATCGTGCCCCGGTTGAACCCGCCCGCGTGCGTGCCCAGCGGGTTCGAGTCCAGGGCGCCGCGGCGGCCCTCGTAGATGTTGCCGAAGCGGTCCGTGATCAGGTGGTACGGGAAGTCGCCCCAGTCGAGGGTCTTCGTGTAGTACGCGTAGATGCCGCGCATCTGCTCGACGGCCTGGGCGCGCGTGTAGTCATTGGTGCCGGCCGTGTGGTGGATGGTCAGCGCGCGCACCTGGTCGAACTGCGGGGAGGACTCGGCCCAGGACTCGTCCGCGCCCCACTGCGCGCGGGTGATCACGTCCGGGAGGATCTTCGCGCGCGCATCCGAGGCCGTGGCCACGGTGCGGGCCTCGGCGGGTGCGGCGCCCCCGACGACGGCGCTCGACTTCACGCCCCGGGGCAGGCCGGCCGTCTCCGCGGCCTGCTCGGCGGTCGCCGCCGGGTGCGCGCTCGCGACGGTCTCGTCCGTGGCGGCCGTGCCCGGGTCGATGAGGGACAGCTCGAGGCCGGCCGGGGCTGCGCCGTCGGGCAGGACGGGCCGATCCAGGACCTGCCACGGGCCCCAGGCCCCGTCCTGACGCACGCGGATCTCCACGCGCTCGACGGCGTCGTCCGCCGCGGCGTCCCACACGGCGGCGGCCACCGTGAACGGGCGGTCCACCACGGGCTCGCCGAGCACGACGCCGGCCGGAGCCTCCTCGGCCGGGACGAGGTTCTCGCCCTCCTGCGGGACGGTCGCGACGCCGGCGACCGCGACGGCGGGCGCGAGCGGGCGGGGGGATGCGGCGGAGCGCGGCGGGAGAATCTTCATGCGGATGCCGTCGGAAGGTGGAGTGCCCGAGGAATGACAGGCGCGGGCCGTGTCGCATCCCCGGGGCGGTGACGTGGTGAGGGCGGGATGACGGCCGGAGAGCCGTCGTGATCGTAGCGTGATCGACCATTCCCGGGGACCTTTTTCTCGGGCCTGTCAGGTGATTTCACGCCCCCGTGATGTCCGGTTCACCCATTCACAGGTGGGCACGGTGTGGCGCCGGGGCGGAGCACAGCGGAGGGGTGTCGGGTCCGCGCCGGGGGATACGGTGGCGGGAGACCACCACGGGCCGCCCGGCCCGGGAACCAGAGGAGGCAGACCATGGCGGAGCCGATCCACATCGGCGCGGCGGCGGACGTCCCGGAGGGCGAGGCGATCGTCGTCCCGGCGGCGACGGCGGGGACGAGGGACGACGTCGCGGTGTTCCACACGGACGCGGGCGAGTTCCACGCGATCGACGACACGTGCACCCACGAGGACGCCTCGCTGGCCGAGGGCTGGCTCGAGGACGACCGCGTGGAGTGCCCGCTGCACGCCGCGCAGTTCTGCCTGCGCACCGGCGAGGCGCTCTGCCTGCCCGCCACCAAGGGCGTCGGCGTGCACCGCGTCGAGGAGCGCGAGGGCCAGCTCTACCTCGTCCCCGGCGCATGAACCACGACGTCGACGCCCCGGCAGGCATGCCCGGCTCGGTCGCGGTGGTGGGCGGCGGCGTCGCGGGCTTCGCCGTGGTCCGCGAGCTGCGGCGCCGCGGCTTCGCGGGCGGGATCGCCCTCGTGGACCCGCAGGGCGTGCCCTATGACCGGCCGCCCCTGAGCAAGGAGTTCCTGACCGGCGACACGGACGCGCACCGCCTGCTGCTCGCCCCGCCGGCGTGGTTCGCCGAGCACGGGGTGGAGCTGGTGGAGGACCTGGCGGTCCGGGTGGTGCCGGGCGGTGTCCACCCCGACGGCGGCCCCGCGCCCCACCGGGTGGAGACGGCCTCCGGGCGGGTCCTGGACGCGGACGCGGTCGTGCTCGCCACGGGCGGGCGACCCCGGGCCCTCGACGTCGCCGGCGCCGACCACCCGGACCTGATCACCCTGCGCACCCGCGCCGACGCCGAGGCCCTGCGCGACCGCCTGACGTTCGGGGCCGAGGTGGCGGTCGTGGGCGGCGGCTTCACGGGGGCGGAGGTCGCGGCCGCGGCGCGCCGCTCGCTCGCCGCGGTGACGCTCGTGACCGGGACGGACGCCCCGGCTCGCGCGGCGGTCGGGCCGGCGCTGGCCGCCCGCCTGCACCGGATGCACGTCGAGCACGGGGTCGCTGTCGAGGTCGGCCGGGCGGCCTGGATCGAGCACCGGGATGCCGACGGCGGCGCCGCGCTGCCGGCCGCCCACCGGCTCCACCTCCACGACGGGCGGACCGTGGACGCCGACGTCGTGGTGCTGGCCGGCGGCACCGTGCCGGACACCGCCCTCGCCGAGGACGCCGGTCTGGAGGTGGCCGACGGCGTGCTCACGGACGCGACGGGCCGCACGACCGTGCCCGGGATCCTGGCCGTGGGCGATGCCGCGCGGGCCCGGGGGTCCGCGTGGGCGCCGTCGCGGCACTGGGAGCCGGCGCTGCGTTCCGGTGCGGCCGCCGCGGCGGCGATCCTGGGGGAGCAGGCGGACGCCCCGGGCGCCCCGTGGTTCTGGTCCGACCGGTACGACGCCCACGTGGAGGCCGTGGGGGACATGACGGTGCCGGCCGGCGGGCGGATCGTGGACCGCGAGGTGCGCGGCGTCGTGGTGGCGAGCTTCGCCCTGGCCGCGGACGGGACCCTGCGCGGGGCCGCGTCGATCGACGACCCCATGACCGTCAAGGCCGCCCGGCGCATCATCGACCGGGGGATCGTGGTGGACGCCGCCGCGCTCGCGGACCCGGCCGTGCCGGTCAAGTCGCTGGCGCGGGGGTGAGAGCGCCCGTTTCGTCAACGAAAGTGCCCTGGAGGGCGTCCGTTTCGTCAACGACAAGCGGTCAGGTGCCGCAGTAGGTGACGAACGGGGCCCCGTCCGCCGGACCCGGCTCCGCGTACCGCTCGAACCCGGGGCGCGGAGTGAAGGGATCTGTCACGGCCTCGAGCAGCCGGTGGACGGCGGTGAGGTCCCCGTCCTCCGCGGCCGTCAGGGCCTCGTCGAGCAGGTGGTTCCGCGGGATGTAGACGGGGTTCACCGCGCGCATGCGGGCCGGATCGGGACCCATCGCCCGCCAGTCCGAGAGCCAGGCGGCGAGCCCCGCGGGGTCCGGGGCGCCGGGGACGAGCCGTGCCGCCTCGGTGCGGGCCGCGTCGTCGTCCACGGGCGGCGCCGTGTGCTCGGCCAGCCGCACCCAGAACGAGGTCCAGTCGGCCCGCGCCGCGGCCAGCCACGGGAACAGGCGGTCGGTGAGCGCGGCGACGTCGTCCTCCGCCACCGACGCCGGGAGGCCGAGCTTGTCCCGCAGTCCGCCCCGCCACGCCGCGAGATGGGCGCCGTGGAACCTGCCCAGCGCCTCCTGGGCGAGTGCGACGGCGCGGTCGGGGTCGTCGTCGAGCACGGGCACGAGGGCCTCGCCGAGCCGGGCGAGGTTCCACGCGGCGATGGGCCCCTGGTTGCCGTACGCGTACCGGCCCTGGGTGTCGATCGAGGAGAAGCTCGCGGCCGGGTCGAAGGCGTCGATGAACGCGCAGGGGCCGTAGTCGATGGTCTCGCCGGACAGGGTCATGTTGTCCGTGTTCATCACACCGTGCACGAAGCCGACGAGCATCCAGCGGGAGATGAGCTCGGCCTGCGCGGCGATCACCGCCTCGTAGAGCGCGAGCGCGGGGTGCTCGGCGTCGGTGGCGTGCGGGTGGTGGCGGGCGATGGCCTCGTCGACGATCCGGCGCAGCACCTCCGTGGGGTGCGCCTGCTCGGGGAGGGCCGCGGCGTACTGGGCCGTGCCGACGCGCAGGTGCGACGCGGCCGTCCGGGCCAGCACCGCACCCGGCAGCACGGTCTCGCGGCGGACCGGGTGGCCCGTGGCGACGACGGCGAGCGCCCGCGTGGTCGGCACGCCGAGGGCGTGCATCGCCTCGGAGACCACGTACTCGCGGAGCATGGGGCCGAGCACGGCCTGCCCGTCGGCGTTGCCGCGCGCGAAGGGCGTGCGACCGGAGCCCTTGAGATGCAGGTCGTGGAGCCGACCGTCCGGAGCCGTGAGCTCGCCGAGGAGGAGGGCGCGCCCGTCGCCCAGGCGGGGGGAGTAGTGGCCGAACTGGTGGCCCGCGTACGCCTGCGCGACCGGCCGTGCGTCCGGGCCGAGCTGCTCGCCGGTGAGGAAGCGGACGCCGTCGTCGGTGGCGAGCCACGCGGCGTCGAGGCCGAGCTCCGCCGCGAGGCCGGCGTTGAGCAGGACGAGTTGCGGGCCGTCCGTGGCCTGGGCCTGCCAGGGCAGGGCGAGCTCGGGGAAGGTGTCGGCGAAATGCGAGCTCAGGGTGGGGGCGGACGTGGTCATGGGGCCACGCTACGTGGGGGAGCACGGGTGTTCACGGGCCGACTCCCACCGCACCCGTCCTTTCGAGGCGGGAAATCGACCCCATGGGCGTGGACCAGAGTGCTATGACCTGGATTTCCCGCCTCGAAACGAGGGGGCCGTGGCGGGCCGCGGGGGCCGTGGATCTCACCGGGTCACCCACCGAACGCGGCCGCCCGGCGCCGCACCCGGGCGACGACGTCCGCGTAGTCGTCCCGGGCGTCGGCCCACATGACCTTGATCGAGAGCCAGTCGCGGTCGGCGCACCAGCGGTCGCGCAGCACGTCCCGGGCCTGCTGCTCGGCGGAGCGGTGGTGCTCGCCCTCGTATTGCAACGCGAGGCGCCACGGCCGATACCCGAGGTCGACCGTCGGAGCGCGGCGGTCTGACGGGTCCAGCCGGCACTGCACCTCGGGCTCCGGCAGCCCGGCATCGACGAGCGCCAGCCGCAGACGTGTCTCGCGCGGCGAATCCGCCCCCACGCGCATCCTCGCCAGCGCCGCCCGGGCCAGTCCTCGCCCCTGGAAACGTCCCCGTTCGGCCAGCGATCGGACGAGCTCCTCCGGGGTGTAGGCGGGAGCCCCGCGTCCGCCGCCGGGCAGCCACGGCGGGTAGAGCAGCGCGTCACCGGCGGCGACGACGTCCCGCTCGGTGAGCGCCGACCGTGCCGCGCACAGGTCCCACAGCGTGCGGGCCGGCGTCGTCACGAGCACGCCGCCCCGCGTCATCCGCTGTCCCTCCGGCACCTCGATGCGGTGCGGCACCAGACCCGCCTGGACCGGCCGGCCGCCCGAGGTGCCGACGCTGACGTGCACCGCACCGGGGGCCAGCAGCCGTGCGGGCACGGTCAGGCCGTGCAGGCGGGCGGCGGTCTCATGGCTGACGACGACGCCGGGGTGGCGCCGCTGGTACGCGCGGACCTCGTCCATCGTCCACTCACGGACGGAGGCCGCCGCAGGGCCGGCCGGCCCGTAGATGCCGTGGCGCAGCCGCCGCAGGTCTGAGGACTGCAGTCGGGACCACGTCACACCCGCCCGGCGCGCGTCGTCGACCGTGAAGGCGGCGGGGTCGATCGACGGCGGCAGCGGGGCGGGACGACGGGGCATGCGGCGAGCGTGCCCCGTCGCTCCGCGTCCCGAGACGGACGAGCGGGGGCCTGGGGACGCACGAGGGGGCCCGGCGTGGTTGTGCAGGAGGCGGTGACGTCCCCCGGGGCGCCGGCCCCGAGCCATTCGAGGCGGGAAATCCACGTCATGGGCCAGGATCGGGCGTCCATGGGGTGGATTTCGCGCCCCGAAGTGAGGGGATGACCGGATCAGTACGACGCGCGGGGCGCGCTCTGCCCGTCGGCCGCGGCGTTGCTCGGGGCCGGGCACCAGCGGTCGGCGAGGGCCTCGGCGGCGCGGGCCAGCAGGGCGACGTCGGCGCCCACGTTGACGTAGTCCGCGCCGGCGACGGCGTAGGCGTCGGCCTGCGCGGGCACGAACGCATTGACGCCCACGAACTTCCCGGCGGCCTTGACCTTCGTGATGACCTCCTCGACCGCGGCCACCACGTCCGGGTGCGACTGCTGGCCGAGCAGGCCCAGGGACGCGGAGAGGTCCGAGGGGCCGATGAAGACGCCGTCGATCCCGTCCACCGCCGCGATCTCGTCGGCGTTGCGCACGCCCGCGGCAGTCTCGATCTGCACGATCACGGAGACGTGGTCCGCCGCGCCGGGCAGGTAGCCGGGGATCCGGTTCCAGCGGCCCGAGCGTGCCAGGGCGGAGCCCACGCCGCGCACCCCGCCCTCGGCGGAGCCGTCCGGGTAGCGGGCGGCGGCCACGGCGCTGCGGGCCATCTCGGCGTCGTCGACCATGGGCACCAGCAGCGTCTGGGCGCCCAGGTCCAGGAACTGCTTGATGGCCACGGTGTCCAGCGCCGGCACACGCACCAGGGTGGGCACGCGGTAGCCGGCGATCGTGCGCAGCTGGGCGAGGACGTCCTGCAGGGTCAGCGGGGCGTGCTCGGCGTCGATGAGCAGGTAGTCGAGGCCCGCGCCGGCGCAGATCTCCGCCGTCGTCGGGTCCCCCGAGGAGAGGAACATGCCGGCGGCGGGGCGGCCCCCACGGGCGGCGACGGCCTCGGGCGTGAAGAGGTCGCGGAACAGCGGCTGCGGGTTGTGGCGGACGGGCATGGGACGTTCCTCCGGGGTTCTCCGCGCCCTCCACCCGACGCGGGTTGAGTTGTCGCGGGTGGAGCGGCGTCGTACTGGTGATAGGTCAACCCGCGTTGCGGGCGGGCGCGGGCGGGCGGGGCGACGACGACGGGCGGGTCAGGCGAAGCGGCAGGTGATGGTGCCGAGCGGGCCGTAGTCGGCGTAGACGGTGTCGCCCTCGTACACCCACATCGGGCGGGTGAAGGAGCCGGCGAGCACGATCTCACCGGCTTCGAGCGCGTCCCCGTGCTCGGCGATGCGGTTGGCCAGCCAGTGCACGCCGTTGGCCGGGTGGTTCAGCACGCCCGCGGCCACCCCGGTCTCGATGATCTCCTCGTTGCGGGAGAGGATGCCGGAGACCCACCGCAGGTCGACGTCGTGCACGCCCACGGGGCGGCCGCCGATCACCAGGGAGCCCAGGGCGGCGTTGTCCGAGATGGTGTCCGTGATGGTGCGGCCGGCCATCTCGATGCGCGAGTCCAGCACCTCCAGCGCGGGCACCACGTACTCGGTGGCGCGCAGCACGTCCATCAGGTTCAGGCCGGGCCCGCGCAGCTCGTCCCGCAGCACGAACGCCAGCTCCATCTCGATGCGCGGATGGGTGTACTTCTTCCACTCGTACACGTGGCCGGACTCGAACACCTGGTCGTCGAAGATCACGCCGTAGTCCGGTTCGTCGATCCCGGTCGCGTCCTGCATGGCCTTGGAGGTCAGGCCGATCTTGTGGCCCACCTTGCGGCGGCCCGCCTCGACCTGACGCTCGGCCCAGATGCGCTGGATGGCGTACGAGTCCTCGATCTCCATCTCCGGGTAGCGCGCGGTCAGCCGCGGCACGGGCACGCGGTCGATGCCCGCGCGGTGCAGCTCGTCGGCGATCTTGAGGTGGGTCTCGTGGTCCAGCACAGCGGTCTCCTTCACGACGACGGGCAGGGGCCTGGCCTTGATCGTATACGATTACGCGGCTCGGCCCCCGGCCCCGTCGCCATCCTGTCACCGCCCCGGATCAGTCCGGGGTGCGCGTCCCGATGCCCAGCCCGGGCTGGCGGCGGTGCACCGTGAGCCAGGCCAGCCCCCCGACGCCCGTCTGCGAGGCGGGACACCCCTGCTCCCCACGCTTTGAGGCGGGAAATCGAGCTCAAACTGGCCCTCCTGGCTCGAATGAGATGGATTTTCCGCCTCGAACGGCGCGGGGCGGGGAGACGCGGAGGGTGGCAGGGAGGGCGGACGCCGACGGCGGGCACCTGCGTTGGGTGCCCGCCGTCGTCGTGATGCCCCCGGATCGCGGCCCCGGCCGTGCCGGTCAGAGCTGGTTGCCGAGCTTGTACTCGGCCTGCTTCCACTCCGGCAGGGACTCCTCGCCCTGCCCCTCGCGGGTGTAGGAGAAGCCGTCGGCGCCGATGGTCACGGCCATCTCCGAGTCGTCGGTGCGGGACACCAGCGGCTGCAGGTTGCCGTCGAGGTCCAGCACGCGGGAGGCATCGGTGTACCAGGACGGCACGACCGGGGTGCCCCACCAGTCGCGGCGCTGGTTGTCGTGCACGTCCCAGGTGACCACGGGGTTGTCAGGGTCGCCGGTGTAGTAGTCCTGGGTGTAGACCTCCACACGGTGGCCGTCCGGGTCGCGCAGGTAGAGGTAGAACGCGTTGGAGACGCCGTGGCGGCCCGGGCCGCGCTCGATGTGGTCGGACATGCGCAGGGCGCCGAGCTTGTCGCAGATCGCCAGGATGTTGTGCTTCTCGTGCGTGGCGAAGCACACGTGGTGCATCCGGGGGCCGTCGCCGCCGGTCATGGCGGTGTCGTGCACGGTGGGCTTGCGGCGCATCCACGCGGCGTAGACGGTGCCCTTCTCGTCCTGGATGTCCTCGGTGACGCGGAAGCCCAGGTCCTGCATGTAGCGGGCGGCGCGCGGCACATCCGGGGTCACCTGGTTGAAGTGGTCCAGGCGGACCAGGGCGCCCGGGGTGTAGAGGTCATAGCGCCAGGCCAGGCGCTCCACGTGCTCGACGTCGTGGAAGAACTCGTAGGGGAAGCCCAGCGGGTCCTCGACGCGCACGGAGTCGCCGACGCCCTTGACGAAGCCATCCTTCCGACGCTCGACACGGCAGCCCAGCTCCTCGTAGAAGGCGACCGCCTTGTCCAGGTCCTCGGGGGTGCGCACGCGGTAGGAGAACGCGGCCACGGCGGCGGTCTCGCCCTGGCGCAGCACCAGGTTGTGGTGGATGAACTCCTCCATGGAGCGCAGGTAGACGGTCTCCTCGTCCTCCTCGGTGACCACCAGGCCGAGCACGTCCACGTAGAACTCGCGGGAGACGGCGAGGTCCGTGACCACGAGCTCCATCGAGGCGCAGCGCAGGATGTCCGGTGCCTCGGACGTCGGGGTGGGGAGGGGGTTCTCCGGGTCGATGGGGGCTTCCTTCGTGACGAAGAAGCCGGAGGAGGTCTTCTGGCGGCTCTCGAGGTTGGTCATCGGTGCTCCTTGGTGAGGGGGCGGTGCGCTGTGGCCTGGGACACGGTCACGGGCTCGATCGTATACGATCCAGGCGACCGGCGGGAAGGCCGTCGAGGAACGCGGGTTGAGTTGTCGCGGGTCCGGGGCGCCCGCACCCGCGACAACTCAACCCGCGTCGGTGGGCCGGGGGAGAGACCCGGCGCGGCCCCACCACGACGACGGCGCCCGCACCGTCGCGGGGACGGTGCGGGCGCCGTCGTGGTCGCCGGTCAGTGCGGGTCAGCCGTCGATCTTCGCCGCGGCCTGCTCCTGCTTGCCGAACACCGGGTTGTGGACCTCGCCGAGGTTGATGTGCACGGCCTGCTGATCGGTGTAGAAGTCGATCGAGCGGTAGCCGCCCTCGTGGCCCAGGCCGGAGGCCTTCACCCCGCCGAACGGGGTGCGCAGGTCCCGCACATTGTTGGAGTTCAGCCACACCATGCCGGCCTCCACGTTCTGCGCGACGTTGTGGGCGCGCTTGAGGTCGTTCGTCCAGATGTACGCCGCGAGGCCGTACTTGGTGTTGTTGGCCAGCTGCAGGGCCTCCTCCTCCGTGTCGAAGGGGGTGATGGCCACCACCGGGCCGAAGATCTCCTCCTGGAAGATCCGGGCGTCCGGGGCCACGTCCGCGAACACGGTGGGCTGCACGAAGTTGCCCTCGGGGAAGCCCTCCGGGCGGCCGCCGCCGGCCACCAGGCGGGCCTCGGTCTTGCCGATCTCCACGTAGGACATGACCTTCTCGAAGTGCTCCGGGTGCACGATGGCGCCGACTTCGGTGGTCTCGTCGTTCGGCAGGCCGACCTTCACGCGGGAGGCCTGGGCGGCGTAGCGCTCCACGAACTCGTCGTAGACGGAGCGCTGGACCAGGATGCGGGAGCCGGCGGTGCAGCGCTCGCCGTTCAGGGAGAACACGCCGAAGATGGTCGCGTCGATCGCCGCGTCCAGGTCCGCGTCCTCGAACACCACGGCCGGGGACTTGCCGCCGAGCTCCATGGACAGGCCCTTCAGGTGCGGGGCGGCGTTGGCGAAGATGATCTGGCCGGTGCGGGACTCGCCGGTGAAGGAGATCAGCGGCACGTCCGGGTGCTTCACGAGCGGGTCGCCCGCGTAGCCCTCCTCACCGAAGCCGTGCACCATGTTGAACACGCCCTTCGGCAGGCCGGCCTCTTCGAAGATCCCGCCCCACAGGGAGGCCGAGAGCGGGGTGAACTCCGCCGGCTTCAGGACCACCGAGTTGCCGGTGGCGATGGCCGGGGCCAGCTTCCAGGACTCCAGCATGAACGGGGTGTTCCACGGGGTGATCAGGCCGGCGACGCCGATCGGCTTGCGGTTCACGTAGTTGATCTGGCGACCCGGCACCTTGAAGGTGTCGTCGTGCTGGGCCACGATCAGGTCCGCGAAGAAGCGGAAGTTCTCGGCGGCGCGGGCGGCCTGGCCCCTCGCCTGCTTGATCGGCAGGCCGGTGTCGAAGCACTCCATCTCGGCCAGCTGGTCGCCGCGGGTCTCCATGATGTCGGCGATCCGGTGCAGCACACGGGAACGCTGGCGCGGCAGGGCCTGGGACCATTCGCCGGACTCGAAGGCCCGCTTCGCGGCGGCGACGGCGCGGTCGATGTCCGCGGCCTTGCCGGAGGCGGCCGTCAGGTACGGCTCGTTGGTCACCGGGTCGAGCACCTCGAAGGTGTCGCCGTCGATCGAGTCGACGAACTCGCCGTCGATGTAGTGGCGCAGGACGTCGGGCAGGCCCTCGGGCGTGCGGGCCTCGATGCTGGTCTTCTCCGTCATGGTGTCTCTTTCGCTGAGTGCTTCGGGGGCGGATGGTCGGGGTCTGGCGCCGACGACGTCGGCGCCGGTCCGGCCGGCGGTCACGCGGACGGCTCGGCGCTGTGCTCCAGGTAGGCGCGCAGGGTGTTCAGGCGGTGGGCGCGGGCGGCGGCCTCGATCTCCTCGAAGCGCGCCCCGTCCTCGATCAGGCGCAGCAGGTGCTCGTGCTCGTCCACGGAGGCCACCGCCCGGCCGGGCACGTACGCGAACGTGGAGGAGCGCAGCGCGGCCAGGCGGTTCCAGCCGCGGTGCACCAGGTCGTGCACGTGCTCGTTCTGGTGATGCTCGAACAGGATCGAGTGGAAGCGGCGGTTGAGCTCGGTGAACGTCACCGGGTCCCAGGCCGTCTCCGACTCCGTCATCGCGCGCATGGTCGCGTTCACCTCGCGGGCCGCCGCGAGGTCCTCGGCGGTCACGTGCGGGGCGCACTGGGCGGTGGAGAACCCCTCCACCAGCGCCAGCGTCTCCATGGTGTGGCGGTACTCGACCGGGTCGATGCCCACCACGGTGGCGCCCACGTTGCGCTCGTAGGCCACCAGCTTCTCGGACTGCAGGCGGCGGATCGCCTCCCGCACGGGCACCACGGACATGCCCAGCTCCGCGGCGATCTGGGACAGCACCAGCCGGTCGCCCGGCTCGTGGCGCTGGTCCCGGATCCCCTCGAGGATCGCCTGGTAGGCGCGGTCCGCCTTGGAGACGGGGGCGCCTGCGAGGCCGACCGTTCCGATGTCCGTGCGGCGCATGCTCAGGCGTCGCCCTCCGGGGCCGGGGCGTCCGGCAGGGTCTTGCGGTACTCGGCGAACTTGGCCTTCCACTCGGCGTTCGGGGGGAACATCCCGTCCACCGGGTAGCCGGCCTTGACCTGCTCGTACGCCCAGGCGTCCTGGAGCTCCTGCTCGTAGGCGTCGTCCACAACCTCCTGGAGCAGGGACGGCGGGATGACCACCACACCGTCGTCGTCGCCGACGATGATGTCGCCGGGCTGCACGGTGGTGCCGCCGCAGGCGATGGTGCCGCCGACCTCCCACGGGATGTGACGGCGGCCCAGCACCGCCGGGTGCGTGGCGCCGGCGTACACCTGGAGGCCGACCTCGGCGACGGCGGCGGAGTCGCGGATGCCGCCGTCCGTGATCACGGCGTTCGCGCCGTTCACCTGGGCGCGCAGGGCCAGGACGTCCCCGAGGGTGCCGGTGCCGTGCTCGCCACGGGCCTCCATGACCACCACGTCGTCCGGCTGCACCGAGTCGATCGCCCGCTTCTGGGCGTTGAAGCCGCCGCCGAACTCCTTGGCCAGGTCCTCGCGCTTGGGGATGTAGCGCAGGGTCTTGGCGTAGCCGAGGACGCGCCGACCCCGGTGGATCGGGCGCGGGCCGTCGATGGTCGCGTTCTGGACGCCGCGCTTCTGCAGCTGGGCGGTGAGGGTGGCCACCGCGATGGCGTCGATCTTGGCGCGCAGCTCGGGGGTCAGCAGGGAGCGGTCCGGCTGCGGGGCGCTCGCGACCCAGTGGCCGTTCTCGTCCACCGCGGACGACGACGGCGCCGCGGCCTGCGGGGCCAGACCGGCGGCCTCGCGGGAGCCCCAGGCCTCCTCGCGCTGCACGTCGTCCACCTGCGGCTGCGCGCCGAACGGGGCCAGGGAGTGCTCCGAGTCGACGACCGTCGTCACCAGGCGGCCGGTGGTCGGTGCGCCGGGGGCGCTGGGGGCGTCCACCTCCACCTCGACGACGTCGCCCGGCTGGGCCACGGAGGAGCCGGCGGGGGTGCCGGTGAGGATGACGTCGCCCTCCTCGAGCGTCATGAGCTGCGAGAGGTCGGCCACGAGCCGGCCGAACGGGAAGACGAGGCCCTCGGTGGTGTCGTCCTGGACGATCTCGCCGTTGACCCAGGTGCGCACGCGCAGGGCGGCCGGGTCCAGGCCCGCGGCGGAGATCACCGCGGGGCCGAGCGGGGTGTAGCCGTCGCCGGACTTGTTCTTGACGTTGGAGCCCTTGTCCGCGTGGCGGAGGTCGTAGAGGCCCCAGTCGTTGGCGGCGGTGATGCCGGAGACGTGCGACCAGCCCTCCTTCGGGCTGACGCGCCGGGCGGTGCGGCCGATGATCAGCGCGATCTCGCCCTCGTAGGCGAGCAGCTCGGTGCCGGCGGGGCGCTCGATGGTGTCGCCGGTGCGGGCGAGGGAGGTGCCGGCCTTGAGGAAGTAGCCGGGGGCCTGCGGGGACCGGCCGCGCTGGGCGATGCGGGAGGGGTAGTTCAGGTGGACGGCGAGCACCTTGCCCGGCCGGTTCTCCCGGACGGTGAAGTCGTGCTCGGTGACGGTGGGCGTGGGATCCGGTGTGCTCTGCGTCATGGTCGAGATCGTATACGATCTCGCGGGCCCGGGGAAGAGGTCGCACGCCCGGCAGACGCGCCGGGCCGACGTCGTCGTGGGCGCCCGCCGCGGCTCAGCGGGCCCGGGCGATCGACTCGTTCACCGCCGGGGCCAGGCGCCGCACGCCCTCCACGAGCTTCTCGGCCGCCACGAACGAGTACGCCAGGCGCAGGGTGGAGCGCGTGCCCTCGACGGGGGTGAAGGCCGCCCCCGGCACGAACACCGCGCCCGCCTCGATGCCGCGGTGCATCACCTCGAGGGTGTCCACCCCGACGGGCAGGGTGGCCCACAGGAAGAAGCCGCCCTGCGGGGTGATGAACTCGACCGCCGGGTCCCAGTGCTCACGCACCGCGTCCACGAGCGCCCCGGCCCGCTCGCGGTACAGCCCGGTCACGTGGCGGACGTGGCCCTGCCAGTCCAGCTGCGTGACGAAGGCGGTGGAGAGCATCTGCGAGTACGTGGACGCGTGGATGTAGGCGGACTCCGCGCACAGGTAGAACTCGCGCTTGAGCGCGGCCGGCACGAGCGCCCAGCCGATGCGCACGCCCGGGGAGAAGATCTTGGACATCGTGCCGAGGTGGACCACGTTGTCCCGGTGGTCGGCGGCGATCGGGGCGACGGGCTCGCCGTCGAACGCGATCTGCCCGTACGGGTTGTCCTCCACGATGAGCACGCCGTGCTTCTCGCAGATCGCGCCCACCTCGGCGCGGCGTCCCGGGGGCAGCAGGGCGCCCGAGGGGTTCGCGAACGAGGGGATCGTGTAGAGGAAGGCCACGCGGCGGCCCTCGGCGGCCAGGCGGGTCAGGGTCTCGTCGAGGGCCGCGGGCACCAGGCCCTGGTCGTCGGTGCCCGTGGCCACGGCCTCGAGCTGCCATGTGGTGAAGGTGGTCAACGCGCCCACGAACGTGGGGTCCTCCACCACGACGACGTCGCCCGGGTTCGCGAACGCCCGGCAGGCGGTGTCGATCGCGGCCTGCGAGCCGGGGGTGATGACCACGAGGTCGGGATCCGCGTCCGGGATGCCGTCGGCGGCCATGACGGTGGCGGCGGCGGCGCGCATCTCCTCGGTGCCCTGGCCGGGGCCGTACTGCAGCGACTCCGTGCCGAACCGGGTCATCAGGTCGGAGGCGATCCGGCCCAGCTCGTCGAGGGGCAGGTCAGCGAGCCACGGGTTCCCGCCCGCGAGCGAGACGAGGTTCGGGTCCATCGCGATGTCGAAGACGTCGCGGACCGCGGACTGCTTCACGCCGACGGCGCGCTGGGACAGGTGATCTCGGAGGTTCCGCACGCTCGGCACCCTATAGCACGGCGCGGCCGTGTCCGAACGTCCGATGACGGGCGACGACGGCGGGTCGCGCGGTCAGGGGGCGCTCGGCTCCGGGCCGGGGGACCACGTGCCCTGGGTCGGCTCGGCGGGACCCCACGACGACTCCTCGGCCGGCGCCCAGGTCTCGTCCGAGGGCTCGGCCGGAGCCCACGTGTCCTCCGGCGACTCGCCCTCCGGCGCCCACGTCTGCTCGCCGGACTCGTCGCTCGGCTCCCCGCTCGGCGTGGGGTCCCCCTGCGGGACGTCCACGGACTCGCCGAGGCGGAGCGGCTCGAGCCCCAGCACGTCGTCGAGGTCCCGGCCGTCCACCTCGAGCCGGACCTGTCCCGCTGACGTGAAGGCGGCGGCGGTCGCCTGCAGCTGGGCGCGGATCCGCTCGGCCGTGCAGTCGTCCTCCGGCGTCACGGCGCCGGTGAAGGTGAAGATCTCCACGTCGCCCTCGCGGCGGTGCCCGGTCGGGGTGAGGGTCTCGCGCGCGTCGAACACGGCGTTCCACAGCGACGGGTCGCCGTGCCAGCCGCGCTCGTCCGCGAACAGGAAGTCCAGGGCGGCGTCCGCCTCGTCCTCGGTGTCCGTCGGCACGGTCTGCACGGGCACCAGCAGGTCGCCGCAGCCGAAGGGCCGGCCGCTCGTCCCCGGGACCGCCTCCGCCTCCGCGACGGCGAGGTAGACCGTCAGCGGCTGATACCCCTCCGTCGCGGGCAGGGGCACGCCGTCGTCGGACGCCGAATCCTCGGCCAGGCCGGGGTCGACCGCGCAGCCGGCCAGCAGGCACGCGGCGGCCACGGCACCCGTGAGCCGCAGGGCGCGGGAAGGGGAGGTCGGGCGCATCGGGTACTCCTGGCGGTCGGGGCTCGGCGGCGTCGGACGGGCCGACGGCCTCTCCATGCTACGGCCGTCCGCCTCGCCCGCCGCGAGCGGATGTGAGGCCTCCCACGGGTGGGAAGGGGCCCGCGGGCGGACGGCCGCGGCGGGCTAGGCTGGAGGCCATGCCCGTGAGGAACCGTCGCGCCGCCGCCCTGCCCGCCAAGCTCAGCCGCTCCTGGCTGCTGGTCAACGCGGCCACCCCCGACGCGTTCGCCCCCGCCCTGGCCTCCGAGGCCGACTCCGTCATCTTCGACCTCGAGGCCGCCGTGCCGGAGGAGCAGAAGGACACGGCCCGCCGGCACGTCGTGGACGCCCTCTCCGGCGGCATGACGGCGTGGGTGCGCATCTCCGCGACCTCCACGGACCACTGGCAGCGGGACCTCGAGGCGCTCGCGGGCCTCGACGGCGTGCGCGGCGTCGTGCTGGCCGAGACCGAGGAGCCGGAGCAGGTCACGTTCACCGCCATGCGGCTGCGCGCCGGCACCCCGGTGATCGCCCTGCTGGAGTCCGCCCTGGGCATCGAGAACGCCACGGCCGTGGCCAAGGCGCCGGGCACGTTCCGTCTCGCCTTCGGCGTGAACGACTTCCGCAAGGACGTCGGCGTCGGCGAGGACCCGCTGGCCATGGCCTACGCTCGCTCCCGCATGGTGATCGCCTCCCGCGTGGGCGGTCTGCCCGGGGCGATCGACGGACCGCCCGGCAACACGGACGGTGAGGACGCGGTCATCGAGTCCAGCGCCGTCACCGCCTCGATGGGCATGACCGGCCGCCTCGTCCTGAACCGGGATCAGGTGGACTGGGTCAACCGGGCGATGTCCCCGTCCGAGGACGAGCTCGCGTGGGCCCGCGACCTGCTCGAGAAGCATGCTCAGGGCGCCGCCGTCGGCGACGGCTCGTACCTGCCCCGCGTGCTGCGTGCCCAGAAGATCGCGGACCTCGCGGACTCGTACGGGCTCTGGAACGCGTGAGCACGGCCGGGGCGCGCGCATGAGTCCCCGCACCGACGGGTGGCTCCGCCCATGATGGCGTGGATCGACGGGCTGCCGCTGCTGTGGTCCATCGGGTTCTTCTGGATGCTGGCGATCCTGCGCACCCTGATCGTGTTCTCGCTCGGGCGGGGGCTGGCCTCCGGCGTCGAGCGGACCCGCTGGTTCGCCCACGTGATGGAGGGGCCCGTCTATGTCCGAGCCCAGCGCTTCATCCAGCGCTACGGGGTGTGGGCCATCCCGTTCTGCTACCTCACGGTGGGCATCCAGACGGCGGTGATCGGCTCCGCCGGCGTCGCCTGCATGCCCTGGCGCCGGTTCCTGCCGGCGGCCGCGCTCGGCACGTTCCTGTGGGGCGTGGTGTACGGGACCGTCGGGATGGCCGTGGTGTGGGCCGTCATCGGCGCGGCGCTCGGAGAGGGCCGGGGCGTCCTCGCCCTCGTGCTGATCCTCGCGTCCGTGGCCGCGTTCGTCGTCTGGCGCCGACGCCGCACGCTGCGCCGGCACGGGGCCGGGTGACGTCGTTGTCCGTGACGCGGGCCGGGCTTCGTCGCCGGGGGACTAGAGTTGACCGCGTCTTCGCCCCGGCCAGCCGACCCGCGGCCGGGGTCGCCACCCCTTCGGAAGGACCCCCATGAGCGACGAGCGCGCCCTCAGCTTCTCCGCCTCCACCGCCTCCGCCGCCGACGACGGCGCCCGCGGCACCGGCACGACCCGCGTCAAGCGCGGCCTGGCGGACATGATGAAGGGCGGCGTGATCATGGACGTCGTCAACGCGGAGCAGGCGCGCATCGCCGAGGACGCCGGCGCCGTGGCCGTCATGGCGCTCGAGCGGGTCCCGGCCGACATCCGCGCCCAGGGCGGCGTGGCCCGCATGTCCGACCCCGACCTGATCGACGGCATCGTCGAGGCCGTGTCCATCCCCGTGATGGCCAAGGCGCGCATCGGCCACTTCGTGGAGGCCCAGGTGCTGCAGGCGCTCAAGGTGGACTTCATCGACGAGTCCGAGGTGCTCTCCCCGGCGGACTACGTGAACCACATCGACAAGTGGGACTTCGACGTGCCCTTCGTGTGCGGCGCCACCAACCTCGGCGAGGCCCTGCGCCGCATCACCGAGGGCGCGGCCATGATCCGGTCCAAGGGCGAGGCCGGCACCGGCGACGTCTCCGAGGCCGTGAAGCACATCCGCACCATCCGCAAGGAGATCGCCCAGCTCCAGGGCCTGGCCCAGGATGAGCTGTACGTGGCCGCGAAGGAGCTGCAGGCGCCGTACGAGTTGGTGCGCGAGGTCGCCGAGACCGGCGCCCTGCCCGTCGTGATGTTCACCGCCGGCGGCGTGGCCACCCCGGCCGACGCGGCCCTGATGATGCAGATGGGCGCCGACGGCGTGTTCGTGGGCTCCGGCATCTTCAAGTCCGGCAACCCGGCCGAGCGCGCCCGCGCCATCGTCAAGGCCACCGCCCAGTTCGACGACCCGATGGCGGTCGCCGAGGCCTCCCGCGGCCTGGGCGAGGCCATGGTGGGCATCAACGTGGGCGACCTGCCCGCTCCGCACCGCCTGGCCGAGCGCGGCTGGTGAGTCCACAGAAGACCGTCGGCGTGTTCGCCCTCCAGGGCGACGTGCGGGAGCACGTGCACGTGCTCGAGGCCCTCGGCGCGCGCACGCGCCCGGTGCGCCGCCCCGCGGACCTCGAGGGTCTGGACGGCATCGTGCTGCCCGGCGGCGAGTCCTCCGTGATGGACCGCCTCGCCCGGATTATGGGGCTGAAGGACCCGCTCATCGCCGCCCTCCGCGACGGCCTGCCCGCCTACGGCACGTGCGCGGGGCTGATCATGCTGGCCCGGGAGATCCGCAACCCGGCGCCGGATCAGGGCGGGCTCGGCGTGCTGGACGTGGCCGTGCGGCGCAACGCCTTCGGCGCGCAGGTCGACTCGTTCGAGGAGGACCTGGACATCCCCGCGGTCGCGGCGGAGCCGGTGCACGCCGTGTTCATCCGCGCCCCCGCCGTCCTCCAGGCGGGGGAGGGCGTCGAGGTCCTGGCGAGCGTGCCGACGTCGCGTCTGTCCGTGCCCGCGGCGGACCCGGGGCTCGACGGCGACGCGCGGCTGCCCGTGGCCGTGCGGCAGGGCCACCTGCTCGCCACGGCCTTCCACCCCGAGGTGACCGGCGACTGGTCCTTCCACCGGGCGTTCCTCGCGGGGCTCAGGCCTCCGCGAGCACCTCGGAGGTGACGCGGACGTCCTTCTGGGGGTCCAGGCCGAGCTCGTCGGCCACGGCCGTGGCGACGGAGGGCAGGGTGAGCGCGCCGTCGTGGGCGTTGAGGCCCCCGGCGAAGCCCTCGTCCGCGGCCAGCGCCGCACGCCATCCGAGGTCGGCGATGCGCTTGATGTAGGGCAGCGTCGCGTTGGTCAGGGCCGAGGTGGAGGTCTGGGGCACGGCGCCGGGCATGTTGGAGACGCAGTAGTAGATCTTGTCCCCCACGAGGTACGTCGGGTCCTGGTGGGTGGTGGCCCGCGAGTTCTCGAAGCAGCCGCCCTGGTCGATCGCGATGTCCACCAGCACCGAGCCGGGCCGCATGGACTCCACCATCTCGGCGGTCACCAGCTTCGGGGCCGCGGCGCCGGGGATCAGCACGGAGCCGATCACGAGGTCCGCGTCCGCCACGGTCTCACCGATGTTCAGGTGGGACGAGGCCAGCGTGCGGATCCGGCCCTGGTGGACGGCGTCCAGCTGCGCGAGCCGCTCAAGGGAGATGTCCAGGACGGTCACGTCCGCGCCCATGCCCGCGGCGATCACGGCCGCCGCCTCGCCGGCCACACCTCCGCCGATCACGGCCACCCGGGCGCGGCGGGTGCCGGGCACGCCGCCCATCAGCACACCCGAGCCGCCCTGCGGCTGGAGGAGGTGGTAGGCGCCCGCGGCGGGGGCCAGGCGGCCGGCCACCTGGCTCATGGGGGCCAGCAGCGGCAGGGAGCGACCGCGGGTGACCGTCTCGTAGGCGATCGCCGTCGTGCCGGCGTCCAGGATCGCCCGCGTGCACGCGGGGGAGGCGGCCAGGTGCAGGTAGGTGAAGAGGACCTGGCCGCGGCGCAGGCGGCCGTACTCCTCCGGCTGCGGCTCCTTGACCTTGAGGACCAGCTCGGCGCGCTCCCAGAGCTCGTCGACGTCGTCGACCAGCTCGGCGCCGGCGTCGCGGTAGTCCTGGTCCGAGGCGCCGGAGCCGGCGCCGGCCCCCGACTGCACGAGGACCTGGTGGCCTGCGCGCACCAGCTCCTGGACCCCGCCCTGCGTCAGGGCCACACGGAACTCGTTGTTCTTCACTTCGGTGGGCACGGCGACCAACATGCGGCGAATCTAGCCCATCCGGCCCGTTCCGGCGAGGGCGCGGGGGCCGCTGCGCGGTCGCCGGTGCCGCCGTCACCGCGGTGCCCGTCCCGTCATACTGGTGCGGTGACTCCCGCGCTGATCTCCCTCGTGGCCGTGCTCCTGCTCCTGGTGGGGCTGGTGGGCACCGTGTACCCCGTCCTGCCCGGCTCGCTGCTCAACCTCGTGACGGCTCTCGGGTGGGCCGCGCTGCTGGGTTCCCCCGCGTCCTGGACGTTCGGCGTCATCGCGGCCGGTCTCGCCGTGGCGGGGCTGAGCGCGTCCGCGGTGCTGACCGGCCGACGGCTGCGACGTGAACGCGTCACCCGCGGCCCGATCCTGTGGGGGGTGGCCGGGGCCGCCGTCGGGTTCTTCGTGATCCCGGTGGTAGGGCTGTTCCTCGGCTTCGCCGTCGGCCTGTTCGCCTCCCAGTGGGCCCGCACCCGGGACGCCCGGGCCGCGCTCAGCAGCTCGATCGGCGCGCTCACGGCCATGGGCATGGGCATGCTCGTGGAGTTCTGCTGTGCGCTGGGCTCGCTGACCGCCGTGGGCGTGGGCGCCCTGGTGCACGGCGTCACCGCCTGAACCGCCGGAGCCGTCCGTCCGGCGGGACCCCGCGCGCGCCGGACCCTTCGCCGGCTCAGCCGCCGGCGGGCACCCTGCCGGTCTGGGCGAGGGCGGCGAAGCCGAGGACGTGCTCCCGCAGCTCCTGCGCGGCCGCCCGGCCGTCCCCGGCGGCGGAGGCGGCGAGGATCCGCCGATGGTCGGCCTGCAGGCCGGCGCGCACGGCGGGCCAGTCGGACAGCCCGGCCACGGTCTCGGTCACGTAGCCGATGGTCGCCTGGCGCAGGGAGTCCAGCATCATCGCCGTCACGACGTTCCCGCCCAGGGTGGCCAGCCGCACATGGAACTCGGTGTCGAGCAGGTGGAAGTCCTCTTCCGGCAGCGCGGGGTCGTCCATCCGGTCCAGCAGGGTTTCCACCTCGGCCAGGACGGCGACGCTCTCGGGGTCGCCGGAGGTGGCGGCGGCCGCCTGCGCCGCATCGGTCTCGAGGAGCACGCGCGCGGCGACGACGTCGGCCATCGGCAGGGACCGGGTGGCGATGTGCAGGCGCAGCGCCCAGCCCAGCGCCGCGGACGGCTCGGAGACGACGACGGCGCCCGAGTTCGGCCCGGAGCCGGCGCTGGCGCGGATCAGGCCCATGGCCTCGAGCATCCGGGTGGCCTCCCGCACGGACGCCCGGGAGATGCCGAAGCGTTCGGCCAGGGTGCGTTCGCCGGGCAGCTTGTCCCCCACGACCACGGCGCCGGAGCGCAGCTCGGCCTCGAGCCAGTCGAGCACGATGGTGTAGGCGGGGGCAGCGGTCATGGACGGACCTTCCGAGGGGGCGGGGCGGCGACCGTCCATCCTACCGATGGACGCCGCCCCGCTCGGGTGGTGCAGGCGGTCAGCCCGCCGCCGGCAGCATCCACGCCAGCACGTTGGACTGCAGGTACACGAGCGTGCACACCGCCAGCAGGAGCACGAGCGACCACACCACCACGCGGCGCAGGATCTCGGACTCCCGGCCCTCCATGCCGACCGCCGTCGCGGCGATCGCCAGGGACTGCGGGGAGATCATCTTGCCCACGACGCCGCCGGAGGTGTTGGCGGCCACCAGCAGGGCCGGATCGGCGCCGATGTTCGTGGCGGCGGTCTGCTGCAGGGTGGAGAACAGGGCGTTCGCGGAGGTGTCCGAGCCGGTCACGGCGGTGCCGAGCCAGCCGAGCACCGGGGACAGGAACACGAAGGCCGCGCCCAGGCCGGCCACCCACGTGCCCATGGCGACCGTCTGGCCCGAGAAGTTCATGACGTAGGCCAGGGAGAGCACGATCACGATCGTCAGGGCGGACCAGCGCATGCGGGCGAAGCAGCGGCCGATCTCGGCGAGCGCGTTCCCCACCGAGAGCGGGAACCGGCCGTCGTGGTCGAACCGGGAGTAGACCACGGCCATGATCAGGCCGGCGATCAGCAGCAGCGTGCCGGGGGAGGCCAGCCACTCGAACTTGTACACGGTGCTCGCCAGGGGCGCGCCGGAGGCGTCGACGAGGTGCCCGTCGAGCCCGGGCCACGGGATCTTGGCGGTGGCGGAGTTCAGGGCCGCGGTGATCGAGGGGACCAGCTTGGCCAGGGCGAACACGGCCACGACCACGATGTAGGGCAGCACGGCCATGAAGATCCGGCCGGGGGTGAGGTCCTGCGCCGCCGCGCGGGCGGGGGCGTCGAGGCGCTGGCGGGCCTCCTCGGCGCCCCGCGGCCGCCAGAAGCGCAGCAGCAGGACGGCGGCGGCGAGGGAGACCAGGGAGGCCACGACGTCGGTGAGCTCGTAGGAGAAGTAGGTCGAGGCCAGCCAGATGGCGACGGCGAAGCTCGCGCCGATCACGATCAGTGCCGGCCACGTCTGCCGCACGCCGCGCAGCCCGTCGATGATGAACACGAGCAGGAACGGCACGAACACGGCCACGAACGGGGCCTGGTGGCCGACGATCGCGCCGATGTGCGTGGCGGGGATGCCGGTGAGCGTGCCCGCGGTGGTGATGGGGGTGCCCACGGCGCCGAAGGCCACGGGCGCGGTGTTCGCCAGCAGCACGGCGGTGGCCGCCCGCAGCGGGGGCACACCCAGGCCGAGCACCATGGTGGCCGTGATGGCCACGGGGGCGCCGAAGCCGGCGAGGGCCTCGAGCAGGCCGCCGAAGCAGAACGCGATGAGCACGGCCTGGATGCGGATGTCTCCGCCGCCGAGCGAGTCGAAGATCGCGCGCATGTCGTCGAATCGCCCGGAGAGCACGGTGACCTGGTAGAACCACAGCGCCATCACGACGATCCAGACGATCGGGAACAGGCCGAAGGTCGCTCCCTGGGCGGCGGCCAGCGCCGCCAGGTGGGCCGGCATGTGGAAGCCCAGCACGGCCACGAGCAGGGCCACCACGAGCGCGGCGAGCCCCGACTGCCAGGCCTTGAGGCGCAGACCGAGGAGGGTGGCGAAGAACGTCAGCAGGGGCAGGACGCCGAGCGCGGCGGAGAGCGCGACGCTGCCGGCGGCATCGGGGGTGGGGGTGAAGGTGTGCACGGGGGTCTCCCGGTGGGCGAGGGGACGGGGCGGGATCCGGTCGGGCCGGTGATGGTCGGACCACTGTGGTCAGACCAAGGAGCGTACTGTGAGGGTGGTCACCTTGCAAGAGGCTGGCATGATATGGTCTGACCACTACGGCACCCGTGTGCTGGCGCACCGCACGGCGCCCCAGGCGCCCCGTCCGGAACGGAGACCGGCATGAGAATCGCCCTGTTCGCCACGTGCATCGTGGACGCGATGTACCCCAAGGTGGCCCTCGCCACCGTCCGCATCCTCGAGCGGCTCGGCCATGAGGTGGTCTTCCCGCCCGGCCAGGTCTGCTGCTCGCAGATGCACGTCAACAGCGGGTACGTGAAGGACGCCCTGCCCGTGGTGCGCAACCACGTCCGCACCTTCATGAAGGCCGACTACGACCTCGCCGTCGCCCCCTCCGCCTCCTGCGTGGCCTCGCTCGGCCACCAGCAGCCGGACGTCGCCCGCTCCGGCGGGGACGAGGGTCTGGCCCGCGACGCCGAGGTCGTCGCCTCCCGCACCCTCGAGCTGTCGCAGCTGCTCACGGACGTCCTCGGGGTGACGGACGCCGGGGCCCAGCTCGGCTCCTGGTTCCCGCACACCGTGACCTACCACCCCTCCTGCCACGGCATGCGCCTGCTGCGCCTGGGCTCGCGCCAGGAGGACCTGCTGCGCACCGTCGCGGACATCGACCTGCGCCCGCTGCCGGACGCCGAGGAGTGCTGCGGCTTCGGCGGCACCTTCTCCCTGAAGAACCCGGACGTCTCCGCCGCCATCGCGGAGGAGAAGATCGAGAAGGTCACCGCGTCCGGCGCCTCCCTCTGCACGGGCGGCGACGCCTCCTGCCTGCTCCACCTGGACGGGGCCATGCACCGTCGCGAGGCGCGCGGCCAGGACGGCCGCCCGCTGCGCACCGTGCACCTCGCCGAGATCCTCGCGGCCACCCGGGAGAACCCGCTCGAGGTCGACGGCCCCGTCGAACTGTCCATCCCCGCGTCCGCCGGCGCCCGCCGCGGACCGTCCGCCCGTGTTGAGGAGGCCCGCCGATGAGCACCGCACCCACCCGCGTGCGCCTGGGAATGCCCACCGTCCGCCCCGTCCACGGCGAGGGCGAGATCCTGCTGAACACCCCGTTCCCCGAGTCTGCCCGCGAGCAGCTGGGGAACGGCCAGATGCGCGCCAACATCCGCCGGGCCACGCACACCATCCGTGCCAAGCGTGCCGGCGTCGTCGAGGAGCTGCCGGACTGGCAGGAGCTGCGCGCCGCCGGCTCCGCGCTGAAGCAGTCCGTCATGGCGGACCTGCCCGCGCTCCTGGAGCGGCTCGAGTCCGAGGTCACCGCGCGCGGCGGCGTCGTGCACTGGGCCCGGGACGCGGCCGAGGCCAACCGCATCATCACGGAGCTCGTCACCGCCAAGGGCGTGGACGAGGTGATCAAGGTCAAGTCCATGGCCACCCAGGAGATCGGCCTGGACGCCGCGCTCGAGCATGCCGGCGTGGCCGCCGTCGAGACGGACCTGGCCGAGCTCATCGTCCAGCTCGGCCACGACCGGCCCAGCCACATCCTCGTCCCGGCGATCCATCGCAATCGCCGGGAGATCCGGGATATCTTCCTCCGGGAGATGCCGGACACGGACGAGAGCCTCACCTCCGAGCCGGCCGATCTGGCCGAGGCCGCACGCCGGCACCTGCGCGAGAAGTTCCTGAGCACGAAGGTGGCGATCTCCGGGGCGAACTTCGGCGTCGCCGAGACGGGCACGCTCTCCGTCGTCGAGTCGGAGGGCAACGGCCGCATGTGCCTGACCCTGCCGGAGACGCTGATCACCGTGATGGGCATCGAGAAGCTCGTGCCCACCTTCGAGGACCTCGAGGTGTTCCTGCAGCTGCTGCCGCGCTCGTCCACGGGCGAGCGGATGAACCCGTACACCTCCATGTGGACGGGCGTCACCGAGGGCGACGGTCCTCAGGAGTTCCACCTGGTCCTGCTGGACAACGGCCGCTCCGCGGTGCTGTCCGACCCGAAGGGCCGTTCCGCGCTGCACTGCATCCGCTGCTCGGCGTGCATGAACGTGTGCCCCGTGTACGAGCAGACCGGCGGCCACGCCTACGGCTCGGTCTACCCGGGCCCGATCGGCGCGATCCTCTCCCCGCAGCTCACCGGTGTGGACGCGGGGGAGAACGGCACCCTGCCCTACGCCTCCACGCTGTGCGGCGCGTGCTACGACGTCTGCCCCGTGGCCATCGACATCCCCTCGATCCTCATCCACCTCCGGGACGAGGACGTGCAGGCCACCCACGCCGCCCGGAAGGCCCTGCGCACGGAGAAGGACGCCGCTGCCGGCCCCCTGGCCCGCGCCAAGGCGGCGGTGGAGTCCGTCACGCCCTCGCAGATGGACGTGGCGATGAAGGGCGCCTCCGTGGTGATGTCCTCGGGTCGGCGCATGTCGCTGGCCGAGCGGGGCCTGGGGTTGGGCCGGGTCGCGGCCGGGCCGGACCGGGTGCTCGGCTGGCTGCCGGGCATCGCCGGCGGATGGACCCACGAGCGTGACGTGCCGGCGCCCCCGCGGGAGTCCTTCCGCAACTGGTGGGCCCGCCACAAGGATGAGACCGAGCACCGGACCGCCCTGGACGGCGTCGCCGGGCTGGACCGCCAGGAGGACGAGCACGTCGAGGAGGACGGACGATGAGCGAGGCGAAGGCCGAGATCCTGCGGCGCATCCGCGAGGCGACGGCGGACGGGCCGGTCGCGGACCCGGTGCAGCGCACCTACCGGCGGACCTCCTCCCGGGACCGGGCCGAGGTGGTGGAGTTGCTGCGCGATCGGCTGATCGACTACCGGGCCTCCGTGCGGGACGAGACCGAGGAGACGGTGGCCGCGGCCACCGCCGAGCTGCTCGGCCCGGACGCCCGGTACGTGGTGCCGGCCGGCCTGGAGCCGGACTGGCTCCCCACGGACTCCCGCGGGGCAGGCCGGGAGCGCATCACGGAGCCCGCGGTGGGCCACACGGGGGAGCGGGCCGCGGTCCGCGGCGCCCACGACGGCGAGCGCGAGCCCCTCAGCGTGGACGCGCTGAACGAGGTGGACGCGGTGGTGACGTCCTCGACGGTCTCCTGCGCGGAGACCGGGACGATCTTCCTCAGCGGCCGCCCCGACGAGGGCCGCCGGGCGATCACCCTGGTCCCGGACCACCACGTGTGCATCGTGCCGCTGGACTCCGTGGTGGAGCTCTTCCCGGAGGCGCTGGCCCGCGTGGAGGCGACGGCGCCGATCACCATGATCTCCGGTCCCTCGGCCACGAGCGACATCGAGCTCGAGCGCGTCGAAGGCGTGCACGGGCCGCGCCGCCTGGACGTGATCCTGCTCGACCGCGCTCGCTGACGCGGGCGCGGTATAGCAGGGGATCGAGCGGGTCAGGCCCCCTCGACGACGGCGCCGCCGGCGCGGCCCGTCTCGAGGTGGGCCTGACGCTCCCGCACGCCGCCGTACAGGGCGACGAACAGCAGCGCGAGACCGGCGGTCACGAGCAAGTGTTCGAGCCCGGCGATGCCCGGGATGGCGGCCGAGGTCTCGGCGGGCGTCAGGCGGAAGACCGTGTCGAGGGCGAGGACCACCAGGGTCACGGGCCGCCCCCGGCGGAGGCCTCAGATGATCGAGCGGCCCTCGCGGCGGGCCGCGGCCCAGTCGGCGACGAAGCCGCGGGCGATCGCGACGAGGACGGCCAGCACGAGGACGGGCCACATCAGGACGTACAGGGTGAGACCGACGGTCATGCGGATGCTCCTTGTGAGTCGGTGGACGGGGGATCAGGACACGGGGGCCGAGGCGCGCTCGACCTGCGGCAGGTCCTCGGTCGCGGGGTCGAAGTCGCCGGTCACGCGCGCGATCCGGTCGAAGTCGAAGTCCTGCCCGGAGCGGACGGACAGCCCCCAGCACACGAGGAAGGACACGGCGTAGGCCACGAGCGAGCCCGTGAGGGTGGCGTAGTCCCGCAGGAAGCCGTAGCCGAGGAACAGCATCACGACCGAGGCGATCGCGCCGACCACGACCGCCGGACGCAGGCCGAAGAAGCCGAAGCACATGATGCCCAGCACGACGCCCACGCCGAGGATCGCGAGGGTCTCCACCACGAACGCCCAGGCTCCCTCGATCGGGATCCACTCGAAGCGCACGGGCAGGAACACGGCCAGCGCGGCGAGCACGGACACCGTGAACGCGACGTTGGTGATCCTGCCCCAGTAGAAGGACGCGATCACGGGGAACACGAGGCAGCCCCACAGGGCGCCCACGAAGACCAGCAGGTCGAGGATGTCGAACTTGGCGGTGGCGAAGTACAGGGCCGCCGCCGTCGCCACGATCATGGTGATGCGGCCGATCAGCAGCATGGTCTTCGGGTCGGCGTTCTTGCGGCCGACCGACTGGCCGTAGACGTCCGTCATCACGATCGACGAGAGGGCGGACAGGTCCGAGTCGGCGGTGGAGGACAGCGAGCCGATGATCATCAGGAACGCCAGGGCCACGAGCGCCAGCGGCAGGTGGTCGGCGACCATCTGCGGCAGGAGGTTGTTGACGTCGCCGTCGAGCGGCTCGACGCCCAGGTAGAGCGCCATGACGCCGAGCATGCCGACGCCGATCACGGTGCCGCCGTAGCCGAGGGTGGCCGTGATGAAGGTGGGCTTGATGAGGTCCTCACGCACGGCGAAGAGGCGCTGGGCGATGGTCTGGTTGCCGATCGCGTAGGCCAGCACGGCGGCGATGTACGGCGCCCCCTGGTTCATGAACGCCTCGGAGGAGAAGAAGCTTTGCTGCTGGGCCGTGACGTGGCCGGCCTCGACGCCGGCCTGGAACATGCCCGGGCCGCCCGCGGCGAAGAACACGGCGGGGATGATGATGACGGTCGCGCCGAGCATGGCCATCACCTGGGCGAAGTCGGTGAGCACGGAGGCGCGGAAGCCGGACCACAGGGTGTACAGCAGCACGCCCGCGGCCACGATCAGGATGCCCGCGCCGAAGGACAGCGGGGACAGCAGGGAGATCAGGGCGCCGCCGGCGATGAAGTTGGAGGTCAGGGAGATGACGGAGCCGAGCACGTTGGAGCCGGCCAGCATGAGCTGCGACGAGCGGCCGTGCCGGGCGTACATGACCTCGGCGAGGGTGTGGGCGCGCGGCGCGACCGCGCGGATGCGGCGGCCGAACGGGTAGATGAACAGGATCATCAGGGCGCCCCAGAGGCCGTAGTGGAGGGGGCCGGAGACGCCGTACGTGTAGCCGGCGGTCACGGAGGCGTACATGGAGGCGGCCCAGATCCAGGTGGCCGTCATGGAGGCGGCGGACACGCCGAAGCCGATCCGATTGCCGGCCGTCATGTAGGCGTCGGCGTTCTCCTTCTTCTTGGAGATGGCCACGGACATGATCATGGTCCCGCCGTAGAACAGCGCGACGAGCAGGATCACCCCGATCACGCCGAGCTGGGTCAGGGATGCTGCGTCCTGGGAGGGCGGCATCGGACTTCCTTTCGCACGAGTGACTGTGGACGTCCCGATCCCCCGGCGCGGTCCGGTCAGGGCACGGCTCCGCAGGGCGGAAGGTGGCGTACCGATCACGTCGCGGCCAGGGGGCCGGGGAGGTGGAGGGCATCCCGCCGGGTCCCGAGTCCACGAACGGCGAGCTCTCTGCTCAAGCCATCGCGGTCCCTCGGCCCTGGGCGGCGCTGTCAACACCGGCATCCTGGCGGAACGAGCCCACCCGGATGGGGTGATCATCACATGATCGGCGCAGAAATGGCAAAAACATAGATCCTTTTCAGCAGGGCGGGGACCATGAGTGCCCGGCGCAGAAGCCGGACAGAATGGGCGGATGACCGTTCCTTCCGGCTCCCCGGCCGCTCCCTCCGCCCCCGCTTCCCCACGACGGCGCCGCGCCCTGGCGGCGGCGCTGGCCGTCGCCGTCGCGGTGCAGCTGGTGGTGCTGTACCTGCCGGGCGAGCAGGTGCCGGAGGCCGGGTTCACCGTGCCCGGACTGGACAAGGCGATCCACGTGGCCGTGTTCGCGCTGCCCGCGTTCCTCGCCGTGTGGCGGGGGCGGAGCGCGTGGTGGGCGCTGCCGTTCGCGGTGCACGCGCCGGTGAGCGAGCTCGTGCAGCACGCGTGGGTGCCGCTGCGGACGGGGGACCCGGTGGATGTCGTCGCGGATCTGGCGGGTGTGGTGCTCGGCGTGGTCGCCGCGGGGCGCCGCCGGATTGGAGGATCGGGGGCGTCGGGCGTATGATGGTCCGGTGCACTCCTGCGGGAGGGCATGACCTGGGGCTATAGCTCAGTTGGTAGAGCGTTTCGTTCGCAATGAAAAGGTCAGGGGTTCAATTCCCCTTAGCTCCACGGACCGTCCCGGTCCGCGATCCTCGAGGTCGCGGGCCGGGACTTTCTCGTGACGGGGGCGTGTGCGCCTGCCCTGCCCTCACCCCCGGGAGGGGGGCCGGCGCTTCCGGGGGGACCCCCCGGGTGTCTACAGTGCCGGGGTACGTCAGCGCGGACGTGATGCGGTCGTGTCACCGCAGGTCAGTCGCGCTTCTGCCGCCCCGCACGGGGCCGTTCGGCCCGGCCCGGGCCGGGAAGGGGACGCCGATGCGCATCAGCGTGCTCACCCACATGCTCCACCCCATTCGTTCGCCCTACGAGGGCGGGCTGGAGATGCACACGGCCATGACCGTGGAGCACCTCGTGCGCCGGGGCCACGACGTCACCGTCTACGCGCGGGAGGGCACCCGGGTGCCGGGCGACGTCGTCGCCGTGCTGCCCGCCGAGGGCGCCGGCCCGGGCCGCGCGGGCGCCCGCGTGCGCGAGGAGGCCGCCCGCCGGGCCTGCGCGTTGATCCTCGATGACGACTCCGACGCCGTCCTGAACAACTCCCTCTCTCCGGCGCCGCTCGAGCTGCTGCGCGCCCGCCCCATGGTCACCGTCCTGCACACGCCGGCCACGCTGGCGGAGGTGCTGGCCGTCGTCGACGCCCCGGGCTGGACAGCCCCCGACCACCACCGGTGGGCCTCGGTGTCCGCGTCGAACGCGCTGGCCTGGCAGCATCGGCTGCCGCGGGTGGATGTGGTGCCCAACGGGATCGAGCTGCACCAGTGGGTCTCCGACGCCGTCCCCGTGCGTGGCCGCGCCGTGTGGTCGGGCCGGATCACGGCGGAGAAGGGCCTGCACGTGGCGATCGACGCCGCCCGGATCGCGGGCATGGAGCTGCACTTCGCCGGGCCGATCTCGGACGAGGAGTACCACGCCCGCGAGGTCGTGCCGCGGCTCGGTCCGGACACCGTCTACCACGGCCACCTCGACCATCACGCGCTGCCGCACATGCTCGCCACGGGCGAGGTCTTCCTGGCCACGCCCCTGTGGGCCGAGCCGTTCGGGCTCGCCGTGGTGGAGGCCATGGCGCTCGGCGTGCCGGTGGCCGCGCTGCTCAGCGGCGCGATGGGGGAGATCGTCGCCCCGCAGGCCGGCGCACTGGCCGTGCACCACACGGCGCAGGAGCTCGCGGTCTCGATCCGTCACGCCCGCCGCAAGGACCGGGGACGCGTGCGCGCGTGGGCCTGCCGGTTCAGCGCGGAGACCATGGTGGAGGGCTACGTGGACCTGCTCGAGCAGGCCGCCGAGGACGCCCGTGACCTCGCCGCCGCCGAGGACGCGTATGGGTTCGACCCGCAGGGGGTCCCGCGCCCGTCCGCCGATGCGGCGGACCTGGAGTCCCTCTGATGGCTCCGGCCCGCAGGCGGGTCCTCTACTACGCCCACCAGCACGGGGCGGGGCACCTGCGGCACGCCGCCGGCCTGGCGTCGACCGGGGCGTTCGACGTGACGGTCGTGACCGCCCACCCCCGGGCGGCCGAACTGCTGCCCGCGGACGTCCCCGTCATCCCGCTGCCCTCGGACCTCGTGCCCGGCCACCAGCAGCCGGCCCGCTCGCCCCTGCACTGGTCCCCGGTGGGGACCGAGATCCGGGCGCGCTTCGACGCCCTCCACGCGGCGGCGCAACGGGTGGACCCGGACGTGTGCGTGGTGGACGTGTCCGTGGAGGCGGCCCTGTTCCTGCGCCTGGCGGGCTGGCCCGTGCTGCACCGCCGCATGCACGGCGAGCGCACCGACCCCGCGCACGCCCTCGTCTACGCCGAGGCCGACGGCCTCTTCGCCCACTACGCCGCCGAGCTCGAGGTCCCCGCCTGGCGCGCCGCCCACGCGGACCGGGTCACCTACCTCGGGGTCGCGGACGTCACCGGCCGGCTCGGCACCCGCGCCACGACGACGTCGTCCGCCGGCGCCGCCCCACGCGTCGCCGTGATCGCCGGGACAGGCGGCGGCGGGGTGCGGGCCGCGGACCTGGCCCGGGCGGCATCCGCCGTGCCGGAGGCGACGTGGGAGGTGTACGGCCCGATCGCCGGGGTGGGCGATCCGGAGGCGCCGGGCGGGCTCGCGGCGGAGGCGATGCCCACCACCGTGACGCTGCACGGCTGGGTCCAGGCGCCGGCCCGCCGGGCCGCGGACGCCGACGTCGTGGTGGTCTCGGCCGGGCACAACGCCGTGGTGGACGCCGCCCGCTCCGGCCGCCCCGTGGTGCTCGCCCCCGAGCCGCGGCCGTTCGACGAGCAGCGCGTGTTCGTCCGCGAGATCCACCGGGCCGCGGGCGTGCCGTGGTGCGCGTGGGAGGACCCGGACGCCGACTGGGCCGGCGCGGTGCGCGGCGCCCTCGCGGACCCGGCCGCCGCCGATCGGCTCGCGGGCCTGCTGCTCGTGGCGCCGGACGAGTACCGGCGGCGCTGGGAGGCGGCGATCGAGGGCGCCCTGGGCTGAGCCCCGATCGCCCCCGGCGCGTCGCCCCTCAGTACGCGGCGTCGTCGCGGCGGGCGGCCGTCAGCTCCGCCTCCGTGGGGTGACGCAGCAGCGCGAGCCGCTCCCCCTCGGGGTCCCACGCGATCAGCCCCGCGTCCGCGAACGCGCGCAGCCACCCCTCCATGGCCCATCGGCCGTGCACCTGCCGGAAGCGGCGGGCGTTGACCAGGATGTCCTCGAGGTGGTGCAGCGGCGGGACCATCACCCCGTGGTGCTGGTGGAACGCCTCGGCGGGGCTGAACCGCAGCGTCAGGCCGGCGTCGCGGGCGCGGAAGGCCAGGTCCGTGTCCTCGGCGCCGTAGCCGGTGAAGCCCGCGTCGAAACCGCCGATGCGGGCCAGGTCCGCGCGGCGCAACGCCAGGATCAGCGTCCACACGAGGTGCCACTCGTCCGAAGGGCCGGCGGTCAGGTGCGCGCGCGCCCGGTGGGGCACGGAGAGGCGGCGCAGCAGGGCGTCAGCGCGGTGCGAGGTCAGATCGGCCTCCCCGACGTCGCGGGTCCAGCCCGGCCGCAGGTAGCGGGGCCGGCCCATCACCACGGACCCGGGGTGGGCCGCGACCTCGGTGGCCAGCACGCCGACGGTCTCGGCCGCCGGGATGCAGTCCACGTCGAGGAAGACGAGGATCTCGCCGGTGGCGAGCTCGGCCGCGCGGTTGCGGGCCTGCGCCAGCGGCAGGCCGGCCTCGGCGGCCACGTGCCCCACCGTGACGGGCAGGTCCGTGGCCGGGACGCGCCCGTCCGGCTGGCCCATGAACACCACGACCACCTGGTCCGGGCGGCGGTGGGAGCGCTCCAGCCCGGCGATCACGCGGGCCAGGTGCTCGTCCCGGTGCCCCGTGATGACCAGCACGGACACGCCCGGCAGCGCCCCGCGCGCCCGGGCGAGGGCCTCGCGGTAGACGGCCACGTGGGCGGCGGCCACGCGACGGCGCTGCCGGGCCCGGGCGGCCGGGTCGGCGGGGGCCGTGCGCGCGCGGGCGCGCACGAGCGTCTCGAGCGCGTCGGCGAGGGAGTCGGGGTCCTCCGGGTCGAACGCGGCGAGCGAGTCGGGGGTCAACCAGGCGCCGGACTGGTCCGCGATGTGCCCGATGTCCGCGACGGCCACCGGCACCCCCAGGTCCCGGCACATCTCCACCCAGCCCGAGTGGGTGCCGACGCGGTACGGCAGCACGGACACGTCCACGTCGCGCAGCAGCGCGTGCAGGGCGGGGTCGTCGAGCCGGTCGTGCTGCCACAGCTCGAAGCCGTGGTGGGCGCAGCCCGCGCGCAGCGCGGCCAGGGCGTCCTCGTCCTGCACGGTGTCCTGGACCTCCACGGTCACCCGCGCGTCGACGCCGCGGTCGGCCAGCGTCCCGACGGCGGCGGCCAGCACCGGCAGCAGCGCCACCGGGGCCACCTGGGCCCGCAGGTCCTTGGCGTGCACCAGCAGGCGGGCGGGGGCGGCCGCGCCGTCGCCGTCGTCGGACGCGTCGGGGGGCAGCACGCCGGGGGCGTCGTCGTCGCCCCGCGCCGCGAGGTCCTCGAGCGGGACGATGTGCGGGTGGGGGACCACGAGGGCGCGCACGCCGTAGTCGCGGGCGAGGGTCGCCGCGGCGCCGGGGGTGAGCGTGAGCACGGCGTCCGCGCGGCCCAGCAGCACGGCCAGGCGGTCCCGGTGGGGGCCCTGGTCCGTCAGGTGCGGGTTCTCGAGGTCGTGCACGGTCACGACGACGGCGCCCCCGTGCGCGTGCTGCGCGTCCAGGGCGGCGGCCAGCTGGGCGGGGCTGAAGTGCTCGAAGCCGAAGTGCACGTGCAGCACGTCCGGGCGGTGCTCGGCCAGCCACTCCGCGCGCAGGGCCCGGGGCGGCCACCACTGGTGCGCGGGCGCGCCCGGCACCGGCGGGTCCGGCAGGAACTCCACGTCCGGCGCGGCGCCCGGGTCGAGGGGGCGGATCGCGCGGGTGTACGGGTGCTGCGCGGGCACGTGCTGGACGGTGATGCTCACGGGGGAGGGCCTCCTGACCTGGGGATGCGATGCCGCGCGGGCGGCGTGTCCCCGTCCCGGGTCGGGGGTCGCGGAATCTAGTCTGTCAGGGCAGGATCGGAGAATCGGAGCAGCGGCATCCTGTCCGTTCCGGCGCGCCGCCGCGTCGAGGAGCGCCGCCGCAGGTGAAGGGGATCGTGGACGTGGACTCGCAGCCGCAGGGACGTGTGCTGTACGTGACCGTGGGCGCGCCGGAGCACGGCGTGGTGCGCCATGGCCGGCAGACCGCCGCCGCCCTCCGTCGGGTGGGCGCCGAGGTGGAGCTGCTCACGGCGGAGGACGTCGCGGCGTTCCGGGGCCTCGTGCCCGTGCTGGAGGAGGCGCGCGCGCTGGGCGCCGCCGTGCACCTGGACGTCACGGACGCGCTGTTCGGCCCCACCGCGACCGCCGCCGCGGACCTGCTCGTCGACGTCCTGCCCGAGGGCACCACGCTCACCCTGCACGACATCCCGCAGCCCGCCGAGGGCGACGGCCGCTACCGCCGCCGCGGCGAGGCATACGCGCGGCTCGCCCAGGCGGTGGACGGCGTCGTGGTGTCCTCGCAGCACGAGCGGGCGCTGCTGGCGGACCTGGTGGACGTGGCCGCGGACGTGGTCCCGCTGCCCGTGGAGGACCGCCGGGCCGCGGCCGCCCGCGCCGAGCCGGTGGTGCCGGAGAGCATGGCCGGCCTCGACCGGGACCTCGTGCTCTTCGGCTTCGTCTACCCGGGCAAGGGGCACGCCCTCGCCCTGGAGGCCCTCACCGAGCTGCACCGCCAGTGGGGCCCGGATTCCGGGGCGCCGCGCCGGCTGACGGCGCTCGGACCCGTCAGCATCGGGCATGACGACCTCGTGGCGGAGCTGACCCGCGACGCCGAGGCGCGCGGCCTGGAGTTCCGCGTCACCGGGTTCGTGCCGGACGAGTTCGCGGACGCGGCCCTGCTCTCGGCGGGCATCCCGTTCGCGGCGCACCGCAACGTGTCCGCGTCCGGGTCCCTGGCGGCGTGGACCTCGGTGGGGCGGAGGGCGATCGCCTCCGCGGGCCGCTACACGGAGGAGATGGAGCGCCTGCGCCCGGGCACCCTGCGGCTCGTGCACCCGAACGGGTCGCCGGCCTTCGCGCTGGCCGAGGCGATCGCCGAGGCGGTCGAGGACCCCGAGCGCACGTGGCTCGACCCCGCCGTGGACCTCTCGCCCGGGGCCGAGGACTGCGCGCGGATGCTCTTCGACGTGCTCCGCCGCGTGCACAGGTGGACGTGAGCGCTGCCGTCTCCGTGGTGGTGCCCTACTACCGGGCCCAGGCGGACCTCGACCGGCTCACGGCCGCGCTCGCGGCCCAGCGCGGCCTGACCGGCGGGCTGCAGCTCGTGGTGGCCGACGACGGCTCGCCCGTCCCGCCCCGGGTGGACCCGGGCCTGCCGTTCGACGTGGTGACCGTGCGCCAGCGGGACCGCGGGTTCCGCGCCTCGGCGGCCCGGGCGCTCGGGGCGGAGGCGGCCGACGGCGACGTGCTCGCCTTCCTCGACGGGGACATGCTCCCCGAGCCCGGGTACCTCGCCGCGGCGCTGGCGGCGGTGGCCACGGCGCCCCGGGACGCCGCGGTGGTGGGTCGGCGGCGGCACCTGGCCGAGGCCTGGCTGGAGCGGGCCTGGGCGGACGGCTGGCGGCCCGGGGACGAGGTGCCGGAGAGCTCCCGCCTGGCTGAGCCGGCGTGGCTGGGTGACGGGTACCGCGCGACGGACGACCTGCGCCGCGCCGACTCCACCGGCTACCGGTACGTCATCTCGGCCGTGCTCACGATGGCGCGCGAGGTCTACGAGGACGCCGGCGGCTTCGACCCCGCGTTCGTGGGCTACGGCGGGGAGGACTGGGAGCTGGCGCACCGGCTGTGGCGCGTGGGGGCGGCCCTGCGCCACGCGCCGGACGCCGTGGCGTGGCAGGCCGGCGCCGACTTCGGCGGACGCGGCGACACCGCCGAGGCCGCCCGGGTGAAGGCCCGCGAGGCGCTCGTGCTCGCCTCGCGCATCCCCGCGACGACGGCCCGCGGCCACGGCCTGTCCCTGGCCGGCCCGCTGCGGGTCGAGGCGCGCGTGCGGGTGCCGGAGGGCGCGGACGGCGCGGCGGCGGCCGTGGTGGCGGTGGACGCCGTGCTGCGCGCGGCACCGGGGGCGCGGGTCGGCGTCGTGGGCGGCCTCGACGAGGCGGCGGCGCGGGCGCTCGGCGACCCCCGCGTGCGGCTGCTGGGCGAGCCCGACGGCGGCGCGGCGGCGTCCCAGGACCTGCCGCCGACGCCGGCGCGCGGCGACCTCGACGCCGTGCGGTCGGTGCCCGACTGGTCCGTGGACGTGCACGTGCCGCTGCGGCCCGCCGCGGCCGGAGCCCGGCCTGACGCGGACGCCGTCGCCGCGTGGCTGCTGCGCCTGGAACGGGCCGGCGTCGAGCGCGTGGAGGTGCTGGGCGAGCCGGGCGAGCGGGCCGAGCGCGACGTGCTCGCCGTGCTGACGTGCGCCCGGGCGCGGTGGCGGCGTCGGCGGGGCGGGACGGCGCGGGTGTGGCGGGTGCCCGCCTCCCGGCTGGGCTGGGCGCCCGTGGCCGCCGTGCCGGACCTCGAGGCGTGGTGGGGCGGCTGGGGCTGAGCGGGCCGGTGTCCGCGGGGCTGGCACAATCGCGGACAGGACGGAGCACGGGAGGACCGATGAGCGAGCTGGACGAACTGGACTTCGCGGCGCTCTCCGCGTTCCTGGCCTGGTGGTTCGGGAAGACGGGCGTCGACTGGATCCGTCGCGAGGACGGCTGAGGAGAGAGGACGCAGGCGTGCACGAGGACGAGGGACGACGCCGGCACTACGGCCACTTCTACGGGCTCGAGGACCTGCCCGAGGGTGACCTGCTGCTGGTGTGGGGCAACTGCCAGGGCGAGTCGTACCGGCGGCTGCTCGGCGGGGAGCCCGGCACACCGCTGCACGGGGCGGACCTGGTGAGCGTCCGCGTGCCGCCCGCCTTCGAGGCCCAGCCGGACGAGGTCGAGCACCTGGAGCGGCTGCTGCCCCGCGTGAAGGCCCTCGTCACCCAGCCGATCCCGCACGACTACCGGGGCATGCCCATCGGCACGGACCAGCTCGTGGCCCGGTTGCCGAAGGACGCCGCCGTGGTGCGGATCCCCGTGGTGTACGACGTCTCGCGCTTTCCCTGGCAGGTCACCCTCCGCAACTGGAAGTTCGCGCCCGGGGCGGCCGAGCGGCCGGGGGAGGACCCGCCCGTCGTGCCGTACCACGACCTGCGCGTGCTGGCCGAGGCGGCGACGGGCCGTCGTCGGGAGGTGGCGCCGGCGGCGATCCGCGAGGCCGCGGCCGCGTCCGTGCAGGCGCTGCGGGCGCGGGAGGAGGCGAAGGGGACGCTGTCCATGGCGGATCTGGTGGCGGCGGAGCGGGGCGTCGGCTTCTACACCGTGAACCACCCGACCAACATGCTGCTGACCCGCGTGGCCGAGCGCGTGGCCGGGCACCTGCCGGGCGACGTCGCCGTCCAGCCCGTGCCCGCCTCCCGCGTGCTCCTCGGCGGGGTGCGCGCGCCCCTCGAGGCGGTCGTGGTGGAGGCCCTCGACCTCGACGCCGAGCCGACCGAGGACTGGACCGTGGCCGGACAGACCGTCCCGGCCGAGCAGCTGCGACAGACCCACCTGGACTGGTACGCGCAGAACCCGCAGGCCGTGGAGGTCGGGATGCGCAAGTACGCCGACCAGCTGCGGCTGCTGGGCCTCGCGGGCTAGCGCCGGCCCCGGCCACCAGTGGAGGATGGGCGGCACGTCCCGTCTGCCGCGGAGCACGTCTGCGGGGGCGGCCGTACCGTTTCCTTGACCCCGTCACCCCACGGAGGACCACGTGACCGAGCAGTACGACATCCTGATCGTCGGCGGCGGCAACGCCGGCGTGTCCTTGGCCGCCGCACTGCGGCGGAAGCGGCAGGGTCGGGTCGCCATCGCCGACGGCCAACAGCTGCACCGCTACCGGCCGATGCTGAACTACGCGGCGGGCGGGCAGGCGGACATGGCCCGGTTCGAACGGCCGATGCGGGCCGTCATCCCGGACGGGGTCGAATGGATCCCGGACCACGTCGTGGCCGTGGACGCCGAGGAACGGACCGCGGTGACGAGCACCGGGCTGACCGTGGGCTTCCGCCACCTCGTGCTCTGCCCGGGGCTGACCCCGTGGTGGGGTGCGATCGACGGGCTGCGTGAGGCCTACGCCGCCGGATGGGCGGCGAGTGCGCACGTGCCCGAGCACGTGGACGCCGCCCGGGCGCTGCTGTCGCGTGTGGCCGCGGGGGACCGTGTGGTGGCGAATGTGCCGGCTGAGCCCTCCTCGTGCGGCGGCACCGTGCTCAAGGCGCTGTTCCTGGCCTGCGCGGCATGGGAGCGCACGGGGATCCTGCCGGACGTGGACGTCCACCTGGTGACCCCGTACGGCCGGATCCTGGACCGGCAGACCATCGACCCCGCTCTGGCCGAGGCCGTGGCGAGGTACGGCATCCATGTGCACGCCGGCGCAGAGGTGAACGCCGTGGACCACGAGGCCCGCGAGGTGGTGCTCAACACCGGTGAGCGGATCACCGACGTCGCGGCCGCGTACATCACGCCCGTGGTGCGGGCCCCGGAGTTCATCGCCGAGGCAGGCCTGGCGGACGACGGCGAGGCCGGCCTGGCGGCCGTGGATCCCGCGACCCTGCGGCATCCCGTGCACCCGCACGTGTGGGCGCTGGGCGACGCCGCCGCCCTGGGCACACGGCCCTCCGGCGGAGCCCTGCGCCGGCAGGTCAAGATCCTGACCCAGAACATCCAGGCCGCGGACGCGGGGAAGCCGCTCCAGAAGTACGACGGCTACACCGTGATCCCCGTGATGGTCAGCCGGGACGAGCTGGTCCTGGACGAGCACGTCCGCGACGGCTCCGAGGACCGGTCGATCCCCGGCGTGGACCTGACGAAGCCGCGGAAGAGCACGGCGGCCTTCGACCGCCTCGGCCAGCCCCGGATCTACTGGCACCGACTGCTCAAGGGCAAGGTCTGAGCCCAGCGTTCTCGCTGCCGCGACCCGTGCGGCGGACGTGCTGTCCCACGCGGGGCGCCCCCACCCGATCCGGATGACGGCCCCGGCCCGCCGAGCGTTTTCGTTCGGGAAACGGCGGCGTGTCGCACCGCTTTCGTTCGGGAAACGGCGCCCTGCCGACGACGCCGCCCTCAGTCGTCGCGGCCCCGCACCGGGCGCTCCTCGAGCGTGGTCTGCACGACCCGCCCGCGCTCCCAGCTGTTCGCGCCCGGCACCACATCCGGGACCGGGATGTCCGCGCGGTGGCGCCGCTTGGCCGCGGTGTCCACGCCCAGGCGCTCGTCGCGGGCGCGCAGGAGGGCCTCGTCCACCTGGCCGTCGCCGGTGAGGCCCATCATCAGCTGGGGGATGCCGTACGGGAAGTCGTCCCGGTCGTACTGCCAGGTGTGGAACGTCTTCCCGTAGGTGTGGATGAGGTCTTCGAAGTAACTGTGCTCGGCCAGCTCGGGCACCCCGGGAGCGGTGAGGGCGCCGGAGCTCACCTCGTAGTGGTGGCTGTGCCACAGGCGCCGCTCCTCGTCGGGGAGGCTGCGGAACCGCTCCTCGCTGATGATGTACTCGATGCCGATCAGCCGTGCGTCCGGCGCGTTGCGGTCGAAGATCACGCACTGGTGCAGGTCGTGGCGCAGGTGGATGCAGAAGTGGCTGGCTTCGACCTGTCGGCCGAGGTCGTCGGCGTAGAAGTGCAGTCCGTTGAGATAGGTGCTCATCGCGCCCATGGGGTACTTCGGCTGGACCAGGCCGGATGCCGCGTCCAGGAGGCGGTGCTTGAGCGGGTGACCCTTCCCGACGGCGGCCATGACGGCGATCTTGCGGGCTGCGGTGACGGCGGCCGCGGTGCCCAGTCCGGCGGCGAACCCGAGGGCGGTGGAGGACAGGCGATGGGTGCTCATGGCCCCACGCTAGGAGTGCGGGGCGGACTCGGCCAGAGTGCCGGGGCTGCCGGGGCTGCTCAGGAGGCGGGGACGGCGGATCGTCTGCGCATCTGACCCTTCTGAGTGGGCGCGTGGTCGCCAGAAGGGCCAGAGATGCAGAAGATTCCGGGCGGCCGGCGGGCACGACGTCGGTCCATACGACACGCGACAATGCGCAAAATCCATTTGCGCTAATCGTCTATCGACTAAGGATCACCCCTCTTGTGCTATTCGTGGGCCGGAGTAATCTCGATTCCAGCAGCACCGTCCCAGTCCGGGGCGGGCCCGAACCGGGAGGATCACGCCATGACCACCGCCGTCCGCACCTGCGCCGCCAGCGCCTGCGCCTTCAATGCCGAGTCGTCCTGCAATGCCCTGGCCATCACCGTCGCCGGCTCCGACCGCACGCCCGGCTGCGGCACCTTCGTCCAGCTCGACGTCCGCCGCCCGGTGACCGAGGGTGCCTCGACCGTCGGTGCGTGCCACCGCCTCGAGTGCACCTACAACGCCGACCTCGCCTGCACCGCCGAGGGCATCGAGGTCACGGACGTGGCCACCTGCGCCACCTACACGATCGACTGACGCCGCCCCTCAGGGGTGGGCGACCCGCGCCGGGATCGCGTCCAGCAGCCGCCGCCAGGCGTGCCGGGGGCTGTGATCGAGCCGGCCCGCACCGGGCAGGGCCACGTGCACCGCTGCGGCCTCGCCGTCGCGGACGCGGAGCAGGGTCACCCCGGCTTCGTCCGCGTCGAGGGCGTGGGCGGGGGACTCGGGCAGGGGCCCGGTGCCGACCTGCAACGGGGTGCTCTCGCCCGGCAGCAGGCCCAGGGAGACGGCGTCGGCCAGGTCCGCGAGCACCTCGGGGGCGGTGCCCAGCACGTCGTCCGCCAGGTCTGCGAGCTCGGCCTGGTCCACGAGCCCCCGCGACGTGAGCGGCAGGGTGTGACGGCAGAACACGGCGACGCCGTCGACGTCGTGCAGCAGGATCCGCTGGGTCTCGACGACGCCCACGCGCACCCGTGGGCCGACGTCGGCCACGAGGTCCGCGACGCGACCGCGCAGCCCCAGCTCCGCGACCTCGGCAGAGTCCCGGCACCAGCGCAGGGTGCCGAGCAGATGCACGGACGCCAGGCGGGTGGGGAGCGTGAGGTCCAGGGCGTCACGCAGGACGTCCACGCGCACGTCCAGCGGCGCGGGTGTGTGGAACGCGCCGAGCGAACCGAGGAGGTTGGGGACGTGGGCGACCACGAGGCGGCCGTCCGCGCTCACGCCGTGGACGGCCGTGGTGAGCGTCTCGCCGGCGCGGAAGGCCGTGACCTCGACGGAGCCCTCGCCTCGGAGGAGCCGCTGGGCCAGCAGCAGACGACGGGGCGCCACGGGCGGCAGCGGGTGGGCGGGGTGCGTGGAGGCGTGGGCCATGGGGGTCCTTCCGGCGGGGGTCCGAGAACCAGTAAGGCACACCTCAGTGAGATACGCAAGGCGAGTGTTGTGTATTTGTCGTACGCGGGGCGGTGGGGGCGTGTGGTGCTGGGCTACGGTGACGGGACTCACATGCCGTCGTCGAGGGAGCCAGCCGATCATGACCTTCCGCCCCACCCGCTGCCGACTCGCGACGGCGGCCTTCGGCGTCGTCCTGACGCTCACCCTCACCTCCTGCGGCACGGCGCAGGATGCGGGCAGCTCATCGGAACCCGCCACCGCCACCGTCGTCGACTCCGCACTCACCCGCATCAAGGAGGTCGGCACGTTGCGCGTCTGCTCCACCGGTGACTATCCGCCCTTCACCGAGCAGACCGAGAGCGGCGACTGGAAGGGCATCGATGTGGACATGGCCCGCGACCTGGCCGAGACCATGGGCGTGGAGCCGGAGTTCGTGAAGACCAGCTGGAAGACGCTCATGGACGACTACACGTCGGGGGCGTGCGACGTCGCCGTCGGGGGCATCTCCCTGAACCCGGAACGTGCCGAGCAGGTGTACTTCACCGTGCCCACGCAGGAGGACGGCAAGACGCCGATCACCCGCTGCGAGGACGTCGAGAAGTACGACACCGTGGCGGAGATCAATCAGCCGGGTGTGCGGTCGATCTTCCCGGAGGGCGGCACCAACGAGAAGTTCGCGCGGGAGCACTACCCGCAGGGCGAGCTACTGACGCACGACAACCTCACGGTGTTCGACGCTCTCGCGGCCGGTGAGGCGGACGTGATGACCACGGACCGCTCCGAGGTGCTCTACATCGACCACGAGTACCCCGAGCTGTGCGCCGCGAACCCGGACGAGCCCTTCGACTACTTCCAGAAGGGGTACATGCTCCCGCAGGGCGACGAGGTGTTCAAGCACTACGTGGACCAGTGGCTGGCCATCGCGCTCAAGGACGGGACGTACGAAGGATTCGCGGAGCCGTGGGTCGGGGACGTGGAGCTGAGCCTGGAGGACTGAGCCGCAAGGGCGATCCCGTCCCCGCTGGGACGCCGCCCTTGTAGACGTCCGCGGTGGTGACGCGCTTCAGGTCTTCGAGTGCAGGAGTCGTCAGCCGGTGACCTCGAGCTCGCGGCCGAGCACCTCCATGACGGAGAGCACTGACTTCAGGGTGCTCTTGCCGGTGCCGCGCTCGATCTGGCGGACGGTCGCATCCGAGACTCCCGCCAGGTCTGCGAGCTGCTGCTGGGTCAGCAGGAGCTCTTTACGCATGGCGCGGACGCGATCGCTGATCTTCATCAGCGCCGCGGCAGAGGAGACTGCGCGTGTGGTGGCCACGGCTCCAGCGTGGCAGATGAGCAGCTGAAATCCGAAGGATTCTTCGGAATCGGTGACGTTCGACTGCTGCGGTGACGAGTCGACATGGGAAACCGAAGAGAACTTCAGATTCGAGCCTCCGGGGTCGGTCGAAGAGGTGCCGGCCTCCTCATCCGAAGAATTCTTCGGAACCCGGCCCTCAGGCATCAGGCGTGCGACTTTTCAGTGCCAGAATGAGGCCGACTGCCACATCGCTGTGCTCCGAAAGGCTCTGCCACCATGCCCTCTCGCCAGAACCTCTCGAACTTCGTGTGGGGGATCGCGGATCAGCTCCGGGGCGTGTTCAAGCCGAACCAGTGCGGCACGCTCGTCCCTCCGCTCACCATCCTGCGCCGCATGGAGGCGGTCATGGCCCCGCACCGGCTCGTTCTCGCGGGATCCTGGGCTGACCCCGTTTCGTAGGTCCAGTCGTTATGAGAGTCGTCCTGTTGCCCGCGGTCGCGGGCAGGGAGACTGGTCAGATCATGACGAACAGCAGGAAGCGTCACACCCCCGAGCAGGTCGTCCGTAAGCTCGGGCAGGCCGACAGGATGCTCGCCGATGGTCAGGACGTCGCGGCGGTGTGCCGGGAGCTCGGGGTGTCCGAGCAGACGTACTACCGGTGGCGGAACCAGTACGGCGGCCTCAAGGCCGACGACGCAAAGCGCCTGAAGGAGCTGGAGAAGCAGAACGCGACCCTGAAGCGTCTGCTCGCGGAAGCGGAGCTGGAGAAGGCCGCGCTCAAGGAGCTGGCTGAGGGAAACTTCTAAGCCCGGACAGGCGCCGCGCCGCCGTCGATCACCTCAAGCGCAAGTTGCGGGTGAGCGAACGGATGGCGTGCCGTCTGGTCGGGCTGAGCCGCTCCGCGTACCGGCGACCGCTCAAGGGCGACACGGTCGCGGACCCGGATCGGGCGCTCAGGGAGTGGCTGCGCGCCTGGGCGAAGGACCATCCCCGCTACGGGTATCGGCGGGCGTATCACGACGCCCGCGCCGAGGGGTGGGTGGTGAACCACAAGAAGATCCAACGCCTGTGGCGTGACGAAGGGCTCCGGGTCCCGCAGCGGCGTCGACGCAAGCGCGTCGGGTCCTCGACCGTCGACGCGCCGACGGCGGACGCGCCGAACGTGGTGTGGGCGGTGGACTTCCAGTTCGACGCCGACGAGCAGGGCGTGTCAACTTGTCTGTGTAAGCGGGGTGGTCACAGGTAGGGGTTGATCCGGTCGGGGTAGGCCGCGGCGAGCTGGGCGAGGGCCTGCTTCCAGTTCGTGACGGCCTGACCTTCGACGAGCCGGCCCTGGGCTTTGCGCTGGCCGGCGGGTTTGCCCCGGTCCCGAGCGCGTTCGGCGGCGCGTTTGTCTTCGATGTTGCAGATCGCCAGCCAGAGCAGCTTCACCGCCGCCTCGGTCGAGGGGAAGTGGCCGCGGTTCTTGGTCACCTTCCGTAGCTGGAAGTTCAGCGACTCGATGCTGTTGGTCGTGTAGATGACCTTGCGGAGCATGGGTGGGAACTGCAGGAACGGGATGAACCGCTCCCAGGAGTTCGCCCAGGTCGCGGCTGCAGACGGGTACTTCGTGCCGAGCTCGGAGGCCTCGAACTCGGCCAGCGCCTTCCTCGCGGTCTCTTCGTTGGGGGCGGTGTAGATCGGCTTCAGCGCGGCGGCGACCTTCTTGCGGTCCTGGTAGGCCACGAACCGCATCGCGGCCCGGATCAGGTGAACCACGCAGGTCTGGACCATCGAGTCCGGCCACGTCGCCTCGACCGCCTCCGGCAGGCCCTTGAGCCCGTCGCAGCACACGATCAGCACGTCCTGCACGCCCCGGTTGGCGAGATCGGCGCAGACGTGGGCCCAGAACGCCGAGCCCTCGGTGTCCTGGACCCAGATCCCCAGCACGTGCTTGATGCCCTCGAGGTCCACGCCGACGGCGATGTAGGCGGCACGGTTGAGGACCTGGCTGTTCTCTCGGATCTTGATCCGGATTGCGTCGAGATAGATCACCGGATAGAACTCCTCCAGCGGCCGCGACTGCCACGCCAGGACCTCTTCGCTCACGGCGTCGGTGATGTTGGAGATCGTCTCGTGCGACAGGTCCGTGCCGATCGTGGAGGCCAGGTGGTGCTGGATGTCCCGGATCGTCATTCCGCCGGCATAGAGGCTGATGATCATGTCATCCAGGCCCCCGAGGCGCCGCTGGCCCTTGGGCACCAGGCGCGGGGTGAACGACCCGCCCCGGTCTCGCGGGACGTCCAGCTCGATCGGCCCGACCTCGGACTCCACGGTCTTCGGGGTGGTCCCGTTGCGGGAGTTGGCGTGCTTCAGCGCCTCGCTCGAGCCCTTCTCGTAGCCCAGATGGCTGGTCAGCTCGGCCTGCAGGCCCCGCTCGAGCGCGGCCTTGACCAGCGCGGGCACGAACCCGCCGTCACCGGTGAGCTCGACGCCGCCCGCGTCGATCTGCGCGAACAGGGAATCAAGCTGCCCTGAGGCTTTCAGCTGCTCGACCAGGTCCTGGCCCGAGGGCTCGCCTGGGTTCTTCTCGTCGATCATGGTCATGATTCTTACCGTTCCTCTCGGTACGGCTTACACAGACCATCTGACACGCCCGACGAGCACGGACGACCGATCAAGATCTGCTCGATCGTCGACGAACACACCCGGGAGTGCATCGGCGGGCTCGTGGAGCGCTCGATTACCGCCGACCGACTCACCGCCCACCTCGAGGACCTCGTCGCCGCCCGGGGCGCCCCGGCGGTGCTCAGGTCGGACAACGGGCCGGAGTTCATCAGCGAGGCGATGGCCGACTGGGCCGGCACCCGCACCGGCCTGTCCTACATCCCTCCGGGCTCGCCGTGGCGCAACGGGTACGTCGAGTCGTTCAACAGCCGGATCCGCGACGAGTGCCTCAACATCAACAGCTTCTACTCGCTGCTGCACGCACAGGTCATCATCGGCGACTGGAAGGACGAGTACAACCACCACCGCCGGCACTCCTCGCTCGGCTACCTAACCCCAGCCGAGTACGCTCGGCAGTGCACCCATCAAATGGAAACCGGCGACTCACAGAACGTCCGGACCGAATGAAGGGGGCGGCTCACTCCTCGCTCGGCTACCTAACCCCAGCCGAGTACGCTCGGCAGTGCACCCATCAAATGGAAACCGACGACTCACAGAACGTCCGGACCGAATGAAGGGGGCGGCTCAATCCCTCGTAGTGATCGAACAGGCTTGGCGGGATGGTCTCGACGGCGGCGAGCACTGACTCGATATCGTCCGGGGTGGGGGTGCGAGAAATCACGAGATGACCCCCTTCGCAGGGCTGCGAGCAGTATCCCTCCAGCCGCGGGCTCTGAAGTGCGGCTGTGGCAGGTGAAGTGGCCGTTCACCCTTCCGACGCGGAAACGCGACATGAGCATTCCTGCTCGACTCTCACATGTCCTCGGCGTGTCGCTCAATGGGTGCGTTGCTGTGCACAATATGCAGTTGAGGGCCTTCTCACCCTTCCTCGACAGACTCTCACTGGCACCTGGGCTGACCCCGTTTCGTAGGTCCAGTCGTTATGAGAGTCGTCCTGTTGCCCGCGGTCGCGGGCAGGGAGACTGGTCAGATCATGACGAACAGCAGGAAGCGTCACACCCCCGAGCAGGTCGTCCGTAAGCTCGGGCAGGCCGACAGGATGCTCGCCGATGGTCAGGACGTCGCGGCGGTGTGCCGGGAGCTCGGGGTGTCCGAGCAGACGTACTACCGGTGGCGGAACCAGTACGGCGGCCTCAAGGCCGACGACGCAAAGCGCCTGAAGGAGCTGGAGAAGCAGAACGCGACCCTGAAGCGTCTGCTCGCGGAAGCGGAGCTGGAGAAGGCCGCGCTCAAGGAGCTGGCTGAGGGAAACTTCTAAGCCCGGACAGGCGCCGCGCCGCCGTCGATCACCTCAAGCGCAAGTTGCGGGTGAGCGAACGGATGGCGTGCCGTCTGGTCGGGCTGAGCCGCTCCGCGTACCGGCGACCGCTCAAGGGCGACACGGTCGCGGACCCGGATCGGGCGCTCAGGGAGTGGCTGCGCGCCTGGGCGAAGGACCATCCCCGCTACGGGTATCGGCGGGCGTATCACGACGCCCGCGCCGAGGGGTGGGTGGTGAACCACAAGAAGATCCAACGCCTGTGGCGTGACGAAGGGCTCCGGGTCCCGCAGCGGCGTCGACGCAAGCGCGTCGGGTCCTCGACCGTCGACGCGCCGACGGCGGACGCGCCGAACGTGGTGTGGGCGGTGGACTTCCAGTTCGACGCCGACGAGCACGGACGACCGATCAAGATCTGCTCGATCGTCGACGAACACACCCGGGAGTGCATCGGCGGGCTCGTGGAGCGCTCGATTACCGCCGACCGACTCACCGCCCACCTCGAGGACCTCGTCGCCGCCCGGGGCGCCCCGGCGGTGCTCAGGTCGGACAACGGGCCGGAGTTCATCAGCGAGGCGATGGCCGACTGGGCCGGCACCCGCACCGGCCTGTCCTACATCCCTCCGGGCTCGCCGTGGCGCAACGGGTACGTCGAGTCGTTCAACAGCCGGATCCGCGACGAGTGCCTCAACATCAACAGCTTCTACTCGCTGCTGCACGCACAGGTCATCATCGGCGACTGGAAGGACGAGTACAACCACCACCGCCGGCACTCCTCGCTCGGCTACCTAACCCCAGCCGAGTACGCTCGGCAGTGCACCCATCAAATGGAAACCGGCGACTCACAGAACGTCCGGACCGAATGAAGGGGGCGGCTCACACCCATTTCAGCCGCAAGAGCGCTTGGTTCGAGGCTCGCACATCAGTCACGGAGAGTTTTCTTATGCGCGCTCAGCGACTCCTCCTCTTCCTGCCCCTCCTGCTCGTGGCCACCGGCTGTTCCGGTCAGGAGGGACCGGGGCCGTCTAGCTCCCAATCCTCATTGTCCTCGTCTTCTTCGGCGGTGTCGCCGACGCCCGCCGCCTCGGAGAGCCCCATGCAGCTGACGGCCACCGAGACGTGCGAACAGCTGGCAGGCAACCGCGGTGGTCTGGCGTTAGACGTCCTGGACTTCAGCGTGGACTTCTACATGGAAGACCTCGTCATGAGCGATAGGGATCGTCGCGTGGCGGGGTTGGTGGAGCAGGGCGATCAGCTGCGCGCGGTCGCCCATCCCAAGTATCGCGACACCTTGGACCGTCTGATGGCCGAGCCTGAGGAGATCCAGCGCATTGTGAAGTCGGGCGGTGGCAGGTACACGATGCCAATGCAGGACATCGTGCAGTCTGTGACCGGTGCAGCCACCGACTGCTACCAGCCCGGTGAGGAACTCAACAGGTTCGTTGAGAACATGACGCCCATCATTAACCGCATCCCGGAGTATGCGGCGCTGGAGGTGGACGGCGCGTCCGGGGGCGCATCCTCCACGCCGGCTGCATCGTCGACCTCGACCCCTACTGCGGGGTCTGCTCCTGCATCGGAGCCCACGCCCACCCCTGAGCCCACGCCGACGCTCTCGGAGGAGACGGAAGCGGCAGCCGAGCATGAGGCCGGGGATGTGCCGATGGAGTACCAGTCGGCGCTTCGCAAGGCGTACAGCTACGAAGAGAACATGGACATGTCCAAGATGGGCATCTATGGCCAGCTGGTCTCCGAGTACGGTGAGCAGTTCTCACCAGAAGCGGCGCAGTACGCGATCGACAACATGACGGACGTGGACTGGAATGCCAATGCGCTGGCCAAAGCGAAGAGCTATCAGGAGATGATGGACATGTCGCCGTCTGCGATCTACGACCAACTGGTCTCGGAGTACGGCGAGGAGTTCACGCCCGACCAGGCGCAGTACGCGATCGACAACCTGTCCCAGTGACGCCCGGCCATGCCCGGCGCGTTGAATGAACGCGTCGGCAACGGTGTCGCCAGGTGGTCCACCCGCCGCCCGCATATTCTGGTCCTCCGCAGCCCGCGGAGGACCAGAATATGCGGGGCTGTGTTCCGCCTGACGCAGGGCCGGGGTGATCTCTAGCAGCGGCGCCAGGTCTTAGCGTCCCGAGCGCCAGATCTTCGCCATCTTCTCCGCCGCCGCGGGGTCCACCGAGGCCCCCAGAAGCTGTCCATGCGGGGTCGGGGCAAGTCGCCGTTCGCGGTGGAACAGCTCAGAGTGGTTGATGTCCTGCACGCCGCGGTTCCACAGGTGCAGTTTGGACTCGTAGGTGAAGCTGCCCCTCATGGATGCCAGCCGCTGGGGGTCGGTGACCCAGGCGTACTTGGACGAGTCGTTGAGCTGGTGATCGACAGCGCGTGTGACGGCGGCGGCGACCCAGTCGGCGAACTGCACGTTGGAGCTCAGCGAACTGTCCACGTGCATGGGCGGTTCCACGATGCACCGCATCTCCGGAAAGTCGCTGGCTCGGCTGAAGATGTGGGCATACATCGATGCAACGCGTTCGACTCGCGTCTTCTCATTGATTTGATCGATGATCACCATGAGGTTATGTCCGTGATGGTGGGCATGGCGGGCCAGACGGTTCAGAGTCTCTCGCATGGCGTCGGCTTCGCGTTTCTCGACGTCGAGGCCGATCTGCTTGGGCGTCCCACGCTGCTTCTCGTCGGCGTAGTAGAACAGCTTGCCGCCGTGGTCGACGACGACGGACCGCACGAGCGCATCGAACACGCGGAGCTGCTGCGGAAAGCGCGCGGGGGTATCCGGCCGGAACAGATTGGCCCCCTTGAACTCCCACCGTCCGGGGTGTTTCGCTCGGTCGATCTCCGAGGCGAACAGCTGACGCTTCAGTGCGGTGAACTTCGCTCCAAAGCCTCGTGCGGCAGACTCCGGCATGACGAATCCGGCATAACCGAAGGCTGGGCTTGTCCGGAAGCGAGGATGGTCCGGGCCGACGTAGGCGCCCGGCTCGCCGATCTCGTCGATGTACGCCAGCAGCATCTGACCATTGTGCAGGGCACAGCGGACACTGCAGACAAGCGCAGAGGCCCACGCAAGCGTGGGCCTCTCGAATTGGTGCTCGGGGCACTGTCTCAGCCCTAGCTACCACACGCGAGCGTACTCGCGCGCGCAGAGCATAGGCAAGTGTGGTTGTGTATGATCCGTCGCCCTGTCGGGTCGCTGCGGGGTCGGAATGGGTCCCGTCCAGCGGCCCGCCCCCACCATTCGAAGGACCCCATGACCACCCCCGCCACGCGCGGCGCTGCCTCGGCGCCCCACCGCTCTCCCCGGAACCTCTCGAACTTCGTGTGGGGGATCGCGGATCAGCTCCGGGGCGTGTTCAAGCCGAACCAGTACGGCACGCTCGTTCTTCCGCTCACCATCCTCCGCCGTATGGAGGCGGTCATGGCCCCGCACCGGGAGTTCTTCGCGGAGCTGGCGGCCAAGGGGCATCCGGACTTCGTCCTGGACAACCTGGTGGAGTCCCGCACGGGCCTGACGTTCTACAACCTCAGCCCCTTCACCCTGGACCGCATCCTGCAGGAGCCGGACCTGCTCCGCACGAACCTGCTGGCCTACGTGGACGGGTTCTCCCAGAACGTGGCGGACCTGTTCACCTACTACGAGTTCGACAAGACGGTCGCCAAGCTGGACGAGCACGACCGCCTCTTCCTGGTCCTGCAGCAGTTCGCCTCCATCGACCTCTCCCCGGATGCCGTCTCCAACGCGGAGATGGGGACCCTCTTCGAGGACCTGATCCGCCGCTTCGCGGCCGCCTCCAACGAGACCGCCGGTGAGCACTTCACCCCGCGCGATGCAGTGAAGCTCCTGGTGGACCTGCTCACCGCCAACGACGACGACGTCCTCACCGGCTACCCGGTCCGCACCGTCTATGACCCCACGGCCGGCACCGGCGGCATGCTGTCCCTGTTGGACGAGCGCCTGCGCCGCATGAACCCGAACGCGGAGGTCCGCCTGTTCGGGCAGGAGCTCAATGACCAGTCCTATGCGATCTGCAAGTCCGAGCTGCTCGGCAAGGGCCAGGCCGCGGACGGCATCGCTCGCGGGGACACCCTCAAGAACGACGCCCACCTGACCGAGCGCTTCGACTACGTCCTCTCCAACCCGCCCTACGGCGGCGACTGGAAGGCCTCCCGCACCGCGGTGGAGAAGGAGATCGCCGCCGGTGGCGCCACGAACCGCTTCCCGGGTGGCACCCCCGCCATCAGCGACGGCCAGATGCTGTTCCTGCAGCTCGTGGCTTCGAAGCTCCGCCCGGTCTCGGAGGGTGGAGGTCGGGCCGGCATCGTCCTCAACGGCTCCCCGCTGTTCACGGGCGGGGCGGGCTCGGGCCCGTCCGAGATCCGCCGCTGGCTGCTGGAATCAGACCTGGTGGATGCGATCGTCGCGCTGCCCACGGACATGTTCTACAACACCGGCATCGCCACCTACGTGTGGGTGCTGGACAACAACAAGTCGGCAGAGCGCCGCGGCAGGGTGCAGCTGATCGACGCCCGCACGTTCTTTACCAAGCTGCGCCGCAACGTGGGCTCGAAGAACAAGGAGCTGTCCAAGGCGGACCGCCAGCGCGTGCTGGACATCTACCGGGACTTCGACGCCCAGTCCGAGGACAACGCCGAGTTCTCCAAGGTCCTCACCGCGCAGGACTTCGGTTACCGGGAGATCTCCGTGGAGCGCCCGCTGCAGCTGCGTTTCGAGGTGGAGGACGTCACCATCGCGGCGGCGCTGGCCACCAAGCCGGTGGACAAGCTTCCCGACGATGGCCGCTCGGCTCTCGAGGCCGCCCTCGCTTCCCTGCGTGGCCGGGTCTGGGACCACCAGCCCACTTTCGTACTGGACCTGAAGAAGGCGCTGAAGGAGCACGGTGTGACCGCTGGCGCTCCACTGGTGAAGGCCCTGACCGGGGCGATCGGCGTGCACGATCCCGAGGCGGAGGTGGTGAAGAACAAGAAGGGCGAGCCGGAGCCGGACACCTCGCTGCGGGACACCGAACTGGTGCCCTTCGGCCGGGACATTCACGAGTACTTTGAGGCCGAGGTGGCCCCGCACGTGCCCGGCGCCTGGATCGACGAAGCGAAGACGAAGATCGGCTACGAGATCCCCTTCACCCGGCTGTTCTACACGTACGTGCCGCCGCGCCCACTCGAGGAGATCGACGCCGAGCTCAAGCAGCTCACGGCCGAGATCATCGAGCTGCTGCAGGAGGTGGAGCGGTGAGCTTTGCGAAGCTGCCGATCTCACGGGTCGCAGACGTCGAACTCGGGAAGATGCTCAAGACCTCCCCGAGTGACGGAGATGTGCTCATGCCGTATCTGAGGGCAGCTCATGTCCAGCCCGGAGGGCGTCTGATCGACCTGGGCGACGAACAGAGCATGTACTTCTCCCCGAAGGAGGCTGCGGCGCTGACGCTGAAGGCCGGCGACATGGTCGTGGTCGAAGGCGGCGCCGGCTATGGCCGGTCTGCCGTCTTGGAGCGCGACTACGACGGCTGGGCATTTCAGAACTCAATTCTGCGAGTCAGACCACGACCGGGACGAGCAGATGCCAGGTTCCTGTCCTACGCGCTTCGGACGGCATTGGACTGTGGCGAGATCGATCTCTTCGTCAACACTGCGACGATCCCCCACTTCACGGCAGAAAAGGTCTCGCGGTTCGTCCTGCCCATGCCGGCCGCAGAACAACAGGGGCGGATCGCAGATTACCTGGACCGCGAGACCGCCACGATCGACGCCCTGATCGAGAAGCAGTCGGAACTCATTCGTCTGTCAAAGATGCGTCGTGTGCTGATGATTGACGCTGTGCTCGAAGAGTCTTGGTCATCGAGCCCTCTTACCAGTATCAAATCGTTGACCAGAACTCATGGCCTCGTCGATGGGGACTGGGTAGAGAGCAAGGACCAGGATCCCGAGGGTAGGGTTCGACTAACGCAGCTTGCTGACGTCGGCGACGGCTTCTTCCGTGACAGGTCTGATCGATGGGTGAATGACGAGACTTTCGATCGATTGCGGTGCTTCGCCTTGAATGCTGGCGACATTCTGATTGCTCGGATGCCTGATCCGATTGGCCGTGCGTGTGTTGTTCCAGCGTTGCCCTACCGGGCGATCACCGTGGTGGACGTAGCAATCTTGCGGCCAGTTGGACACGCTGATTCTCGCTACCTCGCATACGTACTGAACGGTTCTCGTGTGAGAGGCGCCTTTGAATCGCTTCAAGATGGTGCGACGCGACAGCGAATCACTCGAAAGAACTTGGACAGGACCTTCGTGCCCTTGCCGTCTCTCGAGCAACAGCGCGAGATCGCCGACCACCTCGACCGCGAGACCGCCAAGATCGACGCCCTGATCGCCAAGGCCGAACGCTTCATCGAGCTCGCCCAGGAGCGTCGCGCTGCGCTGATCACCGCCGCCGTCACCGGCCAGATCGAGATCCCCACGGAGGACTGACCGCCATGGCCATCCACAACGAGAGCGAGCTCGAGACCTACATCTGCGAGTACCTGGAGCAGCACGGCTGGCTCTACTCGCCCAACGATGCCAGCTACGACCGCAAGAACGCGATCTTCCCCGAGGACGTCCACACCTGGCTGGCCGAGAACCAGCCCGAGGACTACGCCCGCCTCGTCAAGCCGGACGCCCCGGCCTCCGCGCAGCAGGCGCAGCGGGACCAGATCACCACCCGCCTGATCGACGTGCTCAACAAGCCGCAGGACACCGGTGTCGGCGGCACCCTCAACGTGCTCCGCAAGGGCTTCAAGATCGGCACCTCCGCCACCCTGCGCATGGCCGAGCCGCGGCCGGCCACAAACCTGAACCCGGCCGCCGTCGCCTCCTACGAGCGCATGCGGCTGCGCGTGATGCGTCAGGTGCACTTCAACCCGGCCACCAACCAGTCCGTGGACCTGGTGCTGTTCGTCAACGGCCTGCCCGTAGCGACGATCGAGCTGAAGACCGACTCCACCCAGTCCATCGGCCACGCGAAGAAGCAGTACCGCGAGCGCAACCCGAAGGCCACGCCGCTGTTCGGGTTCGGCACCCGCGCCGTGGTCCACTTCGCCGTCTCCAACCGCGAGGTCTGGATGACCACCAAGCTGGCCGGGAAGGACACCTTCTTCCTGCCGTTCAACCAAGGCGACGACGGCCACGCCGGCAACCCGCTCAACCCGAACGGCGGTTCCTCCACGGCCTACCTGTGGGAGCGGATTCTCCAGCGGGACACCTGGCTCGAGATCCTCCAGAAGTTCGTCTTCCTCAAGAAGGAGACCGTGGAGGACGAGCACGGCCGCTCGCACCGGAAGTCCACGCTGATCTTCCCGCGCTTCCACCAGTGGGAGGCCGTCACCACGATGCTCGCCGCCGTCCGCGAGGAGGGCGCCGGCAAGTCCTACCTGATCGAGCACTCCGCGGGCTCCGGCAAGACCAACACCATCGCCTGGACCGCCCACCGCCTGCTCTCCACCTACGGGGCGGACGAGCAGCGGGTGTTCGACTCGGTCATCGTGGTCACGGACCGCACCGTGCTGGACGACCAGCTCCAGGAGGCTGTCCGACAGATCGAACGGACCTCCGGCACCGTGGTGGCCGTGGACCGAAAGAATCTTGGGGGAGAGGCCACCAGCAAGTCCGCCCTGGTGAAGCAGACCCTGCTGCAGGGCAATCGGATCATCGTGGTGACGTTGCAGACCTTCCCCGCCGTGCTTGAGCTCCTCAAAGGCGACTCGACGCTCGCCGGCCGCACCTACGCAGTGATCGCGGACGAGGCGCACTCCTCCCAGACCGGCTCCGCCGCAGCCAAGCTCAAGCGCGTGCTCACCCCGGACGAGCAGACCGACCTCGACGACGGCGGAGAGGCGGACACCGAGTCCATCCTCGCCGCCGAGGTCGCCGCCACCGGACGCCCGGAGAACATCAGCTTCTTCGCCTTCACCGCCACGCCGAAGGACAAGACCCTGCAGATGTTCGGCCGCCCCTCCGGCGAGTACGACGAGAAGGGTCAGGAGATCCCGGCATCCTTCCACCGGTACACCATGCAGCAGGCCATCGAGGAGGAGTTCATCCTCGACGTGCTGAAGAACTTCACCAACTACGACACCGCCTTCAAGCTGGCCCTGGCCGGACAGAAGGGCGAGTTCCGTCCCGAAGGCGACCGGGCCGCCGTCGGGAAGCAGACCACCGAAGTGGACCAGACCGAGGCGAGCAAGAAGCTCATGCGGTGGGTCAAGCTGCACCCGACGAACATCGCGCAGAAGGTCAAGATCATCGTGGAGCACTTCCGCGCCAACGTGGCCGGACTGCTCGATGGGCAGGCCAAGGCCATGGTGGTCACCGACTCCCGCGCCGCCGCCGTCCGGTACAAGCGTCAGATGGACCAGTACATCCAGGACATGGGGTACACGGACGTGGGCACCCTGGTGGCCTTCTCCGGCGAGATCACCGACGACGACTTCGGGCTCGAGAAGGTCACCGAGCGGTCCATGAACCCGTCCGTGACCGGCGACCTGGCCAAGGCGTTCGACGGGGACAGCTACCAGGTGATGATCGTGGCCAACAAGTACCAGACCGGCTTCGACCAGCCGAAGCTCTGCGCCCTGTACGTGGACAAGAAGCTCTCCGGCGTGCTGGCCGTGCAGACGCTGTCGCGCCTGAACCGTGCGGCACCCGGCAAGGACACCACCTATGTGCTGGACTTCGTGAACTCCGAAGATGACATCCAGGCCGCCTTCGAGCCGTACTATGCCGGCGCGAAGCTGGAGACGGTGACGGACCCGAACCTGATCCATGACCTGGGGACGAAGCTCGACGCCGCGGGCGTGTACGACTGGGACGAGGTCGACGCGTTCGCCGATGTGTGGGTGGCGTGGAAGCCGGGGAGCGGGCAGGAGGGCCTGCAGGCCGCGCTGGAGCCCGTGGCATACCGGTTCCGCAAGGAGCTGGCGCATGCGCGGATGAACCAGGACGAGACGCGCGTGAACGAGCTCGTGCTGGTGCGCAAGGACATGCGGTCCTTCGTCAGCCTCTACGACTTCCTCTCCCAGATCTACGAGTTCGGGGACACCGAGCACTACAAGCGGGCGCTGTTCCTGCGGCACCTGGTGCAGCTCGTGGGCGATCAGCCCGGCGGTGAGGAGCTGATCGACCTGAGTGATGTGCAGCTGGTGAGCATCCGGCAGAAGAAGACGTCCTCGGGGGACATCGGGCTGACCGGCGGGGCCGCGCTGAAGGGGACCACCGCTGTGGGAGGCGGGCAGGTGCGTGAGAAGCAGCGCGGGCCGTTGGAGGAAGTGATCGAGAAGATCAACGAGATCTTCGCCGGCGAAGGCGTGGATGCCTCCCCGTCCCAGCAGGAGGCGTGGGTCAGTGCCCTCGTGGCGCCGCTCATGGAGGACGAGAAGCTGCTGGGGCAGGCCGGAGCGAACTCGCTGGAGCAGTTCCTGGCGAGCCCGAACCTGGAACGGTCAGCGATGGGCGCCGTGTACGCGAATGAGGACGCCTTCGCGAAGATGACGGACATCGTGGGCAGGGGCGGGGACCCGTCCAAGATGATCGTTGCCGCGATCGGGGAGTACCTGTACTGGAAGGTGCGGAGCGAGGGGGCCGGGCCGGTGGACGTTGCCCATGGACGGTCCGCCGTTTTCGTTGACGAAACGGCCCCTTCGCAGGGCACTTCCGTCGATGAGAGGGCGAGTGCGACGCCGTCGCGCGTCCGGAAGGGGAACTGAGATGGCACACCCCAAGACACTGCAGGTCTTCCTGATGGACGGTGCACCCACCGGCCGGCTGAAGTGCACCCTCGACAACTGGACGGGCCTCGTCTATGTAGTGCCTCGGACCAATCTCAATGTGCGGCCGCGGCCTGAAGCGTTCGACTCGACGGGTGTGTACCTCCTGCTGGGCCAGGACGCAGACTCCGGCGACGACGCGGTCTACGTGGGTCAGGCCGTGGGCCGTGCCAACGGCAACGGGTTGGTGGGCCGCATCCAGGAACACGTTGCCAACGGCCGGCATGACTTCTGGAACCGTGCCATCCTTCTCACCACCCTGGGTAATTCTTTTGGCCCCACCGAAGTGACCTTTCTGGAGAACCACTTCTTCGAGCTGGCGAAGACAATCGGCCGCTATCGCGTGGACAACGCGAACACGCCCTCGGGCGGTAATGTGACTGAAGAAAAACGCGCCGAACTGAATGAGTACGCAGAAAAGGGCCAACTGGTCATCAGTGCGCTCGGGCACCGCGTCTTCGAAGAAGTCGATGAACAGCTAGACCCATCCTCAGCACCCCAGCCCGGGCAGCGGTTGGACGACACTGTCTACTCGATGTCGATCAACGACGGTAATGCCACGGGACGTCCGACATCTGAGGGTTTCGTGGTCTTCGCCGGGAGCCGCGTGGCCAAGGGCCTGAGGGACAGCGCCCCTGTCGGGGTGCGTGCCAACCGTGAGAAGCACCGGGAAGTGCTGACCCCGGACGGAGTTCTGACCTCAGATGCCCTGTTCAGCAGCTCATCCGCAGCGGCTAGCTTCATCGCCGGAGGAAGCATGAGCGGTCCTGCCTCATGGAAGGGCTCGGATGGCAGGAGTCTGGGCGAGCATGAGGCAAGAACTTCCGCTCTCGAGCGAGGCCTGCAGGCAGACGCTGGCGCTGTGGTGGACGCCCCCTCGGAGGGGTCATATGCAGACTGGGGCTCATGAGCTGGGTCAACGACGTCATCCCCCAGATCCCGTCGATCGTTTCGGCGGCCGCAGCCGCGGCAGCAGCGTACGCGGCGGGCCGGTCTGCGCGTCTGGCCGGACAGCAGGTCACGAACCAGCAGGCGCAGTTCGAAGCCTCCATGCAGCCTTACGTGTGGGTGGACATCCGCCCTAGGTGTTGTGGGTCATGAGGTTCTTGACACGAGGCACGGGCTGAGATGAGACGAGCGGGCTCCGCCCCGCAGGATGGGAATTGCGACATCCACTCATCCGCGGAAGGAAGCCCGCTCGTGACTCACGCTAACGCACCTCTGACCCCCACCGGCCGGCTGCGCATGGTCCACCGCCACCTGAACGACGGGATCCCGCAAGCACACGTGGCAGCCGAGTTCCGCGTGAGCCGGCCCACGGTGGCCACCTGGGTGGCCCGCTACCGCGCCCAGGGAGAAGCCGGCCTTCAGGACCTGCCCAGCCGGCCGCACCGTTCACCTGCCCAGCTCGATCCGGTCCTGGTCGCCCAGATCCACGCCCTGCGGCGGGAGCGCAAGTGGTCCGCCCGGCGCATCCATCACCATCTGGTCGGCGAGGGCCACCAGGTGTGTCTTCGCACCGTGGGGCGGTGGCTGCACCGACTCGGGATCTCCCGCCTACGGGACCTGACCCCGGCCGGAGAAGACCTGCGCCAACGACCCCAGAAGATCACCGCCCGCGGCCCGGGGCACATGGTGCACCTGGACGTGAAGAAAATCGGGCGCATCCCCGAGGGGGAGGCTGGCGTGCTCACGGCCGGGACTCCGAGAACGCGCGAGCGGCCAAACGCGGGCCTGGCCGACGGGTCGGGTACACCTACCTGCACTCGGCGATCGACGGGTACACCCGCCTGGCGTACACCGAGGCGTTGGAGGACGAGAAGGCGGTGACCACGATCGGGTTCTTCTGCCGGGCGAGGGCGTTCTTCGCCGCCCACGGCATCACCGTGGACCGGGTGATCACGGACAACGGCAACAACTACCGGGCCGTGGACTTCACCCGGAAGGTGGTCTCGCTCGGGGGCCGGCATCACCGGATCCGCCCCTACACCCCGCGTCACAACGGGAAGGTCGAACGCTACAACCGGCTGATGGTGGACGAGGTCCTCTACGCCCGCCCCTACACCTCAGAGCGGGCTCGGCGTGAGGCCCTTCAGGTGTGGGTGAATCACTACAACTACCATCGGCCGCATACCTCCTGCGGAGATGCTCCACCGGCCTCGTTGGCCCCGGTGCGTGTCAACAACGTCATGCCCTCCTACACCTAGGGATGAGGACGGCCAGCTGCTCGTATTGGTGGTGGGTAATTCAGGACCTACCGTGGCGACCAACGTGCGGATTTGGGTGGATGAGGATGTCCCACACGCTCCTCGGCATCGGGAGCACCTCCAGCGGGCACTTGACCGTTTCAATTCCGGTCACGCATCGCTGCCTCCAGGGCGCAGCCACTCCTGGGGACTCGGGACCGCTGTGGAAATCCTGAACGATCCAGAGGTGGATCGACGGATCACGGTCACCATTGAGGCCGACGGACCGTACGGGCCAGTGGAGGCCCTGAGTTACCGAATCGATCTCAATGACTGGCGTGAGACGTCTGTGCAGGCCCGAGGCAGTATGTACCGCCTAGAGAAGGCGCTGCAATCGATGGAGAAGGCGCTCGTCAAGACGCTGCGGAAGTAATCTCGCAGGCCGGGAAGGGCTTGCGGCCCCTGTCCCCGTCGCAAGAGTGGCGCCTTCCGTGGCCTCACCTATCACGGTCGGGACGTCTCCTGTTGACCACTGGCTCGCTCCGCCGCGAAAAACATCCCGGGGCCACCTCCACGCAGCCGAGCGTGGCGACGCCGGGCGGTACGGTGGCCAGCAGCCAGGAGACACGATGCATCTCCCGTGGGCACTGAAAGGCCGTCGGCGGAGGAGTGAACCTGTCCACACCCGTGCCCCACAGGGGCTGCTTGTGGGATAGACTGGTTGCAACAGAGCCCCCGCCAAGCTTCCCGTTGCAGGCCCCGTTCCAGCGACGCAGCTCAAATGCGCGGGGGCCGTGTTCGTCTCGGAGGAGCACGTGAAAGATAGCCGCAAACCCTGGATCTCCTACGCGCAGCAGGTCGACCTGCTGCGCTCCCGGGGGATGGAGATCGACGACGTCGGCGCAGCCCATGAAGAGCTCCGAAGAGTCGGCTACTACCGGCTCTCCGGGTACTGGCGCTTCTTCCAGCACGACCCTGCGTTCGGAGACAACCGTTTCCGAGACGGCACGCGATTCTCGGAGATCGCCTCTCTGTACCGCTCGGACGAACAGCTTCGTGAGCAGTGCGGCATGGCGGTCGCAGAGGTGGAGGTGGCTCTCCGCACGTCGTTCGCCCACGTGATCGCAGAACGGCATGGGCCGTACGGCGTCTTCCTGAAGGCTGATTCCTACACCCAGCCTCCGGCACGCCAGGTGCCCGTGGACCAAGCGATTCGGGATGACCTGGATCGTGCTCGACAGGCTTTCGTGGTCCGTCATCGAGCCGATGCCTATCGCGACCTGCCGGTGTGGGCCGCCGTCGACGTCCTGTCCTTCGGCACCCTCTCCAAGGCGATCGACTTCGTCCGAGATGAGGACGTTCGGCGCGGCGTCGCCGACACCTGGGGGCTCCGGCAGATGGGATTCTCCTCCACAGTCCGGAGCCTCGCAGTACTGCGGAATGCCTGCGCGCACCATTCGCGGCTGTGGAACACGGTCCCGCCGAATCTTCCCGACCTCGGCGTGAAGGCGAGGAAGATCAAGCGGCAATGGGGTCAGTACGAGAGCCAGAGCATGGTCCCTCTCCTGGCTGGCCTCGCCACCTACTCTGAGGCCGTGTCCGGCAGCACCTGGTTCCAGGAAAACGTCCAGGAGCTACTCGCAACGGGTGGCCACTTCGCCGAAGGCCTGCGCGTTCCTCGCCCATACGTTTCTGCCGACCGCTAAGGGAGTCACGGGCTACCCCGTCCACCCCACCCAGTACGCTCGCCCCATGAAGATCGGTCTCCGCAAGCCCAGCCTGAAGAAGTCCATCAAGGCCCGCACCACGGGCCGCGCCAAGCGCGCGATCAAGCGCAAGGTCATCCCCGGCTACGGCCGCAAGGGGATGGGCTGGCTGCGCGATCCGAAGCGCGCCGCCTACAACGCCGTCTACCGGCGCACCACGGTCGGCCTGGGTGACGTCCTGAAGATGTTCAAGTGACCTCCACGCCCTCGCGGACCCGGCCGGGGGCGGCCCGCTGAACACGCGCCGCCGGCCTGGCCGCTCACGGCCCGGTCCGCGGCCCCCGCTCACCGGCCCACCTCTCACCGGCCCGCGAACGCCTCCACCCGCCGCACGGCCTCCGGGTGCTCGGACGCCGCCGCGATCGACGCCGCCTCCTGCCGCACATGCGCGCGCAGCGCCTCGACGTCGGCCCCGCGCGCCAGCGCCTTCGTCGGCCCATAGGTGTGCGCCGGACCGGCCACCAGATCGTCCTCGAGCTCCGCCAGACGCGCCGCGAACGCGCCGCCGGCCACCGCCTCGGTCGCCAGGCCCCATGCGACGGCCTCGGTCCCGTTCAGGCGCCGCCCGCCGAGGAGCAGCTGCGTCGCGCGCACCGGCCCGAGCACCCGCGGCAGCCAGTAGGACACGCCCGTGTCCGGTGTCATCCCGAGCGCGGAGAACGCCGTCACCAGCTGCGCGTCCTCGCGCACCAGCACGACGTCGCCGCCCAGCATGAGCCCGAGCCCCGCCCCGGCGGCCGTCCCGTTGACGCCGGCCAGCACCAGCAGGCGAGAGCCCGTCAGCGCCACCGCGACCTCGCCCGCCGCCTCGCCGAGCTCCTGGATCATCGCGCGCCGCTCCGGCCCGGCAGGCGCGGCGGCCATGGCCTGGACGTCCCCGCCGCCGCAGAAGATCCGCCCGGCGCCGGTCAGCGTGAGCACGTGCACGGACTCGTCCGCCTCGGCCTTGGCGATCGCCGCGAGCACCTCGCGCGCCATCGTCAGTCCGAGCGCGTTGCCCTTCGCGGGCCGGTTCAGCGTCAGCCGCACGACGCCGGGCCGCGTCTCGACGAGGACGGCGGGGGCGTCGTCGGAGGAAGAAGGGGTGGGTGCGGTGCTCATGTCAGCTCCTGGGGTTGGCGGGTGCGGTGCACGGGTGCCGGCCGCGAGGACGGCCGGCCGGGCATGGGGTGGGTGCGCGATCCGAAGCGCGCCGCCTACAACGCGGTCTACAAGCGCACCACGTTCAGCGTCTGGGACCTGTTCCGCTGAGTCTGTTCCTCACGCGGGCTGGTCCGCCTCGTCCTCGTCATGCTCCTCCACGCTGCGGATCAGGGCCCGCAGGAACGCGGCCGCGCCGGCGAGCTCGGCCGGGGTGAGGCCCTCCACCGCGGCGAGCATACTGCGGTGCATGGCGCCCAGGGTGGCGCGGACCTCGTGGTCCGTCTTGGCCGTCGGCTCCACCACCACGGATCGGCGGTCCTGTGGGTGGGGCGCCCGTCGGGCGTAGCCGTCTCGGACCAGTCGGTCCACCAGGGCGCTGGCGGAGGCCGGGGTGATCTCCAGGGCGCTGGCCAGATCCCGCTGACGGACCTTGTGGCCGCGTCGGTCGGCCCGCAGCAGGTAACGCAGGGCTGACAGGTGGGTCTCTCCCATCCCCATGCTGTTCCGGGTGCGGGCGCGCATGCGCCGTTCGGCCTCCCGGTAGCGTCGCAGCAGGTTGAGCACGTCCACAGGTTCGATCTCGCGGGCGCCGCGGGTGTACCAGTAGCCCGACGTCGGTTCGCCATCCGTGCTGGTCAGCGTGGTGTGCTCCTCACCCATGCGCTCTTGAACCTCCCTGTTCACGTCACCCCGAAAATTTGGTTAGTCTTCCTAACGCATAGTTAGACTAACATTTTCCAGGTCACGGCGATCTCTGTGAGGGGGCGCCCGGGCCGCGGCGAGAGGAATGTCATGACAGCAACGCTGGAGGCCCCCCAGGCCATGGGGCGGACCCTGTCCGCCGTCCCGCCCGTCCTCGAGTCCCCGGCGCCGCAGCCCGCCGCCTTCCGTCAGCGCTGCGCCCTCCTGGCCATGAGTGCCGCGCGGGCCGTCACCGTGTTCCCCGAGGTCGCTGAGGCCAGGTTCGCCATCACCGGCACCCCCTCCGCCCCCGCGCTGGAGGTGGACTGCATCCTGCGGGACGGAGAGGACACCGCGGCGGTCATCGAGACCATCACGGTGCACCTCGTCGAGGACCTCGAGGAGCTGCTCGGCGCACGGTTCCACGAACGTCGGCTGGAGCTGGTCGTGGACCGCAGCCTGCCCCGGGTGGGCGTGGGGGTCGTCTCCGCGCCCTGAGGGAGGCGCTCACGCGAACGCGCTCATCCCGGTCAGGTCCCGGCCGAGGATCAACGCCTGCACGGACTCGGTGCCCTCGTAGGTGTGCAGCGCCTCGACGTCGGCGAAGTGCCGCATCACCCGGTGCTCGAGGAGGATGCCGTTGCCGCCGAGCATGTCCCGGGCGATCTGCGCCACCCGCCGCGCGCCCCGCGTGCAGGCGTACTTCAGCAGGGACGCCTGCTCGTCGCGCAGTAGCCCGGCCGCCTGCAGGCGGGCCACGGCCACGCAGCGGGTCTGCATCGCGGTCACCTCGTCCAGCATCTGCGCGAGCCGTTCCTGCACCATCTGGTGCGCTCCCAGCGGCTTGCCGAACTGCTCGCGCTGCCGGGCGTAGGCCAGCGCGGCCTCGAACATGGCGGTCGCGTGGCCCAGCGCGGACCAGCCCACGTTCACGCGGGTGGCCACCAGCACGCGCGCGGCGTCCTTGAACGTCGCCACGCCCGGCAGCCGCGCGTCGTCGCCGACCCGCACGTCGGTCAGCGTGATCTCGGCCTGGTGGATCGCCCGCAGCGCGCCCTTGCCCGTGATCACCTCGGCCTCGTACCCGGGCGTGGACTGCTCCACCACGAACCCCTTGACCTGGCCGTCCTCGGTGTCCCGCGCCCACACGATCGTGATGCCCCCGGCGGCCCCGTTGCCGATCCACTTCTTGGCGCCGTTCAGCACCCAGCCGCCGGCGCCGTCGGGCCGCGCGGACGTCTCGAGGGACACCGAGTCCGAGCCGTGCAGCGGCTCCGTGAGCGCGAACCCGCCCGGCAGCGTGCCGCGCGCCACCGGCTCGAGGTACCGCTCCTTCTGCTCCGGGCCGGCGCAGTGCACCAGGGCGCGCAGCACGAGCCCGCCCTGCACGGCCGCAGCCGCGGCCATCGACCCGTCCGCCCGGGAGATCTCCATCGCCACCAGGCCCGCGGCCAACGGCGACATCACCGGGTGCCCCGGCACCTCCAGCCCGTCGGTGAGCAGGTCCAGCTCGCCCGCCCGCGCCACCAGGTCCAACGGGTACTCCGCCCGGTCCCAGTGCCCGTCGATCCGCTCGAGCACCTCCCGGCCGTAGGCACGGGCGCGGTCCCAGTGCGCGCGGTCCTCGTCCGTGGCCTCCCCGAACGCGTCCAGGTAGTCGACGTCCAGGGGCGTGACGACGTCGTAGGTCGGCTTCTGCGTGCGCGTCACCGGGCCTCCTGCGTCCGCTCGGCGCGCAGCGCGCGCTTGAGCAGCTTGCCCGACTGGTTCCGCGGCAGCTCCGCCACGAAGTCCACGCGCTTGGGCACCTTGAAGCCCGCCAGCCGCTCCTTCACGTGGGCGCGCACGGTCTCCGCGGTCAGCTCGGCGCCCTCCTTGAGCACGACGACGGCGGTCACCGCCTCGATCCAGCGCTCGTCCGGCAGGCCGATGACGGCGACCTCGGCCACCTCGTCGAGCTCGTAGATCGCGTCCTCGACCTCCCGCGGGGCGACCAGCACGCCGCCCGTGTTGATGACGTCCTTGATGCGGTCCACCACCTGGATGTAGCCGGCCGCGTCCTGGGTGACCTGGTCGCCGGAGCGGAACCAGCCGTCGTCGGTGAACGCGTCCGCGGTGGCGTCCGGGCGGTTCCAGTAGCCGGAGAGCAGCTGCGGCGAGCGGTACTGGATCTCGCCGGGCTCGCCGGGCGCGGCGGGGGCGCCGTCGGCCGTCATCACCCGGGCCTCCACGTGGAACACGGGGCGGCCGCATGAGGCCGGCCGCGCGTCGTGCTCCTCGGGGCGCAGCACGGTGCACAGCGGGCCCAGCTCGGACTGGCCGAAGCAGTTGTAGAAGCCGATGCCCGGCTGACTCTGACGGAGGCGCTGCAGCACGGTCACCGGCATGATCGAGGCCCCGTACTGGGCCTTGTGCAGCGAGGAGAGGTCACGCGTGGCCAGGTCCGGATGGTTCGCCAGCGGCACCCAGACGGTGGGCGCCAGGAACAGGGAGCCGATGTGCTCGGTCTCCACGAGCTCGAGCATCCGGGGGATGTCCGGGGCGGCCAGCAGGCGCACCGTGGCGCCGAGGCTCAGGTAGGGGAGCAGGAACACGTGCATCGCGGCCGAGTGGTACAGCGGCATGGCCACCAGGGGGCGGTCCTCGGCCGTGAAGTCCAGCGCGATGATCGCGGAGAGGTACTCCGCCACAAGCGCCCGGTGGGACATCATGGCGCCCTTGGGGGTGGAGGTGGTGCCGGAGGTGTAGAGCAGCTGGGCCAGATCGGTGGCCGACACCTCCGCCTCCGGGGCGGCGGAATCCAGCGCCTCGTCTTGGGCGGTCTGAAGCACGGAGGGCTCGGCGTGGCCCGCGGGGAGCATGGTCCACACGTGCCGCAGAGCCGACGCGCGGCCCTCGGCCCGGACCTGGTCGACCCGCTCGAGCATGCCGGCGTCGGCCACGAGCAGCTCCGCGCCGGAGTCCTCGAGGGCGTGCGCGAGCTCGCCGCCCTTGAGCGCGAAGTTCACGGGCACGTGCACGTAGCCGGCCGTGACGCAGGCCAGGAAGAGCAGCGCGTAGGCGTCCGAGTTGGTGGCGTAGGCGGCCACCCGGGTGCCGGCCGGCAGGCCGGTGTCCTGGAGGCGGCGGGCCACGCGGTGCGCTCCGTCCCGGAGCTGGGCGTAGGTCCAGTCGCGGTCCTCGAAGCGCAGGGCGACGGCCTGCGGGGAGCGGGCGACCGCGCGCGCGAACACGCGGCCGATCGTGTCCTCCGGGGCGGGGGAGAGGTGGGCGGCGGTGTCGGTGGGGTGGGTGATCTGGTCGGGCATGGGAACCTCCGGGGGATGGGTCAGAGACGTTCGATCACGGTGACGTTGGCCTGGCCGCCGCCCTCGCACATGGTCTGCAGGCCGTAGCGGCCGCCCGTGCGCTCGAGCTCGTGCAGCAGGGACGTCATCAGGCGGGCGCCGGTGGCGCCGATGGGGTGGCCCAGGGCGATCGCCCCGCCGTTGACGTTGACCTTCGCCGGGTCCGCGCCGGTCTCGGTCAGCCAGGCCAGCACGACGGCGGCGAACGCCTCGTTGATCTCCACGAGGTCCATGTCGTCGATGGTCAGGCCCATGCGGTCGAGCGCGTACGCCGTCGCCGGGATCGGGGCGGAGAGCATCATGACGGGGTCGGCGCCGCGGGCGGAGAGGTGGTGGATCCGGGCTCGCGGGGTGAGTCCGTGACGACGCACCGCCTCCTCGGAGGCGAGCAGGAGGGCGGCCGCGCCGTCGGACATCTGCGACGCCGACGCTGCCGTGTGCAGCCCGCCGGGGACGATCGGGTCGAGCGAGGCGATCTTCGCGGCGTCCGGGGTGCGCGGCCCCTCGTCCGCGGTGAGGCCGGCGACGGGCAGGATCTCGCGGTCGAAGCGACCGTCGGCCTGGGCGGCGAGCGCGCGCTCGTGGGAGCGCACCGCGAACTCCTCCAGGGCGTCACGGTCCAGGTTCCAGTGCCGGGCCATCATCTCGGCCCCGCGGAACTGGGAGATCTCCTCGTCCCCGTAGCGGGCGGCCCAGGACTCGGAGCCGGTGAACGGGTCGGGGAAGCCGAGCTCGCGGGCGGCCGTGTTGGACCGGGAGAGCGGGATCGCGGACATGGACTGCACGCCACCGGCGACGACGAGGTCCGCCGTCCCGCTCATGACGGCCTGCGCGGCGTAGTGGACCGCCTGTTGGCCGGAGCCGCACTGGCGTTCGACCGTGGTGCCGGGGACGTCCTCGGAGAGCCCGGCCGCGAGCCAGGCGTTGCGCGCCACGTCCATGGCCTGCGGGCCGAGCTGGTCGATGCAGCCGAGGATGACCTCGTCGTACTCGGCCGAGTCGATGTCCTGGCGGGCGACGAGCTCGCGCAGCGGCGCGGCCGCCAGGTCGAGGGGATGCACGCCGGCGAGCCCCTTCCCTCGGCGACCCACGGGGGTGCGGACGGCGTCGATGATGTAGGCCTCGGGCATGGGGGGGCTCCTCCGGACGGCGGGGACGTGACGCCGATCACGCTATTGCTTGGACGTCCAACGATCAAGAGTGTGACGGGATCCGTCGTGGCGGCGTGGGCGTGGCGGAGGGCGCCGTTTCGTCAACGAAAGCGGCTCGGGGCGCGCCGTTTCGGCCACGAAAGCGCTGGGGCGGGCGTCGCCTCGCCCTGGTCAGGACCCCTGCCCCGGGCCTACCGTGAGGGCCAGCGGCGCGCACCCGTGCCGCCGAGACGAGAGGAGCCGGCCATGGCCACCCCGCACACCCCCGACCCCCAGGACGCCCGGCGCGCACGCGAGGCGACGGACGAGACCTCCGGGGTCGCGTTCGACGGCGACACGCCCCCAGCCGAGGGCGCGGGCGTCGGCCCGGACAACCCGGGCATGGACGTGGAGCAGACCGGCGAGCGCTCGGCCGGCAAGATCGTCCTTGGGCTGATCACCGCCCTCGTGGTCATCGGCGTCCTGCTGTTCATCCTGGGCCGCGTCGCCGGCCTCGGCTGAGCCGCGGCGCAGACCCCTCGGGCACGCCACCGGCCCACCACGACCACGGGGCGGGCACCGATCCGTCGGTGCCCGCCCCGTGCCGTGTCCGCTCCGCGGTGATGGTGTTCAGCGGCGACTCCGCACCGTCGCAGCGGTCAGAAGCCGCCGCCCACGGTCCGGCGTCCGCCCGCCGTGCGTCGGCCGGCGGCACCGGACCGGCCGCGGGAGGCGAGGGCCCCGCCGAGCAGCCCGCCCAGCAGGCCGGTGCCGAGGCCGCCCGTGGACCGGGCCGAGGGTCCGAAGCCGCCCCGGTACGCACCGGAGCCGCGTCCGCGCGTCGTGCCCCCGGCGCCGCGGCGCGAGAGCTCACGCAGCGCCAGACCGCCGAGCGTGCCCAGGAGGGCACCGCCCAGGCCGCTGGAGCGGCGTCGCTGAGAGCGGGCCTGTCGGCCGAAGTCGGGGGACCGGCCGATGTGCGCACCGATGGTGGGTCGGCTGGAGCGGCGGCCGCCGCCACCGAGGGTGCGGGTGATGCTGGAGAGGATGCCCATGGTGTCCTCCTCGGACGTCGTGCCAGCCACTCGTGCGTGGCCGGTCGGGTGCGCCTCAACCTAGGCGTCGACCCCCGCACGGTGTCCAGACCGGGCCTCCTCATGCATCGAGGCGGGATATCCACCCCACGGCCGCCCGCGGCAGCCGGATGAGGTCGATATCCCGCCTCGAAACGCGCGGGCGGGGGCGTCAGTCCTGGAGCGGGGAGGTCTTCGGCTCGTCCCGCCAGAGGGCCACGTTCCGCGCCTCGGGCAGGTCGGAGAGGTGGAAGCCCGGATCCATGCCCGCCTTGAGCTTGCGCTCGTAGTCCCGGAGCAGCTTCACGGCCAGCCCGCCCAGCGGGATGATCGCCACGAGGTTGATGGTCGCCATGAGGGCCGCGAACGTGTCCGCGAGGTTCCACACCAGCGCCACGGAGCCCAGCGCGCCGCCGACCACGCACACCAGCACGAGCACGCGGAACACGGTGATGGCCGGGCCCGCGTGGCGGCCGGCCAGGTACCGGATGTTGGCCTCGCCGTAGTAGGTGTTGCCCAGCACGGAGGACCAGGCCAGGAAGAAGATGATGACGGTCAGCGCCGGGCCGGCCCACGCGCCCACGGCCTGCTGGAGCGCACCCTGGGTCACCTGCATGCCGAGCGCCTCCCCGCGTCCGTAGGCCGGGTTGGAGAGCAGGACGACGAACGCGGTGGCCGAGCACACGATCAGGGTGTCGAAGTAGACGCCCAGGGACTGCACGAAGCCCTGCTTGGCCGGGTGGGAGACGGCCGCGGTGGCGGCGGCGTTCGGGGCGGAGCCCATGCCGGCCTCGTTGGAGAACATGCCGCGGCGCACGCCCTGCATCACCATCGTCATGCCGACGGCGGCGCCCGCGACCTCGCGCAGGCCGAAGGCGTGGCCCACGATCAGCGCGATCATGCCCGGGACCTCGGTGATGTTGACGACCATCACGATCAGGGCCAGGAAGATGTAGAACGTGGCCATCACGGGGACCAGCACGTTGGTCACGGCCGAGAGCCGGCGCACGCCGCCGAAGATCACGAGGCCGGTGAGGGCGGCCAGGCCCAGGCCCACGATCCACGCGGTGGTGGAGGACGCGCCCCAGTTGGCCTGCACGGACTCGGAGATCGAGTTGGACTGCACGGCGTTGAACACGAAGCCGTAGGTCACGGTGATGGCGACGGCGAACACGGCCGCCAGCCACTTCGCGCCCAGACCGTCGCGGATGTAGTACGCGGGCCCGCCGAAGTAGCCGTCCGCGCCCTTCTGCTTGTACAGCTGGGCCAGCGTGGACTCGACGAACGCGGTGGCGCCGCCGATGATCGCCAGCAGCCACATCCAGAACACGGCGCCCGGGCCGCCGATCACGATCGCGATCGCCACGCCGGCCACGTTGCCGGTGCCCACGCGCGAGGCCGCCGAGATGGTGAAGGCGCGGAACGGGCTCACGCCGTCGTTCTCGAATCCGGTCTGGGACTTGGCCGTCACCGACCGCAGCATCTCCGGGAGCATGCGCACCTGCACGCCCACGGTCCGGATGGTGAACCACACCCCGGCCACGAAGAGCAGCGCCATCACGACGTACCAGTACTTGTCGTTCAGGGCCGTGATGGCCGCTGTGATCTGTTCCACTGTCGCTTCCACAGCCCCACCCTAGAGGCTGGGGCGGAGGACGGGGAATCGGGGCCGGGGTCAGCCGGCGGCGGCGTCGTCCTCGACGCGGAGCTGGATCAGCTGCCCCATCCGCTCGGGCAGGTCCCCCTCGGGGGTGCCGACGCTGGCGTGGCGGGCGGCGGCCCGGGCGAGGTCGTCGGCCAGTTCGTTGCCGTGCACGCCCACGTGGCCCTTGACCCACGTGGTGTCCACCTGGACGTCCGCGGCCTGCGCCAGGTCGACGGCGGCCAGCAGGCGCCGCAGGGTGCGGCGGATGCGCTCGCCCCGGGCGCCGCCGAGGGTGAGCCGCTCGCGGCGGGCGGCGTTGAGCAGGGCCAGCGCGGCGCGCGAGTCCGAGTGGATGGTGACCCGGCCGCCGGGGGTGCCCGCCCACGCGCAGATCACGTGCCCCAGCACGAGCGCCTCGAGTTCCACCTCGAGCGGCATCGTGGCCCCGGCCACGGCCTGCACGGCCCACATGCTCGGCCCGGCGACGGCGGCCGCCCCGCCGATGCGGGAGCCGCGCAGCACGGAGCCGTCCACGTACACGTCCGTCACGTCCGCCTCGTCCGCGAACGTGAGGCTGTGGGTCACCCCGGGCAGGTTGCGGCGCAGGAAGCGGTCCGTGCGGCGGCGGGAGAGGAAGACGCCGGAGGAGCGGCGCAGCGCGTCCTCCTCCTCCTGGGCGGCCTCGATGGCCTCGAGCGGGATCCGGGCCGCGCCCGTCTGGGCGACCGTCTCCGGGTCCACGTCCGGCAGCAGGTAGCTGGAGCGCTGCGTGCCCACGGGGGACTCGTCGAGCCGGTAGGAGACCACGCGCGTGTCCACGGGGGCGAGGACCTCGAGCAGGGAGAGCAGCTCGGCGTCCCGGTCCGAGCGCAGCCGCACGATCACCGGGCGCTCCGGTGGCAGGTCGACGGTGACGGTGGACCAGAAGACGCTCAGATGCGCCGTGCCGACCATCCCGGTGTAGACGTGGCCGCGGACGTCGTCGCCGAGCTCGCGCAGCTCGAGCTCGCGGGCCACGTAGACGATGCCCCCCGTCGTCGGATGCAGGTCCAGGCGGAGGGCGGGGCCGTGGTCCACGCCGGGCAGCATGGCCAGCGGGCTGGCCACCACGCGGACGCCGTCCCGGCGGATCCGGGTGCGCGGCGGGGAGGGGCGGGGGACGACGGGGCCGGTGCGCGTGAGGTCGACGCCGTTCCGGTCCCGCGGGGTGCCCCGAGGCCGGCGGGCACGGACCACGCGCAGCGGGCGGTGCTGCTCCTCCGCCTTGGCGCCCGGGCCACGGAAGTCCCAGCCCACGTCGACGAGCGCCGCGGGGTGTGCGGGCTCGACGTCGTGATGCAGCGTCCGGTCCACGACCGTCCGCGGGTGGTTGATCCGTGCTCCCATGGCTTCGCCGGCTGTGTCGAAGGGGACCGCGCCGGAACTGTGAGCCGGGTCCGGCGGGCCATGCTGGTCCTGTGGCGGTCGGGCGGGATCGCCGTGGACGAAGGGGACGACCCGTCCCGACCTGTTCTGCTCTGGGCGACCTTACCGAGCGTACCTGTGAGGAGGCAGGTCTCCTCTCCTCGGCCTCCCGCGCGGCCGCGTCGGACGAGGCGTCAGAGCGGGTCCGTGCGGTGCCGCTGCACGTCCGGGCCGGTCGGCACGCCGAGCGCCTGCGCCTGCGCGCGCTGCTGCCGCAGGGACACGGTGCCCAGCAGCAGCGCCAGGGCCCGCTCCCCGTCCTCCGGGGTGTCCGCCGCCTCGGTGAGCAGACGGTGCAGGCCGAGGCCGCCCAGCCCGAGCGCGAGGGCGGAGAGCACCACGTCCGCCCCGTCCCGGTGCCGCAGCAGGGCGGCCTCCGCGGCCTCGGCGCGGCCCGCCAGGTCCGTGACGCGGCGGGCGCGCACGGTCTCCTCCGCCTCGGCGACGATCCGGTCCGCCACCCGCGCCAGCAGCGACTGCTTGTCCGGCACGTGCCAGTACAGCGCGGAGGCCTGCACGCCCAGCACCCCGGCCACGCGCCGCATGGACAGGTCGCCCATGCCGAAGTCCTGCAGGATCCCGACGGCGGCGTCCACCACGTCCTGGGCGGTCAGCCGGGGGCGGGGTGCGGGCGGGGTCATGCCTGAGAGGCTACCGCCGGGCCGTCCTCCTCCGCCGCGATGCGTCCCCCCGCACCGAGGCGCACGGTGCGGTCGGCCATCACGGCGGCCTCCGCGAGGTCGTGGGTGACGACGACGCCGGTCGTCCCCGCCGCCCGCAGCACCGCCCGGATGTCCTCGGCCAGGCGCCGGCGCAGGTCCGCGTCGAGCGCGGACAGCGGCTCGTCCAGCAGGAGCACCCGCGGGGCCGGGGCCAGCGACCGGGCGAGCGCCACGCGCTGGGCCTGCCCACCGGAGAGTCGCTGCACGGGCCGGTCCGTGAGCTCGGTCAGGCCCACCAGGTCCAGCAGCTCGGCCACGCGTGCCCGCCGCCGGGCCCGGTCCCAGCCGGCGGACTCGAGGCCGTACGCCACGTTCCGGCCCACGGTCCGGTGCGGGAACAGCTGCCCGTCCTGGAACACCATCCCCACGCCCCGGCGGTGCGTCGGCACCGCCGCCACGTCCCGCCCGTCGAGCTCCACCGTGCCCGCCACGACGTCCTCGAGCCCGGCGATCCCGCGCAGGATGGTGGACTTGCCCGAGCCGGAGGCGCCCACGAGCGCCACGATCTCCCCGGCGGCCACGTCCAGGTCCGTCCCCCGCACGGGGGTGGAGCCGTCCGGATAGCGGATCGCCACGTCCCGGAGCCGGAGGGAGGCCCCCGTCGTCGTCGGCGTCATCACAGACCTCCCGCCCCGGCCGGGCCCCGGGGGCGCAGCCGCTCGCACACCAGCATGATCCCGGCGCTCAGCACGGCCAGCACCGTGGCCGCCGCGAGCGCCATCCCGTAGTTGTCCGCGCCCGGCCGGCCCAGCAGCCGGGCGATCAGCACCGGCAGGGTGGGCGCGGACGGGCTCGCCAGGAAGCTCGTGGCCCCGAACTCGCCCAGGGACACCGCGAACGCGAAGCCCGCGGCCACACCCACGCCGCGCGCGAGGAACGGGCCGTCCACCGTGGCCAGCACCCGCCACGGGCCCGCCCCGAGGGTGCGCGCGGCCTCTCGCAGCCGCGGGTCCACCGCCGCGAGCACGGGCACGAGCGCCCGCACCGCGAGCGGCAGTGCCACCACCGCCTGGGCCAGTGGCACGAGCACGCCCGAGGCCGCCAGCTCCGGGAACGCGGCCCGCAGGGACACGACGAAGCCGAAGCCCACGGTCACCGCGGACACCCCGAGCGGCAGGAGCAGGGCGCCGTCGAGGGCCCGCTGGGCCACCAGCGCCGCGCGTGAACGGAAGGGCCGGGTCAGCAGCAGGGCCAGCGGCACGGCCACCACGAGCGTCACGAGCGTGGCGTCCACGGCCACCCGCAGGGACTGTTCGAGCGCCTGGGCCGGCGTCGACCCGCCCACGAACCCGCTGCCCGCGCTCGTGGACAGCAGCCGGTAGTTGCCCAGCCCCCAGCCGTGGCGGGTGTGGAAGGAGCGCACCACGAGCGTCAGGATCGGCGCCACCACGAGCGCCACCACCGCGAGCATCACGGCCACCGGGACCGCGTCCGCGCGCGTGAGCCGGGCCGGCGGCGTCTCCCGCAGGCGCAGCGCCCGCTGGGTGCGCGCCGCCGTCACGCCGGAGACCACGACGGCGGCCAGCACCACCGCGAACTGCAGCACGGAGAACACCGCCGCGGTCCGCAGGTCCAGGTAGACGGAGGTCTGCACCCAGATCTCCGACTCGAGCGTGCCGTAGCCGGGCCGGCCGAGCGTCTGGACGATGCCGAACGCGGACGCGCAGAACAGGAACACCAGCGCCGCGCTCGCGGCGATCGCCGGGGCGAGCTGGGGCAGCGTCACGGTGCGGAACGCCCGCCACGGCGAGGCGCCCAGGGTGCGGGCGGCCTCGGTCTGGCGCGGGTCGAGCGCGTTCCACAGCGCGCCCACCTGGCGCACCACCACGGACACGTTGAAGAAGACCATGGCCAGCACGACGGCGGTGGTCGTCTGGTCCAGCCCGGTGAAGCCGAGCGGTCCGCCGGGGGCGAGCAGGGCGCGGAACGCGACGCCGACCACCACCGTGGGCAGCACGAACGGCACGAGCACGAGGGCGCGGAGCACGGCCCGCCCCGGGATGCGACGCCGGTGCAGCACGAACGCGGTCGGCAGGCCGAGCGCCACCGAGACCACCGTGCCGGCGGCGGCCATGCCGAGCGTCTGGCCGAGGATGCGCCACGTGCGCTCGCGGGCGAGGGTCTCCCTGAAGGCGGTGAGGTCCACGGCGCCGGTGAACGCGTCGGCGTCGCCGCCGATCCCGCGCCAGAGCATGGCCGCCACGGGCCACGCGAAGAAGACGAGCAGGAAGGCGACCGGCAGGACGGCGGCCACCAGCCACCACGGGCCGAGCCCGTCCCCCCGGCCGCGGGCCCGCCGGCGCGGCAGGTCCGTGCCGGGGGCCGCGACCTCGGTGAGCGCGGACATCAGCGCCGGGAGGCCTCGGCCAGGGCGGTCCACTCCTTCAGCAGGTCCTCGCGGCGCTCGTCGATGCGGGCGGGGTCCGGGGTGATGGCGTCCTCGACGAGCGGCGCGTTCTGCGCCCACTCCTCGGGCAGCTGCACCGACTCGTCGATCGGGTACATGTACATCGACTCGGGCAGGGCGGACTGGACCTCCTCGGTGAGCATGAAGTCCACGAACGCCTGCGCGCCCTCGGGGTTCTTCGCGCCCTCGAGCACGCCGGCGTACTCGACCTGCGGGGTACAGGAGTCCTCGATCACCTCGGTCTCGGGGGCGAACGCGGGGGAGGAGGAGTAGGAGAGCACCACCGGGAACCGACCCTTGCCCTCGCCGCCGGAGAAGTCCGAGTTGTAGGCGTCGGACCAGCTGTCGGCGACCTTGCCCCCGTTCTCCATCAGGCCCCGCCACCAGTCCTGCCAGCCGTCGTCGCCGTACTTCTCCGTGGTGGCCGCGAGCAGCGCCAGGCCGGGGGAGGAGGCCACGGGGGAGGTGGCGACCGTCAGCTTCGCGTACTCGGGGTCGTCGAGCTGGTCGATCGAGGTGGGGGCCTCGACGTCGTGGGCCTCGAACCATGCCGGATCCGTGTTGAAGCACACCTGGCCCTGGTCCACCGGGGTCATGCGGTCCTCCACCATCCGGTCCTGTGCGGAGGCGGGCAGGTCCTGCGGGGTGTATTCGGCGACGACGCCCTCGCGGACGAGGCGGTGCGCCGAGTGGTCCTCCACGCCGTAGACGCCGTCCACGGTGGGCTCGTCCTTGGCCAGCAGGAGCTGGTTCACCACGCTGCCGGCGTCGCCGGGGGCCGTCGTCTTCAGGGTGTAGCCGGACTCCTGCTCGAACTTCTGGACGAGCTCCTGGGGCAGGTTGAACGAGTCGTGCGTCATGATCGTCACCGTCGTCGGCTCGCCGCCGGCGCCGGCGGCGGACGACGACGCCCCGTCGCCGGACGAGCCGGACACCGAACAGCCGGTGAGGGCGAGGGCGGCCACTGAGAGGGCGGCGAGGGCGCGGTGCGGGGTGCGGGACATGGCGGTTCTCCTCTGGGACGGCAGAGGGGCCGGGACGAGGCCGCCACCGGAATCCCGGGACGACGTCGACCGGGAGACTCGACTTCCTTCGCCGGTGCGGACCGGAGCAGGTTCGAGGGTCTGCGGCGGACCGCACTCTCAGCGCCGCGCGGGCGCTCCCCTGTCGATGTGGACTGGTCCCGACCCTACCCCGTCCGGCCCGCGCATAGACTGCCCGCGTGAGCGCCGCACAGCCCGCGGGGGTGACCCCGCCGCCCGCCTCGTCCAGCCCCGCCTCCGACTGGGACATCCGCCGCCCCCACCGCATGTGGCCGCGCATGCTGGTGATCGTCCTGACGCTCGCGGGCCTGGTGCTGGTGGTGCAGTTCTTCCAGGGGATCGCCTCCATCGCGGCGCCTGTGTTCCTGGGGCTGAACCTCGTGATCGTGGCCTACCCCCTGCAGGCCTGGCTCATCCGCCGGGGCCTGCACCCCGTGCTCGGGGCCGCCACCACCGTCCTGCTGGTCGTCGCGGTGATGGCCGTGTTCGGGGGCATGATGGTGTGGTCCGGCCTCGAGCTGGTGGCGGAGCTGCCCAAGTACGCGGACCGCTTCCAGCAGATCGTCCTGGACGTCTCGCACTGGCTCAACGAGCGCGGCGTGACCCCGGACATGGTGTCCCAGCAGCTGGCCTCGATCGACATGAGCGCCGTCACCGGGACGGCCGTCAGCGCCATCACGAAGATCGCCACGAACGTCTACGCGGTCTTCGGCCTGCTCGTCACCGTGATCATGGGCATGTTCTTCTTGGCCATGGACTCGATGGACGTCGAACGCCGCGTCCGCCTGCTCAGCACCGCCCGCCACGAGTTCGGCCACGCCCTGGTCGAGTTCGCCCAGGGCGTGCGCCGCTACTGGGTGGTCACCACGGTGTTCGGCCTGATCGTGGCGGTGCTGGACGTGATTGCCCTCATGCTGATCGGCGTGCCGCTCGCGCTCGTGTGGGGCGTGCTCAGCTTCCTCACCAACTACATCCCGAACATCGGCTTCATCATCGGCCTGCTGCCGCCGGCCGTCCTGGGCCTGGCGGCGGGCGGCTGGTCCGACTTCCTGTGGGTGGTGGTCAGCTACTCGGTGCTGAACTTCGTGCTGCAGTCCGTGATCCAGCCCAAGGTGGCCGGCGACGCGATCGGCGTGATCCCCACCGTCAGCTTCCTCTCCCTGCTCTTCTGGGCCTGGGTCCTCGGCCCGCTCGGCGCCATCCTCGCGCTGCCCTGCACGCTGCTGGCCAAGGCCGTGCTGATCGACGCCGACCCGAACGCCCGCTGGATCAACGCGCTCATCGCCTCGGACCTGAAGGGGATGGAGCGCCGTCAGTCCTCGCTCCTGGAACGGCTGCGCCCGGCGGCCTGGCGCTCGGACGCGCACGGGAAGGACGAGGACCGCGCCCCGACGGACGGCGGGGACGACGACGGCCCCGCGACCGACGAGGTCACGGGCGGGGCTGGAGCAGCACCAGGTCGTTGAGCGCGCCGGCCAGCCGCAGCAGCGGCGGGGCGGGGAACGACAGCTGGGGCAGCCCCGGGTGCAGTGCCGCGCACGCGGCGGCTGCGGCCTCCTCGCCCGCGGCGTCCTCGAACGCCGGCCGCAGCACCGCAGCGCCCAGCGGCAGCGTGTCCAGGAGGGAGCGGGGGCCCCGCTCGGCCGGGTCGTACGCGGCGGGCTGCGCCGCCCCGGTCACCGTGCGCACGCGCAGGGGCCGGCCGGCGGCGTCGTCGGCGCCCTGCAGGAAGCGCAGCGCCGCCGCCGCGTAGGGGTGCTCGGGGTGGAACCGGTCGCCGCGCCAGTGCACGGCGGCCTCGCCGTCGCCCCCCAGCCGCACCCACGAGGCCAGGTGGCCGGGCCCGCCCCACGGCCCGGTGTCCGGCCGCGGTGCCGGCGGCACCCACAGCACCCGGGTGATCCCCAGCAGGGCGGCGAACTCGGCGGCCACCTGGCCGGGGGTCCACGCGCCGTTGATCCGCCCGTCCAGCACGGGGTCCGCGGCCACCACGGCCGTCCCCTCGCCGTCGCTCACCCAGGCCCCGCGCGGGGCGCGCAGCAGGGGGGTGAGCAGCGGCAGTCCCGCCGCCTCCGCCACGGCCGTCGCGGCCGCGCCGTCGAGCGGCCCGGTCCCGGTCAGTCCCGCGGCGCTGCGCCAGGCGACGGCGGCCAGGCCCTCGGGGCGGCGGACGAAGCTCGGCCCGGTGCGGCCCAGCAGCGGTGAGCCCACGGGCGCGCGCAACAGGTCCACCTCCGGGGGCACCAGCCGCGCCGCCCCGGCGTCGCGCGGGTGGGCGAGCACGGTGACCGGCAGCACGGCGGCGAGCGTCTCGGCCAGGCCCACGACGGCGTCCCGCGTCTCCTCCAGCAGCGTCGGCACCGGGTGGCGGTGGGGCAGGACGAGCCAGGCCCGCTCGGGCGGGTCCTCGGGTCCGGGCACGGGCACGACGAGGTCCCGGCGCTCCCGCGCGTCGGTGGGGGCGGGGTCGACGGCGGCCATGGCGGACGGGCTCCTGGGAAGACGGCGGCGACGCGCGGGCGCGCGGCGAGGGGATGTCCATCGAGCATAGGCGTCTGACAGGAAGCCGCGGCGGTTTGACCTGTGACCCGGAACACGTGCAGAGTGCGGCCATGACCGCGATGTTCTCCGCCCAGGACCATGACGATCTCGACCGGGTCCTCGGCGCGACCGGCGGGATCCCCGACCCCGCCGACCTGCACGCCCTCGCCGACGATGCCGTCGTGCAGGTGCGGCGCTGGCTCGCCGAGTCCCGGGACCACGAGGCCGACTTCGCGGCCCGCCAGCTGGCGGGCGCCCTGAAGGAGCCGGGCGGCCTCGACTTCATCGTGCGCTTCGTGGACCACGTGGTCCGCCCCGAGGACCCCGCGATCGCCGCCCGGGCGCTGCGGGAGCTCGCCGGCCGCGCCCCCGGCTTCCTGCCCCCGGCCCTGCGCGCCGTCCTCGGCGTCGGCGGCCGCGCCGCCCCGCTCGTGCCGCGCATCGCCGTCCCCACGGCCCGCCGCGTGCTGCGGCACATGGTCTCCCACCTGATCGTCGACGCGCGGGACCGACAGCTCGGCAAGGCCATCGCGGCCCTGCGCGACGAGCACACCTGGCTGAACATCAACCTGCTGGGCGAGGCGATCCTCGGCCAGGGCGAGGCGGACCGCCGGCTCGAGGGCATCGCCGCGCTGATCCGCCGCGACGACGTCGACTACGTGTCCGTGAAGGTCTCTGCCGCCACCGCCCCGCACGCGCCCTACGCGTTCGACGAGGCCGTCGCGGACATCACCGAGCGGCTCACCCCGCTGTTCGAGCTCGCCCGGGATCGGGACACCTTCATCAACCTGGATATGGAGGAGTACCGCGACCTCGACCTCACGCTCAACGTGTTCACCGCCCTGCTCGAGCAGCCGGGCCTGCGCGACTACGAGGCCGGCATCGTGCTGCAGGCCTACCTGCCGGACGCGCTCGCGGCCATGGTGCGCCTGCAGGAGTGGGCCGCGCGCCGCGTCGCCGCCGGCGGCGCCCCGGTCAAGGTGCGCGTGGTCAAGGGCGCCAACCTGCCCATGGAGCGGATGCAGGCCTCCCTGACGGGCTGGCCGCTGGCCACGGTGGGCTCGAAGCAGGAGGCGGACACCAACTACAAGCGCGTGCTCAACTACGCGCTCACCCCGGAGCATCTGGCCCACGTGCGCATCGGCGTGGCCGGGCACAACCTCTTCGACGTCGCCCTGGCCCACCGGCTGATCGAGCGCCGCGGGCTCGACCCGGCCGCGGTGGAGTTCGAGATGCTGCTCGGCATGGCCACCGGCCAGGCCGCCGCCGTCCGGGCCGACGTCGGCGCCCTGCTGCTCTACACGCCCGTGGTGCGGCCCGAGGAGTTCGACGTGGCGATCTCCTACCTCGTGCGCCGCCTCGAGGAGGGCGCCTCCCCGGAGAACTTCATGTCCGCCGTGTTCGACCTGGACGCGGACGCGGACCTGTTCGCCCGCGAGGAGGAGCGCTTCCGCGCCTCGCTGCGCCACCTGGACGCGGCCGTGCCCCGTCCGAACCGCCTCCAGGACCGGTCCCGCGGGGAGGACGGGCCGACCCCCGCCCCCGTGGACGGCTTCGCCAACACCCCGGACACGGACCCCGCGCTGCCCGGCAACCGGGAGTGGGCCCGCCGGATCCTCGCGGCCGTCCCGGGCTCGGACCTCGGGACGGACACCGTCCGCGCCCACCGCGCCACCACGGCCGACGACGCCCGCGCCGCCATCGCCGCCACCGCCCACCCCGGCGCCCGCTGGGGCGCGCTCACCGGCCACGAGCGCGCCGACGCGCTGGACGCCGTCGGACGGGCCCTGCACGCCGGCCGGGCCCGCCTGCTGGAGGTGGCCGCCGCCGAGACCGGCAAGACCCTGGACCAGGGCGACCCCGAGGTCTCCGAGGCCGTGGACTTCGCGCACTACTACGCGCGCCTGGCCCGCGGCCTGGACGCGGTGGAGGGCGCTCGCGCCGTGCCCGTCCGCCTGACCCTGGTGATCCCGCCGTGGAACTTCCCCGTGGCCATCCCGGTCGGGGGCGTCCTCGCCGCGCTCGGGGCCGGCTCGCCCGTGGTGTTCAAGCCGGCCCCGCAGTCCGAGCGGACGGGCGCGGTCGCGTGGGAGCTGATCGTGGCCGGGCTGCGGGACTCGGGCCTGTTCGACGACGGCGGCCCGCTCGCCGGGCACGACCCCGCGGACCTCGTGCGCCTGGTGACGCTGGCGGACGAGGACGAGGCGGAGGTCGGCGCGGCGCTCGTGACCGACCCGGCCGTCGAGCGGCTCATCCTCACCGGCAGCTGGGACACCGCACGGCTGTTCAAGGGGATGCGCCCCGACCTGCACCTGCTCGCCGAGACCTCCGGCAAGAACGCCGTGATCGTGACCCCGTCCGCGGATCTGGACCTGGCCACGAAGGACGTGGTCCAGTCCGCGTTCGGTCACGCCGGCCAGAAGTGCTCGGCGTCCTCCCTCGTGGTGCTCGTCGGCTCCGTGGGCACCTCCGAGCGCTTCCACCGGCAGCTGCTGGACGCGGCCTCGTCCCTGCACGTGGCGCACCCCGTGGACCCGCGCGCCGAGATGGGCCCCGTGATCGAGGCCCCCGGCGAGAAGCTGCGTCGCGGGCTCACCGAGCTCGGCCCGGGGGAGCGGTGGGCCCTGCGTCCGCGGCAGCTGGACGAGACGGGTCGCCTGTGGAGCCCGGGCATCCGCTCCGGCGTCCGCCCCGGCGCCGACGCCCACCTCACCGAGTACTTCGGCCCCGTGCTGGCCGTGATGACGGCCGAGACGCTCGAGGAGGCGATCGGGATCGTGAACGCCGTGGATTACGGCCTCACCTCCGGGCTGCACTCGCTGGACCGGGAGGAGATCGACGTGTGGCTGCGCGGCGTGCGCGCCGGCAACCTCTACGTGAACCGCGGCATCACCGGGGCCATCGTGCGCCGCCAGCCCTTCGGCGGCTGGAAGCGTTCCGTCGTCGGCCCCACCACGAAGGCCGGCGGGCCGCACTACCTGCATGGCCTCGTGGACTGGGAGGACGCGCCCACGTGGGCCGGGGGAGAGGGACGGCCCGGGGCCGAGGCCGACGGTGCGGGCGCATCCTGGCTCGAGACCGCCCGCGCCCTCGACACCCACGCGTGGACCACCGTGTTCGGGGTGGCCACGGACGTCTCCGCGCTCGAGGCCGAGCGGAACGTGCTGCGTCACGTCCCCACCCCGGTCCTCGTGCGCCGGCACTCGGGGCCCGCCGACCACCTGCTGCGCATCGTCTCCGCCGGCCTGCGCGCCGGGGCGCCCATGACCGTGAGCCTGCGCCCGACCCCCACCGCGGAGGGGCCCGATACGGACGGACTCTCGGCCGAGGCCGTGCGCGGCCGGGTGGAGGAGCTGGTCCGGTCCGTCCGCACGGAGGGTGCCGGCACGTCCGCGCCGGTGGACGTCGTCGTCGAGGATGACGCCGCGTTCCACGACCGCGCCCGGCGGCTGGCCCTCATCCCGCCCGCAGCGGAGGGCGGCGGCGACGCGCGGATCCGGCTCGTCGCCGACTGGACCGGCGACCGGGAGGCGGCCGAGGCGGCGCGGAGCGCGCTGCACGCGGCGCTCGGCGACACCCCCGACGTGGCGGTCTACGCTGGCCCCGTGGTGAGCGCCGGCGAGGTGGAGCTGCTGCCGTTCCTGCACGAACAGGCCGTGTCCGTGACCGCCCACCGGTTCGGCACGCCGGACCATCTGACCGAGGGGGTCCTGTGACCCCGAGGAGGAACCTCCGATGCATCTGATCCCCCGCACGATCTGGGTCGTCGCCCGCGCGCGTCGCCGCCCGCGCGCCGGACTCTGGGAGCCGACGACGCTGCCGATGCGCGCCCTGCCCACGGACGTGGACATGGCCCTGCACGTCAACAACGGCCAGTACTTCGGGCTGTTCGACCTCGGCCGCTTCGACGCGATGGTTCGCACCGGCCTGTGGGACGAGATCCGGCGTCGTCACTGGACGCCCGTGGTGCAGGCCGAGCAGATCGCGTTCCGCCGCTCGGTGACCCTGGGGCAGCGGTTCGACGTGGAGACGCGGATGATCGGCCTGGATGAGCGCGCGGTGTGGTTCGAGCAGCGCGTGGTGGTCGACGGCGACGTCGCGGTGCGCGCGTACATCTGCACGCGCCTGCGCAAGAAGGACGGCCGCCCCGTGGAGAACGACGAGGTCCGGGCGATCGCGGCGGCGGCCGGCCACGACCTCGCGGGGGAGCCGACGCTGCCGGAGTGGCTGCACGAGTGGCGGCGCAGCGTGGCCCTGCCGTCGGCCCGGACGCCCCTGCCCCACACGTGGGACCTCGACACAGTGCGGCGAGGATGAACGTTCGAGTGATATAGGGCACGATGGTCGGGTGAACAACAGACTCCTGATCGTCGCGACCCTCTCGCTGGCCGCGCTCGTCGTCGTGCTGGTGGCCGCCATCGGCGGCGGCGCGTGGTGGGTGCTGGCGGTGCTCCTGGTGGCGCTGCTCGTGCTCGCCGTGTGGGACATGACCCAGAAGCGGCACGCGATCCTCCGCAACTACCCCGTGCTCGGCCACATGCGGTATCTGCTGGAGTCGATCCGCCCCGAGATCCAGCAGTACTTCATCGAGCGCAACTTCGACGGCAAGCCGTTCGACCGGGACACCCGCTCGATCGTCTACGCCCGTGCGAAGGGACTGGACAGCCACAAGGCGTTCGGCACCGAGCGGGACACCTCGGAGATCGGCTACGAGTTCCTGTTGCACTCCACCGCCCCGGTCAACCCGCCGGAGGAGCCCCCCACGGTGCGGATCGGCGGCCCGGACTGCCGCCGACCCGTGGACATCTCGCTGATGAACATCTCGTCCATGTCCTTCGGCTCCCTCTCCGCCAACGCCGTGATCGCCATGAACAAGGGCGCCGGCCTGGGCGGGTTCATCCACGAGACCGGCGAGGGCGGCCTCACCAAGTACCACCGCGGCAACGGCGCGGACCTGTTCTGGGAGATCGGCTCCGGCTATTTCGGCTGCCGCAACGAGGACGGCACCTTCAGCCCGGAGAAGTTCGCCGAGAAGGCGCTGCTGCCCGAGGTCAAGGGCATCACCATCAAGATCTCCCAGGGCGCGAAGCCCGGCCTGGGCGGCATGCTGCCCAAGGAGAAGATCTCCCCCGAGATCGCCGAGGCCCGTGAGATCCCGATGGACAAGGACTGCCTGTCCCCGGCGTCCCACTCCGCGTTCCGCACCCCGCGCGAGATGGTCAGGTTCATCGAGCAGCTCCGTGAGCTCTCGGACGGCAAGCCGATCGGCATCAAGTTCTGCGTGGGCTCCCGCGTGGACGTGCTGGCCATGACCAAGGCCATCTGGGAGGAGCGGATCGCCCCCGACTTCATCATCGTGGACGGCTCCGAGGGCGGCACCGGCGCCGCCCCGCTCGAGTACTCGGACCGCGTGGGCACCCCGCTGACCGAGGGCCTCATGCTCGTGCACAACGCGCTCGTGGGCACCGGCCTGCGCCACATGATCAAGCTCGGCGCGGCCGGCAAGGTCGCCACCGGTTCGGACATCGTCAAGCGTCTGATCCAGGGCGCGGACTTCACCATGTCCGCCCGCGCGATGATGATGGCCACCGGGTGCATCCAGGCGCAGAAGTGCCACACGAACGAGTGCCCCGTGGGGGTGGCCACGCAGGACCCGCGTCTGATGCGCGCCCTCGACGTGGAGGACAAGGGCAACCGCGTCTTCAACTACCACCGCCTGACCGTGCGCGAGGCCGTGCAGATCATGGCGTCCATGGGCCTGACGCATCCGTCCCAGCTGAACACCCGCATGCTGCGCCGCCGCGTGGACCACCTGAGCACCCGCTCGTACGCGTCCATCTACCACTGGCTGCGCACGGACGAGCTGCTCAACGACCCGCCCGCCGGCTGGGCCATGGACTGGGAGGAGGCGGACGCGGACCACTTCGGCGAGCACGCCCGCGTGGACTACCTCACCGAGCGCGACCCCGAGTGGCGCTCCGAGCTGCTGATCCCGGGCCGCAAGGCGGCCGGCGCCCCCGTGCAGGGCTCCCCCATCTCCGGGACGGGCTCCACGCTGGTCGACGCCCGGCGGGCCGAGTCCGTGCCGCTGACCACGTCGCCGATGCCGCGCGTCAGCTCGCTGGGTGAGGGTGAGTCGCTGTCCCCGCACGGCGGCCGTCGTCGGGCCCCGCAGGACCCGGCACCCGCCGCCACCGCCGGCGAGACGCCCACCGACGAGAATGAGGGCCTGCCGGCGGAGGCCGGCGAGCGGCCCGAGCGCCAGGACGGCGAGGAGGTCACCCAGCGGGGGACCACCGGCCGCGTCGAGGGCGAGCACCGCGGCGAGGGCCGCGTCGGCTGACCCGTCCCCGCAGTCACCACCGCTTTCGAGGCGGGAAATCCACCTCACACGACGCCCCCGGGCGCCCATGAGAGAGATTTCCCGCCTCGTCGCGTGAGGGGTCGTAGCCTGGGGCCGTGACCCCGCCCGCCCCCGCCGCTCGCCGCCCCTCCGCGGCCCTGCTGTGGGTGCTGCTGGCGGCCATGGGCGCCGGGCCCCTGTTCAACTACGGCGTCTCCGCCTCCTCCACGGTCGTGATGGAGCGGCTCGACGTCACCTCGGGCCAGCTCGGCACCGTGATGACGGTCGTGTTCGCGGCGGCCGCCGTCACCTCGCTCGGCCTCGGCCGGGCCGCCGACCGCCTGTCCGCCCGCGCACAGCTGAGCATCATCTTCGGCGGCACCGCCGCGGCGCTCGTGCTCGGCGCCGTCGCCCCGTCCCTGCCCGTGCTGTACGCGGCGGCCGCCGTCGCGGGCGTCACGCAGGCCATCTCCAACCCCACCACGAACCGGATCATCCGCACCGTGGTGCCGCCGGAGAGGCGCATCGGGTGGGTCGGGGTGAAGCAGTCCGGCGTGCAGGCGGCCCAGCTGGTCGGCGGCCTGTTCTTCCCGGCCGCGTCCCTCGCCCTCGGCTGGACGGGCGCCGCGCTGGGGGCCGCGGTGCTCATCGGGGCGCTCTGGGTGCTCGCGCTGGTCGCCGCCCCGCCGCTGCCCGGGGCGCCGCCGCCGGCCACCGGCCCCGTCGGCGGGCGACGACGGCGGGACACCTCGCCCCTGCCGGCCACGGTCTGGTTCTTCGCGGCGATCGCGTTCCTCACCGGCCTGGGCATGCAGGCCACGAACACCTACCTGCCGCTGTTCGCCGTCGAGACGCTGGGGATGACGCTCGTGGCCGGCGGCGCCGCGGCGGCCGTGTCCGGGGTGGTCGGGGTGCTCTCCCGGATCGGGTGGAGCCGGCGGATGAGCTCCGGAGACCGGCCCACCACCCTGCTGACCGTGATCTGCTTGGGTGCCGTGGCCGGCGTCGCGGTGTTCCTCGCCGCGGACCTGCTGGACCTGCCGGCCCTGCTGTGGGTGGGCGCCGCGGTGCACGGCCTGACGGTGCTGGGCGCCAACGTGGTGATCAACGCGGGCCTGCTGAGCGAGGTGCCGGCCGAGCGGCTCGGCCGTGCGACCGGGGCGAACTCGATGGGCATGTACGCCGGCTTCGCCCTAGGCCCACTGCTGATGGGCGTGCTGCGCGACGTCACGGGCGACTACCGGGCCGGCTTCGCGCTCGTCGCGCTCGGATATCTGCTGGCCCTGGGCGTGGTGCAGCTGCTGCGTCGCCACGTGGGCCGGCGGGGCGCGGCCTGACGCGCAGGGCCAGGACGAGACCCACCGCGGAGGACCGCGCCTCAGCGACATCACCGCAGTGCTGCCCTGCGGCGATGTCGCAGCGCCGCGGTCGAACGGGTATACGGCGGAGTGCGGCGCAGTGCGCGGCGGGGCGTGCGGAAGCGCACACGACGACGCCCCCGGTCCGTGCGGACCGGGGGCGTCGGAAGCCGTGCGTCAGGCGAAGATCAGAGCTTCGTCACGTTGGCGGCCTGGAGGCCCTTGGGGCCGTCCTGGGTCTCGAACTCGACGCGGTCGTTCTCCTGGAGCTCCTTGAAGCCCCCGCCCTGGATGGCGGAGAAGTGCACGAACACGTCCGCGGAGTTGTCCTCGGGGGCGATGAAGCCGTAGCCCTTCTCAGCGTTGAACCACTTGACAGTACCGACAGCCATGATGGTGTCCTTTCGATGTGCCCCCGCGGTGCGGTGGCGGTGTTGGACCGCGGCCCGGATGTGGGACGCGGGTGAAGCGGCGAGACTGAACCGCTTGCCCAACACTCATCGACGCCGGCGATGCCGGGCTGACGAGCAGTGAAGATGGCGGGATACAGCTTGATCAACTTCAGGCTCCATCATTGCACGGATCTCGCCGACCGGGAACCAGGGGCCCGATTGTTCACCTAGAGTTCGCTCAGAGCGCGCGCAGGCCGTGGAAGAGATTGCGGTGCAGGGCGGCCGGGGGAGCGGCGTCCGTGTGATCCGCGAAGGCCGTCACCTCGAGCAGCACCACCGTGTGGTCGCCCGCCGGGACCTCGGCGTGCACCCGCGTCTCGAGCCAGAGCGAGGAGCCCCCGATCAGCAGGGCGTCGTGCGGGCTGCGGTGCACGTCCAGACCGGCGAAGCGGTCGCCCTCGCGGGAGGCCAGCTGGCGGCACAGCGGCGTCTGGTCCGCCGCGAGCAGGGAGACGCCGATCGCCCCGGCCCGGCGCAGGCGCGGCCAGGTGCGGGAGCTGTTCTGCGCGGAGAAGGACACGAGGGCCGGCTCCCAGGAGATGCCCACGCCGAAGGAGGAGGAGACCATCACCTCGGGGACGCCGTCGGCGAGGCCTGCCAGCGCGACGACCCCGGTGGGGAAGGCCGAGAGGCCGGAGCGGAGGTTGCCGAGGGACAGGTCGGTGTCCCACGTGGCGGTGTGGGGTTCGTGGGTCAGGGTCATGGCGCGCGTCCTCTTCCGATGACTGGCGCGGCTCCGCAGAAGGCGGGAACGCGGATCGCCCGGATCCGCGGAGGCGCGGTACTTGCCCGTCGGGGTGTCCGAGGGGCCGAATCATCACCTGGAGCACCCCACTACTGCGTGAGAGGGTTGCCGTCCCGCCGGCCAGGGCCGTGAATGACGGGAACTCGTGATTCTGGGGATCAGCCTACGGAGGGGTCCGTGGGGTGGTCAAAGCGCGGCGGTCGCGCGGCGTCATCCGAGCTGCCCGATGTGATGCTTGACACACCGCGCATCGCCAGCCAGGATCAAGCCACTCGAGAGGGGGGCTCGAGACCGCAGCCCGCGGCCCCGCAATCGGTTCTCTGAGAGGGATCGGATCATGCGGATGGACATCGAGAAGAAGCGTGCGGCATTGTCGGCCGCCGTGGTCGTCGCGGCTCTCCTCGGTATCGCCATCTCGGGATGCTCCGCTTCCCCGGGCAGCGTCTCCTCCACCGCGAAGGCATCCACCGCTGCGGCGTCCTCCGTCACCGTGACGTCAGCGGCCCCCTCGGCAACCCGGTCGGCCTCCGCCACCGGTTCGTCCGCGTCGTCACCCGCCGGTGAAGAAGCACTCCCCGCCGCGCTGTTCGAGGAGGACGGGATGACGTTGGTCGAGTACACGCGCCGGCATCCGGATGCGGGCTATCTCGACCCGGAGAAGGAGTCCGTCCTGGAGGAGGCGGTCGGGACGGGCACACAGCAGATCACCGTGGACGCTCAACAGGGTGCAGTCCTTCGGGTCATCGTGCTGTGTCCTTCGGATGCCACCGGTGAGACGGAGATCCTGACCTCACGGGGTGGCGGGGGAACGAAGACCTGGATGGCCGGATCGGAGGCGCTGTGCGGCGGCTGGTCGGCGGCGACTCCCCCCGTGGATGAGGCGGGGCCGATGACGTTCACCGTCACGGTGGACAACGACAAGCCGTTCCGGATGGTGCTGACCGCACCCTCCGCATGAGGCCGCCATCACGACGGCGGATGACGGCGCGGGGAGGACTGAGACGCTCAGCGTCGGTCGCGGCCGCGCAGCGCGTCCAGCTGCCGGCGGTCCCGCTTGGTGGGCCGGCCCGCGCCGCGCTCGCGGTACGGCACCGCGAGCAGCTCACGCGGCACGGGCGGCGGGGAGTGGTCCACGTACTGCTGCCGGGCCACGGGGGCGCCCACCCGCTTGGCGATCAGCCCCGTGACCTCGAGGATCCGCTCACCTCCGTCCTGGCGCACCCGCACCCGGTTCCCGACGACGACGGGCGTCGCCGCCTTCACGGGCTCGCCGTCGATGCGCACGTGGCCTGCGCGCACGGCCGCCGTGGCCGCGGACCGGGTCTTGTACAGCCGCACGGCCCACAGCCACGCGTCGATGCGGACGCCGCTCACGCCCGCCCCCTCACGCGAAGCGGGCGCGGATCGCGGCGCCGTGCGCGGGCAGGCGCTCGTCCTCGGCCAGCACGCCGATCCCGTCCGCGACCTCCTTGAGCCCGGTCTCCGTGTAGCGGATGCGCTGCTGCAGGCGCAGGAACGTCACCGTGTTCAGACCGGAGGAGTGCCGGGCCGTCCCCGAGGTGGGGAGCACATGGTTGGACCCGGCCGAGTAGTCGCCCAGCGGCACGGGGGCGTGCGGGCCCACGAACACGGCGCCGGCGTTGCGGATGCGCCCCACGAGGGCCTCGGGGTCGCGCGTCTGGATCTCGAGGTGTTCGGTGGCGTAGCGGTCGGAGACCTCCACGGCCTGGTCCATGTCCCGCACCAGCAGCACGCCGGACTGGGGGCCGGTGAGGGCCTCGCGGATCTGGTCCTCGTGGAACGCCCCGGGCACCTGCGCCTCGATCGCCGCCAGCACGTCCCGGAGCAGGTCCTCGGAGTCCGTGATGAGCACGGAGGCGGCCAGCGGGTCGTGCTCGGACTGGCTGATCAGGTCCGCGGCCACCCAGTCGGCGCGGGCGGTGCCGTCCGCGATCACGGCGATCTCGCTCGGCCCGGCCTCGGCGTCCACGCCGATCACGCCCTGCAGGGCGCGCTTCGCGGCGGCCACGTACACGTTGCCGGGCCCCGTCACCAGGTCGACGGGCGCGCAGAGCCACCCGCCGTCGTCGTCCTGGATGCCGTGCGCCAGCATGGCGACGGCCTGGGCGCCGCCGGCCGCGTAGACCTCGTCCACGCCCAGCAGCGCGCACGCGGCGAGCACGGTGGGGTGGGGCAGGCCGCCGTGGTCCCGCTGCGGGGGCGAGGTCACCGCGAGGCTCCCCACGCCGGCCGCCTGCGCGGGCACCACGTTCATCACCACCGAGGAGGGGTACACGGCGCGGCCGCCGGGCACGTACAGGCCCACGCGGCCCACGGGGGTCCAGTGGTTCTCCACGACGGCGCCCTCGCCGAGCTCGACCGTGGAGTCCTGGGGGTGCTGGGCGTCGTGCACGAGCCGGGCCCGGCGGATCGACTCCTCCAGGGCGGCGCGCACCCGCGGGTCGAGCCCGGCCAGGGCGGCCTCGAGCGCCTCCGCGGGCACGCGCAGGGCCGGCGGACGGACACCGTCGAACCGCTCGGCCAGGTCCAACAGGGTCTGCTCGCCGCCGTGGCGGACCTGCTCGATGATCGGGGCGACCACCGGCACCACGGAGGACACGTCCACGTTCGCCCGCGGGATGATGCGGGACAGGTCCGCGGTGGCGGTGTCGAGCGGGCGCAGGTCGGTGACGGAGAGCACGGATTCCTCCAGGGGGGGCGGCGGCGGGCCGGCGGGACGGGGCGCGACGACGGCCGGGCCCGGACCGCGCGGACGGTCAGGCTCCATTGTGCTCTTCTCCGGGGTGCGTCCGGGGGCGGGTGTCAGACTGTCGTCATGGTCTTCCCCGCGCTGCCCGCCCTCGCGACCCCGCCCCTGCTGACCGCCCTGGACCGCCTCCTGGCGGGCGAGACCGTGCCGTCCGGGGTGGAGGGGGACATCCAGGACGGGGCGGCCGCCACCACCCGGGCCTTCGGCGTGGAATGGGGGACGCTGCTGACCGTGCTGATGGCGTTCGCGATCGGCGCGGCGGTCGTGTACCTGGCCCTGCAGGTGGCACGCGTCGTGCTCGTGCGCCGCCCCGCGTTCCAGCACGGCGCCGCGCGGCTGAGCCTGCCGGCCGCCGTCGCCGCCGGCCTGCTGGCCTCCCGGATCTGGCTCGGGGTCATGGCCGAGGAGCAGACCTGGTACCGGCCGGCGTCGTTCCTGATGCTCATCGCCGTGGCCGCGGCGGGCGCGTGGGCCGCGTGGCGCCTGGTCGGCGTGATCGAGGCGGGGATCCTCGGCCGCTACCAGGAGACCCGCGTCGAGCACCGCCGCGAGCGACGCATCCGCACGCAGACCATCCTGATCCGGCGCATCCTCAACGCGGTGATCGTGGTGGTGGCCGTCGCCGTGGTCCTGCTGGGGGTGCCCGAGGTGCGCTCGCTCGGGGCCGGCCTGCTCGCCTCCGCCGGTGTGATCTCGGTGATCGCCGGCCTGGCCGTGCAGTCCACGCTGACCAACGTGTTCGCCGGCTTCCAGCTCGCCTTCACGGACGCGATCCGGGTGGGCGACGTGGTGGACATGGAGGGCGTGTTCGGCACCGTCGAGGAGATCACCCTGTCCAACGTGGTGCTCAAGCTCTGGGACGGCCGCCGCATGGTCTACCCGTCCTCGCACTTCACCACCCAGCCGTTCGAGAACTGGACGCGGGTGGGCGCCGAGGTCTCCGGCGTCGTGGAGCTGGACGTGGACTGGCGCGTGCCCATGGATGCGCTGCGCGCACGACTCACCCAGCTGCTCGAGTCCACGGACCTGTGGGACGGGCGCGAGCACGCGCTGCAGGTGACCGACGCGACCGGCGGCGTCGTGCGCATCCGCGCCGTGGTCTCCGCCCGCAACTCCGGCGACCTCTGGGACCTGCGCTGCCTCGTGCGCGAGGACCTCGTGGCCTTCCTGCGCCACGAGCACCCCGAGGGCATCGTGGTGCAGCGCATGGTGGACCGGCACCCCGCCCACGACGACGCGGCGCCCGCCTCCGAGGGCTCCGACGCGGCGGCCCGCGGTGGCGACCGGACGGGCGAGCCGGGCCCGGACGGCTCCGGGGTGGCGGCCCGCGAGCCGCGCCCGCGCACCGCGCCGCTGCCGCGCGTCGACGGCGCCGATCCGCGCCCGGACACCCTCACCACACCGCTGACCCGCGTGGGCGACCACTCCGGCCTGTACACCGGCTCGATGACGGCGGTGCAGCGCAACCGCGAACTCGCCGGCCCGGGCGAGGAGGCGTTCGCCGAGCGGCGCGCGCAGCAGGCCAAGCAGGCGGCGGAGGCCGCGGCGGCGGACGAGGCCGGGCGGCGCAGCGGCACCGGCTCCCAGGCGGCCGGCCCCCTCGACGACGCCGTCACGCGCCGCCGTCAGGACGACGAGGACTGAGGCCCGGCGGGAGCGCTCAGCGCTCGAGCGTCGGGTCCCCGGGATCGACGGGCGTGAGCCGACGCCGCTCGGCCATCGGCTCGGACGCGGGCAGGCCGTGGGTGCCCGGGTCCGTCTCGGCGACGTGGCTCACGGCCTCGGGCGTGTGGTCCCCGTACTGCCGGTACTCCTTCACGCACAGCACCGGCTGATCGATCTCCTGCAGCAGCTCGTCCGAGACCGATCCCATGACGAACCTGCCGAAGCCGCCGCGGCGGCGCACGCCGATGACCACGATGGACGGGTCCAGCTCCGCGGCCACGTCCTTCATCTCCTCCACCGTGGACCGGCCACGCGCGTACTGACGGAACTCGGCCGTCACGCCGGATGCGTCCAACCGGGCCTGCACGCCGCGCTGCTGCTCCTCCGTGACGAGGGACTTGGTGCGGTGCTCGCCGCCGGGGCCCGCATTGACCACCACCACGTGCTCGCCGGTGGAGCGGGCGATGTCCAGGGCAGTGTCCAGAGCGGCGTCCGCGGCCTTCGAGGGGGCGTAGCCGACGAGGATGGTCATGGGGTGCCTCCGCGGGGTCGAGGGGACGGGTCTGAGGTCAGCGTAGTGCGGACCGGGCCCGCGGCGGAGGGGCTCAGCCCTCGCGCAGGTGGCGCAGGTGCGCGGCCACCGTCTGGACGGCCACGCGGGCCACGGTGCCGGTGAGGCCGGGGTAGATGCGCGGGGCCAGGTCCTCGGGTGTGATCGTCGCCGCCTCGGTCTCGGGCAGCGCGGCCAGGGCGGCGCGGATCTGCTCCAGGCGGCCCTCGCGGTGGTGCCGGTAGTCGCGGGCGACGACGTCCAGCGGCTCCGGCACGGGCCCGTGCGCAGGCAGCACCGTGAGCGGGCCCGCCGCCTCGAGGCGGCGCAGGCTGGCCAGGTAGTCGGTGAGGGTGCCGTCCGGGTGGTCGAGCATGGTGGTGCCCGAGCCGAGGATGGTGTCGCCCGTGATGACCGCGCCGTGCGCGCCCGCGTCCGGGACGGCGAACGAGTAGGAGTCCGAGGTGTGGCCCGGGGTGTGCCACGCCAGCACCGGGGTGCCGGCGACGTCGATCCGTTCGTCCGGCGTCAGGACGGCGGCCCCGCCGCGGCACCAGTCCGGGTCCGCGGCGCGCACGGGGGCGCCCGTGGCCGCGTGGAACGCGTCCACCCCGCCGGTGTGGTCGGCGTGCCGGTGCGTCACCAGGATGAGCGCGATCCGGCGCCCCTCGGCCGCCGCACGGACGCGCTCGAGGTGGGCGGCGACGTCGTCCTCCGGGCCCGGGTCCACCACGACGGCCGCATCCGAGTCCGGTGCGGCGACCACGTACGTGTTGGTGCCCGCGAGGGTCATCGGGGAGGGGTTCTGGGCGGTCACGCAGCGCACCAGCGGGGCGGGCGTGGGGCCGGGTGTGGCGGTGGTCGTCGTCATAGGCTCGAGTGTATGGAGAACCAGCAGACCGGCCAGGCCGCGGACCGCGGCACCATCGACACGCGCGAGGGACTCACGGGCAACTACGTGCAGTCCGGGGCGGAGTTCACGCGGGACACGAACTACATCGCGGACCGGATCGTGGCGGACCCGGAGGCCGTGCGGGCCCTGCCCGTGGCCGAGCCGTCCACGGTCGGCCGCGTGGGCGGCGGGCTCACCGAGGGGGCCGAGGCGTGGCCCGTCGAGGCGGGCCGCTACCGGCTCGTGGCGGCGCGGGCGTGCCCGTGGGCGAACCGGACGATCATCGTGCGGCGCCTGCTCGGCCTGGAGGACGCGATCTCGCTGGGCACCCCGGGGCCGACCCACGACGAGCGCTCCTGGACCTTCGACCTCGACGAGGGCGGGAAGGACCCCGTGCTCGGCACCGAGCGGATCCAGGAGAACTACTTCACGCGGTTCCCCGACTACCCGCGGGGCATCACGGTGCCGGCGATCGTGGACGTGCCGACGGGCGGCGTCGTGACCAACGACTACCCGCAGATCACCCTCGACCTCTCGACGGAGTGGACCGCGTTCCACCGCGACGGCGCCCCGCAGCTGATCCCCGACGCCGGGCCGGAGCGGGACGAGATGTTCGAGGTGATCGAGCGCGTGTTCAACGAGGTGAACAACGGCGTGTACCGGTGTGGCTTCGCGGGCTCGCAGGAGGCGTACGACGCTGCGTACGAGCGGCTGTGGACCGCGATGGACTGGCTCGAGGAGCGCCTGACGACGCGCCGCTTCCTGATGGGGGAGCGGATCACCGAGGCCGACGTGCGGCTGTTCACCACGCTGGTGCGGTTCGACCCCGTGTACCACGGGCACTTCAAGTGCAACCGGAACAGGTTGACCGAGATGCCGGCGCTGTGGGGCTACGCGCGCGACCTGTTCCAGACCCCGGGCTTCGGCGACACGATCGACTTCGCGCAGATCAAGGAGCACTACTACGTGGTGCACGAGGACATCAACCCGACGGGCATCGTGTCCGCGGGCCCGGAGCTGGCGAGCTGGCTGAGCGAGCACGGGCGTGAGGCGTTCGGCGGGGACCCGTGGGGCGGCGGCACCGCACCCGGGCCCGTGCGCGAGGGCGAGCGCGTGGACCCGGAGCACACGCCGCTGCGGTGAGGTCGCTCGGCCCGGCCCGCAACGCGGGTTGAGTTATCGAGGGTGGCGCGGCTGAACACCCGCGATAACTCAACCCGCGTTGCCAGAACTCGATAATTCTGGCTGGGGGTGCGCGACGACGTCGGCGTCCCCGGAGTTCAGCGGCGGTAGGGGGACGTGTGGATGCCCTGTTCTCGCGCTACGTTCGAGGCCCACCCCAGATACCAGTCGAGCACGTCCACCGACTCGGCCGCCGCCCGGTTAACGGATTCTGGGGAACCACCCTGTACGACGCGTTTGATCGGCACTTCCATGAGTTTGCCCGTGCGAGTACGAGGGACGTCGGGGGCCAGGATCACCTCGTCCGGGACGTACCGTGGAGACAAATCTGTTCGAATCTTGCGAATAATCTCGGCTCTGAGCTCTTCATCCCCAGGTGCCCCCTCTCCCGGAACCACGAAGAGTGGCATGTAGTACCCGCCTTGGCCCAACTCAGCGCCGATGACCATGGAGGCGGCAACACCCGGCACAGAGTCGACGATCTGCGTAATATCAGAGGACCCCATCCGGATGCCACCGCGGTTGATCGTCGAGTCCGACCGTCCGTGGATGACGAATCCGCCGCCCGGGATCTTGGTCGCCCAATCGCCCTGCCGCCACATTCCCGGGATATCGGCGAAGTAGGCGTCATGCAGGCGGCTGCCGTCGTCATCGGCCCAGAATCGGACAGGCATCGAAGGCATTGGCTCCCGGACGACTAGTTCACCGAACTCGCCCTCGATGCTGTGTCCGTTCTCGTCCACGATATCGGCTGCGACGCCGAGATACGGGGCCATGAGCTCCCCCTGGTAAACCGGGCAAAAGGGATTCGACCCGATGATCCCGGTGCATACATCCGTTCCCCCTGAATCGGACCCGAGACGCATGTCAGGGTTGATATTGGCATACAGCCAGGCCCATGTGGAGTCAGGTAGTGGCGAGCCCGACGAGAACAAGAATCGGATCTCGGACAAATCTGCCTTGAGGAATTCAGTAGCCCCGGACCGCTCGAGTAGCGAAAAGAGAGCTGCGCCGGCTCCAAGAACGCTGACATGTTCCGATGCGCAAAGCCGGAGGGTTTGCGCCGCGTCCGGATAAGTGGGGGATCCGTCGTAGGTCACTACGGTCGCGCCGCGGGAGAGTGTGTTCACAGCGAGATTCCACATAACCCAGGTCGTGGCTGCAGGGAAGTACACGCGGTCGTCGGCGCCAATGTCGAATTGTAGTCCGTTGGCCTTCAGCATCTCCAAGGTGATGCCTCCGTGCGAGTGGACGATTCCCTTTGGGGCCCCCGTTGTTCCAGATGAATAGAGGATCCATAAATCGTGGGAAAAATCCACCCGTTCAAACGTTGGTTCTTTCTCATCCGCGACAATGTCATTCCACGATGTCGTGGGAATGGAGAGATGTTTCTTGAGGTCAGGGACGCCAGCGTGGCGGTCGACAAGCACGTGGTGCTCAACGGTGGGCAGAGACTCGAGCAGCTGTGGCAGGACGGGGATGGAATCACGATAGGAGCCGTTGTAGTGGTAGCCGTCGCCTGTGATGAGGACTCGTGGTTCGATCTGTGAGAAACGTTCCCTGATTCCAGGCACGCCGAAGTCAGGGTTAACGACAGACCACAACGCCCCAATGCTCGCTGTAGCGAGGAGGGCGATGATCGCCTCGGGGGAGTTTGGCAACACAGCGCAGACGCGGTCACCAGGGCGCACGCCGATCCTTCGTAGCCAGGCGGCAGCCGCGCCCACCTGGCCGCGGAGTTGGGCCCACGTCCAACTACGACGACGACCCGTCTCGTCTAGTCCCACCAGCGCCTCTTTCGCTGGGGAGCTGTCTGCGAAACGCAAGATGTTCTCCGCGTAATTCAATTTCGCGCCGGGAAACCACTCTGTGTCAGATATCGAGGATCCCGTCCGGACAGGTCCGGGGCCCCGATGTCCGACGACGTCGAAGTAGCTCCAAACGGACTCCCAGAAGTCGTCGAGATGGAGCACGCTCCAGGCGTGGAGGCTCACGTAGTCGTCCTGTTCAATGTTATGCATTCCAGTCGTCCATGCACGAAAACGGTGGAGTTCGGAATTGGCGGTCATCTCCGGCGTAGGAGTCCAAAGCCGGTGTCGGTTCGATGCGGTCATGGTGACTTCCTTCGTGGGTCGGAAATGTGGACGGGAGAAGGGGTAACACCCGGGCCCTTCACCAACCCAGCAGCGGGGCGATAGCGAAGATTGAGCCGCAGATGACAATCAGGACGAACATGGCCGTCATACAGAACCCCCAGATGTCCTTAAGCTGAAGGCCAGACAAGCCAAGAGCGGGGAGGACGAAGAACGGCTGCAGAAGGTTGGTCGTCATGTCACCAACGGAGACGGCATTAACGATCATCGCAGCGGAAATATCCATTCCAGCCGTGGCCTCGAGCATGACGGGCCCTTGCAGTTGCCATTGGCCGCCGGCCGATGGGACGAAGATGTTGAGCAGCATCGCGGAGATGTACGTGAGGACGGGCATCGTCTGCTCCGTCGCGATGGATGCGAACCAGCCCCCGATCGTCTGAATGAGGCCGGCTCCACCCATCATCCCGATGATTCCTGCATAGAAGGGAAATTGGAGGACGATCCCGGAGGCCGCGCCGATGCCATCCGTAATGCATTCTGCATAGCGTGTGGGGCTGCCGTGGAGCGCGATTCCAACGATCAGGAAGGCAAAGTTGATGATGTTGAGTTCGAGGTTGAAGCCGTTCTCTAGAAAGTAGAGCACGATGGCCGTCAGGCCGCCGCAGGCAATCAAATAAGCGAGAATGCGGCTGTGGTCCAATCTTTCTGCTATTGTTGTGGATGGGGTTTGCTCCTCTTTTGGGTCGTCGGGTGACGAGGATGTCGGAGTTGGGGTCGGATCCGAGCCCTTCGTCCGTCCCTGAGCTCCAAACGGCACTACCTCTCCTGGCCGAGGGGCCATAATCATGAAAGCGATGACCACGCCGATAAAGCCGAGAATGGCACACAGGATCATCGTCGGGCTGAATAGAGTCTGGGTTACGGGAATAAGGCCGATCTCATCTTCAAGAGAGTGGCCGGGCGTGTTCACCAGCAGTGGCGCGGTCAGCGTCAGAGAGATCGGCTGACTTGCGATCACAGCGGCATATGACCCTGCGATGAGCAGCCGGAAGTCCGCCGCGTCTAGACGTTTCGCGATGGCGATGGCGACCAGGGTGCCCCCTACAAATCCGAGACCCCAGCTGATGAACCCCATAACTGCTGAGACTGTCATGGTCAGGGCGAGTGCCGAACGCTGCGTGCCCGGGATTGCGGCGAGGCGGTCAAGCGCGCGATTGACGACAGGGGCTTTAGCTAGGGCATACCCGGTGACCAGGATCAGGACCATCTGCATGCCGAAGGCAAGGAAGCTCCAGAATCCCGAGTACCAGTATTGGGTCATCTTTGGGAAAGATTGATGCCCGAGGGTCATCCCCATGAGCAGGGTGAGGAGGGTCAGAATGAGTGCGAAGATGAACGCGCTCGGGAGATACCGTTCCACGAGTGCGTTCAGCCCGCGAGAGATGGTGCGCATGAGATGTCCTCTGGCCGACGATATCAGAATGTGATGGGCGTCACGTTGTGTGGAAGCATCTCAAAGCCGATCCCTGCCCTGCAATGGAAGTCCTACAGGATGTTGAAGCGGGTTTTGTGGGATTCACAAGTCCGAATCGGATCCTCAGTCGCCCTTCCTGCGTGCTGCCAACTCGATTGCCCAGGCAAGGGCTATCAGACCGTCCAGGTCCCGCATGTTGGTGCCCGTGAGTTCTTCTAGGCGCGCAGCCCGGTACCGCAACGTGTTCGGGTGGCAGTGCAGGGATTCCGCAGCCGTGGAGAAGTTGAAGTGGTGGGCCGCGAGGGTCCGGAACGAATCCAAGAGCGTCGACCGGCTCGCTTCAGGGGCTGCCCACAGACGGTGGAAGCGTTCCATGTAGTGCCGCGTCAAGGGGCATTCTGAACTAGCCGCGATCCGCCATGAAACGTCGCTCAACGTATGGGTTCCAGGGTGCCGTGCGGGTGATGTGTCGGCCACTGCCCTAGCGAGTGCTATTGAGTTGTGAAGCTCAGGCACGGGGGCGAGCTCGCCAAAGGATACGGACGCCCCCGGTGGAGCCGTGAAACGTCGCCCCACCACTCCTTCAACGCGTCCGTGCTGGACGACGCAGAGTCCTTGGCCGGGACCGATGAGTTTGCTAATTGATTCGCGAAGCTGGTGGTCCTGCCCGAGCTGACCGTCTTCACGCTTGGCGACGAACCCGCGGTACGTCAGCCGGAGGCTCAGCAGGCCTCGGGTAGAGGTTTCGTCCAGCGGGTTTGGCTTAGGCCCACGCTCGGCGAGGGCTCGGAAGAGGTCCACTTGGAAGCGATAATCGTCGGCTGCGACTTGGAGGGCGTGGTGCCGGTATTCGTTGACCAGGGAAGTGGTGTATGCATCGCTGACCATCCAAATCTTTCGGTACGCATCGAGTCGCTCTTCAGTGGTGGCGCGTTCCTCTTTCATCAGTCGGTCGAGGTGGTCCGCGATCCGTCCCATCGAGAAACGAAAGGAGGCCATCAGGTCCTCGACGGGGACCCCCGAGTCAAGCCGGGCACGGCTGATTTGGGCATAGTTCGTCATAGTGTCCGCGTCTGGCGGCGATCCGGCGAGAACACATTCCCGACTCATGCGCATGTTCTGGTCGAAGGACGACGCGAGCAGGGCATCGGTCACAGGCGCGTATGACGGATACTGCGCCCGGACTTCGTCGATGACCTCCTTGAGGGCCTCGTATGGGTCGTCGATCAGTCGGGTGAAGGCTCGTACGGCCGGGGTCGTCATGACTCCATCTTCCTCCGAAGAACATATGAAACACCCTGGGTTTCATCCCGGGGTTAGGTCACGACCGGTGCTGGGCCCCGGGCGCGAGCGTGGGCAGCTTCGAGTCCCGTTGGGCTCGGTAGCCGTCCCCCTTGTGGAGACGGGCCGTGTGCCCTCGGCGCCCCCAGCTCATCGTGGCTAGTTTCATGGCTACGCTCGATCTCCAGGTGTGAAGCGCCCTGGGTCTGATGTAGACTCCCGCTATTTGATTCCGACCAGCTGTTCGCGGTCGGCTTCGACAGCATAGAACGTGTCCTCGAACTCGGCGGGTGGGACGTCGCCGAGGTAGCCGTGGAGGCGTTGCGTGTTGTGCCAGTGCACCCACCCGAGGGTCGCGAGCTCGAGGTCCTCGACCGTTCGCCAGGGGCCTGGCCGTGCGGGTCCGCGGACGAGTTCGGCCTTGTAATAGCCGTTCACGGTCTCGGCCAGGGCGTTGTCATAGCTGTCCCCGACGGTCCCGATCGACGGTGTCGCTCCGATCTCGGCGAGGCGTTCGCCGTAGCGAATGGAGGTGAATTGAGACCCCGCGTCGCTGTGGCAGCGCAGGTCCTCGTGGCGAGCGCCGCGGGACCAGCGGGCCATCTCGATCGCGTCGAGGACCATCTCGGTGCGCATGTGTGACGCGCACCGCCACCCTACGATCATCCTGCTGAACGCGTCGACGATGAAGCAGACGTACGCGACGCCGGCCCACGTCGGCACGAACGTCAGGTCGGTGACCCAGAGCCGGTTCGGGGCAGGCGCGGTGAACTCCCGCTTCACGAGGTCCAGGTGCCGCGCCGACGCCGGGTCCGGCCGGGTGGTCTTGACCCTCTTCGACCGCCGCGCACCCTCGATGCCTGCAGCGCGCATCAGCCGGGCGGTCTGGTCTCGGCCGATCATGATCCCCGCCCAGCCGGCGGCTTTCCAGAGCTTGCGGATTCCATAGACGCGGTAGTTTCCTCTCCCAGAGCTCGACCAGCTGCGGGATCAGCTCCTCGTCCCGCACCGCGCGAGCCGAGGGGGCGCGGGTCTTGGCGGCGTAGTAGCTGCTCGGAGCCACCTGCAGCAGCCTGCAGATGAGCTCGACTCCGAGCCGGCGACCGTCGACCAGGTCATCCTTGTTCGCGTCGATGAACGCGACTACTTCCGGTAGTGGCGGTCGAGCTCCGCCCCGAAGAAAGACGCAGCACGCTTGAGGACCTCGTTGGCCCGCCGCAACTCCCGGACCTCTTGCTCCAGTTCACGCACCCGCCGCGCCTCAGCGCTGCTCACGCCAGAGGTGACGCCGTCGTCGATGTCGGCTTGCTTGACCCACATCCGCACGGACTCGACCCCGTATCCGAGCTGCGTCGCGACCCGCTGCACAGTCCCATGCTCGGTCCCCAGCTCGACACGCAGCGTCCGCACCATCCGGACCGCCGCGGCCTTCTCCTCCGGCGAATACCGACGCGTCGTCGGCTTCCCCGCTGTCTGCTCTTTCGGCATAACTCCATCCTCGTTTCCAAGGTCAGGAGTCTCCAACAAACCCAGGGCGCTTCACGTTGGCGTGCGGTGCGGGGGTCAGTCCCAGAGCCCCGGGCCGTCGGTCCACTGACGCAGGGTGACGCGGCGGATCGTGCGCAGGTGGGTGCGCATGGCCTCGCGGGCGGCCTCCGCGTCTCCGGACTCCACCGCTTCCACGATGCGCGCATGCTCATCGAGCTCGACGTCCGACTCCATGTGCGCGTTGAGACCGCCGAGGACGTGATGGGCCCGGGCCGTCTCATCGAAGCACCGCTCCAGCGACGTGGACAGGCGCCCGTTCCGTCCGAGCAGGGCGAGGGATCGGTGCAGGTCGGCCGCGTGTCGCATCCGCTCCAGGGGATCGGTGGCGACGCCCTGGTCCGCGAGGAGGGTGCGCAGACGGGCCACGCCCGCGGCATCCGCGTACCGCGCCGCCTCGGCCGTGGCGTGCGGCTCCAGGAGCATGCGCAGATCGAGCACCTCGGCGAGGTCCTGCGGCGTCATCGTGGCGACGAGATACCCCTTCTTCGGCAGCACGGTCACGAGGTGCTCGGCGGCGAGGACGTGGAGGGCCTCGCGGACAGGGGTCTTGGACGTCGCGAAGCGGGCGGCGAGCTGGGGCTCCACGAGCACCTCGCCGGGACCGATGGCCCCGGTCAGGATCAGGCCCCGCAGTTCGGAGAGCACCCGTTGACCGCGAGGGGTCCGGGCTGCACCCGGCGCTGAGGTGTCCGGTGCTGGGGCGCCCTGGGCCGGACCGTCGCGACCGTCGTCGCTCCGCCCACCTGTCCCGTCATGCATGTTGTGGACTGTATCACCGTGCTGATAGAAAGATATTTCATGGACACCACTCGATCCGCGGTGAGCCCCCGCACCCCGGAGCCTCCTGCCGACTCCCGCCCGGGCCATTCCCGCCGCATGACCCCTGGCGTGCGTCGCGCCCTGACGGCGGCCGTCACGGGCACGCTCATCGAGTGGTATGACTACGCCCTCTATGGGGCCGCCGCCGGCCTCGTCATCGGCCCGCTCTTCTTCGCCGGTGTCGGCTCGGGCGCATCGCTGGCCGCCTTCGCCACCTTCGCGGTCGGTTTCGTGGCGCGCCCGCTGGGCGGGGCACTCATCGGCCATCTCGGCGACCGCCATGGTCGCCGCCCGGCCATGCTGCTCACGATCCTCATGATGGGCGTGGCCACCGTCGGCATCGGCCTCCTGCCCACTGCGACGGCGGTCGGCGCCCTGGCACCCGTGCTGCTGGTCCTCCTGCGGCTGCTCCAGGGCATGGGGGCCGGCGCCGAGCTCGCGGGGGCCATGACGCTCGTGGCGGAGTTCGCGCCGCCGGCCCGCCGCGGCCTCTACACCTCCTTCGTGCTGGCCACACCGCCGGCGGGCATCGCCCTGGCCACCGCGGCGTTCCTGGGGGTGGCCTCCCTGGGCGACGAAGCACTCTTGGCAGGCGCCTGGCGCTGGCCGTTCCTCGCCTCGGCCGTGCTGTTCGTGCTCGCCTGGTTCATCCGCCGCAGGCTGGACGAGACACCGGAATACCGCGAGGCCCAGCGCCGCGCCGCCGAACGGGGCGAGCGGGAGAAGACCCCCGCCGTCGAGCTGGTCCGCACGCGGGGGCGGGCTCTCGTGGTGGGTTTCCTCTCCATCACGGGCCACAACGCACTGAACTACGCCATGGCCGTGTTCGCCCTCTCGTTCCTGACCTCCGCGTCGGTGGGCCTGACCAGGCCCGAGGCGCTCGGCGCCGTGACCCTCGGGTCCCTGGCCGGCGTCCTCGCCACCCCCGTCGGCGGCTGGGCGGCGGACCGCTTCGGCGCGGGCCGCGTGCTGGCGCTCGGCTCCCTCCTGGGGGCCGGGTACGTGTTCGTGCTGTTCGCAGGCATGGCCAGCGGTTCTGCTGTGACGGCGGGACTGGCCATCGCGGGTGGCTACGCGTTCGTCATCGCCCTGACCTCGGGCGCGCAGGGTTCCTTCCTGGCCGGCCTGTTCCCGCCCCGTCAGCGCTTCTCCGGCATCGGCATCGCCCGCGAGGCCAACGGCGCCGTCATCGCCGGATTCACCCCCATGGTCGCCGCGTGGCTTGTCGGGCAGGCCAGCGGTGCCTGGTGGCCGGCGGCGTGCTTCGTCGCGGCGTGCTGCCTGACGTCCGCCGCCGCCGTCGTCCTCTGGCTCCGCGCCCGCCCCGCCACGGAGCACTGAGCCGACGTCCGCCGTCGCCCCTCCGATCCACCGACACTGAAAGGACCCCATGTCCCGCCCCTCCCGCCTCACGCCGCTGACCCGCCGCCTGCCCGACGTCGCCGAGCTCGCCCCGCTGATGCGGTTCGCCCCGCCCGGGCTCGGACGCCAGGCCCGGCTCGCCCGGGCGGCCGACGTCGCGGACCTGCGCGCGATCGCCAAGCGTCGAACCCCGGCTGCCGCGTTCGACTACGTGGACGGCGCCGCCAAGCGCGAGATCACCGCGCGCCGCTCCCGCGAGGTCTTCGACTCTGTGGAGCTGCTGCCGCGGATCCTGCACGGCGTGGCCGCCCCGGACCTGTCGGTCGAGATCGCGGGAGCCCGGTCCGCGCTGCCGTTCGGGATCGCGCCCACCGGCTTCACACGCTTCATGCACGCCGAGGGGGAGGACGCGGGCGCCGCGGCCGCGGCCGCCGCGGGCATCCCGTTCAGCCTCTCCACGATGGGTACCCGCTCGATCGAGGAGACGGCGGCAGCGTCCGGCGACGGCGACCGGTGGTTCCAGCTCTACCTCTGGAGGGACCGCGACCGCGCCCGCGACCTCATCGAGCGCGCCGCCGCGTCGGGCTACGGCGCCCTGCTCGTCACCGTGGACACGCCCGTGGCCGGCCAGCGGCTGCGCGACGTCCGCAACGGCATGACCATCCCCCCGCGGCTGAGCGCCAAGACCGTCGTGGACGCCTCGTACCGTCCCGAGTGGTGGTGGAACTTCCTGACCACGGACCCGCTGACCTTCGCCTCGCTCTCGGACTCCGCCGGCGATCTGCCCAGCATCATCAACGGGATGTTCGACCCCACGCTGAGCCTGCGCGACCTCGAGTGGATCCGCTCGGTGTGGCCCGGCACGCTGATGGTCAAGGGCATCCTCACGCGGGAGGACACGAGGCGGGCGCTCGACGTCGGCGCGGACGGGCTGGTCGTGTCCAACCACGGCGGCCGGCAGCTGGATCGGGCGCCGGTCTCCCTGCAGGCGTTGCCCGCGGTGCGCGAGGAGGCCGGGGCGGACGTGCCGATCGTGCTCGACTCCGGCATCCTGACCGGCGAGGACATCGTGGCCGCCCTCGCCCTGGGCGCCGACTTCACGCTCATCGGCCGGGCGTACCTCTACGGGCTCATGGCCGGCGGCCAGGAGGGCGTGCGTCGCGTGATCGAGCTGCTCGCGGAGGAGGTCGAGGTCGCGATGTCCCTCATGGGCGCCGCGACGACGGCGGACCTCACCCCCGCCAGCGTCCGCGCGCCCTGGCTCGAGGGCTGAGCGCCCCATCGCACCGCCGCGCTGACGTTGCTCAGCCCGGCCCGGTCCGCAACGCCGGTTGAGTTATCGCGGGTCCCGGGCTGGGGCACCCGCGACAACTCAACCCGCGTTGGTGTGTGGTGCGGGTGAGCGCCAGCAGGACGCGCCGAGGATTGTTGAACAATCCCCCCTCATGCCTCAAGATTGTGTGACCGGCACCTCAGCCGGGCCCGATCCGAGAGGACTGCACTGTGTCTCACGCGCCGCAGATCGACCTGAACTCCGACGTCGGCGAGTCCTTCGGCTCGTGGACGATGGGGGACGACGCCGCCATCATGCCCTCCGTCTCCTCCGCCAACGTCGCGTGCGGCTTCCACGCGGGCGATCCCTCGGGGATCGCCCAGACCTGCCGTGACGCGGTCGCCGCCGGCGTCACGATCGGCGCGCACGTGGGCTACCGCGACCTCGCCGGATTCGGCCGCCGCTTCCTGGACTGCACGCCCACCGAGCTGGCCGATGACGTCCTCTACCAGATCGGCGCCCTCGACGCGCTCGCCCGCGCGGCCGGCGGCCGGGTCCGCTACGTGAAGCCGCACGGCGCCCTCTACAACACGATCGTCCGTCACGAGGCGCACGCCCAGGCCGTCGTCGACGGCGTCAAGGCGTTCGGCTCCGACCTCCCGCTGCTGCTCCTGCCCGGCTCCGTCGCCCTGGACAAGGCGGCCGCTGCGGGGCTGCGCGGCGTCGCCGAGGCCTTCGCGGACCGCGGCTACAACCCGGACGGCACGCTCGTCTCCCGCCGCGAGCCCGGTGCGGTCCTCCACGACGAGGACGACGTCGCCACCCGCATGGTGCGCCTGGCCACCGAGGGCGTCGTCGCGGCGGTGGACGGCACGGACGTGCGCGTCGACGCCGAGAGCATCTGCCTGCACGGCGACACACCCGGCGCCGTGGCCATGGCCGCGGCCGTGCGCCGCGCGCTCGAGGGCGCGGGCGTGGCCATCAAGGCCTTCGCATGAGCGCCCCACATCACCCCGCCGCCGAGCCGCCGGCCCGCCCGATCCGCTGGGTCGGCACCCAGGGCTTCCTCGTCGAGTGCGCCTCGCTCGAGGACGTCATGGCCGTCCACGCCCACCTCACGGCCCACCCGGAGCGCGGCCAGCGCCAGGTCATGGCCGCCGCCGCGACCGTCCTGGTGACCTTCACCTCGCAGGCCGCCGCCGAGCACGCCGCACCGCGGGTCAGCACTCTCACCCCCGACGCCGGTGAGCTGACGGGGGGCCGCGTCGTCGAGATCCCCGTGGTCTACGACGGTGAGGACCTCGCCGAGGTCGGCCGGCTCACCGGGCTCGGCGTCGACGGCGTCATCCGGGCCCATAGCGAGGCCGACTGGTTCGCCGCGTTCGGCGGCTTCGCGCCGGGGTTCATGTACTGCGCCTCCGAGGCGGCCCCGTTCGAGGCGCCCCGCCGCAGCTCGCCCCGCACGGCCGTCCCCGCGGGCGCCGTCGCCGTCGCCGGGGCCTTCTCTGCCGTCTACCCGCGCACCTCGCCCGGCGGCTGGCAGCTGCTGGGGCACACCACCGCGGCCCTGTGGGACCTCGGCCGCGAGCAGCCCGCCCTGCTGCAGCCCGGCGACCGTGTCCGCTACGTCCCCGTGCGCCCGACGGCGTCCGTCACCTCCGGCACGGACGCGGCGGTCGACGCCACCCCGCCCGCCGACGCCGCGGCCGGCCTCCCGTCCGTGGCCGGCCGCCGCGGCGTCACCGTCGTGGACCCGGGGCTCCTGACCCTGGTCCAGGACCTGGGCCGCCCGGGCCTGGGCGACCTCGGCGTCGTCGTGTCCGGCGCGGCCGATCGGGACGCGGCGCGCCAGGCGAACCGGCTCGTGGGCAACCGCTCACGCGAGGCGGTGCTGGAGACCGCCCTGGGCGGCCTCACCCTCACCGCGCACGGCCACCAGGTGATGGCCCTGGCCGGCGCCGAGGCCGGCGGGACGATCACCGCGGCCGACGGCGCCACGCGCCGGGTGCCCGCCCGCACGCCGTTCGTCGTGCTGGACGGCCAGACGCTGACGGTGGACGAGCCGGTCGGCGGCCTGCGCGTGTACGTGGGCCTCCGGGGCGGGATCGACGTGCCGCCCGTGCTCGGCAGCCGCTCGACCGACACCCTGTCCGGGCTCGGCCCCGCCCCGCTGACGGCGGGGGACCGCCTCGCCCGCCGCGTCGGCCCGGATGCGAGGGGCGCCGCCGGCGCCTCCGCCGCGAGCCCGACCGCCGCCGGCGCCCCCGCCTCGGCGGAGGCCGGCGTCGCGACGGTGGGGGACCCGGAGACCTCGCTGCGCCCCATGCCCGCGCCCGGCCAGGTGGCCGTGCTGCGCGTGGTCCCCGGCCCCCGCGACGACTGGTTCGGCGAGGCGGGCCTGGAGCGCCTGTTCACGCAGGACTGGGACGTGAGCCAGCAGACCGACCGGATCGGGGTGCGCCTCACGGCCCCCGACGACGGCGCGCCGCTCGAGCGCGTGCGGGAGGGCGAGCTGAAGTCCGAGGGCGCCGTGCGCGGCGCGCTGCAGGTGCCGCCCTCGGGTGAGCCCGTCCTGTTCCTCTCCGACCATCCGGTCACCGGCGGCTACCCGGTGATCGGCGTCGTGGCCCGCGCGGACCTCAGCCTGGCGGCCCAGCTGCCGCCGGGCGCCCGCGTCCGCTTCGTCCCCCATCCCCGCCCCGGCGCCGAGACCGTCGTCGACTCCGCATCGCCCTCCGAGGAGACCCCCGCATGACCACCACCCCCGCCGCCCGCCCCGTCACGCGGGTGCTCATCGCCAACCGCGGCGAGATCGCCGTGCGCGTGGCCCGCGCCGCCCGCGACCACGGCATCGCCTCGATCGCCGTCTACTCGGATCCGGACGCCGACGCCCTGCACGTGGCCGTCGCGGACGAGGCCTTCCACCTGCCGGGCGCGTCCTCGGCGGACACCTACCTGAAGATCGACGCGGTCCTCGACGTCGCCCGCCGCGCCGGCGCCGACGCCGTGCACCCGGGCTACGGCTTCCTCTCCGAGAACGCCGACTTCGCGCAGGCCGTGATCGACGCCGGGATGACCTGGATCGGCCCGTCGCCGGACGCCATCCGCGCCCTCGGCGACAAGATCACCGCCCGCTCCCTCGCCCAGCAGGCGGGCGCCCCGCTCGTGCCGGGTTCGGACGGCCCCGTGCCGGACGCCGCCGCCGCGCGCGCGTTCGCCGAGGAGCACGGCCTGCCGATCGCCATCAAGGCGGCCTTCGGCGGCGGCGGCCGCGGCATCCGCGTGGTGCGCGAGCTCGGCGACGTCGAGGACGCGTTCGAGGCGACCGTCCGCGAGGCCGTCGCCGCGTTCGGCCGCGGCGAGTGCTTCGTGGAGCGCTTCCTGGACCGCCCCCGCCACGTGGAGGCCCAGGTCCTCGCCGACGAGCACGGCCACGTGGCCGTGCTCGGCACCCGCGACTGCTCCCTGCAGCGCCGCAACCAGAAGCTCGTGGAGGAGGCCCCGGCGCCGTTCCTCACGGACGAGCAGCGCGAGCGCATCCACACCTCCGCCCGCGAGATCTGCCGCGCCGCCGGGTACACCGGGGCCGGCACGGTCGAGTACCTCGTGGCCCCGGACGGCCTCATCAGCTTCCTGGAGGTGAACACCCGCCTGCAGGTGGAGCATCCGGTCACCGAGGAGGTCTTCGGCGTGGACCTGGTGCGCGAGCAGTTCCGCGTCGCCGCCGGCGAGCCGCTGAGCATCCCCGAGGACCCGACGCCGCGCGGCCACGCCCTCGAGTTCCGCCTCAACGCTGAGGACCCGGCGTACGGCTTCCTGCCCGTGCCCGGCCCGATCGACGCGTTCGAGGCCCCCACCGGCCCCGGGGTCCGCATGGACTCGGGCGTCCGCACCGGCTCCGTGGTGCCGGGCGAGTACGACTCCCTGCTCGCCAAGCTCATCGTGTGGGGCGAGGACCGCGCCCAGGCCATCGCCCGCGCCCGCGACGCCCTGGCCGAGCTGCGCATCGACGGCGTGCCCACCGTGGTGCCGTTCCACCGCGCCGTGCTCGAGCAGGACGCCTTCACCTCGGGGGACCGCCTCGGCGTCTACACCACGTGGATCGAGTCCGAGTTCGCCGAGCCGCTGGCCGAGTCCCCCTACCTGGGCGCCGAGGTGCCTGCGGGCGGCCGGACTGCCGTCACCGTCGAGCTGGACGGCCGCGCCGTGCGACTGGGCCTGCCCGCCGATCTCTACGCGGCCCTCCTCGGAGGCGGCGGCGCGGGTGCCGCGGCCCCGGCCGGCGCTGCCGGCGCCGGGAAGCCCGACGACGACGGCACCGTGGCCTCGCCGGTCACCGGCACCCTGGCCTCGTGGAAGGTCGAGGACGGCGCCGAGGTGGCCGAGGGTGACACGGTCGCGATCGTCGAGGCGATGAAGATGGAGACGCCGATCCGTGCCCCGCGTGCGGGCCGGATCCAGCTCCTCGTGGCCGAGACCCCGGCCTCGGTGACGCGCGGCCAGGCGATCGCCCGGCTGGGGGCGTGAGGGTGCCGGCGCGCGGCGGTGTCACCGGGGAAGGCATCGTGCCCGGCGCCGGCGGCGGGGAGTCCGCCCCGGCCCCGGCTCCCGTGGCCGCGGCCGCGCAGCTGCGGCAGCGGATCGCGGCGGCCGGACTCGTGCCGGGGGAGCGGCTGGGAGAGGTGGCGCTGGCCGCCGAGCTCCAGGTCAGCCGCAACAGCCTGCGCGAGGCGTTCACCATGCTGGCCTCGGAGGGCCTCGTGGAGCGACGGCCGCACCGCGGGGTGTTCGTGGCGGCGCCGGGTCCGGAGGACGTGCGCGGGCTGTACCGCACGCGTCGGGTGATCCAGCTCGGCGCCCTCGAGCACGGAGAGCTCACCCCCGGCGCGGCGCGCCACCTGCGCTGTGCCCAGGACCTGCTCTCGGGCGGCCCGGACACCCCCGCGCGGGTCCTGGGCGACGCCAACCATCGCGTCCACGTCGGTATCGTGGACCTGGCAGGCGCCCCCGAGCTCACGCGGCTCATGGCGTCGGTGCAGGCCCGCGTGCGCCTGGCGTTCCACCCCATGGACGAGCAGACGCGCCTGCACGTGCAGTTCGCGGACCGCAACCGGTGGATCGTGGAGCGGCTGCTGGCCGGCGACCTCCCCGCGGTGCACGCCATGTTCGGCGACTACCTGGACGAGGCGGAGCAGTTCGTCCTGGCGCACCTCGCCGCCGTGGGGGACTGACCGCCTGCCCGGGCCCTGACGGTCACGGGACCTGGAACATCCGGTCCGGCAGGTCCGTGATGAGCATGTGCCCGGGCGCGTGCGTGATGGCCAGCGGCGGGCGGGACTCCATGATCGCCGCCTGCGGCGTCACCCCGCACGCCCAGAACACGGGCAGGTGGCCCTGCGGGACCTCGACGGCGTCGCCGAAGTCCGGTGCCGACAGGTCCGTGATCCCGAGGCCGGCCGGGTCGCCCACGTGCACGGGCGCGCCGTGCACCGCGGGGTAGCGGGAGGTGATGCGCACGGCGTCGGCCACACGGTCGGCGGGGATGGGGCGCATCGAGACCACGAGCGGGCCCGAGAGGCGGCCCGCCGAGGCGCAGCGCCGCGTGGTGCGGTACATCGGCACGTTCACACCGGCGTCCTGGTGGGCCATCCGGATGCCCTCGGCCACCAGGGCGGACTCGAAGGTGAACGAGCAGCCGATCACGAACGTCACGAGGTCGTCCCGCCACACGTCGAGCAGATCCGTGGGGCGGTCCGTCTCGACGCCGTCGCGGTACACCACGTACTGCGGCACGTCCGTGCGGACGTCGCCGTCCAGCGCGGGGCCGTTGACCTCGCCGGCCTCGAACACGCCGAGCAGCGGCAGGGCCTGGGGGTTGCGCTGGGCGAAGAGCAGGACGTCGTAGGCGTGGTCCTGCGGGATCGAGACGAGGTTCGCCTGCGCGTAGCCGTCGGCGATCCCCGAGGTCGGCCGCACGAGCCCCGCGCGGAACCGCTCGCGGGCCTGCGCGGGGGTCGTGGCGCCGTCCAGCGGCGGCAGCGGCGTCGTCGTGGTCATCTCAGGCACCGGTGATCATCTCGACCATGGGGATGAACCCGCGCACCGCGATGAACACGGAGACGATCCACGCGAGCGCGCCGATCACGAGCAGCCACCCGGGGTAGCGGTAGCCGTGCAGCAGGTCGCGGCGGCGCCAGGCCACGTACAGGAGGGCGGCGAAGCCGACCGGCAGGATCATGCCGTTGAACGCGCCGGCGAACACGAGCAGCGTCTGCGGGGCCTGGCGCAGCGCCAGGTAGAGGGCGGTGCAGACCACGATGAAGGCGACCGTCAGCAGGTTGCGGGTGCGGGCGCTGGTGGTGGAGCGGGTGACGAAGCTGATCGAGGTGTACGACGCGCCGATCACGGAGGTGACGGCGGCGGCCCACAGGACGATGCCGAACATGCGCAGGCCGATGTCGCCGGCGGCGGCCTGGAAGGCGGAGGCGGCCAGGTTGTCCTTGGACAGCACCGCCCCCGAGGCGACGACGCCGAGGATCGCCAGGAACAGGAGGGCGCGCATCAGGCCGGTCACGAGGATCGAGGCCACGGAGCTGCGGGTGATGTCCTGGACGTCGTCCACGCCCTTCACTCCGGAGTCGATCATGCGGTGGGCACCCGCGTAGGTGATGTAGCCGCCGATGGTGCCGCCCACGAGGGTGACGATCACGAAGAAGTCGACCTCCTCCGGCATCACGGACTGGCGCAGGGCCTCGCCCACGGGCGGGGCGGAGGTGATGGCCACGTACAGCATCAGCAGGATCATGACGGCGCCGAGCGCCACCACGATCCGGTCCAGGGCCACGCCGGCGCGCTTGGAGAGGAAGATCAGCAGCGCGATGAGCGCGGAGACGCCGCCACCGATCAGGGGGTCGACGCCGAGCATGGCGTTCGCGCCGAGGCCGGTGCCGGCGATGTTGCCGATGTTGAAGACCATGCCGCCGAGGAACACGAGCGCGGCGAGGACCCAGCCGAGGCCGGGCAGGACGCGGTTCGCCAGCTCCTGGGCGCGCATGCCGGAGACGCCGATGACGCGCCACACGTTCATCTGGACGGCGATGTCGATGAGGATCGAGACCAGGATGGCGAACGCGAACGCGGCGCCCATCCGGACGGTGAACGTGGCGGTCTGCGTGATGAAGCCGGGGCCGATGGCCGAGGTGGCCATGAGGAACATGGCGCCGAGCAGTGCGGTGCGCCGGGTGGCGCTCGCGGCACGGGAGTCCGTCTTCGGTGCGGTGCCCGAGGGGGTCGCGCCGTCCGGCCCGGCGTGGGGGATGTCTGCGTGGGACACGGTGGTCACCTTCGTCGAGGGCGCCGGGCGAGGTGACGGGCGTCACGAGGCGCTGGGGGAGACGGTAGCTGTTGTTGAACAATCCTGGCAACAGCGAGACCGGGTGTCGTGGCGTCCCCGTCCGAAGGAACGCCTCACCTGTCTGGCGCGCCCCGCCCGGCGCCGCGAGCATGGAGACATGTCGCACACGTCTGAACAGTCCTCGCCCCTGGCAGATCAGCTCCCGCCGGGCGGTCCCGACGAGCCGCACGCCACCGGCGGCGTGCATGCCCGCCTCAACTGGCTCCGCGCGGGCGTGCTCGGTGCCAACGACGGCATCGTGTCCGTCGCGGCCACCGTCGTCGGTGTCGCCGGTGCGACGACGGCGTTCACCCCGATCCTGCTGGCCGGCGCCGCGGCCGTGGTCGGCGGCGCCTTCTCCATGGCGCTGGGCGAGTACGTGTCCGTCTCCTCGTCCTCCGACTCGCAGAAGTCGCTGATCGCCAAGGAGCGCCGTGAGCTCGAGGAGGATCCCGAGGGCGAGCTGGAGGAGCTCGTGCAGCTCTACGAGGCGGACGGCCTGAGCCGGGCCACGGCCGAGGCCGCCGCGCGGGAGCTCACCGAGAAGGACGCGCTCGCCGCGCATCTGCGCATGGAGCTGGGCATGGCGGAGGAGGACGTCGTCAGCCCGTGGGCCGCCGCCGGAGCGTCCTTCCTCGCGTTCCTCGTGGGCGCGCTGCTGCCCTTCCTGACGGTCGTCCTGGCGCCGGTGGGCCTCCGCGTCCCGTTCACGTTCGGCGTCACCCTCGTGGCCCTCGCCGTCACCGGCTGGGTCGGGGCCCGGCTCGGCGACGCGCCCGCGCTGCGGGCGGCCGTGCGCGTCGTCCTCGGCGGCGCCCTGGCGCTCGGCCTGACCTTCGCGGTGGGCTCGCTGCTGGGGGCGTCGGTCGCCTGATCCACGCCGGAGGGGTGGGCCGGCCCAGCGCCCGTGGCCGCGCCGAGCCGTGACGAGCGGAGCGGCCCTGGGGGCCGAGGACCGTGCGCATACCACAGGCGCCCCCCGCCGAGTTGAAGCGACGCCCACGGTTCGCGTAAGGTGGGACGGCGCACGCCGCGTTGTTCTCGTCGTTCCATCGGTCAGGTGACCGGGCGGACGGCGGGTCGGAAAAGCAACGCGCTCCCGCAGACCGGATCCCGGGACGTCCTCAGGACGGACCGGGGCTCACCGTCCACACCAGCGATCCCATAAGGAACTTCGGTTGGCTCTCACCCAGCCTGGTCCCCCTTTTCGAGAAGTCGCAGTAAGAGTGCGGTGTCCACACCCGGGGCGGGGCTCACAACAGGTGTCCGCGGACAGGTCCGCGGCTCGCCGCCATGCGGGTTCCGCCCGTCCTTTTACTACTACTTGCCACGAGGAGTGATCATGGCAGCTCACTGCCAGGTAACCGGGGCTGGGCCGGGATTCGGCCACAGCATCTCCCACTCGCACCGTCGCACCAAGCGCCGGTTCGACCCCAACATCCAGAAGAAGACCTACTGGGTCCCCTCCCTGCGCCGCAACGTCACCCTGACGCTGTCCGCCAAGGGCATCAAGACCATCGACGTGCGCGGTATCGACGCCGTCGTGGCGGACCTGATCGCGAAGGGAGTGAAGCTCTGACATGGCCAAGGACAAGGACGTTCGTCCGATCATCAAGCTGAAGTCCACCGCCGGCACCGGGTTCACCTACGTGACCCGCAAGAACCGCCGGAACAACCCGGACCGCATCACCCTGAAGAAGTACGACCCGGTGGTCCGCAAGCACGTCGACTTCCGAGAGGAGCGCTGAGATGGCCAAGAAGTCCAAGATCGCCAAGAACGAGCAGCGCAAGGCCATCGTGGCCCGTTACGCCGAGAAGCGTCTCGAGCTGCGCAAGACCCTCGTGGACCCGAACGCGTCGGACGAGGCCCGCGAGGCCGCCCGCCTGGGCCTGCAGAAGCTGCCCCGCGACGCCTCCCCGGTCCGCGTGCGCAACCGCGACGCCATCGACGGTCGCCCCCGCGGCACCTTCCAGCGCTTCGGCATCTCCCGCGTGCGCTTCCGCGACATGGCGCACCGTGGCGAGCTGCCCGGCGTGACCAAGTCCTCCTGGTGACCTGAGGCCCGGTCTCCGGGCGCTCGGCACCACCGCGACGGCGGCGTCCCTCCTCAGGAGGGGCGCCGCCGTCGTCGTGCCCCGGGGATGAGGGCCACCCGGGTCACGGGAAATCGCGGATTCTCGCGGTTCAGGGGGCGATTCGCCCGCGGAGAGGTGGTACGTTCACAACTGGCAGCCCGGTCCGAACGGCCCGGGAACCGTAACCGACGTCCCATAGGGAGGACCCATGGCCATGAACCGCAAGGAACTCGTCGCCGCCGTCGCCGAGCGCTCCGGCAACACCCAGGCCGCCGTCAGCGATGTGCTGGACGCCCTCTTCGAGGTGTTCACCGCCCAGGTCAAGAAGGGCGAGAAGGTCTCGATCCCGGGCTGGCTGGCCGTGGAGCGCACCGAGCGCAAGGAGCGCACCGGCCGCAACCCGCGCACCGGCGAGGAGATCACCATCCCGGCCGGCCACTCCGTGAAGGTGACCGCCGGCTCCAAGCTCAAGGCCGCCGCCTCCGAGTGATCCCGGTCGCGGTGCGGGTCCCCGGACCCACGCCGCAGGCCGCAGGACGGGCGTCCCACCCTCGGGTGGGGCGCCCGTCGTCGTCTGCGGGCGCGTAGGATGGGCGGACGATCGTCCGGCCGACGTGGGCCGGGGCCGTCAGGAGAGGAGTCGTGGCATGCGCAGCGCCGTCGCCGCCGCTCCGTGGGCCCCGTCCGGCCTCGAGGACGCCCCTCCGCGCGTCGTGCGTGGGCCGGCCCGTCTGGCCCGGGGCTGGGCCGGGGCCCTGGCGATGACCGCCCTGGCCGCGCTGTTCCACACCGCCGCCGAGCCCGGCCACGGGTTCCCCGAGGTCGGCGTGGTCGCCTTCGCGGCCGTCCTCGCCGCCCCGCTCTGCACCGCCCTGGCGGGCCGCGCCCTCTCGCTGTGGCGCACCGCCGCCGCCGTCGCGATCGCCCAGGGGCTGTTCCACGTGCTCTACGGGCTCGCCGCCGGCGGCCACGCCGTGGCGCCTGCCGCCGGCGTCGACCCCGCCCACCTCGGCCACGCCCGTCCCGGCGCCGGGGCCCTCCTGGCACCGGGGGAGGCCCTGTCCGGCGCCCCCGCCGGCCACCTGACCGACCTGCGCATGCTCGCGGCCCACGTGATCGCCGCGGTCCTCACCGTGCTGGTGCTGCGGCGCGGTGAGGCCCTCGTGCTCACCATCGCCGAACGCGTGGTGGCCGTCGTCTGCCCGCCGCCGGCAGCGCACGGCCCCCTGCCGACGCCGGCCCGCCTCCGTGTCCCCGTCCCGCCGGTGCTCCGGCCGGTGACGTCCCTCGCCCTCCTCAGCTCTCCGGGGCGGCGCGGCCCGCCGTTCGCCCTCGCGGCCTGAGGACGCCGGCTCCGTCCGCGTCTCGAGCCCCGACCGCGCCCGACGACCCTTCGGAACGGTCCGCCCGCGACTCCCGTCCGGGACCGCGGCAGACCCGTGAGGACACCACCATGCATCACCAGACCACCCCTGTCCGCCGCGCCGCTCGCGCCGCCGTCGGACTCGCCCTGCTGCCCGCCCTCGTCGTTGCCGGGGCCGCCCCCGCGGCCGCGCACGACGAGCTCATCCGCACCGCCCCCGCCGTCGACGAGACCGTCACGACGGCGCCGTCGGAGGTCTTGCTGACCTTCAGCGGTGACCTGATCGACGGCGAGGGCATTCAGAACCTCCTGCAGGTCCGCGACGCCGACGGCAATCAGTGGCAGTCCGCCGCCGGCACCGTGGACGGCCCCATCTTCTCCGCGCCGCTGTGCGAGGGGCTGCCCAACGGCGACTACGAGGTCGCCTACCGCGTCGTCTACTCGGACGGGCACTCCGAGGAGCGCTCGTTCGACTTCGCGGTGGACGACCCGGCCGCACCGGCCGCCGGCACCGCGCCCCAGGGCTGCGGCACCGCCGTCGCCGGGGCCTCCCCGGAGACCACGGCAGGTCAGGGCGACGCCGCCTCGGCCGCGGCGACCGCGCAGGCGGACGCCTCCGACGCCGCGCAGCCCGCGGACTCCGACGCGCTGCCCGCCTGGGTGTGGGCCGCCGGCATCGCCGGCCTGGCCGTGCTCGTGGTGGCCTTCCTCCTGATGGGCCGCCGCGCCCGCGCACTCGGCCACCTCGACGACGGCCGCTGACCTCCGATCCCCGGCCGGCCCCCTGACGGGACCGGCCCCGCCCTCGCGCGCCTGCACGCCCCGCGCGTCGTCGCGCGCCCGCCTGACAAGGAACCCCACAGACATGACCACCACCTCCCCCCGCGCCCCTCGCCGCCTCGGCGCCGCCGCCGTGCTCGCCGTCGCCGCCCTCGGCCTGACGGCCTGCGCCGGAGACGACGCCGGCTCCGCCCCGAGCGCGTCGGACGCCTCGAGCGTCGCGCCGGCCACGGGCGCCGCCCCGGCCTCGGATTCCTCGTCGGCCGCGTCCACCGCGGACGGCCAGGCCGCCGGCCTCACGATCACCGACCCGTGGACGAAGGCCACCGAGGAGGGCATGACCGGCTCCTTCGGGATGCTCGAGAACTCCTCGGACCAGGACCTGCACGTCGTCGGCGTCCGCTCGGAGCTGGGTGAGACGGTCGAGCTCCACGAGATGGTCTCCGGTGAGGACGGCCAGATGGTGATGCAGCGGAGCCCCGACGGCTTCACCGTGCCCGCGGGCGGGAGTTTCGAGCTCGCCCCGGGCGGCAACCACGTGATGTTCATGGGCCTGACCGACCCGATCGAGCCGGGTGAGGACGTGACCTACGACCTCGAGCTGGAGGACGGCTCCACCCTCGAGGTCACCTCCGTGGTCCGGCCCTTCACCGGCGCCAACGAGTCGTACCACGGTGGCGAGTCCCACGAATCGGAGGACCATGCCGACCACTGACCCCGCCGTCCGGCCGGACGACCACCACGGGTCGGGCGGGCGCGAGGGCGCCCGTCCGGCCCCGGGGGGCCCCTCCCGCCGCGGCCTGCTCCTCGGGGCGGGCGCGGTGGGCGGCGGCCTGCTGGGCACGGCACTCGGCTATGGCGCCGGCCACGCGTCGGCCTCGACCGCCCCGGGCGCGTCTACCGCGCCCGGGGCGGGGGCCTCGCCGTCCGAGGTCATGGGCGACACCGGCATCGAGGGCGACGTCGGCCGGGCCGGCTGGGCCGAGCCCGGCGGCCAGGCCGCCCGGGTGGCCGTCAGCTCGCCCGTGGGCACGGACACCGTGCCGTTCCACGGGCCGCGCCAGGCCGGCGTCGACACCCCCGCCCAGGCCCACGCCGTCTTCCTCGCCCTCGACCTGCGCGAGGACGCGGACCGGGTGCGCATCGAGCGGATGCTGCGCCTGCTCACCGACGACGCTGCGCGCCTGACCCAGGGCCGCGCCACGATCGCCGACACCGAGCCGGAGCTCGCCGCCGCCCCTGCGCGGCTCACCGTGACGTTCGGCTTCGGCCCGGAGCTCGTCCGCCGCGTGGCCCCGGACCGGGCCCCGGCCTGGCTGCGCCCGCTGCCGGCGTTCGAGCAGATCGACCGCCTGGACCCCGCGTTCAGCGACGGCGACCTGCTGCTGCAGATCTGCGGCGACGACCGGATGTCCGTGGCCCACGCCCGGCGCATGCTCCTCAAGGCGGCCCGGCCGTTCGCCACCGAGCGCTGGGTGCAGGAGGGCTTCCGCTCCGCCCGCGGCGCCCACCCCACCGGCACCACGATGCGCAATCTCTTCGGGCAGGTGGACGGCACCGGCAACCCGGCGGCGGACACCCCGCATCTCGACCGCGTGGTGTGGGGCGTGGGCGCCGAGCAGGTGGGCGTCACCCCGTGGATCACGGACGGCACGTCCGTGGTGATCCGGCGCATCGAGATGCTCATGGACACCTGGGACGAGCTCGACCGCCCGGCCAAGGAGAAGGTCATCGGCCGTCGCCTGGGCACCGGCGCCCCCCTCACGGGGGAGCAGGAGCACGACGAGCCGGACTTCGACGCCGTCGGCCCCACGGGCTTCCCGGTCATCTCGGACATCGCGCACCTGCGGCGGGCCCGCGGGGAGGAGCCCGAGTACGGGATGCTGCGTCGCGGCTACAACTACGACGACCCGCGCGGGGCGCTGGAGGCGGGCTCCGGCCTGATCTTCGCCGCCTACCAGGCGGACGTGGGCCGACAGTTCGTCCCCGTCCAGGCCCGGCTCGTGGAGTCGGACCACCTGAACCTGTGGACCGTGCCCGTCGGTTCGGCGGTCTTCGCGATCCCGCCCGGCTGCGCCGAGGGCGGGTTCGTGGGGCGACGCCCTGTTCGCCTGACCCAGGGCCCGACGACGGCGGGGCCGCTCCCGTCGTCGTCGGGCGTCCGCGTGCTTTGAGAGGATGGACCCCATGTCCGCCGCCACCGCCCCCGCCCGGGGCAGCCACCCCGCCGAGAACGACGACGCCGCCCGCCCCGGTCCGTCGGGGCCGGTCGGTGTGCCCCGGTGGATCTGGGTGCTCGTGGCCGCCGCGGGCGCCGCCGGCCTCGCCGCCGCCGGCTGGCTGACCGGTGTCACCGCCGCGCGCCAGCTCTCCGACCCGGGGTGGATCACCCGCTGGGGCGTGCCCGTGGGGGAGCTCGTCTCCAACCTGGCGATGTCCCTGACCATCGCCGCGCTGATCTTCGCGGCCGGGGTCCTGCCGCCGCACGCGGCGGGGACGGAACGGTGGCACCGCTCCGCCCGGCAGCGGCGCGAGGACGCGGACGCCACACCGCTGCCCGAGCACCCCGCGTTCACCCGCGTGATGCGGATCGCCGCCGTCAGCGCCGGCGTGTGGACGGTGGCCGCGCTGGCCGTCGGCGTGCTGTCCTACTCGGATCTCGCCGGCATCCCCGTCACGGCGGGGCAGGGCTTCACGGACGGCCTGGCGGCCTACGTGGTCGGCATCTCGGTGGGCCAGGCGTGGTTCTGGGTCACCGTGATCGCCGCCGTCGTGACCACGTTGGCGATCGCCGTCCGCTCCCACAACGGCCTGTTCTGGACCGGCATCCTGGCGATGCTCGCCCTCGTGCCCCTGGCCCTGATCGGGCACGCGGCGGGCGGTGACGACCACACCGGCGCCGTGAACTCGATCGGCCTGCACCTGCTCGGCGTCGTCGTGTGGGTGGGCGGACTGCTCGTGCTCGTCGCGATCTCGGACACCCTCGTGGGGCCCAACGGGGCGCAGGGGCGGGGCCGCAGCCTGCGCCGGCAGGGCCCGGCGCCCCTGCTGCACACGGTCCTGACCCGCTACTCCGTGCTCGCCGGGCTGGGCCTGGTCACGGTGGCGCTGTCCGGCGTGGTCAACGCGTCGATCCGCATGGACGATCCGGCCCAGCTGCTGAGCCCCTACGGCATCCTCGTGTCGGCCAAGTTCCTGGCGGCCCTGGGCCTCGGCCTGATCGGCCTGCTGCACCGCCGGTGGGTGATCCCCCGCCTCGACGCCGGCCCGGACCGTCCCAGCCCCGCCCCCGCGCGTCGCCTGCTGTGGCAGCTCATCGCCGTGGAGGCCGTGATCATGGGCGCCGTCATGGGCGTCTCCTCCGTGCTCTCCCGGACGGCCCCGCCCGTGCCGGAGGAGCTCGCGCCGGACGCCTCCCCGGCCCGCATCCTCACCGGCTACGAGCTGCCGCCGGCCCTCGAGGGCGCCCGGTGGATCACGATGTGGCGGTTCGACTGGCTGTGGGTCGCGATCATCGCGTTCCTGACCCTCTGGTACCTGCGCTCCGTGTGGCAGCTGCGCCGCCGCGGCGACCGCTGGCCCGTGCTGCGCACCGTCGCGTGGCTCGCGGGCCTGGCCGTGCTGCTGTGGGCGACCTCCGGGTCCCCGGCCGTGTACGGCCGCGTCCTGTTCAGCGCGCACATGGTGGGCCACATGACGCTGACGATGCTCAGCCCCGTCTTCCTCGTCCTGGGCGCGCCGATCACCCTGGCGCTGCGGGCCCTGCCGTCCCGCACGGACGGGACGCGCGGCCCGCGCGAGTGGATCCTGTGGATCGTGCACTCCCCGTGGGGGCGGTTCATCACGAACCCGATCGTGGCGGGGGTCAACTTCGCCGGCTCGATCCTGGTGTTCTACTACACGGACTTCTTCCGGTTCTCGCTGGAGACCCACGTGGGCCACGAGTTCATGAACGTCCACTTCCTGCTGACCGGGTTCCTGTTCGCCCTGGTCATGATCGGCTCGGATCCGCTGCCGCGCCGGCCCCCGTACGCCCTGCGGCTCGTGCTGCTGATGGCCACGATGATCTTCCACGCCTTCATCGGCGTCGCCATGACCTCCTCCACCGGCCTGATGCAGGCGTCCTGGTTCGGCAACATGGGCCGCGACTGGGGCCCCACCGCCCTCGAGGACCAGCGCATCGGCGGCGCGGTGATGTGGGGCATCGGCGAGTTCCCCACCGTGATGATGGCGGTGATGGTGGCCGTGCTCTGGTATCGCAGCGACCGCAAGAACGCGGTCCGGCTGGACCGGCAGGCCGACCGCGACGGCGACGCGGAGCTGCGCCGCTGGAACGAGATGTACGCCCGCATGCACGGCACCCCGGTCACCGACGCCCCGAGCGGCGCCGAGCCCGTGGCCCGTGACTCCTCCACCGGCCCCGAGGAGGCCCGTGATGTCCGCTGACCTCCTCCCTCCCCTCGGCCGCCCGGCCGCGCCCCGGCGTGGTCGGCTGCGCCTCGCGGCCGCCGTCGCCGCCGGCCTGCTGGCCCTGACGGGCTGCAGGGCCGGGGACGGCGATCCGGCCGCCGCGTCCGCGCCCGCGGACGGAGTCCACGGCGACGCCGGCACCGCGGCGCCCACGGAGTCGGCGGCCCCGGAGGGGCTCGGCCTGGGCGACCGTCAGGACGAGCGCATGGCGCAGGCCGCGGCCGAGCGTGCGGCCACGTTCGGCTTCGTCCGGCAGCGGGCCGCCACGGCGGAGGAGATCGACGCGGCCCGCGAGGACTCCCGGGACCGGCGCGCGGACGCGGACCGGACCACCGTGCAGCCGGCGCAGTGCAAGGCGCCGCTGACCGCCCTGGACTTCTCCCCGATCGCCCTCGACGAGGCCGAGGCCACGCGCGTGGACGTCGGCGCCGACACCTTCACGGGCACGGGCACCGTGGAGGTCGCCCGGCTCACGGGCCAGGGCCGCCAGGACGTCGAGCGCCACATCCAGACCGTCAACGCCCTGCGCGCCGACTGCCGCGAGATGACCATGACCGTGCAGGAGGGGGACGCGACCGTCGACTACCGCCTCGAGGTCTCCGACGCGCCGCTGTCCGACGGCACGCCGGCGCAGTCCGCCCTCGTGTGGGAGCGGACCGTGGCCTCGGAGTCCGAGCCCCAGCTCACGGCCCAGGTGCTCACCGCCGTCACCTCCGACGCCGTGGTGATGGTCTCCTTCGTGGGCCGGCCCGAGGCCGGGCGCAAGGAGTTCACCCTCATCGCCGAGGAGATGCTGGCCGCCGCCCTGGCCGCCGACTGAGCCGGACCCGCCCGGCGGCGTCGTCTTTCCCCCTGTGACGCCGCCGGCGTCCGCTCACGGCTGACGCGTCCGGGGCGTGCGTCATGATGGTGGACATGACCGCACCGCAGACCCCGAACCCCGCCCCGACCGCTGACGCCCCCGCCGCCGTGCCGCGCGCGGCCACCCGGGTGCGCGCGTCCGAGCTCGTGGGCCGCGGCTGGCTGAACACCGGCGGCGAGCAGGTGAGCCTCGAGGACCTGCGCGGCAAGGTCGTCCTCCTCGACTTCTGGACGTTCTGCTGCATCAACTGCCTGCACGTCCTGGACGAGCTGCGCCCGCTCGAGGAGGAGTTCGCGGACGTGCTCGTCACGGTGGGCGTGCACTCGCCCAAGTTCGAGCACGAGGCGGACCCGGACGCGCTCGCGGCCGCCGTCGAGCGCTACGCCATCGAGCACCCCGTGCTGGACGACCCCGAGCTGACCACGTGGCAGGCGTACTCGGCGCGCGCGTGGCCCACCCTCGTGGTGGTGGACCCGGAGGGCTACATCGCCGCGCACCTGTCCGGAGAGGGGCACGTGGCCGGGCTCTACGGGCTCGTGCGCGAGCTCGTGGCCGAGCACGAGGCCAAGGGCACGCTGCACCGCGGCTCGGGCCCCTACGTCCCGCCCGCCCCCGTGGCCCGGGACCTGTCGTTCCCCGGCAAGGCCGTGTCGCTCGGCGGCCGCGGCTCCCGCCCGGGCACGTTCCTCGTCTCGGACACCGGCCACCACCGCCTCCTGGAGGTCGCCGAGGACCTGACCACGGTGCTCCGCGCGTTCGGCGGCGGGGACCCCGCCACGGCGGACGCGGGCCAGGCCGAGCTCGCATTCCCCACGCCCGGGGAGAAGGGCCACGCGGACGGCGGGCCGGACCAGGCGCTGTTCAACGAGCCGCAGGGCCTGGCGCTGCTGCCCGAGGACGTCGCCCAGCGCGTCGGCTACGACGTCGTCGTGGCGGACTCCGTCAACCACCGGCTGCGGGGCCTGCGCCTGTCGGACGGGCACGTCAGCACCCTCGCCGGCAACGGCGTGCAGAAGCTCATCGACTCCGAGCGCGCCAAGGAGGCCGCCGCCGTCGACGACGAGGGGGACGTCGCCGTCGACCTCGCGGACCTGCCCGGGGAGCCGACCGCGATCTCGCTGTCCTCCCCGTGGGACGTCGTGTGGCACCCCGCCCTGGGGCGTGTGGTGATCGCGATGGCCGGCACGCACCAGCTCTTCGACTTCGACCCCGTCACGAGCGCGCTCGCGGTGCACGCGGGCACGGCGCTCGAGGGCCTGCTGGACGGCGAGGCCGGACGGGCCTGGTTCGCGCAGCCCTCGGGGCTGTCCGTGGGCGCGGACGGCACGCTGTGGGTCGCGGACTCGGAGACCTCCGCGGTGCGCTGGGTGCGGACCGGGGAGGACGGGGGCCGCGAGGTCGGGACCGCCGTCGGGGCGGGCCTGTTCGACTTCGGCCACGTGGACGGGGAGGCGGACCGCGCGCGCCTGCAGCACGCGCTGGGCGTCACGGCCCTGCCGGACGGCTCCGTGCTGATCGCGGACACGTACAACGGCGCGATCCGCCGGTACGCCCCGGCCGGCGAGGACGCCGCGGGCCGGGCGGTCCCGGCCACGGTGACCACGGTGGCGCGCGGGCTGCTCGAGCCCTCGGACGTGCTCGTGGAGCACGACGCGGACGGGAACGACACCGCGATCGTGGTGGTCGAGTCCAACGCCCACCGGCTCACGCGGCTGGCGGTGCCGGAGGAGTTCCTCACCGTGGACGAGGGCGCGCGGCAGACGCAGCGTCCCCGCACCCCGGTGGTGGCCGGTGACCTGGACCTGACGATCGGCTTCGCCGCGCCCACGGGGCAGAAGCTGGACGACCGCTGGGGCGACCCCACGCAGCTGAAGATCTCCTCCTCCCCGGAGGAGCTGCTGCTCGAGGGCGCCGGCACGTCCACGGGGCTGCACCGGACGCTGCGGCTGAACCCCGAGGTCGAGGAGGGCGTCCTGCACATCACCGCCCGGGCCGCCGCGTGTGACGGGGAGAAGGGGCAGCCCATCCCGGACCACGCCGCCTGCCACCTGTACCAGCAGGACTGGGGCATCCCGGTCACGGTGCACACCCCGGACCGGGCCCCGGAGGGCGCCGAGACCCGCCTGGACCTGGACCTGCGCGGGATACACTGAGCGCGTCGTCCGCCCCCGACCCCGAAGGCTGCGCCCCACCATGACCACGCTCATCGTCACCTCGTCCGCCCACGGATCCACGCGAGAGATCGCCGAGCGGGTCGCGGAGGTGCTGCGCACGTCGCAGGCCGTCCCGACCGTGGTGGAGGACGTCAAGGGCGCCGCTGCGTGGCTGGCCACGGCGGACGCGGTGATCGTCGCGGCCCCGGTCTACACGGGCTCGCTCGCCGCCGACGCCCGGGCGTTCCTCGACACCCGTCGGGCCGAGCTGGCGGACCTGCCGCTCGTGATCCTGGCCTCCGGCGGCGCGCCCGAGCTGGCCCGGCCGGTGCGGGAGAAGCTCGAGTCCTACGGCCCGCGCGAGGTGGCGTACTTCCGCGGGGCGCTCGTCGAGGAGCGCCTGGGCCGGCTGGAGAAGCTCAAGCTCAAGCTCTCCCGCAACGAGCACTACGGCGACTTCCGCGACTGGGACGCCATCGAGGCCTGGGCCAAGACCCTCTCCGGCGCCGGCGTGCGCTGACCTCACCCGCCGCGCTCGTCGACGAGACGGCGGAGGCGCCTCCGCAGACGCTGTCGTTGAGGAAACGGCGCCGGAGGCTCTCGTGTCCGCAGCGGAGGCGAGCGGTTAGCCTGGCCGCATGTCCCCATCCGCCCGTCGCCCCGCCGCGTCCTCCCGCCCCGCCCGGCCCCGCCCGACGACGGCGCCCCTCGCCCTGCCCGACCGGCCCGGCTGGGTGCGGCTCGCCGCCGGTGCGGTGGTCCCGGGCGTCGTCGCGGCCGTCGCGGCGCTCGCGGCCCTGCAGGTGTTCGTCCTCAACCCGTTGGCCGCCGCGCCCGGCGACCGCGGCCTCGGGAGGATCTACGCGGACCTGAGCGCGGCGGGCCAGCTCGGCGTCCCCTTCGTCCTGTCGGCCGTGATCCTGGCGGCCGGGCTCGGTGTGGCCGCGATCCTGTGGTTCCTCACGTGGCGTCGCGAGGAGGTCGACCCGCTGGCGGTCCTCGCCCTGGGCCTCGCCTCGCTCGTCGCCGCGTCTCCGGCCTACTTCATGGCCTCGTTCGGGCCGGGCATGGCGCTCGCGGACACCTACGGCATCGGCGGGGGAGACCACAGCCCGTGGGCCTGGCCGATCTACGTGGTCAGCGTGCTGGCGTTGGCGGGGCTGGTCGCCGTCGTCGTGCTCCTGCTGCGCGGTCCGGCCGGCGGACTCGGCGCCCCGCGGCGCCGGGCCTAGGCTGGCGGGACCGACCTGACCACGACCCCTCCAGGAGGACGCACATGACCATCCGCGCCGGCATCGTCGGATACGGGAACCTCGGCCGCAGTGTGGAGAAGCTCGTGAAGCTCCAGCCGGACATGGAGCTGGTGGGCATCTTCTCGCGCCGCACCGGCCTGGACACGGACACGCCCGTGCTCCCGGCGGAGCGGGCCGCCGAGCACGCCGGGGAGATCGACGTGCTGTTCCTCTGCCTCGGCAGCGCCACGGACATCCCCGAGCAGGCGGCCGGCTACGCGCGGCACTTCACCACCGTGGACACCTACGACAACCACCAGCTCATCCCGCGGCACCGCGCCGAGATGGACGCCGCGGCCCGGGAGGGCGGGCACGTGGCGATGATCTCCACCGGCTGGGACCCGGGCCTGTTCTCGGTGAATCGGGTGCTGGGCGCGGCGCTGTTCCCGCAGCCGCAGCAGAACACGTTCTGGGGCAAGGGCCTCTCGCAGGGCCATTCCGACGCCGTCCGGCGGGTCCCCGGCGTCCGGCGCGGCGTGCAGTACACGATCCCCAGCGAGGAGGCGATCGCCGAGGCCCGCGCCGGTCGGGGCGCCGAGATCACCGGCGCCTCCGCGCACGTGCGTGAGTGCTACGTGGTGGCCGACGAGGCCGACCACGCGGCCATCACCGAGGCCATCACCACGATGCCGGACTACTTCGCCCCGTACGAGACCACCGTGCACTTCATCTCCGAGGAGGAGTTCGAGCGCGACCACCAGGGCATGCCGCACGGCGGCCACGTCGTCACCTCGGGCGACCTCGGCGGCTCGCGCAGCGCGGTCGAGTTCGTGCTGGAGCTGGAGTCCAACCCCGACTTCACCGCCGCCGCGCAGGTCGCCTACGGCCGTGCCGCCGCGCGCCTGAAGGCCCAGGGGGAGACGGGGGCGCGCACCGTGCTCGAGGTCGCTCCGTACCTGCTCTCGCCCACGGGGCTGGACGAGCTGATCCGCCGGGACGTCTGAGCCGCGGCGAGGCGCCCGGCGCGTGGCACCGGGCCGGGCGCCGCCGTCGTCGGCCTCAGGCCAGCAGCAGGGCGACGGCGATCATCGCCGGGATCGCGACGATCGTGGTGACCAGGATCGTGTCCTTCGAGACGCGCAGGCCCGTGTCGTAGCGGACGGCGGTGACGAACACGTTCTGTGCGGTGGGCAGGGAGGCCAGGACGACGGCGACGAACACGTGCCGCGCATCCAGACCGAACACGAACTGCGCGAGCAGCCAGGCCAGCAGCGGATGCACCACCAGCTTCACCGCCGAGGCGAGCAGCACGTCCGCGCGTCGCCCGCCGGCCCGCTCGAGCGGCCGCGAGCCGACCAGCGACATGCCGAACGCCAGGAGCATCGCCGGGATGGACAGTCCGCCGATGAGCTCCACGGACTCCATGAGGGGGCCCTGCAACGACCAGCCGGTGAGGGAGAAGACCAGGCCGGCCACCGAGCCCAGGATCAGGGGGTTGGTGACCGTGTGGCGGACCTGGTCGGCCACGGCGCGCCCGGGGGAGCGGCGCACCGCCCGGCGCCGGCCCGCCGTCGTGCGTCGTCGGGCCTCGCGCGCGGTGGCGGCGTCCATCGCGGCCACGTAGAGCGGCGTGTAGATCGCCAGCTGGAAGATGAGCGCCGGGGCGGCCAGGGCGGCGTCGCCGAGGACGTAGGCCGCGATGGGGATGCCGAGGTTCGCCGAGTTCACGAGCGAGGCGCTGAGCGCGGACATGATCCGCTCCGAGGCCGACCTGCCCTTCAGCAGCGGGACCGTCACCGCGAGGTACAGTGCGGCCGCGGTGAACGCGGACAGCGTGGCCACCCACAGCTGGGGGCCCAGCACGGCGCCCACGTCCGCGCGGGAGAGCGTGACGAACAGCAGGGCCGGGTTGCCGATGAAGAACGCCGCACGGGAGAGCACGGTGCGGCCGTGCTCGCCGAGCACCCCCGTGCGCCCCACCAGGACGCCCACGAGGATGATCACCCACACGACCGCGAAGCCGGAGAGCACCTGGGTCACGGACGGGCCTCCACGGGTCGGGGTGGGGCGGTCCGCGGCGGGGTCAGGTGCATGGCGCGATCCTACGCGGCGGGCTTCGGCTAGCCTGGATCACGACGGCGGCGCCCACCGCCGAGCGCGCCACGCGGCCCGGCCCCGCGCGGCAGGGCCCGGCGGCCCGGCGCGAAGGGGAGCGGATCCTCGGGCCCACCGCACGCGACGGACGTCGTCCCCGACCCGCGGCGCGGCATGGCCGGGAGCGCGCCGGCGAGGATGCACCATGACCCGTCAGTCCGACCTCAAGACCCTGATCCGTGCCCGCATGGCCGTCACCGGTGAGCGGTACACCGCCGCGGCGGCGGCCCTCGCTGACGAGTGGCAGTCCGCCGAGCGCTACCACGCGACCGTGCTTGCCCGCTTCTTCGACGGGGACCGGCTGCGCTCCATCCCTGCGCGTCGCAAGCCGCGGGTGGCCGTCCTTCTCGAGCTGTTGCGTCGCTTCAGAGCGGGCCGCGCCTACGCGGAGGCCGAGGTCAACGACCTGCTGCGCCCCGCCCACGAGGACGTGGCCACGCTGCGTCGCGAACTCGTGGACTACGGGTTCCTCGCCCGCGCCGACGGCGTCTACCGACTGGCGGACGCCGGGCCCGACCTCGACCCGCGCTTCGCCGCGGACCTGCCGGTCGACCTGGAACGCCGGCTGCGCGAGATCCGCGCGGGCCGTTGAGGGGAGCGGGACCCCGCACGTCGACCTGGAACGCCAGCGGTCGCCATGACGCCGGAATGTGGCCGTATTCCGACGTCTTGCGTTCCCGGTGCGGCCGTGGCGGGGCGACGTGGACCGACACGGCCCCGGGTCCCTCGCGTGAGGGGCCCGGGGCCGTCGTCGTGGTGTGGAGCGGGCGACGGGAATCGAACCCGCGTATCTTGCTTGGGAAGCAAGCGCTCTACCATTGAGCTACGCCCGCGCAACCGCTCAGCTTCCGCCTGCGGCGCGGGCACCACCATACACCAGCCCGGCCGGTGCACCGGCCCCGCGTCGTCATCGAGCCCCGCGGACCCGTACGTCAGTGCACCGGGTCCGCTGCGGCGACCTCGCGCGCCCGCACCCGCCGCGTCGCCGCCCGGGCGCGCGAGCGACCGAACGCGTCCGCGTACCGCGTGAGCACCGGCCCGGCGATCACGATGGAGAACTCCCCGCGGATGGTCAGGGCCGCACCCGCGCGCCAGCGGCCGGCCACGCCGTTTCCCGAACGAAAGCGCACCAGGGGCCGCCGTTTCCCGAACGAAAGCGCGCCGGGGGCCGCTGGTAGAGTCCGAACCGCGCCCGGCCGCGGCCGGACGCGTCCGGCAGCCCCTGTCCCGGAAGGACGTCCCATGCGCGACACCACGGCCGACGCGGCCCAGGTCCCCGCCCGCCCCGACGACGCGGCGGTGTACCGCTACCTCGCGTTCGGGGAGGCGGACCGCCCCTTCCTCGTCGGCGGTCCCCGGCCCGCACCGCTGGCCCCCGCCGCGACGCCGTCCCCGGTCGCCGACCTCGAGTCGGTCCGCGCCGCGATCCGCGCCCACGGCGGCCCCCTGGCCTCGACCGCGCACGTGTGCGGCCGCCCCGCCCCGACGCCTTCGGCCGCCGACGCGCCCCGCGGCCTGCGCGGTGCCGCGCGCACCCTGACCGCGACCCGCCGCGACGTCGCCGCACGCCTGGCCGACTCCCGCGAGCGCGCCGACGTGCCCGTCGAGGCGCTGCTGAACTCGGCCTTCGTCGACGCCCACGCGGACGAGCGCCCCGCCGATCGCGGCGTGCCGCGCGGGCGGCTCGCCGGCCTGGTGGACGCCGTCCTCCCGCCGGCCCGCCACGCGGACGACGACGCCGCGGCCGGCCTGCTGCTCGCCCTGCGCGAGCCGGTCCGCGAGGTGTTCGCCTCCGACTCGTTCGCCGCCCGCCCGTACGCCGACGCGCCCACCGTCCGCGCGCTCTTCGAGGACTTCCTCGCCCACCCGCGCCGGCACGACCCCGAGCGCTTCTGGCGCCTGCTCAACCTCGAGCTCTGGCTGCGCGACGCGGTGGACGCGGACGCCGCCCCGGCCGGCCCCGCCACCGCGGTCGACGAGGCCCCCACCGCCCCGGCACCGGCCAAACCGGACCACGAGCCGAACCCGGGCAAGGAGCTCGACCTGGTCTCCGCCGAGGACGGCCGCCGCTACCGCCGCTTCCCGGTGCAGACCGGCCTGGTGGACCGGGACACGGACCTGCAGGCCTACCTGCGCGGCGAGATCGAGGACTTCTTCCGCGACCTGCCCGCGGACGCGATGCCGCAGGACGCCCCGTGGCACTTCTCCGTGTCCGAGAAGATCGTGGCCATCACCCAGGGTCGCTCCTACTACACGTGGGAGGTCCGCCCCTCCGTGGCCGCCCGCGTCCTCTCCCGCCTGGTCACCCGCACGCCCGCGGGCATCGGCCTGGGCGATCCCACCACCATGCAGCTGGCCATCCAGGAGGCGGGCCTGCCGCGCATCGTGCTCTCCGCGGCGGCCGGCGCCGCCGGCAAGGTCGCCGGCAAGCGCGGTGTGTTCTACAACGTGGTGGGCGGCAACGTCCGCGCGATCGACGGGCCCACCACCTACTCCACGTTCCCGGCCAACGTCTCGGCCAAGCTGCCGCCGGCCGAGCCGGACCGGGTGGCCGCCGAGGTCTCGGCGATGATCCGGGCGGCGGACATCCCGGCCTGGGCGAAGGCCTCCTTCGCCGGCACCGTCGTGATGGACGCCAACGACATCGGCCGCAACGCCCTCGGCAAGGACACCGCCGCGTCGGCCGCCGTCCTCGAAGCCGCCTTCGCGGACAACCCGCTGGGCCAGGGCCGCGAGCGCACCCCGCTGGCCGTCGTCGTGCGAATGGACTGAGCCGTGCTGCTCTCCGACCGCGACATCCGCGCCGAGCTCGACTCCGGGCGCGTCGGCCTGGACCCCCTCGACCCGGCGATGGTCCAGCCCGCGTCCGTGGACGTGCGCCTGGACCGGTTCTTCCGGCTCTTCGACAACCACCGGTACGCGCACATCGACCCGCGCCAGAAGCAGGACGAGCTGACCCGGCTGGTGGAGGTGGACCCGGACGAGGCGTTCATCCTGCACCCGGGGGAGTTCGTGCTCGGCTCCACCTATGAGCAGGTCACCCTGCCGGACGACCTCGCCGCCCGCCTCGAGGGCAAGTCCTCGCTGGGGCGGCTGGGCCTGCTGACGCACTCGACCGCCGGGTTCATCGACCCCGGGTTCTCCGGGCACGTCACGCTCGAGCTGTCCAACGTGGCCACGCTGCCCATCACGCTGTGGCCGGGGATGAAGATCGGCCAGCTGTGCTTCTTCCGGCTCTCCTCGTCGGCCCAGTCGCCGTACGGCACCGGGGCCAACCAGAACCGGTACCAGGGTCAGCGCGGGCCCACGGCCTCCCGGGCGCACCGGGACTTCCACCTCACCCGCATCGAGCGATGACCGACGTCGCGCTCCCGCCGGTCGCCTCCGCCGCCCCGCGCCGCCAGGTGGCCGCGTGGGCGCTGTGGGACTGGGGCTCGGCCGCGTTCAACGCGGTCATGGTCACCTTCGTGTTCGGCACCTACCTGGCCTCGGACGCGTTCGGGCCGGACGAGCGGGGCACGGCCTGGCTCTCGACGGCGATGGCGGTGGCCGGCGTCGTCATCGCGGTCACCGCGCCCGTGCTGGGGCGTCGGGCGGACGGCGCGGGACGGCGCCGCCTCTGGCTGGCGCTGACCACGGGCGCCGTGATCGCGTGCACCGCAGCTTGCTTCTGGGTCACCCCGGAGGAGTCCTCCCTGCTGCTGGGCGTCACCCTGATCGCCCTGGGCACGGTGTTCTTCGAGTTCGCGGAGGTGCAGGTCAACGCGATCCTCGTGCACATCTCGACGCCGGCCACGATCGGCCGGATCTCGGGCATCGGCTGGGGCGCGGGGTATCTCGGCGGCATCCTGCTGCTGCTGATCGTGTTCGTGGGCTTCGTCTCGGGGGACGCGCACTGGTTCGGCGTCACGGAGGACGCGGCGCTGAACATCCGGGTGGTCGCGCTCGTGGCCGCCGCGTGGTTCCTCGTGTTCGCGATCCCCGTGCTGGTGGCCGTGCCGGACCCGGCCCCCGCCCCGGCGGCGGACGGCGGGCCGCGCCGTGAGTCGGTGCTGGGCTCCTACCGCGAGCTGGGGGCCACGCTGGCCCGGATGTGGCGCGAGGACCGGAACACGCTGTGGTTCCTCGTGGCCTCGGCGGTGTTCCGCGACGGCGTGGGCGCGGTGTTCGTCTACGGCGCCATCCTGGGCACCACGGTCTACGGGCTGGCGGCCTCGGACGTGATCCTGTTCGCGATCGCGGCCAACGTGGTGGCCGCCCTGGGCGCCTTCGTGGGCGGGCGGCTCGACGACGCGGTCGGTCCGCGCCGGGTGATCCTCGGTTCGCTGGCCGCCATGGTCCTCGTGGCCGGGGCGCTCTTCTTCGCCTCGGGCACCCTCGCGTTCTGGGTCGGCGGGCTGGCGCTGTGCCTGTTCGTGGGCCCGGTGCAGTCGGCCTCGCGCGCGTTCCTGGGCCGGCTCACCACGCCGCGGACGGCTGGCGAGGTGTTCGGGCTGTACGCCACCACGGGCCGCGCGGTCGGGTTCATCACGCCCGCGCTCGTCACGCTCGCGCTCGCCCTGCACCCGGACAACCGGGTGGTCATCCCCGTGATCGCCGTCGTGCTCGTGGCCGGTGGGCTGCTGTTCGCCCGGGTCACGGAGCCGATCACGCGGAGCGCGGAATCGGTCCGCTGACCCCGGGTGGGGCGCATCCCTCCGTTAGGCTGGACCGGACCCTCGCCCGTGCCTGACGAAGGGACCGCATGCTCGTCATCCTGACCGCGCTCTTCGTCGTCGCGCTCGCCGCCCCGGTGCTCTTCCGGTGGACGGGACGTCAGGGGTTCTATCTGCTCGCCGCCGCTCCCGCGGCGGGCTTCGTTTGGCTGCTCACTCAGCTGCCGCACGTGTTCGCGCTGCAGGAGGCGCTCGACGCCGGCCGGCCGGTCCCGGCCTCGGCGGCGCGCCTGGACCGCGCCGTGCCGTGGGTGCCGTACCTCGAGACCGAGCTCGCGTTCCGCATGGACGTGCTGGCCGCGTTCATGTCCCTGATCGTGCTGGGAGTCGGCGCGCTGGTCCTGGCCTACTGCGCCCGCTACTTCCGGGAGCACGAGCCGCGCAACGCGGTGTTCGGCGGGCAGCTGCTGGCGTTCGCCGGCGCGATGTTCGGGCTCGTCACCACGGACGACCTGATGGTGCTCTACACCTTCTGGGAGATCACGTCCGTCCTGTCCTTCCTGCTGATCGGCTACTCGGGCCACCGCATCTTCGCCCGCCGCTCCGCCATCACCGCCCTGATCGTCACCACGTTCGGCGGCCTGGCCATGCTCGCGGGCCTGATCATGCTGGCCCACTTCGCCGGGTCCTGGCGGATCTCCGGGGTCCTCGAGGCCGCCCCCGCCCTCATGGCCGACGCCGGGCTGCGCGGGCTGCTCGAGGTCGCCGTCGCCCTGGTGCTGATCGGCGCCCTCACGAAGTCCGCCCAGGCCCCCTTCCACTTCTGGCTGCCGGGCGCGATGGCCGCGCCGACCCCCGTGTCCGCGTACCTGCACGCGGCGGCCATGGTGAAGGCCGGCGTCTTCCTCGTGGCCCGCCTGGCCCCGGAGTTCCACGGCCTCGCCATGTGGCAGGTCCTCGTGATCGGCGTGGGTCTGTGGACCCTGCTGCTCGGCGGCTGGCGCGCCCTGCGGCAGACAGACATCAAGCTCGTCCTCGCGTATGGCACGGTCTCCCAGCTCGGCTTCCTCATGGTGGCCAACGGGCTGGGCACCCGCGACGCCGCCATGGCCGGCCTCGCCATGCTCCTGGCCCACGCGGTGTTCAAGGCCCCCCTGTTCATGGTGGTCGGCATCATCGACCACGAGGCCGGCACGCGCGATCTGCGCCAGCTCTCCGGGATCGGCCGCCGCCACCCGGCCCTGGCCGCCGTCGCCGTGGTGGCGGGCCTGTCCATGGCCGGCCTGCCTCCGCTGTTCGGCTTCGTGGCCAAGGAGTCCGTCCTGGAGGGCCTGGCCGCCCACGGCGTGGCGCACGCGGACGTGTGGGGCTGGACGCCGCTCGTGCTCATGACCGTGGGCTCGGTGCTCACCTTCGCCTACACGTGGCGGTTCCTGTGGGGCTCGTTCGCCGCCAAGCGGGACGAGGAGGGGGCCGCGGTCCCCGTCACGCGCTTCCACACCCGCGTCACCACCCTCGAGCTGGCCCCGGCCGCGCTGCTCGCGCTCGCCGGCCTGGTGCTCGCCTTCCTGCCCGGCCCGGTGGAGGGGATCATCACCGCCCACACGGGCTCCCTGCCGCCGCTGGACCCGGAGGAGGCGCCGGCCTACCTGGCCCTGTGGCACGGCTGGACGCCCATCCTCGCCCTCTCCGCGGGGGTCTGGGTGCTCGGCGCGCTGCTCGCCCTCGGCCGGCCGGGAGTCGAGGCGTTCCAGCGCCGCGTCGAGTTCCCGGTCGACGCCCTGCGCACGTACCGGAAGATCACCGGCGCCCTCGACGAGGTCGCCATCTGGGTCACGGGGCGCACCCAGACCGGCTCCCTGCGCCGCTACCTGGGCATCATCCTGGCCACCGCGTTCCTGCTGCCGGCCGCGTTCCTGCTCTTCCCCGTGGGGCGCAGCGAGCGCACGCTGGCCACCTCGTTCCTCTCCGCGGACGTCGCCTGGTTCCAGACCCCGGCGCAGCTGGTCGTGGTGCTGATGATCGCCGTCGCCACCGTCTTCGCCGTCCGCGCGCGCCGCCGCTTCAAGGCGATCATGCTGGTGTCCGTGACCGGCTACGGCGCCGCCGCCCTGTTCGCGATGCGCGGCGCCCCGGACCTCGCGATCACCCAGGTGCTCGTGGAGACCATCATCCTGGTCACCCTCATCCTGGGCCTGCGCGTGCTGCCGCCGGACTGGTACGACCGCCGCACCGGCTCGCGGCGGCTGGGCCGCCTGGCCGTGGCCGTCGGGTTCGCGCTGACCATGATGTGGATCGCCGCCACCGCGCTGGCCGCCCGCACGGCGGAGCGGATCTCGCTGCCCATGCCGGAGCTCGCCTACACGGACGGCTACGGCACGAACGCCGTGAACGTCACCCTCGTGGACATCCGCGCGTGGGACACGTGGGGCGAGATCACGGTGCTGGCCGCCGCGGCCACCGGCGTGGCCTCCCTGATCTTCCTGCAGCACCGCGACGGGCGCACCCGCAGCATCGACGACGTCGCCCCCGGCTCCGTCGGCGACTTCGGCGCCGACTCCTCGCTCGGGGCCCGCGAGCTGTCCGTCGTGCGCAGCTTCGCTGTGGACGATCGCAAGGGCCAGTGGCTCGTGGCCGGCCACACGATGGCCCCCGAGCGGCGCTCGATCATCCTCGAGGTCGTCACCCGCTTCATGTTCCCGATCATGATGCTGCTCTCCGTCTACCTGCTGCTGGCCGGGCACAACACCCCCGGCGGCGGCTTCGCCGGCGGCCTGCTCGCAGGCCTGGCCCTCACGCTGCGCTTCCTCGCCGGCGGCCGGTACGAGCTGCAGGAGGCCTCCGTGATCCCGGCCGGGCCCATGATCGGCCTGGGCCTGGCGATCGCCACGCTCACCGGGATCGCCCCGCTCTTCTTCGGCGGGCAGATCCTGCAGTCCTATGTGGTGGAGTTCACCGACCTGCCGCTGTTCGGCGACGCCCTCAAGCTGGTCTCGGCCACGGCGTTCGACATCGGCGTGTACCTCGTGGTGGTCGGGCTCGTGATCGACGTGCTGCGCTCGCTCGGCGGTGAGGTGGACCGCCGGGGCGAGGAGGCCCGCCGCGCCCGCCTGCGCGCCGCGGCCCGCCGTCGCCATCCGCGCATGCCCACCCCGTCCACTCCGTCCACCCAGGAGGCCGCCCGATGATGACCGTCGACCTGGCCCTGCTCCTGGCCATGGGCGTGATGTTCGCCGGGGGCATCTACCTCGTGCTCGAGCGCAGCCTGACGCGCATCCTGCTCGGCATCGTGCTGATCAACAACGGCGCCATCATGCTGCTGTTCCTCTCCTCGGGCGGCACGGGCCTGGCCCCGCTGTTCGTGCGCGGACGGGACCCGCACGAGTACGCGGACACGCTGCCGCAGGCGCTGATCCTCACCGCGATCGTGATCGGCTTCGCCGTGATCGCGTTCCTGACCGCCATGATCTACCGCTCGTGGCTGCTCGTCCGCGAGGACGAGGTCGAGGTGGACGCGGAGGACGTCAAGATCGCCCGGATGCCCGCCTGGGACGCGGAGGACGACGCGGAGCTCGTGGAGGAGTCCTCCGAGTTCCTGGACGACGCCGCGGACCCCAACGCCCACTACGAGCACGCGACGGAGGCACGGCCCCAGGTGCAGCACGCCACGCCCGCCCCCCAGGCGCCCACCGGATCCGGGGCAGCGTCCCGCGGCCGCCGTCCCGAGGGCGGGGAGCGCGCATGAGCATCGGCACCCTCCCCCTGACCGACCTGGCCCCGCTGGCCGTCATGCTGCCCGTGCTGGGCGCGGCCGTGACCTTCATGCTCGTGCGCCGCCCCCGCGCGCAGATCACCGTCACGGTCTCCGCGCTCGTGCTCACCCTCGTGCTGGACGCGCTGCTGCTGGCCGCGGTCTGGGACACCGGGGTCGCGGCCGTCCACCTCGGCGGCTGGCCGGCCCCGCTGGGCATCAGCCTCGTGGTGGATCGGCTCTCGGCCCTCATGCTCGTGGTGTCGGCGCTGATCACCCTGGCGGTGCTGCTGTACGCCTCGGCGCAGGGGCTGATCAACCGGGACGAGGGTGGGCCGGTCTCGATCTTCCACCCCACGTTCCTGATCCTCGTGGCGGGCGTGTCCAACGCGTTCCTCGCCGGCGACCTGTTCAACCTCTACGTGGGCTTCGAGATCCTCCTGACGTCCTCCTACGTGCTGCTGACCATGGGGGGCACCGCCCAGCGCATCCGCGCGGGCGTCACCTACGTGGTGGTCTCCGTGCTCTCCTCGGTGGTGTTCCTGATCGCGATCGCGATGATCTACGCGGCCACCGGCACCGTGAACATGGCGGACCTGGCCGTGAAGCTGGGCGAGCTGCCCACCGACGTGCAGATGGTCCTGCACGTGCTGCTCCTGGTGGGCTTCGGCATCAAGGCGGCCGTGTTCCCGCTGTCCTTCTGGCTGCCGGACTCGTACCCCACCGCGCCCGCCCCGGTGACCGCGGTGTTCGCGGGCCTGCTCACCAAGGTGGGCGTGTACGCGATGATCCGCACCGAGACGCTGCTCTTCCCGGGGGAGCACGTCAACGCGCTCCTGCTCGTGGTGGCCGCGCTGACCATGGTGGTGGGCATCCTCGGCGCGCTGGCCCAGACGGACATCAAGCGCATCCTGTCCTTCATCCTCGTCTCCCACATCGGCTACATGATCTTCGGCCTGGGCCTGGCCACGGAGGCGGGGCTGGCGGCCACCGTGTACTACGTGGCCCATCACATCACCGTGCAGACCGCGCTCTTCCTCGTCACGGGCCTGATCGAGAACCGCGCCGGCACAGCGAACATCGACCGCCTCGGGTCCCTGGCGAAGGTCTCCCCGTTCGTGAGCGTCCTGTTCCTCGTGCCCGCGCTCAACCTCGGCGGCATCCCGCCGTTCTCCGGCTTCCTCGGCAAGGTCGGCCTGCTGCGCGGCGGCGTCGAGCAGGCCACGCCCCTGGCCTACACGCTGGTGGGCGTGTCCCTGCTCGTGTCCCTGCTGACCCTGCTCGTGGTGGTGCGCGTGTGGACCCGCGCGTTCTGGCGCCGCGTCGAGGACGTGGAGCACCCGCCCGCCCAGCTCGTGGCCGCCTACGAGCGGGCCGTCGCCCGTGGCGAGCGCCCCCGCCCGCTCGAGCCGGGCCTCGTGCTGCCCACCACGGCGCTCGTGGGCCTGACGCTGGTGTTCACGGTGGCCGCCGGTCCGCTGTTCGCGCTGGCCGACGAGGCCGCCACGGACATGCTCGACCGCTCGCCCTACATCGCGGCGGTGCTCGACGACGCCGCGGCCGAGCGGGCCGCGGCCACCCTCAGCGTCGACCCGACGGAGGTGCACGATGCCCGGAAGTGACTCCGCCCGCCGCGGCGTGGTGCGCCCCGACCGGATCCGGGGCATCGTGGCCCAGTGGCCGCTGATCCTCGTGATGGTGGCCGTGTGGTGCGCCCTGTGGCAGGACTTCGCTCCGCACGTGGCCCTGACCGGCCTCGCCTTCGCGCTGCTGATCATCGGGCTCTTCCCGATGCCGAGCATCCCGTTCAGCGGCCGTCTGAACCCCTGGTGGTCCCTCGTGTTCACGGTGCGGTTCCTCGTCGACGTCGTGCGCGCCTCAGTCAACGTGGCCGGGACGGTGCTGCTGCGTGGCCGCCGCGCCCGCGGCTCGATCGTGGGCGTCCCGCTGCGCAGCCACGACGACCTCATCATCACGCTCGTCAGCCACGCCCTGGCCCTGGTGCCGGGCTCGATCGTGCTGGACGTGGACCGGGTCCGCTCCGTCCTGTACCTGCACGTGCTCGACGCGACCACGGACGAGGACGTGGCGGGCTTCCGCGCCAAGGCCCTCGACGTGGAGGCGGGCATCATCCGCGCCGTCGGCACGCGTGAGGACCTCGAGCTGGTCCGCCGCTTCCCGAGTTCGGCGCCCCCCGCCGCCCGCCCCCCGAAGGAGGAGGCCTGATGGACCCCATGGACCTGGCCACGTGGGCCGGCGGGGCGCTGCTCGTGGTCGGCGCCGTCGGTGCGCTCTACCGGATCGTGCGCGGCCCCTCGCTGCTGGACCGGGCGGTCGCCACGGACGTGCTGCTCGTGGTGTTCTCCGGGATGCTCGTCCTGGAGATGGCCGTGCACCGCCACACCCACCATGTGGTCCTCGTGGTGCTGGCCGCCACCGTCGGCTTCGTCGGCTCGGTGACGGTGGCGCGCTTCGCGGAGGACCGGCGCCCGGACCACTCGCTCGAGGACCAGGCGCGCGTGCCCGGCACCACGGACGTGCCGGGCGGGGAGGAGGGCCGATGACCGACACCGCCACGCTCCTGGACTGGCTGGCCGCGTTCCTGCTCGTCAGCGGTGCCTTCTTCTCCCTGGTGGCCGGCGTGGGCCTGTTCGTGCTCCCGGACCTGCTGGCCCGCATGCACGCCGCCGCCAAGCCGCAGGTCCTCGGCCTGCTGCTCATGCTCGCCGGGCTGGCGATCGAGTGGCGGTCGTGGGTGTGGCTGCCCGTGCTGTTGCTGGCGTGGGTCACCCAGATGGTCACGGCCCCGGTGGCCTCCCACCTGGTGGGCCGTACGGGCTACCGCACCAAGCACGCCCGCCGTGAGCTGTTGCACCGGGACGAGCTGGCCGCCGTCGTCCGTCGCGCCGAGCCCCCGGCGGACCCCGGGCCGCGCCGCGCCGGCGCCCGGCCGCGCGGGCGCCGCTGACACCACCCCGCATAGCACGACGGCCGCCGTCCGGATCCCTCCGGGCGGCGGCCGTCGTCGTGGTGGTGGCGGGGCGGCTCAGACCTCGTGGTCCACGCGGTGCGCGGTGGACTCGGACACCTTGCGGATCGCGGCGCCGGCGCCGCGCTGGCCGGCGACCTTCAGCAGCGCCGCGACGCCCGCGGAGATGAACGCGAAGGACAGGGCCTCGATGAGGGGCAGCGTCTCGTCGGCCGCGTCGTTCGGGGCGCTGTGGCCGGTGACGAGCCGCCAGCCGCCCGCCACCACGCGGGAGCCGACGATGCCGCCGACCAGCGTGATGCCGGCGGACAGGGCCTTCTGGGCGAGCGTGTTCATGGTGCGCCTTCCGTGGTCGGGGATCTCACGTGCGGTTGCGGCCGCGGCCGACGACGCCGGACGGGCCGGTCCCCAGCCTAGCCCGCGGTGGGCACCGGGTCGCCGCTGACGTGCCGGCCGGGGTCGCCGTCGGCGTCCAGATGGGCCTGCAGCATGCCGGTGAGCTCGTGGTCCACGGGGATCTCGACGCCGTCGACGGCGCGCACCGGCAGGACGCCGCGCACCGAGGAGACGAGCCAGACGCCCTCGGCGCCCTGGAGGTCCGCCGGGACGAGCGGGCCGTAGCCGAGCTCCCAGCCGTCCGCGTGGGCGGCCGCGAAGATCACGGCCTGCGACGTGCCGGCGAGGATGCCCTTCTGGCGCAGCGGGGTGAGGAGGCGGCGGACGCCGTCCTCCCCGGTGCGCACGATCAGCACCGTGGAGGTGGGGCCCTCGAGCAGGTAGCCGTCCGCGCTGGTGAAGACGACGTCGTCGGCGCCGTGCGCGCGGGCGTAGCGCAGGGCGGCCATGTTCACGGCGTAGGAGAGGGTCTTCGCGCCGGTGAGCAGCCACGGGGAGCGCTCGGGGGCCTGCGAGTCGATGCCGCGGTCCAGCAGCAGCACCCGCAGCCCCCGCTGCCGCTCCTCGTCCTGGATCGCCGGGGCCGGGCTCAGCAGCGCCCACGCGGTGGGCGTGGGCACCGCGCCGGGAGCCGCGTCCGGGCCGCGGGTGACGGTCAGGCGCACGGCGAGACGGTCCCCGGGCGCGACGTCGTTGGCCTCGGTGAACGCCCGCAGGCCGAGCGCGACGGCGGCCTCCCACGCCGCCGCCTCGGGGGCGGCCAGCTGCAGGGCGGCGGCGGACGCGGCCAGCCGGCCGAGGTGGGCTCCGAGCTTGCGCATGCGCAGGGTCCCGAGCCCGTCGGCGACGGCGAGCGCCGTCTCGAAGATGCCGTCGCCGCGCGTGACCCCCTGGTCCGTGACGCTCAGGTGCGGGACGGCCGGGTCCGCGAGCCGCGGGGCGGGGGCGCCGTCCGCGTCCGTCTCGAGCAGGACGAGGACGGGCGAGCCGGCGGCGGGGGAGAAGGCGGTGGGACGCATCCGCCCAGGATAGACGCCCGCCCCCGGCCGATCGGGGCCGGGGGCGGGCATCAGTCGGGGGCGGTCAGGCCCGGTGGGCGCCGCCGTCCGGGGCGGGGACGGAGGGCTGCGCCGGGGCGTGGGCGCGCTCGAGCTGGGCGCCCTCCACGTCCACGTCCGGCATGATCCGGTCGAGCCAGCGCGGCAGCCACCACGCCTTCTCGCCGAGCAGGTGCATCAGCGCCGGCATCAGGAGCAGGCGCACCACGAACGCGTCCAGCAGCACGCCGAAGGCCAGGCCGAAGCCCATCGGGCGGATCATCGCGTCGTGGGCGAAGATGAACCCGCCGAACACGGAGATCATGATGATCGCCGCGGCGATCACGACGGCCCGGCCCGAGCGCAGGCCGGTCAGCACGGCCTGGCGGGCGGGCAGGCCGTGGGCGTAGGCCTCGCGCATGCCGGAGGCGATGAACAGCTGGTAGTCCATGGCCAGGCCGAACAGCACGCCGATCATGATGGTCGGCAGGAAGCTGAGCACGGGGCCGGGGTTGTGGACCCCGAACACCGAGCCGAGCCAGCCCCACTGGTAGATGGCCACCACGCCGCCCATGGCGGCGAACATGGAGAGCACGAACCCGCCGGTGGCGATCAGCGGCACCAGGATCGAGCGGAACACCAGGACCATGATCAGCAGGGACAGGCCCACCACCACGCCCAGGTAGAGGGGCAGGGCGTCGGAGAGCTTCTCCGAGACGTCGATGAACCCGCTGGTCATGCCGGCCACGCCGAGGTTGGAGGCCTCGCCGGCCGGCTCGGTGGCGCGCAGGTCGCGCACCAGCTCCTCGGTGGAGACGGCGTTCGGGCCCTCCTCGGGCAGCACCTGGAACATGGTGACGGTGCGGTCCTCGTTGAAGCCCGCGGGCACCACGGCGTGCGCGTGCTCGAGGCCGGCGAGCTGCTCGCCCACCGCCAGGCGGGCGTCCTCGGCCGCGTCCTCGTCCAGGCCGGCGGGCAGGTCCACGGTCACCACGAGCGGGCCGTTGTAGCCCTCGCCGAACTTCTCGGCGGTGAGCTCGTACGCAACCTGCGAGTCGGAGCCCTCCGGCTCGGACCCGCCGTCCGGCAGGCCCAGGCGCATCGAGCCGACCGGCAGGGCCACGAGCACCAGCAGGGCGACGGCCGCCAGGGCCGAGGCGATCGCGGCCGGGGTGGACATGGTCGAGCGGCGCCCGGCGCGGCGCACGGCGGCGGAGCCCTCGGCGACGGAGGCGGGACCCTCGTCGGCGAGGCGGGCCCGCTCCTTCTTCGAGAGGATCCGCATCCCGGCCAGGGAGAGCAGGGCCGGGGTCAGGGTGACGGCCACCAGCACGGCCACGGCCACGCAGACCGCGCCCACGGTGCCCATCAGGCCCAGGAACGGGATGCCGGTGACGTTCAGGCCCACGAGGGCGACGATCACGGTGATGCCGGCAAACACCACGGCGTTGCCGGAGGTGCCGTTGGCCAGCGCGATCGACTCGTGCAGGCCCGTGCCGCGACGCAGCTCCTGGCGGTGCCGGTTGACGATGAACAGCGCGTAGTCGATGCCCACGGCCAGGCCCAGCATCACCCCGAGCACCGGGGTCACGGAGATCATCTCCACGGCGGAGGAGAACGCGAGCGCCCCGGCGGCGCCCACGCCCACGCCCACCAGCGCGTTGACCAGCGGCAGACCCGCGCCCACGAGGGTGCCGAGCATGACCACCAGCACGATCGCGGCGACCACGAGGCCCACGACCTCGCCCGGGCCGAGCAGGGAGAGCACGGTGGCGTTGAGCTCCTGGGAGGGATGCACGGCGACGCCGTCGATGTCCGCGCCGGTGAGGGCGCCGGTGACCGCCTCCTTGTCCTCGGCGGTGACGTCCAGGGTCGGCGTGGTGAAGGTGACGATCCCGACGGCGGTGCTGCCGTCCTCGGACACGGTGCGGAAGTCCTCCGCGAGGGCCAGGGTGCGCTCGCCGCGCTCGGCCTCGACGCGGCCGTCCTCCAGCTCGGCGCGGCCGTCGGCGAGGTCCGCCTCGGCCTGGTCCAGGCGCTCCGCGCCGGCGGCCAGCTGGGCCCGGCCGTCCTCGAGCTCGGCGACGCCGCGCTCGTACTCGGCCCGGCCCTCGTCGATCTTCTGCTGCTGCGCGTCGAGCTCGGCCTCGGCCGCGTCCAGGGCCTGCTGCCGTCCCGCGGCCACCTGCTCGCGGCCGGCCTCGAGCTCGGCCTCGGACTCCTGCAGCTGCTGCCGGCCGGCGGCGAGTCGGGCGGCGCCGTCGTCGGCCTCGGCCTGGGCGGCCGCGAGCTGTTCGGCGCCCGCGTCGGCCTCGGCCTGGGCGGCCTCCAGCTGGGCGCGGGCGGCGTCGGCCTGGTCCTGACCGGCCGCCAGCTGTGCCTCGGCGGCGGCGAGCTGCGCCTCCTGGTCGGCGAACTGCTCGGTGACCTGCTCCGCCGGGATGCCGGCGGCCTCGGCCTCGGCCAGTGCGGCGTCCCGGGCCTGCTCGAGCTCGGCGCGGCCCGCGGCCAGCTGCTCGGCCCGGGCGTCGAGCTCGGCCTGCCCGGCCTCGAGCTCGGCCCACCGGGCGTCGAGCTCGGCCTGCGCGGCCTCGAGCTCCTGACGCTGTGCGTCGAGCTTGGCCTGCCCGGCCTCGAGGCGCTCCGCCTGCTCCTCGAGCTCGGCGCGGCCGGCGTCGAGCTGCTCCTGGCCTTCGGCCACCTGCTGCTCGGCCTCCCGGAGCGGGGCCAGGGCCTCGGCCGGCAGGGCGTCCAGGCCACGCTCCTCGAGGTCGGCGCGCGCGGCGTCGAGCTTCGCCTGCCCCTCCTCCAGCTGGGCGGCGGCCTCGGCCAGGCGCTGCTCGGCCGCGTCGGCCTCGGCCGTGCGACGCTCGAGCTCGGCCCGGCCGTCCTCGATCTCCTGGCGTCCGTCCGCGAGGCGCTGCTCGCCGTCGGCCAGCTCGGTGCGGCCCTCGTCCAGCCGGGTGCGGGCGTCGTCCTGCTGGGCCTGGGCCTCGAACGGGTTCACGACGCCCTCCACGGCCGGCTGCTCGGCGACGTCGTCCAACAGGGCGGTGATCTGCTCGCGCTGGGCGTCGGTCAGGGGGGAGCCGTCCTCGGTGGTGAACACGACCTGGCCCCTGCCGCGGGAGGCCTCGGGGAACTCCTCCTTGAGGCGGTCCGTGACCTGGGCGGTGGGCGTGCCGGGGATGGTGACGGTGGAGGAGAGCGTGCCGCCGAAGGCGAGGAACCCGCCGACGGCGAGGGCCAGGGCGAGCACCCAGGCGAGGATCACGAGGAGGGGGCGGCGGGCGGCGCCGAGGCCGAGACGGTAGAGCAGTGTAGCCATGGGAAGGGGAGGTCTCCGTGCGCTGGGGTGGGACGCGGCCGGACGCGGCGCGCCGCCTCCGATGCTACACCTAAGCGGAGCGAACCGCTCCGGTCCCAGCGCGGGCGCCCGACCGGCCCGCACGCAGACCCCGACGCCCCCGGCCCCGGGCACCGCCGCCGTCAGGCGGAGGGCAGACGCAGGATCAGGTCCGCCGCGGCGCGCGGGGCGTGCCGGGCCAGGTAGTCCTCCTCCTGTGCGGCCCAGCGGTCCCAGTGCGGGGCGAAGGTCTCACCGTCCCGGGCCAGCGCCCGCGTGCGTCGCGCGGGGGTCTCGAGCTCGAGCCACACCGCCAGGTCGAGCAGCGGTCGGGCGGCGGTGCTGAGCGCACCCACGCCCTCGCACACCACGACGTCGGCCGGCGCGGTCCGCCGCGGCGGGCCGGGGGCGGCGCGGTGCCAGTCCCACGTGGTCCAGGTCGCCGTGCCCCGCTCCCGCAGCGCGCGCACGACGCCCGGGTAGGGGCCGTCGTCGTCCACCGCGGCGGCCAGCCCGTCCCAGCCCCGGTACATGGACTCGATCTCGATCACCTCGACGCGCGCGAACGGCGCGATCCGGGCCGCGAGCGCGGCGGCGAGGACGGTCTTGCCCGACCCCGAGCGGCCGTCCAGGCCGATGAGCGCCGGTCGGGTCACGGGTCCTCCGGGGCGGGGTCCGTCAGTGCGGCGGTGGCCGCCTCGAGCACCCGCACCGCGGCCCGCAGCTCCGCGGCGGAGAACCCCTCGAGGGCGGCGCTCAGCCGCTGGGACATCGGTTCGAACGCGCGCTGTCCGTCGCGGCGGGCCGTGTCCGTGTGCTCCACCAGCACGCGCCGCCGGTCGCCCTCGTCCCGGTGGCGGCGGACGTGGCCCGCGGCGGCCAGGCGGTCCACGAGGGCGGTGGCCGAGGCCCGGGTGAGGTGCAGGTGGGCGCCGAGGTCCGAGGCCGTGACGGGCTCACCGGCCGCCGCGCGGGCCATCAGGTACGCGAGGGCTCTGAGGTCCGTGCGGTGCAGGCCGACGCCGCGGCCGGCCTCGTCGACGGCGTGCTCCGCGCTCTCGCTGAAGACGCGCAGGGCGTGGACCACGGCGAGGTGCTCCGCGGGGGCGGAGGGGGGCTGCGTGGTCATGGCCGGGAGTCTAGCCAGCCCCCATGGTTGTTTGATCATCGAACCATCCCCTACGCTCGGGGCATGCCCACCCCGCCCGACCTCTCCGCCTTCCGCACCCCCGCCGCCACGGGGCGTCCCCCTCGGGGGCTGCGGCTGGGCCTGGCCGCGGCGCTGGCCGTGGTCTGGTTCGCCGTGCTCGGCCTGGGCGGCCCCGTGTTCGGCAGGATCGGCGACGTCTCCTCGAACGACCAGGCCACCTTCCTGCCGGCGTCGGCCGAGTCCACCCGCGCGGGACAGGAGGCGGCGGCGTTCCAGGACGGCGAGGCCGTGCCCGCCGTCGTCGTGGGCCCGGCGAGCACCGCGGACCCCGCGGCCGCCTTCCCCGCGCTCGCGGACCTCGCGGGCCGGTTGGGCGAGGTGCCGGGCGTGACCGACGTCGCCGGCCCGATCCCCTCCGACGACGGCGCGGCGGTGCAGTTCCTGGCCTTCGTCGACTCCTCGGCCGGGGCCGAGCGGCCCGTGGCCGACGTGGTGGCCGACCTGCGGGAGGTCGTGGCGGACCCGGCGGCCGCCGACCCCGCCCTCGCCGGCACCGTGGCCGCGGACACCGAGTGGCACGTGGGCGGTCCGGCGGGCCTGGTCGCGGAGCTGGGCGGCGCGTTCGCGGGCATCGACGGGCTGCTGCTGCTCGTGGCGCTCGCGGTGGTGTTCGTGATCCTCGTGGCGGTCTACCGCTCCGTCCTGCTGCCGGTCCTCGTGCTCCTGACGGCCGTGGCCGCGCTCTGCGGCGCGATCGTGGCCGTCTACGGGATGGCACTGGCGGGCTGGATCCAGCTCAACGGCCAGGCCCAGGGCATCCTCTCGATCCTCGTGATCGGCGCGGCCACCGACTACTGCCTCCTGCTCGTGGCCCGGCACCGCGAGGAGCTGCTGGTCCGGGCGGACGTCGGGGAGGCGCTGCGGGCCGCCGTGCGCGGGTCCTTCGGCGCGATCACCGCGTCCGCCTCGACCGTGGCCCTCGCCCTGCTGATCCTGATGGCCTCGGACCTCAACTCGACGCGCTCCCTCGGCCCCGTGGCCGCCACGGGTGTGGCGTTCGCGTGGCTCGCCGCCCTGACCCTGCTGCCGGCGCTGCTGCGGCTGACCGGGCGTGCCGCCTTCTGGCCCACGATCCCGTCCCCCGAGCGCGCTCGCCGTCGCGCGCAGCGCAGAGCCGCCCGGGGCCGGGCCTTCACCCCGCCGCTCGACGGCGCGGGCCGACCCGTCGCCGGCCTCGAGGAGGACCACGGGGTGTGGACGCGGGTGGGCGCCGTCGTCGCGCGCCGGCCCCGTCTCGTCTGGGTCGCCACGACGGTCGTGCTCCTCGCCCTCTGCGGCGGTCTGCTGCAGCTGCGCGCGGACGGCGTCGCCCAGGAGGACGTGCTGCTCGGCGACTCCGACGCCCGGCAGGCCCAGGCCCTGCTGAGCGAGCACTTCGACGCCGGCGCGGGCGCCCCCGCCCAGATCCTCGCCCCGGCCGGGGACGCGGAGGCGGTGCTCGCCGCCGTCGCGGAGGACCCCGGCGTGGCCGAGGCCGAGGTCACCACGGACGCCCCCGAGGCCGCCGCGGGCCCACCCCCGGGCGTGACCGACGCGGAGGGCGGGGCGGGCGCCGCGTCCGCGCCGGAGCCGCAGCCCCGCGTGGTGGACGGCCGCGTGCTGGTCTCGGCCACCCTGGCGGACCCGGGCGAGTCCCTTGCCGCGCAGCAGACCGTGGCCCGCCTGCGCGACCGGCTCGCGGACCTCCCGGCCACGGGCGAGATCCTCGTGGGCGGCCCGGCGGCCCAGGCGCTGGACACGAACGTCACCACGCAGCGCGACCTGCGGGTCGTCATCCCGCTGATCCTCGCGATGCTGCTGGTCATCCTCGCGGTGCTGCTGCGCTCGCTCCTGGCACCCGTGCTGCTCGTGGCGGCCACCGTGGTCAGCTTCGGCGCGGCCCTGGGCGTCTCGGCCCTCGTGTTCCGGCACGTGTTCGGCTTCGAGGACGCCGACCCCACCGTGCCGCTGTACGGCTTCGTCTTCCTCGTGGCGCTCGGGATCGACTACACGATCTTCCTGATGACCCGGGCGCGGGAGGAGACGCCGCGGCACGGCACGCGGGCGGGCGTGCTGCGCGCCCTCACCGTCACGGGCGGGGTCATCACCTCGGCCGGCGTCGTGCTGGCGGCCACCTTCGCCGCGCTCGCGGTGATCCCGCTGATGTTCATGGTGCAGTTGGCGTTCATCGTCGCGTTCGGCGTGCTGCTCGATACGCTGATCGTGCGCTCCCTGCTGATCCCGGCGCTCGTGCGGGACATCGGCCCGAAGGTGTGGTGGCCGGCGAAGGTCGACTGAACCGCGCAGGAGGGAGGGGCCCGACCGTCAGTGCGGTCGGGCCCCTCCGGTGCACGGGCGCCTCAGGGGCGCGCGGTCACTTCTTCTTGGACTTCTTCGCGTCCGACTTCTTCGTGCGCCCGGCCTTCGGGGCGGGCGCGGACTGGGCGCCCTTCACGCGGCCCGCGGCGGCGGCCTCGGTGGTGGTGCCTGCGCTGCTCAGCCGGCCGTCGTCGGTGGTCAGGAACGAGCGCATGAACCACTGGAACAGCTCGAGCTGGGCCACCTGGTCGATGAGGATGTCCTGCGTGACCGGGTCGAGGTCCTCGGTGGCGTCGATCGCGGCGCGGTGGTCCGTCACGACGCCGTCGTAGACGAGGTCCAGCGCGGCCAGGTGCTCCAGGGTCGACGCGCGGCCCAGCGTGTAGTCGTCCCACGCGCGGGCGGCCACGAGTGCGCCCGGGGTGCCGGCGGGGGAGACGCCCAGGGTGGCGATGCGCTCCGCGAGGACGTCCACCATCCCGCGGACCAGCTCGATCTGGGGGTCGAGCATCTCGTGCACGCCGATGAAGCCGGGGCCCACCACGTTCCAGTGGGCGTGCTTCAGGGTGAGCTGCAGGTCGTTGAGGGCGTGCAGACGGCCCTGGAGGATCTCGGCGGTGCGTCGGCCCGTGCTCAGCGACAGGCCCGGGACGGTGTACTCGGCGGCGTTCTTCTCGGCCATGGTGGTGCTCCTTCTCCGTTGGGGTGGGCGCGCCGTCGGCGACGCCCCGTGATCCGCCATCCAACCGCGTGAGGTCGTCGTGTTTCCAGGTCTGAGCGGCGTGCGCGGGCGGGTCCGGAGCGGATCCGCGGCGCCGGGAATGGATCGCGGACGGCCCGCGTTGACCCCCGCAGAAGCAGAAGTGAGTGAAGTCGACTCAGGTTCACTTGACAGTCCACCGACCCGGTGGCAACCTGAGTCATGAAGGCTCAAGTCCCTGTGGCGTCGGTGCCCCCGGCCCGCGGGTCCGGCCCCCGCTTCACCGTCAGACAGGAAGGACCCCACCATGTCCCGTGCAGTCGGCATCGACCTCGGCACCACCAACTCCGTCGTCGCCGTCCTCGAGGGCGGCGACCCGGTCGTCATCGCGAACGCCGAGGGCGCCCGCACCACCCCGTCCGTCGTCGCGTTCTCCAAGGGCGGGGACGTCCTGGTCGGCGAGGTCGCCAAGCGCCAGGCCGTCAACAACCCCGAGCGCACCTACGCGTCCGTCAAGCGCCACATGGGCACCGACTGGACCACCGAGGTGGACGGCAAGAAGTACACCCCGCAGGAGATCTCGGCCCGCACGCTGATGAAGCTCAAGCACGACGCCGAGGAGTACCTGGGCGAGAAGGTCACCGACGCGGTGATCACCGTGCCCGCCTACTTCAACGACGCCGAGCGCCAGGCCACCAAGGAGGCCGGCGAGATCGCGGGCCTGAACGTCAAGCGCATCATCAACGAGCCCACCGCGGCCGCGCTGGCCTACGGCCTGGAGAAGGGCAAGGAGGACGAGCTCATCCTGGTCTTCGACCTGGGCGGCGGCACCTTCGACGTGTCCCTGCTCGAGGTCGCCAAGGACGAGGACGACTTCGCCACCATCCAGGTGCGCGCCACCGCCGGCGACAACCGCCTCGGCGGCGACGACTGGGACCAGCGGATCGTGGACTGGCTGCTCCAGCAGGCCAAGTCCAAGGGCGCGGACCTGTCCAAGGACAAGATCGCCCTGCAGCGCCTGAAGGAGGCGGCGGAGCAGGCCAAGAAGGAGCTCTCCTCGGCCACCTCCACCAGCATCTCGCTGCAGTACCTGTCCGTGACCCCCGAGGGCCCGGTGCACCTGGACGAGCACCTCTCCCGCGCCAAGTTCGAGGACCTCACCAAGGACCTGCTCGAGCGCACCCGCAAGCCGTTCGAGGACGTCATCAAGGAGGCCGGCGTCAAGGTCTCCGACATCGACCACGTGATCCTCGTCGGCGGCTCCACCCGCATGCCCGCCGTGTCCGAGCTCGTGAAGGAGCTGACCGGCGGCAAGGAGCCCAACAAGGGCGTGAACCCGGACGAGGTCGTCGCCATCGGCGCGGCGGTGCAGGCGGGCGTGCTCGCCGGTGAGCGCAAGGACGTGCTCCTGATCGACGTGACCCCGCTGTCGCTGGGCATCGAGACCAAGGGCGGCGTGATGGCCAAGCTCATCGAGCGCAACACGGCCATCCCGACCAAGCGCTCCGAGACGTTCACCACGGCCGAGGACAACCAGCCCTCCGTGTCCATCCAGGTCTTCCAGGGCGAGCGCGAGTTCACCCGGGACAACAAGGCGCTGGGGACCTTCGAGCTGACCGGCATCGCCCCGGCCCCGCGCGGCATGCCCCAGATCGAGGTCACGTTCGACATCGACGCGAACGGCATCGTGCACGTCTCCGCGAAGGACAAGGGCACCGGCACCGAGCAGTCGATGACCATCACGGGCGGCTCCTCGCTGTCCCAGGAGGACATCGACCGCATGGTCAAGGACGCCGAGGCCCACGCGGACGAGGACAAGAAGCGCCGCGAGGCCGCCGACCGCCGCAACCAGGCGGAGCAGTCCGCCTACTCCGTTGAGAGGCTCCTGCAGGACAACGGCGACAAGCTGCCCGAGGACGTCAAGACCGAGGTGCAGGCCGACGTCGACGCCCTGAAGGCCGCCCTGGAGAAGCAGGACAACGACGACGAGGTCGCCGCCGCGTTCGAGAAGCTCCAGGCCTCCCAGGTCAAGATCGGCGAGGCCCTCTACGCCCAGCAGGGCGCGGAGTCGGCCGACGCCGGCGCCGAGTCCGCCGCCCCGCAGGGCGACGATGAGGACATCGTCGACGCCGAGGTGGTCGACGAGGACGACGAGAAGAAGGCCTGACACCCCGGGGCCGGGGCGGGCGTCCACGCCCGCCCCGCCCGGAGGCCCACGACGCCGGCGGGCCGGCCCGGCAGCGCCCCTGCCGGGCCGGCCCGCCGGCCTTCCCGCACCACCCCCGCGCGGCGGACCCGCCGCGCCCACCCGCTTCGAAAGGACACACCATGAGCGCCGACCAGCAGCGTCCGCACGGCTCCTCCGACGCCGAGCGCGGCTCCGAGGAGGAGCCCATCGTGTTCAACGACCGTCGCCGCATCGACCCCGAGACCGGTGAGCCCCGCGTCTCCGCCGAGAGCGCGGCCGAGCAGGCCGAGGACGGCGACGCCCTCGCCCAGGCCGAGCGCATCCTCGACGAGGCCGGCGCGGAGGCCGGGACCGAGGCGCCGCAGCCCGCGGCCTCGGACCGCGAGGCCGAGCTCGAGACCGACCTGCGACGTCTGCAGGCCGAGTTCGTGAACTACAAGCGTCGCGTGGACCGCGACCGCGACCTGGCCAGGGACGCCGGCGTGCTCAAGGCCGTCACCGCGCTGCTGCCGGTGCTCGACGACATCGACGCCGCCCGCGCCGCCGGCGACCTGACGGACGGCCCGTTCGCCGCCATCGCGACCAAGCTCGACACCGTCCTGGCCGGCCTCGGCCTCGAGCGCCACGACCAGGCGGCGCTGGCCGGCGTCGAGTTCGACCCGGCCCTGCACGAGGCCGTGATGCGCCAGCCGCACGCGGAGGTGCCCGCGGACCACGTGGTCCAGGTCTTCCGCAACGGCTACGTCCGGGACGGCCGCGTGCTGCGCGCCGCCCAGGTGATGGTCTCCGCCGGAGACGAGTGACCCCGTCGGCCGGCGGCCCACCCCGCCGCCGGCCGACCCCCTGACCGATGCACACGAGAGGAGGCACCATGGCCTCGCAGGATTGGATGGACAAGGACTTCTACGCGACCCTGGGGGTGTCCAAGGACGCCTCCGATGCGGATGTGAAGAAGGCCTACCGCAAGCTCGCCCGCACCCACCACCCGGACCAGAACCCCGGGGACGAGGCGGCCGAGAAGAAGTTCAAGGAGATCTCGGAGGCGTACGCCGTCCTGAGCGACCCCCAGGAGCGCCAGGAGTACGACGCGATCCGCGCGATGGGCGGCGGCGCCCGGTTCTCCGCCCCGGGCGGTGCCGGCGGCGGCGGCTTCGAGGACGTCTTCGGCGGCATGTTCGGCGGCGGGGGCGGCCCCCGCACCACGCAGTCCGAGCCCGACCTGTCGGACCTGTTCAGCGGGATGTTCGGCGGCGCCGCCGGCCAGACCGGCGGCTTCGGCCCCGGCGGCTTCGGCGATGCGGGGTACGCACGGCCGCGCCCCACGAAGGGCGCGGACCGCACCGCCACCACCACGATCTCCTTCCGCGGCTCGATCCAGGGCACCACGGTGTCCCTGCGCGGCCCGGACGGCGAGACGATCGAGGTGAAGATCCCGAAGGGCATCCGCGACGGCCAGAAGGTCCGTGCCCGCGGCAAGGGCTCGCCCGGCCCGGCCGGCCGCGGCGACCTGCTGGTCACCGTGCACGTGCGCGAGCACGAGTTCTTCCGCCGGGACGGGGACGACCTGCGGATCACCGTGCCCGTCACCTTCCCCGAGGCCGCCCTCGGCGCCACGATCGAGGTGCCGACGCTGGAGCGCCCCGTGAAGGTGAAGGTGCCGGCGGGCTCCCAGTGTGGCCGCGTGCTGCGCCTGAAGGGCCGCGGTGTCGAGCGCGGGAAGACGACGGGTGACCTGCTCGTGGAGCTGCGCGTCACCGTGCCCACCACGCTCAACGACGACGCCCGCGCCGCCGTCGAGGCCCTGCAGGCCGCCACTGCCGGCGACGATCCGCGGCGGGAGCTGGCCCGGAAGGCAGCCTGGTGAGCGCCCGCGACGGCGCCGCCCGTGCGGACCGGGGCCGCGAGGGGGGTCCCGACCGGCACGCCCCGGTCTTCGTGATCTCCGTGGCCGCCGAGATGGCGGACATGCATCCGCAGACCCTGCGCCAGTACGACCGGCTCGGCCTCGTGGTCCCCGCCCGCCAGGACGGACGGCACCGCCGCTACTCCCTCGCCGACGTCGAGCGGCTGCAGACCGTGCAGACCCTGAGCCGCGAAGGCATCTCGCTGGAGGGCATCCGCCGCGTGATCGCGCTGCAGCGCGAGGTCGAGCAGCTGCAGGACACCGTGGTCGAGCTGGCTGCCCAGGTGGACCGCCTCCACCACGCCTCCCGCCTGGCCCGCGTCTTCACCGTGGGCTCCGGCGGTGACGTCTCGGCCCGCTACGCCGACCGGATGGCCGTCCGCCGTCACGCCGCGGCACGGGCCGGGGCGGACACCGCGGGCGAGGCCTGCCCGAGCGGCCTGCGGAGGCTGCCCTCCGGCGTCGCAGGCCTCCGACGGGTGCCCACGTGGCAGTCCGAGCAGGACTGAGCCGGGCGTCGTTCGGGGCGGCCGCGCGGTCCCGCGTGCAGGAGCGGCTGCGCGCCGACATGGCCCGGCGCGACGGCCTCGGCCGGCAGGCCCGGAGCGCCCTGGACGGGATCGTCCACGCCCTCAAGCCGGAGGGCATGGACCCGCACCTGCCCGCCCGGCATCTGCTGGACTACGTCCTCGAGGGCCCGGACGGGCCGCGCGCGGTGGTCGCCGCGGGGGACCCCGCGACCGCCACCCACCTGACCTGGCTCGTCTCTGGCATGGGCATCCGCCCCCAGACGGCCATGTGGGGGACGGCCCGGGAGGCCGCCCACCTCGCCGCCGCCCAGCGCGCCGCCGGCGCACCCCGCCCCGTCGTCATCGGGTGGCTCGGCTACCCCGCACCCACGCCCTGGCGGGTGGTGCTCGACGGCCCCGGCCGGCGCGGCGGCGCGATGCTCGCCGCGGATGTGCGGGCCTGGTGGGAGTTCCTGCGCCACGGGCCGGGGGAGGACGACGATGTCGCCCCGGCCCTGCGCGCCCGCGGGACCGCCGTGCACGGGGCCGTGGAGGCCCACTCGTACGGCTCGCTCGTGGCCGCGCACGCCCTGCGCCTGCTCGCGGACCGGGGCCTGCAGCCCGACGACGCGGAGGCCCCGTGGCCGGCCGAGCGTCCCGTCGAGGCCCTCGTGGTCTCGGGCACGGTCGGCCTGCCCGCCGCCCTGGCGGCCCGGGCCGCGCACCTCGGCCTGCGGTCCGGACGGACGTTCCGTGCCCTGGCCCCGGGCGACCTCCTCGCCCGGGTCGGCCGCACGGTGGGCCGACGTCGAGACTGGACGGACGCCGCCGCGCTGCCGGTGGCCCCGCGGCCCGGTCTGGCGGGGGCCGCCGTCCGCGGCCACCAGACGGCCCGCTGGTCGCCGACGGCCCCCGAGGACGCCCCGAGGGGCTACCGGGACGTCGGGTCCGTGACGCTCGCGGCGACCGCCCGGGTGACCGCCGGCCTGCCGCTGCCGCCCGTCCCGGACGGTGCCGACCCGGCCGGGCCGGTCGCCCCGGCCTGAGCGACCCCGTCGGGCCCCGTGCTCAGCGCCGGCGGTACGCCAGGTCGAACACGAGGCGCCCGGCCCGCTGGGACTTCGCCTCGAAGCTCGTGATCGGTCGGCCCTCGAACCGGGGCGCCCAGCCGCCGTCGTGGTCCACGGGGTCCGCGGCCGCCGCGCCGGCCCGTGCCTCGCCCAGGCCGGCCCGCAGCGGGCGCTCCTCCTCGGCCGCGCTCTCCCAGCCCGCGGGCAGCGGCTGGGCACCCACCTCGGTCTCCCTGCCCTCGCGGCGCACCCGCGTGAGCGGGGAGTCCTCGCCCGCGGCGCGCCCGGGGAAGAGGTTCTCGAACCCCGGGTGCGCCTCGAGCACCTCGCGCATCTGCACGGCGTAGCCCGACCAGTCCGTCGCCAGCCGCAGCACCCCGCCGGGGGCGAGCACCCGCGCCACGCGATCGGCGAAGGCGGGGGAGACCAAACGGCGTTTGTGGTGCCGCTTCTTGTGCCACGGGTCCGGGAAGAACACCCACACCTCGGAGACGGAGCCGGGCGTGAGCAGGGCGTCCAGCAGCTCGGGCGCGTTGGCCTCCACGGCGCTGACGTTCTCCAGGCCCTGCTGCTCCACGCGCGTCATGAGCGCGGCCAGGCCGGGCACGTAGACCTCGACGGCGAGCACGTTCCAGTCCGGCCGGTCGGCGGCGGCCTGCGCCGTGGACTCGCCCAGCCCCGAGCCGATGTCCACCAGCAGGGGAGCCTCGCGCCCGAACACCCCCGCCCAGTCCAGTCGGGCCCGGGCGTCCACCGAGGTGGCGCCGCGGCCGCGGGGCACGTCCACGAGGACCCGCTCCGCCTGGCGGTCCCACACCGCCTGTCGCCCCGCGTTCAGGCGCGCGCCGCGCCGGACGAAGGAGACCGGCTCCCGTCGGACGAGGGCGGGGTCCTTGTCCCGATTGTGGTCGTGCGCGTGGACGCGCTCGGCGGGCGGCGGCACGGCGTCGGGGCCGGGTGCGTCCGGGCAGGGGCGGGGCAGGTGCTCAGTCATCGCCCCGATCCTGCCACGGCCGCGCGTCGACGGTGCAGACCGCGGCCGACGACGGCGCCCGGCGCCGGGGTCAGGGGGTGCTGCTGGAGCGGTCCCCCGACGTGGGCGACGCGGACGCGGAGGCCGTGGTGGCGGTCGGCTCGGGTGCGGACTCGGTCGGGTCCGGCGCAGGGTCCGTGGCCGGCGCGCTCGTGGACGGACCGGACGCGCTCGTGGACGGACCGGACGGGCTCGGGGACGTCGGGGTCGGGGACGTCGGGGTCGGCGTCGCGGAGGTCGGCGTCGGGTCGGGGGTGCTCGGCGTCGGACTGCCGGATCCCGTGCCCGACGGCGAGGACGAGGTGGGGGTCGACGTCGGCGAGGACGGCGTGGCCGAGCGGGTGGGCGCGGGGGCCGAGGAGGACGGGGCCGTGCTGCTCGGCACCGGGGTGCTCGCGCTGGGCGTCGGGGCCGCCGTGTCGGCGGGCGCGGACGGGGGCGGCACGGGTGTGCCGGTGGCCTCCTCCGTCCACGAGGACGTCTCGGGCTCCGGCTCGGGGGCGGGCTCCGGCTGCTGCTCCTCGGGGGTCGGGGTGGAGCGGTCCGGCAGACGCAGGTCGGCGGGGGCGGAGGCGGCGTCCGCGGCGACGTGGCCCAGGTCGGACAGCCAGGCGGTCGCCGTGTCCCGGGGGATCCGCACCGTCAGCACGCCCGCGGCGGCCGGCGCCATGGACGCCTGGTCCGCCTCGAGCATCAGGCTGCCGTCCGGGAGGAAGACCACCGCGTCCCACACCCGGCGGTTCTCCACCTGCTCCGGGGCGTCGACCGCCGAGTCCAGGCGCGAGCCGATCACGTCCGGGTCGTTGGCCATGCGCTGGCGCACCTCGGTGCGGAACGCGTCCCAGCCGTCGGGGGTGAAGAGATCGGCGGTCTCGAGCACGCGGTCCTCGCGGGCCGAGTACCAGATCACGTGCGAGGTGGACACGGAGTCCGTGCCGCGCCGCTCCGTGGCGAGCAGGCGGGCCGCGGCGATGTCCTCCGCCACGACGGCGAGCTGCGGCTGGATCTCCAGGCGGGGGTCCGCGCTCGGGTCGGTGTCCCGGCGGTACTGGTCGATCTGGTCGCGCACGGCCCCGGCCATGGCGTCCGTCCAGGCCGGCGCCCCGGACACCTGCAGCCACGCCCCGTGGTGGTCCGGGTCCTCGCCCTCGAGCACGGCGACGCTCGCCTCCGGCACCCGCTCGAGGTCGTGCGAGGGGACCTCGACCGTGAACGGGGCCATGTCCATGGACGGCAGGGCGGAGGCCGCCGTCGTGGCGGGCGCAGGCTCAGGCTGCGGCTCGGTGCGGGCACAGGCGCTCAGCGTCACCAGGGCGACGGCGGCCAGGCCGAGGGCCGCGCGGCCACGGCGGGGGGAGGGCAGGACGGGGTGCATGCGATTCACTTCCGGTGGTCGGAGGACTCCAGGATGGCCTCGACGCGGGCGGCCATCTCGTCCGCGGTCGGCGGGCGCCAGTCCGGGTCGTTCCGGCGGCGGGCGTCACGGCGCAGGCGCAGGACCACCCAGATCGCGAGGAAGGCCAGGATCAGGACCAGGACGATGTTGGAGAAGACGTCCGCGTACTCGGAGACGACGTGGAACCGCTCCCCGAGCGCGTAGCCGCCGTAGACGAAGATCGCGTTCCAGATCAGGGAGCCCAGCGCCGTGAACAGGGTGAACTTCGCGAGGTTCATCCGCTCGATGCCCGCGGGGATGGAGATCAGGGAGCGGAACACGGGGACCATGCGGCCCAGGAACACGGTCCAGTAGCCGTATCGGATGAACCAGCGCTCGGTCTTGGCCACGTCCTCCATGTCCACCAGCGGCATGCGGTCCGCGAGGCGGTACATGCGGTGGCGGCCGAGCCACGCGCCGAGGCCGTAGAGGGCCAGCGCTCCGACGATCGAGCCGACCGTCGCCCAGACCAGCGCGGCATGCGGGCTGAAGGCGCCGCCGGCCGCGGTGAAGCCTGCCAGGGGCAGGATCACCTCGGACGGGATGGGCGGGAAGATGTTCTCCGCGAAGACGGCCAGGCCGACGCCGATCGGGCCGACCGCCTCCATGATGTCCACGACGATGTTGCCGAGCCAGCCGTAGTCGGTGGGCGCGGCGGCGGCCACGGTCAGGGGTGCGACGAGGGGGAGCATGCGCCCCATTGTCCATCATCGACCGCCTCCGCGACGTGGTGGAGGCGCCGACGTCGTCCGCTCTGCGCGCACAGCCGCGCCTCCGGGCGGGCGGGAGCGGGCTGCCGTTGGTACTGTCGGAGGTGCAGACCGCTCACCGACCGTTCGCGCCACACCCCACTCCACGTGCGTGCCGCGGGCCCTACTGGAAGGAAGACTCCATGAGCATCGTCCAGATTCCGCTGCGCCTGGCCTCCGGCGCGTTCATCCTGAACTCCGGCCTGAACAAGCGCGGCATCTCCGCGGAGCAGGCCCAGGGCCTGCGCGACATGAGCGCCCGCGGCCTGCCCGCGCTGGCCAACCTGTCACCGGAGCAGTTCAAGAAGTTCCTCGTGACCACCGAGATCGGCGTGGGCTCGGCCCTGCTGGCCCCGTTCGTCCCGGGCTGGCTCGCCGGCTCCGCCCTGACCGCGTTCTCCGGCGGCCTGTTCTCCATGTACCTGAACACCCCGGAGATGACCGAGGCGGACGGCGTGCGCCCGTCCCAGGAGGGCACCGCCGTCGCCAAGGACATCTTCCTGGTCGGCTCCGGCCTGGCCATCGCCGCCGACTCCGTGGCCAACCGCCCCGGCAAGCGCCGCAAGGCCGCCAAGAAGCGCGCCGCCCGCATCGAGGGCGCCCGCGACGCCAAGGTGCAGGCCATCCGCGACGCCCAGGACGAGAAGGTCGCCGCGATCCACGCCGCCCGTGAGGAGCAGGTCGCCGCGCTGCGCGAGGCCCGTGACGAGCTGAAGAAGCTGCGCAAGAAGGCCTGACGCCTCCGCCGCATGCCTGAGGGGCCCCGCCCGGACCATGGTCCGGGCGGGGCCCCTCACGCATGTGCCCACCCACCGGGGCACGGCGGGCGGGCAGGCTCAGAGATCGATCTCGGTGGGGTGCAGCACGCGGCGCAGGAAGTCCTGGGTGCGCGGCTGCTGGGGGTCGGAGATCACCGCGGCGGCCGGGCCGGCCTCCACCACGACGCCGCCGTCCATGAACACGACCCGGTCGGCCACCTCACGGGCGAAGCCCATCTCGTGGGTGACCACGAGCATGGTCATGCCGTCGCGGGCCAGCTGACGCATGATCGCCAGGACGTCGCCGACGGTCTCGGGGTCGAGGGCCGAGGTGGGCTCGTCGAAGAGCATCAGCTGCGGGTCCATGGCCAGCGCCCGGGCGATCGCCACGCGCTGCTGCTGGCCGCCGGAGAGCTGGTCCGGGTAGCGGTCCTCGAGCTCGGCCAGGCCCACGCGGGCCAGCTGCCGACGGGCGATGTCCACCGCCTCGGCCTTGCCCCGCTTGAGCACCTTGAGCTGGGCCACGGTGCAGTTCTCCAGCACGGACAGGTGCGGGAACAGGTTGAACTGCTGGAACACCATGCCCACGTGCCGGCGCAGCACGTCCAGGTCCACGTCCTCGTCCGTGACCGTGAACTCACCGACCGTGACGACGCCCGAGTCGGGCTTCTCCAGCAGGTTCACGCAGCGCAGGAGGGTGGACTTGCCCGAGCCGGACGGGCCGATCAGGCACACGACCTCGCCGGGGGCGACGTCGAGGTCGATGCCGCGCAGCACGTGGTTGGCGCCGAAGGACTTGTTGAGGCCGGCCACGTGCACGCCGGCGGCGTCCGCGGCGGCCACCGCGCCGAAGGATCCGGTGATGGGGTTCTGCTGGGCCATCTCAGTGCCCCTTCTTGGTCGAACGGGCCTCGAACCGGCGGGCCAACAGGGACAGCGGCACGGTGATCACGAGGTAGAACAGGCCGGCCACAAGGATCGGCGTCATGCCGGCGTCGAGGGCGGAGATGCCGTCGCGACCGAACTTGGTGAGCTCGTACTCGTGCGCGGCCAGGCCGAGCACGTAGACCAGCGAGGAGTCCTTGGTCAGGAGGATGACCTCATTGGTGAGCGGCGGCAGCACGATGCGGAACGCCTGGGGGATCACGATGGTGACCATGGCCCGCCACGTCGGCATGCCGAGGGACCGGGCCGCCTCCATCTGGCCGCGGGGCACCGCCTGCAGGCCGGCACGCAGGGTCTCGGCGATGTACGCGGCCGAGACCATGCCCAGGGCCACCATCACGACGACGGGGATCGGCCAGGACACCCCGAACGCGAAGGGCACCCCGTAGCCGAAGGCGAGGAACACCAGCAGCGCGGGGACGCCGCGGAAGAACTCCACGTAGGCGGTGGCCAGCCACCGGTACGGGCCGAACGAGCTCAGGCGCATGAGCGCGAGCACGATGCCGCCCAGCAGGCCGACGACGAACGAGGTGACCGTGTAGAACAGCGTGTTGCCCAGCCCCACGAGGATCACGTTGGGGAACATCGGGGCCACGGCGGGGAAGTTCAGGACGTTCTCGGCGAGCGCGCCCCAGTCGATGAGGACGGCCAGGACGACGAGGGCGAGGACGAAGACGGCCGCCTGGATGATCAGGGACAGCCGACGACGGCGGCGCGCGCGGCCGGGCTTCATGGCCGGTGCCGGCGAGACGGGGGCCTGCGTGCTCATCGGTAGTCCTCCTGTGCCTGACCGAACCAGCGCTCCTGGAGCTCGGCCACGGTGCCGTCGTTGCGCAGCTCCTGCAGCGCGCGGTTCACGGCGGAGCCGAGCTGCGCCTTCTGCGGGCCGACCGCCATGCCGAGCTGCTCGCCCGTGGGCAGCGACTCGACCACCTCGAAGCGATCGTCGTCCTTGAGGGAGTAGAGCAACACGGACTGGTTGCCCAGGGCGGCGTCCACGGTTCCGGCCTGCAGGGCCTGGACCTGCATGCCGCCGTCCTCGAACTGCACGGGGCTCAGGCCGTTCTGCTGGGCGTATTCGTCGCCGGTGGTCGCGGCCTGCACGCCGATCCGGCGGCCCTTCGCGGAGTCGACGTCGGTGATGCCGGAGCCCTTCTTCGCGACCAGGACGAGGTCGTCGTCGAGGTAGGGGAGGGTGAAGGCCATGACGCGCTGACGGGCCTCGGTGATGGAGATCGACGAGGCGTTCACGTCGCAGCCGGTGAGCGAGGCACCCGACTCGATGGCCTCGAAGGAGGAGTCGATCACGTTCACCCCGAGGCCCAGCTTCTCCGCCACCGCCTCGACCAGCTGGATGTCGTAGCCGGTCAGCTCACCGTTCTCCTCGAACTCGAAGGGCGGGTAGGGGACGTCGGAACAGACCGTCAGGACGCCGGGCTGGACGAGGCCGTACGAGGTGCTCAGGTCGTCGTCGGACACGATGCCGGCGGATCCGGCGTCGCCGCCGAGGACGGCGCAGCCGGTGAGCAGCGCCGCCGACGCGGTGAGCCCCACGGCGCCGAGGAGGCGGGAGTGGATGCGGGTCATGGAGTGCCTTCTGTGCCGCCGTCGGGAGGACGGGCGTGCGGGTCGGAGGGAGCCGGCAGAGTGACGTGTTCCGCCGTGATTGGAGGTCATCGTAGTGCGTCGGGGGCCGTCGCGGGCGCCGGGAGACGACTCGTCGCCGCGGAGCGAGCCGATCGACCGGTGGCCCTGCCGCGACCCGCCTCCGCAGACGAAGGCTGGCCTCGCGCTGTGGGGATTGTCAGGCTGGGCACATCGTCGTCACCCGGTCTGAGAGGTCTCTCATCCTCCGCACCCCCGCCCCCGCCCGCCCCGCCGCCACCCTGTCCCTGCTCGCGGTGGGCGCCCTCGCGCTCGTCGGCTGTGCCGGGGGCGGCGGCGAGGCCTCGTCCTCCGCGTCGGCCGACGCGTCCGAGTCCGCCCCGGCGGGGGGCCGGCTCGGACCTCACGGCCGAGCAGGAGAAGCGCGTGGAGGCGCTCGAGGACGTCTTGCTCACCCCAGAGACCGCGCCCGACGGTGTGTTCACGGACATGGAGACCCAGGCCGGCGGCGGCGGGGAGCCGATCAGCACCAGCCTGAGCCTGACGGGCGTCACCCCCACGGGCGCCTGCGCGGACCTCATCGAGCAGATCAACACGCAGCAGGCGCCCGGGCTCGGCGGCGCGCTGGCCCAGTACGAGGTGGACCCGGCCGCCGTCACCGGCCTGGCCGGCTCCCAGGCCGGGGCGTTCGGCATGGTCGCGGTCACCGAGGACGGCACTGATCTGCTGGCGCCCTTCGGCGAGCTGGCCGACACGTGCGGCACGTTCGGCGACCCGGACGGCGTCGAGGCGGCCTTCACAAAGGTGCCCGGCGTGCCGGACGCGGCCCACATCGCTCTGGGGAACTCGGGCATGGACACGGCCCTGTTCACGATGACCGTCGGCGGCGTCACGGACGGGGACGAGCTCGTGTACCTCGGCATGGTGGGCCTCGACGAGGAGATCGCGGCCGAGACGCTGCGTGCCCAGGTCGAGGCGTTCGAGACCCGGGAGCGCTGACCCGTCAATCGTCGGGCCGAGGCGTCGGCTCGAGGCGGGCGCCGTCGTCGGACACCGGGTCCGCGTGGAACGGGCTGCCCGAGCTGACGTCCTCCGGGTCCCGCCGCCCCGACTCGACCGCGAGGAGGCGCCCCTCCTCGGAGAGCAGGGGTGTGGCGTCGATCGTGAGGTCCTCGCCGGCGCGCACGGCGTCGGCCACGAGCCGGGCCAGGCGGCGGTTGCGGGCCTCGTGCCGTTCGGAGGCCTCGAGCACTGCGGTATGCCGCGTCGCCAGCTGGATCTCGACGGAGGCGTCGATGCCGACGGCCAGCTGGCGGGCACGCAGCACCTCCGCGTCGAAGGCGGCCCCGGCCAACAGCACGATGCACGCCACCCACGCGAGGGCGAGCACGCCGATCGCGGAGTTGATCCGCCCGACCACGGCGAACTGGCCGAACCGGTCCGTGATCCAGCCCAGGGCCACGGTGGCGCCGAAGAGCAGGACCACCACGGCCACGGCGCCGAGCGAGAGCGGGCGGTAGCGGGGCTGCCGGACGTTGGGCCCCAGGCGGTAGGCGAGGGTCACGATCAGGGCGATCACCACGAGGATGACCGGCCACTTCACCACGTTCCACGTCTGGACCGTCTCCTCCGGCAGGCCGACGGCCTGGCCGAGGCGCAGGGAGAGGTCGCCGCCGACGACCACCAGGATCGTGATCAGCACGGCGCCGAGCATGAGGGCGAGCGTCTCGATGAAGACCACGAGGCGGAAGTGGAGGAAGGGCCGGCCCTCGCGGGTGTCGTGGATGCGGTGCATCGCCCGGTGGAACGCACCGACGGCGCCCGAGGCGGACACCACGGTGCCGACGGCCCCGAGGACGACGGCGCCGGTGCCGGGCCCGGCCGAGCCGAGGGTCAGGATCCATTCGCGGACGACGTCGGGCGTCAGCGACGGCCAGATCTCGGCGGCCAGGTGGGCCGCGGCGTCCACGGTCTCCTCCTCGACGCCCAGCAGCGAGACCACGGAGAGCAGGGCGATGACGGTGGGCAGCAGGGACAGCGCCCCGAAGAAGGTCATGGCGGCGGCCACATCCCAGACCTGCAGCTCGAAGAGCCGGTGCAGGGTGCGGCGCAGGACGTACAGCAGGGACACCCGCGGTCGGGTGTACGTGCGAAGGCGCCGGGGCGCCGCTGTGGAGCCGGCCATGGCACCAACGTACCGGCGCGCCGGGGAATAGCCCTGGTGCGTGGAGGGTTGAGCTATATAGACTCAACTTCGTCTGCGGCGGGAACGGCCCGCGGTCGACGGTTGTCCGACACCCCGGGACACGGGAGAGAAGGAGCCAGTAGTCCATGGATGCCAAGTTCACCACCAAGAGCCAGGAGGCGCTCTCGGCTGCGGCCATGAACGCCTCCACCGCCGGCAACCCCCAGGTCGAGCCGGCCCACCTGCTGAAGGCCCTGATGGACCAGCGGGAGTCCGTCGCCGTGGCCGTCCTGAAGGCCGCCGGGGCCGACCCCGACGCCGTCTCCACGGCGGCCTCCTCGGCCATCCGACGCCTGCCCTCCACCCAGGGCAGCACGGTGGCCCAGCCCCAGTTCTCGCGCGCCGCCCTGCAGGTCGTGCAGAACGCGCGCACCCAGGCCGAGCAGCGCTCGGACGAGTTCGTCTCCACCGAGCACCTGCTGCTCGGCGTGGCAGCGGACTCCGGCGAGGCCGGTGAGGCACTGCGCTCGAACGGGGCGAGCCTCGAGGCGCTCGCCGCCGCCCTGACCCTGGTGCGCGGCGACTCCCGCGTCACCACCCAGGACCCGGAGACCACCTTCCAGTCCCTGGAGAAGTACGGCACGGACCTCACCGAGATCGCCCGCTCCGGCAAGCTCGACCCGGTGATCGGCCGCGACGCCGAGATCCGCCGTGTGGTGCAGGTGCTCTCGCGCCGCACCAAGAACAACCCCGTGCTCATCGGCGAGCCCGGCGTCGGCAAGACCGCCGTCGTCGAGGGCCTGGCCCAGCGGATGGTGGCCGGGGACGTCCCCGAGTCCCTGCGCGGCAAGACGCTGATCAGCCTGGACCTGGGCGCCATGGTCGCCGGCGCCAAGTACCGCGGCGAGTTCGAGGAGCGCCTGAAGGCCGTCCTCGAGGAGATCAAGGCCGCCGAGGGGCAGGTCGTCACGTTCATCGACGAGATCCACACCGTCGTGGGCGCGGGCGCGTCCGAGGGCGCCATGGACGCCGGCAACATGCTCAAGCCCATGCTGGCCCGCGGCGAGCTGCGCCTGATCGGCGCGACCACCTTGGACGAGTACCGCGAGAACATCGAGAAGGACCCCGCCCTGGAGCGCCGCTTCCAGCAGGTCTTCGTGGGCGAGCCCAGCGTGGACGACACGATCGCCATCCTGCGCGGGCTCAAGGAGCGCTACGAGGCCCACCACAAGGTGGCCATCGCCGACTCCGCGCTCGTGGCCGCGGCCACGCTGTCCGACCGGTACATCACCGGCCGCCAGCTGCCGGACAAGGCCATCGACCTCGTGGACGAGGCCGCCTCGCGCCTGCGCATGGAGATCGACTCCGCCCCGGAGGAGATCGACGTCCTGCGCCGCCAGGTGGACCGCCTGACCATGGAGGAGCTCGCCCTCGAGGGCGAGACGGACCCCGCGTCCATCGAGCGGCTCGAGGCCCTGCGTGCCGAGAAGGCGGACCGCGAGGAGGAGCTCACCGCCCTCACCGCCCGCTGGGACGCGGAGAAGGCCACCCTCAACCAGGCCGGCGACCTGCGCGCCAAGGTGGACGAGCTGCGCTCGCTCGCCGAGAAGGCCCAGCGCGACGGCGACCTCGCCGAGGCCTCCCGCCTGCTGTACGGCGAGATCCCCGCGCTGGAGAAGCAGCTCGAGGAGGCGGACCGCACCGCCCGCGAGGCCGACCGCTCGGCCACCGAGCCGATGGTCTCCGAGGAGGTCACGGCGGACGACATCGCCGAGGTGGTCTCCGCCTGGACCGGCATCCCCGCCGGGCGCATGCTCACCGCCGAGTCCGAGAAGCTGCTCACCATGGAGGAGCACCTCGGCGAGCGGCTGATCGGGCAGCGGGACGCCGTCGTCGCCGTCGCGGACGCGGTGCGCCGTTCGCGGGCCGGCATTGCGGACCCGAACCGGCCCACGGGCTCGTTCCTGTTCCTGGGCCCCACGGGCGTGGGCAAGACCGAGCTCGCCAAGGCGCTCGCGGAGTTCCTCTTCGACGACGAGCGCGCCATGGTGCGGATCGACATGTCCGAGTACGCGGAGAAGCACTCCGTCTCCCGCCTGGTCGGCGCCCCTCCGGGCTACGTCGGCTACGACGAGGGCGGCCAGCTCACGGAGGCCGTGCGGCGTCGCCCATACTCGGTGGTGCTGCTGGACGAGGTGGAGAAGGCCCACCCCGAGGTCTTCGACATCCTGCTCCAGGTGCTCGACGACGGCCGCCTCACCGACGGCCAGGGCCGCACCGTGGACTTCCGCAACGTGATCCTGATCCTCACCTCGAACCTGGGCTCGCAGTTCCTCGTGGACCCGACCCTGGACGAGGCCGCCAAGCGCGAGTCCGTGATGTCCGTGGTGCGCGCGGCGTTCAAGCCCGAGTTCCTCAACCGCCTGGACGAGATCGTGCAGTTCGACGCGCTCACCGTGGCCGAGCTGACGCGGATCGTGGACCTGCAGGTCGCCTCCCTGCAGGCGCGCCTGACGGACCGCCGCCTCACCCTCGAGGTGTCCGACGCCGCCAAGGCGTGGCTCGCCGAGACCGGGTTCGACCCGGCCTACGGCGCCCGGCCCCTGCGCCGCCTGGTGCAGCGCGAGATCGGCGACCGCCTGGCCCGCGGCATCCTCGCCGGGGAGATCGCGGACGGGGACACCGTGGTCGTGGACCGCGTCGAGGGCGAGAACGGCCTCACCGTGACCCGGAAGGGCTGACGCCGGGACCGACGGCTCGTGTTCCTCCTCCCTCTGGCGCGTCGGGGGCGGTTTCGGGTGGTATCCGGCCTGGATACCACCCGAAACCGCCCCCGACGGCATCTGCGAGACGGGCGGACGCCTCGGGTCAGCGGGTGCCGAGGGCGTCGGCGTCCTGCTGGAGGGTGCCGATCAGGTTCGCCACCGCGCGGGCCGTGTGGGTCAGCGTGGTGATGGAGACGTTGTCGATGTCGTCCTGGGGCGTGTGGTAGTTGTCGTCGCGGATCGAGAGCAGGCCCGTCGAGGCGATGCCCGCGTCCACGAACGGCGCGTAGTCCGAGCGGCCGTTGCTGCCCTCGGGCTGGTGCGCGTGGCCGTCGCGGTCGAGCTGTGCGCCGAGCAGGGACTCAGCACCGATAGACCAGTCGGCCGTGAGCACGCCGAGCGTGTTCTGGTGGTCCAGCGGGGCCACCATGTCCAGGTTGGTGTAGAGGATGATGTCCTCGCGCTCCGCCGCGGTCAGGGTGTCCACGTAGTGGTGCGAGCCCAGCAGGCCGATCTCCTCGGCGCCCCACAGGGCGAAGCGGACCTTGCTCTCGGCCTTGTTGGCCTTGGCGGCCTGGCGCGCGACCTCGAGGGTCGCCGCGACGCCCGAGGCGTTGTCGTGGATGCCCGGGCCCTCCGGCACGCCGTCCAGGTGGGCGCCGAGCATCACGACGTCGTCGTCGCTGCCCGTGCGCGTCTCCGCCAGCACGTTCCAGGTGGGCCGCTGCTCCACAAGCTGCTCGAGGTCCAGGGTGACGGTGGCGCCGCCGGCGCGGGTCTGGGCCAGCAGATCGGCGCCCAGCTCGCGGGTCACGCCCACGGTCCCGACGACGTCGCCCGGCGCGGCGCCCAGGGTGCCGTTCAGCGCGCCCTCGGCGTTGTTGTAGATGATGACGGCCTCGGCACCGGAGGCGGCCGCGACCTGGGACTTCTGGGCGAAGGTGCAGTCGCCCCGGGAGACCAGGGCGACGCTGCCGGTCAGGTCCGCGTCGGCCCAGTCCGCGTCGGCGCAGCCGGTGGCGGCGCCGGCGGGGGCGGCGAGCGGGGCGTCGGCGACCTGCGCTGACGGCGAGGACGTGAAGACGGTGTGCTCGAGGTCGCGCTGGACGGGTCCGGTTTGCTGAAGCCGGTCCCGCAGGGTCTCGGTGTAGGTGATCTCGAACTCCTGGAGCTCGACGTCGTAGCCGGCCTCCTCGAGCTCGCCCACGGCGTAGTCGAGCGAGGCCTGGAAGCCCGGCGTGCCCGCGGCGCGGTTGCCGTGCTCGTCCGCGATGGCCGCGAACGCCTCGATGTCCTGGCGGAGGTGGTCCGAGGAGATGGATCGGACCAGCTTCTCCGGTGAGTTCGGGTTGCCGCCGGCACGGTTCTGGCCGGGGCCCAGGCCCCGGTCGGCGGTCTGCGCGGTGGCTGCGGTGGCCTTCGCCGGGGCGGCCGGGGAGGACGGGGCGGCGATCGAGACGGGGGCGGCGGCGAGCGTGGCGGCCAGGGTGGCGGCGGCCAGCAGGGTGGGGGTGCGGCGCATGGGCATCCTCATCGTCGGGGCGGATGTGACGTACGCAACCTAGCCGCTCGTCCAGCGTCCGTACAGGGTGCGTGTCACGCCCGTCCAGCCGGATGCCGCGCGTGTCGCGGCCGCCCGCGCCGCACCCGGCGCCACTGCACGCCCCGCCGGACCGGGCCGGTCGTCGTCGTCCACAGGCCGTCCGGCGGGTCATGTATCCTTGTCCGCACGAACCATATTGACCAGTGAAGACCTCGGCGGGCCCCTGTGCGCCACAGATCCGAGGCGGCGAGAGATGCGAAGGGGGTCACGCTCATGGGGCGCGGCCGTCAGAAGGCGAAGGCCACGAAGCAGGCACGGGAGATGAAGTACTTCTCTCCCGGAACAGACCTCTCGGCACTGGAGCGAGAGCTCACGGGCGGACGCACGCGCGGCCCGGAGCAGGACCAGGAGCCCGAGTACGAGGATCCGTACGCGGACCTCTACGCGGAGGACGAGGACGACGACGCGCGGGCGCGATGACGCCCGCACGGCATCCGGCCCTGGACGGGCATCAGGCCGCCCTGCGGTCGATCGCCAGGGTGGTGGATGAGACAGCACCGCTGCAGGACCCCGAGACGGCGTCTCGGGGTCTGCTGCGTCTGATGGAGGAGTCCCGCCCGCTCGTGATCACCGGGGCCGGCGTGTCCACCGACTCCGGCATCCCGGACTACCGGGGGCCGAACGGGTCCCTGCACCGCCACCGGCCGATGACGTACCAGGAGTTCCGGGACGACCCGGCCGCCCGCCACCGCTACTGGGCACGCTCGTTCGTGGGCTGGCGTCGCATGGACCAGGCCCGGCCGAACGAGGCGCACCGCATCCTCGCGCGCTGGGCGGCCGAAGGGCGGATCGCCGGCGTCCTGACCCAGAACGTGGACGGGCTGCACGCCGAGGCCGGACGCGCGGCGGGGATGCCGGAGGACCGGCTGATCGAGCTCCACGGGGACCTGGCGCGCGTGGCCTGCCTGAACTGCGGGGCCACCGAGTCCCGCCGTGACCTGGACCTGCGGCTCGAGGCCGCCAATCCGGGCTACCTCGAGCGCGTGGCGATCGACCCGGACGCCGTGAACCCCGACGGGGACGTCTCCCTCGACCAGCACTGGGTGGAGGAGTTCACGATGGTCGGCTGCCGGGTGTGCGGCTCCGTGAAGCTCAAGCCGGACGTCGTGTACTTCGGCGAGTCCGTGCCCGCGGCGCGGCGCGCGGCCGCGGAGGCGATGGCCGACGACGGCGGCACGGTGCTCGCCGTCGGCACCTCGCTGGCCGTGATGAGCGGCTACCGGTTCGTGCTGCGGGCCGAGCGGGCCGGGCATGAGACGGGGCTGATCAACCTCGGCCCCACCCGCGCCGACGCCAAGGCCCGCTGGCGCTGGCGCGCCCCGGTCGCCGACGCGCTGGCCTGGCTCGACGCCCGCCTCTGACCCCCACCCACGTTTTCGTGCGGGAAACGGCGGACGCCGGGGCGTTTTCGTGCGGGAAACGGCGGGCGCCGGGGGTGTGGACACCGGGTGGCCCGGGGCCACGCACGACTCCTGCACAGGTGGCGCCGCCGGTGTCGTCGTCCACGGTGGGTGCTCCTGAGCGGGCGGGATAGGCCGGGTTGAGCCATCGTCACGGGCATGGCCACGTCTTCCCTGCCCCTGCCGGACATCGTCGAGACCGGCCGGCCGTTCACCCGTGGCGACCTGCGCGCGGCCGGGGTCTCGGAGCGACTGGTCCGCGGCGGTGACGTGCGGCGCGTGACGCATGGGGTCCATCGGCTCCGGACTGACCACCTCGGCTCGTGGGCGGAGCTCGGCTACGCCGAGGCGCCCGCTCCCTTCGCGCCGGAGGAGACGGCCGCGGTCGTGGAGGCGAGCGGGGGAGTGGCCTCCCACCTCACGGCGCTGCTCCTGCACCGCGTGCCGCTGCCGCCGTTCCTGGCGGAGGACGGCACGGTGCACGTGTCCCGGCCACACCCGCGCGGGGCGAGCGTCCGCCCAGAGATCACCTCGCATGCCCGCCTCGTCCCGGCCGCGGATGTGACCGTCCTCCACGGGATCCGCCTGACGAGCCTGGAGCGATCCTGGGCGGATCTGGCCGCACTGCTCCGTCCAGGCATGCTCGTGCCCGTCGTGGCGGCCGGGGACGCTCTCGTCCACCGGCCGTGGTCGCCGGAGGGGCGCCGCTCACCACGGACCACGACGGCGGCCCTGCGGTCCGCGCTCCTGCGTGCCGGGCGGTTCAAGGGAGTGCGCACCGCCCGTGCCGCCCTCCAGCTGGTGCGGGTGGGCGCGGACTCCCCACAGGAGACAGCCCTGCGACTGGCCCTGCTCCACGCCGGCCTGCCCGAGCCGGAGCTCCAGCTGGTGCTGCACCCGGGCCGGGCGCGGTCGCCGGACGCGGATCTGGGGTGGCGGCAGTGGCGCATGGTGGTCCACTACGACGGCGGTCACCACCTCGACCCGGCACAGGTCGCCGTGGACGCGTGGCGAGACGAGGGCTGGGCGCGCGCGGGCTGGACGCAGATCTGGGCCACGGTGGACGACGCACGGGACGACTTCCGGCGCGTCGTCGCCGAGGTGCAGACGCACCGGGCCCGGCTCGGCGGGCGGGTGTTCGCGTCGTGAACCGCCGTTTCCCGAACGAAAACACCCCGGAGGCCGCCGTTTCCCGAACGAAAACGCTCCGGAGGCCGCCGTTTCCCGAACGAAAACACCCCGGAGGCCGCCGTTTCCCGAACGAAAACGCCCCCGGGGGGTCAGGCGGCGTACTGGCCGCGCATCAGCACGGCGCCGCCGTCGACGCCCTTGGCGCCCTGCACGAAGTCCAGGCCTGCGGCCGCCGCGTCGTCGGTGAGGGCGCCGATGGTGCCCATCTCCCACGCGTCGATGCCGGCGTCCACGAGCACGGAGATCGACTTCGCGGCCACCTCCGGGTCCACCACGGCCACCATGCCCACGCCGAGGTTGAGGGTGCGCTCGAGGTCGGACTGCGGAACGCGGCCGAGCTCGCCCACCAGGCGGAACACGGGCGGCAGGGACCAGGTGTCGCGCTCGACGGTCGCCATGAGGCCCTGCGGGAGCACGCGCGCCAGGTTCGCGGCCAGGCCGCCGCCGGTCACGTGGCTGAACGCGCGCACCGGCAGGTCCGAGCCGCCCTCGTGGCCGTTGAGGCGCTGCACCAGGTCGAGGCAGGCGCGGGAGTAGATGCGGGTCGGCACGAGCAGCTCCTCGCCGAGGGTGCAGCCGAGCTCGGTGACCTCGCGGTCGAGGGACCAACCCGCGGCGTTCACCACGCGGCGCACGAGCGAGTAGCCGTTCGAGTGGATGCCGGAGGAGGCCATGCCGATCACGACGTCGCCGGACTGCACCCGCTCCGCGCCCAGGACCATGTCCGCCTCGACCACGCCGGTGGCCGCGCCCGCCACGTCGTACTCGTCCACGGCCAGCAGGCCCGGGTGCTCGGCGGTCTCGCCGCCCACGAGCGCGGTGTCGGCCAGGCGGCAGCCCTCGGCCACGCCGCGCACGATGTCCGCGATGCGCTCGGGCACGACCTTGCCGCACGCGATGTAGTCGGTCATGAACAGGGGCTGGGCGCCGACCACCACGATGTCGTCCACGACCATGCCCACGAGGTCCTGGCCGATGGTGTCGTGCTTGTCCATCGCCTGCGCGATCGCCACCTTGGTGCCGACGCCGTCCGTGGACGTGGTCAGCAGCGGCTTGCGGTACTGCAGCAGCGCGGAGGCGTCCCACATGCCGGCGAAGCCGCCGATGCCGCCCATGACCTCGGGGGTGTGGGTGGCCTTCACGGCGTCCTTCATCAGCTCGACGGCGCGGTCGCCGGCCTCCACGTCGACGCCGGCCGAGGCGTAGGTGATCGGGGCGGCGGAGGAGGGGGTCTGGTTCGGGGTCACAGCGGGGTCCTGTCCGTCTCGGTGAGCAGCTTCTCGTCGTCGGCGTCCGGGCCGGGCTCGCAGCCCGTGGCGGTCACGGTGGTGGTCTCGCCGCCCTCGTCCAGCACCACGGTGGACGCGGGCGACACGGCGACCGGCTCCAGCAGGCCCTTGCCGCGCTCGCCCTCGTCGGCCAGCGGGATCGGGTAGTCGCCGGTGAAGCAGGCGGTGCACAGGCGCTCGCGCGGCTGCCCGGTGGCCTCGATCATGCCGTCCTCGCTGATGTAGGCCAGCGAGTCGGCGCCGATGGACGCGGCGATCTGGTCCACCGCGGCGCCGTTGGCGATGAGCTCGGCGCGGGTGGCGAAGTCGATGCCGTAGAAGCAGGGCCACTTCACGGGCGGGGAGGAGATCTTCACGTGCACCTCGGCGGCGCCGGCCTCCTTGAGCATCCGCACGACGGCGCGCTGGGTGTTGCCCCGCACGATCGAGTCGTCCACCACCACGACGCGCTTGCCGGCCACCACGGTGGACTCGACGTTGAGCTTGAGGCGGATGCCGAGCTGGCGCAGCGTCTGGGACGGCTGGATGAAGGTGCGGCCCACGTACGCGTTCTTCACGAACCCCTGGCGGAACGGCAGGCCCGAGGCGTCCGCGTAGCCCACGGCGGCGGGCGTGCCGGACTCGGGCACGGGGATCACGACGTCGGCCTCGACCGGCTGCTCGAGCGCGAGGCGGCGGCCCATCTCCACGCGGGACTCGTACACGGAGCGCCCGGCGATCGTGGCGTCCGGCCGGGCGAGGTAGACGTACTCGAACACGCAGCCGGCCGGCTTGGACTCGGCGAAGCGGGTGGAGCGGATGCCCTCCTCGTCGATCGCGATCATCTCGCCGGGCTCGACCTCCCGAATGAAGGAGGCGCCGACGGTGGCGAGGGCCGACTGCTCGGAGGCCACCACCCAGCCCCGCTCGAGGCGGCCGAGCACGAGCGGGCGCACGCCCTGCGGGTCGCGGGCGGCGTAGAGGGTGTGCTCGTCCATGAACACGAAGCAGTAGGCGCCGCGGATCTTCGGCAGCAGCTCGAGGGCGGTCTCCTCGAGGCGGTCCCCGGGGGTGCCGTGCAGCAGGGCCGTGACCAGGGCGGTGTCCGTGGTGTTGCCCTGCTTCATCTCACCGTGGGTGTGGCGTCCGTCCGCGGCGTGCACCATGCGCAGCAGCTCGGCGGAGTTCACGAGGTTGCCGTTGTGCGCCAGGGCGACCGTGCCGTCGTCGGCGGTGGCGCCCAGGGTGGGCTGGGCGTTGGCCCACTTGTTCACGCCGGTGGTGGAGTAGCGGCAGTGGCCGACGGCGATGTGGCCGCTCAGTGCGGTCAGGGTGGCCTCGTCGAACACCTGGGAGACCAGGCCGATGTCCTTGTAGACGGCGATGCGCCCGCCGTCCGAGACGGCGATGCCCGCGGACTCCTGGCCGCGGTGCTGGAGGGCGTACAGGCCGTAGTAGGCCAGTTTCGCGACCTCCTCGCCCGGCGCCCACACGCCGAACACGCCGCATTCGTCCTGCGGCCCCTGGTCCTGGGGGTCGAGGGCGGCGGTCAGGCGGCCGTCGCCTCGTCGGGTGCGCGGTGCGATCACTGCTCGGGGGTCCTTTCGGTGGGGGTGGTGCGGGCGGGCGGGGCACCCGCGTCCACACGGTCCAGGCGGACGTCCGCCACGGCCGGGTCGTCGGTGCGCTCGAGGACCACGGTGCGCGCGGTCGACCGGGAGCGGCGGTCCAGCAGCAGCCACACGAGCAGCCCGAGCACGCTCGTGCCGAGCATGCTCAGCAGCGATGCGAAGCCGAACGTCTCCGAGAAGGAGAGCGGGATGCCGGAGTACGGGTCCGCGGGCGGGGTGGGGGAGGCGTGGACCGCGGTGGTGATCACGAGTGCGATCAGCAGGCCGAGCGCGAGCGCCACCGCGAGCACCGCGGTCAGCCGCGGGGCGCGACGGACGGTGTAGGCGCGCTGATCGGGGGTCGGCTCGGGGGCGGAGGTCATGCGCGCCAGTCTATCGAGTCGGCCGCTGGGGCCAGTCGCGCGTGCCCGCGGCGGGATCGGCAGAGCTGCATCCCGCGACGAGGAACGGTGCCGACGTTCGAACGGTCGGTGTCGCCGAGAGGACTGCCGGACACCGCTCGCTCACGGCCGCACGAGCGGCAGATGCGCGCCGAGGTCGGCCCGCACGCCCGAGGCGCGCACGCCGCCGGCCGCCGTCGCCTCTTCCCAGGACGTCAGTCCCGTCGCCAGGGACAGCCATGTCACGGCGTCCATCTCCACGACGTTCGGCGGGGTGCCGCGGGTGTGCCGGGGCCCGGGGAGGCACTGGGCGACGCCGAAGGGCGGCACGCGCACCTCCACCGAGTTCCCGGGCACGCGGGTCGCCAGCTCCTCGAGCGCGAAGCGCACCGCCATGGCCCGCGTGGGGCGCGGCAGCGCGGCGGCCGCCGCGGGGTCCTCCTCGTGGGCGCGTGCCCACGCCAGCAGCGCCGCGTGGCCCTCGACGACAGGCACCCGGCGGCGGGGCACGGAGCCGGTGGTCACGCCCGCGCCTCGAAGGCCGGCAGGACGTCCCCCACGAGGTCCCGCACCGGCGCGGCCAGGCGGATCTCACCGACCGGCTCACCCCGGCCGAGCACCGGGGGCACGACGGCGGCCAGCACGCCCGGCAGCGTCGCCCGGTCCACGTGGTCCGGGGCGAACCGGGCCAGCAGCGCGAGCGCGACCAGGTCGCCGGCCCGCGTGCCGCCGTCGAGCGCCTTGACGGCCACGGCCGTGCCGTCCGGCGCGGCCATGACGAGGACGCCGTCCGCGCCCGCCTTGGCGAGCAGGCCGAGCTCGCGCATCACCACGGTGTTGGAGCTCGTCTCCCCGTGGACGGCCCACGGGTGCTCGAGCATCGCGGTGGCGACGGCGGCCGCGTGCGGGTCCGCGTCGGCGCGGCCGGGTGCCGCGGCGACCCGCCCGATGCCGCGGGCCAGGCCCGCCAGCGAGATGACGGCGGCGGGGGCGCCGCAGCCGTCCACACCGGTGTGGGCCACCGGCTCGCCGCAGTATTCGGCGATCACCGCGTCCACCTCGCGCTGCAGGGGGTGCGCCGGGTCGAGGTACGTGGCGACGTCGTGCCCGGATGCCGCGCAGGCCGCGAGGAAGCCGGCGTGCTTGCCGGAGCAGTTGAAGGCCAGCGGGGTCGCGGCGGCGGCCTCGCCGTCGCGGCGGACCTGGGCCACGACCTCGGAGGTGTCCGCGGGCCAGGCCGGCGGACACCGCAGGGCGGACGCGTCGAGGCCGGCGTCCGCGAGCATGCGCTCGGCCAGCGCCTGGTGCCGGAGCGTGCCCCGGTGCGAGCCGCACGCGATGGACAGGGCCTCACCTGCCAGCGCCGCCCCGTGGCGCAGCGACGCGATGGCCTGGAACGGCTTCAGCGTGGAGCGCGGGTAGATCAGCGCGTCTGCGGGGCCGAGCCCGGCCAGCACCCGCCCGTCGGGGCCGGTCACGACCGCGGCGCCCGCCGTGCGGGACTCGACGAAGCCGTTGCGGACGGTCTCCACGAGCTCGACGGCGTCGGACAGGGCGAAGGTCTCGCCCGCGGGGGCGACGGTGGCGTGGGTCATGCGGTCCAGGGTAGCGAGGGCCCCAGACGCGCCGGGCGTCCGGGGCCGGTGGGCCGGGTCAGGTCCGGCGGCATCACCGGCTCACTCCGCGGAGAGCCGCCCGTCCACCATGGTCAGGGTGCGGTCCGTGGCGGAGAGGAACTCGTGGTCGTGCGTGACCATGAGCGTCGCCACCTGCTCCTCGCGGGTCAGCGTGCCCAGCAGGTCCACGACGGCGGCCGAGCGCTCGCGGTCCAGCGCGGAGGTGGGCTCGTCCACGAGCAGCAGCGTCGGCGAGGCCATCAGCGCGCGCACGATGTTCACGCGCTGCCGCTGACCGCCCGAGAGCTGGTGCGGGCGCTTGCCGGCCTGGTCGGCCAGGTCCACACGCTCGAGCAGCTCCAGGGCCCGCGCCTTGGCGGCCCTGCGGTCGGCGCGGGTGGCGTCACGGTCCAGGTGCACGGTCAGCTCCAGCTGCCCGGCCGCCGTGAGGGACGGGATGAGGTTGGGCTGCTGGAAGATCATGCCGATCTCCTGGCCGCGCAGCGCGGTGCGCTCCTTCCGGGACAGCCCGGCCATCTCGCGGCCGGCCACGGACACGCAGCCGGAGGTGGGCGTCACCAGGCCCGCGGCCACCGCCAGCAGGGAGGACTTGCCCGAGCCGGACGGGCCGACCATCGCGGTGAACGTGCCGGGGAGCAGGTCCAGGCTCACCTCGTCCAGGGCGCGCAGCACGCCGCGCTCGCCGTCCGGGTACTCCAGCACGAGGTCGCGCACGGACAGCGCGGGGGTGGCGTCGGCCGCGGCGGCGGGGCGCTCGCCGGCGACGCGGTGGGCGGCCGCGGCGGCCGGGGTGCGGAGGGCGTCGAGGTCGGCCTGCGGGGCGGTGAGGGTGGTCATGGGGAGGTCCTTTCTCCAGGCGGGGGCGAGGCGGAGCCGAGGGGGACGACGGCGCCGGGCGGCGCCGTCGTCGGGGCGGTCAGTTGCCGCCGAGGGCGACCAGCGGGTCGATCCGGGTGACGCGGTAGACCGCGACGACGGCGGCGAGCATGCCGAGCACGAGGACCCCGGCGGCGGGCACCGCGGTGGTGGCCCACGAGAGCTCGAACGGGACGGCCCGCCCCGCGAACGCGCCGACCACGGCGGCCAGCCCGGTGCCCACGGCCACGCCCCCGACGAGCACGAACGCGGCCTGCGCGAGCGAGTCCTTCAGCACCCAGCCGTTCGAGCCGCCGAGGGCCTTGAGCACCGCGATGTCGCGGGTGCGCTGCACCGTCCAGATGGACAGGAACGCGATCACCACGAGCGCCGAGATGCCGTACAGGAAGCCCTGCATGGTCATCAGGGAGCCGTTCTCGGACCGGTAGCTGGGCAGGGCGGCGTAGGAGCCCTTCACGGTCTCGGCGACGGTGCCCGCGGCGTCGTCACCGGCGGCGGCCACGGCGTCGACGTCGGCGCCGGCGTCGAAGCGCACCAGGCCGGCGGTGCCGAGCACCGCGTCGTCGGCGGTGTGCGAGATGGCGTTCCAGTCCTCGAGCGCCAGCCACGTCACGGGGGAGTGGGAGTAGTACTCGGTCGGCACGACGTCGGCCACGGTGTAGACGAAGCCGGAGACCGCGACGGCGTCACCCTCCTGCGCGTGGAGGGAGTCGGCCACGTCCTGGCTGAGCACGATCTGCCCGGGCTCGACGCCGGCCGGCGCGTCGGAGCCGCCCGGGGTGAGACCGATGAACGCGGTGGTGGCCACGCCGGTGGTGGGCTCGCCGGACACGTCCGCGCGGCCCTGCGGGTCCGTGTCCACGGGGTGCTCGAGGCCGATGGCCCGGCCCTGGCTCACACCGAGCGGCTCGACGGAGGCCACGCCGTCCGTGGCCGCCCACGCGTCGCGCTGGGCCACGGTGAACTCGGACTGGGTGAACGACGCGGTGGGCTCCTGGCCCGCCGCGCCGCCGAAGACCAGACGCTGCACGCCCTGCTCGCCGAGGCGGTCGATCGCGGCGGTGTTCTGCCCGCCCAGGCCGGCCGTGAGGCCGGAGAGCATGACGAGCAGCAGGCTGATGAGGGCCACCACGGAGCCCATGAGGGCGAACCGTCCGGTGGCGAAGCGGAGGTCGCGGAGTGCGAGGAACACGGGGCGCGTCCTTTCCTGGAGAGGTCTGTCCTGAGGTTGCCTCCACGGTCTCGCGCGGGCAGGGGTCGCCACATCGCCCGCGGCGGCTGGACCCGGTCAACCGAATGGTTGATTCCGGCGACGGGGCGGCGCGGCCCCGGGGCGGCGCGGCCCCGGGGCCGCGGGCCGTCGTCGTGTCCGGGGTGCGCCCTAGGGTGGAGCCATGTCCGTCGCACCCCGCGCCGCCGCGCCCACCGAGACCGGCACCACTGCCGTGCTCGCCGGCCTGCGCGTGGCCCTGCACGTCACGTTCGCCGCGCTGCTCACCGTGGGGCTGGCGCGCGCGCTCGCGGACCGGTCCCCGGAGGCGTCCTCCGGTCCGTTCCCGGCCACCACCCTGGTGCTGCTGACCGCCGCGCTGGCGGGCGTCTACCTGGCCGGGACCGTGCTGGAGCGGCGCCGGTGGGCCCGGGGCGACGACGTCGGCCGCGGTCCGGCGGTCGCCTGGCTGGCCCTGGTGCTGCTGCTGTGGGGCCTGCTCGTGGCCCACCACAGCGACTTCGCGTGGGTCGCCTTCCCCCTCTTCTTCGTCGTCCTGCACGTGGTCGACCGGGTGGCCCGGCAGGCCTGGGTGCGCCACGTGGTCGGGCCCGCGCTGGTGGTGGCGATGGCCGTCGTCGTGGTGGCCGGGATGGCGGCGGGCGCCGGCGGCGTGCGGGTGCCGGCCGTCATTGGTCCGCTGGTGGGCGCCGCCGTGGCCGTGGTGCTCTCCGGGGCGTACCGCGCCCTGCACGCCGAGTCCGAGCGCCAGCGTGCCGTGGCCGAGCAGCTGCGCGCCGCGCAGGCCGAGCTCGCGCGCACCGAGCACCGGGCGGGGGTGAGCGCCGAGCGGGAGCGGCTCGCCCGCGAGATCCACGACACCCTCACCCAGGGGCTGGCCTCGATCGTGCTGGTCTCGCGCGCGGCCCAGGACGCGCTCGACGCCGCCGACCCCGCCCTCGCCCGGCAGCGCATGGAGACCGTACGCGCCACGGCCGCCGAGAACCTCGCCGAGTCCCGCCGCTTCGTCCGCGACCTGCGCGGCACCGGGGCACCGTCCCTCATCGAGGCGCTCGAACGCGCGGTCGCCGGGTTCGCCGACCGGCAGGCCGCCGCCGGGACGCCCGTGGCTGCGGACGTCGAGGTCGTGGGGGAGCCGGTCGCGGTCGCCGAGGCCGTGGAGACCGCGGTGCTGCGAGCCGTGCAGGCCTCCCTGGCGAACGTGGGCGCGCACGCGGGCGCTCGGCGCGCCCGGGTCACGCTGGGCTACCTCGGTGATGAGCTGACGGTGGACGTGGCCGACGACGGCGCGGGGTTCGACCCGGCCGTCGTCGCGGCCCGCCCCCGGGCCGGAGCCGCCGGTGCCGACCCGGGGGCGGGGACCGGCGTGGGGCTGGCGAGCGTGCGCGAGCGTCTCGCTGCGGTGGGCGGCGAGGCCACCGTCGAGTCGGCCCCCGGCGAGGGCACCGTGGTGGCGCTGCGGGTGCCGCTGGCCGCCGCCGGGGCCGGCCGGAGCGCTGATCCCGAGCAGACCGAGAGCGAGGGACCGCATGAGCGTGCGCGTGATGCTGGTGGACGACCACCCCGTGGTGCGGGCGGGGGTGCGGGCCGTCGTCGAGGCACACCCGGACCTGAGCGTGGTGGCCGAGGCCGCCGACGGGGCGGAGGCGATCGGCGTCCTGGAGGCGGGCGAGCCCGCGGTGGACGTCGTGCTGATGGACCTGCAGATGGGTGCGGGCATGGACGGCGTGACCGCCACCCGCGCGGTGCGGGAGCGGTGGCCGGGGGTGCAGGTGCTGATCCTGACGACCTTCGACACCGAGGCGGACATCCTGGCGGCCGTGAACGCGGGCGCCGCCGGCTACCTGCTCAAGGACGCCCCGAGCGAGGAGATCGCCTCGGCGGTGCGGCAGGCGGCGGCGGGACGCAAGGCGCTGGCCCCGCAGGTCGCGGCCACGCTGATGGGGCGCATGTCCGGCGGCTCCGAGGTGCTGTCCGAGCGGGAGATCCAGCTGCTCGAGCTGATCGCGCGGGGCGCCACGAACAAGGTGGCCGCGAAGGAGCTGTTCATCTCCGAGGCCACCGTGAAGACGCACCTGGTGCACATCTTCCAGAAGCTCGGCGTGGACAACCGCACCCGCGCCGTCGACGAGGCCCGGCGACGGCGCATCATCCGCTGACGGACAGGCCGGGGCGGCCGACCCTGGAGGGCCCAGCCCCGCTCAGCGGCGCCGCACGTACCGGGTGATCACCGCCGCGGCGACGGCCGCCAGCGCCAGCACGCCGAGCGCGGCGGGCAGGCTGAGGTCGCCGCGCTGGACGCCGAACCCCCGCAGCGTCCATAAGACGATCAGGGCGCACGTGAACATCACGCCGACGAACGTCCAGACCGACCGCAGCCCGGGTCCCAGCCCCGCACCGGGCCGGTGGCGGGGATCACGGGGGTCACCGTCGTCGCCGGGCTGACCGTGGTGGAGGGGAGGCATCGTCATGCGCTCCACCGTAGGGGCCACGGGCCGGGCCGGGCCAGGGCCACCGCGTAGGCTTGAGGCTCGTGAAGACCCTTGTGCTCGGCAACGGCGGCCGCGAACACGCGCTGCTCACCGCCCTCTCCCGTGATCCGCAGGTCGGCGCCCTCCACGCGGCGCCCGGCAACGCCGGCATGGCCGACCTGGCCACCCTCCACGCCGTCGAGGCCACCGACCCGGCCGCCGTCGTGGAGCTCGCGCGCGAGCTGGGGGCCGACCTCGTCGTCGTCGGTCCCGAGGCCCCGCTGGCCGCCGGCGTCTCCGACGCCCTGCGCGAGGCCGGGTTCGCCGTGTTCGGCCCCTCGCAGGCCGCCGCGCAGCTCGAGGCGTCCAAGGCCTTCGCCAAGGAGGTCATGGCCGCCGCGGGCGTGCCCACCGCCGGCTCCCGCGTGTGCACCACCGCCGCGGAGGCCGCCGCCGCCCTCGACGAGTTCGGCGCCCCCCACGTCGTCAAGGACGACGGCCTGGCCGCGGGCAAGGGCGTCGTGGTCACCTCCGACCGCGCCGAGGCCCTCGCCCACGCCGAGGCCTGCTTCGCCGTCGGCGGCACCGTGGTGGTCGAGGACTTCCTGGACGGCCCCGAGGTCTCCCTCTTCGTGATCTGCGACGGCGAGGACGCCGTCGCCCTCACCCCCGCGCAGGACTTCAAGCGCATCCACGACGGCGACGCCGGCCCCAACACCGGCGGCATGGGCGCGTACACGCCGCTGCCGTGGCTGCCCGAGGGCTTCACGGACGAGGTGATGGACCGCGTGGCCCGCCCCGTGCTCGCCGAGATGGCCCGCCGCGGCACCCCGTTCACGGGCGTGCTGTTCTGCGGCCTGGCCGTGACCGCCAAGGGCGTGGAGGTCATCGAGTTCAACGTGCGCTTCGGAGACCCCGAGACCCAGGCCGTGCTCGCCCGCCTCGAGACGCCCCTGGGCGGGCTGCTCGCCGACGCCGCGGCCGGCCGGCTCGGCGCGGACCGCCGGCTCGAGTGGAGCGACGACGTCGCCGTGGACGTGGTCATGGCCTCGGCCGGCTACCCGGCCTCCTCCTCGAGGGGCGACGTGATCACCGGGCTGGCCGACGCGGCCGCCCTCGAGGGCGTGCACGTGATCCACGCCGGCACCGCGGCGCAGGGCGAGGACGTGGTGACGGCGGGCGGCCGGGTGCTGGCCGTCGTCGGGCGCGGGACGGACCTGGCCCAGGCGCGCGAGCGCGCCTACGCGGGCGTCGAGCGGATCCGGTTCGACGGCGCCCAGTGGCGCACGGACATCGGACTCAAGGCCGAGCGCGGCGAGATCACCGTGCCCGGGACGGAGGGAGCGAAGTGAGCGGGGAGCGCGTGGGGTTCACGGGGGCCGAGGCCCTCGAGCTGCCGGGCTGGCGGCACGTCTACTCGGGCAAGGTGCGGGACCTGTACGAGCCCGCCGACGCCGAGCCGGGACGGTCCGCGACGCTGCTCGTGGTGGCCTCCGACCGGATCAGCGCCTACGACCACGTGCTGGAGCCGCCGATCCCGGACAAGGGCGCCATCCTCACCCGGCTGACCCTGTGGTGGTTCGAGAAGCTGGCCGAGGGCTACAACGGGGCCCACGCCGAGCCGGTCGAGCACCACGTGGTGAGCACGGACGTGCCCGCGGCCGTGGCCGGGCGGGCGATGATCGTCAAGCGCCTGGACATGTTCCCCGTGGAGTGCATCGCCCGCGGCTACCTGACCGGCTCCGGCCTGGCCGAGTACCGCGCGTCGGGCACGGTGGCCGGCCTGCCGCTGCCCGCCGGGCTCGTGGACGGCTCGCGGGTCGACCCGCCGATCTTCACGCCGTCCGCGAAGGCCGAGGTCGGCGAGCACGACGAGAACATCACGTTCGAGCAGATGGTCGAGCGCGTAGGCACCGAGGCCGCCGAGCGCCTGCGGTTCCTCACCCTGGACCTGTACGCCCGCGCCGAGGCGATCGCCCGCGAGGCCGGCATCATCCTGGCGGACACGAAGGTCGAGTTCGGTGTGGACCCGGCCACCGGCCAGGTGGTGCTGGGCGACGAGGTCCTCACCCCGGACTCCTCCCGGTTCTGGGACGCCGAGGACTACGAGCCCGGCCGCCCCCAGGCGAGCTTCGACAAGCAGTTCGTCCGCGACTGGCTCACGGGCCCCGACTCCGGCTGGGACAAGACCAGCGGGGAGGCCCCGCCGGAGCTGCCCGCCGACGTCGTGGCCAAGACCCGCGACCGCTACGTGGAGGCGTACGAGCGCCTGACGGGCCGCCCCTTCGACGCCTGACCCGGACTTTCGAACGTGAGATATGTCCTCTGTCACGTTCGAAAGCGCGTCGGGCGCGCCACCCATCAGGCGAGCGAGTCCTCCCAGGCCCGGTGCAGCGCCGCGAACCGCCCGTCGGCCGCCACCAGCTCGGCGGGGCTGCCGTCCTCGACGATCCGGCCGTCGTGCATCACGAGCACCCGGTCGGCGGTCTCGACGGTGCTGAGCCGGTGGGCGATGATCAGTGCCGTCCGGTTCCCCAACAGCCGCTCCAGCCCGGCCTGCACGAGTCGCTCGCTCGGCAGGTCCAGCGACGACGTCGCCTCGTCCAGGATCAGCACGGCGGGGTCCGCGAGGAACGCCCGCGCGAACGACACGAGCTGCCGCTGTCCCGCGCTCAGCCGCCCGCCGCGCTTGGCGACGTCGGTCGCGTAGCCCTCGGGCAGCCCCAGGATGAAGTCGTGCGCCCCCACCGCCCGGGCGGCCGCCTGGATCTCGGCCTCGGTGGCGTCGGGCCGGCCGAGGGCGATGTTCTCCGCGATCGACCCGGAGAACAGGAACGCCTCCTGGGTCACCATCACCACGTTGCGCCGCAGATCCGCCTGGCTGAGCTCGCGCAGCTCCACCCCGTCCAGCGTCAGCGAGCCGGCAGAGACGTCGTAGAACCGGGCGATGAGCTTGGCCAGCGTCGACTTGCCCGCACCCGTCTGGCCCACCACGGCCACGGTCTGCCCGGCCGGGATCACGAGGTCGAACTCCGGCAGCACCACCCGGTCCGGTCCGTAGCTGAACACCGCGTCCCGGAACTCCACCCGCCCGGACGCCACGCCCGTCCCCGGCGCGTCGGCCCCGGGCAGCGGCGTGGGCTCGGCGGCCTCCACCACGGTGGGCTCCTCCTCGAGCAGGCCGGAGACCTTCTCGAGCGCCGCCGTCGCGGACTGCAGCGACGAGTAGAACATCGCCACCATCTCCATGGGCTGGAACACGCGCCGTCCGGCCAGCAGGAGCGCCACGAGCACCCCCACCTCGAGGTCGCCGTCGAGGACGCGCAGGCCCCCGGTCACGAGCAGCGCCGCCACCGTCAGGTTGCCCGTCGCCACGAGCACCGGCTGCAGGATGCCGAACAGGTTGAGCGTGGCCACCATGTCGTCCCGGTAGGCCGTGGCCAAGTCGCGGTACCGCGCGTCGTTGTCCCGTTCCCGCCGGAAGGCCTGGACCGCGCGGATGCCGGTCATGGTCTCCACGAAGTGCACGATCGACCGCGCCGAGGACACCCGCGACCGCCGGTACGCCTCCTCGGACCGCACCTGGTACCAGCGCGTCACGATCGCCACCGGCACGGCCGCACCCAGCAGCACGAGGAACGACGGCGGGTCCAGCAGCAGGATGGACGCCGCGGTGAACGACATGAACATCAGCCCGGACACGAGCGAGGACACGCCCTGGTCCAGCAGCTCCCGCAGCGCCTCCAGGTCCGAGGTCTGCCGCGAGATCACCCGCCCGGACGTGTACCGCTCGTGGAAGCCGAGGCTCAGCCGCTGCGTGTGCCGGAACACGCGCAGCCGCAGGCTCAGCAGCATGGCCTGGCTCGCCCGCGCGGTGAGCCACGTGTACGCCCCCAGGAGGCCGCCGGAGATGAGGGCCGCCGCCACGTACGCCCCGCCCACGGGGACGAGGATGGGCCAGACGGATTCGTCGGCCCGCACGGCCTCGACGACGCGCGGCAGCTCCGCGTCGATCGCCCAGGCGATGATCAGCGGCCCGGCCGCCCGCGCCGCGTTGGACACGAGCACGAAGACCACGGTGAGCAGCAGCGTCCCCCGGACCGGCCGCGCGAGCTCGCCGAGCAGCCGGAAGGACCGGCGCCGGATGTGGCGGCGCTCCGCGCGGGTGTAGTCGAGGTCCTCTTCGGCCCCCACGCCGCGCACGCGGCTCACGTCGGCGGCGCTCATGCCTGCTCCTCCGGTCGGCTCGAGATGATGTGCCGGTACACGGCGCTGCGGGCCAGCAGTTCGGGGTGCGTCCCCACGTCCTCGATCCGCCCGTCCGCCAGCACCGCGACCCGGTCCGCCAGGGCCACGGTGGAGGGACGATGCGCCACGATCAGGGTGGTCGTCCCGTCGAGGACCTCGCGCAGGCGCGCGGTCACGGCCTCCTCGGTGCGCACGTCGAGGGCGGAGAGGGGGTCGTCCAGCACGAGCACGTCCGGGCGCGCCGCGATCGCGCGGGCGAGGGCGATCCGCTGGCGCTGTCCGCCGGAGAGGCTGAGGCCCTCCTCGCCGATCTCGGTCTCGACGCCGTCCGCCAGGTCCGCCACGAAGCCCGCCTGCGCGGTCTCGAGCGCGAGGTCGAGCAGGGCGTCCGCCGCGGGGGAGTGGAGGCCGTCCGCGAGCACGTCCGCCGGGGCGCCGAGCAGCACGTTCTGCCGGATGGTCGCGGAGAACAGCGTGGCGTCCTCGAACGCCACGGACACCCGCCGGCGCAGCTCCTCGAGCGGCATCCGGCGCACGTCCACCCCGTCCACGCAGACGGAGCCCGCCGTGACGTCGAGCAGCCGGGGGACCAGCTGCAGCAGCGTCGACTTGCCGGCGCCGGTCGCGCCGACCAGGGCCATCGTCTCGCCGGGCACCAGCTCGAGGTCGACGCCGTCGAGCAGGTCGCGCTCCCCGCGCCCCGGGTCCGCGTCCGGCCAGCGGAAGCGCACCCCGCGGAACGCGAGCGCGCCGGTGGCCGGGGGCACGACGGCGGCCTCCCCGGTGGGCGAGGCGATGTCCACGGGCGTGGCGAGGACGTCCACGTGGCGGTCGATCGCCGTGCGGGCCGAGAGCGTCATGCCCATCAGCTGGCCCACCGACTCGACCGGCCCGGCCAGCACGGCCGCGGTGGCGAAGTAGGCGGCGAGCGCGCCCACTGTCAGCTCCCCGGTCGCCACGAGCCACAGGCCCAGGGCGAGGCCCAGGCCCAGCACCGTCTCCGGCAGGGCCACGATGAGCGCGATGAACCGGGCCAGCACCGAGGCCTTGTGCACCTCGGTGCCCTGCAGCGTGCGGGCGCGCCCGCGGAAGCCGTCGAGGGCGTGCGCGCCGCGGCCGAACGCCTTGAGGACGCGGATGCCGTGCACCGACTCCTCGACGGACGTGGCGAGGTCCCCGGCCTGGTCCTGGGAGAGCCGGGACGCGGCGCGGAAGTCGTTGCGGAACCCGAACGACGCCCACATGATCGGCACGGCCGCGGCGAGGTAGAGCAGGGCCAGCTGCCAGGACAGCAGGAACAGCAGGACGAGGCCGACGGCGATGGTCACCACGTCCACCACGAGCATGACCGAGCCGAACGCGATCCACCGCCGCAGCAGCGAGAGGTCGCCCTGGGCCCGGGAGAGCAGCTGCCCCGAGGGCCACGCGTCGTGGAACGCCACCGGCAGGCGCTGGAGCCGTTCGAACAGGGCGATGCGCGCCCGGTTCTCCACCCCGGCGGCCGGCGGGAGGATGAAGTACCGGCGCAGGCCGATGAACGCGGCCTCGGCGAGGCCGAGCACGGTGAGCAGGCCGGCGGCCCGCCATACGTCCGCGCGGGAGTCGGGGGAGGAGGGCCCGGCGAGCACAGTCTGCGTGAACACGGTGTCCACGAGCAGGTGGATGACCTGCGGGATGGCCAGGGCCACGAGGCCCGCCGCCGTGGCCGAGGCGAGCCCGAGCACCCAGCGCGCCCGCACGCCCTCGAGGTACGGTGCGATCCCGCCCAGGGCGTCACGCAGGGACGAGGCGGCGGGAGAGGTGGCGCGGGTCACGGGGCTCCACTGTACCCGCGGCCGCGGACGGGACAGGCGGCTCAGCCCCGCGGGACCAGGTCCAGCACCACGGCCTCGGGCCGGCACGCGAACCGCACGGGCGCGGACGGCGCGGTCCCCAGGCCGGCCGACACCTCGAGGGGGACGGTCCGCCCCGCGGCCGTCCACGTCGAGACCCCGGAGGCCTGTCGGCGGGGCAGGTCGCAGTTGGTGACGAGCGCGCCGAGGAACGGCACGCACACCTGCCCGCCGTGGGTGTGGCCGGCGAGCAGCAGGTCGGCGCCGTCGGCGGTCATGGCGTCCAGCACGCGGCGGTACGGGGCGTGGGTGACGCCCAGCCGGAACCGCCCGTCGTCGCCGGGCCGCCCGGCGCCGTCGTCGGGCGCGGAGCCGGGGAAGCCAGCCCAGGCGTCCAGACCGAGGTGCGGGTCGTCGGTGCCGGCGGCGAGGACCTCGAGCGTGGTCCCGGCGCGGGTCGGCACGGCCAGAGCGGCGCCCCGGTTCGTCAGGTCGGCCCAGCCGGCGACGCGGAACGCGCCGAACAGGACGTCGGAGGGAAGCCGGGGCCGGTCCGCGTCCATGCGCGAGGGGCCCGCGAAGTACCGGAGGGGGTTGGCCGCCTTGGGCGCGTAGTAGTCGTTGGAGCCGGGCACGAACACGCCGGGCCGCGCCAGCAGCGGCCCGAGCGCGTCGAGCACGAGCGGCACCGACGCCGCGGCGGACACGTTGTCACCCGTGTTGACCACGAGGTCCGGCTCGAGTGCATCCAATCCGCGCAGCCACGCCCGCTTGGCCCGGTGCCGGGGCAGCAGGTGGATGTCCGAGAGGTGCAGCACCCGCAGCGGCGCCGACCCGGCCGGCAGCACGGCCAGTCGGTGCGTGCGCACCGTCCGGGCCTCGGCCTCGGCGAGGCCCCAGGCCAGGCCGAGGCCCGCCGTCGCGGCCAGCCCGGCGGCGGCAGGCGCTGCGGCGCGGAACATGCGCCGGGCGGGGGAGGCGGCGGGGCGCATCGCGGTCAGAAGCCCGGGACCGCCTGGGGCTGCGGCCCGCCCCGGTCCAGGTCGTCGATGGTGAACTGGCGTCCGTCCGGGTGCTCGCCGGCCTCGCCCGGGTCCTCCGACTGCGGGCCGTCCCACTCGGGCAGTTCACCCGGCGGGAACTTCTCCTTGGCCAACTGGTTGTACTCGAGCCAGGACGGGCCGTTGATGGAGGTCGAGTAGAACGGGTTGCGGACCTCGCCGTTGACGGTCTCGCCCGTCATGGACTTCAGGTTGTTGTAGCGGCCGGTCCACACGGCGGTGGCCAGCTCGCTGGTGAATCCGACGAACCACGTGGAGGACACGTTGTCGTTCGTGCCCGTCTTGCCGCCGAACTCGTAGCCGGCGCCCTCCTCGGCGATGTTGAAGCCGCCGATGTGGCGCAGGACCGGCATCAGCTCCCGGACGTGGTCCGGGTCGATGACCTGATCGCACTGCGGGTCGGCGACGTCGTACTGGTTGCCGGCGGTGTCCGTGACCTCCAGGATGGCGCGCGGCTCGCAGTACAGGCCGTTCGCGGCGATGGCGGCGTACGCGCCGGCCAGGGACAGCGGTGCCACCGAGTCCTTGCCGAGCAGGAAGGACGGGTCGTCCGGCTGCAGCGGGGAGCTGTCCAGGGCGCGGGTGATGCCCAGCTGGGTGGTGAGGCTCGTGATGTCGCACAGGTCCAGCTGGTACGCGGTGGCGACGGTCGGGGTGTTCACGGACCAGAAGAGGCCCTCGTCCACGCGCACCTGCCGCAGCATGTCGGGGATCACGTTCTTGAACTGCCAGGTGCCGCCGATCGTGGTGTAGCCGCCCGGGCGGCACGAGGCCGCGAAGCGCGTGCCCGTGGGGTAGACGTTCCGGGAGGCGTCCACGGAGTCGACCAGGCGGTTGCCGTTGCGCAGCCACGTCAGGGCCACGAAGGGCTTGAGCGTGGAGCCGGCCTGGAAGCCCTGGCCGCCGCCCCACTGCTTGTCCACATTGAAGTTCAGCGAGGTGTGGCCGAGTTCGTCCTGGATGGCGTACTCGGTGTTCTGGGCCATGGTGCGGATGTTGCCGGTGCCGGCCTCCACCGAGGTGAGCGCGTGGCCGGCGCCCAGCGACTCGTTGTTGGGCACGGAGGCGCGCAGGTTCTTCTCGGTCTCCTTCTGGAGCGTCGAGTCGATCGTCGTGCGGATGGTGAGTCCGCCGCGGTCCAGCAGGGCCTGGCGGGACTGGACGTCCGGGCCGAACGTGGGGTCGGCAAGGATCTGCCGCTCCACGTAGTCGCAGAAGTAGGCGCCGAACTTGGCGTAGAGGCAGCCCGAGGGGCGGGACTCCATCACCACCTCCATCGGCTGGGCGACGGCGTGGTCGTACTCCTCCTGGGAGAGGTAGCCGTTGTCCTTCATCGCGTTCAGCACGAGGTTGCGCCGCTCCGTGGCCTCCTCCGGATTGCGGGCCGGGTTGAACCGGGTGGGGGACTGGACCATGCCGGCCAGCGTGGCGGCCTCCCAGCTCTCCAGGTCGGCGGCGGACTTGCCGAACACGTACTGCGAGGCGGCCTCGACCCCGTAGGCGCGGCCGGAGAACAGCACGATGTTGAGGTAGCCCTCGAGGATCTCGTCCTTCGACATCTGCTCCTCGACGGCGACGGCGAGCTTGATCTCCTTGACCTTGTCCGCGATGTTCTTGGAGCCGGAGAGGGTGAGGCGGGAGTCGCCGCGGATCTGCTGCACGTTCACCAGCATGTTGTTCACGAACTGCTGGGTGAGGGTGGAGGCGCCCTGCGTGGAGTCGGAGGTGGCGTTGTTCACGGCAGCGCGGATGAGGCCGCGCGCGTCCACGCCGTCGTGATCGTAGAAGCGCTCGTCCTCGATGGCCACGATCGCGTGCTGCATGTGCTCCGAGATCTCGTCCAGCGGGACCGGGGTGCGGTTCTCCTCGTAGAAGACGGCGATCTCCTCACCGTCCTCCGAGAGGATGCGCGACGGCACGGAGACCGGCTCCGTGGGCAGCTCGTCCGGCAGCTCGTCCAGCATCTCCCGGCCCGACGCGGCGGCGACACCGGCCAGGCCCGCGACGGGCAGCAGGAGGGCCGCCACGAGCAGGCCGGCCACCGCCGAGAGGCCCACGAAGGCGAGGAGGCGGCCGAGGGCGCTCGAGGGCGCGGGGAAGCGGGTCGTGCGGGAGGCCATGGGCGCGAGTGTAGCGCGGGCACCTGGGACCTCTTCCGGGGTCCGCGCCGGTGGCTAGGGTGGGTCCCATGACTCAGCAGACGCAGTGGGAGTACGCCACGATCCCCCTCCTCATCCACGCGACCAAGCAGATCCTCGACCAGTGGGGCGAGGACGGCTGGGAGCTCGTCACGGTGATCCCGGGCCCCGAGGGGAACAACCCCGTGGCCTACCTCAAGCGTCCGAAGGCGGCGTGAACGTGACGGAGCAGTCCTCGGCCCCCACCTGGGGCGACGGCGCCGTCGCGGCCCGCCTCGCGGAGCTCGGCATCGACCGACCCGCCGTCGCGGCGCCGGTCGGCTCCTACGTCCCGGCGCTGCGGGACGGCGACCTCGTGCTGACCTCCGGCCAGCTCCCCTTCGTGGCCGGCGCCCTGCCCGCCACCGGCAAGGTGGGCGCGGAGGTCACCCCCGAACGCGCCCAGGAGCTCGCGCGGGCATGCGCCGTGAACGCGGTGGCCGCGGTGCACGAGCTGGTGGGCGACCTGGACCGGGTCGCCCAGGTCGTCAAGGTCGTCGGCTTCGTGGCCTCCGACCCCGCGTTCACCGGTCAGCCCGGCGTGGTGAACGGCGCCTCGGACGTGCTGGCCGAGATCTTCGGCGAGGCCGGCCGCCACGCGCGCTCCGCCGTCGGCGTGGCCGTGCTGCCCATGGACGCTCCCGTCGAGGTGGAGATCACCGTCCGTGTCCGCTGACCCGGCCGGCCTGCTGCTGCCGGTCCCGGGGCAGGAGGAAGACCTCACCCGCCAGTGGCTGGACCGGCGCTTCCGCCAGGTCCGCCCGTCCCGGCCCGCGTCGTCCGTCGTGCTCGTGCGCGACGGTGACGACGGCCCGGAGGTCTTCCTCCGTCACCGCGCGGGACGCACCCCGCTCGGCCGCGTGGGCCTGCCCGGCGGCGCGCTCCTCGAGTCCGACGCCGACTCCTGCCCGTGGTACGGGCCCGAGCCCTCCCAGTGGGCCCGCACGTTCGGGACCACAGACCGGCGGCGTGCGCGGCAGCACGTGGTGGCCGCCGTCCGCGAGCTCCACGACGAGGCCGGAGTGCTCCTCGCCGGTCGCTCCGACACGGACGTCGTGTCCACGGCGCGCATCGAGACCTGGGGCGGGGGCCGCAGCTCCCTCGAGGAGGGCTCGGAGAGTCTGCCCCATCTGCTGGCCGCGCGTGGCCTCGGGGTGCGCGCCGACCTGCTGCGCCCCGTCATGCGCTGGCGATCCGCGCCCCACGTCCACCGACGCTTCGACACGGCCGTGTTCGCCACGATGACCCCACCGCTGCAGTCCGCGCCGGCATCCGAGGAACCCGGTCCCGAACTTCAGGCGTGGGTGCCCGCGCGTCGCGCGCTCGCCGGCCCGCTGCGGCTGCCCGGACCCGCCGGGGCGGAGGGCACGGCACCCTTCGACCAGGTGGCGACCCCGCTGACGCAGGTGATCGTGCGTCGGGTCGCGGCGCACCGGACGGCCGCCGCCTTCCTGCTCTCCGTCACGCCCTGTGTCCGGCGTGGTCCCGTGCCGGAATACCATCTGGCCACCGAGGCCGGCGACGACGGCACCCCCCGGATGCGCGTGGAGCGGGCCACCCGGGACTGACCGGGGTGGCCCGCTCCACGGCAGGGCGGGGGGCGTCAGCGCGAACGCTGACGCAGACGCTGCAGGTCCAGGATGACCACGGCGCGGTTCTCCAGGCGGATCCAGCCGCGCTGGACGAACTCGGCCAGGGCCTTGTTCACGGTCTCGCGGGACGCGCCCACCAGCTGGGCGAGCTCCTCCTGCGTGAGGTCGTGCGCCACCAGCAGGCCGTCCGCGGCCGGCCGGCCGAAGCGGTCCGCGAGGTCCAGGAGCGCCTTGGCCACGCGGCCCGGCACGTCCGAGAACACCAGGTCCGCCAGGGACTCGTTGGTCTTGGACAGGCGCTGGGCCAGGGCCTGGAGCAGCTGGACCGACACATCCGGCGACGAGGCGATGGCGCGGCGCAGGTTCTCATGGCGCAGACCGGCCAGGCGCGTGGCGGACACCGCGGTGGCGGTGGCGTTGCGCGGGGCGGGGTTGAACAGGGCCATCTCGCCGAAGATCTCGCCGGGGCCGAGCACGGCCACGAGGTTCTCGCGGCCGTCCGAAGCGGTGCGGCCGAGCTTGATCTTGCCGGACATGATCACGTACAGCTGATCGCCCTGGTCGCCCTCGTGGAACGCGGACGCGCCGCGGGAGAGCTCCACCTCGGTCAGCTCCGAGGTGAGGATGGCGAACACCTCGTCGTCCAGGTTGGTGAACAGCGGAGCCTTCCGCAGAACCTCGAGATCCATGTGTGCGTGTCCTCTCTGTGGGCAGTTCCTCACACCGCGGCGGAGGAGCCGCCCGGTTCACTGGCGTCCATTGTGCCCCATACCCCCGTGCGGGCCGATACCCTGGATCCTCCACCGGGCGCGCGGGCGGTCCCCGTGCGTGGCCGGTGCCGTCGCATCCGAAGGAGGTCGCCCATGCCGCTGGGTCTGACGTGGCTGGACGTCCTGCTCATCGTCGCGCTCGCGATGCTCCTGGTCCAGGGCCACCGTCGCGGCCTGTGGGTGGTGCTGGGCAACCTCGTCGGCCTGGTCGGCGGTGCCGCGATCGCGTTCTACGCCCTGCCGGAGGTGGCGGAGTTCGTCACCGCGCCGCAGTGGCGGTGGGCCGCGCTGATCGCCACCCTCGTCCTGCTCGTGGCGGCGGGCCAGTACGTGGGCGCCGCCATCGGCGAGGCGATCCGGCTGCGCGTGAACCTGCCGGCCCTGCGACTCGTCGACCGCCTGCTCGGCGCGCTCGCCGCCGGTCTCGCGGGCGCCCTCGTCCTCTGGCTCGTGGCGTTCTCCATCGCGGCCTCCGGCTCCACCGCGGTCACCCGTGAGGTGAACCGCTCGCAGGTGATCACGGCGCTGGACACCGTGATGCCCGACTCGCTCCTGGCCTGGGCCGCCCGCTCGCGCTCCGCCGTCGCCGACCTGGACGTGCTGCCGGAGCTCGAGCTGCCCGCCCCCGTCCCGGAGACCGACGACGGCGTCCGCGCCGCTCCGGCCCCGGCCGCGACGCCGGGTCTGCCCTCGGCCGCCTCCTCCCCGTCCGCCCCGCCCGCGACGTCCGCCGCGGCGACCCCCGAGGAGCCCGACGACGCCGCCGCGGCCTCGTCGTCCACGTCCGCCGCGCCGTCGGCCACGACGACCGCCCCCGCCTCGTCGACGTCGACGGCCGCCCCCTCGACTCCCGCCGCCTCCTCGGCGTCGGCCGCCGTCGTCCGGCTGACCGGGACGGCCGCGCAGTGCAACCAGGTGCAGAGCGGCTCGGGCGTGGCCGTGGCCCCGGACCGCGTGCTCACGAACGCGCACGTGGTCCTCGGCGTGGACGCCCCCACCGTGACGGACCGCGCCCGCGGCGTGCACGCGGCGCGGATCGTCCACCTGGACACGGCGCACGACCTCGCCGTCCTGGCGGTCGACGACGCGGACCTGCCCGTCATGCCGGTCGGGGCCGAGCTGACGGGCGGCGCGTCGGCCTCCGTCCTGGGGTACCCCGACGGCGGCCCGTTCGCCTCCACCCCCGCGACCGTGCAGGCTGTCGGCGAGGTGCCGCTCGGCGACGTCCTGACCGGGGCCGCGAGCATGGTGGACGTCTACACCCTCGCGGCGGACATCCGCCACGGCTACTCGGGCGGCCCGGTGGTGGACGCCGCCGGGAACCTGGCCGGTCTGGTGTTCGCCCGGGCCCCGGGCTCGGACGCCGTCGGCTACGCCCTGACGGCGGACACCATCGCCCCCGTCGTCGCCGCGGCCCCGGGGATGACGGCCACGGTCCCCTCGGGGGACTGCGTCCCGGGCGGCTGAGCCGGCGCCGCGCCACGCGCCTGACGCCCGCATTCCGGACCGGACTGTCCGGTAACGGCCCGCGTCGACTATTGTGGCATCCGTCACACTCGAGTTTCCCCGACCCTCGGAGGTCCTGCATGTCCAGCACCGTCTCCGCGCCCGCCACGGCGCCGAAGCGCACCCGGGAGGAGTTCACCGGCCGGTGGGCCTTCATCCTGGCGGCCATCGGCTCCGCCGTGGGCCTCGGCAACATCTGGCGCTTCCCCTACGTCGCCTATGAGAACGGCGGTGGCGCGTTCGTCATCCCCTACCTGATCGCGCTGCTCACGGCGGGCATCCCGCTGCTGTTCTTCGACTACGCGATCGGCCACCGCTTCCGCGGCTCCGCGCCTCTGGCGTTCCGGCGCCTGTCCCGGTGGACCGAGACCGTCGGCTGGTGGCAGGTGCTCATCTGCGTCGTCATCGGGATCTACTACGCCGCGATCATCGGCTGGGCGATCATGTACACCTGGTTCTCCGTGGACCAGCGGTGGGGCGAGGACCCGGAGACCTTCCTCATGGGCGACTACCTGCGGGTCGCCGACGACCCGTCCCCGTCCTTCGACTTCGTCTCGGGCGTCTTCTGGCCCATGCTCGCCGTCTGGGTGATCACGCTGCTCATCATGGGCTTCGGCGTGCGCCGGGGCGTGGCCCTGGCCTCGATGGTCGGCATCCCGCTGCTCATCGTGATGTTCCTGATCCTCGTCGGCATCGCCCTCACCCTGCCGGGCGCCGCCCAGGGCCTGGACGCCCTGTTCACGCCGAACTGGGCCGCGCTCGCTGACCCCGGCGTCTGGATCGCCGCCTACGGCCAGATCTTCTTCTCGCTGTCCGTCGGTTTCGGCATCATGATCACCTACGCCTCCTACCTCAACCGCCGGACGAACCTTACCGGCTCCGGCCTGGTCGTCGGCTTCTCCAACTCGGGCTTCGAGATCCTAGCCGGCATCGGCGTGTTCTCCGCCCTGGGCTTCATGGCGCAGGCCTCCGGCGTGTCCGTGTCCGAGGTGGCCGGCAGCGGCATCGGCCTGGCGTTCATCGCCTTCCCCACCCTGATCTCGCAGGCCCCGCTCGGCGCCCTGATCGGCGTGCTGTTCTTCGGCTCGCTCGTGGTCGCCGGCTTCACCTCGCTGATCTCGATCCTCGAGGTCGTCATCTCCGCCGTGAAGGACAAGCTCGGCTGGGGCCGCTGGACGGCCACGATCGTCGTGATCGGCCTGTCCGGGGTGGTCTCCCTCGCCCTGTTCTCCACCACCACGGGCCTGCAGATGCTCGACACCATGGACGCGTTCGCCAACAACTTCGGCATCGTGGGCGCGGCGCTCCTGTCGGTGCTCCTGGTCACCGGCGCACTGGGCTCGGCCCGCCGCATCACGGCGCACCTCAACGCCGTCTCCTCCTTCAAGGTCGGCCGCGGGTACGTGCTGCTGATCGGCGTGCTCATGCCGATCGTGCTCGCCTACATCTGGCTCTCCTGGATCATGAAGGTGATCGCGGAGGGCTATGAGGGCTACCCGGGCGACTTCCTCGGCGTCTTCGGCTGGGGCATCGCGCTCGGCTCCGTCGCCCTGGCCGTCCTGCTCTCCCTGATCCCGTGGTCCCGCAAGTCCAACCTCTACGCGGAGGACCTGGACAGCGAGATCCACGGCGACCTCATCCCGCACAACGCCGTGCCCGAGGGCACCGTCCCCACCGGCGCCCTGCCGGTGGTGCCCGCGGCCACCACCCGGAAGGAGCTCTGACCGATGAGCACCGCAGCGATCGTCATGATGTCCCTGGCCATCCTCCTGGTGTGGGGCGGCCTCGCGGTCTCCGCCATCCACCTGCTCCGCCACCCGGACGACTCCTCGGGCGACCTCGCCATCGAGGACGAGCTGGCCCCCGCCGTGCGGGAGCGCGAGGATGGCCGTCTCGACGCGCGGCACCGGTGAGTCGATGAGGCTCCCCGGTCCGTTCGCGGCGGCCCCGGTCGCCGACGGGGCCGCGGGCGTGGTCTCCGCCTCCCTGCCGGTCGTGGCGGTGGACGCGAGCCTGCCGGCCCCGCCCTACCGGCAGATCGTGGACGCGGTCCTGGCCGGCGTCGCCTCCGGATCCCTGGCCCGCGGGGACCGACTGCCGCCCGTGCGCGTGCTCGCCGCCGAGCTCGGCGTGGCACCGGGCACCGTGGCCCGGGCCTACAAGGAGCTCGAGGCGCACGGCACCATCCGCACCCGGGGTCGCGCGGGCACGTTCGTGGCCGCCTCGGCGGACGCCCGCGCCGACGCCGCGCACCAGGCCGTGCGGCGCTGTCTGGACACCCTGCTCGAGCGCCTCGGGTACACGCCCGACGAGGCCGTGGAGCTGGTCCGCCGGGACGCGGCCGCCCGCGCCTGAGGCGGGCCCGCCCACCGACGACGCCGCCCCGGACCGCACGCAGCGTGCGGTCCGGGGCGGCGTCGTCGTGCCGGCTCAGGCCTTCGGGGCGAGCGTCTCCACGATGCGCTGCATGACCGTGGGGTCGGCCAGCGTGGTGGAGTCGCCCGGGTCGCGGCCCTCGGCCACGTCCTTGAGCAGACGGCGCATGATCTTGCCGGAGCGCGTCTTGGGCAGCTCGGGGACCACGAGCACGCGCTTGGGCTTGGCGATGGGGCCGATGTCCTTGCCCACGTGCTGCCGCAGCTCCTCCTCGACCTCGGCGACGTCGCGGTCGGCCGCGACGGCGACCGCGGTGAGCAGGACGAACGCGACGACCGCCTCACCCGTGGTCTCGTCCTTCGCACCGACCACCGCGGACTCGGCCACGGACGGGTGCGCCACGAGGGAGGACTCGATCTCGGTGGTGGACAGGCGGTGGCCGGAGACGTTCATGACGTCGTCCACGCGGCCCAGCAGCCAGATGTCGCCGTCCTCGTCGTAGCGGGCGCCGTCGCCGGCGAAGTACATGCCGGGGAAGCGGGACCAGTAGGTCTCCTTGAAGCGCTCCCGGTCGCCCCAGATGCCCCGCAGCATGGACGGCCACGGCTCGCGCACCACGAGGAAGCCCGCGCTCGTGTCCGTCATGGGTTCGCCGAGCTCGTCCACGACCTCCAGCACGACGCCGGGCACCGGCCTCTGGGCGGAACCGGGCTTGAGGGTGGTCACGCCGGGCAGCGGGGTGAGCATGTGGGCGCCCGTCTCGGTCTGCCACCAGGTGTCCACGATGGGGCAGCGGCCGGCGCCGATGACCTCGTGGTACCAGCGCCAGGCCTCCGGGTTGATGGCCTCGCCCACGGAGCCGAGCACGCGCAGGCTGGAGAGGTCGTACTCGTCCGGGATGTGCCGGCCCCACTTCATGAACGTGCGGATCGCCGTCGGCGCCGTGTAGAGGATGCTCACGCCGTACTTCTGCACGATCTCCCACCAGCGGCCCTGGTGCGGGGAGTCCGGGGTGCCCTCGTAGATCACCTGGGTGGCGCCGTTGACCAGCGGTGCGTAGGCGACGTAGGAGTGCCCGGTGACCCAGCCGACGTCGGCGGTGCACCAGAAGACGTCCGACTCCGGGTGCAGGTCGAAGGTGTCGTGGTGGGTGACCGCGGCCTGCACGAGGTAGCCGCCGGTGGTGTGCAGGATGCCCTTCGGCTTCCCGGTGGTGCCGGAGGTGTACAGGATGTAGAGCGGGTGCTCGGCGTCGTGCCACACGAGCTCGTGCTCGTCGGACTGGCCGTCCACGACGTCGTGCCACCACAGGTCGCGGCCCTCGGTCATCTCGACCTCGGCCTCGTTGCGGCGGACCACGAGCACGTGCTCGGCGGTGTGGCCGGGCGCGGAGAGGGCCTGGTCCACGGCGGGCTTGAGCATGGAGGGCTTGCCGCGGCGGAAGGAGCCGTCCGCCGTGACGACGAGCTTGGCCTCGGCGTCGTCCACGCGGGAGCGCAGGGCGTCGGAGGAGAAGCCGCCGAACACCACGGAGTGGACCGCGCCGATGCGCGCGCACGCGAGCATCGTGATGACGGCCTCGGGGATCATCGGCAGGTAGACGGCCACGCGGTCGCCCTTGGTCACGCCGAGGGACTCGAACGCGTTGGCGGCGCGCCGGACCTCGGCGGCCAGGTCGGCGTAGGTGTAGGTCCGGGTGTCGCCGGGCTCGCCCTCGAAGTGGATGGCCACGCGGTCGCCGTGGCCGGCCTCGACGTGGCGGTCCAGGGCGTTGTACGCGGCGTTGGTGGTGCCGCCGACGAACCACTTCGCGAAGGGTGCGTCGGACCAGTCCAGGACGTCGGTGAAGTCCTGCTCCCAGTGCAGGACCTCGCGGGCGCGGCGGGCCCAGTAGGCCAGGCGGTCCTCGGCGGCCTCCTCGTACAGGTCGGCTCCGGCCACCGCCTGGGCGGCGAACTCGGCCGGGGGCGGGAACGTGGGGATCTGCTCGTCCATCGACGGGGTCCTTTCGGGGTGGTGCGGTCAGTGCGCAGCGCGGATGTGACGCGCCCCACACTAGTCTCCCGCCTCAGCATGCCGCGCGCGGCGTCGTCGCCACAAATCCTCGGGTCCTGTGTGTCGCATCGTGCCCGGAAGCGGGGGCCGGACGCGGTGCGGACGTCGGCACGCGCCCCGCTCCCTAGGATGGTCGGACCTGAGCGGATCGCACGAGGGCGGGAGGACGCGCGGATGGAGACGGAGTCGACGGGCACGCCGACCGGGGAGACCCGGCTGGCCCTGGTGCGCCGGGCGCGGCGGATCGACCGGATCCTGGCCGAGACGTACCCGTACGCCGTCGGCGAGCTGGACTTCGAGACGCCGTTCGAGCTGCTCGTGGCCACGGTGCTGTCCGCCCAGACCACCGACGTGCGCGTCAACGCGGCCACGCCGGCGCTGTTCGCCCGCTTCCCGGATGCCCACGCGATGGCGGCGGCCACCGAGCCCGAGCTGCAGGAGCTCGTGCGCTCCACGGGGTTCTACCGGAACAAGGCCTCGGCGATCCTGCGGCTGTCCCAGGAGCTCGTGGCCCGGCACGACGGCGAGGTCCCCGCCCGTCTCGAGGACCTCGTGGCGCTGCCCGGGGTGGGGCGCAAGACCGCGTTCGTGGTGCTCGGCAACGCCTTCGGCCAGCCCGGGATCACGGTGGACACGCACGTCGGCCGGCTGGCCCGACGCCTGGGGTTCACGGACGAGACCGACCCGGTGAAGGTCGAGCACGCCGTGGGCGCCCTGTTCCCGCGCCGGGACTGGACGATGCTCTCCCACCGGCTGATCTTCCACGGCCGCCGCGTGTGCCACGCGCGCCGCCCGGCGTGCGGGGCGTGCCCGATCGCCCGCTGGTGCCCGTCCTACGGCGAGGGGGAGACCGACCCCGAGCGGGCGCGCGCCCTGCTGGCCTACGAGCTCAAGCCCGGCCGGGAGGAGCTGCTCGAGCTCCTGCGCGCGGGGCGGACGCGCCGGGAGCTGCGCGCCCTCGGCCACGGGCTGGAGGCCTGAGCGCCCGGCCTGCCCGCTCAGCCTTCGGTGAGACCCGCGAGGATCGCGGCGACCGCCCGGCGCGCGTGAGCCCCCACGCCCGCGAGCGTGGCCGAGGCGGCCCCGCACCAGTCGTCGTAGCCGAGCAGGTGCAGCCCCGGCACGTCCACCGAGGCGGTCGGCAGTGCACGCTCCGTCGCCGGCGCCCCGGAGGGGTGGCGGGTCAGCTCGAGGCCCCGCAGATGGCGCAGGTCCGCCCGGAAGCCCGTGCACCAGACGATGTCGTCCACCGGGTGCTCGGCGCCGCGCACCCGGGCCGCGGCGCGGTTGGCGGCGGGCCAGCCGTGGCTCGCGCCGGCGTCGTGGTCCCAGCGGACGCCGTCCGGCGTGAGCGCGGTGGGCGCGGGGACCGCGTGGAGCCCGGCCCCGTCGCGGGCGCGGATCACCGAGGGCACCATGACGATGTCCCCGAGGTCGCCCACGCGCGCCTCGGAGCGGCCCAGCACGCGCGCCGAGGCCCGATCGAAGAGCACCCGCCCGTCCACGTCGTCCGGCATGAACCGGGGCGGACGCCGGGTGGCCCACGTGGTGGCGACACCCGCCAGCAGCAGGTCCGCCGCGATCTGGGCGCCCGAGTTGCCGCCGCCCACCACGAGGACGTGCCGCCCGGTGAACGCGTCGGGGGAGCGGTACGCGGCGGAGTGCCGCTGCGTGCCGCCGAAGTGGTCGACGCCCGGGAGGGCCGGCAAGAACGGGCGGGTGAACGAGCCGGTGGCGGAGACCACCGCGCGGGCGCTCAGGGCCGTGCCGTCCTCGAGCCGCAGGGTGAACGGAGGGGACGCGGCGGCGTCGTGCGTCACCTCCGCGACACGCACGCCCCGGCGCACCGGCAGCCCGTAGCGGTCCTCGTAGTCGGCCAGGTAGGCGACGACGTGCCCGGCGTCCGGGGTGCCGGGGCCGGGCGACGGCGGCATGGGTCGGCCCGGCAGGGAGGAGTGCTCGGCGGGGGAGAACAGGCGCAGGGAGTCCCAGTGGTGCGGCCACGCGCCGCCGGGCTGGGCGGAGGCGTCGAGCAGGACGAACGACGGCGGCGGGCCCGGCCGGCGCCCGCGGCCGACGTCCCGCGCGGCCCGCGCCAGGAAGTAGCCGGCCGCCAGTCCGGCCTGGCCGACGCCGATCACCGCGACGTCCACCGGATCCGAGGACGCGGTGGCCGCTGGGGGCGAGGTCAGGGGAGCCGTCATGCCCCGAGGCTACGACCGGCGGCTAGCGTGGGGGCCATGCCTGAGACCCCCGCGAGCCCCCGCCCGACCTCCCGCGACGCCGCCGGGACGTCCGAGGCGTCGCTGACGGGTGCGCGGGACCAGCTGGCGGACCTCGTGGCCCGGTGGGGCACGGCCCCTGCGGACGCGTCCGGTCACCACGACCCGGCCTCGCTCACCACAATCCCGCCCGAGGCCGTGCCGATGTGGGGCTTCGACTGGCCCCGGTCCGGCGATCCGCGCCCCTCCGCCGTGCTGATCCTGTTCGGCGCCCTCGACGACGTCCCCGCCCGTCACGACGCCGAGCGCGTGCACCCGCACGTGGACGTGCTGCTGACCCAGCGCGCCGCCACCCTGCGCCAGCACGCCGGGCAGATCGCGTTCCCCGGCGGTCGCGTCGACCCCGAGGACGCCGACGTCGTGGCCACGGCCCTGCGCGAGGCGCAGGAGGAGACCGGCTTGGACCCGGCCGGCGTGGAGGTCCTGGGCGTGCTGCCGGCGGTGCCGGTGGTGGTCTCGGGGCACGTGGTGCACCCGGTGCTCGGGTGGTGGCGGGACCCCAGTCGCGTGGCGGTGGTCGACCAGGCCGAGGCCGCGGCCGTGTTCCGGATGCCGGTCGCGGACCTGGTGGACCCCGCGAACCGGTGCCGCGTGGCCCGGCCCGGCGGCCGCCGCGGCGAGACGCCGGGCTTCCTCGTGGGCGAGCGCCTGGTGTGGGGGTTCACGGCGGCGCTGCTGGACCGTGTGCTGGCACTGCTGGGCTGGGACGTGCCGTGGGACGACTCCCGCGTGCGTGACGCGCGGACCCACCGGATCCTGCGCGGCTGACGGCTGCGCGCCGCCGCCCGCTCCTGCACAGGCGCCGGTGGGCGGGCCCGTGTCCCCAGCGGCGGGGCCGGGGGCGCAGGCGCCCGGGCGGGACGGTGGACTGGACGGGCCGGCGGCCGCGGACCGCGGCCGCCGCCCCGACCCGCAGGAGGCCCGCCATGCGCCCGTTCGTCCCCGCCGCCCCGGCCCGCCCGCCCCGGGGCCGCCGCCGCCGCCCCGCCCCGCCCGAGGGCAGCCGACGGTTCCCGTGGCCCCGCACTGACCCGGCCGAGCCGGAACGCACGCAGGTCGCCGCGCCGCCGCTGGCCGCACCCGCAGCGGGCCCCGGCGGGCTGGACGCCGCCGTCGTGCGCCTGCGCGTGGCCGAGGCCCGTGCGTCGGCCGCAGACGGGGCGGAGCCGCCGCTGGCCCCGCTGATCGCCGAGGCCCTCGACGCGCCGATCGACGACCCGCGCGTGGCGGCGCTGGTCGATGAGCTCGACGGCTTCGGCCCGCTCGCACCCTGGGTGCGCACCCCGGGCGTGACCGACGTGCTCGTGGACGGCGCGGGCGCGGTGTGGACCGACGGGGACGAGGGCCTCGTCCGCCGCCCCGGTCGGCTCGACCCCGAGACCGCCCGGGCGCTCGCGGTGCGGCTGCTGCACCGGGCCGGCCGCCGCCTCGACGCGGCGGTGCCGCTGGCCGACGCCCGCGTGGGCGGCGTGCGCGTCCACGCGGTCCTGCCCCCGGTCAGTGGCGATGGCACCCTGCTGAGCCTGCGGATCCCGGCCGCGACGACGCCGTCGCTGACCGCGCTGGCCGACGGCTGGCCGGACGGCGCCCTCTGGGCCGACGCCCTCGAGGCGCTCGTGCGCGACCGTGCCACCGTCCTGGTCAGCGGCGCGACCGGGGCGGGCAAGACCACGCTGCTCTCCGCGGCCCTCGGCCGGGTGCCGGGGGACGAACGGATCGTCGTCGTGGAGGACACGGCCGAGGCCGCGCCCGATCACCCGCACGTGGTCGCACTGCAGTGCCGCGCCGCCAACGCGGAGGGCGCCGGCGAGGTCGGACTGGCCGAGCTCGTCCGCCACGCGCTGCGGATGCGGCCGGACCGGCTCGTGGTCGGCGAGTGCCGCGGCGCCGAGGTGGCCGACGTCCTCACCGCCCTGAACACGGGACATCAGGGTGCGTGGGGCACCCTGCACGCCAACGCCGCCGCCGAGGTGCCCGCCCGGCTGACGGCCATGGCCTCCCTGGCCGGCTGGCGGCCCGAGACGGTGGCCGCGCAGGCCCGCGCCGGCGTGGACGCCGTGCTGCACATCGCCCGCGACGGCCACGGGCGGCATCCAGTCGAACTCGCCGTCTCGGACCCGCGCGCCGACGGGTTCGCCCTGCTGCCCGCCCTCACGTGGCGGCCCGGAACGGAGGCGGCGGGTGGGCGGACCGTCGAGGGACCCGGCGTGCCCGCGCTCGCGGCCCGGCTGGCGGGGCGGTGCGGCCGGTGAGCACGACGACGGCGGCCGGGCAGGCACGACGGTCGCGCGCTGGGCGTGCCGTGGCGCTGCTGCCCTGGCGGGCGGGGCGGGCGAGGCCGGAGGAGGAGACGGAGGTGCTTGTCGGCGTGCTGCGCCGCTGGGCCGCCCTCGTCGCGGCCGGCCTGACCGAGGAGCAGGCCTGGCGGGAGACCGCGTGCACCCTGCCCGCCTGCGGGTCGGAGCCGGGTGAGGCGGGGGCCGCGTGCTGCGCCCATCACCACGCCCGACGCCGGGCCGAGGCGCTGGCCTGGGATGTGCCGGCGTCGCATGCGGCGACCGGGGAGGCGGCGCGCCGCGGTGGGACCCTGCCCTGGCGGACCCCCGCACGGGACCCGGGCTGGGCGCTGGTCGATGCGGCGCTCGCGGCCGGGGCCCGGGCGGGTGCCGCTCCCGCAGCCGTGGCCCGGCAGCTGGCCCATAGCCTCGAGGCGGACGTGGACGCGGCCCGAGCCCGCCGCTCGGCCGCGGCGGGGCCGGGCGCGACGTCCCGGCTGCTGCAGTGGCTGCCCCTGGGCGGCCTCGGCCTCGCGTGGCTGCTCGGCACCTCCCCGGGGGACCTGGTCCGCTCGCCCTTCGGTGCCGTGGTCGCCGCGGTGGGTCTGCTGTTCTGGCTGGCCGGGCGGTCCTGGACGCGCCTGCTGCTGCGTGCGGCCGCGCGCGAGCCGGCGGCGGTGGGGGCCGCCGTCGTGCTGGACGTGCTGGCGGCGCTGCTCAGCGCCGGCCGATCCCTGCCCGCCGCGCTGGACGACCTCGGCCGGACCCTGCCGGGCGCCCGCGGCCTGCGGGCCACGGCGGCGCTGCTGCTCTGGGGTCGGGACTGGGACGAGGCATGGGTGGGCCTCGATACGGACCCGGTGTGGGCCGAGACCGCCGCCCGACTGCGTCCGCTGCACCGGTCCGGAATGGCCGGCGCCCGCACGCTGGCCGAGACCGCCGCCGCCGTCCGTCAGCAGACCCGGCGGGCGGACGAACGGGCGGCCGAGGAGCTCGCAGTGCGCCTGGTGATGCCGCTGGGGCTGTGCCTGCTGCCCGCCTTCGTGTGCTGGGGCGTGGTGCCCGTCGTCATGGCCCTGCTCGGGGCGGGACCGGGCTGAGGCCGTGGCGACGCCAGGGCGTCCGGTCCTGCACAGGGCCCCGATCGCCCCGGCCCATCCCCGGATCCGCATCGCCCCCGGCGCGCGGGCCCCGGAGCGGGCCAGCCTGGGACCAGCGGCCCGGCCGGGCCGTCACCACCGCCCCGCACCGCGGGGCCCACTCCAGGAGGACCACCATGACCCACCGCTCCCACTCCGCCCAGCCCGCCGTCACCCGCCCGAGCGAGCGCGACCGCCTCGCCCGCGTCGTCGACGCCGCGGGCGAGGAGACCGGCGCGATCACGGCCGAGTACGGCATCCTCACGCTCGCCGCCGTGGGCTTCGCGGGCGTGCTGGCCGTCGTGCTCACCAGCCCGGACGTGCAGTCGCTGCTCGTGGACCTCGTCACCGGGGCGCTCCAGCGTGACTGAGCACCCGACCTCCGCCCCGCCGTCCGCGCGCCGTACGGGCGCCCGGACGGCGGGGCGGCCCCGGGGGCTCCGGGGCGGCGAGACCGGGGCCGTCACGGCCGAGTACGCGGTGCTGCTGCCCGTGATCGCGTTCGTGCTCGTGTCCGTCCTGCTGGCCGGCGCCGCCGCGGTGCAGCAGGTGCGGGGTCAGGACGCGGCGGCGTCGGCCGCCCGCATCCTCGCCCGGGGCGACGACGAGGCGGCGGCCCGCGACGCGGTGGCGCGCATGGCCGGCGACGACGCCTCGCTCTCGCACACCGTCGAGGGCGGCTGGGTGACCGTCGAGGTCGTCCAGCCCGGCCCCGGGCCGCTCGCCTGGGCCGAGGCCCTCACCCTCACCGCGCACGCCGCCGCCCCCGAGCAGCGGCCCGGAACGCCCGCCGCTTCGCCGGAGGACCGGTCATGACCCGCGGGAGGGCGCCCGTGCGGGGCGAACGCGGTTCGGGCACCGTGTCCGTCCTGGGCACGGCCGCCCTGGGGGCGGGGCTGCTGCTGGCCGTCGCGGCGCTGGGGCAGGCCTCGGTCACCGGCGCCCGGGCGGCCGGGGCCGCCGACCTGGCGGCGCTCGCCGCCTCCGACGCCCGGCGCGGGCTCTCCGACCACGAGCCGTGCGTCCTGGCCGGGCGGACCGCCGAACGCAACGGGGCCGCCGTCGTGGCGTGCGAGGTGCGCGAGGACGGGACGGTGCGCGTCGCGGTCGAACTCGCTCGCGCCCCGCTGCCGGCGGCCACGGCCGATGCCGTCGCGGGTCCGCCGCGGTCTCAGGCCCCGGGCGCCGCGTCCGCGGACCCGCCGGAGGCGCCGCCGCCCGAGCCGTCGGTCGAGGCGTCCGCCGGGACGAGGTGATCGGCGTGGTCCATCAGGAACCGCAGGACGGTCAGCGCGCCGGCCTTGTCCAGGGGGCTGTTGCGGTTGCCGCACTTGGGGGACTGCACGCAGGACGGGCAGCCCTCCGCGCACTCGCAGGCCGCGATGGCCCCCGCCGTCGCCTCGACCCAGCGTCGCGCCTGCTCGAAGCCGCGTTCGGCGAAGCCCGCCCCGCCGGGCCGGCCGTCGTAGACGAACACGGCGGGGGAGCCGGTGTCCGGGTGCAGGACCATCGAGACGCCGCCGATGTCCCAGCGGTCGTTCGAGGCGACGAGCGGCATCATGCCGATCATCGCGTGCTCGGCCGCGTGCAGGGCGCCGGGCAGGCGATCCGTGGTCAGTCCCGCGGCGATGAGCTCGTCCGAGGCCGCCTGGAACCACACCGCGGAGGTGAACAGGTCCCGCGCCGGCAGGTCGAGGGGCTCCTCGCCGAGCACCTCCCCGGAGACCAGGGCCTTGCGCTGGAAGGACACCACCTGGGTGCGGACCTGCACGTCCCCGAGGCACCAGCGCAGGGTGCCCTCCCGCGCGTCCAGGCGGCGGTGCACCGCCACGATCTCGATCTCCGTGACGTCCCGGGCCTGCGTGGTGAAGTCCGGCCAGGCGCGCGTGACGACCACCGCGTGCGCGTCCTCGTCCAGCTCCTCCACGAGGTACGTGCGGTCCTGGTGCACGTACACCGCGCCGGGATGCGCCTGGTAGTGGGTCTGGGGCGAGTCCATCGTGCCCAGCAGGGCGCCGGACTCGGCGTCGATGATGTCCATGGGCCCGCCGCCGTCGTCCCGCAGGGAGACCATGCCGGCGGCGTGCTCGGGGTGCGTCCAGAACCAGCCGGCCGGCCGACGGCGCAGCAGCCCCTGCTCGACCAGCACGTCCAGCAGGGCGCGCACCCGCTCCGGCTCCCCGAACCAGCCGAACGCCTCGGGCGTGATCGGCAGCTCGGCGGCGGCCGCGCACAGCTGCGGGCCGAGCAGGTGCGGGTTCTCCGGGTCCACCACGGTGTCCTCCACGCCCAGGTCGAACACGGCCTCCGGGTGGTCCACCACGAACGTGTCCAGGGGGTCGTCCGATGCCACGAAGAACGCGAGCGCGTCCTGGCCGCCGCGCCCGGCGCGGCCGATCTGCTGGAAGAACGACGCGCGGGTGCCCGGCCAGCCGGCCACCACCACGGCGTCCAGCCCCGCGACGTCGATGCCCATCTCCAGCGCCGGCGTCGAGGCCATGCCCAGCAGCCGACCCGAGCGCAGGTCCGCCTCCAGCTCCCGCCGCTCCTCGGGCAGGTAGCCCGAGCGGTAGGCCGCGACCCGGGCGCCGAGCCCCGGCTCGACCTCCTCGAGCTGCCGCTTGGCCGCGCTCGCGATGGCCTCGGCACCGCGCCGAGAGCGGATGAACGCCAGCGTGCGCACCTGCTGCAGGGCCAGGTCCGTGACCAGGTCGGCGGCGGCGGCCATCGCCGAGCGGCGGACGGGCGCGCCGTTCTCGCCCCGGCGGTCCGTCAGCTCCGGCTCCCAGAACGCCACCGTGACCGCCCCGTGCGGGGACGCGTCCTCGGTGACGGCTGTGGCCGGCGCCCCGATCAGTCGGGCGAAGTGCCCGGCCGGATCCGCCGACGTCGCCGACGCCCCGATGAACACGGTCTCCGGACGGTCCCCGCGGTAGTGGGTGGCGATGCGCCGCAGTCGACGCAGCAGGATCCCCACCTGCGAGCCGAAGACGCCCCGGTACGTGTGCGACTCGTCCACCACCACGAACGTCAGATTCCGGAAGAACGCGGCCCACCGCTCGTGGTGCGGCAGGATCCCCACGTGGAGCATGTCCGGGTTGGTCATGAGCACGGTGGCGTGCTCGCGGGCCCAGATCCGATCCTGCGGTGCGGTGTCGCCGTCGTAGGGGGCCGCGCGCAGCCCCGGGGCACCGTCCCGCTCGAGGGCGCGCCAGGAGGTCAGCTGGTCCGCCGCGAGGGCCTTGGTGGGGGCGAGGTAGAGCGCGGTGGCCCGGGGGTCGGCGGCCAGCCGGGTGCCGACCGCCAGCTGGTAGCCCAGCGACTTGCCCGACGCCGTGCCCGTGGCGAGCACGGTGTGCGTCCCCGCGCCGGCCAGGGCCGCCGCCCGTACCTGGTGCAGCCACGGCCGCTCGACGCCGCGCGCCGCGAAGGCCCTGACTAGGCCCTCCGGAGCGTCCGCGGGCCAGTCCGTGTGCCGGGCCTGCCGTGCGGGCAGCTCGGTGACGTGGCGGATCTGCTCGGGCAGCCCGGTCCGGCCCAGCGCCGCACGGAGTCCGGCCCCCGCCGGCGTGTCCGGGCGCAGGTCGCCGGGCGCCGTGACGGACAGCCCGGCCACGACGTCGGCCACCACCGCACCGACGGGCTGCGGCTCCGGTCCGGAGAAGTCCGGGGCGGCGTCGTCGACGGGCGGCGCGGAATCCGCCGTGCCGGGCGGCCCCCAGCCGCCCGCGGGATCCGCCCAGGGATCGTGCTCCGGGAGGTGGCCGGTCACGCCCCCATGGTGCCGGTGTGCTCGGCGGCGGGGTTGTCCTCGGCCAGGCCGCGACCCCAGATGGACACGGGGCCGAGGTCGGTCCAGGCCAGGTGGCGGTACAGCTTCTGGCCGTCCGGGGACGCGACGAGCAGGCCGCGGCTGATCTCACCCTCGCTCATGACCTCGGAGGTGAGGTAGCGCATCACGAGGGAGCCGAGGCCGCGGCGACGGTGGTTCGGGGACGTCCAGATCCGGTCGTAGACGGCGGTGCCGCCCTCCTCGGTGACCCAGCCGAGGGCGGCGAGCTCCTCCTCGCCCTCGGGCACGGTCGAGGCGCCGACGGCCAGGATGCGCAGGCGACGGCTGCCCTCCATCGGTTGGTCCACGCGGGCCTCATAGCCCTCGGGCAGCAGCGGGGGCTCCACGTCCTGCAGCTCGGGGTCCATGTCCATGGTCATGAAGCGCTCCGGCTCGGCCTGGGCCTTCAGACCCATGGCCTTCGGGTCCTCGCCGGCGTCGCCGAACACTGTGAGCAGGATCTGCTCCTGGTCCCGCACCGCCTCGCGCAGGTCCTCCAGCTCCCCGCGGGAGGGGTTCACCACCACGTGCTCCCACGTGGCCGGCACGTCCACCGTGGCGCGACCGGAGCCGCCGGGGATCATGCGGGCGGGGCGAGGGGTGCGCAGGGCCGCGCGTCGCCCCGCCTCCTGGCTCGTACGGTAGCCGCGCGATCGCGACCAGGCCGCGAACCAGATGTCGACCAGTGCCGGATCCAGATGCTCAGTCATGTCTGAAGGGTAAGGCGTGTGGCCGGTGCGGGCCAGGCCCCGCCCGCCCTCACGGCCGTGGCGTCCGGGGTCGCGCACTAGCCTGGACCTTGATGAGCACCGCCCCCCTCTCGCGCATCGCGCTGTACTACCGGTTCACCCCGCTCGCCGACCCCGAGGCGGTGCGGCTGTGGCAGCGCACGCTCGCCGCGTCCCTCGGCCTGACCGGCCGGATCATCGTGTCGCCGCAGGGGATCAACGGGACCGTCGGCGGACCGGTCGACGCCGTCAAGCGCTACATGCGCGGCACGCGGGAGCATCCGGCGTTCCGGGACCTCGAAGTGAAGTGGTCGGACGGCTCGGCGGCGGACTTCCCCCGCCTCTCGGTCAAGGTCAAGCCCGAGCTCGTCGCGTTCGGGGCCCCCGAGCGCGTCACCGTGGACGCGGACGGGATCGTCGGCACGGGGGAGCGGCTCACGCCCGTCCAGGTGGACGCGCTGGTCGCCGAGCGCGCCGGCACCGCGAACCCCGTGCGCTTCCTCGACGGCCGCAACACGGTGGAGGCGGCCATCGGCCGCTTCGACGGGGCCGTGGTCCCGGACGCGCACACCACCCGCGACCTGCTCGCCGCCGTCGACTCCGGGGCCCTGGACCACCTCAAGGACGCGCCGCTGATCACCTACTGCACGGGCGGCGTGCGCTGCGAGGTCCTCTCCGCCCTGCTCAAGGACCGCGGCTTCGCCGAGGTCTACCAGCTCGACGGCGGCATCGTCCGCTACGGCGAGGCCCGCGGCGACGCCGGACTGTGGCGGGGCGAGCTGGCCGTGTTCGACCGACGCCTGTCCACCCGCTTCACCGCCGATGCCGAGACCATCGGCCGGTGCGTCACGTGCGAGGCCCCGACCTCGGCGCTGCGCAACTGCGCCGACCCGGCCTGCACCACGCTCGAGGTCCGCTGCGCGGCCTGCGCCGCCGACGACCCCGAGCACCGCTGCCCCTTCTGCGCCCACCGCCCCCACCCCGCCGAGAGGACCGAGGCATGAGTCCCGTCCCGACACCCCCGTCGCCCCCCGCCCCGCGGCTGACCCCGGCCACGGCCGCGGCCCTCGCCGCGGACCTGGCGGCCCTGCCGTTCACCACCGCCGCCGTCGAGGGGCTGCTCGGAGCCGTGGCCACGCTCGCCCTGGACCGCGAGCACGCCGAGGCCGCCCGCCGCGTCGTCGCCGGTCACCTGGCGGGCCCCGGCCGGCACGACGACGCAGCCGGCCCCGGCGACCGGCACGGCACGCGGGGCCTCGCCGCCGCCGTCGGGGCCTGGCTGCTCGGCGACCCCGTCCCCGCCGCCGACCTCGACGCCGCGCTGCCCAGCCTCGGTCTGGCCGGGGCCGTGGCGGCCGGGCTCGTCGTCGAGGGGCCGGACGGGCGCGTGCGCGGCGCGGTGGACCTCTCGCCGTACGACGCGGACGAGCCGGGCCGGATGTGGATCGCCTCGGACCTGACGGCCCTGCAGCGGCGCGGCCCGCTGCCTCCCGAGCACGTGCTCGGCATCGGTCGGGCCTCCCTCACGCTCGCCGGCGCCACGCAGCGCCGTCCCGTGGCCCGCGCCCTGGACGTGGGGGTGGGCTGCGGGATCCAGACCCTGCACCTGCTCGCCCACGCCGACCACGTGACCGCCACGGACCTCTCCGAGCGCGCCCTCGCCTTCACCCGGTTCAACCTGCTGCTCAACGCGGACGTGCTCGGCCTCGACCGGGAGCGGCTCGAGGACCGGGTCCGGCTGGCGGCCGGCGATCTGCTGGCGCCGGTGGCGGGGGAGCGGTTCGACCTCGTGGTCTCGAACCCGCCGTTCGTGATCACCCCGCGCACGGACCCGGACGCGCCCGTGCTGACCTACCGCGACGGCGGCCGTGAGGGCGACCGGATCGTCGCGGAGCTGATCGCGGCCCTGCCGGACGTGCTCGCCGAGGGCGGCACCGCGCAGCTGCTCGCCAACTGGGAGATCCCGGCGGGGGACACCACCGACGCCGACACCGCACCGTGGAACGCGCGCCCGCGTTCGTGGGTGGCGCCGGGGATGCAGGCCTGGTTGCTCCAGCGCGACCGGCAGGACCCCGCGGGCTACGCGGAGACGTGGCTGCAGGACTCCTCGCTCGAGCTCGACCCGCCCGCCTATGAGGCCGCCTACCGCGGGTACCTGGAGGACTTCGACGCCCGCGGCGTGGCCGGGGTCGGCTTCGGACACGTGTGGCTGCGTCGGCCCGCCGCGGACGGCTCCCAGGGCCGGGGGTGGGTGGTCGTTGAGGAGCTGACCCAGCCCGTGGATGAGGCCCTCGGCGCCGCGTGGGCCGCCGCCGTCGCCCGCCGGGACCGGCTCGCCGCGGGCGCCGGGGCCGGGGACGCCGTCGGGGACCCGGCCCTGGCCGCGCTGCGGGGCCTGCACCTGCGCGTGGCCGCGGACGTCACGGAAGAGCGGCACCAGCGGTTCGGGGCGGAGCACCCCGAGGTGATCCTGGCCCGGCAGGGCTCCGGGTTCCGGCGCGTGGCGCGCCTGGACACCGCGACGGCGGGCGTGCTGTCCGCCAGCGACGGCGAGCTGTCCGTGGGGCAGCTGGTGGGCGCGGTCGCCGCGCTGCTGGAGCTGGACGACGTCGGGCGGGCCGGCCTGCTGGCCGCGCTGCGGGAGCTGTACGAGGACGGGTTCCTGGTGGAGGGCTGACGATCGGGCGGTGGCGGGCGCGGGGACGCCGGGCGTTATCGTGGTCAGCGCGCCCTACGATGTGGGGACGTCCGTCCGCGGCGGACGCGGGTCGGCTCGCGTCGGCCCCGGATCCGCAACAATCCCGTCCCAGGAGGACCCGTTGTCCACTCCCCCCGCTTCCGTGACCGCTCCCGTGCCCTCGGGCAAGAAGCTGGTCATCGTGGAGTCCCCGGCCAAGAGCAAGTCCATCGCGAAGTACCTCAACGCGGTGGGCGAGGGCTGGGTGGTGGACTCCTCCGTGGGGCACATCCGCGACCTGCCCAAGCCCTCGGACCTGCCGGCGGAGATGAAGAAGGGCCCGTTCGGCAAGTTCGCCGTGGACACGGAGCACGGCTTCACCCCGTACTACGTGGTGCACCCGGACAAGAAGAAGAAGGTCACCGAGCTCAAGCGCGAGCTCAAGGACGCCGAGGCCCTCTACCTCGCCACGGATGCGGACCGCGAGGGCGAGGCCATCGCCTGGCACCTGCTGGACACCCTCAAGCCCACGGTGCCGGTGTACCGCATGACCTTCGGCGAGATCACCCAGGAGGGCGTGCGCCGCGGTCTGGAGAACATCCGTGAGCTGGACACGGCCCTCGTGGACGCCCAGGAGACGCGCCGCATCCTCGACCGCCTGTTCGGCTACGAGCTCTCGCCGGTGCTCTGGCGCAAGGTCTCCCGCGGGCTCTCGGCGGGCCGCGTGCAGTCGGTGGCCACCCGCCTCGTCGTCGAGCGCGAGCGGGAGCGCATGGCCTTCGTCTCCGCCCACTACTGGGGCGTGGAGGGCACCTTCACGGTGGCCGAGGGCGCGCAGGCCGCGGACGCCGTGGGCAGCTCGTTCACGGCCCGCCTCAGCACGGTGGACGGCCAGCGCGTGGCCACGGGCCGCGACTTCGACGACGCCGGGCGGCTCAAGGCCTCCGCCGGCAAGAAGGTGACCCACCTGGACGAGGCCGGCGCCCGCTCGCTGGCCGAGGGTCTGCGCGGGGCGGACTTCACGGTCGACTCGGTGGAGGACAAGCCGTACACCCGCCGCCCGGCCGCCCCCTTCACCACCTCCACGCTGCAGCAGGAGGCCGCCCGCAAGCTCCGCATGAGCTCCCGCGTCTCCATGCAGGTGGCCCAGCGCCTGTACGAGAACGGCTACATCACGTACATGCGCACGGACTCGGTGAACCTCTCGCAGGAGGCCGTGCAGGCCGCCCGGCGCCAGGCTACCGAGCTCTACGGGGCGGACGCCGTGCCGGCCCAGCCGCGCGTCTACGCCAAGCGCAACGAGACCGCGCAGGAGGCCCACGAGGCCATCCGGCCCGCGGGGGACTCCTTCCGGACCCCGGCCCAGGTCAAGGCCGAGCTGCGCCCGGACGAGTTCCGCCTGTACGAGCTGATCTGGAAGCGCACCGTGGCCTCGCAGATGGCCGACGCCAAGGGCTACACCGCCACGCTGCGGCTCTCGGCCACCGCGCAGGACGGCCGCCTCGCGCAGTTCAGCGCCTCGGGCACGGTCATCACGTTCAAGGGCTTCCTCGACGCGTACGAGGAGGGCCGGGACGCCGAGGTCGACGGCGAGAACGCGGAGGCCAAGGACCGCCGCCTGCCGCAGGTGGCCCAGGGCGAGCGCCTCACCGGTGACCCGATCGAGGCCACCGGGCACGAGACCTCCCCGCCGGCCCGCTACACCGAGGCGTCGATCGTCGCCGAGCTGGAGCGCCGCGAGATCGGGCGTCCCTCCACGTACGCCCCGACGATCTCCACGATCATGGACCGCGGCTACGTGTCCAAGCGCGGCACCGCGCTCGTCCCGTCGTGGACCGCGTTCGCGGTGATCGGGCTGCTCGAGGACTACTTCGCGAAGTACGTGGACTACGACTTCACGGCCCGCATGGAGGACGACCTCGACCGGATCGCGGCGGGCGAGCTCGGCCGCGAGGCCTGGCTGCAGACCTTCTACTTCGGGGCCCCCGCCGCGGAGACGGAGAAGGGCGTCGAGGGCCTCAAGCACGTGGTGGACAACCTCGGCGAGATCGACGCGCGGGCCGTGAACTCGCTGCCGATCACCGAGGACATCACCCTGCGGGTGGGCCAGTACGGCCCGTACCTGGAGCGGTCGCTGCCGGCCGACGCGGAGGCGGGCGCCACCCCGCCGCGCGCCAACGTCCCCGAGGACCTGGCCCCGGACGAGCTCACCCCGGCCAAGGCCGAGGAGCTGTTCGCCACCGCCCAGCCCTCCGAGCGCGAGCTCGGCACGGACCCGGAGACGGGCCGGACCGTCGTCGCCAGGGACGGGCGCTACGGGCCCTACGTCACCGAGGTCATCCCGGAGATGACCGAGGAGGAGCTGCAGGCCTGGCTCGACGCCCAGCCCACCGAGTACTACAAGAACGGCAAGCCCAAGCCGAAGAAGAAGCCGGCCAAGGAGAAGCCCCGCACCGGCTCCCTCTTCACGAGCATGTCCGTGGACACCGTGACCCTCGAGCAGGCGCTGCAGCTGATGTCCCTGCCGCGCGTCGTGGGCGCGGACGCCGAGGGCGAGGTCATCACCGCCCAGAACGGCCGCTTCGGGCCCTACCTGAAGAAGGGCTCGGACTCGCGCTCGCTCGAGTCCGAGGACCAGATCTTCAGCATCACGCAGGAGCAGGCCCTCGAGATCTACGCCCAGCCGAAGCAGCGTGGCCGCGGGGCCGCCAAGCCGCCGCTGGCCGAGTTCGGCGAGGACCCGGTCTCCGGCAAGAAGGTCACCGTGAAGGAGGGCCGCTTCGGCCCGTACGTCACGGACGGGGTCACCAACATCACCGTCCCGCGCGGCCGTCAGCCCGAGGAGCTCACGGCGGAGGAGGCCTACCAGCTGCTCGCGGACAAGCGTGCCAAGGGCCCGGCCACCCGCGGCGGTGCCAAGAAGCCGGCGGCCCGCAAGGCCCCGGCCAAGAAGACCACCGCGCGGAAGAAGGCCTGAGCGCCATGCGCCTCGGCGTCCTGGACATCGGGTCCAACACCGTCCACCTGCTGCTCGTGGACGCCCACCCGGGGGCCCGCCCCGTCGCCTACGCGGAGCACAAGCGCTCCCTTCCGCTGATCCGCTACCAGGACGCCGACGGGGCGATCACGGAGGAGGGACAGCGGGAGCTCGTGGACTTCGTCCGGGAGGCCGCCGCGTTCGCGGAGGAGCATCGGGCGGAGGACATGATCTCGTTCTGCACCTCGGCGATCCGCGAGTCCGCGAACGGCGCCGCCGTGCTGGCCCGCGTGCAGGCCGAGACCGGTGTGCACCTCTCCGAGCTCACGGGGGACCAGGAGTCGGCCATGACGTACTTCGCCGTGCGCCGCTGGCAGGGCTGGGGCGCCGGCTCCATCCTGAACTTCGACATCGGCGGCGGCTCCTTCGAGATCGCCTACGGCCAGGACGAGCTGCCCTCGCACGCCCTGTCCCTGCCGCTGGGCGCCGGCCGCCTCACCCGCGACTGGGTGCTCGAGGACCCGCCCAGCCCCAAGGCGGTGAAGAAGCTCCGCAAGCACGTGGAGAAGCGACTCGAGGAGGCGTATACGGCCTTCCCGCGCATCGAGTCGCCCGTGGTGGTCACCGCCACCTCGAAGACGTTCCGCTCCCTCGCCCGGATCACCGGGGCGGCGCCGTCGGCGGCGGGCCCCTTCGTGAAGCGGCACCTGCGCGCGGACGACCTGCACCTGTGGGTGAACCGCCTCGCGGCGATGACCGTCGCGGAGCGGGCGGAGCTGCCCGGCGTCTCGGACGTGCGCGCGCACCAGGTGTTCGCGGGGGCGATCGTCGCGCTGACGGCCATGCGCACGTTCGGCATCGCCCAGCTCGAGATCTGCCCGTGGGCGCTGCGCGAGGGCCTGATCCTCAACCGCCTCGACGCGCTCATGCTCGAGGGCCACCTCACCCGGGACGGCCGGCCCGGCGTCGGCCACGTGAACCTCAACCCGGACACCCTCCTGCCGGGACTGAGCCTGGGGGTGCGCTGACCATGCCGGACTCCACCGCGCACCTGGCCCCCGCGGCGCGCTTCGGAGCGGACATCCCCGTGACCCTGTCCTCCTCGTCCGTGTTCCCCCTGGGCACCCAGGACGTGTTCGCCACCGCCGAGGACCTCGGCTACGACGGCGTGGAGGTCATGGTCACGCACAACGCGTGGAGCCAGGACGCGCGGCGGCTGACGCGGCTGTCCGAGCGGCACGGGATGCCCATCGACTCCATCCACGCGCCCACCCTGCTGTTCACGCAGCAGGTCTGGGGCTCCGCGTGGTCCAAGATCCGCCGCTCCGTGGAGCTGGCGCAGGCCGTGGGCGCGGCCACCGTGGTCGCCCACCCGCCGTTCCGCTGGCAGGGCACGTACGCGGTGCGCTTCGCCGAGGGCATCCACGAGCTCATGGCGGAGACCGGCGTCGTGATCGCCGTGGAGAACATGTACCCGTGGCGGGCCTACGGCCGCAAGGCCAAGATGTACCTGCCGCACTGGAACCCGCTGCCCGAGCCGTACGAGCACATCTGCTGGGACTTCTCCCACGCGGCCATCGCGCGGGCGGACTCCCTGGCGGCCGTCCGCGAGCTCGGCCCGCGGCTGCGGCACGTCCACCTCACCGACGGCAACGACTCCGGCAAGGACGACCACCTGGTCCCCGGCGAGGGCACCCAGCCCGTGGCCGAGACCCTGCGCCACCTGGCGACCGCGGGCCTGGCCGGCACGGTGTGCGTGGAGGTGGGCACGCGCGGCGTGGAGTACGCGGGCCAGCGGGAGGAGATGCTCGCCGCCTCGCTCGCGTTCGCCCGCGAGCACCTGGCCGCCGGCGGGACCGACCACCACCACGACGGCGGCGTTCTGCGCCCGACCACGAAGGAGATGGACCGACCATGAAGCTGACCATCCTGGGCCTGGGCACCATGACCGGCGCGATCCTCGCCGGAGCCCTCGAGGCCGGCGCCGTGCGCGCCGAGGACGTCACCGCGACCACCCGCTCCGCCGCCTCCGCCGAGAAGGCCGCCGCGCAGCACGGCGTCACCGTGACCTCCCAGGAGCGGGACGAACGCGCCAACCATGCCGCGGTCGCTGAGGCGGACATCGTCCTGGTGGGCGTGAAGCCGAAGGACATGGTCGCCACCCTCACGGACCTGGCGCCGTCGCTGCGCCCCGAGACCGTGGTGGTGTCCGTGGCAGCCGGCGTCACCGCCGCGACCATGGCCGCCGTGCTGCCGGCGGGGCAGCCGATCGTGCGGACCATGCCGAACACGCCCCTGACGGTGGGCTCCGGCGTCGTGGGCGTGGCCCCCGGGCCGGGCGTCACCGAGGAGCAGACCACCGCCGTGCGCGCTCTCTTCGAGGGCTCCGGCCTGGTGGTGCCGGTGGCCGAGGAGCAGCTCTCCGCCGTGGTGGCGACCGCCGGCTCCGCCCCGGCCTACGTGTTTCTGCTGGCCGAGCTGATCGCCGCCCACGGTGCGGAGATGGGACTGGACGCCGCCTCCGCCGAGGCCATGGCCGCGGCCACCGTCAAGGGAGCCGGCATCATGCTCCAGCAGGAGGGGGCCAGGGCCGAGGCTCTGCGCAAGGCCGTGATGAGCCCGAACGGGACCACCGAGAAGGCCGTGGAGGCGTTCCTGGACGGCGGCATGGGCGACCTCGTGAACCGTGCCATGGACGCGGCCGCGCAGCGCGACAAGGAGATGGCCGAGGAGTTCGGGGCCTGACGGCGCGGGCATGCCTCAGGGCCGGGCCGCGAACCGGTCGATGAGGTCGGTGTGGCCAGAGACGATGAGGGTGTCGCGCGGGCCCACCCGGGTGTCCGGCTGGGCGTAGGTGAAGTCCTCGCCCGGGGTCTTCACGCCCACCACGGTCACGCCGTACTTGGAGCGCACCTTGGACTCGGCGAGCGTGAAGCCCACGCACTCGGCCGGCGGGTACATCTTCACGATCGCGAAGTCGTCGTCGAACTCGATGAAGTCGAGCATGCGCCCGTTCACGAGGTGGGCGGCGCGCACGCCGGCGTCGTGCTCCGGGAAGATCACGTGGTTCGCCCCGATCCGCTTGAGGATCGTGCCGTGCGCCTCGCTGATCGCCTTCACCCAGATGTGGGGGATCTCCAGGTCCACGAGGTTCACGGTGATCAGCACCGATGCCTCGATGGAGGTGCCCACGCCGACCACCGCCGTCGAGAAGTCCTGCGCACCGAGCTGGCGCAGGGCCTCGGAGTCGGTGGCGTCCGCCTCCACCACGTGGGTCAACGAGGGGGCGTAGCGCTGCACGAGGACGGGGTCCCGCTCGACGGCGAGCACCTCGCGGCCCTGTGCGACGAGCTCCTCGGCCGTGGCGGCGCCGAAGCGGCCCAGCCCCACGAGGAGCACGGGGGCGTTGGGATCGGTGCGCTGCGGGGTGTCAGCCAATGACCGGCCTCTCGACGGGGTAGCGGTAGAGCACGCGCCGCTGGCGCAGGGCCAGGGCGGCGGCGAACGTGATCGTACCAACGCGGCCCGCGAACATCATGGCCGTCAGGACGTACTTGCCGGCCGGTGGGCTCTCCGCGGAGACGCCCACGGAGAGCCCGCACGTGCCGAACGCGGAGATCACCTCGAACAGGGGCCGCTGGAGGGACTCGTCGGTGATGTGCACCAGCGCCAGAGTGGCCACGAGCACGAGGGTGGCACCGAGGGCGAGCACCGCGATGGCCACGCGCAGGGACTCGGGGGCGATCGTGCGGCCGTGCGCCGTCACCTCGCGGTCGCCGCGCGCCTCCGCCACGATCGCGAGGAACATGATCGCCAGCGTGGTCACCTTGATGCCGCCCGCGGTGGAGGCGGACCCGCCGCCCACGAACATCAGCGCGTCCATGAGCAGCAGGGACTCGGGCCGGTGCGCGTTCGTGTCGTCGATCGCGAAGCCGCCGGAGCGGGTCATCACGGAACCGAAGAGCGAGTGCCCGACCCGCTGCCAGAAGCCCATCCCGGCCTGGGTCGCCGGGTTGCCCGCCTCGAAGAAGAAGAGGGCGACGGCGCCGAGCACCAGCAGCGCCAGCGTCACCTCGACCGTGAGCTTGGTGTGCAGGTTCCACTGCCGGAACCGCCACCCCTTCTCCAGCAGCACCATGACCACGGGGAAGCCGAGCGCACCGAAGAACACGCCGACGCCGAGCACCGTGATGATCACCGGGTCGTGCATGATCTCCGGCAGGCCGTCCACGTGCAGGCTGAACCCCGCGTTGTTGAAGGCGCTGACCGAGTAGAAGACCCCGTGCCACAGGCCGGTGAGCCACGAACCCGAGATGGCCGCGAACCGCGGCACGAGGAAGAGCGCCAGCGCGGCCTCGGCGGTCAGCACCGTCAGGACGACGACGCGCAGCAGCTGGCCGACCTCGCCGAGACTGCCGGAGGTCATGCCCGCCTGCTGCGTCGCCAGCTTCGATCTCAGGCCCAGATGCCGGGAGACGGCCAGCGTGAGCAGCGAGGCCATCGAGAGGATGCCCAGGCCGCCGATCTGGATGGCCACGAGGATGATCACCTGGCCCGCGGGGGACCAGTGCACGGCCGTGTTGACGGTGGTCAGACCGGTCACGGAGAAGGCGGAGACCGCGGTGAACATGGCGTCGTGCAGGGGGGTGGCGTGACCGTCCGCCGCGGCCCACGGCAGGGCGAGGAGCCCGGTGAACACCAGGGCCATGAGGGCGAAGGCGGAGAGGGCGGCGCGGGCCGGGGAGCCACCCACCACGGAGCTGACGGCGCGGCCCGAGCGCCGCAGCACCGTGCGCAGGTCGGTCGAGGACTCCAGCGTGGAGGCCTGGCCGGGCCGGGGGAGGCCACCGGGCCGGCGCACCCCGCCGTGGCGGCGGGCGTGCGGAGTCGGACGGGGACCTGCCACGGGGCACCTCCTGCACGGGGGACGGGAAACGGACCGGCTCCCAGTATCGCGCGCGCCGTGGCCCGCGCGTCACGCGGGCGAGACATCCGAGGCGATCGTCGCCACCGTGCCGCCCGGAGCCCTAGGCTGGACCGTGATGAGCACCACGTCCACCCCTCCCGCTCCCACCCCCGCTGCTGTGGTGTGGGACTCCAGCCTGCTCCGCTACCGGTTCAGCGCGGAGCACCCGATGGCGCCCCTGCGGCTGGATCTCACGCACCGGCTCGTGGAGGCGTTCGGCCTGCTGGACGCGCCCCACGTGCGGATCGTGGAGCCGCCCGTGGCCACGGACGAGCAGCTCGCCCTCGTCCACGACCCCGAGTACGTCGCCGCCGTCCGCCGGGCCGCGGCGACGTCGTCGGCCGAGGACGGCCGCTTCGGCCTGGGCACCGAGGACTGTCCCGTGTTCCCGGACCTGCACGAGTCCGCCGCCCGGATCGCGGGCGGCTCCCTCGTCGCCGCGGAGGCGATCTGGTCCGGCGAGGTGGACCGCGCCGTGAACTTCGCGGGCGGCATGCACCACGCCGCCCGGTCCTCGGCGTCCGGGTTCTGCATCTACAACGACTGCGCCGTGGCCATCCAGCGCCTGCTGGACCTCGGCGCGGAGCGCGTGGCCTACGTCGACGTGGACGCGCACCACGGCGACGGCACGCAGTCGATCTTCTACGACGACCCCCGCGTGCTCACCATCTCCCTGCACGAGACGGGCATCAGCCTGTTCCCGGGCACGGGCTTCGCCAACGAGATCGGCGGCTCGGCCGCCCAGGGCACGGCGGTGAACGTCGCGCTGCCCCCGCGCACCGGCGACGCCGGCTTCCTGCGCGCCGCCCACGCCGTGGTCCCCCCGCTGCTGCAGGCGTTCGCCCCGGACGTGCTGGTCAGCCAGCACGGCTGCGACGGTCACCGCACGGACCCGCTCGCCGACCTGCGGCTGAGCGTGGACGGCCAGCGCCAGCTCGCATTCGACGTCGGCGACTGGGCCGACCGGTTCGCGCACGGCCGGTGGCTGGCCACCGGGGGCGGCGGCTACAACCCGCTGCGGGTGGTGCCGCGCGCGTGGGCCCACCTGACCGCCGCCGTCCTGCAGACCCCGATCCCGGTGAAGAGCGAGATCCCCGCCGCCTGGATCGAGCACGTCCGGACCCTCACCGCGGACGAGCTGACCGGGGACATGTCCGTGCACGAGGGGGACGACGCCGAGCGGATCCCCACCGTGATGGGCGAGGACGCGGACGTGTGGTGGCGCTCGTGGGAGGTGGGCTACGACCCGGCCGACCCGGTGGACCAGTCGATCATGGCCACGCGCCGCGAGGTGTTCCCGCTGCACGGGCTGGACCCCTGGTTCGACTGAGCCGGCCCGCGTCCCGGTTCGACCGCGGCCCGTGCGGCCGGTATTGTGGCCGAGAACGTTTCCAGGCGTTCCACATCCGGTGGAATGCGGGTCGGCGTGTCCGGCGCCCCGGATGCCTGCGGTCCCACGACCGCCGACCCTCGCCCCGATTCAAGGAGTCCCCATGGGATCTGTGATCAAGAAGCGCCGCAAGCGCATGTCGAAGAAGAAGCACCGCAAGCTGCTTCGCAAGACCCGTCACCAGCGTCGCAACAAGAAGTGACGCCCGCGCCCTCCGGGCGCTGACGAGACGAAGCCGCCGTCCCCTTCCGGGGGGACGGCGGCTTCGTCGTGGACGGCGATCCGTAGAGTGGGGCCATGACCGCCGACCTGCCCGCCGCCACCGCCCGTGTCCAGCTGCTCGTGAAGCCCGGCTGTCACCTGTGCGCCGAGGCCGAGGCCGCGGTGGCGCAGGTGTGCGATGCGCGGGGCGAGGCCTGGGAGGCCGTCGACGGCGCCGCGCACCCGGCCCTGCTCGAGCGGTTCGCGGACGAGGTGCCCGTGCTGTTCGTCGACGGCGTCCAGCGCGACTTCTGGCGCGTGGACCCGGCCCGCCTGGGCCGGCACCTGGACGCCCCGCGGGCCTGAGCGGGCTCAGCGGCGCGCGAAGCGCTGCCAGGCCTTCAGCCGCATGTACTCCGTGGCGTCCGGGCGGTAGGCGAGCACGATGCCGGCGACGCCGAGGCCCACCCACACCAGGTCCAGCGGGCTGAACGCCCCCATCACCGCGTTGGAGACCAGCACCAGCACGGACAGGGACGCCAGCACCGTTCCGACGATGCGCGCGGCGCGCGAGCCGCCGCGGATCGCGAACGCCACCCACAGGTAGACGAGGAACGCGACCACGCCGAACACGGCCGCCGTCGTGGCGAGGGCCGGAAGCATCCCGTCCATCATGGCGCGCATCTGCTCCGCCTGGTCGGCGGGCAGATTCATCTGCTCGACGGACCGGTCCAGCTCCTGCTGGATCGCTGCCTGACCTTCCGGCTGGGTGAGGGCGAAGGCCGCGAGCAGGGTCGTCGCCAGCAGCAGGAGGCCGCCCGAGACGATCAGCCAGAACGCGGCTGTCAGGGAGCGCGGTCGCGGGGGCAGCTCGACCGGGCCGGGAGACTGCCAGCCGGCCGGGCCGCGGGGGGAGGGGGCCGGGGGCATCCCCGCCTGGCCCGGGGCGCCGTACGGAGTCGCCGGCGGTGCGCCGTAGGGGTTCTGGCCGTACGGGCTCGCGCCCGCCGGGTCGGGGGAGCCTGGGGTCGGCCTCTGCGGGGCGGCGCCGTACGGGTCGGCGCCGTACGGGTTCTGGCTGCCGTGGGGATCGGTGGGCGAGGTGCCGGACATGGGGCCTCCTAGCGACGCCGACGCTCGCGGCGCCTCGGTGCGGACGGGGGTTGGCGGCGCGGTCGCGCCGAGCTGTGCCCCACGCTACCGCCGGGGCCGCCGGTCCGCCTCTGCCAGACTGGCCCCATGCAGACGCTCGCCACCGTCCACCTGGTCCGCCACGGAGAAGTCCACAACCCCGATCGTGTCCTCTACGGCCGCCTGCCGGAGTTCAGGCTCTCGGAGCTCGGCCACGAGATGGCCCGGGGCGTGGCCGCGTGGTTCGAGGAGCGTGCCGCGCAGACCGGCCGGGCGCCCGCCGTCGTCGCCGCCTCCCCGCTGACCCGCGCGCAGCAGACCGCCGCGCCCATCGCGGCCGCGTTCGACCTGCCGCTGGTCACCGAGCCGGACCTGATCGAGGCGGAGAACGCCTTCGAGGGCATGTCCCAGGTGGCGGCGTCGCTGAAGCGGAACCCGCGGCTGTGGCCCCGGCTGCGCAATCCCCTGCGCCCGTCCTGGGGCGAGCCGTACCGCGCGCAGGCCGCCCGGATGCTGGCCGTCGTCGACCGGCTCCGCGGCGAGGCCGTGGCCGCCGAGGGGCCCGGCGCCGAGTCCGTGCTCGTCTCGCACCAGCTGCCGATCTGGGTGACGCGCCTGGCCGTCGAGGGCCGTCCGCTGTGGCACGACCCGCGCCGGCGTGAGTGCTCGCTGACCTCCGTGACCTCGCTCGTGTACGAGGAAGGGCGCAGGGTGCCGCGCGTCGAGTACCACGAACCGAACCAGGCCCTGCTCAAGGACGCCTCCTCCCTGCCGGGCGCCTGAGGCCCCGACGGCGGCCGGCGTCGACGACGCCGGCCGCGGCCTCCCACGGGGTGGGGGTGTGACGTCCAGGGTTCAGTCAGAATGCGGGGCGGACAGTAGACTCCCCAGGTCCCCGGAATCCAGCGCCGCGCATCCCCTGGAGGGCAGTCACGCCATGCACACCCCGCCCCGTCCGTCCCGCCGCACCCTGCTGACCGGCCTCGCCCTCGCCAGCCTGGCGCCGGCGCTCGCGGCCTGCTCGGGCGGTGACGACTCGCTCGCGCGGCAGGCGGGCAACGCGGACGGCAAGAACTACATCGCCGGCGACGGCTCCGTCCTGGAGATCGCCCCCGCCGAGCGCGGCGCCCCCGTGGAGTTCGCCGCCGAGCTCTTCGACGGCACCCCCGTGACCGGCGCGAGCCTGCGCGGCACCCCCGCCCTGCTGAACTTCTGGTACGCCGCCTGCGCGCCGTGCCGCGTCGAGGCCCCCCACCTCGTCTCCCTGCACGAGCAGTTCGCCCCGCAGGGGGTGCGGTTCCTCGGCGTGAACGTCCGGGACACCGTCACCACCGCGCAGGCCTTCGAGCGCACCTTCGAGATCCCCTACCCGTCCATCGAGGACGCCCGCGGGGACGTGCTCCTGAACATGACCGACTACGTGCCCCCGCAGGCCGTGCCCTCCACCCTCGTCCTGGACGTCGAGGGCCGCGTGGCCGCCCGCGTGCTCGGCGCCGTGGAGGAGTCCACCCTGCGCGCCCTGCTCACCACCGTGGTGGACGAGGCCGCGGCCTGACCCGGCCGCCGTGTCCATGCAGAGCAACCCCTTCGCCGAGATCGCCCTCGACGGCTCCCTGCTGCTGGCCGCGCCGATCGCCGTGCTGGCCGGCCTGATCTCCTTCCTCTCCCCGTGCGTGCTGCCGCTCGTGCCCGGCTACCTCGGGTACGTCACCGGCCTCGGCGGGGACGTGCTCACCAGCCGCCGCCGCGGGCGCCTCGTGCTCGGCTCCGTGCTGTTCGTGCTCGGGTTCGCCGTGGTGTTCGTGGGCATCACCGTGGTGTTCACCCAGGCCATGGTCTGGCTGCGGCGCGACGGCGCCTGGGTCACCCCCGTGCTCGGCGTGCTCGTGATGCTCATGGGCCTCGTGTTCCTCGGCGGCGGCGGCCGGCTTCAGCAGGAGCGCCGCGTCCACTTCAAGCCCGCCGCCGGCCTGGTCGGCGCGCCCCTGCTGGGCATGACCTTCGGCCTGGGCTGGGCGCCGTGCATCGGCCCCACCATGGCCGCCGTCCTGGCCATGTCCACGGCCAGCTCCGGCTCCGTGGGCCGCGGCGCCCTGCTCGCCTTCCTCTACTGCCTCGGCCTGGGCCTGCCGTTCGTGCTCATGGCCCTCGGCATGGAGCGCGGCATGCGGGCCCTCGGGTTCTTCCGCCGGCACCGCGTGCTGATCATGCGCCTCGGCGGCGCCCTGCTGATCGCGCTGGGCCTGCTCATGGTCACCGGCGTCTGGACCGCCTGGACCACGCAGCTGCAGCTGTGGTTCGCCAACGAATGGGAGATGCCCCTGTGAGCTCCAAGGCCGCCCGGACGCGCTCCGAGCCCGTCACCCTGCCGCGCCTCGGCCTGGCGGGCACCCTGCGCTGGATCTGGACCCAGCTGACCAGCATGAGCACCGCGCTCATGCTGCTGCTCCTGCTCGCCGTCGCCGCCGTGCCCGGCTCCCTCGTGCCCCAGCGCCGTGCCGGCCCCGAGATCGTGGACCAGTGGATCGAGGACAACCCCGTGTGGGGCCCCGTCCTGGACGCCCTGCAGTTCTTCGACGTCTACAACTCCGTCTGGTTCTCGGCCATCTACCTGCTGCTGTTCGTCTCCCTCGTGGGCTGCGTGTGGCCGCGCGCCATCCAGCACGCCAAGGCCCTGCGCCAGCCCCCGGCCCGCACCCCCCGCAACCTGACGCGCCTGCCGGCCTCCGGCGTCGTCGTCCTCGAGGAGGGCGGCCCGAGCCCCGAGGAGGCCGTGGCCAGAGCCCAGGCGTGGCTGCGCAAGCGCCGCTACCGCGTGGAGCACCGCCCCGAGGCCGGCGGCGCGTCCGTGGGCGCCGAGCGCGGATACCTGCGCGAGATCGGCAACATCCTGTTCCACGTCTCGCTGATCGGCGTGCTCGTGTTCATGGCCTACGGCGGCATGACCAAGTACGGCGGGCAGAAGATCATCGTGGAGGGCGAGGGCTTCGCCAACAACCTCGTGGCCTACGACTCCTTCACCCCCGGCACCTACTTCAGCGCGGACGACCTCCAGCCGTTCTCCCTCACCCTCGACTCCTTCGACGCCGTGTTCGACCGCGAGTCCGAGACCCACTACGGCCAGCCGCTGGACTACACCGCCGTCATGGACGTCCGCGAGGGCTCCGGCGGCGAGCTCCAGCGCCAGATCCTCAAGGTCAACCAGCCGCTGGACATCGACGGCGTGCGCGTCTACCTCGTGGGCAACGGCTACGCGCCCGTGGTGACCATCCGCGACGGCGCCGGGGACGTGGCCTTCCAGGGCCCCGTGGTCACCCGCGTGTTCGACCAGAACTACGGCTCGCAGGCCACCATCAAGGTCCCCGACGCGCGGCCGGACCAGCTGGGCTTCGTCGGCTTCTTCCTGCCCTCGGCGGTGGAGGACGAGGAAGGCGCCGCGTTCTCCGCGGACCCCGAGCTGCTCAACCCGGAGCTGCAGCTGAACTCGTACTACGGGGACCTCGGCCTGGACACCGGCCGCCCGCAGAACGTGTACGTGCTGGACACCGCATCCCTCACCGAGCTCAACAGCCGCACCAACGAGAACGGCGGCATCGTGCTCAGCCCGGGCCAGACGTACGAGCTGCCCGAGGGCAAGGGCTCCATCAGCTTCGACGGCGTCCGCCGCTACGTCGGCCTGGACATCCACTACGACCCGGGCAAGTGGGGCGTCGGCGTGTTCGCCGGCACCGCCCTGCTCGGCCTGGCGATCAGTCTGTTCGTCCGCCGCCGCCGCGTGTGGGTGCGCGCCCGCACCGACGACGACGGCCGCACCCGCGTGGAGTACGCGCTGCTCGCCCGCGGCGAGGAGTTCGGCCTCCACGAGGAGCACGTGGCCCTGCGCGCCGCCATGGAGAAGTGGTGGCCCATCGTCGCCGCCACCGAGACGGCCGACGACGCCGCGGCCGGTGCCGCCCCCCAGTCCACCTCCACCACCCCCGAGACCCCCGCCGGCCCCGCCGACGCCCGATCAGGAGACTGACAGTGTTCAACCCCACGGCCCCCGTGAACGAGCAGCTGGCGCTGTACAGCGACCTCTTCATGCTCATCGCCGCGCTCGTGTACGCGGCGGCGTTCATCCTGTTCACCATCGACATGGCCACCGCCTCGGCCACCATCCGCCGCCTCGAGGCCGACCTCGCGGCCCAGCGCGGGCAGGTGCGCACCGCTCCGGCCCACGAGACCGTGGGGGTCGCCGTCGGCGGGTCCACGGCGGTCGGCGCGAGCGACTCCGACACGGCCCGGCCGGCCGCCGCCGCCGAGCCCGCCGCCGAGCCCGGCGTCGACGCGGACGACGACCTCGTGGACGAGGACATGGACTACACGGGCGGCGGCCGCCGCCCGGTCGCCAACGTGGCCGTGGCCGTGCTGGCCGTCGGCTGGGCGCTGCACGCGTTCGCCGTCGTCGCCCGCGGCCTCGCCGCCTCCCGCGTGCCGTGGGGCAACCTGTACGAGTTCATGACCACGGGCGCGCTCGTGATCACGACCGTCTACCTGCTGTTCCTCTTCCGCAAGGACCTGCGCTTCGTGGGCACGTTCGTCACCGGTCTCGTGGTGGCCATGATGTGCGCGGCCACCATGGGCTTCCCGACGCCGGTGGGCCACCTCCAGCCGCCGCTGCAGTCGCCGTGGCTCGTCATCCACGTGTCCATCGCCGTGCTCGCCAGCTCGCTGTTCGCGCTGACCGCGGCGATGTCCGTGCTGCAGCTGCTGCAGGACCGTGCGGAGAAGCGCGCCGCGGCGGGCGAGCGCTCGTGGGCGTTCCTGCGCCTCGTGCCGGCCGCGCAGGGGCTGGAGAACTGGTCCTACCGCCTCAACGCGATCGCCTTCGTGATGTGGACGTTCACCGTGATCGCCGGCGCCATCTGGGCCGAAGCCGCGTGGGGCCGGTACTGGAACTGGGACACCAAGGAGGTCTGGTCCTTCGTCATCTGGGTGGTCTACGCGGCGTACCTGCACGCCCGCGCCACCCGCGGCTGGACCGGCGCCCGCGCGGCCTGGCTGAGCATCGTGGGCTTCCTGTGCATCGTGTTCAACTACACGATCGTGAACACGTACTTCCCGGGCCTGCACTCGTACGCGGGTCTGCCCGGCTGAGTCCGGCGGGGCCCCTCAGGCGCGCGGGCCGTCGCCGTCCGGGTCGGCGTCGTCGTCGCCCTGCTCCCGACGACGGCGCAGCTCCTCCTCGCGGGCGCGCAGCTCGGCCTCGCGGCGGTCCAGGTCCTGCTCGCGGGCGTCCTGGCGGCGCTGCGCGCGCAGGCTGCGCAGGAACGCCTCGTCATCGTCCGGGGCCCCGGTGGGCCGGGGCGCGGCACGGCCGGCCGGGCGGGCGCGGCCGAGCAGCAGCCACAGCAGCGGCCCCACGAGCGGCACGAGCACGATGACCGCCACCCACGCCGCCTTCGGCAGGCTGCGCACCTCGCGGGCGGGGGTCAACAGCGCCTCGAACAGCGCGTAGAGGGTCAGGCCCGCGAGGATGATCGCGGCGGGGATGATGAAGCGGCCCATCCCGCCAGTCTAGGCGCGGGCTGTGGGGTCGGCGGGCGGGGCGTCCGTCCTCGTAGGATGGACCGGTGCGCATCTTCTTCTACGGTCTGGTCCGCGTGGTCGTCTTCGTCGCCCTGTGGGCGCTGTTCTACTACGTGATGGACCTCGGGATGATCTTCGGGGTGATCGCGGCCACGATCCTGACGTTCGCGGTCAGCTACCTCTTCCTCGGCCGCCTGCGCACGGGGGCCACCGAGGACCTGTCCGCCGCGTGGGAGGGCCGCCCGGGCCGCCGGGGCCGCACCGAGACCGCCGACGCGGACGCCGAGGACGCCTACACCGAGGGCCGGTTCCGCGAGTGAACCCCGCGGGGCGACGGGGCGCATGACGCCGCCGACGCCGCCGTCATCCCGTGCTGCTCAGAGCAGCGCGCCGAGGGTGAACGTGATCGCGTAGACGATCCCGATCACGCCGGTCGCGCGCAGCACCGGGATCAGTGTCCGGCGGTCGTCGGCGCGCAGTACCGTGCGGATCGGCCGGATCGCGAGCAGGCTGCCGATCGGCACGAGCAGCAGTCCCGGGTGCTCCGCCACCCAGAACAGCGGCAGCAGCAGGGCGACGGCCAGCATGACGCCGTAGGACGCCCGCGCGGGTCCGTCGCCCAGACGGGCGGCCAGCGTCATCTTCCCGACCTCGCGGTCCGTGGGGATGTCCCGGATGTTGTTGACCATGAGCAGGGCCGTGGAGATCAGCCCGCAGCCGATCGCGCCGGCCCAGGCCAGGCCGCTGACGGCGCCGGCTTGGGTGTACGTGGTGCCGAGGACGGCCACCAGCCCGAAGAACACGAACACGAACACCTCGCCGAGGCCGAGGTACCCGTACGGCCGCTTCCCGCCGGTGTAGAACCACGCGGCCAGCACGCAGGCGACGCCGATCAGCAGGAACCACCAGTGCCCCGAGAGCAGGATGAGCCCCAGGCCGGCCAGCCCGGCGAGGCCGAAGAACGCGAAGGCCGCCTGCTTCACCTGGGCCGCGGGCACGAGCCCGGAGACGGTGAGCCGGAAGGGGCCCACGCGCTCGTCGTCGGTGCCGCGGATGCCGTCCGAGTAGTCGTTGGCGTAGTTCACGCCGATCTGCAGCGCGAGCGACACCACGAGGGCCAGCAGCGCCGCGCCGAGGTGGAAGGAGCCGAGCTCCGCGGCGGCGGCCGAACCGACGATCACGGGGGCGATCGCCATGGGCAGCGTGCGCAGGCGCGCGGCGGCGACCCACTGGGAGAGCGTGGCGGCCATGGGCGGGGGTTCCTCCTGGGGAGCGGGGTGGGCAGCGGCGCGCGGCGGGCCGGGTCGACGGCGGCGCGCGGCCGGGGCCCGACGTCGGCCGGGCCCGGGTCATTCTCCCACGCGGGCGGGGCGGCGCTCAGCCGGCGGTGAACCGGGCGGCCAGGGCCTGCCGGTCGATCTTGCCGGTGGAGAGCAGGGGCAGGGCGTCGAGGACGAGCCACGTCTTGGGCACCGCGGCCGCACCCAGCGCCTCGCGCACGTGGGCGCGCAGGACGGCCTCGTCGGGGGCCGCGGCCGGGTGGGCGGGCACGACGGCGGCGCACAGCCGGGCGCCCCACTCGGGATCCGGCACGCCGGCCACGTGGGCCGCCGCGACGCCCGGGTGCGCCTCGAGCACCGCGGTCACGGCCGCCGCGGACACCTTCACCCCGCCCGTGATGACCACGTCGTCCAGGCGGCCGGTCACGGCCAGCCGCACGCCGCCGTCGTCGGTGGGGGAGAGCACGCCCGTGTCCTCGGTCAGGAAGGCGCGGGCGCCGTCCGCGGCGGTGACGAAGTGGGCGGCGGTGCGGGCGGGGTCGTCGAGGTAGCCGGCCGCCACCATGGGCCCGGCCAGGCGCACGCGCGGCGGGGCGTCGGGATCGTCCGGGGCCACCGCGGCGGTGACGCCGGGCAACGGGACGCCGTCGTAGACGCAGCCGCCGCACGTCTCGGCCATGCCGTAGGTGGCGGTGAGGCGCACCCCCGCCGCCTCGGCCGCGGCCCGCAGCGCGGGATCGAGCCGGGCGCCGCCCACGAGCACGCGGTCGAAGGAACGCAGGGCCGCCCGCCCGGCCGGGTCGGCGTCGGCCGCGAGGAGGCGGGCGAGCTGGGTGGGGACGAGCGAGACGAGCCGGGGGCCGGCATCGTCGGGCAGGGCGGCCGCCCCGGTGGCGAACGCCGCGGGCGTGAACGGGCCCGGGGGCAGGGCCACGGGTGCGGTCCCGGCCGCGATCGAGCGGGAGAGCACGGCGAGCCCGGCCACGTAGTGCACGCCGAGGGCCAGCAGCCACGCCCCCTCGCCGCCGAGCCGCCGGGCCGTGGCCGCGGCCGAGGCGCGCAGGGCCGCGCCGGTCAGGACGATCTGCTTCGGCGTGCCCGTGGACCCGGAGGTGCGCACCACGGCGACGGCGTCCGGGTCGCCGCAGCGGCGCGGGTCGCGGGCCTCGGGTCGGGGGAGCGCGGCGCCGTCGGCGGTCAGCTCGACGGGGGCGCCGCCGTCGAAGGCCGCCGCGAGGGCGTCCGTGGCGCGGGCGAGGGCATCGGCGGTGGCGGGCATGGCCCCGAGTGTAGGAGGCCCGACGGTCGGACGGATCCGCCCGGCGGACCGGACCCGCCCGGCCGGTCAGAGCATGAACGGCACGGTGGCGATCTTGACCACCATGATCAGCGCGAACAGCTGGGCGTACCCCTCGGTCACGCGGGCGTCGGTGGACCGGGAGAGCGCGTAGTCCAGGATCGCCGGCTGGCCCGTGATGCCCGCCAGCGCCCCGTAGGTGCGATCCACGGACTGCCCCAGCAGCCGCGCCGCGGCGATGAGCAGGGCCGCGGTCAGCGCGGTGAGCACGGCGGACATCAGGATGGCCAGCCCGCCGACCCGGGTGAACACCGTCTCGATGAACGCCGGGCCGGCGGCCAGGCCCACCACGCCCAGGAAGAGCATGAGGCCGAACTGCCGCAGCGTCAGCGCGATCTCCGTGGACGGCTCCCACACCGTGGGTCCCGTTCGGCCGATCGCACCGAGGGTGAGGCCGACGAGGATGCACCCGGCCGCCGGGCCGAGGGAGAAGGAGGCCCCGCCCGGAAGCGGGATCGTCACCATGCCCAGCAGGTAGCCCAGCGCCATGCCCGTGCCCAGGGAGATCCAGTCCAGGTTCGAGAGCCCGCGCGTCGAGTTGCCGAAGAAGTCGCGCACCGCCTCCATCCGCGGCGCGGTGGTCACGATGAGCACCCGGTCGCCGACCTTGAGCTCGGTCTGCGGGGTGGCCAGCGACTCGACGTCGTCGCGCCGCAGCCGGGCGACGTCGGTGCCGAAGCGCTCGCGCAGGGACAGCGTGCCCAGGCGGCGATCGGCCAGGGCGCGGGCCGTGACGATGACCATGGAGGTCTGCAGCGGGGTCATCACCCGCGCCGGGTCGGCGTCGGTGCGGCGGCCGAAGGCCTGCACGGCCGCGTCGATGTTCTTCTCCGTGCCGTCCAGGACGACCTCGTCCCCGGGTTCGATCCGGTCGGCGGAGCCGGCGATCCGGGCCACGCCGCCGTGGCGCAGCGCCACCACGCGCACCAGCCCCTCGGAGATCCCGGGGATCTCCCGCACGGCGAGGGCGGAGGTGGCGACCACGGCGGTGAAGCGCAGCTTGCCGTCGGTCACCGGCGCCGGATCGCGCGGGGAACTGCTCCACGGGCGGGCGGCGAGCAGTGTGATCGCGATGATGGTGCCGACCACGCCCACCAGGTAGGACAGCCCGTAGCCCACGGCCGGGGCCTGCCCGCCGGTGAGCTGGTTCGCCAGCGCCATCGCCGGCGTCGCGGTGAGCGAACCCGTCCACACGCCGATCGCCGTCGGCAGGTCCAGGTTGAGCAGCGCGGCCAGCGGGTGCACCGTGAAGGCGGTGAGGATCACCACGACGACGGCGGCCAGCATCAGGGGCAGGTTGCGGCGCAGGTCCCGGAAGAACACCTTGCCGGCGCCGAGCCCGATCAGGTAGGCGAACAGGGCCAGGCCGAAGCTCTGGAACAGGGCCAGCCGGTCGCCGACGTCGGGCAGCACCGCCCCGACGAGCAGGCCCACGAACAGTGCTCCCGAGGCGCCGAGGCGGATCTTGCCCAGGGGGATGGTGCCGACGGCGGCGCCCAGGGCGACGGTGGCCATGAGGACGAGGATGGGCTGGTCGTTGAGCAGTGCGAGCATGGGCGGGTCCCCGTCCTGCCGTGGTGGTCGGTCAGAAGTGGTACGGGAAGGCGGACCAGTCCGGGTCGCGCTTCTGCAGGAACGCGTCCCGGCCCTCCACGGCCTCGTCCGTCATGTAGGCCATGCGCGTGGCCTCGCCGGCGAAGACCTGCTGGCCGGCCATGCCGTCGTCGGGAAGGTTGAACGCGAACTTGAGCATGCGCAGGGCCTGCGGGGACTGACGGTTGATGTCCGCGGCGTACTCGAGGGCGACCTCCTCGAGGCGCTCGTGGTCCACGGCCTCGTTCACCGCGCCCATGGCCACCATCTCCTCGGCCGAGTACTCGCGCGCCGTGAAGAAGATCTCGCGGGCGCGCTTCTGGCCCACCTGCCGGGCGAGCAGGGCCGAGCCGTAGCCGGCGTCGAAGGAGCCCACGGTGGCGTCCGTCTGCTTGAACTTCCCGTGCTCGCGCGAGGCGAGCGTGAGGTCCGCGACCACGTGCAGCGAGTGGCCGCCGCCGGCGGCCCAGCCGTTCACGACGGCGATGATCGCCTTGGGCGAGGTGCGCATCAGCCGCTGGACCTCGAGGATGTGCAGGCGGCCGGCCCGGGCGGGGTCGATGGTCTCCGCCGTGTCCCCCTCGGCGTAGCGGTAGCCGTCGCGGCCGCGGATGCGCTGGTCGCCGCCCGAGCAGAACGCGTGGCCCCCGTCCTTGGGGGAGGGACCGTTGCCGGTGAGCAGCACCGTGCCGACGTCCGGGGTCATCCGGGCGTGGTCCAGCGCGCGGTAGAGCTCGTCCACGGTGCCGGGACGGAACGCGTTGCGCACCTCGGGGCGGTCGAAGGCGATGCGGACCGTGGGCAGGTCGCGCACCCAGCGGCCCTGCGCGTCGCGCTCCACCTGCCGGTGGTAGGTCATGTCCTCGAAGTCGAAGCCCTCCACCACGCGCCAGCGCACGGGGTCGAAGAGGTCGGAGACCTGCTCGGGGAGGCGGTCACGGTCCAGGCGGTGCTGCTCGCTCATGCCCAGAACAGTACCGGCGGCCCGCCACCCCGCGCCTTCGTTCGGGAAACGGGAGCCCCCAGCGGCGCTCTCGTTCGAGGAACGGGAGCTCAGCCGCGCAGCATCCTCGGCACCGGAACGGCCCTTCTCAGGGACTGAAGAGCGCTGAGAAGGGTCATATCGGTGCCACGGCGCCTCTCGGCCCCGCCCCTCACCCCCAGCCCGCCGGCCCCGCCGACCCGGCCGGGTACTCGTCCAGCGGCACCTCCTCGGCCTCCCACGCGGCGAGCACCGGCGCCAGGATCCGCCAGCACTCCTCGGCGGCGTCGCCGCGCACGCTCAGCAGCGTCTGCCCGGTGAGGATGCCGCGCAGCACCTCCCCGTAGGCGTCCACCTGCTCCTCGCCCAGGTCGGCGGCGAGGGTGCGCCGCTCGGCGTCGAACGGGGTGTCGGCCCCGTCCACGGCGAGCTCGATCCGCACCTCGCGCGGGTCCAGGCCCACCACGATCCGGTCCCGGCCCTCCGCGGGCGAGAGGCCCTCCGGCACGTCCTCGGGCGCCCGCAGGGTCAGCGCCACCTCCCACCGCTTCCGGCCCAGCGCCTTGCCGGAGCGCAGCCGGAACGGCACGCCGCGCCACCGCTCGGTGTCCACGGCGAGGGTGACCTCGGCCAGCGTCTCGGTCCGCAGCCCGGGGTCCACGCCCTCCTCCTCCGCGTAGGCGGGGATCCGCTCGCCGTCCACCTCGCCGGCGGTGTAGCGGGCGCGGCGGGAGGCGGCCACGGGGTCGTCCTGCCACACCCGGGTGGCGCGCAGGACCTCGACGACGGCGTCGTGCAGTTCCTGCGGACGCAGCCGCTCCGGCGGCTCGAGCGCCGCCATGGCCAGCACCTGCAGCAGGTGCGACTGGACCATGTCCTTTAGCGCGCCGGTGCCGTCGTAGAACTCGGCGCGCCCCTCGAGCGCGATCGTCTCGTCCACCACCACGTCGACCCGCTCCACGTCACGCCCGCCCCACACGCGCCCCAGCAGCCGGTTCGCGGTGCGCAGCCCGAGCAGCGCGGTGACCATGGACTCGCCCAGGAAGTGGTCCACGCGGAACACGCGGTCCTCCTCGACGACGTCGGCCAGCACCGCGTTGAGCTCGCGGGCGCTCTCCTCGTCCTCGCCGAACGGCTTCTCCAGGGCCAGGCGCAGCCCGTCCGGCAGGTCTTCCAAGCCGGCGAGCGCGCCCACGGCCTCCCGCGTGATGCCGGGGCCGAGGGCGAAGTACAGCACGGGCGCGGCGTCCGGGCCGGCGGCCTCGCGGGCCGTCTCGAACAGGGCGCGCAGGTCGTCGGCGTCCGTGGCGTCGGCGGTGTGCCACGCGGCGCGCGCGACGAGGTCCTCGACCTCGTCCTCGTCCAGGGCGGCGCCCGCGAGGCCCTCGCGCACGATCGAGCGCCACTCGTCCGTGCTGTGCTCGCTGTGGGAGGAGCCCACGAGCGTCACCCGCGGCAGGTCGTGGGCGGCCAGCGCACCGGCCAGGCCGGGCAGCAGCAGGCGCGAGGTGAGGTCACCGGTGGCGCCCAGGATGATCAGGGCGACATCGTCGCGGTCGGCGGGGGAGGTCATGGGTGTCCTTCGGCGTCGGCGGCGGGCGGTCCCGGCCAGTCTCCCGTCGGCCCGCCGATCCAGTCCATGCGTGCCCGTCCATGCGTGCCCGTCCATGCCCGCCGGGCCGGGCGCGGCCTCAGCCCTGGCCCGCCGCGCGTCGCGGATGATGGACTGGAGGGCATGACCACGACGACCCCCCGCCGCCCGCCGCTCATCGAGGACCACGCGTACCTGTCCAACCAGCACTCGGGGGCGCTCGTCACCCGCGAGGGGGACGTGACGTGGCTGTGCCTGCCCCGGTTCGACGCCCCGTCCGTATTCACCTCCCTGCTGGGCGAGCCGGAGCACGGGCAGTGGAGCCTGCGGATCGCCGACGGCGAGGTCGTGGAGCGCGCCTACCTGCCCGGCACGCTCGTGCTGCGCACGCGCTGGCGCGGCCCCGAGGGGGAGGCGGAGGTCCTCGAGTTCATGCCGCTGACCAGCCATCGCGGCTCCGGCGTGGCGGTGGACGACGACGGCGGCGCGCTCGCCTCGACGGGCGAGGGCGAACAGGCCCGGGCGGACCTGGTGCGGCTCGTGCGCTGCACCGCCGGCCGCGTGAGCGTGGAGCAGCGGCTCCACGTCCGGCTGGACTACGGCGAGGTGACCCCGTGGGTGTCCCGGCAGACCGACCCGGCGGGGGAGTCCTTCCTCGCGGTGGTCGCCGGCGGCGACGCCCTGGCCGTGCACGGGCCGGACCTGAGCCCGGACGGGCTGAGCCACCGCGGCAGCACCCCGCTGGAGGAGGGCGGGTCCGCCGCATGGACGCTCGCCTGGTACCCCTCGTGGTTCATGGCGCCGGCCGCCCCGAACGCGGAGCGGGCCCTCGAGGCCACCGTGGCCGGCTGGGTGGAGTGGCTGGGCGAGCTGGAGGCCACCGGCCCGCGCGCCGACCGGGTGGCCCGCTCCGTGCTGGTGCTCAAGGGCCTGACCCACCGGGACACGGGCGGCATCGTGGCCGCCCCCACCGCGAGCCTGCCGGAGGACATCGGGGGCGTGCGCAACTGGGACTACCGCTACGTGTGGCTGCGGGACACCGCCCTCACCCTCGAGGCGCTCATGGCCCACAACCACACGGAGGACGCCAAGGCCTGGCGGGACTGGCTGCTGCGCGCGATCGCCGGCGACCCGCAGGACGTGCAGATCATGTATACGCTCTCCGGCGGGCGCCGCATGCCCGAGCGGGACCTCGAGCACCTGCCCGGCTACGAGGGCTCGCGCCCCGTGCACGTGGGCAACGGGGCCGCGGACCAGTGGCAGGCGGACGTGATCGGCACGGTGATGCTCGCCCTCGGGAAGCTGCGGGACGCGGGCGTGGGGGAGGACCCGTGGTCCTGGACGCTGCAGAAGCGGCTCGTGGAGCGCCTGCTGGCGCACCGGGACACGAAGGAGCACGGCCTGTGGGAGATGCGGGGCGAGCCCGCGTTCTTCACGCACGGCCGCGTGATGATGTGGGCCGCCCTGGACCAGGCCCTGCACGCCGCCCGGGACCACGGGCTGCCGGCCCGCGACGACGAGCTCGAGGCCTGGGAGCGGGCGCGGGAGGAGCTGCGGGAGGAGATCCTCACCGAGGGCGTGGACGAGGACGGCGCCTTCCGGCAGACCTACGGCTCCACGGAGACGGACGCCTCCCTGCTGCAGATCCCCCACACCGGCTTCGTGCCCCACGACGATCCGCACATGCTCGCCACGGTGGCCCGCGTGGAGGAGGACCTCGTCACCCAGACCGGCCTGGTGATGCGGTACCGCGCCACCGGCATGGACGGGCTGCCGGGCGAGGAGGCGCCGTTCATCATGTGCGCCTTCTGGCTCGTGGAGCAGTACGCCCGATCCGGCCGCGTCGAGGACGCGGAGCGCCTCATGGCCCGCCTGGACGACTGTGCCAACGACCTGCTGCTCATGGCCGAGGAGTACGACGACGAGCTGGACCGGATGGCGGGCAACTTCCCGCAGGCGTTCTCCCACCTGGGCCTGATCCGCGCCGTGGACGCCCTGGAGGACGCCCGCGGCGCGGCCGAGGCCTGACCGTCCGCCCCGTCAGTCCAGCCGCTCGACGGCCCCCAGCGCCGTGAGCAGGAACGCGTACTCCCACGCGGTGTCCTCCCAGCCCTGGTACCGGCCGGACGCGCCGCCGTGGCCGCCGTCCATCTCGGTGCGCAGCAGCACGGGCGCGCCGCCGTCGGCCAGCGGCCTCGCCTGGTCCGAGGTGACGGTGCGGCGCAGCTGCGCCACCCACTTGGCGGGCTCCACGTAGAGCACGCGGGTGTCGTGCAGGCTGGTGACCGCGGCGATCGCCGGGTAGTCCACCGCCCGCACGTTCTCGTACGGGGTGTAGGCGCGCATGGCCTCGTACACGGCCGCGTCCTCGATCGGGTTGCCCCACTCCTCCCACTCGAGCGCGGACAGCGGCAGCTCCGGGTCGAGGATGGTGGTGAGCGCGTCCACGAACGGCACCACGGCCAGGCACGCCCGGTACAGCTCCGGCGCGAGGTTCAGCACCGCGCCCATGAGCAGGCCGCCGGCCGAGCCGCCCATGCAGGCCACGCGCGCCGGGTCCGCCCAGCCGAGGTCCACGAGGTGCCGGGTGGCGTCCACGAAGTCCGTGAAGGAGTGCCGCTTGGCCAGCTTCTTGCCGTCCTCGTACCAGCGCCGGCCCAGTTCGCCGCCGCCGCGCACGTGCGCGACCGCGAACACCACGCCCCGGTCCAGCAGGGACAGCCGGGCCACACCCAGCACGGGGTCCATGGACATCTCGTAGGAGCCGTAGCCGTACACCACGCACGGGGCCGTCCCGTCCGGCTTCACGTCGCGGCGCCGGATCACGGTGACGGGGATCCGCACGTCCTCCCCGGTCACCGACGACGGCTCGGACGCCGGCGCCCACACGCGCTCGGCCACGTAGTCGGCCGGGTCGTAGCCGGGCACCTCCGTCTCGCGGCGCAGGTGCACCTCGCCCGTCGCCGCCGAGACGTCCAGCACGCGCGCGGGCGTGATCCAGGACGTGTAGGCCAGCCGCAGGAACGGGGACTCGGCCGCCGTCGCGGACAGATGGCACGCGTAGAGCTCCTCGTCGAACGCGGGCTCGCGCCAGTGCGCGGCCTGCCCGGCCAGCACGGCGTCCAGCTCGGTGACGACGACGCGCGGGGTGGTCTCCCGGCGCACGGCCAGGGCGGCGTGGGTCAGGGTGACCATGACGCCGTCGACCTTCACGTCCTCGCGGTGCGGGACGACCGTGCGCCAGGCGTCGCGGTCGGCGACGTCCGCCTCGGCGACCACCGAGAGCATCCCGTTGGGCGCGGCGACGGGGGCGCCGTCGTCGTCCAGGGCGCGGTCGTGGACCACGAGCAGCCGGCGGACGCCTTCGGCGTCCGTGACGGGCTCGACGTCGGCGAGCATCCGCCACGCGCGGGGGATCAGCACGCGCGGGGCGGGCAGGGGTGCGGCGGGGTCCTCCGGCAGGTCGACCACGAGGGTCTCGGAGACCTCCGAGTTGCCGACGCCGATCAGCAGCTGGGTGCGGTCGGCGACGCCCTCGAAGCCGGTCCACATGCCCGGGTCGGCCTCCTCGTGCAGGAGCACGTCCTCGGCCGGGTCGGTGCCGAGCACGTGCGCCTTGACCTGGTACGGCCGCCACGAGTCGTCCCAGACGGTGTAGAACACGCGGGTGCCCGAGCGGTCGAAGCGGACGCCGTGGGCCACGTTCTCGACCGCGTCCGGCAGGTCCTCGCCCGTGGCGATCTCGCGCACGCGCAGGGTGAAGCGCTCGTCGCCGGTGTGGTCCACGGCGTAGGCCACCCGGGTGGCGTCCGGGCTGATGTGCAGGCCGCCGAGCGCGAAGAACGGGTGGCCCTCGGCCTCGGCGTTGCCGTCCAGGATCACCTGCTCGCCCGGCAGGGCGGCGTCCGGGGTGATGACGGGCGGGGTCCAGTCGGCCTCGAGGTCACCGGTCTCGCGTGCGGGCACGCGGCAGTGGATCGGGTACTCGGCGCCCTCGCGGGTGCGCACGAAGTACCACCACCCGTCCCGGCGGGCGGGCACGGAGCGGTCCGTCTCCACCGTGCGGGCCTTGATCTCGCCGACGATCGCCTCGCGCAGCGGCGCCTGGTCCGCGGTCACGGCCTCGGTGTACGCGTTCTCGGCGGCCAGGTGCTCGAGCACGCGGGGCTCCGCCTTGCCGCGCAGCCACTCGAAGTCGTCCTGGAACGTGTGGCCGTGGTGGCGGCGGGTCACGGGCTCGGCGGCAACGGACGGCGGGACGGGGGCGTGCGTAGTGGTCTGGGGCATGCGGCCCATCCCATCACGCCGCGCGGGGCGGGGCCGACACCCCGCGCCGCACACGACGACGGCGGCGCACCGGCCCGGTGCGCCGCCGTCGGGGGTGGCGGGTCAGTTCAGGCCGAGCGCCGCCCGGACCACGCCGAGCCCGAAGTACGCGACGAACGCGAGCGCCACGAACCACAGCAGCGGGTGCACCTCGCGGCCGCGGCCCTGGCCCGTGCGGATCACCGCGTAGGCCACCACGCCGGCGCCGATGCCGTTGACGATCGAGTAGGTGAACGGCATGAGGATGAACGTGAGGAACGCGGGGAAGGCCGCGCCCGGGTCGGACCAGTCGATCTGCACCACGTGCTGGCACATCATGAACCCGACCACCACGAGCGCGGGGGCCACGGCCTCGAACGGCACGAGGTGGATGAGCGGGGAGAGGAACACGGCCGCGAGGAAGAACAGGCCGGTGAACACGGAGGCCAGGCCGGTCCGGGCGCCCTCGCCGATGCCGGTGCCGGACTCCACGAAGATCTGGTGCGCCGAGCCGGAGGCGCCACCGCCCACCGTGACCGCGAGCGCGTCCGCGGCGAGCACCCGGTTCAGGTCGGGGATGGAGCCGTCCGGGTTCACGGTGCCGGCCTCGCGGGCCAGGCCCACGGAGACGCCCATCGCGTCGAAGAACACGGAGAGCAGGATCGCGAACACGAGCAGGGAGGCCATCAGCCCGCCCACGGAGGTGAAGGCGCCGAACAGGTCCACGCTGCCGAGCAGGTGCAGGTCCGGGGCGGTCCACTCGGGCAGGGAGGGGGCGATCAGGGACCAGCCGGTGGGCACGGCGTTCCCGTCGGCGTCCACGGAGGGGCCGATGTGGAACACGGCCTCCAGCACGTTGGCGAGGATCGTCGCCACGACGATGCCGATCAGGACGGCGCCGCGCACCTTGCGGATCACGAGGACCGCGGTCAGCAGCAGCCCGACGACGAAGACCAGCACGGGCCAGCCCTCGAGCTCGCCGCCCGTGCCCAGGCCCACCGGGACCGTGGTGTCGGCGGCGTCCGGCAGTCGCCGCACGAACCCGGCGTTGACGAGGCCGATCAGTGCGATGAACAGGCCGATGCCCACCACGATGCCGGACTTCAGCGCCTCCGGGACCGCGTCGAACACGGCGCGGCGGAAGCCGGTCACCACGAGCACCAGCATCACGAGACCGGCGAGGGTGACGAGGCCCATCAGCTGGGGCCAGGTGAGTCCCGGCGTCGTGGCGATGGTGATGGAGACGAACGCGGAGACGCCCAGGCCCGCGGCCACCGCGAACGGGTGCCGCGCCCACACACCCATGACGATGGTCATGACGCCCGCCACGAGCGCGGTCACGGCGGCCACGGCGGGGATGCCCAGGGTGTTCCCGGCCGAGTCGGGCCCGGACAGGATCAGCGGGTTCAGCACCACGATGTAGCTCATCGCCAGGAACGTGGCGAGGCCGCCGCGGAACTCCTGGCCCACCGACGAGCCGCGCTCGGTGATGCGGAAGTACCGGTCCAGGGCGCCGCGGGGAGCGGCGGTGGACGGGGCGGGCGAGGGCGGTGGAGAGGCGGTGCGGGAGGCCATGGCACCAGCGTAGTGACCCGGTCCCACGACGATGGCGCGCGTGCCGTCCCGCTACGCTCGCGGGCATGCGTCCCCGCTCCGCCTCCGCCGCCCGCACCCGGGAGGCGCTGCGCGACGCCGTGCAGATCTACGCCCCCTCCACCGTCTACGCCGTCGGCCTGGGCGCCATGACGCCCGCGCTCGCGGTGGCGGCGCTGGCCCTCGGCCTGGACGCGGCGCGGGCGGCCGCCGTCGTGCTGCTGGTGGGGCTCGGCTCGCTCGTGGCCAACGGGCCGGCCTCGGCGCTCGCGGCCCGGGCGGGGGAGCGGGTCACCATGGTCGTCTCCGCCGGGCTCGGCACGGTCGGCGCGGGTCTGGCCTGGGCGACGACGGCCGGGGTGTCCTCCGGGCCCTCGGCGGCGGGGGTGGCCGAACCGGGGCGGTTGGCGCTGTTCCTGGCCGCGGTGCTCGCCGTGGGCATGGCCGGGGCCGGGTTCAACCTGGCCCGCCAGGCGTACCTGGCGGTGGCGGTGCCGGCCACGCACCGGGCCCGCGCGATGTCCACGCTCGGCGGGACCGTGCGGATCGGGACGTTCCTGGGCCCGTTCCTGGGTGCCGCCGCGCAGGCCCCGCTCGGGCTGGACGGCGCGTTCGCCGCGGCCGCCGCGGCCATGGCCGTCGGCGCCCTGCTGTGCCTGCGGATCCGGGATCTGCCGGTGCCGGCGTCCGATCCGGCGGCGGGGGAGGAGCCCGGACCGGCCGGTCGACCCCGGCTGCGGGACGTGGCGCGCGCCCGGCGCGGGGCGTTGCTCACGGCCGGCTTCGGTGTCGTGGCCGTCTCCGCCGCCCGCGCGGCGCGCAACGCCGTCATCCCGCTGTGGGCCACGCACCTGGGCCTGGACGCGGCGACGGCGTCGCTCGTCTTCGGCCTGGCCGGCGCGGCGGACCTGCTGCTCTTCTACCCCTCGGGCCGGCTCATGGACCGCTTCGGCCGGCGCGCCGTGGCGGTGCCGTGCCTGACCCTGCTGGGGGCGGGGTTCCTGGCGATCAGCCTCACCCGGGAGCCGACGGCGTTCGCGGCGGCGGCGGTGCTGCTGGGCATCGGCAACGGCTTCGGCGCGGGGATCGTGATGACCCTCGGGGCGGACCACTCGCCGCCGAACGCGCGCGCCCCGTTCCTCGGTCTGTGGCGCTCGATGTCCGACGCGGGGATGCTCGCCGGGCCGCTGCTGCTCTCCGGGGCGACCGCCGCGGCCGGGCTGGCCGTCGGCGTCGGCTCCCTCGCGGTCGTCTGCGGTCTCGGAGCGGTCGTGTTCGCCGCGGTGCTGCCGCGCGGGCCGGGGGCCGTGGCGGACCCGCCGCCCGTCGTCGTGCGCTCGCGCTGACCGGGGCGTCGGGCCGTCGGCTCAGTCGGCGGTCTCGTCCGGGGGGATGGTCTGCCCGGAGGCCTGGTCGTCGAAGACCATGTACGTCTGCGTGTCGACGACGCTCGGCAGGGTCTGCAGTTCGTCGAAGATCACGCGGCGCAGGTCGGCGGTGTCCCGCGCGCGGACCAGCAGGATCACGTCCATGTTCCCGCCCACGAGGGAGACGTGGGAGACCTCGGGGATGGCCAGGAGCGTGGCGCGCAGCTCTCGCCAGTCGTGCTGACGCAGCTTCATGGTCACGTGGGCGGAGGCCCCGAAGCCGACCTTGACGGGGTCGACCCGCACGGTGAAGCCTGTGATCACGCCCGCGTCCTGCAGGCGGTTCAGACGCGAGTAGCAGTGCGCGCGGGAGATGTGCACGCGCTCGGCCAGGGCCGCGACGGACATCCGCCCGTCCTGCGTCAGTTCGCGGACGATCGCGCGGTCCACGCGGTCCAGCGGCTCGGCGGCCATGGCTCCTCCTGGGGCGGGGCGGACGGGGTCGGCCACGCGGCGGCGGACCGTCTACGTGGCACGAGTCACCATAGCAGTTCGTCCGATGGAGTGCCTGGTTTGCACCCGATTGTCTCGTGATCACGGGCGAGCGCGCGACACATTGATCCTCTTGGGCACACTGAAGGCCACAGATCGAGAGGACCCGCCATGAGTGACCCCACCCCCGCCGTGCCCGGGGCCGTCCGGACCGACGAGGCCGAGACCCGCCCGAACGCCGGCGCCGCCTTCGGCATCTCCCTCGAGGAGTACCTGCTCCCCGCCGCCCGCCGCATCCAGCTGATCGGCGAGGACGGCACTCTGCTGGCCCCGGAGGAGCAGGGCACCGAGCCCGGCCACGAGTATCCCCTGCCCTCCGACGAGGAGCTGCTGGCCGCCTACCGCCACCTCGTCATCGGCCGCCGCGTCAACGACCAGGCCTACGCCCTGGTGCGCCAGGGTCGCATGGCCGTCTATCCGTCCTCGCATGGCCAGGAGGCCTCCGAGGTCGCCGCCGCCGTCTGCCTGGGCGAGCACGACTGGCTGTTCCCGACCTACCGCGACACCGTGGCCGTGATCGCCCGCGGCGTCCCGCCGCTCGAGGTGATGGTGGCCTACCAGGGCACCTGGCATCAGGGTTACGACCCCCAGAAGCACCACGTCTCCATCCAGTCCACGCCCCTGACCACCCAGATGCTGCACGCCGTCGGGATGGCCAAGGCCGCCCGCCTGCGCGGCGAGGAGGTCGTGTGCCTGGCCATGGTCGGCGACGGCGGCACCTCCGAGGGCGACTTCCACGAGGCGCTGAACTTCGCGGCCGTGTTCAAGCTGCCGGTGATCTTCTTCGTGCAGAACAACAAGTTCGCCATCTCCGTGCCGTTCGCCAAGCAGTCGGCCGCCCCGTCCCTGGCCCACAAGGCCGTGGGCTACGGCCTGGCCGGCGAGCGCGTGGACGGCAACGACCTCGGCGCCCTGCTGGCCGTGCTGGGCCGCGCCGTGGAGCTGTGCCGGCAGGGACAGGGCCCCTTCCTCGTGGAGGCGGACACCTACCGCATGCAGGCGCACACCAACACGGACGACCCCTCGCGCTACCGCGACGACGCCGAGGTGAAGGAGTGGGAGGCGCGCGACCCGCTGCGCCGCATGACCGCCTACCTCGAGTCCACCGGCGCCCTCACCGAGGAGGTCTCGGCCCAGATCACCCGCGACGCGGAGGACGTCGCGCAGCAGCTGCGCGACGCCATGAACGCCGAGACGGAGCTCGATCCGCTCGAGCTGTTCGACCACGTCTACTCCGTGCAGACCCCGCAGCTCGCCGCCCAGCGCGCGCAGCTGGCCGAGGAGCTGTCCCGTTCCGAGAACCAGGAGGCCTGAGCATGGCGACCCTGACCTTCGCCGCCGCGCTCAACGCGGCGCTGGCCGACGAGATGGCCGCCGACGACATGGTGGTGGTGTTCGGCGAGGACGTCGGCACCCTCGGCGGCGTCTTCCGCATCACGGACGGGCTGACCGCGCGCTTCGGCGAGGAGCGCTGCTTCGACACCCCGCTGGCCGAGTCCGGCATCGCGGGCATGGCCGTGGGCATGGCCCTCGGCGGCGCCCGCCCCGTGATCGAGATGCAGTTCGACGCGTTCGCGTACCCGGCCTTCGAGCAGATCGCCTCGCACGTGGCCAAGATGCGCAACCGCACCAAGGGCGCCACGCCCATGCCGATCACCCTCCGCATCCCCTACGGCGGCGGCATCGGCGGCGTGGAGCACCACTGCGACTCGTCCGAGTCCTACTACGCGCACACCCCGGGCCTGAAGGTGTACACCCCGGCCTCGGTGAAGGACGCGTACATGATGCTGCGCTCGGCCATCCGCCTGGACGACCCGGTGGTCTTCATGGAGCCCAAGAAGATGTACTGGACCAAGGCCGAGCTCGACCTCGACCAGCTGCGCGCCGAGTTCGAGGAGGGCTGGGCCCGCGTCGAGGACAAGAAGGAGCACGGCGAGGCCTGGGCGCGCGCCGCCGTCGTCCGCGAGGGCACGGACGTCACCCTCGTCTCCTACGGCCCCTCCGTGCCCACCTGCCTCGCCGCCGCCCACGCGGCCGCGGAGGAGGGGCTCTCGGTGGAGGTCGTGGACCTGCGCACCGTGAACCCGCTGGACGAGGACACGATGGCCGCCTCGGTCGCCAAGACCGGCCGCGCCGTCGTCGTCGCCGAGCCGCAGGGCTTCGCGTCCGTGGCCTCCGAGCTGGTGGCCCGGATCCAGCAGCGCTGCTTCCACTCGCTGGCGGCGCCCGTGGGCCGCGTGACCGGCTTCGACATCCCGTTCCCCGCGCCGAAGCTCGAGGAGCACCACCTGCCGAACATCGACCGCATCCTGGACGCGATCGACGACCTGAACTGGGACCTGGACGCCGAGGAGGCCCGCGCATGAGCAACACCTTCCTGCTGCCCGACCTGGGCGAAGGCCTGACCGAGGCCGACATCGTCCGCTGGCTCGTCGCCGAGGGCGACACCGTGGCCGTCGACCAGCCCATGGTCGAGGTCGAGACCGCCAAGGCCCTCGTCGAGGTGCCGAGCCCGTACGCCGGCACCGTGCTGACCCTGCACGGCGCCGAGGGCGAGACCATGGACGTCGGCAGCCCGCTGATCACCATCGGCGCGGCCGGCGAGTCCGGTGAGGGCTCCGCGCCCGCCGCCGGCACCGAGGCCCTGGCCGTCCCGCCGGCCACCGGTGCGGCCGCTGCCGAGGCCGCCCGCCCCGGCGCGCTGAGCTACCGCGAGGAGGAGATGGCCGGCGTCCAGCCGAAGCCGGACAAGGCCCGCGGCGGCGACGGCGACGTCGCCGGCTCCGACGACGAGGCCTCCGGCGCCGTGCTCATCGGCTACGGCACCTCCGGCCACAGGGCCACCTCCCGCAGCCGTCCGTCCAAGCGCGGCCGCGGCGCCGCCCGCCCGACACCGGCCCCCACGGCCGGGGCCGGCGCCCCGCGCGTGACCTCCCCGATCGTCCGCAAGCTCGCCCGCGAGAAGGGCGTGGACGTGGCCGCGCTGACCGGCACGGGCCCGGACGGCCTGATCACCCGCGCCGACGTGCTCGCCGCGGCCGAGGGCTCCGCCCCGCAGGCCGCCCCGGCCCAGGCCCCGTTGGTCGCAGCCGTCCCGGCGGCCGAGGCCGCCGCGCAGCCGGGCGCCGTGGACGGGCGGACCGGCCTGGCCGTCGTCGCCCGCACCCCGATCTCGGGGGTGCGCAAGGTGATCGCGGACCAGCTCTCCCGCTCGCGCCGCGAGGTCCCGGAGGTCACGGCGTGGCTGGACGTCGACGTCACCGCCCTGCTCGAGCTGCGGGCCGCGCTCAAGGCGAAGGACCCGGAGAACGCGCCCTCGCTGCTCGGCCTGATCGCCCGCTTCACCCTGGCCGGCCTGCGCCGGTACCCGGTGATGAACGCGCGCATCGAGGCGGGGGCGGACGGCCAGGACGAGATCGTGGAGGTCGACGGCGTCCACCTCGGCCTGGCCGTGCAGACCGACCGCGGCCTCATGGTGCCCTCCGTCGAGCACGCGGAGAAGCTGTCCGCGGACGAGCTCACCGCCGCCATCAACGACACCGTCAGCCGCGCCCGCGCGGGCCGGGCCGCCCCGGCCGAGCTCACCCGCGGCACGTTCACGCTGAACAACTACGGCCCGCTGGGCACGGACGGCGCCACGCCGATCATCAACGTGCCCGAGGTCGGGATGCTCGGCATCGGCCGGATCATCGACCGCCCGTGGGTCGTGGACGGGGAGATCGTGGTCCGCAAGGTCACCGAGATGACCGTGACCTTCGACCACCGCGTCACCGACGGCGCCACCGCGAGCGCGTTCCTCACGTTCGTGGCGGACTGCCTCCACGACCCGACGGCGGCCCTCGCCCGGATCTGATCCGGACGATCCCCGCCCGCCCCGACCCCGGACGAGCCCTGCGATGTGGCGGCCATACCTCGCGGATGGCCGCCACATCGCAGGGCTCGTCGCGTGGTGGGGGTGCGGTGAGCGTGCGGGGAGGGGTCAGTCCGCGCGGCCGCGGCGAAAGGCCGTGCCGAGCGCGCCCCACAGCAGGACCGCGGGGGAGGCGCTGAGCAGGATCCCGGCCGGCTCGGCCGCCGGGTGGGGGCCTGCGCCGCTGGTCGCGGGGGTGTCGAGGGTGAGGGCCAGCAGCGTCAGCCCGGCCGCCAGGCCCGCGACGCCCAGGGACCAGAGCGTGGCCTCCACGCCGCGGGCGCCGCGCGGTGCGGGCCGCGGTGCGCCGTCGTACCGGGCGAACGGCACGGCGAGCAGGCCCCAGGCGGCGGACACGAGCGCCGCGGCGGCCATGTCCGACGGCCGGTGCCAGGCCTCCGTGTAGGCGACGGCGCCGGTGCAGGAGCTCACCACGGCGCCGAGGACGGTGGTGAGAGGTCGCCACCGGGCGGGCACGAGCAGCAGCGCGGCCACCGCGGCGCCCGTCGCGAGCGTCATGTGGCCCGAGGGCAGTGAGTTGCCGCCGGACCACGGGACCCCGTCGGCGTGCTCGGGCCGCGGAAGCGCCGCCTTGAGCAGCTGCGTGGTGAGGTTGGACCCGACCAGCACGAGGAGGGCGAGCAGCCCCCGCCGCCGCCACCGGGCCACGGCGAGCGCGCCGAGCGAGGCCAGCGCCATGCCGACCGCCAACGCGAGCGGCAGGATCCGCACCACCTGGGAGGCCACGTCCGGCACGGTGTCCGCGTAGCGCTCCTCGACGGCACGGAACACCTGGTACTCGAGCACCTGGCCGGCGGAGGACCACACCAGGGCGGCGTAGACCAGCACGACGCCGGCCACGCACGCGGCCAGCGCCAGCCACCACGTCCACGAGGGGAGGCGGCGCGGGGCGCGGGCGGTGGGGGGCATGGGTTCCATTGTGTCGGACGCGCAGCCGTCATGCAGGCTTCATCGGACGGTCACGCCCCCGTCGCCGCCCCGTCCTCCGCGCCTCTGAGCCGCATGCCTAGCCTGGGGCCATGACCCGCGTGCCCCCCGCCCACGGACATCGCCCGGCCCTCCGCGACTCCACCGGCTCGGCCCCCGGCCCGGGTGCCGAGCCGGGCGCCCGGCCCCGTCTCTCGGCCGAGGACCTGCTGGCCGCCCGGGACGCCCTGGCCCCGTTCGGCCGGCTGAGCCGGCAGGAGCCCATCGAGTGGGCCGCCGAGGAGCCCCTCGCCCCGGACCTGGCCGACTTCTACCGCTACGTGGGACCGGAGTGGCTGGAGATCGACACCCTCGGCCTGCCCGTGATGTTCTTCCCGCTGGACCGCCTGTGGGACGAGCAGGCCGGCTACCGGTGGAACCACCGAACCGGTGCGCTGCTGGTGGACTGGAACGACGACTGGACCGTGGTGGCCAAGCAGGGCGCCGACCCGTTCATCCACGCGGCCTCCACCGGCCAGGTGCTCATGGCCCCGGGAGACGAGGGCTGGGAGGACCGCCTGGACGAGCCGCGACCGGTCTTCCGGGACCTCACCGAGATGACCCGCGCGCTCGCGGCCGTGGGCACGGCGTGGGCGCGCTTCGACGACCCGTTCACAGCCGACTGGCATCTCACCGAGGAGGTGACGGCCGCCGTCGTCGCCGGCCTGGAGGGGGTGCTCGGCGCCCACGACCGCGCCGTGGACCTGGCCCGAGCCCTCGGCTACCTCCGCGCCGTCTGAGCGTCGGCGCCGACACAGACAGTCCCACCCCGCCGGCGCCCCGTCGGAACGGGAGCCGAGCGCCCTTCCTAGACTGACCGCATGAGCACCGCCCCCGCCCTGCCCCCGCTGCCCGGCGCGCCGGGCGGTCCCGCCCTGCCGAGCGTCGAGGAGCTGCTGGCCGACGCCGTCGCGGTCGCCCTGCCGATGCGCGTGAGGTTCCGCGGCACGGACCTGCGCCACGCCCTGCTGCTGCGCGGCCCGGCGGGCTGGGCCGAGTTCTCCCCGTTCCCGGAGTACGGTCCGCACGAGTGCGCCGCGTGGCTGGCCGCCGCGATCGAGACCGGCTGGCAGGGCTGGCCCGCCCCGGTCCGCGAGACGGTCCCCGTCAACGCCACCGTGCCCGCGGTGGCCGCGGACGACGTCGAGGCCGTCCTGGCCCGCTACGGCGACGGCATCACCGCGGTCAAGGTCAAGGTGGCCGAGCACGGACCCGAGGGCGGTCTCGTCCCCGGCGGCCGCGAGGCCGACCTGGCCCGCGTGCGGCGGGTGCGCGCGCTGCTGCCCCACGCGCAGGTCCGCGTCGACGCCAACGCCGGCTGGACGCCCACCGAGGCCGTCGACGTGCTCACCGCGCTGGCTGACGTCGGCCTCGAGTACGCGGAGCAGCCCGTGCCCGGCATCACCGACCTCGCGGAGGTCCGCGCGGAGCTGCGCGCCCGGGGCGTCCCCACCCCGATCGCCGCGGACGAGGCGGTCCGCAAGGCCGAGGACCCGCTCGCCGTCGCGGCCGCCGGGGCCGCGGACCTGATCGTGGTGAAGGTCCAGCCGCTCGGGGGCGTGCGCCGCGCCGCGGCGATCGTGGCGGCCGCGGGGCTGCCCGCGGTGGTCTCCTCCGCGCTGGACACCTCCGTGGGCATCGCCGGCGGCGCCGCGCTGGCCGCCTGCCTGCCGTCCCTGCCGCACGCGTGCGGGCTCGGCACCGCGGCCCTCTTCGAGCACGACGTCGTCGCCCCGGCCTGGCGCCCGCGCGCGGGGGCCCTCCCGGCACCGGGGGAGCGGGCCCCCGCCCCCGACCCGGAGCTGCTCGACCGCGTCCGGGCGGACGGGACGCGGCAGGCGTGGTGGGCCGACCGCCTGCGCGCGGCCCACGCGGTGCTGGCCGCGCAGGGCTGACGGGCCCGCCCGGTCCCCGTCGACGCGGGGAATGTGAGCCGGATTACAGCACGTCGACGGGACGAAATCCGGCGGCCGGGAAGAGTTCAACTCGCGGCCACCTGGGCGTGGCTCGCCGCTCGGAGCGAGGGGCCAAGGTGATGGCGGCCCCGGCCGGCCTCACCCCCCGGGGTCGCCTCCGGCCCGGCACCGGACCCCGAACCATCCCCACGACGCGAAGGACCCCGTCATGCTGAAGCGCCTCCTCCCCATGGCCGGCCACACCCGTGGCAACCGCTCCGCCGTCACGTGCGAGCTCAAGTGCGGCAACGCGTGCGCCCACCCGGTGCCCAACACCTCGGCGAACCCGACCTTCCAGCAGATCGCGGAGACCGCCATCTCGCGCCGCTCCGCCCTGGTCGGCGGCACCGGCCTCGCCGCCGCCGTCGTCATCGGCTCCCAGGTGGCCCAGGCCCCCGAGGCGCTCGCGGACAACGGCCGGCGCCCGACCGGCGGCGGCAAGCTCCCCTTCGAGCCCATCGCCCCGGTGACCCGCACCGTGGACACCATGACCGTGCCGGAGGGCTACGACTGGGGCACCGTGATCCGCTGGGGCGACCCGCTGTTCGCCGACTCCCCGGAGTTCGACATCGAGCACCAGACCGGTGCGTCGCAGGCCGCCCAGTTCGGCTACAACAACGACTACCTGAACATCATCACCGACGGCGGCAACGACCGCTCCGGCTACCTCGTCTCCAACCACGAGTACACCAACGAGAACATCATGTTCTCCCCGGAGTACATCGCCTCGAACTTCGAGGACGTCGTCAACGTCGGTCTCCAGGCCCACGGCCTGTCCATCGTGGACCTCAAGCGCGCCAAGCGCGGCGCCCAGTGGGAGTACGTCCGCGGCGGCCGCCGCAACCGCCGCATCACCGGCACCACCGAGTTCGAGGTCCGCGGCCCGGCCGCCGGCCACGCGCTGCTCAAGACCGTCGAGGACCCGACCGGCACCCGCGTGCTGGGCACCCTGAACAACTGCGCCGGCGGCACCACCCCGTGGGGCACCGTGCTCTCCGGCGAGGAGAACTTCAACCAGTACTTCAAGGGTCGCGGCACCGCCGAGGAGAAGCGCTACGGCATCTCCGCCGCCGCCACCAGCCGCGGCTGGGAGAAGGTCCACGACCGCTTCGACCTGACCAAGCCCGGCTACGAGAACGAGGCCAACCGCTTCGGCTGGGTCGTCGAGATCGACCCCGAGGACCCGACCTCCACGCCCGTGAAGCACACCCTCCTGGGCCGCTTCAAGCACGAGGCCGGCACCGCCGTGATCTCCCCGTCCGGCCACGCCGTGGTCTACTCCGGCGACGACGAGCGCCACGACTACCTGTACAAGTTCGTCTCCGCCGAGAAGGTCCGCGAGGGCGACAAGAAGCACAACATGCGCCTGATGGACAAGGGCACCCTCTACGTGGCCAAGTTCTCCGGCGACTCCCCGGCCGCCCAGATCGACGGCAGGGGCACCCTGCCCTCGGACGGCGCCTTCGACGGCTCCGGCGAGTGGATCGCCCTGGCCGACGAGAAGACGTCCTTCGTCCCGGGCATGTCCCTGGCCGAGGTCCTCGTCTACACCCGCCTCGCGGCAGACAAGATGGGCGCCACCAAGATGGACCGCCCGGAGGACGTCGAGACCAACCCGGTCACCGGCAAGGTCTACGCGGCCCTGACCAACAACACCAAGCGCACCGCCGTGGACGAGGCCAACCCGGTCATCGGCAACCGCGACGGCCACGTCATCGAGATCACCGAGCGGGGCGGGGATCACACCTCCACCGCCTTCACCTGGGTCATCCTGCTGCTCGCCGGCGACCCGGCGGTCTCCTCCTCGGCCTACTTCGCCGGCTACCCGAAGGAGAAGGTCTCCCCGATCTCCTGCCCGGACAACCTGGCGTTCGACTCCGAGGGCAACCTCTGGATCTCCACCGACGGCCAGCCCGGCACCATCGGCTACGCCGACGCGCTGCACAAGGTCACCCTCGACGGCGCCGAGCGCGGCCGCGTCCAGCAGTTCCTCGCCGTCCCCCGCGACGCCGAGACCTGCGGCCCCGTGATCCACGACCGCGACAACTCCGTGTTCGTCAACGTCCAGCACCCGGGCGAGGACGGCACCTGGGGCGCGCACACCTCCTCCTTCCCGGACTTCCTGAGCCCGACCGGCCCGGTCCAGGTGGGCGACAAGGTCGCGGCCCCGCGTCCGTGCGTCGTCCAGGTGTTCAACGCCACCGGGAACAACGGCATCGGCAAGGGCGCCGGCAAGGAGAAGGGCAACAAGGGCAACGGCAAGGGCAACAACGGCAAGGGCAACGGCAAGGGCAACGGCAAGGGCCCGAAGGGCTGACCCCCGCCTCCGCGAGGACCCTCGACCAGGCCGTCACGGCCGGCGCCACCGCGTCACCGTGGCGGCCTCGCCGCGTCCGGGGCCCGTCCGCGCCCGGGCCTAGACTGGTGGCCACCATGACCTCCGTCGACTCCCTCTCCGTGGCGCGCGCCGTCGCCACCGCCCTGATCGACGCCGGCATGCGGGACGCGGTGGTCTGCCCCGGCTCCCGCTCCGCCCCGCTGGCCTACGCGCTCGCGGCCCTCGAGCGCGCCGGCGAGGTCCGCCTGCACGTGCGGGTGGACGAGCGCTCGGCCGGCTTCCTCGCCCACGGGCTCTCGCTGGCCTCGGGGCGCCCGGTGGGCGTGCTGACCACCTCGGGCACCGCCGTCGGGAACCTGCTGCCCGCCCTGATGGAGTCCTTCCACGCCGGCACGCGCGTGATCGCGCTGACCGCGGATCGTCCGCCCGAACTGCACGGCACCGGCGCGAACCAGACCACGGACCAGAGGGGCGTGTTCGGCACGCACGTCCGCCATGCCGCCTCCCTCGGCTGCGACGCCGCCGACGGCGTGGACGCCGAGCAGCATCTGCGCCACGTGCGGGCCACCGTGCGCCGGGCCCTGCTGGCGGCCGACGGGGTCGTCGCCGAGGCCGGTTCCGACGACGGCGCGCCCGGTCCGGTGACGATGGCAGAGGCCCCGGCCGGGCCCGTCCACCTGAACCTGCACTTCCGCGACCCGCTCGTGCCGAGTCCTGAGGAGGCGGCCGCCATGGGCGCCGCCGCCGCGGCGCCGCACGCCCCTGTTCCGGCCGCCGCCCCGGCCGGCGCGAGCCCGGCCCCCGCCGCGTCGACCTACCGGGCGCCCGGGGCGGTGCTCTCGGGCCTGCCCGAGCTGGACGTCGCCCGCCTGGACCAGCGGCGCACCGTCGTGCTGGCCTGCCACGGTGCCGGCCCCGCGGCCGCGGCCTTCGCGCTGTCCCTGGGCCTGCCCCTGCTGGCCGAGCCGTCCTCGAACGCGCGGTTCTCCGCCAACGCCATCGCCGCGTACCCGCTCCTGCTGGGCGCGGCCGGCGGGCGCGACGCGGACGCACACCCCCTGGCCGCCCGCATCGAACGGGTCGTGCTGTTCGGCCGGCCCACGCTCACCCGGACGGTCAACGCCCTGCTGGCCCGCCCCGACGTCGCCACGGCCCTGCACGCCCCCGAGCCCGCCCCGTGGTTCGAGCCGGGCCGGCGCCGGGAGACGCCCGTGGAGACCCTCGAGGAGCTCGCCGCCTTCGCCGGGCAGGGCGAGCCCGGCTGGCTCGCCGCGTGGCAGCATGCCTCGATGCGCGCCCAGGCCGCCGTGGAGGACGCGCTCGTCACCACCGACGCCGGCGACCGGCTCAGCCCGCAGACGGTGGCGCACGTGAGCGCCGCCATGGTCCGGGGTCCGCTCGTGCTGGGCTCGTCCTCGGTGATCCGGGACGTGGACCTGACCTGGCGGCCCCCCTCGGCGCCGGACGCGGAGGTGTACGCCAACCGCGGGCTCGCCGGGATCGACGGGACCGTCTCCACGGCCGCGGGCGTCGCACTGGCGCGCGGACGGCGGACCGTGGCCCTGCTCGGCGACCTCACCGCCCTGCACGAGGCGGGCGGCTTGCTCGTGGGCCCCACCGAGACCGAGCCGGACCTCGACCTCGTGGTCGTCAACGACGACGGCGGGGCGATCTTCGCGAGCCTCGAACACGGGGCCGTGGCCGAGGCGCCCGGCATGGCGGACCCCGTCGAACGGCTCTTCGGCACCCCGCACGGCGTGGACCTGGCCGCCCTGGCCGCCGCGTACGGCCTCCCGTACACGCGGGTCACCGACCGCGTCGACCTCGTCCGGGCCCTGTCCGACCCGGTGCGCGGCCGGCGTCTGCTCGAGGTCCGCTGCGACCGCGCCGACCGCCCGCGCGTCGCCGCCGCCCTGGCCGCGGCGGTGCGCGCCACGTTCCCGCCCGCGTGCCCCGTCCCGGACCCCGCGCCGGACGCCGGCCCGGCCCCCGCCCCGCCCACCGCCGAGCTCGCCGCCGAGGAGGCCCCCCAGTGACCGACACGCCGACGTCGCCCGCGCCCGACTCGACCCCCGCCGTCGTGCGCCGTGCCGACGTGCTGATCTCCGGCTGCGGCCCCGCCGGCGCCACCGCCGCCGCCCACCTCGCCGCGGCGGGGCTGGACGTGGTGGTGCTCGAGAAGACCGCGCACCCGCGTGAGAAGGTCTGCGGCGACGGCCTGACCCCGCAGGCGGTCCGGGAGCTGCAACTGCTCGGCGTGCCCCACCGGGGCGAGCCCGGCGACGACGGCGGCTGGCGCGTCATCCGCGGCCTGCGGCTGCGCGCGGGCGAGCGCAGCGTGGACGTGCCGTGGGCGCCCACCCAGACGTGGCCGGACTACGCGCTCACGCGCACCCGACGCGATTTCGACGCCCTCCTGGCGGACCTGGCGCGCACCCGCGGCGCCGAGGTCCGCGAGCGGCACGCCGTCACCGGCGTCGTGCGGGACGAGGCCGGACGCGTGGTCGGGCTGGACGCGGAGCTGATCGCGCCGAACGGCCGCAAGACCGGGGAGACCGCCCGCTTCACCGCACCGATCGTGCTCGCGTGCGACGGCGTCTCCGCCCGCGCCGCCGTCTCCGCGGGCCTGCACCGCCGCGAGGACCGGCCCATGGGCGTGGCCGTGCGGGCCTACTACACCGCCGGCGCCGCCGTCGACGGGGCGATCCCCGCCCCGCCCGGCGACCGGGGGGAGTGGATGGAGTCCTGGCTGCGCCTGCCGGATGCCGAGGGCAACCCGCTGCCCGGCTACGGCTGGCTGTTCCCGCTCGCGGACGGCACCGTGAACGTGGGCCTGGGCATCCTGGACACCTCCCCGCAGTTCGGGAAGCTGGACTACCGCGGGCTGCTGAAGTCCTGGACCGGGGCGCTCACCGCGGACTGGGGGATCGCCGAGCAGACGCGCACCTCGCGGATCCTCGGCGCGGCCCTGCCGATGGCGTTCAACCGCACCCCGCAGCACGTGCCGGGCATGCTCCTGGTGGGCGACGCGGCCGGCATGGTGTCCCCGTTCAACGGCGAGGGCATCGGGTTCGCGATGGAGGCGGCCCGCCTCGCCGCGGAGCTGGCGGTGCAGGCGCACGCGGCCGGGACCGACGGCGCCGCGGACGCGATCCTGTCCCGTTACCCGGTGATCACCCAGCACCTGTGGGGCCGCCACTTCGCCCTCGGCGCCCGGTTCGCCCGCCTGATCGGCGATCCGCGCGTGATGAAGGCGGCGCTGGGCGCCGGGATGGCCGCACCCCCGCTGCTGCGGGCCGCGGTGAAGGTCATGGGCAACACGGTGGACGCGCGGGGCGGCGACGCCGTCGACCGGGCCGTCCGCGTGCTCGAGGCGCTCACCCCCGCGCTGACGACCGCGGGCGGCGCGCCGTTGGGTAGGCTTGCCCGGTGACCACCGCAGACCCCGGCTTCGCCCTGCCCTCCGGCTTCGAACCCCTCGCCGAGCATGGCCGTGTCCTGGAGGTCGTGCTGACCGCGCTCGAGCAGGTCGAGGAGCAGCTGGACAGCGCCCTCGGCTTCGACGACCTCTTCTCCGACACCGCCGCCCACCACCTGCTGGCCGCCGGCGGCAAGCGGGTCCGTCCGGTCCTGACGGTGCTCGCCTCCCTCCTGGGCGACCCCGCCCTGGCCTCCGGCGAGGTCGCCGACGTGGACGCGCCCGCCCGCCAGGCCGCCGTCGTGATGGAGCTGACGCACCTGGCCACGCTGTACCACGACGACGTGATGGACGAGGCCCCCGTGCGCCGCGGCGCCCCCGCCGCCCACCGACTGTGGGGAAACTCGGCGGCGATCCTGGCCGGCGACCTGATCTTCGCCCGCGCCTCCCAGCTCATGGCCGAGCTCGGCCCGCGGCCCGTGCAGATCCAGGCGGACACCTTCGAACGCCTCGTGCAGGGCCAGCTGTGGGAGACTCGCGGCCCGGCCGAGGGCGCGGATCCGATCGAGCACTACTACGCGGTGCTCTCCGGCAAGACCGGCTCGCTGATCGCCGCGGCCGGCATGCTCGGCGCGCTGCTGGGCGGGGCCGACGAGGCCGCCGTCCAGGTGATGCGCGCATACGGCGAGAAGGTGGGCCTGGCCTTCCAGCTCGCCGACGACCTGATCGACCTCACCGGCAACGCCGAGCGGATCGGCAAGGTCCCCGGCACGGACCTGCGCGAGCGCGTGCCCACCCTGACCACGCTGCTGCTGGCCCGCGCCGCGCAGGGCGAAGGGCCGGAGGCCGAGGACGCCCGCCGGGTGCGCGCGCTCGTGGACGGGCCGCTCGACACCGACGAGCAGCTGGCCGCCGCCGTCGCCGCGCTCACGGGCCACCCCGCCATCGACGAGGCGTGGGCGATCACCCGCGGCTGGGCGGAGCAGGCCAAGCAGGCGCTCGACCCGTTGCCGGACTCCGCCGTGAAGGCGGCGCTCGAGGCGTTCGCCGACTACGTGGTCGGGCGCTCGGCCTGACGCCGCGGTCGGCGGCGTCGCCGCCTCGATCCGGGGAGGCCGCTCAGTCCAGGCGGGTCGGGGCGGGGTCCAGCGCGGCCGCGAGCTCCCGCGCCTTGCCGGCGCGGACCTCCGGGGCCACCGGGTGGCGCAGCTGCCGGTAGAGCATGTCCCCCTCGAAGCGGGGGAACACGTGCAGGTGGTAGTGCCACACGTGCTGGTTGCCGGCGGGCTCGTTGTGCTGGCGCGTGGAGACCCCGTCCGGGGCCCACGCGCGCTTCATGGCCAGCGCCACCTGCTGGGCCATCAGGGCGATGCGCTGCAGCACGCGCGGGGGCAGGTCGTAGAGGTTCTCGTAGTGCTCGGCCGGGCAGACCATGGCGTGGCCCTCGTGGTCGCCGAACCCGTCCACGGCGATCAGCACGATCAGGTCCTCGTCCTGGTAGACGGTGTCCCCGAGCTCGCAGCGGTTGCCCGGGTCGGAGACGTCGCCGGCCACGAGCCCGCAGAACGGGCAGACGTAGCCGTCCGGGGCGTGGGAGACCGGGGCGGGCGCGGTCACCGGTCCGGCCCCTCGTCGTCGTCCTCGGGGTCCTCGAAGGTCCACGCGAGCAGGTCCGTCAGGAACTCGCTGAAGGTGCCGCCCTCGTCCTGCCACTCGCCCTCGGGCGCGTCGGCACCGGCGGAGCGCCGCCACACCAGCGGGTCCGGCAACGCCAGGTTGTCCACCGGCAGGCCCCACACGACCGTCTCGTCCGCATCCTCCAGGAACATGAGGAAGCCGTCCCGCACCTCGAGGTCCTCGGGGTCCCACACGTAGTGGTCCGTCTCCATGAGGTCGCCGCAGTTGCCCAGGGCGAGGTAGAACTCGCGGAGAGCAGCCGGGATCATGAGCCCGGCGCCGAGCTGCTCCGCCGCGGGGGACTGGGCCAGCCGGGCGTCGACGTCGGCGGGGGCGAGGCCGTCGTCCTCGGCCCAGGCGTCGCCCAGCAGGTCCGGGACGAGCCGCTGGAAGGCCGGGAGGTACACGGGGGCGGGGGGCTTGGCGGGCATGCCGCCAGTCTAGGCGTGCGCGCCCTGCCCGGCCCGGACCGCCCGACGCTGCAGGCGGGAGGCGTTCAGCTGGTCGAGGGTGAAGACCGCCAGCGAGAGCCAGATGAGCCCGAAGCCCGCCCAGCGGGCCGCGGGCATCTGCTCGCCGAGGACCGTGACCGCCACGAGGAACTGCAGGATGGGCGCCGTGTACTGCAGCATCCCGAGCGTGGTCAGCGTCAGGGAGCGGGCCGCCGCCGAGAACAGGATGAGCGGAACGGCGGTGAGCACGCCGAGCCCGGCCATGAGCCAGAAGTGGCCGGGTCCCTCGGTGACGGTGGTGAGCAGCCCGGCCTGCGCCAGCAGCACGCTGCCCACCACGAACACGGGGATCAGCACCACGGTCTCGGCGGTCATCGCGGTCACCGCGTGCACGGGGGAGGGGAAGCGCTTCTTCACGAAGCCGTAGAGCCCGAACGAGGTGGCCAGCCCGAGCGCGATCCACGGCACCTGCCCCATCGCCGCGGACATCACGACGACGGCGGCCACCGCGATCCCGACGGCCACCCACTGGCCCCGCCGCAGCCGCTCCCCGAGGAAGAGCACGCCGAGCAGGACGTTCACCAGCGGGTTCATGAAGTAGCCCAGCGAGGCCTGGAGCACGTTGCCCGTGGTGACCGAGACCGCGTACAGCAGCCAGTTCACCGCGATGATCCCGGCGGCCAGACCCGTGGTGCCCCAGCGGCCGGGCGTGGCCAGCGCCGTCCCCAGCTCGCGCAGGCGGCGCATCACGGTCAGCAGCAGCAGGCAGAAGATCAGGGCGAAGCCGATGCGCACCACCACGATCTCCAGGGCCCCGGCGGGCGCGAGCACCGCCATGTAGAGCGGCAGCAGGCCCCACACGAAGTAGGCGGTGAAGCCGAGGGCCAGCCCACGCGGGTCATCGGCCGGGGCGGGGGAGACGGTGGGCAGGGCACCGGTGTCGGGGGCGGCGCCGTCGGGGGTCGCGCCGGGCCGGGCAGAGGGGGAGGAGGGGCTCACGCGGACCACTGTACGGTCCGGGTGAGCACTCTCACCCAGGTTCCTCCCGGTCACGGCGGTAGACTGGGGGGTCGATCCCGCGCGCCGGTGCCGGGCCTCGCCCCGCGCTCCGCCGGCGTGCCCCGCCGTCGTCGAAAAGGACCCACCCGCCGTGACCGTTCGCCCTGATCGCCCGTTGCGCATCGCCATCATCGGTGCCGGACCCGCCGGGGTGTACACGGCGGACATCCTGACCAAGGAGGAGCGGGACTTCCGTGTCAGCATCGACCTGTTCGACCGGTACCCGGCCCCGTTCGGTCTGATCCGTTACGGGGTGGCCCCGGACCATCCGCGCATCAAGGGCATCGTCACCGCGCTGCACAAGGTCATGGACCGCGGGGACATCCGTTTCCTGGGGAATGTGGACTACGGCACGGACCTGAGCCTGGCGGATCTGCGTCGGCATTACGACGCGATCGTGTTCTCCACCGGTGCGGTGCGGGACGCGGCCCTGGACGTGCCCGGGGTGGAGTTGGCCGGCTCGTTCGGTGGCGCGGACTTCGCGTCCTGGTATGACGGGCACCCGGATGTGCCGCGGCATTGGCCGTTGGAGGCCACGCAGGTGGCGGTGATCGGCAACGGGAACGTGGCCCTGGATGTGGCCCGGATCCTGTCCAAGCATGCCGAGGACCTGTTGCCCACCGAGATCCCGGACAACGTGTACCGGGACCTGGCCGCTTCCCCGGTCACGGATGTGCACGTGTTCGGCCGGCGTGGGCCGGCGCAGGTGAAGTTCACCCCGTTGGAGCTGCGGGAGCTGGCGCATTCCCGGGATGTGGACATCGTGTTGTACGAGGAGGACTTCGACTTCGATGCGGCCTCGGAGAAGGCGATCGAGGAGAACAACCAGGTCCGCACCATGGTCGGGACGCTGACGAACTGGCTCATGGAGCAGGAGGACCGTCAGCAGAGCGCCTCGCGTCGGCTGCACCTGCATTTCCTGCAGGCTCCGGAGGAGTTCCTGGACGAGGACGGCGACGGCCGGGTGGACGGTCTGCGGATGCGCCGAATGGAGCTGGACGGTTCCGGTGGGGTCCGCCCGACGGGGGAGACGGTGGACTACCCGGTGCAGGCGATCTACCGGGCGGTGGGCTATTTCGGGTCCCCGGTGGAGGGGGTGGAGTTCGATGAGGTGCGCGGGGTGATCCCGAACGCGGAGGGCCGGGTGCTGGACGCGGACGGTGCCCCGGTGCCGGGTCTGTATGCCTCGGGGTGGATCAAGCGGGGCCCGGTGGGGTTGATCGGGCACACCAAGGGTGACTCTCTGGAGACGATCACGCATCTGATCGAGGACGAGCCGGGGCTGTGGAGGGCCCAGGAGCCGTCGGAGGAGTCCGTGATCGAGCTGCTCGAGTCCCGTGAGGTCCCGTACACCACGTGGGCTGGGTGGCATGCTCTGGATGAGCATGAGAAGTCCTTGGGTGCGCAGGCGACGGAGGCCGGTCCGGTGGCGCGGGAGCGGGTGAAGGTCGTGGACCGGGAGGAGATGACCCGCATCTCCCGCGACGGGGCCTCCGTCCCGACCGTCTGATCCGGGGCGGGCCCTGGCCGCCCCGGCGCTAGGCTTCCGGGGTGGCCCGCCTCCTCGTCGACATCACCCCGCTGCGGGTCTCACCCGCCTACCGGCGGCTGTGGCTCGGCAACACGCTCTCGTACGTGGGCACGCAGCTCACGCTCGTGGCGGTGTCCCTCGAGGTGTTCGCCCTGACCGGCTCCTCGTTCGCGGTGGGCCTGCTCGGCCTCGCCGCGCTCGTGCCCCTCGTGGTCGCGGGCCTGTACGGCGGCGCGATCGCGGACCGGCACGACCGCCGCCGTGTCGCGCTGACCTCGTCGGCCGTCATGTGGCTGACCACGGTCGGCATCGCCGCGCAGGCCTGGGCCGGACTCGAGTCGGTGCCGGTGCTGTACGCCCTCGTGGCCCTGCACTCCGGCGCGTCCGGCATCAACCAGCCCACCCGCGGCGCGATCATCCCCGCGCTCGTGGGCCTGCCGCTCGTGCCGGCGGCGAACGCGCTGAACATGATGACGTTCTCCGTGGCCCTGATGGTCGGCCCCATGCTGGGCGGGGTGCTCGTGGGGGCGGTCGGCTACGCATGGACCTACTCGATCGACGTCGTCACCTTCCTGGCCGCCCTGTACGCCGTGTGGCGGCTGCCGTCCCTGCCGCCGCAGCGGGCCGAGGCCGCGCCCGCCTCGGGGGCGCGGCGGCCTGGCCTCGGTGGTCGAGGGCCTGCGCTTCCTCGGCTCGCGACCGAACCTGCGGATGACCTTCCTCGCGGACATCGTGGCCATGACGACGGCGTTCCCGCGCGCCCTGCTGCCCGCCGTCGGCGCCGTGGTGCTCGGCGGGGGCGAGGCCGCCGTCGGGGTGCTGCTGGCCGCGATGGCGGCGGGCGCGTTCCTCGCGGGACTGTTCTCCGCGCCGTTCACACGCCTGCACGCGCAGGGCTGGGGCGTGTACGTCTCGATCCTCGTATGGGGCGCGGCGGTGGCCGCGTTCGGCGGCGTGGTGTGGTGGGCACAGTCCCTGCCCGACGGCGATCCCCGCCTCACGCTCGCGTTCGCCCTCGCCGCGCTGTGCATGGCGGTGGGCGGGGCCGCGGACTCGCTCTCCGGCGTCTTCCGCGGCTCGATCCTGCAGTCCGCGACCCCGGACCACCTGCGCGGCCGGCTGCAGGGCGTGTTCGTCGTCGTGGTGGCGGGCGGGCCGCGCCTGGGCGAGCTGATCACCGGCGGTGCGTCCGTGGGCCTGGGGGAGGGGCCGACCCTGCTGGCCGGCGGTGTGCTGTGCATGCTCGGCGTGAGCGCGCTGATGCGGTGGCAGCCCGGCTTCCTGCGCTACGACGCACGGAACCCCACGCCCTGAGCGGGCGCGGGGTTCCATGGCGAGGCGGGTCGCTGCGAGCCAGCGAGCGCCGAGGAGCGCCGAGCCAGACGTTTCTGCCCGTGAGCCAGATGATTCTGCTGCAGATCGGGCCGCGAAACCGCCGAAACGTCTGGCTCGCGGCAGCCTGAGCCGCCGTCCACGGGAGCCACCACGACGACGGCGGCCGGCGGGTCAGCGGTCGCGGTCGGCCTGGAGCGTGGCCGGCACCGCGCCGCCCAGGCGCGTCCAGTGGCGGACGAGGTCCTCGTCCGGGGCCGCCTGGAGCGTCTCGCGGGCCGCCTCCTCCGCCTTCGTGATGCGGCGCTCCAGATCCTGGTCCGCGCCCTCGTAGGCGGCCGCGTGCCGGTGGGAGCGCAGCGATCCGACGTCCTCCGTGCGACGCTCCACCACCGCGAGCTGCTCGGCGATCGCGTCCTGGTTGGCGCGCTGGGCCTTCAGGTTCGCGGGGGCGAGCACCTGGGCCACGAACCCGTGGTCGAGGAGGAGGCCGCGCGGGGCGGCGATGCCGTGACGCAGCGCGAGGTCCACATGGTCCTCGAAGGTCAGGAGCATGGCGGCCTTGGTGAACTTCAGGTCGTCGACCGGGCGGCCGTCCACGCGGGCCCGGGCCCGCGCCTGGCCGATCGTGGTGTCGGCGGACCACACGGCCCCGCGAGGGTCGATCAGGTACAGCATGGGGACTCCTGGTGGGCTCGGAGGGGAGACGGCGTGCGGATCAGCGGAAGTTCACGAACTGCAGGTCCGCGTCCTCGAAGTCCTTGAGCATCGCGATGACCGACTGCAGGTCGTCGCGGGACTTGGAGGACACGCGCAGCTCGTCCCCCTGGATCTGGGCCTTGACGGACTTGGGGCCCTCGTCGCGGATCAGCTTGGTGATCTTCTTCGCGGTGGGCTGGTCGATGCCCTCCTTCATGGTCGCCTCGATGCGGTACTCCTTGCCGGAGGCGAACGGGGCGCCGGCGTCGAGGGACTTGAGGGAGATGCCGCGCTTGACGAGCTTGGACTCGAACACGTCCTTGACGGCCTTGACGCGCTCCTCGGAGGAGGCCTTCATGAGGATCTTCTCGCCGGAGAAGTCGATCTCGGCGCCGACGCCCTTGAAGTCGTAGCGCTGGGCGATCTCCTTCTGCGCCTGGTTCAGGGCGTTGGACACCTCCTGGCTGTCCACCTTGCTGACGACGTCGAACGTGGAATCGCTGGCCACGGGTGCTCTCCTTCAGGGTCTGCGGACGGGGCGCGCCCGTCGTCGACGGCCACTGCGGGGCCGCGCGGAGCGCTCTGCGGGCCAGCCTACCGGGGACGACGGACGCGGTCCCGGGCCGATTGGCGGCGTGGCGCGGAGATGCTGTACAGTGGACTCTCGCCCGACCGGTGCGGTCGTCCTCGAGACGTCCGGCAGCCGCCGGGTGGCACGGCAGATTTCCCGAGCGGCCAAAGGGGGCTGACTGTAAATCAGCTGGCACTGCCTTCACTGGTTCGAATCCAGTATCTGCCACCGGAACGAAGACCCCGGGACCGTACGGTCCCGGGGTCTTCTGCCGTCCGGGGCCGTGGCACACCCCGCGTCCCCGCCCCGGGAGGTGGCGGCCTCCCGCCAGGCGACGTAGCCTGCCTGTGGTCCGTGTCACACCCGATGCCCTCCGCGGTCCGGCGGCGGCACGGCCGTGCATCGTGACGCCGTGCGGCGTCGCCCGACCGTCCGCGAGGAGCGCCCGATGACCGAGTCCACCGCCCCCGAGTCCTTCACCCAGGGACCGACCGACGTCGAGCTGCTCGAGCAGACCCTGGCCCAGAACCTCGACGACACCGCCCGCCGGTTCGCCGACCGCGCCGCCCTCCTGGAGTGTGGACCGGACGGGGACCCTGCCACCGGACGCACCTGGACCTACGGGCAGCTGCGGGAGGAGTCCGTGACGGTGGCCAAGGCGCTCATGGCTGCGGGCTACGAGGCGGGGGACCGGATCGGGATGTGGAGCCCCAACGTCGCCGAGTGGGTCTCGCTGCTCTACGGCGCGGCACGCGCCGGCGTCATCCTCGTGAACCTCAACCCGGCGTACCGCGCCCACGAGCTGACGTACGTGGTCGAGCAGTGCGACATGCGCGGGCTGGTGGTGGCCTGCGCGGACGCACGCATGGACCCGCCCGCCACCGCGCGGGCCGTGGCCCGTGAGTCGGCGCCGCACCTGCGGCAGCTGATCATGCTGCCGGCCGGGAGCGGCGAGGACGCCTACGCCCACGTGCAGGACGGTGACGTGGCCGGCCGGCACGCCGCCGATCCCGTGGCCGAGGGCACGTGGGCCGCCTTCCTGGCCGGGGCCGCGCGGGTCTCGGACGAGGACCTGGCCGCGCGCGAGGCCGCCACCCGGCCGGCGGACCCCGTGAACCTGCAGTACACCTCGGGCACCACCGGCTTCCCCAAGGGCGTCACGCTGACGCATCGCAACGTGCTGAACAACGGCTTCCACATCGGCGAGCTGCTGGGCTACACGGAGGAGGACACCGTGGTGATCCCGGTGCCGTTCTTCCACTGCTTCGGCATGGTGATCGGCGTGATCGCCACCGTCTCCCATGGCTCGCTCGCCGTCATCCCGGCGCGCAGCTTCGAGCCGGTCTCGGCGCTGCGGGCCGTGGCCGCCACCGGCGCGACGAGCCTGTACGGCGTGCCGGCGATGTTCATCGCCATGCTCGCCCGGCCCGAGGCGGACGAGCTGGACCTGACGACGCTGCGCACCGGCGTGATGGCCGGCTCCACGTGCCCCGTCGAGGTGATGAAGAAGGTCATCGACCGGTTCCACATGTCCGAGGTCGCCATCTGCTACGGCATGACGGAGACCGCGCCCGTGTCCACCATGACCCGCCGCGACGACTCCCTGGAGGTGCGCACCCAGACCGTCGGCCGCACCATGCCCCACGTGGAGACGAAGATCGTGGACCCCGCCACCGGTGAGGTCGTCCCGCGCGGGGCCACGGGCGAGCTGTGCACCCGCGGCTACTCCGTGATGCTCGGCTACTGGGACGCCCCCGAGAAGACCGCCGAGGTGCTGGACGCCGACGGCTGGATGCACTCCGGCGACCTCGCCTCCATGGACGAGGACGGCTCCGTGCGCATCGAGGGCCGCATCAAGGACCTCGTGATCCGCGGCGGCGAGAACATCTCCCCGCGCGAGGTGGAGGAGTTCCTCTACACCCACCCGGACATCCAGGACGTCCAGGTGGTGGGCGTGCCGGACGAGAAGTACGGCGAGCAGCTCATGGCCTGCGTGATCATGAAGGACGGCGTCGAGCCGCTCACCGTGGACGCCGTCCGCGAGTTCGCCACGGGCCGGATCGCGCACTTCAAGATCCCGGCCTACGTCCGCGTGCTCGACGCCTTCCCCATGACCGTCTCCGGCAAGGTCCGCAAGGTCGAGCTGCGCGAAGAGGGCGCGAAGGTCGTCCAGGCCCAGGCCCAGGCCCACGCCCAGGGTGCGGGCTGACGACGACCGTCACCCTCAGGCGGCGGGCAGCGGGAACACGTCCCAGATGGTGCAGACCGCCTCGGGGGCGGCGCCCAGGATCGTGGCACGGTACGTGGTCGACCACGCCCGCGGGTCGGCGTCGCGCAGGCGCCACGTGCCGTCCGCGAGCACCGCGTCCACGAACGCGGAGGTGTCGGCGGGGCTGCCGTCCTCGTGGACCAGGGGGCCGCGACGCAGGGCTTCACCCAGGTCGCCCGCTCGGCCGACGGCGTAGAGCGCGGTCTCGTCCGTGTCCAGCACGAGGCCGCAGTCCTCCTCGAAGGCGGTGATCCAGGCCATCGCGTGCCGCATGGCCTCGTCCGGGTCGGGGTGGCGGGTCACGATGAGCACGGAGCCGCGCTCGCCCGGACGCAGGGAGCCGGGCGTGCCGGGGCCGTGCGGGTCGGGTTCGCGCGGGGCGGCGGCGGTGTGCGGGCGGGGCTCGAAGGCGGTGGTCATGGCGGTCTCCTCCCGGGTGGGGACTCATCAGGGTCCCGGCGGCGCCGCACCGGTCGGAGCGGCATCGCCCACGCTAGGAACCCGGGGCGGGCGGCCGGCCGGACCCGGCCGGGGCTGGGGAGGACACGCCGGGAGCAGCGGCCTGTGCAGGAGCGGAGGGGTCGCGCGGACGCGCCGGCACGGCCTCGGCCGGCCCGGCGTCGCGTCAGTGGGCGCGGTGGTCGGCCGGGGCGAGCTTGGGCCCGAACGCCTGCTTGCGCTCTCCGGAGAGCCCGATCATCCGCACCACCCGCTGCCGGTGCCCGGCCCATGGCGCGAGCAGGCGGAGCATCCCGGCGTCGTCGGTCCGGCGTCCCGTGAGGACCTGCCCCACGTACTGCGCCAGGTGGTAGTCGCCCACGGAGACGAGGTCCGCCGCCCCGTGGCTGCGCTGCAGCGCCTCGGCCGTGGTCCACGGCCCGATCCCGGGCACCGACTCCAGGCGCCGGGCCAGCGCGGCCACCCCGGCCGTGTCCCCGGGGGCGACCGCGTCGCCGAGCCGGTCGATGCTCGCGGCCCGCCGGGCGACCTCCAGCATGGTCCGCGACTGGGAGGGCTGCACCCAGGCCCGCGCATGCCAGTCCCACGAGGGGATCCGCAGGACGGCGGCCGGGGTCGGCGGCGGCAGCATCCCCGGCGGCACCGGGCCGGGGGCGGGCCCGTCGTCGTCGATCCGGGCGGCCAGCCGCACGAGGGTGCGCCAGCCGTGCCGCGCCTGGTCGTGGGTGACCTTCTGCTCGAGCACGGCGGTGAGCAGCTGCCGGGACAGCGCGCCCGCCGCCGGCAGCCGCAGCCCGGCCCGCGTCCGCCGCGCCTCGCGCACGTGCCGCGGCAGCGCGGGCGCGCCGGAGTCCGGCCGCAGCAGGGCGTCGAAGGCGGCCCAGCCGTCGTCGTGCAGGCCGAGCAGACGCTCCACGCCGGCGACGGCGGCGCTCGCGCCCGCGCCCCACGCGCGGGCCGTCACGGCGGTGCCACCCCCTGCGGCCTCCCGGACGCCGGAGACCAGCAACGACGTCGGCCGGCCCGGCCCGCCCGACGCCGCGTCCGGGGCGGGGGAGCGCAGAGTGAGCCAGACGCCCTGCGGTGTGGCGCGGACCGTGGGGTCGGCCGCACCGCGCTGCAGGGGGCGCAGGGTGAGCGCGACGTCCACGGGGACGGGCACGCGTACGCGGCGCTCGGCGTCCGGGGCGGTCATGCCCGCACCGTACACCCGGGCCCGGACATGACGACGTCGGCCGTGACGGCGCGCACGCCGGGCGTTGCCCCGCGTGTCCGGAGCCCTCCTTCGGCGTCCGGCCCCTGGCGTAGCGTGGGGTGCGTGACTGAACAGACCCCCGCGCCCACCCCTGCGCAGCCCATGCAGTACGCCGAGAACGTCCTCGAGCTGATCGGGCACACCCCGCTCGTGAAGCTGCACTCCGTGACGGAGGGCATCGAGGCCACCGTGCTGGTGAAGGTCGAGTACCTGAACCCCGGTGGCTCCGTGAAGGACCGCATCGCGCTGAAGATGATCGAGGAGGCCGAGCGCGAGGGCCTGCTCGGCCCGGGCGGCACCGTCGTGGAGCCCACCTCGGGCAACACGGGCGTAGGGCTGGCCCTGGTCTCGCAGCTCAAGGGCTACCGCACCGTGTTCGTCACCCCGGACAAGGTGGGTCAGGAGAAGCGGGACGTGCTCAGCGCGTACGGCGCCGAGCTCGTCGTCACGCCCACCGCCGTGGACCCGACGTCCGAGGAGTCCTACTACGGGGTCGCCGACCGCCTCGTGCGGGAGATCCCCGGGGCCTATCAGCCCAACCAGTTCTTCAACCCCGCCGCCCCGGCCTCCCACTACGAGACCACCGGCCCCGAGATCTGGGAGGACACGGCCGGCCGCGTCACCCACGTCGTGATGGGCGCCGGCACGGGCGGCACCATCACGGGCACCGGCCGCTATCTCAAGGAGGTCTCGGCGGACCGCCCGTCCGGGCCCGTCCGCGTGATCGGTGCGGACCCCAGCGGCTCGGTGTACTCCGGCGGCGCCGGCCGGCCCTACTTCGTCGAGGGCGTCGGCGAGGACATGTGGGTGGACAACTACGACCCCGCGGTCCCGGACGAGGTCATCGCCGTCGAGGACGCCGAGGCCCTGGCCATGACCCGCCGCCTCGCCGCCGAGGAGGGCCTGCTCGTGGGCGGCTCCTCCGGTCTGGCCGTCGTCGCCGGCCTGCGCGCCGCCCGCGAGCTCGGCCCGGAGGACGTCATGGTGATCGTGCTGCCCGACTCGGGCCGCGGCTACCTCGCCAAGATCTTCAACGACCCGTGGATGGACGAGCGCGGCTTCGACTACGACGTCCGCGAGACCGTGCTGCCGGCGTGGGCGCGCGGGCGCACCCGCTCGGCGGTCCCGCAGACGGACGACGACGGCGCCACGGGGGCCGCCGGCGGGGCCGGCACGCCCGTCGAGGTGCTCGAGCACGCCGACGCCGAGCCGGCGACCCGCGCGGGCGCCCCCGCCGAGACCGACCGCTGGTCCGCGACGGCGGGGGAGCTGCTGACCGAGAAGGCCGACCTGTTCCCGGGATCCGTGCCCACCCTCGTCACCGCGGCCCCGACCACCTCGGTGGCGGACGCCGTCGCGACCATGAACCGGTACGGCGTCGACGCCCTGCCCGTGATCCTCGAGCCCCGGCACGACCTGCGGATCGGCGAGGTCCGCGGCACCGTCTCCACCGCCGCGCTCGCGGACGCCCTCGCTGAGGGGCGGGCCACCGCGCAGACCCCCGTGGCCGACGTCATGGGCCCCGTGCTGCCCTGCCTGGGGGCGCGCACCCCGCTGCGCGCCGTCGCCCGCCGCCTCGCCCAGGACCCCGTGCTGCTGGTGCTCGAGGCCGGCCGCGTCCAGGGCGTCGTCACCCTGCACGACGTCCTCGCCCACGTCACCGCCTGAGGCCGGCCGCGCCGGCCGTGCCCGCCCCACCCGACCCGATCTCTCCGAGGAGACTCCTGAGATGACCGAGCAGAACGTCCACGAGGACCCGCACGCCACCACCCCCGACACCGGCGCCGAAGACGCCGCCGCCCACCCCCGGGGGGAGGCTTCGGCACGCGCGCCGTGCACGCGGGCCAGCACCTGGATGAGGTGTTCGGCGCCGTCGTCCCGCCGATCCACCTCTCGAGCACGTACGCGCCCACGGCCGTCGGCGAGCTGCGGCGCGGCTACGACTACGGCCGCGGCACCAACCCCACCCGGGACGCGCTGCAGGAGCAGCTGGCCGCGCTCGAGGCCGGCGTCGACGAGTCCGGCGCGCCCCGGGCCACCGGCCTCACGTTCGCCTCCGGCCTGGCCGCGGAGACCGCGCTGATCATGGGCGCGGGCCGGCCGGGCATGACGATCGTGCTCGGCAACGACGTGTACGGCGGCTCCTACCGCCTCATCTCCCGCGTGCTCGCCCCCTGGGGCGTGGAGCACGTCGTCGTGGACATGGGGGACGCCGAGCAGGTCGCCGCCGCCGTCGAGCGCGCCGCCGCCACGGGGCCGGTCATGGTGTGGCTGGAGACCCCGTCCAACCCGATGATGAAGATCTCCGACGTCGCCGCGGTCGCCGAGGTGGCCCACGCGCACGGCGCCCTGCTCGTGGTGGACAACACCTTCGCGACGCCGTACCTGCAGTCCCCGATCGCCCTCGGCGCGGACGTGGTGGTGCACTCCACCACGAAGTACATCGGCGGCCATTCGGACGTGATCGGCGGGGCGCTCGTGATCCCGGATGCCGCACTCGCCGAGCAGGTGACGTTCCAGCAGTTCGCGGCGGGGGCCGTGAACGGGCCCATGGACGCGTACCTGACCACGCGCGGCCTCAAGACGCTCGGGGTGCGCATGGACCGCCACCAGGCCAACGCCCAGGCCGTCGCCGAGTGGCTCACCGGCCGCGCCGAGGTCTCCCAGGTGCTGTACCCGGGGCTGCCGGGCCACCCCGGCCATGAGCTCGCGCAGCGCCAGATGCGCGGTTTCGGCGGCATGGTCTCACTGCGCCTGGCCGGCGGCGCCGCGGCGGCCCGCCGCGTGGCTGAGTCGACCCGCCTGTTCCAGCTCGCCGAGTCCCTGGGCGGCATCGAGTCGCTGATGAACTACCCGGCGGAGATGACCCACGCCTCCGTGGCCGGCACGGAATTGGCCGTCCCGGACGACCTGCTGCGCCTGTCGGTGGGCATCGAGGACGTCGAGGACCTCGTGGCGGACCTGGAGCGGGCTCTGGACAGCCTCTGACCCGCTGACGTCCGCCAGAGGTCTAGCGCACGGGTGGGGAGCACCCGGCGGCGTAGTGTGACGGGCATGACCCTCACCGCCTTCGTCAACGCCCATGTCGTCCCCGTCGCCGCCGAGCCGTTCGACGGCGCCCTGCTCGTCGAGGACGGCCGGATCACCGCGCTCGGCCCCGACGTCGAGGCGCCCGACGGCGCCGAGGTGGTGGACTGCGAGGGACGCTGGCTGCTGCCCGGCTTCGTGGACGCGCACGTCCACCTCGGCATGCACGCCGAGGGCGAGGTCGGTGCGACCGCGGACGTCAACGAGATGACGGACCCGGTGATGGCCGGGGTGCGGGCGATCGACGCCGTCGACCCGAACGAGCCGGGCTGGAAGGACGCCCTGGCCGGCGGGGTGACCACCGTGAACGTCAACCCCGGCTCGGGCAACCCGATCGGCGGCCAGGCGGTGGCGCTGCACACCCACGGACGCACCGTGGACGAGATGGTGCTGCGCAGCCCCTCGGGCGTGAAGTCCGCCCTCGGCGAGAACCCGAAGAACGTCTACAAGGAGAAGGGCCGCACCCCGTCCACGCGGCTGGGCACCGCCCTCGTGATCCGCGAGGCGTTCCTGCGGGCGCAGGGCTACATGGCCCGCCGCGCGGAGGCCGAGCGCGAGGGCAAGCCCTTCACCCGCGACCCCCACCTCGACGCCCTCGCCCTCGTCCTGGAGCGCACGATCCCCTGGCGCCAGCACTGCCACCGCACCGACGACGTCGCCACCGCCCTGCGCCTGGCCGACGAGTTCGGCTACGACCTCGTCCTGGACCACGGCACCGAGGCGCACCCGCTGGCCGACCAGCTTGCGGCCCGCGGCGTGCCGGTGCTGATCGGCCCGCTGTTCACCACCAAGTCCAAGCCGGAGCTGCGGGGCCGCTCGATGCGCAATCCGGGGCGTCTGGCGCGGGCCGGCGTCGAGATCAGCATCATCACCGACCACCCGGTGGTGCCCATCGACTTCCTCGTCTACCAGGCGGCGCTGTCGGTGAAGGAGGGCCTGGACCGGGAGACCGCCCTGCGCGCCATCACCCTGCATCCCGCGCGCGTGCTGGGGCTGGACGACCGCATCGGCTCCCTCGAGGTGGGCAAGGATGCCGACCTGGTGCTCTGGTCCGGCGACCCGCTCGATGTCATGCAGCGGGCCCTGCGCGTGTGGATCGGCGGCCGTCAGGTCATGGAGTACGACCTCGCCACGGCCCGGCCCGTCGTCGCCTCCGCCCGTCCCGTGGAGGACTGAGCGGCGCCGCCGCCCGGCGGCGGGGGCGGGACGCGCGGGCTCAGCGCCGCACGCGCGAGCGCACGGGCGGCAGCCAGACGAGCGCGGCGCCCAGGAGCATCACGACGGCGAGGATGATCAGCAGGCCGTTGGCCCGCAGGAACGCGGGGGCGGCCAGCAGGACGGCGATGAACGTCAGGGTCCCGATCGCCGAACGACGGCGGCGCAGCAGACCGATCCAGCCCCACAGGGACGCCGCGGCCAGCAGGGCGACGGCGGTGCCCATCGTGAACTGCCCCGTCGCGCCGCCCAGCACGCCCACCGACTCCATGCCGGTGAGCGGATCGATGACGGGCTCGCCGCTGTCCTGTGCGCGGGCCCCGTTCCAGAGGAACGCGCCCGCGATGCCGATCAGCACCACGGTGACCGCGAGCCAGTAGAGGCGCGCGACCTTCAGGAGCGGGTGGACGAGGCCGGCGTCGGACTCGGCCGCGTCCCGCGCGACCAGGTCGCGCTCGCGGTCCGCGCGGCGCCGTTCCAGGCGCTCCTCGTCCTCGGCGGTGAGGCGGGCGCGCTCGGCGCGCAGCCGTGCGTCGTCGGCCCGCTGATTCTCCCGGAAGGACTGGGCGGCGCGGCCGGCGGCCCGGCCGAGCCCGCGGGCGAGGGGGCGGTCTTCGCTGTTCTGGGGCACGTGCCGAGCCTATCGTCCCGGCCGGTGAGCGACCGGGGTGTCCGAGGGCACAGCCCACCCCGCAGCCCGGTGGCGTAGACTGATCAGACCGGATCCGGTCTTTCCCCTGTGATGAGTGAGCGTGGACGCGTGTGCCACGCCGGACTGCAGATGTCTGTGCAGATGTGTGTGCGGGCCACGAACGTCGTGGCCCTCGGGGGCTGCCGGGTGGACGGAATCATCTGACCCAGCTGGCCCCTGCGCCCCACGACGTCGACCCGCGACCGACGTCCTCCGGCGTGCGCCCGCGCATCCCCCCAGGAGGACCCATGTCCGACATCCTCGATCCCCAGACCACCGCCGAGGCCCCGACCGCCGCGCCCGTGGAGACCGCCCCCGAGGCGGAGACCGTCGCCCCCGAGCTCGCCGAGGCTGAGCTGGAGGCCACCGGGACCGTCCCGCAGGTCGACGCCGCCGAGCCCGCCGCCCCCGAGGCCCCGGCCGAGCCCGACGCCCCCGAGGCTCCCGCCGAGCCCGCCGGCCCCACCTTCCTGGACCTCGGCCTGGATGCCCGCGTCCTGGCAGCCGTCGAGGACCTGGGCTACACCGCGCCCTCGCCCATCCAGGAGGCGACCATCCCCCTGCTGCTCGCGGGCCGCGACGTCGTGGGCCTGGCCCAGACCGGCACCGGCAAGACCGGCGCGTTCGCGCTGCCGGCCCTGTCCCGCCTCGCCGAGACCACGGACGTGACCGGGCGCGCGGACACCCCGCAGGTGCTCGCGCTCGCCCCGACCCGCGAGCTCGCCCTCCAGGTGGCCGACGCCTTCGACAGCTACGCCAAGCACCTCGACGACGTCTCCGTGCTCGCCGTGTACGGCGGCTCCCCCTACGGACCGCAGCTGGCCGGACTGCGCCGGGGCGCGCAGGTCGTCGTCGGCACGCCGGGCCGCGTGATCGACCACCTCGAGCGCGGCTCGCTGGACCTGTCCGACCTGCAGACCCTCGTGCTGGACGAGGCGGACGAGATGCTGCGCATGGGCTTCGCGGAGGAGGTGGACCGCATCCTCGCCTCCACCCCGGACACGAAGCAGACCGCGCTGTTCTCCGCCACCATGCCCCCGGCCATCCGCCGCATCTCCGCCCAGTACCTGAACGCGCCGGAGGAGGTGGCCGTCGCCCGTCAGTCGACGACGTCGGCCACCATCCGCCAGCGCTACCTGCAGGTGGGCCACCAGTGGAAGTTCGAGGCCCTGAGCCGGATCCTCGAGACCGAGGAGCACGACGGCGTCATCGCCTTCGTGCGCACCCGTGCCGGCACCGAGGAGCTCGCCCAGAAGCTCACGCGCGCCGGGTTCAAGGCCGTGGCCATCTCCGGCGACGTCGCCCAGAAGCAGCGCGAGAAGACCGTGGAGGACCTGAAGGCCGGCCGCGTGGACATCCTCGTAGCCACCGACGTCGCCGCCCGCGGCCTCGACGTCGAGCGCATCTCGCTCGTGGTCAACTACGACATTCCGCAGGACGCGGAGTCCTACGTGCACCGCATCGGCCGCACCGGCCGCGCCGGCCGGCAGGGCGACGCCGTGCTCTTCATGACCCCGCGCGAGCGCTTCCTGCTCAAGCAGATCGAGCGGACCACCCGCCAGCAGGTCGAGGAGATGGCCGTGCCCTCCGTCGCCGACGTCAACGCGGCCCGCAAGCGCCGCTTCGCCGACGGCATCACCCGCACCCTCGAGCGCGCCTCGGAGGAGGAGCTGGCGGTGTTCGGTGAGATCGTCGCCGCGTACGTCGACGAGCACGAGGTCGAGCCGGCGCGTGTGGCCGCCGCGCTGGGCATGATGGCCCAGGGCGGCCGCCCGCTGCTGGCCCGCGAGCAGGAGATCCCGTTCGGCGGCGCCCGCGGCCGCAAGGACCGCGACGGCGGCCGCGAGGGTGGGCGCGACGGCGGCCGTGAGCGCGGCACGAGTGACGGCCGCGGCTCGCGTGGCCCGGCCCGGGAGCCCGCGGCCGGCAACGCGACGTACTGGATCGCCGTCGGCCACCAGGACCGCGTGCGGCCGGGCAACATCGTGGGCGCGCTGGCGAACGAGGTGGGCCTGCCCGCCTCGGCCATCGGCGCGATCGACCTGCGCGGCAGCCACTCGCTCGTCGAGTTGCCGGCGGACCTGACCGCGGCCCAGCTCGAGGCCGCGGCCAACGCGGAGATCAACGGCCGTCGCCTCGGCCTGCGCAAGGACACCGGTCGCCCGACCCGCGCCGAGCGCGACGGCGAGGACCGCGGTGAGCGCCGCGGCGGCTTCCGCAAGGACCGCGGCGAGCGCGGCGGCTTCCGCGGGGACCGCGACGGCGGCCAGCGCGGCGGGTACCGCAAGGACCGGGACGACCGCGGCTCCCGCGAGGATCGTGGCGGCTTCCGCAAGGACCGGGACGACCGCAGCTTCCGCGGCGACCGCGGGGGACGCCCCGGCGGCCGCAAGCCCCGCTGGGGCGCCCAGGAGCGCTCGGATCGGGGCGCCCGCCGCTGATCCGGCCGGGGTGCGGACCCCGCCGGAGGCCGTGACCGGGGCCGATTTTGCATCGGCCCCGGGGCCCTGGTAGAGTCTCACCTCGTTGCCCCGATAGCTCAGTGGTAGAGCGCCATCTTGGTAAGATGGAGGTCCCGGGATCGATTCCCGGTCGGGGCTCTGACATGAGAGCCCGCCCTCGCGGCGTGAAAACCGTGAGTGCGGGCGTTCTCGTGTCGTGGCGGCGTAGCTCAGCTGGTTAGAGCGCACGACTCATAATCGTGAGGTCGGGGGATCGAGTCCCCCCGCCGCTACGGAATCGGACGGACCCGGTCACCTCCTCGGAGGGGCCGGGTCCTTTCGCGTTCCGGGGCCCGTCCGTCGCCCCGGTAGCCTGGCGGGCATGTCCACGCGTCGCCCCGCCCACCAGCCCACCCGCGGCACCGCCGCGCCCCGCGGCTTCGTCTCCCCGTGGGAGCACGGCTCCCGGCTGTACCGGACCCTCGTGCTGACCGGCTCCGCGCTGTTCCTCGTGGGGATCGTGCTGGCGGTCGTCGGCGGGACCACCGGACGCCTCGCCGTCTCCGGGACCGCCCTGGGCGTGCTCGGCGCGGGCGTCGCCGTGCACCTGTCCGCCCAGCTCGTGCGCTTCCGCCAGGCCGCCCGCCGGCAGGGGGAGCGGCGCCCCGGCCGTTAGGCTGGACGGCAGTCGAGAACCGTCCCGCAGGAGGCCCGAGTTGAGCGTGAACCCCGACGTCGCCGGGCGGAGCTATCCGCCCGCGCCCCCCTTCCAGGTCGGTCGTGAGGCGGTCCGCGGCTTCGCCGAGGCCGTGCAGGCCCAGCACCCCGCGCACCACGACGTCGCGGCCGCCCGGGCCCTGGGACACGCCGACCTGGTCGCCCCGCCGACCTTCGCCGTCGTCATCGCCCAGCGCGCCGAGGCCGCCGTCGTCGCCGATTCCGAGCTGGGGATCGACTTCTCGCGCGTGGTCCACGCGGACGAGCGCTTCGTCCACCACCGCCCGCTGGTGGCCGGGGACGAGGTCGTGGCGACCGTGCGGGTCGAGGCCGTGAAGTCCCTCGGCGGCAACCGCATGGTCACCACCGTCACCGAGATCGCGGATCTGGACGGCGCGCCCGTCTCCACCGTCACGTCCACCCTGCTGGTCCGGGGAGAGGAGTCCTGATGAGCACCGCCCCCCGCCTGTCCGACCTCGCCCGGGGCGAGGTGGTCGGCACGCGCACCGTCACGTTCACCCGCGCCGACCTCGTCGCCTACGCGGGTGCCTCCGGCGACCGCAACCCGATCCACTGGTCCCCGTCGTTCGCCGAGCACGTCGGCCTGCCCGGCGTCATCGCCCACGGGATGCTCACCATGGGCGCGGCCGTGCAGCTCGTCTCGGACTGGGCGGGCGACCCGGGCGCCGTCGTCGACTACCAGACCCGCTTCACCGGCATGGTGCCCGTCGCGGACACCACGGGGCGCACGGACGACGACGGCGCGCCCGTCCCCGGCGCCACGCTCGAGGTCGTCGGTACGGTCGGCGCCGTGGACGAGGCCGCCGGGACCGTGCGGATCGACCTGAACGTCACCAACCCGGGCGCGGCGAAGCCGCGCGTGCTGACCAAGGCGCAGGCCGTGGTGCGCCTGGCCGACCCCGCGGGGGAGAGCGCGTGAGCGAGCGGCTGGCGGACCACACCACCACCCGCGTCGGCGGGCCCGCGCGCGCGTGGGTCACCGCGCGCACCGAGGCTGAGGCGATCGAGGCCGTGCGCGCCGCCGACGCGGCGGGCGAGCCCCTGTTCGTCCTCGGCGGCGGTTCCAACACCCTCATGGCGGACTCCGGCTTCCCCGGCACCGTCGTGCGGCTGGCCTTCGAGGGCATCGGGGTACTGGACGGGCCGGTGCCCGGCGAGGGTGAGGCGCCGCCCGTCGGCGACGGGGCCCGGCTCGCGGACCACGAGGGGGAGGCCGTCGTCGTGCGGGTCGCGGCGGGCCATCCGTGGGACGACGCCGTCGCATGGACCGTGGCGCACGGGCTCGGCGGGATCGAGGCGCTCTCGGGCATCCCGGGCTCGGCCGGCGCGACGCCCGTGCAGAACGTCGGCGCGTACGGTGCGGACGTCTCGCAGGTGCTCGTCGCCCTGCGCGCGTGGGACCGGGAGGCGGGCGACGTCGTCGAGCTGACGCCCGCGGACCTGCGCTTCGGCTACCGCGACTCCGTGATCAAGCGCTCCATGCTGGAGACCGGCGCGCCGAGTCCCCGGTGGATCGTGCTCTCGATCGACCTGCGGCTGCGCCGTGCCTCCTCCGACGCCGAGCCGACGGCGCCGGTCCGCTACGGGCAGCTGGCGGCCGCGCTCGACGTCGAGGAGGGCGCCCATGCCCCGCTCGCGGTGGTCCGCCGCGAGGTGCTGGCCCTGCGGGCCGCCAAGGGGATGGTGTCCGATCCGGCGGACCCGGACACGTGGTCCACGGGCAGCTACTTCACAAACCCGATCGTGCCCGCGTCCGTGCGGGCCTCCCTGCCCGACGGCGCCCCGGCGTTCGCCGCCGGCCAGGCCGAGGACGGGACGCCGCTCGTGAAGCTCTCGGCGGCCTGGCTGATCGATCGCGCGGGCTTCGCGAAGGGCTTCGGGCTGCCCGAGGTCGCCCCCCGCGAGGGCGGGCCGGACGGCCGCGGAGCCGACGGCACCGGCCTGGCCGGGGGCCGCGCGTCGGTGTCCACGAAGCACACCCTCGCCATGACCAACCGCGGCGACGCGACCACCGAGGACGTCCTGACGGTCGCGCGCACCGTGCGCGACGGCGTGCGCGAACGCTTCGGCGTCGAGCTGCACCCCGAGCCGATGATCATCGGCACCAGCCTCTGACCCCTCACTTTCGTTCGGGAAACGGCGCCCCCAGGAGTGCTTTCGTTCGGGAAACGGCGCCCCTTGGCGGGGCGGGCGCCGTTTCCCGAACGACAACGACCGAACACCCGCCGTTTCCCGAACGAAAACGGGGGCCGGGGGCGGGGGGCCGGGTACGGGGGCCGGGGCTGGGCCGGGTGCGCGCCGCCGCGCCGGCGTCGCGGCTCAGAGGTTGCCGGTGGCGATCATCAGCATGCGACGCACGGGCTCGGCCGCACCCCACAGCAGCTGGTCGCCGACGGTGAACGCCGAGAGGTACTCGGGACCCATGTTGAGCTTGCGCAGCCGGCCGACGGGGATCTGCAGGGTGCCGGTCGCGGCGATCGGGGTCAGGTCGGTGACCGTGGCCTCCTTGGTGTTCGGCACCACCTGCACCCACTCGTTGTCCGCGGCGATGATCTGCTCGACCTCATCCAGCGGCACGTCCCGGGTGAGCTTGAGGGTGAGGGCCTGCGAGTGGGAGCGCATGGCGCCGATCCGCACGCACAGCGAGTCGAACGGGATCCGGTCCGCCCCGGTCAGTCCGAGCACCTTGTTGGTCTCGTCGTAGGCCTTGCGCTCCTCGCGGGAGACGCCGTCGCCCAGGTCGGAGTCGATCCAGGGGATCAGCGAGCCGCCCAGCGGCACGCCGAACTGCGTCGAGTCCAGGCCGCCGCGCTGCAGCTCGATCACCTTGCGGTCGATCTCGAGGATAGCCGACGCCGGATCGGCCAGCTCGGCGCGCACCGCGCCGCCCAGCTCGGCGTACTGGGTGAGCAGCTCGCGCATGTGCCGGGCGCCGCCGCCGGAGGCCGCCTGATAGGTCATGGCGGTGCCCCACTCGACCAGGCCCGCCTTGAACAGGCCACCCAGGCCCATGAGCATGCAGGACACGGTGCAGTTGCCGCCGATGAAGTCCTTCGTCCCGTTCGCCAGGGCGGCGTCGATCACGCCGCGGTTCACGGGGTCCAGTGCGATCACGGAGGTGTCCGCCATGCGCAGGGTGGAGGCGGCGTCGATCCAGATGCCGTCCCAGCCGGCGGCGCGCAGCTTCGGGTACACGGCCTGCGTGTAGTCCCCGCCCTGCGCGGTGAGGATCACGGGCAGGGCCCTGAGCGCGTCCACGTCGTACGCGTCCTGGAGCACGCCCGGGTCGCCGGCCATGCCCTCGAGCACGGGCGCGGGACCGCCGGCGTTGGACGTGGAGAAGAAGACGGGATGGAGACGGGCGAAGTCGCCCTCCTCGGCCATGCGCTGCAGGAGGACGGACCCCACCATGCCACGCCAGCCGACCAGACCCACGGTGGGCACGGCGGCCGCGTCGGGGGCGTTCACAGATGCGGGGGCAGCGGAAGTCATGCCCTCCAGGCTAGCGGCCCTGCTGCGCGCGCTTCCGCTTGTTCCACGCGATGAGACCGCCCACGGCGAACACCTGGGTCAGCACGAGCAGGAACACCAGCCCGGCGAGGGTCTTGCCCTGCAGCACGAGGATCAGCCCGAACACGGCGCACACGAACGCCAGCACGGGCAGGGCGACGAGCGCGAGGAACGAGACCGCCTGCGGGGAGAGCAGACGCTGGTCGGAGTCGGTCGGGGCCATGTCAGTCGCGTTCCCATCGTTCGAAGCGGTGGCGCGGGCCGGAGGCGGAGTCCAGCCACGCGTCGGGGGCGGGGTCGACGGCGGTGCGCCGCCAGCGGGCGTCGAGCAGCGGGGCGTGCGTGTCGCCGTCGACGTCCGCGTCGATCACGGTCACCTCGGCGCGCGAGGCCACGTCGAGGGCCTGCTCGTAGAGGGTCGCCCCGCCGATCACCCACACGGTGTCACAGCCGTCGGCCTCGGCCGCGGCGGCCAGGGCCGCCCCGAAGTCCGGCACGACGACGGCACCCGCGGCCCGCAGCTCCGCGCCGGCCTCCTCGGTGGCCGTCAGGGTGCGGGAGACCACGATGTTCGTGCGCCCGGGCAGCGGGCGGAACCGCGCCGGGAACGACTCCCACGTGCGCCGGCCCATGATCACGGGGTGGCCGTGCGTGTGGGCCCGGAAGTTCGCGAGGTCCTCGGGGACGTGCCACGGCATGGTGCCGTCGCGGCCGATGACGCGCTCGGGGGTCTGGGCCCAGATCATGGCGATCACGGGCTCGGTGGGACGGGTGGCCCGGCTCATGGGTCGCTGCGCATCCTCGGCTCAGACGGCGATCGGCGCCGTGATGGTGGGGTGGTGACGGTAGTCGAGGACCTCGAAGTCCTCGTAGTCGTAGTCGAAGATCGACGCGGGGGTGCGCCGCAGCCGCAGCCGCGGGTACGGGTACGGGTCGCGGGAGAGCTGCTCGCGTACCTGCTCCTCGTGGTTCGCGTAGATGTGCACGTCCCCGCCGGTCCACACGAACTCGCCGGGCGTCAACCCGGTCTGCTGCGCGACCATCACCGTGAGCAGCGCGTACGAGGCGATGTTGAACGGCACGCCGAGGAACAGGTCCGCCGAGCGCTGGTAGAGCTGGCATGAGAGCCGCCCGGGGGCGCCGTCCTGACCGGGGGAGACGTAGAACTGGAATAGCGCGTGGCACGGCGGCAGCGCCATCTCGTCCACCTCGGCGGGGTTCCACGCGGTGACGATGTGCCGGCGCGAGTCGGGGTTCGTCCGGATCTGCTCCACGACCTTGGCGATCTGGTCGATGTGGCCCCCGTCCGGGGTGGGCCACGAGCGCCACTGCACGCCGTAGACGGGGCCGAGCTCGCCGTCCTCGTCCGCCCACTCGTTCCAGATCCGCACGCCGCGCTCCTGGAGCCACCGCACGTTCGAGTCCCCGCGCAGGAACCACAGCAGCTCGAGCGCGACCGACTTGAAGTGCACGCGCTTGGTGGTGATCAGCGGGAAGGACTCGGCCAGGTCGAAGCGCAGCTGGCGGCCGAACACGCTGCGCGTGCCCGTGCCGGTCCGGTCCGTCTTGACGGCCCCGTGGGCCATCACGTCGGCGAGGAGGTCCTCGTAGGGGGTCGGGATGCTCACCCGGTCCACTCTAGCGATCCGAGCGGACGCGCTGAGCGTCGTGGACGGCCCGGCGGAGGCGGGTACCGGCAGGGCAGGGCCCCGCCCCCGGTCAGCCGTGGAAGACCATGTCCTGGTACTCGGGGTAGCGGCGCAGGTAGTCCTCCACGTAGGAGCACTCGGGCACGATCCGGTCACCCTCCGCGCGCAGCCGGTCCAGGACCATGGTCACGAGGGCGCGGGCATAACCGCGGCGGCCGAACTGCTCGTCGATGATGGTGTGCTGCAGGCGCAGGACCACGGTGTCCTCGCCGTCCGCGCCGCGCACGGTCTCCTGGTCGTAGCCGAGGAACCCGATGAAGGTCCCGTCCTGGCGCAGCTCGAAGCGCTGACGGTCCGGGTCCCGGGTCACCGTGAGGCGCTCGTGGACGATCTTCTCGGGCTGGCTCTGGGCGGCGGTGTTCTCCATGACCCGAGCCTAGGGCCGGGGGCGGGCCCGCTCAACGGTGGCCCGGTCGTGCGGGCCGAGGCCGGCGCGGGCGGCTCAGTCGTCCCAGGGGTCGTAGACCTCGACGGCCACCACGTCGCCGTCGAGGTCGAGCGCGCGGTGCGCCACGAGCACAGCGCCGGGCCGCAGCCACGGGTCCTCGGTCGGCAGGGCCCGCAGCACGCGGTCCGCCTGGCCGGCGGCCGCGTCCTCGACCACCTCGAACAGCGTCGGCAGCACCGGCCGGTGCGTGCACACGACCAGCGGCCGGGAGCGGCCCATGAGCTCGGCCATCACCTTGCGGGTCTTCTTGGGCTTCTCCCGGGCCGTGGTCTCCGTGAACGCGCCATTGGTCTTCAGCGGCAGCCGGCTGGACTTCACGAGCGGGGCCAGCGTCTCCACGCAGCGGCGCCACGGGGAGGAGACCAGCCGCTCCGGCCGCCAGGCCGACACGAGGCCCTCGACAGCGAGCGCCTGCCGCCGGCCCGTCGCCGCCAGCGGGCGCTCCTGCTCGGCGCGGGACCACGAGGAGCGGGGCTTGGCCTTGGCGTGGCGCAGCACCAGCAGCGGCACGGTCCGCAGGCGCCCCCGGGAGGCGGCACGCAGCAGCAGCTCGAGCGGTTCGCGATCCGAGTCGTTCGTCAGCAGCCGCCGGGCCTCGTCCGGCCCGACCCAGCGGACCTCGTCCACCTCGTCGCCGTCGGGCAGGGCGCGCTGGCCGTCGACCTCGGCGGCCCAGTACCAGACCTCCTTGCTCAGACGTGCGCCCCGCTTGCCGGGCACCTCGTACGCGGTCACGCACAGCGGGATGCCCGGCCGCAGCTCCAGGCCGACCTCCTCGCGCAGCTCGCGCACCGCGCACTCCGGCAGCGTCTCACCCGGATCAAGCTTGCCCTTGGGCCACGACCAGTCGTCGTAGCGGGGCCGGTGGATCACCATCACCTCGAGGCCGCCGGGCACGCGGCGCCACGGCAGCATGCCGGCGGCCAGCACCTCGGCGCGGGGGCCTTCCGAGACACGGTCCTCCGTGGACCAGCGGGCGACGCGGTCGGCGTGGGACGAGGGCATGGGGCGGGTTCCTCTCGGGGTGCGGCGGCCGCGACGACTGCTGGGGCAGGGCACGGGGCGTGGCCGACCCCGCGGGGGCCGGCCACACCAGGATACGAGGCCGCCGGGATGTGCCCGGCCGGCCCCCGCCCGAGGGTCTCAGGGGCGGCGGTACTGGGCGTCGGCGGCGAACAGCTCGAAGCCGAGGGACGCGTAGAGCGCGACGGCGGCCGTGTTGTCCGCGTCCACGTACAGGTCCACGACGTCGACTCCCTGTTCCGCCATCCGGTGCAGCCCCGCCAGCGTCAGGGCCCGACCGAGGCCGAGGCCCTGGGCGTCGGGGGAGACGCCCACGGCGTACACCTCCCCGACGCGCGGGCCGTCGGCTCCGGCATCCGGCTCCACCTTCGTCCAGTGGAAGCCGAGCAGCCGCCCGTCCGCCTCGCGGGCGGCGAGCAGGAGGCCGTCGGCGTCGAACCAGTCCTCCGCCATGCGGTCGTCGAGGTCGGCGCGGGTCAGGCTGCCCTGTTCGGGGTGGTCCGCGAAGGCGGCGGCGTTCACGTCCAGCCAGGCCTGCTCGTCCTGGCCGGGGACGAAGCCGCGCAGGGCCACCCCGTCGGCGAGCCGCACCTCCGGCAGGGCCGCGAGCGCCGCGTGCGACAGGCGCATCCGGCGCAGCTCGCGGACGGGCTCGAGGCCGTGCCGCCGGGCGAGCCGGACCGCCCCCGGGAGCATGCCGTGGGCCCAGACGCTCGTGGTCTCCTCCCGAGCCAGGTCCCGGACCGCGGCGGCCGCGGCGTCGGCCAGGACCGTCCCCCGGCCGGTGCGGCGTGCGGTCGGGTCGACGACGAGCTCGAGCACCGCCGCCGCGCCCTCGGGCACGAGCACGGCCGCCCCGTCGATCGCCCCGTCCGGGCCCCGGGTGGCCCCCCACCAGAGCTGCCCGCCGCGGGCGAGCAGCACGCGCGTCTGGTCCGACAGCGGGGGATGACCGTCCGCCGCCCCGGCGCGGTCGGCCAGGTCCAGGACGGCGCTCGCCTCCTCCGGGCGCGGGGTGACGACGCGCGGCATGCCGTCAGCGTCGGAGGTCGTGGGGGTGGGGTGTTCGGCCATGCCGGCCACCCTACGGAAGGAGGACGGTGGCCCGCGAGGTGCGCCCCGCCGTCGCCCGCCCAGGGCCGAGCCGGTGCGCACCTGGCAGGATGGGGCAGGTGATGCGCTTGTCCATGGCCCTGAGTGCGGCCGTCGCCGCCCTCGTCCTGGGCGGTGCCGCGTTGCTGGGCCCGGTCCCCGCCGCCCTCGCCGCCGCCGTCGTGATCCTGGTCATCGCCTGGGGCTGGCCGCGGCAGATGGGGGCGCCCGCGCGCCTCTCGCTCAGCGTCACCCTGGCCGTCGCCGGGGGCATCGCGGTGCTGCTCATGCTGCTGTGGCCGCCGCTCGAGGACGGCCACAGCGGGGCCTGGACGCTCTTCGAGCCGCTCGCCGTCGTCGTCGCCTGGAGCACCATGGCCTCGTTTGTCGTCCAGCTGGTGCGCGGGACCGGCCGGCCGCTGCGCCTCGAGTCCACCGTCGCCACGATGGGCGGGGCGTTCATGGCCGTCGTGACGGCGTGCTGGGTGGCCGTCTCACGCTGGAGCGACACCCCCGCGGTCGCCGGGCTGGTCATCACGCTGGCGGTCACGGTGGCCGCGGTCTCCCTCGTCGGCCTCACCCCGTGGATGCAGGGCCGGCCGGGAGTCCTGGCGCTCGTGGTCATCCCCCTCAGCACGGTGCTCGCGTGGCCCGTCTCCGCGCTGGCCGGCGTGGGCGCCCGGGACCGGCCGGCCGTCATGGCCGCGGCGCTCGCGGTGGCCGTGCTGGTGTCCCTGACCGCCGCCACGGCGCCGTCGTCGCGGCCGCGACCCGAGGACCGGCCGGTGGGCACCACCCTGCGCCCGCGCCGGGCGGGCTACGCCCTCGCGTTGGCGCCCGTGGGCGCGGCCGGCGTCGTGGCGCACGTCATGGTGGGCTTCCTGGCCTGACAGGTCGGGCCCGCTCGGTAGGATGTCCCGCATGGATACCCTTCTTGCGCTCGAGATCTTCTTCCTGGCCCTCGTGGTCCTGGCCGGCCTGGGGATGGCCGCCGTCGCCGCGGTCGTCATCAGCGGCCTCTTCAAGGGCCAGCGCTGAGGACGCGCGGCCCGCTGTCGGGCCGCGCCGTGATCTGCCATGGCGACTGAACTCCCCTACGACCTCACCCCCGAGCTCGCGCCCCTGTCCTGGCTCATCGGCAGCTGGGAGGGCCAGGGTCGCCTCGGCGACGGCTCCGCCGGCACCGAGATCTTCTACCAGCGGGTGGACTTCACCGAGCACGGTCTGCCGTTCGTCGAGTACCGCGCGGAGTCGTGGCTGTGCGAGGCGGACGGCACGCTGCTGCGTCCGCTGACCGTGGAGTCCGGCTTCTGGCAGGTGGACCGGGCGCGGCGCGACGGTGACGTCGGCCCCGGCATGCGCCCGGCGGACATCGTCCCCGCGTTCCGCTCCGCCGAGGACGTCGAGCGGCTGCGCGCCGGCGACGAGGGCTTCGGCCTGACCGCCACCATCACGCATCCGGGCTCGCTGTCCGAGCTGTACTACGGCCGCATCAAGGGCCCGCAGCTGCAGCTGGCCACGGACGCGGTCCTGCGTGGCTCCGCCGCCGGCCCGTACCACCGGGCCACCCGCATGGCCGGTCTCGTGAACGGGCAGCTGTTCTGGCGCTGGGACGTCGCGGACGCCGCGGGCGCCGAGCTCGAGGCGCACGCCTCCGCCATCCTGGACCGCATGCCGAGCGCGGCCGAGGGTCGGCTCGCTCCGGGGGCCGAGCGTCCTCGCGGGGCTCGCGGGGAGCAGTCGTGACGACCTCCCGCAGCCCGCTGCTGGACCTGGCCGTGGCCGAGCCGCAGGGGCCGGCCGGCGGCGCCGTCGAGGGCCGCGGCCCGGACGCCGGCGTCGCCGCGCACTACGGTCGCCCCCTGCCCGAGCAGCGCGCCCTCGCCCGGGGCCGCGCCCTGGTCGACCTCTCCCACCGGGCCGTGCTCTCCGTGTCCGGCCCGGACCGGCTGAGCTGGCTGCACACGCTCGGCACGCAGCACGTCGAGACGCTGCCCCCCGGCACGAGCACCGAGATCCTCTTCCTCGACGTGCAGGGGCGGATCGAGCACGCCGCCCACCTGCTCGAGGACGGTACCGCGGCCTGGCTCGTCACGGACCGCGAGGACGGCCCGGGCCTGGCCGCGTGGCTCACCTCGATGCGCTTCTCCCACGACGTCACGCTGCGGGACCACACCGGGGCGGTCGCCGTCGTGGGCGCCACCGCGCCCGTGCCCGGCTGGGAGGACCGCACCGTGTGGCTGGACCCGTGGCCGCGCGTCGGCGCGGGCGGCTGGGCCTACACGGCCGATCCGGATCCGGCGACCCACCCGGGTGCGGACTGGTCCTGGCGCGAGTACCTCGTCACCCGGGCCGACCTCGAGGCCACCGTCCGCGCGCTCGGCACGGGCGTGCTCGCGGGCTGGTCCCTGGCGGGCACGACGGCGGCCGAGGCGCTGCGCATCGAGGCCGGCCGCCCCCGCCGGGCCCTCGACGTGGACGACCGCGCGATCCCGCACGAGCTGGACCTGCTGCGCACCGCCGTGCACCTCGAGAAGGGCTGCTACCGCGGTCAGGAGACCGTGGCGCGCGTGCACAACCTGGGCCGCCCGCCCCGCCGCCTCACCCGCCTGCTCCTGGACGGCTCCGTCCACGCGCTCCCCGAGCACGGTGCCCCCGTGATCCTCCGGCCGGCCGAGGACACGCCCGAGGCCCGCGCCGCCGCCCGTCCGGTGGGGACGGTCACCGCCGCGGCCCAGCACCATGAGGCGGGCGCCGTCGCCCTGGCGCTGCTCAAGCGCACGGTGCCCGTGGACGCCGAGCTGCTGGTCCGCGAGGACGGTGTCGCCGAGGACGGTGTCGCCGAGGGCGGCTGGATCGCCGCGAGCCAGGAGCCGCTCGTGTCCCCGGACGCCGGGCAGGTCGTCGGCCGACCGCGCGGCGTGGGCCGCCTGCGCTGACCGACTCTCCCGCTCAGTCCAGCGCGAGCACGGTCCGCGTGCCCGCCGCCTCCAGCCCGACGGCGATCGCCACGTGGTGCGCGGCCGTGTGGCCCGCCTGCACCTCGGCGAACGGCAGCAGCCCTTCCAGCGCCGCCCGGTCCATCGCCACGGCCACCGCGTAGCGGCCGAGCCCACGACCGCGCAGCCGCGGTGGGGTGAGGGTGCCCAGCGAGGCCAGCACGCCGCCCGTCACGCGATGCCCCGCCGCCGCCACCGCGGCTTCGATCGCCCGTCCCGCGCCGTCGTCGGGAACGAGCGCGACCGAGGACTCCCAGGAGAGGACACCCGCCTCGGCCACGTCGTCCGCGGGGGCCTGCGCGACCACGGCGTGGACGTGGGCGGGGTCGTCGGACACGGCGACGGTGCGCGAGGGGTCGACCGGCGGCGGTTCCTCGGCGGCGTAGAGCGTGAACTCGCCGCGCGAGCGCACGGCCTCCCCGGCGGCGGCGCGCACCGCCGTCCGCAGCAGGGCCGACTCCACGCCCAGCGCCTCGGCGGGCACGCCGCGGCAGGCACGCGTGAACCACGCCGGCCCCGCCACGACGGTGGCCCAGGGCAGGGCCAGCACCTCCGCCTCGGCGACGCCCTGCCGGGCCACCTCGATGCGGCGCGGCTCGGCGCCCGCCGCCGGGGCGTCGCCGGGCAGGAGCGCGGTGTCGGGCAGGCCGAGCCGACGCGCCAGCCCGAGGGCCAGCACGCCGACGGCGGGGTGGTCGGGTCTCACCGGCCGAACAGGATCTTCGCCTCGTCGTAGCGGGAGACCGGCACCTTCTTGAGGCCCTTGAGGGCGGCGCTCATGGGGATGGAGATGATCTCCGTGCCGTTGGCCGCCACCATCTGTCCCCAGCGGCGCTGGGCGACGAGGTCGACGGCGCCCATGCCGAAGCGCGTGGAGAGCACGCGGTCCGTGGCGGTGGGGGCGCCGCCGCGCTGGATGTGGCCCAGGATGGTGCTGCGCGTCTCGATGCCCGTCATCTCCTCGATCTCGCGGGTCACCCACTCGCCGATGCCGCCCAGACGCGGCCGGCCGGACGCCTCGACGCCGGCCTCGGCCAGCGGGTCGTCGTGGCCCTCGGGGACGAAGCCCTCCGCCACCACGACCAGCGGGGAGCGACCGCGGTCGTGGACCTGCTGCACCCACTCGGCGACCTGGGACATCGGGGTGCGGACCTCGGGGATGAGGATCGCGTGGGCGCCGGCGGCCATGCCCGAGTGCAGGGCGATCCAGCCGACGTGGCGGCCCATGACCTCGGCGACCATGCAGCGGTGGTGGGACTCGCCCGTGGTGCGCAGCCGGTCCATGGCGTCCGTGGCGATCTGCACGGCCGTGTCGAAGCCGAACGTGTAGTCGGTGCCCTGCAGGTCGTTGTCGATCGTCTTGGGCACGCCCACGATCGGCAGCCCGTCCGCGGCCAGGAGGTTCGCGCCGGCCAGGGTGCCCTCGCCGCCGATGGCGATGACGGCGTCGATGTCCAGCTCGCGCAGGTTGCGGAGCATGTTCTCCGGGCCGCCGCCCTCCGCGTTGTAGGGGTGCGTGCGGGAGGTGCCGAGGATGGTGCCGCCGGTGCGGGCCAGGCCGCGCACGCGGGAGCGGGGCAGGTCCTCGACGTCCTTCTCGATCAGGCCGGACCACCCGTTGCGGATGCCCACCATCTCCATGTCGTACGACTTGATGCCGTGCAGGACGGCGGAGCGGATGACGGCGTTGAGGCCGGGGCAGTCGCCTCCGGAGGTGAGCATTCCGATGCGCATGGGATCCTCTCGGGCGTTCTCGTGCGGGGGGTCGGCACCACCCTAGGCGCGCCCGCCCCGTCGCGTCAGGGGACGGGCGACGGGCGGCGGGTCAGCCGAGGGCCACGAGGACGGCGACCTGGAGGGCCGTCGCACCCACGAGGATGCCGCTCGCCGGGCCGAGGGTGCCGGGACGACGGCCGCTGAGCAGAGCGCCCAGCATGACGGGGGCGATCACCGCGAGCGCGGCCACGAGCATCGGCACCGCCAGCAGCGTGGGGGTCGGACCGACACCGAGCAGCAGGCTGATCCCGAGGGCGGCGAGCGCGGCGAGGACGGCCCCGGCGTAGGTGGCGGCCTGCGCGATCGGCCCGAGGCGCGGCTTCGCGGCCGTGGCTGCGGACCCCGAGCCGGTCGGGGCGGTGGCTGCCCGGGGGGCCTCCTCGGCCAGGCGCGCCGCGGCTCGCCGCTCGCGGGAGTGGACGTGGTCGCGCCAGGTGCCGGTCGCGGGGTCGATCCATTCGGGGCGGAAGCCGTGCGGGTCGGTGACCTCGGCCGCCCGCTCGCGCGGACCTCCGCCGACGTACCAGGCCGGGCGCGGCACGGCGTGGCTGGGCTGGTCGGCGTCGGGGGCCCGGCCCGGGGCCACGCGGGCCTGCGCCCGGCCGTCCCAGCGGGTCACGAGCCACCAGACGAGCACCGCCAGCGCGCCCAGGCCCACGAGGGAGCCGGGGCCGCCCACGGCCGGGGCGATGAGGGTGAACCCGGCGCCGAGCAGCAGGTTGAGGGCGCCGATCGCCCCGATCACGCCGATGGCCACGGTGGCGTCCTGCCGCTCCCCGCGGCGCAGGCGGCCGAACTGCACGCGTCCGTCGGCGTCGGGGAGCACGGCCCAGGCGGCCGCGTAGGCCAGCAGGCCCAGGCCCGCGGAGACCATGCACACGGCGACGAACACGCCGCGGGCGAGCAGCGGGTCGATGCGGTAGCGCTCGGCCACGCCGCCGAGCACCCCGCCGACCCACGAGGCCGGCGAGCGGCGCACGGCCCAGCTCAGGACGGCGCGGCGCAGCCAGCCCGGCAGGGCGTCCAGTCCGTCGGGGCCGGTCTCGCCCGCGGCGGCTCCGACGGGGGCGACGTGGGGGCCGGGGCCGGTGAACGGGTCGGGTGTGCTCGTCATGTCTCCATCCTCGTCCGCCTCCGGTCCCCGCCCATTCGGGAACTCCCGGAATCCTCCCCGGATGTGCCGCCCCGTCCGACGCGGCAGGATGGGGGCATGTCCACCCCGTCCGCGCCCGCGCCGGCCCCGCGTCCGCCGTTGATGCGGCACGGGGCCGACCGTCCGGTGTCCGGCGTCGCCGCGGGGCTCGCCCGGCATCTCGGGGTGCCCGTCGGCCGCGTCCGCGTGGCCCTGGCGCTGCTGAGCCTGGTGGGCGGCGCGGGCCTGGCCCTGTACGTGTGGCTCTGGCTGCTCATGCCGGAGGAGGGCCCGGACGGCGCCCCCGCCGCCGACGCCCCCACCCTGCGTGGTCGCGCCCCCGAGGTGCTCGAGCGGGTGCGTGAGGGCGGCTGGCCGGTGCTGCTGGCCGCCGTGGTGCTCGGCGTGGGCGTGCTGACCGTCGCGGACGGCCTCGGCCTCGCCGTCGACTGGGCGCTCGTGGGCCCGGTGGCCGTCCTCGTGATCGGCCTCGGCCTGGCCTGGATGCAGCTCGACCTGGCGGGCGGGCCCCGGGCCGGGCGGAGCGGACGACTGGTCCGCCTCGTGCTCGGCACGGCCCTCGTGCTGCTGGCGGTGCTGGCCATCGTCCTGGGCGCCGTGAGCTCGGGCGAGCTGTGGCGGGCGCTGCTGGCCGCCGTCGCGATGCTCGCCGGCGCGGCGCTGGTGGCCATGCCCTACGTCCTGGCCTGGCTGCGCCGACGCGACGCGGAGCGGACCGCGTTCGCGGTGCAGGCTCAGCGCGCCGAGATCGCGGCGCACCTGCACGACTCGGTGCTGCAGTCCCTCGCCCTCATCCAGCGGCGCGCCCAGGACGCGGACGCGGTGGCCCGGGTGGCCCGCGCCCAGGAGCGTGAGCTGCGTCAGTTCCTCGCCCTGGACTCCCGCGGCGGCCCGCACACCCCGGCGGAGGCGCTCGAACAGCACGCCGCCGCCGTCGAGGACGCCCACGGGGCCCGGGTGGAGGTCGTGGCCGTGGGGCGGGCCGCGGGGGCGTGGCTCGAGCCGCTCGCGGCCGCGGCACGCGAGGCCATGCAGAACGCGGCCCGGCACGCCGGCGACGCGCAGGTCTTCGCGGAGGCCGGTGAGGACGACCGCGGCCGCATCGTCGCGGAGGTGTTCGTCCGGGACCGCGGCCCCGGCTTCGACCTGCCCACGGTCCCGGCCGACCGGCTCGGCGTGCGGGAGTCGATCCTCGGCCGCATGGAGCGTGCCGGCGGGACCGCCCGCATCCGGTCCGGCCCGGGCGGCACCGAGGTCCACCTGACCCTGGCCGAGCCCGAGGGTGCGCGAGCGCACACCGGACAGGAACACCCATGACCGACCCCGCCCCGCGCACGGCCGTCATCGTGGACGACCACGCGATCTTCCGCTCCGGCCTGCGCGCCGACCTGGGCCCGGACCGACTGGCCATCGTCGGCGAGGCCGGGGACGTGGACGAGGCCGTCCGCACCGTGCTGGACCTGGCGCCGGATGTGGTGCTGCTGGACGTGCACCTGCCCGGCGGGGCCGGCGGCGGGGGAGCGGAGGTGGCCGAACGCGTCCTCGCGCGCCGACCCGCGCAGCGGTTCCTGGCCCTGTCCGTCTCGGACGCGGCCGAGGACGTCGTCGCCGTGATCCGTGCGGGGGCCCGCGGCTACATCACCAAGACGGCCTCCGGCGCCGAGGTGGCGGACGCGGCGGTCCGCGTGGCCGACGGCGACGCCGTGTTCTCGCCCCGGCTGGCCGGGTTCGTCCTCGACGCCTTCCGCGGCACGGCGCCCGCGTCCCCGCCCGTCCCCGCCGCGGCGACGAGCGGGGCTGCGGCGCCCGACGAGGACCTCGACCGGCTCTCGGCACGGGAGCGGGAGGTCATGCGACTGATCGCCCGCGGATACACCTACCGGGAGGCCGGGGCGGAGCTGTTCATCTCGGACCGCACGGTCGAGACCCACGTGTCCTCCGTGCTGCGCAAGCTCCAGCTCTCCAACCGCCACGAGCTGACCCGCTGGGCCGCGCGCCGCGGATACGCCTGAGCCCCGCGGCACGCGGTGTCGCGGGGCTCAGGGACGGGGTGGGCGGCTCAGGCGCTGAGCAGGGCGCGGATGCGCTCGACGCCCTCGGCGAGGTCCGCATCGCCCAGCGCGTAGGACAGTCGCAGATAGCCGGACGGGCCGAACGCCTCGCCCGGGACCACGGCGACCTCTGCCTCGTCGAGGATGAAGGCGGCCAGCTCGGCCGACGTCGTGGGGGTGACGCCGCCGCGGTAGGTCTTCCCGAGCGCCTCCCGCACGTCCACATACGCGTAGAACGCGCCCCGCGGGGTGGGGCAGTGGAAGCCCGGCACGGCGTCCATGGCCTCGACCATGGCCCGGCGCCGACGGTCGAACGCCGTCTTCATCTCCGCCACGGCGTCCAACGGGCCGGCGACGGCGGCCAGGGCGGCCCGCTGCGACACGTTGGCCACGTTCGAGGTGGCGTGGGACTGCAGGTTCGTGGCGGCCTTGACCACGTCCAGCGGGCCGGCCATCCACCCGACGCGCCAGCCCGTCATGGCGTAGGTCTTGGCGACGCCGTTGAGGATCACGGACTGCTCCGCCAGCTCGGGCACGGCGCGGACGATCGAGGTGAACGGCATGCCGTCGTAGGTCAGGTGCTCGTAGATCTCGTCGGTGACCACCCACAGCCCCCGCTCCTGCGCCCACTGGCCGATCGCCGCCGTCTCCTCGGGGGAGTAGACGGCGCCGGTGGGGTTGGAGGGGGAGACGAACAGGAGCACCTTGGTGCGGTCCGTGACGGACTCGTCGAGCTGGTCCACGGTGACCTTGTAGCCCTGCTCGGGGCCGGCGAACACCTCCACCGGCACGCCGCCGGCCAGGCGGATCGCCTCCGGGTAGGTGGTCCAGTAGGGGGCGGGGACGAGCACCTCGTCCTGCGGGTCCAGCAGGGCGGCGAAGGCGTTGTACACGGCCTGCTTCCCGCCGTTGGTCACGAGCACCTGGGCGGCCTCGAGGGACACGCCGGAGTCGCGCAGCGTCTTGGCCGCGATCGCCTCGCGCAGCTCGGGCAGGCCGGCGGCGGGGGAGTAGCGGTGGTTCTTCGGGTCCCGGGCCGCGGCGACGGCGGCCTCCACGATGTAGTCCGGGGTGGGGAAGTCGGGCTCGCCGGCGCCGAAGCCGATCACCGGGCGCCCGGCGGCCTTGAGCTCCTTGGCGCGGGCGTCGACGGCGAGGGTGGCGGAGGGCGCGATGGCGGACAGACGGGCGGAGACGCGGCGGGCGGGCGCGGCCATGGGGACCTTCTTCGAGCTCGACGGGGAGGGCGGGGCGGAGCGGGGCTCCGTCCTGCCAGGGTACTGACTGCCCGGGGCCCGTTCGACTCCCGCCGCCCGATGGCGTATCCTGGATCTCCGGTACCGCGATCACGGTCGATCCCGCGAGGGTTCGGCCGGCTCCGTCGGTCCGAAGGGTAGTGGCGCAATTGGTAGCGCAGCGGTCTCCAAAACCGCAGGTTGCAGGTTCGAGTCCTGTCTGCCCTGCTCGATGCCGGGCCTCGTGCTCGGCATCGGACGTGTAGAAAGCGATTCGGCGATCCGACGAGTGAGGCCACGTGACTGAGATGGCGGCGAACGGCGGGGGGCCCACCCCCACGCCGAGCAGGCAGCGTCGCGGGCTGTTCGCGCGGATCGCGCTGTTCCTGCGCCAGGTGGTGGACGAGCTCCGCAAGGTCGTCACCCCCACGAGCGAGGAGCTGCTGCGCACGACCGGAGTGGTGCTCGCCTTCGTGGCGTTCATGATCCTGCTGGTCATGGGGCTGGACTGGGTGTTCGGCACCGTGGCGGGTCTCCTGTTCGGCGCCGGCGGCCTCTGAGCCCGGCGCGGACGGTCCCGACGTCGCAGGACGCGTCCCCCGCACGCCCGTGAGGGCCCTCCCCGACGGCAGGGCCCGCCGTCCGTCAGCAGAAAGCAGGAACCGTGTCCGAGCAGGAACTGGATCGTCAGCCCGCCGAGGAGTCCGTCCCGATGTCGGAGGACGCCGTGGCCGAGGAGACCGCCGAGACCGCGCAGGACGCCGGCACGCCCGTCGAGGACGCCCTGGACGAGGTCGCCGGCAGCGGTGACGAGACCGCCGAGGCCACCGTGCAGGAGGCCGACCTGGCCGTCGCCGAGGGCGAGGACGCACCGACCCCCGTCGAGGAGCAGTCCGACGACGAGCCCGCCGTGGACCCCGCCGAGGAGCTGCGCACCCGCCTGCGCCGCCAGCCCGGCGACTGGTACGTCGTCCACACCTACGCCGGCTACGAGAAGCGCGTGAAGACGAACCTCGAGGCCCGCATCCTGACCCAGGACATGGAGGACTCGATCTACGAGATCGAGGTCCCCATGGAGGAGGTCGTGGAGATCAAGAACACCACGCGCAAGATCGTCTCGCGCGTGCGCATCCCGGGCTACGTGCTCGTCCGCATGGACCTCGACGACGCCTCGTGGGGCGTCGTGCGGCACACCCCGGGCGTCACGGGCTTCGTGGGCAACGACGCCCACCACCCGCAGCCGCTCAGCCTGGACGAGGTGTACGACATGCTCGCCCCGTCCGTGATCCAGGAGGCCGCCCGCGCCGCCGAGAAGGCCGGTCTGGCCGTCCCCGCCGCGGCCGAGTCCGGTGCGCCCGCCGCCCCCGCGATCCACGTGGACTTCGAGGTCGGCGAGTCGGTCACCGTCAACGACGGCCCGTTCGAGACCCTCCCGGCCACGATCTCCGAGATCAAGCCGGAGGCCCAGCAGCTCGTGGTGCTCGTCTCGATCTTCGAGCGCGAGACCCCCGTGACGCTGTCCTTCAACCAGGTGACCAAGGCCATCTGAGGACACCCGACGCTTCCGCACCGGGCCGGCCGCCTGCCGGCCCGGACGCGGCACCGGCCGCCGCGCCACGGCGGCCACCGCCCCCGGTGCGCTCCTGCGCCGAGGGTCCCCCAGTGAGAGAAGGATCCACTCATGGCTCCCAAGAAGAAGGTCACCGGTCTGATCAAGCTTCAGATCCAGGCCGGCGCCGCCAACCCGGCCCCGCCCATCGGCCCCGCCCTGGGCCAGCACGGCGTGAACATCATGGAGTTCTGCAAGGCGTACAACGCCGCCACCGAGTCGCAGCGCGGCAACGTGGTCCCGGTCGAGATCACCGTGTACGAGGACCGCTCGTTCACCTTCGTGACCAAGACCCCGCCGGCCGCCGAGCTCATCAAGAAGGCCGCCGGCGTCGCCAAGGGCTCCGCCACCCCGCACACGGCCAAGGTCGGCACGCTGACCCAGGCCCAGTGCGAGGAGATCGCCCAGACCAAGATGGAGGACCTGAACGCCAACGACGTGCAGGCCGCCGCCAAGATCATCGCGGGCACCGCCCGCTCGATGGGCATCACCGTCGAGGGCTGACGCCCACCCCCACCCCCTTCCAGTGGCAGGGCCGAGCGCGGTCCGCAGACCACGACTGCACAAGGAGAAGAACGCAGATGGCACAGCGCAGCAAGGCATACAAGGCGGCCAAGGCCGCGATCGGCGAGGATCTGTACTCGCCGGTGGAGGCGATCCGCCTCGCCAAGGAGACCAACCCCTCCAAGACCGACGCCACCGTGGAGGTGGCCCTCCGCCTCTCGGTCGACCCCCGCAAGGCCGACCAGATGGTCCGCGGCTCCGTGAGCCTGCCCCACGGCACCGGCAAGACCGCCCGCGTCGTCGTGTTCGCCACCGGTGACCGCGCCGAGGCCGCCCGCGCCGCCGGCGCGGACGTCGTGGGCGACGACGACCTGATCGCCCGGATCTCCGAGGGCTGGGTGGACTTCGACGCCGCCGTGGCCTCCCCGGAGCTCATGGGCAAGGTCGGCCGTCTGGGCAAGGTGCTCGGCCCCCGCAACCTGATGCCGAACCCCAAGACCGGCACCGTGACCCCGGACGTGGCCAAGGCCGTGGCCGACATCAAGGGCGGCAAGATCGACTTCCGCGTCGACAAGCACTCCAACCTGCACTTCATCATCGGCAAGACCTCCTTCGAGGCCAAGGCCCTGGTGGAGAACTACGCCGCAGCCCTCGAGGAGGTCCTGCGTCTGAAGCCGTCCTCCTCCAAGGGCCGCTACATCTCCAAGGCCACCGTGGCCACCACCTTCGGCCCGGGCGTGCCCATGGACCCGAACGTGACCTCGGTGGACTCCTCCGAGCTCTGAGCCACGCGGCCCCGGTGATCGGGGCCCACGACGTCGGCCGGTCGTCCCCGCAGCGGGGACGACCGGCCGGCGTCGTCCCGGGTCGATTTTGCGGGCCCGCCCCGGACGTGTACGCTGGTGCCTACCGAAGACCGCCGGTCGTGGTGCCCTGCCTCCGGGCAGAGCCCACCGAAGGATCTCCCTGACGGAGACGGCCCGCGCAGGTGAACGTGAGCCACGCTCGCATCCGCACGTCGACCCTCCGGGTCCGGCCGCGTCGATGCTCCTGCTGCGCCCCGTGCATCTGCACGGGGCGCTTTCTCGTCTCGGGGTGGCGGTTCCCACGCATCATCGAGAGGAGTGCCATGGCGACGTCCGCGAAGGAGTCGGCGGTGGCTGAGCTCACGGACCTGTTCCGTGAGTCCAGCGCCGCTGTTCTGACGGAATACCGTGGCCTGACGGTGACGGAGCTCAAGCAGCTGCGCGACTCCATCCGTCAGGACGCGACCTACGCCGTGGCGAAGAACACGCTGGCCGAGATCGCGGCCAAGGACGCCGGTCTGGAGGGCCTCGAGGCTCACCTGTCCGGTCCCACCGCGATCGCGTTCGTGACCGGGGACCCGGTCAACGTCGCGAAGGCCCTGCGTGACTTTGCCAAGGATCACGAGAAGCTCGTGCTCAAGGGCGGCTACATGGATGGCCAGCCCCTGGACGAGGCCGGCATCAAGAAGCTCGCGGACCTCGAGTCCCGCGAGGTGCTGCTGGCCAAGTTCGCCGGCGCGATGAAGGGCAGCATGTCCAAGGCTGCCGCCCTGTTCCAGGCGCCGCTGTCCAAGACCGTCCGCACGGTCGAGGCGCTGCGCGCCGCGCAGGGCGAGGCTGCCTGAGCAGTCCGCCCCGGGCTGCACGGCCCACCACTTCACACGTAGTCAAGACGTACCCGTAAAGGAGCCATCATGGCCAAGCTGACCACCGAAGAGCTGCTCGCCGCGTTCGAGGAGCTGACCCTCATCGAGCTGTCCGAGTTCATCAAGGCGTTCGAGGAGAAGTTCGACGTCACCGCCGCCGCCCCCGTGGCCGTGGCCGCCGCCGGCGGTGCCGCCGGTGGTGCCGAGGCCGCCGCCGCCGAGGAGAAGGACGAGTTCGACGTCGTCCTCGAGGCCGCCGGCGACAAGAAGATCGGCGTCATCAAGGAGGTGCGCGCCCTCACCTCCCTCGGCCTGAAGGAGGCCAAGGACCTGGTGGACGGCGCTCCCAAGCCCATCCTCGAGGGCGTCAACAAGGAGACCGCCGAGAAGGCCAAGGAGCAGCTCGAGGGCGCCGGCGCCACCGTCACCCTCAAGTGATGATCGCGGCCTGAGCCGCATCACGCCTCCTCACGAGGCCCCCGGACCCGCGCTGCGGACCGGGGGCCTCGTGGCGTCCCGGGTCACGCACCCCCGGCTGGACAGGGGCGACGGGCGCGGATAGGATGGATCTTTGCATCTCCCCTGTTCCGTGCCGCCCGCAGGACCTCGCGTCCCGCCGTGGCCCGCACGGTTCCGCACGGCCTTCATATAGCGGTGGGCCGGCGCCGCCGTCTCGCGGCAGGGGAGCGAACGGAACCCAGAAGGCCTGTGGAAGGATCCTACGTGGTCGCCTCGAGCACCTCCAACGAAACCGCTACCGTCTCCCCGCGATCCGGCGCCTCCGCCGGACGCGTCTCCTTCGCCAAGATCTCCGAGCCGCTGGACGTGCCGGACCTGCTGGCGCTGCAGACCGAGTCGTTCGACCGCCTGATCGGCAATGAGCGGTGGGCCGCGCGCGTGGACGCCGCCCTGGCCGCCGACGACCACTCCGTGCCCGTCACCTCGGGACTGACGGACATCTTCGAGGAGATCTCCCCGATCGAGGACTTCCAGGGCACCATGTCCCTGTCCTTCGCCGAGCCCGAGTTCGCCGACGCGAAGATGACGGAGGAGGAGTGCAAGGATCGCGACGCGACCTTCTCCGCCCCGCTGTACGTCAAGGCCGAGTTCATGAACAACACGACCGGCGAGATCAAGCAGCAGACCGTCTTCATGGGCGACTTCCCGCTGATGACCCGCAACGGCACGTTCATCATCAACGGCACCGAGCGCGTCGTCGTCTCCCAGCTGGTCCGCTCCCCGGGCGCCTACTTCGAGCGCACCCCGGACAAGACCTCGGACAAGGAGATCTTCTCCGCGAAGATCATCCCCTCGCGCGGCGCCTGGTTCGAGCTCGAGGTGGACAAGCGTGACCAGGTCGGCGTCCGCCTCGACCGCAAGCGCAAGCAGCCCGTGACGGTGCTGCTCAAGGCCATGGGCTGGACCGAGTCCCGCATCCTGGAGGAGTTCGGCCACTACGACTCCATCCGCGCCACCCTCGAGAAGGACGGCACCGCGGACCAGGACGAGGCCCTGCTCGACATCTACCGCAAGCTGCGCCCGGGCGAGCCGGCCGCCGTCGACGCCGCGCAGACGCTGCTGAACAACCTGTACTTCACCCCGAAGCGCTACGACCTCGCCAAGGTGGGCCGCTACAAGCTCAACCGCAAGCTCGGCGTGGACGTGCACCTCGGCGACCCCAACGCGTCTGTGCTCACCGAGGACGACATCGTCCAGATGGTGCACTTCATCGCCGCGCTGCACGCCGGCGAGACCGTCATCAAGGGCACGCGCGACGGCGAGCCGGTGGATGTGCGCGTGGAGATCGACGACATCGACCACTTCGGCAACCGTCGCATCCGTGCGGTGGGCGAGCTGATCGAGAACCAGATCCGCACCGGCCTGTCCCGCATGGAGCGCGTCGTGCGCGAGCGCATGACCACCCAGGACGTCGAGGCGATCACCCCGCAGACCCTGATCAACATCCGCCCCGTGGTGGCGGCGATCAAGGAGTTCTTCGGCACCTCGCAGCTGTCCCAGTTCATGGACCAGAACAACCCGCTGGCCGGCCTGACGCACAAGCGTCGCCTGTCCGCGCTCGGCCCGGGCGGCCTGTCCCGCGACCGTGCCGGCATGGAGGTCCGTGACGTCCACCCGTCGCACTACGGCCGCATGTGCCCCATCGAGACCCCGGAAGGCCCGAACATCGGCCTCATCGGGTCGCTGGCGACCTTCGGCCGGATCAACTCCTTCGGCTTCATCGAGACCCCGTACCGCCGCGTGGTCGACGGCCGGGTCACGGACACCGTGGACTACCTGACCGCCGACGACGAGCTGGCCTTCCAGATCGCCCAGGCGAACGCCCCGGTGGATGAGGACGGCCGGTTCGAGGAGGAGTTCGTGCTCTGCCGCCAGCGCGGCGGCGACGGCGAGCCCGTGCTCTCGACCGTGGACGAGATCGACTACATGGACGTGTCCCCGCGCCAGATGGTGTCGGCGGCCACCGCCCTGATCCCGTTCCTCGAGCACGACGACGCCAACCGCGCGCTCATGGGCGCGAACATGCAGCGTCAGGCCGTGCCGCTGCTCCGCTCCGAGGCCCCCTACGTGGGCACCGGCATGGAGAAGTACGTGGCCGTGGACGCGGGCGACTCCGTGACGGCCACCCAGGGCGGCGTCGTGACCGAGGTGGCCGCGGACCTGGTGACCGTCATGAACGACGACGGCACCACCACGCACTACCCGATCATGAAGTTCGCCCGCTCGAACCAGGGCAACGCCTACAACCAGCGGGTGCGCGTCTCCGAGGGCGAGCGGGTGGAGCCGCTGAGCATCATCGCCGACGGTCCCGCCACGGACAACGGCGAGCTCGCGCTCGGCAAGAACCTCCTCGTCGCGTTCATGCCCTGGGAGGGCCTGAACTACGAGGACGCGATCATCCTGTCCCAGCGCATGGTCTCGGAGGACGTCCTCACCTCGATCCACATCGAGGAGCACGAGGTCGACGCCCGCGACACCAAGCTGGGCGCCGAGGAGATCACGCGCGACATCCCCAACGTGTCCGAGGAGGTGCTCTCGCAGCTCGACGAGCGCGGCATCATCCACATCGGCGCCGAGGTGGAGGCCGGCGACATCCTGGTCGGCCGCGTGACCCCGAAGGGCGAGACCGAGCTGACCCCGGAGGAGCGCCTGCTGCGCGCGATCTTCGGCGAGAAGTCCCGCGAGGTCCGCGACACGTCCCTGAAGGTGCCGCACGGCGAGTCCGGCACAGTCATCGGCGTGCGCATCTTCGACCGCGACGAGGACGACGACCTGCCCCCGGGCGTGAACCAGCTGGTGCGCGTCTACGTGGCGCAGAAGCGCAAGATCACCGACGGCGACAAGATGGCCGGCCGCCACGGCAACAAGGGCGTCATCTCGAAGATCCTGCCGCTCGAGGACATGCCGTTCCTGGCGGACGGCACCCCGGTGGACATCGTGCTGAACCCGCTCGGCGTCCCCGGCCGCATGAACCTCGGCCAGGTCATGGAGCTGCACCTGGGCTGGGCCGCCTCGCGCGGCTGGGACATCCAGGGCGAGCCGGAGTGGATCAAGGACCTGCCGAACTTCCCGCGGCAGTCCGGTCCGGTCAACGTGGCCACCCCGGTGTTCGACGGCGCCGAGGCGTACGAGATCACGGGCCTGCTCGGCCACGTGAACGTGACCCGCGACGGCGACCGTCTCATGAGCGACAGCGGCAAGGCGCAGCTGTTCGACGGCCGCACCGGCGAGCCGTTCCCGGACCCGGTGTCCGTGGGCTACATGTACATGCTCAAGCTGCACCACCTGGTGGACGACAAGATCCACGCCCGTTCCACGGGCCCGTACTCGATGATCACGCAGCAGCCGCTGGGCGGTAAGGCCCAGTTCGGCGGCCAGCGCTTCGGCGAGATGGAGGTGTGGGCGCTCGAGGCGTACGGCGCGGCGTTCACCCTCCAGGAGCTGCTGACCATCAAGTCCGACGACATCCACGGCCGCGTGAAGGTCTACGAGGCCATCGTCAAGGGCGAGAACATCCCGGAGCCGGGTGTTCCCGAGTCCTTCAAGGTGCTCATCAAGGAGATGCAGTCCCTCTGCCTGAACGTGGAGGTCCTCTCCGCCGACGGCCAGGCCATCGAGATGCGCGACGCGGAGGACGAGGTCTACCGCGCCGCCGAGGAGCTGGGCATCGACCTCTCCCACGCCGAGCCCAGCTCGGTGGAGGAAGTCTGAGCCGGGCCCGATCCCGCATCCACAAGACGTCACCTGAGAACCACTGAACCAAGGGAGTTCACCGGAGCATGAGCGTGAACAGCATGTCCACTGACAACTCTTTCGGCCTGATGCGCATCGGCCTGGCCACGGCGGAGGACATCCGCCGCTGGTCCTACGGCGAGGTCAAGAAGCCGGAGACCATCAACTACCGCACCCTGAAGCCGGAGAAGGACGGACTCTTCTGCGAGAAGATCTTCGGCCCCACCCGTGACTGGGAGTGCGCGTGCGGCAAGTACAAGCGCGTGCGCTTCAAGGGCATCATCTGCGAGCGCTGCGGCGTCGAGGTGACCCGCTCGAAGGTGCGCCGCGACCGCATGGGCCACATCGAGCTGGCTGCGCCGGTCACCCACATCTGGTACTTCAAGGGCGTGCCCTCGCGCCTGGGCTACCTGCTGGACCTGGCGCCGAAGGACCTCGAGAAGGTCATCTACTTCGCGGCGTACATGATCACCTCGGTGGACGAGGAGGCCCGGCACCGCGACCTGGCCAACCTCCAGGCCGAGTACGACCAGGAGACCCGTGTCCTGGCCGACCAGCGTGACTCCGACATCGCCGCGGTGGCCGCCGACCTCGAGAAGGACCTGGCCAAGCTGGAGTCCGAGGGCGCCAAGGCCGCCGAGAAGAAGAAGGCCCGCGACGCCGCGGACAAGACCATGGCGCAGATCCGCAAGCGCGCGGACGCGGACCTGGACCGCAAGGAGCAGGTCTGGGACCGCTTCAAGAACCTCAAGGTCGCCGACCTCGAGGGCGACGAGGGTCTGTACCGCGCCATGCGGGACAAGTACGGCCAGTACTTCGAGGGCTCGATGGGCGCGGAGGCGATCCAGCGTCGCCTGCAGACCTTCGACCTCGAGGCCGAGTCCGAGATGCTGCGTGAGACCATCAAGACGGGCAAGGGCCAGCGCAAGACCCGCGCCCTGAAGCGCCTGAAGGTCGTCAACGCGTTCCTGACCACGGACAACTCGCCCGAGGGCATGGTCCTGGACGCCGTCCCGGTGATCCCGCCGGAGCTGCGTCCGATGGTGCAGCTGGACGGCGGCCGCTTCGCGACCTCCGACCTCAACGACCTGTACCGTCGCGTGATCAACCGCAACAACCGCCTGAAGCGGCTGCTCGACCTCGGCGCGCCCGAGATCATCGTCAACAACGAGAAGCGCATGCTGCAGGAGGCCGTGGACTCGCTGTTCGACAACGGCCGCCGCGGCCGGCCGGTGACCGGCCCGGGCAACCGCCCGCTCAAGTCACTCTCCGACATGCTCAAGGGCAAGCAGGGCCGGTTCCGTCAGAACCTGCTCGGCAAGCGCGTGGACTACTCGGGCCGCTCGGTCATCGTGGTGGGTCCCCAGCTCAAGCTGCACCAGTGCGGCCTGCCGAAGCAGATGGCGCTGGAGCTGTTCAAGCCGTTCGTGATGAAGCGTCTCGTGGACCTGAACCACGCGCAGAACATCAAGTCCGCCAAGCGCATGGTGGAGCGCTTCCGTCCGCAGGTCTGGGACGTGCTCGAGGAGGTCATCACCGAGCACCCGGTCCTGCTGAACCGCGCCCCCACCCTGCACCGTCTGGGCATCCAGGCCTTCGAGCCGCAGCTCGTGGAAGGCAAGGCCCTGCAGCTGCACCCGCTGGTCTGCTCCGCGTTCAACGCGGACTTCGACGGCGACCAGATGGCGGTCCACCTGCCCCTGTCGCCGGAGGCCCAGGCCGAGGCGCGCCTGCTCATGCTCTCGAGCCACAACATCCTGAAGCCCTCGGACGGCCGCGCGGTCGCCGTGCCGGCCCAGGACATGATCATCGGACTGAACCACCTCACCACGGTGCGTCCGGACGAGGTCGGCGCGGGCAACCTGTACGCGACCGTCGGCGAGGCCATCATGGCGTTCGACGGCGGCGACCTGCACCTGAACGCGCCCGCGCGGATCGGCGTCGAGGGCTTCGTGCCGTCGGCGGACGTGCCGGCCCCCGAGGGCTGGTCCGAGGGCGAGATCGCCCTCATCGAGACCACCCTGGGCAAGGTGCTGTTCAACGAGCTGCTGCCGGACGACTACCCGTGGCTGGACAAGCAGGCGACCAAGGGCACCCTCGGTCAGCTGGTCAACGACCTGGCCGAGCGCTACCCGATGGTCGTCACCGCGCAGACGCTGGACAACCTCAAGGACGCCGGCTTCCACTGGGGCACCTGGTCGGGTGTGACCGTGGCGATCTCGGACATCACCTCCGACTTCGACAAGGCCGCCATCATGGAGGGCTACGAGGAGCAGGCCCAGCGCGTGCAGCAGCAGTACGACAAGGGCCTGATCGCGGACGACGAGCGTCGCTCCGAGCTGATCGACATCTGGAACAAGGCCACCGACGAGGTCGCCGCGGCCATGAAGGACGGCCTGCCGGAGCTCAACACCATCAACCGCATGGTGTCCTCCGGTGCGCGAGGCAACTGGCTCCAGGTGCGCCAGATCGCGGGCATCCGCGGCCTCGTGGCCAACCCGAAGGGTGAGATCATCCCGCGTCCGATCAAGTCCTCGTACCGCGAGGGCCTGTCCGTGCTCGAGTACTTCTCCGCCACCCACGGCGCCCGCAAGGGCCTCGCGGACACCGCGCTGAAGACCGCGAACTCGGGCTACCTGACCCGTCGTCTCGTCGATGTGTCCCAGGACGTCATCGTCCGCGAGGACGACTGCGGCACCGAGCGCGGCCTGTCCGTCACGATCGCCGCCCCGAACGCCGACGGCGAGCTGGTGGCCCACGAGCAGGTCGAGAACTCGGCCTTCGCCCGCACGCTGGCCCAGGACGTCACGGGCGAGGACGGCACGGTGCTGGCCTCGGCCGGTGCGGACGTGGGCGACGTGCTGATCGGCGAGCTGGTGGCCGCCGGCGTCACGGAGATCAAGGTCCGCTCGGTCCTGACCTGCGAGTCCGCCGTGGGCACCTGCGCGAAGTGCTACGGCCGCTCCATGGCCACCGGCCAGCTGGTGGACATCGGCGAGGCCGTCGGCATCATCGCGGCCCAGTCGATCGGTGAGCCGGGCACCCAGCTCACCATGCGCACGTTCCACACCGGCGGTGTGGCCTCGGCCGACGACATCACGCAGGGTCTGCCCCGCATCCAGGAGCTCTTCGAGGCCCGCACCCCGAAGGGCGTGGCCCCGATCTCCGAGGTCGCCGGCCGCGTGACCATCGAGGACACCGAGGCGTCCGTGCGCCTGCTGCTCACGCCGGACGACGGCTCCGAGGAGATCGCCTACCCGGTGCTGCGCCGTGCGCGCATCCTCGTGGCCGACGGCGAGCACGTGCCGGTGGGCACGCAGCTCGTGGCCGGCGCCGTGGACCCGAAGCAGGTCCTGCGCGTGCTCGGCCCGCGGGCCGCGCAGCGGTTCCTCGTGGACGAGGTGCAGAACGTGTACCAGTCCCAGGGCGTGGGCATCCACGACAAGCACGTGGAGGTCATCGTCCGGCAGATGCTGCGTCGCATCACCGTCATCGAGTCCGGTGACACCGACCTGCTGCCGGGCGAGCTCACGGACCGGGCGCGCTTCGTGGCCGCCAACCGCGCCGCCGTCGCTGAGGGCCGCCAGCCGGCCTCCGGCCGCGACGAGCTGATGGGCATCACGAAGGCCTCGCTGGCCACGGACTCGTGGCTGTCGGCCGCGTCCTTCCAGGAGACGACCCGCGTCCTGACGCAGGCGGCCATGGAGGGCAAGTCCGACCCGCTGCTGGGCCTGAAGGAGAACGTGATCATCGGCAAGCTGATCCCGGCCGGCACGGGCCTGGACCGCTACACGAAGACCGTCGTGGAGCCGACGGAGGAGGCGAAGGCCAACCTGTTCGCCTCGCCGGCCGGCTTCGCGGACTTCGACTACCCGGGTCTGGACCAGTCGCTCGGCGAGAACGACTTCCACGCCGTCTCGTTGGACGACTACGACCGCGGGGGCGACTTCCGCGCCTGATCCCCGTCCCCCAGGGGGCCCGCCGTTCCGCCGCTCACGCGGGGGAGCGGCGGGCCCCTTGGCGTGCGGGGCCGGCTCGTCGACGGCGCCGGGGCGTGCTATGCTGTCAAGGATTGTTTTTCGTGTGGCAAATTGGACGCTGTCCGGGTCGCGGGGTCATTGCGCGGCAGATGCCACACTTTTGCACGCCTGCGGACGTCTGCTCGTTGCGAGCCCCCACAGGGAGAGGCAGAGCAGAGGAACGAGCAGCCGGCGCCCCGGGCGCCGGTCGATCACGTCAGCGATCACCGAAACACAGGAAGGCTGAAGAGTGCCTACGATTCAGCAGCTGGTCCGCAAGGGCCGCTCACCCAAGGTCGTCAATACGAAGGCCCCTGCCCTGCAGGGGAACCCCATGCGTCGTGGCGTGTGCACCCGTGTGTACACCACCACGCCCAAGAAGCCGAACTCGGCGCTGCGCAAGGTCGCCCGTGTGCGCCTGAACGGCGGCATCGAGGTCACGGCCTACATCCCCGGCGAGGGCCACAACCTGCAGGAGCATTCGATCGTGCTCGTCCGCGGCGGTCGTGTGAAGGACCTGCCCGGCGTGCGCTACAAGATCGTGCGCGGCGCCCTCGACACCCAGGGCGTGAAGAACCGCGGCCAGGCCCGCTCCCGCTACGGCGCCAAGAAGGAGAAGAAGTAATGCCTCGTAAGGGTCCTGCGCCGAAGCGCCCCCTCGTCGTCGATCCCGTCTACGGCTCCCCGCTGGTCACGCAGCTGATCAACAAGGTGCTCGTCGACGGCAAGAAGTCCACCGCCGAGCGCATCGTGTACGGCGCGCTCGAGGGCGCCCGTGCCAAGAACGGCGCCGATCCCGTGGCCACCCTCAAGAAGGCCATGGACAACATCAAGCCGGCCCTCGAGGTGCGCTCCCGCCGCGTCGGCGGCGCCACCTACCAGGTGCCCGTCGAGGTCAAGCCGGGCCGCTCCACGGCCCTGGCCCTGCGCTGGCTGGTCGGCTTCTCCAAGGCCCGCCGTGAGAAGACCATGACCGAGCGTCTGATGAACGAGATCCTGGACGCCTCGAACGGCCTGGGCGGCGCCGTGAAGCGTCGCGAGGACACCCACAAGATGGCCGAGGCCAACAAGGCCTTCGCCCACTACCGCTGGTGATCCGTGTGGCCCGGGGCGCGCGATCCGCGCCTCGGGCCGCAGGTGCGTCCTCTCGGACGGGCCACCCACCGCATCCACCTCACGAGCCCCCCCATTCCACCCGACCAAGGGAGACACCGTGGCACAGGACGTGCTGACCGACCTGCACAAGGTCCGCAACATCGGCATCATGGCCCACATCGATGCCGGCAAGACCACCACCACCGAGCGCATCCTGTTCTACACGGGTGTCAACCACAAGCTGGGCGAGACCCACGACGGCGGCGCGACGACGGACTGGATGGAGCAGGAGAAGGAGCGCGGCATCACCATCACCTCCGCCGCGGTGACCTGCTTCTGGAACGACCACCAGATCAACATCATCGACACCCCCGGCCACGTGGACTTCACGGTCGAGGTGGAGCGCTCGCTGCGCGTGCTCGACGGCGCCGTCGCCGTGTTCGACGGCAAGGAGGGCGTGGAGCCCCAGTCGGAGACCGTGTGGCGCCAGGCGGACAAGTACAACGTCCCGCGCATCTGCTTCGTCAACAAGATGGACAAGCTGGGCGCGGACTTCTACTTCACCGTCGACACCATCGTGAAGCGCCTCGGCGCGCGTCCGCTCGTGATGCAGCTGCCGATCGGCGCCGAGAACGACTTCGTGGGCGTCGTCGACCTGCTCTCCATGAAGGCCTTCGTGTGGCCGGGTGACGCCAAGGGCGACGTCACCATGGGCGCCTCCTATGAGACCCGCGAGATCCCCGCCGAGCTCCAGGAGAAGGCCGAGGAGTACCGCAACGAGCTCGTCGAGGCCGTCGCCGAGACCTCCGAGGAGCTCATGGAGAAGTACCTCGAGGGCGAGGAGCTCACCGTCGAGGAGATCCAGGCCGGCGTGCGCCAGCTGACCGTGAACGCCGAGGCCTACCCGGTGTTCTGCGGCTCCGCGTTCAAGAACCGTGGCGTGCAGCCGATGCTGGACGCCGTGGTCGCCTACCTGCCGAACCCGCTGGACGCCGGCTCCGTCAAGGGCCACGCCGTGAACGACGAGGAGGAGGTGCTGGAGCGCGAGGCGTCGAAGGAGGCCCCGTTCTCGGCGCTCGCCTTCAAGATCGCCACGCACCCCTTCTTCGGCACGCTGACCTTCATCCGCGTGTACTCCGGCCGCCTGGAGTCCGGTGCGCAGATCCTCAACGCCACCAAGGGCAAGAAGGAGCGCATCGGCAAGCTGTTCCAGATGCACGCCAACAAGGAGAACCCGGTGGACGAGGTGGTCGCCGGCCACATCTACGCCGTGATCGGCCTCAAGGACACCACCACGGGCGACACCCTGTGCGATCCCGCGAACCCGATCATCCTCGAGTCGATGACCTTCCCGGAGCCCGTGATCTCCGTGGCCATCGAGCCGAAGACCAAGGGTGACCAGGAGAAGCTCTCCACCGCCATCCAGAAGCTCGTCGCCGAGGACCCCACGTTCCGCGTGAACCTCAACGAGGAGACCGGCCAGACCGAGATCGGCGGCATGGGCGAGCTCCACCTGGACGTGTTCGTGGACCGTATGAAGCGCGAGTTCAAGGTCGAGGCCAACGTGGGCAAGCCCCAGGTCGCGTACCGCGAGACCATCAAGCGCAAGGTCGACAAGGTCGACTACACGCACAAGAAGCAGACCGGCGGCTCCGGCCAGTTCGCCAAGGTGCAGCTGTCCTTCGAGCCCCTGGACACCGCCGAGGGCGAGGTCTACGAGTTCGAGAACGCCGTCACCGGCGGTCGCGTGCCCCGCGAGTACATCCCCTCGGTGGACGCGGGCATCCAGGACGCCATGCAGTTCGGCGTGCTGGCCGGCTACCCGATGGTCGGCGTGAAGGCCACCCTGCTCGACGGCGCGTACCACGACGTCGACTCCTCGGAGATGGCGTTCAAGATCGCCGGCTCCCAGGCCTTCAAGGAGGGTGTCCGCAAGGCCAACCCGATCATCCTCGAGCCGCTGATGGCCGTGGAGGTCCGCACCCCCGAGGAGTTCATGGGCGACGTCATCGGCGACCTGAACTCCCGCCGCGGCCAGATCCAGTCCATGGAGGACGCCACCGGCGTGAAGGTGGTCAACGCCCTCGTGCCGCTGTCGGAGATGTTCGGCTACATCGGCGACCTGCGCTCCAAGACGCAGGGCCGCGCGGTGTACTCGATGACCTTCCACTCCTACGCCGAGGTCCCCAAGGCCGTGGCGGACGAGATCATCCAGAAGTCCCAGGGCGAGTGACCGCAGGTCACCTGCTCTGAACGACCTGCCCCGGGTCGGCCGCCGCAGCCGCGGCCGGCCCGGGGCGACCGGACCGCCCTCCCCGGCGCGGCGGTCCGCGATCAGGACGGGTCAGGTCCGGTCCGCTTCCGGCGGTCCCGACGGCCTGGAACCGGACTGGCCCTCGTGAGGCCGGGATTTCCCCAACCCCGCACCATCCGAGTAGACTCAGTCAAGTTGTCAGCACGTCGCAGGCGGCTGAGCAGTCTTCTTGACGATGAACCAGTTCTTAGGAGGAACTAGTGGCAAAGGCAAAGTTCGAGCGGACGAAGCCGCACGTCAACATCGGCACCATCGGCCACGTTGACCACGGCAAGACCACGCTGACCGCCGCCATCTCGAAGGTCCTGTACGACAAGTACCCGGACCTGAACGAGGCCCGTGACTTCGCGACGATCGACTCCGCCCCCGAGGAGCGTCAGCGCGGCATCACCATCAACATCTCCCACGTGGAGTACCAGACCGAGAAGCGTCACTACGCCCACGTGGACGCCCCCGGTCACGCCGACTACATCAAGAACATGATCACCGGCGCCGCTCAGATGGACGGCGCGATCCTCGTGGTCGCCGCCACCGACGGCCCGATGGCCCAGACCCGTGAGCACGTGCTCCTGGCCCGCCAGGTCGGCGTGCCGGCCCTGCTCGTGGCCCTGAACAAGTCGGACATGGTCGAGGACGAGGAGCTCCTCGAGCTCGTCGAGATGGAGGTCCGCGAGCTGCTGTCCTCCCAGGACTTCGACGGCGACGAGGCCCCGGTCATCCGCACCTCCGGTCTGAAGGCCCTCGAGGGCGACCCCCAGTGGGTCAAGTCCGTCGAGGACCTCATGGAGGCCGTGGACGAGTTCATCCCGGACCCGGTCCGCGACAAGGACAAGCCGTTCCTGATGCCGATCGAGGACGTCTTCACCATCACCGGTCGTGGCACCGTGGTGACCGGTCGCGCCGAGCGCGGCACCCTGAAGATCAACTCCGAGGTCGAGATCGTCGGCATCCGCGACGTGCAGAAGACCACCGTCACCGGCATCGAGATGTTCCACAAGCAGCTCGACGAGGCCTGGGCCGGCGAGAACTGCGGTCTGCTGCTGCGCGGCCTGAAGCGCGACGACGTGGAGCGCGGCCAGGTCGTGGTGGAGCCGGGCTCCATCACCCCGCACACCAACTTCGAGGCGAACGTCTACATCCTGTCCAAGGACGAGGGTGGCCGTCACAACCCGTTCTACTCGAACTACCGCCCGCAGTTCTACTTCCGCACCACCGACGTCACCGGCGTCATCACGCTGCCCGAGGGCACCGAGATGGTCATGCCCGGCGACACCACCGAGATGTCGGTCGAGCTCATCCAGCCGATCGCCATGGAGGAGGGCCTCGGCTTCGCCATCCGCGAGGGTGGCCGCACCGTGGGCTCCGGCCGCGTCACCAAGATCACCAAGTGATCTGACGCATCCCGTCTCGTGGCTCCGTTGAGCCGCTGACGCGCGACGCCCCCGTCTCCGGGTCCCCCGGAGGCGGGGGCGTCGCCGTGTCCGACGACGGCGCGGCGGCGGCGGCTAGGCTGGGGAGCATGCCTGAACTGCTCATCCTCATCGTGGTGCTCGCCGTGGCCGTCGTGGCCGTGCGCTGGGCGCTGCGGACCTTCCGTCCCGAGATCGACCGTGCCCGGCGCATCCGGCGCGCGAACCGCGGCGGGGAGCTGGAGCGATGAGCCTGCCCGGCCCGCGCCGCCTCTTCGCCGTCACGGCGATGGCCGAGATGTTCACCTGGGCCGGTCTGCTGATCGCCATGGGCCTCAAGTACGGCGGAGTCACGGAGCGGATGGTGCCGATCGCCGGCGGCGTCCACGGCTTCGTGTTCCTCTGCTACCTCGTGGTGACGGTCGCCGTGTGGATCGATGGGCGGTGGCCCGTGGCCCGCGGACTCCTCGGCCTCGGTTCGACGATCGTCCCGTTCATGACGGTCCCGTTCGAGCGGGCCCAGCGGCGGCGCGGCGAGCCGGCGTCGCGGTGGCAGGTCGTGGACCGCGCGCCGGGGGAGCGGGGGCCCCTCGAACGGCTTCTCGTCGTGGTGCTGCGCCATCCGGTGGTCAGCGCGCTCCTGGCGGTCGCCGTGGTCGCCGTCGTCTTCACCCTGCTGCTCAATGCCGGCCCGCCCACCGAGTGGGGCCGCTGAGCCCGGGGGACCGCCGGGCCCGGCCCGCCGATTGGCGGACTGGGCCCGCTTCTGTCTATACTGATTCGGTTGCTCAAGCGCCATTGCGCTGTCGTCGTGTGTCTCGCGGCGGCAGCTCGGCCCAGATGTGACGTCACCACTCCGACCCGCCACAGGCGTGTGCCCTCCCAGGAATGCGACACGCCCGACCGCGTGGACCGGAGTCCGGCGGCGGCGAGGAACCCGGTCCGACCGGATTCGCCCCGCGCGGGTGGAGGACAAGAAGGCGGGCACGATCCGCCGCACAGGGACAGGAACAGCACACCCGACGAGAGAGGCGTGACGCCATGGCGGGACAGAAGATCCGCATCCGGCTGAAGTCGTACGACCACGAGGTCATCGACGTCTCGGCCCGCAAGATCGTTGACACGGTCACGCGCGCAGGCGCGACGGTGGTCGGCCCCGTGCCGCTGCCGACGGAGAAGAACGTGTACTGCGTTATCCGTTCTCCCCACAAGTACAAGGACAGCCGCGAGCATTTCGAGATGCGCACCCACAAGCGGCTCATCGACATCATCGACCCGACCCCGAAGGCCGTCGACTCGCTCATGCGACTGGACCTGCCCGCGGACGTCAACATCGAGATCAAGCTCTGAGAGGGAGGTGCTGAGAGACTATGACCAACACCCAGAACATCAAGGGCCTGCTGGGCACGAAGCTCGGCATGACCCAGGTCTGGGATGAGGACAACAAGCTCATCCCTGTGACCGTGGTCAAGGCAGACCCGAACGTCGTCACCCAGCTGCGCTCCGAGGAGACCGACGGCTACACCGCCGTGCAGATCGCCTACGGCCAGATCGATCCCTGCCGCGTGACCAAGCCCCTGGCCGGTCACTTCGAGAAGGCCGGCGTGACCCCGCGTCGCCACCTCGTCGAGCTGCGCACCGCCGACGCCGCCGAGTACTCGCTCGGCCAGGACGTGACCGTGGAGGTCTTCGAGGCCGGCCAGAAGGTCGACGTCGTGGGCACCACCAAGGGCAAGGGCTTCGCCGGCGCCATGAAGCGCCACGGCTTCGCCGGTGTGGGCGCCTCGCACGGCCAGCACAAGAACCACCGCAAGCCCGGCTCCGTGGGCGGCGCGTCCACCCCCGGCCGCGTGTTCAAGGGCCAGCGCATGCCCGGTCGCATGGGCGCCGTGCGCCAGACCACCATGAACCTGACCCTCCACGGCATCGACGTGGAGAACAACCTCCTGCTGATCAAGGGCGCGGTGCCCGGCTCCAAGGGCCAGGTCGTGCTCGTCCGCAGCGCCGTGAAGGGAGCCTGAGACCATGGCTGAGAACTCCGTGAAGACCGTCCAGGTCGATCTGCCCGCCGAGCTCTTCGACGTGCAGTCCAACGTGCCGCTCATGCACCAGGTCGTCGTCGCCCAGCTCGCCGCCGCCCGTCAGGGCACGCACAAGACGAAGCGCCGCGGCGAGGTGTCCGGTGCCGGTCGCAAGCCGTTCAAGCAGAAGGGCACCGGCCGCGCACGTCAGGGCTCCATCCGCGCCCCGCACATGACCGGTGGTGGCGTCGTCCACGGCCCGACCCCGCGTGACTACTCGCAGCGCACCCCCAAGAAGATGAAGGCCGCCGCCCTGCGCGGTGCCCTGTCGGACCGCGCCCGCAACGGCCGCGTCCACGTCATCGAGGCCCTCGTGTCCGGGACCACCCCGTCCACCAAGGCCGCCAAGGCGGGCCTCGCGTCCCTGAACACCGGCCGCAAGAACGTGCTGCTGGTGATCGACCGGGCCGACGACGTCGCCGCCCTGTCCGCCCGCAACCTGCCCGCGGTCCACACCCTGTACGCCGACCAGCTGAACACCTACGACGTGCTCGTCTCCGACGACGTCGTGTTCACCCAGGCGGCCTACGAGGCGTACGTGGCCCAGGCTTCCGGCGCCAAGAAGGAGGATGCCCAGTGAGCGGCTCCATCAACAAGGATCCCCGCGACGTGATCATCGCTCCCGTCGTGTCGGAGAAGAGCTACGGTCTGATCGACGAGGGCAAGTACACCTTCCTGGTCGACCCGCGCTCCAACAAGTCCGAGATCAAGCAGGCGGTGGAGCGCATCTTCAACGTCGACGTGGCCTCGGTCAACACCCTGAACCGTTCCGGCAAGCGCCGTCGCACCCGCTTCGGGTGGGGCCAGCGCAAGTCCACCAAGCGTGCCATCGTCACGCTCAAGGACGGGACCATCGACATCTTCGGAGGTCCGCTCGCCTGATCGGCGTGCGGAGACCACTTAATCGAGGAACTGACACATGGCTATCCGTAAGTACAAGCCGACCACCCCGGGCCTGCGTGGCTCGTCCGTGGCCGACTTCGCAGAGATCACCCGGTCCACGCCGGAGAAGTCCCTTCTCCGTCCGCTGCACAAGACCGGCGGCCGCAACAACACCGGTCGCATCACCACCCGTCACAAGGGCGGCGGCCACAAGCGCCAGTACCGCCTGGTCGACTTCCGTCGCCACGACAAGGACGGCGTGCCCGCCACCGTCGCGCACATCGAGTACGACCCGAACCGCACCGCCCGCATCGCGCTGCTGCACTACGCGGACGGCGCCAAGCGCTACATCCTGGCCCCGGCCAAGCTGAAGCAGGGCGACGTGGTCGAGGCCGGCCCGAACGCCGACATCAAGCCCGGCAACAACCTGCCGATGCGCAACATCCCCGTGGGCACCACCATCCACGCGGTGGAGCTGCGCCCCGGCGGCGGCGCCAAGATGGCCCGCTCCGCCGGCGCGTCCGTGCAGCTGGTCGCCCGCGAGGGCAAGTACGCCCAGCTGCGCCTGCCCTCCGGTGAGATCCGCAACGTCGACGTGCGCTGCCGCGCCACGATCGGCGAGGTCGGCAACGCCGAGCAGTCGAACATCAACTGGGGCAAGGCCGGCCGCATGCGCTGGAAGGGCGTCCGCCCGACCGTCCGCGGCGTCGTCATGAACCCGGTCGACCACCCGCACGGCGGTGGCGAGGGCAAGACCTCCGGCGGTCGTCACCCCGTCAACCGGAACGGCAAGCCCGAGGGCCGCACGCGTCGTCCGAACAAGGAAAGCGACAAGCTCATCGTGCGTCGCCGTCGTACCGGCAAGAACAAGCGATAAGGGAGCAGGGAAGACATGCCTCGCAGCCTGAAGAAGGGCCCCTTCGTCGATCAGCACCTCTACCTGAAGGTTCTGGCCGAGAACGAGAAGGGCAGCAAGAACGTCATCAAGACCTGGTCCCGCCGGTCGATGATCATCCCGGACATGCTGGGTCACACCATCGCGGTCCACGACGGACGCAAGCACGTCCCGGTGTTCGTCACCGAGTCCATGGTGGGTCACAAGCTGGGCGAGTTCGCCCCGACCCGGACCTACCGCGGCCACGTGAAGGACGACAAGAAGGGCAAGCGCCGCTGAGCCTGAGGGCACAGCACGCTTGACCTTCTCGAGAATCGAAAGAGAGAAGCAATGGAAGCCAAGGCAATTGCGCGCCACCTGCGCGTGACGCCGATGAAGGCCCGGCGCGTCGTCGACCTGGTCCGTGGCAAGCAGGCCACCGAAGCACTGGCCATCCTGAAGTTCGCCCAGCAGGGCGCTTCGGAGCCGGTGTACAAGCTGGTGGCCTCCGCGGTGGCGAACGCCCGCGTCAAGGCGGACCGCGAGGGCCAGGCCTTCGACGAGGACGCCCTCTACATCACCGAGGCCTTCGTGGACGAGGGCCCGACCATGAAGCGGTTCCAGCCCCGTGCTCAGGGCCGCGCGTACCGCATCAACAAGCGCACGAGCCACGTGACCGTGGTCGTCGCGTCCAAGGACGAGAAGGGTGGGAACTGACAATGGGCCAGAAGATCAACCCCAACGGGTTCCGCCTCGGCATCACCACCGACCACGTCTCGCACTGGTTCGCGGACTCCCACAAGGAGGGCCAGCGCTACGCTGACTTCCTCAAGGAGGACGTCAAGATCCGCGAGCTGATGACCACCGGCATGGAGCGCGCCGGCATCTCCAAGGTGGAGATCGAGCGCACCCGTGACCGCGTGCGCGTGGACATCCACACCGCGCGTCCGGGCATCGTGATCGGCCGCCGCGGCGCCGAGGCCGACCGCATCCGCGGTGAGCTCGAGAAGCTCACCGGCAAGCAGATCCAGCTGAACATCCTCGAGGTCAAGAACCCCGAGACCGATGCCCAGCTGGTGGCGCAGGGTGTGGCCGAGCAGCTCGCCTCGCGCGTGGCGTTCCGCCGCGCGATGAAGAAGGCGATCCAGTCCGCCATGCGCGCCGGCGCGCAGGGCATCCGCATCCAGTGCTCCGGCCGCCTCGGCGGCGCCGAGATGAGCCGCTCGGAGTTCTACCGCGAGGGTCGCGTGCCGCTGCACACCCTCCGCGCGAACATCGACTTCGGCAAGTTCGAGGCCAAGACCACCTTCGGCCGCATCGGCGTGAAGGTCTGGATCTACAAGGGCGACCTGACCGCCAAGGAGCTCGCGGCCAAGGAGGCCGCGCAGCCCTCCGGCCGTGGCCGTGGCGGCGAGCGCCGCGGCGGCGGTGAGCGTCGTCGTCGCAACGATCGCGCCGAGCGTGCTCCCCGCCAGGAGAACGCCGGCGCCGGCGCCGAGACCCCGGCCGCCGCTCCCGCTGAAGGAGGCAACGCCTGATGCTGATCCCCCGTCGCGTCAAGCACCGCAAGCAGCACCACCCCAAGCGTTCCGGCGCCGCCAAGGGCGGCACCACCGTGACGTTCGGCGAGTGGGGCATCCAGGCGCTCACGCCGGCCTATGTGACCAACCGTCAGATCGAGGCCGCCCGTATCGCCATGACCCGCTACATCAAGCGTGGCGGCAAGGTCTGGATCAACATCTACCCGGACCGTCCGCTCACCAAGAAGCCCGCCGAGACCCGCATGGGCTCCGGCAAGGGCTCGCCGGAGTGGTGGGTCGCCAACGTCAAGCCCGGACGCGTGCTCTTCGAGCTGTCGGGTGTCACGGAGGACGTCGCCCGCGAGGCGCTCCGCCTGGCCATCCACAAGCTGCCGCTGAAGGCCCGTATCATCCGTCGAGAGGGTGGTGAGTGATCCCATGGCGATCGGCACCAAGGATCTGAACGTCGAGTCCCTGGACGGGATGGACAACGCCCGCCTGCTGGAGGCCCTGAAGTCCTCCAAGGAGGAGCTGTTCAACCTGCGCTTCCAGGCCGCCACCGGTCAGCTGGACAACGCCAGCCGGCTGAAGGCCGTCAAGCGTGACATCGCGCGCATCTACACGATCCTGCGCGAGCGCGAGCTGGGCATCCGCGGCGATGTCGCCGCCGAGGCGCAGGCCGAGAAGAACGAGGAGGCTGCCAAGTGACCGAGCAGACCCCGGCCGTCTCCGAGGAGCGCGGCTACCGCAAGGCCCTCCGTGGCATCGTCGTCTCCGACAAGATGGACAAGACCATCGTCGTCGAGGTCGAGGACCGCAAGAAGCACTCGCTCTACGGCAAGGTGCTGAAGACCTCGAAGCGCGTGAAGGCGCACGACGAGGACAACACCGCCGGCGTGGGCGACCGCGTCCGCCTCGCCGAGACCCGCCCGCTGTCCGCCTCCAAGCGGTGGCGTCTGGTGGAGATCGTCGAGCGCGCCAAGTGATCGACCCGGCCCCCTGAGGGCCGGCGACGCAGAGGGCCGCCCCGTGCACTGGCACGGGGCGGCCTTGTGCGTTAGACTCTGATATTCGTGCGCCCTCTCGTTGGCAGGACCATCCATCCTGTGTGCCGAGGGCCGCGCACGCCGATCCCGGATCCGCCTCGGCCCTGCCCTGCGCGCCCCTCCGCTCTCGACCTCCCCGACGCTGTCTGAACACGCGTCGCCGGGGGACGACGGCGGGCGGCCCGCCTCGGGGGAGGGGTAAGCGTCCCGGGATGCCCGTTCAACCGTTCCGCAAGGCTCGCCCATCGTGGGGGAGAACCGGCGCGACGCTAGGAGAGACAAGTGATCCAGCAGGAGTCGCGGCTCAAGGTCGCCGACAACACCGGTGCGAAGGAAATCCTGACCATCCGTGTTCTCGGCGGTTCCGGACGCCGCTACGCAGGCATCGGCGACACCATCGTCGCCACCGTGAAGGACGCCATCCCCGGCGGCAACGTCAAGAAGGGCGACGTCGTCAAGGCCGTGGTGGTCCGCACCCGCAAGCAGTCCCGCCGTCCCGACGGCTCGTACATCAAGTTCGACGAGAACGCGGCGGTCATCCTGAAGACCGACGGCGAGCCCCGTGGCACGCGCATCTTCGGCCCCGTGGGTCGCGAGCTGCGTGACAAGAAGTTCATGAAGATCGTGTCGCTCGCCCCGGAGGTGATCTGACCTCATGGCCAAGATCAAGAAGGACGACCTCGTCCAGGTCATCAGTGGCAAGGACAAGGGCAAGCAGGGCAAGGTCCTGCGCGTGTTCCCGGCGGATGAGCGCGTGCTCGTCGAGGGCGTGAACCGCGTGACCAAGCACCTGCGCGCCGGCCAGGACAACAACGGTTCCACCGAGGGCGGCCTGCAGGTCGTCGAGGCCCCGATCCACATCTCGAACGTGGCCGTGGTGGACCCGGAGACCAAGAAGCCGACCCGTGTGGGCTACCGCTTCGAGACCGTCGAGAAGGACGGCGTGAGCAAGACCGTGAAGGTCCGCTTCGCCAAGGCCTCGGGGAAGGAGCTGTGATGACCGAGGTGCAGCAGACCGAGAAGGTCACCCCGCGTCTGAAGACCAAGTACCGCGACGAGATCCGCGGCGCCCTGCAGGAGCAGTTCCAGTACGGGAACGTCATGCAGGTGCCGGGTCTCGTGAAGGTCGTCGTCAACATGGGCGTCGGCGAGGCCGCCAAGGACTCCAAGATCATCGACGGCGCGGTCGCCGACCTCACCGCCATCACCGGCCAGAAGCCGATGATCACCAAGGCCCGCAAGTCCATCGCGCAGTTCAAGCTGCGTGAGGGCATGCCCATCGGCACGCACGCCACGCTCCGTGGCGACCGCATGTGGGAGTTCCTGGACCGCCTGGTCACGCTCGCGCTGCCGCGCATCCGTGACTTCCGCGGCCTGTCCGACCGCCAGTTCGACGGCAACGGCAACTACACCTTCGGCCTGTCCGAGCAGACCGTGTTCCACGAGATCGATCAGGACAAGATCGACCGCGTGCGCGGCATGGACATCACCGTGGTGACGACCGCCAAGAACGACGACGAGGGCCGCGCGCTGCTCAAGGCGCTGGGCTTCCCGTTCAAGACCGACCAGTAAGACCTCCACGCCACAGGTCCTCCACCGGTGAACCGGTGGCGGAAACCACGGCGAGAAAGGGCGTGAAGCCCACATGACCATGACCGATCCCGTCGCAGACATGCTGACCCGTCTGCGCAACGCAAACTCGGCCTACCACGACACCGTGTCCATGCCGTCCTCGAAGCTGAAGACTCGCGTCGCCGAGATCCTCAAGGCCGAGGGCTACATCCAGGACTGGCGCGAGGAGGAGGCCGAGGTCGGCAAGAAGCTGACCATCGACCTGAAGTTCGGCCCGCAGCGTGAGCGTGCGATCGCCGGCCTGCGCCGCATCTCCAAGCCGGGCCTGCGCGTGTACGCGAAGTCCACGAACCTGCCCCACGTGCTGGGCGGCCTCGGCATCGCCATCCTGTCCACCTCCTCTGGTCTCCTCACGAACCAGCAGGCCGCCAAGAAGGGCGTGGGCGGAGAAGTCCTCGCCTACGTCTGGTGACGGGCAAGACGGAAGAAAGGCTGAACTGACATGTCTCGAATCGGACGTCTCCCGATCACCATCCCCGCCGGCGTCGATGTGACCATCGACGGCGACCGCGTCTCCGTGAAGGGCCCCAAGGGCCAGCTCGAGCACTCGCTGCCCACGCCCATCACGGCCACCCTCGAGGAGGGGCAGGTCACCGTGGCCCGCCCCGACGACGAGCGTGAGTCCCGCTCCCTGCACGGTCTGACCCGCACCCTCATCAGCAACATGGTCGAGGGCGTGACCAACGGCTTCTCCAAGCAGCTCGAGGTCGTCGGCACCGGCTACCGCGTGCAGGCCAAGGGCCAGGACCTCGAGTTCGCCCTGGGCTACTCCCACCCCGTCCCGGTGAAGGCGCCCCAGGGCATCACCTTCACGGTGGAGGGCAACAAGGTCACCGTCGCCGGTATCGACAAGCAGCAGGTCGGCGAGACCGCCGCCAACATCCGCAAGCTGCGCCGCCCCGACCCGTACAAGGGCAAGGGCGTGCGCTACGCGGGCGAGCAGATCCGCCGCAAGGCCGGAAAGGCAGGTAAGTGATGTCTACTCTGAAGGTGAAGGGCAAGGGCAAGTTCAACGCCCGCACCCGCCGCCACCTCCGGGTGCGCAAGCGGATCTCCGGCACCACCGTCCGTCCCCGCCTCGTCGTCAACCGCTCTGCACGGCACATGTTCGTGCAGGTCGTGGACGACACGCAGAGCCGCACGCTCGCGTACGCCTCCACCATGGAGGCCGACGTGCGTGCGCTCGAGGGCGACAAGACGGCCAAGGCCAAGCGCGTGGGCGAGCTCGTCGCCGAGCGTGCCAAGGCGGCCGGCATCGAGGCCGTGGTCTTCGACCGCGGCGGCAACAAGTACCACGGGCGCGTCGCGGCCGTGGCCGACGGTGCGCGAGAGGGTGGGCTGCAGCTGTGACCGAGAACATCAACCAGAAGGACACTCAGGTGACCGAGAGCACCGAGACCACCGTCTCCGAGACCGGGTCGGGCTCGGCGAGCCAGACCACCGAGCGCGCCACCGGTGGCCGCGGCGGTCGCGACGGCGGCCGCGGTGGCCGTGACGGCGATCGTCGTGGCGGCCGTCGCGACGACCGCAACCGTCGTGGCGCCCAGGACGACGAGAAGGACCAGTTCCTCGAGCGCGTCGTGGGCATCAACCGCGTCTCCAAGGTCGTCAAGGGCGGCCGCCGCTTCTCCTTCACCGCCCTCGTGGTGGTGGGTGACGGCGACGGCACCGTCGGCGTCGGCTACGGCAAGGCGAAGGAGGTCCCCGCCGCGATCCAGAAGGCCGTGGAGGAGGCCAAGAAGTCCTTCTTCCGCGTCCCCCGCGTCGGCTCCACCATCCCGCACCTGGTGCAGGGTGAAGACGCCGCCGGCGTCGTGCTGCTCCGCCCGGCCTCCCCGGGTACCGGCGTGATCGCCGGCGGTCCGGTGCGCGCCGTGCTCGAGTGCGCCGGCATCCACGACGTGCTGTCCAAGTCCATGGGCTCCGTGAACGCGATCAACATCGTGCGCGGCACCGTGGACGCCCTCAAGAAGCTGGAAGAGCCCCAGGCCGTCGCCGCCCGCCGCGGCAAGGCCCTGGACGAGATCGCCCCCCATGCGATGCTGCGCACCATGGAGAACGATCGCGCCCAGAAGAGCGCGAAGGCAGGTGCGTGAGCCGTGTTTGAGCCCACTCGCAAGAACATCCAGCCCTCGGACGCCACCCTGGTCATCACCCAGACCCGCGGCGTCACGGGCTCCAAGCAGAACCATCGGGACACCCTGCGCTCGCTGGGCCTGAAGCGGATCGGCCACCAGGTCACCCGCAAGGCCGACGCGGTGACGGTCGGCATGGTCAACACCGTGCCGCACCTGGTGTCCGTGGAGGAGGTCAACAATGGCTGACAACGACGCCATCAAGGTCCACGACCTGCGTCCGGCCCCCGGTGCCAAGACCGCCAAGACCCGTGTGGGTCGCGGTGAGGCGTCGAAGGGCAAGACCGCCGGTCGCGGCACCAAGGGCACCAAGGCCCGTTACCAGGTCCGTGCGGGCTTCGAGGGCGGCCAGCTGCCCCTGCAGATGCGTCTGCCGAAGCTCCGCGGCTTCAAGAACCCGTTCCGCACGGAGTACCAGGTCGTGAACCTGGACAAGCTCTCCGCGCACTTCCCCGAGGGCGGTGAGGTCACCGTGGACGCGCTCGTGTCCAAGGGCCTCGTCCGTCGCGGTCAGCCCGTGAAGGTGCTGGGCACGGGGGAGATCACCTCGGCCGTGCAGGTGAAGGCGAACGCCTTCTCCTCGTCCGCCGTGGAGAAGATCCAGGCCGCCGGCGGGTCCACCGAGACCCTCTGACACGCCGACCCATCCACCGAGGGCCCTGGCCCGGAGCAGCCGCTCCGGACCAGGGCCCTCGGTCCGTCCGTGTAGACTCGCACAGCGGCCGCCCCGGTGTGGCCGCCGTCTCGTGCCCCGCCCCGCGGCCGGCGCGCGCCCCACAGGACCACCGCAGGAGGACTCGTGCTCAAGGCCATCGCCCGGATCGTCCGGACGCCTGACCTGTTGCGGAAGATCGCCTTCACGCTCGCGCTCATCGCCGTCTACCGGATGGGCGCCTTCGTACCGGCCCCCGGGGTGGACTACCCGGCGGTGCAGCAGTGTCTCGCGGCGGGCAACGCCCAGGGCGGCCTGTACTCCTTCGTGAACATGTTCTCGGGCGGGGCGCTCCTGCAGGTGTCCGTCTTCGCGCTCGGCATCATGCCCTACATCACGGCGTCGATCATCGTGCAGCTGCTGCGCGTGGTGATCCCGCGCTTCGAGCAGCTCCACCAGGAGGGCCCGCAGGGCCAGGCGACGCTGACGCAGTACACCCGCTACCTGACCCTCGCCCTCGCCCTGCTGCAGGCGACCACGATGGCCTCGCTGGCCCGCACCGGGGCCCTGCTCGGATGCAGCCTGCCGCTGCTGCGCGACGGCTCCATCCTCACGGTGCTGCTCGTGGTCATCGCCCTGACCACCGGCTGTCTCATCGTCATGTGGTTCGGCGAGCGGATCACCGAGAACGGCGTGGGCAACGGCATGTCCCTGCTGATCTTCACCTCCATCGCGGCGGGCTTCCCGGCCGGCCTCGGCCAGGTGGTCCAGACGCAGGGCTGGCGCGTGTTCGCGATCGTCATGGGGATCGGCCTGCTCACCATGCTGGCCATCGTCTTCGTGGAGGAGTCGCAGCGCCGGATCCCGGTCCAGTACGCCAAGCGGCAGATCGGCTCGCGGACCGTGGGCGGGTCGAGCACCTACATCCCGGTCAAGGTGAACATGGCCAACGTCATCCCGGTCATCTTCGCCTCCTCCGTGCTGATGCTCCCGAGCATCCTCATCCAGTTCAACACGCCGCAGGACGGCAGTGCGCCGGCCCCGTGGATCACGTGGCTGAGCCGGTACTTCGGCCCCGGCGACCACCCGGTGTACATGGCCCTGTACTTCCTGCTCATCATCGGCTTCACGTACTTCTACGTGTCCATCACGTTCAACCCGGTGGAGATCTCGGACAACATGAAGCGCTACGGCGGCTTCATCCCCGGCGTCCGCGCCGGCCGGCCCACCGAGCGTTACCTGCAGTACGTCATCAGCCGCATCACGCTCGTGGGCGCCCTCTACCTCGGTATCGTGGCCATGATCCCGCTGATCGCCTTCGCGGTGATCGGCACCAGCCAGAACTTCCCGCTCGGCGGCACGTCCATCCTCATCATGGTGGGCGTCGGCCTCCAGACCGTGAAGCAGGTCAGCGCACAGATGGAGCAGCGCCACTACGAGGGCCTGCTGCGCTGAGCCCCGACCCGATCCCGCAACGCCGTCCGTATCGACAGTGAGGAACACACGATGACCCGCATGCTGCTCATGGGCCCTCCCGGTTCCGGCAAGGGCACCCAGGCCACCCGGATCGCCGACAAGATGGGGATCGTCCCGATCTCCACCGGTGACATCTTCCGCCACAACGTGAAGTCGATGACGCCGCTCGGCGTCGAGGCCAAGAAGTACATCGACAACGGCGACTTCGTCCCCGATGAGGTCACGAACCGCATGGTCGCGGACCGCATCGCCCAGGCCGACGCGGAGCACGGCTTCCTGCTGGACGGCTACCCGCGCACGAAGGGCCAGGTCGAGGCGCTGGACGCCATGCTCGCCGAGTCCGGCCAGTCGCTGTCCGCCGTCGTCGAGCTGGAGGTGCCCGACGAGGAGCTCGTGGAGCGTCTGCTCAAGCGTGCCGAGATCGAGGGCCGCGCGGACGACACCCAGGAGGTCATCGAGCACCGCCTGGACCTGTACCACCGCGAGACCGAGTCCGTCATCCAGGAGTACGTGGAGCGCGGCATCGTCGCCCGCGTGGACGGCACCGGGCAGATCGACGACGTCACCGAGCGCCTGCTGCAGGCCGTGTACTCCGTGCGCGCAGCCACGGGCTCCCTGCCCGTGATCCAGCCGGGCGCGGAGTCCTGACCCCGTGATCGGCCGCCGCTCGCTCGAGCTCAAGACCGCCCCCCAGCTGCAGGCCATGCAGCGCGCGGGGGTGGTCCTGTCCGAGGCCCTGGACGCCACGCTGACCGCGGCCGCGCCGGGCGTCACCACCGCGGAACTGGACGCCGTGTTCGCGGGCGTGCTGGCCGAGCGCGGTGCGACCTCCAACTTCCTGGGCTACTACGACTTCCCGGCCTCGATCTGCACCTCGGTCAACGACGAGGTCGTGCACGGCATCCCCGGGGACCGGGTCCTGCAGACCGGCGACGTGCTGAAGGTCGACGGGGGCGCGATCGTGGACGGCTGGCACGCCGACTCGGCCCGCACGGTGATCCTGGGCTCCTCCGCGGCCGGCACCGCGGACCCGGCCGACGAGCGCCTCTCGGCGATCACGCGGGAGGCACTCTGGGTCGGCATCGCGGCCTTCGCCTCCGCCACCCACGTCGGGGACATCGGGGACGCCATCGACGACTTCGTCTCCGCGCAGCCGGGCGAGGAGCTCGGCATCCTCGAGGAGTACGTGGGGCACGGCATCGGCTCGGCCATGCACCTGCCGCCGGACGTGTTCAACTACCGCACCGGCCACCGGGGGCCCAAGATCCGCCCCGGTCTGGCGCTCGCCATCGAGCCGATGCTGGTGCGCGGCTCCATCGACACGAAGGTGCTCGCGGACGACTGGACCGTGGTGACCCTCGACGGCGCCCGCGCCAGCCAGTGGGAGCACTCGGTCTGCCGGCACGACGGCGGTGTGTGGGTGCTCACCGCGCCCGACGGCGGCGCCTCCGAGCTCGCCCGGTTCGGCGTGGTCCCGGTCCCGCCGGGGGAGTGAGCGGCCCGAGCTGTCGGCCGTCCGTCCCGCCCGTCCGGCGGACCGGGCGGCCGTCGTCGTCTGTGCTGGTTCTCAGACCGAGAATGCGGTATCATCGAACGTTGTTCGTGTGCGCGCACTCGTGTGCGCCCGCGGGCAGACCCGTTCCCGCCCCGTCATCCGGCCCTCCGCGGCCGTGCCCGGGGCATGACGATTGTGGAGGACATGGCTAAGAAGGAAGGTGTCATCGAGGTCGAGGGCACGGTGTCGGAGGCATTGCCGAACGCGATGTTCCGGGTCCGTCTGCAGAACGAGCACGTCGTGCTCGCCACGATCTCCGGAAAGATGCGTCAGCACTACATCCGCATCCTCCCCGAGGATCGCGTCGTGGTGGAGCTTAGCCCGTACGACCTCAACCGGGGTCGGATCGTGTACCGATACAAGTAAGAACCCCCGTCCAAGCGAGCGCAGGAGGAAGAGCCGTGAAGGTTCAGCCGAGCGTGAAGCGGATTTGTGACAAGTGCCAGGTCGTGCGCCGTAAGGGCCGCGTGCTGGTGATCTGCTCGAACCCGCGCCACAAGCAGCGCCAGGGCTGATCGCCTCCCCGGGAGCCCGGGGAGCGACGCCGTCGCGTTGACCACACCACCCACCGGCCATCGGGCCGAACAGCAGGGACAGCGGTCCACCCCGTGAGGGGAGGGCCCCCACCTCCGGCCGCAGGGGCCGGAGACCGACGACGGCGGACGCCCGCCGCGGAGCACGCCGGATCTTCCCCGGCGCCGCGACGACGGGTCCGCGAGGCCCAGTGCCGCGTCGTGCGGGACGTCCCTGGTGCAGACCCCTGCTGCAGAAGAACAGGAGGACGGCCACATGGCTCGTCTTGCAGGCGTTGACATTCCGCGCGAGAAGCGCGTGATCATCGCACTCACGTACATCTACGGTGTGGGCAAGACCCGCGCTGAGGAGACCCTCGCGGCCACGGGCATCGACCCGAACATCCGCGTGAAGGACCTCTCCGACGAGCAGCTGGTGCAGCTGCGCGACCACATCGAGGGCAGCTACAAGGTGGAGGGCGACCTCCGCCGCGAGGTGGCCGCCGACATCCGTCGCAAGGTGGAGATCGGCTCCTACGAGGGCCTGCGCCACCGCCGCGGCCTGCCGGTGCGCGGCCAGCGCACGAAGACCAACGCCCGTACCCGCAAGGGCCCCAAGAAGACGGTCGCCGGCAAGAAGAAGTGATCCTGCACCGGCGGTGACCGCGTCCACGTCCGGACGCCCCGCCCGCAGCATCAGCACCAGCAGCTTTCCCGGAGGAGAATCACATGCCCCCCAAGACTCGCGCATCGGCTGCCCGCAAGCCGCGTCGCAAGGCCAACAAGAACATCACCGTGGGCCAGGCCCACATCAAGAGCACGTTCAACAACACCATCGTGTCCATCACGGACACCACGGGTGCCGTCATCTCCTGGGCCTCGTCCGGCGAGGTCGGCTTCAAGGGGTCGCGCAAGTCGACCCCGTACGCCGCGCAGATGGCCGCCGAGCAGGCCGCCAAGCGTGCGCAGGAGCACGGCATGAAGAAGGTGGACGTCTTCGTGAAGGGTCCGGGCTCGGGCCGCGAGACCGCCATCCGCTCCCTGCAGGCCGCCGGCCTCGAGGTGGGGTCCATCCAGGACGTCACCCCCATGGCCCACAACGGCGCTCGCCCGGCGAAGCGCCGCCGCGTCTGACCTGAGCGCTGTGTCCGCGTCCGCCCCCGCCCGGGGCGGACGCGGACAGGTCTGCGGACCTGCCCCCACCCCGTCCTCGTTTCCACCCACCGCGTGCGTCATATGGCGGACGCTCGCCGAAAGGAAATGTCCGTGCTCATTGCACAGCGCCCCACGCTGACCGAAGAGGTCGTCTCCGACCGTCGTTCCCGGTTCGTCATCGAGCCCCTGGAGCCCGGCTTCGGCTACACCCTCGGCAACTCCCTGCGCCGCACTCTGCTCTCGTCGATCCCCGGTGCTGCCGTGACCAGCATCCGCGTGGACGGCGTGCTGCACGAGTTCAGCACCGTCAACGGAGTCAAGGAGGATGTCACCGAGATCATCCTCAACATCAAGAAGCTCTCCGTCTCCTCGGAGAACGACGAGCCCGTGGTGGCCTACCTGCGCAAGCAGGGGGCCGGCGTCGTCACCGCCGCGGACATCACCGCGCCGGCCGGCGTCGAGATCCACAACCCGGACCTGCACATCGCGACCCTGAACGCGAAGGGCAAGTTCGACATGGAGCTGACCATCGAGCGCGGTCGCGGCTACGTGACCGCCGCCCAGAACAAGTCCGCGGACGCGGAGATCGGCCGTATCCCGGTCGACTCCATCTACTCCCCGGTCCTCAAGGTGACCTTCAAGGTCGAGGCCACCCGTGTGGAGCAGCGCACCGACTTCGACCGTCTGATCCTGGACGTGGAGACCAAGGAGAACATGCTGCCGCGTGACGCGGTGGCCTCTGCCGGCTCCACCCTGGTCGAGCTGTTCGGCCTGGCCCGCTCGCTCAACGTCGAGGCCGAGGGCATCGACCTGGGTGACGAGCCCGAGGTCGTCGAGGGCTCCGCCGACCTGGCCCAGCCGATCGAGGAGCTCGAGCTCACCGTGCGCTCGTACAACTGCCTCAAGCGCGAGGGCATCCACACCGTGGGCGAGCTCGTGGGCCGTTCCGAGGCCGACCTGATGGACATCCGCAACTTCGGCGCGAAGTCCATCGACGAGGTCAAGGAGAAGCTCCAGGAGCTGGGCCTGTCCCTCAAGGACTCGCCGGCCGGCTACGACCCGCAGGCGCACGCGCGCCAGATGGACGACGACCCGTTCTCGGACTACTGAGCCGATTCCGCACCACCTGACATCTTCGACCCGACGCCGCAGCCGGCTGAAGGGTCCCACCCGAGGAGAAACACCATGCCTACCCCCACCAAGGGTCCGCGTCTGGGCGGCAGCCCGGCCCACGAGCGCATCATGCTGGCGAACATGTCCGCCCAGCTGTTCGAGCACAAGTCGATCACCACGACGCTCACCCGCGCCAAGCGCCTGCGCCCCTACGCCGAGCGCCTGATCACCTTCGCCAAGAAGGGCGATCTGCCGGCCCGCCGCAAGGTGCAGGGTCTCATCGCCGCCAAGAACCGCACCAACAAGGCGGTCGTGCACGAGCTGTTCACCGTGATCGGCCCCGCGATGGCCGAGCGCAACGGCGGCTACACCCGCATCACCAAGATCGGCAACCGCCATGGCGACAACGCGCCCATGGCCGTGATCGAGCTGATCATGGACCCGATCTCCGGCAAGCAGGCCGTGGTGCGTGAGGCCGAGCAGGCCGCCGCGTCCGCGCCGGCCGCCCCGGCCGAGTCCACCCCGGTGGAGGCCGTCGACCCGGCCGCCACCGAGGAGGTCACCGTGGCCGAGTCGCAGGAGACCGCCGCCGAGATCGACGGCGCCGTGCCCACCACCGAGGACGGCTCGGCTCCGGCCGAGGCCACCATCAAGGGCAACGCCAGCTCGAAGAAGTACCACGTCCCCGGCTCGCGCTGGTATGACCAGACCACCGCCGAGGTCTGGTTCTCCACCGTCGAGGAGGCCAAGGCCGCGGGCTTCGAGCCCGCCGGTGGCGAGGCCGCCCAGAAGATGGCCTGACGCCATCGCGGGAGTCCGCGTCCGTCCCCGTGACGACGCATCGGCGAAGGGCCGTCCACCACTCGGTGGGCGGCCCTTCGCCGTCCCCGGCCCCGCCCCGCTGAGAGGAGCAGCATGAGCGAGCAGCACCGCCCGGACGCCCCGTCGGCGCCCGGGGAACCCGCGTCCGTGCGAGTCCGCCTGGACCTGGCCTACGACGGCGGCACCTTCCACGGCTGGGCCCGCCAGCCCGGTCTCGACTCGGTCCAGGGTGCGCTGGAGGACGGGCTCGAGCGGATCCTGCGCCGGCCCGTGCGCACGGTGGTCGCCGGCCGCACCGACGCGGGGGTGCACGCGCGCGGCCAGGTCGTCCACCTCGACCTGACCGAGACGGAGTGGGCGGGCCTGACCCGCGGCCGGCCCGGCCTGGAGCCGGCCACCTCCCTCACCCGACGCCTCGGCGGGGTGCTCTCCGGGTGGGGCGGGGCCGTCGTCGTGCACGGGGCGCGGCGGGCCCCCGCGGGCTTCGACGCGCGGTTCAGCGCGCTGTGGCGCGAGTACGAGTACCGGATCGACGACGCACCCGCCGCGCGTGATCCGCGCACGCGGGGCTTCACCCACTGGCACGGCGCCGCCCTGGACGATCGCCTCATGGCGCTGGAGGCCGACGCCGTCCTCGGACTGCACGACTTCCTGTCCTTCTGCCGGCCCCGCGCGGGCGCCACGACCATCCGCGAGGTCCAGCACCTGGAGGTGCGACGCGATGAGGACGGCGTCGTGCGCGTCCGGATCCGGGCCGACGCGTTCTGCCACAACATGGTCCGGGCGATCGTCGGGGCGCTGCTCCAGGTGGGGGAGCGGGCACGCGAGCCCGGCTGGCTCGCTCACCGGGTGGCGAGGCCTGCCCGCGACTCCGAGGTGCGCCTCGCCCCGCCCGGGGGGCTGACGCTGCTCGCCGTCGGCTATCCCGACGAGGCGGAGGAGCTGCACCGGCGCGCCGAGGGCACCCGGGCGAAGCGGACCCTGTGAGCCGGGGTGGCCCGCGGTGGCGGCTTTTGGCTCCGGGGCCCGCGTTCGGTAGGATGGGTGGACGTTGCGCATGCCCGCACCCGGATGCGTCGTGCCGCGAGTGGCTCAGTTGCATGGCCTTCAGCTCGCGCCGCACCCCCGGGGCATCGGGCCCGGACGCCTTCCAGCCCTCACCTGGGGGACCGGCGCGCACGGAGAACTGACAGCGCGAGCGCGCCGGAATCACGACCCGGCGGGCAGGTGCTGTGGACCACCACCGACCCTGAAGGCAGACAACGTGCGTACGTACTCTCCCAAGCCTGGCGACGCCGACCGTCAGTGGCACATCATCGATGCCACCGACGTCGTCCTCGGCCGCCTGGCCTCCCACACCGCCGCCCTCCTGCGCGGCAAGCACAAGCCGACGTTCGCCCCCCACATGGACATGGGCGACTACGTCATCATCGTGAACGCCGAGAAGGTCGCCCTCACCGGTGCCAAGCTCGAGAAGAAGCGCGCCTACCGCCACTCGGGCTACCCGGGCGGCCTGAAGTCGCAGTCCTACGCCGAGCTGCTCGAGACCAACCCGGTCCGCGCCGTGGAGAAGGCCGTCAAGGGCATGCTCCCGAAGAACTCGCTGGCCGCCCAGCAGCTCTCCAAGCTGAAGGTGTACAAGGGCGCCGAGCACCCGCACACCGCCCAGCAGCCCCAGACCTTCGAGATCGGCCAGGTCGCCCAGTGACCCCGGCGGGCCACTGACGCAGACCTTCCCTGAGGAGAACCATGAGCATCAACGAGAACGACGACGTGGAGCTGACGAGCTACACCTCTGAGTCCACCGCCACCGCCGAGGCCCCCGCCGCCTCCGAGCGCCCGGCCCTGACCGTGCCCGGCTCCGCCGTCGGCCGCCGCAAGGAGGCCGTGGCCCGCGTGCGCCTCGTCCCCGGCTCCGGCCAGTGGACCATCAACGGCCGCGCCCTGGAGAACTACTTCCCGAACAAGCTGCACCAGCAGGAGGTCTCCGACCCCTTCACGCTGCTGGAGCTGACCGGCGCCTACGACGTGATCGCCCGCATCCACGGCGGCGGCCCCTCCGGCCAGGCCGGTGCGCTGCGCCTGGGCATCTCCCGCGCCCTCAACGAGATCGACCGCGAGCACAACCGCCCGGCGCTCAAGAAGGCCGGCTTCCTGACCCGCGACGCCCGCGTCATCGAGCGCAAGAAGGCCGGCCTCAAGAAGGCCCGCAAGGCCTCGCAGTTCTCGAAGCGCTGATCCTGCGCCGTACGGTGTCCCCACCGTGCCCCCGCCGACGCCCCGTCCCGCTCCTCACGAGCGGGGCGGGGCGTCCGCCGTCTCCGTGGGCCGGCGGCACCTGACCCAGGGGTAATATGAAGGCGCATGGCGACGACGCCATGACGGGCCGCTCGCCCGTCCGGTGCGCGGTCCGATCGGAGACACCCTCGGGAGCCGCCGTGGCCGAGAACACGAGTCCCACGCCCGACCCCCGCACCCGTGGCGAGCACGGCACGGAGCACGCCGCGCAGGCCCCCTTCGCCGTGACCCGTGACTACGCCGCCGAGGTGGACGAGATCCGGGAGCTGGGCCGCAAGCTCGGCGGGGAGAAGAAGACCCCCACCCCGGACCCGCAGGCCTGGCGTGAGGGCTACCCGTACAAGACCAAGCTCAGCCGCAAGAGCTACGAACGACGCAAGCGTGAGCTGCAGATCGAGCTGCTGAAGATGCAGCTCTGGGTCAAGGAGACCGGCCAGAAGGTCCTGATCATCTTCGAGGGCCGCGACGCCGCCGGCAAGGGCGGCGCCATCAAGCGCTTCAACGAGCACCTCAACCCCCGCGGTGCCCGGACCGTGGCCCTGGAGAAGCCCACGGAGGAGGAGGCCTCGCAGTGGTACTTCCAGTGCTACATCCAGCACCTCGAGTTCATGCGCGAGACCCCTGAGCTGGAGCGCATGCTCGTCAACTCCGGCGTGCACATCATCAAGTTCTGGTTCTCCGTGTCCCAGCGCGAGCAGCTCAACCGCTTCGCCGCGCGGGAGACCGACCCCGTGCGTCGCTGGAAGCTCTCGCCCACCGACCTGGCCTCCCTGGACAAGTGGGACGACTACACGAACGCGAAGGAGGCCATGTTCTTCTACACGCACACGGCCGACGCCCCGTGGACCGTCGTGAAGTCGAACGACAAGAAGCGCGCCCGCCTCGAGGCCATCCGCCATGTGCTGCACACGCTGCCCTACCCGGATGTAAGCGGCCATGAAAAGCTGCCCATAGGTGGCCAGGGAATGACCCGCTGACGGCCATGAGGACTGCCCAGTGATGGCCACGGGAACTGCCCGGTGCTGGCCATCTGGTTTGCCCGCGTTGCTCGTTGCCCGCCGCGTCGTGAGCCGGCGGGGGCCTCCTCCCCGGGTTGGATATCGGTGTCGAATCGAATCCAGCGAGGAAGAGGCCCTGAATGAAGGATGCCGCAGAAACCATGAAAATACTCAGTGCCTATGACCTGACCAAGTCATTGCGGGGCGCCGCCGAGCTGGCCGGTTGCTCCCATCACACCGTGGCCCGGCTGGTGCGGGCCCGCGACGCCGGCCAGACCCCTGGATCCGGAGCCAGCCGCCCGAAGGTCACCGATGTCTGGCTGCCCAAGATCGAGGAATGGGTCGAGGCCTCCACGGGCAGGATCCGCGCCGATGTCGTGCACGCCAAGCTCACCGCAATGGGCTACACCGGCTCTGAGCGCTCCACCCGGCGGGCGGTGGCCGAGGTGAAGGCCGCCTGGCGGGCCGGGAAGCGCCGGGTGCACCGGCCCTGGATCACCGAGCCGGGCGCATGGCTGCAGTACGACTTCGGCGATGGGCCGGCGATCGACGGGGCCAAGACGGTGCTGTTCGTGGCCTGGCTGGCCTGGTCCCGCTACCGGATCGTCATCGCCCTGCGTGATAGGACGGCTCCGAGTGTGTTCGCCGCCCTGGACCGGTGCTTCCGGCTGATCGGGGGCGCGCCGACCTATGTGCTGACGGATAACGAGAAGACAGTGACGGTCTCTCATGTGGCCGGGGTGCCGGTGCGTAACCAGGCCACCGTGGCGTTCGCTCGGCATTACGGCGTGGAGGTGCTGACCTGCCAGCCAGCGGATCCGGCCGCCAAGGGCGGGGTGGAGAACGCGGTGAAGCTGGCCAAGGCCGACCTGGTCCCGAAGGACACCAACCTGCGGGACCAGTACGCCTCGTTCGCTGAGCTCGAGGCCGCCTGCGCGGGGTTCATGGCCATGGTGAACTCCCGGGAGCACCGGGTGACCCGGCGCCGCCCGGACCACATGCTCGCCGAGGAGACCAGCGCGTTGCATCGGATCCCCGCCACGGCGCACACCGTGGCCTACGGGGTGGGACGGAAGGTGCCGGAGAACACGCCGATGGTCTCCTTCGAAAACGCCCAGTACTCGGTGCCCGCGCACCTGCTCGGGGCCGAGGTGTTCGTGCGCCATCACGGCACCGGACCGGACTCGATGGTGGTGATCATGCACGCCGGTGCGCAGGGGCCGGTGGAGGTCGCCCGGCACCGGGTGGCCCGGCCCGGGTCCCCGGCCATCGACGACGCGCACTTCCCCGGCCACGAGACGGACAAGGTGCCCGGGGACTACACCCCGGTGCCCCGTTCGGCGGCGGAGGCCGAGTTCCTGGCCATCGGGGCCGGAGCGAGGACCTGGCTGGTGGAGGCCGCCGCGGCCGGCACCAGCCGGATCGGTCAGAAGATGGCCGAGGCCGTCACCCTGGCCAAGCTCGCCGGCACCGACCAGGTCGACCGCGCCCTCGGGGTGGCCGCGGTGCACCAGCGCTTCGCCCACGGCGACCTGGCCTCCCTGCTCACCGCCGCCGGCCACCGCACCGGGATGCACACCGCCACCGAGGAACGGTCCCTGACCCAGGGCACCGCCGGCTGGGCCGGCCTCGGTACCTCCAACACCGAGGGGGCAGCCCGGTGAGCATCCACACCCCGAACACCGCCGCACCGGCGCTGCCGGCCGATTTGGAGGCGCTGTTGCGGCAGCTGAAGATGCCCCACGCCCGCGGTATCGCCGCCGAGGTACTGGCCACCGCCCGGGCCCAACGCTGGGAGCCGGCCGAGGTCCTCAAGGCCCTGCTGGTCGAGGAGACCACCGGTCGGGCCCGATCCATGCTCGCCGCCCGGCGCAAGGCCGCCGGGTTCCCCACCGGCAAGACCTTCACGACCTGGGATCCGGGCGCCTCCTCGATCCCGGCCCCGACCCAGCAGTCCCTGCGCACCCTGGAATGGCTCTCGCGCAGAGAGAACCTCGTGGTCTGCGGGCCCTCCGGCACCGGCAAGACCTTCTTCCTCGAGGCCCTGGGCCAGCAGGCCGTGGAGGAGGGCAAGCGGGTGGCCTGGTTCACCCTGGAGGACCTCGGGGCGATGATCCGGGCCCACCGGCCCGATGACACCATCACCAAAGCCGTCGCCCGAATCCTGCGCGCCGACCTGATCGTCATCGACGACATCGGCCTGCTGCCGGTCGCCGACGATGCCGCCGAGGGCCTCTACCGCATCGTGGACGCCGCCTACGAGAAACGCTCCGTAGCGATCAGCTCGAACCTGCACCCGGCCGGCTTCGACGAGCTGATGCCCAAGACCCTGGCCACCGCCACCGTGGACCGGCTCCTGCACCACGCCCACGTGTGCCAGACCACCGGAGACTCCGTACGGATGACCCAGGCAATGGCCGGGAAGGGAGTCATGCCACTGAACTGATCCCATCACGGTGGCCAGCACCACCACCCAAACGGGCAAACCAGCTGGCCACCAGTGGGCAGTTCTGATGGCCACCAGCGGGAAGAAACACTGGCCGCCTATGGGCAGAACTCAATGGCCCTTGACACCCGGACAAGGACGAGCGCATCGTCCACCGCCCCGACCCGCAGATCTGCGGCCCGGCCAACGAGCTGGCCGAGTACGGCGAGGTCTCCGGCGGATCGTTCCCGCGCGTGCGCTGACCGGGCCGCGCACGACGGCGCCCCTCACCGTCCGGTGAGGGGCGCCGTCGTGGGGAGCGGGGGCGGGTTCAGCCGCGCTCCTCCTCCACGTACTCCGGGGTGACGTGTGCGTCGTCGAAGAGGTTGTCCGCCCCGAAGCCCTCCGAGACGTGGTACTCGCCCGAGGCCAGGGAGAGGCGGACGTCCTCGCGCAGGATCGGCAGCTTGGCGTAGAACGCGTCGCCGCAGCAGCTGGTGGCGGTGACGTCGCGGTGGCCGATGATGCGGGACGGCGGCAGCTCGTACTGCTGGCAGATGTAGGCGACGAGCGGCACCAGGCCGGCGTAGAGGCTCTGCGGCGGCGGGTTCAGCATGTACAGCCCCTCGCACTCGATGCCGAGCGCATACGCGTTGAACCCGAGCGCGTGGACGCCGAGCATGAACGTCTGTCCGCCCTCGAGCGCGTGCCGGGAGCCGTGGCGGCCCTCCATCGCGAAGCCGCCGCGGGAGACGGTGAAGTGCTGCCCGGTGTCGCCCCAGTCGTTCGCGGGGCTCATGTGCGCGTTCTGGACCACCTGCGCGATGCTCTCCGCCGCCTCCCGGGAGCCGTCCGTGACGTTCGGCGTGGTGGTGTGGTGGATCACCAGGTAGGAGGGGCGCTCGTTCAGGGTCTGCAGGTAGTAGTTGGGCTGCATGGCGCCCCACTGCGCGGTGGTGATGATGTCCGGGGCGGGCAGGCGGGTGGCCTGCTCGTCGCCCTCCGAGCTCTGCTCGGCCTGCTCATCACGCCCGCAGCCGGCCACGCCGGCAGCGATCGCCAGGCCCGTGCCGCCCAGCACGCTGCGGCGCGTCCAGGAATGGGGGAGCGGGGGCGGGGTCACGTCGGGCATGGATCGAGGTCCTTCGGGTTCGGGGCGGGGCCTCCCGGGCGGATGTGAGCGGACGGGCGCGGCCGCGGGGGCTCGACCGGTCCGATGCTACCGCCCCCCGGCCCGTTTCGTGACCCTCCCGTGATGCAGGCCGCAGGGGCGGCCCCTACACTGACTGATCATGTCGAGATTGTTCGGAACCGATGGCGTCCGTGGCCTGGCCAACGAGACCCTCACCGTGGAGTTGTCCGTCCAGCTGGCCCAGGCCGCCTCGCCCGTCCTCGGCGCGGAGGCCTTCGACGCCGGCCGACGCCCGGTCGCCGTCGTGGCCCGGGACCCGCGCATCAGCGGTGAGTTCATCGCGGCCGCCGTGCAGGCGGGCCTGGCGTCCTCCGGCGTGGACGTGTGGGATGCGGGTGTGCTGCCGACCCCCGCCGCCGCCTATCTCGTGGGGGACCTGGACGCCGACTTCGGTGTGATGATCTCCGCCTCCCACAACCCGGCCCCGGACAACGGCATCAAGTTCCTCGCGCGCGGCGGCGAGAAGCTGACCGACGCGCAGGAGGACGAGATCATCCGCCACCTCGAGGGCGTGACGCCGCGACGGCCCCAGGGCGCGGACGTGGGCCGCGTGCGCGTCTTCGCGGATGCCGAGGACCGCTACGTCCTCCACCTCCTGCAGACCCTCCCGCACCGGCTGGACGGGCTCAAGGTCGTCCTGGACTGCGCACACGGCGCGGCCGCCGGCTGCTCGCCCGAGGCGTTCCGCGCCGCCGGCGCGGAGGTCGTCGTGATCGGCGCGTCCCCGGACGGGCTCAACATCAACGACGGCTACGGCTCCACCCACCTCGAGAAGCTCCAGGCGGCCGTGCGCGAGCACGGCGCGGACCTCGGCATCGCGCACGACGGCGACGCCGACCGGTGCCTCGCCGTGGACGAGCGCGGCGAGGTCGTCGACGGCGACCAGATCATGGGCGTCATGGCCGTGGCACTCAAGGACCGCGGCGTCCTGCGCGACGACACCCTGGTCGTGACCGTCATGTCCAACCTGGGCCTGAAGCTGGCCATGGGCCGGGAGGGCGTCCAGCTCGTCGAGACCCAGGTGGGCGACCGCTACGTCCTGGCCGGCATGAAGCTCGGCGACTACTCGCTCGGCGGCGAGCAGTCCGGCCACGTGATCTTCTCGGACCACGCCACCACCGGCGACGGGGTCCTCACCGGCCTGCAGCTCGCCTCGCGCGTCGCCGAGACCGGCACCCCGCTCTCCGAGCTGGCCGCGGTGATGGACCGGCTGCCCCAGGTCCTCGTGAACGTGCGCGGCGTGGACAAGTCCCGCGCCGCCGAGGACGAGGCCGTCCAGGCGGCGGTGGCCGAGGCGGAGGCCCGCCTCGGCGAGACCGGCCGCGTGCTGCTGCGCCCGTCGGGCACGGAGCCGGTCGTGCGCGTCATGGTCGAGGCCCCGGACGAGGAGACCGCCGGCCGGGAGGCCCAGGTGCTGGCCGACGTCGTGCAGCGCGAGCTGCGCCTGCACGACTGACCGGACCGATGACGTCGGACGCGGCCCCCCGGCCCCGCCGCTGGACCCTGTTCGCGGGGCTGCTCGCGGGGCTGGCGGTCCTGTGGTCGGCCGCGTTCCTCGCCGTGGACGCGCCCGTGTGTGCGCGGCAGAGCGCCCCCGTGGAGTGGTTGCCGTGCCTGGATCCGGACCGGCAGGACTCGGAGGTCGCCCCGGACGCCGGGTCCAGCGCGGACCGGACGACGTCGCGGCCCTGAGGGCACGGCCCCGGTGCCGCCGAGGGCATGAAGGAAGGGCCCGGGGCGACTCGCGTGAGTCGTCCCGGGCCCTTCGGCGTCGGACAGGGGGAGATCAGAGGGCGGTGGTCCCGGAGGTGGGGCCGCCGCGGCGCTCGGCGAGCAGGTCGCGGATCTCGGTGAGCACGGCGACGTCGGCGGGCACCTCCTCCTCGGCGGGGTCGATGCCGAGGCGGCGGTTGCGGGCCTCGACCATCTTGTTCATCGGCATCACGATGGCGAAGTACACGGCCGCGGCGATGAGCAGGAAGTTGACGATGGCGGTGAGCAGCACACCGAACTTCACGTCGTTGCCGTTGACCGTCAGCACGGCGAACGAGTCGAAGTTCGGCGAGCCCACGGCGGCGGCGATGAGCGGCATGAGGACCGCCTCGACGAGCGCGTTCACGATCTTGCCGAAGGCGGCGCCGATGATGACGGCGACGGCGAGGTCGAGGACGTTGCCCTTCATGATGAAGTCTTTGAATCCCTGGAGCATGGCGAGAATCCTACGTGTGACGAAGGCGGCGCGGTACAGCGTCGAGCGAGCCGTGCGTCTCAGTCCGCGTAGTCCGGCGCCGGAGGCAGGCCCCATGCGGTCTCGAGGACGCCGCCGACCGCCTCGACCCGGGCCGCCTCCGCGGACCCGACATAGCGCAGGTGCCAGGGCTCGTGGGCGAAGCCCGTCACGTCCTCGGCCCCGCCGGGGTAGCGGATGACGAACCCGTGCTCGGCGGCGTGCGCGGCCACCCAGCGGCCCGCGGCGGTGTCGCCGAAGCACGCTTCCAGGTCACACGCGGGGGTCGCGGCGTCGCCCACGTCCCAGGCCAGGCCGGTCTGGTGCTCGGAGTACCCCGGACGCGCCGAGACGCGGTCGGCCTCGGCGCGGCCCAGCTCGTCGACCCAGTGGCCGTACGTCCGGACCTGGTAGTCGTACGAGCGGTAGGCGCTCAGGGTGGTGAGGCGGTGGCCCGCCGCCGCGGCGGCATCCAGCAGGTCACCGGCCGCCGTCGCGGCCTCCGCCCGCAGGGACAGCTCGCTGCCGGGCACGGCCACCAGATCCGAGGGCGCCCAGTCGGGCGGAGCCACGGGGCGGGTCTTGTTCACGACGACGTCGAGGGCGGCCGGGTCGGCGTGCGTGCTCGACGACGGCGCCGTGCTCGAGGCGGCGCGGGACGACGCGGCCGCGCTCGCGGAGCCGGAAGCCGGCGTCGCCGAGGACGGGCCCGCGGCGGGCGTGCCGCAACCGGCCACGAGCAGCGCGAGCGCGGCCAGCGCGGCGAGAGGGAGGGTGCGACGCATGGATCAGACCTTCCTCAGCAGCACGCGGGTCACCTCGTGTTGCGCGTTCTTCGTGAGCACCAGCCGGGCGCGCCCGCGGGTCGGGCGCACGTTCTGCTCGAGGTTCGGGCCGTTGATGGAGTCCCAGATGGACTCGGCCGTCGCCTGAGCCTCGGCGTCCGACAGGGAGGAGTACCGGTGGAAGTAGCTGCGCGGGTCGGCGAAGGCCCCCGAGCGCAGACCCATGAACCGGTCGATGTACCAGGACCGGATCCAGGACGCGCGCGCGTCCACGTACACCGAGAAGTCGAAGAAGTCGGAGACGGAGAGCCCGGCGGTGCCGTCGGCCCGGGTGCGCGGCGGGGCCAGCACGTTGAGTCCCTCCACGATCAGCACGTCGGGACGGTGCACCACCTGTTCCTCGCCCGGCACGATGTCGTAGGTGATGTGCGAGTACACGGGCGCGCGCACCTCCTGCGCCCCGGACTTGACGTCCGCCATGAAGCGCAGCAGCGCGCGGCGGTCGTAGGACTCGGGGAAGCCCTTGCGGGACAGGATGCCGCGCTCGTGCAGCACCGCGTTGGGGTGCAGGAAGCCGTCCGTGGTGACCAGCTCGACGCGCGGCGTCGTCGGCCAGCGGCGCAGCATCTCCTGGAGCACACGCGCCGTCGTCGACTTGCCGACGGCGACCGACCCGGCCACCCCGATCACGTACGGGGTGCGCCCCGTCCGCTCGCCGAGGAACGCGTTGGTCGCGCTGCGCAGGGCCGCGGAGGCCTCCACGTTGATGCTCAGCAGGCGCGAGAGCGGAAGGTAGACCTCGGCAACCTCGCGCAGGGACAGATGCTCGCCGAGGCCGCGCAGACGCTCCACGTCCGCCTGGTCGAAGGGCTGCGCCATCTCCGAGGCGAGACGGGCCCAGGTCTGGCGGTCCAGCTCCACGAAGGGGGAGCGCTGGTGGCCGTCGGGCACGGCGTCCGCGGGCTCCTCGGGGCCCACGAGGGGCAGCTCGGAGGTCGGGGGGGTGTAGGTCACCCGATCCATTATGGCCGCGGCCCGCCCGGAGCGGGCCCCCGCGTGACGTCACAGGGCCCGGATAGGATCGGCCCATGCGCGTTCTCGTGACCGGCGGTGCCGGATACCTCGGATCCCACACCGTGCTCACGCTGCTCGAGGCGGGCCACGACGTCCTCGTCCTGGACAGCCTGGTCACGGCGACGACGACGGCGCTCGAGCGCGTCGCCGAGCTCGCCGGGACGCGTCTGGGCGGGTCGCGGCTGCGCCTGCACGTGGCCGACATCCGCCGCCCCGAGGACTACCGCGGGGCGCTCGCGGACTTCGGCCCGGCCGCACTCGTGCACTTCGCCGGGCTGAAGTCGCCCACCGAGTCGATGACCCGCCCCGCCGCCTACTACGACGTGAACGTGGGCGGCACGGCCGCCGTCGCCGAGGCCGCGCTCGCGGCCGGCGCCCGCACGGTCCTGTTCTCCTCCTCCGCGACCGTGTACGGCGACCGCGCGCCGGTGCCGGTCGCCGAGGACGCCGCCACAGACCCGGTCTCGCCCTACGGGCACTCCAAGCTCATGGCGGAGCAGGTGCTGCGCGACGTCTGCGCCATGATCGACGGCGGCGGGCTGGCGATGCTGCGCTACTTCAACCCGGTCGGCGCGCATCCCTCCGGGCGGCTGGGCGAGGACCCGAGCGGGGTGCCGGCGAACCTCATGCCCTTCGTGGCGCGGGTGGCCTCCGGCGCGTACCCCGAGCTGCGGGTGTTCGGCGCGGACTTCGACACGCGCGACGGCAGCGCCGTGCGCGACTTCATCCACGTGATGGACCTCGCGGAGGCGCACGTGGCCGGGCTCGAATGGCTCGCGGCCCGGGTGGCGACCGGGGGCGGTACGACGACCCGGGTCTGGAACATCGGCCGGGGTGAGGGCGTCACCGTGTTCGAGATGGTGCGCGCCTTCGAGGCGGTCACGGGCGGCCGCATCCCCTACCGCGTGGTCGAGCGCCGGCCCGGGGACATCGCCGAGTCGTGCGCCGCCGTGGACGCGATCGGCGCCGAGGTGGGCTGGCACGCCCGACGCGATGTGACCGCGATGGTGCGGGACCTCTGGGCCTGGCAGGAGGCCAACCCCGCGGGGTTCTCGTCCCGGACGGAGTGACCCGGCCCGCCGTGCGCCGAAGTCGGGTCCGGCCCGGTATTCTCGTGCGCATGTGCGGAATCGTCGGATACATCGGCCAGCCCCAGTCGGATCGTGAGCACGGCGCTCTCGACGTCCTGATGGAGGGCCTGCGTCGTCTTGAATACCGCGGATACGACTCCGCCGGTGTGGCCGTGGTGGACGGCGGTCAGCTGTACCACCGGAAGAAGGCGGGCAAGCTCGCCAACCTCGCCGAGGAGCTCGCCGAGCACCCCATCCCCACCGGCCTCGTCGGGATCGGCCACACCCGGTGGGCCACCCACGGCGGCCCCACCGACCGCAACGCCCACCCGCATGTGGCGGACGAGGGCCGGCTGGCGCTCATCCACAACGGCATCATCGAGAACTACGCCGAGCTGCGCGAGGAGCTGCTCGCCAAGGGCGTCGAGTTCCTCTCCGAGACGGACACCGAGGTGGCCGCCCACCTCCTCGCCGACGTCTACCGGCACGCGGCCGGCCAGGACCTGACCCGCGCCATGCAGCTGGCCTCCCAGCGCCTCGAGGGTGCCTTCACCCTGCTGGCCGTGCACGTGGACCACCCCGACCGCGTGGTGGCCTCGCGCCGCAACTCGCCGCTCGTCGTCGGCCTGGGCGAGGGGGAGAACTTCCTGGGCTCGGACGTCTCCGGCTTCATCGACTTCACCCGCGAGGCCATCGAGCTCGAGCAGGACCAGGTCGTGACGATCACGGCCGACGCCGTCGAGATCTCGGACTTCCGGGGCGGCCCCGCCGAGGGCAAGCGCTTCACCGTGGACTGGGACGCCTCGGCCGCGGAGAAGGGCGGCTTCGAGACCTTCATGGAGAAGGAGATCCACGACCAGCCCCAGGCCGTGCAGGACACCCTGCTGGGCCGCACGGACGCCGCCGGCGCCCTGATGTTGGACGAGCTGCGGATCGACCCCGAGGAGCTCAAGGCCGTCGACAAGATCATCGTCCTGGCGTGCGGCACGTCCGCCTACGCGGGCACGGTGGCCAAGTACGCCATCGAGCACTGGTGCCGGATCCCCGTGGAGGTGGAGCTCTCCCACGAGTTCCGCTACCGCGACCCGATCATCGACCCGCACACCCTCGTGGTGTCCATCTCCCAGTCCGGCGAGACCATGGACACCCTCATGGCGGTCCGCTACGCCAAGGAGCAGGGCGCCCGCACCGTGTCCATCTGCAACACCAACGGCTCCACGATCCCGCGCGAGTCGGACGCCGTGCTCTACACGCACGCCGGCCCCGAGATCGCCGTCGCCTCCACCAAGGCGTTCCTGGCGCAGATCACCGCCGCCTATCTGCTGGGCCTGTACCTGGCCCAGCTGAACAAGAAGCTGTTCAGCGGCCAGATCAAGGACATCCTGGCGGACCTCGGGGCGATCCCCGACAAGATCGAGGAGATCCTCGCCGCCAAGGACCAGGTCAAGGAGCTCGCCCGCTCGATGGCCGACGCCACCTCCGTCCTGTTCCTCGGCCGCAACGTCGGCTACCCGGTGGCCATGGAGGGCGCGCTCAAGCTCAAGGAGCTCGCGTACATCCACGCCGAGGGCTTCGCCGCGGGCGAGCTCAAGCACGGCCCGATCGCCCTGATCGACGACGGCCAGCCGGTCTTCGTGGTCATGCCCTCGCCCCTGGACCGTCACTCGCTGCACGCCAAGGTGGTCTCGAACATCCAGGAGGTCCGCGCCCGCGGCGCCCGCACCTTCGCCGTCGCCGAGCGCGGCGACGCGGCCGTGCGCGGCCAGGCCGAGGTCGTCTTCGAGGTCCCCGAGACCCAGCCGATGCTCATGCCGCTGCTGACCACGGTCCCGCTGCAGATCTTCGCCCTCGAGCTCGCCACGGCGAAGGGCTACGACGTGGACCAGCCGCGCAACCTCGCCAAGTCCGTCACGGTGGAGTGATCCGCCGCTGAGGCCACCGAGACCTCTCCTGCCGGGCCCGGCCGCCACACAGCGGCCGGGCCCGCGACGCGTCCGGGACGGTGTCCTCCCGCCCCAGTAGACTCCCCGAGGAGGCCCGCCGCACCCGGCGGGCCGCACGACGAGACCCCGGAGAGTCATGCACACAGTGGAGATCGGCCAGCCGTACCCCCTCGGGGCCACCGTGGACGAGACCGGCACCAACTTCGCCCTCGCGGTCTCCCGCGAGGTGGAGGCGGTCGAGCTGTGCCTCGTCGCCGACGACGGCACGGAGACGCGCATCCCCCTCGAGGAGCGGCACGGCACCACATGGCACGCCCACGTGGCGGGCATCGGGCACGGGCAGCGCTACGGCTACCGCGTGCACGGCCCCTGGGACCCCGCCCGCGGCCTGTGGCACAACCGGGCCAAGATCCTCGTGGACCCGTACGCGCGGGCGTTCACCGGCGACTACGAGTGGGGCCAGCAGCACCACTCGTACGACTTCGACGAGCCGGACCGCATCGACACCTCGGACAACCTGGGCACGAGCATGCTCGGCGTCGTCGTCGCCGAGGACTTCGACTGGGGCGATGACGCCCCACCCGCCGTCGAGCTCACGGACACGGTGATCTACGAGACCCACGTCAAGGGCATGACCAAGCTGCACCCCGCCGTCCCGGAGGAGCTGCGCGGCACCTACGCGGGCATGGCCCACCCGGAGGTGGTCCGCCACCTGACCGAGCTCGGGGTGACCGCCGTCGAGCTGATGCCCGTGCACCAGTTCGTCAACGACGCCACCCTGCAGGAGAAGGGGCTGAGCAACTACTGGGGCTACAACACGCTCGGCTTCTTCGCCCCGCACGCCGCCTACGCCTCCTCCTCGGAGGTGGGCGGCCAGGTCCGCGAGTTCAAGCAGATGGTGAAGGACCTGCATGCCGCCGGTCTCGAGGTGATCCTCGACGTGGTCTACAACCACACGGCCGAGGGCAACGACAAGGGCCCCATGCTCAGCCTGCGCGGGCTGGACAACGCCGGCTACTACCACCTCGTCGAGGGTGACGAGCGGCACTACATGGACTACACCGGCACGGGGAACTCGGTGGACCTCTCCAGCCCCAAGGCCCTCCAGCTGGTCATGGACTCCCTGCGCTACTGGGTCACCGAGATGCACGTGGACGGCTTCCGGTTCGACCTGGCCACCACCCTCACCCGGGTGGAGGGGGAGCAGGGCCCCGACATGTTCTCCGGGTTCTTCGACGTGGTCCGCCAGGACCCGGTGCTGCGCACCGTCAAGCTCATCGCCGAGCCGTGGGACGTGGGCTGGGGCGGCTACCAGGTGGGCAACTTCCCCGGCCTCTGGTCCGAGTGGAACGGCATGTACCGGGACACGGTGCGCGACTTCTGGCGAGGCGAGCCCGGCACGCTCGGCGAGTTCGCCACGCGCCTGACCGGCTCGGCGGACCTCTACGAGGGGGACGGGCGCAGCCCCGGCGCGTCCGTGAACTTCGTCACGGCCCACGACGGCTTCACGCTGCGTGACCTCGTCTCCTACAACGAGAAGCACAACGAGGCCAACGGCGAGGACAACAACGACGGCGACGCGCACAACCGCTCGTGGAACTGCGGCGTCGAGGGGGAGACCGACGACCCCGAGGTCGTGACGCTGCGCGCCCGCCAGCGCCGCAACTTCCTGGCCACCCTGCTGATCAGCCAGGGCGTGCCCATGATCAGCCACGGCGACGAGCTGGGCCGCACCCAGGGCGGCAACAACAACGTCTACTGCCAGGACAACGAGATCTCGTGGATCGACTGGTCCGCCATGGACGACTCGCTCGTGGCGTTCACCCGCGACCTGATCGCGCTGCGCCGTGACCACGCGGTGTTCCGCCGTCGCCACCACTTCGACGGTCGCCCCGCGGCCCGTGACATCGAGGCGCCCCTGCCGGACATCGTGTGGCTCGAGCCGGACGCGACCGCCAAGACGGAGGACGACTGGGGCGCCGAGGCCCGGTCGCTCGGCTTCTACCTCAACGGGCACACGCTCCCCCGCGGGGACGAGGACGGGGAGGGGCCCTACCGGGACTTCTACGTCCTCATGAACGCGTGGTGGGAGCCCGTGCCGTACACCCTGCCCGGGCCCACGTTCCCAGCCGAGTGGGAGGTCGTCGTGGACACCTCGTCCCACGTCGCCCCGAGCGGCTCGCACCCCCGCGTGCGTGCCGGGGACGTGCTCGAGGTCCAGGCCCGTTCCACCGTCGTGCTGCGGCAGGTCCCCGAGGGCGCATGAGCGCGCAGGCCGACCGGGGGCGCGTCCGCCGTGGGCTGCCGCGGTGGGCGCGGGCCCTCTGCGCCACCGTGGCGACCCTGGCGGCGCTGGGACTGGCCTTCGGCGCGGGATGGGCCACGCACGCCGTGACGGACCCGCACCCGGACGACGCACCGCGCGTGGACGCCCTCCTCGTCCTCTACAGCCAGCCCCGCGTCTACGACGCCGCGATCGAGCTCGCCGCGTCCGGTGTCACCGACCGGCTCTTCGTCTCCGCGTACCTGGGGCCGGACGGGCACGAGAAGCTGTGCGGCGGCCCGGAGGAGCGCGACCCGCGGCTGGAAGGCGTCAGCGTCGAGTGCTTCGCGCCCGATCCGGTGACCACCCAGGGCGAGGTCATCCACGCGGCCGACCGCATGCGTGAGCTCGGCCTGCACCACCTGGGCGTGCTCACCTTCCACCAGCACGTGGAGCGTGCGCGGCTGCTGGCGGAGCGGTGCCTCACACCCGAGGAGGGCCGTGTGTCCCTGTACGCGTTCGACGCCGGCTTCGACCGGCTCGACCGCCTGCAGCACGGCGTCTACGGCGTGCTGGCCTACGGGAAGGCGATGCTCACGCCGGGCTGCGACCAGCAGCTGCCCGGCGTGCTGCAGTGGCCGCTCGACCTGGCCAAGCGACTGCGCGGGCAGCCCGTCGGGGACGAGGCCGGCGCCGTCGTCGTGGGCGCCCGGCGGGCGGGGGCGGTGTGATCGTCGGCGTGGGGGTGGACGTGGTGGACGTCCCGCGGTTCCGGGCGCAGCTCGAGCGCACGCCGGCGCTGCGCGCACGCCTGTTCACCGAGGACGAGCGGGACCTGCCGCTGCGCTCGCTGGCCGCGCGCTTCGCAGCCAAGGAGGCGATCGCCAAGGCCATGGGCGCCCCGCCCGGGATGATGTGGCACCACTGCTGGATCCCGCGCCCGGACCACGGCGACGGCCGCCCCACCGTGCACCTGACCGGCACCGTCCAGGCCCAGGCCGAGGCCCTGGGCATCACCCACTGGCACCTCTCCCTCAGTCATGACGGGGACGTCGCCACTGCCTACGTGGTCGCCGAACGCCGCGCGGCCGGGGAGGAGTCCGCATGACCGCCGATGACCTGACCCGCATCGCCGTGACCGGCTCGGCCGTGCGCACGGCCGAGGAGCCCCTGCTCGCGGCCGGCCGTGGCCCCGAGCTGATGCGCGCCGCCGCCTGGGCCCTGGCCGAGCACGCCGCCGCCCTGCTGCGTGAGCGCGGCCCGGTGGCCGGGGCGACCGTGGCCGCCCTCGTCGGCCCCGGCAACAACGGCGGGGACGCGCTGTTCGCCCTCGCCTTCCTGCGCCGCCGGGGCGTGGCCGCGGTCGCCGTGCCCGTCCGCCGGGACGACGACGGCGCCCCGCGCTGGCACGCCGAGGGCTGGGCTGCGCTGCAAGCGGCCGGGGGACGCCACGCCGACGCGGTGCCACCCGAGGCCGCGCTCGTGGTGGACGGCGTGCTCGGCACGGGCTTCACCGGCGAGTATGAGCTGCCCGCCGCGGCGCGCGCGCTGCCGGCGGATGCGCTCGTGCTGGCGTGCGACGTCCCCTCGGGGGTGGACGCGGACACCGGCGAGGTGCGGGGGGAGGCCCTCCGCGCGGACGCGACCGTGACGTTCGGCGCCCTCAAGTCCGGTCTCGTCATCGGGGAGGGAGCCACGCGTGCGGGCACCGTGCACGTGGCGGACATCGGGCTGGGACCGCACCTGCCGACGTCGCCGGCCGCGCGGCTGGGCGTGATGGACGAGGCCGCAGCACGGACCGCCCACCCGGCCCCCGCAGCCAAGGCCCACAAGTACACGCGCGGCGTGGTGGCCGTCGTCGCCGGATCGGAGCGCTACCCGGGGGCCGCCGTGCTCGCGAGCGCGGGCGCGCTGCAGACGGGCGCGGGCATGGTGCACCACGCCGGCCCGCAGACCACCCGGGACCTGGTGCTCGCCGCCCACCCCGAGGCGCTGGTCTCGGCGGAGGGGCCCGAGCCGTCGCGCGCGGACGCCTGGGTGGCCGGCCCCGGCCTGGACACCGAGCACGACGCGCGGCGGCGCTGGGCCGGCGTCCTCGCCGCGCTCGAGGAACGGCCGGAGGCGGCCCTGGTCGCCGACGCCTCGGCCCTGGACCTGGTCACCGCCGCCGAGCTGCGGTCGCTGCGCGCGGCCGGCACGCCCGTGGTCCTGACGCCGCACGCCGGGGAGTGGTCCCGGCTGCGCGAGCGCGTCCCCGCGGACGGCGACGACGCCGCCGACCCGCTCGCGGCGCTGCGGGCGTGGACCGCTGCGCACGGGGCCACCGTCCTGCTCAAGGGCCCGCGCACCCTCGTGGTCGCCCCGGACGGCGAGGCGTGGGCCGTGACCGGCGGCGGGCCCGACCTCGCGATGGGCGGCACCGGTGACGTGCTCTCCGGGGCGATCGGTGCCGTCCTGGCCGCGGACGTGGCGCGGCGCTCGCGGGCGCGCCGGGCCGGGGAGGATCCCGGCCCGGCGCCCACGGCCCGGCTCGCGGCCGCCGCCGCCTGGCTGCACGCCCAGGCCGGGGCCGACCAGGCCCGCGCCGGGCGGATCACCACGGCCACGCTGCCGACCGCGCTGGGCGCGCGCGTCGCGCGCCTGTGGTGGCCGGACGACGCCGAGCCGGAGTCCGTCCGATGAGCCTTGCCGACGTCGACCCGGCGGACACCGAGCGCGCCGTACGCATCGACCTGGCGGCCGTCCGGCACAACGTGGGCGTGCTGCAGGAGCGGATCCGCCGCCCCGACGGCAGCCGGCCGCTGCTGACCGCCGTCGTCAAGGCCGACGCCTACGGCCACGGCGCGGTGGCCGTCGCGCGCGCCGCCGCGGCCGCCGGCGCGGACCGGCTCGGGGTGGCCCACGTGCGCGAGGCCCTGGCCCTGCGCGCGGCGGGGGTGCCCCTGCCCGTGCTCGCGTGGCTGCACACCGGGGCCACGGACTTCGCCGCCGCGGTGGAGGCGGAGGTGACCCTCGGCGTCTCGGGCTGGGACCTCGACGCCGTCGCCGACACCGTCCGCGGGCTGCGGGCCCGCGGCGGGGCCGGACTCGACGTCCGCGCCGTCCTGCACCTGAAGGCGGACACCGGCCTGGGCCGCCACGGCTGCGCGCCCGAGCGGTGGCCCGCGTTCGTCGCGCGTGCCGCCGAGCTCGAGGCCACGGGCCTCGTGCGGGTGGAGGGCGTGTTCTCCCACCTCGGCGTGGCGGACGAGCCGGACCGGGCCGCCGAGACCACGGCGCAGCTGCTGCGGTTCGAACGGATGGCCGCCGAGGCCGCCGAGACGCTCGGCCACCCCCTGCTGCGGCACCTGGCCAACACGCCCGCCGCCCTCGCCCGGCCGGACACGCACCTGGACATGGTGCGCGTCGGCCTGGGCCTGTACGGGCTCTCCCCGTTCGCGGACGTCACCGCGGCCGAGTTCGGACTGCGCCCGGCCATGTCCCTCGTCACCGTCCTGGCCAACGTCAAGGCCGTCCCCGCCGGGCAGGGCGTGTCCTACGGGTTCCGCCACGTCACGGCGGAGCCCACCACCCTCGGGCTCGTGCCCCTCGGCTACGCCGACGGCGTCCCGCGCGTCGTCGAGGGCACGCGCGTCCACGTCGGCGGCCGGACCGTCCCCGTGGTGGGCCGCATCGCGATGGACCAGTTCGTGGTGGACCTCGGCCCGGACGCCGCGGACGCGCCCGGCGACGCCGTCGAGCTGTTCGGACCGGCCTCCGGCATTCCGGTGGAGGAGTGGGCCGCGGCCGCCGGGACGATCAACTACGAGCTGGTGACCCGCATCGGAGGCCGCGTGGACCGGGAGCACGTGGACCCCACGCCGACCCAGGAGGCCCGCCCATGAGCGACCACGAGTTCCCCGCCCCCGGCCCGACCCTGCCCGAGCCCGTGCTGACGGCGACGGTCCCGCTCGAGGGCGCCGACGGCACCCGGGCGTTCGGCCGCGCCCTCGCCGGGGTGCTCCGCGCCGGCGACGTACTGATCCTCACGGGCGACCTCGGCGCGGGCAAGACGACCTTCACCCAGGGGCTGGCCAGCGGATTCGGCGTGGCCTCCGGCGTGGTCTCGCCGACGTTCGTCCTCTCCCGCGTCCACCCCGCTCCGGCCGACGCCCCGGCGGGCACCCCGGACCTCGTGCACGTGGACGCGTACCGGCTGCGCTCGGCGGGGGAGCTCACGGACCTCGACCTGGACGCGAGCGTGGACCGCTCCGTGACCGTCGTCGAGTGGGGCCGGGGCATGGCCGAGTCCCTCGCCGGGTTCCCCGAGGACCCGGACGCCTCGTGGCTGGACATCGAGATCGTCCGGGCCCGCGGGGGTGAGGACGCCCCCGCGGCCTCGGCGGGGGAGGGCGAGGACGGCATCGTCACCGACTTCTCCGACGAGGACGGGGGCCAGGCCGAGGAGCTGCGCTCGGCCGTCGTGACCGGCCGCGGCCCGCGCTGGGCCGGCGTCGTGCTTCCGTAGACTGGCGGTCATGGCCCTGCTCCTCGCGATCGACTCCTCCGCCGCCGCCTCCGTCGCCGTCCTGCGGGACGGTGAGGAGCTCGCGCGCTGGGCCACGGACGACACCCACGCCCATGCCGAGGTGCTCGCCCCCGCGGTGCAGGCCGTGCTCGGCGAGGCCGGCGTCACCGGCACCGCGCTGGACGCGCTCGCGGTCGGCGTCGGCCCCGGACCGTTCACGGGACTGCGCGCGGGCCTGGCGACGGCGGCCGCCCTCGGCCTGGCGTGGGACGTGCCCGTGCACGGGGTCCGCAGCCTCGACGCGCTCGCCCATGCGGCCGGCGTCGACGCCTTCCGCCACGGGATCGAGGAGTTCGTGGTCGCCACGGACGCCCGCCGCCGCGAGGTCTACTGGGCCCACTACGCGCAGGTCGGCGGGCAGCCGACCCTGCTGCACGGCCCCTTCGTCTCGCCGGCGGACGAGGTCACTCCGCTGCCCGTCTACGGCGCGGGGGCCGGGCTCTACCCCGAGGCGCTGCGCGCGGTGCCGGACTGGGAGACGGCCACGCCGTCCGCCGTCGGGGTGGGGCAGGTGGCCGAGCTCGCCCTGCGGCGCGGCCGCGGTCTCGTGCCGGCCGAGCCGCTCTACCTGCGCGAGTCCGACGCCAAGGTCCCCGGCCCCCGCAAGCGGGCGGGCGCGTGAGCCCGGCCGAGCCGGCCCCGACCAGTGACGGGCGCCCCGTCGAGGATGAGCACGGGCTGCCGCCCGGGTACCTTCTGCGCCCCATGACCGTGTGGGACGTCCCCGAGGTGCTCGCCCACGAGGCCACGCTCTTCCCGCTCGACGCCTGGCCCGCGCACTTCTACGAGGAGGAGCTCGCCCAGACCGGCCCCGCCGGCGGACGGGACGCGCACGGCCGCCCGCCCACCCGGGACTACCGCGTGGTCGTCCGCGACGTGGCCGCGCCCGGTTCCGCGGACGACGACGGCCCCGCCCCCGGCGAGATCGTCGGCTACGGCGGGATCATGGTGGTCGGCGACGTCGCCGACGTGCAGACCGTGGGCACCGTCGCCGCGGCGCAGGGAAGGGGGATCGGCGCGGCCCAGCTGCGCTGGATGGCCGCGGAGGCCACGGTGCGCGGCGCGAGCGCCCTCATGCTCGAGGTCCGGGCCTCCAACGCCGCCGCCCGGCGCCTCTACGTGCGCCACGGATTCGAGGAGCTGCACGTGCGCCGCCGCTACTACCCGGGCGGCGAGGACGCCGTGATCATGCGCAAGGCCCTGTGACCGGGCCGCTCACTAGACTGGAGCCCATGCCCACCGCCACCGCAGCCCCCCTCGTGCTCGGCATCGAGTCCTCCTGCGACGAGACCGGCGTCGGCGTCGTCCGCGGCACCGCCCTGCTGGCCCACGAGGTCGCCTCCTCCGTCGAGGAGCACGTGCGCTTCGGCGGCGTGATCCCGGAGATCGCCGCCCGTGCGCACCTCGAGGCCCTCGTGCCCACGATCCGCCGCGCTCTGGACGCCGCCGACGTCACCCTCGCGGACCTCGACGCGATCGCCGTCACCTCCGGTCCGGGTCTGGCGGGCGCGCTCATGGTGGGGGTCGCGGGGGCGAAGGCGCTCGCCACGGCCCTCGGCACGCCCCTCTACGGCATCAACCACCTCGTGGCGCATGTGGGCGTGGGCATGCTGGACGGCGTGCGGCCCGCGCAGTGGGACGACCTGCCCGCGGACCTGGGCGCGCTGCTCGTCTCCGGCGGGCACACCGAGATCCTGCGCGTGGGCCGGATCAGCTCCGAGGTCGAGCTGCTGGGCTCGACCATCGACGACGCGGCCGGCGAGGCGTACGACAAGGTCGCCCGGCTCATCGGGGCGGGCTACCCCGGGGGCCCCGTGATCGACCGGCTCGCCGCCGAGGGCGATCCGAGGGCCTTCCGCTTCCCGCGCGGGCTCACCGCGGGCAAGTTCGTCGGCAGCGTCGAGGAGCCCGGCCCGCACCGGCACGACTGGTCCTTCTCCGGGCTGAAGACCGCCGTCTCCCGCGCCGTGGAGCAGTTCGAGGCCCGCGGGCTCGAGGTGCCGCGCGCGGACATCGCCGCCTCCTTCCAGGAGGCCGTCGCGGACGTGATCACCGCCAAGGCCGTCCGCGCCTGCCGCGAGCACGGGCTCACCCACCTGATGCTCGGCGGCGGCGTCGCGGCGAACTCGCGCCTGCGCGCCCTGCTCGCCGACCGGTGCCGCTCCGCGGGCATCGAGCTGACCGTCCCGCCCGTGGACCTGTGCACCGACAACGGGGCGATGGTCGCCGCGCTCGGCGCACGCCTGGTGCGCGACGGCGTCGCCCCCTCCGACGCGTGGTTCGGCGCGGACCCGGGGCAGCCGGTCGAGGTCGTCAGCGTCTGAGCGCGCCCGGCCCCTTGCCGCCACGCCCGCACGTTTCGTACACAGGGCCCATGACCGGCCATGAGCACCCCCGCCCCGAGTCCACCTCCGCCGCCGTGGACGAGCAGATGCTGGAGGACTTCCTCAATCAGCACCTGCTCGGCTCCCGCTCCGGTGTGAAGGCGTTCCGCGCCGCCGAGCAGACCTGGGCCGGCACCCCGCAGGAGGCCGCGCTGCGCCGCCTCGGCGACGCCGTCCAGGACGACCAGGACCGCCTCGAGGCGCTCATCGGCGAACTGGGCCTCCGCACCCCGCTGGTGGACCGGGCCGCCGGCGCGGCGGCCGAGGTCGGCGGACGTCTCAACCCCGTGAACGCGCTGCGCACGCGCGGCTCCGGCTGGACGCAGATCGAACTGGACCTGCTGCAGGGCATGCTCCAGGCCAAGTCCGCGATGTGGCACGTCCTCGAACAGCTCGCGCCGCACCTGCCGGCGGTCGACGCCGCCGAGATGCACGCTCTGCGCCAGAGGGCCGCCGACCAGCAGCGCGAGATCCAGCGCATCACCTCCGCCACCCTCGAGGGACGGTTCCTGGCCGGCTGAGGCCCGGGCTACTCCTCGCCCGTCTGATGCTCCCCGGACCGGCCGCCGTGCACCTCGGCGGGCAGCTCGTCCACCGGGGCGACGACGACGTCCTGCAGCTTCCAGTCCAGGGCGGTGATCGCGTCCCGCAGCGCGCAGCAGCGGGCCACCGTCACGTCCGCCCTCTCGTGCGGCACCACGAACATCTCCACGTGGAACACGTGGCCCTCGTCCCGGACGCGGGCGCCCGCGTGGCGCACCCACGGCTCCGCCCAGGCGACCCGCTCGGCACGGTCGATGAGCGGGTGCGGCCGGGCGCCGTCGATCGTGGCGGCGCGGCGGTCCGCCAGGTTCGTGACGGCCTCCTTCAGGTTCTTCCAGCCGTCCAGCACGATGCTCACGCCCACGAAGATCGCCGCAGCGGAGTCCGCCCACCACCAGCCCAGGCCGATGCCGGCCACGCCGACGATGGTGGCCACGCCCGTCTGCCAGTCCGCCTTGTTCATGTCTGCGTCCGCGTACAGCACGCGGTCGTGGAGTTGCTCGGCCAGTTTGAGCTTCTTGTGGCCGAGGATCATGGGCCCGGGCACGGACAGGGCCATCACGGCCATCATGAACCAGCCCTGCCACACGGTGTGCCCGAACAGGTGGAACGTGCCGATGGGCGGGTGCTCCGCCGTCACCAGGCCCAGGATGGAGTCGCCGACGAGGACCACGCCCATCACGGACAGGGCGACGGCGGCCACGAGGTGCCCCACCCCGACGGACCGGTGAGAGCCGTAGGGCCGGGCCCGCGTCGGGGCCATGCGGGCCACGCGCAGGGCGACGAGGAACGCGATCGGCGGGATCAGGGACAGCAGGTCCTCGATCCACGCGGCCCGCATGGCCTGCGAGGAGCCCATCACGACCGCCACGAGGACGATCGTGACCACGATCACCCCCAGCGTCGCCCATTCGAGCCGCTTAGCCTGCCGGACCACGCGCTCGATCTCCGGGGGTAGCTCCGTGGTGCCGAACCGGTGCCCGCTCGGCCCCTTCTCCCGGGTGTCCCGCCGCGTCATCGGGCGGCCTCCGCTGCGCGCTGGTCGAAGTACGCCTCGAGTGCCGTGAGCATCTGATTCTCACCCAGGGGCACGGCCATCACGAGCTTCACCGGCTCGCCGTCCGGGCCCTGCGCCTCGGCGTAGTCACGGGTGATGCTCGCGTGCGACGTCCACGGGGACGCCGAGGTCAGGCCGCCGGCCACCAGGTCCATGTCGCCCTTCTCCAGCGCGGTCATGAGCGCCTCCTCCCCGGCCACGGTCCACTCGACGCGTGCGTCGTGCGCCGCCGCGAAGCCGCGGATCAGGTCGGGCTCGGGACCGACGGGCTCGGCGCCCGAGGCGTCCACGTGGGGCGGGTGGTGCACGACGCCGGCGCGCAGCACCCCACCCGTGACACGGTCCAGGGTGCCGTCCGGGTCGGCGGGATAGCCGGAGGAGGTGCAGGCGGTGAACCCGAGGGCGGCACCCCCGAGCAGGCCCGTCAGGGCGGCCCGGCGGGTGATGGTCATCGTCCTCATTCCGTGGGCGAGTGCGAGCGGTGCCCGGCGTTGCCGAGGCCTTCGGCGCCGTCGAGATGGTCGAGCACGAGGCGGACCGCCTCCCGGGCGTCGGTGGTCTCGGACCAGCCGGTCGCGGCGCGCAGGGCCGTGGTGTCCATGATGGGGACCGCCGCCGCCATGTCCACCCACCCCGGGTCGGTGGGCTGCAGCCGTGCCCGGTAGGTCAGCGCCGCGGCCGCTCGGAACAGGCCCACGGGCAGCTCCAGGATGCGGCGCGCCCCGAGGACGGTGCCCAGGGTGTGCGCGTCCAGCACGGGGTCGGCGGCCACATTGAAGGCCCCGCCCGCCCGATGGGCGATCACGCGCCAGTACGCGTCCGCCACGTCTTGAGCCGTGAGCGCCTGGAATCGCAGGCCCCGGGGGAACGGGAGCACCGGAGTGCGCAGGCGCGCGACCAGCCGGGCGGGGACGAGGTCGCCCAGGAAGTAGTCCTTGATCTCGGGCCCGGCGGAGGACTGGAAGATCAGCCCGGGGCGCAGCCGGGTCACGAGGAGCTCGGGGTGCTCGGCCTGCACCCGGTCGAGGATCGACTCGACCTCGGCCTTCTGCGCGGCGTAGTGCGAGGTGGGGACCCCGGTGGTGGGGTGGGACTCGGCCACGGCGCGACCCTTCGGCCCGGGACCGTACGCGCCCACCGAGGACGCGTAGACCAGGTGGGGCACGCCCGCCTCGGCCACGGCCCGGAACACCCGCTCGTTGCCGGCCACGTTGACGGCGCGCAGGTGGTCGCGGTCGCGGTTGGGGCGGATCACCCACACCAGGTCGACGACGGCGTCCGCGCCGGCCACGATCTCGCGCAGCCGCCCCGCCGCCGTGGGCTCCGCCACGTCCAGGCGGTGCCACTCGACGCCGTCGTAGGGCGCTCCGGCCCGGTCCGGGCCGCGCCGGCTCACGCCCACGATCGAGCTCACCTCGTCTGCGGCCTGGAGGCGGTGCAGGACAGCGGTGCCGACGTTGCCCGTCGCGCCCAGGACGACGATCCTCACGGCTTCAGTACCACCTTGACGCAGCCGTCCTCCTTCTTCTGGAACGTCTCATAGAGGGCGGGCGCGTCCTCGAGCGGGGCGGTGTGCGTGGTCAGGTCGAGCACGCCGAGGGGGTCGGACGGGTCGTCGAGCAGGGGCAGCAGGTCGTCCACCCAGCGACGGACGTTGCACTGGCCCATCGTCAGGGTGACCTGCTTGTCGAACAGGGTGAGCATCGGCATCGGGTCCTTCATGCCGCCGTAGACCCCGGAGAGCGACACCGTGCCGCCGCGCCGGACCGCGTCGATCGCGGTGTGGAGGGCGCTCAGGCGGTCGACGCCGGCGGTCTTCATGGCCGCCCGGCCGAGCGCGTCGGGCAGCAGGCCCACGGCGGTGTGGGCCGCATGCCCCGCCGGGGAGGCGTGCGCCTCCATGCCGACCGCGTCCACGACCCCGTCGGGGCCGCGGCCGCCGGTGCGCTCGCGGAGCACCTCGGCCTCGCCGCCGTCGGCGTCCAGGACCTCGATGCCGTGCCGGGCCGCCATCGCGCGGCGCTCGGGGACCGGGTCGACGCCGATCACCCGGTACCCCAGGTGCACGCCGATGCGTGCCGCCAGCTGGCCGATGGGGCCGAGGCCGAGCACCGCGAGCGTGCCGCCGTCGGGGACGTTCGCGTACTGGACCCCCTGCCAGGCGGTGGGGACGACGTCCGAGAGGAACAGCCACTGCTCATCCGGGCCGGTGTGCGGCACCTTCACGGGGCCGTAGTCCGCGTGGGGCACGCGCAGCAGCTCGGCCTGTCCGCCGGGGACGGAGCCGTAGAGCCGGGAGTAGCCGAAGAGCGCGGCGCCGGAGCCCTGCTCCCGCACCTGGGTGGTCTCGCACTGGGACTGCAGCCCGCGCTGACACATCCAGCACCGCCCGCAGGAGATGGTGAAGGGCACGACCACCCGGTCACCGGGCCGGATGTGGGTGACCTCGGACCCGACCTCGCGGACGATGCCCATCGGCTCGTGGCCGATCACGTCTCCCGCGTCCATGAACGGCCCCAGGACCTCGTACAGATGCAGGTCCGACCCGCAGATGCCGGTCGAGGTGACCTCGATGATCGCGTCCGTCGGCTCCTGGATCCGAGGATCCGGGACGTCCTCGACGGTGACGTTGCGCTTTCCCTGCCATGTGAGTGCTCGCATGGTGGGACCGTAGCCGCGCCGGGCGGGCCGGCGGAAGCGTGCAGGCGCGGCGGGGCGGCAACCTCGCCGGGGGAGCGGCCGCTCAGCCGGTGCGGCCGTCCAGCGACGCGCGGGTGCGGGCGGCGGCGTCCAGCACGACCGCGCGCAACGGGGCCACCGCGTCATCCGTGTCCTCACCCGCGGCCGGCGGGCCGGCCAGGGCCTGTGCCTCCACGCGACGCTGACGCGCGGCGCCACCGTCGTCGATCATCGCCTGGACGCCGGCGAGCTCCGCCGCGCAGCCCAGCCGCTCGGCGACCGGGGTCAGTCGCTCGATCTCCGCCGGCAGGTGCTCCGCCAGCGGGACCTGGGTGCCCCGGGCGTCCACGATCACGGTGGCGTCCATGCCGTACCGGGCGGCGCGCCACTTGTTCTCCTGCACGTGCCACGGCGGCAGGACCTCGACCGTCTCACCGCGCTCCAGGCTCGCGGACAGGTCGTCCACGAGGCACTGCGTGTAGGCGGTCACGGCGGCGATCTCCTCGAGCGTGGCCAGGCCGTCGCACGCGCGCATCTCCACCGTGCCCAGGCGGGGCACGGCTCGCACGTCCCAGCGGCACTCGGTGACGTCCGCGATCATGCCCACCTGCTCCATCTGGGCCACGCAGCGCTCGAAGTCCTCCCACTCCTGGAACTGGAACGGCAGGCCGGCCGTGGGCAGCTGCTGGAACAGGAGGGTGCGCTGGGACTGGTAGCCCGTGTCCGTGCCCGCCCAGAAGGGGGAGGAGGCCGAGAGTGCGAGCAGGTGCGGCACTCGGTTGACCAGGCCGTTCACCACCGGCATGGCCTTGGAGACGTCGTCCAGGCCCACGTGCACGTGCACGCCGAAGATCAGCAGCTGCCGACCCCAGTACTGGGTGAGATCCAGCATGCGATCGTAGCGCTCACTGGGCGTCGAGGGCTGCGCGATCGCGTCCGCGAACGGGTGCGTGCCCTGGCAGAACAGGGAGATGCCCCGCGCAGCCGCGGCGTCGGCCACACGCGCGGCGATCCGGCCGAGGTCCGCCGTCGCGGCGTCGACGCGCTCGTGCACACCCGTGACGAGCTCCACCGTGTTCTGCAGGAGCTCGCTGGTCATGTGCGGGTTCACGTCGTCCTCGGCGAGGCCCTCGGTCACATGCAGGGCGCGCAGCAGGTCCGGGGCCTCGGAGCGCAGCTCGCCGGACACGGCGTCCACGAGCGCGAGCTCCCACTCGATTCCGAGAGTGGACTGCGCGGAGTCGGCGAAGGGCAGAGTCATGCCGCCCATCCTAGAAGCCCCTGCCGGGTCTGCGCCCGGTGTCCACGCTTCGGACCTAGGGTGGGGCGCATGGCCCGTCCCCGCCCCGCCTCCCGCCCGCCGCGCCCCACGGCCGCCGCCTCGGAGGCGGACGCCACCGCCCTGGCCCCCGTCCTCGAGCCGGAGGGCCGCGCGCTGCTCGACTCCCTCGCCGGGTACCGCGAGGCCGACGCGCTCGCGGTCTCCTCCCGCCTGCGTGCGGCCGGGCATCCTCCCGAGCGCGTGGCCGCCGCGCTGACCCAGGCCGTGCTGCGGTCCCGAGCGGAGGCCCGCCTCGGGCCGGAGGCGCGCCGGATGCTGTTCACCCGCGACGGCCTGGAGCAGGCCACCCGCCCGCTGGTCGCGGGCCTGCACGCGGACCGGCTGGCGGCCGCGGGGGCCCGGCGCGTCGCCGACCTGGGCTGCGGTCTCGGCCTGGACGCGCGCGCCTTCGCCGACCGGGGCCTGGACGTCGTGGCGGTGGAGCGGGACGCCGTCGTCGCCGCGGCCGCCGAGGTGAACCTGGCCGGCCACCGCGGTGCGCGTGTGGTGCACGGCGACGCCGTGGACTGGGCCCGTGCCCACGTGCCCGGTGACGCGGACGCGGTGTGGCTGGACCCCGCCCGCCGTCAGGTCGGCGGGGGCGGGTCCGCGCGCGTGTTCGACCCCGAGGCGTTCTCCCCGCCCCTGAGCGTCGTGACGGACATCGCCGCGACGGGCGTGCCGGTCGGGGTCAAGCTCGGCCCGGGGCTTCCGCACGAGGCCGTGCCGGCGGGCGCCGAGGCCGAGTGGGTGAGCGTCGACGGCGACGTCGTGGAGGCCGCCCTCTGGTTCAACGCGGCGGCCCGCCCCGGGGTGCGGCGGGCGGCGCGCGTCATGACCGTCCGGGGCGGGAAGACGACGACGGCGCAGCTCGTCTCCGGCGCGGACTTCGGCGACTCGCCCGAGGTCGAGGCCGTGGGGGAGGAGGGCATGGCAGGGCTCGTCGGCGCGGTCCTGCACGAGCCGGACGGCGCCGTCATCCGGGCCGGCCTCGTGACGGACCTGGCCGCGTCCTGGCCCGTGCCGACGCGGCAGCTGGACCCCCACCTGGCCTACCTCGTCGCGCCCGAGCCGGTGCGGGACGGCCTGGCCCGCGCCCATCGGATCGAGGCGGTGCGCGGCTTCCACCTGGCCTCCCTGCGGCGCTGGGCGAAGGAGACCGGGGTGGGCCGGCTGGACGTGAAGAAGCGGGGCATCCGCGAGACGCCCGAGGAGGTCCGTCGCGCCGTCCTCGGCGGGACGAAGCCGGGCCGGCGTGGCGGGGCCGGACGGCACGCCACCCTCGTGCTGGCGCGCGTGGGTCGGTCGCGGTTCGCCCTCGAGGTGACGCCGTTGGACTGACGGGGCTCGAGGCCGCGGGCCCCGGGCGGCGGGAGCCGTCGAACCCCCGTTGGGGGATTACGGCACCCTCGTGTACGGTATTCGACTGAGGCAAGGCTCACCTCCACGGGAGCGCGCCCACCACCCCGACTGCTCATCCCGGGGCAGCCCCGCCGCCCAGAAGGAGAACCATGCCGCGTTCCGTCAGCGCCCCCCGCCTCGCCCGTCTCGCCCTGACCTCGGTGGCGGCCCTCGCCCTCGTCGGCTGCTCCGCCGGCGGCGCGGCCACGGGCTCGTCCTCCGCGAGCGCCTCCGGCGAGTCCTCGGCCTCCGCGAGCGCCGCCGGCGGCTCCTCGGCCGCCTCGGGCGGCATCGCGGCCGGGGTCACCGTCACCGACATGTCCGGCGCCGAGGTCACCCTGCCGGAGGAGGTCGACTCCGTCATCGCCACGGACAACCGCACCTTCCGCACGCTGGACGACTGGGGCGTCGAGCTGTCGGCCGCGCCGAAGCAGATCATGTACAAGGGCGAGGGCGGGCCCTCCTACCTCCAGGACGACTCGGTCGCCGACATCGGCAACCACCGGGAGCCGGACATGGAGCTGTTCGTCACCGCCGAGCCGGACGTCGTGTTCAACGGCCAGCGGTTCAACGAGCGCAAGGCCGAGATCGACGAGCTGACCGGCGACGCCGCCGTCGTGGACACGGACTTCGACGTCACGCAGACCCCCATGGACGAGGGCCTGAAGGAGCTGACCACCCTGCTGGGCGAGGCCACCGGCCACGAGGCCGATGCCGAGAAGCTCATCGCCGACTTCGACGCCGCCACCCAGCGCGCCAAGGACGCCTACGACCCCGAGCAGACCGTCATGGGCCTCATCGCCTCGGGCGGCGAACTGTCGTACGTCGCGCCCAGCACCGGTCGCGCCATCGGCCCGTTCTTCGACATGCTGGAGCTGACCCCGGCCCTCGAGCAGTCGGGCACCGACAACCACCAGGGCGACGACATCTCCGTCGAGGCCATCGCGAAGTCGAACCCGGACTGGCTGATCGTCATGGACCGCGACGCCGCCATCGGCGAGGAGAACGCCACCGCCGCCGAGCTGATCGAGCGCTCCGAGGCCCTCCAGGACGTGACCGCGGTGAAGGAGGGCAACATCGTCTACCTGCCCGCCGACTTCTACGTCGCCGAGGACATCCAGAACCACACCACCGTCATGGAGGACCTCGCGAAGGCCTTCGAAGGCGCGCAGTGACTCTCGACGTGCGTCACCACGTCGCCGACGCCCCGCCCCGGCTCGAGGAGCCGGGGCGGGGCGACCGCGTGTGCTGGGTCCCGCCCGCCGTCCTGCGGCCCGAGCGCACCCGCTGGCAGCGCACCTGGCCGCTGCTGGTCGGCGTCGTGGTGACCGCGGCCCTCGTCGTCGTCTCACTGTTCGTGGGCGTGTACGACGTCGGCGCGGAGGGCGGACGCGAGATGTTCGCCATCACGCGCGTGCCGCGCACGGTCGCCCTCGTGCTGGCCGGCGCCTCGATGGCGATGTGCGGGCTGATCATGCAGCTCATGACGCAGAACCGCTTCGTGGAGCCCAGCACCACGGGCACCACCGAGTGGGCCGGCCTCGGCCTGCTGGTGACCATGGTGCTCGTGCCGGGGGCGGGCCTGGTGACCCGGATGGTCGGGGCCATCCTCTTCGCCTTCGTCGGCACCCTCGTGTTCTTCCTCTTCCTGCGGCGTGTGCGCCTGCAGTCCTCCCTCATCGTGCCGATCGTGGGCATCATGCTCGGCGCCGTCGTGGGCGCCGCGTCGACGTTCCTCGCCCTCCAGACGGACATGCTGCAGCAGGTGGGCGCGTGGTTCGCGGGCTCGTTCACCTCCGTGGTCCGCGGCCGGTACGAGCTGCTCTTCCTCGTGCTGATCGTGTGCGTGGCGGTCTTCGTCATCGCGGACCGCTTCACCGTGGCCGGCCTCGGCAAGGACGTCGCCACGAACGTCGGCCTCAACTACGACGCCGTGATCCTCACCGGCGTGGCCATGGTGGCCGTGGCCACCGGCGTGGTCACCGTGGTGATCGGGGCCCTCCCGTTCCTGGGGCTCGTGGTCCCCAACCTCGTGTCCATGGTGCGCGGCGACAACCTGCGGACGAACCTGCCCTGGGTGGTCATGGTCGGCGTGTGGATCGTGATCGTCTGCGACCTGATCGGGCGCACCGTGATCGCCCCGTTCGAGGTGCCCATCTCGCTGATCCTGGGCCTCGTGGGCGCGATCGTGTTCCTCGCCCTGCTGCTGAGGCAGGCCAAGCATGGTTGAGCCGCTCGCGACCGCCCCGGGTCGCATCCCCGCCCCGCCCGGCGGCGCCACCGCGGCCGGGTCCGTCGACGCCGACGCCCCGCGCCGGTCCGGGGCGTTCGTCACCGCCGCCGACCGCCGGAGGTATGCGGTCGTCGTCGCGGTGCTGGCCGTCGTCGCCGTGCTCTCCACCGCCGGGGTCCTGCTCTGGGGCAACGAGGCCGAACCCGGTTCGCGCGCGTTCTGGATGATCGCGCGGATGCGCGTGGAGTCCCTGGGCGTGATCGGCATCGTGGCGCTGTGCCACTCCTTCGCGACCGTCAGCTTCCACACGGTGACGGGCAACCGCATCATCACGCCCTCGATCATGGGGTTCGAGGCGCTCTACACGGCCGTGTCGACCGCCGCCGTGTACGTGCTGGGGGCCGCGGGCGTCGCGGTGCTGACCGGGGTGGGGCCGTTCCTCGCCCAGGCCGCGCTCATGGTGGCGCTGGCGACGGCCCTGTACTCGTGGCTGCTCTCCCGGCCCTACGGCAGCGTCCATCTGATGCTGCTCGTGGGCGTGGTGCTGGGCGGCGGGCTGGCCGCGCTGAGCACGTTCATGCACCGACTGCTGGACCCGAACTCGTTCGACCTGCTGAGCGCGCGGCTCTTCGGCAACATCTCGAACGCCCGGACCGAGTACGTGGCGATCGCCGCGCCCATCGCCGTCGTCGTGTGCGCGCTGCTGTGGCTGCGCTCCCGCCGCCTGAACACGGTGGCGCTCGGCGCCGACGCCGCGACCAACCTGGGCCTGCACCACCGGCGCGAGCTCATGGTGACGCTGCTGCTGGTCTCCGTGCTGATGGCCATGACCACCGCGCTCGTGGGCCCGATGACGTTCCTCGGGTTCCTCGTGGCGACGCTGGCGTACAGCCTCGTCGACACCCACGACCACCGGTTCATCCTCCCGGTGGCGGCGCTGGCCGGGTACGCGGTGCTCACGAGCGCCTACTTCGTGCTGCGGCACGTGTTCTACGCGGGGGGTGCGGTCACGGTGGTCATCGAGCTGATCGGCGGCATCACCTTCCTGGTCGTCGTGATGAGAAAGGGACGTCTGTGATCGAGCTGCGCGGCGTGGTGAAGCGCCACAGCGACGAGGTGTGCATCGGGCCCGTGGACCTGGACATCCAGGCCGGGGGAGTGACCGCGCTCGTGGGGCCCAACGGAGCGGGCAAGTCCACGCTGCTGACGATGATCGGCCGGCTGCAGGACGCCGACGCCGGGACGATCGCCGTGGGCGGGCACGACATCACCACGACGCCGTCCCGGAAGATCGCGCAGACCCTGTCCATCCTGCGGCAGGAGAACCACTTCGTGACGCGGCTGACCGTGCGACAGCTCGTGGGGTTCGGGCGCTACCCGTACACGTGCGGCCGGCTGACCCTGGAGGACGAGCGGCACGTGTCCGACGCGATCGACTTCCTCAACCTCGGCCCGTTCGAGAACCGCTACCTCGACCAGCTCTCGGGCGGCCAGCGGCAGCGCGCGTACGTGGCGATGGTGCTGGCGCAGAACACCGAGTACGTGCTGCTGGACGAGCCGCTGAACAACCTGGACATGCAGCACTCGGTGCAGATGATGCAGCAGCTGCGTCGGGCCGCCGACGAGCTGGGCCGGACCGTGGTGATCGTGCTGCACGACATCAACTTCGCCGCCCACTACGCCGACCGGATCGTGGCCATGGGCGACGGCCAGGTGGTGGAGACCGGCACCCCGGCCGAGATCCTGTGCCCTGAGGTGCTGGAGCGGATCTTCAAGACCCCCTGCAGCGTGGTGGACGGACCGCACGGGCCGCTGGCCGTGTACTACTGAGCGGGGCGACGGTGAGGCCGGCCCGGGTCGGTCCGGGCGGGGGTCGGGTGCCCGGCCGACGCGAGCGTTCCGTGGGCAGAACCCGCCGGGTCTCGCCTTCCGGGGGCAGGACCCGCGTGTTTCCAGGTTCCGTGGGCAGAAGCACCCTCGCTTCTGCCCACGGAACCCCTGCGCATGGACGGCAGGGCCATACGCGACGACGACGTCAGGCATCCCAGCCGTTCGAGACCTGTGCCCGTCGTCTGAGGACGGCCTCGATCACCCGCGCATATCCCTCGCCGACGTCCCGGCCCGTGACGTGCAGGGTCATCTGCCCACGCTCCGCGTAGTACTGGTCTCGCCGGGCGTCCCGGGCGTGTTGCTCGGCACTCCGGTGCACCTCGCCGTCGTACTGGAGGACGAGCCGGCAGTCCTCGAACCACAGATCGGCCTCGGGGGCGTCCCGCCGCCCGGGGTCGAACACGTGCTGCAGCGTCGGCTCGCCCAGCCCCGCCTCGACGAGCGCCAGCCTCAGCCGGGTCTCCTGCGGCGAGTCGGCACCCACCCGTACGCGCTCGAGCGCCGCCGTCGCCCGCGGTCTTCCGACGAACCGCCCGAGCGGCCGCATCTCCTCGTGCAGCGCGGTGACCGTGGTGATGGGAGGCCGCCGGCCGCGCGGGGACCAGGGGTGACGGACCAGGTGGTCACCCGCCGACACGAGGGATGCCTCGTCCCAGGGGTGGCCGATCGAGCACAGATCGAGCCAGGTCCGTTCCGGCGTCGTCACCCGTAGCCCGAGCACGGAGGTGACGTGGCCGGCGGGCAGGGGTCTGCGGTGCTCCATGACGCCGGGGATCCGCGCCCGTGCGGTGCCGCGGTGCAACGTGATCTCGACGGCGGCGCGTCGCGTGGCCCCGCCCGGGGGAAGCGGGAGGCCGTGGAGGTGCGCCGCCGTCTCGTGGGAGAGAACGGCGTCGGGACGGGACCGCAGGAGGGCGGTCAGCAGGTCGAGGCCGACCCCGTGGTGCGGCGGCGGGAGCCCGGCCGACTCCCAGGTGCGCAGCGGCATGTCACGGCGACGGTGGATGCCGCGGGCGAGGCGGAGGACGTCGGACCGCCGCACCCGGCTGGGCGGCAGACCGCGTTCGAGCACGTCGCGGGTGGTGAAGACGGGGACGAGGGGGAGATCGGGGGCGAAGGACATGGGTCGACCTTGACGCGGTCGGCCCGACGGCGGCCGGGCGGGCCGCGTGTCTGTGCACACCGGCGCGGGGTGGGCCGGCTGTGCAGGACTCGGCGGCGGCCGGTTGTCCCGCCGGGACGACGTCGTCATGGCTCGGTGGGCAGAACTGCGAGGAGTTCCGCCCACGCAACATCCGTGGGCAGAAGAGAGGGCGCTTCTGCCCACGGAGACCGAAAACCTGCGGATGCTGCCCACGCGATGGGCGGGGGTGCGGTTTCTGCCCACGGAGGGGGGAGGGGGGAGGGTGGGGAGTGGGGGAGGGACAGGTTGCGGGCCGCCGTCGTGACCACTCCGCGTGCTCTTGGGCTCGGAACCCGCCCCACCCGCCGCCCCACGGTGCCCCACCGCACCGCGCCCCACGCCTCCGCCCGCGGCGGACGGCGGGGACACGGCTGGCACTCATGTTGAAGGAGTGCCAGAACCCGGAGTAGAGTCTGGACTGGCACTCGGGGGTACCGGGTGCCAATGCCCGAGGTGGACCGTCCGGCACCGCGACGACGGAGGGTCTGACGCCCGTGGCGCACCCGCAGACCACAGCATCAGCGGACCGGCGAGCCCGCCGGAGCCGCACGTCGACGAAGAAGGAGTGTGCAGCATGTCTGTCTCCATCAAGCCCCTCGAGGATCGCATCGTTGTCCGCCCCCTGGAGGCCGAGCAGACCACCGCGTCGGGCCTCGTGATCCCGGACACCGCCAAGGAGAAGCCGCAGGAGGGCCAGGTCGTGGCCGTGGGCCCGGGCCGGGTCGCGGAGAACGGCAACCGCGTGCCGGTCGACGTCGCCGAGGGTGACGTGGTGCTGTACTCCAAGTACGGCGGCACCGAGGTCAAGGTCGGCGGCGAGGAGTACCTGGTGCTCTCCGCCCGCGACGTGCTGGCCGTCGTCACCAAGTGACCCCGCCGCGACGGGCCCGGTGAGCGGCGCGCACCGCACCGGTGCGCGCGCCCCGGGCCCCTCGCGTCCCCGCACCCCCTGACTCCCTGAACGAAAGGAGCGTCCGTCATGGCCAAGCAGCTGGCTTTCAACGACGACGCACGCCGCGCCCTCCAGGCCGGCATCGACAAGCTCGCCGACACCGTCAAGGTCACCCTCGGCCCCAAGGGCCGCAACGTGGTGCTCGACAAGGCGTGGGGCGCCCCCACCATCACCAACGACGGCGTCACGATCGCCCGTGAGGTGGAGCTGGAGGACCCGTACGAGAACATGGGCGCCCAGCTCGCCAAGGAGGTCGCCACCAAGACCAACGACATCGCGGGCGACGGCACCACCACCGCCACCGTGCTGGCCCAGGCGCTCGTGAACGAGGGCATGCGCCAGGTCGCCGCCGGCGCCGCGCCGGGCGAGGTCAAGAAGGGCATCGAGGTGGCCGTGGCCGCCGTCGAGCAGCGCCTGCAGGAGAACGCCCGCCCGGTTGAGGGCCAGGAGGTGGCCCACGTGGCCGCCATCTCGGCCCAGAACGACGAGGTCGGCGAGCTGCTGGCCCGCGCGTTCGACACGGTCGGCACCGACGGCGTCATCACCATCGAGGAGTCCTCCACGACCTCCACCGAGCTGGACGTCACCGAGGGCATGCAGTTCGACAAGGGCTTCCTGTCCCCGTACATGGTCACCGACGCCGAGCGTCAGGAGGCCGTGCTCGAGGACGCCTACGTCCTGATCAACTCGGGCAAGATCTCCAACGTGCAGGAGCTGCTGCCCCTGCTGGAGAAGGTCCTGCAGGCCAACAAGCCGCTGTTCGTGATCGCCGAGGACATCGAGGGCGAGGCCCTGTCCACCCTCGTGGTGAACAAGATCCGCGGCACCCTGAACGTCGTGGCCGTCAAGGCCCCGGGCTTCGGCGACCGCCGCAAGGCCATGATGCAGGACATCGCGATCCTCACCGGCGCCCAGGTCGTCTCCCCGGACCTCGGCATGAAGCTCGAGCAGGCCGACCTGGACGTGCTCGGCTCCGCTCGCCGCATCACCGTCACCAAGGACGAGACCACCATCGTCGACGGCGGCGGTGCGGCCGAGGACGTCGAGGCCCGGGTCGCCCAGATCAAGGCCGAGTCCGCCGCGACCGACTCCGACTGGGACCGCGAGAAGCTCCAGGAGCGCCTCGCCAAGCTCTCCGGCGGCATCGGCGTGATCCGCGTGGGCGCCGCCACCGAGGTGGAGCTCAAGGAGCGCAAGCACCGCATCGAGGACGCCGTGTCCTCGACCCGCGCCGCCCTCGAGGAGGGCATCGTGGCCGGCGGCGGCACCGCGCTCATCAACGCGCTGACCGCGCTCGACACCGACGCCGACGTCCAGGCCCTGACCGGCGACGCCGCCGTGGGCGTGGACATCGTCCGCAAGGCCCTGAAGCAGCCGCTGCGCTGGATCGCCCAGAACGCGGGCGAGGACGGCTACGTGGTGGTCTCCAAGGTCGCCGAGCTGGAGCCGAACCACGGCTTCAATGCGAAGACCGGTGTCTACGGCGACCTGATCGCCGACGGCGTGATCGACCCGGTCAAGGTGACGCGCTCCGCGCTGGCCAACGCCGCCTCCATCGCGGCCCTCGTGCTGACCACCGAGACCCTCGTGGCGGACAAGCCCGCCGAGGAGGACGAGGCCGACCACCAGCACTGACCCCTCCGTCGGCCCTGACGCGGCCGGCCGACGACGGCCCCTCGCCCGCCCGGGTGAGGGGCCGTCGTCGTGCGGGCGGGAGACGACCGCCGTCCGGGGCGCCCTCTATGGTGTGCCCATGGACACACCCACGCCGCCCCGTCCCACCGGGTCCCACCCGACCCGGACCCCGGCCCGGCCACGGCTGCGCCGCTTCGTCCGCGAGTTCTCCTATCCGCACGGCATCCACCCGGCCCTCGTGCCGGGCGTGTCCGTGGAGGACCGCCGGGTGCGCTACGGCGTGGACCGGGCGATCCTCACCGTCGTCGGCCTGCTGGTGGTCGGCTTTGTGGTGTGGGGCGTGCTGCAGCCGGACACCGTTCTGGCCGTCTCGAGCGCGGCCCTCGACTGGGTGATGCTCCACGCCGGCTGGCTGTTCGCCCTGCTGGCCATCGGGATGGTGGTGTTCCTGCTGGCCCTGGCGTTCTCCCGGTACGGCGAGATCCCGCTGGGCCTGGACGGGGAGAAGCCGGAGTACTCCACGGCGAGCTGGTCGGCCATGCTCTTCGCGGCCGGCATCGGCATCGGCATCATCTTCTTCGGCCCGTACGAGCCGCTGACCTACTACCTGGCCCCGCGCCCGGGGGCGTACGAGCCGGCGAGCGAGGAGGCGGTGACGGGCGCGCTGGCCCAGGCCGCGCTGCACTGGGGCGTGAACGCGTGGGCGATCTACGCGATCGTCGGCCTGTCGGTCGGCTACGTGTCCTACCGCCGGGGCCGGGTGCCGCTGATGAGCTCGATCATCGCGCCGCTGTTCGGCGACTCCCAGCGCAGCGACTCGGTCGGCGCGCGCCTGATCGACGGGCTCGCGATCATCGCCACACTGTTCGGCACGGCGGCCTCGCTGGGCATCGGCGCCCTGCAGATCGGCCGCGGCGTGGAGATCGTCTCGGGCTGGTCGGCGCCGGGGAACACGGTGGCGCTGGGGATCATCGTGGTGCTCACGATCGGCACCATCTTCTCGGCGGTGTCCGGTGTGGCCCGCGGCATCCGGTGGCTGTCCAACATCAACATGCTGCTCGCCCTCGGGCTGGCGCTGTTCTTCTTCGTCGTCGGCCCGACGGCGTTCCTGCTGAACATCGTGCCCGGCGTCCTGATGGACTACGTCTCCTCCGCCCCGGACGCCCTCGGCGCCTCGATGGCCGAGGGGGAGGACATGCAGGAGTTCCTCTCCAGCTGGACGATCTTCTACTGGGCGTGGTGGGTCAGCTGGGCCCCGTTCGTGGGCGTGTTCATGGCGAAGATCTCGAAGGGCCGGACCATCCGCCAGTACGTCCTCGGCGCCCTGTTCATCCCGGCCGCGGTGATCGTCGGCGCGTTCACGATCATCGGCGGCACCACCATCTGGCTGCAGCGGACCCAGGGCTCCGTGGCGCTGGACGGCACGGCCGCCTCGCTGCCCGCGCCGGCGGAGATCTTCTGGGTGGTCCTGGACCAGCTGCCCGGCGGCGGGCTGGTGGCCCCGGTCGTGATCGTCATGCTGGCGGTCTTCTTCATCACGACGGCGGACTCCGCCTCGATCGTGAACTCGCAGCTCTCGCAGCGCGGCGCCCCGGCCCCGCGCCGCACGATCACGGTGTTCTGGGCGCTGTGCATGGCGGGCATCGCCGTCGTGATGCTGCTGACCGGCGGCGACACCGCGCTCACCGGCCTGCAGAACCTCATCACCATCACGGCGCTGCCGTTCACCGTGGTGCTCGTCCTCATGGCGGTCGCGCTCCAGCGCGAACTGGCCAACGACCCCTTCGCGATCCGTGACCGGTACCAGCGGGCCGCCGTCGAGAAGGCGACGGTGCGGGGCCTGGTGGAGTACGGGGACGACTTCGCGTTCACGGTGGAGCGCACCCCGCCGGGCAGCTGGTACGCGGCCGGCGAGGGGTTCGACTCCACCGCCGCGGAGATCACCGACTGGTACCGCCGCACGGACGAGGACGGGAACCCCGTGGACGACGACTACGTGCTGGGCGAGTATCTGGACGAGGGGGACGAGGACGGCGCGGACGGACCCGCCGGAGCGGGCCCGTCCGGCCGCTGACTCAGGCGCGCGGCTCCGGGGTGCCGACGAGCTGGGCGCGGGAGTCGGCGGTCGCGTGGGCGCGGGCCTCGACGATCTCCTCCTCGTCCTCGCCGAAGATGTCGCCGCGCGGGGCGTCGTAGCGGTCCCGGTCGAGGATGCCCTCCTGGGAGGCCACGAGGGCGGGGATGAGGGCCTGGCCGGACACGTTGAGGGCGGTGCGACCCATGTCCACGATCGGGTCGACGGCCAGGAGCAGGGCCATGCCCTCGAGGGGCAGCCCGGCGGTGGACAGCGTGAGCGTGAGCATCACGGTGGCGCCGGTGGTGCCGGCGGTCGCGGCCGAGCCCAGCACGGACACGAGTGCCACGAGGGCGTACTGGCTCAGGCTCATGTCGATCCCGTAGAACTGGGCGATGAACACGGCGGCCACGGCCGGGTAGATCGCGGCGCAGCCGTCCATCTTGGTGGTGGCGCCCAGCGGGACGGCGAAGGAGGCGTAGCCGGTGGGCACGCCGAAGTTGCGCTCGGCCACCCGCTGGGTGACGGGCAGCGTGCCGAGGGAGGAGCGGGAGACGAAGCCGAGCTGGAACGCCGGCCACACGCCGGTGAAGAACTGCTTGACGGAGAGCCCGTGCAGGCGCGCCAGCACCGGGTACACCACGAGCATCACGAGGGCCAGGCCCACGTAGATCGCCACCACGAACTTGGCCAGCGTGCCCATCGTGGACCAGCCGTACGAGGCCACGGCGTTGCCCAGCAGGCCGATGGTGCCGATCGGGGCCAGGCGGATGATCCACCACAGCAGCTTCTGGATGATCGCGAGCACCGAGCGGGAGAACGTGAGGAACGGGGCGGCCTTCTCGCCGACCTTGAGCGCGGCCACGCCCACGACGATCGCGATCACGAGGATCTGCAGCACGTTGAACGTGGGGGAGGAGGCGAGCGCGCCGTCCTCGCCGGCCGTGGTCTTGACGGTCAGGCCGAGGAAGTTCGCCGGCACCAGGGAGGTCAGGAAGTCGAGCCAGCCGACGTCCTTGGCCTGGTACGACGCCGGCGCGGTCTGGCCGGTGCCCACGCCCGGCTGCAGCACGACGCCGACGGCGAGGCCGATGAGCACCGCGATGAGGCTCGTGATGGCGAACCAGAGCAGAGTCTTGGCGGCCAGGCGGGCCGCGTTGGTCACCTGGGCCAGGTTGGCGATGGAGGCGACGACGGCGAAGAAGACCAGCGGGACGACCGTGGCCTTCAACAGGCTGATGTAGATGCTGCCGACGGTGGCCAGCGTCTCGCCGAGCCAGGTCGGGTGCTCGGAGGTGTGCCCCGTCGCGCGGGCGATCAGGCCCAGGACGAGGCCGAGGACGAGGGCGGCGGCGATCTGCCAGCCGAAGTTCGACGTCCAGGCGGGAAGCCGGCGTCGGGGCGCCGGTGCGGGGGAGGATTGTGCGGTGCTCATCCGGGGAGGTTAGGCAGTCCAATACCATGACGCGGAAACGGATTGCGCCATGTGACGTCGTGGTGACGTCCGTCTCGTCCCCGCGTGGCCCAGTGCGAAGGCCCTGTGACGTGGCCCGCACCCGGGTCGCCGGTTTGACCCCCGGGCATAGAATCGCGGAAACACCCGTCCCGAAAGGCGCCTTCGTGACCACCACCAGCACCGGTCCCAGCCCCGAGCCCGTCCACTCCTCCTCGGATCCCTTCGGCTTCTTCGGCCTCACCTATGACGACGTCCTGCTGCTGCCCAACGCCACCGACGTGATCCCCGCGGACGCGGACCCGGGCACCCGGCTGACCCGCAACATCCGCTTGAACATCCCCATCGTCTCCGCGGCGATGGACACCGTGACCGAGGCCCCCCTGGCCATCGCCATGGCCCGCCAGGGCGGCATGGGCATCATCCACCGCAACCTGTCCATCGAGGACCAGGCCCGCCACGTGGACACCGTGAAGCGCTCCGAGTCGGGGATGATCAAGGACCCCGTGACCATCGGCCCCGACGCCACGCTCGCCGACCTGGACGAGCTGTGCGCCCAGTACCGCGTCTCGGGCCTGCCGGTGGTGGCCGAGGACATGACGCTGCTGGGCATCATCACCAACCGCGACACCCGCTTCATCCCGCGCGAGGAGTGGGCCACCCGCACGGTGGACACCGCCATGACCCGCATGCCGCTGGTCACCGCGCAGGAGGGCGTCTCGCGCGCCGAGACGATCCGCCTGTTCTCCCAGAACCGTGTGGAGAAGCTGCCGCTCGTGGACGATGCGGGCCGCCTGACCGGCCTGATCACCATCAAGGACTTCGACAAGGCGGAGCAGTACCCGGACGCCGCGAAGGACGACGAGGGTCGGCTGCGCGTCGGCGGCGCCGTCGGCTTCTTCGGCGACGGCTGGGAGCGCGCCATGGCGCTCGTCGAGGCGGGCGTGGACGCCCTCGTGGTGGACACCGCGAACGGCCACACGCACGGCGTGCTGGACATGATCGCGCGCCTGAAGAAGGAGAAGGCGGCCGCGCACGTCGACGTCATCGGCGGTCAGGCCGCGACCTACGCGGGCGCCAAGGCGATCGTCGACGCCGGCGCGGACGCCGTGAAGGTGGGCGTGGGCCCGGGCTCGATCTGCACGACCCGTGTGGTGGCCGGCGTCGGCGTCCCCCAGATCACCGCCATCTACGAGGCGGCCAAGGCCACGCGCCCCGCGGGCGTCCCGCTGATCGCCGACGGCGGCCTGCAGCACTCCGGTGACATCGGCAAGGCCCTCGTGGCCGGCGCCGACTCGGTGATGCTCGGCTCCCTGCTGGCCGGCACCGCCGAGTCCCCGGGCGACCTCGTGTTCTACCAGGGCAAGCAGTTCAAGACCTACCGCGGCATGGGCTCCCTGGGCGCCATGCAGACCCGCAACGGCACGCGCTCCTTCTCCAAGGACCGCTACTTCCAGGCGGACGTGCCGGACGAGGACAAGCTGATCCCCGAGGGCATCGAGGGCCAGGTGCCCTTCCGCGGGCCGGTCGCCTCGGTGGTCCACCAGCTCGTGGGCGGCCTGCGCCAGACGATGTTCTACACGGGCGCGTCCACGGTGGCCGATCTCAAGGAGAACGGCCGCTTCGTGCGCATCACCGCGGCGGGCCTGAAGGAGTCCCACCCGCACGACATCATGATGACCGTCGAGGCCCCGAACTACCGTTCGCGCTGACCCGCACGTCGGGTCCGGGGGAGCCCCCGGACGGGGCGGCGCCGACGACACGGTCGGCGCCGCCCCGCGGCGCCTGGGCTAGGCTGGCCCGGTGACGAACCAGATTGAGATCGGCCGCGGCAAGCGCGGCCGCCGGGCCTTCTCCCTCGACGACGTGTCCGTGGTGCCCGCGCGGCGCACCCGGGATCCCCAGGACGTCAGCCTCACGTGGCGCATCGACGCCTACACGTTCGACATGCCCGTGATCGGTGCGCCCATGGACTCCGTGATGAGCCCGGAGACCGCCATCGCGATGGGGCGGCTGGGCGGTCTCGGCGTCCTCAACCTCGAGGGCCTGTGGACCCGCCACGAGGACCCGCGCCCGCTGCTCGAGGAGATCGCCGCCCTCGAGGCCGGCCCGGCCGGGACCGAGGCCACCCGCAAGCTGCAGGAGGCCTACGCGGCCCCCATCCGCTCCGATCTGATCACCGAGCGCCTCGCGCAGATCCGCGAGGCCGGCGTCGTCGTCGCGGGCTCGCTGACCCCGCAGAACACGCAGGAGTTCTACCGCACCGTCGTGGCGGCGGGCGTGGACCTGTTCGTCATCCGCGGCACCACCGTCTCGGCCGAGCACGTCTCCTCCACCCAGGAGCCGCTGGACCTCAAGCAGTTCATCTACGAGCTGGACGTGCCCGTGATCGTGGGCGGGGCGGCCGGCTACACGCCGGCCCTGCACCTGATGCGCACCGGCGCGGCCGGCGTGCTCGTCGGCTTCGGCGGCGGCGCGTCCACCACCACGCGCCGCGCCATGGGCATCCGCGTGCCGATGGCCACGGCCATCTCGGACATCGCCGAGGCGCGCCGCGACTACATGGACGAGACCGGCGGCCGCTACGTGCACGTGATCGCCGACGGCGGCGTCTCCACCTCGGGGGAGATCGTCAAGGCGATCGCCATGGGCGCGGACGCGGTCGTCCTGGGCGCCGCCCTGGCCCGCGCCACCGACGCCCCCGGCGGCGGCTGGCACTGGGGCCTCGAGGCCGCCCACCCGGAGCTGCCGCGCGGGCACCGCACCCACGTGGGCCAGGTGGCTCCGCTCGAGGAGGTCCTGTGGGGTCCCGGCCGCCACGCGGACGGCACGTCCAACCTGATGGGCGGTCTGAAGCGTGCCATGGCCACCTGCGGCTACACCGAGCTCAAGGACTTCCAGAAGGTGGAGGTCCTCGTGACCCCCACCCAGGCCGTCTGATCCCCGCCGCCGCATGGCGGCACCCCGACCGGAAGAGTTGATACGGCGTGCTACGCACCGCCCTCAAGCCCGTCTGGCTGGCCACCCTGGTGCTGGCCCTCGTGGCGGCCGCGGTCTTCGTGGCGCTGTCCAAGTGGCAGTTCGAGTCCGCGGAGACGAACGCGCCGCCGCCGCGCACCCAGACCGAGCACGCCGTGCCGTTCCTGGAGCACGTGCGCCCCTACGAGGCCCTGCTCGGCTCGCAGGCAGACCAGGTCGTCACGGTCGAAGGGGAGTTCGTGCCCGGCACGGACGTCCTGGTCGGCCCGCGCCTGCTGAACGGCCGCGACGGCTACTGGACGGTCACGGCCCTCCGGGTGGCCGGCGCCCCGGACGGCGAGGTCGTCCCGGTGGTCCGCGGCTGGTCGGCCCGCGCCGACGTCGTGGACCCCGCGCCCGCCGGGCAGGTCACCGTCACCGGACGCCTGCTGCCCCCGGACGGGCCCCTGCCGCGTGAGGCAGCGGCCGAGGACACCGCCGACCGGCTCCTGTACCGCAGCCTGGCCCCGGCCCAGCTGGTGAACGTGTGGGACGAGCCGTCCTACGCGGCGTACGTCGCGGCGTTCGAGATGGTCGACGCCGCGGGCGCCGAGACGGGCGCGGCCGGCCCCGGCGGGCTCGAGCCGGTGTGGGTGGCCCCGCAGCCGGAGGAGACCCAGATCATCTGGCTCAACGTCTTCTACGCCGTGGAATGGATGCTCTTCGCCGGCTTCGCCCTGTTCCTGTGGTGGCGGTTCGTCCGCGACGACCACGTCCGGGACGAGCACGAGCGCCGGCTCGACGAGGAGTGGGCCGCGCAGTGGCGCGCCGAGGAGCTCGAGCGGCGCCGGGCGGCCGCGCGCGAGGCCAAGGAGCGGGCCGTCGCGGCACAGTCCGCGGCGCACCCACGCCAGGACCACGACGACGACGGGGCCGCGCGCCCCGACCCCCGCGACCCGGGCCCCCGTGGGCCCCGAGAGGAGCAGAGCCGATGAGCACCCAGCACCCCGGCCCCCAGCCGGTGGACCCGGCGAGCCTGCCGGATCCCGAGGACATCACGGAGGCCGACCTGCCCGAGCCGCCCCCGCGGCCAGGCCGGGAGCATCGCCGTTTCGCCGGCACCCAGCAGCAGATCCGCTCCGCCACCCGCCTCTACGTGGTGTGCGCGTGGATCACCGGCATCATGCTCCTGCTGCTCGTGGCGGAGATGGTGCTGAAGTACGGCATGCACGTGGAGCTCTACGCGGGAGGCACCACCCTGGACGGGGACGCCAACGGCCTGGGGCTGCACCCCACGGACAGCGTGACCGGGGGAGTGAACCTGTCCCTGTTCATCCTCATCGCCCACGGCTGGATGTACGTGGTGTACCTGCTCGCCTCGTTCCGCCTGTGGTCCCTGATGCGCTGGGAGCCGCTGCGCCTGCTGGCGATGGCCGGCGGCGGCGTCGTGCCGTTCCTGTCCTTCGTGGTGGAGAAGCGCATGACCCGCGTGGTCCGGGACGAGCTGCACCGCTTCCCGGACGCCGCGCGGCGCTACTGAGCGCCTCGACTATCCTGGACGGGTGACGCAGAACGCCCCCCACCCCGACACCCCCGCCCCGCTCAGCGACGTGATGCCCACGGTGCTGGTGCTGGACTTCGGCGCCCAGTACGCGCAGCTCATCGCGCGTCGTGTGCGCGAGGCCAACGTCTACTCCGAGGTCGTGCCCGCCTCCACCCCGGCGGCGCAGATCCTGGAGCGCAAGCCCGCGGCGCTGATCCTCTCGGGCGGGCCGTCGTCGGTGTACGAGCCCGGTGCCCCGCAGCTGGATCCGGCGCTGCTCGAGGCCGGGGTGCCCGTGCTGGGCCTGTGCTACGGCTTCCAGTCGATCGCGCACGCCCTCGGCGGCACCGTGGCCAAGACCGGCACCCGGGAGTACGGCTCCACCCGCCTGGACTCGGTGGATGCCGACTCCGTGCTGTTCGCGGACCAGGACCTCGAGCAGGTCGTGTGGATGTCCCACGGCGACGCCGTGACGCAGGCGCCCGAGGGCTTCGCCGTGACGGCCTCCACCGCGGGCGCCCCCGTCGCCGCGTTCGAGGACCGCGAGCGCCGCATCTACGGCGTGCAGTGGCATCCCGAGGTGGGCCACTCCTCCCGCGGCCAGCGGGTGCTCGAGCAGTTCCTGCACGTGGGTGCGGGCCTGGGCGCGGACTGGACGGCCAGCGGCGTGATCGAGGAGCAGGTCGAGCGCATCCGTGAGCAGATCGGGGACAAGCGGGCCATCTGCGGCCTGTCCGGCGGCGTGGACTCCGCCGTGGCCGCGGCCCTCGTGCAGCGCGCCATCGGCGACCGCCTCACCTGCGTCTACGTGGACCACGGCCTCATGCGCGAGGGCGAGTCCGCCGAGATCGAGCAGGCCTTCGGCGAGGCCCACGGCGGCGCCCGCCTCGTGATGGTGGACGCGCGCGAGGACTTCCTGTCCGCACTGGCCGGCGTCACCGACCCCGAGGCCAAGCGCAAGATCATCGGCGAGCGGTTCATCCGCACCTTCGAGAAGGCGCAGGCGGACATCGTCCTCGAGTCCGAGCACGACCCGGACGCCACCGAGGTCCGCTTCCTCGTGCAGGGCACGCTCTACCCGGACGTCGTCGAGTCCGGCGGCGGGGACGGGGCGGCCAACATCAAGTCCCACCACAACGTGGGTGGCCTGCCGGACGACATCGAGTTCGAGCTGTGCGAGCCGCTGCGCGAGCTGTTCAAGGACGAGGTCCGCGCCGTGGGCGCCGAGCTCGGCCTGCCCGAGGGCATCGTGCACCGCCAGCCGTTCCCGGGCCCGGGTCTGGGCATCCGCATCATCGGCGAGGTCACCCAGGAGCGCCTGGACCTGCTGCGCCGCGCGGACGCGATCGTGCGCGCCGAGCTCACCGCGGCCGGACTGGACCGCCAGATCTGGCAGTGCCCGGTGGTGCTGCTCGCGGACGTGCGCTCCGTGGGCGTTCAGGGCGACGGCCGCACCTACGGCCACCCGGTCGTCCTGCGCCCCGTCACCAGCGAGGACGCCATGACGGCGGACTGGGCGCGGATCCCGGACGACGTCCTGTCCCGCATCTCGAACCGCATCACCAACGAGGTCGACGGCATCAACCGCGTCGTGCTCGACGTGACCAGCAAGCCGCCGGGCACCATCGAGTGGGAGTGAGCGGCGCGTCCGGCGCCGCATCCGGCCGCCCCTGACCGGGGCGGCCGTCCGCACGAAGACCGCCTGGACCCAGGCGACGGAGGAAGGACCGCACGCACGTGACCGAGCAGGAGTTCCCGCGCCTGGCCCGCGCCCGCGCCGCCGCACGCCCCGACGAGGGGCAGACCCGCCCCGACCCGGCCGCCTGGGTGTCCTCCCTGGGCTCGGGCGCCGAGAACGACACGATGCTGCGGTTCGCGCCCTCGGCGGCCAACAGCATCGACCTCACGGAGGCGAACTCCTCCGGCGTCTCGCAGCTGCTGCTGGGGCGGCGCACCCGCCTGTCCACCCTGCTGCCGGCCGGCCCGGAGCTGGACGCGGCGCACGAGGTCTCCCTCGGCCTGCGCGCCAAGGTCCGCGAACTGGCGGAGGAACGCGGCATCGACGTCGGTGCGCTCGCCGTGGGCGTGGCCACGTGGACGGCCGAGGAGGACGGCCGGCGGGAGCGCCGCTCCGCGCCCGTGTTGCTGGCCCGCGTGGCCCTGACGGTGCGCCGCGGCGCCCGGGGCCGGGACGAGCTGGAGATCCAGATCACCGAGCCGGCCCGCCTGAACCCGGCGCTCGTGCGGAACCTGCGTCGGCACCACGGCATCGCCCTGGACCCCGAGGCGTACCGGCAGGCCGCCTACGCCACGGCACGCCTCGAGCCCGCCCCCGCGTTCGCCCGCCTGCGCGAGGAGGCCGCCGCGATCGCGGACCTGCACGTCGAGGACTGCCTGCTCGTCTCCACGTTCGCTGACCTCGGCGAGACCGCCTCGCTGCCCGCCTCCCTCGAGGATCTGCCGGTCGTGCAGGCCCTGTACGACGCCGGCACCGGCATGGTGCCGCGCCCGGCGGCGCTGCAGCCCACGGGCGCGGCCACGGAGGACGACGTCGCCCCGGCCGACGAGCGCCTCGTCCTGGACGTCGACGCCGCCCAGGCGCGCGTGCTCGAGCACGCCGCGGCGGGGGAGTCCCTCGTGGTGGCGGCCGCCCCCGGCACCGGGCAGACCCAGACCGCCGCCGCCCTGGCCGCGCGCCTGGCCTGGGAGGGTCGGCGCGTGCTGGTCGTGGCCGAGCGCTCCGCCGCCCTGGCCGACGTGCTCGACCGCCTCGAGGAGGCGGACCTGCGCTCGATCGCGCTGGATGTGCCCGCCAACGCGGACCCCGAGCTGCTCCGCCGCCAGCTCGTGCAGGCCGTCCTGCGCTCCGAGCGGGCCGTGGACCCCGACACCGCCCGGGACGAGGCCGCCCTGACCGAACGACGGCGCCGGCTGCAGGAGCACGTCGGCTCACTGCACCACGTCCGCCCCCGCTGGGGCTGCTCGCCGTTCCAGGCGATGCAGGCCCTGGCCGCCCTGACCGGGCTCGAGACGCCGCCGGCCACCACCGTGCGCCTCAAGCGCTCCGTGCTGGACTCCACCGTGAACCGGCAGGCCGTGGGCGAGCAGCTCGTGCGCGCCGGGGAGCTCGGCGCGTTCTCGGCCGCCGCCACCGAGAGCCGCTGGTTCGGCGCCCGCGTGCGCAACGTGCAGGAGACCGAGGCCGCCTCGGAGCTGGCCGACGAGCTGGCGGCCGCCCTGCACACCACCCGGCGTGCCGTGGACACCGCCGCCGCCCAGGCCGGCCTGCGCCCTGAGCGCACGGTGGCCGGCTGGGCGGAGCAGGCGGACCTCTACCGCCGTGTGGCCCGCACCCTCACCGAGTTCACCCCCGAGGTGTTCTCCCTCGACGTGCCCCAGCTGGTCGCGGCGACCGCCACCAGCTCGTGGCGGCGCCTCCACCTGGTCGAGATGTCCTCGGTGACCCGGTCCCGCCTGCGCCGCGCGGCGAAGGACGCGGTCCGCCCGGGCGTGCAGCCCACGGACCTGCACGGCGCCCTCGTGGACGCCGCCGCCGTCCTGGAGGACTGGAACCGCCACGCCGCCGAGCCGGGCACGCCCCCGCAGGTGCCGGACCAGGGCGAGCACGTGATGGGCCAGGTCGGCCAGGTGCGCGAGCACCTGCGCCGGCTCGAGGGCGTCCTCGCCCCCGAGGCCGTGGCCGAGGGGCCGCTGGACGAGCGCGACGTGGACGACCTCGTGGCCGCCGTCGACGGGCTCGTGGCGGACCGCGACACCCTGGCCACGCTGCCCGAGCGCACCCTCGTGCTGGACAGCCTGCGCGACCACGGCCTGGCGGAGCTGCTCGAGGACCTGCGCGACCGCGAGGTGCCCACCGAGGCCCTGACCGCCGAACTCGAGCTCGCGTGGTGGCAGTCCGCCCTCGAGGCCATGATCTCCGGGGACGACTTCCTGGCCATGATGAGCGGCACGGACCTGACCGAGGTCGAGCGCGGGTTCCGCGACCTGGACCGCGCCCATCTCGAGCACGGCGGCGCCCGGCTCTCCGCCGCGCTGGCCGCGCGCTGGCGGGAGGCGCTGCGCACCTATCGCGCGGACGCGGCCGTGCTGCGCACCCTGCTCAAGCAGGGCAGCCCCACGGTCGAGTCCCTGGCCACGATCACCCCCGAGCTCCTGCAGCCGCTCGTGCCGGTGGTCACCACCTCGCCCATGGCCCTGTCCGAGTTCCCCCCGGAGTGGCGCGCCGACGTCGTCGTGCTGCTGGAGGCCGACGCGACCGCCCTGGCCACCGCGATGGGCGCGCTCACCCGCGCCCCCCAGGTGGTGGCCCTCGGCGACCCGGTGATCGGACGCCCGCAGTCGTTCCAGGTGTCCGTGGACCCGACGGCGACCGCCGGGCCCCTGCGCCCGCTGCGCTCGGCCCACGACGCGCTGGACGAGGTGCTGCCCACCCTGCCGCTGCGCACCGTGCACCGTCCCCTCGAGCGGCGCCTCGTGCGCCTGCTCTCCGCGCTCGCCTATGACGGCGCCCTGGACGCGCTGCCCACCGCGGGCGAGGCCACCGGCCGGGATCGTGCCGTCACGGCCGAGTACCTGCCCGAGGGCACCGGCATCCCGATGACCGGCGGCGACGTGGTCGAGTCCACGAACGCCGAGGTCGCCCGCACCGTGGAGCGCGTGTTCGAGCACATCCGCGACCGGCCCGAGCAGTCCCTGGCCGTGGTCACGGTGTCCGAGCAGCACGCCCGCCGCGTGGCCGCCGCCGTGCAGGCCACGGCCGCGCAGGCGCCGTGGGCCCACGAGTTCCTCGCCCGCGGCCGCGGCGAGGACGCCGCCGAGGCCGAACCGTTCGTGATCGTGCCGGTCGTGCGCGCCGCCTCCGTGACGCGCGACGCCGTGATCCTCACCCCCGGCTACGGCCGCACCCCGCACGGCCGCGTGGTGCACCACTTCGGCGCCTTCTCCGACCCGGACGGCGAGCGCATGGTCACGGTCGCGCTCACCCGCGCCCGCCGGCGCCTGCACCTCGTCTCCGCGCTGCGCGCCGCGGACCTGGACGAGGACCGGCTCGACGGCGGCGCCCTCTGGTTCCTGCGGCTGCTCGAGGCCTACCTGGGCGACGACGCCGCGGACCCGGTGGGCATGGTGGGCGACCCGCTGCTGGCCGATCTGCGCGACCGGCTCGAGGAGCACGGCGCCCGCGTCCTGCCCCGCTACGCCGGCGTCATGGACCTGGCCGTGCTCGATCCGCGCGCGGACGAGGCGCCCCGTCCGCTGGCCCTGGCCGGCGACGGCGGCGAGGTGTACCGCGCCCTCACGGTGCGGCAGCGCTCGCGGACCCTGCCCGAGGGGCTCGAGGCCCGCGGCTGGGAGCCCCGGACCCTGTGGGCGATCGACGTGTTCGCGGACCCGGAGTCCGTGGCCCGCGAACTGGCCGACCGGCTGGGCGTGGAGCCGACGGACGAGACGGACGAGACCGACGACGATGTCCGCTGACGGCGCGCCGCGCCGCCGCGGCCCGCGCCGGGCGGACGCCCCGGGCACCGGGCCGGCAGCCGCCGACGGCCGCGAACCGCGCCTGCCCGGGATGCCCCGGCTGACCGGCCAGGCCGGGACGTCGCCGGCGACCACGCCGACCGGGAACGCGGCCGGGGTCGAGACCGGTGCGGCCGAGGCCGAGCGCGATCGCTGGCTGCGCGAGCAGCGCCCGCCCCACTGGGGCTGAGCCGGCCCGATCCGGCCGGGTCAGTCCGCGGCGGCGGAGGCCGGGGACGACGTCGAGGACGTCGAGGACCCGGCGGCCGAGTCCGAGGTCGAGCCGCCGGACGAGCCGGTGCCCCCGGTGCCAGAGCGCGAGTCGGTCCGGTAGAACCCGGAGCCCTTGAAGCTCACGCCGACCGAGCCGTACTGCTTGCGCAGGACGCCGCCGCACGCGGGGCACTCGGTGAGGGCGTCGTCGGTGAAGGCCTGGACGACGTCGAAGGCGTAGCCGCAGTCCTTGCAGCGGTAGGCGTAGGTGGGCATGCTCAGCTCCAGCTCGCTCGGGGCGCGCCGGGGCGCGCGGTTCTGGGGGGATCCGACCCCCGATGCTACTCCGCGCCGCGGGCCGGGCTCAGACCCAGCGCAGCCCGGCCGCGGTGACGACGCCGTCCACGGGCCGGTCCGTGGGCTCGGCGGGGATGGCGCCCGCCGGCAGCAGCTCGTCCTCGAACACGAGGGCCACGGTGGGCACGCTCCGCGGCAGCTCGGCGAGGAAGCGGTCGTAGTAGCCCCCGCCCTGGCCCAGGCGCATCCCGTCCTCGGCCACCGCGAGCGCCGGCATGACCACCGCGGTCGCCGCCGCCAGCGCGTCGGTCCCGAGCCGTTCGCCCACGGGCTCGTCCACGGGGGCGTTCGCCGCGCGCGCCGTTGCGACGTCCGGGTGCCACGGAGCCCAGCTCAGGCGGCGTTCCGGCTCGATCACGGGGACGAGCACCCGCGCCCCCGAGGCCAGCAGGCGGGTGCGCAGCCCACCGGTGTCCGGCTCGGTGGCCATCGGCAGCACGGTGGCCACCACCGGGGCGGTCCCGTCCGCGGTCGCCGCGGCCACGCGCGGACCCAGCCACGCCCACAGGTGCTCGACGGCGGCCGCGGACTCGGCGGCGCGGCGCGCGGGGGAGCGGTCGCGGCGGGCGGTGCGCAGGCGCGCACGCAGGGCGGCCTTGGCGTCCACGACGTCGTCGACGCCGGCGACGGGGCCCGTGGCGGCGGGCTCGGGCACGGGAGGGGGAGTGCGCATGTCCCCATGATGCCCGCCGCACCGGTGCCGCGCCCGGCCGCGCATAGGATCGACGCCATGTCCTGGCAGCGTTCCCCCTGGCCCGTGACCCTGCGGCACGGCACCCTCGCCCTGCGGCCGCTGCGGAGGCGGGACCGGGAGGCGTGGGAGGAGCAGCGGGCGCACAACCGCGAGTGGCTGACGCCGTGGGATGCGACGAGCCCCGTGCCGGGCGCGGGTCCGGCGTCGTTCGGGCAGATGGTCCGCTGGCACGGCCGCCAGGGCCGGGACGGCAGCGCCTACACGTGGGGCATGGTCCTCGACGACGACCGCCCGGACCGGGACCGCCTGGTGGGGCTGCTGTCCCTGGGCGGGATCCAGTACGGCTCGGTGCTCTCCGGCTCGATCGGCTACTGGATCGACCGTCGCGAGGCCGGCCGGGGGCTGACGCCGACGGCCGTGGCCATGGCGACGGACTGGGCGTTCCGCAGCGCCGGTCTGCACCGGGTCGAGGTCAACATCCGCCCGGAGAACGCGGCCAGCCTGCGGGTCGTGGCGAAGCTCGGCCTGCGCGACGAGGGCCTGCGGCGCGCCTACCTGCACGTGGACGGCGCCTGGCGGGACCACCGGACGTTCGCGGTGACCGCCGAGGAGGTCCCCGACGGCCTGCTGGCCGGGTGGCTGGCCACCCGGCCGCGCCCCTGAGCGGCCCCGCGGGACACGCCGCGTGCGGACACGCCGCGATGGCCGGACCGGTCCGCCCCCGGCGCTAGGCTGACCGCATGGACGAGACCACCGCGCCGACGAGGGCCGTGCAGGCCGCGCTCGACGCGCTGGCCGACGCCCGGGTGAGCGCGTCGCTGGTCATCGTGGCCCTCGTGGCCTTCCTAGCCTGGCGGCTCGTGCTGCGCCGCCATCGTCTCGCGTCCGCCCCCGCCCGCCCGTCGATGCCGAGGTCCTTCATGCACCGCCTGCAGAGCTCGCCCGCCGTCCGTGCCCTGACCGCCCGGTTCTCGGGCCGCCTGATCGCCGCCGCCGACGCGGCGCGCACCGCCCGCGGCCGGACCGGCCTGCACATCCGGTGGGGGCGCACGGCGCTGTTCCTCGCCGCCCTCGTGGCCCTGCTCGTGTTCCTCGTGGCCGGGCTGGCCGCGGCGTTCGGCGCGGGCACGCTCGCCCTGGCAGGCTGGTCGCTCCTGTTCGCCGTGGCCGGGCTGGCCGGCCTGCGGGCCCTCGCGGTCCGCGACCGCACCCGTCGCGCCCGGCCCGCCGCCGCCGTCGTCGTCCCGGAGCGCCCCACCGCCCCGGCGGCCGAGGAGCGGCAGGCCCCGCCCGCGGACCCCGAGCGGGACCGCCGCGTGCTGGAGACCGTGCTGGCCTTCGAGACCGAGGCGCCGCGCCCGGCCGCCGCGCCCGCCGCACCCCGGGTCGAGCCCGTGGTGGTGACCGCCTCCGCCGCCGCCCCCGCAGCGGACCGCGCCGTGACCATCCCCGCGGTGCCGCGCCCCACCTACCTGGACGCCCCGGAGATGGCCCGCCCCCTGCCGGCGCCGCTCGAGACCCCCGCCCCCACCGGCGCGGACACCCGGCCCCAGGACGCCGCGCGCACGGCGGACGATCAGATCAGCGCCGCCGCCGAGCAGGACATCGCCGCCCTGGACCTGGACAACGTCCTGGCGCGGCGCCGGGCAGGCTGAGCCGCGCCGGGCGGGCGTGCCCGTGAGCATCGACCGAGCCGCCGCGCGCCAGGCCGTCCGCGCGGCGGGCGAGCGCTGGCTGCGTACGCGAGCCGACGCCCTGCACCTGCAGCGGGGGCGTCGGCTCGCGCGCGTCCTGGACCTGGATGTGATGACCGGACGCGCGGGCGACGCCCGCGTCCGCTCCCGCACCCTCGTCCTCGCCCGCGACCCCCGGCACCCCGCCGCCCCCGGCGCGGCGTGCCCGCCCGTCCCGGGCGAGCGCGGGATCCTGGAGGACGGCACCCTGTGGTGGTGGGCCCCCACCGACCCCGTCCTGCCGGGCCTCACGCTGACCGCCGATCCGGACGCGCTCGCGGCCCTGCTCGGCACGGCGCCGGGCCGGGCCCGCCTCACGTGGCGCGGCTACCGGCCGCGGGACCGCGCGGTCCTGGCCGTCGAGGCGACCGGCGACGACGGCGTCGTGGCCCGCACGTTCCTGAAGGTGCTCCCACCCGCGCGCGCCGCACGGGTCGCCCGGCGCATGGCCGCGGCGGGGGCGGCCGGGGTGCCGGTGCCCGCCGTCCGCGCGGCGCCGGAGCACGGGGTGCTCCCGCTCGCCAGCGTGCCGGGCCTGCCCTGGCGGGCGCTGCTGGCCGGGCCCGAGGCCGCCGCGCTCGACCCCGCGCGGGTCGCCGCGCTGCTGGACCGGCTGCCGCCGGTGCTCGAGGAGCCCCCCGGCCCGACGGGCCCCACGGCCGGGGCGGCCGCGGACGCCGACGCGGACGACGGCGGACCCGCCGTCCTGCTCGAGCACGCCACATGGGCCGCCGTCGTGCTGGACCCCGAGGCCCAGGACGAGGCCGCCGCCCGGGCCGACCGGCTCCGCGCGGCCCTCGCGGCCGGGGAGCCCGGCCCGTGCGTGCCCGTGCACGGCGACCTGCACCCGGGGAACCTGCACGTGGACGCCGCGGGGGAGCGGATCACCGGCGTGCTGGACGCCGACGACCTGGGCATGGGGCACCGCGTGGACGACTGGGCCGTCCTGATCGCCCATCTCGAGGCGGGCGCCGTCGACCTCGGCGCCGGCGGCGCCGCGCTGCGCGCCGTGGCCGAGCGGTTCGGGCGCCACGCCCGCAGCGAGGTCGACGAGACGGCGCTGGCCGCCCGCGTCGCGACCGTCCTCGCCGCCCTCGCGGCGCAGCCGACCGCGCCCCGCGCCGTGCGGTCCGCCCGCCGGGCCGCCGCCGACGCCGCCCTGGCCCGCGTCGGCCTCTGACCCGCGACGGCGGCCACCCCCTCGAGCGGCGGTCAGTCCGCGCCGAGCCCCTCGCGGAGCGCGTCGAGCTCGTCCCGGACGCGCGCGGCGCCGTCGTGGTCCCCGAGGGCGGACAGGCACTGGTGCAGGCCCGTGAGCGCGCCGAGGCGCACGAGCGTGGAGTCGGTGGAGTCGCACACCAGGCGGAAGAGCGTCGCGGCCTGCTCGGGGCTGCCGTCCTCGGCCACCACGTAGGCGGCGAAGAGCTCGGCCTGCGCGGCGCCCTCGCGGTCCCCGGCGGCGGTGAACAGGTCGGCGGCCTGCAGTGCGGTGGCGATCGCCTCCGGCCCCCGCTCGAGCGACCACAGGGCCCGGGCGCGGGTGTCCGTGTAGTCGGCCACCTGCCAGTCGGCGCCGGCGTCCCGCACGAGGACGAGCGCCTCCTCGAGGAGGTCGAGGCCCTCCGCCTGGCCGGACTCGCACAGCAGGTACCCGTGCGCGTGCAGCGCGGCCGGCAGCACCGCCGGGTCCTCGTCCACCGCCTGGCGCGCGGCCGCGACCGCCCGCTCGAACAGGTCGAGGGCGGAGGGCCGGGTGCGTTCGTCGCGCTCGCGGTTCACGAGGGCGCCGGCGGCCAGGAGCGTGCGCGCGGCGTCCTCCCACTGGCCGTGGGCCTCGAACAGGCCGGCCGCCTCCCGCCACAGGGGCAGCGCGTTCTCGGCGCGGTCCTGGTCGTGGTGGGCGTGGCCGAGGTCCACGAGGGCACGGGCCTGCTCGACGTCCCGGCCGTGGGTGGCCTCGCGGCGCACCAGCCGGGCGAGCAGGGGCTCGGCCTCGTCGGCGCGGCCGGCGAGCACGAGCTGGTGCGCCCACCAGTAGCTCAGGCTCGAGGCCTCCGGCGCCTCGGCCTTCTCCGCGTGCACGGAGGCCAGCTCCCACGCGGCCACGGCGACCTCCTCGTACCCGCCGAGGTCGCCGGCCACGCGCCCGGCCAGAGCCGCCGCGGAGGCGGCGCCGCGCCGCAGCCCGACCGAGGCCATCCGCTCCGCCGCCTCGAGCGCCAGGTCGAGGGCCGCCGTCGGACGGTCCAGCTCGTGGGCGGCGATCGCCCGCACCGTGGTGGCGGAGGCGAGGACGGCCCGGGCGGCGGGCAGCGCGGTGACGACGGCGGCCGCCGCGTCCGCCTCGGCGTGCTCGCCCCGCCACAGGTGCAGGCGGGCGAGCAGCAGATGCGCGCTGGACCACGAGCCGGTGGGCAGCAGGGCACCGGTCGCGCGCAGCCCGCCCAGGACGCCGATGACGCGGCGGGCCAGCTCGAGCGCGGCGTCCAGGTCCCCGGTGTGCACGCGGTGCACGGCCAGGGCCAGGGCGGCCTCGGGCAGGACGGTGTCCCCGGGGTCCTCGCCGGGAGCGCCCGGCTCGTCCTCCACGACGCCGGCCAGCACCGCCGCCTCGACCGTGTCCGGGTCGCGCACGAGGGCGGCGCCGAGCTGGGACTCGAGCTCGGCCTGCCGGGGCCGGCCGAGGTGGCGCAGCAGCGCCGCCCGGGCCTCCACCCAGCGGGTCAGGGCGGCCTCGTCCCCGACCTGGCCCGCGGCGACGGCGAGCGCCCGCAGCAGGGCGAGGCGGACGTCGTCCTGGCCGGGCCCGAGCGCGGCGAGACCGGAGTCGGCGAGGCGGGCGGACTCCCGGGGCTCGTCGCGCAGCGCGGCCTCGAGGGAGAGCTCCCACCAGCCTCGGGCGTCCAGGGCGGTCGGGGCGTCGGGCGCCGCGGTGCCGCGGGCCTGCCGGAGCAGGGCGCGCACCCGGTCCAGGGCGGCGTCGACGGCCGGCTCCACGGGGCCGCCGGAGGGGCCGTCCCGGCGGGGCGGGTCCTGCGGGGTGTCCACGGGCGCTGCTCCTTCCGGGGGTGGGACGGGTGGTCCTCCAGCCTAGGGCGCGGGTCGGTGGACCGTGCCGCTGTTCGCGGTGGGCGGTGCTCGTAGACTGGCCGGGCCCGCAGCGTCGCCCGCCGCGGGCCGTCCCACTGCCGCCAGGAGCCCGCAGCCATGAGCACCACCCCCGCCGCCCCGGACGCCGCCGGAGCACACCCCGCCGGCCCGTTCCAGACGCGCGCCGGCGCCTACGCCCTGATCGTGGACGGCGGCCGCGTCCTGCTCAGCTCGTGGCAGGGGCCCGAGTTCCTGCAGTGGACGCTGCCCGGTGGCGGCATCGAGCTCGGCGAGAGCCCGGAGGAGGCGTGCCTGCGCGAGGTCTGGGAGGAGACCGGCCACACCGCCGAGCTCACGGGCCTGCTGGGCGTCACGACCGGGACGATCCCGGTGGAGAAGCGCCTGCGGGGCGAGCCGCTGCCGCTGCTCACCGTGCAGGTCCTCTACACCGCCCGCATCACGGGCGGCGTCCTGCGCCCTGAGGTCGGCGGATCCTCGACGGACGCGCGCTGGTTCGACCTCGCGGAGCTCAGCGGGCTGCGCACCGCCTCCTGGGTCACCGAGGCGCTCGCCCGTGCCGGGGTGGCGGCGTGAGCCGCCCCGCCCACCGCCGCCCCGCGGCCCTCGCCGCCTCGGCCCTCGTGCTGTCGCTGGCCCTGGGGGCGTGTGGGCGGCAGGCGGACGCCCCGCCGACGCCCTCCGCGTCAGGCGCGCCGATCACGGTCGTGCACGGCGGCGAGGGCCTCGAGGCCGCCGTCGCGGCGGTCCTGTCCCGTCACCTGCGCCTGCACGGCCACGCCGTGGCGGACGAGGACGGCGTCGCCGTGGAGCAGCCCGCGTGGTCCGCCGCCGGCGGGGACACGGTCGCCGTCGTGGACACCCTGGCCCTGGCCGTCGCCGCCGACCCCGCAGCGGCGCTGCCGTCCCCGCCGTCGCCGTCGTCGACGCCGACCGGGACGGAGGCCGGCACGTCCACGGACGCTGTGCCCACCCCCTCGGCCACCGCCTCGACCGCCGCCCCGAGCCCCACCGCGCTGCCCGTCGGCGACCCCGCGGCCGACGCCCCGGCGGCCGGGCGCGTCCTGGGGACGCTGCTCGCCGGGCAGACGGCCGCGGCGGGGACACCGCAGGACGAGGCCCCGGCGGTGCTGTCCTCGTCGGCGGGCGTGCTGCGCCTGACCGCGGTCGTCACCCAGACCACCGCGGCCCGGCTCGAGCTCGAGTCGATCACGGACCTCAACGGCTGGTGCGAGTCGCTCACCGCCGTCGCACCCCCGCCCCTGACCGCCGCGGCGGACCCGGACGCGGCCACGGCCCTGCGCGCCCGCCTGGACCGGCTCGCCGGCTGCCGCCCCGAGACCTGGCTGGCCGACACCGAGGACCCGACCGCCGCCGTCGTCGCGGACGAGGCCCAGGTCGCGCTGCTGACCGGCACGGATCCGGAGATCGACGCGAACACGCTCGTCCCGCTCGAGGACGACGGCCGCGTGCTCCCGGAGGGGCGGCTGACCGCCGTCGGCTCCGCCGCGACGCTGGACGACGACGCCGAACGGCGCATCGCCGAGGTGATGTCCGCCCTCGACGGCGACGGCCTGCGCGAGCTCGAACGGCTCACCACGGGCGACGACCCGCTTCCGGTCGCCGAGGCCGCGCAGTACTGGCTGGTGGACCACGGCCTGGAGGACGCGCCCGAGGACTGGTTCGTGCCCCGCGGCTCCTGGTTCTGAGCCCGCACGGGGGAGGGGTGCCGGCCCGCGTCGCACGACCGCGACTGTGATGCACACCGCCCGGGGGGTGCCATGATGGGGGCATGCCGACCCCGCATCCCCGCCAGATCCGCCAGTCCGCCAAGCTGCTGAACGTCCGCTACGACGTGCGCGGCCCCATTCTGGAGGAGGCGCAGCGGATGGAGGCCGCGGGCCACCGGATCATGAGGCTGAACATCGGCAATCCGGCCCCGTTCGGCTTCGAGGCGCCGGACGCCGTCCTGGCGGCGATGCACCAGCACCTACCGCACGCGCAGGGCTACTCGGACTCCAAGGGCATCTACTCGGCGCGCACCGCCGTCTCGCAGTACTACGAGTCCCGGGGCATCCGGGACATCGGCGTGGACGACGTGTTCATCGGCAACGGCGTGTCCGAGATGATCACGATGGTCCTGCAGGCCCTGGTCGACGACGGCGACGAGATCCTCGTCCCCTCGCCCGACTACCCGCTGTGGACCGGCGCCACCACCCTGGCCGGGGGCCGGGCGGTGCACTACCGCTGCGTCGAGGAGGAGGGCTGGGAGCCCGATCTCGAGCACATCGAGTCCCTCATCACGGAGCGCACCAAGGGCATCGTCCTGATCAACCCGAACAACCCCACCGGCGCGGTCTACTCCCGCGCCGTGCTGCAGGGCATCGTGGACGTGGCCCGCCGCCACAACCTCGTCCTCATGGCGGATGAGATCTACGAGAAGATCACCTACGACGGCGCCCGCCACATCAACGCCGCCGGCCTGTCCGACGACGTGCTCACCCTGACGTTCTCCGGCCTGTCCAAGGCGTACCGGGTGGCGGGCTACCGCTCCGGCTGGGTGGCCGTGTCCGGGCCGAAGCACCGGGCCGCCGACTTCCTCGAGGGCCTGACCCTGCTGGCCAACATGCGGATGTGCGCCAACGTGCCGGCGCAGCACGCCATCCAGGTGGCACTGGGCGGCTACCAGTCCATCAACGACCTCGTCCTGCCCGGCGGTCGACTGCTCGAGCAGCGCAACCTCGCCCAGGACCGCCTGAACGCCATCCCCGGCGTGTCCGTGCAGCCGGCTCACGGCGCCCTCTACCTGTTCCCGCGGCTGGACCCGGAGGTCTACGCGATCGACGACGACGAGGCGTTCGTCATCGAGCTGCTGCGGGCGAAGAAGATCCTCGTCTCGCACGGCGGGGCGTTCAACTACCCGCACAGCGACCACTTCCGGCTCGTCACGCTGCCCAGCGTGAAGGACCTGAGCGTGGCCCTGGACCGCCTCGAGGACTTCCTCGAGGACTGGAGGGAGCGCCATGGCTGACACCCCGGCCACCGCGGCGGGCCGGCCCGCCCGCGCCACCGACGACGACGGCGTCTTCGACGCCCCCGCGCGGGAGCTGTTCGCCGCCCGCCGCGGGGACGAGGTCCGGGGCCCGGCCGACGTCGACGCCGCCGCGACGCCCGGCTACGGCGGGGACAAGGCGAAGGGCAAGAAGGACCTGGCCGCGCGCGGCCGGGCGCTCGCCGACCTGCAGGAGCTGCTGTTCGCCCAGTCGGTGCGCGACGCGCCCGTGGGAGAGGTGCCGTCCCTGCTGGTGATCCTGCAGGGCATGGACACCGCCGGCAAGGGCGGGATCATGCGCCACGTGATCGGGGCGATGGACCCGCAGGGCGTCCACCTGCACGCGTTCAAGGTGCCGACCCCGGAGGAGCGCGCCCACGACTTCCTGTGGCGCATCCGACCGCATCTGCCGCGGCCCGGCCTGGTCTCCGTGTTCGACCGCTCGCACTACGAGGACGTGCTCGTGCACCGCGTGCGCGGGCTCTCCCCGCTGGCCGAGGTGGAGGAGCGCTACGGGGCGATCCGCGAGTTCGAGGCGGCCGTGCGCGCCGCGGGGACGCGGATCGTCAAGGTGATGCTGCGGATCTCGCCGGAGGAGCAGGCCGAGCGCCTGCTGGCCCGCCTGGACGACCCCACGAAGCACTGGAAGTTCAGCGAGGGCGACCTCGACGACCGCGCGTACTGGGACCAGTACACGGACGCGTACCGGATCGCGATCGAGCGGACGGACACCGAGGACGCGCCGTGGTTCATCGTGCCGGCGGACCGCAAGTGGTTCGCGCGGCTGGCGGTGCAGCAGCTGATCATCGAGACCCTGCAGGGGATGGGGCTGGACTGGCCGGAGGCCGACTTCGACGTCGCGGCGGCCCGCCGTCGCCTGCTGGCGGGCTGAGCGCCGCCGTCGTCGCGGTGGGCGGGGCAGTGGTGGTCGGACCTTGCCAAGCCCGGGGCCGCGGTGAGTGGATGGAGGAACACCGGGCGCCGCAGAGGCGCGCCGGACCCGATCCGAAAGGTGCACTCATGACTGAGAACGCTGTCCAGAACGCCCCGCTGTCCGGCAAGACCGTCGCGTTCCTCGCGACCGACGGTGTCGAGCAGGTCGAGCTGACCTCCCCGTGGGAGGCCGTGATCGCCGCGGGTGCGACCCCCGTGCTCGTCTCCCCGAAGTCCGGCACCATCACCGCGATGAAGTCCGACTGGGAGCACGGCGAGTCCTTCGAGGTGAACACCACGGTGAAGGACGCCAAGGCCGAGGACTTCCACGGCCTCGTGATGCCGGGCGGCACCCTGAACGCGGACGCCCTGCGCATCGACACGGACGCCCAGGCATTCGTGCGTGCCTTCTTCGAGCAGCACAAGCCGGTGGCGGCCATCTGCCACGCCCCGTGGACCCTGATCGAGGCCGGCGTCGTGGACGGCCGCCGTCTGACCAGCTACGCGTCCCTGGAGTCTGACCTGAAGAACGCGGGCGCCCAGTGGGTGGACGAGGAGGTCGTCGTGGACAGCGGGCTGACCACCTCGCGCACCCCGGACGACCTCGACGCCTTCAACGCCAAGCTCGTGGAGGAGCTGGGCGAGGGCAAGCACGAGGATCAGACCGCCTGACCGACGTCGGGAGCAAGCCGCGTGGGGCGGGGGCCGTTGGCCCCCGCCCCCGCCGTTTCTCGAACGAAAGCGCCGCGGAGGCCGCCGTTTCTCGACCGAAAGCGCCGCGGAGGCCGCCGTTTTCCGAACGAAAGTGGGGGGCGTGGTCAGTCGGCGTCGGGGGCGGCCTCGCCGCGCACCTGGTCGAGGCGGGCGCGGGCGCCGTCGAGCCAGGCCTGGCAGCGGTCGGCCAGCGCCTCCCCGCGCTCCCACAGGGCCAGGGACTCCTCGAGGCCGGCGCCACCGGCCTCCAGCCTCCCCACGGTCTCCACCAGCTCGGCACGCGCCTGCTCGTAGCTCATCCGGGCCACGTCCGAGACGTCCGCGGAGGTGAAGCCCTCCACGCCGCTGGGGCGGCCCGCGTCCTGCGTCTGCTCCATGCCCTGTTCACTCATGCCTGTCGTGTCCTCTCGTGGGATGGGGTCGGGGTGGTCCGATGCGTCGCGACGACGTCCGCGGCGATCCGCCCGGCCGCCACGAGGATGTCGAGTCGGTCGTCCGTGGCGACCTGGCCCGCGTCGCGCACGACCTGCCCGGCGTGTTGGACCACGGCGTAGCCGCGGTCGAGGGTGCGCTGCGGGGACAGGGCGCGGACACGGGCGCGCAGCTGCGTGAGGGCGTCCTCCTCGCGGACGAGCCGGTGGCCGAGGGCGGACCGGCCGCGCTCGCGCCACCGGTCCGTCTCCTCCTGCCGGGTGTCCACCATCACGTGCGGGCGGGCCAGCACGGGTCGGGAGCGCAGGGCCGCGAGCCCCTCGGCCTCGGCGCGCACGCGGCGCTCGACGGCCGCGGCCAGCCGCAGGCGCGCGTCGGCGAGTCCCGCGGCCTCCTGGGCCGCGTCCGGGACGATCCGCTTGGCCGCGTCCGTGGGCGTGGAGGCGCGCAGGTCGGCGACGTCGTCGAGGACCGGGCGGTCCGCCTCGTGGCCGATCGCCGACACGACGGGCGTGCGCGCCGCCGCCACGGCGCGCACCAGTGCCTCGTCCGAGAAGGGGAGCACGACCTCCTCGAGCGCGCCGCCGCCGCGGGCGATGACGATGACGTCCACGGCCGGGTCGGCGTCGAGCTCGGCGAGCGCGGCGGCCACCTGCCGCGGGGCCTCGGCGCCCTGCACGGCGACCTCACGGATCTCGAACTCGGCGGCGGGCCAGCGCAGCAGGGTGTTGCGCAGCACGTCCTTCTTCGCGTCCGAGTCACGGCCGGTGATGAGCCCGATCCGGTGGGGGAGCAGGGGCAGCGGCCGTTTGCGCGCGGGGGAGGTCAGCCCCTCCTCGGCGAGGGCCCGGCGCAGCAGCTCCACGCGGGCCAGCAGATCGCCGAGGCCGACCGGGCGCATCTCCTGCACGTTCATGGACAGCCGCCCGGCCTTGAGCCAGAAGTTCGGCTTCACGCGCGCCACCACGCGGGAGCCCTGCTGGACGGTCCCGTCCAGGGTCATGGCGACGTTCCGCCAGGCGGTGAGCGGCAGGGAGACCTCTTCCTCGAGGTCCCGCATGGTCATGTAGACGTTGCCGCGGTTGTTCTTGAACTCGATCAGCTGGCCCTCGATCCACGTGGCGGGGGCGCGCTCGATGTGGGCCTTGAGGTTCTCGGAGAGCCGGCGCAGGGGCCACGGCCGCTCAGCGGAGGTCTCGCCCGCGCGGGCGGGTGCCGAGACGGGCACGTCCGGCGCCGCCGAGGCGCCCTCGGTCACGGGCTGGTCCATCCGGGTCCCTCCTGTCCGTGCCCGGTCCGCCCGGGCACGGGCCCACCGTACCGCCCTCGCCGGACGCGCAAGACGGCGCCCGGGCGTCCCCCGGACCCGCCGCCGACCCGGTCGGGGCGCTCAGACCGGGGAACCTCCGGCCAGGATCGGTACGCTCGACGGGGTCGGAACGGAACGGAAAGGACCCCATGCGCACCACCCTCAGCCTCCTCGTCGCGGCCCTGGCGGGCCTGCTGGCGGTGCTCGCGACGGCCGGCGCCCTCGTCGACGAGGCGACGCACCGCCCGGAGCTGCTGCGCGGGGTGACGGAGCAGGTCGCCGTGGACCCCGAGGTCCGCGCCGCCGTGCCGGGCGTGATCGACGACGTCGTGCACGACGCCATCCCCGAGCAGGTGCCGGGCCCGCTGGCCCAGACGGCCGAGGACCTGCTGCGCCCGCTGGCCCAGCGCGTGGCGGACGACCCGCAGGTGGTGCAGGGCTGGTCCGACACCGCCGACGAGGCCCGGCGCGCCTGGCTCGCCCAGCTCGAGGACCCGCAGGGCGCGGACGAGCCCGGCTCGGGCGCGGACGTGACCATCCCGTTCGGTCCCGTCGCGCAGTCCGGGATCACCGCCGCCCTGGGCGACATCGAACGTGACCTGCGCGAGGACCGGTTCGACCTGCCCGCGCAGGGGCTGCTGGAGAGGATCGTGGGCGCGGACGTCGGCGACTGGGCCGCGGACACGCTGCTGGCGCCCCTGTACGACCGCGCCGCGGACCTGCGGGACAGCACCGCGCTGCGCATGAACGCGCGCATCGACGCCCTGGCCGGCACGGACCGGGCCACTGTGCACCGCTGGGTGGACGCCTCCGCGCACTGGCGCTGGGCCGCCGCCGCCTCCGTGCTGGCGCTCGTGGGGGCCCTGCTGCTCGCCCCCCGACGGCGGCGGGGCCTCGCCGTGGCCGTGGCGGGTGTGGTCGCCCTGGCCGGCGGGCTGATCGGCGGCGCCCGTCTGGGTCCGGACGCGGTCCACCTCACGGCGCCCGAGGGGGCCTCCCCGGGGGTGGTCGCGTTCGTCCAGCAGATGGAGGAGGCCGCGGGCCCGGCGTTCGCAGCCGCCGTCGCCCCCTACCCCCAGACCCTGACCACCCTGGGCTGGATCGTGCTGGCCGCGGGCCTGCTGCTGGCCCTGGCGGAGCTGTGGGTCGCTCGGCGTGGCCGGGTCCGTGCCGCCCCGGCGGACGGTTCCCCCGTGGTGGGCCGCTCCCACACCGCGGCCGACGTCACGTCGCGCTGAGCCCGCGGCGAAGCCCGGGCCCGGTCTGCGCCCCGGCCGATAGCATGGAGGGCATGTCCGCTCCCTCCGTCTCCGCCCGTCCGTCCGCCGTCGGCCTCGGGATGCCGCAGGTCCCGCGCGTTCGTCGTCCCCGTGAGGAGGTCGAGGCGGCCGCGCCCGTGTCCGGTGAGAAGCGCGTGCTGCTGGCCGCCCCCCGTGGCTACTGCGCCGGCGTGGACCGCGCCGTCGTCGCCGTCGAGAAGGCCCTCGAGCACCACGGCGCCCCCGTGTACGTGCGCAAGGAGATCGTCCACAACCGGCACGTCGTGGACACCCTGACCGAGCGCGGCGTGGTGTTCGTCGACGAGCTGGACGAGGTGCCCGAGGGCGCCCTGACCGTGTTCTCCGCGCACGGCGTGTCCCCGGCCGTCGTCGAGGAGGCCGCCCAGCGCAACCTGCGCACCATCGACGCCACGTGCCCGCTGGTGACCAAGGTGCACCGCGAGGCCGTGCGCTTCGCCAAGCAGGACAAGCGGATCCTGTTGATCGGCCACGACGGTCACGAGGAGGTCGAGGGCACGTTCGGCGAGGCGCCCGAGCACACCACGGTGATCAACGACGTCGCCGAGGCCCGGACCGTCCAGGTGGAGGACCCGGACAACCTGATCTGGCTCTCCCAGACCACGCTCTCCGTGGACGAGACCCTCGAGATCGTCTCCGTGCTGCGCGAGCGGTTCCCGAACCTGCAGGACCCGCCCTCGGACGACATCTGCTACGCCACCTCCAACCGGCAGGCGGCCATCAAGTCGATCTCGCCGGAGTGCGACCTGGTGATCATCGTGGGCTCGGCGAACTCCTCGAACTCGGTGCGCCTCAAGGAGGTCGCCGCGGAGTACGGGGCCTCCCGCGCCGAGCGCGTGGACTTCGCCAACCAGGTGGACGAGTCCTGGTTCGAGGGCGTGGCCACCGTGGGCCTGTCCTCGGGCGCGTCCGTGCCCGAGGTGCTGGTCCAGGAGGTGCTCGCGCTGCTGGCCGAGTACGGCTACGGGCAGGTGGACGAGGTGGTGACCGCCGAGGAGGACATCATCTTCTCCCTGCCCAAGGAGCTGCGCGCCGAACTCAAGCGGGTGGGCGACGAGTCCCGCTCGCTCGGCGGACGTCGCCGCGACACCGAGGCCTGAGCGCGCCCCTCGTCTCCTCGCTGAGGCCCGCAGACTCGCCGTCACGACGCCGGCGAAGCGGCGAGTCTGCGGGCCTCGGCGTGCCGGGCCGACGGGTGGTCAGGGACTCAGAGCCCGAAGACCCAGACGAGCAGGGTCATCGACGCGATGGAGATCAGCACGGCGGCGATGATGTTCAGCCACACGCCGCCCTTCACCATCTGGCCGATGGTCACGTAGCCGGAGCCGTACGCGATGGCGTTCGGCGGGGTGGCCACGGGCAGCATGAACGCGCAGGTCGCGGCGAGGGCGACGGGCGCGGCCAGCATGAGCGGGGCGACGCCGGTGCCCAGGGCCACGCCGGAGGCGACGGGCAGGAACGTGGCCGCGGTGGCCGTGTTCGAGGTCATCTCGGTCAGCAGCAGGATGCCGACGGCGGCGATCACCACGAGCACCCACACGGGGATGTCGCCGAGGCCCTTGACCTGCTCACCGAGCCACGTGGACAGGCCCGACTTGGAGAACTGACCGGACAGGGCCAGGCCGCCGCCGAACAGCAGGAGCACGCCCCACGGCAGCTCCTTCGCGGCCTCCCAGTCGAGCAGGCGCACGCCGCGCCCGGCCCCGCCGCCGGCCGGCAGGAGGAACAGGATGAGTCCGACGACCATGGCGATGGCCGCGTCCGAGAGCAGCGGGGACGTCAGGTCCAGGACGTACTCGGAGATCAGCGGCACGGTGATCCAGGCCAGCGCGGCGAGGATGAAGACGGCGAGGACCTTGGCCTCGGGGGCGCTCATGCGGCCGAGGCGGGCCAGCTCGGTGGCGATCAGGTCGCGGCCGCCGGGGACCACGTCGATCTCCGGGCGGAACAGCACGCGGGTGAGCAGGAACCAGCACGCGAAGAGCAGCACGACGGCGATCGGCACGCCGACCAGCATCCACTGGCCGAAGCCGATCTCCACGCCGTGCTCGGCGGCCATGTGACCCGCGAGCAGGGTGTTGGGCGGGGTGCCGATGATGGTGCCGAGCGAGCCGATGGACGCGGCGTAGGCGATGCCGAGCATGAGCGCGGTGCCGAAGTTCGTCTTCGTGAGGGAGCGGATCTCGGCCTGCGTGGGGGCCTCGCCGGGCGCGGATGCGGGCGCGGTGGGGCGGGCGGCCTGGTCCGCTGCCTCGTCCCCGGTCAGGGCGCCGTCCGTGCCGTAGCGCTGGACGAGCACGAGGATGGACACGCCGATGGGGAGCATCATCACGGCGGTGGCGGTGTTGGACACCCACATGGAGATGAACCCGGTGGCGATCATGAAGCCCAGGACGAGGTTCACGGTCCTGGCGCCCATGAACTTCAGGACGCCGAGCGCGATGCGCCGGTGCAGGTTCCAGCGCTGCATGGCCAGGGCGAGCATGAAGCCGCCCATGAACAGGAAGATGATGTTGTTGCCGTAGCTCGCGCCGACGGCGTCGAAGGTGATGCCGCCGTCGGACTCCTCGGCGGGCACGCCGAGCGGGAAGACGACGAGCGGCAGCAGGGCGGTGGCGGGGATGGGCAGGGCCTCGGTCATCCACCACACGGCCATGAGCACGGCGGTGGCGGCGACGAGGCGGGGCCAGACGCCGAGGTCGCCCGGCATCAGCAGGAACAGGGCGACGGCGAGCAGGGGGCCGGCCACGAGGCCGATGATGCGCTTGACATTCTCGCCGCCGGGCAGCGGCTCGTCACGCATGCCCGGGGAGAGCTCGTGTTCGAACTCCTGGGCGGCCGCTCGGGGGTCGAAGCGGGAGACGTGCTCGTTGACGTTGCTCGGCGGGGGGAGCGGGCGGGACTGCATGGGGCCTCCTCATCAGGTCAGGCCCTCGGCGCGGCCTGGCAATTCTCTGTGAGTTTCACGGTAGCAAGTGGCCCGGGGCACGGAAAGACGACGTCAGGGCCGCGACGGCCCATCCGCCCGGCCCCGCTCACGCCTCCCGCGCCGGCTCCGCCCGACGACGGCGCAGCTCGTCCTCCTCCACGCCCGCGACCAGTTCCGGGGCGGCCAGGGGCCGGGGCGCGGACTCGAGCGTGCGGATGTCCGGCGTGGGGGCCAGGCCCGGGTCGGCGTCGCGGAGGCGCCGGGCGGCGGGGAGCACGCGCGACTCGACGTTGCCGACGAGCTGGTTGTAGCGGTCCACGGCGGTCTTGAGGGAGCCGCCCATGCGGTCCAGGTGGGTGCCGAGCGTGCCGAGGCGCTCGTAGAGGTCCTTCGCGCTGGCCACCACGGTGTGGGCGTTCTCGGCCAGGGTGTCCTGCCGCCAGGCATAGGCCACGGACTTCAGGGCGGTCAGGAGGGAGACGGGGGCGACGAGCGCGACGTTCCGGGAGAACGCGTGGTCCAGCAGCCCGGGGTCCGCGTCCAGGGCCGCGGCCAGGAGCGACTCGGCGGGCAGGAAGCACAGGACCAGCTCGGGGGAGTGCTCGAGGCCGGCCCAGTAGGACTTCCCGGAGAGCTGGTCCACGTGGCGGCGCACGGCCGCGGCGTGCTGGGCGGCCAGCGCCTGGCGCCGCTCGTACGCCTCCTCGCCGGGCTCGTCCGCGAGGGCCTCGGCGGCCAGCGCGTCCCCGATGGGGGCCTTGGCGTCCACGGCCATGGCCTTGCCGCCGGGCAGGGACACCACGAGGTCCGGGCGGAGGCGCTCGCCGTCCTTGCCGGACAGCGTGGCCTGCTCCGTGAAGTCCACGTGGTGGAGCATGCCCGCCGCCTCGACGACCCGCCGCAGCTGTGCCTCGCCCCAGTGGCCCCGCGCGGAGGTGGATTTGAGCGTGGCCATGAGCGACGTGGTCTGGTTCAGCAGGTCCCGGTCGGTGGCCGCGGCGGCGCGGAGCTGCTCCCCGAGCCGGCCGAACTGGGACGCCCGATCCCGTTCCAGCACGCTCACCTGCTCCTGGAGGGCCGCCAGCCGCTGGCCCAGCGGGGCGAGCGTGGACATCACCTGGGACTCCGCGCGCTGGCGTTCGGCGTCCTCGGCGCGCGCGGCCGTGAGCGCGCGCTGCTCCGCCCGGGCGGCCGCGAGCTCCTCTCGCGCCCCCTGGTGCTCGGTGCGCAGCGCGGCCAGCTCGGCCTGGGCCCGGCGGGCCTCCTCACCGCCGCCGGCGGCCCGGCGCCACATGAGCCACGCGCCCACCAGGGCGCCCAGCACAAGTCCGAGGATGAGGGCGAGCAGCAGGCTGAGGATCTCCATGCCCCCACCCTCGCAGGCCGCAGGGACACGTTAGGCGGCGGCGCGCCGTCGTCGTGGTGGGCGGCTCAGCCGAAGAGCGGGTTGGGGCCGTTGGCCACGACCTGCGGGTCGCCGTCGACGCGGGCGGCGATGCCCGCCGCGGCCACGCCGGGCAGATACGGGAAGACCATGCGGGTCGAGGCCAGGGCGGCGGCGTCGAAGGCCTCCACCGCGACGGCCGGGCGGGGCCCGTCGGCCGTCTCGATCTCGCCGTCGAATACCGCCACCGCCCGCGTGGGGCGCGGGCTGATCTTCGCGACCGTGGCGGCCGCCTGCTCGGGCTCGAGGTCCGGGTGCTCCCACATGCCGCGCTGGCCGTCGGCGGCGACGGCGAGGATCGTCGGGGCGAACACGGACTGCCGGCCGAGCGTGTCGAACACGTGCTCCACCGCGAGGCTGATCAGCGGCAGCAGCTCGCCGCCGGGAGGCGTGGGGGTCGGTCCGGTGGGCGTCGGGGTGCTCATGGGGCCGAGGCTACCGGCCCTGTCCGACGGCGCCCACCCGCGCCTAGCGTGAGTCCATGCAGCTCACCATCGCCCCCGGGGACATCACGGCCACGCACGCGGACGCCGTCGTCAACGCCGCCAACTCCACCCTGCTCGGCGGCGGAGGCGTGGACGGCGCCATCCACCGGCGCGGCGGCCCCGAGATCCTGGCCGAGTGCCGCCGCCTGCGCGAGACCGACCTGCCGGAGGGGCTGCCCGCCGGGCAGGCCGTGGCGACGACGGCGGGGCGCCTGCCCGCGCGCTGGGTCATCCACACGGTGGGCCCGGTGTGGGCCAAGACGATCGACAAATCCGACACCCTCGCCTCGTGCTACCGCGAGTCCCTGAAGGTGGCGGCCGGGCTCGGCGCCCGGACGGTCGCGTTCCCGGCGATCTCCGCGGGGATCTACGGCTGGCCCATGGAGGACGCGGCGCGGATCGCCGTCGAGACCTGCCACGCGATGGCGGACGAGGTGGGCGGCACCGTGGAAGAGGTGCTGTTCGTGCCCTACGGCGACACGGCGGAGGCCGCGTTCCGGACGGCCCTGGACAGGGTTGAGCGGGGCTGACTCAACTCCGTGGAATACCCCGTGGGGGGACGGCGTTGCACAGGACAGTCGCCGCTCAACCGGAGCGGCCCGCCCTGCATGAGGAGTGATCGACCATGGCTCGTCCCATTGATCCGTTCCGCGAGATGGAGCGCCTGATGACCGGCTTCGCCCGCACCTCCGGCGCCGCCTCCATGCCCATGAACCTCTACCGCGAGGGCGACGTGTTCGTCGCCGAGGTGGAGTTGCCGGGCGTGGACCCGAGCTCGATCGACGTGGACGTCGAGGAGCGCACGCTCACCGTCCGCGCCGAGCGCAAGGAGGCCCCCGCCGGGGAGGACCGTCGCTGGCTCACCAAGGAGCGTCCGGCCGGCACCTTCGCCCGCCAGCTCAACCTCGGCCAGGGCCTGGCCCTGGACAAGATCGAGGCCGACTACAGCGACGGCGTGCTGCTGCTGACCATCCCGGTGGCCGAGCAGGCCAAGCCGCGCAAGATCCAGGTCAAGCACACCGGCTCCGCCGCCCAGGTGGAGGGTGAGGCCGTAGAGGGTGAGGCCGTGGAGGGCTCCGCCGCCGAGGCCTCCGGCGAGTGATCGCCCTCTGACGGAGCCGCGCCCGCGACCGGCGCGCGGCCCGTCCCCCGAACGCGAATGCGGCGGGCCCCCACCGGGGGCCCGCCGCATCTGCGTGGTGGTCAGGCGCGGTCGGCCAGGATCAGCTGCGCCGCCTTCTCACCGATCATGAAGCACGTGATGTTGGGGTTCACGGTCACGTGCTCGGGCATCACGGAGGCATCGGCCACGCGCAGACCCGTCACGCCCTTGACCCGCAGGCGGGCGTCCAGGGGGCTCATGGCGTCGTCGTCGGCGCCCATGCGCACCGAGCCCCCCGGGTGGTACACGGTGTTGTGGGTCCGCTTCACGTAGTCGGCGATCTCCTCGTCCGTCTGCGCCTGCTCGCCCGGGGCCAGTTCGCGCCCCGCCCACGCCGCCATGGCCGGCTGGGAGACGATCTCCCGGGCCAGCCGGATGCTGGCCACCGCGACGGCCATGTCGTGGCCCTCCGGGTCGGTGAAGTAGCGCGGGTCCACGACCGGCTCGTCCCGGTAGTCGTTGGAGCGCAGGCGCACGGTGCCGCGGGACTTGGCGAGGGGTGGACCCGGTGGCCCCGCGGTCTCGGCTGTCGTCCTCTGGTCTCGGCTGTCGTCCTCTGGTCGGCAGACACAGGTGTGCTTCCTCTCGTCGGGGTCTGGGCGGCCCGCCCACCCTACGGATCGGTCATCTGGGCGGGGATGCGTGCTGGGCGGTGCGGGTCTCTGGGTTCCGTGGGCGCGTGGGGGCGGGGGCTGGGGCTGCCGGGCCCCGTGGCCGCCGGGCCTCTGGGTTCCGTGGGCAGGAGAGCGAAGGTTTCTGCCCCCGAAAGCGAAAACCCTGCCGGTTCTGCCCCGGGAACAGGGGAGAGCGCGCTTTCTGCCCACGGACCGGGCGGGGCTGCCGGTTCTGCCCACGGAACGGGGCCGGTGCGGGACGCCTCCGCCGCGGCGGGCCCGCCGGTAGACTGCCGGACTGTGGCTTTGACTATCGGATTCGTGGGACTGCCCAACGTGGGCAAGTCGACCCTGTTCAACGCGCTGACGCGCCAGACCGTGCTCGCGGCGAACTACCCGTTCGCGACGATCGAGCCGAACGTGGGCGTGGTGAACCTGCCGGACGAGCGGCTGCCCCAGCTGGCCGAGATCTTCGGCTCCGAGCGGATCCTGCCGGCCACGGTGTCCTTCGTGGACATCGCCGGCATCGTGAAGGGCGCCTCCGAGGGGGAGGGCCTGGGCAACCAGTTCCTGGCGAACATCCGTGAGGCCCACGCGATCGCCCAGGTGGTGCGCGCGTTCGACGACGGCGACGTCGTCCACGTGGACGGCAAGGTGGACCCGGCCTCGGACATGGAGACCATCAACACCGAGCTGATCATCGCGGACATGCAGACCGTGGAGAAGGCGATCCCGCGCGTCGAGAAGGAGGTCAAGGGCAAGAAGAAGGAGCCCGCCGACCTCGAGGCGCTCCAGGCCGCGCTCGCGGTGCTGGAGCGGGGCGAGACGATCTTCGCGGCGAAGGACAAGGACAAGCTGGACATGGACCGGCTGCGGGAGCTGAGCCTGCTCACCGCCAAGCCGTTCATCTACGTGTTCAACTCGGATGAGGGTGTGCTGGGGGACGAGGCCAAGCAGCAGGAGCTGCGTGATCTGGTGGCCCCCGCCGACGCCGTGTTCCTGGACGCCAAGCTCGAGTCCGACCTCGTGGAGCTCTCCGAGGAGGAGGCCGCCGAGATGCTGGAGATGGCCGGGCAGGACGAGTCCGGGCTGAACCAGCTGGCTCGCGTGGGCTTCTCCACCCTCGGCTTGCAGACGTACCTGACGGCCGGGCCGAAGGAGACGCGCGCGTGGACCATCCCGGTCGGCGCGACGGCGCCCGAGGCTGCCGGCGTGATCCACACCGACTTCCAGCGCGGTTTCATCAAGGCGGAGATCGTGAGCTTCGAAGACCTGATCGCTGCCGGCTCTATGGCTGATGCCAAGGCCGCCGGCAAGGTGCGCATGGAGGGCAAGGACTACGTGATGCGGGACGGCGACGTGGTTGAATTCAGATTCAATGTCTAAAACGGGCTTCTGACCAGGGATTTATCCTCGCAGCTTCTGATCTGGCTCGTCAGTCGAGTTCCGATCTGCCATCAGTTGCTACGCTTTCGCCCTGCTGACCTGGGATTATGATCGGCCTCTGTGGAACTTCCGCAGGGGCCGATCCCGCTTTCTGCGGTGCTGTAGCATCTCTGGGACGCAGCCTCGGGTGGTCCGTTGGAGGGTGGTCAAAGTCGTTCAGCGGGGGATTTGTCGGTGAGAGGGCTGACTCAGAGCTCCCGCTGATTCAAAACCCGGAACTCGACTGGGATCGATCGTTGCAGGTCCTAGCTTCAACATCATGGTCGCCCGACTACCGGCATCTCGCCGCTCGAACACGATCAATGCGCTCACCGAGGCAGCCCCTGGCCACGTTGCCATCACAACTAGGGCATGTCTGACAATCGTTTTGACCATGCGATCACAGCATTCAGGACCACAGCGGCCCTGTAGATGATCGCGTACTTGTCATACCGGGTCGCCAGACCCCGCCACTGCTTCAGGTGCGCGTACTGACGCTCGATGACGTTGCGGCCCTTGTAGGCGTCCGCGTCGAGGCTGACGGGGCGCCCGCCGCGGGCACCGCGCCGTCTGCGGTGGCCCTGCTGGTCGGCCGGTTCGGGGATGACCGCTTTGATCCCACGGGCGCGTAGGTGGGTGCGGATCGCCCGGGAGGAGTACGCCTTATCGCCCAGCACGGCCTCGGGGCGGGTCCGGGGCCGCCCTACTGGCCGGGTCACGCGCAGCTGCTCCAGAAGAGGAAGCAGCATCGGGGAGTCCCCTGCCTGGCCGGGGGTGATCAGGCTGACCAGCGGCAGCCCGGTCCCATCGACGAGCTGATGGATCTTCGTGCTCAGCCCGCCACGGGAGCGCCCGATGCCGTGATCGGCCGGCTCCTCACGCGGATTCTTGTAGTTCGATCCATCCCCCTGTGTGGCGGGTGATGTTCGTCGCGTGCTGGTGGGCGCGGGCGATCGTGGAGTCCACCGAGACCGACCAATCGATCAGGCCTTCGGCGTCAGCGGCGGCGGTCAGCGTGGCCAGCACCGTGTCCCATGTGCCTTCTTCGGCCAAGCGCCGATGCCAGGTCCACACGGTCTGCCAGGGCCCGTAGACCTCGGGCAGATCCCTCCAAGCGATTCCGCACCGGTACCGGTAGATGATCGCCTCCACCATGGTGCGGGCGTCGGCGAACGGCCTGCCGGCGCGGCCGGTCCGGGTCGGGAGCATCGGGGCGATCAACTCCCATTGGGCGTCGGAGAGCATCTGGAACCGGGACATGTCCCCAGGGTCTCAGCTGACTCGTGCATCTATTCTCAGACACGCCCTAGGTCTCCTTGTATCGGGTCGAGGATAGCTGTGCTTGGATAGCCGGTGAGGAGCCGGACGCCGGTGAGAGCGGGAAGGTACTTCAGAAAGGGGAAGATCCCCAGTATTAAGATGATGAGCCCGAGTTCGAGCGGGACGAGCATCACCAGAGTCACGATGAAGCTGCGGGCCAAGACGGTGAATAGGTCCCGCTCGACCGGACGCGGTTCTGGGCTAGCCGTCGTGGCGACTCTGCCGTGCTTATAAGTCGCCCTCCGGCGCGGTCGCCGGGTGGGAGAGTGCGGACCGAACTTGTGCTCGATGGGACAAACAAGGCAAAGGAGATTCGTGGTTACTGAAGAGAAGTTGGCTGGGTGGACGGGACCCTCGAGCCCGACCGAGAAAGACAAGCAGGAGCGCACCGAGCGAATGATTCGAGAGGCGATCGACGCTCACGAGGGGTTCGATGGCTACCGCAGTGACTTCTCCGTCTACGCGAAGGGCTCCTACGCCAACAACACGAACGTGAAGTCGGACAGCGACGTCGACATCGTCATCGAGTGCACAGATGTCTGCTACTGGCAGGAGTACGATCCTGCCAAGGGTGGACACCCTGCAGGGAGTCCTTACACGGGTCCATGGACCCCGGAGAAACTGAGGGCGGAGATCGCCGCAGCGCTTGAGAAGAAGTTCCCCGGGGCTGTCACGGCGGGGTCGACGGCGTTCGAGGTTGATGCCAGTTCGGCACGCGTCAACGCCGACGTGGTGCCCTCGTTCCAGTACAAGCTCTACTTCTCAGACGGTACCTATCGCCAAGGTACGAAGGTCTTCAAAAAAGACGGCACGTCCATCGTTAACTATCCGAAGCTCCAGCTTGAGCGCGGCAAAGAAAAGAACGTGCGCACGAATGGTTTCTACAAGAAGACTGTGCGCATCCTCAAGCGGCTGGAGAACGAGCTCGTCGCGAAGGGCCTAACTGAGGAAGTTCCGTCATACCTTCTCGAGTGCCTTATCTATAACTGCCCCGAAGAGTACTTCTCGCGAGACACTTGGCGCGGAACGATGCGCGGATGCCTGGCGAAGATCTTCAACTCCACCATGGGACGTGAGCCTGATAATGATCGATGGATGGAAGCGAATGGTTCGAAGTTCCTGTTTCACCCTGCTCAGAAGTGGACTAGAGCGCAGGTTCATAAGTTCGCGAGCGACGCCTGGGATTATATGGAGTTCGAATGATCAGCGGGACCCTTATTCGAGTGCTCGTGGTAATTGTCTCCTTGGTTTTCGTCGTCGGATCGTGGATTACCACTGGTGCGCCGAATATTAGCCTGTTCAGCTTCTTCTCGATCGCTGTTTTCGTGTGCACGGTCTTGTTCCTGCTGTGGGACCGATGGATCTGGAAGTTGAAGCTCGCCCAAATGATCCCGGGAGTGAGTCGCAACTTGAGCGGCACCTGGGAAGCCACCCTCGAGTCGTTCTGGATCAATCCCGCGACGAGCTCGTCGCCGCCTGCGAAGACCGTCTACGTGGTTATTCGGCAGACAAGCTCCGCCGCGTCTGTCACGCTCATCTCGGATGAATCCAAGTCGAAGTCGTCGCTTGCCCGCGTGGTCAAGGAGGACGGGTCTTGGCTACTTCACTACGTCTATACAAATGAGCCGCGCCTCGAAATCCGTGGGCGAAGCCCAATCCACCACGGGTCAGCGGTGCTTGCTGTGACAGGCTCGCCGGCGAGGCGCCTGGAGGGTGGTTACTGGACAGACCGTGATTCGAAGGGGCAGCTCAAGCTGATGAAGCGATCGAAGACGCTCGCTGAGGACTTCGAGGAAGCATGTGATGCTTTGAAGGATAGGGGCTAGCTACGCGCTCCACGTAGCTGTCCGGTTCTCCTTCGTGGTGGTTTCCGTGCTCCAGGCGCGCGGGTTCGAAGCGATTCTGCGTGGGGTGGCCTGACGGACTATCGCGTAGAAGCGCCCGCCGCGCAGAATACGATGAGCGACCTCTGGCCTTTTGTGACGCCCCTCTGCGTAGTCTACCCGAGCTTTAGGCTGGCAGCTCTTCCCCGGCCAGGCTCTTGACCCTGATTCCCGCGCCCTTTCACCGTCGTTCGCAACGAACTGTCTTCATAATTTCTTCGATGCGTTCGCCGTGCTATGGCGGGCTGGAAATTCGGAATGGGCTACTTCTACAGCATTCCGGTCAGCGGCCTCGACTCGCACGACCAGCGTTCCTCGGAACTGCTCGCCGGAGGCGATTTAGGCACGGGCGCGGCCCTGACCATGCTCGTTGCCGCTGTCGTCGCCTTCATCGCCCGCCGGCGCAATAGTTGAGAGTGCGTCGCAGGCCGATTCCGCGCCGGAGCCGAGTGCGGTCGGGCAACTACTCTACGTAAGCCGGCTCCATCAGGTTGTATGCCCCTGTCGCGACCGCGGCGACGCGGTTGAACTCCGCTTCAATGTCTAAGAGGGGCGTCTGACCAAAGTTTTTACTCTCGCAGATTCCGACCTAGTTCGGCGGACCATTTCAGATCTACCATCAGTTGCTAAGCGTTTTCTTCGCTCACCTGGGGCTTTGATCGACCTCTGTGGAGCTTCTGCAGGGGTCGAGTCTTCCTTTCGCGGCGGGTAGGCGGAGCGTGCAAGCCGCGTCGGATGGCCAGTTCCGGGGTGGGTTCGAGTAGTGCGACACGCAATCTCTCGGCAGGTGCGCCGACTCAATAAGCAGCCTGACTCAAAAGTCGGTTGTCTCAACGACGGTGCGGTTCACTGGGGCAGGTCTCGCTCCGCCAGTGTGCGAGTGATCTCGTCCCGTTGGGAGCTCGCGATCAATTGGTGGTGCCGGCGCAAGGCGGTCTGCCATGACCCGAACTCTGCTGGGAGCTTGCGCCCAGTGATGCCAGTGCGGGTCTTGTAGAGAGTCGCGTCGACGATCGTGCGACGTCAGCGCGTGCCCGCCCGTGGCGAGGACCGTCTTCTGTGTGAACGATGTCCTCGATCCAGCTCCATTGCTCATCTGTGAGCCGTTGATAGCCAGGCTGGAGTCCCTCGGCGACGCTGCCGCCGACATCAGGCTTCGCCTTGTGATCGATCCGCACGGTTTTGACCACGCCGCGGATGACGGCGCATTCGGTGCATTGGACGGTTGGTCCAACGTAGCGAGGGGAATGCCAGCCCAGGGTCTCGACATGTTGGCAGGTCAGTTCCACTCGTAGGTGGCGCTACGGTCAATGTGCAATGAGGGTGGGTACAGGAGTTGCCGGAGCTCATCGCGCTGAGCTGGCGAAAGTGGCGGGAACGGGCAGCACAGGTGGCAGTGCTCCACGCAGTTGCCCTCGGGGCGCCAAACACCCATGTTGCATGGCGTGTGCTTGGCTCGGAACTCGGCGTTGTCGGCGCCGATCAGCGCAAGACTCTCTTGATCGGCCCCCAGGGCTGGCTCACCGAGAAGGGCACGCCCACACGCGCGATATGGATCGCCCGCTGCATAGGGTTCGTACGTCAGCTGGAGGTTGTCCCCTACCCGCTCTCTCCGCTCTGCCTCCTCTGCTGGGGCCCACGATTCCGAGAGTAGTGCCCTGCTAAACGGTGTGTGCAGGACGCGGGGGAGAGCTTGTCAAGGGCCATTGAGTTCTGCCCATAGGCGGCCAGTGTTTCTTCCCGCTGGTGGCCATCAGAACTGCCCACTGGTGGCCAGCTGGTTTGCCCGTTTGGGTGGTGGTGCTGGCCACCGTGATGGGATCAGTTCAGTGGCATGACTCCCTTCCCGGCCATTGCCTGGGTCATCCGTACGGAGTCTCCGGTGGTCTGGCACACGTGGGCGTGGTGCAGGAGCCGGTCCACGGTGGCGGTGGCCAGGGTCTTGGGCATCAGCTCGTCGAAGCCGGCCGGGTGCAGGTTCGAGCTGATCGCTACGGAGCGTTTCTCGTAGGCGGCGTCCACGATGCGGTAGAGGCCCTCGGCGGCATCGTCGGCGACCGGCAGCAGGCCGATGTCGTCGATGACGATCAGGTCGGCGCGCAGGATTCGGGCGACGGCTTTGGTGATGGTGTCATCGGGCCGGTGGGCCCGGATCATCGCCCCGAGGTCCTCCAGGGTGAACCAGGCCACCCGCTTGCCCTCCTCCACGGCCTGCTGGCCCAGGGCCTCGAGGAAGAAGGTCTTGCCGGTGCCGGAGGGCCCGCAGACCACGAGGTTCTCTCTGCGCGAGAGCCATTCCAGGGTGCGCAGGGACTGCTGGGTCGGGGCCGGGATCGAGGAGGCGCCCGGATCCCAGGTCGTGAAGGTCTTGCCGGTGGGGAACCCGGCGGCCTTGCGCCGGGCGGCGAGCATGGATCGGGCCCGACCGGTGGTCTCCTCGACCAGCAGGGCCTTGAGGACCTCGGCCGGCTCCCAGCGTTGGGCCCGGGCGGTGGCCAGTACCTCGGCGGCGATACCGCGGGCGTGGGGCATCTTCAGCTGCCGCAACAGCGCCTCCAAATCGGCCGGCAGCGCCGGTGCGGCGGTGTTCGGGGTGTGGATGCTCACCGGGCTGCCCCCTCGGTGTTGGAGGTACCGAGGCCGGCCCAGCCGGCGGTGCCCTGGGTCAGGGACCGTTCCTCGGTGGCGGTGTGCATCCCGGTGCGGTGGCCGGCGGCGGTGAGCAGGGAGGCCAGGTCGCCGTGGGCGAAGCGCTGGTGCACCGCGGCCACCCCGAGGGCGCGGTCGACCTGGTCGGTGCCGGCGAGCTTGGCCAGGGTGACGGCCTCGGCCATCTTCTGACCGATCCGGCTGGTGCCGGCCGCGGCGGCCTCCACCAGCCAGGTCCTCGCTCCGGCCCCGATGGCCAGGAACTCGGCCTCCGCCGCCGAACGGGGCACCGGGGTGTAGTCCCCGGGCACCTTGTCCGTCTCGTGGCCGGGGAAGTGCGCGTCGTCGATGGCCGGGGACCCGGGCCGGGCCACCCGGTGCCGGGCGACCTCCACCGGCCCCTGCGCACCGGCGTGCATGATCACCACCATCGAGTCCGGTCCGGTGCCGTGATGGCGCACGAACACCTCGGCCCCGAGCAGGTGCGCGGGCACCGAGTACTGGGCGTTTTCGAAGGAGACCATCGGCGTGTTCTCCGGCACCTTCCGTCCCACCCCGTAGGCCACGGTGTGCGCCGTGGCGGGGATCCGATGCAACGCGCTGGTCTCCTCGGCGAGCATGTGGTCCGGGCGGCGCCGGGTCACCCGGTGCTCCCGGGAGTTCACCATGGCCATGAACCCCGCGCAGGCGGCCTCGAGCTCAGCGAACGAGGCGTACTGGTCCCGCAGGTTGGTGTCCTTCGGGACCAGGTCGGCCTTGGCCAGCTTCACCGCGTTCTCCACCCCGCCCTTGGCGGCCGGATCCGCTGGCTGGCAGGTCAGCACCTCCACGCCGTAATGCCGAGCGAACGCCACGGTGGCCTGGTTACGCACCGGCACCCCGGCCACATGAGAGACCGTCACTGTCTTCTCGTTATCCGTCAGCACATAGGTCGGCGCGCCCCCGATCAGCCGGAAGCACCGGTCCAGGGCGGCGAACACACTCGGAGCCGTCCTATCACGCAGGGCGATGACGATCCGGTAGCGGGACCAGGCCAGCCAGGCCACGAACAGCACCGTCTTGGCCCCGTCGATCGCCGGCCCATCGCCGAAGTCGTACTGCAGCCATGCGCCCGGCTCGGTGATCCAGGGCCGGTGCACCCGGCGCTTCCCGGCCCGCCAGGCGGCCTTCACCTCGGCCACCGCCCGCCGGGTGGAGCGCTCAGAGCCGGTGTAGCCCATTGCGGTGAGCTTGGCGTGCACGACATCGGCGCGGATCCTGCCCGTGGAGGCCTCGACCCATTCCTCGATCTTGGGCAGCCAGACATCGGTGACCTTCGGGCGGCTGGCTCCGGATCCAGGGGTCTGGCCGGCGTCGCGGGCCCGCACCAGCCGGGCCACGGTGTGATGGGAGCAACCGGCCAGCTCGGCGGCGCCCCGCAATGACTTGGTCAGGTCATAGGCACTGAGTATTTTCATGGTTTCTGCGGCATCCTTCATTCAGGGCCTCTTCCTCGCTGGATTCGATTCGACACCGATATCCAACCCGGGGAGGAGGCCCCCGCCGGCTCACGACGCGGCGGGCAACGAGCAACGCGGGCAAACCAGATGGCCAGCACCGGGCAGTTCCCGTGGCCATCACTGGGCAGTCCTCATGGCCGTCAGCGGGTCATTCCCTGGCCACCTATGGGCAGCTTTTCATGGCCGCTTACAAGAGCTGTCGAGTTCCCGTCGGGGATCTGCTGCGAATCGGGCATTGTCACGCTCTCCTTTGAGGTCTGGTGCACTTGTAGCGCGAGTCGTGCATGAACCGCCTGGGCCGCAACTGGAATCGATAACTTCCTGAAAGTCATGACTACCAAACCTGAGACTTGATGTGTGACAGAACCGCTGAAGAAGGTGCTCGGAGCGCAGGTGCGCGATCTGCGCCTTGCGGGTCGGCTGCCGCAGGAAGGTCTTGCTGAAGAGCTCGGCGTGTCGACTCGGTACCTCGCCGGCATCGAGCGTGGGGAGCGCAACCTCACTTTGGACTCCGTCGATGCTCTGGCAGAGCAACTAGGGCGTGTCTGAGAATAGATGCACGAGTCAGCTGAGACCCTGGGGACATGTCCCGGTTCCAGATGCTCTCCGACGCCCAATGGGAGTTGATCGCCCCGATGCTCCCGACCCGGACCGGCCGCGCCGGCAGGCCGTTCGCCGACGCCCGCACCATGGTGGAGGCGATCATCTACCGATACAGGTGCGGAATCGCTTGGAGGGATCTGCCCGAGGTCTACGGGCCCTGGCAGAGAAGTGTGGACCTGGCATCGGCGCTTGGCCGAAAAAGGCACATGGGACACGGTGCTGGCCACGCTGACCGCCGCCGCTGACGCCGAAGGCCTGATCGATTGGTCGGTCTCGGTGGACTCCACGATCGCCCGCGCCCACCAGCACGCGACGAACATCACCCGCCACACAGGGGGATGGATCGAACTACAAGAATCCGCGTGAGGAGCCGGCCGATCACGGCATCGGGCGCTCCCGTGGCGGGCTGAGCACGAAGATCCATCAGCTCGTGGACGGGACCGGGCTGCCGCTGGTCAGCCTGATCACCCCCGGCCAGGCAGGGGACTCCCCGATGCTGCTTCCTCTTCTGGAGCAGCTGCGCGTGACCCGGCCAGTAGGGCGGCCCCGGACCCGCCCCGAGGCCGTGCTGGGCGATAAGGCGTACTCCTCCCGGGCGATCCGCACCCACCTACGTGCCCGTGGGATCAAAGCGGTCATCCCCGAACCGGCCGACCAGCAGGGCCACCGCAGACGGCGCGGTGCCCGCGGCGGGCGCCCCGTTAGCCTCGACGCGGACGCCTACAAGGGCCGCAACGTCATCGAGCGTCAGTACGCGCACCTGAAGCAGCGGCGGGGTCTGGCGACCCGGTATGACAAGTACGCGATCGTCTACCGGTCCGCTGTGGTGCTGAATGCTGTGATCGCATGGTCCAAACGATTGTCAGACATGCCCTAGGTGTTGAGGCGCAGGCACTTGTCGTTCGTCAGTGACGTTCGGCGCTCGAGTCACTCTTGCGCGGCGAACCGTGTGGGCATCATGGATGCCTGCCTGAGCACACACGACTTCGGGCGAGCTGAGATAATGACAGTGGTGCCGTCTACCTTCAGCATTGGTTGGGCGGCATTACGAGTGCCGGTCTCGTCGCACTGCCGCCCGGCAGATTATCTAGTCACAAGTGAAGGACCCTAGTGCCACACAGCTCCATCAACCACGCGCGAATCGCGGCGCTCATCTGGAATATCGCAGATGATGTCCTCCGCGACCTCTATGTTCGAGGCAAGTACCGGGACGTGATCCTTCCCTTCACGGTCCTGCGTCGCCTGGACAGCGTCCTTGGCCCGACGCGCGATGCAGTGATGGCGATGAAGAAGATGCTGGACGAGGCGGGCGTCGCTGACCAGGATGCACCGCTGCGCGATGCTGCCAAGCAGGACTTCTACAACACATCTGGTTTCTCGCTGCAGGACCTGCGGCACGTGTCGAACTCGACGCGCCTGCGGCAGAACTTCGAGGCGTACCTCGATGGCTTCTCGCCTAACGTGCAGGAGATCATCGACAACTTTGAGTTCCGTAACCAACTACCTCGGCTTACGAAGGCTGACGCGCTCGGTGCGTTGATCGAGAAGTTCCTCGCTCCAGACCTCGATCTCTCCCCAGCGGGCATGGACAACCACGGGATGGGCACCGTCTTCGAAGAGTTGGTGCGCCGCTTCAACGAGGAGAACAACGAAGAGGCCGGCGAGCACTGGACGCCGCGTGACGCTGTGCGCCTGATGACCCGGCTGATGTTCGAACCCATCGCAGACACGATCCCGTCGGGTACCTACCGGCTCTACGACGGTGCGATGGGGACCGGTGGCATGCTGACCGTCGCCGAAGAGACCCTGAAGCATCTGACGGAGCTGTCCGGCAAGAAGGTCTCCACGCACCTCTACGGGCAGGAGATCAACGCCGAGACGTACGCGATCGCGAAGGCCGACCTGATCCTCAAGGGCGACGGCAAAGCGGCCGACAACATTGTCGGCGGCCCGGAGTACTCGACCCTCTCCAACGATGCGTTCGCGGGCCAAGAGTTCGACTTCATGCTCTCCAACCCGCCTTATGGCAAGAGTTGGAAGACCGACCAGGATCGCCTCGGCGGCGCGAAGAAGATCATCGACCCGCGGTTCCTCGTCAACCACGACAACGACAGCGAGTATTCGCTGGTGACGCGGAGCAGCGACGGACAGCTGATGTTCCTCGCAAATCTGATCTCGAAGATGAAACAGGGCACCGAGCTCGGCTCCCGGATCGCATCGGTGCACAACGGCTCCTCGCTGTTCACAGGTGACGCTGGCCAGGGCGAGAGCAACATCCGACGATGGATCATCGAGAACGACTGGCTCGAAGCGATCGTCGCGCTGCCGCTGAAGATGTTCTACAACACCGGTATCGCCACGTACGTGTGGGTGCTCTCCAACCGCAAGGAAGATCGCCGCAAGGGCAAGGTCCAGCTCATCGACGCCACCGACTGGTTCACGCCGTTGCGCAAGAACCTGGGCGAGAAGGGCGTCGAGGTCAGCTCGACTGACGCCGACAAGGTCCTCGAGGCGTTCAAAGCGTTCGATCAGTACGAAGACACCGACCACTCGAAGGTATTCGACGGTGTGGACTTCGGATACCACAAGATCACCGTCGAACGGCCCTTGCGCATCGCCGGTGTTGACCCACACCGTGTCTACACGGCGCAGGAGATCAAGCAGCTGAAGGAGGACGGAGTGCGCGACGAAAGTGCACCGCCTCTCATCCGCAAGGCGCTGCCGTACGCCGCGACACCCGATCCGCTGCACGGGAGGTACGAAGCCGTCATCGACGGCCGCGCCCGCATCGTCCAGTACGAGCCCGACTCCGAGCTGCGCGACACCGAACAGGTACCGCTCACGGAGCCCGCGGGCGACTATGCCGACGGCATCGAAGCCTTCTTCCGTCGCGAAGTCGAGCCTTACGCCCCGGATGCCTGGATCGACGACTCGAAGGCGAAGATCGGCTACGAGATCTCCTTCACCCGCCACTTTTACAAGCCCACGCCCCTGCGCACCTTGGCCGAGATTCAGGCCGACATCCGCGCACTCGAGGCAGAGACTGAAGACCTGATCGCCGAAATCGCAGGTGAAGCCTGATGTTCAGGGATCTACCCAAGTACGCAGAGACGACTTCAAACTCATTCTGGTCGACTCGAACACCGGCTCACTGGGCGGTACACCCCGGTTTGGCTGTGATGCAGGAGAACCGACACAAGAACACCGGGTTGGTCGAGACGCAAGTTCTCTCGCTGAGTTATGGCCAGGTCGTCGTTAAACCGCTTGAGAAGCAACGCGGATTGGTTCCTGATTCCTATGAGGGTTATCAGATTCTCGAACCCGGTGACATCGTTGTACGTCCTACCGACCTGCAGAACGATCAGACAAGTGTTCGAGTTGGGCATGTCAAGGACCGTGGCATCATTACTTCGGCATACATCGGTTTGCGCCCTACCGGGGACTGGAATGGCGCGTATGCTTACCAATACCTAATTGCCATTGACTCGACAAAGCGTATCTATGGGATGGGCAGCGGACTACGCCAGCAGCTGGGGTGGGGTGATCTAAAGCGGATGCCTTGCCTGGTGCCGCCGATCGAAGAGCAGGCAGCGATCGTAAAGTACCTCGAACATGCGAACGCACGCATCGATAAGGCAATCGCGGCCAAGCGTCGTCTCGTTGCTCTTATCGAGGAGCAACGGCGAGCACACAATTTGGAGCGCATTCAGGGTGGCGCCGGGAATCCTGGGACCTGGCCAAGGAAGCGCCTCAAGTGGGTAGTACGGTTGCAGCGGGGGTATGATCTTCCCGCGGACGAGAGGGATGCGGGGCCGTTCCCCGTGATTTCTTCCGGCGGCGTAATCGCAACACACAGTGAGGCGCGAGTGGACGGGCCTGGAGTCGTTATCGGGCGATACGGCTCTACTGGAGCGGTCTTTTATGTTGAAGACAAATTTTGGCCGCACAATACCGCACTTTACGTAACTGATTTTCAAGGAAACCATCCACGATGGTGCTATTGGCTATTACGCTCTATTGATAAGACCGTGTACGCCGAAAAGTCAGCGGTTCCGGGCGTCGACCGAAAAGACCTTTATGAAATTGCAGTGTCCGTGCCTCCTGGTCACGTACAGATGCAAGTGGTTGAGGAGATTGAACGCGACGGCGCGCAATTCGACTCCGTTGCGAAACGCTATCAGGACGAGATCTCCCTCCTGCAAGAGTTCCGAACACGCCTCGTTGCCGACGTCGTGACAGGGCAGGTGGACGTCCGAGCGATCGCCGCATCGTTGCCAGACACCCCGGAACAAGGCACCGGTCTGGACTCACTGTTGGATGATGATCTCGAAGATGCGTTGGGCGAAAGCGAGGAGTGAGCATGCGGCGTCTCAATGAAGAGAGCTTGGAAGCGCTCATCGTTGAACAGATGGTCGACGGTGGATGGGCCGAGGGCGCGCCTGCCGACTACGTCGCGTCCCACGCGCTCGATCTCGGCCAGTTCACCGAGTTCATCAGTGCGACCCAGCCCGACCTTGTTGAGCCGCTTGGCCTTGCTTCGGACACGCCTACACGTCACAAGTTCCTTGCCCGGCTTCAGGGGGAGATCACGCGCCGTGGCGTTGTGCACATGCTGCGCAACGGCATCGACCACCTCGGTCTGCATGTAGATCTCTACTATCCGGCGCCCGATGCGGCGAACCCGAAGGCTGCCGCTCTCTTCGAGGCGAACCGATTTGTGGTTACACGACAGGTGCACTACAGCGTGAGCAACACTGGCGACGCTGTCGACCTGGTCGGGTTCATCAACGGGCTGCCGGTGTTCACGTTCGAGCTGAAGAACAACTTCACGAACCAGACGGTCGAGGACGCGGTTCAGCAGTATCAGCGCGACCGGGACCCCCGTGAGCCGCTGTTCGCGTTCGGCCGGACGATTGCGCACTTCGCCCTCGACGACCAGCGAGCCCGATTCTGCACCCAGCTCAAAGGCGCTTCCTCCTGGTTCCTGCCCTTCGACCAGGGCTTCAAGGACGGGGCCGGCAACCCGCCGAACCCCGACGGCGTGATGACCGATTACCTCTGGCGGCAGGTGCTCGCTCCGCTCAGCCTCGCGGGGATCATCGAGAACTACGCACAGATCGTCGTCGAGAAGAACCAGAAGACCGGCAAGAAGGTTTCAAAGGCGATCTTCCCGCGCTACCACCAGCTCGACGTCGTCCGCAAGCTGCTCGCCGATGTCGAGGCGAACGGGGCCGGTCGCCGGTACCTGATCCAGCACTCTGCGGGCAGCGGCAAGTCGAACTCGATCGCCTGGCTGACCCATCAGCTGACTGAGACGATCCATGACGGTCGCATCGCTTTCGACTCGATCATCGTCGTCACGGACCGCATCATCCTCGACAACCAGTTAACACAAACCATCAAGTCGTTCCTGCAGGTGGGCTCAACGGTTGTACATGCGGACCGGTCGGGGGACCTGCGCCGCGCGATCTCGGCCGGGAAGAAGATCATCGTCACAACGGTGCAGAAGTTCCCATACATCCTGGATGACATCGGAGCGGACCATCGGGACCGCAGGTTCGCCATCGTGATCGACGAGGCACACTCGTCGCAGGGGTCGAAGACATCGGCAGCGGTCTCCCGGGCTCTCGCTGGCGTCGACGACATCGAAGACGACACCCTCGAGGACCAGATCAACCGGATCATCGAGGGCAAGAAGCTGCTGCCGAACGCGAGCTATTTCGCGTTTACGGCGACTCCGAAGAACAAGACGCTCGAGATGTTTGGCGAGCCCGTACCGAACGCCGAGGGTGGCACGGGATTCCGCCCCTTCCACTCGTACACGATGAAGCAAGCGATCCAGGAGGGCTTCATCGTCGATGTCCTCGCGAACTACACCCCCATCGGCAGCTACTACAAGCTGATGAAGACCGTCGAGGACGACCCTGAGTTCGACGCGAAACGCGCATCGAAGAAGCTCCGCGCGTACGTCGAGGGCAACGAACACGCCATCGCGCAGAAGTCCGCCATCATGGTCGAGCACTTCCTCGCCCAGGTGGTGGCGAAGCGCAAGATCGCCGGGCATGCCCGGGCCATGGTGGTGACATCGTCAATTGCGCGATGCATTGAGTACTTTCACGCGATTCGTGATGCACTCGCCGAGCGGAAGAGCCCGTACCGAGCAGTCGTCGCCTTCTCCGGCGAGCACGAGTACAAGGGCGTGAAGGTGACCGAGGCCAGCCTGAACGGCTTCCCTTCCAGCGCCATCGCTGAGCAGGTGAAGACCGATCCATATCGGATCTTGGTGGTCGCCAATAAGTTCCAGACGGGATACGACGAGCCGCTGCTGCACACGATGTACGTCGACAAGGCACTTTCCGGAGTGTTGGCGGTGCAGACACTGTCGCGCCTCAACCGTGCCCATCCCGCGAAGCACGACACGTTCGTGCTCGACTTCGCCAACGACGCCGACGAGATCCAGCGTGCGTTCGAGCCGTACTACCGTACGACCGTGCTGGCCGAGGAGACCGACGCCAACAAGCTTCATGACCTGGTCAACGATCTCGACGCCTTCGCCGTCTACACGATCGAACAGATCGACGAGTTTGTGAGTCGATACCTGGCTGGCGAGAGCCGTGACCAGCTCGACCCGCTGCTCGATGGGAGTGTCGCGGAGTACATCGAGATGCCCGACGAGGACGATCAGGTCGCGTTCAAAGGCGGCGCAAAGGCGTTCCTGCGTACCTACAACTTCCTCTCGACTGTGCTTCCGTACGGGAGCAGCGAGTGGGAGAAGCGATCGATCTTCCTCGACCACCTGGTGCCAAAGCTGCCCGCGCCGAAGGAGGAGGACCTCTCGGCCGGCATCCTGGAGAATATCGATCTGGAGTCGTACCGGGCCGAGAAGCTCAGCGCCATGAAGATCGTCCTCGACGATGAGGATGGCACTCTCGATCCGGTGCCAGCCGCCGGCGGTGGGCACCGCTCAGACCCAGAGCTCGAGAGGCTCTCCGCGATTGTGCGCAGCTTCAACGATCACTTCGGCAACATCGAGTGGAACGATGCGGATCGTGTGCAGCGGTTCATCACCGAAGAGATCCCGCGGCTGGTGTCCGAGGATGAGGCCTACAAGAATGCGCAGGCCAATGACGATCCGGTAAACGCCCGCGTCGAGAGCGACCGCGCACTCAGCCAAGTCATGTTACGTCTCATCTCAGACGACACCCAGCTCTTCAGGGAGTTCCAGGACAACAGCAGCTTCAAGCAGTGGCTTGCGAATGCGGTATTCGACGCGACCTACCGTAAGAGTGCTTGATAAGGCACACCCTCAGAGTTTCATGGCCACAGCTGCCGTGAGAATGAGAGTGGCACAGGAAGTTAGTAACGGACGCACGCGTTGCGACGGCTGCGCCATCCCGCCCGGTCGGCTTTTATGCCACGGGCGTAGCTTCCATCCGACTAAGTCCGAGGTGCTCTGTCCCTCCTGGCTCACAACTATGGAACGCCGCAGGGGAGTCGGCTCGTCTTGAGTCACGTGATTGGCGACGGACGCGGTGACCCTCGGCATTCCTTGCCCGCCTTGCTCACGGGCTCGCCACCTCAGAACAGCGGCCAAGGCACCGCCGGCGTCAGCCCGCTCGGGGCAAGGAGAATCCCGTCGTCGAGCAACCGGGCACAGGGTTCGGCCAAGGCTTCGACTTCCTCGGCGCCGCGTAACCCCGCCAGCCCCCGCCCCAGTTCACCGCCGAGCCCCGGGCCTACCCGGCCGACGCCGTCGCGCTCCTCCTCACTCAGCTCCTCACCGATCCATCCCCACAGCACGGTCCGGAGCTTGTTCTCCACATCGAAGGTCAGCCCGTGGCCCACGCCGTGGCGGTGCCCGACGCGCATGGGGACGATGTGCGCGCCCTTGCGGTCGGCGTTGCTGACGATCACGTCGAACACCGCCCTGCGGCGCAGCGCCGCCGCGTCCTCGCGGGCCAGGACGAGGCCCTGCCCGTCCTCGCCGTCCTCACCGTGTGAGGTCGGCGGGGAAGCAGGCCATCACCAGTCGCCCGACGTCGCGGGCGGTCGCGGTCAGGTCCTCTGCCGTACGGCGGATCGCTGTCGCCAAGTCCTGGGGGCCGCGGCCAATGGGCACGATCGCGGTGATGCCCTCGTCGTAGAGGGTGTCCGCGTCCTGTCCCACGGAGCCGGCGAGGACGATCACCGGGATCGCGCGGCCTGCTGTGCGCACGGCCTGGGCCACGCCGATCGGCACCTTCCCGGCCAAGGACTGGCCGTCAATGCGCCCCTCTCCGGTGATGACGAGGTCAGCGGTCTTCACGAGGTCGTGGAAACCCGCCGTCTCGAGGACGACGTCGATACCCGGCTTCAAGGTGGCTCCAATGAAGGCGTGCAGGCCACCGGCGAGACCCCCTGCTGCTCCCGCACCGGGGAGCGCGTCGATCGCGACCCCGAGGTCTCGCTCGACGATGCCCGCGAGATGGACCAGTCCGGTATCCAGGCTCGCCACTGATGCAGGATCCGCCCCCTTCTGGGGGCCGAACACGTGGGCTGCACCCTGCGATCCCGTGAGGGGGTTGCTGATGTCGCACATCACCTCCACGTCGACGTCGCGGAGCCGGTCTCGTGCCGGGGCGGAGTCGATCCGCGCGATCCGGGTGAGGGTGTCGCCGGTCGGGATGAACTCCTCGCCCGCAGCGTCGAGGAACCGGACGCCGAGGGCTGCGGCAGCGCCCGTGCCGCCGTCTGTCGTGGCGCTCCCGCCGGCCCCGACGATGACTCTGCGCGCGCCAGCGGACACGGCGTCGAGGATCTGCTCGCCGATCCCGAACGTCGTCGCCCGTCCCGTGTCCTCGCGTCCGGAGGTGAGAGGGAGCCCGGCACATGAGGCGGTCTCCACCACCGCCACGTCTGGGTCGATCAGTCCGTAGTGGACAGACACGCGTTCGCCGTAGAACACCCCGCAGACTGTCGCGGATCGCAAAACGCCCCCTGCGGCAGCCACGAAGGCCTCGACGGTGCCCTCCCCGCCGTCGGCGATGGGCACCACGAGGACCTCGGCGTCGGTGACCGACGCGAGACCCGCCGCGATCGCGGAGCCCGCCTCCCGCGACGACAGGGCCCCCTTGAACGAGTCTGGGATGACGATGATGCGCTGCACGCGTGGATCTCCTAGGTCAGGTGACGGGGTCAGATGAGGACGAGGCCGAGGATCCAGATGAACACGATGGAGGTGAGCCCCATCAGGAGCGTGACCATCGTCTGGGTGCGGTAACCCTGCGAGGGCGTCATGCCGCTGAAGTTGGTGACCACCCAGAAGTACGAGTCGTTGGCGTGGGAGACGGTCATGGCCCCGGCCGCAATGGCCATGACCACGAGCGCGCTGGCCACCGGGGTCTCGAAGCCCAGTGCAGGCATCATCGGGAAGACCATGGCCGACGTGGTCGTGAGGGCCACTGTGGAGGAGCCCTGCGCGGTCTTCAGGACGGCGGAGACGAGGAAGGGGAAGAACAGTCCGATGACCGACAACTGTGCAGCGTTGCTCTCGATGAAGGTGACGAGGTCGGTGGTGGCGATGACGCGCCCCAGCACACCGCCGGCCGCCGTGATGAACAGAATGGGGCCGACGACCCGGAGGGTCTCCTCCGTCAGGTCGTAGAACGTCTCGCCACGGCGCACGCTGAACAGCAGGCCGACTGCGCAGAGAGTGCCGACGGCGAGCGCGATCATCGGCGTGCCGAGGAATCGGGCGAAGTCACCCGCGGGGCCGGTCCACTTCAGGACGGATGCGAGCGAGCCGAGAGCCATGAGCAGGATGGGGGCGATGATGGGCGCGAAGGACGCAGCCGTCCCAGGCATCCGCCCGTAGGACCGGCGAAGCGCGTCGTAGGCCGCCTCCAGCTCGTCCGCATCCTCCGTGCCGATCTCCTCAGGGGCGGTCACCCGCTTGCCGATGTAGAGGGCGTACAGGTACGCGACGAGGAGTGCGGGGATCGAGACGACGACGCCGAGGCCGATCACCAGCAGGAGGTGGTCGCCGATGCCGAGGTTCTGGGCGGCTGCGATGGGCCCCGGGGTCGGCGGGATGAAGACGTGCGAGGTGTACAGACCTGCCGCCAGGGCCACGGTCATCGCCACGGGTGACGCCCCGGTGCGACGGGCCAGGGCCTTACGGAGCGCTTGTCGACGACCATGATCGAGAGGAAGGGGTGGATCTTCCATCTGGAGATCATGACGATCATCAGGGCGATGGCCAGGATGAAGACGAGCAAGAACGGTATTCCAGTCATCGGGAGTCCTTTGTGCGGCACGGGATTCCAGCCAGAGTAGGACCGATGGGACTTCAGCGGCGATGTTCTGGCGAACAGGGTTCGGCCGTCTCGATGGTCCTCTGCATCCCGCAAGGTGTCGGCGGGCGTGTCAACTTGTCTGTGTAAGCGGGGTGGTCACAGGTAGGGGTTGATCCGGTCGGGGTAGGCCGCGGCGAGCTGGGCGAGGGCCTGCTTCCAGTTCGTGACGGCCTGGCCTTCGACGAGCCGGCCCTGGGCTTTGCGCTGGCCGGCGGGTTTGCCCCGGTCCCGAGCGCGTTCGGCGGCGCGTTTGTCTTCGATGTTGCAGATCGCCAGCCAGAGCAGCTTCACCGCCGCCTCGGTCGAGGGGAAGTGGCCGCGGTTCTTGGTCACCTTCCGTAGCTGGAAGTTCAGCGACTCGATGCTGTTGGTCGTGTAGATGACCTTGCGGAGCATGGGTGGGAACTGCAGGAACGGGATGAACCGCTCCCAGGAGTTCGCCCAGGTCGCGGCTGCAGACGGGTACTTCGTGCCGAGCTCGGAGGCCTCGAACTCGGCCAGCGCCTTCCTCGCGGTCTCTTCGTTGGGGGCGGTGTAGATCGGCTTCAGCGCGGCGGCGACCTTCTTGCGGTCCTGGTAGGCCACGAACCGCATCGCGGCCCGGATCAGGTGAACCACGCAGGTCTGGACCATCGAGTCCGGCCACGTCGCCTCGACCGCCTCCGGCAGGCCCTTGAGCCCGTCGCAGCAGACGATCAGCACGTCCTGCACGCCCCGGTTGGCGAGATCGGCGCAGACGTGGGCCCAGAACGCCGAGCCCTCGGTGTCCTGGACCCAGATCCCCAGCACGTGCTTGATGCCCTCGAGGTCCACGCCGACGGCGATGTAGGCGGCACGGTTGAGGACCTGGCTGTTCTCTCGGATCTTGATCCGGATTGCGTCGAGATAGATCACCGGATAGAACTCCTCCAGCGGCCGCGACTGCCACGCCAGGACCTCTTCGCTCACGGCGTCGGTGATGTTGGAGATCGTCTCGTGCGACAGGTCCGTGCCGATCGTGGAGGCCAGGTGGTGCTGGATGTCCCGGATCGTCATTCCGCCGGCATAGAGGCTGATGATCATGTCATCCAGGCCCCCGAGGCGCCGCTGGCCCTTGGGCACCAGGCGCGGGGTGAACGACCCGCCCCGGTCTCGCGGGACGTCCAGCTCGATCGGCCCGACCTCGGACTCCACGGTCTTCGGGGTGGTCCCGTTGCGGGAGTTGGCGTGCTTCAGCGCCTCGCTCGAGCCCTTCTCGTAGCCCAGATGGCTGGTCAGCTCGGCCTGCAGGCCCCGCTCGAGCGCGGCCTTGACCAGCGCGGGCACGAACCCGCCGTCACCGGTGAGCTCGACGCCGCCCGCGTCGATCTGCGCGAATAGGGAATCAAGCTGCCCTGAGGCTTTCAGCTGCTCGACCAGGTCCTGGCCCGAGGGCTCGCCTGGGTTCTTCTCGTCGATCATGGTCATGATTCTTACCGTTCCTCTCGGTACGGCTTACACAGACCATCTGACACGCCCGTGTCGGCTGAGTTCCACCTCACCGACTGGTACCATAAGCAGGTACCGCGACGCGCCTGAGGAGGCCCCCATGTCCATCAGTGCCAGTGAAGCCCGCAAGACCCTGTTCCCGCTCATCGAGCGAGTGAATGCGGACCGCGAGGTCGTGGAGATCGTCTCCCGCAAGGGGAATGCCGTCCTCATGCCCGCGGACGAGTACGCCGCCTGGCAGGAGACCGCCTACCTGTTCCGCTCCCCGGCCAACGCCCGCCGGCTGCTGGACGCCTACGAGCGCGCCCGCGCAGGGAGCGTCGAGGAGCACGCTCTGGACCGCATGGACGGGGACGCCTGAGTGCGCCTCGTGTGGGACCGCTCGGCCTGGGAGGACTACACGCACTGGCAGACCACGGACCGCAAGGTCCTCAAGCGGATCAACACCCTCATCGACGCCGCCCTGCGTGATCCCTTCGACGGGATCGGCAAGCCCGAGCAGCTGAAGTACGGCGCGCCCGGGGCATGGTCCCGACGCATCACGGAGGAGCACAGGCTCGTCTACCTCGTCGACGGCGAGGACCTGATCATCCTCCAGGTGAGGTATCACTACTGACATGCGCTTCACCCAGGCCGAGCTCCAGCAGTTCCGCGACCGCACCGTCCCCGACCTGCTGCCGGACCCGCTGCGGCTGCTGTTCATCGGCATCAACCCCGGCCTGTGGACCGCCGCCACCGGAGCGCACTTCGCCCGCCGCGGCAACCGCTTCTACCCGGCCCTGCACCGCGCCGGGCTCACCCGGCACCTGATCGACGCCTCCGACGGCTACAAGGCCGAGGACCTCGCCGAGCTGCACGCCCGCGGCATCGGGATCTCCAACCTCGTCCCGCGGGCCTCCGCCCGCGCCGACGAGCTCACCGCGGAGGAGCTCGCCGCCGCCCCCGCCCGCCTGGACGCGCTCGTGGCCGCGCACGCGCCGGCCGTCGTCGCCGTGTTGGGGGTGACGGCCTACCGGCAGGCGTTCGGACGCCCGAAGGCGGCGCTGGGGGAGCAGCAGACGCCGTGGCCGGGCACGCGGCTGTTCGTGGCGCCGAACCCCAGCGGGCTCAACGCCCACGCCACCGTGGACTCGCTCGCCGCGGACTACCGTGCGGCCGGTGCCGCGGCGGGGCTCGTGGACTGAGTGCACCCGCCGTCCCTGCGGCCGCGCTGACGCCTCGGGCCCGTCAGAACAGCGGCCAGGGGACGGCCGGCGTCAGCCCGCTCGGGGCAGGGAACCGTCCGTCGTCGAGCAAGCCAGCGCAACGATCCGCAAGGGCACCGATCTCCTCGGCATTGAGCAGCTCAGCCAGCTTGCGCCCCAGCTCACCCTCGAGCCCCTCGAGAACGCGCCCCACGCCGTCGCGCTCCTCCTCGCTCAGGGCCTCACCGAGCCATCCCCACAGCATGGTCCGCAGCTTGTCCTCCACGTGGAAGGTGAGCCCGTGGTCCACGCCGTACCGGTGACCGCCGGGCATGGCGAGGATGTGGGCGCCCTTGCGGTCGGCGTTGTTGACGATCACGTCGAACACCGCCATGCGGCGCAGCGCCGCCGAGTCCTCGTGGGCCAGGACCAGCCGATTCCCGTCCTCGTCCTCACCCTCCAGGATCGTGAGCCACCCCGAGGCTGGCACCTGATCCGCCGGGAACAGGTCCACGGCGTCCTGCTCAGGGTCCTGCTCCTGCCAGAGCTGCACCATGCCCTCGCCGAACGGGCCATCGCGCAGCCACGTGTGCGGCACGATGTCCCACCCCAGTGCCTCAGACACCAGGTGCGCGGCCACCTCGCGGCGGGCCAGGGTTTCGGCGGGGAAGTCCCACAGCGGGGCCTCGCCGACCACCGGCTTGTAGACCACCGGGGTGTCACCGATCGCGCCGAGGAACGTGGCGTTGGACGCCGTCGTGATGCGGCCGGTGAGCATCAGCTCCCCGGACACCAGCTCGCCGGCGGGCACGTCCGCGGCGCTCATCAGGAGTCGGGGAGGGTGCAGTCGTGGCCGTCGGGGTCGATGGGCTGGCCGCAGTCCGAGCAGACCGGACGGCCGGCGTCCACGACCTCCCGGGTGCGCCGGGCGAACGCCCGGGCGGCGCCGACGGGCATGCGCACGCGCACGGCCTCGGCGTCCGCCTCGGGCGCCGGGTCGGCGTCGTCGTCGGAGAGGGGGTGCGCGTCGATGAGCACCTGCGCGGTGGTGGGGTCCCAGCCCAGGCCGATGGCCCCCACCCGGAACCACTCCTGCACCGGGTCCAGCGGATCGTTGTCCACGAGTTCCACGGGCGTGCTGGCCGGGACGCTGTGCGGGTTGCCCTCCAGCGCCATGAGATCGTCGAGGATCTCGTCGATCATCTCCGCCATCAGGGCCGACTGCTGCTTCTCCAGGGCCAGGCTCACCAGCCGGGGCCCGGTGCGCACCTGCAGGTAGAACGTGCGGGCTCCGGGACGCCCGAGCGTCCCGATCACGACGCGATCCGGCCAGTCGAACTCATGGGCGGGGGCAGGTGCATCAGTCATGCCACGATCCTAGGCGTCTGCTTGTCCACTGCACCGGTGCCCGTGCCTGCGCCCGTGCCCGCGCCGCCGCCCACCGGGGCGTCGTCGGACGGGCCGAGGGTCGCCAGCCAGGACAGGTCCCCGGCGTCGGTGTTGGTGGCCCAGACCCGCGGGCGGCTCGGACCGTAGCTCACGATGGACACGGAGGCGGGCCCCACCTCGATCCGCTGGAACAGATCCAGGTGCGTGCCGAGCGCATCGGCCAGGATCGACTTGATGACGTCCCCGTGGCTCACCGCCACCCACACCGCCCCGGGCCCGTGCTCGGCCTCGACCGCGGCGTCGTGCCGGCGGATCGCCGCCACCGCGCGGGCCTGCATGCCCGCCATGGACTCCCCGCCGGGGAAGACGACGGCGGACGGCTGGGTCTGCACCGTCGCCCACAGGGGCTCGGTGGCCAGGTCGCTGAGCGCGCGTCCCTGCCACTGGCCGTAGTCGCACTCGGTGAGGTCGTCGTCGACCAGCGAGGGCACCGTCCCCGGCTGGCGATCGAGGAGGGCGCGGGCCGTCTGCGCGCACCGCTCCAGGGGACTGGCCACCACCGCGGCCACGGGCACGGCCGCGATCCGATCCGCGGTGCGGGCCGCCTGCTCCCGTCCGTGGTCGTCCAGGCTGACCCCGGGGGTGCGGCCCGCCAGCAGTCCGGTCGCGTTGGCCGTGGTGCGGCCGTGCCGCACGAGAAGTACCGTCGCCATCACTCCAGCCTACTCACGGGGCGCGAGCGCCTCAGCGGGACGGGTCACGGGGCAGGGGAGTCCACCGCAGGGTGAGGCCCTCGACGGCGGCCAGCGCCGCGTGGGCGTCGTCGGCGGCGTCCTCCAGCCCGTCCGCCACGTCTTCACCGGCCGAGGTGAGCAGCAGGACGGCGTGGTCGTCCGCGCCGGGCTGCTCGCCCGGGTCGGCACGCCAGCCGCCCCTGCCCCGGACGCCGTCCTCGTCCCCGGGCAGGGAGCTCAGCCACGCGGCGGCGGCCCGGGCCGCCCCGGAGCCGACGACGTCCAGCCGCAGGGTCGCGGGGGAGCCGTCGTTGCCCGGCGGGGTGCCCCACAGCCAGTCGAGGTCCACCTGCCACGGCAGGGCGCCTGCGGGGCCGCCCGGGGACGGAGGCTGCATCATGCCTCGGCGTCCGACTGCTCGGAGGTCCAGCCCGCCTCACCGATCCACCGCAGGGCGTTGAGCGAGGGCATGAAGAGGTACTCGCCCCCGGCCATCCGGTTGAAGGTGGTGATGCCGTTGATGCGCTTGCGAGCCGGCTCGGCGGGGATGGTGAACTGCCCCTCCGTGGGGTCGTCCTCGTGCAGACCGACGATCGGATCCCGCTCGGAGCCGAGGTCGACGAAGTTGCCGCCGTTGATCCACTCCTGCTGCATGAACTCGATCGTGTCGAAGGCCCGGGCGCTGATGAAGATGAAGTAGATCCCGCGGTCCTCCTTCGCGTCGTCGGCCGAGCTCACCTCCGGCGACCACCCGGGACCGAAGGTCGAGGAGCGCCGGATGATCCGCTTGATGTTCACGTCCGTCATGATCGACAGGTCGCTGTCCCGCGGGTTGAGGCGACGCATGTGGCTGGAGTGCGGGCACATCAGGCCCTTCGGGTCGTCCTCGAAGGTGAAGTCGTTGCGCCGCTCCGGGTCGTTGCCCAGCTCCTCGTCGTCGTGGTCCGGGGAGAGCACCAGCGGGGCGCCGCTGCGCCACCGGCCGAACATCTTCGCGGCGATCCGGTGCTGCTCCTCCGGGTCCGGGCTCTGCGAGGCCAGGTACTCGTTGAAGGCGCCCACCCGACTGGCGAACTTGCGCAGCACCACGTAGGTCCCGTTGCGGCCCAGCACATCCGGCTGCGGCACGGCCAGCGGGGAGCCGGTCTCGCTGTTCTCGCCCAGGATGAACTCGCCGGCGGAGATGGAGCGCTCCTGGCCCGGCTGTGGCCGCACCCCGCTGCCGGCCACCGTCGGCTGCGAGATGGAGTCCCGGAAGCCGAAGGGGTTCTTGTTCAGCTCGTCGACCCCGAACCGGTGGGTGGCCACCAGGGTCACTCCGGTGGAGTGCTCCAGCACCTTCTCCGCCTGGTCCAGGGCGGCGTCCAGGGCGTCGGCGTCGGCCGCGTAGATCGTCAGCGCGATGTGACAGGCGTCCTGGGTGAACGCCTCGTCCCAGTGCTCCGGGGCGTTCGGCCCGGTGTCCATGAGCTGCTGAGCGCGGGCGGCCATCCCCTGCTGGTAGGGCAGCGGGAAGCTGGCCAGGGAGTCCTCGGGCAGCCCCAGGGCGCGCAGGCCGGCATAGCTGATCGCCACGCCGGTCCAGGACTGCAGGTCGTCGGCCCAGTCCTGCGCGGAGGTCACGTACTCGGTCAGGCGACGGACGAAGTCCCGACCGCCTTCGGCCTCCTCCACGGTCAGCATGGCGTGGGCGCCGACGTAGGGCTCAGGCCGCGACCGCAGCACCAGGCCCTGGATGTCGTCCAGGTCCAGCTCGACCCGCTCCCGATCGAAACGTTCCTTCAGGTCCTTGAGCACGCCCATCTCAGTAATCCACCGCCTCGGGGGTGGAGATCGTGTCGGTGAGCTGCTTCAGGGCGGCCGCGGTGTCCTCGTCCAGGTCGGTGCGCCCGGCCATCTGGTCCAGGAAGGTGTTCACCGCGTCCTCGGTGCGCTGCAGTCGACGCGTGTCCACCACGGTGACCTGCGGGTTCGCCACGAACCACCCGGAGGCGGTGATCTGGTGCTCGGCGATGAAGTCCTTCACGGCCGGGCTGTCGATGCCCGGCCACCCCTCCACGTTCTGGAAGAGGAGGTCCATCAGCTCGGGGATCTTGGTGGCGAAGTCGTTGATGTACGCATCCCAGTCGCCGTCGTAGGCCGTGGCGAAGAGGATCCGGGTGTTGTCGTCGAAGAAGACGAAGCGCATGTCGTGCAGCGTGGACACGCGCTGGGCGCCGTCCATGTTGCCGCGGGTCAGGTCGAAGATGCGCTGCAGCCGTTCGGCGCCGCCCGGCTTGAGGCGGGCGATCGCGGTCAGCTCCGAGACCTTGCCCGAGCGCATCCCCACGCGGCCGGCGGAGTCGGCCGTGCCGGACAGGTCCGGGTTGTGCTCGCGGATCATCGCCTCGAGGGCGATCTTGGCCAGCGTGGGGGCGTCCTGGGCGACGTCCTCGACGGCGCGCTTGACGGCGTCGAGACGGCTCTCGTCCTGGAGCCGGGGGTCTGAGCGGTCAGTCATGAGGTCCTCCTTCGAGAATCCTTTGGGGTGAATGGTGAGGGGTGGGGCCGGGATCAGTCCGGGATGTCGTCGAGCGACGACGGCTCGGGGGCCGGGCGGTCGTTGAACTCGTGGCGGAAGCGAGTGGACTGCTCATAGGCGCGCTTGCGGACGCGCATGATGGAGCCCAACGGCTGGTGCTCGACCACGCCGTTCCAGGGGTTGAAGGTGAGGGCGTCGTCGCCGTAGACGCGGCGGGGATGGCTGTAGCTCTCCTGCGCCTCGATGCGCAGGGTGGCGACGGGCTGGTGCGGGGCCTCCTCCTCGTCCCACAGGACGGAGGCGTCCTCCACCGGCATGCGCTCCGGGTCGGTCGCCAGCTGCGCCCGCAGGACGTACTCTGCGCTCTCACGCGAGAAGAAGTCGGCGACGATCTCGCTGATCGAGGAGAAGTCCTCCACCTTCATGTCCTGACCGGTCAGGGCGCGCACGTTCTCGGACGCTGGGGCCAGCGAGATCTTCGCGACGTGGTCCCCGTAGCGCAGGGCGCCCTGGGTGAAGTACGTCTCGCCGAGGACGTGGGCGTTGTCCCGCCCCAGGCCCTCCAGGGTGGCGCTGGGGGTCCCCCCGACGGTCTCCACCGCACCCCGGACCACGCGCGCGGCGCCCGTCGTCAGGCGCTGCAGCAGCTCGGGGGACTGGGAGTTCTTCTCCAGCAGGCTCAGCATCTCCTTGTAGCGGGCCACGGTGCCGAAGGCGAGCGTCGGGAAGTTCACCATGAGGAAGTCCTGATTGTGGCTGTCCAGATCCGGCAGCAGCCGCTTGCCCTCCACCCCCAGCACCTTCAAGGCCCAGCCCCGCGGGGCGGGAGTGCGGTCGGTGTGGATGTCCCCGGGTGCGGAGGAGAGCCGCGCCACCGCCTCGTAGGTGCCCGGACGGGCGAAGATGCCCTGCGCCAGCTCGGGAGCCAGGCCCTCGTGCACCTCCAGCGTGGCCTTGAGGACGGCGTGGCTTTTGGCGTGGGCGTCGCGGTGGGCGTGCTTGTGCTCTCCCGCCGCGCGGCGCTGTGCCGCGCCCATCTGGGCCAGGATCTCGCGGGTCAGGTCCTCCTCGCGGTCGACCGAATGCTCGATGTCGGGCGTGTACTTCACCGGTTCAGTCATCAGTGCTCTGCCTTCCCTCTCTGGAGCGCCGTGTGCGCCGCGCGGAGCCGCGCACCTGACCCTGGCGACGCTATGACTCTCCCCCTGTCAGGGCAAGGAAGGAAGCGCGCCGCAGATCCGGGAGTCGGGGCCCGGGGGCGGTGCCCCGGGGGATCTGTGACAGTGTGGCGGTGACCCGCCCCAGGGAAGCGCACCCGAGCCAGGAGAAGCATGACCGCCACCCTCGTCGCCTCCGGCCTGGCCGGCGGCCACGGCCATCGCACGCTGTTCGACGCGCTCGACCTCACCGTCGCGCCGGGGGACGTCGTCGGCGTCGTGGGGGCCAACGGCGCGGGCAAGTCCACGCTGCTGCGCATCCTCGGCGGGGACCTGGCCCCGCAGGCCGGCACCGTGTCCCTCGCCCCCTCGGACGCCTTCGTCGGCTGGCTCCCGCAGGAGCACGAGCGCGTGTCGGGGGAGACGGTGGCCGGGTACATCGCCCGCCGCACCGGCTGCGCCGAGGCCACCCGCGAGATGGACGCCTCTGCCGAGGCACTGGCCGACCCGGACGTCACCGACGCCGCCGCGGACCGCTACAACACCGCCCTCACCCGCTGGCTGGCCTCCGGCGCCGCGGACCTGGAGGAGCGCATCCCCGCCGTCCTGGCCGACCTCGGTCTGGACCTCTCCGCCTCCCCGGAACAGGTCCTCATGACCTCCCTCTCCGGTGGGCAGGCCGCCCGCGTGGGCCTGGCCGCGCTGCTGCTCTCCCGCTTCGACGTCGTGCTCCTGGACGAGCCCACCAACGACCTGGACCTGGACGGTCTGCAGCGGCTGGAGGCGTTCGTGCAGGAGCTGCGCGGCGGCGTCGTGCTGGTGAGCCACGACCGCGAGTTCCTGGCCCGCTGCGTCACCCGTGTCCTCGAGCTCGACCTCGCCCAGCACAGCAACCACGTGTACGGCGGCGGCTACGAGGCCTACCTGGAGGAGCGCGCCACGCTCCGCCGGCAGGCCCGGGAGAAGTACGAGGAGTTCGCCGAGCAGAAGCAGGACCTCGTCTCCCGCGCCCGCACCCAGCGGGAGTGGTCCAGCCAGGGCGTGCGCAACGCGATGAAGAAGTCCCCGGACAACGACAAGCTGCGCCGCAAGGCCAACAGTGAGTCGAGCGAGAAGCAGGCCCAGAAGGTCCGGCAGATGGAGAGCCGCATCGCGCGCCTGGAGGAGGTGGAGGAGCCGCGCAAGGAGTGGAGGCTGGAGTTCACCATCGGTGCGGCGCCGCGCTCCAGCTCGGTGGTCGCCACCCTCAACGACGCCGTGTTCCGGCAGGGCGGCTTCACGCTCGGCCCGGTGTCCCTCCAGGTGAACGCGGGGGAGCGGATCGGCATCACCGGGCCCAACGGGGCCGGCAAGTCCACCCTGCTGCGCGGGCTGCTGGGCCGCCAGGCCCCGGACGAGGGCATGGCCGCCCTGGGGTCCAGCGTGCAGATCGGGGAGATCGACCAGGCGCGCTCGCTGCTGGTCGGGACCGTCCCGCTCGCCGCGGCCGTCGAGGCGCTCGTGCCCGAGATGGCCTCCGGGGAGGTGCGCACCCTGCTGGCCAAGTTCGGCCTCAGGGCCGACCACGTGAACCGCCCCGTGGACGAGCTCTCGCCCGGCGAGCGCACCCGGGCATCCCTGGCCCTGCTCCAGGCCCGCGGGGTGAACGTCCTGGTGCTCGACGAGCCCACCAACCACCTGGACCTGGAGGCCATCGAGCAGCTCGAACAGGCCCTGGAGACCTATGAGGGCGCCCTGCTGCTCGTCACCCACGACCGCCGCATGCTGGACACCGTCCGCACCGACCGCCGCTGGCAGGTCCAGGACGGGCGGGTGACGGAGCGCTGATGTCCTGGGCGCGGCGGCCGCGGCGTGAGGCCGGTGGGCACCGTCACCCTTGCCCGAGATTCGGTTGCGTACGACCATGAGAGTGCAGTCCCCACCGACGAAAGGGCCCCAGACATGTCCCGCATCCTGATGATCCTCACCTCGCACGACCAGCTGGGCGACACCGGCCGCAAGACCGGGTTCTGGCTCGAGGAGTTCGCCTCGCCCTACTACGTCTTCACGGACGCCGGCCACGAGGTCACCCTCGCCTCGCCCCGCGGCGGCCAGCCGCCCATCGATCCGACGAGCTCGCAGCCGGAGATGCAGACCGAGGCCACCCGCCGGTTCGACCAGGACGAGGAGGCCAAGGCCGCCCTGGCCCACACCACGCCCCTGGCCCGGGTGGACGTGGACGGGTTCGACGCCGTCTTCTACCCGGGCGGTCACGGCCCGCTGTGGGACCTGGTGTCCGACGCCGACTCCACGCGGATCATCCTCGACAGCGACGCGGCCGGGCGCCCGCTCGGCCTCGTCTGCCACGCGCCCGGGATCCTGCACCCGATCACCGCGGCCGACGGCACCCCGTTCGTGCGCGGCCGTCAGGTCGCCGGGTTCACCAACGGCGAGGAGGAGGCCGCCCAGCTGACGGACGTCGTCCCGTTCCTCGTCGAGGACGCGCTGATCGCCGCCGACGCGGACTACCGCAAGGGCCCGGACGGGGAGAGCTTCGTGGTCACGGACGGCACCCTGGTGACCGGTCAGAACCCGGCCTCCTCCGCCGACGCCGCCCGCCGCGTCCTCGACCTGCTCGCGCGCTGACCCCCCTCCGCCGAGCCCACCACTTCGACCCCGAGGAGACCACTCGATGAGCACCCCCACCCACACGCGCGAGATCCACCTCGCCTCCCGCCCCCACGGCGCCCCGACGCCGGAGAACTTCCGCCTCACCGAGGTCGAGCTCCCCGAGCTCACCGAGGGCCAGGTCCTCGTGCGCAACACCGTGATGTCCGTGGACCCGTACATGCGCGGCCGCATGAACGACGTCGAGTCCTACGTGCCCCCGTTCCAGCTCGACGCCCCCCTCGACGGCGGCGCGGTGGGCACCGTGATCGCTTCGCGCCACGCGGACGTGCCGGAGGGCACGTCCGTGCTCCACGGCCTCGGCTGGCGCGAGCACGCCGTCCTCGACGGCGACACCGTCCAGGCCGTGGACACCTCCCAGTTCTCGGACAGCACCTACCTGGGCGTGCTGGGCATGACGGGTCTGACCGCCTACACCGGCCTCGTGCACGTGGCCGAGATGCAGGAGGGCGACGCCGTCTTCATCTCGGGCGCCGCGGGGGCCGTCGGCTCGGTCGCCGGCCAGATCGCCCGCCTCCTGGGCGCCTCGCGCGTCGTCGGCTCGGCCGGCACGCCCGAGAAGGTGGCGTGGGTGAAGGAGCTGGGCTTCGACGCCGCGTTCAACTACCACGACGGCTCGCCCACGGACCTGCTGGCCGAGGCCGCGCCGGAGGGGATCGACGTCTACTTCGACAACGTGGGCGGCGACCACCTCGAGGCCGCCATCGCCGCGATGCGGGTCGACGGCCGCGTGGCGATGTGCGGTGCGATCGCCCAGTACAACTCGACGGAGCCGCCGGCGGCCCCGCGCAACCTCGCCCTGGCGATCGGCAAGCGGCTGACCCTGCGCGGCTTCGTCCTGCAGAAGTACGCGGCGCAGGTCCGTCCCGAGTTCCTCGAGCGCGTGGGCCCGTGGGTCGCCGACGGGAAGATCCAGTGGGACGAGACCGTCCGGGAGGGTCTGGAGAACGCGCCCCAGGCGTTCATCGACCTGCTCGAGGGCGCCAACACGGGGAAGATGGTCGTCCGGCTGTGACGAGCGACGGCGCACTCGGGGGCGGCATGGCCACCTTCCGGCATCAGGGCCTGACCTTCGATGTCCGCGACGGCGGGCCGGCCGAGGGGGAGGTGGTCCTGCTGCTGCACGGCTTCCCGCAGGACGCCACGTCCTGGAGGCACGTCGAGCCGCTGCTGCACGCCGCGGGGCTGCGCACCCTCGCGCCGGACCAGCGCGGCTACTCCCCGGGGGCCGCGCCGCGGGCGACGGCGGCCTACCGCCTCCCGGCGCTCGTGGGGGACGCCGTCGCGCTGGCGGACGCGGCGGGGGCGCGGCGCGTCCACGTCGTCGGCCATGACTGGGGCGGCGCCGTCGCCTGGGCGCTGGCCACCGCCCACCCCGAGCGCGTCGCGTCCCTGACCGTCCTGTCCACGCCGCACCCGGCCGCCCTGGCCCGCGCCCTGCGCGGCCCGGACCAGCTGCGCCGCAGCTGGTACATCGCCGCCTTCCAGGCACCGTCCCTCCCCGAACGGATCCTCGCGCGACGGCTGGGCTCCCTGCTGCAGCGGGGGCAGGTCCCCGGGGCGGAGCACTACACCCGCCGGTTCTCCACCCCGCAGAGCCTGCGCGGTCCGGTGAACTGGTATCGGGCGAACCCGGATCTGGTGACCACCACGCGCAGCGCGCCCGTGTCGGTCCCCACCACGTACGTGTGGGGCACCCGGGACGCGGCCCTGGGGCCGCGGGCCGCCGAGCTCACGGCCGGGCAGGTGGCGGGGGAGTACCGGTTCGTGAAGCTCGACGCGGACCACTGGCTACCCGAGCGCGAGGCGGACGCCGTCGCCCGGGCGATCCTGGACCGGGTGCGCTGACCCGCGCTCCGCGCGGGCCGCTCCCGCCGTCTCAGCGCGGCCCGGCGGCCTCGGTGATCCGGTTCAGCAGGTCCATGAGGACCTGGCGCTCGGTGGTGTCGAGGGGGATCCGGGTGAGGGCGTCCACCGGGACCGTCCGGGCGGACGCCCGCAGCGCCCGCCCCTCGTCCGTCAGCCGGACCAGCACGCGTCGCTCGTCGTGGACGTCGCGCTCCCGCGTGACGAGCCCCATGCCGGCCAGGCGCCGCACCAGGGGTGTGATCGTCCCGTTGTCCATGCCGAGCCGGTCCCGCAGCGCGCCGACCCCCAGCGCGCCGGCGGCGTCCGACGTCGACGCCTCCGTCTCGGCCGAGGCGTCACTCTCCGCCTGCCACAGGGTGAGCATCACGAGGTACTGCGGGTAGGTGAGGCCGAGGCGGGAGAGCAGGGGGCCGTAGCCGCGCGTGACGGCGCGCGTCGCCCGGTGCAGGGCGAAGCAGAGCTGGTCCTCGAGGGCGAGGCTGGGGGTCGGCGCGGCATCCATGGGAGCGATTCTAGTGGTCGCTGGGGAGCGACTTGGTTGCGCGCGACCTAGCCGGGTGGCAGGCTGGAGCCGACTCGTCCCGCACGGGGCGGGCGGATGAAAGGACCTCCCATGGAGACCATCTACACCGCCGAGGCGCTCAGCACCGGCGCCGGCCGCGACGGCCATGTCCGCACCACCGACGGGCGGGTCGACCTCGACCTCGCCGTGCCCACCGAAATGGGCGGCTCCGGCCAGGGCACCAACCCCGAGCAGCTGTTCGCCGCCGGCTACGCCGCGTGCTTCCACTCGGCCCTGCAGATGGTCGCCCGTGCCTCCCGTGCCGACATCACCGACTCCTCCGTCGGCGCGCGCGTGGGCATCGGCCGCCAGGGTGAGGGCTTCGGCCTGGAGGTCACCCTCGAGGTCGTGCTCCCCAATGTCCCCGCGGATCAGGCCCGCGCCCTCATGGAGCAGGCGCATCAGGTGTGCCCCTATTCGAACGCCACCCGGGGCAACATCGACGTCGTCCTCGAGCTCGGGGAGGCGTGATGACGAAGCACCGGCAGTCCGTCCCCCTCTCCCAGACCGCCGCCCGCCTCGGCCTCGGCGGGTTCATGACCGCCGCGGGGCTGTCCCACCTCACCGTGGCACGCCGTGAGTTCCGCGCCCAGGTGCCCTCGTGGGTCCCGCTCCCGGCGGACCTCGTGGTGCTCGGATCCGGCGTGGCCGAGATCGGCCTCGGGGCCGCTCTGCTGGCGCTCCCCGGGCAGCGCCGCCTGACCGGCACCGCCCTGGCGGCCTTCTACACCGCGATCTACCCCGGGAACATCGGGCAGTACGCCGAGCGCAAGGACGGCTTCGGGCTGGACACCGATGGCCGCCGCCTGGCGCGGCTGTTCGGCCAGCCCGCCCTCATCGCGGCCGCCCTGTGGGCCGCGGGAATCCCCGAGCGGGAGCAGGGCGGGCGCCGCTGACGCCGTCGCCGGTCCTGCGGCCCTGGGCCGGCTCCGGGCACGTGCCCGGAGCCGGCGTGATCTCACCCTGCCGCGAGGCGCGGCCCACTGTAGGGTGCCCCGTCGCGAGGCGCGGCCCGTTCCGCAGGTGTCCGGTCCGGCGGGCCGTCAGCCTTGACGCATCGTCCCGGTCTCGAGGAAGCGCTGGTGCCAGGACAGGGCCTCGCCCAACAGGTGCGGGGTGTGCAGGCCGTCCGACCCGCGCATCGCGCGGTCGAAGTAGTCCCGCAGCTGCTCCCTGTAGTCCGGGTGCGCGCACGTGTCGATGATCGTGCGGGCGCGCTGCTTGGGGGAGAGGCCGCGCAGGTCGGCCAGCCCCTGCTCGGTGACCACCACGTGCACGTCGTGCTCGGTGTGGTCCACGTGCGGGACCATCGGCACGATGCAGGAGATGTCCCCGCCCTTGGCCGTGGAGGGGGTGAGGAAGAACGAGGTGAACGCGTTGCGGGCGAAGTCGCCGGAGCCGCCGAGGCCGTTCATCATCTTCGTGCCCATCAGGTGCGTGGAGTTCACGTTGCCGTACAGGTCGGCCTCGAGCATGCCGTTCATGGCGAAAATGCCGAGGCGGCGCACGAGCTCGGGGTGGTTGGAGATCTCCTGGGTGCGCAGGATCAGCTTGTCCCGATACTTCGCGGCGTTGTCGTTGAACCGTTCGGCGGCCTCGGTGGACAGGGAGAACGCGGTCGCGGACGCGGTCGCCAGCGTGCCGGAGTCCAGGGCGTCGAGCATGCCGTCCTGCACCACCTCGGTGAACGCGGACAGGCCCGTGAATCGGGACTTCACCAGCTCGGACATCACCGCGTTCGCGATGTTGCCCACGCCCGACTGCAGCGGCAGCAGCCGCTCGTCGTACCGGCCCTGGGCCACCTCGTGCTCGAAGAACTCCACGAGGTGCTGGGCGATCGCGATCGAGTCCGCGTCGGCGGGTTTGAAGGCAGAGTTCCGGTCCGGGGCGTGGGTCTCGACGACGGCCACCACCTTGGCCGGATCGCACCGCAGGTACGTCTCACCGATGCGGTCCGCGGGGTGGGTGAGCATGATCGGCGTGCGATGCGGTGGCAGCGCGGTGCCGTAGTAGACGTCATGCAGACCCTCGAGGTCCTCGCTCTGCCACGAGTTGACCTCGAGGATCACCTGATCCGCCAGGTCGATCCAGGACTTGTTGTTGCCCACGGAGGAGCTGGGGACGAGACGGCCGTCCTCGCGGATCCCGGACACCTCGATCACCGCGGTGGTCATGGGCCCGTAGAAGCCGTTCCACACGGTCTGCGCCAGGTGGGACAGGTGCGTGTCGATGTACTCGATCGCGCCCGCGTTGATCTTGGCGCGCATCGTCGGGTCCGACTGGAACGGGGTGCGCAGCGCGACGGCGTCCGCCTCGGCCAGCGCACCGTCCATCTCCGCGGAGGTGGACGCCCCCGTGTGGAGGTTGATGCGGAACTCCTCGCCGCGCGCGTGCAGCTCCTTGGCCCGCTCGGCCAGCGCCATCGGCACGGCCTTCGGGTAGCCGGACCCCGTGAACCCGCTCATGCCCACGGTGGTGCCGTGCTGGATGAACGCCGCCGCCTCCGCGGCGGACATCACCTTCGACCGGAGGCCGGGGTGGTGGATGCGGGACGACATGGGTGAGGCCTCCGTGCGGGTGAGACGAGTCGAGCGAGAGCGCTGTGACGTGGAACAGCGATCAGCGTACCCGCGTCACGGGTGGCCGTGGGGATGATCACGCCGGAGGTCACCGAGCCCGACCTGCGTGATCGACGACGGCGAACAGGGCTCGGCACTCCGGGTCGGCGCGCCTAGGTGTTGTGGGTCATGAGGTTCTTGCCACGGGGTACGGGCTGAGATGAGACGAGTGGGCCTCTCCCGCAGGATGGAAGTTCCTCAACAACCCACCTGCCAGAAGAGACCCGCTCATGACTCACGCTAACGCACCCCTGACCCCGACCGGCCGTCTCAGGATGGTCCACCGCCACCTGCACGACGGGATCCCGCAGGCATACGTGGCCGCCGAGTTCCGGGTGAGCCGGCCCACGGTGGCCACCTGGGTGGCCCGCTACCGCGCCCAGGGAGAAGCCGGCCTTCAGGACCTGCCCAGCCGGCCGCACCGTTCACCTGCCCAGCTCGATCCGGTCTTGGTCGCCCAGATCCACGCCCTGCGGCGGGAGCGCAAGTGGTCCGCACGGCGCATCCATCACCACCTCGTCTCCGAGGGCCACCGGGTGTGTCTTCGTACCGTGGGACGGTGGCTGCACCGACTCGGGATCTCCCGCCTACGGGACCTGACCCCGGCCGGAGAAGACCTGCGCCAACGACCCCAGAAGATCACCGCGAGAGGGCCGGGGCACATGGTGCACCTGGACGTGAAGAAAATCGGGCGCATCCCCGAGGGGGGCGGCTGGCGTGCTCACGGCCGGGACTCCGAGAACGCGCGAGCAGCCAAGCGCGGGCCTGGCCGACGGGTCGGGTACACCTACCTGCACTCGGCGATCGACGGGTACACTCGCCTGGCGTACACCGAGGCGTTGGAGGACGAGAAGGCGGTGACCACGATCGGGTTCTTCTGCCGGGCGCGGGCGTTCTTCGCCGCCCACGGCATCCGGATCGACAGGGTGATCACGGACAACGGGAACAACTACCGGGCCGTGGACTTCACCGCGAAGGTGGTCTCGCTCGGAGGCCGGCACCACCGGATCCGCCCCTACACCCCGCGCCATAACGGGAAGGTCGAGCGGTACAACCGGCTGATGGTCGATGAGGTCCTCTACGCCCGCCCCTACACCTCAGAGCGGGCTCGGCGTGAGGCCCTGCAGGTGTGGGTGAACCACTACAACTACCATCGGCCTCATACCTCCTGCGGAGACGCTCCTCCGGCCTCACTGGCACCGACCCGAGTCAACAACGTCATGCCCTCCTACACCTAGGCTCGGCGTCATGCGAGCACTCGTCCTCCAGTCCTACGGCGGCCGTGAGGCCATGGCCCTCACCGACGTCCCCGCCCCCACGGCCGGCGCCGGCGAGGTGCTGATCCGCACCCGCGCGGTCGGCCTCAACCCCGTCGACGCGATGCACCGCGAAGGCGACTTCAAGGCCATCGCCCCCGACGCCTTCCCCACGGTCGCCGGCAACGAGCTCAGCGGCATCGTCGAGACCGTGGGCGCCGGGGTGACCGCGTTCGCCCCGGGTGACGCGGTGATCACCCGCGTGGACCCCTCCGGCCACGGGGCGTTCGCCGAGCTGGCCGCGGTGCGCGCGGACTGGGTGGCCGCCGCGCCCGCCCGCATGCCCCTGACGGACGCGGCCGGCCTGCCGCTCGCCGGCCTGACCGCCCAGCAGGCACTCGGCCCGGAGCACCTGGACCTGCAGCCCGGGGAGCGGCTGCTGATCACCGGGGCCGCCGGCGGCGTCGGGCTGATCGCCACGCGCCTGGCACACCTGCGCGGCGCGCACGTGACCGTGACCGCCTCCGCGGCGGGTGAGCCGTACGTCCGCGAGGCCGGCGCCGACGCGGTGATCGACTATCGCGCCCGCACCGTCGCAGAGGGGGGCGAGCGCTTCGACAAGGTGTTCGACCTCATCGGCGGTGATCAGATGGCCGAGCTGCTCGGCTCGATCGAGCCCGGCGGCCGGCTGGTGACCATCGCGGGCCCGCCGAGCCCCGGCAGCCTTCGTGAGACCGCGCGCCCGTCGCGTCGGCCGCTGGCCGCCGTCGTCTCCCGGGTGGCCAGTGCGAAGGTGCGCCGGGCCGCGAAGAAGGCCGGGGTGACCTACGAGTTCTTCCTCATGCATCCGGACGGGGCGGGCCTGGCCGAGCTCGTCCGGCTCGTGGACGCCGGCGAGCTGGCCGTGACCGTGGACAGCCGCTACCCCCTGGCCGACTGGGAGCAGGCGTTCGAGCGTCTCGAGTCCCACCATGCCAAGGGCAAGGTGCTGCTCGAATTCTGACCGGCGGGCGCGTCGGCGCCGGCCTGCCCGGGCCGGCACCGCCTCGTATCCTGGCCTCGTGCACCCGTCTGTGAGCGAGCCCCTCACCCGACTGCCGGACGGCACCGTCAAGCAGCGCAACCCCTTCACCGGCACCGAGGTCTGGACCGTGCCCGGCCGCGGCCACCGCCCGCTCGGCCTCGTCCGGCCCGCCCCGCAGCCGCTCGACCCCGCCCAGCAGGGTCGGCACTGCGCCTTCTGCGAGCACCGCCTGCTGGAGACGCCGCCGGAGAAGTCACGCATCGTCTCCACGAGGGCCGACGACGGCGCCCCGGTCTGGCAGATCCTGCGGCACCCGGCCGTGGAGCGGCTCGAGGAGACGACCCCGGCCTTCCGCCGGGTCCCCAACCTCTTCGAGATCCTCAGCTACGACTACTGGCGTCTCAACCACGGCTACGAACTCCCCCCTGACGCGCGCCGCCGCCGTGACGAGTACCTGGCCACCGAGGCCGGCCGCGCCCACGTGCGCGCCGTCGTCGCCGCGAAGCTGCGCGCCTCCGGCCGCTCCGCCGAGGAGGCGGCGGCGATGTCCGAGGCGGAGCTGATCGGGGCGTCGGCCGCATTCTTCGGCGGCACGCACGACGTCGTGATCGCTCGGCGGCACTTCGTCGACGGGGCCGTGGACGACCACCAGCTGGCCTCCTCGGGCACCCTCACCCCGGACGAGCACCACGCGTTCCTGGCCCTGACCGCCGACGCGATGCGGGACCTCTACGCGACCACGCCCGCCGTGCAGTACGTCTCCGTGTTCCAGAACTGGCTCAAGCCCGCCGGCGCCTCCTTCGACCACCTGCACAAGCAGCTCGTGGCCATCGACGAGGTCGGCGCGCAGAACGCCGCCGCCCTGGGCCGGCTGCGCGAGGACCCGCAGGTGTTCAACCACGCCGCGCTGGACGTGGCCGTGGCGCACGACCTCGTGATCGCCGCCAACGAGCACGCCGTGATGTTCGCCGGCTTCGGCCACCGGTACCCGACGGTCGAGGTCTACTCCACGAGCCCGGTGGGGCAGCCGTGGCGGCAGACCGCGGCCGAGCTGCGCGCCGTGTCCGACCTGCTGCACGCCGCCCACGCGGCCACCGGGCCCGATGTCCCCTCCAACGAGGAATGGCACACCCGCCCGCCCGGCGTCGCGTCCCCGATGCCCTGGCGCGTGATGCTCAAGTGGCGCGTCTCCACCCTCGCCGGCTTCGAGGGCGCCACCAAGATCAACGTCAACACGATCAGCCCGTGGGACGTGCGGGACCGGGTGCTGGCGCGGCTGCGGGAGCTGCGGGCGGCGGGCGCGCTCGCGGACGGGATGCGGATCGGGGCCGACGCGCGGGTCCGGCCGGGCGCCCTGCGGTACGCCGACTGAGCGGCGAGACTCACCCCTCCGCGCGGTCGGTAGCGTGGGCGTCATGGCCCTCCACCTGCAGCGCTACCGCGAGATCGCCCACGTCATGGCCCGCAACGGCCTCAGGGCCACGGCCGTGCAGGCCGGGCTCTCCCGGTGGCTGCCCCTCGAGGAGGGGGAGCCGCACCTGGGCATCGACGCCGAGGCCCGCCCCGAGCTGTTCGTGCGCACGTTCGAGGAGCTGGGCGTCACCTTCGTGAAGCTCGGGCAGCTGATCTCGGCGCGCCCGGACCTGTTCCCCGAGGCCTACTGCGCGGCGTTCGCCCGCCTCACGGACAGCACGACGGCGGTGCCCTTCGAGGCCGTCGCCCGGACGGTCGAGGAGGACCTCGGCGCCGACGTCGACACCCTGTTCGCCTGGTTCGACCGGGCGCCCCTGGCCACCGCCTCCATCGGTCAGGCCCACCGTGCGCGCCTGCACGACGGGCGCGCCGTCGTCGTGAAGGTCCGCAAGCCCGGTGTGATGGAGCAGGTCCAGGCGGACCTGGAGATCCTGCGGACGCTGGCGGCCACGTGGTCGCGGGCCTCACGGACCTTCGCCGACCTGGACGTGCCGGCCATGGTGGACGAGTTCGACCGCTCGCTGCGCGCCGAGCTCGACTACGTGGTGGAGGCGCGGGCCTGCGAGGAGATCGCCGCCGGCTTCCGGGACACCCCGGGCGTGCGGTTCCCGTGGATCGAGTGGGACCTGACCACCTCGCGCGTGCTGACCATGCAGGAGCTCTCCGGGCTGCGCGTGGACGACCTGGCCGGACTCGACGCCGCCGGCATCGACCGGGAGGAGCTGGCGTACCGGGCCGCCGAGGTGCTGCTGGCCATGGTGTTCGAGCACGGCGTGTTCCATGCGGACCCGCACCCGGGCAACCTGTTCATCGAGCCGGACGGGACCGTCGGGTTCATCGACTTCGGCTCCGTCGGGCGGATCTCCCCGTCCCTCCGGCGCCGGTTCGCGGGCCTGGCCATGGCGCTGGCCCGGCAGGACACCGACGGGCTGGTGCGGGCCCTGCTGGACATCGCCCCGCCGCGCGGCCCGGTGGACCGCCGTCGGCTCCGGCTGGAGGTGGCCCGGATCATCGGCCGCCTCGAGGGGCGCGAGCTCGAGGACATCCGCGTGGCGCAGCTGGTCTCGGAGATCTTCGCCCTCGTGCGGCGTCACCGGCTGTCCCTGCCGCCCGAGCTCGTGCAGCTGCTGCGGATGCTGATCATCGTGGACGGCATCGGCCGCCGCCTGCACCCCGGCTTCGACTACACCCGCGTGCTCGACCCCTTCGCCCTGCGCCTCGTGGGGGAGCACCTCGACCCCCGGCGGGTGGCGGGCCGGATCGGCCGGGCCACGATCGCGGCGGCCGAGCTCGGCATCGACCTGCCGGAGTACGCCCGCAAGGTGATGGAACGCATCGACGACGGCGGGGTCGACGTCACCGTCCGCGCGAGCGAGCTCGAGCCGCTCGTGACGCGCCTCGAGCGGACGGGCGACCGGGTGGTGGCCGCCATGGTGGTGGCCGCGATGATCACCGGCGGCACGAACGTGCTCGTGGCGTACAAGGACCGGCTGGGCCGCTTCGCCGGGCCGGTGGTGGCCGCCGGCGGCGCCGCCCTGACCGGCGGCAGCGCCTATCTGGCCTGGATCAGCCGCCCCCGCCGCCGTCCCCGCTGAGGGCCGCGGGCGCGTTCCGTCGTCGGGATCATGCCCGCACCAGACCGGCCGCGGTGCAGGCCGTCTCGAAGTCGTCGAGGCCGAACGCCTGGATCGGGCTGACGACGCCGGCCTCGCGGGCCCGGCCTGCGGCGAGCTGCCGGGCGCCCCAGGCCATGAGGTCCCCGGTCAACGTGTAGGCGTTGGGGCCGCGCAGGTGGACGTCCGCCACGACGCGGCCGGCCGCGTCGCGCGCGATCGCCCCGACCCGGGAGCCCGTGCGGGCCCGGTCCGCGGCGTCGGGGCCACCCGGGCCCCCGGCCAGGGGCCGCAGCAGGGCCTGCACGCCGCGGGCGACGCCGGGGAGCCACCCCACCGCGCCGAGGGCGGCGGCGCCGATCTGCGTGGGCCGGGCCGGGAACCAGCCGTTGAAGACCTCGACCTCGTCCAGGCCGGGCTGCATCCGCGGCAGGAACAGGGACTCCGTGCCGCCGAACAGCACGCCGCGGCGGTCCTGCCCGTCGACCCGGAAGACGGCCGACCGGCTGGCCGGGCCCGTGGTCGCCAGCCGCCCGCCGCGCCACGTGATCGTCCGCTCGGTGAGGGCGCCCACCATCGTCTGGCGCGTCCCGTGGCTGAGGTCGACGCGCGGGTCCAGCTCGCCGTCGGCGAAGTAGCCGATCTGCAGGGACCGTGCGCGTCCACCGGCCTCCGCCAGCGCGAGCCCGCCCGCGAGCATGCCCGGCGCGTAGTCGAAGCCGAGGGCGGGCAGCAGGGTGGCGCCCGTGCGTCGGGCGGTGGCGTCCAGGTCCGCCTTGAGGTCCTTCACGAAGCCGATCTCACCGGTCGAGTCCACGTAGTGCGCGCCCCGCTCCGCGGCGGCGCGGGCGACCGGTCGGCCGTAGCGTTCGAAGGGGCCGACCGTGGAGACCAGCACATCGCCCTCCGTGACCAGGGCCCTCAGCGAGGCGGGGTCCCCGGCGTCGGCGACGGCGACCTCCAGCCCGTCGTGCCGCCTCGCCGCGTGCTGGAGCGAGTCCCGGTTCCGGCCTGCCAGCACGGGCCGTGCACCCTGGGCCACGAGGGCGTCCACGACGAGGGATCCGGCGTAGCCCGTCGCGCCGAGCACGATGATGCGGGGGGCGTCGGGGTGGTCGAGGTGCAGGGGAGAATCCGTCATGGCCCCACGCTAGGCCGAGCATGCGGAGACCTCACGGGCTCGGCGACGCCGATCCGCGTGGACCCCGTCTCGCGCTCCTGGACCGGCGGACCCGGACACGGCGAGCCTGGCCCGGCACCCGCCTGCAGGGGCAGACTCGGGGGATGACCCGTACCCCGCCCGCCGTCGCCCCGCCCGCCGCCGAGTCCGGCGGCGAGAGCCTGCTGACCGTCCTGATCGCCCTCGGCGTGAACACGGTGATCGCCGTCGTCAAGTCGATCGTGGGCGCGGTCACCGGCTCAGCCGCGATGGTGGCGGAGGCCGCGCACTCCTGGGCCGACGCCGGCAATGAGGTCTTCCTGCTGCTGGCGGAGCGTCGGGCCGGCCGAGCCCCCGACGCGCGGCACCCGCTGGGCTACGGGCGCGCGGCCTACGTGTGGTCGATGGTCGCGGCCTTCGGCCTGTTCGCGGTGGGCTCGGCGGTCTCGGTCTGGCACGGGATCACGGCCTGGTCCGCCCCCGAGGAGGAGGCGGAGTACACGATCGCGTACATCGTGCTCGCCGTCGCGTTCGTGCTCGAGGGCATCTCGTTCCTGAACGCGCACCGGCGCGTCCGCCGCGACGCGGAGCGGCGGCACATCAGCGATGCCACGTTCCTGCGCCAGACCTCGGACCCCACCCTGCGCGCCGTGTGGGTAGAGGACGCCTCGGCCCTGATCGGCCTGGCCATCGCGGCCGCCGCCCTCGCCCTGCACCAGCTCACCGGGGACCCCCGGTGGGACGCCGCCGGCTCGATCCTCGTGGGCGTGCTGCTCGGGGTCGTCGCGATCTTCCTGCTCTCGCGGAACATGGCGTTCCTCGTCGGCGAGGTCGCCGACCCGGTGATCCGGACCCGGGTGCTGCGCTGGCTGCTGGAGCGGCCCGAGGTGCTCTCCGTGAGCTACCTGCACCTCGAGTACGTCGGCCCGGAGAAGCTCTTCGTCGTCGGGGCCGTGGACCTGGCCGGGGACGAGCGGGAGAGCGAGGCCGCGGTCCTGCTCCAGCGCGTGGAGGACGCCCTCCTCGAACACCCGCGCGTGGCCGCCGTCGTGCTCTCCCTGTCCAACCCCGCCCACGCGCCCCTGGCCCCGGAATCGCAGAACACCCGCGTCTGAGCCCGCGCGGCCGGCGGGCGAGCGGCCTCAGTCGAGGCCGGGGCGGCGGCGCGTGTGCTTCACCTCGGAGCGACGGCGTTTGGCCTCCAGGCGGCGCCGCCGGGAGCCGCGCGTCGGCGTCGTGGCCCGCCGCGGCGTCGGCGGGGCCAGGGCCTCGCGCAGCAGCGCCGCGAGCCGCTCGCGTGCGGCCACCCGGTTGCGCCACTGGGCCCGGTGCTCCGCCACGCTGACGGTGAGGACCGTCCCGGCCAGCCGGGGCGCCAGCCGCGCGAGGACGCGGGCGCGCTGGACGTCGTCGAGGGCGGAGGTGGCCGCCAGGTCCAGGCTGAGCTGGACCCGCGAGTCCGCCGTGTTCACGCCCTGACCGCCCGGGCCGGAGGCGTGGGAGAAGCGTTCGACGAGTTCGCCCGCGGGGATGATCAGCCCGCGGGGTGCGCCGGGGCCGGGGGTGACGCGCACGTCGCCGGGGCGGGGCTCAGCCACGGGGGGCCGCCGTCCGTGGTCCGCGCAGGTCCGCGAGTGCGACGAGGAGCGCGAGGGCCATGCACCCGGCCACCAGCGCGAAGGCGGCCATGAACGCCCCGTCCCAGTCGGCACTGGAGGCGACGCCCAGGAACACCCCCACGATCACGGCGGTGCCGACGGCCGTGCCGACGCGCTGGCCGGTCTGCAGGACGCCGCCGGCCGTGCCGGAGTGCCGCGGCGGGACCTCGGCCAGGCTGAGGGTCTGGTTGGGGGAGACCACCAGCCCCTGCCCGGCACCCAAGATGGCGAGGGTGAGCAGCAGCCACCACGGACTCAGGCCGAACTCCCGGTTGGCCCACGCCACCCCGATGGAGCCCACGACGGCGAGCAGCGCCAGCGCGATGCCGAGGACGACGATCTTCCGGCCCGTGCGCAGCACCACGCGCCCGGCCACGGTGGACATCACGCTCGACATGACCGCCGAAGGCAGGCCGATGAGCGCGGCGTGCAGCGCCGGGTAGCCCAGCCCGTTCTGCATGAACATGGCGATCACGACGAACATGCTGGTCGAGCCGGTGAAGTAGATGGCGATCAGCAGGGCGCCGCACGCGAAGCTGCGGGTCTGGAACAGGCGCAGGTCCACCATCGGGGCGCGGCCCCGTCGTGCGTAGCGGGCCTCCCACCGCGTCCAGAGGGCGGCCAGGCCGATGCCGACGGGCACGAGCACGAACCGCCACGGCCCGAGCCCCCGGTCCAGGAACGGGAGCATGACGGCCACGAGGGCGCCGGCCAGCAGGACGACGCCGACCGGGTCCAGGTCCGGACGCCGCGCCCGCTCGGGGACGGTGCGCGGCAGCCACTGGCGGGCCACGATCAGGGCGCCGAGGGCGATGGGCACGTTCACCAGAAAGGTCGCGCGCCAGCCGAGGTCGCCGCCGAGCCACGCGATGAGCCCGCCGCTGAGCAGCGGCCCCACCGCCACGGACACCCCGACGACGGCGCCGAGCGCCCCGAACGCCCGGGCGCGGGAGGCGCCGGAGAACTCGCCCTGGATGAAGCCGGTGACCTGCGGGTTGAGCAGGCCCGCGCCCACGCCCATGACCAAGCGCGCGAGCACGAGCAGGACGCCCGTGGGCGCCAGGCCGGACAGGAGCGCACCGAGCGCGAACACGCCGAGGCCCACCAGGAACAGCCGGCGGCGGCCGAAGAGGTCACCCGCCCGGCCCGCCGGCACGAGCACCATGCCGAACACGAGGGTGTAGCCGGAGATGGCCCACTGCAGCTCCGCGTCACTGGCGTCCAGGCCCCGCTGCAGGGCGGGCAGGGCCACGTTGATGCTGGACACGGCCAGCAGGGACATGAAGATCGGGATGAGGAGCACCGCGAGGATGCGCTGCTGGTGCGGGGTGAAGACCGAGGACGCGGCGTCGTCGGACGGACGCGGGGCGACGGGCATGCGGTCTCCTTCTCGGGGGTGTCTCGGGCGCTCTCCAGGATCGGCCCTCGTCCCGCATCGTGCCAGGTCCCAGGGTCCTCGGCCCGGTGCGGCGCACGGAGGCCATGACCGCGGTCGACGCCCTGCCGCCCCGTCCCGCCGGCGTCGGGTGCGGGACAGAGGCACCTCGGGTCCCCGGTGGTGGAGAAGGCGAACTGAGGGGGCCCGGAACTGCTCCGTCAGGCCGTAGTCTTCACGCATGAGCGAGACGCACGACGAGATGCAGGTGTTCGCGGCAGACCAGGGCCTGCTGGTCTGGGGCTCGTCCCGGGCCCTCGATCTGCTGGACCAGGCCGAGGACGTGTGGGCCAAGGTGGTCACGCCGTCGCTCGTGGCCAAGCTGAGCACGCTGGTGCAGGGGATCTCCCAGGCGCAGCTGGAGGGGGCACGCTATCTCCGGCTGGACGACAAGTCCTACGAGACGGTCAAAGCCCTGGGCGTGAAGAACCTGAGTTCGGGGGTGCTGCGGCGCAAGGACGTCGCCGGCGGTTCCGGAGGCCAGATCGTGAAGCACCTCTCGTTCACGGCGACCCCGCCGGCCAACCCCGCCGCCGTTGCCGCACTGGCGGCGGCCACCACCCAGCTGCAGATCATGGCCGCGCTCGACGACATCCAGGACTATCTGGCCCTCATCGACGAGAAGCTCGATCGCCTCCTGAAGCAGCGCAAGCTCGAGGTCGCGGGTCAGCTGGGCGGCATCGTCTTCGCGATCGAGGAGGCCGAAGCCGTCCACGGATCGACCGGACGGGTCTCCGCGGTCACCTGGTCCAAGGTTCAGCAGAACTCGCTGCTGCTGCAGCAGGTGCAGGCGGAAGCCGTCTCGCAGCTGGCCGCTGTCGCGGACCGCGTCATCGCGTCCAAGGCAGACGTGGACAAGCTGGCCAAGGTCGTCGGCGCGGCCGAGGAGGACGTCCAGTTCTGGCTCGGCATGCTCGCCCGCTCGATGGCCGTCCAGGACCGACAGCAGCTGCTCGAGCTGGCGCGTGTGGAGGAGGACGAACCCGAGCTGCTGGCCGAGCACCGCGAGGGCCTCGTGGCCGCGCGGGTGCACCGCACCGCGCGGATCGCTGAGGCACTCCGGCGGATCAACGAGTCCCTCGTCGAGGCAGGAACCCTGAAGAACCTCGGTTACGTCGCCAACCCGATCAGCTCGCGCCGCGTCACCCGGGGGTCGAATGCCGTGACCGATCAGGTGGTCGAGTTCGTGACGCACACGGACATCGAGCTCGACGCCCTCGGGCGCGTCGCCGGGAAGCGGTGGTTGGAGGCCGCGCAGGGGTTCGCGGGTGAGGTGAAGACGGCTGTCGAGACCAACGCCGTGGACGCCAAGCAGGGCGCCAGCCGATTGGGTCGGACCCTGCAGGCCAAGCGCGAGGAGCGCATGCTCGCCAAGGCCGAGGAGATCCGAGCCCGGCGGGCGGAGATTGAGCCAGCCGACGACGGCGCCTGACCCCCCAACGCCCCTCACTTCGCGTCCGCGTACGACCCCACGCTGGAGACGGTGAGCGGGAAGTCCACGGGGGCGGGACCGAACAGCAGGCGGCCGGCGGCGCTCGCGGACTCCGCCACGACCGTCCGCACGGCCTCGGCCTCCGTGGCCGGGCCGTGCAGGACGACCTCGTCGTGGACGAAGAACACGAGTTCCGTGCGCATGCCGGCCGAGCGCAGTCGACGGCGGATCTCGCCCATCCAGCACAGCGCCCACTCGGCCGCGGTGCCCTGCACCACGAAGTTCCGGGTGAAGCGGCCCTGGGAGCGCCGCCGTCGCCGGGCCGCGGACTCGGCGGCCTGGGTGCCGACGTCGGACACGGACTCCTGCCACTTCCGCCCCGGTGCGGGGGACCAGCGGCCCAGCCACGTGGACACCTGGCCGCCTCCCTCGCCGACGGTGGCCGCCCGCTCGAGCAGGCCGATCGCTCGGGGGTAGAGCCGGCGCAGGTGCGGCATGAGCGCCGCGGAGTCGCCCGTCGTCGAGCCGTACATCGCACCCAGCAGGGCGATCTTCGCGCGCCCGCGGTCGGCCAGCGCGGTGCCGGCCGCCCGGCCCTGCTCCGCGACCTCCCGGTACAGGTCGGGCGTGGTCCCGGCACGGGCCAGCGCCTCGTCGGCGGCCATCGCGGCGAGGATGCGCGGCTCCACCTGGGAGGCGTCGGCCACGGTCAGCGTCCACCCGGGGTCTGCGCGGACGGCGTCGCGTACCCCGGCTGGGATCTGCATGGCCCCACCGCCGTGGGCGGCCCACCGCCCGGTCACCACGCCGCCGACCAGGTAGGCGGCGTGGAACCGGCCGTCGTCGCCGATCCACTGGTCCAGCCAGTGCCAGCCGTTGGCCGTCCACAGCCGGGCCAGGGCCTTGTACTCCAGCAGAGGCGCGAGCAGCGCGGCCCGCGCCTCGCGTTCCGCGCCGCCGGCGTCGATCCAGTGCTTCAGGTCCCACTGCCGCGTGGACTCCACGGCCACGCCTGCCGTCTGCAGCGCCCGCAGCAGGCTGGGCTGCGAGTCGGGGCTCAGCCCGGGGGAGCCCAGGACGTCGGCGATGCGTTCGGCCAGGGCCTGCAGGCGGGCCGGACGCTCGCCCGGTGCAGGCCGGGGGCCGAGCTGCTCGGCGAGGAGCGCCTCGTGCACGCCCCGGTCCCACGGCAGACCCGCCGCCCGGATCTCCGCGGCCACGAGTGCGCCCTGCGACTCCGCCGCCGCGAGCAGCCGCAGCCGGTGGGGGTGGGCTGAGCCCTCGACGGCGGCCCGCTGCGCGGCCAGCTCGGCCGCGAGCACGGTGACGTCCGGAGCAGGGCCGGTCTCGTCCGGCAGGTCGAAGAAGGACTCCTGACCGGCGGGCACCCGCGCGGGGCGCTCGGGTTCCGTGGGGTCGGCGACCTCGAGCTGCGCCACGGGCGTGTAACGCACCCCGCTGCCCGGCGCCGTTGCCGCGTGCCGCAGGATCCGCTGGACGAGGGCCAGGTCCCAGCACCGATCCACCCGCACCCCCGCCACCAGCCAGGCGGCGTACTCCGTCCCGACGTCGGCGAGCACCCAGCGGACCGTGCTCGGGTCCACGCCCAGGCGGGCGGGCAGACCGGCCACGAGCCCGGCCACGGACCCGGCGGCGCAGGATCCCAGGGGAGAGGCGCCGTCGCCTTCCCCGTCCAGGGCCCACCAGGCGCCGGGGCTGCCGACGGAGGCGGGGGCGGGGCCCAGGACGACGAACATGGCCCTCATTCTGCCCCGCCGCCTCCTCTGCGCGGGGAGAGGGGCTGTGCGACTTGCACGCTCGCCGAGCGGAGAACACACTGTGCGGACGCACCGGCGCGCAGCGGGCCGTCGGGCGCCACCCAGAGAGGACCCACCATGACAGCGACCCGGTCCGGCGGCGCCGCGACGTCTCGCCTCAACGCCAAGGTGGTCGGCATCTCGGTCGCCGCCGCGCTCGGCGGTTTCCTGTTCGGCTTCGACACCTCTGTCATCAACGGCGCCGTGGACGCCCTCGCCGGGGAGTTCGGCCTCGGCGCCGGTCTCACGGGTTTCGCCGTCTCCTCGGCGCTGATCGGCTGCGCACTCGGCGCCTGGTTCGCCGGGCCGATCGCCAACCGCCGCGGCCGCGTGCCCGTGATGGTGATCGCCGCGATGCTGTTCCTGGTCTCCGCCATCGGCTCGGGTCTGGCGTTCGGCGTGGTCGACCTGATCGTCTGGCGCATGGTCGGCGGCCTGGGCGTGGGCGCCGCGTCCGTGATCGCTCCGGCGTACATCGCGGAGGTCAGCCCGGCCCATGTGCGCGGTCGCCTCGGCTCGCTCCAGCAGCTGGCGATCGTCCTGGGCATCTTCGCCGCGCTCCTCACGGGCGCGCTCTTCGCGACGATGGCCGGGGGAGCGGCGCAGCCGTTCTGGCTCGGCGTCGACGCCTGGCGCTGGATGTTCCTGGCCGAGGCCGTCCCGGCGGTGCTGTACGGCCTGTTCGCCCTGAAGCTGCCGGAGTCCCCGCGCTACCTGGTCGCCCGCGGCCGCACGGACGAGGCGGCCGAGGTCCTGCACGAGTTCACCGGTGTGGACCGGGTGAACCTGATGATCGAGGACATCCGGCGCTCGCTGGACTCGGAGCGCCGCGAGTCGCTGGCGGACCTGCGTGGACCGGCGGCGGGCCTGCAGCCGATCGTGTGGATCGGCATCCTGCTCTCCGTCTTCCAGCAGGCCGTGGGCATCAACGTGATCTTCTACTACTCCACCACCCTGTGGCGCTCGGTGGGCTTCGGGGAGTCGGACGCCCTCACGGTCACCGTGATCACCTCGGTCACGAACATCGCCGTCACCCTCATCGCGATCGCCCTGGTGGACCGCGTCGGCCGTCGCCCCATGCTGATCGCCGGCTCCGCCGGCATGACGGTCAGCCTCGGCCTGATGGCACTGGCCTTCTCCTTCGCGCAGACCGGCGGCGCCGAGTCCGTGTCCCTGCCGCAGCCGTGGTCCACCGTGGCGCTGGTGGCCGCGAACGCCTTCGTGGTGTTCTTCGGCGCCACCTGGGGGCCGCTGGTCTGGGTGCTGCTGGGCGAGATGTTCCCGAACCGCATCCGCGCCGGCGCGCTCGCCGTGGCCGCCGCCGCGCAGTGGGCGGCGAACTTCACCGTCTCCACCACGTTCCCGTGGCTGGCGGACATCGGCCTGACCCTCGCCTACGGCCTGTACGCGGTCATGGCGGCGCTGTCCCTGGCCTTCGTGGCGGCCTTCGTCCCCGAGACCAAGGGCAAGACGCTCGAGGAGATGAGCGACGTCGTCGTGCGCTCCCCGGGGCAGCGGCGCGCGGTGCGCGCCGAGGCCGAGCGGGGCCTGCGCGGCTGACACCGCCCGTCCCGACGACGGCCCCCTCCCAGAGCTTCTGACAGGGAGGGGGCCGTGGTGTGTGCGGGGCGGGTCAGCCGGCGTCGGCGCCGGTGGCGACCTCCTCGTCGTCGCGGTGATCCAGGCCCTCGTCCTCGGAGTCCTCGATGAGACGGTCCCCGGCGATCTTGTCGACGATCAGCGCGATGGCGGCGTCACCGGTCACGTTGGTGGCGGTGCCGAAGGAGTCGATGGCGATGTACGTGGCGACCATGAGCGCGACCTGCGGCTCGGTGAAGCCGAGCATCGAGGACAGCAGGCCCGAGGCCGCCACGATCGCGCCGCCGGGCACGCCGGGCGCCGCGACCATGGTAACGCCCAGCATGAAGATGAAGCCCACGAACACCGGGATGTCGATCGACTGGCCCGAGAGGAACAGCACTGCGATGGAGAACGAGACGATCTTCACCGTGGAGCCGGCCAGGTGGATCGTCGCGCACAGCGGCACGACGAACGAGGCGATCGGCCGGCGCACGCCGAGCAGTAGGGTCTGGCGCAGGGTCACCGGGATGGTCGCCGCCGAGGACGAGGTGCCCAGGGCCGTCGCGTAGGCCGGCAGCATCGTCTTCAGGGCCGTGAACGGGTTGCGGCCCGCGATCGCGCCCGCGACGACGTACTGGATGAGCAGCAGCACCACGGTGAGGCCGAAGACCAGCAGGATCACACCGAGGAACGTGGTGATGACCTTGAAGACCTCACCGGCGGCGGTCATGTTCAGGAACACGCCGAAGATGTAGACGGGCAGCAGCGGCACGATCAGGCCCATGACGACCCGCTCGATGATGGATCGCAGCTGGTCGAAGCCCTCGTGCAGGGCGCCGCGCGGCAGCGTCGTCAGGCCGATGCCGAGCACGAACGCGAGCAGCAGGGCCGTCATCACGCCGAAGGGCGGGTCCATCTGCACCTCGAACAGCGGGCCGAGCAGCGCGTCCTCGGGGTTGGCCATCGCCTCGAAGGACCCGGGGGTGAGGATCAGCGGGAAGACGAGCAGGCAGACCAGCAGGGCGCCGAAGCCGCCGAACAGGGTGGAGCCGTAGGCGATGCCACCGGTCAGGGCCAGGAGCTTCCCCGCGCCCCGGCCGATGTCGCCGATGGCGGGGGCGACGAGCGCCAGGATCAGCACCGGGACGACGAAGCCCAGGAAGTTCGAGAACAGCCCGTTGAAGGTGGCGAAGGCCTGCACGAGCCAGGTCGGCGCGACCAGGCCGACGAGGACGCCGGCCACGATCGCGAGGAGGATGCGGGGCAGCAGGCCGACGCGGCGGCGGGGCGCGGCGACGGCGCCCCCGGAGTCGGGGCCGGACGCGTCGAGGGCGTCGGAGTGGGAGCGAGACATGGCCGACACGCTAGCGCAGGCCGTCCTGCCCGTCGCCCGGGCGGCAGGCCATCCGTGGCGGTGCCGGTGACCCCTTTCGTGGTGTAGAACACAGGGAGTGCCACCGTCTCGGGTAGCGTGCAAGAGCACGCCCGCCCCACCCGGACCGAAGGAGACGACGATGACGGTCCTGCCCCACCCCGCAGACGCCCGGGCCGCCCAGGGGCGCGCTGTCGGCGTGGAGGCGGCATGAGCGAGTTCCTCGCCTCACGCTGGCCGGACATCCTCTTCCGCGCCTGGCAGCACGGGTGGCTCGTGCTGCAGGCGCTGGCCATCGCCACCGTGCTCGCCATCGCACTGGCCGTGATCGCCACGCGGATCAAGGCCCTGACCCCGATCGCGAACGCCTTCACCGCCGTCGGGCTGACCCTGCCCTCCTTCGCGCTCATCGGCGTCCTGATCCCCCTGGTGGGCATCGGGACCGTCCCCGCCGTCGTGGTGGTGGTCTTCTATGCCCTGCTGCCCATCCTCCGCAACGCGCTCGTGGGTCTGCGCGGCGTGGACCCGGAGGTGCTGGAGGCCGCCCGGGGGATGGGCATGGGGCCGGTGGCGCTGTTCACCCGGGTGCGTCTCCCGCTGGCCTGGCCCGTGATCCTCACCGGCATGCGGGTCGCAGGCCAGCTCGGCATGGGCGTGGCCGCGGTCGCGGCCTACGTCCTGGGGCCCGGACTGGGCTCGTACATCTTCACGGGGCTGGTCTCCCTGGGCGGCGCCAACGCGTTGAACTACGCCCTCGTGGGCACCCTCGGCATCGTCGTCGTCGCCCTCGTCCTGGACGGGCTGCTCGTGCTGCTCGGCCGCCTCACCATCTCGAAGGGACTGCGCGCATGAGCACCGACCGTGACGCCGGGGCCGAGATCCGTCTCGAGTCCCTGACGAAGCTCTATCCGGGGCAGGACCGTCCCGCCGTGGACGCCCTGGACCTCGTCATCCCCGCGGGGGAGACGGTGGTGTTCGTCGGTCCGTCCGGCTGCGGCAAGACCACCTCGCTGAAGATGATCAACCGCCTCATCGAACCCACCTCCGGGCGGATCCTGATCGGCGGGGAGGACATCACACGCCGTGACCCCACCCGGCTGCGCCGTCAGATCGGCTACGTCGTGCAGGGCGGCGGGATGATGCCCCACCTGTCCGTCGCCGAGAACGTCGGCCTGGTGCCGCGCCTGCTCAAGTGGGACCGCCGGCGCATCGCCGACCGTGTGGACGAGCTGCTCGAGCTCGTCGGCCTGGACCCGGCGATCTATCGGGACCGTTTCCCGCGCGAGCTGTCCGGCGGACAGCAGCAGCGCGTCGGCGTGGCCCGGGGCCTCGCGGCGGATCCTCCCGTGCTGCTCATGGACGAGCCCTTCGGCGCCGTGGACCCCCTCACCCGCCAGCGCCTGCAGCAGGAGATGCTCGACATCCAGGCCAGGGTGGGCAAGACCATCGTGATGGTCACCCACGACGTGGATGAGGCCGTGCTCCTGGGCGACCGGATCCTGGTGCTCGAACCCGGCGCGCACGTGGCCCAGTACGCCACCCCCGAAGAGGTCCTGGCTCGGCCGGCCACCGAGTTCGTGGCCGACTTCGTGGGGTCGGGGGCGGGGCTCAAGCGGCTGGGGCTGCGGTCGGTCGACTCGCTGCCGCTGCGCCCGATCGCACCGCACCCGACGGGCCCGCTGCCGGGCGGGCCCGTGCTCGACGCGGCCACCCCGATCAGCGAGGCCCTCGCGGCGCTGGTCACGGCCCCGGCGGAGGAGATCGCCGTGGTCCGTGATGGCACGGTCATCGGTCTGCTCGACTATCCGACACTGCGCGCGCACGCCCGCGCCGGCGACGAGCAGGCTCGGCCATGATCGCCCGGCTGCGTGCGGCCTCCGCCGAGGACCGCCTGCTCCTGATCGGCCTGCCGCTGCTGGTGGCCGCCCTGCTGATCGGGTGGACCGTCTGGGTGCGCGGGGCCGCCCTCGACGACGTCGAGGCCCGGCTGCTGACCTGGCCCACCGTCCTGCGCCTCACCGCCGAGCACCTGGCCCTCGTCGGCGTGTCCACCGTTCTGGTCGTGGCGACGGCCATCCCGCTCGGCGTGCTGCTCAGCCGCCCCGCCGCCCGGCGGTTCACCCCCGTCGCCATGGGGCTGGCCAACGCCGGTCAGGCCGCCCCGGTGATCGGTGTGATCGTCCTGCTCGCCATGGCGTGGGGGTTCGGCTTCCGGGTCGCCGTGCTGGCCCTGTCCCTCTACGCGTTCCTGCCCGTGCTGGCCAACACGCTGGCCGGGCTGCGGGGCGTCGACCCCACCGTCGTCGAGGCGGCCCGCGGCATGGGCATGTCGCCGGTGCAGACCCTGCTCCGGGTGGAGCTGCCCTTGGCCCTGCCCGTGATCATGGCGGGTCTGCGGACCGCCCTGGTGCTGCTGGTGGGCACCGGGGCGTTCGCGACGTTCATCGACGCCGGCGGCCTCGGCCTGCTCATCCAGACCGGGATCGTCCTGTTCCGTTTCCCGCTGCTCGTCTCGGGGGCGATCCTCGTGGCCGCCCTCGCCCTGATGATCGAGTGGATCGGCCGCCTCGTCGAGACGCTGGCCACCCCGAGGGGGCTCGCATGACCACCTCGCGCGCGACCATCCCATCCCGCCGCCGCGGCCGGACCCCCGCTCGTGCCGCGCTCGCCGCGCTCGGCCTGGCGGCCTCCCTGGTCCTGTCCGGGTGCGGGCTGAGCACCGCCGGCGGCTACCTGCCCTCGGGCACGCCCGCCGGCGAGGTCGCCGGGATCGACCTCGAGGGCGCCCACGTGGCGGTGGGCTCCAAGAACTTCAACGAGGGCGTCGTGCTCGGCAAGATCACCGCGATCCTGCTGCGCTCCGCGGGGGCCGACGTCGAGGATCTGACCAACATGCCGGGTTCGCTCAGTGCGCGCCAGGCCCAGGTCGCAGGCGTCGTGGACGTCGAGTGGGACTACACGGGGACGGCCTGGATCACGTACCTGGGCCACACCGATCCGATCCCGGACGCCCAGGCGCAGTGGGCCGCGGTCCGGGACGAGGACGCGCAGCAGGGCCTGGTGTGGCTGCCGCCGGCCGAACTCGACAACACCTACACCTTCTCCGTGCGCCAGGACCGGGCGGAGGAGCTCGGCCTGGAGACCCTGGCGGACATCAAGGACCTCCCCACGGAGGACCAGTCCTTCTGCGTGAGCGCCGAATTCGCCGCCCGCAACGACGGGTTCCTGCCCATGCTCGAGGCCTACGGGATCGAACGGCCCACCGGATCCCGGCTGCGCCAGATGGACATCGGGGCGGTGTTCGCCGCGGTGGCGGACGGGTCGTGCACCTTCGGGGAGGCGTACTCCACGGACGGGCGGATCGCCGCGCTGGACCTGACGACCCTGCAGGACCCGCTGAGCTTCTTCCCGAAGTACAACGCGGCCCCCATCGTGCGCGAGGAGGTCCTGGCCGAGCACCCCGAGATCGCCGACCTGCTGGCGCCCGTGACCGCGCGCCTGGACAACGCGACGGCCGCGCGCCTGAACGCCCGGGTGGACGTCGACGGCGAGGAGCCCACCCAGGTCGCGTGGGACTGGCTCCGCGAGGAGGGCCTGATCACCGACTGACGGTCCGCCGACGCCGCCGGCACGGCGGATCAGGCAGCCGTCAGCGTGCGCGAGTAGACCGTCCGGCCGACGGCGTTGATCAGACGCACCCGGAACTCGCGGCCGTCCTCGGGGATCTCGACGTGGCCGAAGTACTGGTGCTCGCCGGAGCGCGGCGAGCCCATGACCGGCCCGTGCGCCTCGAAGTCCAGGCGCGGGCCGAAGGTGCCGTCCAGCGTGTTCGGGCCGGACGATCCGGCGTTGATGGGGCCGGCCACGAACTCCCAGAACGGCTCGAAGTCGGTGAACGCCGCGCGCAGCCCGCGGATGAGCCACTGCAGCTGTTCCTCGCCCAGGATCGGGGTCTCGTGGGTCTCGAGACGCTGGGTGTTCTCGCCCTTGTGGGTGCGCATGTCCAGGGCGAACACGTCGAGCGTCGCGCCGCGGGGGATCCTGCGGTGGATGCGGGTGGGCGCGAGGCCGGAGCCGCGGTGCAGGGCCGTGGAGTCGGCGATCGGCATGTACTCCTGCCACGCTCGCCGGGCGCCGTCGTGAAGCGGGCCACGGCCGACTCGCCCAGGCGGCCGGCCTCGTCCTCGAACGCGTACGTCACCTCGAAGCGGGCGCCGGAGGGCAGCGTGTCCGCGAGGATCTTCGCGGTGTGGTCGGCGGCCCCGTCGACCCAGCCGGAGCGCAGGGTCAGCCCGCGAGCGAAGCGGCCGCGCAGCACCAGCCCGTCCTCGTCGACCGCGCGCAGCGTGGCGTGCAGGCGCGAACGGCCGGACTCGGCCAGGCCCCCGGGTGTGTGGCCTCGGGCTGACCCTCGGGTGAACTTCCGACGCCGGCCCCGGCGGCAGCGGGGTCGACCGGCCCGGGGCCGCTCAGCGCAGGGCGGCGACCGTCCGGACGGCGTCGACGATCGCGTCCGCCGCGGCCTCGAGCAGCGGGGCGTCGGCGTCCGGGCCGAACGTGCAGCGCAGGGCCGTGCGCGCCTCGTCCTCGCTGAGGCCCAGCGCGAGCAGGGCCGGGGACGGCTCGGCGTCGTGGGCCGAGCACGCGGACCCCGCCGAGGCCAGCACGCCCCGGCGGGCCGCCTCCTCCAGCACCGACTCGCCGTTCACACCGGGCAGCACGAACGAGGCGTGACGCGGCAGCCGCCGCGCGGGATGGCCGGTCAGCCGCGCGTCGGGCACGAGCGCCCGGACGCCGTCGAGCACGCGCGCCGCGAACCGGTCCCGCAGCCCGGACCACGCGTCCGCGGCCGCGGCGCGCTCCGCCTCGGCCTCCTCGAAGGCCGCCGCGAACCCGGCGGCACCGGCCACGTTCTGCGTCCCGGACCGCCGGCCCCGCTCCTGGCCGCCACCGGGCACGAGCGGTTCCAGGGCGTGACCCGGGCGCACCCACAGCGCGCCGACCCCCTTGGGCCCGCCGACCTTGTGCCCGGACAGCGCCACGAGATCCGCCCCGAGGGCGCGCACGTCCACCGGGATCTGCCCCGCGGCCTGCACCGCGTCCACGTGCAGCGGCACGCCCGCCTCCCGGGCGACGGCGGCCAGCTCGGCCACCGGCTGCACCGTGCCCACCTCGTTGTGGGCCAGGTGCACGCTGACCAGCGCGGTGTCCGGGCGCAGGCGGGCGGCGAGGTCGTCCGCCGAGGTCAGGCCGTCACGGTCCAGCGCGAGGTGCTCGACCTCGACGCCGTGCAGCCGGGCCAGCTGGTCACAGGACTGCCGCACCGCGCTGTGCTCGATCCCCGTGGTCAGCACGTGGCCCGCCGGGCGTCCGGCGAGGATCCGGGCGCGCACCGTGCCGAGCACGGCGAGCGCGTCGGCCTCCGTGCCGCCCGAGGTGAACACGACCTGCCCGGCCCGGGCGCCGATCGCGCGGGCCACCCGCGCGCGGGCGTCCTCGAGCAGGGCCGCCGCCGCCCGGCCGGCCTCGTGCGCCGAGGACGGGTTGCCGTAGACGCCGGTGAGGGCGGGCCACATCGCCTCCAGCGCGCTGCGCCGGACGGGCGCGGTGGCCGCGTGGTCCAGGTCGAGGGTGGTGCTCATCGGCGCGGCGAGACCTCCTCGACCACGGCGTCCAGGCCCAGGTCCAGGGACTGGACGGTATGGGTCAGCGCTCCCACCGAGATCACGTCCACGCCCGTGGCCGCGATCGCCCCGATCGTCTCGAGGCTCACCCCGCCGGAGGCCTCGACGACGGCGCGGCCCGCCACGCGCTCGACGCCGGCCCGCAGCTCGGCCGGCGAGAAGTTGTCCAGCATGATCGTGTCGACCCCGGCGGCGAGCACCGCCGGGATCTGCTCGAGCCGGTCGACCTCCACCTCCACGTGGGTGGTGTGCGGCAGGCGGGCCATCCCGGCGCGCAGGGCCGCGGTGAGGGCCTCGCCCGGGTCGCCGGCACTGCCGAACCCCAGCGCGGCCAGGTGGTTGTCCTTGAGCATCACGGCATCCGAGAGGCTGAAGCGGTGGTTGTGCCCGCCTCCGTCCCGCACCGCCTGCCGTTCGAGCACGCGCAGACCCGGGGTGGTCTTGCGGGTGTCCACCACCCGCGCGTGCCCGCCGCCGGCGCGCACGGCGGCCACGTGGGCGGCCGTCGTCGTGGCGATCCCGGACAGGCGCTGGACGAGGTTCAGCGCCACGCGCTCGGCGCGCAGCACCGAGCGGGCGGGGCCCGCGACCTCGGCGACGACGGCGCCGGGGGACAGGTCGGCGCCGTCGGCCAGGTGCAGGGTGACGGACACGGCCGGGTCGACGAGCCGGAAGGCGGCCTCGAGGGCGTTCGTGCCGGAGAGCACCCCGGGCTCGCGGGCCACCACGCGCGCGGTGATCCGGGCCTGCTCCGGGACGAAGGCCTCCGAGGAGACATCACCCCAGGGCGCGTCCTCGGCGAGCGCGGCGGCCACGATCCGCTCCACGTCCGGCTGCGGGGCCGGCGTCGCCGGGGCGCGGTCGGCCGGGGTCACGTCCCGGCCCCGGCGGACTGCGCGGCCGACTGCTTCGGCGCGACGGCCAGCATCCGCTCGAGCGCGGTGCGGGCCGGCTCGGCGACGGACGCAGGCACGGTGATCCGGTTGACCACGCGGCCGGCCACGAGCTCCTCGAGCACCCACGCGAGGTAGCCGGGGTGGATGCGGTACATGGTGGAGCACGGGCAGATCACGGGGTCGAGGCAGAAGATCGTGTGCTCGGGGTGCTGGGCGGCCAGGCGCTGCACGAGGTTGATCTCGGTGCCGATCGCGAAGGTCGAGCCGGCCGGCGCCGCTTGGATCGCCTTGACGATGAAGTCGGTGGACCCGGAGGAGTCCGCGGCCTCCACCACGGGCAGGGGGCACTCGGGGTGCACGATCACCTGGACGTCCGGGTGCTCGGCGCGGGCCTGTTCGATCTGCGCCACGGTGAAGCGGCGGTGCACCGAGCAGAAGCCGTGCCACAGCAGGACCTTCGCGTCCCGCAGGGCGTCCTCGGAGTTCCCGCCCAGCGGCAGGCGGGGGTTCCACGTCGGCATCTGCTCGAGTGGGATCCCCCTGGCGCGGCCCGTGTTCCGGCCCAGGTGCTGGTCCGGGAAGAACAGGACGCGTTGGGCACGCTCGAACGCCCAGTCCAGCACGGCCGAGGCGTTGGAGGACGTGCACACGATGCCGCCGCGCTCGCCGACGAAGCCCTTGAGGGCCGCGGAGGAGTTCATGTAGGTCACGGGCAGCAGGGGCACGCGCCCGTCGTCGTCCGGCTCGGTGCCGTAGACCGCCTCGAGCTGCTCCCACGCGTCCTCGACCGAGTCCAGGTCGGCCATGTCCGCCATGGAGCAGCCGGCGGCGAGGTTGGGCAGGATGACGGCCTGGTCCGGGGTGGAGAGAAGGTCCGCGGTCTCCGCCATGAAGTGCACGCCGCAGAACACGATCGCCTCCGCCTCGGGCCGGCCCTGGGAGGCCCGCGCGAGCTGGAAGGAGTCGCCCACGAAGTCGGCGTGCTGGACGACCTCGTCGCGCTGGTAGAAGTGGCCCAGCACGACGACGCGTTCGCCGAGCGTCTGCCGCGCGGCGCTGATCCGGGCGTGGAGCTCCTCGTCGGAGGCCCGCTGGTACTCCTCGGGGATGCGGCCCTGCACGGGGGCGTCGGCCGGGACGGCGTCGTCCTGCGATGCGCCGGGGCCGTAGGCGGGCAGGCCGGCGTCGAACGCCCAGGGGCCGCGGGTCAGGTCGGGGGAGCACGAGGAGCCGCGCGCGGCGTCCTTGTCGATCAGGGTCAGGGTGCGGGCCACCGAGGCGGTGGTCCCGGTCGGGGTGGTCATGGGTGACTCCTGGGTCGGGGCTGGTGGTCAGCGGCGGGCATCCGGCCCGGCGGGATCGGGGTCGGTCCCGGGCCCGGCGGGCCGGTACCGGTAGAGCTTGGGCGGGCGGTGCGGGGTGCCGCCGCGGACCTCGCCGGTCTCCTCGAGGGTCCCGGCGGCGAGGGTGGCGCGGCGGAAGTTGGCGGCGTCGAGGCCGCGGCCGAGGACGGCCTCGTGCACGGCGCGCAGCTCGGCAAGGGTGAAGGAGGGCCCCAGCAGCGCGTGCCCGACGCCGGCTCGCGGCAGGTCCGCGCGCAGACGCGCCACGGCCGCCGCCAGGATCTGGGCGTGGTCGAACGCCAGCGCGGGCGGCGCGTCGGCCCGGTGCCAGCGCACATGGACCCCGATGGGCAGCCCGGCCACGTCCGGGTCCGGGCGGGACGCCGGGGCGGCGCCGTCGTCGTCCAGGACGGGGCTGAGCGCCCAGTGGGCCACCGTGAGGACGCGTCCGGTGGGGGAACGGTCCACGGCGCCGAACGCCGCCAGCTGCTCGAGGCGACGGACGGGACCGGGCACGCACTCGGCGGCCACGCGTGCGGCGACGTCGGCCAGCTCCTCGTCCGCGCCGAGCCACGCGCCCGGCAGCGCCCACCGGTCCAGGAACGGCTCGCGCATCCGCGGGACGAGGGCGACACAGAGGCGGGGCACGCCGTGCGGGTCCGGGCGCACGCCGAAGACGGCCGTGGACACGGCCACGCTGACGCGGGCCTCAGCGACCGGCATGGGACCTCCCGGGGCGGACTGGCGGGGCTGTTCTGGTCAGTATGACACTGTTCGCGCCCATCTCAGAGGGTCGAGATGACTGTAAGGCGGGGGAGGCGCCGGCGCGGTCCCGCGCTAGCCTGAGTCGGGTGAACACGACCGCCGCCGCCTCCGACCCGTCCGACGCCCCCCTGGCCTCCACCCGCATCGGGGAGGGCCCGCGCGGCGTCGCGTTCCTGCACGGCCTCATGGGCCGGGGCCGGAACTTCACCGGCCCGGCCAAGGAGCTGGGCGACGACTTCACGGTGGAGCTGATCGATCTGCCGGACCACGGCGCCTCGCCCTGGACGGACCGGGTGGACTACCGCGAGATCGCGGACCGGGTGGCCGCCCACCTGCGCGCCGGCCTCGCCGCCGACGGGCCGGTCCACCTGCTGGGCCACTCGATGGGCGGCAAGGTCGCGATGGTGCTCGCCCTGCGGCACCCGGAGCTCGTGGACCGGCTGATCGTGGAGGACATCTCCCCGCGGCTCTCACCGCAGGCCACGGACGAGTTCGTGCACCTGCTGGGCACCATGCTGCGCATGGACCTGGACGCGTACGACTCGCGGGCCGAGGCCGACGCGGCCATGGCCGAGCACGTCCACGACGCGCGGGTGCGCGGCTTCCTGCTGCAGAACCTGCGGCGCACGGCCGGGCACTTCGCGTGGCAGCCCAACGTGGCCATGCTCTTCGAGCACCTGCGGGAGATCGGCTCGTTCCCGGACCCGGTGGTCCCCGAGGATCCGGAGCGCGTGTTCGACCATCCGGTCCTGTGGCTGGCCGGCGCCGAGTCGGACTACGTCCAGGATGAGGACGTGCCGCGGATGAAGGAGCTGTTCCCGCGCGTCGTGCGCGTGACCGTCCGTGACGCCGGCCACTGGCTGCACGCCGACCAGCCCGAGGCCTTCGTCTCCGCGGTGCGCACCTTCCTCACCGCCGACTGACGGGGCCCGTCGGGAGACGGAGACAGCGCCGAGGCCCGCAGACGCGCCGCTACGTTCCGTGCGTAGCGGCGCGTCTGCGGGCCTCGGCGTCGGGCGCGGGTGGGAGTGGACCCGTCGGCCGCCGCATCAGTGGGCGGGCGCGGCCTTCTTCCCGCGCAGGCGTCCGACGAGCAGGACCACCCCGAGCGCGACCGAGCCCCAGAGCAGGCCCCACACAGCCGACGTCGCGGTCTCCGTGAGCCAGCCGAGGAACGCGCCGGCGGCGTGTGTGACGGGCTCGACGATCCCGTGCTGCACGGCGTAGGGCCACGGCACGCCCAGTGCGTCCAGCTCCACGAGGGCGATGTGGCCGCCCACCCAGAGCATCGCCACGGTGCCGATGACGGTCACCACGCGCAGCACGTGCGGCATGGCCTTGACCAGCCCGGCGCCGAACGAGCGGCCGCCGGAGGTCGAGGCGTTCTGGTGCAGGTGCAGGCCGACGTCGTCCATCTTCACGATCAGCCCCACGGCCCCATACACGCCCACGGTGATGAGGACGGCCACCACCGCCAGGACCGCCGCCTGCATCCAGAAGCCCAGGTCGGCCACCTCGTTCATGGAGATGACCATGATCTCCAGGGACAGGATGAAGTCCGTGGTGATGGCCCCGCGCACCACGGTGTCCTCGGCCTCCGGACCCCGCTCGACGGCGGGCTCCTCGTCGTCGGCATGCCCGTGGCCGGTGAGCTTGCCCCACACCTTGTGCGCGCCCTCATAGGACAGGTAGGTGCCGCCGGCCAGCAGCAGCCACGGCAGGATCCAGGGGGCGAGCCAGTCGAGCAGCAGCAGGGCGGGCAGGATGAACACGAGCTTGTTGCGCAGGGAGCCCTTGGTGATCCGCCAGATCATCGGCAGCTCGCGGGCCGCGGCTGCGCCGGCCATGTACTGCGGGGTCACCGCGGCGTCGTCGACCACCACACCCGCCGCCTTGGCCGCGGCGCGTCCCGCCCCTGCGGCCACGTCGTCCACGCTCGCGGCGGCGAGGCGGGCGAGGGCGGCGACGTCGTCGAGCAGGGCTACGAGTCCGACCATGGTTCCTCCTGGGGTGGGGCCGACGGGCGCGCCGGTGCGCGGGCAGGGCGCAGGTCGAGCATAGCGGCGGGGACGGACACGCACCGGCCCGGTCCCGTGGGGGACCGGGCCGGTGCGTGCGCGGCCGACGAGGCCGCCGGTGGGCTCAGGCGTCGTTCTCGGTGGTCTCCACGGGACGGGAGCCCAGGCGGCCGTCGATGCGGAGCAGGCCCGAGCCGTCATCGCCGACGAGCTCGAGCTGGCCCACGATCTCGGAGACGGTGGCCTCCTCCTCGATCTGCTCGTCCAGGAACCAGTTCAGCAGCGGGCGCGAGTTGAGGTCGCCCGCGGACTCGGTGGCCCGGTACAGCTCGCGGATCGCCTCGGAGACCTTCTGCTCGTGCGCGAGCGCGGCCCGGAAGATCTCCAGGGCCGACAGGCCGGCCTGCACGGGCGGGGCCGGGATGGCGCCGATCGTCGGGAAGCTGTCCCGGTCGGCGACGTGGTCGATGAACTTGTTCGCGTGGACGATCTCCTCGTCCGCCTGGTGCCGCAGCCACGCGGCCATCCCGGACAGGTCCAGGTCGTCGGCGGCGATCGCGAGCTGGCGGTAGACCATGGACGCCTCGAACTCGAGGGTGATCTGGTCGTTGAACTTCTGCAGCAGGTCATCGGTGAGCTTCATGCCTCGAACTCTAGGCAGGCGGCCGGGGCGCGGTGAAGGCGCGCCCGCCCCTCATCGAGGAGCGACGACGGCGGGCGGCCGGTTCCGCCGGATTCGGCGCCCTGCGGTGCCAGCCCTAGGCTGGGCGCCGTGTCCGAGACCCGCCGCGCCCGCCCGGGCGTCGACCCCGCGTCGACGCCGCCCTCCGACGTGCCGCGGGGCCCGGGAGGCCGGGACGCGCTCGTGCGCCGCCGCGTGTTCCGGACGCCCCTGCTGCGCCGCGTGGTCTACGCGGTGGTCTTCGAGCTGCTCGCCATCCTCTTCACCACCGTGATCCTGGCGGCGCTCGGCAACGGCGGCGGGCCCTCACTCGCCGTGGCGGTCGTGTCCTCGACCGTGGCCCTGCTGTGGAACATCGTGTTCAACTCGGTGTTCGAGACCCTCGAACGCCGCCTCGGGATCACGGGCCGGCCCTGGTGGGTGCGCGTGGCCCACGCCGTCGGCTTCGAGGGCGGGCTGATCGTGTTCCTCGTGCCCGCGGTGGCGCTGATCCTCGGCATCGGGCTGGGGGAGGCGTTCCTCATCGAGGCCGGCCTGCTCGTGTTCTTCCTCGTCTACGCCGCGGTGTACGCCTACGCGTTCGACTCGGTGTTCGGCCTGCCGGACTCGGCCGCCCGCGCCGAGGCCTGACCCGCCGATCGGATCAGGCGCGGCTCAGCGGGACGCCGGCAGCCCCAGGAACGCGCGGATCGCCGGCATCTCGCGGCGCACCTGGTCCAGGCCGAGCTCGTGGGCGGCGGCCAGCTTGGCCACGGACCGCTCGCCGTTGGCGATGGGCATGGTCTCGGGCGCGAACAGATAGGCCCGTCCCTGCCGCTCCATCTCGAACAGGCGCTCGCGGGTCGCGTTGTACCGGCGCCAGCGCGTGAGCAGGGCGTCCGCGACGGCGGGGTAGCGCCGGAAGGTGCGCTGGTAGAACGAGGGGAACCGTTCGGGCCGTTTCACGTACCCGCGCTCCCGGGTCAGGACCACGAGGACCTTCTCGAACCCCGCGTCCTCCGCCGCGGTCAGCGGGATCCCACCGTCCACGCCGAGGGCGCCGTCCACGAACACGGTGCCCTCGGCGTGCACGGGGGGCATGAGGACCGGCATCGTGGACGACGCGCGGACGCGGACCATCAGGTCGGTCAGGGTGGTCATGTCGGAGCGGTCCCACCAGCGGGTCTCGCCGCTCGCGGCGTCGAACCCGCCCAGCACGAGCCGGGCGGGGTTCGCGCGGAACGTGGCGAAGTCGTAGGGCAGGTCCGCCTCGGGCAGGCCGGCGTGCTCGTAGATGTACTCGGCGTTGAACAGGCCCTTGCCGCGCACGAAGCTCAGCCAGTTGCCGAACCGAGGATCGTCGGCGAAGTCCACGAATGAGCGCCGCGCACGGGCCGGGTCGCGGGACAGGTAGTTCACGGCGTTGGACGAGCCCGCCGAGATGCCGGCCACGAAGTCCACGTGGATCCGCTCGCGCAGCAGCTCCGCCACCACGGCCGAGGTGAGCGCGGCGCGCATGCCCCCGCCCTCGAACAGCAGGGCCGTGTCGGTGACGTTGGACGTCATGGGCTCGGTCATGGTCGGTCCCTCCGTGTTCGCCGTCCGCCGAGCCGGGCGGGGAGTGCTCCCGTCCGGCCGCGCCCATCCTAGGCTGTCCCCATGGCGACGACCCACATGAAGAGCACCCCCGTCCACACCGTCGGTGAGCTGCCCCAGGTGGGTTCCCCCGCCCCCGACTTCACCCTCACCGGGGCGGACCTGTCCCCGGTGACCCTGCGGGAGCTGCGCGGCCGCCGCGTGATCCTGAACATCTTCCCGTCCCTGGACACCGGCGTGTGCGCCGCCTCCGTCCGCGAGTTCGACTCCCGCGTCGCGGACCTCGGGGACACCACCGTCGTGGCCGTGTCCGCGGACCTGCCGTTCGCCGCCGCGCGCTTCTGCTCGGTCGAGGGCATCGACCACGTCCGCAGCGGCTCTGTGTTCCGCTCGTCGTTCGGCGGCGACTACGGCGTGCGCATGACCGACGGTCCGCTCGAGGGCCTGCTGGCCCGCGCCGTCGTCGTGGTCGATGCCGACGGCGTGGTCCGTCATGCCCAGCTCGTCCCCGAGATCTCCGAGGAGCCGGACTACGAGGCCGCCCTGGCGGCCGCCCGGGGCTGAGCGTGACGCCGCCGGGCTGGCCGCCGCGCGCACGACGCTCGCCCCTGGCGTTCGTCATCGCGCTGTTCGGCGTGCTCGGGGCGCTGGTCCTGGCCGGGGGCCTCACCGCGCTCCTCGCCGGCCGGATGGTCGACGTCGCCGCGGACTCCGCCCCGACCGTGCCCGCCGCCGAGGCCCCCGCCCGGGAGGCGGGCGAGCTCGCGGCGGGCCTGACCCACGTCCACGACGGCGTGACGGTGGACTGGTCCGCATCGGCCCACGACGGCTCGTCCCTGGACCCGGGCCAGCCGGTCGCGGACGCCCCGGGCATCCTCCTCGTGGAGACCGCTCTCGGCGCCCGCACCGGCACGGGGACCGGCATGGTGCTCTCCCCGGACGGGCTGGCGGTGACCAACTACCACGTGGTCGAGGACTCCTCGGAGGTGCACGTGGTGGTCGCGGACACCGGCGCGCGGCACACGGCCACGGTGCTCGGGCGCGATGCCGAGCACGACATCGCGGTGCTCGACGTCGAGGGCGTCTCAGACCTGCCGGTGGCCAGCGTCTCGCTGGACCCGGTGCGGCGCGGGGACCAGGTGGCCGCCGTCGGCAACGGCGGAGGCCAGGGTTATCTGACGGCCGTGCGCGGCACCGTGCTCGGCACGGACCGCTCGATCATGGCCGCGGCCGAGGGCACCGATCAGTACGCGCGCCTGTCCGGCCTGATCCAGACGGACGCGGACGTCGTGCCCGGCTACTCCGGCGGCCCGGTGGTGGACGACGCCGGCCAGGTGGTCGGCGTGACCGTGGCAGCCAGCGACGGGACCACCGCAGACGAGGTGGACGGCTTCGCGATCCCGCTGGAGGTGGCCTTCGACGTGGCGGACCAGGTCCTCTCGGGCGAGGAGACGGACACCGTGAGCATCGGTGCGGACGGCGCCCTGGGCATCATGGTCGGCGCGGATCCCGACGTCGGCGTCGTGGTCATGCAGGTGGACGCGGGCTCCGCCGCCGAGCAGATCGGCCTGGTCGAGGGCGATGTCATCCTCGAGATCGAGGGGCGGACCGTCGGCGACGACGCCTCCCGGATGTCCCGCCTGGTCAACGACCACAACGTGGGGGACCGGATCACCGTCCAGTGGCGCACCGCCGACGGCGAGGTGCGCGAGGCCGAGGCGGTCCTGCAGCCGGCCCTCGTGAACTGACCGGCCCCCCGGCGCTCAGGAGAGCAGGTCCAGTGAGAGGGCCATCGCGGCCACGCCCAGCAGCACGCCGCCCAGCGCCGCGGCGCGGCCCCCGGCCGCCCGGGCGGCGGGCAGCAGCGCGTCGAGGCTCACGGTCACCATCACGCCCGCCACGGCCGCGAAGACGGCGGCCAGGAGCGCGGGTGTGAGGAACGGGGCCAGCAGCAGCCAGCCGATCAGCGCGCCCAGCGGCTCCGCGATCCCCGTGAACGCGGCCCACGCGAAGGCCTTGCGCCGCGATCCGGTGGCCTGCCGCACGGGCACGGCCACGGCCACGCCCTCGGGAACGTTGTGCACGGCCATCGCGACGGCCAGCGCGAGGCCCACCGACGGATCCTGCAGGGTGCCGGCGAAGGTGACGAAGCCCTCCGGCAGATTGTGCAGGCCGATCGCCAGGGCCGTCACCGTGCCCAGGCGCAGCATCCGCCGCCGGTCCAGGCCGGCCGGGTCGTCGACGTCGCCCGGCATCTCCGAGACGGGGTCGGGGACGGCGCGCTCGAGCAGCACGTAGGAGCCTGCGCCGAGGATCAGGGCGGCCACCGCGACGGCGGTCGCCGCGGGGCCGACCGCCCCGCCCAGCCCCTCGACGGCGGCCGGCAGCATCTCCAGGAAGGAGACCGCGAGCATGACGCCCGCGGCGAGGCCGAGGGCGGCCCCCAGCCCGCGGCCCGAGGGCGCGCGTCCGACGATCGCCAGGACGCCGCCCAGCACCGTGGCCAGCCCGGCGAACGTCGTGAGAGCGAGCGCGGTCCAGAACGGGTCCACGGGGGAGGGCCTCCTGACGGGCGGCGGGCGGGGTGCGACCATCCTAGGGACTACAGGAGGAGACCATGACCGAAACCGCCACCGGCCCCGGATTCGCCCTGCCCCGGGGCGTCGAGCCGGGCCGCGCCGTCGTCGTGGGCGCCGGACCCAACGGCCTGACCGCCGCCGCCCTGCTGGCCCGCGAGGGCTGGGAGGTGGACGTGTTCGAGCGGGCCCCGGTGCCCGGCGGTGCGTGTGCGTCCGCGCCGGTGCTGGGGGAGGGGACCGTGGTGGACCTCGGGGCGGCGGGCCATCCGTTCGGCGTCGCCAGCCCCGTGTTCCGGGAGCTGGGGCTGACGGACCACGGGCTCGCCTGGCTGCACCCGGCCGTGCCGATGGGACATCCGCTGCCGGACGGGCCGGCCGCCCTCCTGCACCGGGACCTCGAGGCCACCGCCGCGGGTCTCGGCGTCGACGCGCGGGCCTGGCGGGCCGTGCACGGGGCCCTGGTCGCGCACGTCGACGAGATCCTGGCGGGCGCGCTCGGCCCGGTGCTGCGCCCCCCGCCCCATCCGGTGGCGATGGCCCGCTTCGGCCTGCGCGCCCCGTGGCCGGCCGATCTGCTGGGCCGGGCGATGTTCCGCACGGAGGCCGCCCGCGCCCTGTTCACGGGCTCGGCGGCCCACGCGATCCTGCCCTCGAGCCGGCCCCTGACGGCGGCGTTCGGCGCGCTCTTCGGTGCGCTCGGGATGAGCTCGGGCTGGCCGGTGGCGCGCGGCGGGTCGGGGGCGATCGTCGACGCGCTCGTGGCGGTGCTGCGGGCGCTCGGCGGGCGGCTGCACCTGGGTCACGAGGTCACGGACCTGCGTGCGCTGCCCGCCGCGGACGCCGTCGTGCTGGACCTGACCCCGCGCCAGGTGCTGCGCGTCGCCGGCACGGGCCTGCCGCCGCGATACGCCGCGGCCCTGCGCCGGTGGCGCCCCGGGCCGTCCGTGTCCAAGGTCGACTTCCTGCTCGACGGGCCGATCCCGTGGCGCGACGCCCGGCTCGCGGGCGCGGGGACGGTGCACCTGGGCGGGACGGCCGCCGAGATCCGGCGGGCCGAGGACGACGTCGCGGCCGGCCGGATGCCGGCGCGGCCCTTCGTCATGCTCTGTCAGCAGCAGGCGGCGGACCCCTCACGGGCCACCGGGCCCGCCCAGGGGCACACGGTCGTCTGGTCCTACGCCCATGTGCCCCACGGCCACCCCGGCGACGTCCGTCCGCTGATCGAGGCGGAAGTGGAGCGGCACGCACCCGGCTTCCGGGACCGGATCGAGGCCGCGGTCGCGATGCGCCCGGCCGATCTGGAGGCGTGGAACCCGAACCTCGTGGGCGGTGACATCGCGGGGGGATCGCTCGCGGGAGCACGTGCGCTCCTGCGCCCCACCGCGTCGATCCGGCCGCACCGGGCGGGCCGGGCCGGGCTCTATCTGGCCTCCGCCTCCACCCCGCCGGGCGCCGGCGTCCATGGCATGGGCGGGGCGTGGGCCGTGCGGACGCTGCTGGCGGACCGTCGTCGCTGACCGCGCCGGCGCTGGGGCGGAGCGGCCCCGGGCCGGGGCCTGCCGGGGTGCCGGCGACCGCTGTGCGACACGGCGGAGACGGATCCAGATCCGGATCCGGACTTTCGCGAATCGGAATGTGCCCGCTACAGTGTGGTCCATCTCACGGGCCGTCCCGTCTCGACGGAACGGCCCGGGGGTCGCCTCGCACCATCGGATCCCCACAGGGATGCGGATGCGGGACGTCCTTGCACCTCTCATGAACGGAAGCATCTTCCATGAAGTACACGAAGCTCTCCGCTGCCGCGGCCCTGGCCGCCGGCTCGGCCCTCATCCTCTCCGCATGCGCCCCGGGCGGCGGCAATGCAGACGACTCCAGCAGCAACGGCTCCGGCGCCAGCCAGGGCGGCGACTCGGGCGCCGGCAACGTCGTCGAAGGGGACAAGGGCCAGAAGCTCACCGCCGAGGCCTCCGGGCCGGAGATGGCCGACCTGGGCGACGTCGAGACCCAGGACGGCTCCATCGCCTACTCGGTGGGCGCCGATGACTTCCTGTCCTACAACGGCCTGCAGTCGAACACGTACACCACGTACAACTCGGCCGTCGTGGACCGCATGTTCTCGTCCTTCTGGTACTTCGGCACCGACGGCTCGATCATCCCGAACGAGGACTTCGGCACGTACGAGAAGACCTCGGACGACCCGCTGACCGTGAAGTACACCATCAGCGACGACGCCAAGTGGTCCGACGGCACCCCCGTCACCGCGGGCGACTTCATCTTCCACTGGGCCGCGAACAACGACACGGTCAAGGCGGAGGGTTCCGAGACCCCGCTGTTCGACTCGATCTCCTTCGAGCAGGGCAAGTACATCCCGGAGGCGCCCGAGGGCGAGGCCGACGGCAAGGAGTTCACCGTCACCTACCCGGAGCCCTACGCGGACTGGGAGATCCTCATCAGCACCGCACTGCCGGCGCACATCGTCGCCGAGGAGGCGGGCATGAGCTTCGAGGAGCTCGTCACTGCCGCGAAGGAGAAGGACGTCGAGGCGCTCACCCCGGCGGCCGAGTTCTGGAACGACGGCTGGGACTTCAGCCCCGGCGAGCTGCCGGACGCCTCGCTGGTGCCCTCCATGGGCTCCTACAAGTTCAAGGACGGCGGCTGGCAGGCCGGCCAGTCCATCACTCTCGAGGCCAACCCCGAGTACTGGGGCACCCCGCCGGCCACCAAGGAGCTCGTCCTCCGCTTCGCCGACCCGAAGACCCACGTGCAGGCCCTGCAGAACGGCGACCTCGACGTCATCGAGCCGCAGGCCACCGTGGACACCCTCCAGCAGCTCGAGGGCCTCGGCGACGACGTCAACGTCCAGACCGGTGACCAGCTGACCTGGGAGCACGTGGACTACAACCGCGGCGAGGGCTCCGTCTTCGCGGACTCCCCGGAGCTGCGCGAGGCCTTCGCCCTCTGCCTGCCCCGCCAGCAGATCGTGGACAACCTGATCAAGCCGATCTATGCGGACGCCCAGGTCATGAACCTGCGCGAGGTCTTCCCCTTCCAGGACAAGTACCAGGAGGTCGTGGACGAGGCCTACCCGAAGGAGATGGACGAGCCGAACATCGAGAAGGCGAAGGAGCTCGTCGAGAAGTCGGGCGTCTCCACGCCCACGGTCCGCCTCGGCTACCAGGCCGGCAACCAGCGTCGTACCGAGACCGTCGCGCTCATCAAGAGCTCCTGCGACCAGGCCGGCTTCGACGTGCAGGACGCCAACTCGCCGGTGTTCTTCAAGGAGGTCATGCCGGCCGGTGACTACGACGCCGCCCTCTACGCCTGGGCCGGCTCGGGCCAGAAGGCCTCCGGCGCGAACATCTACCAGTCGGACGGCGCTCAGAACCAGCAGAGCTACAACAACCCCGAGGTGGACGCGGCCTGGGACAAGCTCGCCACCTCGCTGGACGAGAACGAGCAGCTGGAGCAGGTCAAGACCATCGAGAAGCTGCTCTGGGAGGACTTCCAGGCCATCCCGCTGTACGCTCACCCGGGTCTGGTCGGCCACAAGGCCGACGTCGCCAACGTGCGCGACACCGCCGCCCAGTCGGGTGCGCTGTGGAACGTGGAGCAGTGGGTCCGCGTCCAGGAGTGACGCCCCGCTGACCTCTGACCCGGCGGTCCGCCTCCCGCGGACCGCCGGCGTCGGGATCGAGGACAGAGCCCGGCCGGGCACCGGCCGGGCTCTGGCCGTGAACCGCGGCAAACCCGCACCCCTCCCTTTCCCTTGCACTCGCACGGAAGGTCACCCCCTGTTGTGCTGAAATTCATCCTCAAGCGCCTCGGCAGCTCCCTCCTGGTGCTGTTCGGCGCGTCGATCCTGCTCTTCTTCCTCGTGGCCCACTCGGGTGACCCCCTCCAGGACCTGCGAGAGTCACAGAACCCCAACCGCGAGACCCTCATCGCCGCCCGCACCGAATTCATGGGGCTGGACCAGCCCTGGTACGCCCGGTACTGGGACTGGCTCCAGGGCATCGGCGGCTGCGTCACCGGTCAGTGCGACCTCGGCCTCAGCCGGAACGGTCAGTCCGTCGGTGACCTGCTGAGCAACGCCGCGGCCTCCACGCTGCGCCTCGTGGTGCTCGCGACCGTCCTGGCGATCATCATCGGCATCGCGATCGGCATCATCACCGCGATCCGCCAGTACTCCGGCCTCGACTACGTGGTCACGTTCCTGATCTTCCTCTTCTTCTCGCTGCCCGTGTTCTGGGCGGCCGTGCTCCTGAAGGAGTACATGGGGATCCGGTTCAACGACTGGATCCGCAGCCCCGAGCTGAACTGGCCCCTCCTCATCGGGGTCGCCGTCCTCGCGGGCCTGGTCCTGCAGGCCGTCATGGCGGGCGACCTCAGGCGGCGCGCCTTCACGTTCGGCGCCACCGCCGCGTTCATCCTGCTCGCCGGCTGGGTGCTGTTCGCCGTCGACTTCTGGCGGCATCCGCAGATGGGCCCGGTCGTGCAGCTGGTCATCGGCCTGGCCGCCGCCGTCGGCGCCACCGCGGTGATCTCCGGTCTGCGCAACCGATCGGTCCTCAAGGCGGCCCTGGTCACGGCCGCGATCGGCCTCGTCGCCTACTACGCCACCTACGGCCTGCTGTGGCGGACGCCGTCCGCACTGCTGCTGGCCGGCCTCGGCGTCATCCTCGTGCTGGTGGCCATCCTGGTGGGCCGCCTGCTCGGCGGCTTCTCCAAGGGCTCGGCCGTGTCCGCCTCGCTGGTGACCGCCCTGATCATGGGCGTGGCGATCGTGGCGGAACACCTGATGAACTACTGGCCGACCTTCCTGAAGGTCAAGCCGCGCCCGATCTCCACGATCGGCTCGGGCACCCCGAACCTGGACGCCCACTTCTGGGTGGTGTTCCTGGACCGCGGTGCGCAGCTTCTGCTGCCCACCATCCTGCTGACCATCATCTCGGTGGCCACGTACTCGCGGTACACGCGCTCCTCCATGCTCGAGGTCTCGCGTCAGGACTACATCCGCACCGCGCGCGCCAAGGGCCTGCCGGAGCGCCAGGTGATCCTGAAGCACGCGTTCCGCAACTCGCTGATCCCCATCACCACGATCATGGCCTTCGACTTCGCCGGCCTGATCGGCGGCGCCGTGATCACGGAGCAGGTGTTCGGCTGGAAGGGGATGGGCGAGCTGTTCGCCACCGGCCTGCGCGACGTGGACCCCATGCCCGTGATGGCGTTCTTCCTCGTGACGGGCACCGCCGCCGTGCTGATGAACCTCGTGGCGGACGTGCTCTACGCCGTCCTCGACCCCCGGATTCGAGTGTGAGCCAGATGACCACCAACAACTCCTCGACGACGGGCGCGCAGCTCGACGAGAAGCAGATCTTCGACCTCGCGGAGGCGGAGGACGCCAAGCTCCGCGCCAAGGCCGGGAAGTCCTACTCCCAGGGCGCCCTGGTCCGCAAGCGGTTCTTCCGCCACAAGGCGGCGATGATCTCCCTGATCGTGCTGGTCTTCATCACGCTGATGGCGTTCTCCTCCATCGGCTTCGCCGGCATCCCCGGCTGGTGGGACAAGTCCTACACGGCCGCGGCCTCCGTGGTGAACGGCGGTCGCCCGACGCTGTCGGTCGTGCCGCAGGCCTTCGGGGGCGAGGGCCTCCGCTGGGGCGAGCACCCCTTCGGCCAGGACACCACGGGCAAGGACTACTTCGCCCTCGTGATGCGCGGGACCCAGCAGTCCATGATCATCGCGGCCATCGTGGGCCTGCTCTCCACCGTGATCGGCGCGATCGTCGGCGCCGTGTCCGGGTACTTCGGCGGCTGGGTCGACTCCGTCCTGATGCGCCTGACCGACCTGATCATCGTCATCCCGCTGCTCGTGCTCGCCGCGGTGCTCGGCCAGATGGCCAGCGGCATGAAGATGGGCATCCTCCCGCTCGCGGTGGTGCTCGGCCTCGTGTCCTGGACGTCCCTGGCCCGCCTCGTGCGCGGCGAGGTCCTGTCCCTGCGCGAGAAGGAGTTCGTGGCGGCCGCCGTCGCCATGGGCGCCAAGCCGGGCCGCCTGATCTTCAAGCACCTGTTGCCCAACACGATCGGCGTGATCGTCGTGAACGCGACGTTCGCGATCGCGGGCGCGGTGCTGCTGGAGACCTCGCTGTCCTTCCTCGGCTTCGGCGTGAAGGCGCCGGACTCGTCCCTGGGCCTGCTCATCTCCGACTACCAGAACGCGTTCACCACCCGTCCGTGGCTGTTCTGGTGGCCCGGCATGATCATCCTCGCGATCGCCCTGTCCGTGAACTTCCTCGGCGACGGCCTGCGCGACGCCTTCGACCCGCGCCAGGGCGCGGGCGCCCACCGCAGGCCCCGCTTCTTCGGCCGCCGCGCGGCCGCCACCGAGGCCGGTGCGACGACGGCGGGCGGTCTGGCCGCGGCCCCGACGGCCGGTCGGATCGAGGCCCCCGTGGAGGAGGCCGGCGGATCCGCACGGATCTCCGACGCGGACGAGGACGGTCAGCGATGAGCGCGAACGACAAGAAAGGCCGATCCATGTTCGGCAAGAAGAACGAGAACGACGTGACCGCCGACGGGCAGGGCTCGCACGCGGCGTCGTCGGCAGACCTCGAGGCGCGCGGCGCCGCCGTGCCCGGCTCCTCCGGCGCCGGCGGCGTGCCTCCGGGCCCCGCGACGAGCGCGATGGGCGTCGTGGCCCGCCACGACGACCTGGGCGGCGAGCCGGTGCTCGCCTTCCGCGACGTGGACGTGAAGTTCGCGACCGAGTTCGGCGAGGTGCACGCGGTCAAGGGCGTGACGTTCGACGTCAAACCCGGCGAGGTCGTCGCCCTCGTGGGCGAGTCCGGCTCCGGCAAGTCCGTCACGAGCGCCACCGCCATGGGCCTGCTCCCGGGCAATGCGGACGTCACCGGCTCCGTGCAGCTGGCCGGCCGCGACGTGCTCACCATGACCCCGGGGCAGCTGCGCGACATCCGCGGCGACGAGGTGGCGATGGTGTTCCAGGAGCCCATGACGGCCCTGAACCCCGTCCTCACCGTGGGAGACCAGCTCACGGAGGCCCTCGAGCTGCACGGCATCGCCTACGGCACCGAGGCGGACAAGCGCGCCGTCGAGCTGCTCACCATGGTGGGCATCCCCGACGCCGCCACCCGGCTCAAGCAGTACCCCCACCAGTTCTCGGGCGGCCAGCGCCAGCGCATCGTCATCGCGATGGCGATCAGCTGCTCGCCGAAGGTGATCATCGCGGACGAGCCCACCACGGCGCTCGACGTGACGGTCCAGGCCGAGATCCTGGAGCTGCTGCGCTCCCTGAAGAACAAGATGAACACCGGCATCCTGCTCATCACGCACAACATGGGCGTGGTGGCGGACATGGCGGACCGGGTGTGCGTGATGCTCCACGGCGAGCTCGTGGAGCAGGGCTCGGTGCACCAGGTGCTCCAGCACGCCCGGCACCCGTACACCCAGAAGCTGCTCTCGGCGGTGCCGCGCCTCGGCGAGCCCCTCGAGGTGGCAGAGCCGGAGCCGGTCACGGCCACGCAGACGCAGGCCCGGTACGCGATCGAGGCGGAGAACCTCCACCTCGAGTACGACCACCGCGGCAAGAAGAACCGCGTGGTCCACGACGTCAGCTTCCAGGTGGCCCCGGGCGAGATCCTGGGCCTGGTGGGCGAGTCCGGCTCGGGCAAGTCCACCATCGCCAAGTCGGTCCTCGGCCTGCTCACCATCGCGGAGGGCTCGCTGCGCATCCAGGGCCACGACCTGGCGACGATGCCCAAGGCCGAGCAGCGCGCCCTGCGCAAGAACATCGGCGTGGTCTTCCAGGACCCGGCGGCCTCGCTGGACCCGCGGTTCCCGATCGGCGACATCATCACCGAGCCGATGGTCGTGCACAAGGTGGGGGACCGGCGCTCGCGCCTCGCCCGCGCCGAGGAGCTGCTGGACGCGGTGCGTCTGCCGCGCTCCGTGGTGAACCGGTACCCGCACGAGCTCTCCGGCGGTCAGCGCCAGCGCATCTCGATCGCCCGCGCCCTGACCCTGGACCCCCAGGTGCTCATCGCGGACGAGCCGACCTCGGCCCTCGACGTGTCCGTCCAGGCCGCCGTGCTGGACATGTTCGCGGAGCTGCAGCAGCGCTACGAGTTCGCGTGCCTGTTCGTGTCCCACGACCTCGCGGTGGTGGACATGCTGGCCCACAAGGTGCTCGTCCTCAAGGACGGCCGCCAGGTGGAGCAGGGCCCCACGGAGGAGGTGCTCCACCGTCCGAAGGAGGAGTACACCCGTCGCCTCCTGGCGGCGGCGCCCGTGCCGGACCCGGACCAGCAGGCGGAGCGTCGCCAGGAGCGCCGCGAGTTCCTCGCCTCCCTCGGCGAGGGCGTCTACTGACCGCGCGGGTCGGCGGCGGGCGCGTCCCGCCGCCGGCCCCGGGCCCACCGGCCCGCCTGTCCACGGCGGCCCCTGCGCGTACAATCGCACGGGGGCCGCCGTCGTCGTGCGCCTCCACCCCTTTGATGTCGAACCGGACAGGACGCCCATGACCTCGACCGAAACCCGCCGCTCCGATCTGCGCAACGTGGCCATCGTGGCCCACGTGGACCATGGCAAGACCACGATGGTGGACGCCATGCTGCGCCAGACCGGTGCCTTCAACACGCACGGCGACGTCGCCGAGCGGGTCATGGACTCCGGGGACCTGGAGAAGGAGAAGGGGATCACGATCCTCGCCAAGAACACCACGGTGTTCTACTCCGGCCCGTCCGCCCCCGAGGGCGAGACCGTCACCATCAACGTGATCGACACCCCCGGCCACGCCGACTTCGGCGGCGAGGTGGAGCGCGGCCTGTCCATGGTGGACGGCGTCGTGCTGCTCGTGGACTCCTCCGAGGGCCCGCTGCCCCAGACCCGCTTCGTGCTCCGCAAGGCCCTCGCGGCCAAGCTGCCCGTGATCCTCGTGGTCAACAAGACGGACCGCCCGGACGCGCGCATCGACGGGGTCGTCTCCGACTCCATGGACCTGCTGCTCGGCCTGGCCTCGGACCTGGCCGAGGAGGACCCGGACCTGGACCTCGACTCGGTGTTGGACGTCCCCGTCGTCTACGCCTCGGGCAAGGCCGGCCGCGCCTCCCTGACCCAGCCCGCCGACGGCGCCCTGCCGGAGGCCGAGGACCTCGAGGCCCTCTTCAACGTGATCATGGAGCACATCCCGGCCCCGTCCTACACCGAGGGCGAGGTCCTCCAGGCGCACGTCACCAACCTGGACGCCTCCCCGTTCCTCGGCCGCCTCGCGCTGCTGCGCATCTTCAACGGCACCCTCCGCAAGGGCCAGCAGGTCGCGTGGGCCCGCCAGGACGGCGCCCTGAAGACCGTGAAGATCACCGAGCTGCTGGCCACCAAGGGCCTCGAGCGCGTGCCCGCGGAGGAGGCCGGCCCGGGCGAGATCGTCGCCGTCGCCGGCATCGAGGACATCATGATCGGCGAGACCCTCACCGACGCGGAGAACCCGAAGCCGCTGCCGCTGATCACGGTGGACGACCCGGCCATCTCCATGACCGTGGGCATCAACACCTCCCCGCTGGCCGGCCGCGTCAAGGGCGCCAAGGTCACGGCCCGCCAGGTGAAGGACCGCCTGGACAAGGAGCTGATCGGCAACGTCTCGCTCAAGGTGCTCCCCACCGAACGCCCGGATGCGTGGGAGGTGCAGGGCCGCGGCGAGCTCGCCCTGGCCATCCTCGTGGAGCAGATGCGCCGCGAGGGCTTCGAGCTCACCGTGGGCAAGCCGCAGGTGGTCACCCGGACCGTGGACGGCAAGGTCCACGAGCCGATGGAGCGCATGACCATCGACATCCCCGAGGAGTTCATGGGCGCGGTCACGCAGCTCATGGCCGCCCGCAAGGGCCGCATGCAGGAGATGTCCAACCACGGCACGGGCTGGATCCGCATGGAGTTCCTGGTCCCGGCCCGCGGCCTGATCGGGTTCCGCACCCGCTTCCTCACCGAGACCCGCGGCGCAGGCATCGCCTCCTCCTACGCGGCCGGCTACGAGCCGTGGACCGGCGAGATCGAGTACCGCACCAACGGCTCCCTCGTGGCCGACCGGGCGGGCACCGCCACGCCGTTCGCCATGATCAACCTGCAGGAGCGCGGCACCTTCTTCGTGCAGCCCGGCGCCGAGGTGTACGAGGGCATGATCGTGGGCGAGAACTCGCGCGCCGACGACATGGACGTGAACATCACCAAGGAGAAGAAGCTCACCAACATGCGTGCGGCCTCCTCCGAGTCGTTCGAGGGCCTGACGCCCCCGCGCCGGCTCACCCTCGAGGAGTCCCTCGAGTTCGCCCGCGAGGACGAGTGCGTGGAGATCACCCCCGAGGACATCCGCATCCGCAAGGTCGTCCTGGACGCCAACGAGCGCCTGAAGGCCGCGCGCGCCCGCGCCCGTGCCTGATCGCCCCCGCCGCCGCGCCCGGCCCGCCGACGTGGTGGGCGGGACGCTGCTCGGCGTCGTCGCCGGCGCGCTCGGCACCGCCGTCCATCTGAACCTGGCCTCCCTGCCGGGCGGCTGGACCCTGCCCTGGGGTGCGGTGCTGGCGCTCGTGCTCGTCGGCTCGACACAGCGCTGGTGGATGGTCCGACGCGCGGGCCGCGGCGGGCGCGCCCTGCCGGCGGGGGCCGCGGTCGTCGCCGGCGCGTTCACCGCCGTCCTGGCCCTGCAGCGCCTGCCGGTGGACGACGCCCTGGGGTTGTCCTGGACGGCCGGCCTGTGGGCGGCGGCGCCGGGCGCCGTCGTCGCCTCCGTGGCCTGGAACGTCGGCCAGCCGGTGCTCGGTATGGTCCTGTTGGCCGCGGGCCGGCGGCTGGACCGCCGACCCGCGGAGGCCGCCGAGGCCGCCACGCGCCCCCGCCGGGCCACTGTGACCGCCCGCGAAACGCGTCCGGGGGAGCGAGTACCCTGGACCGCAGCCCCGCAACCCCGTGCCCAGAGAGAGGTGGACGGTCAGCCATGACCTACGTGATCGCGTTGCCGTGTGTGGACGTCAAGGACAAGGCGTGCATCGACGAATGCCCCGTGGACTGCATCTACGAGGGTGAGCGCATGCTCTACATCCACCCGGACGAGTGCGTCGACTGCGGTGCGTGCGAGCCGGTGTGCCCCGTCGAGGCCATCTACTATGAGGACGACACCCCCGACGAGTGGGCCGAGTACTACAAGGCCAACGTCGAGTTCTTCGACGACCTGGGCTCCCCGGGCGGCGCCGCCAAGCTGGGCATGATCGCCAAGGACCACCCGATCATCTCCGCCCTGCCCCTGCAGAACGCCGACGCCTGAGCCCCATGCTGACGCTGCCGGACTACCCGTGGGACACGCTCACCCCCTACCGTGAGCGTGCCGCCGCCCACCCGGACGGCGTCGCGGACCTGTCCATCGGAACGCCGGTGGATCCGACGCCGGCGCTGATCCGCCGGGCCCTGACCGAGGCCGCCGACGCGCACGGCTACCCGACGACGCACGGCACGGACGCCCTGCGCCGCGCGGTCGTCGACTGGTACGCCCGGCGCCGCGGGGTGTCCGGGCTGGACCCGGCGGCCGTGGTGCCCACGGTCGGGTCCAAGGAGTTCATCGCGTGGCTGCCCACGCTGCTCGGGCTCGGCGCAGGCGACGTCGTCGTCCACCCCGAGGCCGCCTACCCCACCTATGCGGTGGGCGCGCTGCTGGCCGGGGCGGAGGCCGTGGCCGCGGACGACCTCGACGCGCTGGCGCCCGAGGTGCGTGAGCGGGTGCGCCTCGTGTGGACCAACTCGCCGGCCAACCCCACCGGTGCCGTGCTGGACGCCGCGGCGCTGCGCCGCACGGTCGACGCCGCCCGTGGCGTGGGCGCCGTGGTGTGCGGGGACGAGTGCTACGCCGAGCTCGGCTGGGACGCGTGGGACGGGGCCGTCGTGCCCTGCATCCTGTCCGACGAGGTCTCCGGCGGCGACCTGACGGGCCTGCTGAGCGTCTACTCGCTGTCCAAGCAGTCCAATCTCGCCGGCTACCGCGCCGCGTTCGCCGCGGGGGATCCGGAGCTCGTGGCGACCCTGGTCAACACCCGCAAGCACGCGGGCATGATCGTGCCCGCCCCGGTGCAGCACGCGATGGCCGTGGCCCTGGCCGACGACGCGCACGTCGCGGAGCAGAAGGACCGCTACCGCCGCCGTCGGGACGCGCTGCGCACCGCGCTGGAGGCCTCCGGCCACACGGTGGACCACTCCGAGGCGGGGCTGTACCTGTGGACCCGGCGGGCGGACCTGGACCCGGCCGACGCCACGGCGCAGGACTCGTGGGATCTGCTGGGCGACCTGGCGGACCTGGGCATCATCGCCGGGCCCGGCGTGTTCTACGGCGGCGACGGCTACGTCCGCGTGGCGATCACCGCCACGGACGAGGCGGTCGCCCGGGCCGCGGCGAGACTCACCGCCCGCGGGCCGCGGACCGGCTGAGCCGGGGTCGGGGGCCGTCGTCGGGGGAAGCGACCGCGCGTCCCGGGCCGGTCCTTGATAGTTTGGAGCAGAGTCGTCCCCGTGTGGGCGCGCCCACGCCGGCGCGTGAACCCGGGCCATCGAGAAGAGAAGACGAGGGAGCACACCCGTGACCCATCACGAGTCCGTCCGGCTGACCGTCGGCGAGCAGAGCCTGGACCTGGGCGTCGAGCACGCCACAGAGGGCAACAACGGCATCAACATCGCCCCGCTCCTGAAGGAGACCGGCGACGTCACCTACGACCCGGGCTTCATGAACACGGCGAACGCCAAGTCGGCCGTCACGTTCATCGACGGCGACCAGGGCATCCTGCGCTACCGCGGCTACGCCATCGAGGACCTCGCCGAGCACTCCTCCTTCATGGAGGTGGCCTACCTGCTCATCTACGGCGAGCTGCCCGAGTCCAAGGAGACCCTGGAGGCCTGGGAGACCAACATCCTGCGCCACAACATGGTGCACGAGGACCTCAAGCTGTTCTTCAACGGCTTCCCGCGGGACGCGCACCCCATGCCGGTGCTGTCCTCCTCCGTGTCCGGGCTGTCCACGTTCTACCCGGACTCCCTGGACCCCCACGACCCGGAGCAGGTCCACATCTCCACCGTGCGCCTGCTCGGCAAGCTGCCGGTGCTGGCCTCCTACGCGTTCAAGAAGTCGCTGGGTCAGCCGTTCATGTACCCGCACAACTCGCTGAACTACGTGGAGAACTTCCTCCGCCTGTGCTTCGGCGTGCCGGCCGAGGAATACGACATCGACCCGGACGTGGTCAAGGCCCTCGACCTGCTGCTCATGCTGCACGCGGACCACGAGCAGAACGCCTCCACCTCGACGGTGCGCCTGGTCGGCTCCACCCAGGCCAACCTGTTCGCCTCGGTGTCCGCCGGCATCAACGCCCTCTACGGCCCGCTGCACGGTGGCGCCAACGAGGCCGTGCTGAACATGCTCCGGAAGATCAAGTCGGAGGGCATCACGCCCGAGGACTTCATGGAGAAGGTGAAGAACAAGGAGGACGGCGTCCGTCTGATGGGCTTCGGGCACCGCGTGTACAAGAACTACGACCCGCGGGCCAAGATCATCAAGAAGACCGCCGAGGACATCCTGGGCAAGATGGGTGGCAACGACGAGCTGCTGGAGATCGCCCAGCGTCTCGAGGAGAAGGCCCTCGCCGACGACTACTTCGTGGAGCGCAAGCTCTACCCGAACGTCGACTTCTACACCGGCGTGATCTACAAGGCCATGGGCTTCCCGGAGAAGATGTTCACCGTCCTCTTCGCCCTGGGCCGCCTGCCCGGCTGGATCGCCCAGTGGCGCGAGCTCATGGAGGACCCGGCCACCAAGATCGGCCGCCCGCGCCAGATCTACGTGGGCGAGCAGCTGCGCCAGTACCCGCAGCGCTGACCCGGGGGCGCTGACCCTGCGTTGGGGGGCGGTTTCGGGTGGTATTCCGACGGAATACCACCCGAAACCGCCCCCAATGCGTTCGCCGGAGCGTCTTCATGTCGAGGCGGAGTGGCCGAGGCGGCGTCGGACCACCGCGACGACGCCACGGAAGTCCTCGCGCCCATCGGCCCAGGTGACGCGGAGCGTCGTCCAGCCGCGCGCCTGCCCGTAGCGGTCCCGGCGGGCGTCGCGCGCCTGCTGCTCCCGCGTGCGGTGCCCCGCACCGTCGTACTGCAGGGCCAGGCGCACGTGACGGTAGGCCACGTCGGCCACGGGGGAGAAGGGGTCCCCGGGCTCAATCGCGGCCTGCAGCTCCGGCTCCGGCAGCCCGCCGGCCACGAGGGCGAGGCGCAGGCGGGTCTCGGGCGGCGAGTCCGCCCCGACGCGAACGGAATCCAGCGCCTCCCGGGCGGCCGGGCGGCCATGGAAGCGTCCGGACGCGCGCAGCGCGGACCGCAGCGCGGCGATCGTGGTGGCCGGATCCGTCCGGCCCGCGGGCGTCCACGGGTGCCTGACGGCGTGGTCGCCGGCGGCCACGAGGTCCTCGAACGTCCACGGGGGCGTCAGGGAGCACAGGTCCAGCCAGGTGCGATCGACGGTGGTGACGCGCAGGCCGTGCACGTGCGTGACGAACTCGGGCGCCAGCGGCCTGCGGTGGTCCATCAGCCCGGCCCGCCGGACGCGTCGTGTCCCCCGAGCCACGGTGAGGTGCACCGGCGGGTCGGCCTCGAGCTCGCCCGTCGCCGGGTCGCGCCGCCGCCAGGCTCGCGCGGGCATCGGCAGGCCGTGCAGGTGGGCCGCGGTCTCGTGGGAGAGGACGGCATCCGGGCGCCGGCGCAGAAGCGCGGCGAGGTGATCGGGGGAGAAGCCGTGCCCGGGCTCGGTCAGGCCCAGGTCGGCCCAGCCCGTGCCAGGACGTGCCCGCTGCCGGTGGAAGCCCTGCCCGACCCGCTCCAGGTCCGACCGGCGGGCGCGGTCGGGCGGCAGCCCCAGTCGGGCCAGGTCCGTGGCCAACAGCACGGCGGGCTGGTCGGGCGGCAGAGGAGTCACGACGCGCGGCATGCACCCATCGGACGACGCCGGCGGGGCGCCCGGGGCGCGCTGGCCGCGGCACGGGGACGACGCGCGGGGCGGGCGCTGCTGTGCAGGAGCCGACGGCCCGCGCCGCGTGCCGCCGTCGTCGTCTTCCCGCCCCCGGGCCGCCGGGGAGTTCCGGGGGCGATACTGGGCGTTATCCCGGCGGGATACCACCGGAAATCGCCCCCCCAACGCGGCGGGGAGCGGGGAGGGGAGGGAAGAGCCGCGGGGCGAGTGCGCCGGGTCAGTTCGCGTGCAGCGCCGCGTTCAGTTCGACGGTCCGGCCGGCGCGGGGGAGGGCCTCGACCCCGCCCGTGGTGGAGTTGCGGCGGAACAGCAGGTTCGGCACGCCGGAGAGGTCCACGGCCTTCACGGTCCGCGCCGCCTCGCCGTCCTGCAGCACGCTCACGCGCGTGCCTGCGGTGACGTACAGACCGGCCTCGACCACGCAGTCGTCGCCGACGGAGATGCCCACGCCGGAGTTCGCGCCGAGCAGCACGTGCTCGCCGATCACGATCCGCTGGGTGCCGCCGCCGGAGAGCGTGCCCATGATGGACGCGCCGCCTCCGACGTCGGACCCGTCGCCCACCACGACTCCGGCCGAGATCCGGCCCTCCACCATCGAATGCCCCAGGGTGCCCGCGTTGAAGTTCACGAAGCCCTCGTGCATCACGGTCGTCCCCTCGGCCAGGTGGGCGCCCAGGCGCACCCGGTCCGCGTCGCCGATGCGCACCCCGGAGGGCACGACGTAGTCCGTCATGCGCGGGAACTTGTCCACGCCGTACACCTGCACGGCGCCGCGGGCACGCAGCCTCGCCCGCGTCAGCTCGAAGTCCGCGACCGCGCAGGGTCCGTGGTTCGTCCACACCACGTTGGTGAGCAGCCCGAAGACGCCGTCGAGGTTGAGCTCGTTCGGCCGCACCAGGCGGTGCGAGAGCACGTGCAGGCGCAGCCACGCGTCCGCGGTGGAGGCCGGGGCGGCGTCCAGGTCGACCTCCAGCTCGACGACGGCCTGCGTGGTCCCGCGGTCCGCGTCGTCCGCGGCGAGGGCGCGCAGGGTGTCGCGCAGCGAGGCGTCCGCAGCGGAGAGCGGACCGGCCACGGGCGCGGGGAACCACACGTCCAGGACGGCGCCGTCGGCGGCCGTGGTGGCCAGGCCGTGGCCGGAGACGAGACGGGGGGAGGGCTGCTGTGCAGCGGTCTGGGTCATGCGCCTCAGCCTAATGAGCGGCCGGGGCACGCTGCAGGGCGGCGAGAGGCCCGTCCGTAGACTGGACACATGAGTCTCACCCCCGTGCCCCTGCCCGACCTCGCCGATCCGGACCTCGACGTCGCGGCGCTCACCGCCATCCTGCTGGACGTGCGCTCCGTCTCGGGGGAGGAGGGGCCGCTGGCCGACGCCGTCGAGCAGGCCCTGCGCGCCCTCGGCGGCCTCGAGGTGCGGCGGTTCGGCGACGCCGTCGTCGCCCGCACCGCTCTGGGGCGGCCGACCCGCGTGATCCTCGCCGGGCACCTGGACACGGTGCCCCTGCCCACCGTGCCGGGCTCGCGCGGGACCGTGCCCTCGGCGTGGGACGGGGACGTGCTGTACGGCCGCGGGGCCGTGGACATGAAGTCCGGCGTCGCCGTGCAGCTGGCCCTGGCCGGCCGCTTCGGCCGCGCGGACGGCCCGACCCCCGTGCACGACGTCACGTGGGTGTTCTACGACCACGAGGAGGTCTCCTCGGACCTCTCGGGCCTCGCCCGCGTGGCCCGCCAGGCCCCCGAGCTGCTGGAGGGCGACTTCGCGGTGCTGCTCGAGCCGACCGACGGCGTCGTGGAGGGCGGCTGCAACGGCACGTGCCGGTACCGCGTCACCTTCCCCGGCGTCGCGGCGCACTCGGGCCGCGCCTGGCGTGGCGACAACGCGATCCACAAGCTGGCCCCCGTGCTCACCGCCCTGGCGGCGTACGTGCCGGCCACGGTCACGGTGGAGGGCCTGGAGTACCGCGAGGGGCTGCACGCGATCCGCGTGGCCGGCGGCGTCGCGGGCAACGTCATCCCGGACGAGGCGTCCGTGGACCTGAACTACCGGTTCGCTCCGGACAAGACCCTCGAGCAGGCCCACGAGCACGTCCGCGCGGTGCTGGAGGGGGCCGGCGTGGACTGGGACGCCCAGGTGCGGATCGACGACGCCTCGCCCGCCGCCCGCCCCGGTCTGGACCGGCCGGCCGCCGCCGCGTTCGTCGCCGCCGTCGGGGGAGAGCCCCAGCCCAAGTACGGGTGGACGGACGTGGCGCGGTTCTCGCAGCTGGGCGTGCCCGCGGTCAACTTCGGCCCCGGTGACGCCCTCCTGGCCCACACGGACGACGAGCACGTGCCCCGCGAGGCGGTCCACGCGTGCCTCGCGGCGCTCGCGGCCTGGCTGGCCGGCTGACCCGACGACGTCGGCCGCCCCCGTCGGCCGCCGCCACCCGCCGGACCCGCGGGCCCGCCGCGGCTCCGCCGGGTCAGGCCGCCGTGGCCGTGGACGCCCCGACGAGCGGGGTCGTGGGGGTGCTGGCGTCGCCGGCCGTCCGCGACGACAGCCGGCGCGAGAGCCGGGTGGCCGCCCAGGTGAGGAGGAAGTTGATGACGATGAAGATCACCGCGGCCACCACGAGGGACTGCAGGATGTTGCCGTTGCCGGAGCCGAGTTGGCGGGCGTACTGCAGGAGTTCGAAGAAGCCGATGAGGTAGCCCAGCGCCGAGTCCTTGAGGATCACCACGAACTGGCTCAGCAGTGAGGGCAGCATGGCGATGAGGGCCTGGGGCACCTCCACGAGCCGCAGGGACTGCATGCTCGTCATGCCCACCGCCGCGGCCGCCTCGCGCTGGCCGCGCGGCAGCGAGCGCACCCCGGAGCGCACCAGTTCCGCGATCACGGACCCGTTGTACAGGGTCAGCGCCGCGATCACCGCGTAGTACGGGCCGTCCTGGGGCTGGATCGCCCCGGTGCGCGCGACCTGCGCGAACAGCTGGTAGAAGAACACCATCATCACGAGCACCGGCACGGCCCGGAAGAACTCCACCACGACGGCGGCCAGCCAGCGCATCGGGCCGAACGGGGCCAGCCGCAGGAAGCCGAACACCAGGCCGAACACCACGGAGGTGACCACGGCGATGCCCGCGGACTGCAGGGTGAACTGCAGGCCCGGCAGGTAGTAGTTCCGCCACGCGTCGCCGTCGACGGCGGCCAGCCAGCGGCGGCCGGAGAGCTGGCCGGTGGCGTTCATCTGGATCAGGACGAGCACCGCCACGGCCAGGACCGCGGCGAGGGCGACGAGGTTGGCGAGGAGGATGCGCCGGCGGGCGATGGGTCCCGGGGCGTCGAAGAGGACGGAGGCCTGGGCGCTCATCGGGCCACCGCCCATTTCTCCGAGGCCCACGTGGTCAGCAGGCCGATGGGGATGACGATCAGGCAGAAGCCGATCGCGAAGGTCAGGAAGATCGCCACCATCACGTCCGGGCTGAACTCGATCATGCGCTTCATCAGGCCCGAGGCCTCCGCCACCGACGCCGCGGCGGCGACGGTGGTGTTCTTGGTCAGCGCGATCACGGTGTTGCCCAGCGGGGTGATGGCCCCGCGCAGCGCCTGGGGCAGGATCACGTGGCGGGCCGCGGGCAGGAAGCCCAGGCCGATGGAGCGGGCGGCCTCGGCCTGCCCGAGCGGGACGGTGTTGACGCCGGAGCGGATCGCCTCGCACATGAACGCCGCGTGGTACAGCGAGAGCGCGATCACGGCGTAGATGAAGAAGTTCAGCGTGAAGTCGGACGAGAAGCTGATCTTCAGCTGCCCCCAGACGGCGAGCACGCCGAGCAGCATGATGATCGTCAGCGGGGTGTTGCGGACCACGTTGACGTAGCCGGTGCCGAGGGCGCGCAGCGAGGGGACGGGCGAGATGCGGAACAGGGCGAGCACCACGCCGAGGGCGAACGAGCCGAGGGTCGCGAGGAACGCGAGCCTGATGTTCGTCCAGAACGCGAGCGGGATGTCCGCGCCGTAGTCCGCGAGGAGCGAGGAGATCGATTCCATGTCTTCTCCGAGGGTCGGGACAGGGCTGACGGGCAGGGGAGCCGCCGGGCGGGCCGAGGGTGACGGTTCAGGTCACGCCCTCGGCCCACCCGGCGCAGGAGGCCGTCAGGCGCAGGGCTCGAACTCGGCGTCCTCGCCGGAGTTCAGCGCCTCGTCGTAGGCGTAGCCCGTGCCCTCGGTGTTGGACTCGAGGGCCTTCTTCCACTCGCCGGAGTCCTTCATCTCCTTGATCGCCTCGTTGATGTCCTCGCAGCGCTCCGAGTCCTTCGGCAGGCCGACGCCGTAGCGCTCCGTGGTGAAGGTGTTGCCGACGACCTTGAACTTGCCCTTGTTGGCGTCGGCGGCGGCCAGGCCCGCGAGGATGATGTCGTCCGTGGTCACGGCGTCCACCTGGCCGGACTCGAGGTAGGTCACGCATTCGGCGTAGCCGCCCTGCTCCACCAGGTTCACGCCGGAGGCGAACTGGTCCTTGATCTTCTGGGCCGAGGTGGAGCCGGTGACGGAGCAGAGGTTCTTCCCGTCGAGGGCCTCGGGGCCGGTGATCGCGGTGTCGTCCGCGCGGACCAGCAGGTCCTGGCCGGCCACGAAGTACGGGCCCGCGAAGTCGACGCGCTCCTTGCGGGCGTCCGTGATGGAGTACGTCGCGAAGATCATGTCGACCTCGCCGTTCTCCAAGGCGTTCTCCCGGTTCGCGGACGGGGTCTGGACCCACTCGATGTCCTTCTCGGCCACGCCGAGCTTGTCCGCCACGTAGCGGGCCACGTCCGTGTCGAAGCCGGTGGGCTGGGCCGAGCCCTCGCGGTAGCCCAGGCCCGGCTGGTCGAACTTGATGCCGATGCGCAGGCGCTCGCCGGAGCCGGACGACGTCGACTCGCCGGCCGAGGACGAGCCGGCGGCGTCGCCACCGCCGCCCTGCGAGGACGACGGCGCGCAGGCGGTGAGGGACAGCGCGGCCGCGGCGGTGACGGCGGACAGGGTCAGGAGCTTCGTGCGGAGCATGGTGCTCTCCTCTGGTTCGGTGCGGATGGGGTGCGACGGGGGACGGGGTCAGTGCGCGAGGATCTTGCCCAGGAAGTCCTGGGCGCGCTCGTGTCGGGGGTTCGTGAAGAAGGTGTCGGGGTCGGTGTCCTCGAGGATGGCGCCGTCGGCCATGAAGACCACGCGGTCCCCGGCCTTGCGGGCGAAGCCCATCTCATGGGTGACCACGACCATGGTCATGCCGCCCTCGGCGAGCTGGACCATGACGTCGAGGACCTCCTGCACCATCTCGGGGTCGAGGGCGGAGGTCGGCTCGTCGAAGAGCAGGGCCTTCGGCTCCATCGCCAGGGCGCGGGCGATGGCCACGCGCTGCTGCTGCCCGCCGGAGAGCTGGGCCGGCATCTTCCTGGCCTGGGCGGCCACGCCCACGCGCTCGAGCAGCTCCATGGCGTGCCGCTCGGCGTCCGCCCGGCGCTTGCCCTTCACCTTGATGGGCCCGAGGGTCACGTTCGCCAGGATCGACTTGTGCGCGAAGAGGTTGAACGACTGGAAGACCATGCCGATCTCGGCGCGCAGTTGGGCGAGCTGCCGGCCCTCGCTGGGGAGCGGCCGCCCGTCGATCAGGATGCGGCCGCCGTCGTCGTCGATGGTCTCGAGCCGGTTGATCGTGCGGCACAGGGTCGACTTGCCGGAGCCCGACGGGCCGAGGACGATCGCCACCTGGCCGCGCGGGATCCGCAGGTCGATCTGTCGGAGGGCGTGGAAGTCGCCGAAGTGCTTGTTCACGCCCTCGAGGACGATCAGGTCGTCGCCTGCGGCACCGCGACGGCGCCGCGTGCCGGCCTCGTCGAGGAGGTGGGCGCCGTGGGGCTGCTCAGGCGTGATCTGCGTCATGCCAATGGAATATAGCGCACGCCACACCCGGCGGGGTGCGCCGTGCGACGCCGGCCCTGGCGGCCCGCCGGCTCGTTAGGCTGACGCCATGGCCCCACATGAGCACCCCTCGGGCGGCGACGTCGCCGCCGCGCCCCAGCGCGTCCGCCGCGGCGGGCAGGTCCTGCGCGGGGAGGCGGCGCACACCCCCACGTTCGACCAGCTCCTCCTCGACGGCCGGCGGCCCGGCGACGCCGCACGCCCCGCCGCCGACGTCACCTCGACGACGTCCGAGGCCTGGCGTGTCCTGCGCATCCAGGCGGAGTTCGTCGAGGGCTTCGGCACCCTCGCGGGGCTGGGTCCCGCGGTCTCCGTGTTCGGCTCGGCGCGCACGCCCGAGGGCAGCGCCGAGTACGCCCTGGCCCACGAGGTCGGGAGCCGCTTGGCCCAGGCCGGGTACACGGTCATCACCGGCGGGGGGCCCGGCACCATGGAGGCCGCCAACCGGGGTGCCCACGAGGCCGGTGGAGAGTCCGTGGGCCTGGGCATCGATCTGCCGTTCGAGACCGGCCTGAACCCCTGGGTGCACGTGGGCGTGGACTTCCGCTACTTCTTCGTCCGCAAGGTCATGTTCCTCAAGTACGCGCAGGGGTTCATCGTGCTGCCCGGCGGCCTCGGCACCCTGGACGAGCTCTTCGAGGCCCTCACCCTCGTGCAGACCGGCACCGTCACCCGCTTTCCCGTGGTCCTCGTGGACCGCGGCTTCTGGAGCCCGCTCGTGGACTGGATCCGCGGCACGCTCGTGGAGCGCGGCATGATCTCGCCCGAGGACCCGGACCTGTTCCACCTCGTGGACACGGCCGAGGAGGCCGTCGCGTGCGTGCTCCGCTCGGCGGGGAGGGCCGACGCGTGAGCGGGCCGCAGTGGATCGTCCTGGTGGCCGTGCTCGTCGTCGTGCTGGCGGCCCTGGCCGCCGCCCTCGCGGGCCGGCTCACGCTCCGGGCCGACGACCCGGCCGGGCGGACGCCGGGGCACCCCGTGCTGCTGCCGGAGCGGCCGCGCGCGGCGGATGTCGACCTGCTGCGGTTGGCCGTCGCGGTGCCCGGCTACCAGCGGGACCAGGTGGACGCCGTCCTGCTGCGGCTGCGGGACGCCCTGGCGCAGTGCGAGGACGAGGTGACCGCCCTGCGGGCCCGGGTGGCCGAGCTCGAGGCCGCCGACCCGTCCCGGAGCGATCCGGCGGGGCGTGCCTGAGTCGCGGACCGGGCTCGGTGCAGGCCATCGTTTGGCGCGAGCACGCGGAATCCGCGATAATGGTGATGTGACCGGCCTCGCGCACGCTCGCGTGCGGGGGCGCCGGAGGCGTCCGGACAGCGCCCGCTCCCGCGGTCGCCGGACGCCGTGACGGGAACATCATCCAGAAGGGAAGTCGCAATGGCCGCCATGAAGCCCCGCACCGGGGACGGTCCCATGGAAGTGACCAAGGAGGGGCGCAGCCTGATCATGCGCGTGCCGATCGACGGCGGCGGCCGTCTCGTGCTGGAGATCAACGCGGACGAGGCCCGCGAGCTCAAGGAGTGCCTCGAGGGCGTCATCCAGGCCTGAGCCCGGACCCCTTCGACGCGGACGCCCCGCGCACCGTCACGGTGCGCGGGGCGTCCGCGTTCCCGGCGACGCCGCGGATCAGCGGCGCACCGCGATCAGCACGCCCGTGCCGGAGGGGACGACGGCGGACAGCCAGTGCTCGTCCTCCCGGATGAGGCGGTCCACCGCCCGGGCGGACACGGTGGACTCGTCGCGCACGGCGGGCCGGGGAACGCGGTCGCCGTCGAGGGCGTCCACCACGACGAGCACGCCGCCGGGGGCGAGCATGCGCGCGGCCTGCTCGACGTCGAACTGACGTGCGGCCGGGTCCCCGTCCACCAGGACCATCTCATAGGCGCCGCTCGTGAGCCGGGGGAGGACGAGCCGGGAGCGCCCCGTGATCATGCGGGTGCGGCTCGTGGGCAGGCGGGCCTCCGAGAACGCCTCGCGGGCCGCGCGCTGTGCCTCCGCGTCCGGGTCCACGGTGGTGAGGACCGTGCGCTCGGGCAGACCGCGCATCAGGGCGAGACCCGAGACGCCGGCGCCCGTGCCCACCTCCACGACCGCCGCGGGGGCACGCGTGGCCGCCAGCACCGTCAACAGGGCCGCCGTCCCCTCACTCACCGGCGGCACCTCCAGCTCGGCGGCGCGCTCGCGGGCGCGCAGGACGACGTCGTCTTCGGTGGCCCGGCTCTCCGACCAGGCCCAGGACGCGTGCTTGTCGGTGGGCTGGGGCTGCAGGGCGCTCATGGGTGACTCCGGGACGACGACGGCGGGACCTCGCCCGCGGCACGGGCGACGCGGGCCAGTGTACGGGTCGGCACGCGGCCGCGACCCAGAGTTCTCCCAGGAGGCGGGCCGATGATGGGAGATGGCACGAACCGGCTCCCGCCATGTGGGAGGCCGTTCGCCGGGCCGAGGACGCGAGGACCGAGGAGGTGGCCGCATGGGACGTCGACACACCCAGCGCCACATGGACGCCTACCTCGAGGGCGCCCTCCCCGCCGCGTCCCGGGCGCGCATCGCCCGCCACCTGGACCGCTGCCCCGAGTGCCGCGCCACGGTCCAGGCCCGGGCCCGCGTGCTCGACGCCGCCCGCACGGTGCACCAGCGTCCGGCGGGCGCCGTCGTGGCCCCGGTGCTGCGCGCCCGCGGCGTCTCCGGCCGCCTCGTGGTGGGGCTGCTCACCTTCGTCGTCCTGCTCGGCGGGCTGTTCACCGCGGTCTGGGTGGCCGGCGCGCCCCGCGCCACGGCCGTGCGCACGGCCCCGACCCCGACGGACACCGTCGCCCTGCCGGCAGCCGGGACCGCGTCGACGGACCGGCGCGGAACCGTCGCGGAGCTGCGGGGTCAGGGCTGGACGGTGCCCTCCCTCGTGGGGGCCGGCCTGGAGCCGCTCACCGTGGACACCGCCCAGACGGCCGAGGACGTGGAGGTCGTCGTCGGCTGGGGTCGGGACGAGCCGACCGTGACCGTCCGCGAGTGCCGACCCCGGATCGTGGGAGCCGCCCCGGAGGGCTGTGCCTCGACCGCGCCCCTGAGCACGGGGGCGCAGGAGCGTCGACTGGCCGGCGGCGGCGTCTACCGGATCGTCCCGGCGGGGGGCGAGGACGGCTGGACGGCCGAGCTGACCACGCCGCAGGCCGCCTACCGCGTGGAGGCCACCCTGCCGGACGAGCGCGCGGACGCGGTCCTCACCCACCTGCTGGTCTCCGAGCGGGCACGGGTGCTCGAGCTGGGCGGCGGAGACGCCGTCGAGGAGCGCCTGGAGCGAGGCCTCGAACGCATCGCGGACGCCGTGCCGCGCCCCCGCGGCTGAGCCGCCCCGCCCCCGCGGCTCCGGGCTGTGGGGCGGTGCCGCTCTAGTAGAGTTCGGAGGGTGTTAGGTATCAACGGCAGCGAGTTCATCATCTTGGCGGTGCTCGCGATCGTCATCCTCGGGCCGGAGAAGCTCCCCGAGTACACGCGCGCCTTCACCGACTGGCTGCGCGTCATGCGCGACAAGGCCGAGGGTGCCAAGGCGCAGTTCAAGGAGGAGACCGGCACGGACTTCGACGAGGTGGACTGGCGCAAGTACGACCCCCGCCAGTACGACCCGCGCCGCATCATCCGCGACGCGCTCCGCGAGCCCGCCGACGGCTCGTCCACGCCCGCGTCCCGGGCGGCGCAGGCGACGGGCATCAGCGCCGAGGACGTGCACGGCGGCCTCACCCACCAGGACCTGGCGGACATGGATCCGCGGACGCTCTTCCGCCGCCCCGCCGGGGGCGGCAGCACCGCCGCCGCGGAGTCCGTCGCCGCCGCACAGACTCGGTCCACCGCGCCCGCCGCGGGGGCGGCCGCCGTGGGCGGTGCCGCCGCAGCCCTGATGGCCTCCGGCCGCGCCGAGGCCCTCGCAGAGGAGCGTCCTGCCGCCGTCGAGACCGCACCGGACCCCCTCGAGCTGCTCGGGCTGGCGCCCGCCCCCTTCGACGTCGACGCGACCTGACGCCGTCGCGCGCGTCGGGTGCCCCGGCCGGGGCGCCGGCACCCGAGGTCAGCGAGGGGTGAACGGCAGGGGTCGCCCGGCCAGCCCGCGCGGTCGCACGGCCACCCGCTGCGCGATCTGCGTCAGCGCCCGGCCCGCGGGGCTCTCCGGCGCGGACACCACCACGGGTTCGCCGGCGTCGCCGCCCGCGCGCAGCGCCGGGTCCAGGGGGACGGTGCCCAGCAGCGGCACCTGAGTGTCCAGCACCCCGGACAGCCGCTCCGCCACCTCGGCACCGCCGCCGGTCCCGAACACATCCAGCACGGTGCCGTCCGGCAGGGTCATCGGCCCCATGTTCTCCACGACGCCGGCCACGGTCTGCCCCGTCTGCTCCGCCAGCTGACCGGCGCGCGCGGCCACCTGCGCGGCGGCGTGCTGCGGCGTGGTCACCACGAGCAGCTCCGAGGCGGGCAGCAGCTGCGCCGTCGAGATCGCGATGTCCCCGGTGCCCGGGGGCAGGTCCACGAGCAGCACGTCCAGGTCGCCCCAGTGCACGTCCGTGACGAACTGCTCGAGCGCGCGGTGCAGCATCGGCCCGCGCCAGGCCACCGGCCGGTCCGCGTCGAGGAACATGCCGATCGAGATGACCTTCACGTCCCGCACCACGGGGGGCAGGATCATCCGGTCCAGCTTGGTCGGGGTGGCGGTCACGCCCAGGAGCCCGGGGATGGAGTAGCCGTGCACGTCCGCGTCGATCAGGCCGACGGCGAGCCCGCGCGCGGCGAGCGCGACCGCGAGGTTGGCCGTGACCGAGGACTTGCCCACGCCGCCCTTGCCCGAGGCCACCGCGAGGACGCGCGTGAGCGTGTCCTTCCCGAACGGGTTCGTCGGCCGGGCCGCGCGCAGGGCGTCCTGTAGCGCCAGGCGGCGCTCGGGCTCCATGACCCCGACGCGCACGTCCACGGACCCGCAGCCGGGCACGTCGGCGACGGCGGCGGCCACGTCCGTCTGGATCGTCCCGCGCAGGGGGCACGCGGCGATCGTGAGCAGGACCGCGACCTCGACGACGCCCGGGGCGGTCTCCAGGACCGACTCCACCATGCCGAGGTCGGTGATCGGGCGGCGGATCTCGGGGTCCTGGACCGTGGCGAGCCGTTCCAGCACCCGGCGCTCGAGGTCGGTGCGGACCTCGGGCACGGGCAGGCCCAGGGCGCTCATCGGCCGCCCCCGTCCACCGGGCCCGCACCGTCGGCGGGACCGGCCGCCGGACCGGACCCGTCGGCCTCGCGGGCCTCCTGGGCCGCGAGGGTGGCGAGCGTGGTGGTCGTGGGCTCGGCGCCGGCGTCGCCGCGCCGCGCATCCCGGCCGCGGCCCTTGGTCTTCTTGTTCTTGCGGGGCTGGGCCTCGGCGCCCGGGAGGCCGGCGCGCAGCTCCTCCCGGATCTCCTCCCGGATCTCCTCCCGCAGCTCGGCGCGCAGCGCCTCGCGAAGGTCGTCCCTGAGGTCGTCCTGGACGCCGCGCAGCTCGCCGCGCACGAAGTCGCGCGTGGCGACCTCCTGGACGGCCAGCCGCAGACCGGCGATCTCGCGGGTGAGGAACTCGGTGTCGGCGAGGTTGCGCTCGGCGCGGTCACGGTCCTCGCGCAGCGCGACCTTGTCCCGGTCGTCCTGGCGGTTCTGCGCCAGCAGGAGCAGGGGTGCGGCGTAGGACGCCTGGAGGGAGAGCATGAGCGTGAGCGCGGTGAAGCCGAGCTCGGCGGAGTCGAACCGCCACTCCATCGGGCCGAACGTGTTCCAGCCCAGCCAGGCGGCGCAGAACAGCGTCATCCAGACGAGGAACTGCGGGGTGCCCATGAAGCGGGCGATGCCCTCGGTGGCCTCGCCGAAGGCGTCCGGGTTCGGGGCCAGCCGGGGCACGCGGCGCCCGCTGGCGCTCAGCGGGGTGTCCAGGCCGGTGCCGCGGCCCGGGCGCAGGTCTCGCGCGGTCTGGGTCATGCTCACACCTCCGGTGTCGTGCGGCGGCGGGCCGCGGGGTCAGGTTGCGGGGCGGGTCTCGGCGTCGTCGAGGTCCATGGCCCGCCAGTCGTCGGGCAGGATGTGGTCGAGCAGGTCGTCCACGCTCACAGCCCCGACGACGCGGTCCTGCTCGTTCACCACGGGGATGCACGTGAGGTTGTAGGTCGCGAGCTCGCGGGTCACGTGGGCGATGGGGGCGAGGTCCGAGACGGCCTCGAGATCCTTGTCCATGATGTTGCCGATCGCCTCCGGCGGCGGGTACCGCAGCAGGCGCTGGAAGTGGACGACGCCGAGGAACCGGCCCGTCGGCGTCTCCAACGGCGGCCGGGCCACGATCACGAGCGAGGCCAGCGCGGGGGAGATCTCCTGCTGTCGGATGGTCGCCATGGCCTCGGCCACGGTGGCCTCCGGGGGGAGGATGACCGGCACGGGGGTCATGAGCGAGCCCGCCGTGCCCTCCTCGTACTCGAGCAGGCGCCGGACGTCCTCGGCGTCCTCCGGCTCCATGCGTTCGAGCAGCAGCTCCTGCTGGGAGTCGGGCAGCTCGTGGAGCAGGTCCGCCGCGTCGTCCGGGTCCATCTCCTCCAGGACGTCGGCGGCGCGGTCGATGTCCAGCTGGGAGAGGATCTGCACCTGGTCGTCGTCGGGCAGCTCCTGGAGCACGTCCGCGAGGCGTTCGTCCTGCAGCTCGCTGGCGACCTCGACGCGGCGCTTCTCCGACATGTCGTGGAGCATGTCCGCCAGGTCGGCGGGCTTGAGGTCCTCGTGCGCGGCGAGGAAGCTCGTGGCCCCCTGCGGGTCGGCCTGCGCCGTCCAGCGGGCCTCGTCCCAGTTCAGCAGGAGGTGCTCGCCCCGCTGGGCGCGGCCGAAGGGGCCGCGGCCGACGATGCGGCGCACGTACAGGTCCGAGACCAGCCAGTCGCCGTTGCGCTGCTGCTCCAGCCCGATGTCCTCCAGGAAGGCCTCGCCCGACCCGTCGGAGAGGCGCACCTTCCGGTCGAAGAGGTCGGCGGCCACCATCTGCTCGGCGCCACGGCGGGAGAACCGGCGCAGGTTGATCAGCCCGGTCGTGATGATCCGGCCCGAGTCCATGGACGTCACCCGCGTCATCGGGACGAAGACGCGCTTCTTGCCGGGGACCTCGATCACGAGGCCGGTGGCGAACGGGGCTGCGGCGGGGCCGCGGTCCAGCACGACGACGTCGCGCAGCCGTCCCAGGCGGTCGCCGAGGGGGTCGAAGACGTCCAGGCCCAGCAGGCGGGCCACGAAGATCTTGGGGGAGCTCACCGACCCAGCCTACGGCGTGCCGGACCGCGGCTCCGTGTCCGCGGACGGCGGACCGCCGCCCGCCCGGGCGCCGGGCCGGGCACAATGGGTCCATGTCGTTCATGATGCCCAGCCCTCAGCCCGGCGCCGAGCAGGGCCTGCCCCGCGGCGAACTCCTGGCCACCTACGCCAACTACGCGCAGGCGCGCGAGCAGGTGGACCGCCTCGCCGCCACGGACTTCCCCGTGAGCGCCGTGTCGATCGTGGGCAAGGACCTGCGGGTCGTGGAGCGGGTGCGCGGCCGGCTGAACTACGCCCAGGTGGCGTTGTCGGCGGGAGTGCGCGGCGTGTTCTTCGGTGGACTGATCGGCGTGTTCCTCTACCTGCTGGCCCCCGAGGCCGGCCCGGGGCAGATCCTCACCTCCATGCTGCTGGGCCTGGCGGTGTGGCTGATCTTCGGCGTGATCGGCTTCGCGATGCGTCGGGGCCAGCACGGCTTCGCGTCCTCGCAGGCCGTCGTGCCCACGGCCTTCGACCTCGTGGTCGCGTTCGACCACGCCGCCCGCGCCCGCCAGGAGCTGGGCCTGGGCGGTGCCGCGGCCCCGACGCCGCCCGCGGCCCCGCAGCCGGCGCCCGCGCCCGCCGCGGAGGAGGCCGAGGACGGGCCCGTGCAGGCCACCCCGGCCGCCGCGCCGTCGTCGGGCGGGTCCCACGCGGCGCCCGCTCCCGGCGGACCCGAGGCGCCGGCCCGGCCCGTCCCGGAGGCGGACCCCGCGCCCACCGGCCTGGACCGCTCCTACGGCGTGACCCTGCCCCCGGAGGAGGTCGCCAAGCTCATCGAGGCGCGCGGCGGCCACCCGCCCCGGCCCCAGGACGAGCCGCGCGGCTGAGCCCCGTCAGAGGGACCAGGACTCGAGCCGCCGGAGCATGTCGCGCTTCTTGCTCGCATGACCGTGCATCCGGCCCAGGATGTCGCCGAGGACGGTGACGGCGCGGTCGATGTACGGGCCCTTGTTCAGCATCGCGGCCTCGGCCCGCTGCGCCATCGCGGCGTCCGTGATCTCCGCCCGTGAGGGCAGGCCGGTCTTGGCGAGGGACTCGAGGACCTGGGTGGCCCAGATCGCGGGCACGTGCGCGGCCTCGCACAGCCACAGGATCTCCTCCTGCAGCTCGGCCATGCGTTCGAAGCCGGCCTCCACCGCCAGGTCGCCGCGGGCGATCATCACCCCGACGTCCCGCCAGCGCATCGCCTCGAGCAGCATCCGCGGCAGCTGCCGGAAGGCCTCCACCGTCTCGATCTTCAGCGTGATGTCCACGTCCGGCGCGGCCTCGGCCTCGAGCGCGTCGATCAGCTGGGCCACGTCCTCGGCCGAGCGGACGAAGGACATGTTCACCATGTCCGCCTGGCGGGCCGCGAACGGGATGTGGGCGAGGTCCTCGTCCGTGAGGGCCGGGATGTCCAGGTGCGTGTCCGGGAAGTTCACGCCCTTCTCCGCCTTGAGCTTCGCCCCGCGCGGGCCGGCCTGGGTCACCTCGAGGGTGATCTCGTCGTCGGACACCCCCGTGATCCGCGTGCCGATCCGTCCGTCGTCGAGGGAGACCCGGTCGCCGACCGCCGCGTCCGCGAACGCCTGCGCCAGGGTGAGGCCGATCCGGTAGGGCGGCGTGTCGACCGCGGGGACCGGCTCGAGCGAGCGGGCCAGCACGATCTCCTCGCCCTCGTGCACGCGCATGGACTGCTCGAGCGGGGGCAGCGGCCCGACCTCGAGCGGCCCGTGCGGCGTCGTCAGCGCCGTGCCCGTCGCCCAGTAGACCGTCTTGTCCGCCTGCACGAGCACGCCCTCGCCGTCCACCTGCTCGACCTCGAGCCTGCGGTGAGCGCCACGCGCGTCGGTCAGCTCGATCTCGTCGCCGCGCTGCAGGACCGCCAGGGTCTTCCCCTCCGGGTCCGCGAGCGGCACGACGACGGCGCCGTCCGGCCGGTCCGCTGTGGCCACGGCGTCGTGGGGCCCGGCGGCGAGCCACACGCGGGAGGGCTCGGTGACGATCCCGGAGGGGTCCCGGGCGGGCTTCACCTTCACGACGCGCGGTCCCGGCTCGATGGGGCCGGTGCGCACCTTCGGCCCGGCCAGGTCCATCGCGACCAGGGGTGCGGGCCGGCCCGCACCGGCACACCGGCGGACCGCCGCGATCATGGCGGCCCACGCCTGCTCGTCGTCGTGGGCGCAGTTCACGCGCGCCAGGTCCATGCCGGCCTCGGCGATCCGGGCCACGAGCTCTGGGTCCGTGGCGGCCTCGGAGGGCATCGTCACCATGATGCGCGCGTCCCGGTCGCCGCGGGCCGGACCGAGCAGGCTCGCTGCGTTGCGGGCGAGGATGGCGCGGCCCTCGGCGGAGGTCAGGGCGTCATCCTCGGGTGCGGTGGCGAGGTCGCCGTCGAGCGCGCGGGCGGCGGCCAGCACCGCGTCCACGTGGCCGAGCACGCCGGCCTCCATGCGGCCCAGCGAGGACAGGCCGGCGTCGCTCAGTGCCTCCTGCAGCGGCCGCAGGTCGGTGCCGCGCAGGGCGACGTAGTGCACGAGGTTCCGGGCCGAGGCCCGGTGGCGGTCCCGGACGCGGGAGATGAGGTCGGCGTGCTCCGCCTCGGCGGAGAGGAGGCGGTCGCGGAGGGCGGTGAGCTCGGTGGTCAGGTCGATACCCATGGTCCGAACCCTAGGGGCGCCCTCCGCGCCGGATCACGCCTGGAGCCGCGCCATCCAGGCCTCGATCTCGTCCGGGGTGCGGGGGAGGGCCGCGGAGAGGCTCTCGGCCCCGTCCTCGGTCACGAGGATGTCGTCCTCGATGCGCACGCCGATGCCGCGGTACTCCTCCGGCACGGCCAGGTCCTCCTCCTTGAAGTACAGACCCGGCTCGATCGTGAAGACCATGCCCGGCTCGAGCACGCCGTCCAGGTAGAGCTCGCGCTTGGCCTGCGCGCAGTCGTGCACGTCGAGGCCGAGGTGGTGCGAGGTGCCGTGGGGCATCCAGCGCCGGTGGTGCTGGCCCTCGTCCGAGAGCGCGACCTCGGCCGAGACCGGCAGCAGGCCCCAGCCGTCGAGGCGGTCGACGAGCACCCGCATGGCCTCGGCGTGGAGCTCGCGGAACCGGATGCCGGGGCGCACGATCGCGAAGGCGGCGTCCGCGGCGTCGAGGACCGCATGGTAGATGCGGCGCTGCACGTCCGTGAACGTGCCGGACACGGGCAGGGTGCGGGTGATGTCCGCGGTGTAGAGGGAGTCGTCCTCGACGCCGGCGTCGAGCAGGAGCAGCTCACCCGGGCGCACGGCGCCCGTGTTGCGGATCCAGTGCAGGATCGTGGCGTTGTTGCCGGAGGCCGCGATCGTGTCGTAGCCCAGGTCGTTGCCCTCGAGGCGGGCGCGGGCGAAGAAGGCGCCCTCGACCACGCGCTCGCCGCGGTCGTGGCCCACGGCGCGCGGCAGGGCCCGCACGACGTCCTCGAAGCCCGCGATCGTGGCGGCCACCGAGGCGCGCATCCGCTCGATCTCCCACGCGTCCTTGACCAGGCGCAGCTCGGAGAGGAACTCGGCGGTCTGGGCGTCGGCCTCGGCCGCGGCGGCCAGGTCCACGCCGGCCTCGGTCCGGACGGCGGCCAGCAGGGCGTCCACGTCCTGGTCGGTCTCGGCCAGCAGCCGCACCGCGGTGCCGTCCGCGGCCACGTTCTTGGTGACGGCGGACTCGAGCTCCTCGAGCCCCGCCGTGCGCAGACCCGTGCGGGCGGCCAGGCCGGCCAGGGTCGGACGGGGGCCGATCCAGAACTCGCCCGAGCGCGAGTCCGCGTAGAACTGCTCGGTGTCCCGGCCGGCCAGGGGACGGAAGTACAGGGTGGCGGTGTGGTCCGTGCCGTCGTCGCCGGCGCCCGGGTCCGTGGGCTCGAGCACGAGCACGGCGTCCGGCTCGTGGTCCACGCCGAGGCCCGTCAGGTGGGCGAACGCGGAGTGCGGGCGGAAGCGGTAGTCGGTGTCGTTCGAGCGGACCTTGAGGCGGCCGGCCGGCACCACGATCCGCTCGCCCGGGAAGCACGCGGACACGGCGGCCCGCCGCCGGGCGGCGTACGGGGCCGCGGCGTCGGGGTCGGGCAGGGCCTGCGACGAGGGCGCCCAGTCGGAGGCCATGAAGTCGCGGAAGGCGTTCGAGGCGGGGCGCTGCGAGCGGTTGTCGACGCGCTCGGCCAGCGGCTGGGGGTTCACCGCGCCGGTGCCGTCGGCGCCCGCCTCGGGGGTGGCGGCGGGCTGGTCGGGGGCGGTCTGGGCGGGGTGCTGTGCGGCATCGGTCATGCCCCCCATCATGGCACCGGTGGGCGCGGGCGGGTCGGGGCCGCCGCGCGCGGGTCTCGGTACCATGGCCGCCATGGCCCGCTACGACCTGCACACGCACTCGACCGAGTCCGACGGCACCGAGCCGCCGGCCGACGTGGTGCGTGCGGCGGCGCGGGCCGGGCTGGACGGCCTCGCGCTCACCGACCACGACACGACCGCCGGCTGGGCCGAGGCCGCCCAGGCCGCGCGGGAGACCGGGCTGACGCTCGTGCCCGGCATGGAGATGTCCTGCACCTCCGCGGACGGCGTGAGCGTGCACGTGCTCAGCTACCTGCACGACCCCGAGGACCCCGCCCTGCTGCGGGAGGTCGGCCTGGCCCGCGACGCGCGGCTGATCCGGGCGCAGGAGATGGTGCGGCGCCTGGGCGCGGACTTCCCGATCACGTGGGAGCTGGTCCAGGAGCACGCGGCGGAGAACGCGACGATCGGCCGGCCCCACCTGGCCGACGCCCTCGTGACGATCGGGGCCGTCCCGGACCGGTCCGCGGCGTTCCGGGAGATCCTCGCCGGCCGGTCCAAGTACTACGTGCCGCACTTCGCCCCGGACCCGGCCGAGGCGGTCGCGCTCATCCGGGCCGCCGGTGGGGTGCCGGTGTTCGCGCATCCCCGGGCGCGCATGCGGGGCCGCGTGGTGGGCGACGAGGTGTTCGAGCAGATGGCCGAGGCCGGACTGGCGGGGGTCGAGGTCGAGCACCGGGACAACCCGGCGGAGGAGCGCACCTGGCTGCGCGCGTTCGCGGACCGGCACGGGCTGTTCGTCACCGGCTCGTCCGACTACCACGGCACCGGCAAGCCCAATCCGATCGGCGAGCACACCACGGGCGCGGAGGTGCTCGCCGAGATCGAGCGGCAGGGCACCGGCACGTCGATCATCCGCGGCTGAGCCCGGACGGCCCGGGCGACGGCGGAGGATCCGTTGCGCGAATGACCCTTCCGGCCGCCTGCACGGCGGTCAGAAGGGTCATTCGTGCAGAAGACTCCCGGGGGCCCGGAAGGGAGGGTCAGCCGTCCACGACCTCGCCGTTGCGGCGCCGCGTGCGGGAGCGGCCGCCCCGGCGACGACGGGCCTCGGCCCGGGCCTCGGCGCGCTCGGCCCGGCGGGCCTCCGTGAGCTCGACGCCGGCCACCGGCTCCGACGTCCGGGCCGCGGGGGTCTCGGAGCGCGAGGCGGTGCGCTCGCGGCCCTCGCCGCGACCACGGCCCCGGCCCTCGGCGCGCTGCTCGGCGGGTGCCTCACCACGCCCGCGGGCCGAGCGCTCGCCGCGGCCTCCGCCGCGTGCATCGTCACGGCCCTCGCCGGAGCGGCCGCCCCGGTTCCGTTCGCCACGGCCTCCGCCGCGCGCCCGGTCACGGCCCTCGCCGGAGCGCCCGCCCCGGCCTCGGCCGCCGCGCTCGCCGTCGCGGGACCGGCCGCCCTCGCGACCCCGTCCGCGGCCGCCGTCGCGCTGCTTCGCCTCGGGGCCGCCGAGGTCCTCGAGCGTCTCGCCCTCGAGGCCCTCGAGCACGCGCTTGGCCTGCGGCAGACGGCCCTTCGTGCCCTTCGGGATGCCGAGGTCGGAGAACAGGTGCGGGGAGGAGGAGTAGGTCTCCACCGGCTCGGGCTGGCCGAGGCCGAGCGCCTTGTCGATCAGGGACCAGCGCGGCATGTCCTCCCAGTCCACGAGGGTCACCGCCACGCCCTTGTTGCCGGCGCGGCCCGTGCGGCCCACGCGGTGCACGTAGGTCTTCTCGTCCTCCGGCGCCTGGAAGTTGAACACGTGCGTGACGTCGTCGACGTCGATGCCGCGCGCCGCGACGTCGGTGGCCACGAGGATGTCCACCTTGCCGTTGCGGAACGCGCGCAGCGCCTGCTCGCGGGCGCCCTGGCCGAGGTCGCCGTGCAGCGCGCCGGCCGCGAAGCCGCGCGCCGTCAGCTCGTCCGCCACGCGAGCGGCCGTGCGCTTGGTGCGCGTGAAGATGATGGTCCGGCCGCGGCCCTCGGCCTGCAGGGCGCGGGCCACGAGCTCGTCCTTGTCCATGTGGTGGGCGCGGTAGACGAGCTGACGGATGTCCTTCTTCGTCAGGCCCTCGTCCTCCGGGTCCGCCGCGCGGATGTGGGTCGGCTGCGTCATGTAGCGGCGCGCCATCGCGACCACGGGACCCGGCATGGTGGCCGAGAACAGCATGGTCTGACGCACGGCCGGGACGGCGGCGAGCAGGGTCTCGACGTCGGGGAGGAAGCCGAGGTCCAGCATCTCGTCGGCCTCGTCCAGCACCACCGTGTTCACCAGGTCCAGGCGCAGGTGGCGCTGGCGCATCAGGTCGATGAGGCGGCCGGGGGTGCCGACGACGATCTCGACGCCGCGCTGCAGCTCCTCGATCTGCGGCTCGTAGGCGCGGCCGCCGTAGATGGTGGCGATGCGCAGGGGGCGCCGGGCCGCGGCGGCCGTGAGGTCGCCGGCCACCTGGACGGCGAGCTCGCGCGTCGGGGCGACGATCAGGGCCTGCGGGGCGCCCGCGGTGCCCTTGGCCTCGAGGCCGTCCCAGCCGGGCTCGCCCGGGCCGATGGCGCGCTGTAGCGCGGGGATGCCGAAGCCGAGGGTCTTGCCGGTGCCGGTCTTGGCCTGGCCGATGATGTCGTGGCCGCCGAGGGCGACCGGCAGGGTCATGGCCTGGATGGGGAAGGGGTGGACGATGCCCTTGGCCTCCAGGGCCTCGACGATCGCGGGGTGCACCCCGAAGTCGGCGAAGGTCTGCTCGGGGGCCACGGGGGCGGCGTCCTCGGTGACGATGTCCTCCGCGATCGCGGCGACCGTCGGGTCGAGGTCGGCGGAGGCGGGGGTGTGCTCGGAGTTCTGGGTCATGGCGACTCGCGTTCCTGGTCAGGCGTCGTCACGGCGGGCGGAAGGCCCGGCTCCGCCGTGCGCGCGGTTCAAGCGGAAGCCGATCGCGAGGCAAGCACGCGGAGCGGCCGACGGGCGGCGCCCCGTGGAACCGGGCGGGCGCGCCGTACGCGGCGGGCCGTGCCGGATCCGGCAGGTCATGGTGCCGTCCCGGGCGTCAGGGGCGCGGGCGGCGGGTCAGGGTGATCAGAGAGCGACCGGTCATCCTGGGTCAGCGTGAGCTGTGCGGCCAGTCTACCCCCGCGGCCGTGATCGCACCCGAGGCGCGGTCCACGCCCTCGATCCGCACGCGCACCCGGGTGCCCGCCGGGACGCTGCCCGGCACCCGCAGGCTCACGGCCGGGTCGAGCAGCCACACCTCCGTGCCGTCCTTCGCCTCGCGCACCGCGATCCCCTCGAGCTCCGCGCCGACGCGGGACTCGAGTGCCGCCGCCTCCACGAGGTCCGCCGCCGTCCGGCTCGCGGCCGAGGCCCGGCGGGACGAGTCCGCCATGAGGGCGGGCAGCTCGGGCAGGGCGTCGCGGACCCATGCGGGGGCGGGGGCGCCGACGGCGTGGGCGTGGCACAGGGCCAGGACGAAGCGGTCCACGAGCCGGCGCAGGGGAGCGGTGGCGTGGGCGTAGGGGGCGGCGAGCGCGGCCTGGGCCGGTTCGTCCGGCGGGGTGCGCAGGGCCGGGTCCTCGGCCTGCGCGTCGAAGGCCTTGTACCCGGCGCCGCGGAACAGCCCGGTGGCCGCGTGCAGTACCGCCAGGTGCCGCGCGTCGGCGGGGTCGAGGGAACGCAGGTAGGCGCCGTAGTCCTGGCCCTCGTCCCACGGGGCGCCCAGGGCGCGCGTGCGCTCTCGGAAGGCGGCGACGGCGTCGGTGTCCGGCGCCGGCATCGTACGCAGGATCCCGACTCCGGCGGCCAGCATCAGCTCGGCCGCGGCCATGCCGGTCAGCAGGGAGAGCTGGGCGTTGTGCTCCTCCGCCGGCAACGGCGCCCGGTGCACGAGCTCGTGCGCCCCGTCCTCGGTGACACGGACCTCCTGGTCCGGCAGGTTCAGGGAGGCACCGCCGCGGGCGGCCTCCTGTGCGGCCCGCCGTCGGCCCACCTCCGGCAGCAGCGCCAGCGAGTCGCGCACCTCGGCCGGCCACCCCTCGGCGGCGGCCCGGTCCGCGTCGGTGACCCCGGGGCGCGGCGTCGTCGGCGCCTGTGCCCCCGGCTGCGCGTCGAGGAAGGCCTGCACCTGCCCGTACGTCAGCTGCGCCCGGGAGCGGATGCGGGCGCGTTCGAGGCCGGTCTCCACGACGGCGCCCGCGGCGTCCAGCAGGAACGTCCAGACGAACGCCGGGCGTTCGCGGTCCGGCAGCAGGGAGGCGGCGTCCTCGCGCAGCACCTCCGGGTGCAGGGGGACCCGGCCGTCGGGCAGGTAGACGGTCTGGCCGCGGCGGCGGGCCTCGGCGTCCACGGCGCCGTCCGGGGTCACGAAGGCGGGCACGTCCGCGATCGCGTAGCGGACGAGGATGCCGTCGTCGTCGGCGGGGGTCAGGAGCAGGGCCTGGTCCAGGTCCGTGGAGCCGGCGGGATCCACGGTGACGAACGGCAGGGCCGTGCGGTCCGCGTGGTCCGGGCTCCCGGTCAGGCCCGCGTGCACCTCACGCGCGGCCGCCTCCGCCTCGGCCAGGACGGGGGCGGGGAAGGCCGACGGCAACTCGAGCTCCGTCCGCAGGGCGGCGAGACGCTCGAGCAGGGCCGGGTCGGCGGGGCCGCGGAGGCCGAGGGCGTGAGGCGACATGGCGATGCTCCTGGGCAGGGGCCGAGACGACGCACGCCCCGGCGGATCACCGGGGCGTGCGGGCGGGTCAGGAGGCGGCGAACCCGAGCGGGCCCGACTTCTTCGCGCCGATCTCCACGAAGCCGATGCGGTCGCCGGGGACGACCACCTGGCGGCCCTTGGCGTCCGCCAGGACCAGCGGGGTGCCGTCGGCGACGGCGGCGTCCACGAGGGAGCGGACCTCGTCCGCCGACTGCTCGCTGTCGATGACGACCTCGCGGCCGACGTGCTGCACACCGATGCGGATCTCCATGGGGAACCTCTTCTCTTCGTCGCGTCCTGTGCGGTCCGCCGTCAGCCTACGGGACCGCTCGGCGGGGTGGACGGGCGCCCACGAGGTTCACCCGCGGGCGAAACGGGCCGGACGGCCGGGTCAGCGCGGCGCGTCGTCCGCGGAGGGCAGCGAGGCGAGGCCGCGCCAGACGAGCGCGTCCACCGTGCGGGCCATCTCGGCGGCGGCGGGGCGGGCGTCGGCGTCGAGCCGGTCCGCCCAGTGGCGGGCGGCGCCCAGGAGATAGCCGACGAGTCCGCGGGAGAGCACCTCGGCCTCGGCCTCGGCTACGGTGGTGTCCGCGCGGATGGTGCGCGCGACCTCGGAGGAGAGCAGCCGGTGGACGGCCTCGCTGCGCGTGCGCACCTCCGGGTCCGCGTCGATGCCGGAGTCGAAGATGAGGCGGTGGGTCCGCTCGGGGGAGGCCATGTACTCGAACACGGCGGCGACGGTGGCCCGCACCCGTTCGCGGTTGTCCCGGCGGGTGTCCATCGCCGCCTCGAGGAGCGCGCGCAGGCTCGCGACCTCGGCGTCCAACAGCTCGAGGAAGAGCTCGTGCTTGCTGGGGAAGTGCTGGTAGAGGACCGGCTTGGAGACCTCGGCCCGCTCGGCGATCTGCTCCATGGAGGCCCCCGCGTACCGCTCGGCGGCGAAGACCGCGCGGGCGCAGTCCAGCAGCTGGCGGCGACGCTCGTGCCGGGGCAGACGACGGCCTCGCCCGGGCTCGTCGGGCGCGGTGGCGGCGGGGTGGGCGGTCACGGGGTCTTCCTGGCGCGGGGCGGGCTCACGCGATGCGCGCGGCGCCGCCGTCGTCCTCGTGCGCGGGGCAGGCCGCCTCGACCGTGCCCACGGCGGGGGCGGGGCGGCCGGGGGCCTCGATCCCGAAGACCGCCTCGAGGGCGTCCTCATAGCGGTCGAGCCGGCCCTCGGCGGCGAGTCGCTTGGCGCGCACGCTGGGTTCGTGCAGGAGCTGGTTCACCATGCGGCGCAGGGCGAACTCCACCTCCTCGGCGGCCGCCGTGCAGCCGTGGCGGGCGCGCACGCGCTCGAGCTCCCGGTCGAGCACGCCGAGGGTGTGGCGGCGCAGGGCCTTGATGGCCGCGTCGGCGCTGCGGCCGCGCTGCGCGGCGCGGTACTCCTCGACGGCGTCGTCCACGAGCGCGCGGGCCTCGGCGACGGCGACCTGGGCCTGCTCGGGGGCGGCCAGCCGCACCGACTCGAGGGTGATGAGGTCGACGTCCGGCAGGTCCGCGACGGCGGGGTCGAAGTCGCGCGAGAGGGCCAGGTCGACCACCGTGAGCGGGCGCCGTCCGCCCTCGCGCAGCTCCTGCAGGCGCTCGGGGCTGATCTGGCGCTCGCCACCGGAGGAGCCGATGATCACGTCCGCCTCGGCGACGGCGCCGGCCACGGCCTCGCCGCCGAGCGCGAGGGCCCAGCCGCCGCGGTCCGCGACGAACTGCTCCGCGCGGCCTGAGGCCGAGTGCACGCCGACGGTGGTCGCACCCCGGTCCGCCAGCTGCGCCAGCGTGGTGCCGGCGTAGGCGCCCGTGCCGATCAGCAGGATGGTGGCCCCGGCCCAGAAGTCGCGCTGGGCCGCGGCGTCGGTGAGACCGCGCAGCTCCTCCGCGAGGTCCAGGGCGACGGAGACGACCGAGCGGCCGGCCGCGCCGAGCGCCGTGCGGGAGCCGACGTCCTTGGCCGTGCGCGTGGCGGACTCGAAGAGGCGGACGAGCGGGCCCGAGGCGGTGCCGGCCTCCTGGGCCGCCGTCAGGGCGCGTCGGACCTGACCGGCGATCTCGCGCTCGCCCACCACGGCGGAGTCCAGTCCGGCGCCGACCTCGAAGAGGTGACGGGCCGTGGCGTCGGCGTCGAGCGTGCGGAACGCGGTGTGCACGTCCTCGTCCGGCAGGGAGGTGGAGGCGGCGACGGCGGACAGCAGCCCCGTGCGGGCGGCCTCGACGCCGGCCCCGTCGGCCTCGGCGTAGATCTCCACGCGGTTGCACGTGGCCAGCACGACGGCGCCCGCCGCGCCGCTGCCGGGCAGGGCGGGCCCGACCCCGGTCGCGCCGGCGCTGAGGCGGGCGACCGTGTCCAGGTCCAGGTCATGGTGGGAGGCGACGAGAGAGAAGACAGTCACAGCGGGCCAAGTCTAGCCCCGACCGCCCCGCCCGTCCGGGAAGGCGGACCTGACCCGGGTGCCGTCGGCCAGTGTGACGGCGCTCACGGAGGACGCGGATGTGCCACCGCGACACGACCGGTGGGACACTGGGGGCATGTCCGCCCTGTCCCAGACCCCCGAGACCCCCGCGGCCGTCCCGGCACTGCCCGCCGAGCACCCGCTGCGCACCGAGGATCCGTCACGCTCGACCGTGGCCAGCCCGCTCCTTCGCGCGCTGCGCGGCCAGCGCCCCGACCGCCACCCCGTGTGGTTCATGCGGCAGGCCGGCCGTTCGCTGCCCGAGTACCGCCGGGTGCGCGAGGGGATCGGGATGCTCGACTCCTGCCTCATGCCGGACCTGGTCCGGGAGATCACGATGCAGCCGGTGCGCCGCCACGACGTCGACGCGGCGATCTTCTTCTCGGACATCGTGGTCCCCCTGCGCCTGGCGGGCGTGGACGTGGAGATCCAGCCCGGCGTGGGCCCCGTGCTCGGCCAGGCCGTCCGCACCGCCGACGACGTCGCCGCGCTGCCCGTCCTCGAGGACGCCGCCCTGGACGTCATCCGCGAGGCCGTCGCGGCCACCGTCGCCGAGCTGGGCCCGCGCCCCCTGATCGGCTTCGCCGGCGCCCCCTTCACGCTGGCGGCGTACATGGTGGAGGGCCGTCCCTCCCGCGACCACTTCGGCCCGCGACGCATGATGCACGCCGACCCCGAGACCTGGGCCGCCCTGGCCGGCTGGGCGGCCACCGTGTCCGGCCAGTTCCTGCGCGCCCAGCTCGAGTCCGGCGCCTCCGCCGCGCAGCTGTTCGACTCGTGGGCCGGTTCGCTCTCGGCGGACGACTACCTCGAGCACGTGCAGCCGCACTCGACGGCGGCCCTCGCCCATGTCGCCGACCTCGCCGGGCCCGGCGTCCCCGACGGCGCCCCGCTCCTGCACTTCGGCACGGGCACCGGAGAGTTCCTGCACCACATGCGTGACGCGGGCGCGACCGCCGTCGGCGTGGACCACCGCCTCACCCTCGCCGAGGCGCACCGCCGGCTCAGCGCGAACCCCGGCCCCGACGGACGCGGCGCGGTGCCCCTGCAGGGCAACATCGACCCGGCCCTGCTCGCCGCCCCGTGGGAGGTCCTCGAGGCCCACGTGCGCGACGTCGTCGCCTCCGGCGCCGTCGCGCCCGGCCACGTCGTCAACCTCGCCCACGGCGTGCCGCCGGAGACGGACGCGGCCGTGCTGACCCGCGTGGTCGAGCTGATCCACTCCCTGCCCGTGCCGGAGCGGGAGGGCCAGGACCCGGCACCGGGGGTCGAGACCGCCGAGCGGGAGGAGCGCGCATGAGCGGCACGGCGCTCGTGGTCGGCGGCGGCATCGCCGGCCTCGTCGCGGCCCACCGACTGTCCACGGCGGGCTGGGACGTGACCCTCGCCGAGGCCACCTCCGTGCTCGGGGGCGCAGTCTCCCCGCGGTTCCTCGACGTCCCCTCGCACGGCGAGACCGGGGCCCCCGAGACCCAGACCCTCGAACTCGACGGCGGCGCCGAGTCGTTCGCCGTCCGCGGCGCCGCCGTGCGCGCGCTCGTGGAGGAGCTCGGGCTGGGCGAGAAGATCGTCGCGCCCGAGCCCCTCGGCTCGTGGCTGCACGGTCCCGCCGGCCCCGTGCGTGCCCCGCGTCTCGGCATCGTCGGCATCCCCGGCGACCTCGACGCCGAGGACCTCGCCGCCGCCCTCACGCCGGCCGGCCTGGAGCGCGCCCGGCAGGACGCCGAGGCCCCCATGGATCGCTGGGCCGCCGCGCTCGCGGCCGGCGAACCGGTCACCGTCGCGCAGGTCGTGGCCGACCGCCTCGGCGACGAGGTGCTCGACCGCCTCGTGGCCCCCGTCGTCGCCGGAGTCCACTCGGCCGACCCCGCGGTCGTCGAGCTGGAGCGCGTGGCCCCCGGCCTGCTCGCCGCCGCCGTGGAGCACGGCGGGCTGGCCGCGGGCGTCGCCGCGCTGCGGTCCACCGGGACCCCCGGCTCGCTCGTGGCCGGTCTGGACGGCGGCATGGTCCGCCTCACCGGCCGGCTCGTCGAGGCGCTGCGCGAGGACGGGGCCACCGTCCTGCGCGGTGTCCGGGTGGCCGCCCTGTCCCGCGTGCCCGCCACCGGCGGCTGGTGGGCCCAGATCTCGGACCGGGACGACGAGGTCGTCCGCGGGCTCGACGTGGACCGCGTCGTGCTGGCCGTGGACGGCGTCACCGCCTGGGACCTGCTGGCCCCGCTCTCGGCCGAGGCCCTGGACCCCGACGCCGGCCCCGCCCTCGGCGAGGGCATCGCGCTGGCCACGCTCGTCGTCGAGGCCGCGGGCCTGGACGACGCGCCGCGCGGCACCGGAGTGCTGGTCGGCGCCGGGACGGACGTGGCCGCCAAGGCCCTGACCCACGCCACCGCCAAGTGGGCGTGGCTGCGCGAGGTCGTCGCGCGGCCGCAGGAGGACGGCGTCGCCCGTCATCCCCACCGCCACGTGCTGCGCCTGTCCTACGGCCGCCAGGGCGGCGGGCCCGAGGCCCTGGGCCACCGCAGCGCGGACGAGGAGCTGCTCGCGCAGGCGCTCGTGGACACGGCGACTCTCACCGGGGTGCCGCTGGCGGAGGAGGACGTCGTCGCCCGCACCGTCACCCGCTGGCGCCGCTCCATCCCGCCGCAGGCCGGCCCCGACCGCGCGAAGGCGGACACGCTGATCGACTGGGCACGGGACGTGCCCGGCCTCGACCTCGTGGGCAGCTGGGTGCACGGCACCGGGCTGGCCGCCGTCGTCGCCGGCGTGGACCGCACCCTCGGCGCCGCCGCACCGCCCGCCGGCTGACCTCGCCCCCAGACCACCCCTGACGCAATCGGATCCCAAGGAAGAGGACCATGACCAAGGACAGCACCACCACCCCTGCCGAGGCCGGCAAGGACTGGTTCACCACCTACACCGTGTTCGCCCGCCCGCAGGGCGAGCCAGGCTGGCTGGGACTGGAGGGCCGCGACGCGAAGAAGGCCGCCAAGGAGTTCGACGAGGCCGTCGCGCGGGTGGCCCAGACCGGCGTGACCGTGCGCGGCGTCTACGACGTCTCGGGCATGCGCGAGGCCGGCGACGTCATGGTGTGGATGTACGGCCAGGTGCCCGAGGACCTGCAGGCCGCCATCCGCGAGCTGCGCCGCACCCGTCTGCTCGAGGGCACCACGATGGTGCTCTCGGCCATGGGCGCCGATCGCATGGCCGAGTTCAACAAGGACCACGTCCCCGCCTTCGCCATGGGCCGCAAGGCCCTGAAGTGGCTGTGCTTCTACCCGTTCGTGCGCTCGTACGACTGGTACCTGCTGGACCCGAAGGAGCGGGCCCGCATGCTCCGCGAGCACGGCCAGCTCGGCCAGGACTTCCCGCAGGTGTGGGCGAACACCACCAGCGCGTTCGGCCTGAACGACTGGGAGTGGCTGCTGGGCCTCGAGGCGGACGAGCTGACGGACCTGGTGGACATGATGCGCCACCTGCGCAACAACGAGACCCGCCTGCACGTGCGCAGCGAGGTGCCGTTCTACACCGGACGCCGTCTGGAGACCGCCGAGATCGCGGAGGTGCTGGCCTGATGACCGCCGCCCCCGAGCCCCGCGCCGACGCGCCCGTCCACACCGGCCCGGACGCCGGCGTCGCCCCGGCCCTCCGGACGCCCGAGAAGGCCGCCGCCGGCGTCGACTACGACGTGTGCGGCGTGATGGCCCCCAAGGACTACGACGCCCTGCTGCTCGCCTCCTTCGGCGGGCCCGAGGGCCAGGACGACGTGATCCCGTTCCTGCGCAACGTCACGCGCGGGCGCGGCATCCCGGACGAGCGCCTCGAGGAGGTCGCCACCCACTACCGCGCCAACGGCGGTGTCAGCCCCATCAACGCGCAGAACCGCGCGCTGAAGGCGGCCATCGAGGCCGAGCTGGCCGCCCGCGGCCTGGAGCTGCCCGTGTACTGGGGCAACCGCAACTGGGAGCCCTACTTCCCGGACACCCTCGCGCGGATGCACGCCGACGGGCACCGCCGCATCCTGACGGTCACCACCTCCGCGTACTCCTGCTACTCCTCGTGCCGCCAGTACCGCGAGGACATGGGCATGGCCATGGAGCAGACCGGCCTGACCGGGAAGGTGGACCTGGACAAGACGCGCCAGTACTTCAACCACCCCGGCTTCATCGAGCCGTTCCGGGACGGCCTGCGCGCGGACCTGGCGTCGCTGCGCGCGGAGCTGGGGGACGACGCGCGGATCCACGTGCTCTTCGCGACCCACTCGATCCCCACCTCCGACGCCGCCGCCGCCGGCCCGCGCGGCCTCGCCGCCGACCTGCGCGCGCAGGCGGGGGCGGAGCCGGGCGATGAGGGTGCGGACGTGTACTCGGCGCAGCACCTCGATGTGGCCCGCGAGATCCTCGCCGGCGTGCCCGAGGCCGCGGACGTGCCGTGGTCGCTCGTGTACCAGTCGCGCTCCGGCCCGCCCTCGGTGCCGTGGCTCGAGCCGGACATCAACGACGCGATGGAGCACCTCGCGGGCGAGGGCGCCGAGACGGACGCGCAGGGGCGCGCCGTGGCGGGCTTCGTCGTCGTGCCGCTGGGCTTCGTCTCGGACCACATGGAGGTGGTCTGGGACCTCGACACCGAGGCCAAGGAGACCGCCGAGGGGCTGGGTGTGGGGTTCCGTCGCAGCCCCACCCCGGGCACCGACCCGCGGTTCGTGGCCGGGCTCGTGGACATCGTGGAGGAGCGGTTGGGCCGCCGCGAGGGCCGCGCCGCGGCCGGCTGCTTCCCGGCGTGGTACGACGTGTGCCGGCCGGACTGCTGCGCCAAGGTGATGCGGGACGGCTCGACGCGGCCGACGACGTCCGCGGTCGACGCCGCCGTGCGCGGGCTGGCCGAGCACGAGGCGGGCGCCGCGGCCCCCGCCGAGGAGGCCTGAGACCGTGACCCCCCTGCGCATCGGCACCCGGGGCTCCGCCCTGGCGACCACGCAGACCACCCACGTGGCCGAGGCGCTCACGGAGCGCTCCGGCCTGGCCCACGAGCTGGTGGTGATCCGCACCGAGGGTGACGTCACCACCGGCTCGCTGGCCTCGCTGGGCGGCACCGGCGTGTTCGCCTCGGCGCTGCGGGCCGCCGTGCTCGACGGCGTCGTGGACGCGGCCGTGCACTCGCTCAAGGACCTGCCGGCCGCCCAGCCGGAGACCCTCGAGATCGCCGCGGTGCCGGCCCGGGCCGACCTGCGGGACGCCCTGTGCGCCCGCGACGGCCTCACCCTGGCGACCCTGCCCGAGGGCGCCCGGGTGGGCACGGGCTCGCCGCGCCGCGTGGCCCAGCTCAAGGCGCTGCGCCCGGATCTGGAGCTCGTGGACATCCGCGGCAACGTGCAGACCCGCCTGGCCCGCGTGCCCGGGCTGGAGCAGCACGACGACCACGCCCCGGCCGCCGCGGGGTCGCCCCGCGGTGACCTCGACGCCGTGATCCTGGCCTGTGCCGGGCTCGACCGCCTCGGCCTGGACCACGTGATCACCGAGCGGATCGACCCGGAGGTCATGGTGCCCGCCCCCGGGCAGGGCGCCCTGGCCGTGGAGATCCGGGCCGAGGACGAGTCCTTCCTCGGCCGGGCGCTCCTGGACCCCCAGGCGCCGGTCGGGAGGATGCACGCCGCCCTCGAGCTGGTCGACGATCGGGACACCCACGTGGCGGTCACCGCCGAGCGGGCCCTGCTGCGTCGCCTCGAGGCCGGCTGCGCCGCGCCGATCGGGGCCGTGGCCCGCGTGAGCGACGGCGAGGCCGGCGCGCCGCGCATCGAGATGACCGCGATGGTGGCCGCCCTCGACGGCTCTCGCGTGCTGCGCCGGACCTCGTCCGTGCAGCTCGACCCGGTGCCGGCCGACGTGGCCGGTGACCCGGCGGCCGCCGACGAGTGGCTCGAGGACACCCTGTTCGTGGCCGCGGAGGCACTCGGCGTGCACGTGGCCGAGCAGTTCGTGGCCGAGGGCGCCGACCTGCTGCCCGGCACGGTGCGCGGGGTGGACCGGGGCGACGGCGCCCCGCGGCCCGACGACCCGGCCTGAGATGCGCGTCCTGCTCACCCGCCAGCAGGCCCAGGCCGGCGACCTGGAGGCCGGTCTCGCCGGCGCCGAGGTGGCGGGGCGGCGGCTGCGGGTCGGCTTCCTGCCGCTGACCGACTTCGCGCTGCCCGACGACGACGGCCCGCTGCGCGCGCTGCTCGCGGACTGGGCGGGTGCTGACGGCGATGCGGTCGGGCCGGTGCGCTCGGACGGGCCCCGCTGGCTCGTGGTGACGAGCCCCAACACCGTACGGGCGCTCAGGGCCGTCGGCTGGGACGGCCATGTCCCGGCGGGCGCGCGGATCGCGGTCACCGGACCGGGCACGGCACGGGTGCTGACCGAGGCGGGCTGCGACGAGGCGCCGTGGCTGCCGCCCGAGGACCGCTCCGCCGAGGGCCTGATCGCCGGACTCGCCGCCCTGCATCCCCGCGGCGCCCGCGCGTGGCTGCCCCAGTCCGATCGGGCCCGGCCCCGCCTCGCCGACGGCCTGCGCGCGGCGGGCTGGGACGTGCGGACCGGGCTCGCCTACCGGACGGTGCCGTATCCGGCGCAGGCCGGCAGGCGACTGCTCGACGGGGCGGCGGACGAGGGTCGGGGGGACGTCGTGACGCCCGCGCGGCTGGCCGAGGTCGCGGCGGGGACCGCCGTGGTGCTCACCAGCTCGTCCGCGGCGGAGGAGTTCGTGGCCGCGGGTCTGACGCCGCTGGTGGGGGAGCGGGTGCGGCTCGTGGCGATCGGCGCGCCGACCCGGGACACGTGCGCGCGGCGGGGTCTGCCCCTGCTCGGGACGGCCCCCACGCCGGACGCGGCCGGAGTGCTGGCCGTGCTGCGCGCTGCGGCCTGAGCCGCCCGTCCGCACTCGGGGCGAGGCTCAGTCGGGGCGGTCGCCGTCCGGGTCGGGCGCGTCGTCCTCCGACGGCGCCGGGCCGGCGTCGTGCTTCTCGTCCTGCGGCACGCCGGTGGCGGCGGCCATGATGTCCACCCGCGGGCCGCGCAGGATGGCGACCGAGACGTTGGTGAAGCCCGTGTTGGCGAGCAGCTCCGAGGCCTCCTCGTCCGTCAGGTCGTACGCGTGCGCGAGCATGCGCACGTTCTCCGTGTAGAAGGCGTGCAGGCGGTCGACGCCGCGCAGGAAGCCCAGAGTGTTCCCCATGGCGGGGAGCCTACCGGGCGGGCGTGGTGGGCGGGTGGCCGGCGGGTGAACGGCCGGTGGACCGGCCCGCCGGCCGCGGGGGACGACGGGCCGTGCCGCTCAGCCCTCGGCGCGGCGGCTGCGGCGGCGGACCAGCGAGACCTCCATGGTGCGGCCCTCGGTGCGGGTGCGCAGGTACGGCTGGTCCTCCACGAGGGTGGAGAGCTTGGAGTGCCCGAAGTCGCGCGGGTCGAAGTCCACGTGGGTGCGGCTCAGGTGCTGGCCGATCAGGGACAGCGTGGCCCAGCCGTCGTCGGTGCTCGTGGCGTTGACGGCCTTGGTGAGCGCGGCCTGCAGGTCGATGCGCGGGGCGGCGTCGGCCTCGTCGTGCTCGGGCTCGGCCTCGACCGGCACCTCGGGCGGGGTCGGGTCCTCGGTGACGTCCGACGACGACGCACGGTGGCCCCGACGGCCGGCCCCGGACTTCGCCTCCGCGGCCTTCCCGTCCTTGCCGGCGGCGGCGTCCCCGGCGGGCGCCTCGTCGGCGGCGGGGGCCTCGGCATCCGCGTCCGTGGCCTCGGGGGTGTCGGTGGCCTCGGGGGTGTCGGTGGCGTCGGTGGTCTTTGCCCCGCGACCGCGGCCTCGACCGCCGCGGCGGGACCCCGAGCGGCCGGAGCTCTCGGACGCCTTGGCGTTCTCCTCCTTGGCGGGGGCGTCCTCGCCGGTCTCGTCGTCGTCGACGTCGTGGTCCGTGGCGGTGCCGAGCAGCTCGAGGTAGATGAACTGGTCCACGGCGTTGCGCAGGGAGGCGGGGGTCTTGCGGGCGCCCAGGCCGATCACGCGCTTGCCGCCCTCGCGCAGGCGGGTGGCCAGGCGCGTGAAGTCGGAGTCGGAGGAGACGAGGGCGAACGCGTCCACGTTGCCCATCCAGAGCAGGTCCATCGCGTCGATGATGAGCGCGGAGTCCGAGGAGTTCTTGCCCACGGTGTAGGCGAACTGCTGGACCGGCTGGATCGCGTGGTGGTTCAGCGCCTTCTTCCAGCCGTTGAGGTTGGTCGTGGTCCAGTCGCCGTACGCGCGCTTGATCGTGGGGGTGCCGTAGGTGGCGAGCTCCTCGAGGATCAGGGGGGCGAACTTGGGGGAGACGTTGTCGCTGTCCATCAGTACGGCGATGCGCAGGGATGCGGGGGTGGGTTCGGGCATGTGTCCCACCCTAGTCGGCGGCGGTGCGCCCGTGGCCGGCGGTGACTGGGATCGCCTCCCGCTCGCCCCGGCGCGGGCGGGGCCGCGAGGCGGCGGCCACTGTGCCGACGACCAGCCCGACGAGCGCCGGGACCACCCAGCCGAAGCCGACCGCGTAGCCGGGCAGCACCCGGCCGGCCAGGCCCGTCAGGGCGGTGACGGGCGGCGTCGTCGCGAGTGCCTCCGGCAGGGCCCCCAGCAGGTCGAAGAAGGCGGCGAGCCCCGTGCAGGCGACCACCCAGCGGGCCACCGCCGGGCGGTCCCGCACCCAGGCCCAGGCGAGGCCGAGCAGGATGACGACGACGGCGATCGGGTAGAGGAACATCAGCACCGGGACGGACCAGGCGATGATCGCCTCCAGGCCCAGGTTGGCGAGCGCGAAGGACACCACGAGGAAGAGGCCCGCCCACAGCCGGTAGGACCCGGGGAACATCTCCGCGAACATCTCGGCGCACGCCACGATCAGTCCGATGCAGGTCTTCAGGCACGCGACGAAGACGATGGCCGCGATGAGGTACACGCCCGCCGTGCCGAAGAAGTGGCTCGCGCTGCGGGCGAGGACGTCGCCGCCGTTCGTGGCCTGCGCGAACGCGCCGTGGCTCGTGGCGCCGACGTACGCCAGCGAGGCGTAGACCACCGTCATCGCCGCGCCGCCGAGCAGCCCCGCCTTGCCCAGCTCCACCGCCATGCGGCGCGGGCCCGTCACGCCCAGGCGCCGGGCGGCGTCGACGATCACGACCGCGAAGGCGAGCGAGGCGAGCGCGTCCATCGTGGCGTAGCCGTCCAGCAGGCCCCGCACGAGCGCCCCGTCGGCGTAGGCGGGGGTCGGCGAGGGCAGGGCGCCCGTGCTCATCGGGGCCACGACGGCGGCCGCCACCAGGGCGCCGAGCAGGACCAGGAACGCCGGGGTCAGGTACCGCCCCACCCACTCCATGAGCCGGCCCGGACGGAACGCCGCGATCGCGGCGACCGCGAAGAACGCCGCCGTGAAGCCGAGCAGCCGCAGGCCGCCGTCGCCCGCCAGGGGCGCGACACCGATCTCATAGGACACCGTGGCGGTGCGGGGGATGGCGAAGAGGGGGCCGATCGTCAGGTACAGCAGGCACGTGAACGCCACGGCGAAGCGCCAGGAGACGGGCGCCGTCATCTCACGGACCGAGCGCGCCCCCGTCACCGCCGAGGCGACGATGCCCAGGACCGGCAGCCCCACCGCCGTGACGAGGAAGCCGAGCGTGGCCGGCGTGACCGCGGCGCCCGCATCCCGGCCCAGGCCGGCGGGGAAGATCAGGTTGCCCGCGCCGAAGAACAGGCCGAAGACGAGCGAGGCCAGCAGCAGGGTCTGACCGGGGCGCAGGCGCGGGGGCATCACGGGCCTCTCGACGGCGGACGGGGCGCCATGACTGTACCCGGCGCGCGGTCAGCCTCCGCGCCTAGATGTAGGAGGGCATGACGTTGTTGACTCGGGCCGGTGCCAACGAGGTTGGCGGGGCGTTCCCGCAGGAGGTGTGAGGCCGATGGTAGTTGTAGTGGTTCACCCACACGGCCAGGGCCTCACGCCGAGCTTGCTCTGAGGTGTAGGGGCGGGCGTAGATGACCTCATCGACCATCAGCCGGTTGTACCTCTCCACCTTCCCGTTATGGCGCGGGGTGTAGGGCCGGATCCGGTGATGCCGGCCCCCGAGCGAGACCACCTTGGCGGTGAAGTCCGCAGCCCGGTAGTTGTTTCCGTTGTCCGTGATCACCCGGTCCACGGTGATGCCGTGGGCGGCGAAGAACGCCCGCGCCCGGCAGTAGAAGCTCACGGTCGTGGCCGCCCGCTCGTCCTCCAACGCCTCGGTGTAGGCCAGGCGGGTGTACCCGTCGATCGCCGAGTGCAGATAGGTGTACCCGACCCGCCGGCCTGCACCACGCTTGGAAGCACGGCCTGCTTCACTTTCACGTCCGTGGGTGCGCCAGCCGCCCCCGTCAGGGATCTTCCCGATCTTCTTCACGTCCAGGTGCACCATGTGCCCCGGCCCTCTCGCGGTGATCTTCTGGGGTCGTTGGCGCAGGTCTTCCCCGGCCGGGGTCAGGTCCCGTAACCGGGAGAGCCCGGCCCGGTGCAGCCACCGTCCCACGGTACGAAGACACACCCGGTGGCCCTCGGAGACGAGGTGGTGATGGATCCGGCGGGCCGACCACTTCTCCCTGCGACGCAGGGTCTGGATCTGAGCCACCACCTCGGGATCGAGCTGGGCAGGTGAACGGTGCGGCCGGCTGGGCAGGTCCTGAAGGCCGGCTTCTCCCTGGGCGCGGTAGCGGGCCACCCAGGTGGCCACCGTGGGCCGGCTCACCCGGAACTCGGCGGCGACATGGGCTTGCGGGATGCCGTCGTGCAGGTGGCGGTGGACCATCCTGAGTCGGCCAGTGGGGGTCAGGGGTGCGTTAGCGTGAGTCATGAGTGGGTCTTTTCGGGCAGGTGGGTGGTGTAGGAACTTCCATCCTGCGGGAGAGGCCCACTCGTCTCATCTCAGCCCGGTACCCATGTCAAGAACCTCATGACCCACAACACCTAGACTGGACGGGTCCCCGAACCAGGAGCGTGTGACCCCGTCATGTCCTTCCCGCTGCACCGTCCCCGGCGTCTGCGCCGGTCCGCCGCGATGCGCCGCCTCGTCGCCGAGACGCGCCTGCACCCCGCCGAGCTGATCCTGCCGGCCTTCATCAAGGAGGGCGCCGCCGAGCCCGTGCCGATCGCCTCGATGCCGGGCGTCGTGCAGCACACCGCGGACTCGCTCAAGGCCGCCGGGGCCGAGGCCGCCGAGCTGGGCCTGGGCGGCATCATGCTGTTCGGCGTGCCGACCACGCGCGACGCCGTCGGCAGCGCCGCCCTGGACCCGGACGGCGTCCTGAACCGGGCCATCCGGGACGTGAAGACGGAGGTGGGGGACGGGCTCGTCGTGATGTCCGACCTGTGCCTGGACGAGTTCACCGACCACGGCCACTGCGGCGTGCTCACCGCCGAGGGCGCCGTGGACAACGACGCGACGCTGGAGATCTACGCCCGGATGGGCATCGCGCAGGCCGAGGCCGGTGCGGACGTGCTCGGCCCCTCCGGGATGATGGACGGCCAGGTCCGCGTGATCCGGGAGGCCCTCGAGGGCGCCGGCCACCACGAGACCGCGATCCTCGCCTACGCCGCGAAGTACTCCTCGGCGTTCTACGGGCCGTTCCGCGACGCCGTCGACTCCCAGCTCACGGGCGACCGCAAGACCTACCAGATGGACGCCGCCAACCGGAGCGAGGCCCTGCTCGAGGTCGCCCTCGACCTCGAGGAGGGCGCGGACATGGTGATGGTCAAGCCCGCGATGAGCTACCTGGACATCGTGCGCGACGTGGCGGACATGGCGGACGTGCCCGTCTCCGCGTACCAGATCTCGGGGGAGTACGCGATGATCGAGGCCGCCGCCGCGCACGGCTGGATCGACCGGAAGGCCTCGATCGTCGAGTCCGTGCTCTCCATCCGGCGCGCCGGCGCCGACTCCGTGCTCACCTACTGGGCGGCCGAGCTCGGCCGCTGGATGAAGGAGGGGTCCCTGTGACCGCGTCCCAGCCGACCACCAACGCCGCCGCCTTCGCCGCGGCCCAGGCCGTCATCCCCGGCGGCGTCGACTCACCCGTGCGCGCCTTCGGCTCGGTGGGCGGCACGCCCCGGTTCATGGCCGGCGCACGCGGCCCGTACCTGACCGACGTCGAGGGCAACGAGTACGTGGACCTGGTCTGCTCGTGGGGCCCCATGCTGCTGGGCCACCAGCACCCCGAGGTCGTCGAGGCCGTGCACGCCGCCGTGGACCGCGGCCTCGGCTTCGGCACCTCCACGCTGGAGGAGACCGCGCTGGCCGAGCTGATCGCCTCCAAGGTCCCGGTCGAGCGCGTGCGCTTCGTGTCCACCGGCACCGAGGCCACCATGACGGCCCTGCGCCTGGCCCGCGGCGTGACCGGCCGCAACCTGATCGTGAAGTTCGCCGGCTGCTACCACGGCCACTCGGACGGCCTGCTGGCCGCGGCCGGCTCGGGCGTGGCGACCGCCGCCCTGCCCGGCTCCGCGGGCGTCACCGAGGCCGCCGCCTCCGAGACCCTCGTGGTGGACTACAACGACCGCGCCGCCGTCGAGGCCGTGTTCGCCGAGCACGGTGAGCGCATCGCCGCGCTCATCACGGAGGCCGTGCCCTGCAACATGGGCGTCGTGGAGCCCGCCGAGGGCTTCAACGCGTTCCTGCGCGAGATCACCCGCCGCCACGGCGCGCTGCTGATCTGGGACGAGGTGCTCACCGGCTTCCGCGCCACCGCCACGGGCGGCTGGGGCCTGTCCGGACAGCCCGAGGGCTGGACCCCGGACATCTGGTGCTTCGGCAAGGTGATCGGCGGCGGCATGCCCGCGGCCGCCCTGGGCGGCTCCGCCGAGATCATGGACCACCTGGCCCCGCTCGGCCCCGTGTACCAGGCCGGCACCCTCTCCGGGAATCCGGTGGCCATGGCCGCCGGCCACGCCACGCTCTCCCGCGCCGACGAGGCCGTCTACGCGGCCGTGACGCGCGCCTCGGACGCCGTGCGCGAGGGCCTCGTGGCCGCGCTCGACGCCGAGGGCGTGGACCACTCGATCCAGCGGGCCGGCACCCTGTTCTCCCTGGCGTTCGGCACCTCCGGCACCGGCGTGCGGGACTACCGGGACGCCCAGGGCCAGGAGGTCTTCCGCTACGCCCCGTTCTTCCAGTCGATGCTGGCCTCCGGCGTGTACCTGCCGCCGTCCGTGTTCGAGGCCTGGTTCGTCTCCGCCGCCCACGACGACGCGGCGGTCACCCGGGTGCTCGACGCGCTGCCGGCCGCGGCGAAAGCGGCCGCGGCGGCGACGCCCCAGGGCTGAGACCCGGGTGCGGGTCGGGGCCGGGCGCTCAGCGCTCGGCCTCGACCGGCCAGTGGCGCGAGACGGTGGCCTGCGGGTCCTTGCGTCGCAGGTACTGCTCGAAGCTCTCCGCCTGCTCGGCCTTCCAGCGGACCTGCCGCTCGTGCAGGTCCGTCGGCGCCACGCGCAGCTGCTCGTACCGGGCGGCCAGGGCGTCGGCCACCTGGACGGCGGCGAGGGCGTCCGCCGCGGAGGTGTGCGCGTTCTCCAGGGTCACCCCGTAGTGCTCGGACACCGCGGAGAGCGTGCGCTTGCCCTTGCGGAACCGGTCCACCTGCTTGTCCAGCACGAACGGGTCGATCACGGGGCGGGCCTCGAGCGGCGTCAGCCCGTGGCGGCGCGCCTCCCGGTCCATCACCGTGAAGTCGTACACGCCGTTGAAGGCCACCACGGGGATGCCCGCGGCGAACAGGTCCCGCAGGGTCTCGGTGATCTCCGCGACGCCCTGCGCGGCGGGCATGCCCTCCGCCTGCGCCCGCTCCGTGGTGACGCCGTGGACCTCGGCCGCCTCGGCGGGGATGGGCACGCCCGGGTCCACGAGCCACTCGGCCGACGACGCGGCGCGGCCGTGCTCGTCCACCATCACCAGGGTGGCGGTCACGATCAGCGCGGTGCGCGGATCACGTCCGGTGGTCTCGAGGTCGAAGCCGGCGCGGATGCTCTCATGCCAAGTCACGCGCCTCACGCTACCCGGACCGGCGGACACGACAGGATGGGGTCGTGACCGATCACCCTGTGCTCCCCGGCGCTCGCCACCGCGACGACGGACCGCTCACCCTCGGCGAGGGGCTCGAGGCGCTCGCCCGTCTGGTCCCGCCCGGACGCGCCGTCAGCTACGGGGGGCTGGCCGGCCTGCTGGGGGTCGGCGGTCCGCGGCACGCCGGCCGGGCGATGGCCGAATCGAGCCCCGGCACGCCGTGGTGGCGCGTGGTCCGGGCCGACGGCTCGCTGCCTCCGGAGCTGGCCGCGCGGGCCGCCGTCGAGCACGAACGGGAGGCCACGCCCCGCACCCCGGCCGGGCGCGTGGACCTGCGCCGGGCCCGCTGGGAGCCCGACGACGGCGCCGCGCGGGCGATCCGTGCGATCGCCGACCGTATCGTGTCCGGGCCCGGTGCGAGGATGAGGCCATGACCAGGGAACACGGGGAGGACCCCTTCGACGACGACGCGGCGGCGCCGGAACGGGCCGCCCGGCTGGTGCGCACGGCCGCCGCGCCCGAGGACCGGATCACGCTCACGGACGAGCAGGAGGCGATCGCCTCGCTCGCCCCCGGGCACGGCGCCGTGCTCGTGCTGGGCGCCCCCGGCACGGGGCGCACCACCGTGGCGGTCGAGTACGCGGCCCGCCGGATCGAGGAGGGGCTGGACCCCGAGTCCCTCCTGCTGCTGGCCCCGAGCCGGGACGCGGCGGCGCGGCTGCGCGACGCCCTGACCCGCCGGCTCGCCGCCGCCGGTCGAGGCACCCGCGCCGTCACTCCCGTGCGGACCTGGTCCTCCTACGCGTTCGACCTGCTGCGCCGCGCCCGCGTCACGGGACCGCTGAGGCATCTGGAGGTCGCCCCCCGGCTGCTCACCGGTGCCGAGCAGGACACGGTCATCGCCGAGCTGCTCGAGGGCTACGCCGCCGGCCTCGCCGCCGCGCCGGACTGGCCGGCCGACGTCGCCCCCGCCGTGGAGGCGCGGGGATTCCGCCGCGAGGTCCGCGAGCTCGTGGACCGCATGAGCGAGCTGGGCCTCGAGCCGGGCCGCCTGCAGGAGCTCGGCACCGCCCACGGGCGCCCCGAGTGGGAGGCCGCGGCCGTGCTGCTGCAGGACTACCGGGACCGGATCGACCTGGGCATGGCCGAGGCGTTCGACGCCGCCGGGCTGCTGTCCGCCGCCGTCCGCGTGCTCACCGAGCGGCATCCCGAGGACCCGGAGCGCGACGCCGCGGCGCAGGCGTTCGTGGCGGCGGAGCGGGACCGCCTGGCCGTGCTCGTGGTCGAGGACCTCCACGAGGCCACCCCCGCCGTGCACGACCTGCTCACCGTGCTCGGACGCGGGCGGGACGTGCTGCTCACCGCGTCGCCGGACACCACCGTGGAGGGCTTCCGCGGCGCCCGGCCCGACCTCCTCGCCCGGTACCCCGGGGTCCTCGACCCCGATCCCGTGCCGGGGGCCGCCCCGCCCGCGTCCCCGGACGGGCGCGTCCGGGTGCTGACGCGCGGGCACCGCATGCGCGCCGAGGTCCAGGACGCCTACCTGCGCGTGGCCCGCCGGGTCCGCCAGCGCACCGCCGGCGTCGAACGGACCCGGACCGAGACCGTCCCGGCGGACGGTGACGGCGCCGTCCGCGCGCACGTCGTGCCCACCCGCGCCCACGAGGACCAGCTCGTCCTCGAACGGGTGCTGCGGGTCCACCACGAGGACGGGGTGCCCCTGGACCGGATCCTCGTGGTCGCCCGCTCCGGCTCCCGTGTGGCCGCGCTCGCCCGCCACCTGGAGGCCGAGGGCGTCCCCGTGCTGCGCGACGCCGCCGGGCTCGTGCTGAAGGAGGAGCCCGCCGTCGCGCCCCTGCTCACCCTGCTGGACGCGGCGGGGGCGCTCGCGGAGGATCCGGAGGCCCGGGTCGAGGACGTGCTCGACCCGGACGAGGTCGTGGGACTGCTCACCGGCCGGTACGGGATGGCCAGCGCGCTGCACGTGCGGCGGCTGCGCCAGGACCTGCTGGCCGCCGAGCGGGGCCGGGGCGGCCGGCGCACCTCGGACGCGCTGCTCGCCGCGGCCCTCCTGGACCCGAGCCTGGCCGGCCCCGAGCACGAGCGGCACCGCGCCCTGCGCCGCGTCCACTGGATGCTCCGGGACGGCCTGGAGGCCGCCCGCGCCCCCTCGGCCTCGCCCGAGACCGTGCTGTGGGCGCTGTGGTCCGCCTCCGGTCGGGCCGAGCGGTGGCGTTCGCTCGCGCTGCGGCCCGCCGAGCACGCGAACGACCGCCGCGAGTCCCGCCGTGCGGACGCGGATCTCGACGCCGTCGTCGCCCTGTTCAAGGTGGCCGAGCGCTTCGTGGACCAGTTCCCGGGCGCCTCGCCCGAGTCGTTCGCCGTCTACATGGAGTCCCAGGACCTGCCCGTGGACACCCTGGCCCGCCGGGCCGAGTCCGGCGACGCCGTGCACGTGCGCACCCCCGCCGCGGCGGCCGGCCAGGAGTGGGACACGGTGATCGTCGTGGGCCTGCAGGAGGGCGTGTGGCCGAACACCCGGTTGCGCGGCCAGCTGCTCGGCGCCACCGACCTCGTGGACCTCGTGACCCTGCCCGCGGACGCCCCGTGGCCCACGGACCACCGCACCCGGCTGCGCGAGGTCCGCCAGGACGAGCTGCGCATGCTCGCGGCCGCCGTCTCCCGGGCACGGCGCCAGGTGGTCGCCACGGCCGTGCGCTCGCCGGATGAGGGCCCCTCCGACTTCCTCGACCTGGTGGACCCGCCCGAACGGCTGCCCGCCGAGGCGCGCGACGCCGCCGGCGTCCGGCGGCTCACCGCGGTCCCCGACCCGATCACGGCGCCCGCGCTCGTCGGCCGGCTGCGCCGCGTCCTGGAGGCCGGGGACGAGGCGGACGCGGCCGACGGGGCGACACCCCGGGCGGCGGCGGCCGCCGGCCTGGCGGCCCTCGCCGAGGACGGCGTGACCGTCGCGGACCCCCGACGCTGGTGGGGCCTGCTGCCGCTGTCCACCGAGGCTGCGCTCGTCGACCCGAAGCACGAGGTCGTCGCGCTCTCGCCCTCCCGCGTGGAGACGGCCCTGCGCAATCCGCTGGACTGGGTGCTGTACCACGTCGGCGCGAACGCGGGCGGAACCCTCGCCCAGTCCGTGGGCACGCTCGTGCACTCGGTGGCCGAGCACCATCCCGAGGGCATGCCCGAGGACGTGCGTGCCGAACTGGAGCGCCGCCTGCCCGAACTCGGCCTGCCGGAGGGCTGGATCACGGAGATCGAGCACGACCGGGCCCGCGGCCTGGTGGACGCCTACATCGGCTACTGGAGCATCGCCCGGGCGGCCGGGCGTCGGCCCGTGGCCCAGGAGGTGCGGCTCCTCGCGGACCTGACCTGGGGCGGGACCACCGTCCGGATCACCGGCGTCGTGGACCGGCTCGAGGCGGACGCGCAGGGCCGACCCTTCATCGCCGACCTCAAGACCGGCCGCAGCGCGCCCACCGGTGCGGAGATGGCGCGCCAGCCCCAGCTGGCCGCCTACCAGGTGGCTGTCCGCGCCGGTGGTCTGGAGCAGGTCCGGGACGACCCCGCCACCGACCCCGCCCTGCGCGCCGCGCTCGCCGGGCTGGAGCGGCCCACGACGCCGGCCGGCGCGGCCCTCGTCCAGCTCGGCGCCGGCACCCAGAAGACCAAGGTGCAGGACCAGCCGGCCCTCGAGGACGAGGACACCTGGGCGCTCGAGCAGGTGTTCACGGCGGCCCGCCGCACCACGGGGCCGCGCTTCCTCGCCCTCCACGAGGCCGGCGCCCGCCGGTGCGCGCTGCCCTCCGTCTGTCCGCTCTGCTCCGAAGGAAGGCAGGTCACCGAATGGCCCCGCTGACCGGCGATCCCGCCGCCCAGACCGATCGTCCGCGCGTCGAGGACGCGGTCCACTCGCCGGAGGACATCGCGGCGCGGCTGCGGCTGCCCCCGCCCACGGAGGAGCAGGCCGAGGTGGTCACCGCCCCGCTCACTCCGCGCCTGGTGCTGGCCGGCGCCGGCTCCGGCAAGACCGCCACCATGGCCGACCGCGTGGTCTGGCTCGTGGCCAACGGTCTCGTGCGCCCGGACGAGGTCCTCGGCGTCACGTTCACCCGGAAGGCGTCCGGTGAGCTCGCCGAGCGGATCAACGGGCGCGTGGACGCCCTGCTGCGCTCCGGCCTCGAGATCCCCGGCTTCGACGGGGAGCCCGAGGACCTGGGCCGCGCCTCGGTGTCCACGTACCACTCCTACGCCGGCGCGCTCGTCAGGGACCACGGCCTGCGGATCGGCGTGGAACCGGAGGCGCGGCTGCTCGGAGGCGCGGACGCCCACCGGCTCATGGGCGCCGTCGTGCGTTCGCATCCGGTGGTCGCGGACACCCTCGGCGTGGCCCCGTCCCGGCTCATCACGCAGGCGTTGCGGCTGGCCGGGGACATGGCCGAGCACCTGGTGAGTGCGGACGAGGTGCGCGAGTTCCTCGCCCGGCTGGCCGAGCAGGGGAGCGCCCTGCCGCTGCCCCCGCGCGCCAAGACCCCCTCGAAGGAGATCCAGGAGTTCCTGACCAGCCTGGCGGACCGCGCCCTCATGGCGGACCTCGTGGCCCGCTACGACGAGGTCAAGCGCGAGCAGGACGTGATGGACTTCGGCGACCTGCTGCGCCACGCGGCGCGCATCGCCGTCGAGGTGCCGGCGGCCGGCGAGCAGGAGCGCGCGCGGTTCCCCGTGGTGCTGCTGGACGAATTCCAGGACACCTCCCACGCCCAGATGCGGATCTTCGCCGGGCTGTTCGGCCCGCGCGGCCCCGAGGACGACGCGCCCGGGTTGGGGCACTGCGTCACCGCGGTGGGTGACCCCCACCAGTCGATCTACGGCTTCCGCGGCGCCTCCGCCGGGCAGCTCTTCGCCTTCCCGCACGCCTTCCCCCGACTGGAGACCGGCCCCGGCGGCGCCCCGCGGCGCGTGAACGCGGACGTCTCGCACCTGACGATCGCGTGGCGCAACGAGGAGTCGATCCTGGCGGTCGCCAACGCCGTCGCCGCACCGCTGAACGCCCACGCCGCCGCGACGGGCGGCGCGCCGGTGGAGGTGCGCACCCTGCGGCCCCGGCCGGGCGCGGGGGAGGGCGTCGTCCGGGTGGACCGGTTCGTCACCGCGGAGGAGGAGGCCGCCGACGTCGTCGCCCGCCTCGGCGCCCTCACCGGGTCCGGGCCCGGGGGGGCCACCCCGAGCCGCGCCGTCCTGTGCCGCACCCGCGCCCAGTTCGGCCCCGTGCTGGACGCGCTCGACGCCGCCGGCCTGCCCTACGAGGTGCTCGGGCTCTCCGGGCTGCTGGCGCTGCCGGAGGTCGCCGAGGTGCTCGCCGTCCTCCACGTGCTGGCCGACCCCACGCGCAGCGACCAGCTCGTCCGCCTGCTCACCGGCCCGCGCTGGCGCATCGGCGTGGCCGACCTCGAGGTGCTGCAGGAGCGCGCCCGGTTCGTCTCGCGGCTGCGGGCCCGGCGGGCCGGCGGTGGGCGGGAGGACCCCGCCGGGGACGCCCCGGACCCGGCCCGGGACGTGAGCCCCGAGGAGGACGCCGACGCCGCCGCCCTGCTGGAGGCCCTCGACTCCCTGCCCGGGGAGGGGACGGACTGGGTCGGCTCGCGCGGCCGCGGCTTCTCACCCGAGGGCCTGGCCCGACTGAGGGCCGTCAACGCCGAGCTGCGCCGGCTCTCCACGCGCACCGGGGAGGACCCGGCCGACCTCATCGCGGAGGTGATCCGTGAGACGGGGCTGGACGTCGAGGTGGCCCTGCGGCCCGGCGTCTCCGCGGCCGCGGCCCGGCGGCACCTGAACGCGTTCCAGGACGCGGCCCGCGACTTCGGCGCCGGCACCACGGCGACGGACCTGACGGCGTTCCTGGCCTGGACGGAGTCCGTCCTCGAGCACGAGGACGGCCTCGGCGTCGAGAACGCCGAGCCCACCCCCGGCCTGGTCCAGGTGCTCACCGCGCACGCCTCGAAGGGGCTCGAGTGGGACGTCGTCGCGGTCCCCGGCCTGCAGGAGGGCACGTTCCCCTCCACGCGGGCGGACCGCTGGACCAGCCCCCGGGCCGGCGCGCTGCCGTGGCCCCTGCGCGGGGACCGCGCGTCGCTGCCGCAGTGGGACGGCTCGTGGGCGCAGGACCAGCGGGACTGGGTCCAGTCGGCCGGCACCGGATACAGCTCGAAGGCGGCCCAGGAGGGCAACCCGGACCCCTATGCCGTGGCCGTGGCCGCCCACGCCGAGCGCGAGGAGCGGCGCCTGGCCTACGTCGCGTACACGCGCGCGCGATCCGCCCTGTGGCTGAGCACCTCCCTGTTCAAGGGAGTCAACAAGGAGCCCCTGCCGGCCTCGGCCTTCCTCGAGGAGGTGGCCGGTCTGGCGGGGGAGGTGCCCGGCGTCGCGCTCGGCCCCGCCCCGGCCGAGGACGACCTGCCCGAGGCCAACCCCGCCGCGGGCCGGACGCTGGTCGCCCGCTGGCCCTTCGACCCGCTCGACGGCCCGGAGGCCTTCGTCGCCGACCCGGAGGACCCCGAGGACGAGGAACGCTGGCAGCCGCTGCCGCGCCGCTCCCGGGCCCGCCGGCACGGGGTGGAGGCGGCCGCCGCGGCCGTGCACGCCGCGGACCCGGCGGCGCTCGGGGACGACCCGGAGCTGGCCCGCCAGGTGGACTGGGTGCTGCTGCGCCGCCGGGACGTCGCCGGGACGGGCGGGGAGACCGCCCTGCCCGAGCACGTCTCCGTGTCCCTCTACGGCGAGCTCGCCGCCGACCCGCAGGCCGTGGCCGAGCAGCTGCGCCGGCCCCTGCCCCGGCCGCCCGCGCACGCGGCGCGGCGCGGCACGGCGTTCCACGCGTGGCTCGAGGAGCGCTTCGGGGCCACCGGCATGCTGGACATCGACTCGGCCGAGGACGCCGCGGACCTGTGGGTCGACGAGGCCCTCGACCTCGGCCCGATGCAGGAGTGGTTCCGCTCCTCGCGCTGGGCGGAGCGCACCCCGGCCTTCGTCGAGGCCCCGGTCGAGACGACGGTCGGCGGGATCACACTGCGGGGCCGGGTCGACGCGATCTACCGCTCCGGCGGCGACCCCCGCCTGCCCTTCGACCCCGAGGCCGACTGGGAGCTCGTCGACTGGAAGACCGGCGCCGTGCCGCGGGGCCGCGACCTCGAGCTCAAGTCGCTGCAGCTGGCCGTCTACCGGCTCGCCTGGTCACGGCTGCACGGGATCCCGCTGGAACGGATCGGGGCCAGCTTCGTGTACGTGGCCCACGGGCAGGAGCGCTCCTTCCCGGACCTGCCGGGGGAGGAGGAGCTCGAGCGTCACATCACGGACGCCCTGGCCCGCCGTTGATCGGCCGCACCACCTCGACGGCGGGCAGCGGGCCCGTCTCCGGGTCCGCGGTCCTCGCGGCCGCGGCCTCCCGGGCGTCCTCCGCCGCATCCCGGGCGTCCTCGGCGGCGTCGGCGGCCGCGTCGGCCTCCGCCTGGCGCGCGGCCGCCTCCTGCGCGGCGCGCACGTCGCCCTCGAGCTCGGCCAGCATGGCCTCCGCCTCGGCGACCATCCCCGCGTCGTGCCGGTCCAGGCCCCGCGTGAGCCACTGGGCGAGGGCGAACTCGGCGAGCAGCGCCGCACGGCGCATCAGGTGGGCGTCGCCGTCGTCGGCGGCCCCCGCGTCGGCCCGCCGGGCCGCGTAGGCGTCGAGGACGCGGTCGGCCAGGTCCGGGTCCGTGGCGGCGGCCAGCCAGGCGACGTCGCCGGCCGGGTCGCCCACGTGCAGGTCCGTCCAGCCCGTCACGCCCACCACGCGGCCGCGCTCGAGGAGCAGGTTGTCCTCGTGCAGGTCACCGTGCACAGGCACCGGGGTGAACCGCCACAGGGCCTCCTCCTCCATGGCCTCCTCCCAGCGGCGCAGCAGCAGGGGCGGCACGCGGCCGGAGGTGGCCGCCTGGTCGAGGGCGTGGAGGTGACGCTGCCGGATCTGCTCCGCCGTGTAGGAGGGCAGGTCCGCGTGGTCCACGACATCCGAGGGCAGCGTGTGGATCGCGGCCAGCACACGGCCCACGTCCTGCACCGCGGGCTCGCCGAGCCGGGCCAGCTCATCCAGGGTGACGGGACGCCCGGGCATGTCCTGATAGACGAAGGTGCGCAGCCCCTCGAGCCGCACCGCGCCCGCCACGGAGGGCGTGCGGAACGGCAGGCCGGCGCGCACCGCCGGGGTCAGGCCCGCCAGCACCTGCAGCTCCGTCTCGAGACGGATGCCCGCCTCCGGGGTGCGGGGCGAGCGGACCCGCCACCGCTGGCCCTCACCGTCCACGACGACGGCGGTCGAGAAGTCCGCGGGGTCGTCCGGGCTCGCCTCCGCGGAGACGGGGGCGAGGCCGGGGACGGCCGCGGCGGCCAGGGCTGCGAGACGAAGGGGCTGACGATCCACCCCTCCAGCCTAGGTGTAGGAGGGCATGACGTTGTTGACTCGGGTCGGTGCCAGTGAGGCCGGAGGAGCGTCTCCGCAGGAGGTATGAGGCCGATGGTAGTTGTAGTGGTTCACCCACACCTGCAGGGCCTCACGCCGAGCTTGCTCTGAGGTGTAGGGGCGGGCGTAGAGGACCTCATCGACCATCAGCCGGTTGTACCGCTCGACCTTCCCGTTATGGCGCGGGGTGTAGGGGCGGATCCGGTGGTGCCGGCCCCCGAGCGAGACCACCTTCGCGGTGAAGTCCGCAGCCCGATAGTTGTTCCCGTTGTCCGTGATCACCCGGTCCACGGTGATGCCGTGGGCGGCGAAGAACGCCCTCGCCCGGCAGAAGAACCCGATCGTGGTCACCGTCCGCTCGTCCTCCAACGCCTCGGTGTAGGCCAGGCGGGTGTACCCGTCGATCGCCGAGTGCAGATAGGTGTAGCCGACCCGCCGGCCAGGCCCGCGCTTGGAAGCACGGCCTGCTTCACTGTCACGTCCGTGGGTGCGCCAGCCGCCCCCGTCAGGGATCTTCCCGATCTTCTTCACATCCAGGTGCACCATGTGCCCCGGCCCTCTCGCGGTGATCTTCTGGGGTCGTTGGCGCAGGTCTTCTCCGGCCGGGGTCAGGTCCCGTAGGCGGGAGATCCCGAGTCGGTGCAGCCACCGTCCCACGGTACGAAGACACACCCGGTGGCCCTCGGAGACGAGGTGGTGATGGATGCGCCGTGCGGACCACTTGCGCTCCCGCCGCAGGGCGTGGATCTGGGCGACCAAGACCGGATCGAGCTGGGCAGGTGAACGGTGCGGCCGGCTGGGCAGGTCCTGAAGGCCGGCTTCTCCCTGGGCGCGGTAGCGGGCGACCCAGGTGGCCACCGTGGGCCGGCTCACCCGGAACTCGGCTGCCACGTGTGCCTGCGGGATCCCGTCGTGCAGGTGGCGGTGGACCATCCTGAGTCGGCCAGTGGGGGTCAGGGGTGCGTTAGCGTGAGTCATGAGTGGGTCTTCTCGGGCAGGTCGGTGGTGTAGGAACTTCCATCCTGCGGGAGAGGCCCACTCGTCTCATCTCAGCCCGGTACCCATGTCAAGAACCTCATGACCCACAACACCTAGGCGCGGAACGCCCTCCCCCGTCGTCGGGCGCACCGGAGACGGGTCGCTAGCCTGGACGCATGGCCTCCTGCCCCCCGTCGTCGTCCGACCCCACCGCCGCACCACCCCTGGCCCTGCCGCTGGCCCGCGAGGAGCTGGACCGCGGTGCCGTGGCCCGCCTCGACCCGGGCCACCTGGCGGCGTCCTGGGCGCGCGAGGGGACGGAGGTCCTGTGGCTGCAGGGCGGCCGCGCACCGGTCGCGGACGGCCGGCTCGTCTTCACCGCGCCCTCCGGTCCCGTGCCGGCCGAGGCCGCGTATCTGGGCCGCGGCACCGCGGCGGACCGGGGCCCGCACGGGCGGGAGCGCGAGGTGGTCTCCGTCGCCGTCGAGCCGCCGGCGGCCCTGCCCGAGGACGCGGCCGCCGCGCTCGCCGACGCCGTGTGGGTCGGCCTCCGCGATGCGGCCGCCGCCCTCAGCGACGCGGACACCGGGCTGTTCGTGGCCGCCGTCGCGAACGCCAACTGGCACGCCACCCACCGCTTCTGCGCGTTCTGCGGCGGCGTCACGGACGTCGAGGCGGCCGGCTGGGTGCGTCGCTGCCGCGACTGCTCCCGGGAGCAGTTCCCGCGCACGGACCCGGCGGTGATCGTGGCCGTCACCGACCCGGCCGGGCGGATCCTGTTGGGCCGCAACGCGGCGTGGCCCGAGGGGCTGTACTCCTGCCTGGCCGGGTTCGTGGAGCCGGGGGAGTCCCTGGAGCACGCGGTGGTCCGGGAGATCGCGGAGGAGTCCGGGATCACGGTGACGCACCCGCGCTACCGCGGCTCCCAGCCGTGGCCGTTCCCGCGCTCGCTCATGCTCGGGTTCACCGCCCTGGCCCCGGCCGGCGTCGAGCCGGTTCCGGACGGCGAGGAGATCCTCTCCGTGCGCTGGTTCGAGCGGAAGGAGCTCGCGCATCTGGCCCGCGAGGGCGACGTCACCCTGCCCGGGGCCGTGTCCATCGCGCGGGCGCTCATCGAGGATTGGTACGGTGGGATGCTGCCCGATGCGCAGACCCTGATCACCTAGGAGGACTCGTCCCGCATGAGCACTCCCGACGAGATCCTCCGCGGCCTCGACCCGGAGCAGCGCCGGGCCGCCACGGCCCTGCACGGGCCCGTCTGCATCCTGGCCGGCGCCGGCACCGGCAAGACCCGCGCCATCACGCACCGCATCGCCTACGGCGTGGCCTCCGGCGTCTTCGACCCGCACCGCACCCTCGCCCTGACCTTCACGGCGCGCGCCGCCGCGGAGATGCGCACCCGCCTGCGCGACCTCGGCGTGGCCGGCGTCCAGGCCCGCACGTTCCACTCGGCGGCCCTGCGCCAGCTGCAGTACTTCTGGCCCCAGGCCGTGGGCGGGCCCATGCCCTCGCTGATCGAGAACAAGGTGCGCCTGCTCACGGAGGTCGCCCAGCGCATGCGCATGACCGTGGACCGGGCCGGCCTGCGCGACCTCGCCGGCGAGATCGAATGGGCCAAGGTCTCCCTGCACGCCCCCGAGGGCTACGCCGAGGCCGCGAAGGAGCGGGAGATGCCCGCCGGCTGGACCGCCACCACCGTCGCCCGTCTCTACACCGGCTACGAGGAGGCCAAGACAGCCCGGAACATGATCGACTTCGAGGACGTGCTGCTGATCCTCGTGGGGATCCTGTCCACCGAGCCGCAGATCGCGGCCACGATCCGGGACCAGTACCGCGTGTTCGTGGTGGACGAGTACCAGGACGTCTCGCCGCTGCAGCACCGCCTGCTCGACCTCTGGCTCGGCGACCGCGGCGACCTGTGCGTCGTCGGCGACGCCTCTCAGACGATCTACTCGTTCACGGGCGCGACCTCCCGCTTCCTCACCGACTTCCGTGAGCGGTATCCCGCGGCCACGGTGGTCCGTCTCGTGCGTGACTACCGGTCCAGCCCGCAGATCGTGGAGGCGGCCAACCGCCTGCTGGCGGACCGCACCAAGGCGGGGGAGCGGGACCGCACGATGCCGCGCTGGCCCGACCCCCTCGAGCTCGTCTCCCAGCGGCCGGCCGGCCCCGACCTCGTGTTCGCGGAGTGCACCGACGACGAGGCCGAGGCCGGCTGGGTCGCAGACCGGATCGCGGCGCTGATCGACGACGGCGTGCCGGCCTCCGAGATCGCCGTCCTGTTCCGCACCAACGGCCAGTCCCAGGCCTTCGAGACGGCGCTGTCCTCGGCGGGCATCGGCTACCAGCTGCGCGGCGGCGAGCGGTTCTTCTCCCGGCGCGAGGTGCGCGACGGCATCCTGCAGCTGCGGGCCGCCGCCCGCGCCGCCCAGGACCTGACGGGCGACGACGTCACGGACCGGGTGCGGGACGTGCTCTCCTCGCTCGGCTACTCCGCCGAACCGCCGGCGGCCTCCGGCGCGGCCCGTGAACGGTGGGAGTCCCTGCACGCCCTCGTCAACCTCGCCGACCAGCTCGCCACGACGCGCGGGGCCGAGTTCACGTTGACCGAGCTCGTGGCCGAGCTCGACGAGCGTGCCCAGCACCAGCACGCGCCGACGGTGCAGGGCATCACCCTGGCCTCGCTGCACTCGGCCAAGGGCCTCGAGTGGGACGCGGTGTTCCTCGTGGGCCTGTCCGAGGGGCTCATGCCGATCTCCTTCGCGGAGACCCAGGCCGAGGTGGACGAGGAACGGCGCCTGCTCTACGTGGGCATCACGCGTGCCCGCCAGCACCTGTCGCTGACGTGGACGCTCTCGCGGGGCACGGGCGGGCGCTCCACCCGGCGGCCCTCCCGGTTCCTGTGGGCCATCGACCCGACCCTCGGCGGCACCCGCGAGCACGCCCCGGCCCGTGGTTCCGCGGCGGGCCCGACGGCGCCGCGGCGCCGGGGCGCGAAGGTCGCCGTGTGCCGCACGTGCGGCAAGCCCCTCGAGACGGGAGCCGAGCGCAAGGTCGGCCGCTGCCTGGACTGCCCCGCCACCTACGACGAGGCGGTGCTCGAGGAGCTGCGCGACTGGCGCACCCGCACGGCCGCCGAGATGCGGATGCCCGCGTTCGTGGTGTTCACGGACGCCACCCTCGTGGCCATCGCCGAGGCCATGCCGAAGACCCCGGCAGAGCTGCTGAAGGTGCCCGGCCTCGGCAAGTCCAAGCTGGAGAAGCACGGACCGGAGCTGCTCGAGCTGCTGCACGGCACCCCGGCGGCCTGAGCCGCGGACCCGCGCTCCGTTCCGCCGGCGGCGCCGACCCCCTCAGAACGCCCAGCCGAGCGCGTCCGGGTCGCAGGCACAGCCGGGCCGGGGGCGGACCCGCACCCGGCGCGTGCGTCCCGTCACCCGATCGGCCCGCAGCACGCCGGGGGCCGGTCCGGCCCGCAGCGCGTCCACGGTCAGCACGGCGGCCCGCAGCGCCGCGAGCCCGTCCACCTGTCCCCGGTGCGCCGACGGGCCGGGCGCCGTCGGGGCATCGGGGACGCCCGTCGGATCCGCGGGCCATCGGCACAGCGGGCACCCGCGCACCCCGGGGGCGCACCACGGTCCGACCGTGACCGCCTTCGGTCCCACCGTGACCGGCAGCAGCGGGTGGTCGGCGGCCAGGGCCTGCGCGGCCAGGTCCGCGTCGAGCACGGACCCCACCGCCACCGTCGCCTGCCCCACGAGCACCGGCACCGGGCCGTGGTGCGCGTAGAGGCGCAGCCCGGGGGCCACGTCGCCCAGCCGGCGCTCGAGCGCACCCGCCCGGGGCCGACCGAGGTCCCCGGGCAGCAGGCCGGTCCCCAGGTCCGCGGCGTCGACGGGCCGCGGATCCCACAGGGCCAGGCGCAGCGCCCCGGCCCCCGCCAGGGCGTGGGCGATCGCCGCGCCCACCGCGTCGAGGCCCGCCACATGGACGTCGGTCGGCGGGGCCCACACCCCCGGCTCCGGCGCTGACGCGGCGGTGTCATGAGGGACGGTGGTGACGGTCTCGGCGACGGTGCGCACGGCTCTCCTCTCGGCTCGGTGCCTCCCACCCTGCCAGGGCGCCCCCGGACCGCGCCGGATTGTCCACAGCCTGCGGCCCATGCCGGAGAATGGCCCGATGCGCCCTGTCCCGCCCGCCCCCGGCCGCCCTCCGCGTGCCGTCCCGGCCGCCCACCGCGGTCCCGCCCGCGAGAGCACCGACCTGGACTGGGAGGGCACGCCCGTGCGGCTCGTGCGCTCCACGGCCCGCACCCGCACCGTCTCGGCGGCGTGGCGCGACGGCCGCCTGCAGGTCAACGTCCCGGCCCGTCTCTCGGCCGCGCAGGAGCGCGAGTGGATCGGCCGGATGGTCGCGAAGGTGGGCGCACGCGGTGGGACGGGGCAGCCCGCGGCCGACCCGGACGGCCGCCCCGCCGACGCCCGCTCCGACGACGCGCTCCTGGCCTGGGCGGGACGGCTCTCGGCGGCACACCTGGGCGGGCGGGCCCGTCCGGTCTCGGTCACGTGGTCGGCCCGGCAGCGCCGCCGCTGGGGCTCGTGCACGCCGGGGCGCGGCACCATCCGGCTCTCGACGCAGCTGCGCGGCATGCCGGACTGGGTGGTGGCGGCGGTGCTCGTCCACGAGCTGGCCCACCTGCTGGAGTCCGGACACGGCCCGGCCTTCCGACGCCTCGTGGACCGGTACCCGCGCTACGCCGAGGCGATGGCCTTCCTCGACGGGGTCACCTTCGCCGAGGGCCGCGGTCGCACGGCGCCGGACCGGTGGGCGGAGGACGAGGACGCGGGTTGACACGACGGCGGGCGGCCCGCACCCGAGGTGCCGGGCCGCCCGCGGCCGTCGTGCCGAAAGGGGCTCAGCCCTCGCGCGGCGCGTCGCCGAAGCCGCCCTCGAGGAGCTTGCGCAGCTCGTCGTCGAGGGACTCGGTGCTGGCGTCCGCGGCGGAGCGGCGCCCGGTGTACCCGGCGGGGTCCTCGAGGTCCTCCGCCGTGGGCTGACGCTCGGGATGGCGCCAGATCTCCTCGCGATACTCCGTGCCGTGCTCGGCCGTGACGTGCTCCCAGAACGCGGCGGCCTCGCGCAGGCGGCGCGGGCGCAGCTCGAGGCCCACGAGGGCGGCGAAGGCCTGTTCGGCCGGGCCACCCGAGGCGCGGCGGCGGTTCATGGTCTCGCGCAGGGCGGCCGCCGACTCGAGCGGGCGCGCGGCCTCGGCGACCACCACGTCCACCCAGCCCTCCACGAGGGCGACGAGCAGCTCCAGCTGGTCCAGCGCGGCCTGCTGGGTGGCGTCCGGGGCGGCGATGAAGGACGCCCCGTCGAACACGGCCTGCAGGGAACCGGGGTCCATCGGGTCCACCGACTGCGCGGCCCGCTCGATGCCCTCGGTGTCCAGGCGGATGCCCGCGGCGTACTGCTCGACGGCGGCGTACAGGTCCCGCTCGAGCCACGGCGAGTGCAGGAACAGGCGCATGCGTGCGGCCTCACGCAGGGCCAGGTAGATGCGGATCTGGTCGTCCGGCACCGAGAGCCCGTCGCCGAACTCCTCGATGTTCACGGGGACGAGGGCGAGACGGTGGCCGGCGACGGGCAGGCCGATGTCCGTGCCCGAGAGCACCTCCTTGCCCAGGGCGCCCACGGCGCCCCCGAGCTGCAGGCCGAACATCGTGCCGCCCATGTTCTTCAGCATGGGCTGCAGCCCGCCGAGCAGGGAGGCGTCCATGCCCTCGGGGAGCTGACCCGGCAGCTGCTGCTCGATGGCCGCGGACATCGCACGGGACATCGAGATGGCCACGGGCTCGGTGAGCCGGCGCCACTGGTCCATGGTCGCCTCCACCCACTCGGCACGGGACCAGGCCACGCCGACGCTGCCGACGGGCTCGGTCTGCGTGACGCCGTCGAGCCACAGCTCGGCCAGCCGCAGCGCCTCGTCCACCTCGCGTCGCGCGAACGAGCCGACGGCCGGGTCCTCGCCGGCCACGGCCTGGCGGGCGGCCTGCTTCGCCAGAGACCAGTTCACGGGGCCGTCCGAGCCGGAGCCGGAGCTCATCATCGCCTGGAACTGGGCCATGGCCTGCTGCATCATGGCCGGATTCAGCTGGGACGGGTCGAAGGGCACCCCGCCGGGGCCGCCCAGGCCCTCCATGGCGCGTCGGACTTCGTCCGGGTCGGGGCCCTGGCCGCCGAAGAGCTGCCGCAGCATCTCCTCCAGGGGGTCGCGGCCGTCGTCGGATCCGGGCGTGCGCGCGTCGTTGCTCATGTCTCCAGCGTATCCGCGTCGGCGCGACGCGCCCGCCCTCCCGACGTCGCGGCGGCGCGGTTCGCCCATGGCGCACGGCGTCGCGCGGGGCAGGCGGGGGTCGCGGCCCCGCGTAGACTGGTGTGACCGTCGCCGCGCGGCCCGTGCCCGGCGGCGAGGACGGCCCGATCAGGACCCCCAGGAAAGACGGTGTCGCGTGCGCGCAGTGCCCTCGAGGACCACCCGCGCCGCCCGCGTGCCCTTCTCCGGATGGCTCGCCCTGGGCAGCGCCGGGCTGGCACTGCTGGCCCCCACCCCCTACATCCTCGAGGGCCCCGGCCCCGCCGTGGACCTGCTGGGCGAACGCGAGGGTCGACCCGTGCTGCGCGTCGAGGGCGGCGAGGCGGACCCGGGTGAGGGGACCCTGCACATGACCACCGTGATGGTCGGGGGTCCTCCCATCGGCACCACCTCCCTGCTCGATCTCGGCCGCGGCCTGACGGACCCCGCCGTGGACGTGGCCCCGCGCGAGCTGATGTATCCCACCGGCGTCACCTCCGACGAGGTCGGCGAGGCCAATTCGGCGGCCATGTCGGACTCCCAGCAGACCGCGACCGCCGCGGCCCTGCACGAGCTCGGCCGGGAGGTGCCCCAGCGGCTCGTCGTGCAGCAGCTCGTGTCCGGCGGGCCCGCCGAGGGTGTCCTGCGGGCCGGGGACGAGGTGATCGCCGCCGAGGGACGGCCCGTGGCCGACCTGGAGGCCGTGCGCGCCGCCGTCGGGGCCGCGGGGCCCGACCCGGTCACGCTGACGGTCCGCCGCGACGGCGTGGAGCAGGACCTCGAGGTGCCGGTGGCGGCCGCCCCCGAGGGCGCGCCCCAGCCGTGGCAGATGGGGGCCCTGATCGAGACCGCCTACGACGTCCCGGTGGACGTCGAGCTGACCGTGCCGGACATCGGCGGGCCCTCGGCGGGTCTGATGTTCGCGCTCACCGTGATCGAGCGGCTGACCCCGGGCGCGATGACGGGGGGCGCCCCGATCGCGGGAACGGGCACGATCTCGGGGGACGGCGTCGTGGGTCCCATCGGCGGGATCCCGCAGAAGGTGCGCGGCGCCGCCGAGGCGGGGGCCACGACGTTCCTCGCCCCCACGGCGAACTGCGAGGAGCTGGCCGGCCGTGTGCCCGAGGGTCTGACGGTGTACCCCGTGGACACGCTGGGCCAGGCCCGCGACATCGTCGAGGCGGTGGCCCGGGGGGAGAGCCCGGCCGCCGCCCGGACGTGCGGCTGAGCCGACGCACACCAGGACCACCAGACCACCAGACCGGACGACATGTCCGGGGCGCAGCGCCCCGGACCGGAGCAGAGCCCCGCGGACGCGGGAGGGAAGAGGACAGAGCAGTGAGCTTCGGACAGGGAGGCGGCGGACCGTTCGGCGGCCCGCCCCGTGACGGCGGCGGGACCGCCGGGGGCCAGTCCGGCCCGTTCGGGGCGTTCGGCCCCTTCGGCGGCGCCCCGCGCGGCCCGGGCGACGACGGCGACCGCGGTCCTGGTGGCCCGTTCGGCGGGGGCGGGTCCTCCGCCGCGCGCGGCAGGGGCCGGCCGGGCCGGCCGAGCGCGCTCGTGCTGACCATCATCGCGGTGGCCGTGCTCGTGGGGCTGTTCGTGGTGTTCACGAACGTCTACACGGACGTGCTGTGGTTCTCGCAGCTGGGCTTCACCGAGGTCTTCTGGACCGAGGTCGTCGCCAAGGCCGCGCTGTTCCTGATCGCCGGGCTCGGGATGGCCCTCGCCGTGTGGCTGGCGATCCGCACGGCCTGGCGCCACCGCCCCGCGGACGCGTCCGCGGCCGCGCGGGACTCGCTCAGCCAGGCCCAGCGCCAGCTGGAGCCCATCCGGCGCCTGGTGTTCCTGGGTGTCCCGCTCGTGCTCGGCGTGTTCGCCGGCTCCACCGCGATGAACGGGTGGAACACGGTCCTGCTGTTCCTGAACCAGGTGCCCTACGGCCAGGCGGACCCGGAGTTCGGCCTGGACCTCATGTTCTTCATGGCCACCCTGCCGTTCCTGACGCTCGTGGTCGGGTACCTGATCTCGGTGGTCCTGGTCTCCGGCATCACCGGTCTTCTGGTGCACTACCTGTACGGCGCGGTGCGCGTGGAGGAGGGCGGCGGCGTGCGGATCACCCCGGCGGCGCGCGCCCACATCGGCATCACCCTGGCCGTGTTCCTGCTGCTGCAGGGCGTCAACTTCTGGCTCAACCGCTACCGCACCACGCAGTCGCAGACCGGCAACTGGGCCGGCGCGCTCTACACGGACGTGAACGCGGTCATCCCGACGTCGGCGATCCTGGCGGTCACGGCCGTGATCGTGGCCGGCCTGTTCGTGTGGACGGTGGTCTCGGGCCGGTGGCGGCTGTCGCTGATCGGCACCGCGGTCCTGGTCATCACGGCGCTCGTGGTGGGCACGGCGTACCCCTTCATCGTGCAGGAGTACCAGGTGAAGCCGTCCGAGCGCACGCTCGAATCCCAGTACATCGAGCGGAACATCGCCATGACGCGCGAGGCGTACGGCCTGGACGACGTCGAGGTGACGAACTATGAGGGCGCCACGGACACCGAGGCCGGGGCCCTGGCGGGCGAGGAGGCCAACACGGCCAACGTCCGTCTCATGGACCCGAACCTGATCTCCCAGACCTTCGGGCAGCTCCAGCAGTTCCGTCCGTACTACGCGTTCCCCACCACCCTGCACGTGGACCGCTACGAGGTGGACGGCCAGACGCGGGACACCATTCTGGCGGCCCGTGACGTCAACGTGGACGACTCCCAGTCGTGGGTGAACCGCCACACCATCTACACGCACGGCTACGGCATGGTCGTGGCCGACGCCTCCGAGGTCGCGGCCGGCGGCCGGCCCCAGTGGCTGCTCTCCGAGATCCCCACGCGCGGGCCGCTGGCCTCCGACCAGGACTACGAGCCGCGCATCTACTTCGGGCACAACTCGCCCTCGTACTCGGTGGTGGGTGCGCCCGAGGGCGCGCCGGCCGTCGAACGCGACCGGCCGCAGACGGCCGACTCCCAGGAGGACACGGCGTACACCTTCTCCGGCGACGGCGGCCCCTCGGTGGGCAACCTCTTCAACCGGCTCGCGTACGCGGTGAAGTTCGGCTCGCCCGAGCTCGTGCTGTCCTCGGACGTGAACGAGGCCTCGCAGATCCTCTACGATCGCGACCCGGCCGAGCGCGTCCGCAAGGTCGCGCCCTACCTGACGGTGGACACCGCCCCCTACCCGGCGATCGTCGACGGCCGCGTGCAGTGGATCGTGGACGCCTACACGACCTCGGACCAGTTCCCGTACTCCACCGCCCAGCAGCTGGGCGAGGTCACGGTGGACTCCCTGAGCCAGGGCCAGAACCCGGCGCTCCAGGGCCGGGTGAACTACATCCGCAACTCGGTGAAGGCGACGGTGGACGCGTACGACGGCTCGGTGTCTCTCTACGCGTGGGACGACCAGGATCCGCTGCTGCAGGCCTGGCAGAACGTCTACCCGTCCTCGCTGCGCCCGTACTCGGAGATGAGCGCCGGACTCCTGGACCACGTCCGCTACCCGGAGGACATGTTCAAGGTCCAGCGCGAGCTGCTCGGCCGCTACCACGTGACCGACGCGGACGACTTCTACGAGAACAACGACGCGTGGTCCGTGCCGTCGGACCCCACGCGCGAGGAGGACGTCAAGCAGCCGCCGTACTACATGACGCTGCAGATGCCCGGCCAGGACGAGCCGGCGTTCTCCCTCACCAGCAGCTACATACCGCAGATCACGGACGGTGCCCAGCAGCGCAACGTGCTCTACGGGTTCCTCTCCGCCGCCGGCGACGCCGGCACGGGGGAGGACGGCGTGAAGGCCGAGGGCTACGGGCAGCTCCGACTGCTCGAGCTGCCGCGGTCCACCACGGTGCCCGGCCCTGGCCAGGCGCAGGCGAACTTCGACTCGAACGCGGACGTCTCGCGGGAGCTGAACCTGTTGCGCCAGGGCGCGTCCGAGGTGCTCAACGGCAACATGATCACCCTGCCGGTGGCCGGCGGCATCCTCTACGTCCAGCCGGTGTACGTCCGCTCCTCGGGCGGCACCACCTACCCGACGCTGCGCAAGGTGCTCGTCTCGTTCGGCGACAAGGTCGGCTTCGCGGACACCCTCCAGGAGGCCCTGGACCAGGTGTTCGACGGCGACTCGGGCGCGGTCACCCCGGAGGAGAACCAGGCGGAGGCGCCCGCCCCGGGCGAGGAGCCGTCGGCTCCGGGCACGGTCGAGGAGGAGCTCTCGGCGGCCCTCGAGGAGGCGCAGGACGCCCTGACCCAGGGCCAGGAGCGTCTGGCCGAGGGCGACTGGGCCGGCTACGGCGAGCAGCAGAAGCGTCTCAACGAGGCCCTGAAGCGTGCCACCGCCGCCGACGACGCCCTGGGCGGCGACGCGCCTGCCCAGGACCAGGCCCCGGCCGAGGCGAGCCCCGCGCCGTCGTCGAGCCCCAGCCCGACGCCGAGCGGCTGACGGGCGTCGGCGGGCCGGGCCCGCCGGACCGTCGACGACGGCCCCGGCCACGCACCGCGCGTGGTCGGGGCCGCTGTCGTCTCGGGGCAGATGGCCGCCGCATGGCCGCCGGATGGCGGGGTGCTGACGCTGATTTGAACTCGACGGGACAGGTGTGTATAGTTCTAGAAGTCGCCGCGGGGTGGAGCAGTTCGGTAGCTCGCCGGGCTCATAACCCGGAGGTCGCAGGTTCAAATCCTGCCCCCGCAACGAGAAGGAGAAGGCCCCCAGCATCTGCTGGGGGCCTTCTCGCATGTCCGGACCCGGTCGCCCCGGCCCGCCGGCACGGTGCTGGCGGGCGAGCCGACCGCCCTCGGGCGATCAACGCGGGGGAGCGGGAGCGTCAGCGGCTCGAGGCCCGGACCGCCTGCTGGGCCGGGGTGCGGCGGCCCGGGTCGGTGCGGCGCAGCCAGACGGCAGCGATGATCGCGATGACCGCGATGGCGCCCCAGATGCCGACGACGGCCCAGGACAGGCCCGCGAGGAGCAGCAGCGGCACGAAGGACACGGCCGCGATCTCCACGGGCACCACCGGGATGTAGGCCACGCCGAACTGCTCCATGGTCCCGGACTTCAGCTTCGGGTCCACGATGCGCAGCATGGCCACGCCCGTGGCGACGGCGCCGGTGGCCCAGCCCCACGTGAACAGCTGCTTCTCGAACCACGCGTCGGTCATGACGCGCGGCGCCACGACGATCCCCAGGAACAGGGCCAGCGCGAGGCCGATCACGAACAGGAGCAGCAGCGGCTGCCAGTAGTCCACGACCACGGTCGGGGCGATCGCGGCGATGCCGCAGACGATGAGGATGTCCGTGGCGGTGCCGGACACCGAGTTCAGCGAGCCCGGGTCGAGGAACTTCGCCGTCTTCGTGGCCTGGAACAGGACGCGGGCGATCAGGCCGAGGAGGAACGCGATCGCGAACGCGGGGATGATCAGCTGGGGACCGTCCTCACCCACGACGCTCGGCCACACGGCCGTGATCCAGGAGACCACGCCGTGCGCGGCCGCCGCGATCATCGCGACCACGCCGACCTGGAAGGCCAGCGACTCCACCGAGGCCGCCGAGAAGGTGTGCCGGCCGATGACCGGGCGTTCCTCCACCTGGTTCAGCACCCCGGTGCGCAGCTCCTCCGGGATGGAGGTCAGGCCCGCGAACTCCCGCGCGTGGCCGCGCTGCGCGCCGATCTTGGCCTGGATGATGCCACCCACCACGCCGACGATCATGCCGACGGTGGCCGAGGTGTAGGCCAGCGAGGTGACGGTCGCATCACCGTTGGCCGCGTACGCCTGGCCCACGGCGGCCGCGGAGCCGAAGCCTCCCGCCCAGCCGGCGAACAGCAGGGCGGCGAACGAGTCGGGCGCGTCGAACAGCGGCTGCAGGAGGACCAGCGTGACGAGGGCGCCGATGGCCACCTGGGAGGAGTAGATCAGCACGCCGTAGGACGCGAACGCGCCCACGGGGCGGCCGATCTTGCGGACGTCGAAGTCGTCGGTGAGCGCGATGCACACGAACACGATGACGATCAGGATCGAGCCGTACGTGCCCAGCTGGGAGCTGAACGGCAGCCAGCCCAGGCCGTTCGGGCCGAGGGCCAGGCCCAGGATGCCCGCGATGACGGAGGCCGGGATCATCAGGGTCTGGAGGGGCGTGATGACGGCACGGGCCAGCGTGCCCACGGCCAGGAGCGCGCCGATGAGGCCGGCGTCGACCAGCACGGACCAGGCCGTGAACTGCTCTTGCATGGGGTTCTTCCTCTGTGCGGGGACGGGGGTGTCCCACGGAGCGTGCCGAGGGACCCCGGGACAGTACCAAAGGAGCGCGGGGGCCGGGGCGCGTCCGGGAGGAGCACCGGGCCGGGGCGCACGAGGACGGCCCGCCGCGCCGGCGTGGGCCGGGCGACGGGCCGTGGGGAGGGGCGGGGTCAGCCGCGCGCGGTGCCGGTCTCCTCGGCGGTCCCCTCGGCCGCGTAGTCGAGGGTCAGGGTCTCATCGGCGTCGACGTCGCCCGAGGTGAGGGCGGCCTGGCCGGCGCCGCCGGCCTTGAGGGCGGCGAGGCGGGCCTCCACCTCGGTCTTCTCGCCGAGGTCCTCGAGGGACTCGAACTGGGCGTCGAGGGAGGAGGCGGCGATCTCCTGCTGGCCGCGCACGCGGGCCTCCTCGCGACGGACCTTCTCTTCGAAGCGGGAGACCTCGGAGGTCGGGTCCAGCAGGTCGATCGACTTCACGGCGTCGGCCACCGCGGACTGGGCGTGGGCGGACTTGGCGCGGGCGGTCAGCTCGTCGCGCTTGGCGACCAGCTGCTGACGCTTGACCTTCATCTGGTCCAGACCGGTCTTCAGGCGCTCCACGATCTCGCGCTGCGAGGCGATGGTCGGCTCCGCGGACTTCGCCTGGCGCTCGAAGTCCATCTGGCGCTCGATGGCCACCTTGGCGAGGTTGTCGAACTTGTCCGCCGAGGCGGTGTCGCCCTTGGTGCGGAAGTCGTCGGCCTTCTGGGAGGCGGCCAGCGCCTTCTGGCCCCAGCTGCGGGACGCGTCCTGGTCCTCGCGGTAGTCGTCCTCGATCATCCGCAGGTTGCCGATCGTCTGGGCGACGGCGGCCTCGGCCTCCGCGATGTTGTTCGTGTAGTCGCGGACCATCTGGTCCAGCATCTTCTGGGGGTCCTCGGCCTTGTCCAGCATCGCGTTGATGTTGGCCTTCGCCAGCGTGCTGATGCGGCCGAAGATGGACTGCTTGACCATGGTGTCTGCCTTTCGTCGGTCTTTCACGTCAGCGCAGACCGTCGGCCTGCGTCCACCCCGTCCCGCGCGTGCGGGCCGGGCCGGCGCCCGGGGCGCCGGAGTTCATGGGGCGGCGGTCAGAAGCCGCCGCCGGAGATGTCGCCGAACCCGCCGAAGTCGCCGCCGCCGAGGCCGCCGCCGTCGAACCCGCCGAAGCCACCGCCGCCCCAGCTGCCGCTGTTCAGGATCGAGTTCATCAGGATGCCGCCGAGCAGTGCGCCGCCGAGGCCGCCGCCGAAGCTGCCGCCCACTCCGGCGCGCGGGCGTGCACCGTACATGCCGCCCACCATGCCGGGGCCGTAGCCGAAGCCCTCGACGTCCGCGCGGGCCAGCTCGCTCGCGCGCTCGGCCAGCTGGGAGGCGCGCTGCGCCTGCTGGAGGGCGGCCACGGGGTCGGTGCGGCCGAGGCTGATCGCCGAACGCAGCGTGTGGTCGGCCTCCGCGAGCCGGGTCCGGGCCTCCGAGCCCACCGCACCGCGCCGGGCGCCGATGAAGTCGGCCGTGCCGTCGATCTGCGCCTGGGCCTGGGCGATCGTGGAGGTGAGCACCTGGGAGGCCTGGCGGGCCTGCTCCCGAGCGTCGCGGACGCCGGCCAGCGGGGTGTTGAGCTGGCGGTGCGCGGCCTCGAGCTGGTGCAGCAGCTCCAGGGGGTCCGGGCGGCCGGCCGCGAGGGCTCGGCGCACCGCGTTCACGGCGTTCTTCATCCCCGCCACCGGGCCGGCCAGCTCGGGGTTCGACCCGTTGGCCACGAGCGCCTCGGCCTCGGCGACGTCCTGCTCGGACTGGGCGAGGCCCGTCTGCAGGTTGCCCAGCATGGCCCGCAGGGACCCCTCGGCCTTGCCCACCGCCTCCGTGAGCGTGTCCACCTGGCTGAGCGCCTCCTCGGCGGCACGCACGGCCAGCGCCGCCGTGGAGCGGTCCTGGGCGTCCCACGCGCTCCGCGCCTTCGCGACGGCGGTCTCCACGAACTCGAGCCGCTCCCGGGCCTGCGTCGCGTTGTCCGCGACCTCGGCGAGGGCGGACTCCGCGTACTGGCCGTGCAGCGCGGCGATCGCCGACTCGGACTCCTGCACCCGGGACCGCGCCTCGGGCAGGCGGGCGTCGACGCGCTCCAGGGCCTCGGGCACCTGGTTCTCGAGGTCGCGCAGGGAGTCGAACTCCTTCTTGTGCGCCGCGAGGGCCGCACCCACGGCCTCGCTGCGCTGGATGATCTCCTTGAGCCAGGCGCGCTGCTCGGCCTCGGTGTCCGGGATCTCGTCGTCGAGCTGGTGCTGGAGCTGGAACGAGGCCCGCATGTGCTCCTTGGCCCGATCGATGTCCTCGCGGAACGTCGCCACGGACTTCTCCCCGTAGGACGCCTCGGCGAAGCCCAGCTCCTGCTCCGAGGAGCGGATGGCGTCGTCCGCGGCCACGAGCTTCGAGCCGGCCTGGGTGCGCAGCTGCTCCACGCTGAGCTCGTCGAGGGGGTCGCGGCGGACCTCCTCGGTGCGGCCCCCTTCGACCGCGCCGCCCTGCGTGCGCTTCCGGCTGCGGGCCACGAGCACGCCGCCGCCCACGGCCGCGGCCACCGCGCCCGCGCCGAGCACCGCCGTCAGGGCCCCGCCGCCGGAGGCGCCCTGGGCCGTGCTCCCGTCGCCCGCGGTGCCGGCCGGCAGGGCACCGGCCGGATCGTACTCGGCCCCGCTGGCCCCCGTGCCGTCGAGCGTGCCGTCGGCGGCGTCGTCGAGCCCCTGCACCGCGGCGGTGCCCGCCGCGAGCCATTCCGCCGAGCCGGGGTCCGTGCCGATCTTGGACAGCTCCGGGCCCACGTAGGTGCGCGTCACCTGGTTCTGCAGGTCCGCGTCCCCGCCGCTGTCCAGCCCATAGGCGCGGTCCTCGACCGCGATCGCCAGGACCGAGTCGTTCGTCCCGAGCCCGCGCTGGCGCGCCACGTCCTGGGCCAGCGTCTGGGCGTCCGTGCTGAACTCATCCACGTAGACGACGTACAGCCCCTGCCCGGTGTCCCGGCGCAGGTCCTGGATCTCCTGGGTCAGCCGCTGCTCATCGGAGGTCGAGAGCACCCCGGCCTCGTCCACCACGTACACGCCCGGCGGCACCGTCACGGCGTGCGAGGCGGGTGCCGCCACCAGGAGGCCCAGGCCTCCCAGACCCGCGGCGGTCACGGCGCGCGCCAGACGGCCGACATCGGCGGGGCGGGTGGGCACGGTCATGCGGGGTCTCCTTCGACGGCGGAGGCGAGCCGCCGCACCGGGCGGACCCGCCGGATCCTGGGGTTGAGTGTAGGGCGGCGTGGGAATCGGGCACCAGGGATCCGGCGCGGCCGGGACCGTGGGAGGAGCGGACGTTCGGCCTCTAGGCGGCGTTCAGTCATGCACGCTAGCGTGGACGTGCCCCGGGGCGCGCGTCCGCAAGACGACGGGCGTCTGTGTCGACCGCCCGGGGCCCGACCCGAAGCGAGGACCCCGTGGACCAGACCGCCGCCCCCACCCAGCCCCCCGTGCCGACGGCCCGCACCGTCGCGCGTCCCCGGCCCCAGTCCCGCGCCCGTGCCGGGGCGGGCCTGCTCGCCGCAGCCGTGCTCATGGTGGGGCTCTCCGGTTGCGCGGTCGCGGAGGACGGCGGCGAGGCCGCGTCCGAGGCCGCGAGCTCCTCCTCCTCGCAGGCGACGGACACCTCGGCCGAGGCCGGGGGACAGCCCGTGGCGGACACCGCCGTCGGGAACGCCGCGAGGACCGCGCTGCCCTCCGTGGTGACCATCTCCGCGACGTCGAGCTCCGCCTCCGGTTCCGGTTCCGGGTCGATCCTGGACACGGAGGGGCACATCCTCACGAACACCCACGTGGTCACCCTCGGCGGCCAGGCCAACGACGCCGAGCTGACGGTGCGCACCTCGGACGGGGAGGTCTACGCTGCCACCGTCGTGGGCACCGACCCGCTGTCCGACCTGGCCGTCATCAAGATCGACGCCCCGGACCTCACCCCCATCCAGATCGGCCGGTCCGGGGATTTGAAGGTCGGGGACGAGGCCGTCGCCATCGGCGCCCCCCTGGGCCTGCCGAACACCGTGACCGACGGGATCATCTCCACCCTGGACCGGACCATCGCGGTGGCGTCCTCCGAGGCGCCCGAGCCGCAGGGCGAGAGCTCCGGCTCGTCCTCCGGCACCGATCAGTACCGTTTCCAGCTGCCGGGCACCCCGCAGGGCACCCGGGGCGAGGTGTACATCAACGTGCTGCAGACCGACGCGGCCATCAACCCCGGCAACTCCGGAGGCGCGCTCGTCGACGCCGAGGGTCGCCTGGTGGGCGTGAACGTCGCGATCGCCTCGGCCGGCCAGGACCCGAGCGAGGCGGGCAACATCGGGGTCGGCTTCGCCATCCCCGTGGACTACGCCCAGCGGGTCGCACAGGACCTGATCGACCACGGCAAGGCCACGCATGCCATGCTCGGCGTGAGCGTCACCCCGGAGCCCGCCGAGGTGCAGGGCGGCAGCGAGAACGCCCGGACCGTGTTCAGCGACGGCGCCCGCGTCCAGCAGGTCGTGGGAGAGTCGGCGGCCGACGCGGCCGGGCTGAAGGAGGGCGACGTGATCACCGCCGTCGGCGACCGCGCGGTGATCGACTCCGAGTCCCTCACCGCCGTCGTCCGCGAGCACCGCGTGGGAGACTCGGTGGACGTCACCTACCTCCGCGACGGCGCGGAGCAGACGACCGAGGTGACGTTCACGGAGGACACCCGCTCGTGACCACCACGCTCACCACCCCCGCCGCGCTCGCGGCCCACCACGGCTGGCGCCGGGTCCTGGCCGTCGGCGCCCACCCGGACGACCTCGACTTCGGGGCCGCCGCCACCCTGGCCGGCTTCCGCGCGGCCGGGCTGCACATCGAGCTGTGCATCGTGACGGACGGGGACGCCGGCGGCTTCGACTCGGAGGGCCCGGAGGCGATGACCGCCCGCCGGCACGCCGAACAGCGCGCGGCCGCCGCCGTCGTCGGTGCCGCCGAGGTCCACTTCCTCGGCGAGCGCGACGGACACCTCGAGCCGGACCACGGCGTGCGCCGCAAGCTCGTGGCGCTGATGCGCCGCGTCCGCCCGGACGTGGTGCTCAGCACCCACCCGGAGCGGGACTGGGAGCGGATGCAGGCCGCCCACCCGGACCACCTCGCCTGCGGCGAGGCCGTGGTGCGCGCCGCGTACCCGGCGGCCGAGAACCCGTACGCGTACCCGGAGCTCGCGGCGGAGGGGCTCGAGGCGTTCAAGGTCCGGAACCTGCTGCTGTACGCCGCCCCCGCCGCGCGCCGGAACACGGTCGTGGACGTCACGGGCCTGGCGGAGCAGAAGCTGCGCGCCCTCGACGCCCACCTCTCCCAGCACCCGGACGTCGACGCGATGCGGCGGCACGTGCTCGCCCAGATGGCCGAACATCACCGGCGCGCCGCCGGCCCGGCCGCCGCGCCGGGTCACGCCGAGGCGTTCCACCTGGTCACGGTCAACGGTCCGAGCACCATCGCCGGGTTCTGAACCGCCCCCCCCTGCGGGGGATCTCAGTTGGTGCTCGGCCGACCGCCGTAGCGCGGGCCGGTCTGCGCGGTGGGGTCGAGGTCCACGCCGACGACGGGCTCCGACGTCGGCACCTCCGAGCCCGAGCTGGGCTCCACGGAGATGCCCATCGCCGCGAAGCGGTCCAGCCCCCGGAAGGTGACGGGCTCGCCGAAGCCGTTGGCGTCGAACGTGCCGAGCGAGGCCGGGGCCGTGCCGTCCGAGGGGTAGAGCCACAGCTGGTAGGACTGACCCTCCGGCAGCTGGGGCATCCCGCTGATCGTCAGGTAGCCGCTGTTCTGCTCCCGGGACAGGAACGCCTGGACCGTGCCGCCGTCCTGGGCCGGGTACTCCGAGGTCGTGAACAGGTCCTTCGACTGGTCGATGCGGTGCACGATGCCCGGCCGCGTGAACTGACTCCACACCGTCCACCCGCCGACGCCGAGCACGAGGGCCGCGAGCAGCAGGAGGGCGGTCACCTTGAGCCAGCGCAGGCGGTCCCGCGGCGGGCCGGCGGGGGCGGACTCGTCGCCGATCAGGTCCATGCCCACGTCCTGGGCGGGCAGGCGACGCAGGACCTCGTCGAGCAGGGCCGACGGCGGCTCGGCCGTCACGGACCGGAACGCCCAGGCCACCGCCTGGCGCGCACCGTCCACCCGGGAGCGCCACAGGGCCAGCTCGCCGCCCCGCCGCTGCACGGCGGAGAAGGCCGCGGTGTGCCCGGCCGTGTCGAGGGCGTGCACGGCCGAGAGGTCGGCCAGCTCGAGTGCGCGGCCGGCGTCCACGTCCTCGCGCACGTCCGCGCCGAGTGCCGGGCCGGTCGCCGGGGCCGGCGCGGACGGCCGGGCGGCGTCCTGCGTGAGGTCGCGGCGGGCCGCCACGACCTGCCGCACGCCGTCACGCAGGAGGGTGCGGGCCTGGTCGGCCGGCAGACCCAGCCGATCGGCGACCTCCCGGTCGGTGCAGCCGCCCAGCCACGCCAGTCGCACGGCCTCGTAGGCGTCCGGGGCCACGCGGTCGACGAGGTCCTCGGGCAACGGCGCGGGCCCGGCCGGGCCGGGACGACGCCCACGTTCCGCCGCGGAGCCGCCGGCGCGGCGCAGCGAGGTCATCACGCGGTGGGCGAGGACCTCGAGCCACGTGAACACCTGGCGCTCGCGGTGGGTCGCGTCGTCACGCTCGCTCAGGTCGAGCCCGGCCTCGGAGGCCTCCTCCCATGCCGTCAGGTAGGTGCGGACCGTGGCCGCGGCGGCGTCGTCGCCGGGGCCGAACATCGCTTCGGCCAGGCCGTGCACCCACGGGACCGTGGCGTCGTAGAACGCGGAGAACGCGGCCCGGTCACCCTCGGCGCTGCGGCGCAGGAGGGTGTCCAGGGCGGGCTGGCCGGCGTCATCGGGGCGGTCGGCGTGGGGCTCGGACGCGTCAGGAGTCTGCATGGTGGCCTCAGTCTAGGGAATCGGGGCGGGCAGCGGACCCGGCGAAGTCGTGCTGGCGCCAGGCCTCGTACACGGCGATGGAGACGGCGTTCGCCAGGTTCAGGGACCGACGGGCCGGCTGCATGGGCAGGCAGACGGTCTCGGTGACCCGCGGATCGGTCAGCACCTCCTCGGGCAGGCCGGTGGACTCGCGGCCGAAGAGCAGCACGTCGCCGGGCCGGTAGGCGACCCGGTCGTGCCGCACGGACCCGCGCGCGGTGAAGGCCAGCACACGGGCGGGGGCGAGGGCCGCGAGCGCAGCGTCGAGGTCCGGGTGCACCGTCACCACCGCGAGGTCGTGGTAGTCCAGACCGGCGCGGCGCAGGTGGGCGTCCTCGAACCCGAAGCCCAGCGGCTCCACGAGGTGCAGCTCGGCCCCCGTGAGGGCGGCGAGCCGGATCGCGTTGCCGGTGTTGCCGGGGATCTCCGGGGTGAGCAGCAGGATCCGGAAGCCGGGGGTGCCGGGCGCCGGGGCGCGGTCGGCGCCCTCGTGCGGGTTCGGGCGGGGTGGGGTGGGGGAGTCGGGCACGCGCCCAGCCTAGTGGGGCGCCGCCGGGCGGGGACGTGCCTCAGTGGAGCCGGCCGACCAGCGCGCCGAGCGCGCGCCGGTCCACGAGATCCGGGTCCGTGCCGGTGCCCAGGAAGAGCGCGACCTCGCGCGCGAACGCGATCCCGGGCGCGGGCGGGGCGGTGAGCAGGTCGGCCTGCGCCTCCGGTGCGTCGGCGCCGCGCGTGTGGCGGATCACGGGTGCGTGCCGCGCGTCGCGGTCCGTCATCACGTGCACGAATCCGCCGACGGTGACTTGGGGCAGGGCCTGCTGCCACGCCATCATCGCGGGGCCGAGCAGCGGCGGGGCCACGGGACGGCCCCGGGAGCGCAGGTCCGCCCCGTCCCAGGTGTAGGTCCCTTCCGGGACCATGACGGAGCCGATCAGCGCCAGGCGATGGCCGCACAGCACCGCGTGGTCCACGTCGAGGTGCCGTCCCCAGCGCCCGCCCAGCCGCAGCCCGGTCAGGACCCGGGCGGCCGGCAGCGCGTCCGCCACGTGGCGCAGCAGCACGTCGAGGGTGCGGGCCTGCCGCAGCACCCGGTGCTCGTCCGGCAGGATCCCGCGCGGCCGCGGCGCCCCGTGGACGCGTTGGCTCGATCGCGGCAGGTCCAGCACGGTCGGGTCCGTCTCCGCCTCGCCGGGCGGGGGCTCGTAGCGCACGGGGCGGGCGGCACGTCCGCCGGGTCCGGACCGTCCCGACGGTCTCGCCCGCCCTGATCCGGCCGTCGCGTGGGGGCCGCGGGCACCGACGTCCGGGTCGGGCAGCGAGAGGTCGTACCGGCGCCGGGCCTCGGCGTCGCCGAGCAGGTCCCACGCCCGCGTCACGGCCCGGAAGGCGGCGGGGTCGCCACCGACGTCGGGGTGCGCGGCCCGGGCCGCGCGGCGGTAGGCCCGCCGGACCTCCTCGGCGGTCGCGTCGCGGGGCACGCCCAGGACCTCGTAGGCGGTGCGGTGCTCCTCGGCCGCGCTCACGGCGTGGCGTCCGGGCCGGGGGAGGCGCGCCGCTCGTGGTGCAGGCGCAGGAACAGCATGCCGTCGTCGTGGAGCACCTGGACCAGCTGCAGCCGGGCGGGGAAGCCGGGGCCGTCCTCGCCTGTCAGGACGCGGCCGGCGGCGGGTCCGGCCAGCAGCGGCGCCACGGTGAGGTGCACCTCGTCCACGAGGCCGGCCGCCGCGAGGCTGCCGAACAGGCGCGGTCCGCCCTCGCAGTGGACGACGCGGGCGCCGCGCGCGTGCAGGGTCGCCACCACGGTCTGGGGGTCCACGTGCTCCTCGCCGACCGCCAGCACGTCCGCGCGCGCGGCCAGCGCCGCCGCCCGCTCCGGCTCGGCCGCGAGGGCAGCCCGGGACGTGAGGATCCAGGGGCGGACCGGGGCGGCCGTGAAGAACGCGGACTCCGGGTCCAGGTCCAGGCTGCCGCTGACCACGGCCACGGGCGGGTCGGCAGGCCGGTCGGCCGCCGCGCGTCGACGCCGGTCCTCCTCGGAGAGGAGCGGTCCCTCGTAGCCTTCGGCGCGGATGGTCCCGGCCCCCACGAGGACGACGTCGGCGTCGTGCCGGGACAGGGACAGCAGCCGCTGATCGGCGGGGGAGCCGAGCCCGCCGGCACGGCCGTCCAGGGTGGCCGCGCCGTCGGCGGAGGCGATGAACACGACGCGGACCCAGGGTCCGGGGCCGGTGTCCTCGGCCGGGGGCGCGGCGAGGGCGGCGCGGAGGGCGTCGTCGTCCAGCTCGGGGCCGGTCTCGGTCAGCCGTCTCATGCCCGCCCCCCGCGGTGGGCGCGGTGTCCGGCCAGGGTGCTGCGGTCCGGCGGCGGGTTCTCCGCGCCCATGTTGTGGACCAGGCGCGCCGGCTGACGCCACCCGAACACGCACTCGAGCATGCGGGCCGCCGAGACGGAGGCGTCGGCGTCGTGCATGCGCAGGATCCGGGCGCCGCCGTACACGCAGGCCGCAGCCGCGGCCAGCGAGCCGGGCAGGCGCTCGTGCCGGTGCCGGTCCAGGCTCTCGCCGATGAAGTCCTTGTTCGAGACCGCGGCCAGCACGGGCAGCCCCAGGGCGGCGATCTCGTCCAGCCGCCGCGTGATCTCGAGGGTGTGCCGGGTGTTCTTGTTCAGATCGTGGCCGGGGTCCACGACGATCCTCTCCTCGGGGACGCCGAGCGCCACGGCCCGGTCGACGGTGCGCCGCAGGTGGTCGCGGACCTCCGTGACGACGTCGCCATAGGTCGGCCGGGGGACCACGGCCCGGGGTCCGCGCACGTGGGCGAGGGAGTGGGTGACCACGAGGTGCGCGCCCGCGGCGGCCACCACCCGGCCCAGGTCCGCGTGGAACAGCCCCGTGGTGTCGTTGACGACGTCCGCCCCCGCGGCCAGGGCCGCCTCGGCCACGGCCGGCTGGAACGTGTCCGCCGAGAGGATCAGCCGGCGTGACGCCTCGGACGACCCGGCCCCGTCCCCGCTCCGCAGGGCCGCGATCAGGGGGACCACCCGCGCCGCCTCCTCGGCCGGGTCGAGCTCCGCCCCGGGCGCGAACGGCACGCCGCCGACGTCGACCCACTCGGCTCCGGCGTCCGCCGCGGCGTGGGCCTGGGCGAGGGCGTCCTCGAGGACGGCGCCGGCGCCGTCGTCATAGAAGGAGTCCGGGGTGCGGTTGACCACGGCCATCGTGACGATCCGGCGGCGGAAGTCGATCTCGTGGTGGGCGAACCGGTGCACCGGGTGGACGAGCGGGACGGAGGGGGTCGGCACCCGGCCATTCAACCACCGGCGCCGCACGGTGACAGTGCGCCCCGGAAGGACTATGTTTCCCTCCCGTGACATTTACCTCGTCGCCGCGGGTCGGCCCGCGCCGGCCCCGCATCCGTCCGACCCAGCTCGTGGTCGGGTCCTTCCTCGTCGCCATCGTGACGGGCACCGGCGCACTGCTGCTGCCCGCCTCGTATCAGGGCCGCGCGCCCACCCCGCTGGAGGCCGCGTTCACGGCGACCAGCGCCACCACGGTGACGGGCCTCGGCGTCGTGGACACCCAGACGTTCTGGACACCCCTGGGTCAGCTCGTGATCCTCACGCTCATCAAGCTCGGTGGCCTGGGCGTCATGACGTTCACGTCGCTGCTGGGGCTGGTGATCCTCCGGCGGCTCGGCCTCACCCAGCGCCTCGACGCCGCGGCCTCCACCCGGGCCGAGGGGATCGGGGACCTGCCCCGGGTGCTGCGGGCCCTGATCCTGTACTCCACGGCCGTCGAGGCCTCGGTGGCGCTGCTGCTGAGCCTGCGCTTCTGGCTGGGCGCGGGAATGTCCCCGGGCCAGGCACTGTGGCAGGGGGTCTTCCACGCGGTCTCCGCATTCAACAACGCCGGGTTCGCGCTGTTCAGCGACAACCTCATGGGCTTCGTCTCGGACCCGTTCATCTGCCTGCCGATCGCGGCGGCGATCATCTTGGGCGGCCTGGGCCTGCCGGTCGTGCTGACCCTGCGGCGAGACCTGCGCCGACCCGAGCGGTGGAACCTCACGGTCCGGCTCGTGCTCGTGGGCACCGCGGTGCTGCTGGTGGGCGGCACGCTCATGTACCTCGTCCTCGAGTGGTCCAACCCGCGGACCCTGGGCGGTCTGGACCCGGCCTCGCGCGTGCTCGCGGCGTTCTTCCAGTCCGTCACGACCCGCACCGCCGGCTTCAACACCCTGGACTACGGGCAGATGCACCCCGTGACGCTCTTCGCCACCGACGTGCTCATGTTCATCGGCGGCGGCCCCGCCGGCACCGCCTCGGGCGTGAAGATCACGACGGCGAGCGTCCTGCTGTTCATCGTGCTCGCGGAGATCCGGGGGGAGGGCGCCGTCCATGCGTTCGGCCGCCGGCTCTCCCGGACCACGCACCGCGAGGCGATCACCGTGATCATGCTCTCCGCGACCGCGATCGCCGTCGCCACGATGGCGCTCATGGGCCTGTCCTCGTTCACGACCGACCAGATCCTGTTCGAGTGCGTGTCCGCGTTCAGCACGGTGGGCCTGTCCACCGGCATCACCGCCCAGCTGCCGCCGGCCGCGCAGGGCATCCTGATGCTCCTCATGTTCGTCGGCCGCATCGGCCCCGCCACCGTCGCCGGCAGCCTGGCCCTGACCGACCGCACCCGCCACTTCGAGTACCCGAAGGAGAGGCCCCTCATTGGCTGACCTCACCCGTTCCCTGTTCGCCCCCCGCCGGGGCGACCGCCCCACCGTGGCCGTCCTCGGGCTCGGCCGGTTCGGCTCAGGGGTCGCCCGCGAGCTCATGGAGTCCGACTGCCACGTGCTGGGGGTCGACGCCGATGCCGAGGCCGTCCAGGCGCTCAACGGCCGGCTGACCCACGTCGTCCGCGCGGACAGCACGGACGAGGAGGCGATGCGCCAGCTCTCGGTCCACGAGATGGACCACGTCGTCGTCGCCATCGGCGGCGACCTCGCCGACTCGATCCTCACCGTCTCGCTGATGCGGCGGTTCGGGACGCACCAGCTCTGGGCCAAGGCCAATGACGACCGCCACGGCGAGATCCTGCGTCAGCTCGGCGTGGAGCACGTGGTCCACCCGGAGCGGGACATGGGCCGCCGCGTGGCGCACCTGGTCAGCACGTCCTTCCAGGACTTCGTCGAGGTCGAGCCGGGCCTGGCCATGGTCCGGGCCGCGCCGCCGTCGCGCCTGCTGGGCAGGGACCTGCGAGCCACCGGGCTCGCGGGGGAGCGGGGCATGCGCGTGGTCGCGGTCCGCAGCCGCGGCACGTGGCTCTACCCGCCGAGTCACTACGTCCTCGAGCCCGAGGACACGATCCTCCTGGTGGGCCCGACCCGCGACGTCGAGCGGTTCCTCGCCCGGGACTGATCCGGGCACATCCGGCGCGGCTCCTAGACTGGCCGGGTGACCACCCCGGACCGCGTGCACCTGGACCACGCCGCCACCACGACGGTGCGCCCCACCGCGCTCGCGGCCCTGGCCGAGGCGGCCGCGCTGCCGGGCAACCCGGCCTCCCTCCACGCCTCCGGCCGCCGGGCCAAGCTGCACCTCGAGGAGGCGCGGGAGCGCATCGCCGCGGCGCTCGGGGCGCACCCCTCCGAGGTGATCCTCACGTCCGGGGGCACCGAGGCGGACAACCTCGCCGTCCAGGGGCTGTACCGGGCCCGCCGCGCGGCCGCGCCGGAGCGCACCCGGATCGTGCTGACCGGCATCGAGCACCACGCGGTCCTCGACGTGGTGGACTGGCTCGCCGCGCACGAGGGCGCCGAGCCGGTGCTCGTCCCGGTCGACGACGACGGGCGGGTCGACCTCGCCGCATGGGGGGCCGCGCTGGCGGCCGCGCCCGAGCGGACCGCCCTGGCCACGCTGATGTGGGCCAACAACGAGATCGGCACGGTCCAGCCCGTCGCGGAGGCCGCCCGGCTCGCGGCCGACCACGGGGTCCCGTTGCACACCGACGCCGTCCAGGCCCTCGGGGCGGTGCCCGTGGACTTCGCCGCGTCCGGGGCCGCGACCCTGGCCGTCTCGGGGCACAAGGTCGGCGCCCCCGTGGGGGTCGGCGCCCTGCTCGTGCGCCGGGACGTCACGCTGGAGGCCGTCGTGCACGGCGGCGGCCAGGAACGCCGCCTGCGCTCGGGCACGGTGTCGGTGGCCCTGGCCGCCGCGCTGGCGGCCACCGTGGCGGAGGCCGTCGCGGAGCAGCCCGCCGAGGCCGCCCGCCTGGGCGGGCTGCGGGACGAGGTGATCGCCGCCGTCGACGCCCTGGACGGGGTGCGCCTGACCGGGCCGCGGGACCTCGACCCGGCGACGGGGGAGCCGCTGCCGCCGGGGACGCGCCGACTGCCCGGCAACGTCCACATCACCGTGCCGGGCCGGACGGCGGACGCGCTGCTGTTCTCCTTCGACATGGCCGGACTGGACACCTCGTCCGGGTCGGCGTGCACCGCCGGGGTGGCCGAGCCGTCGCACGTGGTCGCGGCCCTGCCGGGGCGGACGGAGGCCGACGCACGGGCCACCCAGCGGTTCACCCTCGGCCGGACGACGACGCCGGCCGAGGCGGCCGCGCTCATCGACGCGCTGCGGACGCTGCTGGGGCCGGGCGTCTAGACTGGACCGCCCGCCCGCCCGCCCGCCCGTCCGTCGTCGAGAGAGGAGTCCGCCCGTGAAGGTCCTGGCCGCCATGTCCGGGGGAGTCGACTCCGCCGTCGCCGCGGCGCGTGCCGTGGACGCCGGGCACGACGTCGTCGGCGTCCACCTGGCCCTGTCCCGCATGCCCGGCACCCTGCGCACCGGCTCGCGTGGCTGCTGCACCATCGAGGACGCCTCGGACGCGTGGCGCGCGTGCGAGCGGCTCGGCATCCCCTTCTACACGTGGGACTTCTCCGAGCGGTTCGCGGAGGACGTCGTGGACGACTTCGTGGCCGAGTACGAGGCCGGCCGCACGCCCAACCCGTGCATGCGCTGCAACGAGCGCATCAAGTTCGCGGCGCTGCTCGAGCGCGCCCTCGAGCTGGGCTTCGACGCCGTCTGCACCGGCCACTACGCCGCCGTGCGGCCCGGTCCGGACGGCTCGCTGGAGCTGCACCGCGCCGCGGACGACGCGAAGGACCAGTCCTACGTGCTCGGCGTGCTCACCGCGGATCAGCTCGCCCACTGCCTCTTCCCGCTCGCGGACACGCCGTCCAAGGAGCTCGTGCGCGCCGAGGCGGCCGAGCGCGGCCTGTCCGTGGCGGCGAAGCCGGACTCCCACGACATCTGCTTCATCCCGGACGGCGACACCCGCGGCTGGCTCGCCGAGCGCATCGACCTCGCCCCCGGCCCCATCGTCGACCCGGAGGGGCAGGAGCTCGGCACCCACGCGGGCGCCCAGGCGTTCACGGTCGGCCAGCGCAAGGGCCTGGCCATCGGCCGTCCCGCGCCCGACGGCAAGCCCCGGTTCGTGCTCGAGGTGCGGCCGAAGGAGAACACCGTGGTCGTCGGCGGGCGCGAGCTGCTCGACGTCGACCGCATCACCGGCATCCGCCCGTCCTGGGCCGGCGCCCCGGTGCCCGAAGCCCGCACGGGCGCCTGGTTCGACTGCGCGCTGCAGTTCCGGGCCCACGGCGAGATCGTCGAGGCCCGCGCCCGCCAGCGCGCGGACGCGGCGGGGCACCCGGGGTGGGAGATCGAGCCGGCGCGCCCCCTGCGCGGGGTGGCTCCCGGTCAGACGGCCGTCCTGTACCGAGGCACCCGCGTGCTCGGCCAGGCCACCATCGACACCGCCCGCAATGCCCGGCTGTCCGCCCCCGCGGATGCGTAGGCTTCGGCCATGAGCCCGGACTACGACCCCCACGCCAGCTCGCTGCCCGGCACCGCGGACCCGGCGGTCCTCGACGAGCTCTTCGCGATCCGCGGCAGCATCGACAACATCGACGCCTCGCTCGTCTACCTGCTGGCCGAGCGGTTCAAGTTCACGCAGCGGGTCGGCGCGCTCAAGGCCCGGCACGACCTGCCGCCCTCGGACCCCGGGCGTGAGGCCGCCCAGATCGCGCGGCTGCACCGGCTCGCGCTCGAGGCGGACCTCGAGCCCGCGTTCGCCGAGAAGTTCCTGAACTTCATCATCGCCGAGGTCATCCGCCACCACCGCGCGCTGGCGGCCGAGGGCCGGCCGGACGCCGAGGCGGAGCCGGGGGAGAGCCCCGGGGACGCGGATGACTGAGGCCGCCCACGACGACGGCGCCACCGGCCCCGTCGCCCTCGGCGGCACGCCGTGGCGCGGCACCGACGTCGCCGAGGCGCAGCTCGTCACGCTCGGCGAACTCGGCGCGGACCACTGGCCGGTGCTCCCCGAGCTGCCCGATCGCGGACCCGGCGCCGACGCCACCGGCCGCTCGGCCGCCCTCCTGCAGGAGCTGGCCGTCGACCTGCAGCCGCACGGCTGGCGGGTCAGCCCGCCCGGGGCCGCCGGCTCCGGCCGTGACCGACGCCGCGCCGTCTCCCTCTGGCACGAGGACGCGCACCGCTGGGCGGACACCGCGGGGGCCGAGGGCGCCGTCGTCGAACGTCTGGCCGTGCGGGTGCGCGGCCCGCTCAGCCTGCTCGCCGGCCTCTGGCTGCCCGGGGGAGAGCGCGTCCTCGGCGACCACGGCGCGCGCCGCGACGTCGCCGAGTCCTATCTCGAGGGACTGCAGGACGCCCTGCCCCGCCTCCGGAGGGCCACCGGCGCGGGACGCCTCGGCGTCGTCGTCGACGAGCCGTGGGCGGCGGCCGTCCTCGCCGGGACCCTGCCCACCGCGAGCGGGTACCGCACCGTCCGGTCGCTGCCGCGCGAGGAGGCCCGCGGGCTGTGGCGCGCCGCCCTCGACGGGCTCACCGCCCTGCCCGACGTCGCCCGGGTGTGGCTCGCACCGGGCCGCCGCGCCGCCTCCCCGGGGGCCGAGCTGCCCGGGCCCGCCGCGCTGGCGACGCTGACGGGAGAGTCCCTGCCCAGGCCCGACGCAGCCGCGGACGCGCCCGTCCCGGCCCCGGTCTCCCTCGTGGTGGGCGTGGGCGCCCTCGACGACGGCGCGGACGGCACGCCCGGCACCCGCGAGGCGTGGGAGGCGGCGGCCGGCTGGGCCGACATCGGGCGCGGGCTGACGCTGGCCCCCGAGCCGGGCGTGCGTCCGGTCGACGTCGTCCGCACGTGGGAACGGCTGGGGGTGGACCCCGGACGCGTGGGCGACGTCGGCCTCACGGCGGCGGGGTCGCACGACCCCGCCGTGCTCCGCACTCTGCGGCGGGACGCGGAGGAGCTGACCGCACGGCTCGCCGAGCTGCGCGGCTGAGCCGGCGCCCCGACAGACCGGGGCGACCTCCGGCGTCGTCCGCCGGGGACGGGCCCGCCCGGCGGGTATCATCGGGCTGATCCTGAAAATTTCCTGTGCCCGGGGCCGGTCCCGCCCGCGGCGCCGGGGGGAGCGCTGACGAGGAGGTCAGGATGGGCAAGGCCAAGATCCTGGTGGTGGACGACGACGAGGCGCTGGCCGAGATGATCGGCATCGTCCTGCGCAACGACGGCTTCGAGCCGACGTTCGCCGCAGACGGCACCTCCGCACTGCCCGCGTTCCACCGCGAGCGCCCCGATCTGGTGCTGCTGGACCTCATGCTCCCCGGCATCGACGGCATCGAGGTCTGCAAGCTCATCCGAGCCGAGTCGGACGTGCCGATCGTGATGCTCACGGCCAAGTCGGACACGGCGGATGTGGTGCGCGGCCTCGAGTCGGGTGCGGACGACTACGTGCCCAAGCCGTTCAAGCCCGCCGAGCTCGTGGCTCGCGTCCGGGCGCGCCTGCGTGAGGGGGAGGCCAAGCCGGCGGAGGTCCTGCACATCGGGGACCTCGAGATCGACGTGGCGGGCCACCAGGTCACCCGCGCCGGCGTCGGCATCGCCCTCACCCCGCTGGAGTTCGACCTCCTCGTGGCCCTCGCCCGGCGGCCGCGCCACGTCTTCACTCGCGAGATGCTCCTGGAGGAGGTCTGGGGCTACCGGCACCAGGCCGACACCCGGCTCGTGAACGTCCACGTCCAGCGCCTGCGCTCCAAGGTCGAGCCGGATCCCGAGAACCCGTGCGTCGTGCTGACCGTCCGCGGCGTCGGGTACAAGGCCGGCCAGGGCTGAGCGCATGACCGTGTCCGGCCCGGATGTGAGCGCGGCCCCGGCGGCCGAGTCCGGTGCCGAGCCGGTCGAGCCCGCCGCCGCCCGCCCACGGTCGTGGGGCCCCGGCCCCGCGTGGCGTGCGCTGCGCCGCCGGTGGCGTCGGTCCCTGCGGCTGCGCACGGCGGTGCTCGCGGCCCTGCTCTCGATCCTCGCGGGCCTCGTGGTCGCCGCGTTCCTCACGCAGCAGATCACCCAGGCCCTCTTCGAGGCCCGCTACGAGCAGGTCCAGTCCGAGGCACGCCGTGGCCTGAGCCAGGTGCGCGAGACGTTCGCGCAGACCACCGCCACGGACGCGCAGAGCACGGACGTGCTGGTGACCCAGACCCTGCGCGCCCTCGAAGGCGACTCCGGCACGACGATCCGCCGCCGCTACCACCTCGCCCCGCTGCCGGACTCCGAGTCCGCGTACGTGGGGACGATCTCCTCCGCCGGGCTCGATCCCGCGGTGATCCCCCAGGAGCTGCAGGACGCGGTCGCCTCCGGGCCGGGCGTGTACGACGCGAGCGTGGCGCTGCCGAACCCCGGCGGCGGCACCCGGCCCGGCCTCGTGTTCGGCGCCCAGGTGGTGCTGCCCCCGGGTGCCACCTACGGGCTCTACCTCGTCTACGACCTCGCGGACGTCCAGAGCTCGCTCGACTCGGTGCTCGGGGTGCTGCTGGTGTTCGGCGTCGGCTTCCTGGTGATCAACGTGCTGGTCTCGTGGTGGGTCTCGCGGCATGTGACCCTGCCCGTGCAGCAGGCGGCCCGGGCGGCCGAGTCCCTCTCGAGCGGCAACCTGGCGGTGCGGATGCCGGTCGACGGTGAGGACGAGATGGCCCGCCTGGGCATGTCCTTCAACCGGATGGCGGACAGCATCCAGGACCAGATCGGCCAACTCGCCCAGCTGTCCCAGATGCAGCAGCGGTTCGTCTCGGACGTCTCCCATGAGCTGCGCACGCCGCTGACGACCGTGCGGATGGCGGCCGACGTGCTGTACGGCTCACGCGAGGACTTCGACCCGGTCAGCCGACGCTCGACCGAGCTGCTCTACCACCAGGTCGACCGCTTCCAGGCCATGCTCGCGGACCTGCTGGAGATCACCCGGTTCGACGCCGGCGCCGCCACCCCGGCCCTCGAGGCCACGGACATGCTCGAGCTGGCCCGCGACGTCGTGCTCACCTCTCAGCCGCTGGCCGATCAGATCGGCGTGCCCGTGTACATGGTGCCCATGGACCGGGACCGCGCCGACGGCCACGTCGCCCACGTCGACCCGCGGCGGATCGAACGGATCCTGCGCAACCTGGTGAACAACGCGATCGAGCACGCCGAGGGCCGGCCGGTGGACGTGCTCGTGGCGGCCGACGAGGAGGCCGTCACGTTCGCGGTCGTGGACCACGGCATCGGCATGAGCCCCGAGCAGGTGCAGCGCGTGTTCGACCGGTTCTGGCGCGCCGACCCCTCACGCAAGCGCACCACCGGCGGGTCCGGACTGGGTCTGGCGATCGCCACCGAGGACACCCGGCTGCACGGCGGTCGGCTCGAGGCGTGGGGCGAGCTGGGGGAGGGGTCCACCTTCATGGTGACCCTGCCGCGGGCGCCGCGCCCGGCCGTGCAGGGCGCCGAGGCCCCTGAGCCGATCGGCCGCTCCGTGCTGCCCATTCCGCCCCGCTACAGCACGGCGGACCGCCGGTACGCCGATGACCTGTCCCGGCCCGTCCCGCAGGAGGCGGACGCCGACGCCGTCGGCACGGTCGCGGACGTCGCCACGGCGGCCCCGCCGTCCGCGCGCCAGGCCGAGCAGGCCCTGACCGCACCGACCAGGCCGGTGCGCGTGGTCCCTGCGGAGGATCCCGCCCACGGGTCGGCCCCCGGGGACCCGACCGGCGATGACCCGGCCGAGGAGGCCCGATGACCACCGTGGATCCGCAGTCGCCCCGCCCGCCGCGGCTCGCCGTCGTCGGCGTGATCGTCGCCCTGATGCTCGCCCTCAGCGGCTGCACTCAGATCCCCCAGAGCTCCGAGGTGCGCAGCGCGGACCCGGTCGACGGGGCCACCGCAGACGCCGACGCGCCGCAGTTCCATCCGCCGGGACCGGCCGAGTCGGACACGGCGGAGGAGGCCATCCGGGGCTTCCTGCTCGCGGGCACGAGCCCGCAGGACGACTACGCGGTGGCGCGCGAGTTCCTCGACGGGCCCGCGGCCACCCAGTGGACGCCCGGGCAGCGCACCCTCGTGTACTCGGCGGAGCCGCGCATCACCCGGGGCGACGGCGCCGGGGACTACCAGATCCAGGTCGAGGTCGACTCGGAGATCGACGAGTACGGCCTGCGGACCATCGTGCCGCCGGGGACCACGCGGGCCTGGGCGGTCACGGTGCAGGAACGGCCGCAGGGCATGCGGATCACGTCCACGGAGAACGGCACGCTGCTCTCCCAGGCGCAGTTCGGACAGCTGTTCGCCCCGCACGAGCTCGCCTTCTACGACACCGCGAAGCGCTACGTCGTGCCGGACGTGCGGTGGTTCGTCAATCGGGGCACCACCGTGACCGCGGTGACGCGAGCGCTCCTGCGCGGGCCGGCACCGTATCTGGCCGGGGCGGTGGACACGGCCTTCCCGCTGCGCACCGGCACCGACCTGGCCGCGCCCACGGTGCCCGTCGACGACGACGGCGTGGCCCACGTCGACCTCACCCAGGCGGCCGCCGAGGGGGCCGACGCCGACCGGCGGCACCGCATGCGGGAGCAGCTGGAGCTGACCCTGACGGGCCTCCAATCGGTCAAGGAGGTCGAGGTGACCGTCGCCGGCGCCCAGCTGTCCACGTCGGGAGACGACGGCCCCGCCCCGGTCCAGACCGACCCCGCCGTCGGCTCAGTCCAGGTGGGCATCGACACGGCGACGGGCGGACTCGTGTACGTGCAGGGGACCAGCGTCACGCCGGTGGGCGGCGCCCCGGACGTCACCGCGCTCGATCCGGTCCGCCCGACCATGTCCGGCGACCGCAGCCGCTTCGTGTTCGTCACCCGTGACCGGACGGCGGTCCACGTCGCCGGCACGGACGGCACCCTGCGGGAGATGCTGCGCGGCACCGGGCTCACCGTCCCGTCACTGGACCTCCTGGGCTGGGTGTGGGCGGCCGACAGGGAGACGACCTCGCGGATCCGCGCCGTCCCGGCCCAGCCCGGCGGGCAGGAGCGCATCGTGACGGCCACCTGGCTGCGGCCCGGCGAGCGGATCGTCGACCTGCGGTTGTCGCGGAGCGGGGCCCAGGCCGCGATGCTCGTCGACGACGGCCAGCGGACCACCCTGCGCGTGTCCGGCGTCGTGCGCGGCTCGGACGGGGTGCCGAACGCCCTGACCGAGCCGATCCTGCTGCCCTCCTCCGGCTCCGAGGACTCGGTGGAGTGGGCCGGAGACACGAACCTGCTCGTCTCGGCGTACGCCGAGAAGCCCGACGAGCGCGTGGTGCCGCGGATCGTCTCGATCGACGGCACCGTCCGGGAGCTCAACCCGCTGGGCGGTCTGCGGGGGATCTCCGCCGGTGACGACGGCGCCTACTACGCGGAGACGGAGGAGCTCGTGTTCCTGCTGGTGGGCTCCTCGTGGCGGGCGCAGGAGCTCGACCGCGGGGTGCGCGACCTCTCGTTCCCGGACTGAGCCGAGCTCGCGCCCGCCGCCCCGTCGTCCACTCCTGCACAGCCGCCCCGGCCCGCACAGCGGCTCGCCCCGGCGCCCGGACGGCGGCGGCGTGCGGTGGACTCGTTGCATGCGTTCCCCGCCGTCCTCCCCGTCCCCGCCGTCGGTGTTCGGCACCCTCGGTCGGGCCCTGGCCGACCTGGTCCTGCCCGCCGAGTGCGCGGTGTGCGCCGCGCCGGGTCACCGGCTCTGCCCGGCCTGCGCGGAGGGACTGACCGCCGTCCTGTCCCGGCCCTTCCGGGCGGAGCAGGACGCCCCGGCCTTACCCTTGGGCCCCGGCGGCGCTCCCCTGCCGGTGATGGCGGCCGGGCGCTACGCAGACCCGCTGGCGGCCGCCGTGCTCGCGTTCAAGGACCATCACGCGCTGCACCTGCGCGGCGTGCTGGGCGAGGCCCTGTGCCGGGCCGTCGCCGCGGCGCGCCTCGAGCCGGACCTGCCCGGGGCGCCGCACGCCCTGCTCGTCCCGGTCCCGGGCGGCGCGGCCGGATTCCGACGGCGTGGCTACGACCCGCTCGCCGAGCTCACCCGGGCGCTGCCGGCGCCGTGGCTGGTCTCCGACGCCGTCCGTGCGCGCCTGCTGCCCCGCGCGAGCACGCTCCGGGGCGGCGGCCCGTCCCACGCGGGCGCCGGGGCGGGCCAGCGCCGCCGGCGGGCCCGGGACTGGCGCGTCGTCGCCGGGCGGCTGCCGGCCGGCGCGCCCGTCCTGCTCGTGGACGACGTCCTCACCACCGGCGCCACCCTCGCCGCGCTAGCGGAGGCGGTGCGCCGCGCCGGCGGGCACCCCGTCGGGGCCGTCGTGCTCGCGGCCGTGGCCCCGCCGCGGGACCCCGCCGAGCCTGGCCCCCGGCCAGGCCCCCGGGTAGGGTGAACGGCACGGAATCGCCCCTACGGTTCCCGTCCTGCCGACGGTTGGAAGGAGGTCGCACCCTCGGACCCGCCGCCGCCCTGCGGACGCGACACCGAGGCGCACCTCCCCTCCCGAGGCCGGACCCGTGAGAGTCGGACCAGGAGGACGCCATGACCATGGATGTCAGCTACATCGCCCGCAACCTCAGGCTCCCGGAGAGCTTCCGCGACCACGTCGTCGAGCGCACCGAGCGCCTCCAGCCGCTCGCCGAGGGCGCCGACACGCTCGAGGTCCGCGTGACGAAGTCCTCCCACCACAAGCACTCGGACGAGACGGTCCGCGTGGAACTGACGGTCCGTGGCCCGCGGGACGTCGTGCGGGCCGAGGCCGACGCGGACGACAAGCTGGTCGCCTTCGACCAGGCCGCCACCCGACTGGCCGAGCGCCTGCGGCGCATGCGCGACCGCCGCAAGGACCGCCGTCACGGCAAGCTCGGCGCCTCCCGCGGCGCGGGCGAGGTCGGATTCGTGCCGCCGCTGCCGCCGTCGGGTGCCGCGCTGGCCGCGGAGGAGGCCGCCGAGCAGGACGCCCCCGAGGTGGGCACCCCGGTGCGCATCCGTCAGAAGGCGTTCCCCGCGACCCCCATGAGCGTGGACGAGGCCGTGGACGCGATGGAGCTGGTGGGCCATGACTTCTTCCTCTTCCAGAACGCCGAGACCGGCGTGCCCTCCGTGGTCTACCGCCGCCGGGGCTGGAGCTACGGCGTGATCCGCCTGGACGAGTCCCTCCCGCAGGATCACGTCTCCGCCTCCGAGGGGGAGCGGGCCTACCAGGCGCGCGAGGACTGACCGCCCCGCCGACGTCGACCACGACCTGCTGACGCCGCGGCGCCCGTCCCCTCCGGGACGGGCGCCGCGGCCCGTCCGGACTCGGCCCGTACACTGTCCCGGAGACCGCGCCACGGCCGAGCGCGAGGGGCATCCCGTCCCGCCCCGGCCACACCGCAAGGGAGCAGAGAACCAGTGCCTTCGATCATCGACCGCGTCCTGAAGATCTCGGACAACCGCGTCCTCAAGCGCATGCAGGCCACGGTGGACGCCGTGAACCTCCTCGAGGACGACTTCCGGGCACTCAGCGATGCGGAGCTGCGTGCCGAGACGGATGCGCTCCGGGCCCGGCATGCGGACGGCGAGTCGTTGGACCTGCTCCTGCCGGAGGCGTTCGCCGCGGTCCGGGAGGCCGCGGGACGCACGCTCGGCCAGCGGCACTACGACGTCCAGCTGCTCGGCGGCATCGCGCTGCACCAGGGCAACATCGCGGAGATGAAGACCGGCGAGGGCAAGACCCTCGTGGCCACCGCCCCGGCCTACCTCAACGCGCTGTCCGGCAGGGGCGTGCACGTGGTGACGGTCAACGACTTCCTCGCCTCCTACCAGGCCGACCTCATGGGCCGCGTGTTCCGCTTCCTCGGCATGCAGACGGGCGTCATCGTGGCGGGCCAGACCCCGGCCGTACGCCGCGAGCAGTACGCCGCGGACATCACCTACGGCACGAACAACGAGTTCGGCTTCGACTTCCTCCGGGACAACATGGCCTGGTCCCTCGACGAGCTCGTGCAGCGTGAGCACCACTACGCGATCGTCGACGAGGTGGACTCGATCCTCATCGACGAGGCCCGCACCCCGCTGATCATCTCCGGCCCCGCCCAGGGAGAGGCCAACCGGTGGTACGGCGAGTTCGCCCGGTTGGTGCGCCGCCTCGAGGCGGACACGGACTACGAGGTGGACCACAAGAAGCGCACCGTCGGCATCCTCGGCCCCGGCATCGAGAAGGTCGAGGACCACCTCGGCATCACGAACCTGTACGAGACGCAGAACACCACGCTCATCCAGTTCCTGAACAACGCGGTCAAGGCCAAGGAGCTGTTCAAGCGGGACAAGGACTACGTGGTCCTCGACGGCGAGGTGCAGATCGTCGACGAGCACACGGGCCGCGTGCTCAAGGGACGCCGCTACAACGAGGGGCTCCACCAGGCCATCGAGGCCAAGGAGGGCGTCGAGGTCAAGCCCGAGAACCAGACGCTGGCCACGGTGACCCTGCAGAACTACTTCCGTGGCTACGAGAAGCTCGCCGGCATGACGGGCACCGCCGAGACGGAGGCCGCCGAGTTCACGTCGACCTACGGCCTCGGCGTCGTCGTGATCCCGCCGAACCGGGAGCGACAGCGCGTGGACCGCAACGACGTGGTGTACAAGAACGAGAAGGTCAAGTTCGACGCCGTCGTCGACGACATCGCCGAGCGGCACGCGAAGGGCCAGCCGGTCCTGGTGGGCACCACCTCGGTGGAGAAGTCCGAGTACCTCTCCACGCTGCTGGCCAAGCGCGGCGTCCGCCACGAGGTCCTGAACGCGAAGAACCACGCTCGCGAGGCCGCCATCGTGGCGCAGGCGGGCCGCCCGGGCGCCGTCACCGTGGCCACCAACATGGCCGGCCGCGGCACCGACATCATGCTCGGCGGCAACGCCGAGTTCACGGCGGTGGCCCGCATGCAGGAACTGGGCCTCGACGCCGCCGAGGACCCGGAGGCGTACGAGGCCCGCTGGCCCGAGGTGCTGGCGCAGGCCGAGGCCGCCGTGGAGGACGCGCACCGTGCGGTCATCGAGGCCGGTGGCCTGTACGTGGTGGGCACCGAGCGGCACGACTCGCGCCGCATCGACAACCAGCTGCGCGGTCGTTCCGGCCGTCAGGGCGACCCGGGCGAGTCCCGGTTCTACCTCTCCCTCACGGACGAGCTCATGCGCAACTTCAACCCGGGCGTGGCCCAGCGGATCATGAACAGCCCGTCGATCCCGGACGACATGGCGCTCGAGTTCGGCTTCGTCTCGAAGGCGATCCAGAACGCGCAGGCGCAGGTCGAGGGGCGCAACGCCGAGCAGCGCAAGAACGTGCTCAAGTACGACGACGTGATGAACCGCCAGCGCGAGGCCATCTACACGGACCGCCGTTCCATCCTCGAGGGGGAGGACCTGCAGGACCGGGTGCGCCGCTTCGTGGAGGACGCCGTCGGGAACATCGTGGACGCGGCCACCGAGGAGGGCCACGCCACCGACTGGGACCTCGACCAGCTGTGGCGGGACCTGGCAGAGCTCTACCCCGTGGGCATCTCGCAGGAGGACGTCCTCGACGAGGTCGGCGGCCGGGGCCGGCTCAAAGCCGAGGTCCTCAAGCGCGAACTCGTCTCCGATGCGCTCCTGGCGTACGAGGACCGGGAGGCGCAGGTGGGATCCGAGGCACTGCGCGAGGCGGAGCGTCGCGTGGTGCTCGCCACCATCGGGCGCCGCTGGCAGGAGCATCTCTACGAGATGGACTACCTCAAGGAGGGCATCGGGCTGCGCGCGATGGCCCAGCGCGAGCCCCTCGTGGAGTACCAGCGCGAGGGCTACACGATGTTCCAGAACATGCTCGCCGCCATCCGCGAGGACGCCGTGCGCACGCTGTTCCAGGCGCAGATCAGTGCGGCCCCCGCGCCGACGTCTCTGCCCGGCGTCAAGGACGCCCGCGCCGTGACGATGGCACCGCAGATCTCCGTGGAGGGCATCGACGCCCCGCAGCAGCCGGCGCAGCTGCGTTTCACCGGTCCGTCCGAGGACGGGCAGAGCGCGGTCACCCGCAGTGGCACGGACTCCGGCGCCACGGTCGCGGCGGGCACGAACCGCCGCTCCCGCCGTCAGGCGGAGCGCCGCGGCCGCCGCGGCTGACCGGCATCCCGCCACGACGCAGCACGAGGGCCCGCAGACCTCCAGGTCTCCGGGCCCTCGATCGTCAGTCCGACGGGGCGATCCGGCTCAGCCGATCTCGACCGACGTCACCTTCCACCGGCTGAGCCGCCGCTCGAGTCGGAGCGCGAAGGCCCGGGCCCGGCCCTCCCACAGCACCGTCGCGCTGGCCTCCACCCGGCCGGGCGCGACCTCGCACACGCGGGCACCCACCGGGCGGGGTGCGGACGCGGGCGTCCGGGGCGGGACGGCCGCGGAGGGCCGTCGACCGGGCCCGGTCGGCGCGACGGCGCCCAGCAGCTCCATGCGACGGGTCAACTTGTCCAGGACCTCGGGCGAGAGCCAGGCGGAGAGGTCCCGCAGGGCACGGCGGCCCGTCTCTACCTCGACGCAGGCGACGGCGATCACGGCGGCGAGCGAGCGGACGCGGCGCAGCTCCTCGCGCCCCTGTTCGGTGCGGGCCCGCCGGGCGATCTCCTCACCGCGGGGCAGGACCGCGGGGCTGTGGGCGGGCCCGTGGAGGAGGGTGTCGGCGGTGCGCCGGGCGGACGCGGTGCGGGGGCGGGTGGCGAGGGCGGTCATGGCGGTCTCCTGAGGACGAGGCGAAGCGGGGGAGTGCAGGGTCGTGGATGTCATGGCCGTGGTCCGTCCACGCCGGCGTGCGGGGCGAACACGGGGGAGGTCAGCACGGTGCCGGGCAGCAGCAGGTGTGGATCGTCGCCGATCACCCGCCGGTTGGCCTCGTACCAGCGGCGCCACCGGGCGTCGATCTCTCGGGGGGTCGCGTCCGGGCCGAGCTCGGCGGCGGCGAGGTGCCACAGGCAGTCGCCGCGCCGGACGGTGACGGTGGGGTGATCCGGATCCGCACGGCCGGTGCCGGCGCCCGGCGGGGCCGGCGCCGGGGGCCGGGGCGTCCACGCGGCGTCCGGCGCCGGGGCCTCGACGCCGATGGCGTGCGCGGGGGACGCGGCCACGGTCCAGGAGGCGTCCGGCACGGGATGAGCCGCGTCCGCCCACGCGGCCGGCGCCGCGAGCAGCTGGGCACCGACGATGGCGCCGGCCACGCGTCCGAGCAGGGCGGGAGTGAGGCTCCGGCCCAGGCGGGCCCAGGCCGGCCGACCCGCACGGCGCCCCAGCGCGACGAGCGCCAGCCCGATCAGGCCCACCGCCCACCACGCGAGCAGTCCGAGCCCCGCGAGACCGGCACCGAGGCCCAGCACGCGGGTCAGTTCCGCCGCCGGCGCGCTGGGGCCCGTCTGCAGCAGCGCCGCGGCACAGGCGAGCAGGCCGGGTCCGGCCAGAAGCAGGACGGTGAGGCCGACGGCGTCCGCCGCGTCGACCGGACGGTTCGGGGCCGGGCCGGCCGGTGATGTCGAGCGCTCCATGGATTCCCCTCCTGTGCGTCCGTCCGGCCGGGATCCCGCGATCAGGCCGGTGATGATGACCACAGTGAACTGCACGGCCTGATGGTTGTCAAGAGTGATGTTTGATGATGTTTGATGATGACCGATGTCCGGCGCTGAGCCTCCTATGCTGAGCGCATGCGGTGGAACGGACTCTTCGACGACCTGGAGGCGCACTGGGCCGACCTCGGCTGGCAGGAGACGGTGGCCGAGGCCGCGGAGCTGACCCGAGCGGAGTGGATGGCGCTGTCCCTGGCGGACCGCCTGCGCGGAGCTCGAGGGCGGCAGGTCCGGCTCCACCTGGCCTGGGGCGAGGTCGTGGACGGTGTGGTGCACACGGTGGGGCAGGGCTGGGTCGGCGTGCACGTCGACGGTTCGGGGTCGGCGATCGTCGCGGTGGACTGCGTGGCGGCCGTGGAGGCCGACCTGACCCGGGCCGCGGTCGCGCCCGAGCTCGCCGCGGCCGGCTGGGGGACGGTGCTGCGCGGCATCGCGCGGACGCGCCAGCCGGTGGCGGTGACGGGGCGCCTCGGCGCGGCACTGGCAGAGGGCACCGTGGACCGGGTCGGCGGCGACCACCTCGACATCGCCCGCCACCCGCGGGACGAGGCCCGGCGGGCCGCGGCCGTCCGCGGGCGGCTCGTCATCCCGTTCGGGGCGCTGGGGACGGTCCGGACCGCGCTGCGCCCCGCCTGAGCAGACCGTGTGGGCTCAGCGGGCCTGCGCGTCCGCCTCGGTCCACTCCCGGACGCGGGCGCGCGTCACTTCCTTCTGACGCTCCACGTAGTCCTCGAGCCAGGACACCTCGATGCGCCACTGACCGCGGCCCCCGACCTGGATGGCCTGCAGCTCACCCGAGCGGACCAGGGCACGGGCGGCCTGACCGGAGATGTTCAGGGTCTCCGCGACGTCGGTCAGGGTGAGAAAGCGCTGCACGGTGCTCCTTCGGTCGAGGCGTCCAGGACGGTCGCGGGCGGCCCACGACGTCGACCCATTCAACCCCGGGAACACCCGGAGGCGACACTTTTCCACAGCGTACGCGGCGGATCCGGCGATCCACGGCCCCAGTGGTTACTCTGGGCGCAGCGCGGAGGGGCCGACACCGACGGGGTGCCGGGGCCGCGGCGGCCCGAGGGGCCGGTCCGAAGGGGGGAACATCCGGTGTCCACGACCATGTCCGCGTCCGCCGAGGGCGGCCGTCTGCGCCGGCCCCGCTGGCGGGATCCCCGGCTCCTCGTCGGTCTCGTGCTCGTCCTCGCCTCGATCGCCGGCGTCGTGGCGCTGGTCGCCTCCGCCCAGCGGACCGCCGCGTACTGGACGGCTGCGGAGGACCTGCCCCCGGGCACACCCATCGCGTCCAGGGACCTGCGCCCCGTGGAGGTGAACCTCAGCGAGGCCGGCGAGCGGTACCTCAGCGCCGATGCTCCGGCTCCCGAGGGGCGGATGGTCTCCGGGACGGTCCGGGCCGGTGAGCTGCTGCCGGCGGCGGCACTGGTGGACGCGGACCCGGACGGCCGTCGTCCCGTCGGGGTGGCCCTGGACGAGCCGCTGCCGTCCGGCGTGGGCGTGGGAGACCGCGTGGACGTCTGGGTGGCCATGCCGGCGGAGGGAGGCCGCGGCCATGCGGACCCGGCCCGGCTGGCCGAGGCGCTCGAGATCTCCGAGGTCGCGGCAGAGCAGAACGGCTTCGGCGGCTCGGGCATCACCCGGGTGCAGCTGCTGGCGCCGGAGGAGACCCTGCCGCGCATCGTGGATGCGAAGGTCAAGGACGCGCGGGTCACCCTCGTGCCGGCCCACGGGGTGCGCTGACCGTGCGCATCGCCCTGGCCACCACCGTCCAGCCGGGCCTGGACCACATCGGCCCGCTCGAGCGGCACCAGACGGACATCACGGTCCTCCGTCGGGCCGAGGACCTCGCCGAGCTGCTCGCGATCGCCCGCTCCGGTCTCGTGGACGCGGTCCTCGTGGCCGGGGACACCGAGTCCCTCACCGCCGCCTTCCTGGAGGAGACGGCCCGGCTGCCCCGACCCGTGGGCGTGGCGGCGCTCAGCGAGGTCCGTGCCGAGCGCCGTCGCCTCCGTGGCATGGGGGTGCCCTGCGTGCGCGCCGACGCCGACCCCGAGCAGATCGCGGCCGTCGTCGTGGAGTCCGCGAGCGCCGCCGCGGAGGGCCGCCGGCCGGAGACCTCGCACGGGGAGGACGCCGACCACGCCCGGGATCACGCCGAGGACCTCGACGACCTGCCGATCACCCTGGAGACGCTCGGCGCGGACGAGGTGCCCGGCCTCACGGACCCCTGGCGCGACGCCGACGAGCCCGACGACGCCGGGCCGGACGCCGCCCCCGCCGCGGCCACGCCTGACGACGGCCCCGCCACCGCGGACGAGGGAGCCAACCCCGCACCCTCTCCGGAGGAGGGCGAACCGACCGGACCCGCGCGGGAGTCCCTGGTGACCGTGGTGTGGGGTCCCACCGGCGCTCCGGGACGCACCACCGTCGCCGTGAACCTCGCCGCCGAGCACGCCGTGGCCGGCCGGAACACGCTGCTGGTCGATCTGGACACGTACGGCCCCGCCGTCGGTGTGCACCTGGGGCTGACGGAGGAGTCGGCCGGCGTGGCGCGGGCCGTGCGGCGGGCCGACCACGGCCGACTGGGCGCCGCCGACCTGGCGGCCGCGGGCGTCCGCGTCCGCGTCGCCGGCGCGGACCTGACGGTTCTGACGGGACTCACCCGCGTGGACCGGTGGCCCGAGCTGCGCCCCGCCGCCGTCTCCGCGCTGATCGCGGCCGCCAGGGAACACTGGGACCGCGTGGTCGTCGACGTCGGGTTCGGTCTCGAGCAGGACGAGGAGCTGTCCTTCGACGTGCCCGCCCCACAGCGCAACGGTGCGACCCTGGCGGCGCTCGCCGCGGCCGACGAGGTCATCGCGGTCGGCGGGCCGGACGCCGTCGCCCTGCCCCGCCTGGTCCGCGGGGTCGAGGAGCTGGCGGAGGCGGCCCCGGCGGCACGGCTGCGCGTCGTGGTCAACCGGCTCCGGCCCGCCGCCGCCGGCGTCGCCCCGCGCGGGCAGGTCGAGGCCGTCTGGAACCGCTACGCCTCGCCGGCCACGCCCCTGGAGGCGTTCCTGCCGTGGGACCCGGCCGCCGCGGACCCCGCGCTGCTCGCCGGCCAGGTGCTCGCCGAGGCCGCTCCGAACAGCCCGCTGCGTCGCGCCCTCGCCACGCTGGCCGGTGTCCCTGCCCGCCCCGCCCGCCGCGGACGGCACCGCGCACGGCCCTCGCAGACCATCGCCGCCGTGTCGTCCGACGCCGCCCGCGACGCCACGGACACGGGCCGCCCGGCACGTCGCCGTACCCTGATCCCATGGTCAGTTCGCTCGCGCAGGACCCCCTGACGTCGCACCCGGACATCGGAGACGAGGACCGCGCCTGGCTGCAGCGGCTCGTGGGGGACTGGCAGCTCGTGGCAGACCTGGCGCTCGCGGACCTCGTGCTCTGGTGCCCCGTGCCCCGCCGCGACGAGGCCGGAGGGTTCGTCGCGCTCGCCCAGGTCCGGCCCTTCACCGCTCCCACCCTCTTCCACCGCGACATCGTGGGCTCGCGCGCCCGCGCGGACCTGCGGGCCGTCGTCGGGCAGACGTGGCATGGCGGGGAGCGGGCCGAGGGGGCCGGCCCCGTCGAGGCCCCGGGAGGCACGCTGCAGGTGCGTCTGTGGCCGGTGGTCCGCGCCGGGAGGGTCATCGCGGTCGTCTCCGCGCACGCGGACCCGAACGGCCGGCCGGCGCGCTCGGTGATCGAGGAGAACTACAGCCGGACGGCCAGCACCCTGCTGGACATGATGCAGCACGGCCGCTGGCCGGCGCCCGAGGAGCCTCCCGGCCTCTGGGCAGGCGGCACGCCGCGGGTGGGGGACGGCCTCGTCGTGCTCGGGCCGGACTCGGTCGCCGAGTTCACCAGTCCCAACGCGGTCTCCGCCCTGCGCCGGCTGGGCATCGCCTCAACGCTCGAGGGGCACCGGCTCACCGACGTCCTGGCCAGCACCGACGCCGCCCGTGTGCCCACCGACGAGGGGACGTGGGCCGTGCTCACCGGGCTGCGTGCCGGACGGCGGGAGGTGCAGTCCGGCGGGGCGTCCCTCACGGTGCGCTCCGTCCCCCTGCTCGGTCCGGACGGCTGGCAGGGGGCGCTGCTGCTGCTGCGCGACGTGACCGAGCTGCGCCGCCAGGAGCAGCGTCTGCTCACCAAGGACGCGACCATCCGCGAGATCCACCACCGCGTCAAGAACAACCTGCAGACCGTGGGATCGCTGCTGCGCATGCAGGCGCGGCGCACGTCCTCGCCCGAGGCGGAGCGTGCGCTGCGTCAGGCGATGCAGCGGGTGGACACGATCGCCCTCGTCCACCAGACGCTGAGCGAGGAGATCGAGGACCAGGTCCCCGTGGACGGTCTGCTGCAGCGGCAGTTCCGCCTGGCCGTCGAGGTGGCCGGGGACGGGCGGCCGCTGCAGGTCGCGGTCACGGGCGAGTTCGGTGAACTGCCCTCCCACGTGACCACGCCGCTGGCGCTGGTGCTCAATGAGCTGGCGGCCAACGCCGTCGAGCACGGCACGGCGCCGGGCGGTGGCTGCGTGGGCCTGCACGCCGACCGCGAGTCGACCCCCGCGGGAACGGTGCTGGTCGTGTCCGTGACGGACGGCGGCCCCGCCGCCCCCGACGGATGGGTGCCGGGGGAGTCTCCCCGCGCGGGCGAGGGATCGGGGCTCGGCCTGCGCATCGTGCACTCGCTCGTGGAGGGGGACCTGCGCGGCACCCTGCGCTGGGAGCGGTCCGACGACGGCGGCACGCGCGTCGTGCTGCGACTGCCCCTGACGTGAACCCGGCCGGGCTTGAGGACGGCCCCGTCGACGTCGTCGACGGGGCCGGTGGTCCGGGTGGGTCAGGAGGCGCGGCGGGCACGCGCGGCGCGGCGCTTCATGGCGCGCCGCTCGTCCTCGCTCATGCCGCCCCAGACGCCCGAGTCCTGGCCGGACTCCATGGCCCACTTCAGGCACGTGTCCACGACCTCACACGAGCGGCACACCGCCTTGGCCTCCTCGATCTGCAGGAGGGCGGGGCCGGTGTTGCCCACCGGGAAGAACAGCTCCGGGTCCTTGTCCAGGCACGCTGCTTTACTGCGCCAATCCATCGGTCCGCTCACTTTCTGTCGGAAGAACCGGAGCCCGCGGGCGCCGGTGGTCACGGCCTCCGCCGGCGGCGGGCGCGGGGGCCGGCGCGGACGACGCGCGGCACGACCGATACGGAGGGCGACCCTGGTCATTGCAACGGGGACCGCCTTCGTACGAACGCGGCCCCCGGAAATCTCTCGCATGCCATCCTCGCACGGCCCTCACGAGTGAACAAGAGGTGAATGAGGTGCATCACCGCGCTGCACTGCGAGTCCTTCGTCACACCATGCCCTGACCGAGGCGCCGCCGCGGACGTGGTCCGCGCGCCGCCCGGCGTACCGTGGGGGACACGTCCGTCCCCGCAGCCGTCCGCAGGAGAGGCCCCATGGCACAGTCCCGCCGCCCCGACCCCGTCGCCCCGTCCGAGTCGTCGGGCGCCGACGCGACGACGGTCCCGCCCCGCCCCGGACGGGGCCTGCCGGTGGCCGTCCTCGTGGTCGCCGCGGCGCTCGTGCTCGAGGGGGGTGCGCTCCTCTGGTTCGCCGTGGACGCGGTGGTGCATGCGGCGGACGGGGTGCTCCCGGCCGGCGCCCGCGTGATGCTGATCGTCATCTACGCGCTGCTCGCCCTGTGGATCCTCGCGACCGCCGTCGCCCTGCTGCGCGGTCGGGCGTGGAGCCGCGGCGCCGCCGTCGCGATCCAGCTCTTCAGTGTGCTCCTGTCCTCGTGGCTCTTCAGCGTGGACGCCGCTGCTCTGGGTGGGCCGCTGCTCGCGGTCTCCGGCGTCGCGCTGCTCACCCTCTTCACGACGCCGGTCACCCGGCATCTCGCCCCCGCCCCGGAGGCCTCGACGGACGCCTGAGCCCCGCCCCGACGACGACGGCGCGCCCCCGGCCAGGGGCGCGCCGTCGTCGTCATCGGGGCCGTGGTCAGTTCACCGGGCCGGTGAACTTCTCGCCGGGGCCCTTGCCCGGGGCGTCCGGGAACGGGGAGGCCTCACGGAACGCCAGCTGCAGCGAGCGCAGCCCGTCGCGCAGCGGTCCGGCGTGCTGGCTGCCGATCTCGGGGGCCGCGGCCGTGACCAGCCCGGCGAGGGCCGTGATGAGCTTGCGGGCCTCGTCGAGATCGATGAGCTCGCGGGCGTCGGGGGAGTCGGCCAGGCCGCACTTGACGGCGGCGGCGGTCATCAGGTGCACGGCGGTGGTCGTGATGACCTCGACGGCGGGGACCTCGTGGATGTCGCGGATCTCGGCGGGGGCGTCCATGGGGGTGGCGTCCTGGGCCTGACGTTCGTCTGTCATGGTGGTAAGCTTCCCATAGACCACTCGTGGTCCGCGCAAGACCTCGTCATCCGGTGACCCCGGGGCGGGCATGCACGGGCCAGGAGCAGCAAAGTGGAGGCCTCTCTCCCACCCGCGCCAGCAGGATGTCCGGTTCGCCCCGGGCCGAGTTGCCGGGTCGCCGGTCGGGACCGCCGCGTCGTGGCGCGCAGCCCGCACCGAGGGTCCCGTCCGACGGGATCGTGTCGAGGCCTCCGTCTGCGTCCGCGCAGGGGAGGCCTTCCTCGTTTCCGAGGGCCCCTCCGGTGGGCGCGGGGTCACCCGTCGTCTCACACAGAGGAGCAGCACCATCAGCGATCCCCGCATCAACGAGCGTATCCGCGTTCCGGAAGTCCGCCTGGTCGGCCCGAACGGCGAACAGGTCGGTATCGTCCGCGTCGAGGACGCCCTCCGGCTCGCCGCCGAGGCGGACCTGGATCTCGTGGAGGTGGCCCCCACGGCCAAGCCTCCGGTGTGCAAGCTGATGGATTTCGGCAAGTACAAGTACGAGGCCGCGGTGAAGGCCCGTGAGTCGCGCAAGAACCAGGTGAACACGGTCCTCAAGGAGGTCCGCTTCCGCCTGAAGATCGACAAGCACGACTACGAGACCAAGACCGGCCACGCCAAGAAGTTCCTGAGCCAGGGCGACAAGGTCAAGGCCATCATCCAGTTCCGCGGCCGTGAGCAGCAGCGTCCCGAACTCGGCATCAAGCTGCTGCAGCAGTTCGCCGAGGACGTCGCCGAGCTGGGCACCGTCGAATCGCAGCCGCGCCAGGACGGCCGCAACATGGTGATGGTGGTCGCCCCGCTGCGCACCAAGGCCGATGCGCGGGCGGACCAGCGCAAGAACTCGGCCGAGAGCCACCGCGAGCGTCAGGGCGGCGGTTCGCGTCGCGACCAGGCCGCCCGCGAGGCCAAGGAGCGCGCCGCGCAGAAGGCGGCGTCCGACTCCGCCCCGGTGCGGAATTCGGTCGGGGATGCGTTCCCCGAGCAGCTGAAGGCCATGGCCGCCCGGACGCAGGAGAACGCCTCCGCGGCCCCGGCCGAGACGACGCAGGCGCCGAAGACCCCGGCCCCGGCGGCTCCCCGCCCGGCCGCGGCCGCCCCGGCTGCGAAGCCGGCCTCCAGCGCCACGCCCGCATCGGCCCCGAAGCCGGCCGCGACGCCGAAGCCGCAGTCCTCGGCTGCGCCGGCTGCCACGCCGAAGCCGCGGTCCGCCGCCAAGCCGGCCGCGCCGTCGTCGGCTCCGAAGCCGGCGGCCAAGCCGATGCCGGCCCCGCCCAAGCCCGCCGCCCCCCGCGGCGGTGCCCCCAAGCCCGGTCCTCGGGCCTGACCCCCCGGGGTCGCCACAGACCAGCCCGGTCCGGACGGACCGGGGTGACCAGCACTGCCGTGCGCGCCGCGCACGGCAGCGATGAGTGAAGGAGAACGGCAGCCATGCCGAAGATGAAGACCCACAGCGGTGCCAAGAAGCGCTTCCGCGTGACCGGCTCCGGCAAGATCATGCGCCAGCAGGCGAACCGCCGCCACTACCTGGAGCACAAGTCCTCGCGCCTGACCCGCCGTCTCAAGGGCGACCAGCTCGTCTCCAAGGGCAGCATCAAGCAGATCAAGCGGATGCTCGGCATCTGACACCCCCTCCGGCCTCGCCGGAACCCCTTCCTCCTCGGCCGTGACGCGCCAGTGCGCGCCCCGGGGACCACACAGATTGGAGTACGCACGTGGCACGTGTGAAGCGGGCAGTGAACGCCCACAAGAAGCGTCGGACCATGCTGGAGCGCGCCTCCGGCTACCGCGGCCAGCGGTCTCGCCTGTACCGCAAGGCGAAGGAGCAGATGCTCCACTCGTTCACCTACAACTACCAGCATCGCCACAAGCGCAAGGGTGACTTCCGTCGCCTGTGGATCACCCGCATCAACGCGGCCGCCCGCGCCAACGGCATGACCTACAACCGATTCATGCAGGGCCTCAAGCTGGCCGGCGTCGAGGTGGACCGCCGCATGCTGGCCGAGATCGCCGTCTCCGACGCCGCGACCTTCGCCGTGCTGGTGAAGACCGCCCGCGAGGCGCTGCCCGCAGACGTGAACGCCCCCGCCGCCTCCCGCTGAGCCGGCTCCGGGGCCTTGAGGGCCCCCACCACCACGTCCCAGGCGTGAACACCACCGCCGACGGGGCGGGTCCTCCACCGAGGCCCGCCCCGTCGGCGTCTGCGCATCCGCAGCTGAGCCCCGACCAGAAAGACCCCATGACCCCGCACGCCGAGCCGATGACCCATCCCCGCGCCGAGCGCGTGCGCGCGGTGGCAGCCCTGGCGGGCCGCTCCGCCCGACGCCGGACGGGCACGTTCCTCGTCGAGGGGCCGCAGGCCTGCCGCGAGGCCCTGCGCGCCCACCTGGGGGAGGGGCCGGAGGCCGCCGCGGGGCAGTGGCGCGCGGGGCGGGTGCTGACCCAGGTGTACATGTCCGTCGGACTCGTGGACCGGGACCCCGCGCTGGCCGAGCTCGTGGCGCGCGTCCGGGACCGCCCGACGCCGGGTGGTGAGTGCGTCCTGGTGCGCCAGGCCAGCGACGAGGTGCTCACCGCCATGGCCGACGCCGTGACGGGGCAGGACATCGTCGCCGTGGCGCGGATGCCGGAGCCGCAGGCCGTCGAAGCGGTCCTCGGGGAGGCGCGCCTGGCCGCCGTGCTGTGCCGCGTGCAGGACCCGGGGAACGCCGGCACGGTCATCCGAGCCGCGGACGCGGCCGGGGCGGACGCGGTGGTCCTCACGCCGGGCTCCGTCGACCCGTTCAACCCCAAGGTGGTCCGGTCCACCGCCGGGTCGCTGTTCCACCTGCCCGTGGTCACCGCCGTCCCCGCAGAGGCGGCCGCGGCCGCCGCCCGGGCCGCAGGCCTGCAGGTGTGGGCCGCCGACGGCTACGGCTCGGATCGGCTCGACGCCCTCGCCCCCGGCGTGGTCGCCGCGCCGACCGCGTGGCTGTTCGGCAACGAGGCCCAGGGCCTGGACGGCGGCGAGCTCGCGCTGGCGGACCGCCGGGTGGCGGTGCCGCTGTATGGGGCCGCGGAGTCCCTGAACGTGGGGACCGCCGCCACGGTGTGCCTGTACTCGTCCGCGATGGCGGGGGCACGGCGCGCCGGCTGACGGGGCGCACGAGGCGGCGGCAGCCGTCCGGAGACGCAGATGGGGCGGGGATCCACGTGGATCCCCGCCCCATCTGCGTGTTCCCGGGTGGAACCCGGGCCGCTCAGCTCACTCAGGCGCGGGTGCCGGTGCGGCGGGTGATGGCCTGCCACACTGCGGCGACGATAACGCCGCCGATGATCGCGAAGATCCAGGTGCCCAGATCGAAGAACTTCTCGTTCACGTCGAAGTCGAACAGCAGGGAGGCGATCCAGCCGCCGAGGAGAGCGCCGACGATGCCGGTGAGGAGGGCGCCGAGCCACCCGCCGCCCTGACGTCCGGGGAGGATGGCGCGAGCGATGGCGCCGGCGATGAGACCAAGCACGATCCAGCCAAAGATGCCCATGATGATGGTTCCTTTCGGGTTGCGAATCTGACGTACGAGAAGGAACGTAGCAAGGGATTTTCACGGGGGGCCACCTCTGGCGCCCCGACTTTTTCGAGATTCTCCGACGTGACGAGGTTCGCCCCGGCCTCGTGTGGGAGATTCAGCGGGGCGAGCCGCCGTCGTCAGCCCGGACGCCGGGCCGCGCCGCGACGTCGCGGCGCACGAGCAGGAACGCCAGCACCAGGCCCGCCAGGGCGATGCCCGCGCCGACCAGCGGCGGGGTCCGCAGCGACGCACCGGCCCCGATCGCGGCGGCCCCGACCCACGCGCCCATCGCGTTGGCCATGTTCAGCGCGGAGTGGTTGAGCGAACCGGCCAGCTGGGGTGCGGTGGGCGCGGAGTCCACGAGCAGCACCTGCAGGGACGGGGCGATCCCGGAGCCGCTGACGGCCACGCAGAAGAGGAACACGATCATCACCGGAGCCCACGAGGCCGTCAGCGCGACGGCGGCCAGCGAGACCGCGCTGAGCCCGAAGCTCAGGCGCAGGGTGCCCACCGGGTCGCGGTCCGTGAGGGCGCCGCTGACGAGCGTGCCGATCACCATGCCGACGCCGTAGAGGGCCAGCACGGCGGGGACCCACCGTTCCTCGAGGCCCGCGACCTCCGTGAGCAGCGGCGCGATGTAGGTGTAGAGCGCGAACATGCCGGCGAAGCCGATCACGCCCACGGCCACCGTCGCCCACAGGCGGCCGGAGGCCAGACCGCGCAGCTCGCGGCCGACCGAGGCGCCCGCGGGGGCCGGCACGGACGGGACGAGCCACGCGGTCGCCCCGACGCACAGGGCCGCGCAGACCGCCACGATGACGAACATCCAGCGCCAGCCGACGGCCTGCCCGAGCGCCGTCGCGCCCGGCACGCCCAGCACGTTGGCCACGGACAGCCCGGCCATCACCCAGGCCACGGCCTGGCCGCGGCGGGCGGGCCCGGCGAGGTCCGCCGCGGCCAGGGCGGCCGCGGAGAAGTAGGCGCCGTGGGGCAGGCCCGACACGAACCGGGCCGCCATCATGCTCCCCATGTCCGGGGCGAGGAACGCGGCCACGTGCCCCACGACGAACAGCAGCATCAGCACGATGCTCGTGACCCGCCGGTCGACGCGGGCGAAGGACGCGGCCAGCAGGGGAGCGCCGATCACGACGCCCAGCGCGTACATGGAGATGAGCACGCCGCCGGCCTCGAGACCGATGCCGAGGTCGGCCACCGCCTGCGGCAGCAGGCCCATCATCGCGAACTCCGTGGTGCCGATCGCGAAGCTGCCCAGGGCCAGCGCGAGGATGGCCGGCAGCAGACGCACGCGGCGGCCGCCCAGCAGCGCGCCGGGGCCCGTCGGCGCGGTCGGTGGGATGGACGGGTCCGGGCGCGTCGGACGCGGGGCGCGGGGGGAACGGTCGTGGGCGCCGTCGGCGGCGGGAGTGGGGGTGGGCACCGACCCAGCCTACGGACTCCGGTCTGCGGGGGCGGGGGCCTCGCTAGCCTGGGCTCATGACCTCCGCCACACCCGCTCGCCCCGCGCCCGCTGCCAGCCCGACGACGTCGCCCCGGGACGGTGCGCGACCGCGGCTGGTCGTGGGGCTCGCGCTGCTCGACGATGTGGCCGCGCCGACCCGCCTGCTGGCGGCCCGTCGCAGCGCGCCTGCCCCGCTGCGGGGGCTCTGGGAGTTCCCCGGGGGCAAGGTCGAGCCGGGGGAGGGCGTCCAGGAGGCGCTGCTGCGGGAGTGCCGGGAGGAGCTCGGGGTCGCCGTGCGGCTCGGCCCCGAGGTGGCGGCGCCGGAGCCGGACGGGTGGGAGCTGGCCAACGGCGCCCGGATGCGGGTGTTCTGGGGCGTCCTGGCGGAGGAGGGGACGACACCCCGAGCCCTCCAGGACCACGACCTGCTGGCGTGGCTGCCGCTCACCGGGCCGGGCGTGCGGCACCTGGACTGGATCCCGGCGGACCGGCCGATCGTGGCCGAGGTGCTCCGTGGCGCCGCCACGGCGTTCTCCGCGGGGCGCTGAGTCGACACGCGGCCGGCCGCGCCCCGCGGACCGGTCAGAACAGCGCGGGCTGCGCCGCCGGAGCGGAGGGCCGGGACGCCGGCCGGCGCCGGGCCGGGGGACCGTCCTCGCGCCGGATGCCGTGGGCGCCGCCGCGGGCCAGGCCGTGCCGTGCGGCGGCCTCCCCGGCCATCCGGGTGAGCATGCGGCGGTACGACTCGGGCGCGTAGGCGGACCGGGCGTACATCTGCTCGTAGCCGGCCAGCAGATCCGGGTGCTCGCGGCGGATCCAGTCCAGGTACCACTCCTTCGCGCCCGGCCGCAGGTGCAGGGCGCCCGGCATGACGCGCGCGGCTCCGGCGTCCGCCAGCGCGCGCATGAGGGCGTCGATCTCGCGGTCCCCGTCCGTGAGCCACGGCAGCAGGGGCATGGCCATGACGGTGACGTCCGCACCCGCGGCGGCGAGCCGCTCGATCAGGCGCAGGCGTGCGGTCGGCGACGGCGTGCCCGGCTCGACCGCGGCGGCGATGGCGGGGTCGAGCATCGCCAGGGACAGCGAGACCTGCACCGGCACCTGGCGCGAGGCCGCCTGCAGCAGGGGCACATCCCGCGCGAGCAGGGTCCCCTTGGTCAGCACGGAGAACGGGGTGCCGGAATCGGCCAGGGCCCGGATGATCCCGGGCATCAGCGCGTAGCGGCCCTCGGCCCGCTGATACGGGTCCGTGTTCGTCCCCAACGCCACCGCCTCGCGGCCCCACGTGGGGCGGGCGAGTTCGGCGCGCAGCACCTCGGCGACGTTGACCTTCACGACGATCTGCCGGTCGAAGTCGGCCCCGGCGTCGAGCTCGAGGAAGGTGTGGGTGCTGCGGGCGTAGCAGTACCGGCAGGCGTGGGTGCAGCCGCGGTACGGGTTCACGGTCCAGCGGAACGGCATGGCCGAGGCAGACGGCACCGAGTTCAGTGCGGTCTTGGCGAGCACCTCATGGAAGGTGACCCCCGCGAACTCCGGGGTGGTGACACTCCGCTGCAGGTCCGAGAGCGGCAGCAGGGCGGCGGAGCCGGCCGGTGTGCCGGCCGTCGCCCGCTGGGCTCCGCCCTCGGACCGCAGGGTCTGCGCTTCCCATCGCATGGCCAGAAGTAGAACACATGTTCGAATCGACCCGCAAGCGTGTTCGAGTCCGGGCGTGGCGCGGGCGCCGAGACGCGCCTACCGTGGTCGCCATGACCTCCCGTGCACCCGCCCCGGCCGCCCGCGTCCTGCTCACGGGCTTCGAGCCCTTCGGCGGCGATGTCCACAACCCGTCGATCGCCGCCGCGCGGGACGCCGTGGGCATCCTGGCGGACCGGGGTGTGACGGCCGAGGCGGTCGAGCTGCCGTGCGCGTTCGGCGCGGCCGGGCCGGCCCTGACCGCGGCCCTCGACCGGGTCCGGCCGGAGGTGGCGATCGCCGTCGGGCTGGCCGGCGGCACGGCGACGGTCCGGGTCGAACGGGTGGCCGTGAACCTGCAGGACGCCCGGATCCCGGACAACGCGGGGGAGCAGCCCGTGGACCGGCCCGTGCGCGCCGACGGTCCCGCGGCCCTGTTCGCCACCCTGCCCGCCAAGCGTGCCGTCGCCGCGATCCGGGAGGCCGGCGTCGCCGCGGAGCCGTCCCTGTCCGCGGGCGCGTTCGTGTGCAACCACGTCATGTACGCCCTCCTCGACGCCCCCGGCACCGCCCGGGCCGCCGGCTTCATCCACGTGCCGTGGGACACCGAGCACCGCCCGACGCCGGACACCCCGGCCCTGCCCGCGGCCGACCTGGCGCGCGCGGTGGCCGAGGCCGCCCTGACGGCGATGGCCGGCGGCCCCGACCTCGACGTCCCCGGCGGCACCCTGCACTGACCTCCCCGGACCCCGGGTCCGTGTCGGCGCGATCGCCCGTGCCCGTCAGCGGCGGCGCCGCAGGCCGCGGACCACGGGCCGCTCGATGTAGCCGCCCAGGGCCAGGCTCGCGCGTCGTTCGAAGACGTTGCGCGAGGCCGGATCCCCGGTCCGCCACATCGACCACGCCGCCGCCAGCGCGTACGCCGGCAGGAAGGGCAGACCCAGCAGGAGGGCGTACTGGTCCGCATGGCCGGCCTCGTGCCGCCACAGCGCGGGCGTCATGCGCAGGCCGGGGCGGGTGAACACGACGTCGCCGACCGTGAACGCGGCCCCGCCCGGGAACCGGTGCGTCCAGCCGTGGGCCTCGATCAGCCCGTGCGGTCCGGGCCGCAGCGCGCAGCCGGCGACGACGGCGCCCACCAGCCCCAGCGGCGTCGCCAGGTTCAGCAGGTTCCACAGCCCGCGCGCCCGCACGTGCGCCGGAGGCGACGGCCGGGAGGGGGCCGCGGTCATGGCTGTGCCGCAGGATCGGCGTCCCCGGCGGGGGACCCGGACGCGGGGACGTCGAAGTAGAGCGGGGCATGGGCGGCGCAGCCCGGGTTGAACGGCGCCCCGCAGGCCGGGCACGCAGGATCAGCGGTGGCCTCGAGGGCGAGGTAGGCGGTCACGCTCAGCTCGGTGCGGCACACCCCGCACAGCACATGCGGCCGGTCGAACTCGCCGGCAGGCACCGGCACGGCCGGGTGGTCGGCGAGCTCCGCGTGGCAGCGGTGGCAGGACCAGTACGCGGGGCAGCAGGCGAAGCGCAGGGCGACGACGTCCCGCGCCGTGGCGTAATGGGCGCAGCGGGTCTGCGCGTCCAGGCCCACGCCCCGCAGCAGCGGGTCGGTGCCGTCGAGGGAGTTCGGGGCGGTCATGCGCCTCAGCCTAGGCCGAGCGGGCCCGGGGCGGACACTAGACTGACGGGCGTCCCACCGTCCCCCATGCGAAGGTCGTTGCCCTGATGACACCCAGCCCCGAGACCGGCGCGGAGCCCACCGCGCCCGTGGCGGAGATCTCCCCCGTGGACGCGGAGGCGGTGGAGGCCGCTGTGCAGGCCGCGCTCGCCGCATATGAGGCCGCGGCCGACCTCGACGAACTCAAGGCCGCCCGCCTGGCCCACACCGGCGACCGGGCCCCCTTGACTCTCGCGAACAAGGCGATCGGCGCTCTGCCCAAGGAGCGCAAGGCGGAGGCCGGCAAGCTCATGGGCGCCGCACGCGGCCGCCTGGGCAAGGCCCTGGCCGCCCGCACCGAGGTGCTCGAGGCGGAGCAGGCCGCGCGGATCCTGCGCGAGGAGACGGTGGACGTGACCACCGCGGTCCGTCGCCGCCGCGTCGGCGCCCGTCACCCGCTCTCGCTGACGATGGACCGTGTCTCGGAGATCTTCGTCGGCATGGGCTGGGAGATCGCGGAGGGCCCCGAGCTCGAGTCCGAGTGGTTCAACTTCGACTCCCTCAACTTCGCGCCGGATCATCCGGCCCGCGAGATGCAGGACACCTTCTTCGTGGACCCGGCCGAGGCCCACCTGCTGCTGCGCACCCACACCTCTCCGGTGCAGATGCGCTCCCTGCTCGAGCGGGGCGCCCCCACCTACGTGCTGTGCCCGGGCCGCACGTTCCGCACGGACGAGCTGGACGCCACGCACACCCCGGTGTTCCACCAGTTCGAGGGCCTGGCCGTTGACAAGGGCCTGACCATGGCCCACCTGCGCGGCACCCTCGAGTACTTCGCCCGCCAGATGTTCGGGGCGGAGGCGGCCATCCGCCTGCGCCCGAACTTCTTCCCGTTCACCGAGCCCAGCGCCGAGCTGGACATCTGGCACCCCGGCGCCAAGGGCGGGCCCCGCTGGATCGAGTGGGGCGGCTGCGGCATGGTGCACCCGAACGTGCTGCGCGCCGCGGGCCTGGACCCGGAGGAGTACTCCGGGTTCGCGTTCGGCATGGGCGTGGAGCGCACGCTCATGTTCCGCAACGAGGTCCCGGACATGCACGACATGATCGAGGGCGACGTCCGCTTCTCCCAGCACTTCGGAATGGAGGTCTGATCCATGCGCATCCCCCTGGACTGGCTGCGGGAGTTCGTCCCCGTGCCCGCGGAGCACCGTGCCGAGGACGTGATGGCCGACCTCGTCCGCGTCGGCCTCGAGGAGGAGGACGTCCACCGTCCGGCTGCCGAGCTGCAGGGCCCGATCGTCGTCGGGCAGGTGCTCTCCAAGGAGCCCGAGCCGCAGAAGAACGGCAAGACCATCAACTGGTGCTCCGTGCGCGTGGTGCCCGAGGGCGCCGCCCAGCCGCTCACCGGCGAGGGGATCGAGCCCTCCGGCGTGCAGGGCATCGTGTGCGGCGCCCACAACTTCGAGGTCGGGGACAAGGTCGTCGTGGCCCTGCCCGGCGCGGTGCTGCCCGGCGACTTCCGCATCAGCCCCCGCAAGACCTACGGCCACGTCTCGGCCGGCATGATCGCCTCCAGCACGGAGCTGGGCATGGGCGACGACGGCACGGACGGGATCATCGTGCTCGGCGACCTCGGGCTCGACCCCGAGCCGGGCACCGACGCCCGGGACGTCCTGGACCTGCACGGCGAGGCCGCCGAGATCAACGTGACGCCCGACCGCGGCTACGCGTTCTCGATGCGCGGCGTCGCGCGCGAGTACGCGCACGCCACCGGCGTGCCCTTCACGGACCCGGCCGCCGCCGTCCACCCGCCCGCGGCCGACGACGCCGGCCCGGCCGTCCGCATCGACGACGACGCGCCGATCCACGGCGAGCCCGGGGCCACCCGGTTCGTGGTCCGCACGGTCTCCGGCGTGGACGCGACCCGCCCGACCCCGCCGTGGCTGGCCGCGCGCCTGCGCCTGGCCGGCATCCGCACCATCTCCCTGCCGGTGGACATCTCCAACTACGTCATGTGGGAGCTGGGCCAGCCCCTGCACTTCTACGACGCGGACACGCTCTCCGGCGAGATCGTGGTGCGCCGCGCGCGGGCCGGAGAGACCCTGACCACCCTCGACGGCAAGGAGCGCGAGCTCGACGCGGAGGACCTGCTCATCACGGACGACTCCGGCCCCATCGGCCTGGCGGGCGTCATGGGCGGGGCCGCCACCGAGGTCACGGACGCCACCACCACGATCGTGGTCGAGTCCGCGAACTTCGACCCCGTGTCGATCGCCCGTACGCGGCGCCGGCACCGCCTGCCCTCGGAGGCGTCGAAGCGCAACGAGCGCGGCGTCGACTGGGAGATCGCCGACGAGGCGGCCGAGCGGGCCGTCCAGATGCTCGTCGAGCTCGCCGGCGGCACCGCCGAGCCCGGGGTCACCGACGTCGGGACGCGGCCGCAGCCGGCCGTCGTCGAGATGGCCGCCGACTTCCCCTCCGCCCTGGTGGGCGTGGCGTACACGACCGACGAGGTCGTGGTGACGCTGCGGGCCCTGGGGGCCGAGGTGACCGTCGCCGAGGCCGCCGCCGACGTCGCCCCGCGGCTGACCGTGACCGCGCCGTCGTGGCGCACGGACCTGCGCATCCCCGAGGACCTCGCCGAGGAGGTCGCGCGCCTGCGCGGCTACGACGCGATCCCCTCCGTGGTGCCCGTGGCCCCGCCGGGCCGCGGCTTCACCCGCCGCCAGGCCCAGCGTCGCCGCGTGTCGGCCGCGCTCGCGGCCGCGGGACTCACCGAGGTGCTGGCCTACCCGTTCGTCTCCGAGGAGCAGAACCGGCGTTTCGGGGCGGACTCGGACGCGCAGGGCCAGGCCCTGGCGATGGTGGCCCTGGCCAATCCGATCGCCTCCCAGTACCGGTACCTGCGCCTGTCGCTGCTGCCGGGCCTCGTCGAGACCGCGCGCCGCAACCTCGGACGCGGCTTCCGCGATCTGGCGCTGTACGAGATGGGGCTGGTCTTCCTGCCCGGCGCGCAGCTGGGCTCGGCGACGATCCCCCCGCGCGCGGTCCACCCCTCCGCCGAGGTCCTCGCCGACCTCGAGGCCGGCATCCCCGCTCAGCCGTGGCACGTGGCCGGTCTGTACGCCGGGCACGACTCGGCGCCCGGGCCGGACCACGACCCCCGCCCGGTGGACTGGCAGGACGCGATCGCCGGGGCCCTCGACGTGGCCGACGTCCTCGGCGTCGAGCTGACCGTCCGGCAGGGCCGGCACCACGCGTTCCACCCGGGCCGGGTGGCCGAGCTCGTCGTCGTGACCGAGCACGGGGACCGGGTGGTGGGCGTCGCCGGCGAGCTGCACCCGCAGTGGCTCGAGGCCGAGGACCTGCCCGCCCGCACGAGCGTGTGGGAGCTGGACCTGGACGCGCTGTGCGCCGCGGCCCCCGAGATCGTGGTCGCCGCACCGCTGTCCACGTTCCCCGTGAGCACGCAGGACGTGGCGCTCGTGGTGGACGAGGCCGTCGTGGCCGGGGACGTGCGCGCGACCCTCGCCGAGGGTGCCGGGGAGCTGCTCGAGGCCGTCGAGCTGTTCGACGTCTACCGGGGCGCGGGCGTGCCGGAGGGGCGGAAGTCCCTCGCGTTCTCCCTGCGCTTCCGCGCCCCTGACCGCACGCTCACCGCGGAGGAGGTCTCCGAGGCCCGCGCCGCGGCCACCGCGCTCGCGGCGCAGCGGCACGGGGCGGTCCAGCGCTGACCGTGTCCGTCGCGACCGGCCCGTGGGGCCTGACCTCGGCCGTCCCCGCCTCGGCGGGGGCGGCCGACGCCGTCTCCGCGCTGCTCGGTCAGGTGCGCACCGCCCTGACGGCGGCCTGGGGCGTGCCGGTGGGGCCGCTCGGGCTCCGGCACGCCTGCCCGCGCTGCGGCTCGGCCGCGCACGGCGTCCCCGCGCTGACCGGCCTGCCCCCCGGCCGGGTCGCCCTCGTCTCGTTCACGCGCGTCCGGATGCCCGGCACTGAGGACCGGGCTCGGATCGGGGCGTGGTGGGCGCCGGCACGGCCCGCCGACGGGCTCGGCCTCGGGGTGGACGTCGAGCGGGCGGACGCCGCGGCCTTCGCGGACGAGGACGGCCTGGGCGGGGTGGGCTTCTCGACGGCGGAGCGCGCCCGGGTGCGGGAGCTTCCCGCCCCCGAGAGGCCCGCCGCGCGGGCCCGGCTGTGGACGCGGAAGGAGGCGCTCGTGAAGGCCGCCGGCACCGGCTTCACGGGCGACCCCGCCGCCGTCGACGCACTGACCGTGCCGGCCGACGTCGTGCTGGTGGACCTCACCGACCGGCTGCCGGGCGGTCTCCTCGGGGCGCTGGCGCTGCGGGGCCGCTGAGTCGACCGCGCGGGCGCCTCAGCCCGGGAACGGCGGCAGCTCGGGCCGCAGCGTCCACGCGTCGAAGAGCTCGTCCACCTGCGCTCGGCTCACCCCGGCGTGCGGGGCCCACGCGTGCACGTGCGTGCGCAGCCCCAGGGAGTCGACGGTGCCGAACCGGTGCTCCCGCACCCAGGCGCGCAGCATGGAGCCGAAGAGGTCCGTGCCCAGCAGGTGCCGCAGCGCCTCCACGGTGAGCGCGCCGCGCTTGTACACCCAGTCCTCGAACATCTCCTCCGGCCCGGGCTCGGCCAGCGCCTGCTCCACCGGGTGCGCGGCCAGCTTCTGCCAGGCCCGCCGCGCCATCGAGGTGATGCTGGACCGCCCCGAGGCCTCGGCCCACAGCCACTCGGACCAGCAGGCGAAGCCCTCGTGCAGCCACAGGTCGGACCAGCGGCCCAGGGTCACGGCGTTGCCGAACCACTGGTGGGACATCTCGTGGGCGATCAGCCGCTCGGACTCCCACGAGCCGTCCAGGTGGTTGGTGCCGAACAGCGACATGCTCGCGGCCTCGAGCGGGATCTCGAGCTCCTCGTCGGCCACGACCGCGGTGTAGTCCTCGAATGGGTATGGCCCGTAGGCGTCGATGAACGTGGCCATCATGGCCGGCTGGGGGGCAAGGGCCCGGAGGGCCCGCTGCTCGGTCCGCGGGGAGACCACGAGGCGCAGCGGCGGCAGGCCCTCGGCGGGAGGGGCGGCGTCCACGAGCCGGTAGCGGCCGATCTGCACGCTGAGCAGGTAGGCGGGCACGGGCTGGTCGAGCCGCCACCGCCACGTGACCCGCGAGCCGCGCGTGCGCACGGGCGCGCCCACGCCGTTGGCGACGGGCAGGTAGCCCGCGTCGCAGGTGAGGGTGATCTCCGCCGTCGAGCGGGAGGTGGGGGAGTCCACGCACGGCAGCCACGTGGAGGCGCCGTGGGGCTGCCCGGCCACGAGCACGCCGTCCGTGAGCTCCTCCCAGCCGATCGTGCCCCACGGGCTGCGCCGCAGCGTGGGCGTGCCCGCGTAGACCACGGTCAGCTCCACGAGCGTGCCCTCCGGCCGGCTCTCGTCCAGGTCGACGACGAGGCGGCTCGGGGCGCGGCCCGGCTGGGTGAACGAGGAGGCGACGGCGCGGCCGTCGACGACGGCGTCCACCCGGGACACGCGCAGCCGGTACAGGTCCAGCTCGATGCGGCGGCTCTGCTTCGTCAGGCGCACGCGCAGGACGGCGGTGCCGGAGACCCGGTTCGCGGCCAGGCGCACGTCGAGGTCCAGTGCGATGTGCTCGACGGTGGCGGCGTCGGTGCCGACGCCCGGGACGTAGGGATCGGTGCTCATGCTTCCTCTCGGGAGGGGGTGGCCGCGGCGGCGGGGTCGCCGTCGGGACGACGCCACGGGGAGACCGGGTTGCCGAGCCACCACGTGCCGGCGGGCAGCTCCTCGCCGCGCATCACGAGGGACCCGGCACCGACGGTGGTGCCGCGGCCCAGGCGGGCGGCGGGCAGCACCACGGAGTGGGGGCCGAGGGTGGCGCCGTCCTCCAGGACGACGGCGTCCAGGGACATCACGCGGTCGTGGAACAGGTGGGTCTGGACGACGCAGCCGCGGTTCACGGTGGCGCCGTCGCCGAGCTCCACGAGGTCGGCCTCGGGCAGCCAGTAGGACTCGACCCAGGCGCCGTGGCCGATGCGGGCGCCCATCGCGCGCAGGAACCAGACCAGGGCGGGGGTGCCGGCCGCGGCCCGGCTGAACCACGGGGCGGCGAGGAACTCGGTGAAGGTGTCCGCGACCTCGTTGCGCCAGATGAACGAGGACCACAGCGGGTGCTCGCCCGCGCGGATCCGGCCGACGAAGACCCGCTTGGCGAGCACGGTCAGGCTCGCCGCGACCGCGCCGGCCGCGAGCAGGACGACGCCGCCCAGGACGAAGGCCAGCGCCCACGTGCCGACCGCGATGAGGGCGGCCAGCGTCGCGCCGACGGCGAGGGACAGGGCCACGTGCAGCCACACCGGGATCGCGCGCAGCAGCTCCCAGGCGGTGCGGGCGGCCTTGAGTCGGGCCGGCGGGTCGTAGGTGAGGGCGGCGTCTGCGGTGACCTCGTTGCGGCGCAGGCGCACGGGCGGGGAGCCCATCCAGGACGTGCCCGCCTTGGTCTTGGCCGGGGTGGTGGACAGCACCGCCACGAGCGAGTCGCGGCGCAGGGTGCGGCCGCCGGGCACCATGCCGGAGTTGCCCACGAACGAGCGCTTGCCGACCTTCGCGGGGGCCACGTGCATCCACCCGCCGTCGAGGGAGTAGGAGGAGACCATCGTGTCGTCGGCGAGGAACGCGCCGTCGCCCACGCGGGTCATGCAGGGCAGGAGCACCACGGTGGAGGCCTCGACGCCGCGGCCCACCTCGGCGCCCAGCAGGCGCAGCCACGTCGGCGTGAAGCGGGAGGCGTAGATCGGGAACAGCTGGTCGCGGGCGGCGTCGAGGACGCGCTCGGTGGCCCACACCTGCCAGCCGACCCGGGAGCGCACGGGGTGGTGCCCCTCCGTGATGCCGAGCGCGAGCAGGCGCACGGTGACGAGCACGAGCAGCATCTGGGTCAGGAACCAGACGCCGGCCACCAGGGGGCTTGCGGCCAGCAGGCGCGCCGCGGTGGTCCCGACGGCGGCCAGCGGCCCCGCCTCCGGGGCCGGCGGCCACCAGGTCAGCGACCACGCGGCCACCGCGGCCGCCGCGGCGGCGGAGACGAGCGGAAGGAGGGAGATGAGGGTCGAGAGGACGGTCGCCATCAGGCGCCAGCCCGGGGTCTCCCGCGGCGCCTCGGCGGGGCCGCGGGACTTCACCTTGCCCACCTTGACGGCGGGGGAGCCGGCGTGGCGCTGGCCGCCGCGCACCCGCCCGGCGACGGTGGACCCGGCCTCGACGTGCGCCCCGGCGCCGACCTGGGCGCCCGGCAGGAGCGTGGAGCGGGCGCCCACGACGGCGTCCGCGCCGATGCGCACCTCGCCGAGCCGGACGACGTCGCCGTCGACCCAGTAGCCGGACAGGTCCACCTCAGGCTCGATCGCGGCGCCCTCCTCGACCGTGAGCATGCCGGTGACCGGTGGCACGGTGTGCATGTCCACGTCCTTGCCGATCCGGTTGCCCAGCAGTCGCGCGTAGGCGGGCACCCACGTGGCGCCGGCCAGCGAGTAGGGGTCCACGAGGTCGCTGATCTGCTGGGCGAGCCACAGGCGCAGGTGGACGCGGCCACCGCGCGGGTAGGACCCGGGGCTCACGCCGCGCAGCAGCAGCCGGGCCGTCGCGGCGGTGAGCAGCATGCGGCCGGGCACGGTCACCACCAGCAGACCGGCCACGATCAGCACCCACCACGGCACGGTGGGCAGCCCGGGCGCGAGCCCGGAGAGCGTCAGCAGGTTCAGGGCCAGGCCGGTCCACACGCCCAGGCGCAGGGCGGGCAGGACGAACACGGGCAGTCCCACGAGGGTCTGGACCCACTGGGTGCGGTGGCGGGTGCGGTCGACGTGCCGGTCGTGCACCTCGATGCCGCGGGGGCCGTCGTCGCCCACGACGGCGGCCACGAGGGCCCCGGCGGTGGGGTTGCGGTAGACGTCCTGGACGGTCACGGCCGGGTGGCGCAGGCGCAGGCGGGCCACGAGCTGGGCAGCGGCGAGCGAGCCGCCGCCGGCCTCGAAGAAGTCGGTGTCGGCGTCCTTGGGGGGCGCGCCGAGCACGTCCGCCCACTGGCGCAGCACCCAGCCGTCGGCGGTGTCCTCGTTCGGCTGGGGCGCGTCCTCGTCCACCTCGGCGCCGGGCAGGGGCCACGGCAGCGCGTGGCGGTCCACCTTGCCGGAGGTCTTCGTGGGCAGGGAGTCCACGACGGCCAGCCGGGGCACGAGTGCGGCCGGCAGCTCCGCCGCGAGGTGCTCGCGGGCCATGTGCAGGTCGAGCTCGGCCTCGGGGTCCGCGGGGACGAGGTAGCCGACGAGGATCTGGTGGCCCGCCGGGGTGGTCTGCACGGCCGCGGCGCCGCCGTGGACGCCGGGCAGGGCCTGGAGGGCCGCGTCCACCTCGCCGAGCTCGATGCGGCGGCCGCCGAGCTTCACCTGGTCGTCGGCGCGGCCGACGAACAGCAGGCCCTCCGGCTCGAAGACCACGAGGTCACCGGAGCGGTAGGCACGCTCCCAGCCGAGGGAGGGCATGGGGGCGTACTTCTCGGCGTCCTTGGCCGGGTCGAGGTAGCGGGCCAGGCCGACGCCGCCGATGATCAGCTCGCCCGTCTCGCCCTCGGCCACGGGCAGCGTGGTCTGCGGGTCGACGACGGCCAGGTCCCAGCCGTCCAGGGGCAGGCCGATGCGGACCGGGCCGAGACCCGTGAGCGGGGCCGCGCACGCGACGACGGTGGCCTCCGTGGGGCCGTAGGTGTTCCAGACCTCGCGGCCGTCCTCCGCCAGGCGCGCGGCGAGCTCGGGCGGGCAGGCCTCGCCGCCGAAGATCAGCAGCCGGACGTTGTCCATGGCCTCGGTGGGCCACATCGCGGCGAGGGTCGGCACGGTGGACACGGCGGTGATGCGCCGCTCGGCGAGCCACGGGCCGAGGTCCATGCCGGAGCGCACGAGCGAGCGGGGGGCCGGGACCAGGCACGCACCGTGACGCCAGGCGAGCCACATCTCCTCGCACGAGGCGTCGAACGCGACGGACAGTCCCGCCAGCACGCGGTCGCCCGGGGCGAGCGGATCGTCCGCCAGGAAGATCCGCGCCTCGGCGTCCACGAAGGCCGCGGCCGAGCGGTGGCTCACCGCCACGCCCTTGGGGGTGCCCGTCGAGCCAGAGGTGAAGATGATCCACGCGTCGTCCTCGAGCCCGGGGGCGCGGGCCTCCGCGGCCGGGTCCGCGGTGTGCTCGGGGTGCGGGGCGTAGACCCGCTCGTCGGTGAGGACGCCGGCCACCTTCGCCTCGCCGAACACGAGGCGGGCGCGCTCCTCCGGATCGTCCGCGTCCACGGGGACGTAGGCCGCGCCGGCGGCGAGCACGCCGAGGATCGAGACGTACAGCGCGGCCGTGCCCGAGGCGATCCGCACGCCGACCCGGTCTCCCGCCCGCACGCCGGCGGCCCACAGGTGGCGGGCGGTCTCGTCGACGCGCTCCCGCAGCTCCGCGTACGTCAGCGGCTCGACGCCGTCGTCCAGGGCGGTCGCGTCCGGGTGCTCGCGCGCCGTGGCGTCGAAGAGCTCCACGAGCGTCCGGGCGGGCGGGGTGCGCTCGGAGCCGGGCAGCTGCGGCCGATGCGGCGCGCCCGCGGGGTCGAGGGGGACGGAGGGCGGGGTGGGCGCGGCGGACGAAAGGGACACAGGGGCCTCCGGGGGTGTGAGCGGCAAACCGAGGGTCGGACGCGGACCAAGCCGCAGCGGGACATTCTATGCCCCGCCCGCGGCCGCGCGGGGCGCCTGGAAGGCACCGGGCGGGTCCGGCTCAGGACAGGGTGAGCAGCACCTTGCCCGTCGTCGACCGGGACTCGAGTGCGGCGTGCGCGGCGGCCGCGTCCGCCAGCGGGAAGCGCTCGCCGATCCGTACGTCGAGCTCGCCGGAGGCCCACGCCCCGAACACCTCTCCACCACGCCAGCGGGTCTCCTCGCCCGTGCGCGTGTAGTGCACCAGCGAGGGCCGGGTGACGTACAGCGAGCCGGCCGCGTTGAGCCGCTGCAGGTCGAAGGGGGGCACCTGCCCGGAGGCCCCGCCGAAGAGCACGAGTGTGCCGCGCACGCGCAGCACCTCGAGCGAGGTGTCGAAGGTGTCCTTCCCCACGCCGTCGTACACGACGTGCGCGCCCTCGCCGTCGGTCAGCTCGGCCACCGTGGCGGCGAGGTCCGGGTAGTCCACCGCGGCGACGGCGCCCGCGCCCCGGGACAGCTCCCGCTTCTCCTCCGTGGACGCCGTGGTGACCACGCGGGCGCCGCGGGCCGTCGCGAGCTGGGTGAGCAGGAGCCCCACGCCGCCGGCACCGGCCGTCACGACCACCGTGTGGCCCTCCTCCACCGGGAAGGTGGACCGGCAGAGGTAGTGGGCCGTCATGCCCTGCAGCGGAAGGGCGGCGGCCTCGGCCAGGTCGATGCCCTCCGGGACGGCGAGGAGACGATCCGCGGGGGCGGTGAAGTGCTCGGCGTACGCACCGGTGGCCGTCGCGGTGGCGACACGGGCCCCCAGGAGCGCGGCGTCCACGCCCTCGCCGAGCGCGACGACCTCGCCGGAGCCCTCCGTGCCGGGGGTGAAGGGCAGGTCCATCGCGTAGGTCCCGGAGCGCTGGTACGTCTCGATGAAGTTCAGGCCCGCCGCGGCGGTCCGCACCAGCACGTGCCCCGGTGCGGGAGAGGGCACCTCCGTCTCGGTCCACTGCAGGACCTCGGGGCCGCCCGTGGCGGACACGACGACGGCGTGGTGGGTGCGGGGGACGGCGGGGGTGTTCGCAGTGGTCATGGCCCCACTCTAGGAGCGGGCCCGGACATCCGGCCCGTCCCGGGGGACCCGAGGCACCGCATAGATATTCCGTGCAAGGCATATCTACGCTAGGATGGGGCCATGACCCACACCGTCGCCGTCTCCGGAGCCAGCGGCTACGCCGGGGGAGAGGCCCTGCGCCTGCTCGCCGGCCACCCGTCCGTTACCGTCGGAGCCATCACGGCCCACTCGAACGCGGGGGAGCGCCTCGGCGCCCTCCAGCCGCACCTGCACGCCCTGGCGGACCGCGTCCTCGCCGAGACCACCGCGGACGTCCTCGCCGGTCACGACGTCGTGATCCTCGCGCTGCCCCACGGGGCCTCCGGGGCGCTCGCGGCCGAGATCGCCGAGCGCTCCCCGGACACCCTGGTGATCGACGCGGGCGCCGACCACCGCCTCGAGTCCGCCGCGGACTGGGAGGCCTTCTACGGCACCGCGCACGCCGGGACCTGGCCCTACGGCCTGCCCGAGCTGCCCGGTCAGCGCGAGCGACTCGCCGGCACCCGCCGCATCGCCGTCCCCGGGTGCTACCCGACCACCTCGATCCTCGCCCTCGCGCCCGGCTTCGCCGCGGGGCTGCTCGAGCCGCAGGACGTGGTGATCGTCGCCGCCTCGGGCACCTCCGGGGCGGGCAAGGCGCTGAAGCCGCACCTGCTCGGCGCCGAGGTCATGGGCGGGATGAGCCCGTACGGCGTCGGCGGCGGGCACCGGCACACCCCGGAGATCGAGCAGGGCCTGGCCCAGGCGGCCGGCGAGCCGGTCCGCGTCTCCTTCACGCCCACGCTCGCGCCGATGTCGCGCGGCATCCTCGCGACAGCCACGGCGCGCCTGCGTCCCGGCGTCGCCGCCGCGGACGTGCGCGACGCATGGGCCGAGGCCTACGGCGGCGAACGCTTCGTGCACCTGCTGCCCGAGGGCCAGTGGCCCACCACGAAGGCGGTCCTCGGCTCCAACCACGTGCAGCTGCAGCTCGCCGTGGACGAGCGGGCCGGCCGCGTGATCGTCTGCGCGGCGCTCGACAACCTCACCAAGGGCACGGCCGGCGGCGCCGTGCAGTCCATGAACATCGCCCTGGGCCTGCCGGAGCAGGCGGGGCTCGAACAGCAGGGGGTCGCACCGTGAGCGTCACCGCGGCACAGGGGTTCCGGGCGGCCGGCGTCACCGCGGGGCTGAAGGCCTCGGGCACGCCCGACGTCGCCGTCGTCGTCAACGAGGGCCCGCGCCGCGCGGCGGCCGCCGTCCTCACCGAGAACCGGGTGGCGGCCGCCCCCGTGGTCTGGACCCGCCGCGCCGTGCGGGACGGCCGCGCGACCGCGGTCGTCCTGAACTCCGGCGGGGCGAACGCGGCCACCGGCGCCGAGGGCCTCGCGGACGCCCGTCGCACCGCCGAGCACGCGGCCGCGGCCCTCGCGACCGCCGCCGACGACGTGCTCGTCTGCTCGACCGGCCTCATCGGCGAACGCCTGCCGATGGACACCCTCACCGCGGGCGTGTCCGAGGCGGTCGCCGCCCTCAGTCCGGACGGCGGCGAGGACGCCGCCGTCGCGATCAAGACCACGGACACCGTGGCCAAGACCGCCGTGGCCCGCGGCGCGGGCTTCACCGTGGGCGGCATGGCCAAGGGGGCGGGCATGCTGGCACCCGGCATGGCCACCATGCTCAGCGTCATCACCACGGACGCCGACGTCCCCGCCCCCGCCCTCGACGCGGCCCTGCGCGAGGCCGTGCGCGCCACCTTCAACCGGGTCGACTCGGACGGGTGCATGTCCACCAACGACACCGTGATCCTGCTGGCCTCGGGCGCGTCCGGGACCGCGCCCGAGCCCGAGGCGTTCGCCGCGGCCCTCCACGAGGTCTGCGCGGACCTGTCCCGCCAGCTCGTCGCCGACGCCGAGGGCGCCCGGCACGACATCGCCGTGCGCGTGGTCCACGCCGAGACCGAGGAGGCGGCCGAGGCCGTCGCCCGCGCCGTCGGCCGCTCCAACCTGTTCAAGACCGCGATCTTCGGCCAGGACCCGAACTGGGGACGCGTGATCGCCGCCGTCGGCACGGTCCCGGAGTCGGTCGCCGCCTTCGACCCGTACGCCCTCGACGTGCGCTTCAACGGCGTCCAGGTGTGCCGCGCCTCCGGTGTGGGGGAGGACCGCTCCCGCGTGGACCTGACGGCCCGCGAGGTGCTCGTCGAGGTCGACCTGCACGCCGGCGACGCCGAGGCCACGGTCTGGACCAACGACCTGACGCACGACTACGTCCACGAGAACTCCGCCTACTCCACGTGAGGACCCCCAGCATGAGCCCGCACACCGACCCGGCCACGGCGGCCGCACCCGTCCTGTCCACCGCGGACCGGCTCGACCGCGCCGAGTCCAAGGCGGAGGTCCTCGTCGAGGCCCTGCCCTGGATCCGGCGGTTCGCCGGCACCGTCATGGTCGTCAAGTACGGCGGCAACGCCATGGTGTCGGAGGAGCTGCGCCGGGCGTTCGCCGAGGACATCGTGTTCCTGCACCACGTGGGGGTCCACCCCGTGGTGGTGCACGGCGGCGGCCCGCAGATCAACGCGATGCTCGACCGCCTCGGCATCGCGTCCGAGTTCCGCGGCGGCCTGCGCGTGACCACCGAGGAGGCCATGGACGTGGTCCGCATGGTGCTCACGGGACAGGTGGGCCGCGAGCTGGTCGGCCTCGTGAACTCCCACGGCCCGTACGCCGTCGGCTTCTCCGGCGAGGACGCGGGGCTGCTGCGCGCCCGCCGCACGGGCGCCGTCGTGGACGGGCAGGAGGTGGACCTCGGCCTCGTGGGCGAGGTCACCGGCGTCGACCCGACCGCGATCCTCGACGTGATCGAGTCCGGGCGGATCCCCGTGGTCTCGTCGGTCGCCCCCGAGATCGACGACGACGGCCAGCCCACCGGGCAGGTCCTCAACGTCAATGCGGACACCGCCGCCGCGGCCCTGGCCGCCGCCCTCGGCGCCGCGAAGCTCGTGCTGCTCACCGACGTCGAGGGCCTCTACGCGGACTGGCCGGACCGGGACTCCCTCATCAGCTCGCTCACCGCCGCCCAGCTGCGTGCGCTGCTGCCCTCCCTGGCCTCCGGGATGATCCCGAAGATGGCCGCGTGCCTGGCGGCCGTCGACGCCGGCGTGCAGCGCGCCCACGTCGTGGACGGCCGCCGCCCCCACTCGATGCTGCTGGAGGTCTTCACCTCCGCGGGCGTCGGCACCCAGGTGGTGCCCGACGCCGAACCCACCGCCCCGACCACCCCCGAGGAGGACGCATGAGCACCGACCAGTCCGCGCTGCTGGAGCGCTACCACGCCGCCCTGACCGGCGTCTTCGGCCGCCCCACCCGCGTGCTCGTGCGCGGCGAGGGGGTCCACGTGTGGGACGCCGACGGCCGGCGCTACACGGACCTGCTGGCCGGCATCGCCGTGAATGCGCTCGGCCACGGCCACCCGGCGCTGGTGCGGGCCGTGTCCGAGCAGATCGCCACGCTCGGCCACGTGTCCAACCTCTTCACGTCCGAGCCGCAGATCCGCCTGGCCGAGCGCCTGCTGGAACTGGCCGGCGTGCCCGCGGGCTCCACCGTGTTCTTCGCGAACTCCGGCACGGAGGCCAACGAGGCCGCGTTCAAGCTCGCCCGCCGCCACGGTGCGGACGACCCGTCCGGCCGCCGGACGCGGGTGATCGCGCTCGAGCGGGCCTTCCACGGCCGCACGATGGGCGCCCTCGCGCTCACGCACAAGGAGGCCTACCGGGCGCCCTTCGAGCCGCTGCCCGGCGGCGTGGAGCACGTGCCGGGCGGGGACGCCGCAGCCCTGCGGGCGGCCCTGGCCCCGGACGACGACGGCGCCACCGTCGCCGCCGTCATCCTCGAGCCGGTCCAGGGCGAGGCCGGCGTGCACGGCTGGCCGGCCGGCTACCTGGCCGAGGTGCGGGCCGCGACCCGCGAGGCCGGCGCCCTGATGATCCTCGACGAGGTGCAGTCCGGCGTGGGCCGCACCGGCACGTGGTTCGGCTTCCAGAACCCGGCCGTCACCGGTGCGGCAGAGCCGGTGGTGCCCGACGCCTTCACCCTGGCGAAGGGACTGGGCGGCGGCGTGCCGATCGGGGCGCTCGTGTGCGTCGGCCCCGCCGTCTCCAGGCTGCTCACCGCCGGCCAGCACGGCACCACGTTCGGCGGCAACCCCCTGGCCACCGCCGCGGGCCTGGCCGTGCTCCAGACCGTCGAGGACGAGGGCCTGCTCGGCCACGTCCGCGCCGCGGGCGAGGCCGTGGCCGCCCTGCTGGAGGACCTGCCCGAGGTGGCCGCGGTGCGCGGTCACGGCCTGTGGATCGGCGTCGACCTGGCCGACCCCGCGGGACCGGTCCCGGCCGGCGGGCTGGCCCCCGCCGTCGTCGCCGCCGGCCTCGAGGCGGGCTGGATCCTCAACGCCACCGGCCCGTCCACCCTGCGCCTGGCCCCGCCGCTCACCGTGCCCGTGGCCGAGCTCGAGCGCTTCGCCGCCGCCCTGCCCGGGCTCGTGGCCGCCGCCCTGACCCCCGCCGAAGGAGACCGCCCATGACCCCCGCCACCGCCGTCCGCCACTTCCTGGTGGACACGGACCTCACCCCGGCCGAGCAGGCCGAGGTGCTCGACCTCGCCGCGCAGATGAAGGCCGACCGGTTCCGGCACCGCCCGCTGGCCGGGCCCCGGACCGGCATCGTGTTCTTCGACAAGACCTCCACGCGCACCCGCGTCTCGTTCGCGGCCGGCATCGCCGAGCTCGGCGGGACGCCCTTGATCGTGAACCCGGGGGAGTCGCAGCTGGGCCACAAGGAGTCCGTGGCGGACACGGCCCGCGTGCTGGAGCGGATGGTCGGCGTCATCGTCTGGCGCACGTTCGCGCAGGCCGGTCTCGAGGAGATGGCCGCCCATTCCTCGGTGCCCGTGGTCAATGCGCTCAGCGACGACTACCACCCCTGTCAGATCCTCGCCGACCTGCTGACGGTGCGCGAGCACCTCGGCGGCACGGCGGGCCGCACTCTGACGTATCTGGGGGACGCGGCGAACAACATGGCCCACTCGTATCTGCTCGGCTGCGCGACGGCCGGCATGCACGTGCGGGTCGCCGGCCCCGAGGGGCACCTGCCTGCCGAGGACGTCGTGGCCGCCGCCCGACGGCGGGCGGCGGAGACGGGCGGTTCCGTCCTCGTCACGACGGACGCGGCCGAGGCCCTGGCGGGCGCGGACGTCGTCGTGACCGACACGTGGGTGTCCATGGGCCAGGAGGAGGAGAAGGAGGCCCGCCTGGCGCTGTTCCGGGACTACCAGGTGGACGCCGCCGCGATGGCGCGGGCGGCCGACGACGCGATCTTCCTGCACTGCCTGCCCGCGTACCGGGGCTACGAGGTCACGGCCGAGGTGATCGACGGGCCGCGGTCCGTGGTGTTCGACGAGGCCGAGAACCGGCTGCACGCGCAGAAGGCGCTCATCGCCTGGCTGCTGTACCGCTCCGGCCTGGCCGAGGAGCCGCGCTGATGGCCGCCCCCACGACGAAGATCGCCCGTCAGGCCGCGATCCGGGAGATCCTGGCCACCCGGGGCATCCGCTCCCAGGCCGAACTCTCGGACGCCCTGGGCGATCGCGGGCTGTCCGTCACCCAGGGCACGCTCTCGCGGGACCTGGTGGACCTCGGCGCGGTGCGGACGCGCGGGCCGGCCGGCATGGTCTACGCCCTTCCGGCGGAGGGCGACGACGCCGCCGTGCCGGGCCGCGGCTCGGACGCGCAGCTGAATCGCCTGGCGAGCATGGCCCGCGAGCTGCTCGTCTCCGCCGAGCCCACCGCGAACCTCGTGGTCCTGCGCACGCCCCCGGGCGCGGCGCAGTTCCTGGCCAGCGTGATCGACCAGGCGCGCGTGGAGCACGTGATGGGCACGATCGCCGGCGACGACACCATCCTCCTCATCACCACGGGGACCACGTCCGCCCCGGCCGTCGCGGCCCACCTGCTGGGTCTGGCGGGCTAACCGACCCGTCCGGCCCCGCCCGCGCGGGTGACGGGCACCAGGCACGAGGAAGGCCCCCGCCGACGGCGGGGGCCTTCCTCGTGTGGTACCGGTCCGGGGGACCGGTCAGGCGTCTCAGGCCTGCGGCAGGACGAGCTCCTGGCCGACGTAGATCACGGCGGCGTCGGAGACGGCGCCCTTGTTGGCCTCGTAGAGGGCGGTCCAGCCACCCTCCACCTCGTACTCGTTGGCGAGCTTCCAGAGGGAGTCACCGGACTTGACGACGATGGTCTCGGCCTCGGCGACGACGGCCTGCTCCGCGGCAGCGGCCTGCTCAGCGGCGGCAGCCTTCTGAGCGGCGGCCTTCTCCGCGGCGGCAGCCTTCTGAGCGGCAGCCTTCTCCGCGGCGGCAGCCTTCTGAGCGGCAGCCTTCTCCGCGGCGGCGGCACGCTGGGCAGCGGCCTTGTCGGCGGCGGCCTGCTCGGCAGCAGCCTGCTCGGCGGCCCAGCGCTCGGCGGCGGCCTGGTCGGCAGCAGCCTGCTCGGCGGCCCAGCGCTCGGCGGCGGCCTGGTCGGCAGCAGCCTGCTCGGCGGCCCAGCGCTCGGCGGCGGCCTGGTCGGCAGCAGCCTGCTCAGCAGCGGCCTGCTCAGCAGCAGCCTCGTCGGCGGCGGACTGGCGCTGCACGGTGGCGGTGCGCTCCACGGCGACCGGGGCGGCCTCGGTGGCGTCCACGTCACCGGCGTCCGCGTCAGCCTGGGTCAGGCCCAGCTTCTGCGAGCACAGCGGCCAGGCGCCCCAGCCCTGCAGGTCCTGGAGGATCTCGGCGCGCTTGATCTGCTCGGCCTTGGAGGCCTGGTGCGGGTAGCCCTCGCCGCCGACGGCCTGCCAGGAGGACAGGGTGAACTGCACGCCGCCGTAGAAGCCGTTGCCGGTGTTGATGTCCCAGGTGCCGTTGGACTCGCACTCGGCGAGGCGGTCCCAGGTGTCCACGGTGGCGGCCTGGGCCAGGGCGGAGAAGCCCACGGCGGCGGCGCCGGCGAGGGTCATGCCCGCAACGATCGAGGCGGTGGCACGGCGGGAGCGGGTGGCGGAAGTGGTGAAGAGAGTCATGGTGTCCATGGCGAGTCCTCGCTGATCGGTGGCCGAGGCACACCGGGGTCGTCCTTCTCCTTGGTCGGGTCATGCCCTCCGTCGGTTCGAGACGACCCAGCAGCGGGCGACCGTCGGAGGGGGTTCGATGTCGTGGCCTCCCCGTCCCCGACCTCTCGGTCAGATCACGGTTCGATCACGAATCGGCTACGGAAGAGTCAACGACGGGAGCCCCCCTCGCGTCAAATCATGGGTCGACGAATTCTTGCCCGTCCGTCTCACATTTGAGATCAGGTGACGAATCGCTCCCTGAGGCGGGAGTACGTGGACGAAATGCACGCCACTGCCCGCATTGGATCTTAGGGCGTCTGATTGGACAGTGTGGACAACCTCCGTCACAGGGGCGTGGGCGAAGGTCACGATCGACGGTCGAAGCCGTGACCGGCGTCGCGTTCGACCCGAACTTCGAGCGCGGGGCCATGGTTGCGGGTGGCCGCCGCGGTGGGCGCAGAGGGGCTGCGCAGGATCCATCAGGAGCTGATATTCCGTCAGTTGCATATTTATTCAAGACCCGGGTAGGATCGTCGCCGAGCACGCCTCCGACGGCCACGTGCCGCGCTCGGAGACCCCCCTATATAAAGAGGAGAAAACGTGAAGGAACGCATCATCCTTGCCTACTCGGGCGGCCTGGACACCTCCGTGGCCATCGGCTGGATCGCCGAGGCCACGGGCGCCGAGGTCGTCGCCGTCGCGGTCGACGTGGGCCAGGGGGGCGAGTCCCTCGAGACGATCCGCCAGCGCGCCCTGGACTGCGGCGCCGTCGAGGCCTACGTCGCCGACGCGCGTGACGAGTTCGCCGAGCAGTACTGCATGCCCACGCTCAAGGCCAACGCCCTCTACATGGACGCCTACCCGCTGGTCTCCGCGATCTCGCGCCCGGTGATCTCCCGCCACCTGGTCGCGGCGGCCCGCCAGTTCGGCGCCTCGACGGTGGCGCACGGCTGCACCGGCAAGGGCAACGACCAGGTCCGCTTCGAGGTCTCCATCCAGACCCTCGGCCCCGACCTGAAGTGCATCGCGCCGGTGCGCGACCTCGCCCTGACCCGTGAGAAGGCCATCGAGTACGCCGAGCGCAACGACCTGCCGATCGTCACCACCAAGAAGAACCCGTTCTCGATCGACCAGAACGTGTGGGGCCGCGCCGTCGAGACCGGCTTCCTCGAGGACATCTGGAACGGCCCCACGAAGGACGTCTACGACTACACGGACGACCCCGCCTTCCCGCCGGCGCCGGACGTGGTCACGATCGCCTTCGAGCGCGGCGTCCCCACGGCCCTCGACGGTCGCGCGCTGAGCCCGCTGGAGATCATCGAGGAGCTCAACCGCCGGGCCGGTGCCCAGGGCGTGGGCCGGATCGACATCGTCGAGGACCGCCTCGTGGGCATCAAGTCCCGTGAGATCTACGAGGCACCGGGCGCCATGGCGCTGATCGCGGCCCACCGTGAGCTCGAGAACGTCACCCTGGAGCGGGAACAGGCGCGCTTCAAGAAGCATGTGGACCAGCGTTGGACCGAGCTGGTCTACGACGGCCAGTGGTACTCCCCGCTGAAGCGGAACCTGGACACGTTCATCGACGCGACCCAGGAGCACGTCAACGGTGAGATCCGCCTGGAGCTCCACGGCGGCCGTGCCACGGTGCAGGGTCGCCGGTCCGAGACCGGCCTGTACGACTTCAACCTCGCCACGTACGACGAGGGCGACTCGTTCGACCAGTCCTCGGCCCGCGGGTTCATCGACATCTTCGGCCTGTCCGCGAAGACGGCCTCGGAGCGCGAGCAGCGCCTGCGCGGCGGCGACGACCTCCAGGACGTCGCCCGCCTGTCCAACGACTGACCCCGCACGCCCCGCGCACGACGGCGGCCCGCCCGCGCCCGGGCCGGCCGCCGTCGGCCTGTCACCGACCTCGAGGAGACCTTCGATGACCGAGAACACCGACGCCCGCCACGGGACCAACGAGGGCGCCCTGTGGGGCGGCCGCTTCGCCGGCGGCCCTTCCGAGGCGCTCGCCGCGCTCAGCAAGTCCACGCACTTCGACTGGCGCCTGGCGCCCTATGACATCGTCGGCTCCCGTGCCCACGCCCGGGTGCTGCACACCGCCGGTCTGCTCAGTGCGGACGACCTGGACGGGATGATCGCGGCCCTCGACCGGCTCGAGGCGGACGTGCGTTCCGGTGCCTACACCCCGGCGGCGTCCGATGAGGACGTGCACGGCTCGCTCGAGCGCGGCCTCATCGAGCGGGCCGGTCCCGAGCTCGGCGGCCGCCTGCGGGCCGGCCGATCCCGCAACGACCAGGTCGCCACCCTCGGCCGGATGTTCCTGCGCGACCACGCCCGCATCATCGCGCGGGGCGTGATCGCCACGGTGGACGCGCTGCTCGATCAGGCGCGGGCGCACCCGTACGCGCCGATGCCGGGCCGCACCCACCTGCAGCACGCGCAGCCCGTCCTGCTCTCGCACCACCTGCTCGCGCACGCCTGGGCGTTCGCGCGGGACCTGCAGCGGCTCGTGGACTGGGACGCGCGCGCGGCCGTCTCGCCGTACGGCTCCGGGGCCCTGGCAGGCTCCTCCCTGGGTCTGGACCCGAACGCCGTGGCCACCGAGCTCGGCTTCGAGTCGGCCGTGTGGAACTCGATCGACGGCACCGCCGCCCGCGACGTGTACGCGGAGTTCGCGTGGGTCGCCGCGATGGTCGGCGTCGACCTGTCCCGCATCTCGGAGGAGGTCATCTTCTGGGCCACCAAGGAGGCGGGCTTCGTGACGCTGCACGACGCGTACTCCACAGGGTCCTCGATCATGCCGCAGAAGAAGAACCCGGACGTCGCCGAGCTGGCCCGCGGCAAGTCCGGCCGCCTCATCGGCGACCTCACGGGGCTGCTGGCCACGCTCAAGGGCATGCCGCTGGCCTACAACCGCGACCTGCAGGAGGACAAGGAGCCCGTCTTCGACGCCGCGGACACCCTCGAGCTGCTGCTGCCCGCCGTCTCCGGGATGATCGCCACCCTCGAGTTCCAGACGGAGCGCATGGCGGAGCTGGCCCCGCAGGGCTTCGCGCTGGCCACCGACGTCGCCGAGTGGCTCGTCCGCCAGGGGGTCCCGTTCCGCGAGGCCCACGAGCTGTCCGGCGAGGCCGTGAAGGCGGCCGAGGCCCGGGGCGTGGAGCTGTGGGACCTCACGGACGAGGAGTACGCGGCCATCTCGCCGGCGCTGACCCCGCAGGTCCGCGAGGTGCTCAGCACGGAGGGCTCGCTCGCCTCTCGCGACGCCCAGGGCGGGACCGCGCCGACGGCCGTCGCGGCGCAGATCGGGGCGCTCGAGGACGCCCTGGAACCGCTGCGCCGCTGGGCCGACACGCCGGGCTCCGTCGTCGACGCCCGCTGACGCGGTCGCCCGGTCGAGTCGGCGTCGGCCGGGCCGGACGCGGCGGTGCCCGGCAGGGCACCGCCGCGTCACCCGCCGTTCACCGCGGTCGGCGTAGCATGGGTGGTCACTTTTCCGCCGGGCGGGCCGCAGCGTGGTCCGCCTCTCACCGCACCGCGAGGGCCCCCGATGACCGATACCGTGTCCGTCCGCCAGTCCGAGCTCGACCTCGAGCGGGGTCGGGTCGCCGAGCGGTACGCCCGCCTCGACGCCCTGCGTGAGGAGAAGGAGCGCCAGCTCGCGGCCGTGCGCCGGACCGGTCCGCAGGGGTCGCTGCAGAACCACTCCGAGCGCGACGCCTTCGCCAGCCTCTACGAGGACCGACTCGCCCAGCTCTACGCCGTGGACGACCGCCTCGTCTTCGGCCGGCTCGACCTCGACGCCGAGCGGGAGGGTGGGGCCGACGAGCAGCGGTACATCGGGCGCATCGGCCTCACCACCGAGGACCACGAGCGCCTCCTCGTCGACTGGCGCGCGGCCGAGGCCGGCGCCTTCTACCAGGCGACGGCGGCCCACCGGGGCCGCGTGCGCCGTCGTCGTCACCTGATGCTGCGGGGGCGCGAGGTGCGCGACCTCGAGGACGACATCCTGGACCCGACGCTGCTGGGCGAGGACGGCGTGCGCGCCGATGCCCAGGGTGCGCTGCTGGCCGCCGTCACCGCCCGACGCACGGGACGGATGGGGGACATCGTCGCCACGATCCAGGCGGAGCAGGACGAGGTGATCCGCGCGCCCCTGCCCGGGGCGGTCGTGGTGCAGGGCGGGCCCGGCACGGGGAAGACCGCCGTCGCCCTGCACCGCGCCGCCTACCTGCTGTACACCCACCGGGAGCGCCTCGCGCGCTCGGGCGTGCTGATCGTCGGCCCGTCGACCGCGTTCATGCGGTACATCGAGCGGGTGCTGCCCTCGCTGGGCGAGACCGGTGTCGTGATGTCCTCGCTGGGGACGCTGATGCCGGGTGTGCGGGCCGTCCCGGAGCGGGACCTCGACGCGGCGGCGGTGAAGGGCCGGCTGGACATGGTGGACGCCGTCGCCCACGCGGTCGCGCAGCGCCAGCGCCTGCTCGTCGAGCCGCGGCGCCTGATGATCGACGGCACGGCCGTCAAGCTCAAGCCGGCCATGGTCCGGCGCGCCCGGGACAAGGCGCGGGCCACCCGCAAGCCCCACAACGAGGCCCGGGTGACGTTCGTGAAGATCCTCGTCCGCGAGCTCGCGGAGAAGCTGCGCAAGAAGCTGGAGAAGTCCTCGGGCACCCCGGTGCAGCGTGACCTCCTGCTGGAGGACGTGCGCACCTCGCGCGACGTGCGCATCGCGCTCAACCTCTGCTGGATGCCGCTGACGCCGGAGAAGCTGATCGGCGACCTCCTCACCCGGGAGGACCTGCTCCGGGCGGCCGCCCCGTGGCTCTCCGACGCCGAGGTCGGCACGCTCCTGCGGCCGGCCGACGCCCCCTGGACCGAGGCCGACGTGCCCCTGCTGGACGAGGCGGCCGAGCTGCTCGGACGCCTCGAGACCCCGGGCCGGGGTGGTGAGTTCGCGGCCCAGCACGAGCGCAACCTCGAGAACGCCAGGGCGTCCCTGGAGAACATGCACCAGACGCTCGCGGACCTGGGCGTCGACGGCGTCGTGGACGCCGAGCAGCTGGCCGCGGCCAATGAGGCACGCGGGGTGCGACGGACCACCGCTGAGACCGCGGCCCACGACCGCACCTGGACGTACGGGCACGTGGTGGTGGACGAGGCTCAGGAGCTCTCTCCGATGCAGTGGCGCCTGCTGGCGCGCCGCTGCCCGATGAAGTCGTTCACCATCGTGGGGGACATCGCGCAGTCCTCCCGTCGTGACGCGGCCGGCTCGTGGGCGTCCGTCCTCGCCCCGGAGTTCGGGGACCGCTGGCGCCTGGAAGAGCTGACCGTGAACTACCGCTCGCCCGCGCGCGTGATGCGCTGGGCCGCGCAGGTCGCACGGGCGGCCGGGCTCGAGGTCTCCCATCCGCGCGCCGTGCGCGAGGGCGACCACCGCCCGCGCCTGGTGACGGAGCCGGGCGGGGACGTCGCGGCCCTGGCCCTCGACGCGGTCGAGGTCGAGCGGGACCGCGTGCCCGAGGCCCTGACCGCCGTGATCGCCCCCGCCGGGCGGACGGGGGAGCTGCTCACGGTCCTCCGGGAGCGGTGGGGGGAGGCGGCCGTGGACACCGCGCCGCTGCCCGGCGTCGAGATCGTCGTCGCCACCCCGTGGGAGACCAAGGGACTGGAGTTCGACACCGTCGTCCTCGTCTCGCCCGAGCGGATCGTGGCCGACGCGCGCGGCGTGGTGGGCGATCTGTACGTGGCGATGACCCGCGCCACCCAGTCGTTGTCCGTCGTCGCCGGGACGGACGCGGCCGCGCTGCCGGCCGGGCTGGCGGACGTCCCGGAGTGAGCCCCGCGGGCGACGTCGCACGTGCGCGGCGTCGCGGAGGCGCGCGGGCGCGTCGCTAGGCTGGGGGCTATGGCACCCCAGAACGAGGAGCGCGCGGCCCGACTGCGCGCACAGGCGAACGACCCGAGCTTCGAGAACGTCTGGCAGGAGCTGCGCTGGCGCGGGCTCGTGCACGTCTCGACGGACGAGGCCGCGCTGGAACAGGCGCTGGCCGGGGAGCCCGTCTCGTATTACTGCGGCTTCGACCCGACCGCTCCGTCTCTCCACCTGGGACACCTGGTCCAGCTGCTCACCCTGCGCCGCCTGCAGCTCGCCGGCCACCGCCCGTATGCCCTCGTGGGCGGCGCCACCGGCCTCATCGGCGACCCGCGGCAGACCTCGGAGCGCGTCCTGAACTCGCAGGAGACCGTGGCGGCGTGGGTGGAGTCGCTGCGCGCGCAGATCGAGCCGTACCTCTCCTTCGAGGGGGAGAACGCGGCGACCATGGTCAACAACCTGGACTGGACCGCGGGCATGAGCGCGCTGGACTTCCTGCGGGACGTCGGCAAGAACTTCCGCGTCGGCACGATGGTGAAGAAGGAGATCGTGGCCAAGCGCCTGAACTCTGATGAGGGCATCTCCTACACGGAGTTCTCCTACCAGGTGCTGCAGGGCAACGACTTCCTCGAGCTGCACCGCCGGCACGGCGTGACCCTCCAGACCGGCGGCTCCGACCAGTGGGGCAACCTCACCGCCGGCACCGAGCTGATCCGCAAGGTGGAGGGGACCCACGCCCATGCGCTGGGCACGCCGCTGATCACGAACGCGGACGGCACCAAGTTCGGCAAGTCCGAGGGCAACGCCGTCTGGCTCGACGCGGAGATGTGCTCCCCGTACGCCTTCTACCAGTTCTGGCTCAACACGGCGGACGCGGACGTCGTCGACCGGCTCAAGGTCTTCACGTTCCTGACCCGCGCGGAGATCGAGGAGTACGCGCAGAAGGTGGCCGACGAGCCGTTCCGCCGGGAGGCCCAGAAGCGCCTGGCGTGGGAGGTCACAGCGCTGGCCCATGGAGAGGAGACGACGACGAAGGTCATCGAGGCCTCCCAGGCCGTGTTCGGAGGCGGCGACCTCACCACCGTGGATCCGGACACGCTGACCGCCGTGCTGGCCGAGCTGCCGCAGGCCGACCGGACCCAGTGGGAGGGGGAGCCGGGCACCGTGACCGCGGTCGAGCTGCTGGTCTCCACCGGGCTGGTCGCCTCGCGCTCCGAGGCGCGTCGGACGGTGCGCGACGGCGGCGCGTCGGTGAACAACGTGCGGGTGACGGATGCCGACCAGGTGTTCACCCGAGACGACGCCTTCGCCGGCCGGCACCTGCTGGTGCGCCGGGGCAAGAAGAACATGGCGGGTGCGGACCTGGGGGAGGCCTGACCACGGCCGCAGACCACCGGTGTCCACCGGGTCGCCAGAAGTGACCGAGGACACGACGGGCGGCGACGGCGGAGGAACCGCCCACGGGAGGAGCACAGGGCCCCGTTCTCCGCAGGATTCTGCGGAGAACGGGGCCCTTTTTCATGCGTGGCCGCCGGGTGTCACCCCTGATTTTGTGTTCGGTGGGATTCGTGTGTAGAGTTCCATCTCGTGCTCAAGACGCCGACCGGGTGACCGGGAGGCGGGGTGAAGAACACAGAATCCGCGGATTCATGCCGAGAATGGCAGGTCCAGGGCGGGTGGTGCTCACCGGGTGCGCGGCCGGCAGTGATGCGGGTCGGGATTCCTGAAGAAGATGATCTGGTTTGACAGCCGGGGATCATGTGGTAAGCTTTTCGAGGCCTTCCACGTGGATGGTCCGGTGAGTGTCTGACACCGCGTTGAGCGGAGTTGACATGGTCGGATCATGTGGTAAGGTTTTCTAGCCCGGCCATGTGAACGGACGGTGAATGCTTCGGACACGGAGTTGACACGGTCGAAACGGATGGTCTAGGATGGAGAAGTTGCTCCAGAGCGAAACGGCCCGCGGAGCGGGTCGCTGAAGCTGGAAGCGCCTGTTGTTTGAGAACTCAATAGTGTGCCAAGTTTGTTGATGCCAATTGTTTTAACACATATTGGTTGATCATCGCCTGCCACCCCCGTGGTGTGGTGATGGTTTGCTAGGTATTGAATGGATGTCGTGGTGGTTATTTCCGGCTGCCACGGTGTTGTTCTGTAATTTTTTTACGGAGAGTTTGATCCTGGCTCAGGATGAACGCTGGCGGCGTGCTTAACACATGCAAGTCGAACGATGAAGCCCAGCTTGCTGGGTGGATTAGTGGCGAACGGGTGAGTAACACGTGAGTAACCTGCCCTTAACTCTGGGATAAGCCTGGGAAACTGGGTCTAATACCGGATAGGAGCGTCCACCGCATGGTGGGTGTTGGAAAGATTTATCGGTTTTGGATGGACTCGCGGCCTATCAGCTTGTTGGTGAGGTAATGGCTCACCAAGGCGACGACGGGTAGCCGGCCTGAGAGGGTGACCGGCCACACTGGGACTGAGACACGGCCCAGACTCCTACGGGAGGCAGCAGTGGGGAATATTGCACAATGGGCGCAAGCCTGATGCAGCGACGCCGCGTGAGGGATGACGGCCTTCGGGTTGTAAACCTCTTTCAGTAGGGAAGAAGCGAAAGTGACGGTACCTGCAGAAGAAGCACCGGCTAACTACGTGCCAGCAGCCGCGGTAATACGTAGGGTGCGAGCGTTATCCGGAATTATTGGGCGTAAAGAGCTCGTAGGCGGTTTGTCGCGTCTGTCGTGAAAGTCCGGGGCTTAACCCCGGATCTGCGGTGGGTACGGGCAGACTAGAGTGCAGTAGGGGAGACTGGAATTCCTGGTGTAGCGGTGGAATGCGCAGATATCAGGAGGAACACCGATGGCGAAGGCAGGTCTCTGGGCTGTAACTGACGCTGAGGAGCGAAAGCATGGGGAGCGAACAGGATTAGATACCCTGGTAGTCCATGCCGTAAACGTTGGGCACTAGGTGTGGGGACCATTCCACGGTTTCCGCGCCGCAGCTAACGCATTAAGTGCCCCGCCTGGGGAGTACGGCCGCAAGGCTAAAACTCAAAGGAATTGACGGGGGCCCGCACAAGCGGCGGAGCATGCGGATTAATTCGATGCAACGCGAAGAACCTTACCAAGGCTTGACATGTTCTCGATCGCCGTAGAGATACGGTTTCCCCTTTGGGGCGGGTTCACAGGTGGTGCATGGTTGTCGTCAGCTCGTGTCGTGAGATGTTGGGTTAAGTCCCGCAACGAGCGCAACCCTCGTTCCATGTTGCCAGCACGTAATGGTGGGGACTCATGGGAGACTGCCGGGGTCAACTCGGAGGAAGGTGAGGACGACGTCAAATCATCATGCCCCTTATGTCTTGGGCTTCACGCATGCTACAATGGCCGGTACAATGGGTTGCGATACTGTGAGGTGGAGCTAATCCCAAAAAGCCGGTCTCAGTTCGGATTGGGGTCTGCAACTCGACCCCATGAAGTCGGAGTCGCTAGTAATCGCAGATCAGCAACGCTGCGGTGAATACGTTCCCGGGCCTTGTACACACCGCCCGTCAAGTCACGAAAGTTGGTAACACCCGAAGCCGGTGGCCTAACCCTTGTGGGGGGAGCCGTCGAAGGTGGGACCAGCGATTGGGACTAAGTCGTAACAAGGTAGCCGTACCGGAAGGTGCGGCTGGATCACCTCCTTTCTAAGGAGCATTAGTGCCCGTTGCATCACCGCGTGTGTGATGGCGGGTTGCTCATGGGTGGAACATCAATGAATGGTGCCAGTGGTGGTGCCGGCAGTGCTCGAGTACGTCATGCCTTTGCGGGTGTGGTTGGAATGGGTGGTGTTGGTGGCTGCGAGCTGGTGTTGGCACACTGTTGGGTCCTGGAACAGCAGGCACCCTGATCTGTGAGGGTTGGGGTTGTTGTTTCTGGTCTCCGTATCTTGTGAAGCTGGCCTTGTGGGTTGGTGGATGGGGTGTGGGTTGTTGTTTGAGAACTGCATAGTGGACGCGAGCATCTTATTTTTTTTGTTGCTGCATCGTTGATCGCACTGTCCCCCCTGGGGTGGTGTGTGAGGTGTGGTGATGCCGAGAATGACATCTTAGTTAGATATTGCTCATTTGAGGACTTTCATTGTGTGTGAAAGTTTCCAAGGGCGCATGGTGGATGCCTTGGCAACAGGAGCCGAAGAAGGACGTGGGAATCTGCGATAAGCCTGGTGGAGTCGATAACCGGACGTTGAGACCAGGATTTCCGAATGGGGAAACCCCGCACGACGTGTCGTGTGACCCCCGGTTGAACACATAGACCGGGTGGAGGGAACGTGGGGAAGTGAAACATCTCAGTACCCACAGGAAGAGAAAACAAAAGTGATTCCGTTAGTAGTGGCGAGCGAACGCGGATGGGGCTAAACCGTATGTGTGTGATACCCGGCAGGGGTTGCATGTGCGGTGTTGTGGGCCCCTCCTTGTCATGTCTGCCGGCATGGCGCAGTGAGGTGCGGGCATATAGACGAACCAGTGTGGATGCTGGACCGTAGAGGGTGAGAGTCCCGTAGTCGAAATGTGTTCCGCCGCTGTTGGGGGGTTGCCCGAGTAGCACGGGGCCCGAGGAATCCCGTGTGAATCTGCCAGGACCACCTGGTAAGCCTGAATACTACCTGTTGACCGATAGCGGATCAGTACCGTGAGGGAATGGTGAAAAGTACCCCGGGAGGGGAGTGAAATAGTACCTGAAACCATGTGCCTACAAACCGTTGGAGCCTCCTTGTGGGGTGACAGCGTGCCTTTTGAAGAATGAGCCTGCGAGTTAGTGATACGTGGCGAGGTTAACCCGTGTGGGGAAGCCGTAGCGAAAGCGAGTCTGAATAGGGCGATTGAGTCGCGTGTCCTAGACCCGAAGCGGAGTGATCTACCCATGGCCAGGTTGAAGCGCGTGTAAGAGCGCGTGGAGGACCGAACCCACTTCAGTTGAAAATGGAGGGGATGAGCTGTGGGTAGGGGTGAAAGGCCAATCAAACTCCGTGATAGCTGGTTCTCCCCGAAATGCATTTAGGTGCAGCGTCACGTGTTTCTTCCCGGAGGTAGAGCTACTGGATGGACGATGGGCCCTACAAGGTTACTGACTTCAGCCAAACTCCGAATGCCGGGAAGTGAGAGCGTGGCAGTGAGACTGTGGGGGATAAGCTTCATAGTCGAGAGGGAAACAGCCCAGACCACCGGTTAAGGCCCCTAAGCGTGTGCTAAGTGGGAAAGGATGTGGAGTTGCTGAGACAACCAGGAGGTTGGCTTAGAAGCAGCCACCCTTGAAAGAGTGCGTAATAGCTCACTGGTCAAGTGATTCCGCGCCGACAATGTAGCGGGGCTCAAGTACACCGCCGAAACCGTGGCATTCAGTTTTGCTGGATGGGTAGGGGAGCGTCGTTCACGAGGTGAAGCCAGCGGGTAACTTCTGGTGGATTGTGGACGAGTGAGAATGCAGGCATGAGTAGCGAAAGACGGGTGAGAAACCCGTCCGCCGGATGACTAAGGGTTCCAGGGTCAAGCTAATCTGCCCTGGGTAAGTCGGGACCTAAGGCGAGGCCGACAGGCGTAGTCGATGGACAACGGGTTGATATTCCCGTACCAGTGAAGAACCGTCCATGTTGAGCCGGTGATACTAACCGCCCGAACCATCCCGAACCCCGTTTTTGACGGGGTCGGTGATGGGGAGCGCGGGACCTGAACCGGGGAGGCAAGCGCATTAACGGGTGTGACGCAGGAAGGTAGCCGGGCCGGGCAATGGAAATGACCTGGTCTAAGGGTGTAGGGCTGCCGGTAGGTAAATCCGCCGGCTGTATGCCTGAGACCTGATGGGCGCCCACATGGTGGGTGATCCGGTGATCCTATGCTGCCTAGAAAAGCATCGGCGCGAGGTTCAAACTGCCCGTACCCTAAACCGACACAGGTGGTCAGGTAGAGAATACCAAGGCGATCGAGAGAATCATGGTTAAGGAACTCGGCAAAATGCCCCCGTAACTTCGGGAGAAGGGGGGCCCCAACCTTGAGCACCACGTGCTGGTGTGAGGGGATCGGGGCCGCAGAGACCAGGGGGAAGCGACTGTTTATCAAAAACACAGGTCCATGCGAAGTCGTAAGACGATGTATATGGACTGACTCCTGCCCGGTGCTGGAAGGTTAAGGGGACCCGTTAGCTTCGGCGAAGCGGAGAACTTAAGCCCCAGTAAACGGCGGTGGTAACTATAACCATCCTAAGGTAGCGAAATTCCTTGTCGGGTAAGTTCCGACCTGCACGAATGGAGTAACGACTTCCCCGCTGTCTCAACCATGAACTCGGCGAAATTGCATTACGAGTAAAGATGCTCGTTACGCGCAGAAGGACGGAAAGACCCCGTGACCTTTACTATAGTTTGGTATTGGTATTCGGTGTGACTTGTGTAGGATAGGTGGGAGACTGTGAAGCGGGCACGCCAGTGTTCGTGGAGTCGCCGTTGAAATACCACTCTGGTCACTCTGGATATCTAACTTCGGCCCGTGATCCGGGTCAGGGACAGTGCCTGATGGGTAGTTTAACTGGGGCGGTTGCCTCCCAAAATGTAACGGAGGCGCCCAAAGGTTCCCTCAGCCTGGTTGGCAATCAGGTGTCGAGTGCAAGTGCACAAGGGAGCTTGACTGTGAGAGTGGCAGCTCGAGCAGGGACGAAAGTCGGGACTAGTGATCCGGCGGCTCGTTGTGGAACGGCCGTCGCTCAACGGATAAAAGGTACCTCGGGGATAACAGGCTGATCTTGCCCAAGAGTCCATATCGACGGCATGGTTTGGCACCTCGATGTCGGCTCGTCGCATCCTGGGGCTGGAGTAGGTCCCAAGGGTTGGGCTGTTCGCCCATTAAAGCGGTACGCGAGCTGGGTTCAGAACGTCGTGAGACAGTTCGGTCCCTATCCTCTGCGCGCGTTGGAAATTTGAGAAGGTCTGTCCTTAGTACGAGAGGACCGGGACGGACGAACCTCTGGTATGTCAGTTGTACCGCCAGGTGCATGGCTGATTAGCTACGTTCGGGATGGATAACCGCTGAAAGCATCTAAGCGGGAAGCCGGCTTCGAGATGAGATTTCCTTGCCCCTTTGAGGGTGTGAGGCCCCCAGCTAGAACACTGGGTTGATAGGCTGGATGTGGAAGCGAGGACTGAAGACTCGTGAAGCTGACCAGTACTAATAGGCCGATGACTTACACACACTCTTATCCTATTGCTTGCTTCAAGGTGATGGGTGGGTGTTCGCGTCCACTGTGCGGTTGTCTGATTGCAACCGGCTGTCTGCTTGTTGGTGGGTGGTTGAGGTGTTTTGAGTTGAATAGTGTCACTGTTGTGTGACCCGTTAGGTTTCCCTGCTGTTGCCCGTGTTGAGGGTGGTGGTGTGGGGTTAGGGTTACGGCGGTCATAGCGTGGGGGAAACGCCCGGTTCCATTCCGAACCCGGAAGCTAAGGCCCACAGCGCCGATGGTACTGCAGCCGGGAGGTTGTGGGAGAGTAGGTCGCCGCCGGACATTCTTTGAGGGAGGGCCTCGCACCGTTGGGTGCGAGGCCCTTCCCGCATTTCTGGACTGCTTTCCCCGCAAGGACGGTCTGCCACAGGCTCCGGGCACTAGCCTGGTCCCCTGAGGACCCGGCCGCGAGGCCGGCACATGAGGAACAGAGACCGCGTTCCCGCGGACCGTCGCGGCGTGACGCCCAGGAAGGACACCATGGCTGAGGACACCCCCCGAGAGCGCCGCGAGGACCGCGGATCCGAGGGCCGCGGGCCCCGTGGTGGCGGTGATGGCCGGCGTCGTGGCGGTGACCGCGACGGACGTCCTCGCAGCGGTGCCGGTGACCGGCGCCGCTCCGGCGGGCCTCACGAGGACCGGCGGCGCGGCCCGGGCCAGGGGGGCGGACGCCCCGAGCGCCGCGGTGCGCCGACGGGCTCTCGTCGCGAGGACCGCGCCGAACGACCCGCGCACAATCCCGGTGACCTCCGAGCGGCGAACCGTGCGGACCAGGAGCGCTCTCCCGACATCGACCCGGACGTGACGGGCCAGGAGCTCGACCGCGGCACGCTCAAGGAGATCAACGGGCTTGACGAGCGTCCTGCCAGCTGGGTCGCCAAGCACCTCGTGATGGCTGGCCGCTACCTGGACGTCGACCCGGCGCTGGCGTTCCAGCACGCCCTCGCCGCGTCCCGCAAGGGCGGCCGCCTCTCACGCGTGCGCGAGGCCGTCGCGCTCACCGCCTACGCGGCGGGGGAGTACGCCGACGCGCTGCGCGAGTTCCGCACCTACCGGCGCATGACGGGCGACGACACCCACATCGCCGCGCAGGTGGACAGCGAGCGTGCCCTCGGCCGCACGGAGAAGGCCCTGCAGCTGGCCGCCGAGGTGGATGCCTCGCGTCTGGACCGGGCGGCGCGGGCCGAGCTGGCCATGGTCGTCTCCGGCATCCGCGAGGACGCCGGCGACCTCCAGGGCGCCCATGAGGCCCTGCAGATCCCGGAACTGGACCGTCGGCGCGGTTACCCCTTCTCTCCCCGGCTGTTTCAGCGTCAGGCCGACGTGCTGCTCGCCCTGGGGCGCCGCGAGGAGGCTCGGCTCTGGGCGCGCGCCGTGCGCGTCGCGGAGAAGGCCCTCGGCGTGGGCGGGTTCGCGGACCCGGAGATCATCGACGTGGACACCGAGCCGGTCGAGGACCCCCGGGACCGCCGCCCGTCCCCCCGCGAACGGCGCCATGAGCGGTATGCGGCCGAGGCCGGTGCGGAGGCGACGGCGGACGGATCCCCGGCCGAGGAGCCGGAGTCCGTCACGGAGCCGACCGAGGCGCCCCGGCAGGAGGCCAGCGCGGAGCCGCCGGCCGCCGTCGACGCCCCGGACGAGGTCGACCCGAACCAGCTGTCGCTGTTCGACGACCTCGAGGCCCCGGAGGCAGACGAGCGGTGAGCACCACGTTCTTCGACGGTCACGACGGGCTGCTGTGCGACCTGGACGGCGTCGTGTACGCCGGAGACGGTGCGATCGCCGGGGCGGTCGAGACGCTGTCGACGCTGCAGGAACGCGGCGTGCCGGTCGGGTTCGTGACGAACAACGCCTCTCGCGCGCCGGAGTCCGTGGCCGAGCATCTCCGCACGCTCGGGGTGCCCGCGGAGGCGGGGCAGGTCTTCGGCTCCGCACCGGCGGGCGTCGACCTGCTCGAGGAGACGCTCGGCCGCCGGACCGGCCGGGTGCTCGTGGTCGGCTCGGCGTACCTGCGCGCCGTGGTCGAGGAGCGGGGCTACGAGGTGGTCGCGTCCGCGGCGCAGTGTCCCGACGCGGTGATCCAGGGCTTCGACCCCGGTCTCGGCTGGGCCGATCTGGCGGAGGCCGCGTACGCCGTGCGCGCCGGGGCCACCTGGGTCGCCACCAACCTGGACACCTCGATCCCGCGCGCGGAGGGGATCGCCCCCGGCAACGGGGCCCTCGTCGAGGCGGTGGGCCGGGCCACCGGCACCGCGCCCGTCGCGGCGGGCAAGCCCGAGCCGCGACTGTTCCGGACGGCGGCCGAGGCCCTCGGCCTGGCCCGTCCCCTCGTGGTCGGCGACCGTCTGGACACGGACATCCGCGGCGGCAACGCGGCGGGCTTCGACACGGTGCTCGTCCTGACCGGCATCGACACGCGCGAGACCGCGGCCGCCGCCCCCGGGCCGGACCGGCCCACGTGGGTCCGCGCGCACCTGCCCGCTCTGCTCGGCGGCGGTGCCGAGACCTCCGCCGACCCGCGGCGTGGCTGAGACCGCACGCGCCGACGTCGCCCTGGCCGCCCGTGGCCTGGCCCGCTCCCGCACGGAGGGCGCGGCGCTCATCCGCGCGGGGCAGGTCCTCCTCGACGGCCGCCCGGTGCGCCGGCCCTCCGACCGCGTGGCCGCCGACGCCACGCTGCGCCTGCGCGACCCGGGCCCGCGGTACGTCTCCCGCGCGGCCCACAAGCTCGTCAGCGCGCTCGAGGCGTTCCCGGACGTCGCCGTGGCCGGCCGCCAGGCGCTCGACGCCGGGGCCTCCACCGGCGGATTCACCCAGGTCCTCCTCGAGCGGGGCGCCGAACGGGTGGCCGCCGTGGACGTGGGCCACGACCAGCTGGCCCCGACCGTCCGGGCCGACCCCCGCGTCCTCGTGCGCGAGGGGCTCAACGTCCGCGACCTCAGGGCCGAGGACATCGACGGTCCGGTGGACCTGGTGGTCTCCGACCTGTCCTTCATCTCGCTGCGCCTCGTCCTCGCCCCGCTCGCGGGCGTGTGCCGACCCGGCGCGGAGCTGCTGCTCATGGTCAAGCCCCAGTTCGAGGTCGGGCGGCGCGCCCTGCCGCGCTCCGGCGTCGTCACCGATCCGGACGCCCGCCGCGACGCCGTCGCCGGGGTGGCCGCGGCCGCGCTGGGCGCCGGCCTCGCCCCCCGCGGCCTCACCCGATCCGGCCTGGCCGGCCAGGACGGGAACGCCGAGTTCTTCCTGCGGCTCCACCGCCCCGACGCCACCGCGGCCGACGACCCGGCCGGCAGGACGAGCCCGGCCACGCCCGCCGACGAGCGCGCCGCCGGGTGGGTCCGGGGCGCCCACATCGACTGGTCCTGACCCGCGTCCGGGGGGGGGGGGGGGCGCCGCCCGTCCACGGGCGCGGGGCCACCGGTTCGCGTGTCCGATCTCGTGGCTATCCTGGAGCGCAGTGCCCGGCACCCCGGCTCGCGGAAGGAACCATGCCCTACACCCCCGGACGTCGTGTCCTCGTCCTGACCCACACGGGCCGCGAGGACGCCATCAGCGCGGCGCTGCAGGCCACCCGCATGTTCGCGGAGGAGGGCCTGGTCAGCGTCATGCTCGAACAGGACGTGGCCGCCATCCGCGCGGCCGCGGGGGACCCCCGGAGTTCGCGCCGGAGGCCCTCGGGGTCGACTGCGAGCTCGAGGACATCACCCTCGGCCTCGTCCTCGGCGGCGACGGCTCGGTGCTGCGGGCGGCCGACTTCGTCCGCGGCCACAACGTGCCACTGCTGGCGGTGAACCTGGGCCACGTCGGCTTCCTCGCCGAGTCCGAGCGCACCGACCTGCACCGCACCGTCCAGGCGATCGCCTCGGAGTCCTACGTGGTGATCGAGCGCATGGCCCTGGACGTCGTCGTGCTCGTGGAGGGCCGCGAGGTGGCCCGCACGTGGGCCCTCAACGAGGCCTCCGTGGAGAAGTCCCACCGGGAGCGGATGCTCGAGGTGGTCGTCTCCGTGGACAACTCGCCGCTGACGGCCTTCGGCTGCGACGGCGTCGTCCTGGCCACCCCCACCGGCTCCACCGCCTACGCCTTCTCCGGCGGGGGCCCCGTCGTGTGGCCCTCCGTGGAGGCCCTGCTGTGCGTGCCCATCAGCGCCCACGCCCTGTTCACCCGCCCCCTCGTGGTGGGTCCGCGCTCCACGATCGGCGTGGACGTGCTCACCCGCACCCGCGAGACCGGTGTGCTGTGGTGTGACGGCCGGCGCACCGTCGAACTGCCGCCGCAGGCCCGGATCGAGGTGTCCCGGTCGGCGGAGCCGGTGCGCCTGGCCCGTCTCAACCCGACGCCCTTCGCGGAACGGCTCGTGCGCAAGTTCCGGCTGCCCACGGACGGCTGGCGCGGCCCCGTCACCGCCCAGGAGCGGGCGGGCGTGCTCCACGCGGTGGAGACCGTCGAGCCGCGGCACGCGGGGCCGCGTCCCGACGTCGTCGAACCGGCCACCATGCCGCTGTCGGTGCTCTCGCCCGCGGACATCCAGCGCCACCGCGACCGCGGGGCGCGTCACCCCGGGGAGGACGCATGATCGACCATCTGAGGATCTCGGGGCTCGGCGTGATCGGCGAGGCCACCGTGGACCTGGACCCCGGCTTCACCGTCGTCACCGGCGAGACCGGCGCCGGCAAGACCATGGTGGTCACCGCCCTGGGCCTGCTGCTCGGCGCTCGCGCCGACGCGGGCGCGGTCCGCCGGGGCTCGTCCCGTGCCGTCGTGGACGCCGGCGTCCGCCTGCCCGAGGCGCACGCCGCGCTCGCCCTCGCCGAGGACGCCGGGGCCGTGCTGGACGAGGCCGACGAGGGCGTCCGGGAGCTCGTCCTGAGCCGCAGCGTCACGGCGTCTGGGGAGGGGACCCGCTCGCGCGCCGCCGCCGGCGGGCGGACCGTGCCCGTCGGCCTGCTCGCCGAGATCGGGGCGACCCTCGTGGCCGTGCACGGCCAGAACGACCAGGTCCGCCTCCAGGGCGCCGACGCCCAGCGGCACGCCCTCGATGCGTTCGGCGGCGCCGAGCTCGCCGCGGCCCTGCGCGCCTACCGCGCGGACCACGCCGCCTGGACCGCCGCGCGTCGGGAGCGCGAGGAGCTCACCGCCCACCGCCAAGAGCGGGCCCGCGAAGCCGAGGCGCTCCAGCGCTCGCTCGAGGAGATCGACCTCGCCGAGCCGCAGGAGGGCGAGGACGAGGAGCTGCGGGCTCTCATCCGCCGGCTCGAGGACGTCGAGGAGCTGCGCGCCGCCTCCGGGGAGGCACACGCCCGACTGGCCGGCCCCGACGTGGACACGATGGACGAGACCCCCGGCGCCGTCAGCCTCGTGGAGGCGGCGCAGCAGGCCGTGCTCGCCGCCCCCGGCGACGACCCCGAGCTCGCCGCCGCGGCCGCGCGCCTGGCCGAGGCCGCCGTCGTGCTCACGGACATCGCCGGCGACCTGGCCCGCTACACCGCTGACCTGGACGCCGACGCGGCCTCCGACCTCGACGCGGCCCAGTCGCGGCTGGCCGAGCTCACACGACTGCAGCGGCTCTACGGGCCGGAGCTCGCCGACGTGATCGACTGGGCCCGGACCCAGCGTCCGCGCCTGGACGAGCTGCAGGGCGACTCCGGCCGCCTCGAGGAGCTCGAGGCGGAGGTCGACCGGCTCGACGCCGCGCTGCGCGAACGGGCCGCGACCCTCACCGCCCTGCGCACCGCGGCCGCCGAGCGGCTCGAGACCGCGGTGACCGAGGAGCTGCACGCCCTGTTCATGCCGGACGCCTCCTTCCACGTGGGACTGACGCCGGTCGCCGGGGACGGTCTCGGCCCGTACGGCGCTGAGGACGTCACGCTCGCCCTGCGCCCCCACGCGGGCGTCGAGCCCCGGCCCCTGGGCCGCGGCGCCTCCGGCGGCGAGCTCTCCCGCGTGATGCTCGCCCTCGAGGTGGTCCTGGCCGCCACGGACCCGGTGCCCACCTTCGTGTTCGACGAGGTCGACGCCGGCGTGGGCGGTGAGGCCGCCGTGCGGATCGGGGCCCGCCTGGCCCGGCTCGCCCGCCACGTGCAGGTCATCGCCGTGACGCACCTGCCCCAGGTCGCCGCCTACGCGGACCGGCACGTGCGGGTGGAGAAGAACTCGGACCCGGCCGCGGGTGTGACCACCTCCGACGTCGTGACGCTGACGGCCGACGAACGGGTCGAGGAGCTCGCCCGCATGCTCGCCGGGCACGGGGACTCCGCGGCGGCCCGCGAGCACGCCCGGGAGCTGCTCGAGTCCTCCGCCCGCGAACGCGGCTGACCCGGTCCGCGGACGCCGCCCCGACATGAAAGGATCGCCCCATGCCTGAGATCCCCGCGTCCGCGGGACGCTCGCCCCTGCGCGACCTGCACGTCCCCCGCCCGGTGAAGAAGTCGAAGACCGTCTACGAGGGCCGAGTGTGGGACATCGCCCGGGAGTCGTTCCGCCTGGACCCGGCGGACAAGTCCCGGGATCCGCTGACCCGGGAGCTGATGGTGCACCCGGGCGCCGTGGCGATCCTCGCGGTCCGCACCAAGCTCACCACCACCGGCCCCCGCGAGCAGGTGGCCCTCGTCCGCCAGTACCGCCACCCCGTGGGCATGGAGCTGTGGGAGATCCCGGCGGGCCTGCGGGACGTGGACGGGGAGGACCTCCACCAGGTCGCCGTCCGTGAGCTGGCCGAGGAGGCCGACCTGCGCGCCCGCGAGTGGCACACCCTCGTCGACTACTACACGACCCCGGGCGGCTCCAGCGAGGCGATCCGCGTGTTCCTGGCCCGTCAGATCGAGGAGATCCCCGACGGCGAGCGGCACACCCGGCAGGACGAGGAGGCGGCCATGCCGCTCGTGTGGGTCGGCCTCGACGAGGTGACCGACGCCGTCCTGGACGGCCGGGTGCACAACCCGTCCACCGTCGTCGCCGTGCTGGCCCTGGGCGCCCACCGGGCCCAGGGCTGGCGACGCCTGCGTCCCGTGGACGCGCCGTTCGTCCCCGACCGCCACGGCCCCGGGGCGGACTGGCCCGCGTGAGCACCGACCCGGCCGCCCGGGGGAGCGGCGAGGCCGAGGCCCGTGGGAGCCGTGGGGGCCGGGGCGCGGAGTCCGCGCTCGCGGCCCCGTTCCGCCGCCACCTGGAGCACCTGGCCGTCGAGCGGGGCCTCGCCGCGAACACGCTGGCCGCCTACCGCCGCGACCTCGAGCGCTACCGCCGCTGGCTCGAAGCCCACGGGGTGCGCGCCCCCGCCGACGTCGACCCCGGCCACGTCTCCGGCTTCCTGCGGGCGCTGGGCACCGGCGAGGACGGCGGGCGGCCCCTCGCGGTCCGCTCGGCGGCCCGCGTGCTCGCGGCCGTGCGCGGCCTGCACCGGTTCTGGGCCCTCGAGGGACTCACGCCCGCCGACCCCGCCCGCGACGTCCACCCGCCGAAGCCGGGCGACCGCCTGCCGAAGGCGCTCCCCGTGGAGCAGGTGACGGCGCTGCTGGAGGCCGTGCCCGTCGACACCCCCGCCGGACTGCGGGACCGCGCGCTGCTCGAGTTCCTCTACGGCACCGGCGCCCGCATCTCCGAGGTGGTCGGCCTCGACGTCGACGACGTGGTGGGGCTCGCGCAGACCGGGGACGACGGCGGCCAGCCCGTGGTCCGCCTGTTCGGCAAGGGGTCCAAGGAGCGCGTGGTGCCGATCGGCTCCTACGCGGCCGCCGCGCTCGACGCATGGCTGGTGCGGGGACGGCCCACGATCATGACGGGAGTCACACGCTCCACGCCCGCCCTGTTCGTCAACGCCCGCGGGGGCCGGCTCTCCCGGCAGTCCGCGTGGGCCGTGCTGAAGCGGGCGGCCGAGCGCGCCGGCCTCGAGGCGGACGTCTCGCCCCACACCCTGCGCCACTGCTTCGCCACGCACCTGCTGGCCGGCGGCGCGGACGTCCGCGTGGTCCAGGAGCTGCTCGGGCACGCGTCCGTGACCACCACGCAGGTGTACACCCTCGTCACCGTGGACTCCCTGCGCGAGGTCTACTCCGCCGCGCATCCGCGCGCGCGCTGAGCCCCGCACCTGATACGCTCAAAATCCGTGGTGAAACGAACTTCTCGTACTCAGACGTCCACGCGCGTCACCCGTCACGTGTTCGTGACCGGCGGTGTCGCCTCCTCCCTCGGCAAGGGGCTCACGGCCTCCTCGCTCGGCCACCTGCTCAAGGCGCGCGGGCTCAGGGTGGTGATGCAGAAGCTCGACCCCTACCTCAACGTGGACCCGGGCACCATGAACCCGTTCCAGCACGGCGAGGTGTTCGTCACCGAGGACGGCGCCGAGACGGACCTGGACATCGGCCACTACGAGCGCTTCCTCGACGAGGACCTCGACGGCCTGGACAACGTGACCACCGGCCAGGTGTACTCCACCGTGATCGCCCGCGAGCGCCGCGGCGAGTACCTCGGGGACACCGTCCAGGTCATCCCGCACATCACCGACGAGATCTGCCGCCGGATGCGCCTGCCCGCGGAGCCCCGCGGCGACCGCCCCGCCCCGGACGTGATCATCACGGAGATCGGCGGCACCGTCGGCGACATCGAGTCGCAGCCCTTCCTCGAGGCCGCCCGCCAGGTCCGCCAGGACGTCGGCCGCGACGACGTCTTCTTCCTGCACGTCTCCCTCGTGCCGTACATCGGCCCCTCGCAGGAGCTCAAGACCAAGCCCACCCAGCACTCCGTGGCCGCCCTGCGCTCGATCGGCATCCAGCCGGACGCGATCGTGCTGCGCTCGGACCGGGCCGTCCCCGACGATGTCCGCGGCAAGATCGCCCGCATGTGCGACGTCCCGCAGGACGCCGTCGTCAACTGCGCCGACGCCCCCTCCATCTACGACATCCCCCGCGTCATCCATGACCAGGGCCTCGACGCCCACGTGGTGCAGTCCCTGGACCTGAAGTTCAAGGACGTGGACTGGACCGCGTGGGATGCCCTCATGGACGCCGTGCACCACCCGGAGCACGAGCTCACGGTGGCGCTCGTGGGCAAGTACGTGGACCTGCCGGACGCCTACCTGTCCGTCACCGAGGCGCTGCGCGCCGGTGGCTTCGCCCACCGGGCCAAGGTGGGCATCCGCTGGGTGGCCGCGGACGAGTGCGCCACCCCCGAGGGCGCGGCGGTGGCGCTCGCGGACGTCGACGCCGTGTGTGTGCCCGGCGGCTTCGGCGTGCGCGGGCTCGAGGGCAAGCTCGGCGCGCTGCGGCACGCCCGCGAGCAGCGGATCCCGACGCTGGGTCTGTGCCTGGGCCTGCAGTCCATGGTCATCGAGTACGCCCGCAACGTCCTCGGCCTGGAGGACGCGGACTCCACCGAGTTCGACCCGGAGACCGCCTCGCCCGTGATCGCCACCATGGCCGAGCAGGAGCAGATCGTGGCCGGCGAGGGGGACCTCGGCGGCACCATGCGCCTGGGCGCCTTCCCCGCGACCCTGCGCCCGGGCTCCGTGGTGGCCGAGGCCTACGGCACCACCGAGGTGACCGAGCGCCACCGCCACCGCTACGAGGTGAACAACGCCTACCGCGACCGCCTCGAGGAGGCCGGTCTCGCGATCTGCGGCACCTCCCCGGACGGCGCCCTCGTGGAGTTCGTGGAGCTGCCCCGGGACGTGCACCCGTACTACGTGTCCACGCAGGCCCACCCGGAGTTCTCCTCCCGGCCGACCCGCCCGCACCCGCTGTTCGCCGGCCTCGTCGCCGCCGGCCTGGCCCGCCGCGCCGACGCGGCGGCCCGGCGCTGAGGGGCCGACGACCGGCCCGACACAGTGGTCACGACACGCCGTCGCCGCGCCCGGCACGCGGCGTGTCGTGACCACTCTGCGAGGGCGTCGCACCGATGACGACACGACGACGGCGGGCCGCCCCACCCGGGGCGACCCGCCGTCGTCGTGCACGCGGCACCGCGCCGCGAGCGAATGGGGCGACGTGTCGGAGGTGATCTGCGTCTACACCTCCGACAAGTCGCCCCGACCGCCCCTCACGAGGCTCAGCCCGCCGGCAGCTCCCGCTGCTCGGGGCCGTCGTAGGCCGAGAGCGGGCGGATCAGCGCGTTCGCGGCGCGCTGCTCCATGATGTGGGCGGTCCAGCCGGTGATGCGTGAGGCGATGAAGATCGGCGTGAACAGCTCGGTGTCGAAGCCCATGAGGTGATACGTCGGGCCGGCGGGGTAGTCGAGGTTCGGCTTGATCTGCTTGGCCTCGTCCATGGCCTGCTCCAGACCGTCGTACAGGCCGAGCATCTCCTCGCGGCCGTAGTGCTCGATCATCCGGTCCAGTGCGGCCTTCATGGTGGGCACGCGGGAGTCGCCGTTCTTGTAGACGCGGTGGCCGAAGCCCATGACCTTCTTCTTCTGGGCCAGGGCGTCCTCCATCCATGCCTTCGCTCGGGCGGCGGCGTCCTCACGGGACTCCTCCTTCCGGATGCCGATCTCGTCGAAGGTGTGCATCACGGCCTCGTTGGCGCCGCCGTGCAGCGGGCCCTTGAGCGCGCCGATCGCACCGGTCACGGCCGAGTGCAGGTCGGAGAGCGTCGAGGTGATCACGCGCGCGGTGAAGGTCGAGGCGTTGAACGAGTGCTCGGCGTACAGCACCATCGAGACGCGGAACGCGTCCACGACCTCCGGGGCGGCCTCCTCGCCGAACGTCATCCACAGGAAGTTCTGCGAGTAGTCCAGGTCCTCACGCGGCTCCACCACCTCCTGGCCGCGGCGACGGCGCTGGTCGTAGGCGACGACGGCTGGGAACGCCGCGAACAGCGCCTGGGCCTTCTCCAGCTCGGCCTCGGGGGAGGAGTCCTCCGCCTTCGGGTGGTTCGCGCCGAGCACGGACACGGCGGTGCGGCCGACGTCCATGGGGTGGCAGTCGGTGGGCAGCAGGTCGATGGCCTGCTTCACCTTCGGGTCGAGGGCACGGTGGGTGCGCTCGAAGCGCTCGAACGCGGTCAGCTCCTCGTCCGTGGGCAGCTCACCCGTCCAGAGCAGCAGCGCGACGGCCTCGAACGGCAGCTGCGCGGCCAGGTCCTGCACGGGATAGCCGCGATACAGCAGGGAGTTCGTCTCCGGGTTGACCTTGGAGATCGCCGTGGTGTCCACGACGACGCCGGCCAGGCCCTTCTTGATCTCGGTCTCGGTCATGGTGTCCCTCCTCGGGGAGTGGGGCCCGCCCGCGCACGGGCGGGCCCGGTGACGGGTCAGAGGTCGGCGTGGTTGGCGCCGATGTCGAGCGTGGGCACGTCGAAGTTGAAGATGCCCGTGTCGAAGGCGTTGTAGCCCTCGTAGTCCACCAGCTCGTACAGGCGGGCGCGGGTGAGCATCTGCTCCACCTGCGACTGCTGGGTGCCCTCCTCCTTGATGGCGTGGAGCACGCGCTCGGCGGCGCCCATCGCGGAGCGCAGCAGGGTGACCGGGTAGATCACCATCGCGACGCCGGCGTCGGCCAGCTGCCGGCGGGTGAACAGCTCGGACTTGCCGAACTCGGTCATGTTCGCCAGGACCGGGACCCCGAGGGGCTCCAGCTCGCGACACACGGTCTCGAACTCGCCGATGTCCTTCAGGGCCTCCGGGAAGATCGCGTCCGCACCGGCCTCCACGAGCGCCTTCATGCGGGCGATCGCGGCGTCCAGGCCCTCCACGGCACGCAGGTCGGTGCGCGCCATGATGAGGAAGTTCGGGTCCCGGCGGGCATGGACGGCGGCGGCGATGCGCTTGACCGCGGTGTCGAGCTCCACCATGTTCTTGCCGTCGAGGTGGCCGCACCGCTTGGGGTTGAACTGGTCCTCGATGTGGCAGCCGGCCAGGCCGGCGTTCTCGAACTCCTGCACCGTGCGGGCCACGTTCATCGGCTCGCCGAAGCCCGTGTCCGCGTCGATGAGGCACGGCAGGTCCGTGAGGCGGGCGATCTGCCCGCCGCGCACGGCCACCTCGGTGAGCGTGGTCAGCCCGACGTCGGGCAGGCCCAGCTCGTTCGCGAGCACGCCGCCGGAGATGTACACCCCGGGGAAGCCCTTCTCCTGGATCAGCTTGGCGGTCAGCGGGGTGAACGCGCCCGGGAACTGCTGGGCGCCGCCCTGCTTCAGGGTCTGCCGCAGGTCGATCCGCTTCTGTTCGGCCGTCTTCGTCGAGTACAGCATCAGAACAGGCCCTTCGGGGCGGCGGCGAGGTCGGCCTCGGACAGGAACGCCGGGTCCGCCAGGATGTTCAGCTGGTCCAGCTCGCCGGGCTGCAGCTCGGCCACGCGCTCGGCGGCGGCCAGGAAGCGGTCCTGCTCCTCCTTCGAGACGATGCCCTCGGCCAGGGTGCGGAACTTCTGGATGTACTGCTCGCGGGCGAACGGCCGGGCGCCGAGCGGGTGGGCGTCGGCCACGGCGATCTCGTCGGTGATGACGGTGCCGTCCTTGAGGGTGATCTCCACCGCTCCGCCGAACGCCTTCTCCGCGAGGTCCAGCGAGTGGTAGCGGCGGGTCCACTCCGGGTCCTCCACGGTGGTCACCCGGTGCCACAGGGCCACGGTGTCCTCGCGCTGGGCGCGCTCGGGGGCGTAGGAGTCCACGTGGTGCCAGGAGCCGTCCTGCAGGGCCACGGTGAAGATGTAGGGGATCGAGTGGTCGAGGGTCTCGCGCGAGGCCGTCGGATCGTACTTCTGCGGGTCGTTGGCGCCCGAGCCGATCACGTAGTGGGTGTGGTGCGAGGTCTTGATCAGCACCGACTCGACGTTCGCCGGGTCGGTGGCCTCCGGGTGCTCCCTGTGGAGCTTGCGGGCCAGGTCGATCCAGGCCTGGGCCTGGTACTCGGCCGAGTGCTCCTTGGTGTAGGTGTCCAGGATGCCGCGCTTGGGCTCGCCCTGCTCGGGCAGCGGCACCTCGTAGGAGGCGTCCGGGCCGTCCAGCAGCCAGGCGATCACGCCGTCCTCGCCCTCGTAGATCGGGACGGGGGAGGTCTGGCCGCGCATGGCGCGGTCCACGGCCTCGACGGCCATCTTGCCGGCGAACGCCGGGGCGTGGGCCTTCCACGTGGAGATCTCGCCCTTGCGGGACTGGCGGGTGGCGGTGGTGGTGTGCAAGCCCTGGCCGATGGCCTGGAAGATGGTCTCGGTGTCCAGGCCGAGCAGGGTGCCGATGCCGGCGGAGGCGGAGGGGCCGATGTGGGCCACGTGGTCGATCTTGTGGCCGTACAGGTTGATGGACTTCACGAGGTCCACCTGGATCTCGTAGCCGGTGGCGATGCCGCGGATCAGGTCCTTGCCGGAGCGGCCGGTGTGCTGGGCGACGGCGAGGATCGGCGGGATGTTGTCGCCCGGGTGGGAGTACTCGGCGGCCAGGAACGTGTCGTGGTAGTCCAGCTCGCGGACGGCCACGCCGTTGGCCCATGCGGCCCACTCGGGGGAGACCTTCTGCTCCACACCGAACACGGAGGCGCCCGCACCGCCGGTGGAGACCGGGTGGGACAGGGCCTGGGCGCGGGCGGCGACGATCGGGCCGCGCTTCAGCGAGGCGACCGCGACGGAGGCGTTGTCGATGATCCGGTTGATGATCATCTCCTCGACCTCGGGCAGCACCTCGACGTCGTCGACGGCCACCTCGGCCAGCTTCCAGGCCAGCTGGTCCTTGCGCTCGAGGTTCTCCTCGGAGCGGTGCACGCGCACGTGATGGTTCTTCATGGTCGGTCTCCTTCGGTGGGGGTCAGCAGGGTCGGGGTCTCCTCGGCGCGGCCGCGCCGGGTCAGATGGTGGAAGGCGTGGTGCAGGTGGACCCGCGTGGTCGCCTCCGCGAGGTCTGCGGCGCCCGAGCCGACGGCGTCGGCGATGTCCGCGTGCTCCGCGGCGGAGGCCGCGAGGCGGGCCGGGTCGTCCGCGGCCAGTCGGCGCAGGCGCGCCAGGTGCAGGCGCAGGGTGCGCAGGGTGGAGACGAGGTAGGGGTTCGCGGCGGCCTCGTCCAGCCGGCTGTCCAGCTCGGCCGTCATCGCGTAGTAGTCCGCCGGGTCGGTCCCGCCGCGCAGGGCCGCCTCGGCCTCCTGGAAACGGCCCGCGAGGACCGTGAACCGCTCGGCCGCCTCCGGGGTGGCCCGCTGCGCGGCCCGGCGCGCCAGGAGGGACTCGAGGGCGATGCGCAGGTCGAACAGCTGGTCCGCCTGTTCGAGGGACAGGTCGGCGACGACGATGCCCCGGCCCGGGGCCTGCTCGGCCAGGCCGTCGGCCACCAGGCGGGAGAGCGCCTCGCGCAGAGGGGTGCGCGAGATGCCCAGGCGCTCGGCCTGCTCCACCTCGCCCAGGCCCGCGCCCGGAGGGAGGGACCAGTCGAGGATCTCCGCCCTCAGGGCCTGGTACGCCCGCTCACTCGCTCGCATGCCGCCAGTGTATACACAACAGTCCCGCCGAGGGCAGGGGGTGTGTCCGATGCGCGTGCCGGGCGACGCCGTCCACGGGGAGCGTCGTCCGGCGTGCGGGGGCTGGGTGGTGCGTCCCCGGCGCGGGTCTCGCGCGTGCCGCCACGCCTCACTGACGGGGCACGAAATGTATACAGATCCCTTGCCCCCTGTGATCCACGGCACTACCCTGGGCGCATGGCGACCCACGATGCCCCCGCCGAAGACCGCCCCTCCGGCGCGTACGCCGACGCCCACGCCCGCTCCCTCCGCGACCCCGAGGGGTTCTGGCTCGACGCGGCGCGCGCCATCGACTGGACCGTCGCGCCCACGCGCGCCCTCGACGACTCCGCCGCGCCTCTGTACCGCTGGTTCCCGGACGGCGAGCTGAACACCGCCTTCAACTGCCTGGACCGGCACGTCGAGGCGGGCCGCGGGGACGCCGTCGCGCTGATCCACGACTCCGCGATGACCGGTGAGGTCACCCGCTACACGTACGCCGAGCTCACGGACGCGGTGGCCCGCCTGGCCGGCGCCCTGGCCGCGCGCGGCGTCGGCAAGGGCGACCGCGTCCTCGTGTACCTGCCGATGATCCCGCAGGCCCACATCGCGATGCTGGCGTGCGCGCGGCTCGGCGCGGTGCACTCCGTGGTCTTCGGCGGCTTCGCCCCGCGCGAGCTCGCCTCCCGCATCGACGACGCCGCCCCCGACGTCGTGCTCACCTGCTCCGGCGGCATCGAGCCCAAGCGCCGGGTCGAATACCTGCCCGCCGTGGCCGAGGCGCTCGAGACCGCCGCGCACCCCGTGCGCACGGTGCTGGTCCACCACCGCGAGGGCTTCGAGACCGCGCTCGCGGACGCCGACGGGCGCGGGGGCGCGAGCTGGGAGGACTGGGGCGAGGCCGTCGCGGCCGCCGAGCCGGCCGACTGCGTCCCGGTGCAGGCCACCGACCCGCTGTACGTGCTCTACACCTCGGGCACCACGGGCAAGCCGAAGGGCGTCGTCCGGGACAACGGGGGCCACGCCGTCGCCCTGCGCTGGACCATGGAGCACATCTACGACGTCGGTCCGGGGCAGGCGATGTGCACGGCCTCGGACGTGGGCTGGGTCGTGGGGCACTCCTACATCGTCTACGGCCCGCTGCTGGCCGGGGCCACCACGGTCATGTACGAGGGCAAGCCCGTGGGCACGCCCGACGCCGGCGCGTTCTGGCGGCTGATCGAGGACCACGGCGTGCGCTCCTTCTTCACGGCCCCCACGGCGCTGCGCGCGATCCGCCGCGCCGACCCCGAGGGCGAGCTGCTCAAGGACCACGACCTGTCCTCCCTGCGGCACTTCTTCGCCGCGGGCGAGCGCCTGGACCCGGAGACGCAGCGGTGGATCGAGGGCCTGCTGGGCATGCCGGTGATCGACCACTGGTGGCAGACCGAGACCGGGTGGGCTATCGCGGCGAACCCGGTGGGCCTGGAGCAGCTGCCGGTGAAGATCGGCTCGTCCTCGGTGCCCTCGCCGGGCGTCGATCTCGTGGTCCTGGACGGCCTGGGCGAGCCCGTGCCCGCCGGGACCGAGGGCAACATCGCCCTGCGGCTGCCGCTGCCCCCGGGCACCCTGCCCACCCTGTGGGGCGACGACCAGCGCTACATCGACTCCTACCTCAGCGCGTTCCCCGGCCATTACGCGACCGGTGACTCCGGCGTCGTGGACGAGGACGGCTACGTGTTCGTGCTCGGCCGCACCGACGACGTCATCAACGTCTCCGGGCACCGGCTGTCCACGGGCGTCCTCGAGGCCGCCCTGGCCGCCCACCCGGCGGTGGCCGAATGTGCCGTGATCGGCATCGCGGACCCGCTCAAGGGCCAGCGGCCCTCGGGCTACGTGGTCCTCAAGTCCGGCGTCGAGACGCCCGAGGCCGGCTCCGAGGCCGAGGCCGCGCTCCTGGACGAGCTGCGTCAGGCGGTGCGCCGCGAGGTGGGCCCGGTGGCGGACTTCCGCGACGTCGTCGTGGTGGACGCGCTGCCCAAGACCCGCTCGGGCAAGATCCTGCGCAAGACCATGCGGCAGATGGCCGACGGCGAGGAGTACGCGGTGCCCTCGACCATTGAGGACCCCGCCGTGCTCGAGGCCCTGGCCGGGGTGCTGCGCCCGGCCCGCTGAGCCCCGCTCACGTGCGGCCGGCCCAGCGGTACTCCTGCTCGGGCCGGCCACGGCCGCCGTGCCGGGCCGAGCGCCGCACCCGGCGGATCCGCTCGAGGTGCTCGAGGTAGCGCCGGGCCGTCACGCGGGAGATGCCCAGGCGCTCGCCCACCTCGGCCGCGCTCAGGGCGGTCTCCGGGTCCGCCCCCAGCAGCTCCACCACCTCGCGCAGGGTGCTCTCGGTCAGCCCCTTGGGCAGGGCCTCGGCGCGCCGCTCGCGGGAGACGCGGAAGACGGCGTCCACCTGCTCCTGGCCGTCGAGGGCGCCGTCGCCGGCCAGCATCGCCGAGGCGGCGCGGAACCCGCCCAGCCGATCCGCGAACTCGTCGAACCCGAACGGCTTCACGAGGTACTGCGTCACGCCGTACGCGACGGCCCGGCGCACCACCGGCAGGTCGGTGGCCGCGGTGAGCGCCAGCACCCCGCCGTGGAAGCCCGCCGCGCGCAGTTGGTGCAGGAAGTCCAGGCCGTGCCCGTCCGGCAGGTTCATGTCCAGCAGCACGACGTCGAACGGGAAGCGCCCGTCCGCGTGCAGGCCCGCCGCGGCGACCTGCCGCGCGGCCAACAGGGAGCCGGCCACCGCGGCCACCTCGAAGCCCGGCAGCCGGTCCAGGTGCGCCACGTAGGTCTCGGCCGTCAGCTGCTCGTCCTCGACGACGAGCACCCGGTATGGGCGGGCGGTCATATCTCCTCCTGGGGTCGGGGGTGCGGGGCACCTCGACGGTGAACACGGTGCCCGAGTCGGTCGCGACGTCCGCGACCCCGCCGGCCTCCTCCGCGATCCGCCGCGTCAGCCACAGCCCCATGCCGCGTCCGGCGGCGCCGACGGGCTTCGTCGACCAGCCCCGGTCGAAGAGTCGGCCGCGGTCCGCGTCGGAGGGTCCGGGGCCGCCGTCGGCCAGCTTGCACGAGCAGGCCCGCGGCGTCCGAGACCACCTCGACGTCGACCCACCGGTCTGCCGCGGACAGGTCGGGTGCGGCGGCCGCGTCGAGGGCGTTGTCCACGAGGTTGCCCAGCACGGTCAGCAGGTCGAGCGGGCGCAGCGGGGCGGGCGCGGTCAGCTCGGCGGACCAGGTCAGCGCCACGCCCCGCTCACGCGCCTGGGCGGCCTTCGCGTCGAGCAGGGCGGCGAGGACGTCGTCGGAGGCCTCCTCGTCCGCGGCGCGGCGGGACAGCACGGCCCGGGCGGCCTCCAGCCGGCCCGACTCCACGAGGGCGAGGGCGGTGTGCAGCTGGTTGGCGTGCTCATGCGTCTGCGCGCGCAGCGCCGTGGTCAGTGTGTGGGCCACGGTGAGCTCGTCGCCGAGCCGCTGCAGGTCGGTGCGGTCGTGCAGGACGAGCACGCGCGATCCCGCCGGGGCGGTGGTCACGCCCTCGCGGGCGGCCGCGGCGAGGGCCGTCGGCGGGACCGACCCGCCGGGGTCGGAACGGCCGGGCGACCGCACGACACGCTGCTGCACCACGAGGACCCGCCCGCCGGCGGCGAGGCTCGCCTCGCCGCCGACCGCGCCCGGCAGGGCCGCGGAGAGCTCGGTGGGCAGTCGAGGCTCGCCCGCGCCCTCCCAGCCGAGCAGGCGCGCGGCGGCGTCGTTGTGCAGGCGTGCCCGCCCGTCCGGGGCGAGGACCACGACGCCGGCCTCGAGCGAGTCCATGGCCGTCTCCGCCAGCAGGAACTGCTCGGCGATCTGCTCGGGGCCGCGTCCGAGCGTCACCCGGTTCAGATACCGGCCCACGAGCCAGGCGACGAGCAGGCCGACGGCGGCCACGGCGGCCGAGCCGAGCAGGATGCCGGGGATCTGGGCCTGGGCCATGATGGCGACATCGGAGATCTGCACGCCCGTCGTGACCACGCCCAGGACGGTGCCGTCCTCCGGGTCCACGACCGGTGCGAGCGCGCGCACCGAACGGCCCGCCGCACCGGTGCTCGAGAGCTCCACGACGGTGTCCCCGGCGACGACGGCGTCCACCGGCTTCGGGTAGCGGACACCGACCTGCTCGGGGCGCCAGCTCGCCAACCGCATCCCGTCCGGGTCCATCACGGTCAGCCACGAGACCTGTGCCTCGGCGATCCAGCCGTCGATCCCGGCCTGCAAGGCGGGGGCGTCGCCGGCCCGCAGGGCCGAGACGAGCGCGGGGTCGCGCGCCACGAGGGTGGTGACGCCCTGGACGTGGCGCTCCTCGACGCGCTGGGCCACCTCGCGGGCCTGGAGGTAGGCGCTCCACACGCTGAACAGGGCGATGGCCGCCACGAGCGCCACGTGGACCACGGCGATCCGCCGGGCGATCGACCACGGGTGGCGCATGCCTCTCCTCCCTCGGGCCGGCGACGCGCCGGTCCACCCCCACGATCCTGCAGTCCGTCGGCCGCCGTGACCACTATGACCGCAATCGTGACCGACACCACCCGGGGCCGCGAGAGTGGTCACATCCCTCCCGCGCCGCTGCGGACCGCTCGGCGGCGCCCCACCACCGCACAGAACGGAACGCCCGATGGCGCACACCCCACCGGCCGAGACCTCGGCCCCGCCGGCCCCGGCGACGAAGAAGGACCGCACCCACTGGCTGTACATCGCCGTGATCGCCTCGGTGGTGCTGGGCGCCGCCGTCGGCCTGTTCTTCCCCGAGTTCGGCAAGTCCCTCAAGCCGCTGGGCGACGGCTTCGTCTCCCTCATCAAGATGATGATCGGCCCGGTCATCTTCTGCACGATCGTCCTCGGCGTCGGCTCGATCGCCAAGGCCGCGACCGTCGGCCGCGTGGGCGGCATCGCCCTGGTCTACTTCATGGCGATGTCCACGTTCGCGCTGGCCATCGGCCTCGTCGTCGGCAACCTCATCCACCCCGGCGAGGGCCTCAAGCTGACGCCCTACGACCCGAACAAGCCCCAGGCCGCGGCGGACGGCACCGTCCAGTTCCTGCTGGACATCATCCCCGGCTCCCTGCCGGTGTTGCCCACCCTGTTCATCGCCCTGCTCGTGGGCTTCGCCCTGCAGCAGATGGGCCCGGCCGGCGCCCCGCTGCTGCGCGGTCTCACCCTGATCCAGGGCGTCGTGTTCCGCATCCTCATGATGGTGATGTGGGTCGCCCCGATCGGCGCCTTCGGTGCGATCGCCGCCGTCGTCGGCTCCACGGGCTGGTCCGCGATCGGCGCCATGGCGCTGCTCATGGGCGCCTTCTACCTGACCTGCATCGCCTTCATCGTGGTGGTGCTCGGCACCATCCTGAAGGTCGTGACCGGCCTGAGCATCCTGTCCCTCATGAAGTACCTGGGCCGGGAGTACCTGCTCATCTTCGCCACCAGCTCCTCCGAGGCCGCCCTGCCCCGTCTGATCGCCAAGATGGAGCATGCCGGCGTGGACAAGTCCGTCGTGGGCGTGACCGTGCCCACCGGCTACTCCTTCAACCTGGACGGCACCGCCATCTACCTGACCATGGCCGCGCTCTTCGTCTCCAACGCGATGGGCGCGGAGATGAACCTCGGCGAGCAGGTCGGCCTGCTGGTCTTCATGATCATCGCCTCGAAGGGCGCGGCCGGCGTCACCGGCGCGGGCATGGCCACGCTCGCCGCCGGCCTGCAGGCGCACCGACCCGAGCTGCTCGGAGGCATGGGAGTGATCGTGGGCATCGACAAGTTCATGTCCGAGGCCCGCGCCCTGACGAACTTCACCGGCAACGCCGTGGCCACGCTCCTCATCGGCCGCTGGGTGGGCGAGCTCGACGGCGAGCGCGCCCGGCGCGTCCTCAGCGGCGAGCTGAAGTTCGACGAGGCGACCGTGGCCGGCCACGACGGCGCCGCGCACGACCCGCAGCAGTCCCCGACGATCGCCGAGCAGGCCTACGAGGGTCACCCCGACTCCAGCCTGAACTTCGCCATGGCCGCCGACGGCGACCGGAACCCCGCCCGCTGACGGAGGCGGCGGGCCCGCGCGGCACGCCGCACCGTCGACCACCGGCGACGCCGGGGACGAGCCTGGACACCGGCCCGTCCCCGGCGCCGCCGTCGTCCCGGGAACGCCAGGCACTAGGGTGGGGGAAGATCCGGACACGCCGACGACGGCGGCCGCGGCGCGCCGCGGCCCGCGGCCGGGCGTGCAGACCACCGTGGAAGGAGCCGGCGCCGCCGTGACCTCGAGAGAACCGATCCCCGTGATGACCATCCACGGCGAGCCCGTGCTCGGGCCCACCGGCCGGCCCAAGCACGACTTCCCCGAGCCCGCACCCCTGACCTCGCACGGCCCGGCGCGGATCATCTCGATGGTGAACCAGAAGGGCGGCGTCGGGAAGACGACCTCCACCATCAACCTGGGCGCCGCGCTCGCGGGCTACGGCCGCAGGGTGCTCATGGTGGACTTCGACCCGCAGGGCGCCCTCTCGGCCGGCCTGGGCGCGAACCCGCACGAGCTCGACACCACGGTGTACAACGTGCTCATGGAACGGTCCGTGACCGCGAAGGACGCGATCCTGTCCACGGACTTCGAGAACATGGACCTGCTGCCGGCCAACATCGACCTGTCCGCGGCCGAGGTGCAGCTCGTCAACGAGGTGGCCCGCGAGCAGGTCCTCGAGCGCGCGCTGCGCCAGGTCCGCGACGACTACGACGTGGTCCTCATCGACTGCCAGCCCTCGCTGGGCCTGCTGACCGTCAACGCGCTGACCGCCTCGCACGGCGTGATCATCCCGCTGACCGCCGAGTTCTTCGCGCTGCGCGCGGTCGCCCTGCTCGTCGAGACGATCGAGAAGGTGCAGGACCGGCTCAACCCGGACCTGGAGATCGACGGCGTGCTGGCCACGATGTTCGACCAGCGAACCCTGCACTCCAAGGAGGTCGTGGGCTCGCTGGTGGCCGGCTTCGGGGACCGCGTGTTCGAGACCGTCATCAAGCGGTCCATCAAGTTCGCCGACGCCACGGTGGCGGCCACGCCCATCACCCTGTTCGCCGAGAACCACGACGGCGCCAAGGCCTACCGGCAGCTCGCCCGCGAGCTGATCTGCCGCGGCGGCGCGCCGTGACCGTCCGCTGAGCGCCGACGACGCCGGCCCGGTCCCGTCGCGGGACCGGGCCGGTTCTCTGCGCGCTCGCGGCCGGGGGAGCGGTGGCCGGGAGACGCGACGCCGTCGATCTGCGAGAATGGAGCCGGGCGTGTCCGTCTCCGGGCCGTCCCTCACCCCCTGACCCGTCCGCCGCCGGCCCGACCGGCGCCGTTGACGCGCACCCGAAAGGACGCCCTCCCCATGAACTCCCGCAAGCCGCGAGGCTCCGGACGCACCCCCGCCGTCGGTCGACGGGGCGGCCCGTTCCAGGAGCGCGATTTCCAGCGACAGATCGGTGCCCGCCGCGGCGCCGCCGCCCCCCGTGAGGAGGCCCCCTTCGACGAGGACGCCGTGCCGCGCACCCGCGGCCGCCGCGGCCGCGGCGCCGGCGCCGCCCGGGCCAAGGCCGCCCACCTCGACCGCATCCACGACGAGTCGGGCGAGCGCCTGCAGAAGGTGCTGGCCGCGGCGGGTGTGGCGTCCCGGCGCGTGAGCGAGGACCTCATCGCGGAGGGCCGTGTGGAGGTGGACGGCGTCGTCGTCACCGAGCCCGGCGTGCGCGTGGACCCGGCCCGGGCCGTGATCCGGGTGGACGGCATCTCCGTGCAGACGGACGTGACCAAGCAGTACTTCGTCTTCAACAAGCCCCGCGGCGTGATCTCCACGATGGTGGACCCGGAGGGCCGGCCCTCGATCGCCACCTACCTCAAGCCCGGGCAGGAGCACCTGTTCCACGTGGGCCGTCTGGACAACGAGACCGAGGGCCTGCTCATCCTCACCAACGACGGTGAGCTGGCCAACCGCCTCACCCACCCCAGCTACGAGGTCCCCAAGACCTACGTCGTGCAGACCCGCGGCCCGCTGGCCAAGGGCGTCTCCAACCGGCTGCGCGAGGGCGTGGAACTGGAGGACGGCGTGGCGCAGGTCGACTCGTTCAAGCTCGTCGACTCGACGCCGGGCCACGTGCTCGTCGAGGTCGTGCTGCACTCGGGCAAGAACCGCATCGTGCGTCGCATGTTCCAGGAGATCGGCCACCCGGTCGAGCGGCTCGTCCGCGTCAAGGTGGGCCCCATCCTGCTGGGCGACCAGAAGCAGGGCACCGTCCGCGCACTCAACGCGCAGGAGCTGGGCCACCTCAAGGCCCTGGTCGGCCTGTGAGCGCGCCCGCCGAGTCCGCCGCCAAGCTCGGTGACGGCCCGGCCGGGATCCCGCAGCCCGTGCTCGTCCGGGGGACCGGTCTGCTGGGCGCCTCGATCGGCATCGGGCTGAGCGCGGCCGGTGTGGACGTGCGCCTGCACGACCCCTCGCCCGCCGCCCTGGCCGTGGCCGCGGACATCCGCGCCGGACGCCCCGCCCGCCTGGACGCCGAGGGCGACGACCTCGACGTCGCCCCGGGCCTCGTCGTCGTGGCCGCGCCGCCGGACGTGACCGCCGACGTCGTGGTCGACTCGCTGCGCCGCTGGCCCGCGGCCGTGGTGGTGGACATCGCCTCGGTGAAGGAGGCGGTCGCCGCGGGCGTGCGCGCTGCCGTCGACGACGGCCGCCTGGCCCCGCAGGACGCCGACCGGTACCTCGGGACGCACCCGATGGCCGGCTCCGAGCGGTCCGGTCCCGTGGCGGCCCGCGGCACCCTGTTCACGCAGGCGCCGTGGGTGCTGTGCCCGACGGACACGACGCACCCGGGCGCCCTCGCGGCCGGTCGGGCGCTCGCGCTGACGCTGCAGGCCACCCCGTACCGGATGGCGGCCCGCGCCCACGACGAATCGGTCGCGCTGATCTCGCACCTGCCGCAGATCGCCGCCTCGCTCGTGGCCTCCCGCCTGCAGGACACCCCGGACCAGGCGCTCGCCCTGGCCGGCAACGGGCTGCGGGACACCACCCGGATCGCAGCGTCGGACCCGCAGCTGTGGGTGCAGATCCTCTCCGGCAACGCCGGGCGGATCGTGCCGGCGCTGCACGGGCTGCGGGCGGACCTGGACCGGCTGATCCGCACCCTGGAGGACCCCTCCGCCCCCGGGGCGCGGCTGGACATGGCGCAGCTGATCGCCGAGGGCAACGCCGGTCGGGCACGGGTGCCCGGCAAGCACGGGGCGCCGCCGCAGGCGTTCGCGGTGGTCACGGTGATCGTGGACGACGCCCCCGGGCAGATCGCGGCCCTCCTCGACGAGGTCGGCCGCACGGACGTGAACGTGGAGGACCTGCGGCTCGAGCACGCCTCGGGCCACCGGGTCGGCATGGTGGAGATCTCCGTGCTGCCCGGCCACAGGGACGAACTCGTGGCGGCGCTGACCGCCGCCGGATGGAAGGTGGTCTGAGATGACCGAGCACACCCGCGACGACGTCGCACCCGCGCCGCTCGTGGTGGCGGTGGACGGCCCCTCGGGCTCGGGCAAGTCGTCCGTGTCCAAGGCCGTGGCCCGGCGTCTCGGCGCCGCGTACCTGGACACCGGCGCCATGTACCGCGCCGTGGCGTGGCACTGCCTGAACGAGGGCGTCGACCTGGCCGATGCGGAGGCCGTGGCGGCGGCCGCCGTCGCCATGGACCTGGACCAGTCCACCGACCCGGACGTCGAGGCCGTGCGGGTCGGCGGCACGGACGTCACCGAGGCGATCCGCGGCCCCGAGGTCACGGACACGGTCTCCACCGTCGCCGTGGTGATCCCGGTGCGCGAGGAGCTGCACCGTCGCCAGCGGGCGGCGATCGCCGCCGCGGGCCGGATGGTCGCCGAGGGCCGCGACATCACCACGGTGGTGGCCCCGGACGCCCACGCGCGCGTGCTGCTCACGGCGTCCGAGGCCGTGCGCACCGCCCGCCGCTCGGGCCAGCTGGCCGCGGCGGGGGAGACCGGCGTCGACGCCGGCACGCTGCACCGTCAGGTGGCCGGGCGCGACGCCCGCGACGCCACCGTGTCCACGTTCGACCGCCCCGCCGACGGGGTGGCGCTCGTGGACTCCACCGAGCTCGACTTCGAGCAGACCGTGGCGGCCGTCCTGGCCGCCGTCGAGGACCAGGCCGGCATCCCGGCCGTGAAGGGAGGCCGACGATGACCGAGAACCCCCAGCACCGCTCCGGTGAGGACGAGTTCGTCCCCGCCGGCGACGATCAGGTGGCCGAGCGGCTCGCCGCCATGACCGAGGAGGAGGCCGAGGCGCGTGCCGCGTCGTTGCGCGCCGGCCTGGCCGACTATGAGCTCGAGGAGGACGACGCCGCCCTCCTCGACGCGTGGCAGCTCGGGCCGGACGAGGACGTCGACGCGCCCGTGCCGCCCGTGCTGGCCGTCGTGGGCCGGCCGAACGTCGGCAAGTCCACGCTCGTCAACCGCATCATCGGCCGTCGTGAGGCCGTCGTGGAGGACGTGCCCGGCGTGACGCGCGACCGCGTCTCCTACGACGCCGAGTGGAACGGCCGCGAGTTCACCGTGGTGGACACCGGCGGCTGGGAGCACGACGCCAAGGGCATCCACCGTCGCGTGGCCGAGCAGGCCGAGCTGGCCGTGGACGTGGCGGACGCCGTCGTGTTCGTGGTGGACGCCACCGTCGGCATGACGGCCACGGACGAGGCCGTGGTCTCGATGCTGCGCCGCAAGGACCGCCCCGTGATCGTGGCCGCCAACAAGGTGGACGACATGGTCCAGGAGGCCGACGCCGCCACCCTGTGGTCGCTCGGCTTCGGCTACCCGTACCCGGTGTCCGCGGTGCACGGCCGCGGCGTCGCGGACCTGTTGGACGCCGCGCTCGAGGCACTGCCGGAGGAGTCCGCCCACGGCGGTCTCGTGCCGCGCGGCGGCCCGCGCCGGATCGCCCTCGTGGGCCGGCCGAACGTGGGCAAGTCCTCGCTGCTGAACAAGCTGGCCGGCTCGGACCGCGTGGTGGTGGACGACCTGGCCGGCACCACGCGCGACCCCGTGGACGAGCTCGTGGAGCTCGGCGGACGGCTGTGGCGCTTCGTGGACACCGCCGGCATCCGTCGACGGCAGCACATGGCCCACGGCGCCGACTACTACGCCTCGCTGCGCACGGCCTCCGCCCTGGACCGCGCCGAGGTGGCCGTGGTGCTGCTCGAGGCGCCGCAGGTGATCTCGGAGCAGGACGTGCGCATCCTCCAGATGGTGCTGGACTCCGGTCGCGCCCTCGTGATCGCGTTCAACAAGTGGGACCAGGTGGATGAGGATCGGCGGCTCCAGCTGGCCAAGGAGATCGAGCGGGACCTGGCGCACGTCGCGTGGGCGCCGCGCGTGAACATCTCCGCGAAGACCGGCTGGCACAAGGACCGTCTCGTCCCCGCGCTGGACCTCGCCCTGGACTCATGGGACACCCGCATCCCCACGGGCAAGCTCAACGCGTTCCTCGGCGAGCTCGTGGCGGCCCACCCGCACCCGCTGCGCGGCGGCAAGCAGCCCCGCATCCTGTTCGCGACCCAGGTCTCGAGCCGGCCGCCCAAGTTCGTGCTGTTCACCACCGGGTTCCTGGACCCCGGCTACCGCCGGTTCATCGTGCGCCGCCTGCGCGAGACGTTCGGGTTCGAGGGCACGCCCCTCGAGATCGGCATGCGCGTGCGCGAGAAGCGCGGCCGCCGCCGCTGATCCGGCACCGCCCGCGACGACGTCCCTCGGCCACCCGCGCCGGGGGACGTCGTCGTCCCGGCAAGCTCCCACCGTTCGTCCACCTTCGCCTCGTAGCCTGAGGGCATGAGCCTCATCCGACGTCGCCCCGCCGCCCTGTCCCTGGCCACCCTGGCCGCGCTCGCGCTGGCCGCATCCGGCTGTGCGGTCGACGACGGCGAGACCCGGGCCGCGCTGCAGAGCGCGGAGGACCGGCTCGCCCAGGCCGAGGACCGGATCAGCGAGCTGGAGGCGGACGCCTCGGACCGCGTGGACCTGGGGCAGCTGCGCCAGGAGGCCGAGGGCGCCCTCGCAGAGGCGGACCAGCGCGCCGCCGAGGTCGTCGAGGACCTGACGCGATCCCTGCCCTCCGGTTCGGACATCGTCGACGTCGAGGCGCTCCGGGAGGACGGAAAGGTGGTCATCGAGTACGGCCAGTCTTTGCTCGATGCCGATCCCCAGGTCCTCGAGGACACGATGCGGGAGGCGGCGGAGCGGGCGCGCAACGCCATCCCGGACCTGAAGGATGTCGAATTCCGCGTGGGGGACCGGACCTTCACGTACTGATCCTGCGACGGGGATCCGTGAGCCCCCCCGACACGCCTCTTCGACCCGCCCGGAACGGCGGATCGGAGCGGCTCGACGTGTTACGCTTCACCCGTGCACGACTGCACCCTCAGTCATGAGAGGGTTCGTGCAGACCGCCAGGCCCACCGGTACGCCGGGGCCGCGGTCGCTGGGGGACTCTCGGTCGGGTGGCCCTCGGTCAAGGGATGAGGGGTTCACGTCTGTGAAGAGGACGTGGGCCCCTTGTTCACGTTTCGGGGGTGTCGCGCGGTTTGCCCCTGACAACGACGACCTGGCAGGCCCGCTTCCGATTCGCGCCCGGCGGTGCCGGTGGGGTATGCTCATCGGGTGCCGAAGCGCGGATGACCGCGATTCGCCACGGGCTATGGCGCAGCTTGGTAGCGCGCTTGACTGGGGGTCAAGAGGTCGTGGGTTCAAATCCCGCTAGCCCGACCACGTTCCCACGGGTCAGAGTCCGCATCTGACGAGGGAAAATGGAATGAGGCCCAGGTACTCCCTCGAGGGGAGCGCCTGGGCCTCTTTCCGTGCCTGACATATTCCTTAGCACAAACTGATCGAGACAGACCCTACGGTTCGGCGTTCGGCTCGACTTATATCCCCGGGAATTCAGAACTTCCTCAGTGGCCGAGCGGCTCGATCCAAAATCGATCTCGTCGGTGACCAGAGCGTTGGCCCTGAAGCCCCCTGGGTCTGATGGAGACTCGCGCTATTTGATTCCGACCAGCTGTTCGCGGCCGGCTTCGACAGCATAGAACGTGTCCTCGAACTCGGCGGGTGGGACGTCGCCGAGGTAGCCGTGGAGGCGTTGCGTGTTGTGCCAGGACACCCACCCGAGGGTCGCGAGCTCGAGGTCCTCGACCGTCCGCCAGGGACCTGGCCGTGCGGGTCCGCGGACGTGCTCGGCCTTGTAATAGCCGTTCACGGTCTCGGCCAGGGTGTTGTCATAGCTGTCCCCGACGGTCCCGATCGACGGTGTCGCTCCGATCTCGGCGAGGCGTTCGCCGTAGCGAATGGAGGTGAATTGAGACCCCGCGTCGCTGTGGCAGCGCAGGTCCTCGTGGCGAGCGCCGCGGGACCAGCGGGCCATCTCGATCGCGTCGAGGACCATCTCGGTGCGCATGTGTGACGCGCACCGCCACCCGACGATCATCCGGGAGAACGCGTCGACGATGAAGCAGACGTACGCGACGCCGGCCCACGTCGGCACGAACGCCAGGTCGGTGACCCAGAGCCGGTTCGGGGCAGGCGCGGTGAACTCCCGCTTCACGAGGTCCGGGTGCCGCGCCGCGGTCGGATCTGGCCGGGTCGTCTTCACCCGCTTCGACCGCCGCGCACCCTCGATGCCTGCAGCGCGCATCAGCCGGGCGGCCTGGTCTCGGCCGATCATGATCCCCGCCCGGCCGGCGGCTTTCCAGAGCTTGCGGATTCCATAGACGCGGTAGTTCGTCTCCCAGAGCTCGACCAGCTGCGGGATCAGCTCCTCGTCCCGCACCGCGCGAGCCGAGGGGGCGCGGGTCTTGGCGGCGTAGTAGCTGCTCGGAGCCACCTGCAGCAGCCTGCAGATGAGCTCGACTCCGAGCCGGCGACCGTCGACCAGGTCATCCTTGTTCGCGTCGATGAACGCGACTACTTCCGGTAGTGGCGGTCGAGCTCCGCCCCGAAGAAAGACGCAGCACGCTTGAGGACCTCGTTGGCCCGCCGCAACTCCCGGACCTCCTGCTCCAGCTCACGCACCCGCTGCGCCTCAGCGCTGCTCACGTCAGAGGTGACGCCGTCGTCAATGTCGGCTTGCTTGACCCACATCCGCACGGACTCGACCCCGTACCCGAGCTGCGTCGCGACCCGATTGACGGTCCCATGCTCGGTCCCCAGCTCGGCACGCAGCGTCCTCACCATCCGGACCGCCGCGGCCTTCTCCTCCGGCGAATACCGACGCGTCGTCGGCTTCCCCGCTGTCTGCTCTTTCGGCATAACTCCATCCTCGTTTCCAAGGTCAGGAGTCTCCAACAAACCCAGGGCGCTTCAATCGGTCAGGAAGGCAGCAGGAGCACCTTGATGTCGTAGTCGAGCTTGCAGAGATAGAAGATCAACTCGACGACGGGACGGTGACTATCCCAGCGGGGCTGTGAGGGGCCGATCTCGCAGAACCTTGCGGCAAACTCAACCTTCTCGCGCGCGGCCGGGATCGATGCGCGGAAGGCCGCTTCATCCCATTGCTCTTCGCTCATACTCCCGACCGTAGCGGTGAGTACCGACACGGCCATGGGAGCTCTCAGCCCCAGAAGATCGGATCCTGGTGGCTGCCGATGTAGTCGAGCAGACTCTGGACGTTCTTCGTCGGGCGCCTCTTCGTGTACTCGTGGAACTTCATGTGCCGGTCACGCCAGTAGATGCTCCACTGGCCGGTCTTGACGGTGTATCGCAGGCGCGCGACCGGGAACCGCGTCCAGTCGCCCTGCCCGTCCCACGGCGGCCGCGTCTCGATGATCGTGACGTGCCGGTCGGCGATCTCGGCTTCTACTCTCACCTGATCCCACAGGTGCTCGGGCACGCGTTCACGGCACCAGCGGCCGATGCGCAGCAGGTCGGTCTCGGGCATAGCCATGGTCAAGTCCTTTTGAGTGGTGTATCGAGGCTTTGTCGGGTTCCTCGTGGTCGGGTGGGTTGTCAGGCGGCGAGTGCCGCGTGGCCGGGGTCGTCGGTCATGGTGTCGCTGACCTGTAGGGCGGCTTGTTCAGCCGCGGCTTTCGCGGCTGCTTCGGCGAGCATCGTGTCGGTCGCGGTCAGCAATTCCAGGCTCATGTAGCGCCGTGATTCGGTCCATTCGTCGTGCTGCTCGGCCAGCACCGCGCCGAGGAGTCTAATCACCGCGACTCGGCTGGGGAAGATGCCGACGACGTCGGTGCGTCTCCGGATCTCCTTGTTGAGCCGTTCGTTCGGGTTGTTCGACCAGATCTTCTTCCACACCTCCTTCGGGAACTTCGTGAACGTGAGCACCTCATCGCGGGCGCCCTCGAGGTGCTCGGCAGCGGCCGGCAGATGGGTGGCCAGGCTGTCGATCATGTGCTCGTACTGGGCGATCACCGCCTCGACGTCGGGCTGGGTGTAGACGCTGTGCAGCAGCGCTTTCACCGCGGGCCACTGCGACTTCGGGCACACCGCCATCAGGTTGGCCGCGTAGTGGGTGCGGCAGCGCTGCCACTGCGCCGTCCCGAACACCGCCCCGGCCGCTTCGACCAGCCCGGCATGGGCATCGGAGGTGATCAGCTCCACCCCCGACAGGCCGCGGGCAGCCAGATCACGGAAGAACCCGAGCCACCCCTCCCTGGTCTCCGCGGTGCCCAGTTGCAGGCCGAGGATCTCGCGGTAGCCGTCGTTGTTGATGCCGGTGGCGACCATGGCGGCGACCTTGACGACCCGGCCGTGTTCACGCACTTTGAGCACGAGCGCGTCGGCGGCGACAAACCGATACGGCCCAGCATCGAGCGGCCGGGTGCGGAACGCTTCGACCTGCGCATCCAGGTCTTTACTCATCTCTGAGACCTGCGATTTCGACAGGCCCGTGATGCCGAGAGTCTGCACCAGTTTGTCCATCCGGCGGGTGGAGACGCCGAGCAGGTAGCAGGTGGCGACCACCGTGGTCAGCGCTGCCTCGGCGCGGCGGCGCCGCTCCAGGAGCCAGTCGGGAAAGTAGGTGCCTTCGCGCAGTTTCGGGATCGCGACGTCGATGGTGCCGGCGCGGGTGTCCAGGTCCCGGTGCCGGTAGCCGTTACGCCGGTTGGTGCGCTCATCCGAGCGGGCGCCGTAGGCGGCGCCGCACACGCTGTCAGCCTCGGCCGACAGCAGGGCATTGATGAAGGTGGTGAGCATCTGACGCATCAAGTCCGGCGAGGCCTGGGTGAGCAGATCGGACAGAAACGCCTGGGGGTCGATATCGTGGGGAGCGGTCATCGCGGGTGTCCCTTTCGAGTGGGATGTGAGAGTTTCCTCGAAAGCCTCCCGCGGTGACCGCTTCTACTTCGCGGTCGACACGCCAACCGGAGTCAACGTGCTGCGGGATTCGTACACCACTCTGCCGGACGCAACTGCGCCGCACCCTCCACACCGGGATGAGCCTGCTGACCGACCGCCAAAAAGAACACCTCAGCGTCCTCTTCGCCCACGAGAAGCACGCCGCGGTCGAAGCGGCCTGGGAGATCTACCAGGCCATGGTCGCCGCGTATCGAGAATTCGACCGCGCAAAGGCTAAGGCCAAGATGGAGAAGGTGATCGCGGCGCTGAGCAAGAAGGTCCCCGACACCCTCGAGGAACTGGGCAAGCTCGGCCGGACACTGACCAAACGCGCCGCCGACGTGCTGGCGTTCTTCGAGCGACTGGGCACCAGCAACGGTCCGACGGAGGCGATCAACGGCCGGCTCGAACACCTGCGCGGCTCCGCCCTCGGCTTCCGCAACCTCACCAACTACATCGCCCGCAGCCTCCTCGAATCAGGCGGCTTCAGACCCTTGCTACACCCTCAAATGCGATGAGCCTCGAATGCAGGATCTTGTGCCGACAGCGGCGCACGATGGTCGCGGGGATCTCGAACAACCGTGCGCGAAACCGTTTGGGCTCCCAGCGACGTGCATCATGGCCGGCCAGCGCGATGGCCTGCATCCAGGCGACGATGACGCCGGCGAGCTGGACGATCTGGCACCAGACCTGGTTCTGCGCGAATCCCTGCAGCGGGAACTTCATCAGGCCCATGTCCTTGGCGTTACGGATCCGGTCCTCGCAGCGCGCGCGGCGGCGGTGACGCAGCTCCAGCACTGGAAGCTGGCCGCGTGGGGCGTTGGTCGCGAACGCAGTGATCCGCATCCCTTTGTGATCGGTGATCCGTAGCTGCACTCCGGGGTGGGGGCGTTCCTTCCTTACGGTTACCCGCATTCCGGGGGCCACCCGGGCAGGTCCAGTAGTCCGGTCAGTTCCGCGACCCATGCCCCATCGCGGATCCCTTCGGTGTCGGTGTCGTAGGCAGGAGTCCACGCCTTCGCCTCATCAATACGTTCCAACAGGTCAGGAGTGTTCGCGGGGAGGGTGAACCCGACTGAGTAGGCCAGACGCTGCCGCTCCAGCCAGCCCGCGAAGTCCTTGGGGCCGCCGGCCCCGTCGGTGCGAATCAGGACCTTTTTCGATCCCCGCCCGCCCCGGCCCAGCAGGGCCGGTGGGAGCTGCGCAAGGGCCAGACGGGTGACGGCGATGTGATCGCTGGCGGTGTTCGAGCCCGCGTTGCCGGGGCGAAGGTGGATCGCGAGCGGTTCCCCGGTTCCTTCGCTGCCGTGGTCCAGGAACGCGTACAGAGGGTGGTAGCCGAAGCCGCGTTTGAACGTCGGGGCGGCTTGCTCCTTCTCACTGTGGACGTTGATCAGGGTGGCGTCGAGGTCGATGACCAGCGGGGTCTTCGCGCTCGTCCCCTCGGCCGGGGAATGCTCGCCGGCCAGGGCCCAGGCCTGCTCGCGCGCGGTCCTGCGAGCCCTGGCGATCGCGGTCATCACGGCGGGCGCGTCCTCAGCGAGGGTGGTGAGCGTGCGGGAGATCGTTGGGGCCGAGGCGACGTCACCGAACAGGCCCGGCTCGCACCGCAGCAGGTCGGTGTCACGGGCGACCTCCCCGCCCACCGCGAGAGTCATCGCGAGGTCCAGCAGGACCTTGGAGGCGTGATGCTCGGCCAGCGGTTTCGTCCATGAACCCAACGCTTCACGCAGCGAAGAGGCGAGGCCGGTGGCGTGGATCGTGTCGGTCAGCAGCACCGCGCCCGCATGCGAGGCCGCCGGGACCTCAGCGACGTCCACACGCGGGCGGGGGTAGAAGAACACGGTAGGGTGGGACACCTGAAAGGTGCTCCTTCCGGCCAGGGATTACGAGACTCGACACCCCGTATCATCCCAGGCCAGGAGCACCTTTCTCTATGACGCCCACCCGTCGAGACCACACCCCAGTGAAATCTCGAGGTCAGCGGGTGCTCGTGGCAGGGCCTGAACTGTGGTCCGTACACTCCTACTCATGGATGCGCTTGATATTGGACGGATCGTGGCCGGACTGGTGCTGCTGGTCTTGGGTGGGGAATTTTTGGTGCGTGGGGCGTCAGCACTGGCCGGACGTTTCGGGATTTCGTCATTGGTGATCGGTCTCACCGTAGTGTCAGCGGCGACGTCGGCACCCGAGTTCGCAGTGAGCGTCGGTGCTGTACTGCGTGATGAACCGGGGCTTGCCGTGGGCAATGCGGTTGGCAGCAACATCATTAATGTCCTGCTCATCCTGGGACTGTCCGCGCTGGTCGTTCCCCTCGCTGTAAAGCGGAGGCTGATCCGCTTTGACCTGCCCCTGATGGTCGTCTTGTCAGTTCTACTGCTCCTTGTGTCCCTGGATGGGAGGATCAGTGCGGTGGACGGGCTGATACTATTTTTCGGTGTGGTGGTCCACACCATAATGTCCGTGGTGATTAGTCGGCGGGACGCCAAGACCGCGGTGAATGCCCGGGAAGGGACAGGAGATTCGGCAACCGTCGATCCAGCCGACGAGGAAGGGGCTGCGCTAGGCGCCTCGGTCAGCAGGTCGCTCTTCTTTGTGCTGCTGGGGGTCGCGTTGCTGGTCGCCGGTGCCACGCTGCTCGTGGAAGGAGCAGTGAACATAGCCACCACGTTGGGCGTAAGCAGCCTCGTGGTCGGACTGACCGTTGTGGCTGTCGGGACATCGCTGCCCGAGCTGGCGACGTCCATCATTGCCGTGCGTCGCGGTGAACGCGACCTAGCGGTGGGCAACGTGGTCGGCAGCAATATCTTCAACATAGGGGTAGTGCTAGGACTAACCGCGCTCATCTCTCTTGAGGGCATTCCCGTATCCGGCGCCGCAGTGGCCTTCGATATCCCAGTAATGCTGGCGGCCGCAGTGGCACTACTGCCGATCGCGTTCACGGGCTTCGCGGTGGCGCGTTGGGAGGGCGGCTTGTTCGTGGTTTTGTACGCCGCCTACACCGGATACCTTGTGCTGGCTGCCACAGCGCACGATGCACTGGAGGGATTCACCGTAGCCATGGCGTGGTTCGTGCTGCCGTTAATCGCACTGACGCTCATTTCCTTTACAGCCTACGAAATCGGGCTCCGCAAGGGACGCCGAGACCTGGACCAGACCACGACTTCGACGTAGACCGTCGAGTGCATTCGGCTGCTGGCTTCATTCAGGTCGTCGGCTGAATGTAAATCGGCAAGAGATGACTGTCGGTTGGTGGTGTCATAGCGTCGTAGCAACACTCCCGGTCGGTGGGGGCTCGAGGCGAGGAGGCCTGGGATGGTGCGGCGGCGACTCACGTTCACGGAGCGGATGGAGATCTCGACGGGATCGAAGGCCGGGTGGGGAGTCCGGAAGATCGCGTCTCACCTGGGTAGATGCCCTTCGGTGGTCTCCAGAGAGCTTCGACCGAACTCGACGAAGACGCGCGGCTATCAAGCCGTGACCGCGGACGTGAAAGCGCAACGCCAGCGCTCTCGCCCACAGGTCCGGAAAGTGGCAAAGGACCCGGTACTCGAGGCCCGCGTCAACGCCGACCTCGCAGCGTCATGGATGCCGAACGAGATCGCGGGTCGCTTGCGTCTGGAGGCCGCAGACCCGACCGTTGAACGCATGGCGAACTCTCCCGACGCTCAGGGCCGCACCGTCAGCGGAGAAGCGATCTACCAGTACATCTACGCGATCCCCCGCGGAGAACTCGCCAAGCGTGGGATCTTCTTGCAGTCCAAACGGACCAAGCGCCGGCCCCGCACGCACGGCCGCTCCCGAGGCGGGCCGATCGTGGGGATGGTCCCGATCGCGGAGCGTGGCGAGGACGCGGCGAAGCGGCGGGTACCCGGGCACTGGGAGGGCGACCTGATCATCGGGAAGAACGGGTCCTCGTGCGCGGCGACGCTGGTGGAGCGGATGAGCGGGTTCACCGGCCCGCTCGCCCTGCCCTCGAAACACGCCGAGGGCCCCCGCGGACGCGGTGATCGAGTACTTCACCGAGCTGCCCCGGATGATGCAGACCTCGCTGGTAAGGGACCAGGGCAGCGAGATGGCGCACCACGCAAAGGTCTCCCCTGGGCTGACCCCGTTTCGTAGGTCCAGTCGTTATGAGAGTCGTCCTGTTGCCCGCGGTCGCGGGCAGGGAGACTGGTCAGATCATGACGAACAGCAGGAAGCGTCACACCCCCGAGCAGGTCGTCCGTAAGCTCGGGCAGGCCGACAGGATGCTCGCCGATGGTCAGGACGTCGCGGCGGTGTGCCGGGAGCTCGGGGTGTCCGAGCAGACGTACTACCGGTGGCGGAACCAGTACGGCGGCCTCAAGGCCGACGACGCAAAGCGCCTGAAGGAGCTGGAGAAGCAGAACGCGACCCTGAAGCGTCTGCTCGCGGAAGCGGAGCTGGAGAAGGCCGCGCTCAAGGAGCTGGCTGAGGGAAACTTCTAAGCCCGGACAGGCGCCGCGCCGCCGTCGATCACCTCAAGCGCAAGTTGCGGGTGAGCGAACGGATGGCGTGCCGTCTGGTCGGGCTGAGCCGCTCCGCGTACCGGCGACCGCTCAAGGGCGACACGGTCGCGGACCCGGATCGGGCGCTCAGGGAGTGGCTGCGCGCCTGGGCGAAGGACCATCCCCGCTACGGGTATCGGCGGGCGTATCACGACGCCCGCGCCGAGGGGTGGGTGGTGAACCACAAGAAGATCCAACGCCTGTGGCGTGACGAAGGGCTCCGGGTCCCGCAGCGGCGTCGACGCAAGCGCGTCGGGTCCTCGACCGTCGACGCGCCGACGGCGGACGCGCCGAACGTGGTGTGGGCGGTGGACTTCCAGTTCGACGCCGACGAGCACGGACGACCGATCAAGATCTGCTCGATCGTCGACGAACACACCCGGGAGTGCATCGGCGGGCTCGTGGAGCGCTCGATTACCGCCGACCGACTCACCGCCCACCTCGAGGACCTCGTCGCCGCCCGGGGCGCCCCGGCGGTGCTCAGGTCGGACAACGGGCCGGAGTTCATCAGCGAGGCGATGGCCGACTGGGCCGGCACCCGCACCGGCCTGTCCTACATCCCTCCGGGCTCGCCGTGGCGCAACGGGTACGTCGAGTCGTTCAACAGCCGGATCCGCGACGAGTGCCTCAACATCAACAGCTTTTACTCGCTGCTGCACGCACAGGTCATCATCGGCGACTGGAAGGACGAGTACAACCACCACCGCCGGCACTCCTCGCTCGGCTACCTAACCCCAGCCGAGTACGCTCGGCAGTGCACCCATCAAATGGAAACCGACGACTCACAGAACGTCCGGACCGAATGAAGGGGGCGGCTCAGAACCTGATGGCCGAGGCCGCCCGGCAGACCACCGGCTACAGGTTCGCCTCCACCGAAGACCGGGAAGCGATCGTCGGCCTCGTGGTCGACGCCGCCGAGTCCGTGTCGCTGCGGCTGACCCCGCCCGAGCTCGCTTCGAGCCCCGCGGCGTTCCGCCGCCCGGATGGCACATCAGTGTTCCGGCCGAAGCACTCGGCCGTGTTCTCCTCCGAGGTTCTGCTGGCGGCCGAAGACCGCCTCCTCGAGCGCGCCCGCACCACTACCGGCCCGACCGTGCCGTTGGCGACGGTAGAGCGGATCACGGCCCGGCCCGACCGGGAGGGCCGCACCCTCGGCCCGGACCAGGCGGACGCGTTGGCGAGGATCGCGCTGTCAGGCCGGATGATCGACGTGCTCGTAGGGCCGGCCGGGGCTGGGAAGACGACGGCGATGAACGCGCTGCGCCGAGCGTGGGAGCACGAGCACGGCCGAGGCTCTGTCGTCGGCCTCGCTCCGTCCGCGGTCGCGGCGCACGTCCTCGCCGACGACCTCGGGACTGCCGCCGAGAACACGGCGAAGTGGCTGGACACCCACGACCGCACCGGGGCCACGTTCCGCCGGGGGCAGCTCGTCGTCGTCGATGAGGCGTCGATGGCTGGCACCCTCGCCCTCGACCGCATCACCGCCCTCGCCACCGCGGCCGGGGCGAAGACGTTGGTCGTCGGGGACTACGCTCAGCTCCAGTTGCCGACCGCGGCCGGCGCCTACGCGATGCTCGTCCACGACCGGGATGACGCCCCCGAGCTCACCGCCGTGCACCGCCTCGCCCACGCCTGGGAGAAGACTGCCTCCCTCGGCCTGCGCCACGGCGACACCAGCGTCATCAACGCCTACGCGGACCACGGCCGCATCGCCGAAGGCGACAGCGAGGCGATGGTCGAAGTCGCCTACCGGGCGTGGCGCGCCGACACGCTGGCCGGGCGGGCGGCGGTGCTCGTGGCCGACTCCAACGAAGCCGTGCTCGCCCTCAACCGGCGAGCCCGCGCCGAGCTGATCCTTGACGGCATCGTGAACGCCCTCCGCGAAGTCGAACTGCACGACGGCACCCGCGCCGCCGCCGGGGACACCGTCATCACCCGACACAACGACCGGCGCCTGCGCTCCGGGCGTGGCTGGGTCAGCAACAGCAACAGGTGGACGGTCACCGACGTCCGCGACGACGACTCCCTCGCCCTCCGCCGTGCTGGCCGGAAGCGAGGTGGCTCCGTCGTGATCCCGGCCGACTACGCGGCCGAGCATCTGGAGCTCGGCTACGCCGTCACGTCGCATTTTCGGAGAAGTATGAACGGTCTGGACGCCTGGGGGTCAAGAGGTCGTGGGTTCAAATCCCGCTAGCCCGACCACGTCGACGAAGCCGGAGTTCAGCAGTTCGGGGCTCCGGCTTCGTCGTACCCGGCGCGGAGCAGCCTGGTCCGCCACTCTCCGTCGGTCGGGCGGGGCGGTTCAGGCCGCGAACAGCACGTGCGTGTCCGGCACGACGGCCCGGCCGCCGAGGGCCGTGAGCTCCAGCAGGCAGGCCGCGCCCACCACCTCCGCACTCCGCGCCTCGATGAGCCGCCGGCCGGCGGCGAGGGTGCCGCCCGTGGCGAGGACGTCGTCGAGCAGGAGCACCCGTGACCCGGCCCGCAGGTCCTCGGAGACCTCGATGCTCGCGGTCCCGTACTCCAGCGTGTAGTCCGCACGGGCCGCGGGAGCCGGGAGGCGCCCGGCCTTGCGCAGCGGCACGAGGCCGGTGCCGGTCAGGACGGCGGCCGCCCCGGCGAGCAGGAACCCGCGGGCCTCGAGGCCGGCCACGAGGTCGAAGCGTCCCTCGAACGGCGCCACCAGGGCCTCAACACACGCCCTCAGGGCGCGGGCGTCGGCGAGCAGGGGCGTGATGTCCTGGAAGGCCACGCCCGGGCTGGGATGGTCGGGGACCACACGGATGAGCGAGCGGGCACGGGCGATCTCGGAGGTGACGGACACGGCCTCCACTCTAGGACGGACGCCGCCCGGGCCGCGGATGTGATCGGCGTCATCGGGCGGGGAGTTTGCTCTGGCTCCCTCAGGGGAGGACAGTAGATCGGTGGAAAATCCCCAGAATCCTCTCGCGGGCCGCGTGCCCGACGTCGAGCCGTCCGCCCGCGTGGCGGCGTCGACGGCCACCCGTCCCGACGACGCCACCCCCGACTGGCGCGGCCGCCCGTTCCTCGGCCAGCCCGGCCCGCTGGCGAACCTGTTCTCCGTGGAGCTGTGGGAGCGCTTCTCCTTCTACGGCATGCAGGCGATGCTCGTGTACTACATGTCCTGGACCGCCGCGGAGGGCGGCCTCGGGATCGACCCGGCCGTGGCCACGGGCATCGTCGGCGCCTACGGCGGCATGGTGTACGTGTTCTGCATCCTCGGCGGCTGGGTCGCCGACCGCCTGCTCGGTTCCGAGCGCACCATGTTCGTCAGCGCCGTCGGGATCATGTTGGGCCACATCGCGCTGGCCCTCGTCCCGGGCGTCCCGGGCCTGACCCTGGGCCTCGTGCTCGTCGCCGTCGGTTCGGGCGGCCTCAAGGCCAACGCCACGAACCTCGTCGGCTCCCTGTACTCCCGCGAGGACCCCAAGCGCGATGCCGGCTTCTCCATCTTCTACATGGGCGTGAACATCGGCGCCCTCTTCGGCCCGCTGCTCACCGGCCTGGCACGCGACACGATGGGCTTCCACGTGGGCTTCGGCCTCGCCGCCGCCGGCATGGCCATCGGCCTGGCGCAGTACGCCCTGACCCGCAAGAACCTGCCCACGGACGTGCACCGGGTCCCGGATCCGCTGCCGCGGTCGCAGTACGGCCGCTGGGGCCTGATCGGCCTGGGGATGGTCGCCGTCGTCGTGGCCCTGTTCCTCACGGACGTCATCACCCTGGGCAACCTCTCCGACGCCGTCGTCGTGCTCGCCGCCGTCGCGGCCATCGCGATCTTCGCGGTCCTGCTGACCTCGACGAAGGTCTCGGAGGAGGAGCGCTCGCGCGTGAAGGCGTTCATCCCGCTGTTCATCGGCACGTCCGTGTTCTTCGCCCTCTTCCAGCAGCAGTTCACCGTGATCGCGCTGTACTCCGAGCACCGCCTCGACCGGAACCTGTTCGGCTGGCTCATGCCCATGGAGTGGGTCAACTCCATCAACCCGATCTTCATCATCGTGTTCGCCCCGGTGTTCGCCGCGCTGTGGACCAAGCTGGGCACCCGCCAGCCCGCCACCCCGGTGAAGTTCGGCATCGGCATCGTCCTGATCGGCATCGCCTTCCTGCTGTTCATCCCGGTGGCCGACGTCGCCGCCGTGCCGCTGCTGTGGCTGACGCTGATCCTCTTCGTCTGCACCATGGGCGAGCTGCTCGTCTCCCCGGTGGGCCTCTCCCTGGCCACCAAGGTCGCCCCGCGCAGCTTCCCGGTGATGATGGTGTCGCTGTACAACCTGTCCGTCGCCCTGGGCACGGCCCTGGCCGGCTCCCTGGCCGGCTCCTACTCGGAGCAGAACGAGGTGGGCTACTTCGGCACGATCGGTGCGGTCACCCTCGGCGTGGGCCTGATCGTGCTGGCCATCGCCAAGCCGGTGCGTCGCGGCATGCGCGGCGTGCTCTGAGCACGCCAGTGGCGCGAATCACGCGCCGCTCGGTAGTCTGCGAGACGACGTCATCCCTCCCGACCACACAAAGGACGCGCACTCCATGAGCTCCATCCCCGAAGGCCTGAAGTACTCCGCCGAGCACGAGTGGATCGCCGAGGCCGGTGCCGCCGGCACGGTCCGCGTGGGCATCACCGACTTCGCCCAGGATGCGCTGGGTGACGTCGTGTACGTGGACCTGCCGGAGGTCGGCACCGAGGTCACCGCGGGCACCGCGGTGGGCGAGGTCGAGTCCACGAAGTCCGTCTCGGACATCTACGCCCCGGTCTCCGGCACCGTGGCCGCCGTCAACGACGAGCTCGACGGCGAGCCCGGCCTGGTCAACTCCGCCCCCTACGAGGGCGGCTGGCTGTTCGAGATCACCCTCGCGGACGAGGCCCAGCTCGAGGGCCTCATGGACGCCGAGGGCTACGCCTCGCACACCAGCTGAGCCCCGTCCGCCGTCGCCCCGCCGCCGGCCGGCGGGGCGACGGCGTCCCCTTCGTCTCTCCCTCCGGCGCCGCGGCGCCGGCCCCCGCACAGGAGCACCCCATGAACCAGCCCGGACGTGAACCGGACCTGTCCACCTCCGCCATCAACCTCACCGAGCTGGCGCCGCTGGTCTCGGCGGACCTCACCCGTGAGGAGTCGGACGCGATCCGCGCCCTCCCGGCCGGTTCCGCGCTGCTGCTCGCCCACGAGGGCCCGGACCAGTCGGCCCGCTTCCTGCTGGACGAGGACGTGGTCTCCGTGGGGCGCCACCCGGACGCGGACATCTTCCTCGACGACGTCACCGTCTCCCGTCGTCACGCGGAGTTCCGGGCCGAGGACGGCGGCCACCGGCTCGTGGACCTGAACTCCCTCAACGGCACCTTCGTGAACCACGACCGCGTGGACGAGATCCTGCTGCGCTCCGGGATGCACGTGCAGATCGGCAAGTACCGGCTCACGTACTACGCCGGGCCGGCGCGGGGCTGAGCCGTCATCCCCGTGACCGATCCGCGCCCGCGACCCGACGCCGTCCCCGCCGCCCGCCCTGCGGGCCGGCTGGGCATCGGCGAGGTCGTGGCCGCCCTCGAAGCCGAATTCCCCGGCGTCACCGCGTCCAAGGTGCGCTTCCTGGAGGACCGCGGCCTCGTCCTGCCCGAGCGGACTCCCGCCGGCTACCGGCGCTTCCGGCCCGGGGACGTGGACCGGCTCCGGTTCGTCCTCGCCCTGCAGCGCGACCACTTCCTGCCGCTCAAGGTCATCGCCGACCACCTGGCCGCGCTGGACCGCGGCGAACGCCCCACCGGCCTGCCCGGAACCGCGGCGGTCCCGGCGTCCTCGGACGCGGAGCGGCTCGGCCGCGAGGTCGCCGGGGGTCGCCGGTCGTGGACCCGCGCCGAGCTCGCCGCCGAATCCGGTGCGGGCGAGGAGCTGCTGGCCGAGCTGGATCAGTACTCGCTCCTGCCCGTCGATCCCGACGGCGGCTACCCGAGCCACGCGATGGACGTGGCCCGGGCCGCCGTCGTGCTCGCGGGCCACGGCCTGGAGCCCCGGCACCTCCGCCCGCTGCGGGCCGCGGCCGACCGCGAACTGGGCCTGGTGGAGCGCGCCGTCGCCCCGCTGCAGGCCCGCCGCGACGCCGGCACCCGCCCCCGCGTGGCCCGCTCGGCACGCGAGATCGCGCAGGCCAGCCTGCGGCTGCATGCGGCCCTCGTGGCCGTGGGACTGGAGCAGTGGGATGACTGAGCCGCGCCCCGTGCCCGCCGACGACGCCGGCGACGTGCCGCTCTCCGTGCTCGGCGTGCGTGTCGAGCTGCCCGAACAGCACCACGTGATCCTGCTGGTGGATCCGCCCGGCCGCACGATGGTCCCGCTGTGGGTGGGCGCGCCCGAGGCCGCCGCCGCCGCGCTCGCGCTCGAGGGCGTCCGCGCGCCCCGGCCCCTCACCCATGAGCTGCTCCTGGCCGCCGTCGACGCCCTGGGCGCCGAGGTCGTGCGGGTGCGCCTCACCGAGGTCCGGGACGAGGTCGTGCACGCCGAGCTCGTGCTCTCCACGGGCGCCCGGGTCGACGCCCGCGCGTCGGACGCCGTCGTGGTCGCCCTGCGCGCCGACGCCCCCGTGCTCGGCAGCCCTGCCGTGCTCGCGGACGCCGGCATGCCGGCGCGGACGGGGGAGGAGGACGCCGGCCAGGAGCGCGCCGTCGAGGACTTCCGCGACTTCCTGGACACGGTGCGCCCCGAGGACTTCGCCTGAGCGGAGCCGGCGCGACACGGCGCGGCCTCGCCGCCGGCTTCGTTGACCGCCCCCGGACCCGCGCGTACCTTCAAGGGGAAGAGGGCCCCGCCACCCGGGTCGCCTCCGTCGTCCTCCCCACGGTCACCGGGGAGCGCCGCCACGGTCACCGGCGGCACATGACGGTCGCGTCCCCTTCCCGCACCGGGGGCCCCGCACCAGGAGGTTCCCCGTGACACCCACTGCAGGTCCTGGCCGGCCCCCCGCGCTCGGCACCCAGGGCACGCTCTTCGACGAGGGCGCGACCCGGGGCGACGACGTCGGCTTCCGCGGTCCCACCGCGTGCAAGGCCGCCGGCATCACCTATCGCCAGCTCGACTACTGGGCCCGCACGGATCTCGTGGTCCCCACGGTCCGCAGCGCCTCCGGCTCCGGCTCCCAGCGGCTCTACTCGTTCCGCGACATCCTCGTCCTCAAGGTGGTCAAGCGCCTCCTGGACACCGGCGTCTCGCTCCAGCAGATCCGCACCGCCGTGGGCCACCTGCGCGAGCGGGGTGTCGAGGACCTGGCGCAGATCACCCTGATGAGCGACGGCGCCTCGGTGTACGAGTGCACCTCGGCGGACGAGGTCGTGGACCTCGTCCAGGGCGGCCAGGGCGTCTTCGGGATCGCCGTCGGCCGCGTGTGGCGCGAGGTCGAGGGCAGCCTCGCCGAGCTGCCCCGCGAGAGCGTGGTCGGCGCCCCCGAGCCGGGGGACGAGCTGGCCGGGCGGCGTCGGGCCCGCCGCTCCGCCTGACCCTCCTCCGCGGGGCGCCCGCGGCCGACGCCGGCCCCGGCACGAGGCCGGGCCGGCGTCGGCGCCCCACAGCGCCGAACCAGTCATCTTTCGTCTCGCAGCGGTGACTGTGCGCGACATGAGGCGGAACTCCGGCGCGGTGTGACACACTCCCAACCATGACCGCACCTGTCGAGAACTTCACCCCTCCAGAGGACGCGGCCGGGTCGACCGGAGCCGGCGCCGTCTTCTCCAAGGTCTTGGTGGCCAACCGCGGCGAGATCGCCGTCCGCGCCTTCCGCGCCTGCTACGAGCTGGGCGCCCGCACCGTCGCCGTCTTCCCCTACGAGGACCGCAATTCGATCCACCGCCAGAAGGCGGACGAGGCCTACCGCATCGGCGAGGAGGGCCACCCCGTGCGCGCCTACCTCGACGTGGACGAGATCATCCGCGTGGCGAAAGACGCGGGGGCCGACGCGATCTACCCGGGCTACGGTTTCCTGTCGGAGAACGCCGGCCTGGCCCGCGCCGCGGCCGAGAACGGGATCACCTTCGTCGGCCCGCCCGCCGACGTCCTCGAGCTGACCGGCAACAAGGTCGAGGCCCTGCGCGCGGCCAAGCGCGCGGGCATCCCCACCCTGGCCTCCTCGGACCCGAGCGCCGACGTCGAGTGGCTCCTGGAGCAGGCCGAGGAGATCGGCTTCCCCATCTTCGTCAAGGCCGTCGCCGGCGGCGGCGGCCGCGGCATGCGCCGCGTCGAGCGCCGCGAGGACCTGCGCGGCTCCCTCGAGGCCGCGATGCGCGAGGCGGACACCGCCTTCGGCGACCCCACCGTGTTCCTCGAGCAGGCCGTCCTGCGGCCGCGGCACATCGAGGTGCAGATCCTCGCCGACGGCGAGGGCAACGTCGTGCACCTCTTCGAGCGGGACTGCTCGCTCCAGCGCCGCCACCAGAAGGTCATCGAGATGGCCCCGGCCCCGAACCTGGACGAGGAGATCCGGCAGGCCCTGCACCGGGACGCCGTCGCCTTCGCCAAGGAGATGGGGTACGTCAACGCGGGCACCGTCGAGTTCCTCGTGGACACGGCGGGCGAGCGTGCGGGCCAGCACGTGTTCATCGAGATGAACCCCCGCATCCAGGTGGAGCACACCGTGACCGAGGAGGTCACGGACGTCGACCTGGTGGGCGCGCAGCTGCGCATCGCCGCCGGCGCCACCCTGCCCGAGCTGGGCATCACCCAGGACGCCCTCCAGGTCCGCGGCTTCGCCATCCAGTGCCGCATCACCACCGAGGACCCGGCCAACGGCTTCCGCCCGGACACCGGCACCATCACCGCCTACCGCTCGGCCGGCGGCTCCGGTGTGCGCCTCGACGGCGGCACCATCTACGCCGGTGCGGAGATCAGCCCCCACTTCGACTCCATGCTGGTCAAGCTCACCTGCCGCGGACGCGACTACGCCACGGCCGTGCGCCGCGTGCGCCGCGCCCTGGCCGAGTTCCGCGTGCGCGGCGTGGCCACCAACATCCCGTTCCTGATGAACGTGATGGACGACCCGCAGTTCGTCAGCGGCGACGTCGCCACGGACTTCATCGACAAGCACCCCGAGCTGGCCACGGTGAACCGCTCCCAGGACCGCGGCTCCAAGGCCCTGCAGTACCTCGTGGACGTCACGGTCAACCAGCCGCACGGCCCGCGCATCGAGGGCATCGACCCCCGCGACCGCCTCCCGGAGCACCCGGGCGACAAGCACCAGGAGCCGGACCGCTCGCCCTTCGACGGCCCGAGCCGGAACGAGGACGCGGCGCCCCCGCACGGCTGGCGTCAGGTGCTGCTGGAGCAGGGCCCCGAGGGCTTCGCCCGCACCCTGCGCGAGCAGACCGCGCTGGCCGTCACGGACACCACGTTCCGCGACGCCCACCAGTCCCTGCTGGCCACCCGCGTCCGCACGCGCGACCTGCTGGCCGCCGCGCCCGCCGTCGCGCACACCCTGCCGGGGCTGCTCTCGGTGGAGGCCTGGGGCGGGGCGACGTACGACGTCGCGCTGCGCTTCCTCCACGAGGACCCGTGGCAGCGCCTCGAGCTGCTGCGCGCGGAGCTGCCGAACATCCCGATCCAGATGCTGCTGCGCGGCCGCAACACGGTGGGCTACACGCCGTACCCCACCAAGGTGACGGACGCGTTCGTGGCCGAGGCCGCGGCGTCCGGCGTCGACGTGTTCCGCATCTTCGACGCCCTCAACGACGTCGAGCAGATCACCCCGGCCATCGAGGCGGTGCGTGCCACGGGCACCGCCGTGGCCGAGGCGGCCCTGTGCTACACGGGCAACATGACGGATCCCCAGGAGACGCTCTACACGCTCGACTACTACCTGGGCCTCGCCCGCCGGATGGTCGACGCCGGCGCCCACGTCCTGGCGATCAAGGACATGGCGGGCCTGCTGCGGCCCGCCGCCGCGCGCGAGCTCGTCACCGCCCTGCGCGCCGAGTTCGACCTGCCCGTGCACCTGCACACGCACGACACCGCCGGCGGCCAGCTGGCCACCCTGCTCGCGGCGGCGGAGGCCGGCGTGGACGCCGTCGACGCGGCCACCGCGTCCATGGCGGGCACCACGAGCCAGGTGCCGCTGTCCGCCCTGGTCGCGGCGCTCGAGCACACCGAGCGGGACACCGGTCTCGGCCTCGAGGCCGCCACCGCGATGGAGCCCTACTGGGAGTCCGTCCGCTCGGCGTACGCGCCCTTCGAGGCGGGGCTGCCCGCCCCGACCGGCCGCGTGTACCACCACGAGATCCCGGGGGGCCAGCTGTCCAACCTGCGCACGCAGGCGATCGCGCTCGGCCTGGGGGAGCGGTTCGAGGCCATCGAGTCGATGTACGCCGCGGCCGACGACCTGCTCGGCCACCTCGTCAAGGTCACCCCGTCCTCCAAGGTGGTGGGCGACCTGGCGCTCCAGCTGGTCGGTTCCGGCGTGGACCCGAAGGAGTTCGCGGAGCGTCCGCAGGAGTTCGACATCCCGGACTCCGTGATCGGCTTCCTGCGCGGCGAGCTCGGCGACCCGCCCGGCGGCTGGCCGGAGCCCTTCCGGACCAAGGCCCTCCAGGGTCGCCGCGAGGGCGCGGGCATGGTGGAGATCTCCGCGGAGGACTCGACCGCCCTCGCCGAGGCCGGACAGACCCGCCGCGCGGTGCTGAACCGCCTGCTCTTCCCCGGCCCCACGAAGGAGTTCGAGGCGCACCGCGAGGAGTTCGGGGACACCGTCACCCTGCACACCCGCGACTTCCTCTACGGCCTCGTCCCCGGGCGTGAGCACGTCATCTCGCTCGGACGCGGTGTCCGGCTGCTCGCCACCCTCATGTCCGTCTCCGAGCCGGACGAGAAGGGCATGCGCACGGTGATGGTCACCCTGAACGGCCAGCTGCGCCAGATGACCGTCCGGGACCGCTCGATCGAGTCCACCGTGCGGACCGCGGAGAAGGCGGACCCCGGCACCCCCGGCCACGTCGCCGCCCCGTTCGCGGGCTCGGTCACCGTCCAGGTGGCCGAGGGCGACGCCGTCGAGGTCGGCCAGGCGGTGGCCACGATCGAGGCGATGAAGATGGAGGCCACGATCACGGCCCAGGCCGCGGGCACCGTGCGCCGCGTGGTCACGGAGGGCGTCACGCCCGTCAACGGCGGAGACCTGCTGCTCGTGATCGAGTGAGCCCCGCGTGAGCCCGCCGCCGGCGGGCCGCCCCACGGGCCCGGACGCCACCGCGTCCGGGCCCGTGCCTATCCTGGGAGGCATGGCCACCTCTGCGGAACACCACGACCTGCTCATCATCGGCTCCGGATCGGGGAACTCCCTGATCAGCGAACACTGGAAGGGCCGGAGCGTCGTGATCGCCGACTCCGGCACGTTCGGCGGCACCTGCCTGAACGTCGGCTGCATCCCCACCAAGATGTACGCCTACCCGGCCGGCCTGGCCGCGCTGCCCCCCGAGGCCCGGAGCCTCGGGGTGGGGCTGGAGTTCACGGGCGCCGACTTCCCGGCCATCCGGGACCGCATCTTCACGCGCATCGACGGCATCAGCCGGGACGGGCTGCGCTACCGCCGGGACGATCTGGACTACACGAGCGTGATCCAGGAGGAGGTGCGCTTCGTCGGTCCCCGCCGCGTGCGCACCGCCTCGGGCCGGGAGATCACGGCGGACCAGGTGGTGGTCGCCGCGGGGTCGCGGCCCACCCTCCCGGAGATCCCGGGCCTGGACCTGCCGTCGGTGCACACCTCGGACACCGTGATGCGACTGGATCGGCTGCCGCGGCGGCTGCTCGTGGTGGGCGGCGGGTTCATCGCCTGCGAGTTCGCCTCCGTCTTCGCCGGGCTGGGGACCGAGGTCGTCCAGGTCAACCGCGGCCACCGGCTGCTCAAGCAGCACGACATGTCCGTGTCCACGACGTTCACGAAGATCGCTGCCCGACGGTGGGACCTGCGCACGGGGTGGACCCCGGCCGGGATCGAACCGGTCGAGGACGCCGAGCGGGCCGCGGACGGCTGGGTCCGGGTGCGCCTGGATCGCGCAGGGGGCCAGGAGCAGACCGGCATCGTGGAGGAGGCCATCGAGGCGGACACGGTGCTGATCGCGGTCGGCCGGACGCCGAACACGGACCGCCTCGACCCCGCCGCCGCGGGACTGGACGTCACCGACGACGGCGTCCTGGCCAGCGACGAGCATCAGCGCGCACTCTCCGACGGTGCTCCGGTGGAGGGGGTCTACGTGCTCGGGGACGTCGCCAACACGTGGCAGCTCAAGCACGTAGCCAATCACGAGGCCCGCGTCGTCGCGCACAACCTGGAGCATCCGGACGATCTCCGCGCCAACACGCTCGGCCCCGTGCCGGCGGCCGTGTTCACCCATCCGCAGGTGGCCTCCGTCGGTCTCACGGTGGAGCAGGCGCTCGCCGACTACGGCGCGGACGCGATCACGGTGAAGACCCAGTCCTTCGGGGACGTCGCCTACGGCTGGGCCATGGAGGACACCGAGGGCGTGTGCACCGTCGTCGCGGAGAAGGCCACGGGACGGATCCTGGGCGGGCACATCCTGGGGCACGAGGCCGCGAACCTCATCCAGCCGCTCGTGACCGGCATGGCGTTCGGCATCGACGCCCACCGGCTCGCGCGGGGCCAGTACTGGCCCCACCCGGCCCTCACCGAGGTCGTCGAGAACGCGCTGCTGGGCCTGGACGTGCCGGACTCCGGTCTGCTCTGACCGGAACCGCGGGGACGACGACGCCCGGCCGCGGGGCCGGGCGCCGTCGTCGAGGGGGCGTTCAGTTGTGCGGGGCGGGCTCCCCGTAGATGTCCGCGATCTGCGCGGCGAAGTCCTTCATGATCGCCGACCGGCGCATCTTCAGGGACGGGGTCACATGGCCCTCCTCCAGGGAGAAGTCGCGGTCGAGGATGCGGAACTCCCGGATCCCCTCGGCGCGCGAGACCAGGCTGTTGGCCTTGTCCACGGCCTCCTGGATGTGGCGGCGCACCGCGTCCTCGCGTGCGGCCGCAGCGACGTCGAGGTCCTTCGGCAGCCCGTTCGCGGCGAGCCACGCGGGCAGGGTGTCGGTGTCGAGGGTGACGATCGCCGCGATGAAGGGCTTGCCGTCGCCGACCACCATCACCTGGGAGACGAGCGCGTCGCTGCGGATCGCGTCCTCGAGCATCGCCGGTGCCACGTTCTTGCCGCCGGCCGTCACCAGCAGCTCCTTCTTGCGGCCGGTGATCGTGAGGAAGCCGTCGTCGTCCAGGGCCCCGAGGTCGCCGGTGCGGAACCAGCCGTCCTCGAAGGCCTCCTCGTTCGCCTCCGGCCGGTTGTGGTAGCCGCGCATCAGCGAGGTGCCGCGCGTGAGGATCTCGCCGTCCTCGGCGATCCGCACCTGGTTGCCGCCGAGGGGGTGTCCGACCGTGCCGATCTTCAGCCGGTCCGGCCGGCCCACGGTGATGGGGGCCGTCGTCTCGGTGAGGCCGTAGCCCTCGAGGATGGTCACGCCCACGCCGCGGAAGAAGTGCGCCAGGTCGGTGGAGAGGGGGCCGCCGCCGGAGACCGCGTACGCGAGCCGGCCGCCCATGGCCGTCCGGATCCGGCGGTAGATCAGCGCGGAGTAGAACGCGCGCTGCAGCCGCAGGGGCGCCGTCATCTGGCCCGAGTCCAGCGCCCGGGACCAGCGGATCGCCACGTCCGCGCCACGGCGGAAGATCTTCTCCTTGCCGCCGCTCTGCGCGTTGAGCAGCGCCGCGTTGTAGATCTTCTCGAACACGCGCGGCACGGCCAGCACGAAGCTCGGCTGGAAGGTCTGCAGCGAGACCGAGAGCCGCTTGATGTCCGAGACGTGCCCGCAGCGTGCGCCCGCGGCGACGGTGAGCACCGAGACGAAGCGCGCGAACACGTGCGCCAGGGGGATGAACAGCACGGTGGAGGTGTCCTGGCGGACGACGTCGCCGAGCGAGGAGGACAGGGTCTGGTTGACGAGCTCCGCGAAGTTCTCGTGCGTGAGCTCGCAGCCCTTGGGCCGGCCCGTGGTGCCGGAGGTGTAGATGATGGTCGCCAGGTCGGCCAGGCCGGCGGAGGACCGGCGCGTCTCGAGCTCCTCATCGGTGACGTCCGTGCCCAGGGCGACGAGCGCCTCGAGACCGGAGCCGGGGGCGCCGTCGGCCGGGTCCATCGTCCACAGGCCGATCAGCTCCGGCAGGCCCTCGCGCTGCACCGCGTCCCGCACCGTCTTGGCGAGGTTCTCGTTCCCGGTCACGACGGCGCGCACGTGCGAGTCCTCGATGATCCAGGACACCTGGCTGACGGAGGAGGTCTCGTACACGGGCACGGTGACCGCGCCGGCATACCAGATGGCGAAGTCGACCAGTGTCCACTCCAGGCGGGTGGAGGCCAGGAGACCGACCGTCTCCCCGGGCTGGATCCCGGCGGCGATGAGCCCCTTGGCCAGGGCCCGCACGCGTTCGCGGGCGTCCCGGGCGGAGACGTCCGTCCACTGGTCCTGCGCGTCGGGCACCGCGAAGAGGCCGTGGTCGGGACGCTCCGTGGCCTGGCGTTCCAGGAAGTCCGTGATGTTCGCCTCCGGGGACAGGCGGGGGTGGTGGTACGGCTCGCTGATCTCGTGCATGGGACTCCTCGGGCGTCGGGTCGGTCCCGCCGACCGATGGTCGGCGGAACGGAAGTATGTGTGAGTCGTGTCACGCACACTCTACAACCGGCAGCGGCAGGGTCCGGGCGCGACTCAGTGCGTCGTCATGGCGGCGACCGCGCTCCGGCCGTGGTCGATCAGCAGCGGCAGGTCGTAGTCGAGCGTGGCGACGTGGCGGCTGCGGGGCAGTCCCACCACCTCCACGGGGGCCTGGCGCAGGCCCCGCACCAGGGTCCGGTGGCTCGAGGCGGGCACGACGGCGTCGCGGGCGGACCGGTAGACCGTCACGGGAGCGGTGATCCGCGGCAGGGCGCGGCGGGCGGCCCGCTGGATGCGGCCGAGGGCGGCGACGCCGGCCACCGGCGTGCGGGGGTAGGCGCGCTCGCGCGCCGTCGGGTCCGCGATGTCGTCCGCGATCGGGGCGACCGTGGGGACGAACGGGGCCAGCAGCGGGGCGAAGGGGGCGAGCGGGCTGGCGAAGCGCAGCGCGGGGTTCACCACGAGCACCCCGGCCACGGGTCGGTGGGCGGCGGCGTCGAGCGCGAGGGCGCCGCCCATCGAGATGCCCGCCATGACCACGCGGCCGTGTCGGGCGAGCTCGAGGTCCACGACGGCCCGGACGGCGGCGCGGATCTCGTCCGCACCGGTGGCGGCGAGGTCCTCCCACCGGGTGCCGTGCCCCGGCAGCAGGGGCACGCTCACGGGGGAGCCGCCTGCCGCGAGCCCCTCGGCCCAGGCGCGGACGGAGGCCGGAGTCGAGGTGAACCCGTGCAGGAGCACGACGCAGTGGTCGCGCCGGGCGGGAGCGGCGGGCATGAGGCGCAGGGGGAGGTCTTCGGGGGCGACGGCGACGGGGCGGGGCATGGTGCCAGGGTAAGGCAGGCGGACCATACGATGGGCAGGCACCCGACCGCCCCGACCGGAAGGCCCTCGTGTCCACGTTCTACTGGTCCGCCAAGACGTTCGCCGTGGCTCCGGCCACCCGCCTGCTGTTCCGCCCCTGGGTGAAGGGCCTCGGGAACGTGCCGGCCGAGGGCCCGGCGATCCTGGCCAGCAACCACCTGTCCGTCTCGGACTCGGTGTTCATGCCGGCCATGCTCGACCGCCAGGTGCACTTCCTGGCCAAGCGTGAGTACTTCACCGGCCCGGGCGTGAAGGGCTGGGTCACCCGCCGGTTCTTCGAGGCGGCGAACCAGCTGCCCATGGACCGCTCCGGCGGAGAGGCGTCCCTGCGCTCGCTGGACGCGGGCCTCGAGGCGCTGCGGGAGGGCCGGCTGCTCGGGATCTACCCGGAGGGCACCCGCAGCCCGGACGGGCGGCTGCACCGCGGCAAGATCGGCGTGGCCAAGCTCGCGCTGGCCTCGGGCGCGCCCGTGGTGCCCATCGCGATGATCGGCACGGACCAGGTCCAGCCGATCGGCCATGTGCTGCCGCGGATCCGGCGCCTGGGCATGATCTTCGGTGAGCCGCTGGACTTCTCCGACCGTGCCGAGGCCGTCGGCGACCCCCGGGTGCTGCGGGAGGTGACGGACGAGATCATGGAGGCCATCCGGCGCCTGTCGGGCCAGGAGTACGTGGACACCTACGCGGCGGACGTGAAGGCGGGCCGTACGGCCGCTCCGCCACGCGCCCGCGACTGAGCGGGGCCCGCGCGTCGTCATCCGGGGACGCTCAGACCGGGGCGCGGCACGCGGCCCCTAGCCTGGTGCACATGACTGAAGACCCCCGCGAGAAGATCCTGGCCTTCGGCACCGCCATCTCGGAGGGCGCCGCCGACATCCCCGGCCTGGACCACTGGCGCTCGCTGCCGATCGCGCAGGCGCCGTCCTGGGCGGACGAGGCCGATCACCGCGCCGCCGTCGCCGAGCTGAGCGCCCTGCCCCCGCTCGTCTTCGCGGGCGAGGTCGACCTGCTGCGCGCCCGTCTGGCCGACGTCGCCCAGGGCCGCGCGTTCCTCCTGCAGGGCGGCGACTGCGCCGAGACGTTCGCCGGGTCCACCGCCAACCGGATCAGCGCCCGGGTGAAGACCATCCTGCAGATGGCCGCGGTGCTGACCTACGGCGCCTCCATGCCGGTCGTGAAGATGGGCCGGATCGCCGGCCAGTTCGCGAAGCCGCGGTCCTCGGACACGGAGACCCGCGACGGCGTCACGCTGCCCAGCTTCCGCGGCGAGATCGTGAACGGCTACGAGTTCACCGAGCAGGCCCGCCGGCACGACGCCCGACGGATGGTGCAGGCCTACCACACCTCCGCCTCCACCCTGAACCTGGTCCGCGCCTTCACCCAGGGCGGCTTCGCCGATCTGCGCAGCGTGCACCAGTGGAACCAGGGCTTCATGGCCAACCCGGCCTACGCCCAGTACGAGGAGATGGCCGCCGAGATCGACCGCGCGGTCCGCTTCATGAACGCCGCGGGCGTGGACTTCGAGGCCATGCGCCGCACCGAGTTCTACTCGGCCCACGAGGCGCTCCTGCTCGACTACGAACGCGCCCTGACCCGCGTGGACTCGCGCAGCGGCGACCCCTACGCCACGAGCGCCCACTTCCTGTGGATCGGCGAGCGCACCCGCCAGGTGGACGGCGCCCACGTCGACTTCCTCTCCCGGGTCCGCAACCCGATCGGCGTGAAGCTCGGCCCGACCACCACGGTCGCGGACGCGCTCGAGCTCGCCGAGCGGCTGGACCCGGAGCGCGAGCCGGGCCGCCTGACCTTCATCACCCGCATGGGCGCGGAGCGGATCCGGGACGTGCTCCCCGGCATCGTCGAGGGCGTCCGGGACGCGGGGCTGGAGCCGGTGTGGGTCACCGACCCCATGCACGGCAACACCGTGACCGCGGCCAACGGCTACAAGACCCGCCGGTTCGAGGACGTGATGGACGAGGTCAGCGGCTTCTTCGAGGTGCACCGCGAGCTCGGCACGCACCCGGGCGGCATGCACGTCGAGCTGACCGGCGACGACGTCGCCGAGTGCCTGGGCGGCTCCGACCCGATCAACGAGGCCGACTTCGACGCCCGCTACGAGACGCTGTGCGACCCGCGGCTGAACCACCAGCAGTCCCTGGAGATGGCGTTCAAGGTCACCGAGGCCCTCTCCCACCCCGAGCGCCGCGCGCCGCGGGCCTGACCGCGCGGCCGGGCACGCCCCGGCTCAGCCGACCCAGACGTGGACCGCGGTGCCCTCGGGCAGGGCGGTCCCGGCGGCGGGGGACTGGTGCAGGACCCGGGACTCGCCCCGGCCGGAGAGCGGCAGCGGCAGGCGATGCACGCGGGCGTCCCAGCCGTCGTCCGCCAGCGTCGTGCCCGCCATCTCCGGATCCTGCCCGGTCACGTCCGGCACCGGGCGCACGGCGCGGCCTTCGGAGAGCACCACGCGGACCGCGGTGCCCGGCGTCGCCTGCTCGCCGGGGGCCGGGTGCTGCTCGATCACGGCCCCGGCCGGCACTGCGGGATCGGTGCGGCGCTCCGCGACCTCCACGGTGAATCGGGCGTCCCGGGCCACGCCGTGGGCCCGCCGGATCACGACGCCGGTCAGGTCCGGCACCGGCACCGGCGCGGGGCCGGCGGAGACGGTGAGCTCGACGGGGGTGCCGCGCCCTGCCGGCTCCCCGGCCGCGGGCGAGCTGGCGACGACCGTGCCCTCCGTGCGGAGTTCGTCGTGCCGGGCCGTGACCGCCGCGGTGAAGCCCGCGGCGGTCAGCCGTTCCTCCGCCGCCTCCCGGGCCAGCCCGTCGAGGTCGGGGACCACCGCCACACCTCCGACTCCGAGGCCGCCGGAGCCCAGCGTCCAGCCCAGCAGCAGGGCGACGCCGGTGAGCAGCAGGGTCACGGCCGCGCCGATCGCGGCGGTCCGGCCGGTGCCCTGGCCGAGGTCGAGGGCGGGGCGGCGGGCCGCCCGACGCAGCCGCCGCGGGGACTCGCGCCCCGGATGCCGGTCCGCCGGAGCGGGGTCGAGCCCGAGCGGGCCGATCGGCTCCGCCGGATGCGCGGCGGGCCGCCGGTCGGCCCCGCGCGTCGCCGCACGGGTGTCGATGACGTCGGTCATGTCCGCGTCGAGGTCGGACTCGGCCAGGGCGGGGAGCAGGCGCGTCGCGTGGTGGTCGCCGGCGTCGAGGGCCCGGGTCTCCAGGTTCCCGTCCGGGGCTGCGTCCTCGGGGCCATCGGCGGCGGGGGCGCCCACCGCCGGCTCCGCATCCGGGCCCTCGGCGGGGTGGCGGTCCGGTTCGTCGGGGTCCAGGCCCGCCGCCACGGCGTCGATGCGGTGCAGGAGCTCGCCGGCACCGGCGGGCCGGTCGGCCGGGTCCGGCTCGGTGCACCACAGCACGAGGTCGTCGAGATCCTCGGGGAGCCCGGGGTGCAGCGTGGACGGCACGGGGACCCGCTCGTGGACATGCCGGTAGGCGACCTGCAACGCGGTCGCCGCGGTGTACGGCTGGCGGCCCGTGAGCAGCTCGAACAGGATGATGCCCACGGCGTACACGTCGGAGCGGGCGTCGGCGGGCGCCCCGGCGATGTGCTCGGGGGCGAGGTAGGCGGGCGTGCCCACGACGGCCTGCCCGGCCAGGGTGTGGGCCGTGGCGGCACGGGACAGGCCGAAGTCCGCGACCGTCACCCGCCCGTCGTCGCGGACGAGCACGTTCTCGGGCTTCACGTCCCGGTGCACCAGCCCGGCGCGGTGCGCGGCGGCCAGGCCGTCGACGAGCGGACGCAGGAACCGCAGCGCCTCCCGGGGTGAGAGCGGTGCACGGTCCCGGATGACGGTGCGCAGCGTGCGGCCGGGCACGTGCTCCATCACGAGGTAGGCCAGCACGTCGCCGTCCTCGGCCTCGGTGTGGCCCTGGTCCAGGACCGCGACGACGTGCGGATGGGACAGCCGCGCCGCCGTCTTGGCCTCCTGCTCGAACCGGCCGACGAGGACGGGGTCCTCCGCCAGGTGCGGGTGCATGACCTTGAGCGCCACCTCGCGGTCGAGACGCTCGTCCACGGCCAGGTAGACGGTGGACATGCCGCCCCGGGCCAGCCGCTCGACGACTCGGTAGCGGCCGTCGACGATGTCCCCCACGAGGGGGTCCCGGCGTGCGCTGCTCATCGTCCCAGGGTAGGACAGGCGGCGGACCCCCTCGGGGCGGTCCGCCGCCGGCGGATCAGAACATCGCCATGGCGGCGCGCACCTTGGCCACGTAGTCCCGTGCCTCCGGGTTCAGGCCGCTGTCCAGCACCCCGCCGAGGCCCTGGTAGTAGGCCCCGATGCCCTCATCGAGTGTGGGGGTGCGGTCCTGCACGTACTTGATGAACGCGACGCCGGCCACCGCGTTGTCGTAGGGGTCCAGCAGGTTCAGCTCGCGGCCCACCAGCTCCGAGGCGAACTCGCCCGTGATCGGGATGACCTGCATCGCCCCCACGGCGTTGCCGGGGGAGACCGAGGCCATGCGGAAGCGGGACTCGGTGTACGCGTGGCCCAGGGCCAGGCGGGGGTCCACGCCCATCCGCTCGGCGGTCTCGCGGACGATCTGCTGCATCTGCTCGGGGGTGGGCTGCGGGACGGAGCGCAGCAGGCGCAGGTTCTCGTTCGCCGAGGCCGTGACGTGCGGCGCGTCGGTGCGGCCGAGGAAGGTGTCGCCGACCGCCTGGACGGCGGAGACCGGCTCCACCTCGAGGGTGCCGTCGGAGATCACGAGCACGTCGCCGGGGTGTAGCGTCGAGGCCCGCGTCAGGCCGTTGAGCTCGCGCAGACGGGGGATGGAGACCTCGAACCGCTGGGAGATCCCCCAGAGGGAGTCGCCGGAGACCACGGTGTACCGGACCGTCTCGCCGGCGGCCGCCGGGGCCTTCGAGGCCGGCGCGGGGGCGGTCGACGCGGGGGTCTTCGGTGCGGCGGCCGTGCGCTGCGTGGTCAGGACCATGCCCGGGTGGAGCATGCTCGACGCGCTCATGCCGTTGAGCCGCTGCAGCTGCGCGGCGGAGACGCCGGTGCGGCGGGCGATGATCCACCACCCGTCGTTCGGCTGCACCGTGTAGGTCCCGACGGCCGGGGCCGGGGCCGCCGCGCCGGTCAGGCGGAGCTCGTCACCCGGGTAGAGCACGGTCTCCAGGCCCAGGCCGTTGAACCGCAGCAGGTCGGCGACGGAGACGCCGCGGGCGGCCGAGATCCGGGTGAGGGTGTCGCCCGGGCGCACGGTGTGCACCGCAGCCTCCTGGGCGTGGGCCTGGGCGGGCAGACCGGTGAGCAGCAGCAGGGGCACCGCGCCGCCGGTCAGGACGGAGCGCAGGCGGCGGGAGCGGACGGGGTGTGGGACACGGCAGACCTCGGCATCGGATCGGACGGATGGAACACGACGGGGAAGTGACGGGCGGGACCCGTGGCCCCCCGCGGTCGACCGACGACGTCGGCGCCCGGCCGTGGAGCCTCGGCGATGTTATCGGAATGTGATCTTCGTGACCATACCGAGATCCATGCCGTCCGGGGCGCGGTGGGCCGGGCCCGTCGGCGGCCACGTAGGCTGGCGCCCGTGAGCACCACTTCCTCCGACACCCCGGTCCCCGCTGACGCGATCCCCGCCGAGCTCGACGCCCTCGTGGGCGAGTGGCTCTCCGTGCCCGACGTGGCGGAACACCTCGACCAGCGCGTGACCCGCGTCCACAACCTCGTGCATGATCGCCGCCTGCTGGCCGTGCGTCGTCCCGAGCCCGCGGTGCGGTCCGTGCCGGCCCTGTTCCTCACCGAGACCGGCGTGCTCGACTCCCTGCAGGGCACGCTCGTGCTGCTGGCCGACGCCGGCTTCTCCGACGAGGAGGCCCTCCGTTGGCTGTTCACCGAGGACGAGTCGTTGCCCGGCCGGCCCATCGACGCACTCCGGGACGGCCGGAAGACCGAGATCCGGCGCCGCGCCCAGGCCCTGGCCTGGTGAGCCGGCCCCGCGGGCGGTCATCCGCCCGCGGGGTCCGTGCCGCTCAGTGGCGGCGCGACGTGTAGGCGTCGATCAGCCGCGTGAGCTCGGCGCTCACGTCCTCGGGGACGCCGTGCGCGAGCAGGCCCGCCACGGCCCCGGCCGCCTCGTGCGAGAGCGCCGCGACCCGCTCTTCGACGGCCCGGCGTGCGCCGCACGCCTCGAGGACGGCCTGCCAGTGGGCCACCCGGTCCGCGCCGAGGTCCGGGTCGCCGAGGTCCGCGTCGAGCGCGGCGGCCTCGTCCGGGGCGAGCAGCTCGACGGCGCGGGCGATGAGCACCGTCTGCTTCCCCTCCCGCAGGTCGTCGCCCGCGGGCTTGCCCGTGGTCGCCGGATCGCCGAACACGCCGAGCAGGTCGTCGCGGTACTGGAAGGCCATGCCGAACGGCAGCGACACCCGGGCGAACGCGGTCACCAGCCCGTCGTCCGCCCCCGCCAGCAGCCCCCCGAGGGCGAGCGGGTGCACCGCCGAATAGCGCGCCGACTTGTGCTCCACGACCGCCTCGGCGGCCGCCTCGGCCTCGCGGGCACCGCGCGCCGCCGGGGCCATCTCGGCCACCACGTCGAGGTACTGACCCGCCATCACCCCGAAGCGCATCCGCTCGAGCTCGGCCCGCGCCCGGTCCTCCCGGGGGGTGCCGGCGAGGACACGCGCGAAGGCCGTCTCGCTCATCCCCAGGGCGACGTCGCCGGCGAGGATCGCGGCGGAGACGCCGAAGTGCTCCGCGGCGTGGCGCCAGCCCGCCTCCCGGTGGAGGGACTCGAAGCGGCGGTGCACGCTGGGCATCCCGCGGCGGGTGTCCGAGCGGTCCAGGATGTCGTCGTGGATCAGCGCCGCGGCCTGGAACAGCTCGAACGCCGCGCCCGCCTCGGCGATGCGGGGGTCCTCCGCCTCGCCACCGGCCGCCCGCCAGCCGAGCCAGGCCAGGACGGCGCGCAGGCGCTTGCCGCCCGCGGTCAGGTCCGCGATCGCGTCCACGAGGGGCGCCGTCAGCGGGTGGACGTCCCGGGCGAGGTCCCGGTGCTCCGCCAGCAGGCGGTCGAGGGCGTCGGCGACGGCGGCGCGGAAGCGGTCCTGGTCGGCGGGACGGGGGCGGGGGACGGCGACGTCGGCGGGCATGGCCCCACCCTAGCCGCGCCGCGCGACGGATCGCCGGTCCCGGATAGGCTCGGTCCATGTCCGAGACCGCGCCCGCTGCACCCCGCGAGGAGGCGACGATCCTGCACGTGGACATGGACGCGTTCTTCCTGTCCGTCGAGCTGCGCGAACGGCCCGACCTCGAGGGGCGTCCCGCCGCCGTCGCCGCCCCGAGCGGCCGGTCCGTGGTGCTCTCCGCCTCGTACGCGGCGCGGGCCTACGGGGTCCGCTCGGCGATGCCCCTGGCGCACGCCCGCGCCCTGTGCCCGCCCCTCGTGGTCATCCCGCCGCGCCAGCAGCTCTACCGGGCCGTCTCCGCCGAGGTGATGGCCGTGTTCGCGGACGTGACCCCCGTGATGGAGCAGCTCAGCGTGGACGAGGCGTTCCTCGACGTCGCCGGCGCCCGCCGCCGGCTCGGCCCGCCCGAGCACATCGGCCACCTGATCCGGGAGCGCGTCCGCTCCGAGCTGGGGCTGCCGTGCACCGTGGGCGGCTCGGCCGTGAAGTTCGTGGCCAAGACGGCGTCCACCGCGGCCAAGCCCGACGGCCTGCTGATCGTGCCGCCGCAGCGCACCCTGGACTTCCTCCATCCGCTGCCCGTGGGCCGGCTGTGGGGCGTGGGCCCCAAGGCGGCCGAGCGGCTCGCCCGGCGGGGGGTGGCGACCATCGGCGACCTCGCCCGGGTGGACCCCGCGCGGCTGGAGGCGTCGTTCGGGGCCGCCGGCCGGGAGTGGGCGTCGCTCGCCCGGGGCATCGACCCGCGCCCCGTCGCCCCGCGCCCGGCGGCCCGCAGCATCGGCGCGGACCACACCTTCGACGTCGACCCCGTCGACGTCGCGGGCGCCGACCCGGAGGTCCTGCGCCTGTGCCACCGGGTCGCGGCCCGGCTGCGCGCGGAGGGGGTCACCGCCGGCGCGGTCACAGTCCGCCTCAAGGCGCCGGACGGGTCGGTCCGCAGCCGCACCGCCCGCCTCGCCCGGCCGACCGCCACGGGCCACGACCTCCTCGGCCCGGCGCGGCGACTCGTCCACGAGCTGCACGCCGAACGGCCGCATCCGATCCGGCTCGTGGGCGTGCGCGCCGAGCGCCTCGGGGACGAGGCCGATCAGCCCCCGGCCCAGGAGGCGCTCTTCGGCGGTCCCGCCTGGGGGACGGAGGACGAGGCGTCGGAGGCGGGCGACTGGGCCGGTGCCGAGGCCGCCCTGGACGCCGTCGCCCGGCGCTTCCCGACGGCGGCCGTGCGGCCGGCGTCGCTGCTGGGACGACGCGAGGCCCGCGCCGACGCCCGCCGGGACGCGCCGCGGCCGGGCCCCGGAGGCCCGGACCGGGAGTGAGGGGTTCCGGGGCCGGCGACGTCGCCACCTGGCTAGGGTGGGGCGGCAGGTCCTATCCTGGAGGGCAAGTCGGACGCGCGGGCGTCCCCTCCCGGTCCCGGAGGTGTCGGAGGCCGCGTTCGAAGGAGTCGCCATGCCCCTCTCAGAGCATGAGCAGCGGATGCTGGACCAGCTGGAGCAGCAGCTGCGCACCGAGGACCCCCGGCTGGCCACCCAGATGGCGGACACGGGGCGGCATCGGCTGCCCGTGGGTCGCGTCGTGGCCGGGGCCGTCCTCGCCGTGGTCGGGCTGCTCGTCGTGGTCCTCGGGGTCGCCAACCACGCGATCCTCCTGGGCGTGCTCGGCGTCGTCGTCATCGGGGCCGGCATCTTCCTGCTGACCACGCGGCCCCGCGCCGTCGCCTCCGGGGCCTCGGGCCCGGAGGCCCGCCGGTCGGGCGCACCGCGACGGCAGGGAGGCGGCGACTTCATGGGCCGCCTCGAGCGGCGCTGGGACGAGCGGCGCGCCGGAGGCGACTGAGCGCCTGGCCCGCCGGGCCCCCACTATCCTCCACTCCAGGCCCCGATCCGCTCCGGATCGGGGCCTTTCCGCTGCCCGAGGCTCCGTCGTCGCCGCGGCCCTCCACCGGGGCCCACCGGTCCTCCACGTCCCTCCACGGCGACACCGGCCCCGGGACCCGCGGGATGGCGCGCCGGACTCGGGGGGCCTCGACACGCCCGTGGCGCCGGGACCCGCGTCCGGGGTTGATGGTGGAGGGAAGTGGGGTAATGTGGAGGGAAGGAGAGAGCATGGGTCCCGACCTTGGTCGGGAGGGACCGCTTGACGAGCCAGGGGGTCTGCCGTGTTCTTGGGCACGTACACCCCCCGGCTCGACGAGAAGTCCCGGCTGATCCTCCCCGCCAAGTTCCGCGAGGAGCTGGCGGAGGGGCTGGTCCTGACCCGGGGTCAGGAGCGCTGCATCTACGTGTTCAGCGCTCGTGAGTTCGAGCGGGTCCACGAGCAGATGAGGTCGGCTCCACTGTCCTCCCGCCAGGCCCGTGACTACATCCGCGTCTTCCTCTCGGGGGCGTCGGACGAGGTCCCGGACAAGCAGGGTCGGGTGACCGTGCCGGCGCCGCTGCGGCAGTACGCGGGGCTGGACCGGGACGTGACCGTGATCGGCGCGGGGACGCGAGTGGAGATCTGGGACTCGGAGTCCTGGAACACCTACCTCGCCGAGCAGGAAGCCGCCTTCTCCGAGACCGACGAGGACGTCCTGCCCGGCGTCTTCTGACCATGACCACCCGACCTCGAGCGAGACCTCCAGCCGACGCCGCCGCACCTGACCCGTCTTCCCCTGGGCCAGGCGCGGCGGCGGACGGATGGGGATCCCGCCCGAGGTCCGCCAGGACCGCGATGTGAGCAGGAGGTCGAGAGTGGACGCAGGCCAGCCGCGCCCCGAGGACCGCCACCTGCCCGTGATGCGGGACCGCGTCGTCGACCTCCTCGCCCCCGCCGTCCAGGCCGCGCTCGAGGCCGGCCGCACGCCCGTCGCCGTCGACGGCACGCTGGGCATGGGCGGGCACACCGAGGCCCTGCTGACCCGGTTCCCCCACCTGCGCGTCATCGGCATCGACCGCGACGTCCACGCCCAGGCCATGGCCGTCGAGCGCCTCGGCCCCCTCGCCGAGCGCCTGATCCCCTTCCACGGCACCTACGACCGGGTGCCCGAGGCCATGGCCGCCGCGGGCGTCACGAAGGTCGACGCCGCGCTCTACGACCTCGGCGTGTCCTCCTACCAGCTGGACGACCGGGAACGCGGCTTCGCCTACTCCTACGACGCTCCGCTGGACATGCGCATGGACGACACCGCCGAGCGCTCCGCCGCGACGCTCGTGGCGGAGCTGGACGAGCAGGAGCTGCGCCGCATCATCCGTCGCGACGGTGAGGAGCGCTTCGCCGGCCCCATCGCACGGGCCATCGTCCGGGCCCGCGCCGAAGCCCCCATCGAGACCACCGGCCGCCTCGTCGAGGTGATCCGCTCGGCCGTCCCCGTCGCCGCGGGGGCCACCGGCGGGCACCCGGCCAAGCGCACCTTCCAGGCCCTGCGCATCGCCGTGAACGAGGAGCTCGACATCCTCGACGCCGCCGTGCCCGCCATCCTCGACGCCCTCCACGTGGGCGGCCGCCTCGTGGTGATGAGCTACCACTCCCTCGAGGACCGGATCACGAAGCGGCACCTGAGCGCGTGGGCCACGTCCACGGCGCCCCCGGGGTTCCCGGTGGTGCTGGAGGAGCACGAACCCGTGGTGCGGGTGCTCACCCGCGGCACCGAGAAGCCCACCGAAGAAGAAATCTCAGAGAACCGTCGCGCCTCCTCCGCGAAAGTGCGTGCGGTTGAGAAGATCAGGACGTCCAGGACCACGGCATGACGCTGCACGAGGAGATGAGCATGGCCGCACACGCACGGATCGCAGAGTCGCTGCGCCCCGGGTCGACCCCCGTCGCCCCCGCGCGGCCGGCTCCGCAGGAGCGCACGCCGCTCTCGGTGGTGCCCGCCCCGCTGCCCCGATCCCGCTCCGGCGTGACCGTGCTGTGCGTCCTCGTGGTGCTCGCCGCGCTCGCGGCGGTGCTCGTCATGAACATCACCATGTCCAACCGGCAGTACGCCCTCCTGGACCTGCGCCAGGAGCAGCAGGCCGTCACCGAGACCAATGAGCGGCTGGCCGAGCAGGTGGGCCACCTCGAGGCGCCGCAGAACCTGGCCGCGCGCGCCGACGCCCTCGGGATGGTCGCCCCCGCCGGCACCGCCTCCGTGGACGCGGGCACGGGCCAGTTCAGCGGCGAGGCCCAGGCGGCCCAGGACGGCGACATCTCCGCCACCTACGTCGCGCCGCCGGCGGACGCGGACGCGGTCCGCCAGGGGACGGCCGGCGACGGCCAGGACGAGATCGAGGGACCGCGCACCCTCGGCGGCGAGGACGCCTCCGCCGCCCCCGACCAGGACGCCGCCGACCGTTGATCGACCGTCCCGCCTCGCACCTTCCCCGCGGCGGATCGACGGTCGGGCCCGCTCCCGGGCACCCCGCCGTGCGCACCCGCATCCTTCTCCTGCTCGTCTTCGTCCTGCTCGGCGGGCTCGCACTGCGGCTCGTCTACGTGCAGGGCATCGACCCCACGGGGCAGGCCGCGGCGGCCATGGACCAGCGCCTGACCCACCAGGAGACCCTGCCGCAGCGCGGGTCCATCCTGGACCGCGACGGCGACGTGCTGGCCGCCAGCGTGCGCCGCTACGACATCGTCGTGGACCAGCGCCTCGTCAAGGACTTCAACGAATGGGACCGCGAGGCCCGGGAGACCGTGCTCGTGGACGTGGACTCCCGCCTGGCCAGCCTGGCCGAGGTGCTCGGCATGACGGAGGAGGAGGTGCGCGAGGCCACCATCGGCTCCCGCCCGTACGCCGTGGTGCGTCGCTCCGTGACCCCGGAGGTCCGGGACAAGGCCATGGCGCTCAACGTGCCGGGCCTGCTCTCCGAGGCGGTGGACCGCCGCACCTACCCGAACGGGTCGGTCGCCGGCAGCATCATCGGCTTCATGGGCGGTGACGGCACCGCCCTCGAGGGCCTCGAGCTCAGCCAGGACGACGTCATGACCGGCACCCCGGGCACCCGCACGTTCGAGGTGGGCGCAGACGGCATCCGCATCCCCAACGCCCCGCTCGAGGAGGTTCCGGCCGTGGACGGCGCCGACCTGCGCCTGACCGTGGACAAGGACGCCCAGTGGTTCGCGCAGGAGACCCTCGGCGCCCTCGCCGCCGAGTACGACGCGGAGTGGGCGAACGCCGTCGTGATGGACGTGAAGACGGGCGACGTGATCGTCATGGCGGACTCCACCACGGTGGACCCCGCCGACCCCGACGCCACCGAGGGGAACTTCCGCACCTCCACCGTGATGAGCACCCCGTACGAGCCGGGCTCCACGGGCAAGGCGCTGCCGATCGCGGCCGCCGTCGACGCCGGGAAGGTCACCGCCACGGACGGCTTCACCGTCCCCAGCAGCCAGGACTTCGACGGGCAGACCATCCGGGACTTCTCCCCGCACCCGACGTTCGACATGACCGTCGCAGGCATCTACGCGCGCTCCTACAACACGGGCACGGTGCAGATCGCCGAGAAGATCACGGACGAGCAGCGCTACGAGTACATGCGCTCCTTCGGGGTCGGCCAGCCCATCGACCTCGGCCTGCCGCAGCAGGCGGGCAGCGTCCTCGTCCCGCCCGAACAGTGGGACGGCCGCCAGCGCCTGACCACGGCCTTCGGCCAGGGCTACACCCAGACCACCCTGCACACCGCCCAGATGTATCAGGCCCTCGCCAACGGCGGCGTGCTGATCCCGGCCCGGCTGATCGACGCCACGGTGGACGGCGACGGCGCGGAGAAGCGCTGGGAGTCGTCCGCGGAGCCCCACCGCGTGGTCTCCGAGGAGACGGCGGCGCAGATGCTCCGCATGATGGAGACCGTCGTGACGCAGGGCACCAGCAAGGCCGCCGCGATCCCCGGGTATCGCGTGGGCGGCAAGTCCTCCACCGCCGAGGCTGCGAGCGACACCGGCACGTACGACGGCTACAACCTCGGCTTCACCGCCGTCGCCCCGCTCGACGACCCCCGCTTCGTGGTGTCCGTGTCCCTGCATCGGCCGCCGTCCAAGCAGGGCTCCCGGGACGTGTCCGTCGCGGCCGCCACGATCATGGAGTACATGCTCCGCCAGGCGGACGTGCCCGCCACCGGAGCCGAGCCGAACGACTACCGCGTCTTCGTGGACGATCCACAGGACCGGCCGTGGTGACCCACGCCGCCGGCCCCGAGCACCCCAGGAGCACCCCCATGACCACCCCGAGCGACCCCCCTGCGCCGCTGACCCCGGCCCAGCAGGACGCCGCCTTCCGGCCCTCCCACACCCCCGCCACGCCCTGGCCCGCCCTCGCACAGGCGCTGGCCGAGGCGGGGATCGCGGCCCACGTCCACGGCGCGGCCCCGGCCGACGGCGTCACGGGGGTCAGCCTCGACTCGCGTGTCGTGCGCCCGGGCGACCTCTACGTCGCCGTCCCGGGGGCGCACGCCCACGGTGCCGCGTTCGCGGCCACGGCGCTGGAGGCCGGCGCCGTCGGCGTCCTGACGGACGCGGCGGGCCGCGCGCTCTTGGCGGAGCAGGGCCTGGCCGACGTCCCGGTGCTCGAGGTCGACGCCGTGCGCACCGCCGCCGGCACCGTGGCGGCCCGCGTCTACGGCGGCGGGGGCGACGCCGGCCCGCGCCTGCTCGGCGTGACCGGCACCAACGGCAAGACCACCACGAGCTTCCTCGCCGCCGCCCTGCTCGAGGCCCTGGGGCGCCGGTCGGGCATCGTGGGCACGATCCTGATCCGCGCGGGGGAGCGGGAGGTCCCCTCCACGCTCACCACGCCCGAGGCCACCCAGCTGCACGCCCTCATGGCGCTCATGCGCGAGGAGGAGGTGGACACCGCCGTCATGGAGGTCTCCTCCCACGCCGTGGCGTACCAGCGGATCGCCGGCCTGCGCTACGCGGTGGCCGGGTTCACCAACCTGACCCAGGACCACCTGGACATGCACGGCTCGATGCAGGAGTACTTCGCGGCCAAGGCCGGTCTGTTCGACCCCGCCCGCACCGACCACGCCGTCATCACGCTCGACGGCGGCGAGGGGCCCCGCTGGGGCGTCGCCATGGCCCGGGCCGCCGGCGCTCCCGTCACCACGCTCGCCCTCGGGCCGGCCGCGCCGACGCCGGGCGCCCTGGCCGAACACGACCCCGGCCTCCGGGCGGACTGGGAGGTCGCCGAGCTCGCGCCGGACGGCCTCGGCCATCGCTTCACGCTGCGCCACGCGGCCACGGGCCGGGAGCTGCGGGCCTCCGTCGGTCTGCCGGGCCGCTTCAACGTGGCCAACGCGGCCCTCGCGGTCCTGCTCGTGCTGCACGCCGTGGGGGAGGAGCACCTGGACGCGCTCGCCGCCGTCCTGGACGTGCCCGCGGGCGAGGGCCCTCTGGCCGCCGCCGTCCCGGGACGGATGGAGGTCGTGGGCCGCGAGCCGGACGCCGTCGTCGACTTCGCGCACAACCCGGACGGCATAGTCCAGGCGCTGCGCTCCCTCGCCGACGCCCGGGCGGCGGCCGGGACGCGCGGCCGCACCCTGATCGTGTTCGGCTCCGCCGGTGACCGTGACCGTGACAAGCGGCCCGTGATGGGCGCGATCGCGGCCCGGGCGGCGGATGTGGTGATCGTCACCGACGACACCCCCCACTCGGAGGACCCGGCCCCGATCCGTGCCCACATCCTCGCCGGCGCCCGCGCCGAGGCCGACCGCATCGCGCGGGAGGAGGGCCGCACGGTCGTGATCGAGGAGGTGGCCGACCGTGCCGCGGCCATCCGCCGCGCCGTGGAGCTGGCGGGGCCGCAGGACGGCATCCTCCTGGCCGGCCGCGGGCACGAGACCACGATGGACTACGACGGCGAGCTCGTCCCGCTGGACGATCGGGTGGCCCTCCGCGAGGCCCTGGCAGCCCGTGTCGCGGCGGCCTCCGCCTCGGGCTCCGGCCCCGCCCGCGAGGGTAAGGTCATCGAGTCATGATCGCTCTCACCGCAGCCCAGATCGCCGAGGCCGTGTCCGGCACGCTCTCGGCCACCCTCGACCCCGCCACCGTGCTGGTGCACGTCACCCCCGACTCGCGGGAGGTCACCGCCGAGGGCACGCTCTACGTGGCGAAGCCGGGGGAGCGCGCCGACGGCCACGACTTCATCGACGCCGCGCTGGGCGCCGGCGCCGCCGCTGTGCTCGCCGAGCGCGCCACGCACGCCCCCGACGGCGCCGCGCACCCGGCGATCCTCGTGGAGGACGCCGTGCTCGCGATGGGCGCGCTCGCCCGGGAGGTCGTGCGCCGCGTCCGGGAGCACTCCCCGACCACCGTCATCGGCATCACCGGCTCGGCCGGCAAGACCACCACGAAGGACCTGCTCGCCGCCCTGCTGGCCACCCAGGGCCCCACCGTCGCACCGGTCGGCTCGTACAACGGCGAGGTCGGCGTGCCGCTCACGGTGTTCCGGGCGGAGCTGGACACGCGCTTCCTCGTGGTCGAGATGGGCGCGGACCACGTCGGTAACATCGCGTACCTCTGCGACCTCGTGCGCCCGGACATCGGCGTCGTGCTCATGGTGGGCACCGCCCACGCGGGCAGCTTCGGCGGCGTGGCGAACATCGCACGCACCAAGGGCGAGCTCGTGGAGGCCCTCGGCCCCGACGGCATCGCCGTCCTCAACCTCGACGACGAGCGTGTCGCCGGCATGGCGGCGCGGACCGCCGCCCCGATCACCTGGTTCACCGCGGACGAGCGGGGCGTCGCCCGCGCGGCCGAGGACGTGTCCGCCGGCCGCGCGTCAGGCCTCGTCGCCGCACGGGACGTGCGCGCCGACGACCAGGAGCGCCCCGTCTTCGACCTGCAGGTCGGGACGGATGGGGCCGCCCTGCGGCACCCGGTCGCCTCCGGACTGACCGGCCTGCACCACGTGCACAACGTGCTGGCCGCCGCCGCGGCCGCCCACGCCGCCGGCATGGACCCGGCCGAGATCGCCCGTGGTCTCGACGGGCTCGGGCCCGCCAGCCGCTTCCGGATGGAGCGCACCGACCGCGCGGACGGCGTCACGATCATCAATGACGCGTACAACGCCAACCCCGAGTCCATGCGCGCCGCGCTCCGGACGCTGGCCACCCTCGGCCGCTCCAGCGGCCGCCGCACCTGGGCCGTCCTGGGGGAGATGCTCGAGCTCGGCGATGCCCGCGTCCGTGAGCACACCCTCGTGGGCGAGTCCGTGGTGCGCCTGAACATCGCCCAGCTGCTGGTGGTGGGCGCCGGAGCCCGGCCGCTCTACATCGGCGCCCTCAACGAGGGCAGCTGGGGCGAAGAGGCGCACTTCGTCGACGACGCCGCGCAGGCCGAGGCGTTCCTCACCGAGCACCTGCGCCCCGGCGACCTCGTCCTCGTCAAGTCCTCCAACGGCGTCGGGCTCGCGGCCCTCGGCGAGCGCCTCGCCACGGCCGACGCCGTCGCCGCCCCCTCCGCCTCCCCGAAGGAGTCCCGACCGTGATCGGACTGCTCATCGGCGGCGTGCTCGGCCTGGTCCTCTCGGCCGCCGGCACCCCGCTGTTCATCCGGTTCCTCGTCAAGCGCGGGTACGGCCAGTTCGTCCGCGACGACGGCCCGACCACCCACAAGACAAAGCGCGGCACGCCCACGATGGGCGGCGCGGTCATCATCGGGTCCCTCGTGCTGGCGTATCTGATCACCCACGGGCTGCTCGCGGTGCTCGGCGTCGACTTCGGCGGGCCCACGGCCTCCGGCCTCATCCTCTTGCTGCTCACCGTGGGCATGGCCTTCGTCGGGTTCGTGGACGACTTCACGAAGATCACGAAGCAGCGCTCGCTCGGCCTGACGCCGCGCGGCAAGATCATCCTCCAGGCCCTGATCGGCACCGCCTTCGCCGTCCTCGCCCTGAACTTCCCGGACGAGCGGGGCCTGACCCCCGCCTCGACGGCGATCTCCTTCGCCCGGGACGTCCCGTGGCTCGACCTGGCCTTCGCCGGACCCGCGATCGGCGTCATCCTGTTCGTGATCTGGTCGAACCTCATCACCACCGCCACCACGAACGCCGTGAACCTCACGGACGGCCTCGACGGGCTCGCCACGGGCGCCACCGCCATGATCACGGGCGCCTACGTCCTGATGTCGCTCTTCCAGGCGAGCCAGTCGTGCGCGCTCGAGGGCACACGCGGCTGCTACGAGGTCCGCGACCCCATGGACCTCGCCCTGCTCGCGGCGATCCTCACGGGCAGCCTGCTGGGCTTCCTCTGGTGGAACACCTCCCCGGCCAAGATCTTCATGGGGGACACCGGCTCCCTGGGCCTGGGCGGCGCCCTGGCCGGCTTCGCGATCTTCACGCGCACCGAGATCCTGGTGGCCGTGCTGGCCGGCCTCATGGTCGCGATCACCCTCTCCGTCATCATCCAGGTGGGCTGGTTCAAGGTCTCCGGCGGCAAGCGCGTGTTCCTCATGGCGCCGCTGCAGCACCACTTCGAGCTCAAGGGCTGGGCCGAGGTGACCGTCGTGGTCCGCTTCTGGCTGCTGTCCCTGATGTGCGTCACCGTGGGGCTCGCGATCTTCTACGGCGACTGGCTCATCCGCCAGGGCGGCCTCGCGGGGGTGACCCCGTGACCGGCCCCGCGTCCGACGCCGCGCCCGCACCGGTGCGCCGGCCCCGCGCCGACACCGCCCGCACCGCCGACCTCACGTCCTGGGACGCCCCGGGGTGGGCCGGCCTGCGCGTCGTCGTCACGGGCCTGGGCGTCACCGGCTTCTCCGTGGCCGACACCCTGGCCGAGCTGGGCGCCGCCGTCGTGGTGGTGGACGGCGACGACGGCCCCGAGAACCGGGCGCGCGCCGAGACCCTGCGGATCGTGGGGGTCCGCGAGGTCCTGCTCGACCGGGCGGCCACGCAGGCGCTGCCCGAGGTCGACGGCGCCGCCGCGGACCTCGTCGTGACCTCCCCGGGCTGGCGTCCGGACCAGCCGCTGCTGATGGCCGCCCACGCGGCGGGCCTGCCGATCTGGTCCGACGTCGAGCTGGCCTGGCGGCTGCGCGAGCGCGCCGGCCGGAAGACCGCCGACTGGGTGTGCCTGACGGGCACGAACGGCAAGACGACCACCGTGACGATGGTCGAGGCCATCCTGCGGGCGGACGGCCGTCGGGCGGTGGCCTGCGGCAACGTCGGCACCCCCGTGCTCGACGCGATCCGCGACCCGGAGGGCTTCGACGTGCTCGCCCTCGAGCTCTCCAGCTTCCAGCTGCACTGGACGCACGGACTGGCGCCGGCGTCATCGGCGGTGCTGAACCTGGCCGAGGACCACGTGGACTGGCACGGCTCGATGGACGAGTACGCCGCCGCCAAGGGCAAGGTGTATGCGAACACGCGGGTGGCCTGCGTGTTCAACGAGCAGGACCCGCTGACCCGCACCCTCGTGGAACGCGCGGACGTCCAGGAGGGCTGCCGCGCGATCGGCTTCACCACGGACACCCCGGGCCTGTCCGACATCGGCGTCGTGGACGGGATCCTCGTGGACCGTGCGTTCCTGGACAACCGGCGTCACGAGGCGATCGCCCTGGCCGAGCGCGCCGACCTGGGCCCGGTGGCGCCGCGCCACACCATGGCCAACGCGGCCGCCGCGGCGGCGCTGACCCGGGCCGTCGGGGTGAGCCCCGCGGCCGTGGCCGAGGGCCTGCGCGCCTACGACCGCGGCGAGCACCGCATCCAGCTCGTGGCCACCTCCCGCGACGTCATGTGGGTCAACGACTCCAAGGCGACGAACCCGCACGCCGCGGACGCGTCGCTGGCGGCGTTCAGCTCCGTGGTGTGGCTGGCCGGCGGCCTGCCCAAGGGCGTGACCTATCACGAGCTGGTGGCCGCGCACGCCGACCGGCTCCGCGCGGTGGTGCTCCTGGGCAGGGACACCTCGGCCCTGCGCGCGGCCCTGGCCGCGCACGCCCCCGAGGTCCCCGTCCACGCCCCCCTCACCGCGGCCGACGGCACCGGCCCCGCCGACGGTGCGGCCGTGATGGCCGAGGCGGTGCGCGTGGCCGACGGCCTGGCCCGCCCCGGCGACACCGTGCTCATGGCGCCCGCCGCGGCGTCGATGGACCAGTTCCGCTCCTACGCGGCCCGCGGCGAGGCGTTCATCGAGGCCGTCGCCGGGCTGATGCGCGAGCACGGCTGGGACGTGCACGACGACGCCGCGCCCGACGCCGACTGACCCGCCGCCCACCCGACCGTCTCGCTTCCCCCGTGAGGAGGGCCATGTCCCCGATCGAGCTCCGCCCGGTGCGCTCCGGCGCGGACGACGACGCCCCCGAGCACCGGGAGCGGCTCCTGCGCCGGATGTGGCGGGTCCTCGAGGGTCGCCGCGCCCTCGACCTGTCGGTCCTGCTCATCAGCGGCTGCACCGCCCTGCTCACGGTGCTGGGCCTCGTGATGGTGCTCTCCTCGTCCTCCGTCGAGGCGATCGGCACCGGCGGCGGCTCGTACGCTCTGTTCCTGCGCCAGACCGCCTGGGCGGTGGCGGGCGTGGCGGCCCTGCTCGTGTTCTCGCGCCTGCCGGTGCGCGTCTTCAAGGCGCTCGCCTGGCCGGCGTTCGGCGTGGCCGTGATCCTGCTCGCGCTGGTCGCGTTTTCCCCGCTCGGGGTCACCGTGGGCGGCAATCGCAACTGGCTCGGCATCGGCGGGTTCCGGATGCAGCCCTCCGAGGCCGCCAAGCTCGCCCTGGCCCTGTGGGCGGCGGCGGTCCTGGAGCGCAAGCACCGCCTTGTCACCCAGGTGCGGCACGCGCTGATCCCGGTGCTGCCCGGCGGCCTGTTGCTGCTGGTCCTGGTGATGGCGGGCAGCGACCTCGGGACCGCGATCATCCTCGCGCTCGTGCTGGCCACGGTGCTGTACGTGGCCGGCACCCACTGGGGGGTCTTCCTCACCTTCCTGGCGCTGAGCGTGCTGAGCATCCTGGCCCTGACCCTCCTCGCCCCGCACCGCATGGTCCGGGTGCAGGCCTGGCTGGGGGACTGCTCCGACGCCACCGACCCCTGCTTCCAGCCGGCGCACGGGATGTACGCCCTGGCCTCGGGCGGCTGGTGGGGCGCGGGCCTCGGCCAGTCCCGCCAGAAGTGGAGCTACATCCCGGAGGCCGAGAACGACTTCATCTTCACCATCCTCGGCGAGGAGCTCGGGCTCGTGGGCACGCTGGTGGTGCTGCTGGCCTACCTCGGCCTGGCGATCGGCATCTACCGCGTCGCCGCCGGGACCACGTCCACGTTCATCCGCCTGTCCACGTGGGGGATCCTGGCCTGGCTGGTGGGCCAGGCGTCCGTCAACATCGCGATGGTCTCCGGGATCATCCCCGTGGTGGGCGTCCCGCTGCCCTTCATCTCCTATGGTGGTTCCGCGCTCACCCTGTCCTTGAGCGCGGTCGGCATCGTGCTGGCCTTCGCCCGCCACGAGCGTCGCCGTGCCGCGCAGCCGGACGCCCGCCCGCAGGCGGAGGAGCCGGACACCGACCCCCTCCCCGTGATCCCCACCCCCGTCCTCCAGGAGCCCCGATGACGCAGACCTCTCATCCCTCCGGACCCCTGCGGGTGGTGCTGGCCGGCGGCGGCACCGCCGGCCACATCTCCCCGATGCTCGCGATCGCCCGCGCCCTGGAGGATGACGGCGGCGGCCCCGTCGAGTGCACCATGGTCGGCACCGCCTCCGGCATGGAGACGCGTCTCGTCCCCGAGGCGGGCTACGAGCTCGACCTGATCGACCGGGTCCCGATGCCGCGCCGCCCGTCGATGGACGTCGTCCGCTTCCCGGCCCGCATGCGCGCCGCGGTCGCCACGGCGGCCCGGATCCTGCGGGACCGGCGCGCCGACGTCGTCGTGGGCGTGGGCGGCTACGTCGCCACCCCCGTGTACCTCGCCGCGTTCCGGGCCGGTGTGCCCGTGGTGGTCCACGAGGCCAACGCCCGCCCCGGCCTGGCCAACCGCATCGGCGCCCTGCGGGCCACGCACGTCGGCACCGCCCTGCCGGACACCCGCCTCCGCGGCGCCCGCTGGGTGGGCATGCCGATGCGCCCCGAGATCTCCGGCCTGGACCGGGCGGCCGCCGGCCGTGCCGCCCGTGAGGCCCTCGGCCTCGACCCGGACCGGACCACCGTCGTGGTGACCGGCGGCAGCTCGGGTGCGCTGGCCGTGAACCGCACCGTGCGCGCCGCGCTGGGCGACCTCCTCGACGCCGGTCTGCAGGTCTTCCACCTGACCGGGCGGGACAAGGCCCTCACCGAGGACGACGGCAGCCTCCTGGTCCGGGACGGCTACGTCCAGCGGGAGTACCTGGCGGGCATGGAGCAGGCCTACGCCGCCGCCGACCTGATCGTCGCCCGCTCGGGCGCCGGCACGGTCTGCGAGGTGTCCGCGGTCGGCCTGCCCGCCGTCTACGTCCCCCTGCCCATCGGCAACGGCGAGCAGGCGCTCAACGCCCGCCCCGTGGTGGAGGCGGAGGGTGCGCTGCTCGTCCGCGACGACGCCTTCGGGCGCGCGTGGGTGCAGCGTCAGCTGATCCCGCTGGCGACCGACCCCGAGCGTCTGGCGCGCATGGGGGAGGCGGCCGCCCGCTTCGGCGTCCGGGACGCGGACGTCACCATGGCCGGCCTCGTGCGCTCGGCCGCCCAGGAAGGAGCCCGGCGATGAGCCGCGACGAGAGCACCCGTCCCGCGGCCGAGGGCCGCTTCGCCGACCTGGGCCGCGTGCACCTGCTGGGGATCGGCGGCGTGGGCGTGTCGGGGGTCGCCCGCATCCTCCAGGAGCAGGGCGTCGCGGTGTCCGGCTCCGACGCGAAGGACCTGCCCGTAATGCGCGAGCTCGCCGCGGGCGGCGCCCGGATCACGGTCGGCTACGACGCCGCGCACCTCGGCCGGGACGTCACCACGGTGATCGCCTCCTCGATCGCCGGGCCGGGCAACCCGGAGCACGACGCCGCCGTGGCACGCGGACTGCGCGTGCTGCACCGTTCCGAGGGCCTCGCCCTGGCCATGCGCGGCCACCGGGTGCTGGCCGTCGCCGGCACGCACGGGAAGACCACCACGTCCTCCATGGCCGCCATGGCCTTCTCCGACGCCGGCTGGGACCCCACGTTCGCCGTCGGCGCCGCCGTCGCCGGGCTCGGCACCAACGCCCGGGCGGGCCGGGGCGAGTGGTTCATCGCGGAGGCCGACGAGTCCGACGGCACCCTGGTGAACTACCCGAGCACGATCGGGATCGTCACGACCGTGGAGGCCGACCACCTGGACCACTACGGGACCGAGGAGGCGGTGCACCAGGTCTTCCGGGACTTCGCGGGCGGGCTGCCGGCCGCCGCCCAGGGCGGGGTCCTCGTGGCCTGCCTCGACGACGCCGGCGCGGCGGAGCTCGCCGCGTGGGCCCGTGACAACGCGGCCGCCGACGTCGTGACCTACGGCACGGCGCCCCGCGACGGCGTGGTGCCGGACCTGCTGGTCACCGACCTCGCGGTGGAGCCGGGCGAGACCGGAGTGGGCCAGCGCGCCACGTTCCGGATGGCGGACGGGCCGGAGCGCACCCTGCACCTGCAGGTGCCCGGCCGGCACAACGCGCTGAACGCCGCCGCCGTGGTCCTGGCCGCCGTCCGGGCGGGCATGGCCTTCGAGGCCGCCGTGCGGGGCGTCGAGGCCTTCCGGGGCACGGCCCGCCGATTCGAGTTCCGTGGCGCCGCGCGCGGCGTGCGGGTCTTCGACGACTACGCGCACCATCCCACGGAGGTGGCCGCCGCGGTCTCCGCCGGCCGTGCCGTGGCCGGTGACGCCCGCGTGCACGTCCTGTTCCAGCCCCACCTGTTCTCCCGCACCCGGGACTTCGCCGCCGAGTTCGCCGCCGCCCTCTCCGGGGCGGACGTGGTGCGCGTGCTGCCCGTGTACGCGGCCCGGGAGGAGCCGATGCCCGGCGTCGACTCGTCCCTCATCGCCTCCCGCCTCACCACGGGTGCCGCCGAGGACCGCGTCGTCGCCGAGGACCGCGCCGAGGCGGTGCGCTCGCTCGCGGCGGGCGCCACGGCCGGCGACGTCGTCCTCACGATGGGCGCGGGGGACGTGACCGCCCTGGGCCCGGACCTGCTCGCTGAGCTCGGCCGGGACGCGGCGCTCGGCGTCGCCCACCCGTGAGGCGCGGCCACGGGACGCCGCCGGTCGCACCGGCCGGGGCCGACGCCTCCACCGTCGTCCGGTTCCCGGGGCGCACCGCGCGCCGGCGCCGCGCCACGCGCTGGGGTGTGGCGGCCGCGGTGCTCGCGGTGCTGGGCGCCCTGGGCTGGGTCGTGCTCTTCTCGCCCGTGCTCGCGGTGGACCGCGTCGAGGTCACCGGCACCCGCCATGTCTCCGCCACCGCCGTCCAGGAGCGCCTGGAGCCCGTGTACGGCGTGCCGCTGTCCCGCGTCGGGGCCGGCCGTGTGGGCGAGCTGGTCGGCGGTCTGCCCGGGGTGGCCGAGGTCCAGACCGTGCCCCGCCTGCCCACCGGCCTGGAGGTCGTGGTCCGGGAGCACGAGGCGCGGGCCCGGCGGGACGGTGACGACGGCGCGCAGCTGCTGCTCGCGGACGGCACCGTCCTGACGAGAGTGCCGGAGGAGCGGCTCGAGGGCGAGGACCTCCCCGCGTTCTCGGAGGAGCTGGCGCAGCGGGCACAGGAGGAGCGCGCCGAGGTGGCCGAGGTGCTGGCCGCCCTGCCGGAGCCTGTGGCCGATCGTGTCGAGACCGCCGACTCCCGGGGCCCGGGCCAGGTCTATCTGGCGCTCGAGGGCGGGGTGACCCTGGTCTGGGGCGACGCGCAGGACGCCGGCCTCAAGGGGTCCGTGGCCGAGGCGTTCCTGGCGGACGAGCGGCACGGGTCCGCGGCGGGCGGCGTCGCCGAGATCGACGTCTCCGTTCCCACGCGGCCGATCACGCGCTGAACCGGGGCCACAGGAGTCTCCAGTAGAACGTGAAGGTGAATGTCGGGGCGCCTGGTCTCGTGCGAGTCGGGGTGTCCTCACCGCGGAGGCTCGTCCTTCGAGTCTCACGTGAAAGTTGATGTTGAGGGCGTCTTTTCCGCGTGGACACGCCGTTTTCTTTTGCGCGTGACGCGGGCCTCCCAGTACGGTGGATCCGAACGCGCGCGAGGCTCGCTTCACGCTGTGCTTGAAGGTGTCCACCCCGGGTGGCCGCCGATCACCGGGGCGATGTGCCTCGCGCTGACCTCTCGAGATCTCGAACAAAGGGAACCAACACCGTGGCTGCACCCCAGAACTACCTGGCCGTCATCAAGGTCGTCGGCATCGGCGGCGGCGGCGTGAACGCCGTGAACCGCATGATCGAGGTGGGGCTTCGCGGCGTGGAGTTCATCGCCATCAACACGGACGCCCAGGCGCTGCTGATGTCGGACGCGGACGTGAAGCTGGACGTGGGCCGCGAGCTCACCCGTGGACTCGGCGCGGGCGCGAACCCCGAGGTCGGCCGCCAGGCCGCCGAGGACCACGCGGAGGAGATCGAGGAGGTCCTGCGGGGCGCGGACATGGTGTTCGTGACCGCGGGCGAGGGCGGCGGCACCGGCACCGGCGGAGCGCCCGTCGTGGCCCGCATCGCGCGCTCGCTCGGCGCCCTGACCATCGGCGTCGTGACCCGTCCGTTCACGTTCGAGGGCCGCCGTCGCGCCGGCTCCGCCGAGGCGGGCATCGACGCCCTGCGGGACGAGGTCGACACCCTCATCGTGATCCCGAACGACCGCCTGCTGTCCATCTCGGACCGCAACGTCTCGGTCATGGACGCCTTCCGTCAGGCGGACCAGGTGCTCCTCTCCGGCGTCCAGGGCATCACCGACCTGATCACCACCCCGGGCCTGATCAACCTCGACTTCGCGGACGTGAAGTCCGTGATGCAGGGCGCGGGCTCCGCGCTCATGGGCATCGGCCACGCGCAGGGCGAGGACCGCGCCGTCAAGGCGGCCGAGCTGGCGATCGCCTCGCCGCTGCTCGAGGCCTCCATCGACGGCGCGTACGGCGTGCTGCTCTCCATCCAGGGCGGCTCCGACCTCGGCCTCTTCGAGATCAACGAGGCCGCGCGACTGGTCCAGGAGGTCGCCCACCCGGAGGCCAACATCATCTTCGGCGCGGTCATCGACGACGCCCTCGGCGACGAGGTGCGCGTGACCGTGATCGCCGCGGGCTTCGACAAGGTGGACGTCACCTCCGCCCCGGCCGCCCCGCAGGCCGCGCAGCAGCAGCAGGCGGCCCCGCAGCGGGCCGCGGCCCCCGCGCAGCCGCAGCCCGTCCCCGCCCAGCCGCAGCCGGCCGCCCCGGCCCCGCCGCAGCAGGCCGAGCGCCCCGCCGTGCGCGGCACCGTGCCGCTGGCCCCGCAGGAGCAGCAGCCGCGCCGCCAGCAGGACCTGCCCACCGTGGTGGAGCCGGACCTCGGCGCCGGGTCCTCGGACCTGGACGTCCCGGACTTCCTCAAGTGACGGCCGCGGAGGGGCCGGCCGGGACCACACGGGTCCCCGCCGGCCCCTTCGTGCACCGCGAGACCGTCCGCACCGCGACGGGCGCCGTGCACGTCGCCTGGACCTCCGTGGCCGCCGGCAACCTCGCGCTGCACGTGGTCCCGCCGGACGAGGCCGAGGGGCTCGCTCGCGTCAGCGCCGCCCGTCGCGCCCTGGAGCGCGTGATGGGGGTCCCCGAGGGCGCCACGCTCTATCTGGACCAGGTGCACTCGGCCGACGTCGTGTGGGCGGACGGGCCCGGGCGCGGCGGTGCCCCGGCCCCCGTGGCCGACGCCGCCGTGAGCCGCGACGGGTCCCGGCCGCTGGCCGTCATGGTGGCCGACTGCCTCCCCGTGGTCCTCGTCGACGAGACGACCGGCGCGACCGCCGTGGCCCACGCCGGGCGACGCGGGCTGCTGGAGGGCGTCCTGGAGGCGACCGTCGATCGGCTGCTCTCCCTGCGTCCGGAGGCCGACCGAGCCGGTCCCGGCCTGCGCGCCTGGATCGGCCCCGGCGTGTGCGGCCGCTGCTACGAGGTGCCCGCGGCCATGCGCGACGACGCCGCCGCCCGCCTCCCGGCGACCGCCGCCACCACGTCCTGGGGCACCCCCGCCCTCGACCTGCCCGCCGGCGCCGCGGAGGTCCTCCGTGCCCGCGGGGTGGCCGCCGCGACGATCGACGTGTGCACGCGGGAGGACGAGCGCCTGTTCTCGCACCGTCGGGCGCCCGGTGAGGGCCGGTTCGCCGGCCTCGTCTGGCGCGCCGACCCCGACGCCACCACCCCGAGAGGAGACGCATGACCGCCCCCGCCACCGCCGGGCCGACCCCGACGGACCCCCGCGCCCGGGAGATCGCCGACGCGCTCGCCGCGGTGCACTCCCGCATCGCCGACGCCGCGCGGGACGCCGGGCGCGAGGCGGAGCCCGCGCTCGTCGTCGTGACCAAGACCCACCCCGCCGAGGACGTCGTGCGCCTCGCCGCGCTCGGCGTGACCGACGTGGGGGAGAACCGCGACCAGGAGGCCCGGCCCAAGGCCGAGGCCGTCGCCGCGGCCCTGGGGGCGGACGCCCCGCGCTGGCACTTCGTGGGCCAGCTGCAGACCAACAAGGCCAAGTACGTGGTGCGCTACGCGTCCGTGGTGGAGTCGGTGGACCGACCCGAACTGGCCGAGGCGCTCTCGCGGGCGCTCGTGCTGCGGCGCGAGCGCGAGCCCGAGGCCGCGATCCCCGACCTGGAGTGCCTCGTGCAGGTGGACGTCGACGACCGCGCCGACGAGGACCGTCCCGAGGGGATCGGTCCGCGCGGCGGCGCCCGCCCCGAGGACGTCGCCGCCCTCGCGGCCGTCGTCGCCGGCCTGCCGGGCCTGCGGCTGGGCGGGCTGATGTGCGTGGCACCGCGCGGCCTGGACCCGGAGGAGGCGTTCCGCCGGCTCGCCGCTCTCGGCGCGCGCGTGCGGCAGACGCATCCGGAGGCCACCGCGCTGTCCATGGGGATGAGCGCGGACCTCGAGGCGGCCGTGCGCGCCGGGGCGACACAGGTGCGCATCGGCTCCGACGTTCTGGGGGCCCGGGACGCGGTGGGCTAACGTTGACCCCGCGCGTCCCGGCGGGACGCGACAGGACCGTGCGGACGCATGCGCACCGACGACGAACGACGGCGGCCCCCGGGGCCGGAGGACGTGGTGAAGGAAGACTCATGGCTGGTGCCCTGAAGAAGACGATGATCTACCTCGGCCTGGCCGACGGCGACGAGTACGACGAGCAGCCCCGTGCCACCGAGCGGGAGACCGCGCCCCGACACGAGGTCGTCGAGGCGCGCCGCCCCGCGGAGCCGGACACCGACCCCCTCATGGAGGACGTCCGCCCGACTGCGGTCCGCGATCCCGAGCCGGCCGAGCGGCCGGAGCCCGTGACCCCGTCCGGCTCCACCGCGGCCGATCCCGCCGAACCCCGGCGTCCGGCGCGTCCCGAGCCGGCCGACCCGGGCTACCGGGCCCCGGTGACCCCCATCAAGCGAGCCGCAGCGTCGTCTGCCGAAGGAGCCTCCGTGCACACCCTGTCCACCGTCCACCCCCGCTCCTACAACGACGCGAAGGCGATCGGCGAGGCCTTCCGCTCCGGCGTCCCCGTGATCATGAACGTGACCGACCTCGGTGAGAACGAGGCCAAGCGCCTCGTGGACTTCGCGGCCGGCCTCGTCTTCGGCCTGCACGGCTCGATCTCCCGCATCACCAGCAAGGTGTTCCTGCTGACCCCGGCCACCGTGGACGTCGTCGGCGCCGAGCAGGGCGAGTCCGGCGCGGCCGACTCCCCGTTCGACGGCGACTGAGGCGCCCATGCAGCTGCTCCTCGCCCTCGCCTACATCGCCCTGACGGTGGTGCTCGCGGCGCTGACCGTGCGGATCGTCCTGGACGTCACGCAGTCGTTCGCCCGCCACTGGCGCCCCACCGGGGCGGCCCTCGTGCTGGCCAGCGGCGTGTACGGGGCCACCGACCCGTTGCTGCGCCCCGTGCGTCGTGCCGTGCCGCCGGTGAACCTGGGCGGCATCGGCCTGGACGTGGCCTTCCTCATCGTGTTCCTCGGCGTCGTCCTGCTGCGGGTCCTGGTGCTGAGCCTGGCCGGCGTGGCCTGACCCGCGGCCCGGGGCGGCTGTCGGCCCCGGTGGTAGTCTTCGCGGCAGGATCGGCGCCGCCCCTCACCGGCGCGCCGACCGCCGACGCGCCGGGCCGCCCGGCCGTCCCCGAGCACCGAGCAGAGAGCGAGACGGTTCCATGGCGCTGTCCTGGGAAGACGTGGTCAACAAGCAGTTCCAGCCCACGAAGTTCCGCGAGGGCTACGACCAGACCGAGGTGGATGACTTCCTCGACGAGATCGTGGCGGAGTTCAAGCGCCTGATCGCCCTCAACGAGCAGCTCGAGTCCGAGAACGCGGAGCTGCGCGCCGGCGGCGCCGCCCCGGCCGCCGGCCCCGCTGCGGACACCCCGCAGGCCGCCGCGACCCCGGCCTCCGCCGAGGAGTCGGCCCCGGCCGCCGCCCCCGAGTCCGCCGACGCGGCCGCGACCTCCGCCGCCGGCGTCCTGGCCATGGCCCAGCGGCTGCACGACGAGCACGTCGCCGCGGGCGAGCAGCGCAGCACCGAGCTCGTCGCCGAGGCCGAGGCCACCGCGGCCCGGCTCGTCAGCGACGCCGAGGAGCAGAAGGCCCGCACCCTCGAAGCCCTGGCCGAGGAGAAGGCCGGTCTGGAGGGCGAGGTCGAACAGCTGCGCAGCTTCGAGACCGACTACCGCAGCCGCCTCACCTCCTACATCGAGGGCCAGCTGCGGGAGATCCGCGCCCAGAAGCGCGTCGAGCCCCCCGCACCCACGGCGTGAGCCGAGCCGTCGACGCCGCGCCGGCCCCGCGATCCCCTCGCGCGGGCCGGCGAGCCGTGCTCACCGCCCTCATCGTGGCGGTGCTGGCCTACGCCCTCGACCAGCTGACCAAGTACGCGGTCGAGAGCACGATGCAGCTGGGGGACTCCGTCACGGTGATCCCCGGGGTGCTGCGCTGGCACTACATCCTGAACCCGGGCGCGGCCTTCTCCATCGGCGAGGACCACACCTGGGTGTTCACCATCATCCAAGCCGTGGTGGCGGTCGCCGCCCTCGTCGGGATCGCCCGCGTGCGCTCGACGCCGTGGGCCCTGGCGCTGGGCGGGCTCGCCGGCGGCGTGCTCGGCAACCTCACGGACCGGCTGTTCCGGCCCCCGGCGTTCGGGCGCGGCCACGTGGTCGACATGATCTCCGTGCCGCACTTCGCGATCTTCAACGTGGCGGACTCGTTCATCGTCTGCTCCGTCATCGGCGTCGCCCTGCTCGTGATGACCGGCCGCCGCCTGGACGGCACACGGGAGGCGTGAGGACATGGGCATGAGACCGGGACTGACCGAGCGGCTCGAGGTCACCGAGGCCGCGGCGGGCCGGAGGGTCGACGCGGTGCTCGCCGACGCGTTCGGCGTCTCCCGCTCGCTGCTGGCGGACTGGTTCTCCCGGGGCCTGGTGCGGGCCGAGTCGCGCTCCGGCCGCCGGGACCGCGTCCTGGCCAAGTCCGCGAAGGCCGTGGCGGGGGAGACCCTCGCCGTCGACGTCCCCGACGACCCCGACCCCCTGGAAGTGAGGGCAGAGCGCGTGGACGCGCTGAGCATCCTGTACGAGGACGAGGACCTGGTGGCCGTGGACAAGCCCACCGGCGTGGCCGCGCACCCCTCGCCGGGCTGGGTCGGGCCCACCGTGGTGGGCGCCCTGGCCGCCCTCGGCTACGACATCACCACCTCGGGCGCCCCTGAGCGCCAGGGGATCGTGCACCGGCTCGACGTCGGCACCACCGGGGTCATGGTCGTGGCCAAGACCGAGCGCGCCTACACGGCCATGAAGGACCAGTTCCGCGAGCGCGTGCCGGAGAAGGTCTACCACGCCGTGGTCCAGGGCATCCCGGACCCGCTGAGCGGCACCGTGGACGCGCCCATCGGGCGGCATCCCGGCCACCACTGGAAGTTCGCGGTGCTCGAGGACGGCCGGCCGTCCGTGACCCACTACGAGACGCTCGAGGTGTTCGGCCGGGCCACCCTGCTCGAGGTCCACCTGGAGACCGGGCGCACCCACCAGATCCGCGTGCACACCTCGGCGCTGCGCCACCCGTGCGTCGGCGACCTCACGTACGGGGCGGATCCGCGCCTGGCGGCCGAGCTCGGGCTGACCCGCCAGTGGCTGCACGCCCACCGCCTGGCGTTCCCGCACCCGGTCACGGGGGAGCCGGTGACGATCACCTCCCCGTATCCGGACGACCTCGCCCACGCCCTGGCGGCGCTGCGCGGCGACGAGGACTGAGCCTGCACCGTCGATGTGACCCCCGTCCCGGTCCGGCCCCGCCGCCCGGGCACCACGAGTAGGCTGGTGCGGCCCTGCCGTCCTCCCCGTCGAAAGGCCCACCCCGCATGACCGTGTCCGCCGACGCCCGCCCCGACGCCGTGAAGGACGGCGGCTTCGTCCACCTGCACACGCACACCGAGTACTCCATGCTCGACGGCGCCGCGAAGCTGGACGACCTGTTCGCCGAGGCTCAGCGGCTGGGCATGGACTCGCTGGCCATCACGGACCACGGCTACCTCTTCGGCGCCTACGACTTCTGGTCCAAGGCGAAGGCGGCGGGCGTCAAGCCGATCATCGGGCTCGAGGCCTACGTGGCCCCCGGGCAGCAGCACCGCACGGACAAGGAGAAGACCCGCTGGGGCGAGCCCCACCAGCGGGGGGACGACGTGTCCGGCGGCGGTGCGTACACGCACATGACGCTGCTGAGCGAGACCACCGAGGGGATGCACAACCTGTTCCGGATGGGCTCGATCGCCTCGCTGGACTCGGTGTACGCCAAGTGGCCGCGGCTGGACCGGGAGCTGCTGAGCCAGTACTCGAAGGGCCTGATCGCCACCACGGGCTGCCCCTCCGGCGAGGTGCAGACGCGCCTGCGCCTGGGCCAGTACCGGGAGGCGATGCAGGCGGCCTCGGACTTCCGGGACATCTTCGGCAAGGACAACTACTACTGCGAGATCATGCACCACGGCCTCGACATCGAGCGCCGGGTGATGACGGACCTGCGCCGGCTCGCCAAGGACCTGGGCCTGCCGTTCGTGGCCACGAACGACCTGCACTACACCCACGAGCACGACGCCAAGGCGCACGAGGCGCTGCTGGCCCTGCAGTCGGGCTCGAAGCTCAACGAGCCCAGCTACGACCAGGGCGGCTCCCGCTTCGCGTTCTCCGGCACCGAGTACTACCTGAAGTCCCCGCGGCAGATGCGCGAGCTCTTCGCGGAGCTGCCCGAGGCCTGCGACAACACGCTGCTCATCGCCGAGCGGTGCGAGGTCGAGTTCGACACGAAGGCCAACTACATGCCGGTCTTCCCCACGCCGGAGGGCGAGGACGAGACCAGCTGGCTCATCAAGGAGGTCGCCTCCGGTCTGGCCTACCGCTACCCGGACGGCGTGCCGGACCACGTGCGCAAGCAGGCGGACTACGAGCTGGACGTCATCATCTCGATGGGCTTCCCCGGGTACTTCCTCGTCGTGGCCGACTTCATCAACTGGGCCAAGGAGAACGGCATCCGGGTGGGCCCGGGCCGTGGCTCGGGCGCCGGATCGATGGTGGCGTACGCGCTGCGCATCACGGACCTGGACCCGCTCAAGCACGGGCTGATCTTCGAGCGGTTCCTCAACCCGGACCGCGTGTCCATGCCCGACTTCGACGTCGACTTCGACGACCGCCGTCGCTCCGAGGTGATCGACTACGTCACCCGCAAGTACGGCGACGAGCGCGTCACCATGATCGTCACGTACGGCACCATCAAGACCAAGCAGGCCCTGAAGGACTCGGCCCGCGTGATGGACCAGCCGTTCTCGATGGGCGAGTCCCTCACCAAGGCGCTGCCGCCGGCGGTGATGGCCAAGGACATCCCGCTCAAGGACATCGAGGACCCCGCGGCCCCGCGCTACGGGGAGGCCGCGCCCTTCCGCGAGCTGATCGCCACGGACCCGGTGGCGAAGGAGGTCTTCGAGACCGCCAAGGGTCTCGAGGGTCTGAAGCGGCAGTGGGGCGTGCACGCGGCCGGCGTGATCATGTCCTCGGTGCCGGTGATCGACGTCATCCCGATCATGCGTCGTCTCCAGGACGGCCAGGTCATCACCCAGTTCGACTACCCGATGGCGGAGTCCCTGGGCCTGATCAAGATGGACTTCCTGGGGCTGCGCAACCTCACGATCATCTCGGACGCGCTCGAGAACGTGAAGGCGAACCAGGGCGTGGACCTGGACCTGGAGACCCTCGACGTGGACGACCCGGCGGCCTACGAGCTGCTGGCCCGCGGCGACACCCTCGGCGTGTTCCAGCTCGACGGCGGCCCCATGCGCTCGCTGCTGAAGATGATGCGCCCGGACAACTTCGAGGACATCTCGGCGACCATCGCCCTGTACCGCCCCGGCCCCATGGGCGCGAACTCGCACACCAACTACGCGCTGCGCAAGAACGGGCAGCAGGAGATCACCCCGATCCACCCGGAGCTGGAGGAGCCGCTGCGGGAGATCCTGGACACCACCTACGGCCTGATCGTGTATCAGGAGCAGGTCATGGCGATCGCCCAGAAGGTGGCGGGCTACTCGCTCGGCCAGGCCGACATCCTGCGCCGCGCGATGGGCAAGAAGAAGAAGTCGGAGCTGGACAAGCAGTACGAGGCGTTCCACCAGGGCATGCTGGACCGCGGCTACTCGGAGGCCGCGGTGAAGGCCCTGTGGGACATCCTGCTGCCCTTCTCGGACTACGCGTTCAACAAGGCGCACTCGGCCGCCTACGGCCTGGTCTCCTACTGGACGGCCTACCTCAAGGCGCACTACCCGGCGGAGTACATGGCGGCGCTGCTCACCTCGGTGGGCGACGACAAGGACAAGCTGGCCATGTACCTCAACGAGTGCCGCCACATGGGCATCACGGTGCTGCCCCCGGACGTGAACGAGTCCCACCTGACCTTCACCCCCGTCGGCCGGGACATCCGCTTCGGCATGGGCGCCGTCCGCAACGTGGGCGCCAACGTGGTCAAGGGCATGGTCCAGGCGCGCGAGGACAAGGGCTCGTACACGGGCTTCGGCGACTTCCTGGCGAAGGTGCCGCTCGTGGTGTGCAACAAGCGCACCATCGAGTCCATGATCAAGGCCGGCGCCTTCGACTCCCTCGGCTACGCCCGCCGCGCCCTGCTGGCCGTGCACGAGGAGGCCGTGGACGCCACCGTGGCGCAGAAGCGCAAGGAGGATCACGGCGAGTTCACCTTCGACCTGTTCGCGCTCGGCGGCGGCGACGAGGACGACTCCGACGCCGCGGACGGCGTCGCCGTCCCGGACCTGCCGGAGTGGGCGAAGAAGGAGAAGCTCGCGTTCGAGCGCGAGATGCTGGGCCTGTACGTGTCCGACCATCCGCTGCAGGGCCTCGACGGCGTCCTGGCCCAGCACGCCGACGTCCAGATCACCCGCGTGCTCGACGACGACGGGCCCGCCGACGGCGCGATCGTCACCATCGCGGGCCTGATCACCACGCTCGAGCGCCGCATCGCCAAGTCCTCGGGCAACGCGTACGCGCGCTGCGAGATCGAGGACCTCGGCGGCTCGATGGACGTCATGTTCTTCGGCCAGGTGTATGCGCCCATCGCGATGATGCTGGCCGAGGACCTCGTCGTCGCCGTCAAGGGCAGGGTGCAGCGCCGGGACGACGGGTCGGTGTCCCTGTCGGCGATGGAGCTGACCATCCCGGAGCTCTCGGACGGCCCCGGCGGCCCCGTGCGGATCACGCTGCCCGCGTTCAAGGCCACGGAGCAGGTCATGGGCCAGCTGGCGGACGTGCTGCGCACCCACGAGGGCTCCTCGGAGGTGCGGCTGTCCCTGGTGGGCCAGCGTGCCACGCAGGAGTTCCAGCTGGGCCCGCAGTTCCGGGTGAGCCCGAACCCGGCGCTGTTCGGGGACCTCAAGATCCTGCTGGGTCCGGCCTGCCTCGGCTGAGCGGACGTAGCATGGGAGTGCCCCGCCCAGGAGGAGAGAGCTGATGCACTGCCCGTTCTGCCGTCATGAGGACTCGCGCGTGGTGGATTCACGCTCCCTCGACGACGGCTCCGCCATCCGTCGGCGTCGGCAGTGTCAGGCCTGCGGGAAGCGGTTCACCACCATGGAGACCACCGCCCTGACCGTCGTCAAGCGCTCCGGGGTGGCGGAGCCGTTCGACCGCTCCAAGGTGATCAACGGCGTCCGGAAGGCGTGCCAGGGGCGGCCGGTGACGAGCGACGACCTGGCCATGCTCGCCCAGGAGGTCGAGGAGACGGTCCGTGCCACGGGCAACGCCGAGGTGGACGCCCACGACGTCGGCCTGGCCATCCTCGATCCGCTGCGCCGTCTCGACCAGGTGGCCTTCCTGCGCTTCGCCTCCGTCTACCGGGACTTCGAGTCCCTCGACGACTTCGAGGAGGCCATCGCCGAGCTCCGGGCCGGTGACGGGGACGACCGCGGCCGTCCCGCCGTGCAGCCGCGGCTGTTCACCCGCTGACCTGGGCCGATGCGACGGCGCGGCCGGGATCGACGCTGCAGTGGTGCGCACGGCCTCCAGGCGCTACAGTGATCCCCGGGTCGACCTCGGTCGGCCCGGCAAGACTGCCGAGGGCGGTTCCGGAGGGGAAGCCGGAACCGCCCTCGGTGTCTGCGCCCTCAGTTGCCGTCGGCGAGCGAGCCGTGCGCGGCCAGGGCGGCGCCCACGATGCCCGCGTTGTTCTGCAGCTGGGCCGGGACGATCGGGGTGCGCAGGCGCAGCAGCGGCAGGTAGTCGTCCGGCCGCTTGGAGATGCCGCCGCCGACGATGAACAGGTCGGGCGAGAAGATCCGCTCCACGTGGGAGAAGAAGCGCTGCAGTCGCTCGGCGTACTCGGCCCAGCTGAGCTGATCGCGCTCCCGGGCCTTCGCGGAGGCCCGCGACTCGGCCATCACGCCGTCGAGCTCCAGGGAGCCGACCTCGAAGTTCGGGACGAGCACGCCGTCGTGGATCATCGCGCCGCCGATGCCGGTGCCGAGGGTGATCACGTGCACCAGGCCGCGCACGCCCCGCCCGGCCCCGTAGCGGGCCTCCGCGAGGCCGGCCGCGTCGGCGTCGTTGACCACGGTCACGGGGCGGCGCAGGTGCTCCTCGAACCTGCCGCGCAGGTCCGTGCCGATCCACGAGTGGTCGATGTTGTTCGCGGACAGGCACACCCCGTCCTTGACGATCGAGGGGAAGCACACACCCAGCGGGGCGGAGGGCTTCGGCGCCTTCTCGCGCCCGTCGAGCTCGGCGGTGATGGCCGCCAGGGTCGCCGCCACGGGCTCGGGCATGGCCGGCTGCGGCGTGGGGATGCGGAAGCGGTCCCCGCGCAGGGTGCCCGCCTTCGGCCCCGACCCGAGGCGGACCAGGCCGCCCTTCATGCCGGTCCCCCCGACGTCGATGCCGATCGTCGTGGGGTATTTGGAGGAGCGCTGGGCGGTGCTGGTGTGCGTCGTCACGGCCCCCAGCTTAGTGCCGGGTCACGGCAGCGTGAGAATCTCCGCGCCGTCGTCCGTGACCACGATCGTGTGCTCGAACTGCGCGGTGCGACGGCGGTCGCGGGTCACCACGGTCCAGCCGTCGTCCCACTGGTCCCACTCGATCGTGCCGAGGGTGAGCATCGGCTCGATGGTGAACACCATGCCGCGCACGAGCAGGCGGTCGTGGGCCGGGGCCGCGTCGTAGTGGGGGATCACGAGGCCGGAGTGGAAGTCCACGCCCACGCCGTGGCCGATGAAGTCGCGCACCACGCCGTAGCCGAAGCGCTTGGCGTAGGACTCGATGGCGCGGCCGATCACGTTGACCTGACGGCCGGGCTTCACGGCGCGGATGCCGCGGCGCAGGGCCTCCTCGGTGCGCTCGACGAGCAGCCGGGACTCCTCGTCCACGTCGCCGACCAGGTAGGTGCGGTTGTGGTCCCCGTGGACGCCGTCCAGGTACGCGGTGATGTCCAGGTTGACGATGTCCCCGTCCTCCAGGACGGTGCCGTCCGGGATGCCGTGGCAGATGACCTCGTTGATCGAGGTGCAGATGGACCGCGGGAAGCCGCGGTAGCCCAGGCAGGACGGGTAGGCGCCGCGCTCCACGAGGAAGGCGTGCGCGATCCGGTCCAGCTCGTCCGTGGTGACGCCCGGGCGGATGTGGGCGGCGGTGTGCTCCATGGCCTGCGCGGCCAGGCGGCCGGCGGCGCGGATCCGCTCGATGCCGGCGGCGTCGTAGACGTCCGAGGCGTTGCCCTCGTCCGGGGTGGCCTTGCCGACGTACTCGGGGCGCGGGATCGCGGCCGGCACGGGCGGGGCGGGGGACGGGGCCCCGGGCGTCAGAGTGCCGACGGGGGCGAGCGACCCGGGCTCCGGTGCGGTGGGGCCCGCGGGGCGGGGACCGTTGTGGCTGGACGGGACGGCGGGGTTCTGACGCTGGGACATGTCCTCCAGCCTATCGGCCCGGCTATTGTGGCCCCCATGACCGAGACGAGCGAGTTCTGGTACAACGTCAACACGCATCAGGTGGAGGTGGGCGCCCAGTCGGACTGGTCCCAGCTGCTGGGCCCGTTCGGCACCCGTGAGGAGGCCCAGGCCGCGATGGACCGCGTGCGGGCGAACAACGAGGCCGCCGACGCGGAGGACGCGCGCGACGACGACTGGGACAGCCGTCCCGTCGACGACGCCTCCTGACCGCGGCGCCGGACGACACCGGGCCCCCGTCCCTCGGACGGGGGCCCGGTCGTCGCACGGGGCGGGTTCAGCCCTCGAAGCCGTGCTCCGGGGCCGGGAACGCGCCGTCGAGCACGTCCGCGCGATAGGCCCGGACCGCGTCGCCCACGACCTCGTGCAGGCGGGCGTACTGACGGACGAACCGGGGCACCCGTCCCTCGCGCAGGCCGAGCATGTCCTGCCACACGAGCACCTGGCCCGTGGTGCCCGGGCCCGCGCCGATGCCCACGGTGGGCACCCGCAGCGCGGCGTCGACGGCGGCGGCGACGTCCGAGGGGACCATCTCCATCAGGACGGCGAACGCCCCCGCGGCCTCGAGGGCCCGGGCCGACGCCGTCATCCGCTCGGCCGCCCCCGCGCCGCGGCCCTGCACCCGGTAGCCGCCGAGCACGTGCTCGGACTGCGGGGTGAAGCCGATGTGGGCCATGACCGCGACGCCGGCTGCCGTCATCGCGGCCACGTGCTCGGCGAAGCGCTCGTCGCCCTCCACCTTGACGGCGTGCGCGCCGGACTCCTTCACGAGGCGCACGGCCGATTCGACGGCCTGCCGCGGGGAGGCCTCGTACGAGCCGAAGGGCAGGTCCGCGACCACGAGGGCACGCTCGGCACCGCGCACCACGGCCTGGGTGAACAGGATCATCTGGTCCAGGGTGACCGGCAGGGTGGTGGGATGGCCCAGCACGGTGTTGCCCACCGAGTCGCCCACGAGCAGCACCTCGACGCCGGCCTCGTCGAACAGGGCCGCCGTCATCGCGTCGTAGGTGGTGAGCATCGCGAAGCGCCGGCCCTCGTCCTTGGCCCGCTGCAGGTGGACCGTCCGGTACCGGGACGGGGCGGGCGGCCCGTAGGGGGCGGTGTCGTCAGGCTGCCGGGGGGACTGGGGAGCAGACATGGGCCGGAGTCTACGCGGCGCGTCTAGAGTGGCGGCATGGATCGACAGCAGGACTACGTGCTCCGCACCATCGAGGACCGGGACGTCAGGTTCGTCAGGCTCTGGTTCACGGACGTGATCGGTACGCTGAAGTCGGTGGCCCTGTCTCCGGCCGAGGTGGAGAACGCCTTCACGGAGGGCCTGGGCTTCGACGGCTCCTCGATCGACGGATACACCCGCATCTCCGAGTCGGACATGCTGCTGCAGCCCGATCCCTCGACCTTCCAGATCCTGCCCTGGCGCGGCGACCAGGGACAGAGCTCCCGGATGTTCTGCGACGTGCTCACCCCGGACGGCCGGCCCGCCCCCGCCGACCCGCGGCACGTGCTGCGCCGCGTGCTGGACCGGGCCGCGGACCAGGGCTTCACGTGCTTCACCCACCCGGAGATCGAGTTCTACCTCCTGCAGTCGGACCAGCCCGGCCCGGACGGGGAGCCGGTGCCCGTGGACCGCGCGGGCTACTTCGACAACGTGCCCGGCTCCGACGCGGCCGACTTCCGCCGCGACGCCGTCAGCCTCCTCGAGGGCATGGGCATCTCCGTCGAGTTCAGCCACCACGAGAACGGCCCCGGCCAGAACGAGATCGACCTGCGCGCGGCGGACGCGCTCACGACGGCGGACAACGTGATGACGTTCCGGACCGTCGTCAAGGAGGTCGCCGCCGCCCAGGGCACCTACGCCACGTTCATGCCCAAGCCGTTCTCCCACCACCCGGGCTCCGGCATGCACACCCACTTCTCCCTCTTCGAGGGCGACGCGAACGCGTTCTACGACCCCACGGACGAGTTCCGGCTCTCCGTCACGGGCCGCCGGTTCATCGCGGGCCTGCTGCGCCACTCCGTGGAGATCACCGCGGTGACCCACCAGTTCGTCAACTCCTACAAGCGTCTCTGGGGCGGGGGAGAGGCCCCGTCGTACACCTCGTGGGGGCACAACAACCGTTCCGCCCTCGTGCGCGTTCCCCTGTACAAGCCGGACAAGGCCGGCTCGGCCCGCATCGAGTACCGCGGCATCGACGCCTCGGCCAACCCGTACCTCGCCTACGCCCTGCTGATCGCGGCCGGACTCAAGGGCATCGAGGAGGGCTACGAGGTGCCCGAGGCCGCCGCCGAGGACATCAGCGCGTTGACCACCCACGAGCGGCGCGTGCTCGGCCATGTCCCCCTGCCCGGCACCCTGCACGACGCCCTGCGCGCCGCCGAGGAGTCCGAGTTCGTGGCATCCGTGCTGGGCGAGCACGTCTTCGACGCCCTGCTGCGCAACAAGCGCCAGGAATGGGACGACTACCGGGTGGAGGTCACGCCGTACGAGCTGCGGCGCTACCTCTCCGGCCTCTGAGGCGCCGGCCGTGTCCGCCCTGCCCGACGCGGCGACCGCCGACGCCCCGGACCGCCGCACCCTCGCGCACGCCGGCGTCGCCGACGCCGGCCGCGTGCAGACGCTGCTCACCTCGCCCGAGTTCGAGGGCGTGGACGTGCGTCCCCTCGTCGAGCTCCTCGGCCACGCCGCCGATCCCGACCGGGCCCTGCTGCTGTGGGTGCGCCTGGCCGAGCGCGAGCCCCGCGTCCACCACGCCCTCCGGGACCCCGAGACGACGGCCCGCCTGCTGCGGCTGCTCGGCGCCTCCGAGGCCCTCGGCGAGTTCCTCATCCGCCGTCCCGAGCAACTGGACCTCGTCCTCGACCCGGACGCGGCCGCCGCCACCGCGCCCGCCCTCGCCCAGCCCGACCCGACCGCCGGCGAGCCCTGGGGTGATGCGTCCGCCGCCCTGCGCCGCCTGCTCCTGGACTCGGTGGGCGCCGACCCGGACGCCGACCGCCCCCTCGCGGCCGTCACCGGCAAGGACGCCGCCGTCGCCTTGCGCCGCGCCTACCGCCGCCAGCTGGCCGCGATCGCCCTGCGCGACCTCGACTCCGCCGAGCCCACGGCGGCCATGCCCTCGGTGGGCCGCTGGCTCGCGGACCTGGCCGGCGCCACCGTGGACGCGGCGCTCGCCGTCTCACGGGCCGTCCTCACCGAGCGGGAGGGCCCCGTGGTGGACCGCGTGGACCTCGCCGTGATCGGCATGGGCAAGTGCGGCGCCGGCGAACTCAACTACGTCTCAGACGTGGACGTCGTGTTCGCCCACGCCGTCCGCGAGGCCGCGGACGGCGCGGACCCCGACGCCGAGGTCCCGGACGGGCCGCGCGCCGCCGCGCTCGCGGCCGAGCTGGCCGCGGGCATCGGCCGCGTGATCCAGGGCGCGGCCCCCGAGCCGGGACTGTGGGAAGTCGACGCCAACCTGCGTCCCGAGGGCAAGGACGGCGCCCTGAGCCGCACCGTGGAGTCCCACGCCGAGTACTACCGCCGCTGGGCCCACGGCTGGGAGTTCCAGGCCCTGCTCAAGGCCCGCCCCATCGCGGGCTCGCCACAGCTCGGCGAGCGCTACATCGCGGAGATCTGGACCCGGGTGTGGGAGTCCTCCGCGCGCGACGGGTTCGTCGAGTCCGTCCGGGCCATGCGCGCCCGGGTCCTGGACACCCTCGCCCCCGCGGAGCGCGAGCGGGAGATCAAGCTCGGGCCCGGCGGCCTGCGCGACGTCGAGTTCACGGCCCAGCTGCTCCAGCTCGTGCACGGCCGTGCGGACGAGTCGCTGCGGGTGCGCGGCACGCTCGACGCGGTGCGGGCGCTGCACGCCGCCTCCTACGTCACCACGCGAGACGCGCGGGCGTTCGACGAGCACTACCGGTGGCTGCGCACCCTCGAGCACCGCATCCAGCTCGTGCACCTGCGGCGCACCCACCTGATGCCGGTCAAGGAAGAGGCCCGCCGCGTCGTCGCCCGGTCGATGCGCGGCGCCGCCGACCGGGGCCCCGCCACCGGCGAGGACCTCCAGGCCGAGTTCACGCGCGTGCGCCGCGCCGTGCGCGGTCTCCACGAGACCGTGTTCTACCGGCCGCTGCTGTCGACGACGGCCGCCCTGTCCGCCGAGGACGTGCGGCTGTCCGCGGAGGCCGTCCGCGACCGCCTGGCGGCGCTGGGCTACCGCGACCCGCAGGGCGCCCTGCGGCACATCGAGGCCCTCACGCAGGGCGTCTCGCGCCGGGCCGCGGTCCAGCGGCAGCTGCTGCCGGCCATGCTCGGGTGGTTCGCGCGGGGCGCCGACCCCGACGGCGGCCTGCTCGCCTTCCGCCGGCTCTCCGAGTCGCTCGGCGGCACGGCCTGGTATCTGCGGATGCTCCGCGACTCCTCGGACGCCGCCCGGCGGCTGTGCCTGGTCCTGTCCGGCTCCCGGTTCGTGGGGGACCTGCTCGAGCACTCGCCCGAGGCCGTGGCCTGGGTGGGGGACGACCGGGAGCTCGACCCCCGGGGCGCCATACAGCTCTGGCGCCAGGTCGACGCGCGGCTCGACCGCCGCGTGGCCGCGCAGGAGGCCCCGGCCGCCGTCCGCCACGTGCGGCAGGTGCGCCGCAGCGAGACCCTGCGCGTGGCCCTGGCGGACATCTCGGGGCTGCTGGACCTCGAGGCCGTCACCGGGGCCCTGTCGGACATCGACCAGATCACCGTCGTCGGCGCCCTGCGCGTGGCCTCGCGCGCCGTCGTCGGGGACGCCGACCCGCTCACCGACGTGCTCGTGGTGGCCATGGGCCGCCAGGGCGGCCGGGAGATCACCTACGGCTCGGACCTCGACGCCCTGTTCGTGCACCGGCCACGCCCCGGCGTCGACGAGGGGCGGGCGCGCGAGCAGGCCGAGGAGGTCGTGCGGACGCTGATGTCCCTGCTGCACCGCCCCGCGACCCCGCCGCTGCCCGGCGAGCGGCCGCTCGAGGTGGACGCCGACCTGCGCCCCGAGGGGCGCCAGGGGCCGCTCGTGCGCACCCTGGACTCGTACCGGGAGTACTACGGGCGCTGGGCGGAGATGTGGGAGCGTCAGGCGCTGCTGCGCGCCCGGCCCCTGGCCGGCGACGACGACCTGGCCACCGACTTCCGGCGGTGGGCCGACGGGGTCCGCTACGCCGGGGACCTGACCACCGCGGACGCGCGGGAGATCCGGCGCATCAAGGCCCGTGTGGAGGCCGAGCGCCTGCCCCGCGGCGCGGACCCCTCCCGGCACGTCAAGCTCGGCCGCGGCGGGCTCTCGGACGTGGAGTGGCTGGTGCAGTCCCTGCAGCTGCGCCACGCGGGAGAGGTCGAGGACCTGCGGGTCACCGGCACGCTGCCGGCCCTGCGGGCGATCGCCCGGCACGGGCTGCTGCCCGAGGCCGAGGTCGCCGTGCTGGAGGAGGCGTGGCTGCTGGCCACCCGGATCCGCGCCGCCCTGCTGCTGTGGACGGGCAAGGTCTCGGACGTGCTGCCCACGAACATGCGCGACCTCGAGGCCGTGGCCCGCCTCAGCGGGGTGGGCACGACCGGCGGGGAGCTCGAGGAGCGCTACCTGCGGGTGACCCGCCTGGCCCGTCAGGTGTTCGAGACCCGGTTCTACGGGCTCTGAACGACGCCGGCCCGCCACCTCGACGGGGTGGCGGGCCGGCCGTGCTCCGGTGTCACGAGCGCCGGCTCAGGCGCGCACGACGTGCTCCCCGAGCAGCTCCAGGGTGCGTCGCCGCACGCCGGCGTCCTGGGCCGCCGTCGTGATGATCAGCTCGTCCGCCTGGACCCGCGCCGCGAAGTCGTGCAGCCACGCCGCCGTCGTCGGGCCGGTGCCCACGGCCGTGCACTCGAGCATCCCGAGCACCTGCTGACCGGCGGGGGAGTGCAGCAGCATCTCGACCTCGTCGTCGGTGAGGGTGCGGCCCCGGCCGAGCATCATCCGGATGCGCGCCCGCTGCGCGGCCTGCCACTCCCGCTCGGCCACCTCCTCGGTGTCCGCGGCGATCACGTTGGCCGCCGCGATGAAGTGCGGCTCCGCGAGGGCCTCGGAGGGCTCGAAGTGCTCCCGGTACAGGCGCGCCGCATGCTCGAGCATCTGCGGTGCGAAGTGGCTCGCGAACGCGTAGCCCAGGCCGAGCTGCGCGGCCAGCTGGGCGCCGAACGCCGAGGAGCCGAGGATGTACAGCGGCACGTTGGTGCCCTTGCCGGGGTAGGCGTCGATGCCGGGGATCAGGCTCTGGCCGGTGAGGTAGCCCTGCAGCTCGAGCACGTCCTGCGGGAAGCGCTCGGCCGCCGACGGATCCCGGCGCAGCGCCTGCAGCGTCCGCTGGTCGGTGCCGGGGGCGCGACCCAGGCCCAGGTCGATGCGGCCGGGGTGCAGCTCGGCCAGGGTGCCGAACTGCTCGGCGATCACCAGCGGCGAGTGGTTGGGCAGCATGACGCCGCCGGAGCCGAGGCGGATCGAGTCGGTGTGCGCGGCCACGTGCGCGATGAGTACGGCCGTGGCGGAGGAGGCGATGGAGGGCATGTTGTGGTGCTCCGCGTACCAGACGCGCCGGAAGCCGGCGGCCTCGGCGACGCGGGCCTGCTCCACGGATTCGGCGAAGGCTTCGCCCATCGGGGCGCCGTCGCGGACGAGGGCGAGGTCCAGCAGGGACAGCGGCAGGGGGGTGGGGGCGGTGTGCTCGGTCATGGTGCTCCTGGTCTGCGGGCCGCCCGGCCAGGCGGAGGTCTCCACAGATCCAGCGCCCACCGGCCCCGGACTATTCCGCGGCCGGGCACGACGACGGCCGCCCGCCTCCGGCGTGGGAGACGAACGGCCGTCGTCGGGGCCGCGGCGGGCGGATCAGACCGAGTAGTACAGCTCGAACTCGTAGGGGTTCGGGCGCAGGGCCAGCGGGGCGATCTCCATCTCGCGCTTGTACGCGATCCAGGTCTCGATCAGCTCCTCGGTGAACACGTCGCCGGCCAGGAGGAACTCGTGGTCCTCCTCGAGGGCGTTCAGGGCCTCGTCCAGGGTGGCGGGTGCCTTCTGGATGTCGGCGGCCTCCTCGGCCGGCAGCTCGTAGAGGTCCTTGTCGATCGGCTCGGCCGGCTCGATGCGGTTGCGGATGCCGTCCAGGCCGGCCATCAGCTGCGCGGCGAACGCGAGGTACGGGTTGCCCGAGGCGTCCGGGGCGCGGAACTCGATGCGCTTGGCCTTCGGGTTGGAGCCGGTGATCGGGATGCGGATGCCCGCCGAGCGGTTGCCCTGCGAGTAAACCATGTTCACGGGGGCCTCGAAGCCCGGCACCAGGCGGCGGTAGGAGTTCACCGTGGGGTTGGTGAAGGCCAGGACCGCGGAGGCGTGCTTCAGCAGGCCGCCGATGTACCAGCGGGCGGTGTCCGAGAGGTTCGCGTAGCCCTTCTCGTCGAAGAACAGCGGCTCGCCGCCGTTCCACAGGGACTGGTGGCAGTGCATGCCGGAGCCGTTGTCGCCGAAGACGGGCTTGGGCATGAAGGTCGCGGACTTGCCGAACATGTTGGCGACGTTCTTGACGACGTACTTGAACTTCTGCAGGTCGTCCGCCGAGTGGGTCAGCGTGTTGAAGCGGTAGTTGATCTCCGCCTGGCCCGCGGCGCCCACCTCGTGGTGGGAGCGCTCTACCTCGAGGCCGACCTCGGCCAGGACCGAGCAGATCTCGTCGCGCAGGTCGGCCTGCTTGTCCGTGGGGGAGACGGGGAAGTAGCCGCCCTTGAGGCCGGTCTTGTGGCTCAGGTTGCCGCCCTCGTCCTCGCGGGAGGCGTTCCACCAGGCCTCGTCCGAGTCCACGGCGTAGAACGAGCCGCGGGGGGAGGACTCGTAGCGGACGTCCTCGAAGATGAAGAACTCGGCCTCGGGGGCGAAGAACGCCGTGTCGGCGATGCCGGAGGAGCTCAGGTAGGCCTCCGCGCGCTGGGCCACGCCGCGCGGGTCGCGCAGGTAGGGCTCGCCGGTGCGGGGGTTCACGATGGAGAAGTTCATCGTGAGGGTCTTGCGGACCCGGAAGGGGTCCACGAAGGCCGTCGCGACGTCCGGGATGAGCTGCATGTCGGACTCGGCGATGCCGGCGAAGCCCCGGATCGAGGAGCCGTCGAAGAGCTGGCCCGTGACGAAGAAGTCCTCGTCGACGCTCGAGGCGGGCACGTTGAAGTGGTGCTGCATGCCGGGGAGGTCGGTGAAGCGGACGTCGACGAACTCGATCCCCTCATCCTTGATGTACGCGAGGACGTCCGCGGGGGAGGTGAACATGGTGCGCTCCTGTGGTCGTGACGATGGTGGCATGTCCGGCACGGCGGCGCTGGCGTGGCGGGTGTCATCACCCTACTTGCCCGGCGGCCTCCGTGGGCGTCGGTGACGCCCCACGGCGAGCCTCGCGGTTCCGCGCCGGTAGGCTGGGCCGGTGGCACGCAGAGCACCCGACCCCGCGCAAGAGCCCGAACCGACCCGCCGCGACGAGCCGCTGATCACCCGGCGCGACCTCGCCGGCTGGGTGGACGGTCCGGGCGGCGGCCTGGCCGGCGGCCGCTGGCCGGGGGACCTGCTGGGCCTCCCCGAGCACGGCCCGACCTCGATGGCCACTGCGGCCCGCCGCGCCGTCGCCCTCGTGATCGACTGGTTCCTGGCCCTGGGCGTGTCCTGGCTGCTCTTCGACTCCGACGCGATCGCCACCCTGATGGTCTTCGCCACCATGCACATCCTGGGCATCACCCTGCTGGCCACCACCGTGGGCAAGGCCGTGTGCCGCACCCAGGTGGTGCGCCTCGGCGGCCGGACCGCCCCCGTGCACCGCGTGGTGGTGCGCACGGCGCTGCTGTGCCTCGTGCTGCCGGCCGTCGTCGTCGGCCCGGACGGCCGCGGCATGCACGACAAGGTCGCCGGCACCGTCGAGATCCGCATGTGAGCGCACCGGCCCGCGCCGGACGACGCCGGATCCGACTCGACGCGAGGCCGGACACGACGAAAGGGGGGCGCCCCGCCGAATCCTCGGCGGGGCGCCCCCTTTCGCGCGGGTGCGTCGGCGCTCAGCGGCCGCGCATGGCGCGCCGGCTCGGGCGCACCTTGTTCGGGTCGACGCCCTTGGGGATGGGCAGCCGGTTGGTGTTGAGCGCGGTCAGACGCTTGTCCACGGCCTGGACCTCCTGCGCCGTGAGGGCCTTCTTCATGCCCTTGAGCGTGCCGGGCAGCTCGTGCAGCGGGACCTGGCCCTGACCGTTGCCGGACTCCACCACGGTGACGGGCACGCCGGGCAGGAAGCGGCGCATGGCCTTCTCCTCCTTGACCACCAGCGCGGCGACGCGGGGGGAGGGGCCCTCCGTCACCAGCACGACGCCCGGCCGGCCCACGGCGCGGTAGACGAGGTCCTGGGTCTTCGGGTTCACGGCGGCCGGCTGCTCGGACACGATCCAGCCGCGGCCCAGCGTGGAGAGCGCGGCGCCGGCGGCGCCGGGGCGGCCCTCGAGCTGGGCGAACCCGGCGCGGCGCGCCTTCCGGTTCAGGATGACGACGGCGGCGAGCACACCGAACGGGATCGCGATGAGCAGCCACGTGATCCAGTTGTCCAGCAGGAGGCCGATGACGAGGCCGACGACCAGGGCGCCCAGGAAGGCCAGCAGCATCCACAGTCCGACCTTGGGGTCGTGCGCCTTGGTCATGGCGTAGGCCTGCTTGAGCTGGGAGATCACGCCCGGGCCCTTCGTGGCGCGCTTGTCCCGGCGCTGGGCCTTCGCCTGCTCCTTCTCGCGGAGGCGACGCTCGCGCTGCATGGCCTTGACCTCCTTGAGCGTGGCGGAGGTGGAGCCGGAGGAGGACGCGGGGGGCTGGCTGTTCTTCGTCATGACGGGGTCCAGTCTAGTCGGGCGGCTCAGGACATCTGGGCGACGACGGCGGAGGCCTCCTGGCGGGCGGTCTTCTCCCCGGCCAGGTGCGCCAGGTTCTCCGGCAGGGTCCGGCCGAGGCGCTGCATGGCCTGCGCATAGAGCTTGCCCGCGCGGTACGACGAGCGCACCAGCGGGCCCGCCATGACGCCCTGGAAACCGATCTCCTCGGCGCGCTGGGACCACTGGACGAACTCCTGCGGCTTCACCCAGCGGTCGATGGGGTGGTGCAGCTTCGAGGGCCGCACGTACTGCGTGATGGTGATGATGTCGCAGCCGGCCTCGTGCAGGTCCACCAGGGCCTGGTCGATCTCGTGGTCCTCCTCGCCCATGCCGAGGATGAGGTTGGACTTGGTCACGAGCCCGTCGGCCTTGGCCATCGTGAGCACCCGGAGGGACTTCTCGTACGTGAAGGCCGGGCGGATGCGCTTGAAGATGCGCGGCACCGTCTCCAGGTTGTGCGCGAACACCTCGGGCCGCGCGTCGAACACCTGCTGGACGAGCTCCGGCACCGCGCCGAAGTCCGGCGGCAGGATCTCGACGCCGGTCCCCGGGTTGAGCGCGTGGATGCGGCGGATGGTCTCCGCGTAGAGCCACGCCGCGCCGTCCTTCTGGTCGTCACGGGCCACGCCCGTGACGGTGGCGTACCGCAGGTCCATCTCGCGGATGTTCTCGGCGACCTTCTGCGGCTCCTCCATGTCCAGGGGGCGCGGCTTGCCGGAGGTGATGTCGCAGAAGTCACACCGGCGGGTGCAGATGTCGCCGCCGATGAGGAACGTGGCCTCGCGGTCCTCCCAGCACTCGAAGATGTTGGGGCAGCCGGCCTCCTCGCACACGGTGTGCAGGCCGGCGGACTTGACCTTGTTCTTCAGGCCGATGTACTCGGGGCCCATGTGGACCTTGGCCTTGATCCACTCGGGCTTGCGCTCGACGGGCACCTCGGCGTTGCGCGCCTCCACGCGCAGCAGGCGGCGTCCTTCGGGGGCGAGGCTCATGCGGGGATTCCTTCCGTGGGGGTGACGGCGATGTACGCAGGCCCGAGCTCGTCCAGATGACGGGTGAGCACCGGCACGACGTCGGCCGGGGTGATGGTCCGGCCCGTCTCGACCGACAGGGTGGTGGTGGCGGCGTCCGTGATGCCGCACGCGATGATGCCCTCGTAGGGGGCCAGGGAGTTGGAGCAGTTCAGTGCGAAGCCGTGCATCGAGACGCCGTCGTGGATGGACAGGCCGATGGCGCCGACCTTGCGGTCCGGGCGGGCCGTGCCGTCGTCGTCCCGGTCCGCGAGGACCCAGATGCCTGCCCGCCCGTCCACGCGGACGGCCGTGACGCCGAACTCGGCGGCGGTGCGGATCAGCAGCTCCTCGAGGAACCAGACGTAGTCCTTGACGTGGGCACGGTCGCGCAGCCGGACCACGGGGTAGCCGACCAGCTGGCCCGGCCCGTGCCATGTGATCTTGCCGCCGCGGTCCACGTCCACGACGGGGGCGCCGTCCGTGGGGCGCTCGGCGTCCTCGGTGCGGCGACCGGCCGTGTAGACGGCTTCGTGCTCCAGGAGGAGGAATTCGCCGTCGGAGCGGCCGGCGACGACGTCCGCGTGCAGGGCGCGCTGGGCGTCCCAGGCGGCGTGGTAGTCCACCAGGTCGGGCGCCAGGCCGAGCACGCGCAGGGGCGGCAGGGGTGTCTCGGGCATGACGTCCACTGTAGTCCTCGGGCCCGGACCTGTGGACAACCGCCGTGACGCTCGGGGACATGCGGCACCCTGGGCTGGAACGGACGGCGCGGCGGAGAGGGGAGACCGATGCGGGACTGGGACGAGGCGGACGGCGGCGCGGCCGGACGCGTCGGCGGCGGGCCGGAGACCGAACCGGAGAGGTCGTCGGAGCCGGGCACGGCTGCGCCGCGCGCCCCGGGCTGGGAACCCGTCCGGCTGCTCGGCGCGGGCGCCCAGGCGGAGGTCTGGCTCGTCGAGGACGGTCGGGGCGTCCGGGCCGCCCTGAAGGTGCCCCGTGCCGGTGCGGCGCCGGATGCGCTGGCGGCGGAGGCGCAGGCCGGACGGGTCGCGCATCCCCATCTGCTGCGCGTGCTCGGCGTGGTGGAGACGGACCGGGGCCTCGGGGTCCTCACCGAGCACCGCGCGGCCGGCACGCTGCAGGACATGGTGCAGCGGGTCGGACCCCTGAGCCCGGGGCAGGCCGTCACCGTGCTCGTCCCGATCGCCCAGGCTCTCGCGTGCCTGCACCGCGAGGGGGTGGTGCACGGCGACGTGTCCCCGGCGAACGTCCTGTTCGGCGTCGACGGCAGCCCGGCCCTCGCCGACCTCGGCGTCGCCCGGGTGGTCGGCGGGGCGTCGGGGGCCGGGGCGACGCCGGGCTTCGCGGCCCCCGAGGCGCTCGCCGCGGTGCAGGGGGCCGGGGCGGAACCGGGGGCGTCTCCGGCGGTGGGGGCGCCGAGTGACGTCCATGCGTGGGCCGCCCTGGGCTGGTACGCGCTCACCGGTCGCGCGCCGGGGGCCGCCGGGCATCGGGCGCCGCTGCCCGTCCTGGTTCCCGAAGCATCCCCCGAGCTCGCGCTGCTGCTCGATGCGGCGCTCTCCCCGGACCCGGCGGCGCGGCCGAGCGCGGAGGAGGCCGCCGCCGCCGTGTATGCGACGGCCCGGCCCGAGCCGGTCCCGCTCGGAGAGGCCGCCCCCGCCGAGGTGGCGCACCTGCTGCCCACGGTGCTGCCGGGCTCCGGGCCCACGCGGCGACGCCGACGACGCGCGGGTCCGGGACGGCGCGCGCTCGCGCGCCGACGGGGGGCGGCGCCACGCCGGGGCGTCCTCCTGGCCGCAGGGCTGGCCACCGCGCTGGCCGTGGGCGGTGGCACCGTGGGGCTGTGGTGGCCGGCGGCTCCGGGCTCGGCAGCGGAGGGGGCGCCGGAGCCGGCGGGCGCGGTGCCGGCCGGCACCGCGGTGGACGCGGCGGGCCCGGCGGACGGGACGCGGGAGAGCGGGGCGCCGGCGAGGGTGCCGGACACGGGTGCCCCCGGGGAGGACGCCGCCGGGGAGGACGCCGTCGACGTGGGCGAAACGCTGGCCGCGGTCGGCCACGCACGGACGGCCGCGCTCACCGACCCGGAGCCCGCGCGACTGGACGCCTACGCCGTGCCTGGGGGACCGGCGTGGGAGAACGACCGGGATCTGCTGCGCCGGCTGACGGACGAGGGGTTCGCCTTCTCCGGCCTCGAGGTGACGGTGGAGCAGGCCGGTCCCGCCCGGCGGGCCGGGGACGACGCGCTGCGTGTCGACGCCGTGCTCCGGACGTCGGCCCACACCGTGCTGGACCGCGCGGGACGCGTGGCGGCGCATCGGGAGGCGACGGCCGAGGAGGTCGTGCTGGTCCTGCGCAGCGGCCACGGAGAGGGCCCCGAGGGGCGGGACGGCGGCGCGGCGGGTCGGACGTGGCGGGTCGAGACCGTCGATCCGCGCTGACCCCGGGCCCGGATCCAGCGCCGGAGGCCGGCGGTCCAGACGGGGGGACGCCGCGGGCCCCGGGGAGAAGCTCCCCGGGGCCCGCGGCGTGGTGCGGCGTCAGCCGCCTGGGCTGATCACTGCCAGAGGACGGCGACCAGGATGTTCACCAGGCCCAGACCGCCCACCGCGTGGGCCAGGCCCGTGGGCACGACCTCCCCGCGGTTGGACTTGCGGCGGCCGATCAGGGCGGCCACGAAGACGATGACGCCGATCAGGAACTTGACGCCCAGCTTCATGTGGTTCGGCTCCCCGCTCATGGCGAGGCCGAAAAGCACCACGCCGGAGACGATCATGCCCACGGAGCCCCACCACTGCGAGGTGGTGACGGTCGGGTTGCGGAAGTGCGCGAACCAACCGCCCACGATCGCTGCGGCGGACACGATGTGCACGGCCACCAGGATGCTGTGCAGGATATCCACAGTCCTTCTCCCTTTCCGTCAGAGACCAAGCTCGTCGGCGAACTGACCGCCCTCGAGACGCTGACGCAGCGTCGTCAGGAAGCGGCCCGCGTCGGCCCCGTCCACCAGGCGGTGGTCGTAGGTCAGGGACAGGTACATCATGTGGCGGATGGCGATCGAGTCGTTGCCGTCCGCGTCGGTCACCACCATGGGGCGCTTGACGATCGCACCGGTGCCCAGGATCGCGACCTGCGGCTGGTTGATGATCGGCGTGTCGAACAGCGCGCCCACGGAGCCGATGTTCGTGATCGAGAACGTGCCGCCCGAGAGCTCGTCCGGCGAGATCTTGTTCGTGCGGGTGCGCTCGGCCACATCGGCGATCTTCTGGGCGAGGCCCGTCAGGTTCAGGGAGCCGGCGTCCTTGATGACGGGCACCAGCAGCCCCTTCTCCGTGTCCACGGCGATCGCGATGTCCTCGGACGCGTGGTACGTGATCTCCTTGTTGTCCTCGGAGAACGACGCGTTCAGCTTGGGGTGCTGCTTGAGGGCCTCGGCGACGGCCTTCGTGATGAACGGCAGGTACGTCAGGTTCACGCCGGCCTGCTGCTGGAAGGAGGCCTTGGCCTTCTTGCGCAGCTGCACGATGCGGGTGACGTCCACCTCGTGCACCTGGGTCAGCTGGGTGGACAGGTCGAGGGACTCGCGCATGCGCTGGGCGATGACCTGGCGGATGCGCGGCGCCTTCTCCACCTCGCCGCGGACCGAGGGGTCCACGGAGGAGCTCGCGGCCGGGGCGGACGCAGCGGCCGGGGCGGACGCAGCGGCCGGGGCCGACGACGGGGCGGCAGCCTCGGAGGCCTGCTCGGCCGGAGCCTCGGACCCGCCCGCGGCGGCCTGCGAGGCCAGCGCGGCGGCGAGCACGTCCTGCTTGCGGATGCGGCCGCCGACGCCCGTGCCGCGGACCGTGGACAGGTCCACGTTGTTCTGGTGGGCCAGGCGGCGCACCAGCGGGGTCACGTAGCCCTGGCCGGGCTCGGTGGCGGCGGGCGCCTCGGCGGACTCGCCCTGCGCGGAGTCGCGCTCAGCGGACTCGCGCCGGGAGGCCTCCTCGGACGGGGACGCCTCGGGCGTCTCCTCCGACTTCTCGGCCCCGGCGGCCCCGGCGGCCTCGGCGGCCTCCTCGGTCTCCTCGGGGGCCTCGGCCTCGGTCGCCTTGTCCTCGATCTCATCGGCGGACGCCTCGTCCTGACCGGAGGAGCCCTCCGACGGGGCGGAGCCGCCGCCGGCGGAGCCGGAGCCGACGAGCGCGAGGATGGCGCCCACCTCGACGGTGTCGTCCTCCTCCGCACGGATCTCCAGGAGGGTGCCCGCCACGGGGGAGGGGATCTCGGTGTCGACCTTGTCGGTGGAGACCTCGAGCAGCGGCTCGTCGACCTCGACCTCGTCGCCGACGGACTTCAGCCAGCGGGTCACGGTGCCCTCGGTCACGGACTCGCCCAGCGCGGGCAGGGTGACCTCGGAGGCCTCGCCGCCGGCCGACGGGGCCTCGTCCGAGCCCTGGTCGGTGGAGGCGCGCTCCTCCGGGGCCGGCTCGCCTGCGGGCTGCTGCTGGGCGTCGTCCTGCTGCGCCTCCTCGACGGCGGGCTCCTCGGCCGCGGCGTCGTCCTCCGACGCGTCGGCGGAGCCGCCGCCGGAGCCGTCGCCGATCGTGGCCAGCGGGGCGCCGACCTCGACCGTGTCGTCCTCCTCGACCAGGATCTCCTCGAGCACGCCGGCCACGGGGGACGGGATCTCGGTGTCGACCTTGTCGGTGGAGACCTCCACCAGGGGCTCGTCGACGGCGACCTCGTCGCCGACGGCCTTGAGCCAGCGGGTCACGGTGCCCTCGGTGACGGATTCGCCCAGGGCGGGCAGGTTCACGGTTTCAGACATGGTTCCGATGCTCCTCATGAGGGGTGGGCGCCGGGGGCGCCCACCCGGGGTTGCGAGGTGGGCCCGACGCACGGACCCGGGATGGTCAGTGCGGTGGGTCAGCTGTGCAGCGGGTGGCCGAACAGGGCCATGGCGGCCTCGCCCAGGGCCTCGTTCTGCGTGGGGTGCGCGTGCACGAACTGGGCGACGTCCTCGGGGTAGGCCTCCCAGTTCACGATGAGCTGCGCCTCGCCGATCTGCTCGCCGATGCGCTTGCCGATGCCGTGCACGCCCACGATCGGGCCGTTCTTCTGGCGGATCATCTTGATGATGCCGCCGGTGCCGAGGATCGAGGACTTGCCGTTGCCGGCCAGGTTGTACTCGGCGACCTCGACGTTGTCCTTGCCGAACTTCTCCTCCGCCTTGGGCTGGGTGTAGCCCACGGACATGATCTCCGGCTCGGTGAAGGTGACCTTCGGGATGTTGATGTCCTCGACGACCATCGGCTTGTTGCCGGCGATCTCCTCGGCCACGAAGATGCCCTGCTGGAAGCCGCGGTGAGCCAGCTGCAGACCGGGGACGATGTCGCCCACGGCGTAGATGTTGCCGACGCCGGTGTGCAGGCGCTCGTCGGTGAGGACGAAGCCGCGGTCCATCTTGACGCCCTGCTCCTCGTAGCCGAGGCCCTCGGTGTTCGGGCCGCGGCCGACGGCGACGAGGCAGACCTCGGCCTCGAACTCCTTGCCGTCCGCGAGGGTCACCTTGACGCCCGAGTCGGTCTCCTCGACCTTGTCGAAGAACGTGCCCAGGTTGGTCTTGATGCCCTTCTTCCTGAACTCGCGCTCGAGGACCTTGATGATCGCCGGGTCCTCGTTGGGGACCAGGGTCTTCAGGCCCTCGATGATGGTGACGTCGACGCCGAAGGAGTTCCACAGGGACGCGAACTCGGAGCCGATGACACCGCCGCCGAGCACGATGGCCGACTTCGGGGTGTAGTCCAGCTCGAGGGCCTCCGTGGAGGTCATGATCTTCTTGGAGATGGGCAGGCCCATGGTCTTGGCCACGGAGCCGGAGGCCAGCACGATGTTCTCCGCCGTGTAACGGGTGCCGTCGACCTCGACCTCGTTCTTCGAGACGAGCTTGCCCTCGCCCTCGATGACCTGGACCTTGCGCATCTTCAGCAGGCCGGCCAGGCCCTTGTGCTTGCCGGCGACGATGCCGTCCTTGTAGTCGCGCACCTTCGCCATGTCCACGGACTCGAGGGTCGCGTTGACGCCGAACTTGGCGGCGTTGCGGGTCTCATCGGCCACCTCGGCGGCGTGCAGGTAGGCCTTCGTGGGGATGCAGCCCCAGTGCAGGCAGGTGCCGCCGACCTTGGACTTCTCCACGAGGGCGACGGACTTGCCGTACTGCACGGAACGCAGGGCTGCGGCGTACCCGGCGGAGCCACCGCCGAGGACGAGGACGTCGAATTCCTGAGCGGTTGCCTTGTCGGCCACGGTGTTGCTCCTTGGTGCTGGGGTCGGTGGATCGTGGTGGTGGTGCGTCACCGCCACCCCCGGCCGTCGGCGGCGGGCCGCGCGGCCGGGGATGCGGTGGACATCGGGACCAACCTTACCGGGCACGCCCCTCGATGAGACCCAACAGGGTCCGCACCATCACGCCGGTGGCGTCCTGCGGGGTGTAGCCGTACGCGGCCGACTCGTTGAAGGAGGGACCGGCGATGTCGAGGTGGGCCCAGGGGGTCCGCGCGGCGGCGTCGCCCTCCGGCCGTCCGGCGTCGACGAATTCGCACAGGAAGGTGGCGGCGGTCATCATGCCGCCGAAGCGGTCGCCCATGTTGGAGATGTCCGCGACGCGCGAATTGAGCGAAGCGCGCAGCTGCTCCGGCAGAGGCATGCCCCACGCGAGCTCCCCGGCGGCGTCGGCCGCGGCGACGACCTCGTCGCGCAGCGCGTCGTCACCCATGACGCCCGTGTGGCGCACGCCGAGGGCGACCAGCTGGGCGCCGGTGAGGGTGGCCACGTCGAGCACCGCGTCGGGGCGCTCGTCGGTGGCCGCCACGAGGGCGTCGGCCATGACGACGCGGCCCTCGGCGTCCGTGTTCATCACCTCCACGGTCTTGCCGCCGTACATCGTGATGACGTCGGACGGGCGGATGGCGGTGCCCGAGGGCATGTTCTCGGCCAGCGCCAGCCAGCCGGTCACCTTCACAGGGACGTCCAGGGCCGCGGCGGCGCGCACGACGGCGAAGACGGTGGCGGCGCCGGCCATGTCCGACTTCATCGTCATCATCGAGGCGGCGGGCTTCAGCGAGATGCCGCCCGTGTCGAAGGTGATGCCCTTGCCCACCAGCGCGATGTGCGCGGCGGCGTCGGCCGGCGCGTGCTCGATGCGCACGAGCCGCGGCGGGCGGGAGGAGCCCTGGCCGATCGCGAGGATGCCGCCGAAGCCTTCGGCGCGCAGGCGGTCCTCGTCCCACACGTCCACGCTCACGGACGAGTCCGCGAGGTCCTCCGCGACGGCGTCCGCGAACGTGGCCGGGTAGAGGTGCGAGGGGGCCGTGTTCACCAGGTCGCGCACGGCGCAGACCGCGTCGCCCACGACGGCGGCCCGGCGCAGCACGGGGTCGGCGTCCGCGGCGGCGAGCGGGGTGACGACCTCGACCTCGCGGACGGGACGGGACGTGTCCGTCTCGGCGCGGGCGCGCTCGGACTTCTGGGCGGTGAAGGCGTACGCGCCCAGGACGGCGCCCTCGGCGACGGCGGCCAGTCGGGCCGGGGTGTCGGCCGGCAGGGCCAGGGCCACGGCGTCGGTGCCGGCCAGGGAGCGCATGGCAGCCCCGGCGGCGCGGCGCAGGGACTCGTCCGCGGCCTCGCCGTCGTCGTCCAGACCGCCGACGCCGGCCAGGACCAGCAGCGGCACCGGCACGCCGCCCAGGCCCGGGAGGCGGTGGATCTCGTCCTCGGCGCCCCGCACGCCCAGCAGCTCGAACGAGGCCTCGAGGGCGGTGGCCGCCTCGGCCGGCAGCGCGTCCGTCAGGAGCACGGGGCCGTCCGGGCCGGTGCCCACCCCCACCACGAGGGCGGAGGCGGTCAGGTCCTCCAGGGCACAGGCGGTCAGGGTCGGGCGGTCCAGGGTGATCACGGACGGGCCTCTCTTCCGGGGGTGGGGGGATGCGCCCGGCGGGGTGGGCCGGGCCGTCCCGCGTCATCCTAGCCAGAGGGCTCGCGCGCCCGTCCAGGGCGCGCGGGCGCGGAATAGGAGTGTGCCGTGCCGTGGTTGACTGACGCCAGAGGACAGGGAGGGATCCGCGTCCGTCGCCATCCGGGCGGCGGGGACGGCTCTCCCGCAGACAGACCACCGGAAGGGGAACGAGACGTGCAGGACGCCGCGCCGCTGTACACCCGTCATGAGGGGGCGCCCGTGCCCCCCGGCCTGGGCATGCTCGTGGCCCTGACCGGGCACATGGACGCGGGCCGGGTCGCTCGGCAGGTGCGGGCCGCCCTGCATGAGCACCTGACCCATCGGACCGTCGTCTCCTTCGACGTCGACTCGATGTTCGACTACCGCGCCCGGCGTCCCCGGCTCCGGTTCGACCGGGACCGCTACCGCGATCTGCGCCTGCCCGCGCTCGAGGTGCAGCTGGTCGAGGACCTGCTCGGCCACCCCTTCCTGCTGCTGTCCGGCCCCGAGCCGGACTTCCGGTGGCAGGCGGTGACGGAGGCCGTGCTCGGCCTCGCGCAGGAGTGGGAGGTGGACTCGCTCACGTTCCTCGACGCGGCCCCGCTGCCCGTGCCGCACACGCGGCGGCTCGGGGTCACGACCCACGGGTCCCGCGCCGAGGCCGTCGAGGGGCTGTCCACCTGGAGCCCGCAGGCGGACATCGTCGCGGGGCTGCTGCAGATGCTGGAGCTGCGCGCCGAGGAGGCGGACCTGCCGACGGCGGGCTACACCGTCCATGTGCCGCACTACGTGGCCGAGGCGTCCTTCCCCCAGGCGGCCGTGGCCGCGCTCGAGTACGCGGGGGCCGCCATGGGGCTCATGCTGCCCTCGGACGACCTGCGAGACGCCTCGCGGGACATCGAGGCCGAGCTGGAGCGCCAGGTCTCCGGGTCCGGGGAGATCCAGCAGATGATCGCCGGCCTGGAGCGCAACTACGACCAGAACGCCGAGGACCAGGAGCGGTCGCTGCTGGAGACCGAGCAGGGCCTGCCCGACGGCGACGAACTCGCCTCCGCCGTCGAGGCGTACCTCGCCGCGCGGGACGCCGGCGGCGGGTCCGCTCCTGCACAGGAGGACGGACCCGGCCGTCCGTCCACCGACGACGGGGACTGATTCCACCGCGGGGGCCCGGTCGGCGAGGGTGGCGGCATGGAAGCCCCCACCTCGCTCGACGCCCCCGTCCTGCCGGCCCGCGGCCCGGAGGACCTGCTCGCCTACGTCGGCCACGCCCTCGGGCGGTTGCCCGAGGACAGCCTCGTCCTCCTCACCCTGCACGACGGGCGCCTGCGCGCTGTGGTGCGGGTCGATCTGCCTCCCGAGGAGGTCGACGTCGACGCCTGGGCCTGCGCCGTGGCCGAGGTGTGCCGGCGGGACGCGGCAGCGGACGCGACGCTCTGCCTCGCGCTGCCGGACGGCGCCCGAGCCACGCTGACCCGTCCCGGCTGGGCCGCGGCGCTCGACGACGCCCTGGCGTCCGCGGGTCGCCCCCTGGCCGCGGCCTGGACGTGCGCGCACGGACGGGCGCGCCCCTGGTGGGGGAGCAGCATCGCCGAGGAGGGCACCCTCGACCCCCGAGCCGCGCCGCTGTCCCTGCACCTGATGACCCGCGGTTCGGTCTGGGACCGCGCGGCGGTGTCCGACCCGGTCCCGCGTCGTGGTCCCGCCGCGGCCCGGCCCGACGACGCGCGGTGGCGGCCGCCCGAGCAGGACGCGCCCCCGGCACGCCGCGCGTGGCTGGCGCAGTGGGAGCCGGTGCTGACCGGCACGGCGCGTGGCCGCGGTGCGCCCGCCCCCGCCGTGCTGGGCTCGCCGCTGACGCGTCCGGCCTGGCGCGACGGCCTGCTGCTCCATGCCGCCGCGCCGTCCGGCGCGGCCACGGGGGATCCGGGGGACGAGGAACGGATCCTCACCGCGGCCTCGCGCCGGGCGCCGGCCTGGGACCGGCTGGACGCCCTGCGGGCGGGGCTGCGCGCGCTCGTGCCCGTCGCGACGCCGGCCGTGGCGGCTCAGGCCCTGGCACTGGCCGGGTGGGTCGGCTGGGCCCGCGGCCACGGCTCCGACGCGGACGCCCACCTGACCGCGGCGGCGGCGCTGAGTCCCGGCGACCCGTTCGTCTCCGTCCTGCGACGCATCGTGGCCGCGGGGTGCGTCGCAGGCTGGGCGACCGACCCGGCCACCGCGTGGCGGCCCGACGGTGGCCGCCCATGAGAGAATGATGCGGCTTCACGACGGCACGGCCGACCGCAGCCCGTTTCCCGGGTTCGGAATAGATCGGTCTCAGCCGTCGTTGGCACTCACGGACCCTGCAGTCGGCGGGCCCGGACGACGTCGGTCGTCCGAGGCCGCGACTTGACAGGGTCACGTGTCTATGGACTGCAAGGATCCGCGGGTGGCCGCGGACGAGACGGAAAGGCCTCGAGTGACCACTTCGACGACCAGCGGTGTGCAGGACGGCAAGGAGACCACTGCCTCCGAGGCCACGACCACGCGCACCCGCTCCACGGCAGCCAAGAAGTCGGCAGCCAAGAAGTCGGCAGCCACGAAGAGCGCCACGACGCGGACGACCGCGACGAAGTCGGCGGCGACCAAGACCGCTGCCACGCCGACGGCCAAGAAGAAGGCGACCCGGAAGCCCACCGCGGCCAAGACCACCGCCACGGCCAAGACCACCGCCGCGAAGAAGACCGCCACGACCGGGGGCAAGAAGGCCACCGCGTCCGCCGCCTCCGCCGAGCAGGCCGAGGACGACGAGGAGCTCGTCCAGGCGCGCGAGCGCACCGAGGCCGCCGACGCCGTCGAGGAGGACGTGGTGGAGGACGAGACCGCCACCGAGGACTCGGACGACGCGGACGCGGACGGCTCGGACGCTCCGGAGCGCCCGGCGATGGACGCGGAGGCCGTGACCGGCACGACGGCCGCCACGGGCCAGAAGGTGGCCCAGTCCAAGGGCGCGTTCGTCATGGACGACTCCGAGGACGACGCCCCGGTGCAGCAGGTGGTCGTGGCGGGTGCCACGGCGGACCCGGTGAAGGACTACCTGAAGCAGATCGGCAAGGTCGCCCTGCTCAACGCCGAGCAGGAGGTGGACCTGGCCATGCGCATCGAGGCCGGCCTCTACGCCGAGCACGTCGTGCAGCACGAGGCCTCCGACGACTACCGCGAGCGCCGGGACATCCAGCTGATCATCGCGGACGGGCGCAAGGCCAAGAACCACCTGCTCGAGGCCAACCTGCGTCTGGTGGTCTCCCTGGCCAAGCGCTACACCGGCCGCGGCATGCTGTTCCTGGACCTCATCCAGGAGGGCAACCTCGGCCTGATCCGCGCCGTCGAGAAGTTCGACTACACCAAGGGCTTCAAGTTCTCCACGTATGCCACGTGGTGGATCCGTCAGGCCATCACCCGCGCCATGGCGGACCAGGCCCGCACCATCCGCATCCCGGTGCACATGGTGGAGGTCATCAACAAGCTGGCCCGCGTGCAGCGGCAGATGCTCCAGGACCTCGGCCGCGAGCCCACCCCGGAGGAGCTGGCCAAGGAGCTGGACATGACCCCGGAGAAGGTCGTGGAGGTGCAGAAGTACGGCCGCGAGCCCATCTCCCTGCACACCCCGCTCGGCGAGGACGGCGACTCCGAGTTCGGCGACCTGATCGAGGACTCCGAGGCCGTCGTGCCCGCGGACGCCGTCTCCTTCACGCTGCTCCAGGAGCAGCTGCACTCGGTGCTGGACACGCTCTCCGAGCGCGAGGCCGGTGTCGTCGCCATGCGCTTCGGCCTGACCGACGGCCAGCCCAAGACGCTGGATGAGATCGGCAAGGTCTACGGCGTGACGCGCGAGCGGATCCGCCAGATCGAGTCGAAGACCATGTCCAAGCTGCGTCACCCCTCCCGCTCGCAGGTGCTCCGGGACTACCTGGACTGAGTCGGAGCGGCATGACGAAGGGCCGGACCCCCGCGGGGGTCCGGCCCTTCGTCATGCCGGGCGCGTCAGGCGCCGGCGGTGAGGCGGTCCGTCTCGTCCTGCCACAGTGCGGCCTGGGGACGCAGCGCGTCCTCGACGGCGCGGGCGTGGTGGGCGCAGAACTGGAGGGCACCGCCGGAGTGCAGCACGGCGCGGACGTAGGCCTGCGCGCCGCAGCGGTCGCAGCGGTCGGAACGGGTGAGGGCGGCCGGCTCGGCCACGGCGGTGATGGACATGGTGTCCTCCTCGGGTCTCTCGGGGCTGGAGGGCGACGACGCCGGTGGGGCGGGCCGGTCCTCCTCTTGTCCCATGGAACAGCAAGGATGGCAGGGAACTTCCCCGCGCGCCCGCCCCGCACCCGCGTTTCGCCACCCGCGTACGCAAGCGCGCGGGCCGGGCGGCCCGGGAGGTCCGGCTCGGACCCTGGCGTGTCCGGCCCGCGGAGTAGGCTGGACCGGCCGCCGTCGTCCACCGAAAGGCCCGCCCCCGTGCCCGCGAACACCGAGTACAACGCCCGCCACCTCTCCGTGCTGGAGGGGCTCGAGGCCGTCCGTAAGCGGCCGGGCATGTACATCGGCTCCACCGATTCCCGCGGCCTCATGCACTGCCTCTGGGAGATCATCGACAACTCGGTGGACGAGGCCCTGGCCGGCTTCGGGCAGTCGATCGAGATCACCCTGCATCCGGACGGCTCCGTCGAGGTCGAGGACAACGGGCGCGGCATCCCCGTGGATGTGGAGCCGCGCACCGGCCTGTCCGGCGTCGAGGTGGTGTTCACCAAGCTCCACGCCGGCGGCAAGTTCGGCGGCGGTTCCTACGCCGCTTCGGGCGGCCTGCACGGCGTGGGCGCGTCGGTGGTCAACGCCCTGTCCTCGCGCCTGGACGTGCAGGTGCTGCGCGCGGGCAAGGTCCATCAGATGTCGTTCCGGCGCGGCGAGCCGGGCCGCTTCCAGGACGGGTCGCGCCCGTCGCCGGACGCCCCGTTCGAGCCGTCCACGGACGCCTCGCCGCTGGACGTCGTCGGGAAGGCCAAGCGCGGGCAGACCGGCACGCGCGTGCGCTACTGGGCGGACGAGCAGATCTTCGTGAAGGACGCGACGTTCTCCGCCGAGGAGCTCCGTGCGCGGGCGCGCCAGACCGCCTACCTGATCCCGGGCCTGCGGATCACGGTCAAGGACCTGCGCCGCCGACCCGGCACGCCCGGCGCCGACGGCCCGGTCGAGGAGGTCTTCCAGTACGACGGCGGCATCTCCGAGTTCGTGGAGCACCTCACGCCCGCCACCCCGGTGACGGACGTGTGGCGGATCCAGGGCTCCGGCACCTTCAAGGAGCGGGTCCCGGTGCTCGGCGAGGACGGGCGCACCTCCATGCAGGATGTGCAGCGCACGTGCGAGGTGGACGTCGCCCTGCGCTGGGACGTCGGCTACGACACCGTGTTCCGGTCCTTCGTGAACATCATCGCCACGCCCAAGGGCGGCACCCATCAGTCCGGGTTCGAGGCGGCACTGCTGAAGGTGTTCCGGGCCCAGGTGGAGGCCAACGCGCGCCGGCTCAAGGCCGGGTCGGACAAGGTGGAGAAGGACGACGTGCTGGCCGGCATGACCGCCGTCCTGACGGTGCGGCTCGCCGAGCCGCAGTTCGAGGGGCAGACCAAGGAGATCCTCGGCACCTCCGCGGTGCGGCGGATCGTCTCCCAAGTGGTGGAGAAGCAGCTGACCGCCCGCCTCACCTCCACGGCCCGCGCCCAGAAGCAGCAGGTGCACACGCTGCTGGAGAAGGTCGTCGCCGAGATGAAGTCGCGCATCTCCGCGCGCACCCACAAGGAGAACCAGCGGCGCAAGAACGCCCTGGAGACCTCGACGATGCCGGCCAAGCTGGCGGACTGCCGCAGCAACGACGTCGCCTCCTCCGAGCTGTTCATCGTCGAGGGCGACTCGGCGCTCGGCACCGCCAAGCTGGCCCGGTCCTCCGACTTCCAGGCCCTGCTGCCGATCCGGGGCAAGATCCTGAACGTGCAGAAGGCCTCCGTCTCGGACATCCTGGCCAATGCCGAGTGCGCGGCGCTGATCCAGGTCGTCGGGGGTGGTGCGGGGCGCAGCTTCGACCTGGATGCGGCCCGCTACGGCAAGGTCGTGCTGATGACGGACGCGGACGTGGACGGTGCCCACATCCGCACCCTCCTGCTGACGCTCTTCTTCCGCTACATGCGGCCCATGGTCGAGGCCGGGCGCGTGTACGCGGCCGTCCCGCCGCTGCACCGGATCGAGGCGGTGACCCGGGGCGTCAAGGAACGCGAGGTCATCTACACGTACTCCGAGCAGGAGCTGCACGCGACGCTCGCCCGCCTGGAGCGGGAGGGCCGCTCGTATCGCGAGCCGATCCAGCGCTACAAGGGTCTGGGCGAGATGGACGCGGACCAGCTGGCCGAGACCACCATGGACCCGCGCCACCGCATGCTCCGCCGCGTGAACATCGCCGAGGTGGAGGCCGCCGAGCGCGTCTTCGACCTGCTCATGGGTTCCGCGGTGGCCCCGCGCAAGGACTTCATCGTCTCCCACGCCGACGAGCTGGACCGCGAGCGCATCGACGCCTGACCCTCCGCTTTCGTTCGGGAAACGGCGGCGCGGCCGCCGCCGTTTCCCGAACGAAAGCGGCGTGACCCGCGCCGTTTCCCGAACGAAAGCTCGGGACGGGCGCTCGTTCCGGCCGCGGCGGGCGTCAGCGGTCGCGGTAGTACGCCGCGACGCGGTGCAGGCCCTCGTCGATGCTCACGGTCGGCGTCCACGAGAGGACCTCACGGGTGCGACGCTGGTCGAACCAGTGGGCGGTCGAGAGCTGCTCGGCGAGGAACTCGGTCAGCGGCGGCTCGCCGTCGTCGGAGCCGACGCCCCGGGACCGCAGCCCGAACAGATCCCGCTCCCACGCCCGCTCGATCAGGGCGCCGGCGCGCCGGGCCAGGCCCGCCGGGATGCGGCGTTCGGGCTCCGCGGCGCCGCCCGCCAGCGCGATCTGGCGGATCAGCTCGCCGACCGGTCGCGGCTCGCCGTTGGTGACCACGAGGGCCTCGCCGTGGTGCACGTCGGCCGCGGACACGGCCGCCACCACGGCCTCGACGGCGTTGGCCGTGTACAGCGTGTCGACCAGGGGAGCGCCCGTGCCGAGCACGGGCATCCGCCCGGCCCGCGCGCGCTGCACGATCCGGTCGGTGAGCTGCAGGTCCCCGGGCCCCCACATCAGGTGGGGGCGCAGCACGAGGACGCGGAAGTCGTCGCGGTCGGCGGCCAGGGCCAGCCGCTCGCCGGCCGCCTTCGTGCGGGCGTAGGGTCCGCGCGCGTGCTCGGGGCTGGCGGCTCCGGCGCCCTCGCCGACGATGGAGTCGCCGGCGTGCGCCACGGAGGGGGAGGAGACGTGGACGAAGCGTCGCACGCCGTGCCGCTGCGCGGCGTGCAGCAGGATGCGCGTGCCCTCGACGTTCACGGCCTCGTATTCGTGCTCGGGGCCGGACACGGACACCTTCGCGGCCACGTGCACCACGGTGTCCGCGCCGGTCAGGGCCTCCTCGACGGCGGCCGGGTCGGTCACCGACCCGCGCACGTCCCGCGCACCGGGCACGCCCGAGGGACGCCGCTGCAGGGTGGTCACGTCGTTGCCGGCATCGGCGAGCACCCGGGCGACACCCGCGCCCAGCAGCCCCGAGGCGCCGGTCACCAGGACGCGGCGCGACTCGAGGCGCTCGACGAGGTCGGGCATGCCGGCGGCATCGAGGCCGACGTCGTAGCCGAAGCCGCTCACAGCGCACCCGCCTTCCCGCCGGCGAGCACGGCCTCCGCCCAGTCGGCCACCCGGGCGCGGTCGATCTTGGAATTGTGCCGGATGTCGGTGGGGATCTCATCGGCCACGAGCACCGCGGCCACCGGCAGCGGCTCGAGGGCCGCGCGCACGGCGGAGGCCAGCGCGGTCGGGGCGAGGCCCTGCTTGGGCCGGCCGTCGCGGTGGTGACCCGGGCGCCGCGCCGGGCGCGTGGCCGGCACGGCCGCCTCCACGACGACGACCACGGCCTGCGTGCCCCGGGGCCCGACGCCGACGACGGCGCTGCGCCGCACCGGCCCGAGCGCGTCGACGGTCTTCTCGGGCCCGCCCGGACCGACCGGGCCCTCGGGCGTGGTGATCACGTGCTGGAGCCGACCCTCGAGCCAGACGCGGCCCTCGGCGTCGAAGTGGCCGACGTCGGCGGTGCGGTGCCATACCCGGCCGTCCCGCCGCCACAGCCCGTCGCGCTTGCTCTGCTGGTCGGTGTGCCAGAGCGCGTCGTAGCGGTCCTTCAGGTGGGGGGCGCTGACCACGATCTCGCCGAGGACGCCGTGTCCCCGCGCGGGGTCGAGGATGACGTCCTCGGCGCTACCGTCCTCCAGCAGCGGCGCGATGGCCAGGGACACCGTGGGCAGCGCGGAGCCCACGCAGACGCCCGCGTCGTCGGCGGTGCGCAGGCGCTGCACCTCGGCGCCGTCGATGTCCGTGAGCAGCAGCCCCTCGGTCATGCCCCACGGCGTGTGGACCCGGGCGTTCGGCATGAGGTCCGAGACCTGGCGCATCAGCTGCGGGTGCACGGGGGCGCCGGCCGAGAGCACGAGCCGCACGGCGTCGAGCGCCTCGCGCCGGGGCGCGTCGAGGCCGTCGGCGGTCGCGACCACGTTCGCCAGGGCGGCGGGGGAGGCGAACAGCACGCTCGACTGCCCGGCGATCGCGGCGTCGGCCAGCTTCTGCGCGGTGAGGGTGGCCGGCTGGGTGACGTCCATGTCCGGGGAGACGGACGCGGCGCCGAGGGCGGGTCCGAGCAGCGCGAACGGGGCGAAGCCGGCCAGCAGGGACCCGCCCGGGCGGATGCCCAGGGTGCGGGCGATCAGCGCCACGAGGCGGCCCAGCCGCTCGTGCGTGTACACGACGCCCTTGGCCGGGCCCGTGGAGCCGGACGTGAACAGCACCGCGGCGTCCGCGTCCAGGGCGGGCTCGGGCAGCACGGTGCCGTGCTCGTCGACGGCGTCGCCCGCGGCCGGGTCGCGGTGGCGGTCGACCATCGCGTAGAGCGAGTCGGAGACGTCGAGCAGGCGGCGCTGGGCGGCGCCCGGCTCGGTCACGGAGATCCGGGTGCCCGGCCAGGACTGGGCGCGGGCGAGCGTCAGCCCGGGGGTGCGGCCGATGATCCAGCGGGGGCGGGCCGACTTCATCGCCCGGGTCATGCCCTTGACGCCGAGGCCCTGGTCCGCCACCACGGCGACGGCGCCCACGCGCAGTACGGCGTACAGGGCCGCCGACAGGTCGCGGCCCGGCGGCACGAGCATGGCGACCCGGTCGCCCGGCCGCATGCCCGCGGCCCACAGCCCGGTGGCGATGGCCGAGACCATCTCCTGCAGCTCGCCCCAGGTGACGGCCACGGGTCGGCGGGCGGTTCCCACGAGCGAGCGGCCGGCCTGGGCGCCGGCCATGTCCACCAGCGCGGTGTACTCGCGGTGGTCCGAGCCGGGGGCGCCCCAGTCGCGCAGGTGGTCCCAGAGACGGACCACGCCGGGCTCGCGGGCTCCGGGATCCTCCCCGAGGTCCACCTCCAGGCCCGGGTCGGCGGCGGCGTCGGCGGTGGCGTGCGGGACGGGGCCCGGCAGTCCCGAGGCGGGGTCGGAGAGCTGGCCGCCGCGCAGCAGCTGGGCCCACTGCAGCAGGGGTGCGGTGATGTCGCGGTCGTCCACGAGCAGGTGCCCCGCCCTCTCGTAGCGGTGCACGCGCGCGTGGGGCAGGCGGTCGCGGAGGTCGTCGAGGTAGCGGTCCAGGAAGACCGGGTCGTCGGCGCCCCACAGGATGAGGGCGGGCACGTCGGTGCGGCCCAGGGCGGCGAGGTCCTCGCCCACCCGCTGCAGTTCGGGATGGCTGCCGTGGCCGGGGTCGGCCGGGATGTCCGCGACGAAGCCGCCGACGCCGCCGCGTCGGGCCGCCGTGTCGTAGGGCAGGTGGTAGGCGGCCCGGGTCTCGCGGTCGAGGGCCGGGGTGGCGAGGGAGGTCGTCACGGAGAGGAAGGCGTCCGTGGTGACGGTGGAGGCCGGCAGGACCGGCCCGGCGAGGGCGGCCTGCAGCGGGGCGGGGATCGGCGCCCCCTCGGGCTGGTGGACTGCGGTGTTCAGGGTCGCGACGCCGGCCACCAGCTCCGGATGACGCGCCGCCCAGCCGAGGGACACGACGCCGCCCCAGTCGTGGCCGAGCGTGATCAGCGGGTGGCCGGTGGCTGCCAGGTCGCGCAGCCCGAGAGCCGCCAGCAGGGCGTCCAGGTCGGCGATGCGGCCGCCCAGCGTGCGGTAGGTGTCGCCGGCACGGCCCATCGACGCGGCGGACGGGGAGCCCGCGTGCGCGAGGCGCTCGGAGAAGCCCATGTCCAGCTGGTCCGGCGCCACGACGCGCCACGCGGCCATGCCCCGGCGTGCCCGGCGCACGGTCTCCGCGAGCAGGGACCGCCACAGCCAGGACCACGTCGGGTTGCCGTGCACCGCCACGATCGTGCCGACGATCTCCGCCCCGGCCGCCGCGAGCACGGGACCGGTGTCCGCCACGTGCAGCGTCCGCACAGTCCCCTCCGGGTCCGCGGCGGAGCGGATCTCCACGAGGCGGGACCACGCCGGGTCCCAGCCGGGCAGTCGGTCGGCCGGCGGCAGGGCGGCGGGGGCGGCGGGGATCTGGGGCATGGCTCTGGCTCCTTCAGCTCACCATTCGATCTCGAGCATCGCGGTGTTCAGGCCCGAGCCCACGCCCAGGCAGACCACCGTGTCCCCGTCCTCCAGGGCGTCCATCTCCCGCACGAGGGTGATGGGCAGCGACGCCGGGCCGACGTTGCCCAGCGTGGGGAACGTCGTCGGGATGCGCGCCGGGTCCAGGTGGGCGGACTCCGCGATCGCGTCGGTGTGCATCTGCGAGACCTGGTGGGTGATGAACCGGTCGGCCTCCGGCCACGCCCACTCCGCCGGGACGTCGTGCCACGCGTCCATCACGAGCTCGAGACCGTCCTTGAGCAGGGCGGTGGAGTCGGTGTACATGCCGTGGTGGTCGCCCACGCACAGGCCGTGGTGGTCGGTGCCGGCGCGGGTGATCCCGCGCACGATCCGGTGGGCGTCCGGATGGTCCTCGATGCGGCCGACGACAGCGGCGGCGGCCCCGGAGCCCAGCGTCAGGGACGCGAACTGCTCCATGAAGTTGCCGCGGTGCGTGGTCTCGGCGTGCAGGTTGGCCACGGTGGCGGCCTGCACCTTCGAGGCGTCCTCGGCGGCGACCACGACCGCGTAGTCGATCTGGCCGGCGTCCACGAGCGTGGAGGCGAGCATGAGGCCGTTGACGAACCCGAGACACGCGTTCGTGATGTCGAAGTTGGTCGCCGAGGTCGGCAGCCCCATGAGGTGGTGGATCCGCACGGCCACGGAGGGCTCGAGCGTGGCCCGGGTGACCGAGGTGTTCACGAGCAGCCCCACCCGCTCCCGGGGGACGCCGGCCTGCTCCAGGGCCGCGACGCCGGCGCGGGCGGCGGCCTCCTGGAAGTCCTCGGTCTCGTCCCAGTTCCGACGGCTGCGCACACCGGCCACCCGCTCCAGGAGGGAGCCGGGCAGGCGCAGGCGGGTGAGCACCTCCGCCAGCTGGTCGTCGAGGTCCCGCGAGGTGACTTCGACGGGGGCCTCCACCTCGGTGACCGCCAGGAGGGCGGCGCGGGAGTACTCGTAGCTGGCGTTGCCGGACACGTTCGTCACCAGGACCAATCTGCGGGGGGTCGGGGGAGGGGGCGCTCACCTGCGGTGAGACGACAGCCCACTGTATCGGAGGGGCCGGGTGGGGCGCCCATCGGGGGCGTCGATCGGCCCGAGGCGAACAGGCTCGCCCCGGGCCGGGTCAGTGGGCGGACACGGCCACGGCGTCGTCCTCGGCGGGCGGGGCCGAGACGAGGTCGGGGGAGGCGCCGGCGCCGACGGCCTCGATGCGCTGGTCCACGGGCACGCCCGAGCCGTCCCGACGCCCGTACTCGATCGGCAGCGCGCGGGCCACCCCGGCCCGCGAGGCCGCGAGCGCGGGCGCGGCGCCGATCCAGCCGAGCTCGAGGCCGCTCTCGCCCTTGAGCAGCCGGTGGGCGCGCACGCCGCCGGTGCCGCGGCCCCTGGCCGGATACTCCCCGAGCGGCGTGACCTTGACGGAGCCCGGGGCGGAGCCGAGCACGTCCGCCTCGCCGTCCGTCACGGTCACCACGACGGCGGGCCGAGGGTGGGCCGCGGCATCCGCACCGGTCTCGGTGAGGGAGGCGGCGGGGGCCACCCCGAACGCGAGCACCGTGTCGCCGGCGGCCAGCCGGATGCCCGCGACACCGCCGCCGGCCGGGCCCTGGGGGCGCACGGCGGAGGCGGCGTAGCGCAGCAGCTGGCCGGTGCGGGTGAGGAAGACGAGCTGGTCGGCCTCGTCCGGGGCGGGGGCGGCGCCGACCACCGCATCGCCGTCCTTCAGGGCGACGGCGTCGACGACCTGGCGGTTCAGGGGCCACTCCGGCCGGACGCGCTTGACGACCCCGTGGGCGGTGCCCAGCGCCAGGACGGCGTCCAGGGGGACCAGGGCCACGAGCGTCTCGCCCTTGGCCAGGGGCACCAGCTCCGCGGCGGGGAGGGCCGCGGTCATCGCGGGGGCCGCGGACGGCTCGCCGGCCGCCGGCAGGTCGACCGCCTGGAGGCGGTGCAGCGCGCCGGCGGAGGTGAGGGCCCCGATCTCGCCGCGGGCCGTCGTCGGGACCACGGAGGCGAAGGCGTCGTGTTTGCGGCGCCGGCCCTGCGGGGCGATCGGCGTGCGGTCCGCGGTGCGCAGCAGGCGTCCGGAGGTGGAGAGCAGGGCCCAGCACGCCGTGTCCGGGACCATCAGGTCCACCCCGGCCTCCGCGGCGCCGGCGGGGGTGGGCCCGGACGGCGCGGGCCCGGCGGCGGGGGCCGCGGCGGTCTCGGCCTCGAGCAGGACCGTGCGCCGGTCGTCGCCGTGCTCGTCGGCGACGGCCTGCAGCTCGGCCGAGACCACCTCACGCAGCCGCGCGTCGGAGGCGAGGATCGCCTCGAGCTCGGCGATCGCGGCCTGCAGCTCGTCGCGCTCGGCCTCCAGCTCGATGCGGGAGAATCTCGTCAGCTGGCGCAGCCGCAGCTCCAGGATGTGGTCGGCCTGCACCTGGGTGAGGTCGAAGACGCCCATGAGGCGGGTGCGCGCGGCCGCGGTGTCGTCCGAGGAACGGATGATCTCGATGACCTCGTCGATGTCCACGAGCGCCAGCAGCAGGCCCTCGACGAGGTGGAGGCGGTCGCGGTGCTTGCCGAGGCGGTGCCCGGTGCGGCGCCGCACCACGTCCAGACGGTGGTCCACATAGACCCGCAGCAGGGGCAGCAGGCCCAGGGTCTGCGGCTGGCCGTCGACGAGCGCGACGTTGTTGATCCCGAACGTCTCCTCGAGCGGGGTGTGCCGGTACAGGGCGGCCAGCACGGCCTGGGGGTTGAACCCGGACTTGAGCTCGATCTGCAGGCGCAGCCCGTTCTTGCGGTCCGTCAGGTCCACGACGTCGGCGATGCCGCTGAGCTTCTTCGCGTCGACGCCGGCCTTGATCCGCTCGATGACCTTCTCGGGGCCGACGCCGTACGGAAGCTCGGTGACGATCAGGCCGGTGCGACGCGCGGAGACCTGCTCCACGGCGACGGCGGCCCGCATGCGGAACGTGCCGCGGCCGGTCGCGTAGGCGTCGCGGACGCCGTCGAGCCCCACGATCCGGCCGCCCGAGGGCAGGTCGGGGCCGGGGATGTGGGCCATGATCGCCTCGAGGTCCGCCTCGGGGTCCGCGAGCAGGTGGCGCGCGCCCGCCACGACCTCGCGCAGGTTGTGCGGAGCCATGTTCGTGGCCATGCCGACGGCGATGCCGGTGGTGCCGTTGACGAGCAGGTTGGGGTAGGCGGCGGGCAGCACGGCCGGCTGCTGAAGCTGGTTGTCGTAGTTGGGGACGAAGTCCACGGTGCCCTCGTCGAGGTCCGCGGTGAGCGCCAGGGCGGCCGGGGCCATGCGGGCCTCCGTGTAGCGCGGAGCCGCGGGGCCGTCGTCGAGCGAGCCGAAGTTGCCGTGCCCGTCCACCACGGGCAGGCGCAGGGAGAACGGCTGGGCGAGGCGGACCATCGCGTCGTAGATCGCCGCGTCGCCGTGGGGGTGCAGCTTGCCCATCACCTCGCCCACCACACGGGCGGACTTCACGTGGCCGCGGTCCGGGCGCAGGCCCATGCGGGACATCATGTAGAGGATGCGCCGCTGCACCGGCTTGAGGCCGTCGCGGGCGTCCGGCAGGGCGCGCGAGTAGATCACCGAGTAGGCGTACTCGAGGAAGGACGCCTCCATCTCCTCGGAGACGTCGACGTCGACGATGTTCTCCTGCTCCAGCGGCAGCGGGCGCGGGGCGTCCTGCTCGGCGGGGCGGGAACGGGATGAACGGGCCATCATGGTGGTCGGGGAGTCCTCACGGCGTCGGGGATTGTCTACAGTGATCCTATGGGTGAGACTGAAGCCGACCGCGGATATCCCTCCCATTGGGAGGCCGATGTGGTGCTCCGTGACGGCGCCACGGCCCACCTGCGGCCCATCTCGCCCGAGGACGCCGCCGAGCTGCAGCGCATGCATGCCGGGCAGTCCGAGAACTCCATCTACCTGCGCTACTTCACGTACAAGTCCGAGCTGAGCGCCAAGGACCTGGACCGGTTCACCCACGTGGACCACCGAGACCGGGTGGCGTTCGTGATCACCCGCGGCGGCCGCCTGCTCGGCGTGGGCCGCTACGACCGCTACGGGGACTCCGACGCCGCGGAGGTCGCCTTCAACATCTCCGACGCCGCGCAGGGCCGCGGACTGGGCTCCATCCTCATGGAGCACCTGGCCGCGGCCGCCCGCGAGAACGGCATCCGCCGCTTCACCGCCGAGGTCCTGCCCGAGAACCGCAAGATGCTCTCGGTGTTCCAGGAGTCCGGCTTCGAGGTGACCCGCCGGTTCGAGGACGGCGTCGTGGCCGTCGAGTTCCCCATCGATCCCACCGCCCGGTGGCGCGCCGTCGTCGAGTCCCGCGAGCACCGGGCCGAGTCCCGCAGCGTCGCCGAACTGGTCGAGCCCGCCTCCGTGGCCGTGGTCGGCGCCTCCCGCGATCCGCAGGCCGTCGGCTCGCTCGTGCTGCGCCACGTCCTCGAGGCGGGCTTCACGGGCACCGTCCACGCCGTGAACCGCGCCGCCGAGGACGTTCAGGGCCTCACCGCCCACCGCTCCCTGGCCGACATCGGCGAGCCGGTCGACCTCGTCGTCGTCGCGGTGCCCGCCGACGAGGTCGAGGCCCTCATCCCCGAGGCCGCCGCGGCCGGGGCCCAGGGGCTCGTGGTCCTCACCTCGGGCTACGCCGACGCCGGCGCCGAGGGACTCGAGGCCCAGCGCCGCCTGGTCTCCCTCGCTCGTGCCCACGGCATGCGCGTGATCGGCCCGGCCTCCACCGGTCTGGTCCGCACGGACCCCGCGATCCGCCTCAATGCAACCCCGTCCCCGGGCCTGGCCCAGCGCGGCCCCGTCGGCCTGTTCAGCCAGTCCGGCGCCGTCGGCGCCATGGTCTCCGCCGGCGTCAAGCGCCGCGGGGTGGGGATCTCCACCTCGATCAGCGCCGGCAACCGTGCGGACGTCTCGGGCAACGACGCCATGCAGTTCTTCGAGGCGGACCCCCACACCGCCGCCGTCGGCGTGTACCTCGAGTCGTTCGGCAACCCGCGCAAGTTCTCCCGCATCGCCCGGCGGCTCTCCCGCACCAAGCCCGTCGTGGTGGTCCGCTCCGACGTCACCGGGCGCTTCCTGCCCCCGGGCCACGAGACCCGCACCACCCAGGCCCCCGAGGGCACCGTGGACTCGATGCTCGACCAGACCGGCGTGCTCGAGGCCCACACGCACGAGGCCATGCTCGACATCCTCATGGCCGTGGCCAGCCAGCCGCTGCCCACGGGCCACCGCGTCGTCCTCGTGGCCGACTCGCTCGCCCTGGACCGGCTGGGCCGCGACGCCGCGGCCGAGGCCGGGCTCGAGGTCACGGCCACCGTCGGCCTCGTCGGCAGCGAGCAGGGCATCGCCCCGCCCGCCGACACGCTGGTCTCCGCCGTCCGGGACGCCGTCTGCCACGAGCAGGCCGACGCCGTCGTGGTGCTGGCCCGCCTCGGCCTGCACCAGGCCGACGACGAGCCGGAACGGCTGGCCCACGCCCTCGCCGACGCGACCCGGGAGGCCCGCATCCCCGTGCTCGGCTGCCTGACCGACGTCGTCTCCCCGCGCTACCGGGGGGCCACGCTCGGCGCGGCCGGGCCTGTGGACGACGACGCCGAGCCCGGCTCCCTGCAGCCCGGCCTGCCCTTCTACCCGTCGCCGCAGCAGGCCATGGCCGTGCTCGGCGCGCTCGCGGACTACGTCCACTGGCGCCACCAGGAGGTCGGCGAGCCGCTCGAGCCGACCGGCCTGCACCCGCATGAGGCCGAGGAGCTCGTGGAGGCGGCCGCCGCGCGCGCCGAGGGCACCGAACTCGTCCGGCTCTCCGACGAGGAGACCGAGACGCTGCTGGGCCACTACGGGATCACCGTGCTGCCCTCGGTCCGGTTCGAGACCGCTGAGGAGGCCGTGGCGGCCGCCGAGCGGCTCGGCTTCCCCGTGGCCCTCAAGGCCGTGGACCCCCACCTGCGGCACCGTCTCGACCTGGGCGGCGTCCGCCTGAACGTGGTGGACGCCGACTCGCTGCGCCGCAACGTCGAGCAGATGCGGCGTCTGCTCGCGCCATTCGGCGTGCGCGAGCTCGAGGTCCAGGCCATGGCCCCCGCCGGGCAGGCCTGCGTGCTCACGGCGCTCGAGGACCCGCTGCTGGGCCCCGTGGTCTCCTTCGGCATCGCCGGTGACGCCACGGACCTGCTCGGGGACTGGGTGCACCGCGTGCCCCCGCTCACAGACCGGGACGTGGCCCGCATGGTCCGCGCCCCCCGCGCCGCCGTGAAGCTGCGCGGCACCGGCGGGGTGCCCCCCGTCGACCTCGCCGCGCTCGAGGACCTCGTGGGCCGCGTCAGCGTCCTCAAGGACGACCTGCCGCAGGTCGCCCGCCTGCGCTTCGCACCCGTGCTGGCCGCCCCCGAGGGCGTGACGGTCCTGCAGGCCGAGGTGCACGTCGCCAACGCGGCCCGCCGCACCGACTCGGCCCGGCGCGCGCTGCGCGGCCGCTGACCGGGCCGTCCACAGCGGGCCCGGACGGCCCGGCACCGGACCCGTAGCATGGGGGACATGAGCCCGTTCCGCAGGAGTCACGAGCCCGGCCGTCCCGACCACCGCTCCGGCACCCCCGAGGCCGAGGGACGGCAGCGCGAGGCCCGCACTCTGGACGGCAGCGGCGGCCTCGACGCCTCGCTCGTCCGCGCCGGCTTCTACCCGGACCTCGTGGCGCACGCCATCGCCGTCGAGCTCGAGGGTCGCACCCCGGACGCGCACCTCGTCCACGTGGACACGCACTTCGACTACGAGGAGATCCACCGGCACATCACGGCCCTCGTGCTCGCCGGGGACACCCTGCTGGCCGTCCATCTCGACGACCACGCCGCCGACCCGGCCGGCCAGGCGGTCCTCGCCCAGGTCTCCACCGAGATGGTCCCGGTCCGCGCCCTCGGCTCCGTGGTCCTGACCACCGGCCACGCCGACCCCGCCCGCTTCCGGCCGTCCGACCCCGTGGCCGAGATGACCCTCGGGCTGATGTGGGCCGGAGGCCAGCGACTGGACCTGCAGCCCGCCGGCTGCGCCGACCCCCAGTGCGACCTCGACCACGGCTACACCGGCACCGCCACCCGCGAGGACCTCGTGATCCGCGTCGCCGCCGACGCCGACGGGCAGGGGGCCGTCGACGGCGCCCTGGCCTTCGCCCGGGCCCTGCGCCGCGCCCACCTGGCGGCCACCACGTGACGGGGCCCGCCCTCCCCGCGGGCGTGGTCCCCGCCGACCGTGCCCTGCGCTCCGTCCTGACCTCCGCCGCGGCCGCCCTCGGTGTCCCGGGCTGTGAGAACGCGCTCGCGGTCCCGGCGGGCCGCCGCGTGGTCGTCGCCCTGGTGGACGGCCTTGGACGGTCCCTGCTGAAGCGCTTCGGCGGCCACGCCCCCACGCTGCGCTCGGCGATGGCCGACGGCGGCCGCGTCCTCGAGGTGGCCGTGCCCACCACGACGGCCGCCTCCCTCACGAGCCTGGGCACCGGGCTGGACGTCGGGGAGCACGGCGTGGCCGGCTACGACGTGCTCGACCCGGACCGGGACGTGGTGATCAATCAGCTGGGCGGCTGGGACGAGGCCACCGACCCGGTGGGGTGGCAGCCGAAGCCCACCGTGTTCGAGCGCGCCGCCGCGGCCGGCGTGGACGCCGTCACGGTCTCGCTGCCCGCCTTCGAGCGTTCGGCCCTGACACGGGCGGGGCTGCGTGGCGGCCGGTTCGTGGCCGGTCGCACCCTGATCGCCCGCGCCCAGGCCGCCGAACGCGTGATGAAGGACGCGCGCGTGCCCACGCTCGTCTACTTCTACGTCAACGAGCTGGACAAGGCCGGCCACCGGGACGGCGTGGGCTCGGAACGGTGGCTGCACGCCCTCGAGGAGATCGACGCGGCGGTGCGGCGCCTGGTGGACCGCGTGCCCGCCGGGACGGTGGTGCTCGCCACCGGCGACCACGGCATGGTCGACGTGCCGCCGTCGCGCCGCGTGGACTACGCCGCCCTGGACGAGGCCGGGGAGCTCGCCGACCCCGCGCTGCTCGAGGGGATCGCGCACACCGCGGGGGAGCCCCGCCTCGTGCAGCTGCACTTCCGGTCCGACGCGGGTCCGGACGTGCGCGAGAGGGTGCGGCGCACCTGGGCCGAGCGCTACGGGGCGCACGCGTGGGTGCTCACGCGGGACGAGGCCGTCGACGCCGGCTGGTTCGGCGCCGTCGTCGAGGACCGGGTCCGTGCCCGCATCGGGGATCTGCTCGTCGCCGTGCACGGGGATCTTGCCCTCTACGACGGCCGGCGGGTGCCCCCGCACGCCTTCGAGATGGTGGGCCAGCACGGCGCGCCCACGCGCGCCGAGCGGGAGGTCCCGCTGCTCACCTGGCACCGCTGAGCCCGCCCCGCGGCCGGGGCCGGGCCGGGGTCAGTCGCCCTTGCGGCCGAAGACGATCTCGTCCCAGCTGGGCACGGACGCGCGGCGAGCGGCCGAGCGGGCCCGGGGGCGCGGCGTGACGGTCGGCATGGCAGGGCGCGCGGCACGCTCGCGAGGCGCGGGCTCCGCCCCCTCGTCCTCGACACCCGCGTCCGCGACGTCTGCGGCAGTGTCCTCGGCGCGGTCGGTCTCGGCGGCCGGTTCCGGCGCGTCGACGACCGGGGCGTCGTCGGCGGTCGTCAGGGCCCCCTCGGCGTCGACCGGGGCGAGCCGCTCGGGCGCCTGGGCGGCCTCGCGCCGACTCCGGTCCTGGTGCTCGCGAGCGATCAGGTGCGCGAGCGCGTCGTCCGACTCCAGGTCCGCGCCCACACGCTGACCCCGGCGCACCCGCAGGATCTCCAGCAGATCGGCGTCGCGGTCGGCGGCCGGGGAGTGCGCACCCGCGGGGGTCACGGCGTCCTCGGCGTCCACGTCGTCCGTCACCGGTTCGGCCGCGGGGGCGCGGGGGACCAGGTCCCAGGCCTCCGCCTCGGACAGGGCGCGGGCCCAGGCGTTCTCGGGTTCGAGGTGGCGTCCGGCCGGGCGGAACGTCCAGAGCGCCGGCGGCTCCTCGCGGGTGGGCAGACTCCTCGCGCCGGCCACGGCGAACCGGGCGGCCACGGTCCAGCCGGCCTGGTCCTCGCGCCACGCGTCCCACTCGAGGCTCGCCTCGTCCACGCCCAGCTCGGCGAGCCGGTGCGCGGCGAGCTCCCCGAGCGTCGTGGGGCCGCCGTCCTGGACGAGGTCCGCGTAGAGGTCGGGCCCGCCGACCCAGACCTCGACGGCGCGGGCCTGCCGGGCGATCCAGTCGCGCTCGGCCAGGACGGGGTGACCGTAGGTGCGGATGCGCGAGAAGGCGTTTCCACTCTCCCGGGCCACCTGCTCCACGGAGGCGCCCGCACGGATGCGCTGCTGGATCTCCCGGGGGGTGAGGGGCACGGCCTCCTGGGTCGCGGCGGCCTTGACGGACTCCTGGTCGGTCAGCGGCGCCGGGGTCGGTCCGTCCGCGGTCTCGTCGTCGGCCGCGGGCTGCGGGTCGATGCGGGGGGTGAGCGCGAGGTCCTCGTCCGGACGGGTCGGGCCGGAGGGCACGTCGGGAGCCCGCTCGCCCTCCTCCGCGGCATCGTCGGCCTGCGTCGTCGCGTCCACCGGTCCCTCGGCGTCCTCGTCGCCCGTCCCGGGGACGTCCGTCTCCGTCATGTCGTGCCAGGCCGCGGGGCCGCCCTCGGCCGGTCGCACGGCCTCGGGCGCAGCGCCCTCGATGACCAGCCGGCGCAGATAGGGGGAGAGGGCGAGCGTGTGCTCCTCACCCTCGGGCCCCGACAGGCGCAGCGCGTCGCCGTCCTCGGTGGGTCCGGTCAGTCGCAGCTCTGCCATGGCGGTGGTCCCTCCCACATCGTGTTCTGGTCACCGGGCATGTGGACGCCCGGCCGGGCATGCCCCGATCCTAGCCGCCGTGCCGCAGACCACGGCCCGGGCGAGGGACGAGCGGCCGCGGGAATCCGCCCTGGGCGAGCGTGCCCGTCAACATTTGGCACGGGTTCGGCCATGGTGCACAATCTACGCGCAACGGCGCAGGCCGGTGACGCGTGGTCCGCCCACGACGCCGTCCGCGCAGTGCCGGCACCGGTCCCGGTGCCGTCCCCCACCAGCGGAGCGTGAAACCCCATGGCCACTGACTACGACGCCCCTCGCAAGAACGAGGAAGAGCTGAGCCAGAACTCCATCGAGGAGCTGAAGGCACGGCGCACGGACACCCAGTCCGCCGTCGTGGACGAGGACGAGGCGGAGGCCGCCGAGGGGTTCGAGCTGCCTGGCGCCGACCTCTCGGGTGAAGAGCTGATGGTGCGGGTGCTGCCCGCCCAGTCGGATGAGTTCACCTGCGCCTCCTGCTTCCTGGTCCGCCATCGCTCGCAGGCCGCGCGTGAGAAGAACGGCCTGATCTACTGCAGCGACTGCGAGGGCTGAGCCCCCGCCGCCGGGGCGGTCAGCGGTCCTCGGCCGCCCCCTCCTGCCGGGCCATGGCCCCGCCGAGGGCCGCGACCAGCTCCTCCGGACGCCGGGTGCTGGTCAGCCAGTAGGGCGTGCGGTCGCGCTCGTCGGTCAGCTGGATCCGCACGACGGGCCCGATCCAGCCGCGCAGGTTCACGAAGGCCAGCCCGTGCAGCAGCGGGCCGCGCTGGGCCCGGGCGTCCTCGCCGCGATACCCCGTGACCTGACCGACGTGGTGCCGTTCGATGCTGGCGCGGCCCACCTGGAGGGTGCGTTCGCGCACCACGATGCGCGGGGTGGTGGCCACCAGGAGCAGGGCCTCGACGGCGAAGAACACGACGGCGGCGGCGATGCCCAGCCCGAGGTCGATCGGCGCGAACACGAGGATCGTCAACGCCGCCAGCATGAGCGCCACGGCCCAGACCCCCGGGGAGGGCGTCAACCGCTCCTCGAACAGGACCGGATCGGGTCCCGCCGCAGCGCCCTCGGGGGCGCGGCGGGAGGCATCGGCGACGGGGTGCTGCTGGGGATCACGCATGGGTCCCAGCTTCCCACATCCGGACTCCGGTCCCGCCGCGCGGCACCGGCGAGGGCGCCCGCCCGACCGCCTCGACGCGGCCCCGGGCCGACGGGTGCTCGTGTAGGGTCGGGCCTCGTGACCGACTCCGCCGAGCTGCCCGTGCCCCTGCACGCCCTCGATCCGGGCCTGGCCCCGCCCGCCTACGCGCAGCCGGGCGACGCGGGCGCGGACCTGCGCACCGCCGTCGACGTGACCCTGGCCCCGGGCGAGCGCGCCCTGGTGCCGACCGGCGTGGCGTTGGCCATCCCGGAAGGCCACGCGGGGTTCGTGCACCCCCGCTCGGGTCTCGCGGTCCGTCGCGGCCTGACCATCGTCAACGCCCCGGGCACCATCGACGCCGGCTACCGCGGCGAGATCAAGGTGCCCCTGATCAACCTGGACCCGACCGAGCCGATCGTGCTGCGCCGCGGCGACCGGATCGCCCAGCTCGTGCTGCAGCCGGTCGTGCGCGCCCGCTTCGAGCCCGTGGACGTGCTGCCCGACTCCGAGCGCGGGGCCGGCGGCTTCGGCTCGACCGGCGGCTTCACCGCCGACACCACCCCTGGGAGGACGTCGTGATCTTCGGACGCAACCGCACCGTGCGCCACGAGCAGGTCAGCCTGCCGGACGAGCTGCTGGAGGAGCGCGACCTCGAGATCGCCGCCGCGCCGGCAACCGCCGACGTCGGTCCGCACGACGTCGCCACCCGCCCGGATCCCGCCGGCATGATCGACCTGGGGTCGCTGCGCCTGAGGGCCGTCCAGGGCATGAAGCTGCGCCTCGACGTCGAGGACGCGACGAAGCGGATCGTCGCCGCCACCATCAGCCTCGGACGCTCGGCCCTGCAGGTCCAGGCGTTCAGCGCCCCGCGCCGCACGGGTCTGTGGGACGACCTGCGCGCCGAGCTGCACGACTCCCTGTCGACCACGGCCCACGCGACCGTGCAGGAGCAGACCGGCCGCTTCGGCATCGAGATCCTCACGCGCGTGCCGGCGGCGCTGCCGGACGGCTCGCCGGGGTGGAACGTCGCCCGGTTCGTGGGCGTGGACGGTCCGCGCTGGTTCGTGCGCGGCGTGTTCCACGGCGAGGCCGCCTTCCAGCCGGAGGCCGCCGAGCCGCTGGAACAGGTGTTCTCCGACCTGGTCGTGGTGCGGGGCGACGAGCCGCTCCCGCCGCGCGAGCTGCTGCCCCTGCGTCCGCCGCCCAACGCGCGCCCGCTGCAGCGTCGCCGCCCGGCCCCGGACGGGGGCCGGGACGTGCTCGCGGACACCGCCGCCGGCCCGGGGGACGGCGCGGCACCGGAGACCACCGCGCTGCCCGAGCGCGGTCCGGAGATCACGGAGATCCGGTGAGCCCCGCCGTCGCGGCCCGCCCGACCGGCGCCGCAGGCCGCATCGAGCGCCGCGGCGTCATCGCCTCCGTCACGCTGCCCGGCGCGGACGAGGCGACCGTCTTCCGCGCGGCCCTGGCCGACCGCCTGCCCGCACCCGGGAGCATGGCGCCCGCCGAGACGCTGCAGCTGGTCTGGCACGGGCGGCGCCGCGTGCCCGGCGTCATGCCGGGGGAGTGGCTGACGGTCCGCGGCCGCGTCACCCAGATGGACGGCGTGCCCACCCTGCACAACCCCGAGTTCGACCTGGTCGACGCGCCCGAGGCCACGCTCTGAGCACGGCCCCGAGAGGAGAGCCCATGACCGAGCCGCGTGGCCCCGTCACCGCCGCCCCGGACGGGGCCGGCCCCCTGCCGTCTCGAGCCCGCCTGGACGAGCGCGGCCGCCTCGACGCGCTGGGCAGCGTCGGTGGCTGGCGCGGCATCGTCGAGGCCTCCCTGCCCACCCTCGTCTACATGGTCGGCTACGTCGCCACCCAGCAGGTGTGGCCCTCCGGCGTGGCCGCCGTCGCGGTCGCTCTCGTGCTGGGCGTCGCGCGCCTCGTCCAGCGCCAGTCGCCGGTCCAGGTGCTGGCCGGCCTCGCCGTCGTCGTCCTGTCCGTCGTGGTCTCCCTGACCACCGGCCAGGCCCGCGACTACTACCTGTGGGGCTTCGTCACCAACGCCGCCTACGGCCTCGCGTTCGCGGTGTCCGCCCTCGTGGGCTGGCCCGCGGCGGGCCTGGTGCTCGGCCTCGTGCGCGCCGAGGGCACCCGCTGGCGGGCCCACCGGCCTCGGCGCCGCGCCTACGCCGCGGCCACCTGGATCCTCGTGGCCGTGTTCGCGCTGCGCCTGGCGGTGCAGGTGCCCCTCTACCTCGGGGACGCCGTCACCGCGCTCGGGGTGGCCCGCCTGGTGATGGGCCTGCCGCTCTATGCCCTGGGGCTCTGGCTCGCCTGGTCCGTCAGCTCGCCCGGTCAGGACGACGGCGTGTCGGCGGACTCCGCCGCCTCCGAGCGCCCCTGAGCGCGGCCCTCGCCGACGAGGAGGCGACGCAGGGCCGGCTCGGCGGAGCCGGCGGCCAGGAAGAAGAGCTCGTCGCCCACCTCCAGGACCTCGTCCGCCGACGCCTGCCGGGGGGCACCGTCGCGCACGACCGCCACGAGCGGAGCCTCCTGCGGCCAGGACACGGTGCCGATGCGCCGGCCCTCGAGCCAGTGCTCCGCCGGGACCCGGAACTCGGACAGCGCCGCGCCGCCGGCCTCCAGCCTGAGCAGGCGCACGAGGTCCCCGGTCTCCACGGCCTCCTCCACGAGCGCCGTCATGATCGAGGGGGTGGACACGGCCACGTCCACGCCCCACGACTCGTCGAAGAGCCAGTCGTTGAGCGGGTTGTTGACGCGGGCCACGGTGCGGCCGACGCCGAACTCCGAGCGGCTCAGCAGGGAGCACACGAGGTTGACCCGGTCGTCGCCGGTCGCCGCGACGAGCACGTCCGCCTCCAGGGCGCCGCACTGCTCGAGCACGGTCAGGTCGCACGCATCCCCGAGGACGAGGCGTGCGCCGCCGACGTCGGCCTTGCGGGCCGCGTCCGTGCGCGCCTCGACGACGACCACCTCGTGGCCGTGCGCGTGCAGCTCCCGCGCGATGGAGGCGCCCACGGCGCCCGCTCCGGCGATGACAGCCCTCATGCCCGTCCCTCCTCGTCCTCGTCCGCGCCGTCCGGCACGCGTGCCTCGCCCTGCAGGGCGGCCTCCACCCGGTCCCGGCGGTCCACCGGGTAGACGGCGTGCAGCACGTCGCCCTCCTGCAGGCGGTCGCCCGGCCGGGGCAGCTGGCCGTCGCCGAGCCGGGTGAGGTAGGCGATGCGCATCCCCACCGTGGACTCGACGTCGCTCAGCCGGCGGCCCCACCACGAGGAGTGGGGGACCAGCTCGGTCACGAGCAGCCGGCCGGAGGCGTCGCGGTGCTCCGCGGCGGCGGTGCCGGCCGGCAGCAGCCGGTGCAGCACCTGGTCGGCCGTCCACTGGATCGAGGCGACCGTGGGGATGCCCAGGCGCTGGTACAGCCGGGCCCGGTCGGCGTCGTAGATGCGCGCCACCACGTGGTCCACGTGGAAGGTCTCGCGGGCCACGCGGGCGGCGATGATGTTCGTGTTGTCGTCCGCGGTCACGGCCGCCAGGCCCTGCGCGCGGTCGATGCCGGCGGCGCGCAGCGCGGAGCGGTCGAAGCCCACGCCGGCCACGAGCTCGCCGGAGAAGCCGGGGGCCAGCCCCTCCACGGTCCGCGGGTCGCGGTCCACGAGGGCGACGCCGTGACCGGCCGCGTCCAGCGCGGCCGCCAGCCGGGTGCCCACCCGTCCGCCGCCGACGATCACGTAGTGGGCCATGCCCGTCCCTGCCTCTCGTGCGGTGCTCCGTGCGCCGGGGAGCCGACGCGCGCTCCATCCTCGCATCCGGCGGGCACGTCCGGGAGCATCCGCGTCGCCGCGGCGCCCGGGCCCGGCGGGGGTACCGTGGTGCGGTGGCCACGCTGTCCTCCCTCCTGCGCCGCGGCCTCCTCGGTCGCCCCGTGACATCGCACGCCGCCGACGAGCCCCGCATGAACCGGTGGCGGGCGCTGCCAGTGACGTCGTCGAACGCCCTGTCCTCCCTCGCCTACGCCCCGGACGAGGTCATCCTCACCCTGGTCGCGGCCGGCACGTCCGCGCTCGCGCTCGGACCCGCCGTCGGCTGGGCCGTCGTCGCGGTGATGCTGCTCATCGTCGCGTCCTTCCGCGCCGCGGTCGCCGCCGTTCCGCACGGCGGCATCTATCACATGGCCGGCACGAAGCTGGGCCCGAGGGCCGGCGTCGTCGCCTCGGCCGCGCTCCTGCTGGACTTCGTGTTCACCGCCGCGGTCTCCGTGGCCGCCTTCGCCCACTTCGTGGCGGCGCTGGCCCCCGGACTCACCGTCGGCAGCCGCGTGCTGGTGGCCTCGGCCGCGCTCGTGAGCGTGCTGCTGGCCGCGCTCCGCGGGGTGCGGCTGTCCCGGTGGGTGCTGCCCGTGCTCGTGAGCGTGTTCATCGCTCTGACCGCGCTGCTCGTCCTGGCGGGCCTGTGGCAGGAGGGCCGTGGGCTGCTCGGCGCGGCGCCGACGGCCGGGTGGACGCAGGAGGGCGTCGGGGTCGGCGGGACCGTCGGCACCGTGGCGACGGCGCTGCTCGCCCTGCGCGCGTTCAGCGCGGGATCGGTGCTGCTCACCGGCGTCGAGGTGCCGGTCTCGAGCACCCGCCTGATGGCCCGGCCGGCCGTGCCCACGGTGCGGTGGGTGCTCACCGTGATGGCCCTCACCCTCGGCGCGCTGACCGTGGGCGTCATGCACCTGGCCCAGCGCACCGGCGTCGTCGTCGGGCTGGAGCTGGAGAACCTCCGGGACGCCGCGGGTGCCGAGGTCACGCCCGACCGCGCCCCCGCCCCCGTGCTCGCCCAGCTCGCGGACACCGTGTACGGCCCGGGCAGCATCCTGTCCGTCGCCACCATCGCGGCCACCGCCCTGCTCCTGCTGTTCGCGGCCAAGTCGGCGTTCCGCTCGTTCCCCGCCCTGGCCGCGCGCGTGGCCGAGGACGGCTACCTGCCCCGGCAGCTGAGGGTCCGCAGCGACCGGCTGGTGCACACGTGGAGCGTCCTCGGGATGGGGGCCGTGGCCCTCTCGCTCGTGCTGTTCTTCGAGGCCCGGACCGCCCTGCTCGTGCAGCTCTACGTCATCGGCGTGCTGCTGGCCTTCACGCTCGCGCAGGCCGGCATGCTGCGGCTGTGGCGCCGCCGGCTCGTGCACACGCCGGGCGCCCGGGCCCGCGCGGCCGTCCGGCTGCGCCTGATCATCACGGCGGTGGCCTGGGTGGTCACGGCGCTGGCGGGCGTCGTCGTCCTGGTCACCCGCTTCACGCAGGGCGCGTGGGTGGCGCTGCTGGCGATCGTGCTCGGCTCGCTGGTGATGGGGCGGATCCGCCGCCACTACGCGGACGTGGACCGCGAGCTCGCACCGGACCCCCAGGACGACGCGCGGGCCCTGCCCTCGCGGGTCCACGTGGTGGTCGTCGTGACCACGCTGGACCGGCCGGCGCTGCGAGCGCTGGCCTACGCCCGCGCGTCGCGGCCGTCCTCCCTCGAGGCCGTCGTCGTGGACGCCGAGCGCGCCGCCACCCTGGAGGTGATCGACGCCTGGGAGCGTGCCGGCCTGCCGATGTCGCTCACCGTGATCGCCTCGCCCTACCGCGACACGGTGGCCCCCCTGGTGCGGCATGTGCGCGAGCACCGACGCCGCTCCCCGCGGGACCTGACCATGGTGTTCATCCCGGAGTACGTGGTCCGGCCGGGCTGGCGCACGCTCCTGCACAACCGGACCGCCACCCGCCAGACGCGGCGACTGCAGCGGGAGCCGGGCGTGATGGTGGGCTCGGTGCCGTGGCAGGTCCACGAGGGCCAGGGCTCTTGACCGCCCCGGCGCCCCCGGGGAGCGGCGGATGACGCCGTCCGACGGCGCTCCCACGATCGAGGCGACACAGCCGCATCGGTCTGCAAGGATGATGATGATCTGACCAGTCGATGCTCAGGGCAAGACCTGAAGCGCGCTGCGATGCGAGAGGAGCCAGACATGGCAGTCGTCGACACGTCCACAGACGTCACCGGGATCGGGAGGACCATCGAGGTGGAGGTCGGGGCCATGGCCCACGGCGGCCACTGCGTGGCCCGGCACGAGGGGCGGGTCGTCTTCGTGCGCCACGCCGTGCCCGGCGAGAAGGTCCGGGTGGCCCTGACCGAGGCCGAGGACGGGGCCCGCTTCTGGCGCGGCGACGTCGTGGAGGTGCTGCGGCCCTCCGAGTTCCGCCGCATCCACCAGTGGAAGCTCGCGGACATGCTGCGCGCCCACGCCTCGGGTCGCCCGCCCGTGGGCGGCGCCGAGTTCGGCCACATCGTGGTCCCGCACCAGCGCCGGCTCAAGGCCCAGGTCTTCCGGGACACGGTGCACCGCATCGCCGACCTCGCGGTGGAGCCGGAGGTGTGCTTCGCCGGCTCCGAGGACGAGCCCACCGGCCAGCGCTGGCGGACCCGGAACGCGTTCGCGGTGACCCCCCAGGGGCACATCGCGATGCACGCCTACCGTTCGGCGACCCTCCTACCCGTGCGCAACATGCCGCTCGGCGTGCCGGCCCTTGATGCGCTCGCCCTGTGGGACTGGGACTTCACCGGAGCCGCCCGCGTGGACGTCGCGACGCCGGCCTCCGGCTCCCGCCCCCTCGTGCTGGTGACGCCCACCCCGCAGACGCGGGCGGACGAGGTCAAGCTCGGCCGGCTGCGCACCCGGATCCGCCAGGCGGCCAACGCGTGCGGCGTGGACGTCTCCACCGGCCTGGCCCTGCCCGGCCCGAAGCAGTTCCAGCCGGTCAAGGTCGAGCGCATCACCGGCAAGACCTGGGTCGAGGAGACCGTGGAGTCCGAGCGCGGCGGCACCAAGCGCTTCCGCGTCACGGGTGACGGCTTCTGGCAGGTCCACCAGCACGCCCCGGCCACCCTCGTGGACGCGGTGCTCGAGGACGCGCGCGTCGAGCCGGGCCAGGTCGTGGCCGACCTCTACGGCGGCGCCGGCCTGTTCAGCGCGTACCTGGCGGACGCCGTGGGACCCGAGGGCCGCGTGTACTCGGTGGAGGCCTCCCGCCAGGCCTCGAAGGACGCCCGCCGCAACCTGCACGACCAGCCGCAGGCCTCGGTGCTCAACGGCCCCACGGACAAGGTGCTCGGCAGCTGGCTGAAGTACCCCGAGCGTCCCGTGGCGGACGGCGGCCTCGGCGGTGCCGCGCTGGACACCGTCGTCCTGGACCCGCCGCGGGCGGGCGCGGGGCGGCGGGCGATCGAGCGCATCCTCGCGCTCGAGCCGGGCCGCATCGTGTACGTCTCGTGCGACCCCGCCTCGTTCGCCCGCGACCTGGCGTGGCTGCGCGACGGCGGCTACGAGGTGGAGCGCGCCCGCGTGTTCGACCTCTACCCGGACACGCACCACCTCGAGTCGGTGACCGTGCTGGTGCCGGCCGCCCAGAGCGCCCCGGCCGCGGCCGTCGTCGAGATCTGACCCGGCATCCGCGCGGCGGCCTGCGGGCCGCCGCGCGCCATGCCCGCGTCACACGGGACCGGCGCGGTACCCTGGGACGCAGTGCGGCACCTGTGACGCAGACGACGCCCGTCCCGGACGGGGCGCGGTCCGCGGCCGCGGGTGACCACCCCCCACTGGACGAGCGCCCGGAGGAAACCGGGCGGGAAGAGGAGTCCTCTCGTGACCACCGTCGACAGCTTCGGCTCCAAGGGCGTCCTGGACGTCAAGGGCGCCGAGTATGAGATTTTCCGTCTGAACAAGGTCGAGGGGGCGCAGAAGCTGCCCTACTCCTTGAAGGTGCTGCTGGAGAACCTGCTGCGCACCGAGGACGGCGCCAACGTGACCGCCGACCAGATCAAGGCCCTGGCCGCCTGGGACCCGAACGCCCAGCCGGACACCGAGATCCAGTTCACGCCGGCGCGCGTGATCATGCAGGACTTCACCGGCGTGCCCTGCGTCGTGGACCTGGCCACCATGCGTGAGGCCATCCAGGACCTGGGCGGCGACCCGGAGCGCGTGAACCCGCTCTCCCCGGCCGAGCTCGTGATCGACCACTCCGTGCAGATCGACTCCTTCGGCAACGACGCCGCCATCGAGCGGAACATGGAGATCGAGTACGAGCGCAACGGCGAGCGCTACAAGTTCCTGCGCTGGGGCCAGACCGCCTTCGACGACTTCAAGGTCGTCCCCCCGGGCATGGGCATCGTCCACCAGGTCAACATCGAGAACCTGGCCCGCACCGTGATGACCCGCGAGGTCGACGGCGTGCTGCGCGCCTACCCGGACTCCTGCGTCGGCACCGACTCGCACACCACCATGGTCAACGGCCTGGGCGTGCTCGGCTGGGGCGTCGGCGGCATCGAGGCCGAGGCCGCGATGCTCGGCCAGCCCGTGTCCATGCTGATCCCGCGGGTCGTGGGCTTCAAGCTGACCGGCAGCATCCCGTCCGGCGCCACCGCGACCGACGTGGTGCTGACCATCACCGAGATGCTCCGCCAGCACGGCGTGGTCGGCAAGTTCGTCGAGTTCTACGGCGAGGGCGTCGGCTCCGTGCCCCTGGCCAACCGCGCCACCATCGGCAACATGTCGCCCGAGTTCGGCTCCACCGCCGCGATCTTCCCGATCGACGAGGTCACCCTCGACTACCTGCGCCTGACCGGCCGCTCCGAGGAGCAGGTCGCCCTCGTGGAGGCGTACACCAAGGAGCAGGGGATGTGGCACGACCCGTCCTCCGAGGTCGCCTACTCCGAGTACCTCGAGCTGGACCTGTCCACCGTGGTGCCCTCCATCTCCGGCCCGAAGCGTCCCCAGGACCGCATCGAGCTCACCGACTCCAAGGACCAGTTCCGCAAGGACCTGCACAACTACGCCACGCAGGACGAGGCCGGCGAGGGCCGCCCGTCCAAGCTCGTGGACGTGGCCATGCCGGACGGCCGCCAGTTCCAGCTGGACCACGGTGCCGTGTCCATCGCCTCGATCACCTCGTGCACCAACACGTCCAACCCCTCCGTGATGATGGCGGCCGGCGTGCTGGCCCGCAACGCGGTCGCCAAGGGCCTGAAGTCCAAGCCGTGGGTGAAGACCTCCGTGGCCCCGGGCTCCCGCGTGGTGACCGACTACTACGAGAAGTCCGGGCTGCGCGAGTCCCTCAACGACCTCGGCTTCAACGTGGTCGGCTACGGCTGCACCACCTGCATCGGCAACTCCGGCCCGCTGGAGTCCGAGATCTCCGAGGCCATCCAGGAGAACGACCTGTCCGTGACCGCGGTGCTCTCCGGCAACCGCAACTTCGAGGGCCGCATCAACCCGGACGTGAAGATGAACTACCTGGCCTCCCCGCCGCTGGTGGTCGCCTACGCCCTGGCCGGCACCATGGACTTCGACTTCGAGAACGAGGCCCTGGGCCAGGACACCGAGGGCAACGACGTCTTCCTCAAGGACATCTGGCCGGACCCGACCGAGGTCCAGAAGATCATCGACGCGTCGATCGACACCGAGATGTTCACCTCGCAGTACGCCACGATCTTCGACGGCGACGAGCGCTGGCAGTCCCTGGAGACCCCCTCGGGCTCCACCTTCGAGTGGGACGAGAAGTCCACCTACGTGCGCAAGCCCCCGTACTTCGAGGGCATGACCATGCAGCCGGACCCGGTGTCGGACATCTCCGGCGCCCGCGTCCTGCTCAAGCTGGGCGACTCCGTGACCACGGACCACATCTCCCCGGCCGGCTCCTTCAAGTCGGACACCCCGGCGGGCCGCTACCTGCTGGAGAACGGCGTGCAGCGCAAGGACTTCAACTCCTACGGCTCCCGTCGTGGCAACCACGAGGTGATGATCCGCGGCACGTTCGCGAACATCCGCATCAAGAACCAGCTGCTCGACGGCGTGGAGGGCGGCTTCACCCGCGACTTCACCCAGGAGGGCGCCCCGCAGGCCTACGTGTACGACGCGGCGCAGAACTACGCCGAGCAGGGCACCCCGCTGGTGGTCCTGGGCGGCAAGGAGTACGGCTCCGGCTCCTCCCGTGACTGGGCGGCCAAGGGCACGGCGCTCCTGGGCGTCAAGGCCGTGATCACCGAGTCCTTCGAGCGCATCCACCGCTCGAACCTCATCGGCATGGGCGTGCTGCCGCTGCAGTTCCCCGAGGGTGAGAACGCCGACTCGCTGGGCCTGACCGGCACCGAGACCTTCGACATCTCCGGCATCACCGCCCTCAACGAGGGCACCACGCCGAAGACCGTGAAGGTCACGGCCACCGGCGAGGACGGCAAGGTCACCGAGTTCGACGCGGTCGTCCGCATCGACACCCCCGGTGAGGCCGAGTACTACCGCAACGGCGGCATCCTGCAGTACGTGCTCCGTCAGATCGCCTCGAAGGCCTGATCCACGGGACACCGCCCGCGCGCGGGCATCACGACGGCGGCCCGCCGCCCTCCGCACGGAGGGCGGCGGGCCGCCGTCGTCGTGGGCGCCGGGGCCGACGCCGGTGCAGGACCGCTCTTCATCCCCCAGCGCAGGGACCGTCCAACCCTTGGGCCAGACGGTCCTCGGGCGTGTCTGACAATGAAGCCGGGGGAAGGCCGGCACCCTCGAAGACACGGTCCCGGTTCCAGATGCTCTCCCACGCCCCCACAGGCCGGCAGGGCCGGCCGTTCGCCGATGCCCTCACGATGGTCGACGCCATCATCCACCGGTACAGGTGCATCGATCCCCTGGCGGGACCTGCCCGAGGTCTACGGGCCCTGGCTGAGTCGTGTGGACCTGGCACGGCCGCATGGCCGAAGAGGGCACCTGGGACACGGTGCTGGCAACACTGACCGCCGCAGCGGATGCCGAAATCGTGATCGATTGGTCGGTCTCGGTGGACTCCACGATCGCCCGCGCCCATCAGCACGCGAGGAACACCACCCGGCTCACGGGGGGCTGGATCGAACGACAAGGAATCCGCGTGAAGAGCCCGCCGACCACGGCCTCGGGCGCTCACGGAGCGGGCTGAGCACGAAGACCCATCAGCTGGTCGACGGTGCTGGGCGAGAGGGCGTACTCATCGCGGGCGATCGGCACCCATCTGCGCGCCGGTGGCATCGAGGCCGTCCTCCCCAACCGGCTGACCAGCAGGGCCACCGCAGACGCCGCGGCTCGGCCGGCGGCCGAACCGCGGGCCTGGACTTGGACGCTTACACGGGCCGGAACGTGATCGAGCGCCAGGACGCGCACCTGCAGCAATGGCCGGGCCTGGCGAGCACGTACGACAAGTACGCGATCGTGGACCGGGCTGCCGTGGTCCTGAATGCTGTGCTCGCGTGGTCAACGGCATTGTCGGACACGCCCGAGTGGCGTGTTCGAACGGATCGACGATCCAGGTCAAGTGCTCGAGAAGCTCGGCGAGGCTCAGCACCGGCAGGTATGAGCGTGAGGACCTGGACAGAGAGGATCCCCCGAAATGCACGTCGTGAAGCGGCGTGAGCGATGTAGTGCTCTTCAGTTGGCACTGGTTGATATTGGTCGACGAGGCTTCAGCCCGGTGTGGTGATGCCCTGCGATGACTCTGAAGCCGGCTCTCGGGCGAATCCTCACATCGGGACGCCGAGACCCTGTGGGAGTCCAAGGATGGGACGTCTCGACGCCTGATCTGTCGCCGCTGCAGAGGAGCATGAGGCCTGGGCCTCAAGCCAACTGAAGACCGGTCAAGCAGGTGGGGTCGTCGGGGCGGGTCGAGATGGCCTTTTTCGCGGTGCGGCCTTCAGCTGAGACAGTGAGAGTAGCGTCAATTCCACGCGGCAGCCAGACCCCGACGAATCCGTTGTCGTACGTCGTCAGCGTTTCATCGAGGAGGGTCTCCCCGGACGTCGCCTCGACCACGGTGACGTGGACGTCAGTATTGGCGAGTTCGCCGGTGCAGGTCGTGAGGCTGTGGAAGTAGCATTCGTGAGTCTGGCTGCGATACGGGGCGATAGAGACGTAGAACTCGTCTTCTGGCATCGGCACGGTGGTCTGATTGTTCTGATCGTCGGTCAGTACAAGCTGGTCGGGTTCAATCGACGCGATGAATTCAGACGAGCGATCTGTCACCTTCGTTGAGTCGAGGCGCGTGATGATCTCGTGTAAGCGGCCATGAAAAGCTGCCCATAGGTGGCCAGGGAATGACCCGCTGACGGCCATGAGGACTGCCCAGTGATGGCCACGGGAACTGCCCAGTGCTGGCCATCTGGTTTGCCCGCGTTGCTCGTTGCCCGCCGCGTCGTGAGCCGGCGGGGGCCTCCTCCCCGGGTTGGATATCGGTGTCGAATCGAATCCAGCGAGGAAGAGGCCCTGAATGAAGGATGCCGCAGAAACCATGAAAATACTCAGTGCCTATGACCTGACCAAGTCATTGCGGGGCGCCGCCGAGCTGGCCGGTTGCTCCCATCACACCGTGGCCCGGCTGGTGCGGGCCCGCGACGCCGGCCAGACCCCTGGATCCGGAGCCAGCCGCCCGAAGGTCACCGATGTCTGGCTGCCCAAGATCGAGGAATGGGTCGAGGCCTCCACGGGCAGGATCCGCGCCGATGTCGTGCACGCCAAGCTCACCGCAATGGGCTACACCGGCTCTGAGCGCTCCACCCGGCGGGCGGTGGCCGAGGTGAAGGCCGCCTGGCGGGCCGGGAAGCGCCGGGTGCACCGGCCCTGGATCACCGAGCCGGGCGCATGGCTGCAGTACGACTTCGGCGATGGGCCGGCGATCGACGGGGCCAAGACGGTGCTGTTCGTGGCCTGGCTGGCCTGGTCCCGCTACCGGATCGTCATCGCCCTGCGTGATAGGACGGCTCCGAGTGTGTTCGCCGCCCTGGACCGGTGCTTCCGGCTGATCGGGGGCGCGCCGACCTATGTGCTGACGGATAACGAGAAGACAGTGACGGTCTCTCATGTGGCCGGGGTGCCGGTGCGTAACCAGGCCACCGTGGCGTTTGCTCGGCATTACGGCGTGGAGGTGCTGACCTGCCAGCCAGCGGATCCGGCCGCCAAGGGCGGGGTGGAGAACGCGGTGAAGCTGGCCAAGGCCGACCTGGTCCCGAAGGACACCAACCTGCGGGACCAGTACGCCTCGTTCGCTGAGCTCGAGGCCGCCTGCGCGGGGTTCATGGCCATGGTGAACTCCCGGGAGCACCGGGTGACCCGGCGCCGCCCGGACCACATGCTCGCCGAGGAGACCAGCGCGTTGCATCGGATCCCCGCCACGGCGCACACCGTGGCCTACGGGGTGGGACGGAAGGTGCCGGAGAACACGCCGATGGTCTCCTTCGAAAACGCCCAGTACTCGGTGCCCGCGCACCTGCTCGGGGCCGAGGTGTTCGTGCGCCATCACGGCACCGGACCGGACTCGATGGTGGTGATCATGCACGCCGGTGCGCAGGGGCCGGTGGAGGTCGCCCGGCACCGGGTGGCCCGGCCCGGGTCCCCGGCCATCGACGACGCGCACTTCCCCGGCCACGAGACGGACAAGGTGCCCGGGGACTACACCCCGGTGCCCCGTTCGGCGGCGGAGGCCGAGTTCCTGGCCATCGGGGCCGGAGCGAGGACCTGGCTGGTGGAGGCCGCCGCGGCCGGCACCAGCCGGATCGGTCAGAAGATGGCCGAGGCCGTCACCCTGGCCAAGCTCGCCGGCACCGACCAGGTCGACCGCGCCCTCGGGGTGGCCGCGGTGCACCAGCGCTTCGCCCACGGCGACCTGGCCTCCCTGCTCACCGCCGCCGGCCACCGCACCGGGATGCACACCGCCACCGAGGAACGGTCCCTGACCCAGGGCACCGCCGGCTGGGCCGGCCTCGGTACCTCCAACACCGAGGGGGCAGCCCGGTGAGCATCCACACCCCGAACACCGCCGCACCGGCGCTGCCGGCCGATTTGGAGGCGCTGTTGCGGCAGCTGAAGATGCCCCACGCCCGCGGTATCGCCGCCGAGGTACTGGCCACCGCCCGGGCCCAACGCTGGGAGCCGGCCGAGGTCCTCAAGGCCCTGCTGGTCGAGGAGACCACCGGTCGGGCCCGATCCATGCTCGCCGCCCGGCGCAAGGCCGCCGGGTTCCCCACCGGCAAGACCTTCACGACCTGGGATCCGGGCGCCTCCTCGATCCCGGCCCCGACCCAGCAGTCCCTGCGCACCCTGGAATGGCTCTCGCGCAGAGAGAACCTCGTGGTCTGCGGGCCCTCCGGCACCGGCAAGACCTTCTTCCTCGAGGCCCTGGGCCAGCAGGCCGTGGAGGAGGGCAAGCGGGTGGCCTGGTTCACCCTGGAGGACCTCGGGGCGATGATCCGGGCCCACCGGCCCGATGACACCATCACCAAAGCCGTCGCCCGAATCCTGCGCGCCGACCTGATCGTCATCGACGACATCGGCCTGCTGCCGGTCGCCGACGATGCCGCCGAGGGCCTCTACCGCATCGTGGACGCCGCCTACGAGAAACGCTCCGTAGCGATCAGCTCGAACCTGCACCCGGCCGGCTTCGACGAGCTGATGCCCAAGACCCTGGCCACCGCCACCGTGGACCGGCTCCTGCACCACGCCCACGTCTGCCAGACCACCGGAGACTCCGTACGGATGACCCAGGCAATGGCCGGGAAGGGAGTCATGCCACTGAACTGATCCCATCACGGTGGCCAGCACCACCACCCAAACGGGCAAACCAGCTGGCCACCAGTGGGCAGTTCTGATGGCCACCAGCGGGAAGAAACACTGGCCGCCTATGGGCAGAACTCAATGGCCCTTGACAATCTCGCGAGCATTCAATCCGTCTAGATTGTGCTCGACCACCAGTGAGTGATCGGATCCTGCATCAGCGGACGGTCCCGCATCAGCACAGCCGCTGAGCAGGAGGACGGCGCTGGTCGCCAGACCGGTAAAGGCCGCGCAGATCCTCAGGCGGCTCCTGGAGGACTGGATCGGAGCAACAATGGCAAGTGGCATGCCCAACTCTTTTCTCAGGTGAACGTGTTCATGTCGTCAGGTTAGACAGAAGGCATCCCGAGTTCGCCGGTGCCCAGGGCGCGACGAGGTGCAAAGCACGCCTGCCCGGAGACATCAAGAGCCTTGTCCTGATCTGGGGTCCACCGGTCCGAGGCACCCTGTGTCGAAGACATCGGCTGGTGTCAGGAGCGCACGAGGCGATTGATGGCGTCGCTGGCCTCCTGGATCTTGGCGATGGCCGCGTCTTCATCGCCTTTCTTGGCGGCGTCGAGCACGCAGTGCTTGAGGTGGTCATCGAGCAGACCGGTCGCCACTCCTTGCAGGGCGCGGGTGAGGGCCGAGACCTGGGTGAGGATGTCGATGCAGTACTTTTCGTCGTCGATCATCTTCGTGATGCCGCGGGCTTGGCCTTCGATACGCTTCATGCGGTTGCGGTAGCGGTCCTTGACACTGATGTAGCCGTACCGGTGGGCTCCGGTGTCGGTACCGGTCTCATCGGCTGCAGTTTCAGTGGTCACGGGTGTGTCCTTCACTTCTGGTGCTCCAGGACGGAGCGGGTGCTGGCAGCTGGGGCGAGGTCGATGCGACGCAGCAGCTGGGCGTTGAGCGCGACGATGACGGTGGAGATCGACATCAGGATCGCACCTACTGACATCGGCATGACGAAGCCGACGGGTGCGAGCACGCCAGCCGCGAGCGGCACAGAGAGCAAGTTGTACCCTGCAGCCCACCACAGGTTTTGCCTCATTTTACGGTATGCGGCACGGGAGAGCTGGATCACCGAGAGCACGCTACGCGGGTCGGAGCTGGCGAGGATGACACCTGCAGAGGCGATGGCGACGTCGGTGCCGGCCCCGATGGCGATGCCGACGTCGGCCTGGGCCAGGGCAGGGGCGTCGTTGACGCCGTCGCCGACCATGGCGACCTTCTTGCCCTCCTTCTGCAGCTGGTCGACCTTGGCGGATTTGTCCCCGGGGCGGACGCCGGCGAAGACCCGGTCGATGCCGAGCTCTCTTCCCACCTCGTTCGCCACGGCTTCCGCGTCGCCGGTGATCATGACGACCTCGACGCCGAGCTGATGGAGCGCATCGACGGCGTCGCGGGACTCTGGGCGAACCTCGTCGGCGAGCTTGAGACCGCCGATGACCTTGCCGTCGCGGAGGACGTGCAGGATGATCGCACCCTCTGCCCGCCATTCGTCGGCGACACCGATCTCGTCCTGGCCGGTCTCCTCGAGCAGACGGGGTCCGCCGACGCGGATCTCATGGTCGGCCACCGTCGCGGTGACGCCGACCGCCGGGGAGGAGGTGAACCCGCTGGCCGGTTCGACGGCGAGGCCCTTCTCCTTAGCGGCGGTGACGATGGACCGGGCGAGGGGGTGCTCACTGTCGGCCTCGGCGGAGGCGGCCAGGGCGAGGAGCTGTGCGGCATTCAGGCCGCCGGTCGGCTCCACCCCGGTGACGGTGGGCTCGCCCTTGGTCAGGGTGCCGGTCTTGTCGAAGAGCACCGCGTCGACCTGGCGCATGGACTCCAGGGCGAGGCGGTCCTTGATCAGGACGCCGCCGCGGGCGGCGCGCTCGGTGGCGATGGACACGACCAGAGGGATCGCCAGACCCAGCGCATGGGGGCAGGCGATGACGAGGACAGTGATGGTGCGAACGACCGCGTCGTCGGGGAGCCCGAAGAGCGTCCAGACGACGGCGGTGATCAGCGCAGCTCCGAGGGCGAACCAGAACAGCAGGGCCGCAGCCCGGTCGGCGATGCGCTGGGCACGGGAGGATGAGCCCTGCGCCTCGGCGACGAGCCTGTTGATGCCCGCCAGAGCCGTGTCGTCGCCGGTGGCGGTGATCTCTACGCGCAGGCCGGAGTCGGTGGCCACGGTGCCGGCGGTGACGTTCTCGCCCTCGCCGCGGGCGACGGGGTGTGATTCGCCGGTGATCATGGACTCGTCCATGTCGGCGCGGCCGTCGACGACGGTGCCGTCGGCGGGGACGCTGCCGCCAGGCCGGACGATGACGACGTCGCCGACGCGCAGCTCTGCCGGGTCGACCTTGACGACGTCGTCTCCCTCTATACGCTCAGCCTCGTCAGGGAGCAGCGCGGCGAGGGAGTCCAACGCCGAGGTGGTCTGGGCCAGTGAGCGCATCTCGATCCAGTGGCCCAGCAGCATGATGACGATCAGCAGCGCCAACTCCCACCAGAACTCGAGCTCGGGGTGGACGAGACCGACAGTGGCGGCCCAGGAGGCGAGGAACGCTACGGTGATGCCGAGCGCGATGAGCAGCATCATCCCCGGCTGGCGGCTTTTCAGCTCGCTGACAGCACCGGTGAGGAACGGGGTGCCGCCCCAGGCCTACATGACGGAGCCGAGGACTGCGGCGACCCAGCCCGCCCAGCTGGGGACCGAGTAGCCCAGGAGCATGGCGAACATGGGGGAGAACGCGACCACCGGGATGGCGATGATCAGGTTGATCCAGAACAGCCGCCGGAACTGGCCGACGTGGTCGCCGTGGCCCGCGTGACCACCGCCGTGATGACCGTGAGCCGCCCCCTTCATTCGGTCCGGACGTTCTGTGAGTCGCCGGTTTCCATTTGATGGGTGCACTGCCGAGCGTACTCGGCTGGGGTTAGGTAGCCGAGCGAGGAGTGCCGGCGGTGGTGGTTGTACTCGTCCTTCCAGTCGCCGATGATGACCTGTTCGTGCAGCAGCGAGTAGAAGCTGTTGATGTTGAGGCACTCGTCGCGGATCCGGCTGTTGAACGACTCGACGTACCCGTTGCGCCACGGCGAGCCCGGAGGGATGTAGGACAGGCCGGTGCGGGTGCCGGCCCAGTCGGCCATCGCCTCGCTGATGAACTCCGGCCCGTTGTCCGACCTGAGCACCGCCGGGGCGCCCCGGGCGGCGACGAGGTCCTCGAGGTGGGCGGTGAGTCGGTCGGCGGTAATCGAGCGCTCCACGAGCCCGCCGATGCACTCCCGGGTGTGTTCGTCGACGATCGAGCAGATCTTGATCGGTCGTCCGTGCTCGTCGGCGTCGAACTGGAAGTCCACCGCCCACACCACGTTCGGCGCGTCCGCCGTCGGCGCGTCGACGGTCGAGGACCCAACGCGCTTGCGTCGACGCCGCTGCGGGACCCGGAGCCCTTCGTCACGCCACAGGCGTTGGATCTTCTTGTGGTTCACCACCCACCCCTCGGCGCGGGCGTCGTGATACGCCCGCCGATACCCGTAGCGGGGATGGTCCTTCGCCCAGGCGCGCAGCCACTCCCTGAGCGCCCGATCCGGGTCCGCGACCGTGTCGCCCTTGAGCGGTCGCCGGTACGCGGAGCGGCTCAGCCCGACCAGACGGCACGCCATCCGTTCGCTCACCCGCAACTTGCGCTTGAGGTGATCGACGGCGGCGCGGCGCCTGTCCGGGCTTAGAAGTTTCCCTCAGCCAGCTCCTTGAGCGCGGCCTTCTCCAGCTCCGCTTCCGCGAGCAGACGCTTCAGGGTCGCGTTCTGCTTCTCCAGCTCCTTCAGGCGCTTTGCGTCGTCGGCCTTGAGGCCGCCGTACTGGTTCCGCCACCGGTAGTACGTCTGCTCGGACACCCCGAGCTCCCGGCACACCGCCGCGACGTCCTGACCATCGGCGAGCATCCTGTCGGCCTGCCCGAGCTTACGGACGACCTGCTCGGGGGTGTGACGCTTCCTGCTGTTCGTCATGATCTGACCAGTCTCCCTGCCCGCGACCGCGGGCAACAGGACGACTCTCATAACGACTGGACCTACGAAACGGGGTCAGCCCAACCGTGCCCGGCGTGGTCACCGTGTTCCATGGTGTGGTCTTCGTTCTCGGCGCGCGAGTCGTCACGGTGGCCGGACTCGGTGGTCGCGACGCCGGCGTGGTCATGGTGATGCGTGGTCGGGTCCGTCATGCTCTTCGCTTCCCCTCGTCATTCCCCGATCTTTCCTTCGATCGGGTCGTATTTCGCCGCGGACCTTCAGCGCGCCCGCGGCGATCGGCTCAGGAGGCCGGCTTGAGCTCGCTCTCGACGACCCACTTGTGGTTGGTCATCGTCATGCCGTCGGACTCGTAATCGACCATGTAGACGGTCTCCTCGGTGGAGGAGGCGATGGTCGCCTTCGCGCCCTTCATGCCTTCCATGTGTTCGGCCTCGAGAGTGACCTCGGTGCCGTCGGCCAGACGTTCATCTCCGGCGTCCTTGATCTCCTGCTGGACGACCCACTTGTGGTCCTTGACCGGCTCCCCGCCTGCGGACGGCGTGAAGTCCACCGCATAGGTGTACGTGTCGTACGCGCCGGCGATCGTCGCGTTCGCACCGTCCATGCCCTCCATGTGGTCGGCGGTGAGCGTGACCTCGGTGCCGACCGGGTATGTGGGCGACGCAGCCGTCTCGATGCCCTCGGGGGCGGGGCCGCCGTCCATCGGATGCTCCATCCCGCCGCTGTCAGAGCTGCTGCCGTGGCCCTCGTGCTGGCTGGTCGTCGAGGGGGTCCCTTGGTCCTGGTCGCCGCCGGTGCTGCAGCCGGTGAACACGAGCGCTCCTCCGAGCACTCCTGCGGCGACGGTGGTCATGAGGTGCTTGCGCATGAAGTCTCCTGTTCGTTCTGGTCCAGTCAACGCTATACCCCTCCCGGGTATCAAGTCGATGTCGATCGGCGGGCATGGAATCGCCCGGCCAAGATCCAATCGACCCGGGGTGGCAGCGCTGAGGCTGCGATGGAGAACATCGGCTCGGCGGCTCTGGTCGCAGATGGAATCGAGGCCCGAACGGACGGGCTCACCTCGCTCGCCGTCGTGACGGGATCGGCTGCGTCGTCTCGTGAACATCACCGTGGTGAGAAGACGATCCCAGTACCGCCGATCACCCAAGAGAAATTGGTCTTGTACGGTTGCATCGTCGGGCGTCCCATCGAGACAGGGATCCTGAGAGCCGACGGAAGCTGTGCAACTATCGCCAGGCAGAGCGAAGCATGTCTCAGTACGTGCTCCGTCAGATCGCCGCGAAGGCCTGATCCACGGGGCCCGCCCGCGCGGGCCGCCGCCCGCGTCCCGCCCGGGTGCGGAGCCGCGGAGTAGGCTGGTCGCACCATGGAACATCTGCCCCCCACGAGCCCCGGCGCCCCGCTGCTGCCGCAGATCGCCCGCCCGGCGGACCTGTCGGCCCTCACGGAGGACCAGTTGACCGCGCTGGCGGCGGAGATCCGCGCCTACCTGATCGCCCACGTCTCCAAGACGGGCGGCCACCTCGGACCGAACCTGGGCGTCGTCGAGCTGACGCTGGCCGTGCACCGCGTCTTCGAGTCGCCGAAGGACGCGGTCATCTTCGACACGGGTCACCAGTCGTACGTGCACAAGCTGCTCACCGGACGCCAGGACTTCACGACGCTCCGCCAGGAGGGCGGTCTGTCCGGCTACGGCGACCGCACGGAGTCCGAGCACGATGTGGTGGAGTCCTCGCACGCCTCCAGCTCGCTCTCCTGGGCGGACGGCATCGCGCGGGCCTGGGCGCAGACCGGGCAGGGGGACCGCACCGTGGTGGCCGTGATCGGCGACGGTGCGCTCACGGGGGGCATGGCCTGGGAGGCCGTCAACAACATCGCCGCCGGCCGGGACCGGCGCGTGGTGATCGTCGTCAACGACAACGGCCGCTCGTACGCGCCCACCGTGGGCGGCGTCGCCGAGCACCTGGGCGGACTGCGCCGCGGGGTGCTGGACAAGGTGCGCACCCACCACCGCTACGAGCAGACCCTCGACTACCTCAAGCACCGCCTCCAGGAGGCCGGCCTCGCGGGCGAGCTGGTGTACCGGCCGCTGCACGCGGCGAAGAAGGGTCTCAAGGACCTCTGGGCGCCGCAGGGCCTGTTCGAGGACCTGGGCATGAAGTACATCGGCCCGGTCGACGGCCACGACCTCACCGCCATGGAGGAGGCCCTCGAGGACGCGCGGGCGTACGGCGGGCCCGTGATCGTCCACGCGATGACCGAGAAGGGGCACGGCTACGCGCCGGCGGTCGCGCACGAGGCGGACCAGTTCCACGCGATCGGCGTGATCGACCCCTCCACGGGCGAGCCCATCACCTCGTCGACGGCCCAGTCCTGGACCTCCGTGTTCGGCGAGGAGATGGTCGCGATCGCGGATGAGCGGCCGGACGTCGTGGCCATCACCGCCGCCATGCAGAACCCCGTGGGCCTGGCCCCGATGGCGCTGGCCCATCCGGACCGGGTGTTCGACGTCGGCATCGCCGAGCAGCACGCGGTCACCTCGGCCGCCGGCATGGCCTTCGGTGGTCTGCACCCCGTGGTGGCCGTCTACGCGACCTTCCTCAACCGCGCGTACGACCAGGTGCTCATGGACGTGGGCCTGCACCGTGCAGGCGTGACGTTCGTGCTGGACCGCGCGGGCGTCACCGGGCCGGACGGCCCGAGCCACCACGGCATGTGGGACCTGGCCCTGCTGCAGTCGGTGCCGGGGCTGCGGATCTCCGCGCCCCGCGACGCGGACACGCTCCGGGAGGAGCTGCGCGAGGCCGTCGCCGTCGAGGACGCGCCCACCGTGGTGCGGTTCGCGAAGGGCTCGGTCGGCGAGTCGGTGCGCGCCCTGGAGCGGTTGTCGGACGGCACGGACGTGCTCGCCCGGCGGGGCGAGGCCGGCGGACGCGACGGCGCCGAGCGGGACGTGCTGATCGTGGCGGTGGGCGCGATGGCCGAGCTCGGCCTCGACGTCGCCGAACGGCTCGAGCGGCACGGCATCAGCGCCACGGTGATCGACCCGCGGTGGGTCCTGCCCGTGGCCCGGTCCGTGATCGACACGGCCGCCCGCCACCGGATCGTCGTGTGCCTCGAGGACGGGGTGCGGGCCGGCGGCGTCGGCTCGCGGATCCGGCAGGAGATGCGCGCGGCCGGCGTGGACACCGCCCTGAACGAGGTCGGCCTGCCGGTCGAGTTCCTCGCCCACGGCAGCCGCGAGCAGGTGCTGGCCCGCGTGGGCCTCACCGCGCAGCGCATCACCCAGGACACCGTCGCCCAGGTCCTCGGCGCCAAGGTCCCGTACGCCCGGCCCGTCCCCGAGGACGCGGCCGCCCCCCACCACCAGGAGCAGGCATGAGCATCGTCCGGCTGTACCGTGAGAGCGTCGGCGACGACGGCGCCCGCCTCTTTGAGTACCGCGAGGCATGGGCCGACGCGGAGGCCGGGGAGTTCGTGGTCCACCACGGCCGGGTCGGCCAGCCCGGCACCGTCGGGGAGCAGCCCCTGGCCGACCAGGCCGAGGGTGATCAGCTGCTGGCCGCGTTCGTGGCGCAGGGCGCGGAGGAGGGCTTCGCCGAGGCGGACCCCGCGACCTTCGCCGTGCTGCCGGTGGCCTACCGGCTCCGCGGCCGGGAGGCCACGGCGATCGAGCGGCGCACCGTCGAGCGGCTGCGCGTCGAGATGACCCACCAGCTGGCCTGGCGCGGTCTCGGCGAGGTCGAGGACGTCGTCGAGGAGGTCGGTGCCCTCGTGCTGCGCGTCCGGACCCCCCACGCCCGCAAGGCCGCCGCCGAGATCCCGGCGGCCGCCAAGCGCGCCGACGGCGTGCAGCCGAACAAGGTGGACGTCCGCACCGCAGAGCAGGAGGGCTGACCCGTGCGCCACACCCGTCTCGGCCGCTCCGGGCTGACCGTCTCCGTCGTCGGCTTGGGGTGCAACAACCTCGGCCGCCCCGGCACCGCCACGCTGGAGCAGGCCGGCACCGACGACGTCGTCCACGCCGCGCTCGACGCCGGCATCACCTTCTTCGACGTCGCCGACGTCTACGGCGCCGAGCCCGGCCTGTCCGAGGAGCGGCTCGGCCGCGCCCTGGGCGCCCGCCGCGACGAGGTGGTGATCGGCACCAAGTTCGGCATGGACATGGGCGGTGTCGCCGGCGACGACGGCGGCGCGCGGGGCTCCCGCCGGTACATCGTGCGCGCCGTCGAGGACTCCCTGCGCCGCCTCGGCACCGACTGGATCGACCTCTACCAGTTCCACACCCCGGACCCGGCCACGCCCATCGAGGAGACCCTCCGCGCGCTCGACGACCTCGTGCGCGCCGGCAAGGTCCGCTACGTGGGCCACTCGAACCGGGCCGGGTGGCAGATCGCCCAGGCCGAGTACGTGGCCCGCGAGCTGGGCGTGGAGCGCTTCGTGTCCGCGCAGAACCACTACAACCTGCTGGACCGCCGGGCCGAGCTCGAGGTGGTCCCGGCGGCGGCCGAGTTCGGGCTCGGCGTCCTGCCGTACTTCCCGCTGGCCAACGGGCTGCTCACGGGCAAGTACTCGCAGGGCGACGCCCCCGAGGGCTCGCGCCTGTCCCACGTGCGCCAGCACATGGTGGCCGACGCCGACCTGGAGCAGCTGGCCGCCTTCGGCCGGTTCGCCCGGGAGCGGGGGATCACCGAGGTCCAGGCCGCGATCGGGTGGCTGGCGGCGCAGGGACCGGTGTCCTCCGTGATCGCCGGCGCCACCCGTGCCGCGCAGGTCGTGGAGAACGCGGCGGCGGCCGACTGGCTCGCCACCGCGGAGGACCTGGCCGAGCTGGACGCCCTGTTCCCGGGCCCGGAGAAGGTCGCGCTCTTCTGATGGCCGGCGCGCTGACCGGCGCGGCCGCCGCGACCCCGCTCGTGCCGACGCCGGGGGAGGCCGCCCTGGGCTGGACCGTGTCCGTCGTGGCCGGTGCGCTGTGGGTGGCCGGCTTCGTCTCGCTGGGCCGCAGCCCCCTGGACGCCCGGGCGCGCCTGCCGTGGGTCGGCCTCATGCTGCTGCTGCCGGTGCTGGGGGCGCTCATCTGGTTCTGGTGGCGGCACCGCTACTACCCGGCGCGGCGGCGCGAGCAGCCGGCGTGGGACCCCAACGACCGCTCCGCCGTCGTGGTGCCCCCGCGCCGGCGCTACGGCGCGCCGGAGGAATGAGCCGGGCTCAGAGCTTGACGACGATGCGGTCGTCGACGACGGCCGCGTCGTAGTCCATGAGGGCCTGGCGGGCCGGGCCGCCGAACGGCTTGCCCGAGGTGACGTCGAAGTGCGAGCCGTGGCAGGGGCACGCGTAGGCCGGGCCCTCCTGCCGGTCCACGACCTGGAGCAGGCAGCCCTGGTGCGTGCACACGTTGGTGAAGGCGGTCACCGTGGTCTCGTCCACGCGGTGCATCATCAGGGTCCGGCCCTGCACCTGGACCTCGCGGGACGCGCCCACGGGCAGCTCGGCGGCGGGCAGCGCGTCGACGGCGTCGGAGCCGGTGTAGTGGTCCTGCGCGGTGTCCTTCTCGCGCAGCTGGTCCGTGCAGCCGGTCAGCGCGAGTGCGCCGGCGCCCGCGGCGGCGACGGCGGCGCCGCGGCCCAGGACGGTGCGGCGCGAGGTGTCCGGGCGGGCGTGGCCGCCGCAGCAGGCGGACCGGGAGGAGTTCGGGGTGAGGGGGGAGTCCTGCGTGGTCATCGACCCATTATCGCCCGCGGCGAGGGCGGATGCGACCGGGCCCCACGGGTGCGAGGATCGAGGGGACGGACCCCCGAGCCCCAGGAGCACCGCCGTGACCGACCCCGCCCCGCGCCCCACCGGCGCCGCCCGCTTCGACCTCACCCCCTTCGAGCGGTGGGAGGCCGTGACCCTCGACGACGTGCACGTCGGCTTCCTGCACCGGGTGCTGGAGGACGGCGTGCTGACCACCCGGACGGGCTTCGCCCCCACAACCGCCCAGCGCGCCGCCCGCGACGGTCTGCCGGAGCGCTACCTCGCCCAGACGCAGGTCGGCTTCACGCCCGACGGGGACGGCTGGGCATGGACGACCCACGAGGACTCCGCCGGAGCCCAGCGGGTGCGCATCGACCGTGAGCGGGCCGGCATCGACGCCGCGGTGCTGCCCTCGTACGCGGAGTACCTCCTCCTCGCGCGGGTGGCCGCCGAGGGCCCGCTCGCCGTGGACCGGCTCGAGGAGGCCTCGCCCCTGCAGGGCGGGCTGCGCGTGCCCCGCGCCGAGCTGCGCCCGGCGGACGCGGGCGGGTCGGACGTGCGGGTGGCCGTCGTCGCGGACGGCGTGGAGCTGGGGGCGCACCTCGTGCGCGAGGGCGCCGTGGTCGCCTCCGACTGGGGCGGGGGCACCGCCTCGACCCCCGTGGCCGACCAGGCCGCGGCGACCGCCGGGCTCGACGCGCACGTGGTGACGTTCGCCGGGCTGCCGATCGCCTGAGCCGTGGGCCGGGCCGTCGCGGACGGCCCGGCCGGGGCCGGTCAGGCCTGCGCGGCCGGGTGGAAGCGCCGCCCGTTCACCCGCTCGGCGGCCCCGCAGTCGTCCAGGTACGGCGTGATGCCGCCCAGGTGCAGGGGCCAGTTGGCGCCGAGGATCATGCACAGGTCCACGTCCTCGGGGGCCGCGACGACGCGCTCGTCCAGGAGCAGGCCGATCTCCTCGGCCAGCGCGTCCTCGACCCGGCGCAGCAGCTCCTCGGAGGTCTGCGGGGTCGAGCCCTGCTCCAGCAGGGCCGCGGTCGCCTCCGGGATCTGCTCGCCGGTCGCGCCGGCGGCCTCCTCGTCGCGCCGGTCCGGGCGGACGTCCTTGGCCCAGATCGCGGTCTTGCCGGCGTCGATCAGGCGCTGCAGGTTCGCCGAGACCGGGAAGCGCTCCGCGCCGAAGGACGCGGAGAGGGACTCGGACACGTGCTGGGCCACGGGGATGCCGACCATGGCCAGGAGGGTGAACGGCGTCATCGGCAGGGCCAGCGGGTCCAGCGCGTGGTCGGCCTCGTGCGCGTCGGTGCCCTCGTCGAAGGAGTTCTGCACCTCGCCCATCATGCGCAGCAGGACGCGGTTGACCACGAACGCGGTGGCGTCGTGGACGAGCACGCCGGTCTTGCGGAGCCGGCGGGTCAGTTCGAACGCGGTGGCCACGACCTCGTCCGTCGTCGCCTCGGTCCGCACGATCTCCACGAGCGGCATGACCGCCACCGGGTTGAAGAAGTGGAAGCCCACGAGGCGCTCGGGACGCTCGAGGACCTCGGCCATGGCGGCCACGGACAGGCTCGAGGTGTTGGTCATCAGGATGGCGTCCTCACGCACGACGCCCTCGAGCTCGCGGAAGACGGTGCGCTTGACCTCGAGCTCCTCGAAGACGGCCTCGATGACGATGTCGGCGTCCGCATACACGGCTTTGTCCGTGTCCGCGGTGATCAACCCGGCCAGGGCCTGGCCGTCCTCGGCGGAGAGCCGTCCACGGGAGACCATCTTCTCGACCTGCGCGCGCACGCCCGCCAGGCCGCGCTCGACACGCTCGGCGTCGACGTCCGTCATCACGACGGGCACCCGCAGGTGCCGGGCGAAGACGAGGGCGAGCTGGCCGGCCATCAGGCCCGCACCGACGATGCCGACCTTCCGGACCTCGCGGGCGAGCTCGCGGCCCGGGTCGCCGGCGGGGCGCTTGGCGCGGCCCTGGACGAGGCCGAGGAACGCGTACACGGTGCGGCGGAACTCGGGGGAGTGCAGCAGCGTCCCGAGGGCGTCCGCCTCGGCCTGGGCGGACTCGGCGCGGGTGCGCGTGCGGGCCCCGGTGAACAGGGCCTCCAGGTGACGGCGCGCCGGCAGGTGGCGACCGGGACGGGCGGCCTGCAGCCGCTCCAGCGCCGCCAGGGCGCGGTCCCAGGCGGCGTCGGACACGTCGCGGTCGCGGTGGGCGGCCAGTTCGGCCGCCACGGACTCGTCCCCGGTGACCAGGGCGGCGGCGAGCTCGAGGCCGGCGTCGAGGAGGTCCCCCTCGACGATCCGGTCCATGAGCCCCAGCCCGTGCGCCGCGCGGGCGTCGAGCATGCGGTTGTCGTCGAGGGGGTTCTTCAGCACGACGTCGACGGCGGCCTCCGGGCCGATCAGATGGGGCACGCGCCACACGCCGGACCAGCCGGGGATCAGGCCGAGCCGGACCTCGGGCAGGCCGAAGCCCTTCGCATCGGCGGCCACCACGCGGTGTCCGGCGGCCAGGGCCAGCTCGAGGCCGCCGCCGAGGGCGAGGCCGTTCACGAGCGCGACCGTGGGGATCTCGAGGGCCGCGAGCCGGTCGTAGACGGCGTGGCCGAGCAGGGCCAGGTCGCGGCCGACGTCGTCGGTGAGGCCCGCGATCAGGGACAGGTCCGCCCCGGCCGCGAAGGTCCCCTCCACACCGGTCACGGCCAGGGCCTGGATCGCGCCCGCGGCGGCCCGGGCGGCCTGCTCGTCGAGCACCCGGCCGAGGCCGAGGAGCGTGGCCGGGCCCAGGGTCGCGGGCCGGCGGGGTCCCTGCCCGTTGTCCAGCGTGAGCAGCGCGAGCGTGCCCGCACCCTCGGGCAGGGCGTGGTCGGTCACGGTGACGGTGGTGACGACCTCATCCGGGGCCAGGGCGGGCAGGTGGTCGAAGGAAGCAAGAGAAACGGATGTCATGCGGGTCACACTACCGGCGAGTAGCCTCCGCGTCGACGCGACGCGACGGACCGATCCGGCCGGCCGCGTCGGGGGCTCAGGCGCCGGCGGGATCGGGGTCGAGGAGCGCGACCGTGACGATCGCGCCGACGTTCTCCACCTGCCACGGGCGCGCGCCCCGCTCCGTCAGGAACGCGTCGACGGTCTCGGGGGTGATCGGGGCGGGCGGGGTCCAGCAGATCCGCCGAAGGGTGTCCGGGGTGAGGAGGTTCTCGGTGGGCATCCCCAGCTGCTCGGCCCGTCGGGCGACGCGGGCCTTGGCCGTGCGCAGGCGGCGGTCCGCCACCGGGTCCCGGTCCTTCCAGGCCCGGGGTGGGGGCGGGCCGTCCCTGGTGCGGATCTGCGCCGCGGGGGCGTCGCCCCGCTCGGCGTCCTCGACGCCGGCCCGGATCGCGGCGATCCAGCGCGGGGCCTCGCGGCTCGCGGCGCGGCCGTGGAAGCCGGAGGTCTGGCGCAGGGCGGGGACGGTGCGCGGCTGGGCGGCCGCGGCGGCGACGATCGACCGGTCCGGGATGAGCCGGCCGGGGGCGACGTCGCGGTGGCGGGCGAGGTCCTCGCGGGCCTCCCACAGGCGCTTGAGGACCGCGCGCTGCACGGGGCGGCGCAGCGTCTGGGAGCCCGAGGTGCCGCGCCAGGGGTCCTTCTTCGGCGTGGGCGGCGGGGCCGTGCGCACGTGCTCGAACTCCTGCTCGGCCCACGCGAGCTTGCCGTCGGCCTCGAGGCGCGCGATCAGGGCCTCGCGCAGCGGGACGAGCAGCTCGACGTCGAGCGCCGCGTAGGTGAGCATCGCCTCGGGCAGCGGACGCACCGACCAGTCGGCGGCCGAATGCTCCTTGGCGAGGGTGACCCCCAGCAGCTCCTCCAGGACCGCGGCCAGGCCGACGCGCGGCAGGCCGGACACCCGGGCCGCGAGCTCGGTGTCGAACAGCCGATCGGGGCGCAGCCCCTGCTCGGCCAGGCAGGGCAGGTCCTGGCTGGCCGCGTGCAGGATCCACTCGACGCCCGCGAGGGCCTCCTGCAGCGGGGCCAGCCCGTCGAGGGCTTCGGGATCGACGAGCCAGATGCCGGCGCCCTCGCGCTTGAGCTGGACGAGCATGGCCCGCTGGCCATACCGGATCCCGGAGGCGCGCTCCGCGTCGACGGCGACGGGCCCGGTCCCCGCGGCGAGCGCCGCGGCGCAGGCCTCCAGGCCCGCGCGGGTGTCGGTGAGCCGGGGGACTCCACCGGCCGGTGTGGCGATCAGCCGCGGGGGCGCGTCCGGGGCGGCCGTCTCGGGGGCGTCGGTCATGCTGCTCCTGTTCGGGGAGGTCGGGGCGGGGACGGGCCGGGGCCCGGTGTGTCGGAGGCGCGGGCGCGCGGTCAGGGGCCGGCCGTGTGGACGTCCGCGGCGTGCTCGGGCGGCAGACCGGCGAACGCGCAGATCATGTCCGACCACGCCTCGAGATGCGAGCCGAGGTCCCGCGGGGCCGGGGTCCACGAGGCGCGCAGCTCGATGTCGGTGGTGTCCGGGGCCGCACTGAGCGTCCCGAAGCCCTCCGCGATGCTGCGCGTCGCGGTGCCGCCGGCGTGGGAGTGCTCGGCGTGGCGGCGCTCGAGCGCCTCCACGAGCCACGTCCACGCGACGGCGCCGGCCAGCTGGTCCAGTGCGACGTCCGGTTCCAGGCTCGCACGGATCCATGTCACCGCCCGGAAGCCTCCCGGCCACCGGGCGTCCGGGGCCGGGTCGTGCAGGAGGACGAACCGCCCCGTGGCCAGCACGCCGCCGGTCGCGCCCGGCCCGTCGCACACGTCGGCGGCGAGGGCGACGGCGAAGGGCGCCTGCCCCTCGGGTGCCGGGATCTCCCGCAGCCGCACCTCGGTCCGTGGCCGCGCATCGCGCAGGTCCGCCAGGGCACGCCGGAACACCCCCGGCGGCACGGGCGCCTCGACCGCCCCGGGGGCGGCGGAGAGGCGACGGGGCCCGATCACGCTCATGCCCGTCAGCCTAGGCTGCGGGGCCCAGCGGGCCGCGGGGGCGCGCCGTGGACGCCACGGCGCTCCCGCACCGGATCAGCGCGCCCCGTCCGGGGCCGCCGCGTCGTCGGCGGGGGCCAGGCGCAGCGAGATCGAGTTGATGCAGTAGCGCAGGTCCGTGGGGGTGTCATAGCCCTCGCCCGCGAAGACGTGACCCATGTGGGAGCCGCACGCCGCGCACCGCACCTCGATCCGCTCCATGCCCAGGGTGGTGTCCTTCAGGTACTCCACCCGGTCCTCCGCGAGCGGTGCGAAGAACGAGGGCCAGCCGCAGTGCGCGTCGAACTTCTCGTCCGAGCGGAACAGCTCGGATCCGCACGCCCGGCACGCGTACACGCCCTTCACGTGCGAGTCCCAGTACTCGCCCGTGAAGGGCCGTTCCGTGCCGGCCCGGCGCAGCACCTGGAACTCCTCGGGCGTGAGCCGTCGGGCCCACTCCTCGTCCGTCAGGCGGGCGCCGCCCGGGGCGGCCAGGGTCTGCTCGGGAGCGGGGACGTCCCGCGCGGGGTCGGGGGTGGGGCCGTCATGGGGGGTGTGGGGAGTCTCGGTCATGCCCGGTGCAACGGTCCGGAGCGCCGTCGTGTTCCCGACCGGCGTCGCATTGGCGGGCGCGCCCGCCCGTGGAGGACAATGGCGCGCATGGCCGCACGACCCCGCCGTCCCCGTCCCCACCCCGCCGACCTGCCGCCCGCCCTGGCCGCCGCCGTCACCGTGGCAGCCCGGCGGGCCGGGGGTCGCGACTCCCGCGTCCGCCGAGCGGGCCGCCTGGTCCGCCGCGGAGTCACCGGATCGGTGCGCGGCGGCGTGGCCGTGGCCTCCCCGGTGGCCCGCTGGGCCCCGCCCGTGCTCAGCGTCGCCGCGGCCTCCGCCTTCGTGCTGGCCGGGGCGAGCTCGGCGCTCGCAGGCGTGTTCGCCCGCACCGTGGTGACCCCCGTGCGCCGCCACGCCGAGTCCACGCCGATCCTCGCCGTCGTCGACACGCCCGCCGGGCAGGACGTGATCCTGCAGGCCGACGAGTACACCACCGTGCCCGGCCAGTACTCCCTCACGTTCGACGACGGCGCCGGATGCGCCCGCATCGGGGAGATCACCTCCTTCGACCCCCGGGACGGCACGGTGCAGCGCGCGGTCGAGGAGGTCTTCTCCGGCGATCTGACGACGGCGACCCGGGGCCGGTTCACCGGCTTCGTCTACCCGACCCCCGCCGACGCCGGGCTCGACGCCGAGGACGTGCAGGTGCCGGTGCCCGGCGGCCACGCCCGCGCATGGCGCATCGAGCCGGACCCCAGCGAGGACGGCGAACCCCGTCCCGCGGAGGGGCTGTGGGCGGTGATGGTCCACGGCCGCGGCGCGCGCCGCAACGAGGGCATCCGCGCCGTGCCGACCGCCCGCCGCCTGGGCATGACGTCGCTGCTGATCTCCTACCGCAACGACGGCGACGCCCCGGACGCCGCCGACGCCCGCTACGGGCTCGGCACCACCGAATGGGAGGACGTCGAGGCGGCCATCCGCTACGCCCTCGACCACGGCGCCCGGGACGTCGTCCTCTTCGGCTGGTCCATGGGCGGGGCCGTGGTGCTGCAGACCGTGGACCGCTCCCCGCTGGCCCCGCACGTGCGCGGCGTGGTCCTGACGGGCCCCGTCATCGACTGGGTGGACGTGCTGCGCCACCAGGCCCGGCTCAACCGGATCCCCGAAGCCGTGGGCCTGCTCGGCCAGTGGCTGCTGGCCAACCGGGCCGGCCGGTTCATCACGGGCCTGGCCGCCCCCGTGGACCTCAAGGCCCTGGACTGGGTGACCCGCGCCGACCACGTGCGTGTGCCCACGCTGATCCTGCACTCCGAGGACGACGAGTACGTGCCCGTCGGCCCCTCGCAGGACCTGGCCGAGCGCAACCCGGACCTCGTGCGGTTCGTCCGCTTCCACCAGGCCCGCCACACCCGCGAGCAGAACGTGGACCCGCGCAAGTGGGACACCACCGTGCGCGGCTGGCTGCGCGCCGTGCTCAGCGCCCCCCGCCCCGGCGGCCGGGGGCGCTGACCGCGCTCAGGCCGCGGCGTCCGCCAGCCCCCGACGGCGCAGCAGCGGCTCGAGCTCGGCGTCCCGGCCACGGAACGCGCGGTAGGACTCCAGCAGGTCACGCGTATCGCCCCGCGAGAGCAGCTCGTCCGCGAACCGGCGGCCGTTCTCCCGCGTCATCCCGCCGTGCTCGCGGAACCACTCCACGGCGTCCGCGTCCAGCACCTCGGCCCACACGTAGGAGTAGTACCCGGCCGCGTAGCCGCCGCCGAAGATGTGCTTGAAGTAGCCGGTGCCGTAGCGCGGAGGCACCAGGTCCGGGTCGATGCCCGCCTCGGTCAGCACCCGGCGCTCGAACGCGGCCGGGTCGGCCGTGGCGGCGTCCACCGTCTCCTCCGTCAGCGAGTGCCAGGCCCAGTCCACGAGCGCCGCGCCCAAATACTCGACCGTGCGGTGCCCCTCGCCCCACAGGTCCGCCGCCTCGAGCCGCTCCAGCGTCCCCGCCGGCAGCGGCTCGCCCGACTCCACGTGCCGCGCGTACGCGGCCAGCAGGGACGGCTCGCGCAGCCACACCTCGTTGACCTGCGACGGGAACTCGACGACGTCGCGCGGCACGTTCGTCCCGGTGAGCGAGGCGTACTCGCCCCGGGCCAGCAGCCCGTGCAGGGCGTGGCCGAACTCGTGGAACAGCGTCGTGGCCTCATCCAGCGTCAGCAGGGCCGGACGCCCCGCCGCCGGGGCCGGCACATTCATCGTGGTGAACACCACCGGGCGCTCGCCCAGGGCGTCCGCCATGTCCCGCACCGTGTGCATCCAGGCACCGCCCGACTTGGTCGGCCGCGCGAACAGGTCCGCGACGAACAGACCCACCCCGGCACCGTCCTCACCCGTCACCTCGAACACCCGGATCCCGGGGCGGTACAGGTGCCGCGCCAGCTCCGGGCGCTCGGCGAACGTGAGCCCGTACAGCGCCGTCGCCGCCGCGAACACGCCCTCGGTCAGCACCCGGTCCAGCTCGAAGTACGGGCGCAGGGCGTCCGCGTCCACCGCGAACTCCTCCCGCGCGTACGCCGCGGACAGCGCCGGCCAGTCCCATGGGGCCACCTCGGCGTCCGTCCGGCCCGCGTGCGCCGCCGCCGTCGCCGCGTCCGCCCGCGCGTTGGCCATCGCCCGCGGCGCCATCGCGGCCAGCAGCTCCTCCACGGCCGCCGTCGACGGCGCCGCCCGGTCCTTCAGCGCCTGCTCGGCCCAGCTCTGCGCCCCCAGCAGCCGCGCCTTGCGCAGCCGCAGCCGCACCATCGCCATCGCCGTCGTCAGCGTCTCGTGCTCCCCGGACCCGCCCCGGCCCGTCGACGCCTCGAACACCTCGCGCCGCATCCCCTCGTCCTGCAGGGACGCCAGCCACGGCTGCGACGTGAACAGGGACAGCGTCAGCAGCCACGGGCCCGCCGCCGCGTCCCCGTCCCCGTGCCCCGCCTCGGCGGCCGCCCCCGCCGCCGCGGCCAGGTCGTCCTCGCTCAGACCGGCCAGGCGCTCGCGGTCCGTGACGAGCACGGCGCGGGCGGCGGTGTCCGCGACGAGGCGGCGCGTGTAGGCGGCCGAGAGGGACGCCAGCTCCGTGTTGATCCCGCGCAGCTCCTCGCGCGCGGCCTCGTCCAGGTCCGCCCCCGCCAGGGAGAGGCGCAGGCGCAGCGTCTCCAGCAGGCGGGCGTCCTCGCCCGTGAGGCCGCCGTCGTCGATCGAAGCGGCGCGCGCCGCCAGCCGCGGGTCCAGCAGGATCGCGTCCTCGTGGGCCGCGAGCTCGGGGGAGAGCTCCTCGGCCAGGGCCTGCCGCGCATCCGTGCCGTCCGAGCCGACGAGCGTGAAGAACATCGCGGCGGAGCGGCGCAGCAGCTGGCCGGACAGCTCGAGCGCACGGACGGTGTTCTCGAAGGTCGGCGCCGTGGCCGCCCCGAGGATCTGGTCGACCTCGGCGCGCTGGGCCGCCATCCCCGCGCGCACGGCCTCGGCCAGCTGCGCGTCGGAGACGGCGGAGAAGTCGGGCAGCCCGTAGGGCAGGTCGGAGGGGGTCGCCAGCGGGTGGTCGGCGGGCAGGACGGAGGGCGCGGAGGTGTGGGTCATGGGCGCGAGTGTAGTCAGCCGTGATCCGCGCCACCCCACCGGGCGTCGCTAGACTGGGCGGTCGAGCCAGCAGACGAGATCCAGACCTGAGGAGGCGTGATGGCAGGACATTCCAAGTGGGCGACCACCAAGCACAAGAAGGCCGTCATCGACGCGCGGCGCGCCAAGGCGTTCGCGAAGTACATCAAGAACATCGAGGTCGCGGCACGTGCCGGCGGACCCGACGTCGCCGGCAACCCCGCCCTCGACCTGGCCGTGTCCAAGGCCAAGAAGGCCTCGGTGCCCAACGACAACATCGACCGCGCCGTCAAGCGCGGCGCCGGCCTCACCGGCGAGGTCATCGACTACGCCGAGATCATGTACGAGGTCCGCGGCCCCCAGGGCTCGGCGCTGCTGGTCGAGTGCCTGACCGACAACAAGAACCGCGCCGCCGCGGACGTGCGCGCGGCCGTCACCCGCAACGGCGGCACCATGGCCGACTCCGGCTCCGTCTCCTTCCTCTTCGAGCGCAAGGGCCTCGTGCGCCTGCCCGCCGAGGGCAACACCGAGGACGGCCTGCTCGAGGCCGTGCTCGAGGGCGGCGCCGACGCCGAGGAGGTCGTCGTCTCCGGCGACTCCTTCGAGATCCTCTCGGACCCCTCCGACCTGCAGTCCGTGGCCAAGGCCCTCGACGAGGCGGGCGTGGAGTACGAGTCCGACGAGCTCGAGTTCGTCCCCACCATGAAGGTGGACCTGGACGCGTCGGGCGCCCGCACCTTCCTCAAGCTGGCCGATGCCCTCGAGGACCTCGACGACGTCCAGAACGTCTTCTCGAACGTGGACATCGCCCCCGAGGTCCTCGCCGAGCTCGACGAGGACTGATCGCGCTGAGCGCGCGCCGGCCCGCCGACGTCGTCCGGATCCTCGGGGTGGACCCGGGGCTCACCCGCTGCGGGATCGCCGTGGTGGACGTGGACGCGCGACGGCGGGCCGCGCTCGTCCACGTCGAGGTCACGGGCACCCCGCCCACCGCCCCCCTGGACCAGCGCCTCCTGCGCATCGACGAGGCCGTCTCCGCGGTCCTCGCCGCGCACCGGCCCGATCGCGCCGCCGTCGAGCGCATGTTCGCGAACACGAACACGCCGACCGTGCTGGGCACGGCCCAGGCCGCGGGCGTGGCGATCGCCGCGGCCGCGCGCGCCGGCGTCCCCGTGGGCCTGCACACCCCCTCCGAGGTCAAGGCCGCCGTCACCGGACACGGCGATGCGGGCAAGGAGCAGGTCACCACGATGGTCACCCGGATCCTCCGCCTCGACGCCCCGCCGCGCCCGGCCGACGCGGCCGACGCCCTCGCCTTGGCCATCGCCCACGGCTGGCGCGGCACCGCCCTCGGCGCGGCCGCCGGCCAGACCGGCCTCGACACCGCGGACCTCGCCTCCCGGGCGGGGCGCTCGCAGTTCGCCGCCAAGGCGCCCGCGCGCGCCCGCCCGCGGGGCCAGCTCACCGCCGCGCAGCGGGCCTGGCTCGACGCCGAGCGCTCGGCGGGCGGCGGGCGACGCCGGTAGGCCGCTGCCGGGCCGGCGTTCGATGATATGTTCGAATCCGCGCCGACCGGCGTCCGTCCGTCCCGACAGGAGGGCCCCTCATGATCGCCTCGCTCAGCGGCACCGTCGAGCACGTGGCCCTCGACCGGGCGGTCATCGCCGTCGGCGGCCTGGGTGTGCAGTTCTCCGCCACCCCGCAGACGCTGGCCACCCTGCACGAGGGCCGGCCGGGGGCGGTGCAGACCCACCTCGTGGTCAAGGAGGACGCCCTGACCCTCTACGGCTTCGCGGACCGCGACGAGCGCGAGGTGTTCGAGGTGCTCATCACGGCCAACGGCGTGGGTCCCCGCCTCGCCCTGGCGATCCTCTCCGTCCACCACCCCGAGACCGTGCGCCGGGCGGTCACCGAGGAGGACGAGAAGACCCTCACCCGCGTGCCCGGCATCGGGCCGAAGATGGCGCGCAAGATCATCGTCGAGCTCTCCGGCCGCCTCGCGCCCACCGGGGAGCCGGTGCCCGAGGCGGAGGCCGAGGCGAGCGCCGAGCCGACCGTCGAGGCGCTCTGGCACGCCGACGTCGTGCAGGCGATGGCCGGCCTGGGCTGGTCCGAGAAGGAGGCGCTCAAGGCCGTCGAGGCCACCGTGGCGGCCCGCCCGGAGCTGGACGAGGGCCGCGACGTCGCCGCGCTGCTGCGTGCCACCCTGCGCGACGTCGGCATGGCCGGCTCTGTGCGAGGCGGGCGATGAGCGCGGAGTCCTCGCCGCTGTCCGCGGCGGCCGTCGACCCGGAGGAGCGTCGGCTCGAGGCCGCGCTGCGCCCCAAGCACCTGGACGAGTTCGTGGGCCAGATGCGCGTGCGCGAGCAGCTGGACCTCATGCTCGCCTCCGCCCGGCTGCGCGACCGCGCCGCGGACCACGTCCTGCTCTCCGGTCCGCCCGGGCTCGGCAAGACCACGCTGGCGATGATCGTGGCCGCGGAGATGAACGCCCCCCTGCGGCTGTCCTCCGGCCCCGCGATCCAGCATGCGGGCGACCTCGCGGCCATCCTGTCCTCGCTCACCGAGGGCGAGGTGCTCTTCCTCGACGAGATCCACCGGATGTCCCGCCCGGCCGAGGAGATGCTCTACATGGCCATGGAGGACTTCCGGGTGGACATCGTGGTGGGCAAGGGCGCCGGCGCCACCTCGATCCCGCTCGAGCTGCCGCCCTTCACGCTCGTCGGCGCCACCACGCGGGCCGGCCTCCTGCCGGGGCCGCTGCGCGACCGCTTCGGCTTCACGGGCCATCTGGACTTCTACACCGAGGTGGAGCTCGAGCGCGTCCTGCGCCGCTCCGCCCTGCTGCTGGACATGCGGCTGGCCACGGAGGGGTACCGGCAGATCGCCCGGCGCTCGCGCGGCACCCCGCGCATCGCCAACCGCTTGCTGCGCCGCGTGCGGGACTGGGCGCTCGTGAAGGGGCTGGCCGAGGTCGGCGCGCACGACGCCGCCGCCGCCCTGGACATGTACGAGGTCGACGGGCGCGGCCTGGACCGGCTCGACCGGTCCGTGCTCACGGCCCTGTGCACCACGTTCGGCGGCGGGCCCGTGGGGCTCAGCACGCTGGCCACCGCCGTGGGGGAGGAGGCCGAGACCGTGGAGACCGTGGCCGAGCCCTTCCTCATCCGCGAGGGCATGGTGGCGCGGACCCCCCGTGGCCGCGTCGCGCTGCCGGGGGCCTGGGAGCACCTGGGCCTCGCCGCTCCGGAGGCCACGCCGGGGCCGTGACGCCCAGGGCGGGCCCCTACACTGGACAGGCCCGCCCACCCCGAGCATCAGGAGTCCCCCATGCCCGTCGCCACCGCCGCGACCCTGCCCGTGATCGCCCAGCAGGCCCAGGGGGGTGGCGGCAGCCTGCTCATGCTCATCGCCTTCGCCCTGCTCGCGGTGATGCTCTTCCTCTCCTTCCGCAAGGGCAAGAAGATGCAGCAGCAGCAGGCGCAGATGCGCAGCACCCTCGCCCCAGGCGTCGAGGTCATGACGGGCGCCGGCATCTTCGGCACCGTCGTGGCCGTGGACACCGAGGGCCAGCGGGTGACGCTGGAGACCGCCCCGGGCACCCGCATGGACGTGCACCTGCAGGGCGTCACCACCGTCGTGGAGCCGGAGACGGCCGCCGCGCCCACCACGGACCCGTCGCGTCTGGATGACGCCCCCGGCACCGAGTACCGCGCCGACGACGCCGACGACCCGCGTCCGCGCCGCGACGACCTGGCCTGAGGCCCACCCACCCCTGCACACGCGGCCCCGCCTGGCGGGGCCGCTCGAATGTGACGGAAGCACCTGAGCAATGGCGAAGAGAACACCCACCGGCTCCGCCGGGCGCACCCTGGCCTGGCTGGCCGCCCTCCTCGTGGTCCTGGCCGCGATCCTCGGCGGGGGCGTGGCCTCCGGCGCGGCCTCCTGGGCTCCCAAGCTCGCCCTCGACCTCGAGGGCGGCACGCAGATGGTGCTGGCCCCCCAGACCTCGACGGGCGAGTCCGTCACCCCCGAGCAGCTGGACCAGGCCGTGGAGATCATCCGCCAGCGTGTGGACGGCTCCGGCGTGGCCGAGGCGGAGGTCGCCACGCAGGGCTCCCAGAACGTGGTCGTCTCCCTGCCCGGGGTCCCGGACGAGGAGACCCGCCGCCTGATCCAGGCGTCCGCGGACATGCAGTTCCGCCCCGTGCTGCAGTCCGGCCCGGGGGAGGCCACCCCCGAGGACCAGCGCCTGCCAGAAGACCAGCTGCCGAAGCCCGACGGGGAGCCGGCGGACGCCTACGACCCGAACTGGGTCACCCCGGCCCTGCTGGCCGAGTTCCAGGCCACGGACTGCACCGCCCCGCGGGACCCGGCCGCGCCCCCGCCGCCGTCCGACCGGGCGATCGTCGCCTGCCAGCCCTCCGAGGAGCTCGCCGACGGCGCCGTCACGCCGGCCCAGAAGTACATCCTGGGCCCCGTGGTCATCCCGGGCACCCAGATCAAGGGCGCGTCCAACGGCATGGCCCAGGCCCAGGGCGGCGTCTCCACCAACCAGTGGGTCGTCAACATCGAGTTCGACGAGGAGGGCACCAAGGCCTTCACGGAGGTCACCCAGAAGCTCACCCCGTACCCCGAGGGCGACCCGCGCAAGCAGTTCGCGATCCTGCTGGACGGGGACGTGATCTCCGCGCCGCAGTCCAACGTGGTCATCACCAACGGCAGCGCGCAGATCAGCGGCCCCACCCTGAACGAGCAGACGACGGCGCAGTTGGCCGAGCAGCTCAACTACGGCTCCCTGCCGATCTCCTTCTCGATCGAGTCCGAGCAGCAGATCTCCGCCACGCTCGGCCGGGACCAGCTCTTCTGGGGCCTGATCGCCGGCCTGATCGGCCTCGGCCTCGTGGCCGTGTACCAGTTCTTCCAGTATCGGGCCCTGGGCCTGCTGACCTTCGCCTCGATCATCGTGGCGGGCGTGCTGACGTGGCTGACCATCGCGATCCTGGGCTGGACGGACAACTACCGCCTGTCCCTCGCGGGCATCGCCGGGCTCATCGTGGCGATCGGTCTGACGGCGGACTCGTTCATCGTCTACTTCGAACGCATCAAGGACGAGCTGCGCGCGGGCCACACCGTGCCCGTCGCCGTGCACGAGGGCTGGAAGCGCGCCCGGCGGACGATCACCGCGTCCAAGGCCGTGAACCTGCTGGCCGCCGTCGTGCTGTACTTCGTGGCCGTCGGCAACGTGCGCGGCTTCGCGTTCACCCTCGGCCTCACCGCGATCGCCGACCTGATCGTGGTGTTCATGTTCACCCACCCGCTCATGGTGCTGTTGGCCCAGACCCGCTTCGTGGGCGAGGGACACCCGATGTCCGGACTGGACCCGTCGCTGCTGGGCGGGCCGTCCCTGTATCAGGGCGCCGGCCGCTTCCGCGAGCCCGCCCACGCCCCCCGCACCGGGCTCCCGGCGGAGGACTCCGACGAGCCGGCTGACGCGGCGGCCGCCGACGCCCCGCGCCCGCTCGTCGCGACGGGCGCCCCCCGCGCGGGCTCGTCCGCCCGGGGGGCGGCCGCCGCTCGCGCACCGCGCCGCCCATGACGATCGCCGAGCGACGCCGCGCCGAGCGACGCCGCCAGGAGGAGGACCAGTGAACCGCTTCGCCGACTGGGGCAACGCCCTCTACTCGGGCCGCATCTCCTACCCGTTCATCCAGCGCTGGCGGCGGTGGTTCGCCCTCGCCGCCCTGCTGCTCGTCCTCGCCGGCGGCCTGACCGCCCTCCGCGGTGGCTTCAACCTCGGCATCGAGTTCCGGGGCGGCTCCGAGTTCACCGTCTCGCAGACGGCCTCCACCGACGTGGCCGCGGGCGAGCGCGCCGTGACCGACGTGCTGGCCGACGGCCACGCCACCGTCACGAACGTCGCCCCGGGCACCGTGCGCGTCCAGACCGAGCAGCTCGACGACGCCCAGACCCGAGCCGTGGCCGCGAACCTGCAGGAGGCCTACGGCGTCGGCCAGGACCAGGTGACCTCGACCTTCGTGGGGCCGACCTGGGGCGCCGCGGTGTCGCAGCAGGCCCTGATCGGCCTGGTGATCTTCGTGGTGCTCGTGACCCTGTTCATGGCCGTGTACTTCCGCACCTGGAAGATGTCCCTGGCCGCCGTGCTCGGCATGCTCTACGTGGTCGCGCTGACCGCCGGCATCTACGGCGCCACCGGCTTCGAGATCACGCCGTCGGCCATCATCGGCTTCCTCACGATCCTGTCGTACGCGCTCTACGACACCGTGGTGGTCTTCGACAAGATCCGCGAGAACACGATCGGGGCCGAGGAGGACCCGGAGCGCTCCTTCGTCGAGAACGTGAACCTCGCGGTGAACCAGACGCTCGTCCGGTCCATCACGACCTCCGTCGTCGGCATCCTGCCGGTCGGCTCGATCCTGTTCATCGGCGCGGGGCTGCTCGGTGCCGGCACGCTGCGGGACATCGCGCTCGCGCTGTTCGTGGGCATCATCGTGGGCACCCTGTCCACCCTGTTCCTCCAGGCGCCGCTGTACGCCCTGCTGCGCCGCAACGACCCGGACGTGCGCGACCACGACGCCCGGGCCGCGGCCCGCGCCGCCCGGGAGCGTGCCTCAGAGGCGGTCACCGATCCCGACGTCGCCCCCTGGGACGACGGCGCGCGACTCTGACGGAGCCGCTGCGGCCCCGGTGGTCTTCCTGGGGCGGGGTGGGACGGGCGCGGGTAGACTCGCCGATCATCCCGGCCGGAGCGGTCGGGGCCGCACGAGTCAGGAGGCGTGGCCCATGAGCGAGCAGGACCCCACTCCCGCCCCGGCCCGTCCCGCCCCGGCCCGTCCCGCCCCGGTCCGGCCCCGCAGCCGGATCGCACGCCTGACCGGCCGGCACGCCACCGAGTACTCGCCCCTGCTCGAGCCGCTGATGCGCACCGTGCGGCAGCGAGCCACCAAGACCGAGCTGGCCGAGATCGTCCGCGCCTTCGAGGTCGCCCGCGCGGCACACGAGGGGCAGATGCGGCGCTCCGGGGACCCGTACATCACCCACCCCGTCGCGGTCGCCACGATCCTCGCCGAGATCGGCGTGACGGGCCCGACGCTCCTGGCGGCCCTGCTGCACGACACCGTCGAGGACACGGACTACTCCCTGGAGCGCCTCCGCGCCGACTTCGGCTCCGAGGTCGCCCTCCTCGTGGACGGCGTGACCAAGCTGGACAAGGTGACCTACGGCGCCGCGGCGCAGGCCGAGACCGTGCGCAAGATGGTCATCGCGATGGCCCAGGACGTGAACGTCCTGCTCATCAAGCTCGCCGACCGGCTGCACAACGCGCGGACGTGGCGGTACGTCTCCCCGGAGTCCAGCGCCCGCAAGGCCCAGGAGACCTTGGACATCTACGCCCCGCTGGCCCACCGGCTCGGCATGAACACCGTCAAGTGGGAGCTCGAGGACCTCTCCTTCGCCGCCCTCAAGCCCAAGATGTACGCGGAGATCGTGCGCCTCGTGGGGGAGCGCAACCCGGAGCGGGAGAAGCACATCGCGGCGCTGCGCACCGTGATCGAGGAGCACCTGCGCGAGCACCGGATCCGGGCGACCGTCACCGGACGGCCGAAGCACTACTACTCGATCTACCAGAAGATGGTGACGCGCGGGAAGGACTTCGACGACATCCACGACCTCACGGGCATCCGGGTGCTCGTGGACTCCGTGCGTGACTGCTACGCCGTGCTCGGCGTCATCCACGCGCGCTGGAACCCGGTCCCGGGCCGGTTCAAGGACTACATCGCGGTCCCGAAGCTCAACATGTACCGCTCCCTGCACACCACGGTGATGGTGCCGGGCGGCAAGCCGGTGGAGATCCAGATCCGCACGCAGGAGATGCACCGCCAGGCCGAGTACGGCGTCGCCGCGCACTGGCGGTACAAGGCCCAGGTCGCCGGCCAGGCGCCGGTGCAGGCCACGCCGGCCTGGCTGCGCTCGGTGATGGACTGGCAGGCGGACACCCGGGACCCGGACGAGTTCCTCGCCTCGCTGCGCACCCAGATCGGGGCGGACGAGGTGTACGTCTTCACGCCGAAGGGGGAGATCCGCACCCTGCCGGCCGGCTCCACGCCCGTGGACTTCGCCTACGCCATCCACACCGACGTCGGCCACCGCACCATCGGCGCCCGGGTCAACGACAAGCTCGTCCCGCTGTCCACGCCGCTCAGCCACGGCGACACCGTGGAGGTCTTCACCTCGCGCGCCGAGGACGCGGGGCCGAGCCGGGATTGGCTGGGCTTCGTGGTCTCGCCGCGGGCCCGGTCCAAGATCCGTCACCACTTCGCCACGCAGCGCCGCGACGAGCAGGCCGACCGGGGACGCGAGTCGCTGACCCGTCAGCTGCGCAAGGCCGGCATGGCCGTGCAGCAGGTGCTCGGCGGCGAGGAGCTGGTGCAGGTGGCCACGGATCTCGGCTACGCGGACCTCGACGGGCTGTTCGTGGCCCTCGGCGACGGCCACGTGTCCGCCCAGTCCGTGCAGGAACGCGTCGCGGAGCGCCTCGCTCCGCCGACGTCGACGCAGGCCGAGCCGGAGGGCGAGCTGACCGTCGGCGAGGTGGACCTGCAGGAGCTGGTCCCGGCCCAGTCGCGGCGCGCCCCCGCGCGGGCCACCAACGACGCCGGCGTGCTCGTGGACGGCGACGGCGGCGTCATGGCCAAGCTGGCACGGTGCTGCAACCCGGTGCCGCCGGACGCCATCGACGGGTTCGTCACCCGCGGCTCCGGGGTCTCCGTGCACCGGGTCGACTGTCCCAACCTGGCGACCCTGCTCGCGCAGGAGCCGGAGCGCCGCACCCCGGTCAGCTGGGCGCCGTCGCGGGACACCGTCTACCTGGTGGAGATCCAGATCGAGGCGCTGGACCGCAAGTCGCTGCTCTCCGACGTCACCCGGGTCCTCTCCGAGAACCACGTGAACATCCTCTCGGCCTCCGTGAACACCACCCGCGACCGCGTGGCGATGAGCCGGTTCGTCTTCGAGATGGGCGACCCCCGGTTCCTCGGCCACGTGATCGACGCGGTGCGCCGCATCGACGGCGTCTTCGACGTGCACCGCACCTGAGCCTCCCGGCCTCAGTCGGGGACGTCCAGCGCCGCCAGCAGCGCGCCCAGCCGGCGCCGGGCCGCCACGACGCCGGCACGGCGGGTCCGGCGGGCCAGCCGCTCCCGCAGCCCGGCGGCGCCGTGGGCGCCGATCACGGCGGCCGCGCGCCGCGCCGCATCCGGGTCGGCGCTGAGCAGCAGGTCTTCGACTGTCCGGGCGGGCGTCGTGACCCGCACGGGGCCGAAGCGGAGCACGTCGTGCTCGGCGGGGGCGACGCCCGTGGCATCGGCCGCGACGTCCGACTGCGTGAGCGTCCAGGGCAGCAGGCCCCCGCCGGCGGGGCGCCGGTGGAAGTGCGGCACGGCCGCGTGCAGCCGCCCGGGCGCCGCGCCGCCGGCCAGGATCCAGGCCGCCGACGGGCCGATCGCGGTCCAGCCGGCGGCCAGGAGCGGGCCGCCGAGGGTCCACAGGGCAGCGGCCCGGACCGCGGGATCGTCCGCGGCGTCCGGCCGCGCCCACACCCCGGGCAGCAGCGGCCGCACGGCGCCCCGCGCGCCGAGCGCCTGCAGCTCCGGCTCCGTGAAGGGGTCGCCCGCCAGCACGAGTGCCCCGGTCGGGGCGGTCTCCTCGATCGTCACGGTCGTCATGCCCGGATCCTGCCAGAGACGGGGACGCCCCCGCGGCCGCCTGTGGACAGGCGGGCCGCGGGGGCGTGCTCGAGACGGGTGGGGCTCAGCGGAGCTCGGAGGCCGAGGCCTCGAGGGCCTGCTTCCACTGCAGGCGCGCGTCGAGCGCCTCCTGGGCCTTCTTGACGGCGCGCTGGTCGCCCCGGGCCTGGGCCCGGGCGAGATCCGCCTCGAGCCCCGCGATGGTCTCCTCGAGCTGCGTGAGGGCGGAGTTCGTGCGGGCCTTGGTCTCCGGGTCGGTGCGGCGCCAGTGCTCGTTCTCCGCCTGCTTGAGGGCGTCCTCGAGCTTGCGGAAGCCCTCCTCCATCCGGCGGACGTCCCCGCGGGGCACGCGGCCGGCATCCTCCCACCGCCCGCGCAGCTCGTTGAGCGCGCGCCGTCCGGCCTTGACGTCCGTGAACGGGAGCAGCTTCTGGCCGTCGGCGAGGATCTGCTCCTTCACCTTCAGGTTGGCCCCGTACTCGCGGTCGATCTCCTGGTTCGCGGCCTTGCGGGCGGCGAAGAAGACGTCCTGGGCGGCGCGGAAGCGGGCCCAGAGGGCGTCGTCCTCCTTGCGGGAGGCCCGGGGGGCGCGCTTCCACTCGTCCATCAGGTCGCGGTACTTGCCGGCGGTCACGCCCCAGTCGGTGGAGGTGGACAGCTCCTCGGCACGGGCGATGAGACGCTCCTTGACCTGCTTGGCCTCGGCCGAGGCGGCGTCCAGCCGGGAGAAGTGGGCGCGGCGGGTCTTGTCGAACGCGGTGCGGGCGCCGCGGAAGCGCTTCCACAGGTCGTCCTCGACCGACTTGGCCAGACGCGGACCGGCCTTCTGGGCGGCCTTCCACTCCTCGAACAGCTCCGTCATGCGCTTGGACGCGGTCTTCCAGGGCATCCGCTCGGCCGGGGTCTGGGCGAAGGTCTCGGCCTCGGCGACGATGGCCTCGCGGGTGGCCAGCTGCTCGGCCTGGGCGGCCTGCCGGGCCTCCTGTTCCGCGGCGCGGTAGTCGCCCAGGAGGGTCTCCAGGGCCGCCAGGCGGGTGCGGAGGGCGTCCATGTCGCCGACCATGTGGCGCTCGTTCACCGCGGTCGTCATCTGACCCAGCGCCCGGCCCAGCTCACCCGAGGGGGCGCCGGCGGCGATGCGCTGCTCGAACAGGGCCATCTGGGCGCGCACGTCGTCGTACTTGCGCACGAAGTACGCCAGCGCGTCCTCGGTGCTCGCGTCCGGCACCTGGCCGACCGCGTGCTCCTCCTGCCCGTCCAGCAGCGTGACGTGGCCGTCCTCGCTCACCCGGGCGAACCTGGCGGCCTCCTCCACCGGGGTGGGCGGCACGGTCGGGGCCACGACGGGGGCCGGGGCGACGGACGCGGCGGCGGGCGTCGCGGGGCGCACGGCGGCCGGGCTGGCCTTCTTCATCGCGGCCGGGGAGGGCACGGCGGGCGTCTCGGCGGGCTGGGAGGAATCACCGTGCGCCGGGGCGTCGGGGACGATCTCGGGGACGGGCCGGGCCTCGGCGGGCACGGTCGTATCGGCGGCCTCGGCCGACGCGGGGGTGGACTCGGTGGCGGGGGACTGCTGGTCGTCGGGCTGCATGTGATTGGTCACCGCTGGAACTCTCCCTGACTGCGCCGGCACGCAGTCGTCGAGGGATGCGGCCGGTCGGGATGGACACGAACAGGGCCAGCGTACCGGGCCGGACAGCGCCCGCGCCTAGAATGGGCCGGTGCGCCGGCGGGGGACCGTCGCGCGTCCCCGCCGTCGTCGTCTCGAAGGATCGCCATGTCCCGCAAGGCCTCCCTGTCCGGTTTCCACGAGTGGCTGCCCGCCGAGCGGCTCGTGGAGCAGCACGTGCTCGACACGCTGCGGCGGACCTTCGAGCTGCACGGGTTCGCCGGCATCGAGACCCGTGCCGTGGAGACCCTGGGCCAGCTGCTGCGCAAGGGCGAGGTGGACAAGGAGGTCTACGCGGTCTCGCGCCTGGCCGAGGACGAGGAGGTCGCCGCGGGCCTGCGCGATCCCAAGGACCCGGCCGACCCCAAGCGCCTGGCCCTGCACTTCGACCTCACCGTGCCGTTCGCCCGCTACGTCGTGGAGAACGCCGGCCACCTCGCCTTCCCCTTCCGTCGCTACCAGATGCAGAAGGTCTGGCGCGGGGAGCGCCCTCAGGAGGGCCGCGCCCGCGAGTTCACCCAGGCGGACATCGACGTCGTCGGCGACGGCGCCCTCTCGCCCCGGTACGACGCCGACGTCGCACTGGTGATGGCCGAGGCGCTCGGCGCCCTGCCGATCGGCGACTTCCTCATCCGCGTGAACAACCGCAAGCTCGCCGAGGGCTTCTACCGGGGCATCGGCCTGGAGGACACCGCCGGCGTGCTGCGCAGCATCGACAAGCTGGAGAAGGTCGGCCCGGAGGAGGTCGCGCGGCTGCTCCAGGAGGAGGTCGGCGCGAGCCCCGAGCAGGCTGCGCAGGCGCTGGCCCTGGCGGACATCCGCACGTCGGACACCTCGTTCGTCGAGCGGGTCCGCGCCCTGGGGGTGACCCACGAGCTGCTCGAGGAGGGGCTGACCGAGCTGGCCGACGTCGTCGCCACCCTGCACCGCCGCGCCCCCGGGCGCGCCGTGGCGGACCTGTCCATCGCGCGCGGCCTGGACTACTACACGGGCACCGTCTACGAGACCGTCCTGGTGGGCCACGAGCAGCTCGGCTCGATCTGCTCGGGCGGCCGCTACGACGCGCTCGCGTCCAAGGGGAACCGCGTGTTCCCCGGGGTCGGACTGTCCATCGGCGTGACGCGGCTGGTGATGCGCATGCTGTCCCAGCAGATGGCCGTGGCCTCCCGCTCCGTGCCGACCGCGGTGTACGTGGCGCTGACGGCGGACGAGGACTGGTCCGAGGCCCAGGACGTCGCGGCCCTGCTGCGGGAGCGCGGCATCCCCGCGGAGGTCGCGGTGTCCGCGGAGAAGTTCGGCAAGCAGATCAAGTACGCGGACCGCCGCGGCATCCCGTTCGTCTGGTTCATGGGCCGGGACGACGCCGGCGCGCGGGTCCACGAGGTCAAGGACATCCGCTCCGGCGAGCAGCACGGCGCGGACCCGGCCGACTGGACCCCGCCGGCCGAGGACCTGCTGCCGCAGGTCGCCCGCGCGCAGGACTGAGCGGACGCGGCCGCTGTGCCGGCCCCGGTGTGCGGCGGCGGTGGGTGTCTGCGCGTCGGGTCACCGGCCCCGGCGCCCGGCCCGCACGAACGCACGCCCGCCCACCCCGATCAGGAACACGCCCGCCATCGCGGCCACGGACATCGGCGGCAGGCTGAGGGCGAGCAGCAGGCACAGGGCCAGGCCGAGGACGTTGACGGCGCGGGGCACGCGCAGCGGGCGCAGCGGGCGCGGCCGGGCCGGGCGGCGGCCGTCGTCGTCCCCGCGCAGGGCCAGGGCGGACAGGTTCGCCACCGCGTAGTAGACGAGCACGCCGAACGAGCTGAAGCCCACCACGGTGAGGATGTCCGTGGTGAGCAGGAGCAGGATCACGGCCGCGGCCACCGTCAGCTGAGCCGTCCACGGCGTGCCGGTCCCTGCATGGACCCGTGCCAGGGGGCGGGGCAGGTCGGACTCGCGGGCCATGGCCAGGGCGGTGCGGGAGATGCCCGTCAGCAGGTTGAGCATGGCCCCGGCCGCGGCGAGGGCGGCGCCGGCCACCGCCACCCAGCCCCAGCCGGAGCCCAGGGCGGTCTCGAGCAGGTCGCGCACGGGCGCCGGGGACCGGGCCAGCCCGGAGGTCCCGAGGCCCGAGATCAGCGCCGTGGCGAGCAGCAGGTACAACGCCACGGTCACGGCGAGGGCGATCAGGATGGCGCGCGGGATCGTGCGTGCGGGGTCGATGACCTCCTCACCCATGGTGGCCACGCGCGCGTAGCCGGCGAACGCGAAGAACAGGACGCCCGCGCCCATGAGCACGCCCTGCACGGGGGAGTCGACGCCGAGCGCCGCGGCCGAGCCCCCGGGGGCCTCGCGCGCCAGGCCTGCGCCGATGGCCAACACGAGCACGGCGAGCACGGGCACGAGGATCGCCAACGTCGCCTGCGCGGTCCGCGTCACGCCCGCCATCGCCACCCCGGTGAGCACGACGACGGCGGCCACGCCCGTCCACCGGGCCGCGGCGGCGTCGTCGGGGAAGAGGTACAGGCCGAGGGTGGCCGCCATCGCGGCCACCGACGCGGTCTTGCCCGTGACGAAGCCCCAGCCGGCGACGAAGCCGGCCCACGGGTGCAGCTGCCGCCGGCCGTAGACGTAGGCGCCGCCGGACTCGGGGTGGACGGTGGCCAGCTGCGCCGTGGACAGGGCGTTGCACAGGGCCGCGACGGCCGCGACCGCCAGGGCCCCGTACAGCAGGCCGGGGTGGCCGCCGGTGAGCGCGGCCGCCAGGCCGATCGCGGTGAACACGCCCGCGCCGATCATCGAGCCGAGGCCGATCGCGACGGCGTGGAGCAGGGTCAGGCGGCGCTGCAGGGCGGCGGTCATGACGGGGTCCTCCTGGGCTGGGGCAGTGTGGACGGGGCACTAGACTGACGGGAACGGCGCGCGCCCGCCCCGCAGGCGTATCACACGGCGTCGACCATCACATGAACCCCGCACATCGTCCGGCGACCGGACGGAGAGGATCCTCGTGCTGCGCACCCACTCCCTCGGCGAGCTCAACGCCTCGCTCATCGGCCAGACCGTCACCGTCACCGGCTGGGTGGCGCGGCGGCGAGACCACGGCGGCGTGGCCTTCGTGGACCTGCGCGACGCCTCGGGCTTCGCCCAGGTTGTGGTGCGGGACGAGGCGGACTTCGACCCGCTGCGCAACGAGTGGGTTCTGCAGGTCACCGGCACGGTCGAGCGCCGCCCCGAGGGCAACGAGAACCCGAACCTGCCCTCCGGCGAGATCGAGCTGATCGCGGAGACCGTGACGGTGCTCAACACCGCCGCCGCGCTGCCGTTCCAGGTGGACGAGCACGTGGAGGTCGGCGAGGAGGCCCGGCTGCGCCACCGCTACCTGGACCTGCGCCGCCCGCAGCCCTCGCGCATCATGCGCCTGCGCTCCGAGGTCAACCGGACGGCGCGCGAGCTGCTGCACGGCGAGGGCTTCGTGGAGGTCGAGACCCCGACTCTCACGCGCTCGACGCCGGAGGGCGCCCGCGACTTCCTCGTCCCGGCCCGCCTGGCTCCCGGCTCCTGGTACGCCCTGCCGCAGTCGCCGCAGCTGTTCAAGCAGCTGCTGCAGGTGGGCGGGATCGAGAAGTACTACCAGATCGCCCGCTGCTACCGCGACGAGGACTTCCGCGCGGACCGTCAGCCCGAGTTCACCCAGCTGGACATCGAGGCCTCCTTCGTGGAGCAGGATGACGTGATCGCCCTCGGCGAGAAGATCGTCAAGGCCCTGTGGGCCCTCGTGGGCGTGGACGTGCCGACGCCGATCCGCCGCATGACCTACGCCGAGGCGATGGAGAAGTACGGCTCGGACAAGCCGGACCTGCGCTTCGGCCTCGAGCTGACGGACCTGACCGAGTACTTCAAGGACACCCCGTTCCGCGTGTTCCAGAACGAGTACGTGGGCGCCGTCGTGATGCCGGGCGGCGCCTCCCAGGCCCGCCGCACCCTCGACGCGTGGCAGGAGTGGGCCAAGCAGCGCGGCGCCAAGGGCCTGGCCTACGTGCTCATCCAGGAGGACGGCGAGCTGACCGGCCCGGTGTCCAAGAACATCTCCGAGGAGGAGAAGGCCGGGCTGGCCGCCGCCGTGGGCGCGAACCCGGGCGACTGCGTGTTCTTCGCCGCCGGCAAGCCGAAGGAGTCCCGCGCGCTGCTGGGCGCGGCCCGCGTGGAGATCGGCCGTCGCTGCGGGCTGTTCACCGACGCCGGTGACGGCGTGGCCGCGAAGGATGCCGACTGGGCGTTCGTGTGGGTCGTGGACGCGCCGATGTTCGAGCCGGCGGCCGACGCCGTGGCTTCGGGCGACGTCGCCGTGGGTGCGGGCGCCTGGACCGCCGTGCACCACGCGTTCACCTCGCCCAAGCCGGAGTTCGCGGACACCTTCGACACCGACCCGGGCGCGGCCCTGGCCTACGCGTACGACATCGTGTGCAACGGCAACGAGATCGGCGGCGGTTCCATCCGCATCCACCGTCAGGACGTGCAGGAGCGCGTGTTCGAGGTCATGGGCTTGTCCCCGGAGGAGGCGAACGAGAAGTTCGGCTTCCTGCTCGAGGGCTTCAAGTACGGCGCCCCGCCGCACGGCGGCATCGCGTTCGGCTGGGACCGCGTGGTCGCCCTGCTGGCCGGCACCGACTCGATCCGCGAGGTCATCGCGTTCCCGAAGACCGGCGGCGGCTTCGACCCGCTGACGGCCGCACCGGCGCCCATCACCGCCCAGCAGCGCAAGGAGGCCGGCGTCGACGCGCAGCCGGAGCCGAAGCAGGCCGAGGCCGAGCCGGAGGCCTGATCCGGGTCCGCGGCGGGCCCGCCTCAGCCGCGCCGCGGACCGGCCAGCTCGTCCGAGTCCACGATCAGCGTGAACGGCCCGGAGTTGGTGAGGGAGACGTCCATCTTCGCGCCGAACACCCCGCGCTCCACGCGCACGCCGGCGGCCTCGAGCTCGGCCGTGAACCGCTCGTAGAGCGGCTCGGCCTGGTTGCCCTTCGCCGCGCGCGTCCAGGACGGCCGCCGGCCCTTCCGCACGTCGCCGTACAGCGTGAACTGGCTGACGACGAGCGCCGGGGCACCGGCGTCGGTGAGGGACCGCTCGCCGTCGAGCATGCGGAGCCCGGCCACCTTGCGGGCCACCTGGACGGCCTCGGCCTCCGTGTCCGTGACTGACACTCCGAGCAGGATCACCAGCCCCTCGCCCTCGAAGGAGCCGACCACCTCGCCATCCACGACGACGGAAGCGGAACGGGCGCGTTGCAGAACGGCTCTCATGCAGCCATTCTGCAACGCGCCCGGAACCGGTCCGCGTCAGCGGATCACTGACGACGGGTCGGATCCACCTCGTACACGGTGGTCGAGCCGGAGACCTCGTTGGCGACGATCAGCAGGGCGGTGCCGGAGGGGGACTCGTCGGCCGGCACGAAGGTCAGGCCCTCGGCGCCCATGTCACCCAGGCCGGCCGTGGCGTCGTCGCCCGCGGCATCCCAGTCACGGTCGTTGACGTAGTCCACGTAGGTGGCGTTCCGCGGGTCGGTGATGTCGAAGACCACCACGCCGCCGATGCGCTCGAGGCCCACGAACGCGTAGGTGCGGCCCTGGATCGTGCCCACCACTACGGACTCGGGCTCGGGGCCCTTGTCATCCGAACGGGAGTCCCCGGACGGGGTCTCGTCGTTGTTCGCGTTGAACGCGTGCTCCGGCAGCTCGCCGGCGGCCACGAGCCGGGCGATCTGCTCCTCGATCATGCCGGCGGAGTCGAACAGGCGGGTGCCGTCCGCGGTGTAGATGGAGAAGGACCGGCCGCCCAGTGTGGTCAGGGAGGAGTGGCACTCGCGCTCAGAGTCGTAGCCGAGGTCGGTGAGCACCTTCAGGCGGCCCAGGGCATCCTTCTTCTGCAGGGCCTTGGCCCCCGGGAACTCGGCGGCGCACAGGTCCAGGTCGCTGACGCGCTCGGAGTCGTTGAAGTCGCCCCACTCCCGCCCGTCACCCTCGTTGGCGGTGACGACCAGGTTCTGACCGCGCCAGCGGTACGTGTCGATGCCGTCGGGCATGGGCAGGCCGTCGACCGGCCAGTGGCCCAGCTCGATGCCGCCGTCCTTGTCCGAGGCGTCCAGCACGCCCTCGGTGGACCAATCGGTGGGCGTCAGCGCCCAGAGGTCCTCCAGCGTGGCGGACTTCAGGTCCACGACGGCGACGGCGTTGGCCTCCTGCACGGACACGTAGGCGGTGCGTCCGGTCGGGTCGACGGTGACGTACTCCGGCTCGAGGTTGCGAGCCACCCGACCGGCGGGCTCGTGACCGGCGGGCACCGCCATATCGGGGCCGGAGACGCGCACGCCGGCGGGCAGGGCGGTGCCGGCGTCGTAGGCACGGAAGTCCACGGTGCGCACCGCGTCCTGGGTCAGGCGGGAGAACTGCCGGGCGTTCTTCGGTACGGAGACCACGGAGATCGTGCCCTCCGGGTCGACGGAGAAGTCGTCGGCCGGTTCGCCCTCGTTGGCGACCACCACGTACGCCCCGTTCGGGGAGAAGGCCAGCGAGTCCGGCAGGGCACCCACCCGCACGCCGCCGAGGTAGCGCAGGGTGGTGGTGTCGAAGAACACGACCCAGCCGTGGTCGGTCTTCTCGGCGGCCTCGACGGCGACGGCCATCACACCGCCGGAGACAGCGACGGAGTTCACCGTGGCGCCCTTGTCCGTGACGGAGCCGTCCGCGGTGCGCAGGCCCTCGGCGGAGAGGGTCCGCTCGGCCACGGGGGCGGCGTCGGCGCCCAGGCGCATGACGTCGACGGCGCCGCGCTGCGCATTCACCACGAACAGGCGGCCGGAGACCGCGTCGAAGGCCGGGATCTCGGCGGCGGACTCGCCGAACACGCCGGTCTCGTGGGTGCCGGCGCGGGTGAGCTCGATGCTCTTGCCGGACGGGTTGGCGGCGATGGCGGCGCGCTGGGCCGTGGCCGAGTGCGGGGCGGGCGCGCTGAGGGAGGCCGGGGCGAGGAAGGCCGTGGACAGGGTCGCGGCGGTGACGGCCGTGGCGAGGCGTGCGAGGCGAGGCATGGATGCTCCAGTCAGGGCAGGGAGGCGGAGGACGGGGTCACCCCATCGCACGGATGTGAACGGTCCGTGACGTCCCGGCCAGCGCGCGGTGTCCCGCGGGTGTCGACGCCCCGGACGCCCCGCGTGCCGTCCGCCGAGGTCAGTCCTCGCTCGGCAGCCCCGCGAGCACCCGCACCGTCGTGAGGTTCCGGGCCGTGCCGCGCACCCCGAGCGCCCGGTCGAGGCGGGCCGGAGTGAGCGGGGAGTCGGCGACCCCCGCGGCGCAGCGCATCCACAGCAGCCGTCCCTCCAGGGCCGTGCGATCCGGCCCCGCGGGTCGGTCGTCCCCGTGGTCGAGCGCGGCCAGGGCGGCGGCCGCCTCGGGTGCGGGGTCGTCCTCGAGCACGGTGAGCTGCGTGCGTTTCGGCTCGCCGCCGGCCCAGGGGAGCGCGTCGTGCAGCTCCAGGGCGCGCCGGAGCGTGCCCACGTCCACGAGGACCACGGGGACGTCGAGGCCGCCCTCCTCACGCGCCCGTCGCGCGAACCCCTGCCGCACGCCCTCCGCGGCTGCGTCGGAGGACGCCCGGAACAGGACGTTGCCGCTGGCCAGGTGGGTGGTGACCGCCTCCCCGCCGGCGGCCTGGGCCCAGCGGATCAGCGTGTCCTTGCCGACACGGTTGCTCCGCCCCACGTTGATCCCGCGCAGCAGCAGGACGTGGGTGTGGTCGGTGCGCGGGGCGGCGGGGCTCATGCGGCCATGATGCCACCCACGCCCCCGCGGGCCGAGGACTACCCTGGACCCGATGGACGACCTCTTCAGCGCCGCCCACAACGGGGCCGACGACGACGGCCCGGCCGGCACCGTGGCCGCCCCGCACCCCGGCGCACCGCTGGCCGTGCGCATGCGCCCGCGCACGCTGGATGACGTGCTGGGCCAGCGGCACCTCATGCGGCCGGGCTCCCCGCTGCGCAAGCTCGCCGAGCCCGATCCGGACTCCGCCGCGGGACCGAGCTCGGTCATCCTCTACGGGCCTCCGGGCATCGGCAAGACGACGCTGGCCCACGTGATCGCCCGCGCCCCCGGGCGCACGTTCACGGAGCTGTCCGCGATCACGGCCGGTGTGAAGGACGTGCGGCAGGTGATGGAGCAGGCCCAGCGCGAACGGGACCTCTACGGGCGCACCACCGTCCTGTTCCTCGATGAGATCCACCGCTTCTCCAAGGCGCAGCAGGACGCGCTGCTGCCGGGCGTCGAGAACCGCTGGGTCGTGCTGGTGGCCGCGACCACGGAGAACCCGTCCTTCTCCGTGATCGCACCCCTGCTCTCCCGGTCGCTGCTGCTCACGCTGCGTCCCCTCACGGACGACGACATCGTCGGGCTGCTGGACCGTGCCGTGACCCAGGAGCGCGGGCTCAACGGCGCCGTGGTGCTCCAGGACGACGCGCGGGACTACCTGGTGCGGATGGCCGGCGGCGACGCGAGGCGGGCGCTCACGGTGCTGGAGGCCGCGGCCGGCGTCGCCCTGGACAAGGCGCGCGAGGCCGGCCGGGCGGGGGAGGGCGCCGTCGCGGTCACGGAGGAGGACGCCGCGCAGGCGATGGACCACCACGTCCAGCGCTACGACAAGGACGGTGACCAGCACTACGACGTGATCAGTGCCTTCATCAAGTCCATCCGCGGCTCGGACGTGGACGCGTCGATGCACTACCTCGCCCGGATGCTGGAGGCGGGGGAGGACCCCCGGTTCATCGCCCGGCGGCTGATCATCTCCGCGTCCGAGGACGTGGGCATGGCCGACCCGACCGCGCTGCAGACCGCCGTGGCCGCCGCCCAGGCCGTGCAGCTGATCGGCATGCCGGAGGGACGCATCATCCTGGCGCAGGCCGTGACGCATCTGGCCACCGCGCCGAAGTCCAACGCGAGCTACACCGCCGTGAACGAGGCGATCGCGGACGTGCGGGCCGGCCACACGGGCGCGGTGCCGGCGCACCTGCGGGACGCGCACTACCCCGGCGCGGCGGCCCTCGGCCACGGCCAGGGCTACGTCTACAGCCACGACGAGCCGCACGCCGTCGCCCGTCAGCAGTACGCGCCGGACCCCCTGGTCGGGAGGGACTATTACCGGCCCAAGCCCATCGGACACGAGAAGCGGCTCACCGAGCAGGTGGCCGCGCTGCGCCGGATCATCCGCGGCGACTGAGCGCGCGCCGGGCCCGGGGGCGGACGCCTCGGGCGGCCGCGCGGAATAAAGACGCCCGGATCACCGGTTGTCCAGGGATGAGCGGGGCGGTCGACGTCGGCCCGCCGACTCCTCGCCCGCTCGCGCCCCCATGCACCACCGACGCACAGAAGGAACAGAAGGAGCCGCCCCCATGACCCAGTCCACTCCGCAGCAGTCCACCCCCCAGCACACCGCCGCGCAGCAGCCGGCCCCGTACGGCCGCCCCGGCGCCGGCGGCCCCGCCCTCCCGCAGGCCGACTACCGCATCCTGCGCTCCGTCCCGGCCTACGCCGAGGCCCAGGCCCTCGTGGACCAGCTCTCCGACGCCGGGTTCCCCGTGGAGCGCGTGCGCATCGTGGGCACCGGGCTGCGCTCCGTGGAGCAGGTCCTGGGCCGGATGACCACCGGCAAGGCCGCCGTCCGCGGCGGGCTGCAGGGCCTGTGGTTCGGCCTCCTGCTCGGCCTGCTCTTCTCGATCTTCGCCCCCGGCTTCGGGTTCCTCTGGATCCTGCTGATCTCCCTGGGCCTGGGCGCCCTGTGGGGGGCGGTCTTCGGGGCGATCGGCCACGCGGCCACCGGCGGCAGGCGCGACTTCACGTCCCTGCAGACCATGGAGGCCGAGTCGTACGACGTGCTGGTCGAGGCCTCCCACCTGGACCAGGCCGGTCAGCTCCTCGGCGCGGACCCCGGCACCGCGGCCACGCCGCGCGCCTGAGCCCCGGCCCGCCCCGTCGTCGTCGCTCTGGTAAGGTGGACCGGTCTGGCAGGCGCTGCGCCCCGGACGCATCCCCCTCGAACGGTCCACGGGACACCCGCGTGCCCGGTCGAGGGACGCGCAGCGCATCAGTGGATGACGGGCGGCGGCACGCCCCTCAGCTCTCCTCAGGATCGCGGGGAGGCCAGGTTCGAGTCCCCTTGACCCGTGTGCCCCGGCGCGCGGACGAGACCTCGAGACAAACCCGAACCGTGCCGCACGTCAAGGAAAGGCAGGTCCACCATGAGTGGCAACCTTCGCACCCGCCGCACCGTGCGGCACTCCCGCGCCCTGGGCATCGCGCTGACCCCCAAGGCCGAGAAGTACATGGAGCGTCGTCCGTACGGCCCCGGCCAGCACGGCCGCGCCCGCCGCAAGCAGGACTCGGACTACGCGGTGCGCCTCAAGGAGAAGCAGCGTCTGCGCGCCCAGTACAACATCCGCGAGGCCCAGATGCGCCGCTACTTCGAGGAGGCCAAGCGCACCGCCGGCCTGACCGGTGAGAACCTGGTCGAGCTCCTCGAGCAGCGCCTCGACGCCCTCGTGCTGCGCGCCGGCTTCGCCCGCACCATCCAGCAGGCCCGTCAGCTCGTCGTGCACCGCCACATCCTGGTGGACGGCAAGCGCGTGGACGTCCCCTCGTTCCGCGTGAAGGAGGGCCAGATGATCCACGTGCACGAGCGCTCGGAGAAGATGGTCCCCTTCCAGCTGGCCGCCGCCGGCGCCCACCAGCAGGTCCTGCCCGCCACCCCGGGCTACCTGACCGTGGAGATCGAGAAGCTGCGCGCCACCCTCACCCGTCGCCCGAAGCGCTCCGAGGTCCCCGTGACCTGCGAGGAGCAGCTCGTGGTCGAGTACTACGCGCGCTGATCCGCCCCGTCCGGGCCCGTCCCGGACGACGGCGCCCCGCGCGTCCCGCAGGCCCGGTCACCTCTCGGAGGTGGCCGGGCCTGCGGCGTCCGCGGGCCCGCCGCCGGGGATCGGCGCCGCGCCCGGTAAGGTGGGGCCGGAATCCCTGCCGTCCGAAGGAGGCCCCGCCATGCTCCGCTCGCTGCTGCTCGTCGGCGCCGGCGCCGCGTCCGGCTGGTTCGCACACCGTGCCCTCGGCGACCGTGCCCACCCGGCCACCGACGGGACCGACGCGCCGACGTCGGGCCCCGGCTCCGCTGGGGGGCACGCGGGGTTCTCCGCCCGCCTGGACCCGGAGCGCCTGGCCCGCCAGGCCGGCGAGGCCGCCGCCGACGCCGCGGCGGCCGCCCTGCAGGACGGCGCGCGGCGCCTGGCCGACCGCGTGCGCTCCCAGGCCCCCTGGGCCGCCCCCTACCTGCCCCACACGGGGCCGATCATCTCCGGGGAGACCGTGGAGCCGCCGTCGCACGGCGCCGCCCGCCCCCAGACCACCACCACGCAGAAGGACACCCCCGCATGAAGTCCCAGGAGATCGCCCGCCGCTGGACCGCCTTCTTCGAGTCCAGGGGGCACCGCGTGGTGCCGTCGGCGTCGCTCGTCTCGCCGGATCCGTCGCTGCTGTTCACGGTGGCCGGCATGGTCCCGTTCATCCCGTACTTCCTGGGGGAGCAGACCCCGCCGAGCCCGCGCGTCGTCTCGGTGCAGAAGTGCATCCGCACCGCGGACATCGAGGAGGTCGGCAAGACCGTCCGCCACGGCACCTTCTTCCAGATGTGCGGCAACTTCTCCTTCGGCGACTACTTCAAGGAGACGGCCATCCCGATGGCCTGGGAGCTGCTGACGTCCTCGGTCGAGGACGGCGGCTTCGGCCTGGACCCCGAGCGCCTCTGGGTCACCGTGTACCGCGAGGACGACGAGGCCGAGCGCATCTGGCGCGAGGACGTGGGCGTCCGTCCAGAGCGCATCCAGCGCATGGGCAAGGAGGACAACTACTGGCACACCGGCCAGCCCGGCCCGGGCGGCCCCTGCTCGGAGATCTTCTACGACCGCGGCCCCGCGTACGGCGTCGACGGCGGCCCGGCCGCGGACGACACCCGCTACATCGAGATCTGGAACCTCGTGTTCATGCAGTACCGCCTCTCCGCGGTGCGCTCGAAGGACGACTTCGACGTCGCCGGCGAGCTCGAGCACAAGAACATCGACACCGGTCTCGGCCTCGAGCGGCTCGCCATGATCCTCCAGGGTGTGGAGAACATGTACGAGACGGACCAGGTCCGCCCCGTGCTCGACCGCGCCGCGCAGCTGGCCGGTCGCTCCTACACCTCCACCGAGGACCCGGCCGACCCGCACTACGACGACGACGTCCGCCTGCGCATGGTGGCCGACCACGTGCGCTCGGCCCTGATGCTGATCAGCGACGGCGTGCGTCCCGGCAACGAGGGCCGCGGCTACGTGCTGCGCCGCCTCATCCGCCGGGTCGTCCGCGCCCTGCGCCTGATGGGCGTCACCGAGCCCGTGTTCCCCGAGCTGCTGCCGGTCTCCCGGGACGCGATGAAGGGCACCTACCCGGTGGTCGCGGACGAGTTCGAGCGCATCTCCCGGATCGCCTACGCCGAGGAGAAGGCGTTCCTGCGGACCATCGCCGCGGGCACGGCCCGCCTCGACGCCGCGGTGGGCCAGGCCCGCTCGGCGGGCGGCGGCATCGCGGGCCCGGACGCGTTCGAGCTGCACGACACCTACGGCTTCCCGATCGAGCTGACGCTGGAGATCGCGGAGGAGGCCGGCGTCGCCGTGGACGAGGCCGGGTTCCGCGCCCTCATGGCCGAGCAGCGCGACCGCGCCCGCGCGGACGCCAAGGCCAAGAAGGCCGGCCACACGGACACCGCCGTGTACCAGCGCCTGCGCGCCGAGGGCCAGACCCACTTCACCGGCTACACCGAGCACACCACCGAGTCCGTGGTGCGCGGCCTGCTGCAGAACGGCGAGGAGGTCGCGTCCGCCGGCGCCGGCACGGAGCTCGAGCTCGTCCTGGACGCCACGCCGTTCTACGCGGAGTCCGGCGGCCAGGCCGCGGACACCGGCCTGATCACCGGCGACGGCTTCCGCCTCGAGGTGCTCGACGTGCAGGCCCCCGTGAAGGGGCTGTCCGTGCACAAGGTCAAGGTCCTCGACGGCGAGGTCGCCGCCGGCGCGCAGGCCCTCGGCGCGATCGACCTGCAGCGCCGCCTCGACGGCGAGAAGGCCCACTCCGGCACCCACCTGGTGCACGCCGCACTGCACCAGATCCTCGGCCCCGAGGCCACCCAGTCCGGCTCCTTCAACAAGGAGGGCTACCTGCGCTTCGACTTCCGCTGGGCCGAGGCGCTCTCGGCCGGGGCCCGCTCCGAGGTCGAGGACGTGGTGAACATCGCCATCCGCGACGACCACGCCGTGCTCACCCAGGAGATGAGCCTCGAGGAGGCGCGCGCACTCGGCGCGATGAGCCTGTTCGGCGAGAAGTACGGCGACCGGGTGCGCGTCGTGGAGATCGACGGCGCCTGGTCCCGCGAGCTGTGCGGCGGCACCCACGTGGGCCGCACCGCGCAGATCGGCTCGCTGACCCTGCTCGGCGAGCAGTCCGTGGGCTCGGGCAACCGCCGCGTCGAGGCCCTCGTCGGCCTGGACTCGTTCCGCCACCTCGCCGCGGAGCGCACCCTCGTCTCCGAGCTCTCGGAGATGTTCAAGGCCCCGGCCGAGGAGCTCAAGGACCGCATCGGCGCCACCCTGGACCGGCTCAAGGCGGCCGAGAAGCAGGTCGCGGAGCTGCGGGCCCAGGCGCTGCAGGCCCAGGCCGGACAGCTCGCCGGGCAGGCCCAGGACGTCACGACGTCCGGTGGGACGTCGGTGCGGGTGCTGGCCCACCACGCCGGCGACGTGGCCGGGGACCAGCTGCGTTCCCTCGCGCTGGACCTGCGCGCCCGGATCGAGTCGGCCGGCGGCAACGCGGCGGGCACGCCCGTGCTCGTGGCCCTCACGGCCGAGGCCAAGGGCCGGCCCCTCGTGGTCGTGGCGACCAACGAGGCCGCCCGCGCGGCCGGCCTCAAGGCGGGCGCCATGGTCAAGACCGCCACCGGCGTGCTCGGCGGCGGGGGCGGAGGCAAGGACGACGTCGCCCAGGGCGGCGGCCAGGACGTCACGCGCGTCGGGGATGCGCTCGACGCCGTCGTCGCCGCGGTGCGCGCGGCCTGAGGCGGACGTGAGCGCAGGTCAGGACGGGGCCAACGCGGCAACCGACGCCGTGCGCCGGGGGCGCACCCTCGGCGTCGACGTCGGCCGTGCCCGCGTGGGCGTCGCGTCGGCCGACCCCGACGGCCTGATCGCCACCCCCGTGGCCACCCTGCGGCGGGATGCGCGTCGACGTCGTGACGTGGACGAGCTCGTCGCCCACGCACGCGAGCTCGACGTCGTCGCCGTGTACGTCGGCCTGCCGGTGAATCTACGGGGCGAGCACACGCCGTCCACGCAGGACGCCCTCGACTACGCGGACGCCGTCGCCGCCGCCCTGGCCGAGGCGGGCCACCCTGTGCCGGTCCGGCTCGTCGACGAGCGGCTCAGCACGGTCTCCGCGCAGGCCGGACTGCGGGCCGCGGGCCGGTCCGTCAAGGACAGCCGCGGCGTGATCGACCAGGCGGCCGCCGTCGCGATCCTGCAGGCCGCCGTGGACGAGCAGCGCCGCACCGGGCGCTGGGCCGGCCAGGACCGGGAGCCGATCCGGTGACCGGCGACCACCAGCACGCTCGGCGTGAGGACCACTGGGACGATCTGCTCGACGACGAGGCCGACGTCCACGACGACCTCGACGTGTTCGGCTTCGCCCACGAGGAGGCGGACGAGGCCGACGTCGGCGCCCCGTCCCAGCCGGTCGGCGCGGCCGGCCCACGCCGGCCTCGCATGCTCCTGCGCCGCCGGGGCACCGGGTCCCACCCGGCCTCGCGGGTCGACCGCGGCGCCGGCCGGCGGCGGACCGCCCTGGTGCTGGGCACGGTGCTCGTGGCGTTCGCCGTCGTGGTCGGGCTGATCGTGCGCGGCTTCCTGAGCGGCCCCGACCACACGGCCGTCGAGGGCGACGAGGTGACGTTCTCGGTGGAGCCGGGCGAGGACCTGGGCTCCGTGGCGGCCCGCCTGGACCGGGCCGGCATCGTGGGCTCAGCCCGTGCTTTCGAGCGCGCCGCCAGGGACACGGGCAGCGGTCTCGTCCGTTCGGGGGACTTCGTGCTGCGCGAGCGGATGCCCGCGGCCGAGGCCCTCGCGGTGCTCCAGGGTGCCACGGACGGGGCCGTGCACTACGTGCTCGTGGAGCGCGGGCGGCGACTCACCGAGGTGCTGGACGCCGTCGCCGAGGCCACGGGGCTGCCCCGCGAGGAGCTCGAGGCCGCCGCCCAGGACCCGACCCGCTACGGCGTCCCCGGGGAGGCGGGCACGCTCGAGGGCTGGCTCGACGCCGGGGAGTACCGCCTCCCCGTCGACGCCACCGCCGGGCAGGTGCTCGACGCCCTGGTCCGGCCCACCCTCACCGAGCTCGAGGCCCTCGACGTCCGCGACCCGGCCGAGCAGCAGCGCGTGCTCACGATCGCCTCCATCCTCGAGGCGGAGGCCCTGCCCCAGGACTACCAGCAGGTCGCCGGCGCCATCGAGAACCGCCTCGCCCCGGACAACACCGAGACGCACGGGCTCCTGCAGATCGACGCCACCGTCACGTACGGCCTCGGAGTGCGCAGCCTCAGCTTCACCTCGGGCCAGCGGCAGGACGCCTCGAACCCCTACAACACGTACGTGCACCCGGGCCTGCCGCCGGGTCCGATCGGCATGCCCTCCGACGCGGCCGTCGAGGCCGCCCTCGACCCGGCCGAGACGGACGCCTACTACTGGGTGACCACGGACATCGGCACCGGCCACACCGAGTTCTCCCGCACCTATGAGGAGCACCAGCAGCACGTGCGCACCCTGCAGCGCTACTGCGCGTCCAACCCGGGGGTGTGCTGATGCGCCCCGTGCTGCGCGCGGCGGTCCTGGGCCGGCCGATCGCCCACTCGCTCTCCCCGGTGCTGCACGCGGCCGCCTACCGGGTCCTCGGCCTCGACGTCGACTACGGCCGCCGTGACCTGGGCGAGGACGAGGTGCTGGCCTTCGCGGCCGAGCACCTCGGCGCCCCGGGCGCGGCCGACGGCGGCGCGGCCGCGGCCCGCGGGCAGGACTGGCTCGGCTGCTCCGTCACCATGCCGCTGAAGCGGGCGGTCGTCGCCGCCGCCGGGCACGTCAGCGACCGCGTCCGGCTCCTGGGCACCGCGAACACCCTCGTGCGCGACCATCCCGCCGCCCCCGGGGTCGTCCACGCCGAGAACACGGACGTGGACGGCATCCTCGGCGCCCTCGCCGCGGCCGGCCTCGACCGTGCCGCCCGGGGCGGGACCGTCGGCGTCCTCGGGAACGGGGGGACCGCGACGGCGGCCGTCCTCGCCGCCGCCACGCTCGGCGCGGACGCGGTGCTCTTCGGCGTCCGCGACGCCGCCCGCGCCGCCGAGGTGACGGCCCTGGCCGACGCGCTGGGGCTGCGCTGGGCGACCCTGACCCAGGCGGATCTGCTCCGGCGGGCGCCGGGGCTGCGTGCCGTCGTCGCCACCCTGCCGCCGCGCGCCGCGGACGCCCTGGCCGCGCACGTGCCGGCCGACGCCGCCCTGCCGCCCCTGCTGGACGCGGCCTACGACCCGTGGCCCTCCGTGCTGGCGGCCGCCTGGTCCCGGGAGGGCGGTCCGGTGGCGTCCGGGCTGTCCATGCTGCTGCACCAGGGCGTCGAGCAGGTGCGGCTGTTCACGGCCCGGCCCCGCGCCGCGGCCGGGATGCCCGAGCCGGACTGGGCGGCGGTGACGCGCGCCGCGGCGGACGCCCTGGGGCCGGCCGCCGGCTGAGCGCCGGACGCCGCATCCGGCGCGTCCCGTCCGGTCACACGCGGCGGCGCGGTGCCCCGTGCGTGAGAGACTGCACGCCATGGTGCGCTGGTTGACAGCGGGGGAGTCTCACGGCCCCGCGCTCACAGGAATCGTTGAGGGACTGCCGGCCGGGATCCCGGTCACGACGCAGGACGTGCAGGACGCGCTCGCGCGCCGCCGCCTGGGGTACGGGCGCGGCGCGCGCATGAAGTTCGAGCAGGACGCGGTGACGATCCTCGGCGGCGTCCGCCACGGCCGCACCCTCGGCTCGCCCGTGGCGATCCAGGTGGGCAACACGGAATGGCCCAAGTGGGAGAAGGTGATGGCCGCCGATCCCGTCCCCGCGGAGGAGCTCGACGGTCTGGCCCGCAACGCGGCGCTCACCCGCCCGCGGCCCGGCCACGCCGACCTGACCGGCATGCAGAAGTACGGCTTCGACGAGGCCCGCCCCCTCCTCGAGCGCGCCTCCGCCCGTGAGACCGCCGCCCGTGTGGCCCTGGGCACCGTCGCCCGCGCCTTCCTCGGCGAGCTCGGCGTGCGGATCGTCTCCCACACCGTGGCCTTCGGGGAGGCCGCCCTGCCGGAGGGCCACCCGTTCCCCGTGCCCGAGGACGAGGCCCGCCTCGACGCCGACCCGGTCCGCTGCCTCGACCCGCAGACCTCGGCGGCGATGGTCGCCGAGGTCGACGACGCCCACCGCGCCGGGGAGACCCTCGGCGGCGTCGTGGAGGTGCTGGCGTACGGCGTGCCGATCGGCCTGGGCTCCCACGTGCACTGGGACCGCCGCCTCGACGCGCGGCTGGCCGGGGCGCTCATGGGCATCCAGGCGATCAAGGGCGTGCAGGTCGGCGACGGGTTCGCCACGGCCGCCCGACGCGGCTCCGCCGCCCACGACGGGATCGCCCGCGGCGCGGACGGCCGCCCCCGGCGCACGAGCGACCGGGCCGGCGGCATCGAGGCCGGCATGTCGACGGGCGAGCTGCTGCGCGTGAGCGCCGCGATGAAGCCGATCGCCACGGTGCCGCGCGCGCTGCCCACGGTCGACGTCGCCACGGGCGCGGAGACCACGGCCCACCATCAGCGCTCCGACGTGGCGGCCGTGCCCGCCGCGGGCATCGTCGCCGAGGCCATGGTCGCCCTCGTCCTGGCCGACGCGATGCTCGAGAAGTTCGGCGGCGACTCCGTGGCCGAGACGCGCCGCAACCTCGAGGCGTTCCAGGCCGCGGTCCCCGCCCTGCCGGAGCCGGCCGCCGACGTCGTGGCGGACGGCCCGATGGGCGACCCCCTGCCGTGACCGACACCCCCGGGACCGCGCCGGCCCCGGGACCGGACCCGAGCACGCGTCCCGTCCCCGGCCCCGTCACCGTGTGCCCGTGGGAGGGCATGACCGGTGCCCTCGAGGCGCGCCTGACGGCCGCGGCCACGGTGGCCGCCGCGGCCGACGAGGACCCGGCCGCGCGCCCGGCCCGCCGGGTCGTCCTCGTCGGCCCGATGGGGGCCGGGAAGACGACGGTCGGCCGGGCCCTGGCCGCCGTGACCGGGCTGCCCTTCGTGGACTCCGACGAGCTGTTCACCCAGGTCCACGGCCCGATCCCGGAGTTCTTCGCCGAGCACGGCGAGGCCGCGTTCCGGGCGGAGGAGGCGCGCGTCATCGGCCATGTGCTCGGCCGACCCACCCCGTGCGTCCTCTCGTGCGGCGGCGGCGCCGTCCTGCATCCGGGCACCCGCCGCGCGCTGGCCGGGCCGGACTCCGACGTCGTCTACCTCGCGGTCGGAGAGGAGGAGGCGCTGCGCCGCGTGGGCGGCGGCGCGGGCCGCCCCGTCCTGGCCGGCGACCCCGCCGGGACCTGGCGGCGCATCCTCGCCGAACGCGAGGGGCTGTACCGCGAGGTCGCCGACCTCGTGCTCGACACCACAGGCCTGACGGCCGCCGAAGCGGCCTGGCGTATCGTGGGGGACGCCCACCGCCCCCGAAGGAGTGAGTCACACCCATGACCGACCGTGAGCCGGACATCACCGAGCAGGAGACACCGGGGGCGGCGCCCGCGGCCGCTCCGGCCGCACCCGAGGACGTGACGGTCATCCCCGTGGCCGGCGGCCACGAGGCGGCCGTGCACGGCGGCTACGACGTGGTGGTGGGCCGGGGCCTGCTCGCGCGCCTGCCGGACCTGCTCGGCCCGACCGTCCGACGCGTGCTGGTCATCCATCCGCGCGCCCTCCGGGCCACCGGCGACGTCGTCAAGAACGACCTCGAGGCCGTGGGCCTGACCGCACTGACCGCCGAGATCCCGGACGCCGAGGAGGGCAAGCACCTGCAGGTGGCCGGGTTCTGCTGGCAGGTGCTCGGCCAGAACGACTTCACCCGGTCGGACGCGATCGTCTCCGTGGGCGGCGGCGCCGTGTCCGACCTGGCCGGCTTCGTGGCGGCCACGTGGCTGCGCGGCATCCGCGTCGTGCACATGCCCACCACCCTGCTGGGCATGGTGGACGCGGCGGTGGGCGGCAAGACCGGCATCAACACCGCCGAGGGCAAGAACCTGGTGGGGGCGTTCCACAATCCGGCCGGCGTGCTGGCCGACCTGGACACGCTGCTCACCCTGCCGGCCAACGAGCTGATCTCCGGCCTGGCCGAGGTCGTGAAGTGCGGCTTCATCGCCGACCCCGCGATCCTCGACCTCATCGAGGAGGACCCGGCCCAGGCCCAGAACCCGCACTCCCCGCGGCTGCGCGAGCTGATCGAGCGCTCGATCCGGGTCAAGGCGGACGTCGTCTCCCGCGACCCCCGCGAGTCGGGCGCCCGCGAGGCACTGAACTACGGCCACACGATGGGGCACGCGATCGAGCTCGCCGAGCGCTACCAGTGGCGCCACGGCGCCGCGGTGTCCGTGGGCCTGGTCTTCGCGGCCGAGCTGGCCCGCTCCCTCGGCCGGCTCGACGACGCCACCGCGGACCGGCACTGGTCGGTGCTGACGGCCCTGGGCCTGCCCGTCTCCTACCGCGGGGACCGGTGGCAGACCCTGCTCGAGGGCATCCGCCGGGACAAGAAGAACCGCGGCGACCAGCTGCGCTTCGTCCTGCTGGACGGGCTCGCGCAGCCCACCACCGTGGACATCCCGGACGCGTCCCTGCTCTTCGCGGCGTACCAGGAGATCGCGGAGTGAGCCGCCGCTGACCCCGGCCCCGCGCGGGGCCTCCCGTAGACTGGCCCGCGCACATCCAAGACCCCACCCACTGCAGGCGGACCCGTGACGGTCCGCGAGACCGATCGGGAGCACACACGTGGCAACGAGCAACGACATCAAGAACGGCGCCGTCCTGAAGCTGGAGGGCCAGCTCTGGAACGTCACCGAGTTCCAGCACGTCAAGCCGGGCAAGGGCGGCGCGTTCGTCCGCACCAAGATGAAGAACATCACCACGGGCAAGGTCGTGGACAAGACCTTCAACGCCGGCGCCAAGGTCGAGTTCGCCACCGTCGACCGCTCCGACTACCAGTACCTCTACCAGGACGGCGCGGACTACGTGTTCATGGACGTCAAGGACTACGACCAGATCACCGTGCCCGGGGCCGTGGTCGGCGACGCCGCGAAGTACATGCTCGAGAACACCCAGGTGGTCATCGCCCTGCACGAGGGCACGCCGCTGTACCTCGAGATGCCGGCGTCCGTGGTCCTGGAGATCACCTACACCGAGCCGGGCCTGCAGGGGGACCGCTCGTCCGCCGGCACCAAGCCCGCCACCGTGGAGACCGGCGCCGAGATCCAGGTGCCGCTCTTCGTCGAGCAGGGCACCCGCGTCAAGGTCGACACCCGCACCGGCGACTACCTCGGCCGCGTCAATGACTGAGCGGGCCTCCGCCGGCTCCGCTGCCAAGCGGGGGACCACGGCGCGCAGCCGCTCCCGGCAGCGTGCGGTGGAGATCCTGTTCGAGGCCGAGCAGCGCGGATCCACCGTGCTGGAGGGCATCCGCACCCGCCGCGAGAGCACCGACCTGCAGGTGAACGCCTACACCCAGCGGCTCGTGGAAGGCGTCATCGCGGACCAGGAGCGGCTCGACGAGGCCCTGAGCTCCTACTCCCGCGGCTGGTCCCTGGACCGCATGCCCGCCGTCGACCGGGCGATCCTGCGCGTGGGGGCCTGGGAGCTGCTGTTCCAGGACGACGTGCCGGACGCCGTCGCCATCTCGGAGGCCGTCGCCCTGGCCGCCCAGCTGTCCACGGACGACTCGCCCGAGTTCGTCAACGGTCTGCTCGGCCGCCTGCAGCAGGTCAAGCCGACGCTGCTCGCCTGAGCCGCCGAGAGCTCCGTCACGAGGCCCGTCCCGCACCGCGTCATCCGCGCCGTGGGGCGGGCCTCGCTGGTAGAGTCGGCGACGTCCCGCGCGGGGGCCCACCGGCGCCCCGGGACGAACCACGCATCCTTTAAGAGCCGTCCTGTGAGGCGGGGAAGGAGGCGCCGGCATGGGAACTGACCCCGCCGCACCTCGTGCTGCCCGGACCGTGCTGTCCACGTCCGAGATCGACCGGGCGCTGACCCGGATCGCCCACGAGATCCTCGAGTCCAACAAGGGCGCCGAGGGTCTCGTCCTGATGGGGATCCCGCGCCGCGGGGCCCCCTGGCCCGGCGGCTCGGCGCCCTGCTGGCCCGCATCGAGCCGGCCTTCGACCCCACCGCCGCCGTCGGTGAGGTGGACGTGACGCTCTACCGGGACGACCTCCGCCGCGGCACGGCCCGCACCCCGATGCCCACCCGCCTGCCCGAGGTCCCCCTCGACGGCGCCGTCGTCGTGCTCGTGGACGACGTCCTCTTCTCCGGCCGCACCGTCCGGGCCGCCCTCGACGCGATCGCCGACCTGGGCCGCCCCGCCGCCGTGCGCCTGGCCGTCCTCGTGGACCGCGGGCACCGCGAGCTGCCCGTCCGGGCCGACTTCGTGGGCAAGAACCTGCCGACCTCCACCGCCGAGCGCGTCCAGGTCCGGCTCATGGAGGTCGACGGCCCCGAGGGCACCGGCGAGGTCACTGAGGACGCCGTGAGCATCGTCGACCGTGTCGCGACCCGGGAGGGTTGAGCCGTGCGCCACCTGCTGTCCACCGCCGACCTCTCCCGCGCCGACGCCCTCGCCGTCCTCGACACCGCCGAGGAGATGGCCGCCGTCAACCAGCGCGAGGTCAAGAAGCTGCCCGCCCTGCGCGGCCGCACCGTGGTGAACCTCTTCCTCGAGGACTCCACCCGCACCCGCATCTCCTTCGAGGCCGCCGCCAAGCGGCTCTCCGCGGACGTGATCAACTTCTCCGCGAAGGGGTCGTCCGTCTCCAAGGGGGAGTCGCTCAAGGACACCGTCCAGACGCTCGAGGCCATCGGCGCGGACGCCATCGTGATGCGCCACTGGTCCTCGGGCGCGGCCCGCCAGCTGGCCGACTCCGGCTGGGTGCGCTCCGCCGTCGTGAACGCCGGCGACGGCACCCACGAGCACCCCACCCAGGCCCTCCTGGACGCCTTCACCCTGCGCCGGCGCCTCGCCGCGGCGACGGGAGAGGACCTGGTCGGCCAGGACCTGACCGGCATGCGCGTGGTGATCGTGGGGGACATCCTGCACTCGCGCGTGGCCCGGTCCAACGTGTGGCTGCTCAGCACGCTGGGCGCCCAGGTCACCCTGGCCGCCCCGCCCACCCTGCTGCCCGTGGGCGTGGCCGCGTGGCCGTGCCAGGTCACCTACTCGCTGGACGAGGCCCTCGACGCCGGCCCCGACGCCGTCATGATGCTCCGCGTCCAGGCCGAGCGAATGGGCGGCGCCTTCTTCCCGTCCGCAGGGGAGTACACCCGGACCTGGGGGCTGACCGACGACCGCTTCGCCCGCCTCACCGCCGGCCGGGGCGCCCTGCTCGACGAGCCCGTGGTCATGCACCCCGGCCCGATGAACCGCGGCCTGGAGATCAGCCCGGCGGCGGCGGACTCGCCCCGCAACACCGCCCTCGAGCAGGTCGCCAACGGCGTGTCCGTCCGCATGGCGGTCCTGCACCTCGTCCTCAACCACGACCAGGAGGTCCGCCCGTGAGCGCCCCCAGCCCCGCCCCCCTGCTGCTGCGCAGCGCGCGCCTGACCACGGGCGAGACCGCCGACGTGCTCGTCGCCGAGGGCCGGATCGCCGCCCTCGGCCCGGACGCCGCGACCCACGCCGCCGGCCTCGACCCGGCCCCCGAGGAGGTCGACTGCGCCGGCCTGGTGCTGCTGCCCGGGCTCGTCGACCTGCACACCCATCTGCGCCAGCCCGGCAAGGAGGACGCGGAGACGGTCGAGACCGGCACCCGCGCCGCCGCGATGGGCGGCTTCACCTCGGTCCACGCGATGGCCAACTCGACGCCGACGGCCGACACCGCCGGCGTGGTGGAGCAGGTGTGGCGGCTGGGCCGGGACGCGGGCTGGTGCGATGTGCACCCCGTGGGCGCGGTGACCGTGGGCCTGGCCGGCGAGGCCCTGGCCGACCTCGGCGCGATGGCCGACTCGCAGGCCCGCGTGCGGATGTTCTCCGACGACGGCATGTGCGTCCACGACGCCGTGCTGATGCGCCGTGCGCTCGAGTACGTGAAGTCCTTCGGCGGCTTCGTGGCCCAGCACGCGCAGGAGCCGAACCTCACCGCCGGCGCCCAGATGAACGAGTCCGAGCTCTCCGGCGTCCTCGGCCTGGCCGGCTGGCCCGCCGTGGCGGAGGAGGCCATCATCGCCCGTGACGTGCTGCTGGCCCAGCACGTGGACTCCCGCCTGCACGTGTGCCACGTCTCCACGGCCGGCTCCGTCGAGCTGATCCGCTGGGCCAAGGCCCAGGGCGTGGCCGTGACCGCCGAGGTCACCCCGCACCACCTGCTGCTCACCGAGGAGCTCGTCCGCTCCTACGACCCCGTGTTCAAGGTCAACCCGCCGCTGCGCCGCGAGTCCGACGTGATGGCCCTGCGCGCCGGGCTGGCCGACGGCACCATCGACACCGTGGGCACCGACCACGCCCCACACACCGCCGAGACCAAGCAGTGCGAGTGGACGGTCGCGGCGATGGGCATGACGGGCCTCGAGACCGCCCTGTCCGTGGTGCAGCAGGCGATGGTGGACACCGGCCTGATGGACTGGGCCGGCGTCGCCCGCGTAATGTCCACGGCGCCGGCCCGGATCGCCGGCCTGACCGACCAGGGCCAGGCCGACGAGCGCGGCGTCCCGCGCGTCGGCGCCGTGGCCAACCTCGTGCTCGTGGACCCGCAGGCCCGCCGCACCGTGGACCACGAGCAGCACCTGACCAAGTCCCGCAACAGCCCGTACCGGGGCATGGAGCTGCCGGGCGCGGTACGCCACACGGTCTACCGCGGCGCCCGCGTCGTCGCCGACGGCGCCCCCGCCCGGCCGTACCGCCACCCGGCCCTGACGGAGACGGGGGAGCGCGCGTGAGCATCACCTCCCTGGCCGCCGCCCTGGCGGCCCGTCCCGTCCCGCCGCGGACCCCGACGAAGGACTACGCGGACGTGTGGCTGCCGGTGACCCTGGGCACCCTGGCCGTCGTCCTCGTGCTGCTCGGCCTGCTGGCCCTCGGGTGGCGGGCCCGCCGCCGGGCGCAGGCCGGGATCCCGGCCCCGGCCCCCGTGCCGACGGCCCTCTACGACGCCGAGCCGACGCTGTCCGCGGAGGGCATGCACGTGGGCACGGTGCGCGGCGAGGACCGACTGGACCGCGTGGCGGTGCACGGCCTGGGCCTGCGCTCGCGCGCCGTCCTCGAGGTCCACGACGCCGGCACCCACCGCGGCCTGCTCGTGCTCCGCCCCGGGGCCGCCAACCTGTTCATCCCCGCGGACGACCTCGTCGAGGCCGGCCTGTCCGGCGGGATCGCCGGCAAGTTCGTCGAGCCGGGCGGGCTCGTCGCCTGGGGCTGGCGCCTCGGCGACGTCGAACTCACCTCCGCCTTCCGCCCCGACCGCCCCGAGGACCGCGACCGGCTCCTCGCCGCCCTGCAGACCATCATCGACCCCGCCCCGGCCGACCCGGCCGGCCGCGCAGGAGAAGGAGACCCCCGATGAGCACCCCCACCGACGACCTGGCCCTGCTCGTCCTCGAGGACGGCACCGTCCACCGCGGCCGGGCCTACGGCGCCCGCGGCCGCACCCTGGGCGAGGCCGTGTTCACCACGGGCATGACCGGCTACCAGGAGACCCTCACCGACCCGTCCTACGCGGGGCAGATCATCGTGCAGACCTCCCCGCACATCGGCAACACCGGGGTCAACGACGCCGACCGCGAGTCGCGGGCGATCTTCGCCGCCGGCTACGTGGTCCGCGACGCGGCCCGGCGTCCGTCCAACTGGCGCGCCGAGCGCACCCTCGACGAGGAGCTCGAGACGTTCGGCGTCGTCGGGATCCGCGAGGTCGACACCCGTGCCGTCACCCGCCGCCTGCGCACCGAGGGCTCGATGCGCGCCGGCGTGTTCTCCGGCGAGCACGCCGCCCGCCCCGAGGCCGAGCTGCTGGCGGAGGTGCGCGCCCAGCCGTCGATGGCCGGCGCCCGCCTCGCGGAGTCCGTCACCACGGAGGAGCCGTACGTCATCGAGCCGGCCGAGCACGGCTGGGAGGGCGAGCCGATCGCCGAGATCGCCGCCCTCGACCTCGGCATCAAGGCCGCCACGCCGCGGCACCTGGCCTCCCGCGGCATCCGCGTGCACGTGCTGCCCGCGGCCACGGACCTGGCCGGCATCCGCGCCGTGGACCCGGACGGCGTCTTCCTGTCCAACGGCCCCGGCGACCCGGCCACGGCAGACGCCCAGGTGGAGCTGCTGCGCGAGGTCCTCGACGCCGGCCTGCCGTTCTTCGGCATCTGCTTCGGCAACCAGATCTTCGGCCGCGCGCTCGGCTTCGACACCTACAAGCTGAAGTTCGGCCACCGCGGCCCGAACCAGCCGGTGCTGGTCAAGGCCACGGGCCGCGTGGCCATCACCTCCCAGAACCACGGCTTCGCCGTGGACGCCCCCCTCGGCGAGCCGATCGAGGCGCCGGAGTCGCGCTTCGGCCGCGTCGAGGTCTCCCACTGGTCCCTGAACGACCAGGTCGTCGAGGGCCTGCGCCTGCTCGACCGGCCCGCCTTCTCCGTGCAGTTCCACCCGGAGTCCGCGGCCGGCCCCAACGACACCCTCGACCTGTTCGACCGCTTCGTGCAGCTGCTCACCGAGCACCGCACCGCCACCACCCCCGCCACCGAAGGAGCCTGATCCATGCCCAAGCGCACCGACCTGAAGTCCGTCCTGGTCATCGGCTCCGGCCCCATCGTGATCGGCCAGGCCGCCGAGTTCGACTACTCCGGCACCCAGGCCATCCGCGTCCTCAAGGAGGAGGGCGTCCGCGTCGTCCTCGTCAACTCCAACCCGGCCACGATCATGACCGATCCGGAGCTGGCCGACGCCACCTACGTCGAGCCCATCACCCCGGCCGTGGTCGCCAAGATCATCGAGAAGGAGCGCCCGGACGCCCTGCTGCCCACCCTGGGCGGCCAGACGGCGCTGAACACCGCCATCGCCCTCGACAAGGACGGGGTGCTCGAGCGCTTCGGCGTCGAGCTGATCGGCGCGAACATCGAGGCCATCGAGCTCGGCGAGAACCGCGAGCTGTTCAAGGGCGTCGTGGAGCGTGCCGGCGGCGAATCCGCCCGGTCCCACATCGTGCACACGATGGAGGAGGCCCTGGCCGCCGTCGAGGACCTGAAGTACCCCGTGGTGGTGCGCCCCTCGTTCACGATGGGCGGCCTCGGCTCCGGCATGGCCTACGACGAGGCCGACCTGTACCGCATCTGCGGCGCCGGCCTGCAGTACAGCCCGACCTCCGAGGTCCTGCTCGAGGAGTCCATCCTCGGCTGGAAGGAGTACGAGCTGGAGATGATGCGGGACAAGAACGACAACGTCGTCGTCGTCTGCTCCATCGAGAACGTGGACCCCGTGGGCGTGCACACCGGCGACTCCATCACCGTGGCCCCGGCCATGACGCTGACGGACCGCGAGTACCAGAAGCTGCGGGACATCTCGATCAACGTCATCCGCGAGGTCGGCGTGGACACCGGCGGCTGCAACATCCAGTTCGCGGTGAACCCCGTGGACGGGCGCGTCGTCGTCATCGAGATGAACCCGCGCGTCTCCCGCTCCTCGGCGCTGGCCTCGAAGGCCACCGGCTTCGCGATCGCCAAGATCGCCACCAAGCTGGCCCTGGGCTACACGATGGACGAGATCCCCAACGACATCACCCAGAAGACCCCGGCGTCCTTCGAGCCGGTCCTGGACTACGTGGTCGTGAAGGTCCCGCGCTTCGCGTTCGAGAAGTTCCCGGCGGCGGACCCCACGCTGACCACCACCATGAAGTCGGTCGGCGAGGCCATGGCCATCGGCCGCAGCTTCACGGAGGCCCTGCAGAAGGCCCTACGCTCGCTCGAGCAGAAGGGCTCGGAGCTCGCGTTCCCGCAGGACGCCGACCCGCAGGCCCTGCTCGCGGCGGCGCGCACGGCCACCGCCGACCGGCTCTCCCAGACCCAGCAGGCGCTCTACGCCGGCGCCACGATCGAGGAGGCCTTCGAGGCCACCGCGATCGACCCGTGGTTCCTGGACCAGTTCGTGCTCATCAACGAGGTCGCGGACGAGATCCGCGACGCCGAGGTCCTCGACGAAACCCTGCTGCGCCGCGCCAAGCGGCACGGGTTCTCCGACGCCCAGATCGGCTCGCTGCGGCACATGGACGCGGCGGTCGTGCGCGGCGTGCGTCACGCCCTGGGCGTGCGCCCCGTCTACAAGACCGTGGACACCTGTGCCGCCGAGTTCGAGGCCTTCACCCCGTACCGGTACTCCAGCTACGACCTCGAGACCGAGGTCGCCCCGCACGAGGGCGAGTCGGTGATCATCCTCGGCTCGGGCCCGAACCGGATCGGCCAGGGCATCGAGTTCGACTACTCGTGCGTGCACGCCACCATGGCGCTGCGCGAGGCCGGCTACGAGACCGTGATGGTCAACTGCAACCCGGAGACCGTGTCCACGGACTACGACATCTCCGACCGCCTCTACTTCGAGCCGCTCACGCTCGAGGACGTCCTGGAGGTCATCGCGGCCGAGGAGGCCTCCGGCGGCGTGCGCGGCGTCTTCGTGCAGCTCGGCGGTCAGACCCCGCTCAAGCTGGCCCAGCAGCTCGCCGACGCCGGCGTGCCGATCCTGGGCACCTCGCCCGCGGCCATCGACCTGGCCGAGCACCGCGGCGAGTTCGCGCTCGTGCTCGAGCGCGCGGGCCTGGTGGCGCCGAAGAACGGCACGGCGGTCTCCTTCGACGACGCCAAGCGCGTGGCGGACGAGATCGGCTACCCCGTGCTCGTGCGCCCCTCCTACGTGCTCGGCGGTCGCGGCATGGAGATCGTGTACTCCGAGGAGGCGCTGGCCCACTACGTGGCGCACGCCACGGAGATCACCCCCGACCAGCCGATGCTCGTGGACCGCTTCCTCGAGGACGCGATCGAGATCGACGTCGACGCCCTCTACGACGGCACCGAGCTGTACCTCGGCGGCGTCATGGAGCACATCGAGGAGGCGGGCATCCACTCGGGTGACTCCGCGTGCGTGCTGCCCCCCGTCACCCTGGGCCCGGACGTGCTCGAGCGCGTGCACCGCGCCACCGAGCGGATCGCGGCCGGCGTCGGCGTGCGCGGCCTGATCAACATCCAGTTCGCGCTCGCCTCGGACGTGCTGTACGTGATCGAGGCGAACCCGCGTGCCTCGCGGACCGTGCCGTTCGTCTCGAAGGCCACGGGCGTCCAGCTGGCCAAGGCGGCCGCGCGGATCGGCGTCGGCGAGAGCATCGCCGACCTGCGCGCGGCGGGCATGCTGCCCACGGCGTACGACGGCGGCACCCTGCCGATCGGCGCGCCCGTGGCGGTCAAGGAGGCGGTGCTGCCGTTCACCCGCTTCCGCACCGCGGAGGGCCGCGTCGTGGACTCGCTGCTGGGCCCGGAGATGCGCTCGACGGGCGAGGTCATGGGCATCGACAAGCACTTCGACACCGCGTTCGCCAAGTCCCAGTCCGCCGCCGGCGGCCCGCTGCCCACCTCTGGGCGCGTGTTCGTGTCGGTCGCGAACCGGGACAAGCGCACCCTCGTGGGCCAGGCCAAGCGCCTCGTCGACCTCGGCTTCCAGGTGGTCTCCACCGGCGGCACCGCCGAGGTGCTGCGGCGCAACGGCATCCCCGCGGAGGTCGTGGCGAAGATCGCCGACGCCGGGCACGAGGACGGCGCGGGCACCGTGCTGGAGCAGCTGCACGCCGGCACCGTCGATCTCGTGCTGAACACGCCCTCCGGCGGCGACGCCCGCACGGACGGCTACGAGATCCGCGCGGCCGCGACGTCGCTCGGCGTGCCGGTGATCACGACCACGGCCGAGTTCGGGGCGTGCCTGCAGGCCATCGAGGCCATGCGGTCCTACGAGTGGTCCGTCACCTCACTGCAGGAGCACGACGCGCGCCTGCAGCAGGCCGTCGCCGGGCCGGAGGCCGCGGCGTGACCACGACGGCGACGGGCGGCACGGGGCCCCGCGCCCCCTTCGGGCGGCGGCTGGCCCACGCCATGGAGACGGCCGGTCCGCTGTGCCTCGGCGTGGACCCCCATCCGGGCCTGCTGCGGCAGTGGGGCCTGAGCGACACCCCGGCGGGCCTCGAGGCGTTCTCCCTGACCGCCCTCGAGGCGGCGGTGGGTCCCGAGGGGCCCCGCGTGGCGGCGATCAAGCCCCAGGTGGCGCTGTACGAGCGCCACGGATCGGCCGGCCTGGCGGCCCTGGAGCGGCTGCTCGCGGCCGCCCGGGACGCCGGGGTGCTCACGATCGCGGACGCCAAGCGCGGTGACATCGGCTCCACCATGGACGGCTACGCCGCCGCGTGGACCTCCGATGCCTCGCCCCTGGCCGCGGACGCGGTGACGCTCAGCCCGTACCTGGGTTTCGGCACCCTCGTGCCGACCATCCGCGCCGCCCACGGTGCCGGCCGCGGCGTGTTCGTCCTCGCGCTGACCTCCAATCCGGAGGGTCGTGAGGTCCAGCACGTGGGCGAGGGGTCGGCCGAGGGATCGGTCGCCCGGCGCATCGCCGCGGCCGCGGCCGCCGAGAACGCGGCCCTGCGCGGCGACGACGCGTGGGGGCCGGTGGGACTCGTCCTGGGTGCCACGGTGGCCGCCGAGGCGGACCGCCTCGGCCTGGACCTGCCGGCCCTCGGCGGGCCCCTGCTGGCCCCCGGGTTCGGTGCCCAGGGCGCCACGGCCCGGGGCATGCGGGCCGACTTCGGAACGGCCTGGCCGCAGGTCTTGGCGACCTCGTCCCGCGGCATCCTGAGCGCGGGTCCGTCGGTGGCCTCGCTGGTGGACACGATCGAGGCGAATCGCGCCGCCCTGCGGTGACGCTCGCGTCCTCCCGGCTCGCCCGTGCCGTGTGGACGGGATGGTATCTTCCCTTCCGATCGGCTGTGATCGTTGCTCTTGACCGTGGAAGGGTCACGACGGGGCCGGTGGGGAACGAGAGGCATCGAGGTCAGAGCCATGGCGTTGCGGCAGCTCAGTGTGCAGGAGCGGGCGGAGGCCCGGAGGAAGGCCCTCCAGGCCCGCCGGGCGCGGGCGGAGCTCAAGGCGGCCTTCGCCGCCGGTGAGGTCGGCCTGGCCGACATTTTCGCGCGCGCGGACGCCGAGGACGCCGTCGCCCGTCTGCGGACCGTGGACCTGCTGCTGGCCCTGCCGGGCGTGGGCGGGATCCGGGCCCGGGAGGCGATGGCGGGGTGCGGCGTCTCGCCGCGGCGTCGGCTGGGCGGCCTGGGCCGTCGTCAGCGCGAGGCACTGATCGCCTATATTGGCCGGTGACCCCCACACCCCGGCGGGTCGGCGCCGGCCCGGGTGAAGGGCCGGCGAGGCCCGTCCCACCAGGAGGATGCGTGACCGACACGTTCGACCCCGGACCCGCCCCCGCCGTCCCGGTGGCCCGCACCGCCGTCCAGGAACGCCCCCCGGGCCCGGGCGTCACCGTCCTGGCCGGCCCCACCGCCGTCGGCAAGGGCACCGTCTCGGCCTATGTCCGCGAGCACTACCCCGAGGCGTGGCTGTCCGTCTCCGCCACCACCCGCCCGGCACGCCCGGGCGAGGAGGATGGGGTGCACTACTACTTCACGACGCCGGAGGAGTTCGACTCCCTCGTCGAGGCGGACGAGATGCTGGAATGGGCCGTCGTGCACGGCGTCCACCGCTACGGCACGCGGCGCGACCGTGTGATGGAGGCCGTGGCGCAGGGCCGCCACGTCCTGCTGGAGATCGACCTGCAGGGCGCGCGCCAGGTCCGCCGCGCGCTGCCGGAGGCCACCTTCGTGTTCCTGGCGCCGCCGAGCTGGGAGGAACTCGTGTCCCGGCTGCTCGGCCGCGGCACCGAGAGCCCGGAGGAACAGCGCCGCCGGCTCGAAACGGCTAGACTGGAACTCGCCGCGGAACCCGAGTTCGACGCCGTCGTCGTGAACGACCGCGTGGAGCGGGCCGCCGAGGAACTGGTGAGACTCATGGGGCTGGACCCCGAGCGCCGTCCGACCGAGGCCTGAGGACCGGCCGCACCGACGCCGCACCCGGCGCCGACGTGACAGTGAGATGAAGACTTTGGAGACCCCGTGACCGAACAGTACGAAGGCATCGTCAACCCGCCCATCGACTCCCTGCTGGAGCGGGTCGACTCGAAGTACGCCCTGGTGCTCTTCGCCGCCAAGCGGGCCCGGCAGATCAACGCCTACTACTCGCAGCTGCACGAGGGGCTGTTCGAGTACGTCGGCCCGCTCGTGGACACCCAGCTGAACGAGAAGCCGCTGTCCATCGCCCTGCGCGAGATCGAGGCCGACCTGCTCGTGTCCCGCGAGGCCGTCGAGGCCACCCCGGAGGCCGACCTGGCCGCCGAGGACTTCGGCGACTTCTCCCTGCCGGGCGAGGACGACCCGTTCGCCACCCTCGAGTCGGCCGACGCCCACCAGCCGATGGGCGATCCCGCCGCCATCGAGGAGGCCGCCGAGACGGTGCGCGCCGAGGAGGGCACCTCCGAGGACGCCCCGGAGGCCTGAGCCCGTCATGGAGATCGTCCTCGGGGTCGGCGGCGGCATCGCGGCCTACAAGGCGGCGTTGCTGCTGCGCCTGATGACCGAGGCCGGCCACGGCGTGACCGTGGTGCCCACCGCCAACGCCCTCGAGTTCGTGGGCGCGGCGACGTGGGAGGCCCTCTCCGGTCGCCCGGTCCGCACGGACACGTTCGAGGCGGTCGACGAGGTGAACCACGTCCGGCTCGGCCGGCGTGCGGACCTCGTGGTGGTCGCGCCGGCCACCGCCGATCTGCTCGCGCGCACCGCCGCGGGGATGGCGCCCGACCTGCTGGGCAACGTGCTGCTGACCGCCACGTGCCCCGTCGTCCTGGCCCCCGCCATGCACACCGAGATGTGGCACCACCCCGCCACGGTCGCCAACGTCGCCCTCCTGCGCGAGCGCGGCGTCACGGTCGTGGACCCCGCCGTGGGCCGCCTCACCGGGGCCGACTCCGGCGCCGGGCGGCTGCCCGAGCCCGCCGAGATCTGGGAGCGTGCGCAGGCCGCCGCGGCCGCGGGCGCCCCGCGCCGTCCCCGGGCCTCCGGGTCCGACGCCGAGCCGACACCCGGCCCGCTGGCCGGTCGCACCGTGGTGATCACGGCCGGGGGCACCCGCGAGGCCCTGGACCCGGTCCGCTACCTGGGGAACCGCTCCTCCGGCAAGCAGGGGGCCGCCCTGGCGCGCGCCGCCCTCGAGGCCGGCGCCACCGTGCGGTTCGTCGCCGGGTCCATGTCCGTCCCGACGCCCGAGGGCGTCGAGCGCGTCGTGCTCGTGGAGTCCACGCAGGACCTGCTCGAGGCCGTGCTGGCGGAGGCCGCCGACGCCGACGTCCTCGTGATGGCGGCGGCCGTCGCGGACTTCCGACCGGCCGAGGTCTCCGACGCCAAGATGAAGAAGGGCGACGACGGCGGCGCGCCCGTCATCGTGCTCGAGCGCACCCCGGACGTGCTCGCCACGGCCGTGCGGACCCGCTCCGAGGGCGGGCCCATGGCCCCGCTCATCGTCGGCTTCGCCGCGGAGACCGGCGACGCGACGTCCTCCGTGCTCGAGTACGGCCGGGCCAAACTGGACCGCAAGGGCTGCGAGATGCTCGTCGTCAACGAGGTCGGCACGGACAAGGTGTTCGGCCGGGACGAGACCGCCGTGACCATCCTGTTCGCCGACGGCCGCCCCGCCGTGGAGACCGTGGGCTCCAAGGACCAGGCGGCGGCCGCCGTCGTGCAGGCGATCGTGGATGACCTCGCCGGTCGCGACCCCGCCGGCGCGTCGGGCCGCTGACCTAGACTGGGCGGCATGACCGATGCCGCCTCGCTGAGCCCCGCCCGCCACGCCGATCCGTATTCGGGGGTGGGCGGCGGAGAGCTCCGCCTCTTCACCTCCGAGTCCGTCACGGCGGGCCACCCCGACAAGATCTGCGACCAGATCTCCGACGCCATCCTGGACGCGATCCTCGCCGCCGACCCGTCGGCGAAGGTGGCCGTGGAGACCCTGACCACCACCGGCCTGGTGCAGGTGGCCGGCGAGGTGAACACCTCGGCGTACGTGGAGATCCCCAGGATCGTGCGCGAGACCATCCTGGACATCGGCTACGACTCCTCGGCCAACGGCTTCGACGGCGCCCAGTGCGGCGTGAACATCTCCATCGGCCAGCAGTCCTCGGACATCTTCGCCGGCGTCTCCCGGTCCCTCGAGGCCCGCGAGTACGGCTCGGCGGACGAGGTGGACGAGCAGGGCGCGGGGGACCAGGGCATCATGTTCGGCTACGCCACGGACGAGACCCCGGCGTACATGCCCATGCCCATCTACCTCGCGCACCGGCTCTCCGAGCGGCTCACCGCGGTGCGCCGGGCGGAGAACACGCCCATGCCGTACCTGCTGCCGGACGGCAAGACGCAGGTCACCATCGGCTACGCGCCCGGCCACGTGCCCACCACGGTGGAGGCCGTGGTGGTCTCCACGCAGCATCACGAGTGGGTCACGCAGGAGCAGCTGCGGGCGGACGTGGAGGAGCACGTGATCCGGCCCGTCATCGAGCGCTCCGGCCTCGACACCTCCGGCATGCGGATCATCATCAACCCGGGCGGCAAGTTCGTCATCGGCGGCCCCGTGGGCGACGCCGGCCTCACCGGTCGCAAGATCATCGTGGACACCTACGGCGGCATGGCCCGGCACGGCGGCGGCGCCTTCTCCGGCAAGGACCCGTCCAAGGTGGACCGCTCCGCCGCCTACATGCTCCGCTGGGTCGCGAAGAACGTGGTGGCCGCCGGCCTCGCCTCGCGCGCCGAGTTCCAGGTGGCCTACGCGATCGGCTCGGCCCGGCCCGTGGGCCTGTACGTGGACACCTTCGGGACGGCCACGGTGCCGGAGGAGAAGATCATCGAGGCCGTGAACGCGGTGTTCGACCTGCGTCCGGCCGCCATCGTGAAGGAGCTGAACCTCCTGCGGCCCATCTACCGACGGACCGCCGCGAACGGCCACTTCGGCCGGGACGACGCCGACTTCACGTGGGAGCGCACGGACCGCGTCGAGCAGCTGCGCGCTGCCGCCGGCCTCTGATCCGGAGGCGGGCATCACGGACGCGCTGTTCGCCCTCCCGGAGCCGGAGGACGCGCCCCGACTGCCGGAGCGGGCCGAGGGGTGGCCGGAGCGGCCGATCGCACGCGTCCTGCTGGACTCGCCCGTGCCGCACCTGGACCGCGAGTTCGACTATCTCGTGCCCGTGGCCCTGGACGACCGGGCGGTCCCCGGCTCCCGCGTGTCCGTCCGCTTCGGCGGACGGGCCATGACGGGCTGGCTCGTCTCGCGGGAGCAGGAGCCGGCCACCGGCGCCCAGCTCACCGAGCTCACCGGCGTGCTCACCGTCATCCCGCCGCTGACGGAGGAGGTCCTGGCGACCGCGCGCGCGGTGGCCCGCCGCCAGGCCGGCGTCGTCACGGACGTGCTGCGGGCCGCGGTGCCCCCGCGCGTCGCGCAGGTCGAGAAGGCCGCCCTGGCGGAGGACGCGGAAACCGCCGCGGACCACCCTGTGACGCTGACCGGCACGGACGCCGAGCGCCCGGAGCCTCCCGCGGCGGAGGAGGGCCTCGTGCCCACGGTGTGGGAGTCCCTCGAGGGGGGCACCGCGTTCGTGTCCGCCGTGCTGGCCGGGGACGCCGCGCGGGCGGCCGCCGTCGTGCCCTCGCGCCTGTTCGAATGGGACGAGGCGGGCGCGCTGGCCGCTCTGGCGCGCACGGTGGCCGCCTCGGACGGCGGCGTCCTGCTGCTGGTGCCCGACCACCGCGACCTCGACCGGCTCTGCGCCGCCCTCGACGAGCACGTGGGGGAGGACGCCTACGCGCGGATCGGCTCCGAGGACGGCAACACGCCCCGGTACCGCGCCCACCTGGCCGCGCTGCGCGGCACCCGGCGCATCGTGGCCGGCACCCGGGCTGCCGTGTGGTCGCCCGTGCGCGACCTGCGGCTGGTGGTGCTCTGGGACGACGGCGACGACGCGTGGGCAGAACCCCGCGCGCCCTACTTCCACGCCCGAGAGGTCGTGCTGGAGCGGGCCCGCGCGACCGGCGCGGCGCTGCTCTTCGCCGGGCCCTCCCGGTCCGTCCCGGTGCAACGGCTCGTCGAGTCGGGCTGGCTGCTGCACCTCGGCCCCTCCCGCGCGACCCAGCGGGAGCTCGGGCCGCGGGTCGTCTCCACCGCCGACGCCTGGGAGACGGCGCGCGACCCGTTCGCGCAGCGGGCGCGGCTGCCGCAGGCCGCCTGGGCCGCCGCCCGCGCCGCGCTGCTCGGGCCACGGCCCGGCCCGGTGCTCGTGCAGGTGGCCCGGGCCGGCTTCATCCCCGCCCTCGTGTGCGAGCGGTGCCGCACGCCCGCCCGCTGCCGCGTCTGCGCGGGGCCGCTGGGCTTCCGCGACGCGCGGGCCGCCCGGCACGGGGAGGTGGCCTGCCGGTGGTGCGGCACCCGGGAGCGCGGCTTCCGGTGCACCGAGTGCGGCGGCACGACGCTGCGGGCCGGCGCCCGCGGCGTGGACCGCACGGCCGAGGAGCTGGGCCGGGCGTTCCCGCGCGTGCCCGTGCACGCCTCCTCGGCGCAGCACATGCTCGGCTCGGTGCCGCCCGGGCCCTCCCTGGTGGTGGCGACCGTGGGGGCCGAGCCGGCGACACCCGACGGCTACGCGGCCGCCCTGCTGCTCGACGGGGACAGCCAGCTCCAGCGCGAGGGCCTCGACGTGCCGGGCCGCGTGCTCGCCCGCTGGCTCGCGGCCGCCTGCCTGGTCCGCCCCGCCTCCGACGGGGGCGTCGTGGTGGTCACCGCGGACGCGGGGGAGGCGGTGAACGCGCTCGTCCGACGGGACCCCGACGGCTTCGCCGCGCGCCAGGTCGCCGAGCGGCGCGAGCTGCACCTGCCTCCCGCCGGCCGCCTCGCAGAGGTCACGGGGGAGGCCGCCGCCGTCGCGGAGTACCTCGAGCTCGTGGAGGCCGCCCGCCGGGAACGGCCGGACGAGGACGTCCACGAGGATCCGCACTCGGCCCCGCTCGACGGCGGCCCGGCGCGGCTGCCCTGGATCGGGCCGGTGCCGGACCCCGCCGACGAGACCCGCTCCCGCGCCCTGCTGATCTTCCCCTACGCGGCGGCCGAGGCCACCGTCGGCGCCCTGCGCGCCGCCCGGTCCGCGGCGAGCGCTCGGCGGGAGACCGCCCCGGTGCGGGTGCGGCTCGACCCGGCCGGGGTGCTCTGAGGGGGCGGCCGGACCGACCCGCAGCCCGAGGGGCCGGAGCGCGGCGACGCCGGGGCGATGACGGCGTCAGCGGCCGGCGCGGCGGAGCCAGTCGCGGATCAGCGCCGCGCAGGCGGCCGGTCGCTCGTAGTGCAGCAGATGCCCGACGCCGTCGAGGACGTGCAGCTCCGCTGTGCCACCCGCGGCGTCGATCGCCGCGGCGAGCGCCTCCTGTGCCGGCACCGAGCCCAGCGGATCCTCCCGCCCCGCGACCAGCAGCCCCGGCAGGGTGAGGCGGGCGGCGACGTCGGCCACGCAGCCCGTGCTCGAGGCGCGGTACGCCTCGGAGAGCATGCGCGCGGAGGCGAAGCCCGAGAAGTGGCGCCGGTGCTGGTCATGGGTGTACGCGAGGACATCCCTGTCCCTGGTGCGGGTCATGGCGAGCGTGGTCACCCACACGACCGGCGGCGCGCCCAGCAGCAGCCGCGCCGGGCGCTCGGGCAGGCGGGCGGCGACCTCGTAGTACCCCTCGGCGACGGCCGCCAGCACCCGGCTCGTCACGGACGCGGACGCCTGCAGCGCGGGTTCGGCGATGGGGTTGAGCAGGACCAGCCGTCCCCACCGGGACGGCTCCCGGGCGACCAGCTCGGCCGCCACCGTCGTCCCGTAGGAGTGTGCGACCAGCACGGGGGCGGCCGGCAGCCCCAGGGCGGCGACGACGGCGGCCACCGCGTCCGCGTGATGGGCCACGGTGTGCTCGGCGTGGGGGAAGGGCTCCGAGGCCCCGAAGCCGGGCAGCTCGATCGAGTGGATCGGATGCTCCGGGAGCGCGTCGGCCAGCAGGGCGAGGCCGTGGTGGTCCCCGCGGAAGCCGTGCACGAACACGAGCGGGGCAGCGGCCGTGTCCCCCTTCAGCCCGGAGGGCGATCCCGGCGCGGCCTCCGGAACGGGGGCGTACTCCCACACGGCCACGGACGACGGGGTCCCGCTGACGGGGTCCGGCACGGCCAGGGTGCGCCGACGGGGCGTCCGGGCCGGGTGGCCCGTGAGCACGCGGGGATCGGCGGGCGCCGCGGGCGGGCGCAGCAGATCGCGCAGGCGGACGGGCGGGCCCGGGGCGGCGGGCGGCGTCGGGACAGGCACGTCCCCACCCTAGCCAGGCCGGTCTGGAACCTCAGCGACGTCACCCACGCCTCCCGCACGCTGCTGTTGGACCTGGGCGCGGGGACGGGGTCCGCCGAGATGCTCGGCCTGATCGCGACCGCGGCGTGCCCGCGGGAGGGCGGCCCTGGGGTGGGCCTGAGGCCACGCTGCCCGGAACCTGGCGACGCCTGGTCCTGGCCACGATGGCGCGCGCGTGCCTACCGTACTCCGGCCCGTCCTCGGTCCCGGGGCCCGGACGGGCGCACCCCGTCCCCCACGAAAGGCCCATGCGTGCAGCACCCCGTCGCCCTCAGATCCCTGAAGATCGCCCTCGCCTTCGTCGGCCTGCTCGTCGGCGCTGGCTTCGCCACCGGCGCCGAAGTCATCCAGTACTTCGTGGGCTTCGGCTGGATCGGCATCGTGGGCGCGGGACTGGCCGGCCTGCTCGTCACCGCCGGCGGCGCCGTCATCCTCCAGCTGGGCAGCGTGTTCCTCGCGGCCGACCACAAGGTCGTCTTCCGCAGCGTCTCGCACCCTGTGATGGCCCGGATCCTGGACGTCGTGGTGACGGTGACGCTCTTCGCGATCGGCGTCGTCATGCTCGCCGGGGCGGGCTCGACGCTCGCCCAGCAGTTCGGCTGGCCGACGTGGGCGGGCTCCACCCTGATGACCCTGCTCGTGGTCGTGACGGGCATGCTGGACGTGGAGAAGGTCTCCGCGATCATCTCCCTGATCACGCCCCTGGTGATCGTCGCGGTCGTGGCCGGGTTCGTCCACGTCCTGGTCGCCCGCGACGGCGGCTTCACCGCCCACGAGTCCCTCGCCGTCCAGGCCACCACGCCGGTGGACCCGTGGTGGCTGTCCTCGGTCAACTACTTCGGCCTCGTCGTCGTGATGGCCGTGTCCATGTGCCTCGTGATCGGCGGGTCCATCACCCACCCCCGGGAGGCGTTCCTCGGCGGCCTCACCGGTGGCCTGATGTACACCGCCCTGCTCCTGATGGCCTCCACGCTGCTCTACCTCGGCTACGCCGACATCGGCCGCGCCGACGTCCCCATGCTGCGGCTGTTCGCCTCGATCGCGCCCTGGCTGGGCTGGGCGATGGTCGTGGTGATCTACCTGATGATCTTCAACACCGCGATCGGCATGTTCTACGCGCTGGGACGCCGCCTCACGGCCGACCGCCCGGGCCGCTACCGGCCCGTGTTCGCCGGCGTCACGCTGCTGGCCTTCGCGGTGAGCTTCGTCGGCTTCGGCGACCTGATGAACGTCGTCTACCCGGCGCTGGGCCACCTGGGGATCGTGCTCGCGCTCGTGCTCCTCGTCTGGTGGCTCACCCACCGCCGGCAGATCTCCGCCGAGTCGGGGCTGCGTCTGCGCCTGCTCGCGCTGCTCCGCCTGCGTGAGCATCCGGAGAAGACCTTCACGGCCCAGCACGCCGTGCAGCTGCAGGAGGCGGTCGGGGACTCCGTGGCGGCCCCGGGCGCGGTGACGGAGGCCCTCGAGGACGAGGTCGCCCAGGTGCTGGAGGAGGACGACGTGGTCACCTCCGACGAGGTGCGCCCCGGTCCCGACGCCGGGCCCGAGCGTCCGGCAGGCGGCAGCCACTCCGCCTGAAACCGCGTGCCCGGCCGGGCACGGCGTCTCGGAGCGGCCCTGCGGCCGGGCCGGGGCGCCGTCGCCGTAGGATGGGGTGGCCGGCCGTGCCGCCGGCCCCGTCCGCGCCGCCCGAGGGCCGGCGCCCCATCCCGACTGCGTGAGGACTCGAACCGCCGTGAGCCAGACCCCCGACAGCGCCGTGCCGGCCACCCCCAGCATCCCCGCCGACGCGGAGTACTCGTTCCGTGACGTGGAGGCCCGCTGGGCCGGGTACTGGGAGCAGGCCGGGACGTTCGCCCCGCGCGAGGACGGCTCCGAGACCCGCACCGTGGTCGACATGTTCCCGTACCCGTCGGGCGACCTGCACATGGGGCACGCCGAGGCGTTCGCGATGGGCGACGTCGTCGCGCGCCACTGGATGCAGCGCGGCTTCGACGTGCTGCATCCCATCGGCTGGGACTCCTTCGGCCTGCCGGCCGAGAACGCCGCCATCAAGCGCGACGCCCACCCGGCCGAGTGGACCTACGCGAACATCGAGACGCAGAAGCGCTCCTTCCAGCGGTACGGCATCGCCGTGGACTGGTCCCGTGAGCTGCACACCTCGGACCCCGAGTACTACCGGTGGACCCAGTGGCTGTTCCAGCAGCTGTACCGCAGGGGCCTGGCGTACCGGAAGGACTCCCCGGTCAACTGGTGCCCCCAGGACCAGACGGTGCTCGCCAACGAGCAGGTCGTGGACGGCCGCTGCGAGCGCTGCGGCACCGAGGTCACCAAGCGGACCCTGAACCAGTGGTACTTCCGCATCACCGAGTACGCGGACGCGCTGCTGGACGACATGGACCAGCTCACCGGCCACTGGCCCGAGCGCGTGCTCGCCATGCAGCGCAACTGGATCGGCCGCTCCGAGGGCGCCCACGTCGACTTCCAGGTCGAGGACGGCCCCGTCGTCACGGTCTTCACCACCCGGCCGGACACGCTGTACGGCGCGACCTTCATGGTGGTCGCCGCCGACGCCCCGCTGGCCGCCGAGCTCGCCGGCGACGACGTGCGGGCCGAACTCGAGGCGTACCGCGAGGACCTGAAGAAGGTCTCGGACATCGACCGCCAGGCCACGGACCGCCCGAAGAGCGGCGTGTTCCTGGGCCGCCACGCCCTGAACCCGCTGACCGGTGAGCGCCTGCCGATCTGGGCCTCGGACTACGTGCTGGCCGACTACGGCACGGGCGCCATCATGGCCGTGCCGGCCCACGACCAGCGGGACCTCGACTTCGCCCGCGCCATGGGCCTGCCCGTGCGCACCGTGCTGGACACCGGCGAGGAGGACCCGGCCGTCTCCGGCGTCGCGACGACCGGCGAGGGCATCCTGGTGAACTCCGGGGAGCTCGACGGCCTGGACAAGACCGCCGCCATCGCGCGGGCCATCGAGATCGTGCAGGAGCGCGGCACCGGCCGAGGCACCACCACGTACCGCCTGCGCGACTGGCTGCTCTCCCGTCAGCGCTTCTGGGGCACCCCGATCCCCGTGGTCCACTGCCCGGACTGCGGCGAGGTCCTCGTGCCGGAGGACCAGCTGCCGGTCACCCTGCCGACCGACCTCAAGGGCGAGCAGCTCGCCCCCAAGGGCCAGTCGCCCCTGGCCGCGGCGACGTCGTGGGTCGAGGTGGACTGCCCGCAGTGCGGCGGCCCCGCGCGACGGGACACCGACACCATGGACACGTTCGTGGACTCGTCCTGGTACATGCTCCGCTACGCGTCCCCGGACGACGACGCCCGCGTCTTCGACCCCGAGGCCCTGCGCCGCTGGCTGCCCGTGGACCAGTACGTGGGCGGCGTGGAGCACGCGATCCTGCACCTGCTGTACGCCCGCTTCTTCACCAAGGCCCTGCACGACCTCGGCCTGGTGCCCTTCACCGAGCCGTTCCGCGCCCTGCTCAACCAGGGCCAGGTGCTCAACGACGGCAAGGCCATGTCCAAGTCGCTGGGCAACGGCGTGGACCTGGGCGACCAGCTGGACCAGTTCGGCGTCGACGCCGTGCGCCTGACCATGGTGTTCGCCTCGCCGCCCGAGGACGACGTGGACTGGGCCGACGTCGCCCCGGGGGCGGCCGGCAAGTTCCTGGCCCGCGCGTGGCGCCTGGCCCGCGACGTCCGCGCGACGGGCACCCCGGCCGGCACGGACCCGGCGGGCGGGGCCGTGGCCCTGCGCCGGGTGACGCACCGGACCGTGCACGAGGCCCAGCAGCTGCTGGACGACGGCAAGTTCAACGTGGTCGTCGCCAAGACGATGGAGCTGGTCAACGCGGCCCGCAAGGAGATCGACGCCGGCGCCGGCGCGGCCGACCCCGCCGTCCGCGAGGCCGCCGAGGCCGTGGCCGTGCTGCTCTCCCTCGTGGCGCCGTACACGGCCGAGGACATGTGGGTCCTCCTGGGCCACGAGCCCTCCGTGGTCCGCGCCGGCTGGCCCGCGGTGGACGAGGCGCTGCTGGTCGAGGACACCGTCACGGCCGTCGTCCAGGTCAAGGGCAAGGTCCGCGACACCCTCGAGGTGCCCGCGGACATCACCGCCGAGGACCTCGAGGCGCGCGCCCGCGCGTCGCAGAAGGTGCGGAACTTCATCGGGGACGCCGAGATCGTCAAGGTGATCGTGCGCGAGCCCAAGCTCGTGAACCTGGTGATCCGCTGACCGCGTGAGACCGGCCCCGACCAGGCCGGGGGAGAGGAGGCAGGCCGTGGCGAGCATCGAGCAGTGGCGCGACGACGCGCTCGTCCGCCTGCGCTCCCGCCGCTCCCAGCTGGCCGGGCGGGCACGCTACGGGCTGCGCCCGCCCCGCCGGGACCGCACGGCCGTCGTCACGGACTCGGCCGCGGCCCTGCCCGGCGCCGTCCTCGGACACGGTCTGGCCGCCGGGATCCGCCAGGTGGCGCTGCCCGTCATGGTGGGCGAGCAGATCCACACGGAGGGCACGGACGAGCTCGCGCTGGAGCTGCCGCTGGCCCTGGCCGCCGGCACCCCGGTGCGCACCTCGCGGCCCTCGCCGGGCGCGTTCCGGACGGCCTACGCCGAGCTGGCCCGCGCCGGCTACGCACGCATCCTCTCCGTCCACCTGTCCGGCGAGCTCTCCGGCACCGTGGAGGCCGCGCGCCTGGCCGCCGCGGACGCCGAGCGCCCGGTGACCGTGGTGGACTCGCGCACCGTGGGCTTCGCGCTGGGCATGGCCGTGGTGGACGCCGCCGTGGACGCGGGGGTGGGCATGCCCGTGGCCCGCATCCGCGAGCGGCTCGAGGCCACCGTGGACTCCAGCCACGTGCTGTTCACGGTGCCCAGCCTCGAGCAGCTGCGCCGGGGCGGGCGGATCGGCGGGCTGGCCTCGCTGCTGGGCACGCTGCTGCAGGTGCGCCCCGTCATGGCCGTCGACGACGGCGCGATCGGCCTGGTCGACCGCCCGCGGTCCGCGGCCCGGGCCGTCGACCGGCTCGTGGAGCTCGCGACCGAGCGGGCCGGCGGGGACCCGGTGCGGATCGCCGTGCACGAGTACGGCGACCCCGAGACGGCCGTGCAGCTCGCGGAGCGGCTCCAGCCGGTCTCCACCACCCCCGTGCCCGTCGTCGAGCTGCCCGCCGTGCTCGCCGCGCACCTGGGCCTGGGCGCCCTGGGTGTGGTGATCTGCCCGCTGGAATCGCCCACGGGGGGCTCGGGGGACTGAGGCCGCCCGTGCGGGAGCGCCGAGGAGACGGGCGCGTCCGTTCCTGCACACCGCCCTGGAGCGCGGTGGTGATCCCCAGGCCGGGTGCGGGACGCGCCCGGCTCAGACGCGGGGACGCAGACTGCCCGCATGAGCCCCAGCCACCGCCTCTGCGACGATCCGCCCGCCTTCGCCCCGGACCCCGCGCCCGCGGCCGTCCCCGACGTCGACACGGCCGGCCCGCACGCCGCGTCCGGGTGGGAGCGCACCCCGCCCCGGGGCCCGGTGCTGCGGTGGCGGCCGGCCCTGCTGGCCGTCACCGTGCTGCTCGTCGCCGCCGCGGCCTGGTGGGCGGTGGCCTGGCTGACCACCCCGGCGCCGCCCGCGGCGATCCCGGCGGCCGCGGCCGGGGCAGGCATCCCGCAGACCGGCGCGCCCTCCGCCGCCCCGTCGGCGGCGGGCACCGACGCGCGGACGTCCGAGGCGGGGCCGTCGGGGGAGGCGCCCGGGCCCGCCGGGTCCGGCCCGCTGCGGGTGCACGTGGTGGGCGAGGTCGCCCGGCCGGGTGTGGTCAGCCTCGCGCCGGGCTCCCGGGTGGCCGACGCCGTGCGCGCGGCGGGCGGCCCGACCCGGGACGCCCGGGCGGAGCGCATCAACCTCGCGGCCCCGTTGGACGACGGCCAACAGGTCCTCGTCCCCTCCGCCCACACGCCGCAGGACGCCCTGGACCGGGTGGCCGGGGCCGCGCAGGCGCAGCCCACGCCGACCACGGGCGGGGCCGGTGCCGGAGGCGAGCCGGGCGGCGCCGAGCCCGGCGGCACCGTGGACCTGAACACCGCTGACGCCACGGAGCTGCAGACCCTGCCCGGCGTCGGCCCCGCCACGGCGGAGAAGATCATCGCCCACCGCGAGACGGTCGGCCCGTTCACCGGCCTGCCGGACCTGGACGCGGTGCCCGGCATCGGCCCGGCCACGCTCGACCGGCTGCGTGACCACGTCTCGTGGTGAGCCCGGTCCCGGGCCCGTCCAGCGATCCCATGGACCGCCGCGCCCGCCGCCGCGAGGTGCCCGGCCCGCTCGAGGCCCGGTGGGTGCCCGCCCTGCTCGCCTGCCTGACCCTCGGGATCCTCGGCGTCGGCTGGGACGCCCCGGCCCGCTCGGCGGCGGCCCTCACCGGGCTGGCCGTCGCCGCGGCCGCCGTCCTGGGCGCCGCCCGCTCGACCGGTCGGATACGGGGCGTGGCCACCGCGGCGGCGCTGGCCGGCGTGGCCGCGGCCCTGATGCTGCAGCACTCGGCCGGGCCGGCCGCCGCGGCCGAGGGCAGCGGCTGGACCGGCGCGGTGCACGCGGGCTCACCGCTGCGGCTCGAGCTGACCCTGGACGGGCCCGCCACCCTGAGCGAGGCGGCCTTCGGCCCGCGCTGGAGCGTGCCCGTGCGGGTCGAGACGTTCGGTCATCCGCCGCGGGCCCCCGAGGCGGCCGTGACGGCCCGACTCACGGGCGGGGGAGCACCGCCCGCGACGATCGCCGCGCCGTCGGACGGAACGGCGGCCCCCGGCGGCGGGCCGGGATCGCGGGTGTGCGTCGTGGCCCGGCCGTCGAGGTCCGGCTCCACCGTGTTCCTGGCCGCCGCGGCCGCCCCGCAGCCGGGACCCTGCCCCGGCGGGGTGGAGACGGCGGGCGGGGCCATCGACGGCGGCCCGGGCCCGCCGCGGCGGGAGGCGCTGCGCGCCGCATTCCGTCAGTCCGCGGAGGGCACGGTCGGCGCGGCGCCGGAGCTCATCCCGGGGCTGGTGCTGGGCGACCGCTCCGCCCAGGGGCCCGCCCTCGACGACGCCATGAAGGCCTCGGGCCTGTCGCACCTGTCTGCCGTGTCCGGGGCCAACGTGGCCATGATCCTCGGCGCGGTCGCGATCACCCTGCGCTGCGCGCGGGTGCACCGGGCGGTGGTCCTCAGCGCCGGGCTGGCGGTCCTCGGGGTGTTCGTGGTCGTCGTGGGACCGGAGCCGTCCGTGCTCCGGGCAGCCGTGATGGGCGCTCTCGGAGCCCTCGCGGTGTTCTTCGGCCGCGCGCGGCAGGCGTTCGGACTCCTGACGGTGGGCGGCACGGCCCTGCTCGTCGCGGTGCCGGCCCTCGCCGTGGAACCGGCCTTCCACCTCTCCCTGGCGGCGACCGCGGGCATCGTCCTGGGCGGCGCGCCCCTCGACCGTGCGCTGCACGCCGGGCTCGGCCGGGTGCTGCCCGACGTCGTGGCGCGGTGGCTCTCGGCGTCGCTCGCGGTGACCGTGGCCGCCCACCTGGCCTGTCAGCCGATCATCCTGGCCATGACGGGCGAGGTGTCGGCCTACGCGGTGCCGGCCAATCTGCTGGCCGCCCCGGCCGTGCCGCCCGTGACCGTCCTGGGCACCCTCGCCGCGGCCCTCGCCCTGCCCGCGCCGGGGATCGCCGCCGCCCTCGTGGCCGTGATCCAGTGGCCCGCGGCCTGGATCGGGTGGGTCGCCCACACCAGCGCCTCCCTGCCCGGGGCGCTGCGTCCGTGGCCGGCCGGAGCCCTCGGCGCCGGGCTGGGCGTCCTGCTGGTGGCCGCGACGCTCCTCGGATTCGCCGCCGTGCTCCTGCTCGAACGACGCCGGGCCGCCCCGGTGCGGCGTGTCGGCCGCAGCGCGCCGCGGACCCGCGAGCGCCTCCCCGCCCTGGTCGTGCTCGCCGCCGCGCTGGCCGCGGCCACCACGGGTGCGGTCGGGGCGGTCCTCGTGCCGCGGGCCTCGGGCGCGGCCCCGCCGGACTGGGCGGTGGCGTTCTGCGACGTCGGCCAGGGAGACATGGCCGTGTTCCGGTCCGGCCCGCGCGCGGGGGTCGTCGTCGATGTCGGGCCCGAGCCTGGGCTCGCTCGTCGCTGCCTCGACGACCTCGACGTCGACCGGGTGGACGCCGTGCTGCTCACCCACCTGCACGCCGACCACACCGGGGGACTGCCCGGCGTGGTCGACCGCGCCTCCCGCGGGGCGGTGCACTACGCGACCCGGGACGCGCCGGCGCAGGGCAGGGGAGGGCGCGGCGGCGAGGCGGACGGCGTCGACCGGCCCGCCGACGCGGCACGGCTCCGCACCGGCGCGACGGGCACGGCCGGGCCGGTGCGGTGGCACGTGCTGCTCGCCGACGCGCGGGCCCCCGAGGAGAACGACGCCTCCGCCCAGGTGCTGGTCACCGTCGAGAGCGAGGCCGGTCCGGTCACGACGCTGATCACCGGCGACATGGAGGAGGACGCCTCCGCGGCATGGGTCGCGGGGCACCGGTCCGATGCCGCCGCTCCGCCGCGCGTGGACGTGCTCAAGGTCGCCCACCACGGGGCCCGCAACGGTGGGACGGCCGTGCCGCGCGCGGTCGGCGCCCGCCTGCACATGGTCTCCGTGGGCGCCGACAACCCGTACGGACACCCCCACCGGGCCACGGTGGACGCGCTCGGCCGCCTCGGGCCGGTGGCCCGCACCGACCTGCACGGCACGCTGGCCCTCACGGCCGCGGACGGCCCCGACCCCGACGGCGCGCCCGAGATCACGGCTCACACCGTCCGCCCGCCCTCGAGCGTCCGCACCGGACCCTAGGATGGGACGCATGTCCGCCGCCCGCAGCCCCCGTTCCGGCCGAGCCGGCCGCACCGACCCGCTGGCCTGGCGGCGAGCCGAGCCCGCCCCGCTCATGCTCCTCAAGGGACCCGAGGACCATGCCGCCCGCTGGGTGACGGACCGCGTGACCCAGGCTCTGCGCGAGCGCCACGGCCAGCTGGAGATCCACCGGCTCCGCGCGGGGGAGTACCAGCCCGGCCAGCTGGCCACCGCGGCCAGCCCGTCCCTCTTCGCCGAGCCCACCCTCATCACGGTCGAGGGCCTCGAGGCCATGAACGACGCGTTCCTCGAGGACGCCCTGCGCCTCGTCCAGCAGGGCCCCGGCGCGGACGACGTCACGCTCGTGCTGCGCCACACCGGCGGCAACCGCGGCAAGAAGCTGCTGGACGCCGTCGCCCAGGCCGGCACGGTGGTCGAGTGCGTGCCGCTGAAGAAGGACGAGGAGCGGCTGGCCTTCGTGCAGGCCGAGTTCCGCGACCGGCGTCGGCGCATCGACGAGGAGGCGGCCCGCGCGCTCATCCGCGCCACCGGCGCCTCGCTCACGGAGCTCGCGGCCGCGTGCGCCCAGCTCGTCGACGACACCGAGGGCGTCGTCACCGTCGAGACCGTGGACACCTACTACAGCGGCCGCGTGGAGGCCACGAGCTTCGCGGTGGCCGATGCGGCGCTCGAGGGGCAGGCGGCGAGGGCCGTGTCCCTCGTGCGGCACGCGATGGCCACCGGCGTCCACCCGGTGATGATCACCGCGGCGCTCGCGCTCAAGGCGCGGCAGGTGGCGCGGATGATCGACGCCCGCCGGCCCGCCGCCGAGCTGCCGTCCCTGCTCGGGGTGGCCCCGTTCCAGGTGCGCTACATCCAGCAGGCGGCGCGGCACTGGACGGCGGCCGGCATCGCGCAGGCCGTGGAGTGGATCGCCCAGGCCGACGCCGAGGCCAAGGGCGCCTCCCGCAACCCGGAGTTCGCCGTCGAGCGCGCGGTCATCCGCGTGGCCACCGCCGTCAGCCGCTGACGGCGCCGCCGGACGGCACCCCACGGGGGCAGCCCGGACACGAAACGGCCCCCGCACCGATCGCTCGGGGCGGGGGCCGCGGTCACAGCCGGGGGCGTGGATTAGCCGAGGAGGGCCTTCACGCGGGCGGCGATGCCGGACTTGCGGTTCGCGGCCTGGTTCTTGTGGATGACGCCCTTCGAGGCGGCCTTGTCCAGCTTGCGGGAGGCGGTGCGCAGGGCGGCGGCGGCGGCCTCGGCCTCGCCGGCGGCGACGGCCTTGTCCACGGCGCGGATGGCGGTCTTCAGCTCGGACTTCACCGCGACGTTGCGCTGGCGCGCCTTCTCGTTGGTGAGGATGCGCTTCTTCTGGGACTTGATGTTAGCCAAATCGGGTCCTTCGTCGTCGGCGGCGCGGACGAGGGTCCGGGCGCCGCATGAACAGGGGGTCGTGGAGGGTGCCCGGATCCGTGGACTGAGCGGCGTGGGGAACACCGATGATGACCCGTTCCGGGGGTGCCCGTCGACCGGCGGACACAATGCGGACGATCCTACCACCCAGACCCCGCGATCCGCGCGGCCGACTCAGCGCACCCGCCTCCGGGCGCGGGCCAGCGCGGCCGTGACCCGGTCGAAGGCCGCCCGGTCCAGGACGCCGCCCTCCCGGCGCACCGCGGCCGGATCCACGCGGACCACCCGGTCCAGCTTCACCTCCGAGGCGCGGCCGGACCGGTCCCAGGCGCCTGCGCCCACGTCCACGTAGTCCTCGTCGCGGGTCAGCGCGTTGTTCCGGTCCCGGCTGGTCAGCATGAGCCCGAGCAGGAGCGCCCCGTCCCGGCCGATCAGGAGCACGGGGCGGTCCTTGCCCCGGCCGTCCATCTCCTCGTACGGCACCCAGGTCCACACGACCTCGCCCGGCCCGGCCGTCGGCCCGGGCGCGGGCGCGTATTCGACGCGGACGGTCCCGGTGAAGTCCGGCAGGGACACGTGGCGGTCGGTGTCCTGTCGCCGGGGCCGGCGCTCCTGCCCGGGCCCGGGCATCGGCCACGAGTCGGTGGGCTCCGTGGGGTCCCACGCGGGCCCGGGAGGCCCGGGCGGGCCCGGGAAGGGCGACGGGCCGCTCCGTTCGCCGGCCCGTCGACCGGCCTCAGAGGCGGCTCGACGCGGCCGGGCGTCGTCGCGGAGGGCGCCGATCAGGCGTGCCGTCCGGCGGCCGAGGGACAGGGCGCGATGCAGGTCGAAGGCCATGGGCGTGAATCTAGTGGACGCGCGGGCCCGGCGTCCGGGTCGGGTCGGCGGCGGGACATGAGAGACTAGGCGGTCAGAGTCCCGTCCCCGTCACCCGTAGAGGAAGTGCCCGTGTCGCCCCTGGCGTCGAACCCCCCGGTGCCCGCTGCCACCGACCCCTCGGTGATCCGCAACTTCTGCATCATCGCCCACATCGACCACGGCAAGTCCACGCTGGCGGACCGCATGCTGCAGGCCACCGGCGTCGTGCAGCCTCGCGACATGAAGGCCCAGTACCTGGACCGCATGGACATCGAGCGTGAGCGCGGCATCACCATCAAGTCCCAGGCCGTGCGCATGCCCTGGTCCGTGGACGGGGTGGACTACGCCCTGAACATGATCGACACCCCCGGGCACGTGGACTTCACCTATGAGGTCTCCCGCTCGCTGGCCGCATGCGAGGGCGCGATCCTGCTGGTGGACGCCGCCCAGGGCATCGAGGCCCAGACCCTGGCGAACCTCTACCTCGCCATGGAGCACGAGCTGGAGATCATCCCCGTGCTCAACAAGATCGACCTGCCCGCCGCGGATCCGGACCGCTACGCGGCCGAGCTGGCCTCCCTGATCGGCTGCGAGCCCGAGGACGTGCTGCGCGTCTCCGGCAAGACGGGCGTCGGCGTCGAGGACCTGCTGGACCGCGTGGTCCGCGCCATCCCCGGCCCGGAGGGGGACGCGGACGCCCCGGCCCGCGCGATGATCTTCGACTCCGTGTACGACACCTACCGGGGCGTCGTCACGTACGTGCGCGTCGTGGACGGCCGGCTCTCCCCGCGGGAGAAGGTCCGCATGATGTCCACGGGCACCACCTACGAGCTCCTCGAGATCGGCGTCTCCTCCCCGGAGCCCGTGCCCACGAACGGTCTGGCCGCGGGCGAGGTGGGCTACCTCATCACCGGCGTGAAGGACGTGCGTCAGTCCAAGGTGGGCGACACGGTCACCAACCACGCCCACCCGGCGGAGCAGTCCCTGGGTGGCTACGAGGACCCCAAGCCCATGGTGTTCTCGGGCCTGTATCCCATCGACGGCTCGGACTATCCCGTGCTGCGTGACGCCCTGGACAAGCTCAAGCTCAACGACGCCGCGCTCGTCTACGAGCCGGAGACCTCGGTCGCGCTGGGCTTCGGCTTCCGCGTCGGCTTCCTCGGTCTGCTGCATCTGGAGATCGTGCGCGAGCGCCTCGAGCGCGAGTTCGACCTCGATCTCATCTCCACCGCGCCCAACGTGGTCTACGAGGTCACCCGGGAGGACCGTGAGGTCGTCACCGTGACCAACCCCTCCGAGTTCCCCGAGGGCAAGATCCTCGAGGTGCGCGAGCCCATGGCCTCGGCCACGATCATCGTGCCGGCGGAGTTCATCGGCGCCGTCATGGAGCTGTGCCAGGCCAAGCGCGGCAACCTCAAGGGCATGGACTACCTCTCCGAGGAACGCGTGGAGATCCGCTACTGGATCCCCCTGGCCGAGATCGTGTTCGACTTCTTCGACCAGCTCAAGTCCCGCACCAAGGGGTACGCCTCGCTGGACTGGAAGGCCGACGGCGACCAGGTCGCCGACCTCGTCAAGGTGGACATCCTGCTCCAGGGCGAACAGGTGGACGCGTTCTCCTCCATCACCCACAGGGACAACGCCTACGCGTACGGCGTGATGATGACGGGCAAGCTCAAGGAGCTGATCCCGCGCCAGCAGTACGAGGTGCCGATCCAGGCCGCCATCGGCTCGCGCATCATCGCCCGCGAGAACATCCGCGCGATCCGCAAGGACGTGCTCTCCAAGTGCTACGGCGGAGACATCTCCCGCAAGCGCAAGCTGCTCGAGAAGCAGAAGGAGGGCAAGAAGCGCATGAAGATGGTCGGCCGGGTCGAGGTCCCGCAGGAGGCCTTCATCGCCGCCCTATCCTCGGACGGCGCCGGCGCCGACCAGGCCGCGAAGAAGTAAGTGCCCGCCCTGCCCCTCGGCGAGCCCGTCCCCGACGACGGCCGGCTGCCGGCCGACGTCGGGCAGCGGGTGCGCGCGGCCGCCCGCGACGGCGCGGCGCGCACCTTCAGCCTGTACGTCCACGTGCCGTTCTGCACGGTGCGCTGCGGCTACTGCGACTTCAACACGTACACGGCCGTCGACTTTGGCCCCGGCGCGGGTCGCGGCGACTACTGGGAGTCGGCGGTCGCGGAGCTGGACTTCGCCGCGGACGTGCTCGCGTCCTCGGACGTGCCCGCCCGCCCGCTGCACACGGTGTTCTTCGGCGGCGGCACGCCCACGCTCCTGCCGGCCGCGGACCTCGTGCGCATCCTCCAGGCGGCGGTGGACCGGTTCGGGATCGCGCCCGGCGCGGAGGTGACCACCGAGGCCAACCCGGACACGATCACCCCGGAGTACGCCCGCCAGCTCGCGGCCGGCGGCTTCACCCGCCTCTCCCTGGGCATGCAGTCCGCGATGCCGCACGTGCTCGCCACGCTCGAGCGCACCCATCGGCCCGAGTCCGTCCCCGCCGCCGTCGCCGCGGCCCGCGAGGCCGGCCTGGAGGTGTCCCTGGACCTGATCTACGGGACCGCGGGGGAGTCCCTCGCCGACTGGCGGGCCACGCTCGAGGCCGCAGTCGTCCTGGCCCCGGACCACGTGAGCGCGTACTCGCTGATCGTGGAGGAGGGCACCAAGCTCGGGGCCCAGGTGGCCCGCGGCGAGGTGGCGGACGTGGACCCCGACGACCAGGCGGACAAGTACCTGCTCGCCGAGGAGCTGCTCAGCGCCGCCGGCTACCGCTGGTACGAGGTGTCCAACTGGGCGCGGGATCCGCGGGGGTCCGGGGTCCACCGCGCGCGGCACAACGTGGCGTACTGGGAGGACCAGGACTGGTGGGGGATCGGCCCGGGCGCGCACTCGCACCTCGCCGGGGTCCGGTTCTGGAACGCCAAGCACCCCGCCGCCTACGCGCAGCGGCTGGCCACAGGGGTCACCCCCGCCGTGGGCCGCGAGCGGCCCGACGCCGACGCGCGGCGCCTCGAGCGCATCATGCTCGCGGTGCGCACGGTGGACGGGCTCCCGACCGCGGAGCTCGTCTCGGAGACGTCGGGGGAGGCCGCGCGGATCCGCGGGGCGATCGCCGAACTCATCGCCGCGGGCCTGCTGGACGGGCGCGCCGCCGTCGACGGGCGCATCGTCCCCACGCTCGAGGGGCGGCTGCGCAACGACGCGATCGTCCGGGCGCTGGCCGGCTTCTGACCGGCCGGCCCCGGGTCAGCGCAGGATGCGCAGGTTGAACGGGTACCGGAACGGACGGCCCTTGGACACGTGCGAGGCGCCCATCACGCCGTAGACCGCCATGGCGGCCCACGTGAGCGCGCCGAGGATCGCGAAGATCGGGCCGACCACCGGCAGCAGGGATAGGAAGAAGAACAGGAGCGTGATGAGCGTGGGCGGCCCGGAGAAGTTCAGGGCCTCGCGCGACTCCTGCGAGGTGAACGGGCCGCGGTCGCGGTAGAGCAGCCACACGACCAGCGGGCCGAGCACGCCGAACGCCAGACTGAGGTGGGCCAGCGCCGCGCGGTCACGGTCCTGCTTCGCCGTGAGCGGGGCGCCGCGGCCGCCGGCCGAGACGAGCCAGGCGGGCGGGCCGTGGCCGGTGCGGCCGGCGTCGGGCTGCGCGCGGGTGTTCACGAGGGGCTCCTCCTGGATCGCGGGACCCGCGCGCCGGGGACCGGGCGCACGGCATGGGCCAGCATAGCGCGGGCGGGCGGGGGCCGCGCCGAGATCAGTGCTCGGGTGCGGCGGTGAGGAAGTCGATGAGCTCCTCCACGCGGCCCAGCAGGGACGGCTCGAGGTCCGCGTACGTGGTGACGTGGGAGAGCAGCCGCTTCCACCCCAGCCCCGTGGCCTCCTTGCTCCCGTGCGGCCAGCCCAGTCCCCGCAGGATCCCCGTCTTCCAGTCCTGCCCCTTCGGCACGACGGGCCACGCGGGGATGCCGAGGACGGAGGGCTTGATGACTTGCCAGACGTCCACGTAGGGGTGACCGAGGATGAGCACGTTGCCCGCGGCCCCCGGCACGCGCATGGCCTCGGCCGCGAGGCGCTCCTCCTTGGACCCGGTGACGAGGTGGTCCACGAGGATCCCGAGCCGGCGCCGCGGACCGGGGGCGAACGCACGGATCGCCCCGGCGAGGTCGTCCACGCCGTGCAGGGGCTCCACGACGATGCCCTCGAGGCGCAGGTCCTCGCCCCACACCTTCTCCACCAGCTCGGCGTCGTGCACGCCCTCCACCCAGATGCGAGAGGCGCGGGCGGTGCGGGCCCGCGCCCCCTCGACCCGTCGCGAGCCGGAGGCGGTGCGGGCCGGCGCCGCCGGGGCCGCGGCGGTCGGGGGGACCAGGGTCACGGGCTCGCCGTCGATCCAGAAGCCGCCGCCGAGGGGGAAGCCGCGGCGCACGCCGCGGCGGTCCTCCAGGACCACCACGTGCACGCCGCCGGAGCGCTCGATGCCGATCACGGCCCCGGTGAAGCCGGAGGCCACGTCCTCGACCACCGTGCCGGGGGTGGCGGGCACATCGGGGACGGTCCGGGCGGGGCGGCGCGTCAGGTCGTCGTGGCCCGCGGGGCCCCAGCTGCTCCAGTCCATGGGAGAGCACGGTAGCAACGGGGGCGGGCGATCACCGTGAGCGAAGCCGTGCGGGCCGGTCGGGTCGTCCCCCCGGGTCGGACGGTAGCATTGGCACTTGACCCGCCGGAGTGCCAGCCAGGGGCACCTCCGGGGTCGCCCCGGATCCCGACGGACCAGAGGAGGACCGAGATGTCGGAGCAGCCCCGCCGCCTGCAGGTGCTCCAGGCGATCGTGGAGGACTACGTGGCGCTGCGCGAGCCCGTGGGCTCCAAGGCGCTCGTGGAACGGCACGCCCTGGGCGTGTCCTCCGCGACCGTGCGCAACGACATGGCGGCGCTCGAGGAGGAGGGCCTCATCGTGGCCCCGCACACCTCCGCCGGGCGCGTCCCCACGGACAAGGGCTACCGCGTGTTCGTCGACCGCCTCTCCGAGGTGAAACCGCTGTCCCCGGCCGAGCGCCGGGCCGTGCGGACCCTGCTGGATCCGGAGACGGACACCGAGCACATGATGGAGTCCACGGTGCGCCTCCTGGCCCAGCTGACCCAGCAGGTCGCCGTCGCGCAGTTCCCCCACGAGGACGGCTCCACGATCCGCCACCTCGAACTGGTCTCCCTCGCGCCCACGCGCGTGCTCGTGGTCCTCATCCTGTCCACGGGGCGGGTGGACCAGCGGCACGCCGTGCTGGACCGTCCGGTCGAGGAGGCGGAGCTGTCCGTGCTCCGCGGCCTCCTGCTGGACGCCCTGCTGGGGCTCGGTCCGGTGCAGGCGGCCACCGTGGTGGACGACGTCGTCACCCGGGTCCGCCCGGAGCACCGGCAGTCCGCCGCCCTCGTGGCCGCGGCCGTCCACGACCTGCTCGAGGCCGGCCGGCAGGACCGCATCGTCCTGGCCGGCACCGCCAACCTGGCCCGCTCCCCGGGGGACTTCGGCGCGTCCATCGGGCCGATCCTGGAGGCGCTCGAGGAGCAGGTGGTGCTGCTGCGCCTGCTCACGGAGATGGAGCAGGACGCCCACGGGGTGTCCGTGCGGATCGGCTCCGAGAACGCCGGATCGCTCGCGGACACCTCGGTGGTCGCGGCCGCCTACGGCCCCGGCGCCGTGGCGAAGGTCGGTGTCATCGGCCCGACCCGGATGGACTATCCGGGCACCATGGCCGCCGTCCGGGCGATCGCCCGCTATCTCTCCCGCATCCTGACCACCTGACGCGCCTCCGCGCGTCCTGGCGGGCCCCGTCCCGCATCGCCCCACGTCCCGCTCTCCCCGAGAGGAATCCCCACCGTGACCGACCACTACGAGACGCTCGGCGTCAGCCGTGACGCCAGCACCGAGGAGATCCGCCGCGCCTACCGCAAGCTCGCGCGCACCCACCACCCGGACGTCAACCCCGACCCGGAGGCGGCCGAGCAGTTCAAGCGCATCTCCCACGCCTACGAGGTGCTCTCGGACGAGGGCCGGCGTCGGGCGTACGACACGACGGGCAATGAGAACGGCCAGGCCGGCTTCCCGGGCGGCTTCGGCGGGGCGGGCGGCTTCGGGGGCTTCGCCGACATCTTCGAGACCTTCATGAACGCCGCCGGCCAGGGCGGCCGCGGCGGCCCCGCCAGCCGCGCCCGCCGCGGCCAGGACGCCCTGGTGACCGCGCGGATCGACCTGCGCGACGCCGTCTTCGGCGGCGAGCAGACCATCGAGCTGGACACGGCCGTGCGCTGCGATCGGTGCGAGGGCTCGTGCTGCGAGCCCGGCACCCAGCCGGAGACCTGCCAGACCTGCCACGGCCACGGCATGATCCAGCGCCCCGTGCGGTCGCTGCTGGGCACCGTCATGGCCACCGAGGCCTGCCCCGCCTGCCAGGGGTTCGGCACCGTCATCCCGACGCCCTGCCACGAGTGCGACGGGCAGGGCCGCGTCCGCACCCGGACGCCGCTGACCCTGCGCATCCCCGCGGGCGTGGACGACGGCACCCGCATCCACCTCGCCGGCCGCGGCGAGGCCGGCCCGGGCGGCGGCCCGAACGGGGACCTCTACGTGGAGATCGCGGTCCGCCCGGACGAGACCTTCCGCCGCGAGGGCGACCACCTGGCCACCACCGTGACCGTCCCCATGGCCGCCGCGGCCCTGGGCACCACCGTCACGCTGGACACCCTGGACGGCAAGCAGTCCGTCAGCCTGGACCCGGGCGTGCAGTCCGGCCACGTCGAGGTCCTCCACGGCCTGGGCGTCGGCCGCCTGCGCGGGCAGGGCCGTGGCGACCTCAAGGTGGACGTGGTGGTCACCACGCCCACCGACCTGGACGACGAGCAGCGCCAGCTCCTGGAGCGCCTGGCCGAGGTGCGCGGCGAGGAGGTCGTGCACGGCGCACCCCAGGCCAAGGGCATGTTCGCCCGGCTGCGGGAGAACCTGAGGAACCTGTGACCGCCCCCCTGTTCCACCTCGAGCCGGGCGCCCTGGCCGGCGCGAGCGCGGGCGCGGAGGTCATCTTCGGCGGCCCCGAGGCCCGGCACGCCGCCGCGGCCATGCGCCTGGCCCCCGGGGAGGCCGTGCTCCTGGCCGACGGGTCGGGCACGCTCGGCCACGGCACCGTGCTCGCGGCCGCCCCGGACGCGGTGACCGTGCGGCTGGACACGGTGGCGGAGGAGTCGGCGCCCACCCCGGCGCTCGTGCTCGTCCAGGCCCTCGCCAAGGGCGACCGGGATCTCATGGCGGTCCAGGCCGCCGTCGAGCTCGGCGTGGACGCCGTGGTGCCCTGGGAGGCCGAGCGCTCGATCGTCCGCTGGAAGGGTCCCAAGGCCGCCAAGGCCCGCCAGAAGTGGGCGGACACGGCCCGCGCGGCCGCCAAGCAGGCGCGTCGCGCCCGGGTGCCCGCGGTCCGGGACCACGTCTCCGGGACGGCGGTCGCCGGGCTGGTCCGGGACGACGACGGCGGCCGGCTCGTCCTCGTGCTGCACGAGGACGCGGAGCACGGGGTGTCCGCGGTGCCCGTGGAGCGACTCTCCGCGGCCGCCGAGATCGCCGTCGTCGTGGGCCCCGAGGGCGGGATCGGTCCGGCCGAGCTCGAGGCCTGCGTGGCCGCGGGGGCCGTGCCGGTGCGGCTCGGCCCGCACGTGCTGCGCGCCTCCACGGCCGGCCCCGCCGCCCTCGCCGTGCTCCAGCACCGGCTCGGCCGCTGGTGAGCCCCGGCAGGACGACGCGCCGACGCCTAGACTGGACGGGACGTCCCGCCCCCACGACCCCGAGGTGATCCGCCCCATCGTGACCGTGCCCCCCACGACCCCGACCCCGCCCGCCACCGCGCACGAGGGGGTCGCGTTCGAGACCGCCGACCTCATGGTCCGCACGCTCGGACCGCAGGACGCCCTGCTGCGGATCCTCGGCGGCGTGTTCCCCACCGTGGACGTCACGGTCCGCGACCAGCGGCTGGACCTGGCCGGGCCGGTGGCCGACGTGGCGTCGGTGCGGCGCGTCGTCGAGGACCTGCGCTCGATCGCCCGCCGCGACCAGGCCGTCACCCCCGAGGTGATGGGCCAGGTCGTCCACCACGTCCGCGATGCCGCCACCGGGCGCGGCGCGGGTCAGCTGCACCTGGACTCGATCCTCTCGGGCCGGGGCCGCCGCATCCGCGCGAAGACCCTGCACCAGCAGGACTACGTGGAGGCGATCGACCGCTCCACCGTCGTCTTCGGCATCGGCCCGGCCGGCACCGGCAAGACCTACCTGGCGATGGCCAAGGCGGTGCAGGCGCTGCAGGCCAAGGAGGTCAACCGGATCATCCTCACCCGCCCGGCCGTCGAGGCCGGCGAGCGGCTCGGCTTCCTGCCCGGCGGGCTCTCCGAGAAGATCGACCCGTACCTGCGCCCTCTGTACGACGCGCTGCACGACATGATCGAGCCCGAGTCGATCCCGCGGCTGATGGAGGCCGGGACCATCGAGGTCGCCCCGCTGGCGTACATGCGCGGCCGCACCCTGAACGACGCGTTCGTGATCCTCGACGAGGCCCAGAACACCACCGGCGAGCAGATGAAGATGTTCCTGACCCGCCTCGGCTTCGGTGCCCGCATGGTCGTCACGGGCGACACCTCGCAGGTGGACCTGCCGCGCGGCACCCAGTCCGGCCTGGCCCAGGCCGTCGAGGTGCTCGAGGGGATCGAGGGCCTGGAGATGGTCCGCTTCGACTCCTCGGACGTGGTCCGGCACTCGCTGGTGAGCGCCATCGTGGACGCCTACGACGCCGCCCGCGGCCCCGCGGAGCGGTCCCAGAAGCGAGGAGGGGCCCGCCGTGGCCGTTGAGATCCTGAACGAGTCGGGGATCGAGGTCCCCGAGGACGCGCTGCTGCGCATGGCCCGGCACGTGTACGCGCGCCTGCACGTCCACGAGCGCGCCGAGACGGCCGTGACCGTCGTGGACGCCGCGCGCATGGCCGAGCTGCACGAGGAGTGGATGGACCTGCCCGGGTCCACCGACGTGATGAGCCTGCCCATGGACGAGCTGACCCCCGGCTCGCCCGAGGCGCCGGCCGAGGGCGTGCTGGGCGACGTCGTGCTCTGCCCCGAGGTCGCCGCCGAGCAGGCGGCGCGCGGCGGGCACTCCCGTGACGACGAGCTGCTCCTGCTGCTCACCCACGGCATGCTCCACCTGCTCGGGTACGACCACGTCGAGGACGCCGAGCGCGAGGAGATGTTCACGCTCCAGGATCGGCTCGTCTCCGAGGTCCTGGGGCGGCCCGCCCCGGCCCCCACCGTCGAGGATTGAGGGCACCGCCCATGCTGACACCCGCCGTCCTCTTCGCCCTCTTCCTGGTCTTCCTCGGCCTGACCTGGACGCTGTCCCTGGCCGAGTCCGCGTTCTCCTACCTCTCCCGGCGGGATGCGGAGGACATCGTCCGCGAGCAGCCCGGCTCCAAGGTCCTGGAGATCGCCCGCGAGCGGGAGAGCCACCTCGGGGCCCTGCGGGTCTGGCGCTTCGTGGCCGAGGCCCTGTCCGCCGTCTGCCTGACCGCGGCCGCCGACGCGGTGGTGGACGACACGTGGCTCGCCGTGGCGATCGCCGCGGTCGTGCTCGTGGGCGTGGCCGCCCTGCTGGGCGTCTGGAGCCCGCGGCCGATCGGCTCCCGCAACGAGGCCGCCGTCGCCCGCCGCCTGGGCGGGCTCGTGTGGGTGCTCCGCCGGGCCCTGGGCCCGCTCGCCGCCCGACTGGACCGGGACCGGCGCCGTCGCGAGGTCGAGCCGGAGGACGAGGACGACTTCCAGGAGCGCCACCTGCGTGAGTTCGTCGCCCGCGCCCACGACGCGGACGTGCTCGCGGACTCCGAGGCGGAGCTGATCCAGTCGGTGTTCTCCATGAACGACACCATCGTCCGCTCCGTCATGGTGCCGCGCACCGACGTCGTCACCATCGACGCCGACCACACGCTCGGCCAGGCGATGGCCCTGTTCCTGCGCTCCGGCAACTCCCGCATCCCGGTGATCGGCGACGACGCCGACGACATCCGGGGCATGCTGCACCTCAAGGACGTCACCCGCGCCCTGCACCACGACGGCGCTGCGACCGACACCCCCGTCACCGAGGTCATGCGCGACGTCCGCTTCGTCCCCGAGTCGAAGTCCGTGGCGACCCTCCTGCAGGAGCTGCAGCGCGAGTCCACCCACGTGGCCGTGGTGGTGGACGAGTACGGCGGCACGGCGGGGCTCGTGACCCTCGAGGACCTCATCGAGGAGATCGTCGGCGAGATCTACGACGAGGACGACCGCCCGGACCGCCCCGAGGTGGAGTTCGTCGCGCCCGGCGTCTACTCCGTCGACGCGCGCATGGGCATCCACGACTTCCGGGAGGAGTTCGAGCTGCCGGAGGAGGACGAGGACGACGACGTCGACACGGTCGGCGGCCTGCTCGCCAAGGAGCTCGGCCGCGTCCCGATCCAGGGCTCGCGCGTCGTGGTCCAGGGGATCGAGCTCGTCGCGGACACCCTCGAGCCCCGCCGCAACCGGGTCGCGCGCCTGCGCGTCTCCGAGACCCCCGACCGTCCGGTGCGGCTGCGCCGGCGCGAGGAGCAGGCCCACGGCGCCGAGCCCGCCGACCCCGTGGCCTGAGCCGGCCGCCCCACCCCACTCCCTGCCTGACAAGGATGACCCCATGACCGATCTCGTCGATCCGGCCCGCGCCGCGGACGGCTTCCGTTCCGGCTTCGTCTCGCTCGTGGGCCGGCCGAACGCTGGCAAGTCCACGCTGACCAACGCGCTGGTGGGGGAGAAGGTGGCGATCACCTCCTCCAAGCCGCAGACCACGCGCCACACCATCCGCGGAATCGTCCACCGCGAGGACTTCCAGCTCGTGCTCGTGGACACCCCGGGTCTGCACCGGCCCCGCACCCTGCTCGGCGAGCGCCTCAACGACCTCGTGGCGGAGACGCTCAACGAGGTCGACGCCGTGGGCATGTGCCTGCCGGCCGACGAGGCGATCGGCCCGGGCGACCGGTTCATCGCCCAGCAGCTCTCCTACCTGCACCGCACCCCGGTGGTCGCCGTGGTGACGAAGACGGACAAGGTGGGCCCGGAGCAGCTCATGGCGCAGCTCGTGGCCGTGACCGCGCTGGGCGACGAGGTCCTCGGGCCGGAGAACGGCGGGGAGGGCTTCGCGGCCGTCGTGCCGGTCTCGGCGGTGGCCGGCCGCCAGGTCGACGACGTCCTGGGCGTCTTCGCGGGCCTGCTGCCGGCCGGGCCGCCCCTCTATCCCGACGGCGAGCTCACGGACGAGCCGGAGGCGGTCATGGTGGCCGAGCTCATCCGGGAGGCGGCCCTGGAGGGCGTGCGCGACGAGCTGCCGCACTCGGTGGCCGTGGTGGTCGAGGAGATGTCCCTGCGCGAGGACCGCCCCGCGGATCGGCCCCTCATGGACGTGTGGGCGAACGTCTTCGTCGAGCGGGACAGCCAGAAGGGCATCATCATCGGCAAGGGCGGCTCCCGGCTGCGTGAGATCGGCGCGCAGGCGCGGGCGGGCATCGAGCGCATGCTCGGCACCAAGGTGCACCTGGACCTGCGGGTCAAGGTCGCCAAGGAGTGGCAGCGCGACCCCAAGCAGCTCGGCCGACTCGGCTTCTGAGCCGGAGGCCCCGGCCCGGTCGCGCACGCGCCGGAGCGGGCCGCCGTCGTCGTGCGTCACACGGGGGCGGCCTCCTGTGGCCCGGCCCACCTCGGTGCTAGGGTCGGGGGCATGTCCCTCCGCCTCGCGACGACAGCGCCGGCCACGGCCCGCCTGCTACTTCCCGGCCGCACGGGGTCCCCGTGCCAGGCCGTGATCCACGCCGCCTGAGCGCATGCGGAGGCAGGACGCCTCCCACCGGACCGGACACCCCGTGCGGAGCCCCTGACCTCCCGGTCCGGTCACCGACCATCCACCTTTCGCGCGGCCGCCGCGCGCACGTCGAGGGAGAACACGCATGAGCGCCCACCTGCAGAAGTCGTCGGGGATGAAGTTCCACAAGTACGTCCCGTTCCAGGACCAGATCGAGGTCGCCCTGCCGGACCGCACCTGGCCGGACAAGGTCATCACCGAGGCACCACGCTGGTGCGCCGTGGACCTGCGCGACGGCAACCAGGCCCTGATCGACCCCATGGGCCCCGAGCGCAAGCTGCGCATGTTCCAGCTGCTCGTCGGCATGGGCTTCAAGGAGATCGAGGTCGGCTTCCCGTCCGCCTCGCAGACCGACTACGACTTCGTCCGTCAGCTCATCGAGGGCGACCACATCCCGGACGACGTCACCATCCAGGTCCTCACGCAGTCCCGTGAGCACCTGATCGAGCGCACCTTCGAGGCGCTCGAGGGCGCCGACCGGGCCATCGTGCACCTGTACAACTCGACGTCGGTGCTGCAGCGCCGCGTGGTGTTCCGGCAGGACGAGGACGGGATCGTGGACATCGCGACCTCCGGCGCGCGCCTGGTGAAGAAGTTCGAAGAGCAGCTCAAGGGCACGCAGATCACCTACGAGTATTCGCCCGAGTCCTACACGGGCACCGAGCTCGAGTTCGCCCGGCGCATCTCGGACGAGGTGGCCACGGTCCTGGAGGCCTCGACCGACCGCAAGATGATCCTGAACCTGCCGGCGACGGTGGAGATGTCCACCCCGAACGTGTACGCCGACTCGATCGAGTGGATGCACCGCAACCTGGAGCACCGCGACTCGCTCATCCTCTCCCTGCACCCGCACAACGACCGCGGCACGGGCGTGGCCGCCGCCGAGCTGGGCTACCTCGCCGGGGCGGACCGCATCGAGGGATGCCTGTTCGGCAACGGCGAGCGCACCGGCAACGTCGACCTGGTGACGCTGGGCATGAACCTGTACTCGCAGGGCATCGACCCCATGATCGACTTCTCCGACATGGACCACATCAAGCGCACGGTCGAGTACTGCAACCAGCTGGCCGTGCCCGAGCGCTCGCCCTGGGGCGGCGACCTCGTCTTCACGGCCTTCTCCGGCTCACACCAGGACGCCATCAAGAAGGGCTTCGAGGCCATGGAGGTCGACGCGAAGGCGGCCGGCACGGACGTGGACGGCATCCCGTGGGCCGTGCCGTACCTGCCCATCGACCCGAAGGACATCGGCCGCTCCTATGAGGCCGTCATCCGGGTGAACTCGCAGTCCGGCAAGGGCGGCGTCGCCTACCTGCTCAAGTCCGAGCACAATCTGGACCTGCCGCGCCGCGCGCAGATCGAGTTCTCCCACGTCATCCAGGATCTGGCCGACTCCCAGGGCGGCGAGGTCTCCGGCGCCGACCTGTGGCGCGTGTTCCAGGACGAGTACCTGCCCGCCGACGCGGCGGAGGCGCAGTGGGGCCGCTACCGGCTCCGCTCGGTCTCCTCGGCCTCCGGTGAGGACGGCGCGTTCCGGATGGAGGCCGAGCTCGAGGTCGACGGCGTCACGCAGACCCGCACGGCGCAGGGCAACGGCCCGATCGACGCGTTCCTGCGCATCCTCGGCGAGGAGGGCGTGGACGTCCGCGTGCTCGACTACTCCGAGCACGCACTGTCCGAGGGCGGCGCGGCCATGGCCGCCGCCTACGTGGAGGCGGCCGTGGGCGACCGTGTCCTCTGGGGCGTCGGCCTGGACCACAACACCACCACCGCCTCGCTGAAGGCCGTGGTGTCCGCGGTGAACCGCGCCCTGCGCGCGTGAGCGGCTCCGGCTCCTCCCGGCGGGGTGCGCGGCACGGCGGCTACGCGGCGAACTCGTTCCGCACCGAGGCCATCGTGCTGCGCACCCACCGTCTGGGGGAGGCCGATCGCATCATCGAGGCGCTCACCCCCGAGCACGGCCTGGTCCGGGCCGTGGCCAAGGGGGTGCGCAAGACCTCCTCCCGGCTGGGCTCGGTGGTGGAGCCGTTCATGCACTCCACGCTCCAGCTCGCACGCGGCCGGGGGGAGCTGCACACCGTGAGCCAGGCGCAGCTGCTGCACCCGTACGCAACGATGCTGGCCGCTGACTACGACGCCTACACCGTCGCCGGCGCCCTCGCCGAGGCCGTCGAGCGGGTCCCCGCGGTCGACGACGACGGCCGGCGCGCCCAGTACCGCCTGTTCCACGGCGCGCTGGCCGCGCTGGCCCGCGGCGCGCACGACCCGCGCCTGATCCTGCACTCGTTCCTGTTGCGCGCGCTCGCCCAGGCCGGCTGGGCCCCGACCTTCGACCGGTGCGCCCGCTGCGGCGCCCCCGGCCCGCACACGGCACTGCACGTGGGCCTCGGCGGGGCCGTCTGCCCCGAGTGCAGGCCGCCCGGTGCCGCTCACCCGGCCCCGGAGACCCTCGACCTGCTCTCGGCCCTCGCGGCGGGGGACTGGGCCACCGCGGACGCCTCCGGGGCCCCCGCCCGCCGCGAGGCGGCCGGTATCGTGGCGGCGTACCTGCAGTTCCACGCCGAGCGGCGCCTGGTGTCCCTGTCCGTCCTGGACCAGGACCTCGGCCTCCCCGCCCCGCGCGTCGAGAGGAGACCATGAGCGCCGACCGAGCCCCGCAGCCCCCACCGCCGCACCCCTCGGGTGCGGTCGCCCCGCGGATCGACCCGCGTTTCGTGCCCCGGCACGTGGCGATCGTGATGGACGGCAACGGACGGTGGGCCAACCAGCGCGGCCTGCCCCGCACCGAGGGCCATCGGGCCGGCGAGGCGGCGCTGCTGGACGTCGTCGCCGGGGCGGTGGAGCTGGGGATCGGCCACGTGTCCGCGTATGCGTTCTCCACGGAGAACTGGCGGCGCTCGGCGGAGGAGGTCCGCTTCCTCATGGGCTTCTCCCGGGACGTGCTGCGCCGGCAGCGGGACACCCTGCACTCGTGGAACGTGCGGATCCGGTGGAACGGGCGGGCCCCGCGCCTCTGGACCCCCGTGATCCGGGAGCTGCAGGAGGCCGAGGAGCTCACGCGCCACAACACCGGCACCACCCTGCACATGTGCGTGAACTACGGCAGCCGCGCCGAGATCCTGGACGGCGTCCAGGCCATCGCCGAGGAGGTCCGGGCCGGCCGGATGCGGCCGGGGGAGATCAGCGAGGACGTCATCACCCGCTACCTCGACCGCGGCTTCCGCACGGGTCAGGACGTCGACGTCGTCCCGGACGTGGACCTGTTCCTGCGGACCTCGGGGGAGCAGCGCCTGTCCAACTACCTGCTGTGGCAGTCCGCCTACGCGGAGCTGCTGTTCCTGGACGTGCTGTGGCCGGACGTCGACCGGCGGACCCTGTGGGCCGCCGTCGAGACCTACGCCCGACGGGACCGCCGCTACGGCGGCGCCGTGGACACCCCTCAGCCGGCGCCGTCGTCCGGCGCGCCGGACTCGGCCTCGGACGCCGACGGCGGCGCGTAGGCCCCCAGCCACGTGAGCGTCGCGGCACCGGCCGCCTCGCGCACCGACGCGGGGGAGGCGAACACGTCGTGCAGCGCGTCGGGGAGCCGGTGGACGGTCACCCGGTCGCCGAGCCGCAGGGAGCGGCGGGCCATGGCGTCGGGGTCCAGGACGATGTCCGAGGTCAGCATCGCCTCGGCGTAGGACGTGCCCCGATGCCCGCGCGCGGAGACGAGCACGAGGATCGGCACGGTGACGTCGAGCCGCCCGGCCACGGCCCGGTGCCCCGAGAGGACCGCGCTCAGCCAGGCGGCCGGCACCTCGAACGCGTGCGGGGGACGCCAGAGCGGGTGCAGGTCCCATTCGCCCTCGGCCTGGTCCGAGAGGGTGCGCCAGTAGTGGTCGATGCGCGGCAGCGTGAGCATGGCGTAGGGCTTCATGGCGGAGACGGGCCCCACGATGGACTTCGCCAGCAGGCGCACCCCCGCGCTGCCCTGCATCTCCAGCCACGGGCTGTTGAGCACGAGCGCGGCGAGGCGGCCGGGATTCCGGTCCGCCCACAGCGCGGCGATCAGCCCGCCGGTGGAGTGTCCCATGAGGATGGGCGGCAGCGGGTGGTCCTGGGCGATGGTCTCGAACGCGGCCTCGAGGTCCGCGTCGTAGCGGGCCAGGTCGTCCGTCCAGCCGGGCGTCTGTCCCGTGCGCAGCGAGCGGCCGTAGTGGCGGAGGTCGACGGCGTGGAAGGCGTAGCCGGCGGCCTCGAACGCGCGGGCGAGCGGGGCGTTGTAGAAGTAGTCACTCCAGCCGTGCACCGAGAGGATGGGTCGCCGGGCCGGGTCACGGGCGGCGTCGGTGCGCGGACGCACCACTGTGACAAGGTTCTGTCCTTGTTCATCGGTGTCGAGGCCGAGCGTGCATCGTTCGAAGCCCGGCAGCCCGTCCGGGACCCAGCCCAGGCCCGGCGGATCGTCGAGGAACGGGCGGGTGTCCTCCTCCGTCGGTCCGCCGGCGGGTGCGCCGTGCGGGGCGGAGGGGTCCGGGGGCGGCGGCTGGAGCGGGTCACGGGCCATCCGACCACTCTAGGAGGACCCCGGGCGGGCGGGAGGCCCGTGCGAGGATGGGGGCATGCAGCTGCCTGATCCCAAGTCCGCCGTCGACGGCCTCCTGACCTCCCGCGCGCCTCGCCTGTACCCGCCCTTCTTCCGTGCCGTGTTCGGCGGCATGGACGCGGAGCGGGCGCATCATCGGGGCTTCGACGCGATCCGGCTGGCCGAGCGCACCGGGGCGTCCGCCGCCCTGCGCGCCGCCTTCCGCCCGGACCCGATGCTCGCGCGCACGGTCATGGGCCTGCGGTTCCCAACGCCCTTCGGCCTGGCCGCAGGGTTCGACAAGGACGGCCGGGGGACCGCCGCCGTGGCCGACCTCGGGTTCGGCCACATCGAGGTCGGCACGATCACGGCGCAGCCGCAGCCCGGCAACCCGCAGCCCCGACTGTTCCGTCTCGTGGACGACCGGGCGCTGGTCAACCGCATGGGCTTCAACAACGACGGCGCGGCGGCCGTCGCCCCCCGCCTGGCGCGGACCCGGCAGACGCTGGAGCGCCGCTTCGGCCCGGCCCGGCCGGTCCTGGGCGTGAACATCGGCAAGACCAAGGTGGTCCCGCTCGAGGACGCGGCGGACGACTACCGGGCCTCGACCCGCCTGCTCGCGCCCCACGCCGACTACCTGACGGTCAACGTGTCCTCCCCGAACACGCCGGGGCTGCGCCAGCTGCAGGAGATCGACGCGCTGGAGCCGATCCTCACGGCGGTGCGCGAGGAGGCCGACCGTGCGGTCCCGGGCCGTCGCGTGCCGCTGACCGTGAAGATCGCCCCGGACCTGGCGGACGACGACGTGCGCGCCGTCGGGGCGCTCGCCGAGCGCCTCGGGCTGGACGGCGTCATCGCGACCAACACGACCGTCTCCCGGGAGGGTCTGCGCACCCCGCGTGCCGACGTGGACGCCCTGGGCGCGGGCGGCCTGTCCGGCGCCCCGCTGCAGGAGCGGTCGATGCGGGTGCTGGAGGTCCTGCGGGCGGCGCTGCCGACGGGCACCGCCGTCGTCAGCGTGGGCGGCGTGACGGACGCCGACGACGTCCAGGCCCGGCTCGACGCGGGCGCGGACCTCGCCCAGGGCTACACCGCGTTCCTCTACGAGGGGCCGTTCTGGGCCGGCCGGATCACCGCCGGGCTGGCCCGGTCCCTGCGGGGCTGACGGTCTGCTCGCCGGTGCCGCGACGGCCCGTGCCCACCGGGGTCCGGGCCGTCGCGCGGTGTCGTGTCAGGCGGGGTACTCGCCCCGCTTGACCTGGGGCTTGGGCAGACGCAGGCGGCGGAACTGCAGGGCCCGCATGATGCCGTAGAAGCCGGTCCCGGGCTCCGGCGTGCCGAAGCGCTCCGTGAGGCCCTTCTTGATGTGCCGGCTGACCAGGAAGCTCTCGATGAGCACGAGGGCCACGAGGGCGTACAGGCTGATCATCAGGATCAGCTGCGCCTCGCGGCCGGGGATGAACATGAGCAGGACGTAGGCGAAGACGACGGGCATGAGCCACTCGCCGATGCCGGTCCGTGCGTCCACGTAGTCACGGACCCAGCGCTTCTGCGGTCCCTTGTCGCGTGCCGGGAGACCGCGCTCGTCTCCGGTCTCCAGCGCGGCGCGCTGGCGCATCCGCTCCTGGGCCATCGCCTGACGCTCGGCCTTACGAGCCGCCTTGCGATCCTCGGGGACCAGGGTGCGACGGCGCGCGGCCTCCTGGTCACGGCGCCGCGGAGTCGGGCCCTTCTTGCCCTGCGAGCGGTCGCGCGGCCCGGCCTCGGCCACGGCGGCGCCCTCGGCGGGAGCGGCCGAGGAGCCGTGAGTCGAGGGGGCGGGCGCGGTCTCGGGGGTCTTGTCTCGCTTGAACACCCGTCCAGTCTAGTGGTGGGGCGCGTCCGGCCCGGCCGGAGGCGCGGCCCTCGGCCCGGCCGCCGTCTACGCTGGCCGTCATGACTGACATCACCTCCCGTGCGCCGCAGGACGCGGCCCTCGTCTCCGCCGTCCGTGAGGCCGTCGAGGCCCGTTTCCCGACGACCCTCCAGACCCTCACCGACCTCGTGGCGATCCCGGGCATCGCCTGGGACTCTGCGGACCGCACCCAGCTCGAGCGGTCCGCCGAGGCCGTCGCGGGCCTGCTGCGCGAGGCGGGCCTGCAGGAGGTGGAGATCGTGACCGAGACCCGCGACGACGACCGGCCCGGCGGGCCGGCGGTGATCGGCGAGAAGCCCGGCGCCTCTGACAAGCCCACCGTCTTGTTGTATGCCCACCATGATGTGCAGCCGATCGGGGACGAGGACCTCTGGGACACCCCGCCGCTCGAGGCCACCGAGCGCGGTGGACGGCTGTACGGCCGCGGCGCCGCCGACGACAAGGCCGGCATCATGGTCCACCTCGCCGCCCTCGCCGCCCTGCGGGACGTCCTGCCCGACGCTGGCGTCGGCGTCCGCGTCTTCATCGAGGGCGAGGAGGAGGCCGGCTCGCCCACCTTCCGCACCTTCCTGGAGAAGCACCGGGCGCGCCTCGACGCCGACGCGATCGTGGTCGCGGACTCGTCCAACTGGGCCGTGGGGGAGCCCGCGCTGACCACCTCCCTGCGTGGGCTGGTGGACGGCACGGTGACCGTCCGGGTGCTCGACCACGCCGTGCACTCCGGCATGTTCGGCGGGCCGGTCCTGGACGCCGTCGTCCTGCTCTCGCGGCTGATCGCCACGCTCCACGACGCGGACGGCGCGGTCGCCGTGCCCGGCCTCGAGCCGCGGCAGACCGCGGGCCTGGACTACCCCGAGGACGTCTTCCGTGCGGACGCGGGCGTGCTGGACGGGGTGACCCTGGCCGGCCGCGGCCCGGTCGCGGACCGGCTGTGGAACGCTCCCGCGCTGAGCATCATCGGGATCGACGCGCCCTCGGTCGCGGAGTCCTCGAACACGATCCAGCCCGCGGCGCGCGCGAAGTTCTCGCTGCGCCTGGGCCCCGGCATAGAGCCCGCGGAGGCCTTCGAGGCGCTGCGCACCCACCTGGAGGCGCAGTCCGCGGCGGTGCTCGGCGCGGAGATCACGGTCACCGCGGGGGAGTTCGGTCAGCCGTTCACGACGGACACCTCGGCCCCCGCCGCGGCCGGGATGATGGCCGCCCTGGAGGACGCCTGGGGCGTCGAGCCCCGGGCGATCGGCATGGGCGGCTCCATCCCGTTCACCGCGGACCTCGCCGAGGTCTTCCCGGAGGCCACCCTCCTCATCACGGGCGTGGAGGACCCGGACACGCGGGCGCACTCGGCCAACGAGTCGCTGCACATCGACGACTTCCAGCGGGCCGTCGTGGCCGAGGCGCTCTGGCTCGCGCGGCTCTCCGCGTGAGCGCCGCCCGGCCCGTCGGTGCGGCGGGCCGGGAATGCCCCGTGGGCGGCTAGTGTTGCCCGGGAGACCACACGCGCGTGACGGCCCCGTCCGCGCCCCATGATCTGAGGAGGTCACGATGGCTCTGTCCGCAGAGGAGACCGGCGTCGAGATCGGCGCGACCCAGGACGCCGAGGGCCTGCCCCCGCACGAGGTCGAGCTGACCGACGTGGCGGCCGGCAAGGTGCGCTCGCTGCTCGAGCAGGAGGGTCGCACGGACCTGCGGCTGCGCGTGGCCGTGCAGCCGGGCGGCTGCTCGGGCCTGATCTACCAGCTCTACTTCGACGAGCGCGTCCTCGACGGCGACACCGTCCGGGACTACGACGGGGTCGAGGTGATCGTCGACAAGATGAGCGTGCCCTATCTCATGGGCGCGACCATCGACTTCGAGGACACCATCTCGAAGCAGGGCTTCACGATCGACAACCCCAACGCGGGCGGCTCGTGCGCCTGCGGCGACTCCTTCCACTGATCTGCGGGCGCCCGGAGCGCCTCGGACCGCGAACCGGCGGGTCGGCCTCGGCCGGCCCGCCGTCGTCGTGCCCGGGCACCGTGCCCAGGATGCTCGGACCCGACTCCCAGACACGATCGGCACGTGTCACGGTGCGGTGAATCCGCGTGTTTCGGCGTAGACTGGCTCTGAATCATCAGGGCATACCCGTGCTCCCTGCGAGGACGCTGCGAGAAGTCGCCGAATCGTCGGGGGAGCGGGGACGCCCCTCGCACACGAGATGAAGAGGAAGGCCGTCTGTGAGAGCACAGAATGACGCCGGACGTCGGACTCGCCGCCGCTGGAGCGCCGGTGCCGTGGGCACCACGGCGCTCCTGGTGCTGACCGGCTGCTCGGCAGAGGTCCAGCGCGGCTGGTACCCCGGCACCCGGGAGACCACCAACCACAACGCCCAGCTCACCGACCTGTGGGTGAACTCCTGGATCGCGGCCATGGCCGTCGGCCTGCTGGCCTGGGGCGCCATGATCTGGTGCATGGTGGCGTACCGCCGCCGCAAGAACGACCAGGGCTTCCCGAAGCAGACGGCCTACAACGTGCCGCTCGAGACCATGTTCACGGCCATCCCGATCCTGATGGTCTTCACCCTCTGGGGCTTCACCAACCGCGTCCAGACCGAGGTCGACCGCCCCGTGGACGACTCGCCGCTGACCGTCACCGTGTACGGCAAGCAGTGGTCCTGGGACTTCAACTACTCCTACGAGCAGGAGAACGGCGAGGTCATCGAGGCCCACTACTCCGGAATCCAGGCCCAGCTGGACGGCACCGAGGGCGTGCGTGACACCCTTCCGGTCCTGTACCTGCCGAATGACGTGCCGGTGCACTTCGAGCTGAAGTCCCGTGACGTGGCCCACTCCTTCTGGATCCCGCAGTTCCTCCAGAAGCGTGACATGGTGCCCGGCAAGACCAACCACCTGTACCTGACCCCCCAGGAGCTGGGCAGCTACGACGGCAAGTGCGCCGAGCTGTGCGGCGAGTCCCACTCCGAGATGCTCTTCAACGTGGAGGTCGTCGACGAGGCGGAGTTCGTCCAGCGCCTCGAGGAGATGGAGCCGGGTCAGGTGGGCGACGAGTACAGCCGCAATCCCAACAACAACCCTGACGGCGCCGGGACGATGGAGCGCGATCTCCAGACCCCCCGCGGTGGAGGTAGCCACTGATGACCACTTACGAGTACGCAACGGATGAGGTGCGCTCACAGGCGCAGCCTCGTGTGGTGCCCCGTTCGCTGGGCAAGATCGTCGTCAGCTGGCTGACGACGACCGACCACAAGGTGCTCGGGTACATGTACCTGATCACGTCCTTCATCTTCTTCTGCATCGGCGGCGTCATGGCCCTCATGATCCGTGCGGAGCTCTTCGAGCCCGGCATGCAGATCCTGCAGACGAAGGAGCAGTACAACCAGCTGTTCACCATGCACGGCACGCTCATGCTGCTCATGTTCGCGACCCCGCTCTTCGTGGGCTTCGCCAACGTGCTGGTGCCGCTGCAGATCGGCGCTCCGGACGTGTCCTTCCCGCGTCTGAACGCCCTGGCGTTCTGGTTCTTCCTGTTCGGCTCGCTCATCGCGACCGCCGGCTTCCTCACCCCGCAGGGTGCGGCCTCGTTCGGCTGGTTCGCCTACGCCCCGCTCTCCAACACCACGTACTCGCCGGGCGTCGGCGGTGACCTCTGGGTGTTCGGTCTGGTCCTCCAGGGCTTCGGCACGATCATGGGCGGCGTCAACTTCATCACCACGATCCTGACGATGCGTGCTCCGGGCATGACGATGTGGCGCATGCCGATCTTCACCTGGAACACGCTCATCACCGGCATCCTGATCATGATGGCGTTCCCGCCGCTGGCCTCCGCGCTCTTCGCGCTGGGCCTGGACCGTCGCTTCGGCGGCCACATCTTCAACCCGGAGAACGGCGGCGCCATCCTGTGGCAGCACCTCTTCTGGTTCTTCGGCCACCCCGAGGTGTACATCATCGCCCTGCCGTTCTTCGGCGTCGTGTCGGAGATCATCCCGGTGTTCTCCCGCAAGCCGATCTTCGGCTACAAGTCCATCGTGTTCGCGACGACGGCGATCGCCGCGCTCTCCGTGACGGTGTGGGCGCACCACATGTACGTGACCGGCGCCGTGCTCCTGCCGTTCTTCTCCGTGATGACCATGCTCATCGCGGTCCCGACCGGCGTGAAGTTCGTGAACTGGATCGGCACCATGTGGCGCGGTTCGATCACCTTCGAGACCCCGATGCTGTGGACGCTCGGCTTCATGGTCACCTTCCTGTTCGGTGGCCTGACCGGCGTCATCCTGGCGTCGCCGCCCCTGGACTTCCAGGTGTCCGACACCTACTTCGTCGTGGCGCACTTCCACTACGTCATCTTCGGCACCGTGGTGTTCGCGATGTTCGCCGGCTTCTTCTTCTGGTGGCCCAAGTTCACCGGCAAGATGCTGAACGAGCGTCTCGGCAAGATCCAGTTCTGGCTGCTGTTCGTGGGCTTCCACGGCACGTTCCTGATCCAGCACTGGCTCGGCGTCATCGGCATGCCCCGCCGCTATGCGGACTACATGGTGGAGGACACCTTCACCGCCATGAACGCGTTCTCCTCGGTCTTCTCCTTCGTTCTCGGCGCGTCGCTGATCCCGTTCTTCTGGAACGTCTACATCACCTCGCGCTATGGCAAGAAGGTCACCGTGGACGACCCGTGGGGCTTCGGCGCCTCGCTCGAGTGGACCACTTCGTGCCCGCCGCCGCGGCACAACTTCCACTCCCTGCCGCGCATCCGCTCCGAGCGTCCGGCGCTGGATCTGCACCACCCGGAGCTCTTCCCGCACTCGCCTCAGAACACGTCTGAGGCCTTCGGAGAGAAGGTCGCACAGTGAAGGTCGCAGCCAACATCTTCTGGATCATCGGCCTGTTCTTCATCGCAGCCGCCACCCTCTACGGGTTCTGGGTCGAGTGGACCGAGTGGGCAGGCATCCCGGCCATCTACGCCGTGGGCGGGATGTCCTGGATGATCGCCTGGTACCTGAACGCCGCCGAGCGCAAGTACGGCGTCGGGCCCGCCGATGACGAGGACGGCCAGATCGTCGACTACGCCGGCACCTACGGCACCTTCGCTCCCTGGAGCTGGTGGCCGCTGGGCCTCGGCCTGGCCTGCGCGATCATCGTGACCGGTCTGGCCGTCGGCTGGTGGGTCTTCATCATCGGCGTCATCGCGGGCGCCTACTTCACCTTCGGGTGGGTCTACGAGTTCTCTCGGGGCAAGTTCGCCCACTGACCTCGGGTCGATCACGCAGCGCCACCGGCGCTGACGACGACGGCGGGCCGGTCCTCTTCGGAGGGCCGGCCCGCCGTCGTCGTGCCCCCGGACGCTGAGCCCCGGCGCTTTCGTGCGGGAAACGGGAGCCTTCCCGAACGCTTTCGTCCGGGAAACGGGAGCCTCGCCAGGCCCCTCTGGATGGGAAGCGAGTATCGAGCGGCCCGAATCCGCCGAGGCCGGGGGAGAGCTCCCAGGAGGCCGACGACGACGGCACGGGGGTCTGGACGGTGGCGGGGGCGTGGACCGGGCGCAGATCTCGATCACACCGTCCTCCCGGTGTGGATCGGCCGACGACGTCGCGTGGGCACGAGCGGGTGGCCGGCCCGCGCGGACGCCGCCTCGGCCTGGAACGGGGGATGATCCTCAGCCCGCGAGCCACAGGGCTCGCGTCCTGGCTCCGACATGATCGTGACCCGGGTCGCGGGGCACGTCCCGCAGCCTCTTCACCGTCACCAGTGGGCGGCCCGGCGCCGAGTCTCGTCCAGCGGTCTCCGTTGGTCAGCTCGTGCAGGCCCTCGCCGGCCTCGACCTCACATGGACCCGGCCGAGGAACGACGCGATCACGCGGCCCTGGTCGGCACGGTGGCGGCCGCGAGGTACTGGCAGAGGAGCCCGACGGAGAGGACGTGCTGGCAGCGCACCCGAGCATCCGAGCGGTCCTGGAGACGGAGGCGGAGTACGTGCTGGGCTCAGGGCCGGCCCGCCAGGGGGCTCGTCCGCGGGCAGACTCCCGGTGGGTGATCGACGGCTGGGAGCGAGAAGGCCGGAGTTCGCTGCCCGGGGACTCCCGAGGCGTCCTCGAGGCCGGGGCGCGGGTGGAGCGGCGGGAGGAAGCCCGCGCAGCGGCAGGAATCCCGCAGACCCCACGGCGAACCGGTACGGGATCTGGTGGTCGATCCCGGTGGCCATCGTCGCAAGCGTCTCGCAGGTGCCTGCGGGGTTGGATCTCATCGGAGACGACTCCGGGGCGGGGACGGCCGCCGTGACCCCGTGGAACGATGTCGGACGTACGTACAAGGTGACCAGCCCGGGTGACCGGGCCCGGCTGTGGCGTAGCGTCCCTCTGGACGTGAGCGCCTCCAGGCGGCACGACTGGCACCGGGTGACCGGGGACCGAGTGGCAGGGGACCGGGAGGGCGGGTCGATGGTTGCACCCGGATCGGAAACGTGGAGCCCAGGAGTGGGATGCGCTCCACCTGACGGCACTCGGCTGCCTCGCCTCCGCCGCGCGCTGCCTGCCCGTCGCCTCGGGCGTCGCGACCGTGCTCGCCGGGTGGAACCCGGGCACGACGCTGTGGCTGACCGACGTCGTCCGACCCGCGCATGCACCCGTGCAGGGGTGGCGCCGGGACCCCGACGACGGCGCGTGGGTCTGGCGTCCAGATGCGCCGGACGACGCTTCCAGGGGAGGAGAACGGCCGGTTCGGCGTGGCCCGGTCGCAGGCTGAGAACCCGCAGCCTCCCGTATCCCGAACGAAAGCACCGCCGGAGGCTCCCGTTTCCCGGACGAAAGTGTCCAGACGACAGAGGACGCGAAGGGGCGGGAGTCCGGACAGCGGAAGGCCCCGCACACCGAGCGGTGTGCGGGGCCTTCTGCGTCCGAGAGGATCCGCGGTCAGCCGTCGATCTTCGGGTTGTGCGCGCTCGGGTCGGCGCCCAGCTCGTGGTGGCCGCCGTCCTCGTGGCCGTGCTGGCCGTGGGTGCGGGCCTCCACCAGCTCCTCGCGGGAGACCGGGGCGACGCGATCCTGGTAGAACATGCGGTTCAGGCCGGCACGGGCCTTCTCCAGCGCGCCCACCTTGCCGTTGCGGCCGGGGATGGCCGGCACCGGGCGACGGTCCTCGAAGGACACCAGGCGGTACAGCTCGTAGTCGGTGAGCTGGCGGTGGCGCTCGTGGAAGCCGCCCTCGGGGGACATCTCGATGACGCCGGCCTCGTGGCCGTGGAGCACCAGCTCACGGTCCTTGCGCTGCAGGGACAGGCAGATGCGGCGGGTCACGATGAAGGCGATCACCGGGCCGAGGAAGAACAGCGCGCGCAACACGTACAGCACGTCGTTCAGGGAGAGGTGGAAGTGGGTGGCGATGAGGTCCGAGGACGCGGCCGCCCACATGACGCAGTACCAGACGACGGCGGCCACGCCGATGGCCGTGCGGGCCGGGGCGTTGCGCGGACGGTCGAGCAGGTGGTGCTCGGTGTTGTCCTTGGTGATCCACCGCTCGATCCAGGGCCAGGTGCACATGCCGACGAGCAGGACGCCGACCGGGATCAGCGGCACGAGCACGCCCATGGGCAGCGACACCGAGGAGCCCCACGGCATCGGGATGTTCCAGAGGAAGGAGTAGTCGCCGATCATGCCCGGCATGAGGCGCAGGGCGCCGTCGAACACGCCGATGTACCAGTCGGGCTGGGTGCCGGCCTGCACCGGGGACGGATCGTACGGGCCGTAGTTCCAGTTGGCGTTGATCGTCACCGTGGAGGCGATGAGCGCGAGCACACCGAACACGATGAAGAAGAAGCCGCCGGCCTTGGCCGCGTACACGGGGCCGACCGGGTAGCCGACCACGTTGTCCTCGGTGCGGCCCGGGCCCGGGTACTGGGTGTGCTTGTGCACGACGACCATGAACAGGTGGATGCCGATGAGCAGCAGGATGGCGGCCGGCACGATCATGATGTGCAGGGCGTACAGGCGGCCGATGACCGAGTGGCCGGGGAACTCGCCGCCGAAGAAGAAGGCGGAGAGGTACGTGCCGACCAGCGGCAGGGACTTCAGGATGCCGTCGATGATGCGCAGGCCGTTGCCGGAGAGCACCTCATCGGGCAGGGAGTAGCCGGTGAAGCCGGCGGCCCAGCCGGCCATCAGCAGGAAGCAGCCGACCAGCCAGTTCAGCTCACGGGGGCGACGGAACGCGCCGGTGAAGAACACGCGCAGCATGTGGACCGACATGGCCGCCACGAACAGCAGCGCCGCCCAGTGGTGCAGCTGCCGCATGAACAGACCGCCGCGCACGTCGAACGAGATGTCGAGGGTCGAAGCGTAGGCCGCGGACATCTCGATGCCGCGCAGCGGGGCATAGGCCCCGTTGTAGACGACCTCCGACATGGAGGGGTCGAAGAAGAACGTGAGGAACGCGCCGGACAGCAGCAGGATGACGAAGCTGTACAGGGCGACCTCGCCGAACATGAACGTCCAGTGGTCCGGGAAGATCTTGCGGGCGAAGAACTTCACGATCGGCGACATCCCCGTGCGGGTGTCGACGAAGTTCGCGATGCGGCCGGTCGAGGTCGCCGGCTGGAACTCATTCACGGTGGTGCTCATAGGTGTCAGCCACGCTCCCAGTAGACAGGCCCGACGGGCTCATGGAAATCGCTCTGGGCCACGAGGAAGCCCTCGTCGTCCACGGTGATCGGCAGCTGCGGCAGCGCGTGGCTGGCCGGGCCGAAGATGACCTTGCACTCCTGCGTCAGGTCGAAGGTCGACTGGTGGCAGGGGCAGAGCAGGTGGTGGGTGTGCTGCTCGTACAGGGCGATCGGGCAGCCCACGTGCGTGCAGACCTTGGAGTAGGCGAAGATGCCGTCCACGTTCCAGTCCTCGCGACCCGGGGTGATCTTCACCTTGGCGGGGTCCAGGCGCATGAGCAGGACGACGGCCTTGGCCTTCTGGTTGAGCTTGTCGGGGCCCAGATCGTTCAGGCCGTCGGGGATGACGTGCACGGCCGAGCCGAGCGTGACGTCCGAGGCCTTGATGGGGGAGCCGGTGGGGTCACGCACGAGGCGCACGCCCTCGGCCCACATGGTGTGGCGCAGACGCTCCGGTCCGAAGTTGTGGGTCTCCTCGTCCGAGAAGTTGTCCGAGTCGTCCAGGTCGCGGAACACGGCGATGAACGGCAGGGGGGCCAGCAGGGCGGCACCGATCAGGGTGTTGCGCAGCAGGGGGCGACGCTTGATCTGCGACTCGTCCAGGATCTCGGAGATCATCCCGGTGGCGGCCACGCGGTCGGCCTCCGAGCGGATCTCGTGACGGTCCTCGACGGTCTCGTGGTCCGGCATCAGGGTCTTGGCCCAGTGCACCACGCCGATGCCGATGCCGAACATGGCGAGGGCGGTGCCCAGGCCGAGCAGCAGGTTCTGCAGGTAGATCTTGCTGAACGCCTCACCGTTGCCGATCTGCCCCACGCCGAAGTAGCCGATGAAGAAGAGCACCGTGCCCACGATGGAGATGAGGAACATGACCGAGACCTGACGCTCGGCGCGCTTCGCGGCCTTCGGATCCTCATCGGCCAGACGCGGACGGTGCGGAGGCAGGCCCGGGTTGTCGATCGCGTAGCGGGGCGCGTCCTCGCCGGCGTGCTCGAGGGAACCCGAGCGGTGCTCGGTCCCTTCAAAGCCTTTCTCGCCCATATGTCCTGTTTCCTTTACTCGAGTGATGAATGTCGATGACGGGTGGTCGGCGCGCCTGCGCCGACGGGATCAGGAGGACCGGCTGGTGAGCCAGACCATGAAGCCGATGATCAGCGCCAGGCCCGCGGTCCAGATGAACAGGCCCTCGGAGACGGGGCCGAGCGAGCCGAGGGCGAGGCCGCCGGGGGAGCCCTGGTTCTCGATGGTCTTGAGGTACGCGATGATGTCGCGCTTGTCCTCGGGCTTGATGTTCGAGTCGGAGAACACCGGCATGTTTTGCGGGCCGGTCTCCATGGCCTCGTAGATGTGCTTCTCCTCCACGCCCTGCAGAGAGGGGGCGTACTTGCCGCGGGTGAGCGCACCGCCGGCCGCAGCCGCGTTGTGGCACATGGCGCAGTTGATGCGGAACAGGTCGCCGCCGCGGGTGATGTCTACGTCCTCGTGGTTCACGTCCAGGTACTCGTCCTCGGGGACGGCCGGGCCGGCGCCGAGCGAGGCGACGTAGGCGGCGAGCTGCGCCGTCTGCTCGTCGTTGAACTGGTTCGGTTTGACCTGGGCCTGCGGGCCGTTCATCTGCATCGGCATGCGGCCGGTGCCCACCTGGAAGTCGACGGAGGCGGCGCCGACACCGATCAGGGACGGGCCGGAGGGACCCCCCGCAGCTCCCGTGCCGTGGCACGAGGCGCAGTTCGCGTTGAAGAGCTTCTCGCCCTCGGAGATGTCATCAGCCGAGGCGGCCGCGGTGACCTGCGTGGCCGCCTGCGCCTGGTTCACGGTGCTCGCGACGGAGTACAGTCCGCCGGTCACCAGGAGTCCCAGCAGGAGGAGCGCCAGCCCCATCAGGGGATGGCGTCGGTTCTGCGAAAGTGCCTTCACGGGGGTTTCCTATCGTTCTCTTCCCGGGCGGGCCGCTCATGCTGCCGGCCCGGGCCTGAAGTCGGTGCGGTGAGTGGGGGTCGTCTTACTTCAGGAAGTAGACGATGAAGAACAGGGCGATCCAGACGACGTCCACGAAGTGCCAGTAGTAGGACACGACGATCGCCGACGTCGCCTCGTGGTGGCCGAAGCGGCGGGCCATGTAGGCGCGGCCGATGATGAAGAGGAACGCGATCAGGCCGCCGGTCACGTGGATGGCGTGGAAGCCGGTGGTGATGTAGAACGCCGAGCCGTACGCGTTCGCCGCGACGGTCACACCCTCGGAGACGAGAACCGCGTACTCGTAGGACTGCACCGCCACGAAGATCGAGCCCATGATGAAGGTCAGGATGAACCACTCGACCATGCCCCACTTCCCGAACTGCAGGAAGCCGCCGGTGCGGCGGGGCTGAAGGCGCTCGGCGGCGAGGACGCCGAACTGGGCGGTGACGGAGGAGAGCACCAGGATCGTCGTGTTCACCGCGGCGAGCGGGACGTTGAGGATCGCGGTGTGCTCGGCCCAGAGCTCCGGAGACGTGGAGCGCAGGGTGAAGTACATGGCGAAGAGCCCACCGAAGAACATGAGCTCGCTGGCAAGCCACACCATGGTCCCGACCTGCACCATGTTCGGCCGGCTCGGGAGCCCCGTGGTGGGCTGATGGAGAGTGGGGTTAGCTGTGGTCACCCAGCCATTATGGCCCCAAACACCGCCCGGGCGGTAAATCGAACTTACCGTGTCGCAGGACAGGTCGTCAGCACCGTCGGGGGGTTTCAGTGTCAGTCGGAGGCTGGCGTCCAGGGGATGTCCAGGTTCACGGCGGGCGGCGCATGACACGACGCGGTGCCGGGTGCGGCCGGGCCGCTAGGCTCAGTGCGTGAGCACCCCCGAGAACACCGCAGCAGTCCTTGGGACCTCCTGGCCGGAGGTCTTCCGCGCCCTCACCGTCGGTGAGGACCTCAGCGACGACGTCGCCGCGTGGGCCATGGGGGAGATGATGGCCGGCGATGCCACCGAGGGGCAGGTGGGCGGATTCCTCCTCGCCCTGGCCGCCAAGGGGGTGACGGTGCCGGAGCTGCGCGGCCTGACCGAGGCGATGGTCCAGGCGGCGAACCCGGTGCACGTGCCGGGGGAGACCCTCGACGTCGTGGGCACGGGCGGCGACCGCCTGGGCACCGTGAACCTCTCCACGATGTCCTCGCTCGTGGCCGCCGGTGCGGGCGCGCGGATCGTCAAGCACGGGAACCGCGGCGCCTCGTCCACCGCCGGCGCGGCCGACGTGATTGAGGCCCTCGGCGTGGACTTGTCCATGCCGACCCGGAAGGCCGAGGAGTGCGCCGAGGCCGTGGGCATCACGTTCCTCTTCGCCCAGAACTACCACCCGTCCATGAAGTATGTGGCCCCGGTGCGCAAGCAGCTCGGCGTGCCCACCGTGTTCAACTTCCTCGGCCCCCTGAGCAATCCGGCCCAGGTCACCGCCCAGGCCCTGGGCTGCTCGAGTGAGGCCATGGTCCCGCTGCTCGCGCAGGTGCTCGCAGACCGGGGGGTGCGCGGCTTCGTCTTCCGCGGGGCGGACGGCCGGGACAAGATCACGACGTCGGGGCCGTCGACCGTCATGGAGGTCCGGGACGGTGTGCGCACCCACGAGCTCGATCCCCGGGAGCTGGGCATCGACCTGGCCCCCGTTCAGGCCCTGGCCGGGCGGGACGGTGCCTACAATGCGACCCTCGTCCGCGCTCTGCTGGCGGGGGAGAAGGGTCCGATCCGCGACGCCGTCCTCCTCAACGCGGCCGCGGGCCTGACGGCCTGGGACCGTGACGCGGACGCGCCGCTGATGGAGCGGCTGGCGGCCAACATGGCGCGGGCCGCCGAGTCGATCGACTCCGGCGCCGCGCGTGACGTCCTGGACCGCTGGGTCGCCTTCTCCCGGTCCTGATGGTGCGACGACGGGCCCTCGCCAGCGAGGTGGGGCCCGTCGTGGGGAGGACGCTCAGGAGTCGAAGCCGAGCGCCCATCCCTCGCCGAGGTCCTCGGACGAGTAGGTCCGGAAGGCCAGCATGGTCTCGGTGTCCTGGATCCCGTCGACCTTGGAGAGGTGGTCGGCGATCACGTCGGCGAGGTCCTCGTAGCGGCGCACCTTGACCATCGCCACCAGGTCCCACGCGCCGGTCACGGAGTAGACCGACCCGACCCCCTCGAGCGCGGCGAGGGTCTCGGCGGTCTCCGGGATGCTGGATTTGTCGGTCTTGATCAAGACGATGGCGGTGACCACGGGCGGTCCTCATTTCCTCGATGCTGTGGGTCCGGTGTCCGGGATGATCCTAGCTGCGCGCCGGGCCCTCACCTCCGGGTGCGGCGCACCAGCCAGGCGGTCACGGCCCGACGGCCCAGGAGCAGGACGCCCAGCACCCCGAGCGCCACGAGCACGAAGGACACGGGTGCGCCACCGAGGCCGAAGGCCACGCGTAGGACCATCCCGACGGCGACGGTCCCCAGCCACACGATCACGCCGTGGGGCCACACGCGGGCCCAGGTCCGGTGTCCGGCGGTCAGCCCGGTCATGACCAGGAGACCCGCGAGGAACGGCGCCGCCGTGACCAGCAGCCCCAGCGGCCCGCGCTCTGTCGCGTGCTGCCCCTGGCCCAGAGCCACGAAGAGGAGGGTGAGGAGGAGGTCGACGGCAAGTGCCGGCTGGGCGCCGCGCGGGTCACGGTGCTCGGCGGGCACGGCACGACGGGCGGTGGGGGAGGACGTCATGCATCCAGTCTGGCCCACCGCAAGGTCGAGGCGGCGCGTCCAGCCACAGGTGACTCGGTGGAGGGGGCCTATGACAAGATGCCAATGTTGTCAGAGGTAGGCTCTCTGTATGGTGTTCGTGCATCTGGTGCCCATCCGACCGACCGCTGCCACGGCCGACGACGCCCGACGTCTGGCAGCGGTGCTGCTCGATGATCCTCACCCGGACGCGTCCGTAGCCGCGGCGGTGTGGCGTGGCGACGAAGGGAACCCCGACGCCGATGCAGCGCCGGGCGACGGCGAGCTGGCCGTCACTCTCGACGGCATGGCGGCGGGGGTGGGCCTGGCACTGTGGGCCGTGCGGTCTGGGTCCTGGGCGGTGCTGCTGGATACAGAGGGCAACTACGACAAGCAGTCAGCCTTGTCACATATCACAGCCGGGGAGCGGCGCCGCGCCCGGCGGGCACCGGGACGGCTGGTGCTGCCGCACGGACGACGCCCGGGCCGCGCCTCGGAGACCGGCCGAGAGGCTGATCTGCGCTGTGCAGAGGCCACCCTGCAGCTGGTCGCCACGGTTGAACGGCGCCGGTCCGATGACCAGCATGCGGCGGGGCGGCTGGTCGAAGCCGGCGCCAGTCAGCGAGAGGCGGCGGCGGAGCTCGGGATCAGTCAGCAGGCCGTCCATTCCCGGTTGCGGCACGGGCTCTGGCACGAGAGCCGGACGGCGGTGGCGGCTGTCCTGCCGTTGCTGGAGCGGCTGTCCGCAGACCCGGGGGAGTGAACCCCGGCACGCGGTGTCGGTGCCGCCCGGCGCGGCCACCTGGGCCAGGTCCCGACGCGGCGCGTGCCGTGCAGGCGGCCTCCGAAGGGGAGGCGAAGAACGGGCTAGTTGACATAATGTAAATTATCGGCGCAACGCAGAACGGCGGACAGGGACGCCCGCGCGGCGGGTCTCGCGCGTAGCCTGGACCCATGACGATCATGACCGACCAGCGCGACCGCCCCCTGCACGCGACGATCGCCGTCGTCCTGGCCATCGCCACGGCGGGCTACCTGGCTCCGTGGGCCATTGCCGCCGTCCGCGGCCGTTCCAACGTGTGGGCGGTGTTCTGGGTGAACCTGCTCACGGGGTGGACCGTCCTCGGCTGGTGCATCGCGCTGTACATGTCACTCACCAGCCATCGCCGGCTGCGGCCCTGGGGTCCGCGCGGCCTCTGACCGCGCGGACCGCCCCTCAGGACAGGCGCGCGACGACGGCCCGCACACCGTCTCCCTCGGCGACCAGGCATCGCGGGCCGTCGACGTCCGCCTCGTCCGTCTCGGACAGCTCGACCGGCACCTCGAGCTCCCCCGTCGCATCGGCGCCGATCACGCGGAGGGTGAGATCCGGGGCGCGCGTCTCGAGGTAGGTCCCGGACTCGTCGTGCATCTCGAGCCGGGCCTGCGGGATCTCGCCGCGCACGGCGGCTGCGAGGATACGGCGCGCGTCCGGGTCGGTGGCGGCGTCCACGACCCAGCGGTGTCCCAGGACGGAGTGCTCCACCTCGGCCACGACGTCCCCCTCGGCGGGTGCGTCGCCTCGGTAGGCGAACGCAGTCTGGTAGAGCCGGTCCCCCACGCGCACGAGCATCGACTCGACGCCGATCTCGCCGGTGGGATCGTCGAACCGGTACGAGCCGACCTTCTCGGCGGTCACGTCCTCGGGCAGTCCGTGCGCCACGAGGCGGCGGCGGATCCATTCGGGCTTGTCCGGGTCCAGGCGTGCGGTGTAGATGAGAGCCATGCCCCGACCGTAGCCCCGACGTCGTCCGCCCGGGAGGGCCCGCCGGCCGGCGGCGCGGCTCAGCCCTGCACGGCCCGCACGGCGTGGTCCATGGCCCGGTAGGCGTCGAGCTCGCGGGCTTCGGCCGCGCCACCGATCAGGCGCACCGCCTCCGGCGCGTAGCCCGCAGCCACCAGGTCCTCGACGAGATCCGTCTCGGACTCCTGCCCGGCGCACACGACGACGTCCGTCACGTCCAGGGTCAGCGCCACGCGGGCCTCGGGGTCCTCCGGGGACGGCGCGGTCACGCGCAGGCCGTCGGGGCCGAGGCCCTCGTAGGTCACACCGGAGTGCAGGTGGACCCCGTGCTGCCGCAGCTCGGCGCGGTGCACCCAGCCGGTGGTGGGGCGCAGTCGGGCGCCGATCGGTCCGGGGCTGCGCTGGAGCAGGTGGACCTCGCGTCCCGGGTGGGCCGCGGCCGGCTTCGCCAGCTGGCCCGGCGTCTCCGAGGTCAGGGCCACGCCCCAGCGGGCCCGCCAGTGCTCCTGTGTCTCGGGTGTCCCGTCCGGCCGTTCCGTGCCGGCCGCCAGGGCCTCGGCGACATCCACGCCCACGCCGCCGGCGCCGATCACCGCGACGCGCGGGCCGACGTCGACGTGTCCCAGGACCACGTCGTCGTACGCGTGGACGGCGGGCGCGCCCGGCTCCCCCGCCCCGGGCAGATCGACGGGCCGCGGCCGCACGCCGGTGGTGAGGAGCACCTCGTCGTAGCCCGGCCGCCCATCGTCCGTCAGGAGTGTCTGTGCAGACACCTCCTCCCCGGTCACGAGCGTCACCCCGGATGCGGCTGCGCGGGCCGCCAGGTGCTCCAGCGCGGGACCGAACTCCTCCTTGCCGGGGATGCGCCGGGCGAGCCGGAACTGCCCGCCGGGCTCGGCGTGCCGGTCGAACAGGGTGACCTCGTGCCCGAACCGGGCCGCACGCTCCGCGGCCGTGAGGCCCGCCGGCCCGGCACCGACCACGGCGATCCGGCGCCGGCGGCCCAGGGCCACCGGGACGGGCGCGGCGTACTCCGGCTCCGTCTCCCGCCCGGCGCGGGGGTTCATCAGGCACGAGACCTTGGCCCCGGTGAACACGTGGTCGAGGCAGGCCTGGTTGCAGGCGATGCACGGGGTCAGGGTCCGAGCGCGCGGGTCGCTGATCGCGGCCATCCACTCGGGGTCCGCCAGCAGGGGCCGGGCCAGCCCGACGAGCGCGGCGGCCCCGGACGTCAGCGCCTCCTCCGCCTCGGCGGGGGTGGTGAGCCGGTTGGAGGCGATCACGGGGATGTCGACGGCGGCGGTCAGGTCAGCCGAGGCGGTGAGGAACGCGGCGCGCGGCACGGAGGTCACGATGGTCGGCACGCGGGACTCGTGCCACCCGATGCCGGTCATCAGGACGTCCGCTCCGGCGGCCTCGAAGGCCCGGGCGGTGTCCGCGATCTCCGCGCGCGTCTGCCCGTCGGGGACGAGGTCCGCCGCCGAGGTGCGCACCGAGAGCACGCCGCGCTCCCCCAGCGCCTCGCGCACGGCCGCGACCACCGCCACCGGGAACCGGCGTCGGCGCTCGGCGTCACCCCCGTACTCGTCCGCGCGTCGGTTCGTCGCCGGGGCGAGGAACTGGTTGAGGAGGTAGCCCTCCGAGGCCATGATCTCCACACCGTCGTATCCGGCCTCCAGGGCCAACGTGGCCGCGCGTGCGAACGCGTTCACGGTCCGCTCGATGTCCGCGGCCGTCATCTCCCGGGGCGTGTGCCGCGAGATCGGGGCGCGCACCGCGGAGGCCGAGACCAGGTCGGGGCTGGGGGCGTAGCGTCCCGCGTGCAGCAGCTGGGCGAGGATCCTGCCCCCGGCTGCGTGGACGGCGTCCGTGACGACGCGATGGGCGCGCGCGTCCTCCTCGCTGGCGAGCATCCCCCCGCCCAGCGTCACCGTGCCCTCGGGGACGACGCCCAGGCCGCCGGTGACGATGAGCCCGACGCCGCCGCGTGCCCGCTCCGCGTAGAACGCCGCCAGCTGCGGCAGGTCGTCGTGCCGGTCCTCCAGTCCCATGTGCATCGAGGCCATGACCACCCGGTTGGGCAGCGTGAGGGGGCCCAGAGTGATCGGCTGGAGCAGGGGCGAGACCGCGACGGGTGAAGATGTCATGCAGCTCACATTACCGGGCGGTAGCCCCCTCCTTCCAGGACCGCCTGGGGACACGCTGTGTCCGACGCCACTGCGTAGGGCAGGATGGGGATCACACGTCGACGCGCGGCAGACCCGTCCGCGCACCCGACACGGAGGGGAGCGCACGCATGGAGTGGATCGAGGCGAACGCGGGCTGGCTGTGGCTGGTGCTGGCCGCCGGCCTGGCCGGCGTCGAGCTGCTGACCCTGGACCTCGTCTTCCTGATGATCGCCGCCGGGGCCGGCGCGGCGGGCGTGGTCGCGCTCGTGGGCGGCCCGCTGGCGCTCCAGCTCGCGGCGTTCGCCGCCGTCGCCCTGCTGATGCTCGCCGCCGTGCGCCCCGTCGCCCTGCGCCACCTGCGCAAGGACACCGGCGCCGGCGCCTCCTACCTGGACACGCTCCCGGGGCGTCGCGTCGCGGCCCAGGGCGCGATCACCGGCGACGCCGGCACGCTCGCCGTCGACGGCGACACCTGGTCCGCCCGCGTCGAGCCCGGGGCGCCCGACGTCGCCCCCGGCGACGAGGTGACCGTCCTGCGCATCGACGGGGCCACCCTGGTGGTCCGCCCGCTCCCCCGCATCGACTGGGAGGCGGACGGCGCCTGAACCGCCCCACGTCCTTGTTCCGACCGCACCGACCGCACCGACCGCACCGACAGCACCGACAGCACCGACCCCAGAAGAAGGGACCCCGATGGAAACCCTCATCGTCCTCGTCGTCCTCGCCGTCCTCGCGGCGGTGATCGTGGCCTCCTCGGTCAAGATCATCCCGCAGGCGCGGACGGCCAACATCGAACGCCTCGGCAAGTACAACCGCACGGCCGGCGCCGGGCTGACCCTGATCATCCCGTTCGTGGACCGCATGCTCCCGATGGTGGACATGCGCGAGCAGGTCGTCTCCTTCCCGCCCCAGCCGGTGATCACCGAGGACAACCTCGTCGTCTCCATCGACACGGTCGTCTACTTCCAGGTCACGGACGCCAAGGCCGCGACCTATGAGATCGCCAACTACATCCACGCGGTGGAGCAGCTCACCACCACCACCCTGCGCAACGTCGTGGGCGGCATGAACCTCGAGGAGGCCCTGACCTCTCGCGACTCCATCAACTCCCAGCTGCGCGGCGTGCTGGACGACGCCACCACGCGCTGGGGCCTGCGGGTCTCGCGGGTGGAGCTCAAGGCCATCGACCCGCCCATGTCCATCCAGGACTCGATGGAGAAGCAGATGCGCGCCGAGCGCGACCGCCGCGCCGCCATCCTCACCGCCGAGGGCACGAAGCAGGCCGCCATCCTCACGGCCGAGGGCGAGCGCCAGTCCCAGATCCTCTCCGCCGAGGGCGAGGCTCAGGCCCGCGTGCTGCGCGCCAACGCCGAGGCCGAGGCGATCGAGGTGGTCTTCGACGCCATCCACTCCGGCGGCGCCGACTCCGAGGTCCTGGCCTACCAGTACCTGCAGTCCCTGCCCAAGATCGCCGACGGCCAGGCCACCACCATGTTCGTGGTCCCCGCCGAGCTCACCCGCGCCCTGCAGGGCCTCGGTGAGGCGTTCGCCCCCGGCGACGGCGACCGCCCCACCCCGGAGCACGCACCCCGGCGTCGGGACTCCGGGGACCGCGCGGGCGAGCCGGGCGCCGAGCACGTCGGCATCACCCCGGAGCGCGCGCGTCGGCCGCGTGGGTCCCGCCCCACCACCGCGGACGCCCTGCGCGCCAGCGGCGTCATGGACGCGATGACCGCCGGCGCGGTGACGGCGGAGGACATGCCGCAGACCTCGCTCGACGAGGCCCTGGCCACGCCGCAGGAGATCGAGCCCGACCCGTCGGCCGGCCGCACCCCCGGCACCCGCCCGGCCGGCGAGGCCGACGGGAATGCTGTGGGACACTGAATGGTTCCATCAGTGAGGACGACCCGCCGCGCCTCGATCGGCCCGCGCCCCCGCGCGGGCCTCGGCGCGGCCTGACGAGGAGGAAACGTGAGCGATCGCAGCCTGCGGGGCATGCGCCTGGGCGCGCAGTCCCTGGAGTCCGAGGCCGGCGTCGAGCCCGCCGCCCGGCAGCGGGTGGAGTACCGCACGGAGGACGGCGAGCAGGTGTTCGTGACCTTCTCCGTGGAGGCGGACGTGCCGGCCACCTGGACCTCGAAGACCGGCAAGGAGGCGTTCCTCGTCAGCGGCGAGAAGCCGGCTGAGACCGAGGGCAAGCCCGTGCGCACCCACTGGGACATGCTGCGCGAGCGCCGCAGCCTCGAGGAGCTGGAGGAGACCTACAAGATCCAGCTCAACAAGCTGCGCGCCAGCCGCGGCGAGGACGTCGACGCCTGACCCGCCGCTCCCCCATGCACGACGGGGCCGGATCCGCCATGGATCCGGCCCCGTCGTCGTTCGGGGGCTGTGCGCCTCACAGGCCGAGGCGGGCGCGCAGGCCCTCCCAGCGCGCAGCCAGGCCCCAGCGGGTCACGTTGACCACGGCCTCGCCGATGATGCCGCCGCTCATCTTGGACTCGCCGAGCTCACGCTCCACGAACGTGATCGGGACCTCGACGATCCGCTTGCCGAGCCGGGCCGTGCGGAAGGTCATGTCCACCTGGAACCCGTAGCCCTTGGACTCGATCGCGTCCAGGTCGATCGCACGGAGCGTGTCGGCCCGGTAGGCGCGGTAGCCCGCCGTGATGTCCGTCAGGTTGAGGCCGAGCATGATCCGCGGGTACAGGGAGCCGGCCCACGAGATCATCTTGCGGGAGGTCGGCCAGTTCACCATCTTGCCGCCCGGCACGCGGCGCGAGCCGATCACCAGGTCCGCGGTGCGGACGGCCTCCAGCAGGCGCGGCAGCTGCTCGGGCTGGTGCGAGCCGTCCGCGTCCATCTCGACCAGGACGTCGTAGCCGCGCTCCAGGCCCCAGCGGAACCCGGCGATGTAGGCGCCGCCCAGGCCGTCCTTGGTGGTGCGGTGCAGCACGTGCACGGAGGGGTCCTCGGCGGCGCGGGCGTCGGCCCAGTCGCCGGTGCCGTCCGGGGAGGCGTCGTCCACCACGAGAACGTCGGACTCCGGGACGGCGTCACGGAGTCGGCCGAGGGTCAGCGGCAGCGACTCGATCTCGTTGTACGTGGGGATGATGGTCAGCACGCGCATGTGCGGTTCTCGCCTTCCGGCCGGGGTCGTGGGGGCGGCCCGCCGGTCGGACGGGCCATCGCATCCGTTCGAGTATAGGAAGCGGAGGTCTCAGGCCGGCGTCGCGCCATCGCGCGCGTCGCGGGCCACGTCCTCCGCGGCGATCCGGCCGTCCACCCAGGTGGCCCGCCAGCGGGGCAGGGCGGTCTCGGCGTCGAGGGCCGGCAGCAGCGGCGTGCCGGCCCGGGTGTCCGTGCTCCATGCCGCCACCCGGCCGTCCGGCGACTGCACGGCCACCGCGTCCGCGTCCCAGACGCCGAACACGGCAGGGGCCGACACGCTCAGGCGCGGGGCGACGGACAGGCCTGCCGCCGGAGCGTCGGGCAGCGCGCGCAGCGGGGTGCGGGTCGCGGCGGCGAAGGCGGAGCGGGCGGAGATGCGCTCGTCCGGGTCGGGGTGGGACAGCGCCGACCGGACGGCGGCCCACGGGTCCCCGGCCGGGCCGGCGCCCAGGCACACGGAGACGGCGTCGGCCAGCAGGCTCGCCACGGGGGCGTGCAGCACGCCGTCCGCGTCGGGGACGACGGTGGCGCTGACCCCGGCGGCGGCCAGGAAGGCGCGGTCCTCGGCGGTGACCGAGTGGGTGACCACGAGCCGATGGCGCATGCGGCCCAGGGCGGCGGTGCCGAGTTCCTCCGCGACCGAGCGCAGGGCGGTCAGGGCCACGTCCTGGGCGGCGGGCCCGGCGTCCGCACCGCCGTCGGGGACGAGGTAGGCCTGCTCCCCCGCCTGGGTCGAGGCCGTCAGGAGACCGGTGAGCGTGGCGGGGTCGGTGTCGGTCCCGACGGGCAGCCACACCCCGGCCGCCTCGGCGTCCACGCGGTCCGCGTGCCGGTAGACGACCGTCTGGACGTCCTCGTCGGCGGGCGCGGCGCCCGTGTCCTCGGGCCCGGCCAGGACCGTCACGACGGCGGTGCCGCGGCTCAGCGCGTCCGGCGCGTCCGCGGGCCGGGCCAGCGGCTCGACGAACACGGGCACGACGACGGCGCCGTCGAGGTCCCGCCGTTCGTCACCCGGATCGGCCACGCGGTCCGCGGAGTCGTCCGCGCCGAGCCAGGCGATCACCCCGTCCCGGACCAGCAGCGCCTGTGCGTACGGGTCCGTCGTCGAGTGGATGATGCCGTGGGTCAACAGGTGTGCGCTCACCCGCCCACCCTAGCCCGTGTCAGTCCTCGTCCGCGCGCGGCGCCGAGGCCGCCGGCAGCGAGGTGGCCACGACGCCGCGGGAGACGAGGTCCGCGGCCCGGCGGCAGGCCCGGCTGCGACGGGCGTCCCCGGGGACGTTGGCCAGCTGGTCCAGCACGTCGATGACCTGCCGCGCCCAGCGGACGAAGTCGCCCGCGGCGAGGTCCGCGCCCTCGAGGGTGCGGCGCAGGGTGGCCCCCCGCACCCAGCGATGCATGGGCGCCACCAGGCCGGGGTCCGTCCGGGGCGTGGGCTCGAGCCGTGCCTGGGCCTCGTCCGTGCGCAGGCGCTCCTCGATGCGCTCGGCGGCCTCCGCGACGCGTGCGAGCCGGGGGGTCGGCATCGGGACCAGTCCGGGCTCGGTCTCCCCCTTGCCCTGGTACACGAGCAGCGCGGCGACGGCGGCCCACTCCTCCGGCGTCAGGCCGTCCGTGGCCGGATCCTGCAGCACCAGGGAGGTGAACAGGTCCCGCTCGCCGTAGATCCGGCGCAGGGCCTCGCCGCGCTCCGTGAGCGCCGCACGGGGCGAGGACGCGTCCTCCTGGACGTAGCCGTAGGCGCGCAGCAGAGCGACCACGCGGTCGAACGTGCGGGCGATGGTGTTGGTGCGGCCCGCGATGCGTTCCCGCAGGACGGAGACCTCCCGCCGCATGGCCCACCAGCGGTCGCCCCAGCGGGCGTGCTCCTCGCGGTCCTGGCAGCCGTGGCACGGGTGGCGGCGCAGCGCCCGGCGCAGCTCCTCGACCCGGGGCGCGGCCGGGTCCTCTCGGAGGCGGAAGCCCGCCGTGCGGCGGCCTCCGGCGGGCGGGCGGCCCGTGCGCACGGCCTCGCGCATGAGGGCGGCGACGTCCTTGCGCTGCGCGGGCGTCTTCACCTGCACCACCTGGGGCAGGGCGGCGCCCGCCACCGGCTCGACCGTTCCCGCGACGTCGTCCACCGTGATGCGGCGCAGCTGCGCCTTGTCCGTCACGACGCCGACGCGCGGGTTCTGGGGGTTGCCGGCGGGGAACACGACGACGGCCCGGCCGAGCGCGCGGCCGGCGTCGAGCTCGACGACGTCCCCGACCGCAAGGTTCGCGAGCGAGTCCTTCACGGCTGCCAGGTGGGCCCGACGGCGCCCCTGCGAGCCGGACTTCTCCGCGGCCGCGAGCTCCTTGCGCAGGGTGAGGTACTCGGCGAAGTCGCCGAGGTGACACTGCATGGCCTCCTCGTACTTCTCGAGGCTGGCCTGCTTCGAGCGGACCTCGCGGGCCAGCCCCACCACGGAGCGGTCCGCCTGGAACTGGGCGAACGAGGACTCGAGGATGCCCCGTGCCCGCTCCGCCCCGACCTGTGCCAGCAGGTTCGCGGACATGTTGTAGGTAGGCCGGAACGAGGAGCGCAGCGGGTAGGTGCGGCGCGAGGCCAGGCCCGCGACGGCGGCCGGGTCCAGCCCGGGACGCCACATCACCACGGCGTGGCCCTCGACGTCGATGCCGCGGCGGCCCGCCCGGCCCGTCAGCTGGGTGTACTCCCCCGGCGTGATGTCGACGTGGTTCTCGCCGTTGAACTTGACCAGCTTCTCGATCACCACGGAGCGGGCCGGCATGTTGATGCCGAGGGCGAGGGTCTCCGTGGCGAACACGGCCTTGAGCGCGCCGGCGGCGAACAGGTCCTCGACGGCCTCCTTGAACGGGGGCAGCATGCCGGCGTGGTGGGCCGCGAAGCCCCGGGACAGGCCGTCGCGCCACGCCCAGAACCCGAGGATCTCCAGGTCCTCGACGGGCAGCAGACGCGCCGCCTCCTCGACCCGCTCGGCCACGAGCGCCTTCTCCCGCGCCGTGGTGAGGTCGAGCCCGGCCCGGAGGCACTGCTCCACGGCGGCGTCGCAGCCGGTCCGGGAGAAGATGAAGGTGATGCACGGCAGCAGCCCGTCGCGGTCGAGGGCCCGGATCATCTCTGGGCGCGACGTGGACAGCCGCGGTCCGCGCCGCTGGCCGCCGTCGTGACCGCCCGGCCGACCGGAGACCGGCCGCTCCCGGTCCAGCGCGGAGGAGCCGTTCCGGCCCCGGCCGCCGTCGCGAGTCGTGCGTCGGCCGCCCCTGACCCGGCCCTTCGGGCCGCCCCCGCGCCCGTCGCGGTGCTGCTGCCGCCCGGGCCGTCCCCAGTCCGCGCGCTGGAACCGGCGCTCGGTCTCCTCCCCCAGGCGCTTGAGCTCGGGGTTGAGCAGGGCCTCCCCGTCCCGGTCCGCGGTGTCCTCGAAGGCGATGTCCTCGGCGAACAGGTCGTAGAGCCGGCCCCCGGCCATGACGTGCTGCCACAGCGGCACCGGCCGGTGTTCGGAGACGATCACGGTGGTGGCGCCCCGGACCGTGTCGAGCCAGGCGCCGAACTCCTCGGCGTTGGACACCGTGGCGGACAGGGAGATCAGCTGCACGTGCTCGGGCAGGTGGATGATGACCTCCTCCCACACCGGGCCCCGGAACCGGTCGGCGAGGTAGTGGACCTCGTCCATGACGACGAAGCCGAGGTCGATGAGGGTGTCGGACTGCGCGTACAGCATGTTGCGCAGCACCTCGGTGGTCATCACGACGACGGGCGCATCCGGGTTGACGGAGGTGTCCCCCGTGAGCAGGCCGACGTTCTCCGCACCGTGCACGCGGGCGAAGTCCGCGTGCTTCTGGTTGCTGAGAGCCTTGATGGGGGTGGTGTAGAACGCCTTCGTGCCGCGGGCCAGGGCCAGATGGACGGCGAACTCGCCGACCACCGTCTTGCCGGCGCCGGTGGGCGCCGCGACGAGGACGCCGTGGCCGTCCTCCACCTCGGCGCACGCGCGGCGCTGGAAGTCGTCGAGGGGGAAGCCCACGCGTGCGGCGAACCGGCCGAGCTCGGAGCCGGCGTGGTGCCGGGCCGCCCGGGCACGGGCGTAGCGCTCCGCCGGGCTCAGCTCGGGCTCGTCGTGCGGGGTCGCGGACGCGGGATGGTGGGCCATGGCCCCACCCTACTGGCGGGTCCGGACACCGTCGTGGTCGTGCGTCCGGGCGGGAGGGCCGCCGCGTACGACGCTCAGATCTGATCGAGCGGCTTCGGGCCTTCGGCGAGCTCCGCCTCGACGTCCACCTCGCGCTGCCCCGAGCGGCGGTCACGACGACGGTCCCCCCACAGGCACAGGACGATGGCCACGCCGAAGAGGACGACGAGCGGGATCGCCATGTAGAACATGGAGATGGCGTCCGCACCGGGGGCGGCGATCGCGGCGATCAGCATGATCACGAAGACGGTGATGCGCCAGTGGTGGACGATCGTGCGGCCCGGCAGGATGCCGAGCATGTTCAGTCCCACCAGCAGCACCGGCAGGACCATGGCCACGCCGAACGCGAGGTAGAGACGCGTGACGAAGCTGATGTACACCGACGCCGTCGGGAGGTTCGCGCCGCCCTCGGGAGTGAAGCCCACGAAGAACTGGACGGCCTGCGGCATCACGAGCCACCCCAGCGCGATGCCGAAGATGAACAGGGGCACGGCCGCGGCGATGAAGCCCAGGGCGTACTTCTTCTCGGCCTTCTTCAGACCCGGCACGATGAATGCCCAGATCTGGTAGAGCCAGACCGGGCTGGACAGGATGAGCCCGATGAACATGCTGACCTTGAGCATGAGGTCGAACGGCGAGGCCACCGTGTCATAGGCGACGGCCGCCGTGTGTCCCTGGCTGGCGATCTCCTTGACCGGGCGGAACAGCTCCGCCATGACCGGCTGGTAGACGAGGAAGCCGATCACCATGCCGACGGCGACGGCGAGCGCCGACTTCAGCAGTCGGTTGCGCAGCTCCGTGAGGTGCTCGCGCAGCGGCATCTCGCCGGTGGGGTTGTCCCGCCGCTTCCGGCGGCGCCGGGTGCGGCGGGCGACCTCGTCGACCTCGGTCATCGGGTGGGGGTCCTTCCGGCTCAGCGCGGGTCGCGCGGGTCGGTCTCGTCACGCTCGACGACGCGGCCCTCGACCGGCTCGTCCGCGGCGGTGGAACCGGCGCCGGAGCGCTCGTCCGTGGTGCCCTTGCCCTCGGTGCGCATCTGCTTCACCTCGGAGGAGAAGATGCGCATCGACTGGCCGAGGTTGCGGGCCATCGCGGGCAGCTTCGGCGCCGCGAAGAGCAGGATCGCAAGCAGGATGATGATGACGAGCTGCCAGCCCTGGAGTCCAGCCATGATGAAGGGTCCTTTCGATGGGGTTCCGGGGTCCAGGCTACCGCGCCGGCAGGGCCGCGAGGGCATCGCCCAGCGCGTCCGCCACGGTCGTCCGGAGGTCGGCGGGGGCCAGCACCTCGACGGCGCCGCCGTGGCGTCCGACCAGCGCGGCCGCCACGGCGGCGTCGGTCAGATGCACCCGGGTGAGCCGGTCGCCGTCGGGCAGGTCGGCCTGGGCGTCCGGGCGGTAGCCGGCGGCCGCGTCGCGGACGGGATGGGCCCAGCGCAGCAGCACCGGCACCCCCGCGGCGTCGTCGGGATGGACCCGCCAGCGCGCGGGCCGAGCCCGGGGCGCGAACGTCTCCCCCGTGGGTGCGGGCGCGCTGATCCGGTCCACCCGGAACACCCGGTGGTCCTCGGCGCGACGGCACCACGCCTGCAGGTAGAGGCGCGCCCCGTCCTGCACCAGGGCCAGCGGCTCCACGTCCCGCTCGGTGAGGGCGTCGGCATGCACGGAGCGGTAGGTCAGGTGCACGACGGCCCGCTCCGCCACGGCGGCCAGCAGGGTGCGCACCGTCGCGGGGTCCACGGCCACGTCCCAGTGGGCGGCGACGGCGACCGGGGGCTCGCCGGCGGTGTGCGCCTCGGCCTCCCGGAGGGCGGCGTCGTCCGCGTCGTCCGCATCCGGGGCCCCCGCGTCCAGGACCGCGGCGCGGATCCGGCGCTGGGCGGAGCGGGCGGCCTCGCGGTCGGCCTCGTCCAGCACCGGCAGGTCCGCGACCGTCTGCAGGGCGGCGACGAGGCTGTGCGCCTCGGGGCGCGTCAGCCGCACGGGACCGGCCAGGTCGGCGGCGCGCTCCACGTGGACGCGGCCGGCCACCTCCGCCACCTCGAACTGGAAGCCGGGGAAGTCCCGCTCGGGCATGCCGCAGTAGCGCAGCGTCTCGAGGTCGGCGTCGAGGCGCTCGTCGGTGACCCCGAGACGCGCGCGCAGCTCCGCCCGGTCCACCCCGCCGGCCCGGTTGGCCAGCCCCACGATGTCCAGCAGGCGGCCCACGAGGTCCTCGCTCGAGTCGCGGGCGCGACGTCGGACGGGCGCGGCGAGCGCCACCTCGAGCAGGGCCGGGTCGGCGGGGCCGGCGTGGGTCTCCGCCGCGGCGGCCAGGCCCGCGCGGACGCGGTCGGTCAGGTCCGGGTGCGCGGCCGAGGGCACGGCCCGGCCCAGCAGGCCGCCGATCTCTGCGGCGAGGCCGTCCTCGCGCGGCCCGGCGGGGGCCTCCCAGAGCTCCCAGTCGGGTCCCGGTGCGGCGCCGTCCTCGACGCGGGGCTCGGCGGGCTCACCGACCGCGCGGACGCCCTGACCCCGGCCGGGCGCGAGCCACACCCGGACCCGCTCGGCGTCGGCCTGCCCGGCCAGGCGCGCCACGAGGCCGGCGTGGTCGTGGTCCTCGGGACGGCCGGGGGCGTCCGTCGCCCGCTCGACGCGGCGCGGCTCCCCCTCCATCCGGGTGAGCCGGAAGCTGCGCTCGGCGCCGCGGTCGAGGTCCCAGCCGGTGAGGTACCAGCGGCCGCGCACGAGGGTGAGGAACCAGGCCCGCACGGTGCGCCGGGTGGCCCGCCCCCGCGCGTCGCGGTAGGGGAAGCGCAGCACGGCCTCGTCGGCCACGGCCTGGGTGAGGGCCTCGAGCCGGGGGTCGGCCCGGGGCATGAGGGTGTGGTACCCGGCCAGCTCGTCGTCGCCCGTGAGGTCGGTGGCCGGCTGGAACAGCAGGCCCACGGCGCGGACGACGTCGGCGCGCAGCGGCGAGTCGCCCCACAGGCGCCGCGCCCGCACGAGGGCGCGGCGCTCGTCCACGGTGAGGTCGAGGTCGCGCAGCAGCAGCGCGTCGCGGACGACGCGGTGCCGCACCCCCGCCTCGTCCTCGTCGAAGCCCGCGGGTTCGAGGGTCTCCAGCGGGACCCCCACGGCGCGCAGCACGCGGCGGTCCCGCTGGAAGAGCTTCTCGAAGGCGGTGTCCGTGAGCCCCTCGTAGCCGACGACCTGCCGTCGGATCCGGTCACGCTCGAGACCGTGCGGTGCCGAGAGCAGCAGCCACAGCAGCGAGATGATGCGCTCGGCGGCCTCGTCGCCGGCGCGCCGTGGGGCGGGTGGGGTCACGGGGCCCGGGGTCAGTCGACCGAGACGAGGTCGCAGACGAAGATGAGCGTCTCGTTCGGCCCGATCGCGGAGCCGGCGCCGCGGGCGCCGTAGCCCAGGTGCGGCGGGATCTCGAGGCGGCGGCGGCCGCCGACCTTCATGCCGAGCAGGCCCTGGTCCCAGCCGGCGATGACCTGGCCGACGCCGACGGTCAGGGGCAGCGGGGTGCCGCGGTTCCACGAGGCGTCGAACTCCTCGCCGGTGGACCAGGCCACGCCCACGTAGTGGACCTGCACGCGGGAGCCGGCCTCGACGGCCGGGCCGGAGCCCTCGATCAGGTCCTCCACCACGAGCTCGGTGGGCGGGGTCTCGCCCGGGAAGTCGATCTCGGGCTTGGTGCGGTCGTAGTCGCGCTGTCCGAAGGACACGGTGCTCTCCTCTTGGGTTCTCGTGGACGGGGTCAGTTCGCCGACGGGGTGGCGGACGCCTGGGCGTCCAGGATGTCCACGACGAACAGCAGGGGCTCGTTCTCGCCGATGTCCGGCGGGCTGCCCTGCTCACCGTAGGCCTTCTCGGCCGGGATCGACAGGAGGACGCGCGAGCCCACCTTCTGGCCGGCCAGACCCTCCTTCCAGCCCTCGATGACCTGGTTGAGGGAGAACGTGATGGCCTGACCCGTCTCCCAGGACGAGTCGAAGACCTCGCCGTCGGACCACGTCACGCCCTCGTACTGCACGGTCACGGTGTCGTCCGCCCCGACTTCGCGGCCCTCGCCCTCGATCAGGGGCTGGACCACCAGCTCCTGGGGCGCCTCGCCGTCGGGCTTCGCGATGCTCGGCCGGCCGCTCTGCTCGTCCACGGTGACGTCGGGCAGGCGCTCGTCCCGCTCGGTCACCTCTTCGCCCTCGGCCTGCTTCGGCAGGATGGCGTCGATCTTGTAGACGAACAGCTGGGCGGGCTGCGTCTGGGTGGAGGGGGAGGCGCTCGGCGACGCGCTCTCGGTCTGCGGGACGGGGACGTCGTACTCGGGGCTGTACGCGGCGACGATCGTGCCGGCGCCGTTGCCCACCAGCATCTCGTGGATCTCCGGGTTCATGGACTTGAGCTGGTCGTCCACGGGCACGGCTTCCGGTTCGCCGCTGAAGTTCTCGGCGACCACCTCGCCGCTGGCCGGATCGACGACGGCGATCGACATCTTCAGGACGTCGCCCTCCTGCACCTGCTCCCCCTCGCCGGCGGTCAGCACGCGCGTGGTGGGCTGGTCGGTGTCGATCTCCCCGTCGATCTCGACCGTCGGCGCCCCGCCGTCGCCCTCCGTGAAGGTGACACCCGTCAGGGCGTCCGGCTCCCCCTGGCCCTCGCCGACGGCCGCCCGCTCGGGGGCGGCCGACGTGGAGGCCGACGCGGTGTCGCTGTGGGGCTGGTCCGCGCCGTCGTCGCCGGTGGCGCAGGCGGTGGCCAGCATCAGGCCCGCGGCGCCGAGGGACAGCAGCGGCAGCAGGCGGCGACGGCGGCGGGCCGTCGGGGGCTGGGGGGTCTCGAACGAACTCATGCGGGTCACCCTAACGGCGCGTCCTGGACGCGCGCTGTCAGGCGATCCGCTCGAACAGCCGGTCGACGGCGGCCGACGACGTGTCGAACGGGTCCTTCGTCACGATCGCGTGCAGCGGATGGTCGGTGAGCTTCAGGGTCGTCCAGTCGACGGCGTAGTCCAGGCCGTGCTCCCGGGCGCGGGCCACGAAGTCCGCGCGCACGCGGGCCCGGGTGGTGGGCGGGGCGGTCTCCACGGCGGACCGGGCGGCGTCCTCGGGCAGCAGGCGCGCGACGGCGCCGCGCCGCCGCAGCATGCGGAACAGCCCCCGGTCGGGGTCGATGTCGTGGAAGGCCAGGTCCAGCTGGGCGAGGCGGGGTGAGCCCCAGTCCAGGTCGTGGCGGGCCCGGTAGTCCTCCAGCATGCGCAGCTTGATCGCCCAGTCGATGCGGTCCTCGATGCGGGACCGGTCACCGGTGCGGACGGCGTCGAGCACCTCGCCCCACAGGGTGAGGATCTCCCCCACCCGGTCGTGGTGGGCACCCTCCGCGGCGACGAAGGCGCGGGCCCGCTCGAGGTAGTGCTCCTGCAGCTCGAGGGCGGAGGCCTCCCCCTCGCGGAGCGCGATGCGGGCCGTGCCGGTGAGGTCGTGGGAGATCTGCCGCACCGCGCGGGTGGGGTGGGCGACGACGCGGTCCCCGAGCGGGAAGCCCGCCTCGATCATCCGCAGCAGCAGGTCGGTGGCGCCGAAGCGCAGCAGGTGGGTGTGCTCGGAGAGGTTCGTGTCCCCCACGATCACGTGGAGGCGTCGGTACTCGGAGGCGTCCGCGTGCGGCTCGTCCCGCGTGTTGATGATCGGCCGGGACCGCGTGGTGGAGGAGGACACGCCGTCCTGCACGAAGTCGGCGCGCTGGGAGAACGCGAAGTGGGCCGGGCCCTCGCCCTCGGGCCACGTGCCGGCGGGCACGACGCGGCCCGCGCCCACGAGGATCTGCCGGGAGACGAGGAACGGGACGAGCGCCTCGGTGAGCCGCCGGTACTCGGTGCGCCGGCGCAGCAGGTAGTTCTCGTGGGAGCCGTAGGAGCTGCCCGAGGAGTCGGCGTTGTTGCGGTAGAGGTGGATCCGGCCGCCGACCCCGTCCGCGGCCATGCGCTCCTCGGCCTGGACCACGAGGTCGTGCAGCAGCAGGTCCCCCGCCCCGTCCGAGGCGATGAGCTCGTCGAGCGTCGAGCACTCGGCGGTCGCGTACTCGGGGTGGGACCCGACGTCGAGATAGAGCCGGGAGCCGTTGGCCACGAACACGTTCGAGGACCTCCCCCACTCGACGACGGGCCGGAAGAGGTAGCGGACGACCTCTTCGGGGCTCAGCGGGCGCCCCTGCGGGTTCCAGTGCTGGACGCCGTACTCCGTCTCCAGCCCGAAGATCCGGCGGGCGCGGTCCGCGTCGGTCACTGGCCGCCCTTCTGGACGAAGCCCTTGACGAACTCCTCGGCGTTGGACTCCAGCACCGAGTCGATCTCGTCCAGCAGGCTGTCCAGGCCCTGGTCCTGGGCCGCGGGCTTCACGTGCGCCTGGCCCGCCGCGGCGCCGGTCTCGTCGTCGCCGCCGGACGGGCGTGGGCGGATCTGCTCCTGGGACATGGTGGCCTCCTCGTGCGTCGACGCGGGTCGGTGTGCTCCGTCCGCGTCCACCCATCCTGCCCCACGCGCGGGCCACGTTTCAGCCCCACGTCCCCGGGTTGCCCCGCGCTGGCAGGATGGGGGCATGCGCCTGTGGACCCTTCATCCCCGCCACCTCGACCGTCAGGGCCTGACGGGCGCCTGGCGCGAGGCCCTGCTCGCGCAGGCCGTCCTGGCCGGCCGCACGCGCGGGTATCGGGACCACCCGCAGCTGCTGAGGTTCCGGGAGCACCCGGACCCGTCCGGCGCCGTCGGTGCGTTCCTCTCCGGCCTCGAGGCCGAGGCCACGGCGCGCGGCTATCGCTTCGACCACTCCCGGATCGACCGGCCGTGCCCCGCCCCCGACGGCGCGGTGTGCATCCCGCCCGCCGGTCTCGCACCGATCCCGGCCACCACGGGCCAGCGCGACCTGGAGTGGCGTCACCTGTGCGCCAAGCTGGCCGCGCGCAGCCCCGCCTGGCTCGAACGGTGGTCGGACACGCCCGTCCCCGACGTGCACCCGCTGTTCACGATCGTCCCGGGGCCGGTCGCCTCCTGGGAGCGCGCCTGAGGGCGGGCCGCGGTCGGGCCCGGTCTGGCACGGTGGGCGCATGATCCGCGACGAGAGCATCGAGAGCTATCTGGGGCGCCTCGCCTCCGGCGAGCCCACCCCCGGCGGCGGCGCGACGGGCGCGCTCGCGGTCGCCGAGGGCGCCGGACTGCTGGCCATGGCGGCCCGGTTCAGCGCGGCCGAGGAGGACGCCCGGGCATCGGAGGGCCTGATCGCGGCGTGCCTCGGCCTCGCCGACGGCGACGAGCGGGGCTTCGGCGCCGTGGCCGAGGCGTTCGGGCTGCCCCGCGACACCCCGGAGGACCGGGCCCGGCGCTCGGCCGCGATCCAGGCCGCCCTGGCCGAGGCCGTCCAGCCGCCCCGCGGGATCGTCGATGCCGCCGAGCGTGCGCTGGACCTGGCCGAGCGTGTGCTGGACGCGGCGAACCCGAACGTGCTCTCCGACGTCGGTGCGGCGCTCGGCTGCGTCCGGGGCGGCCTCACCGCCGCCGCGGTCACCCTCGAGACCAACCTGGGCCCCCTCCGCGACGAGGGCCTGGAGGGCGTCCTGCGCACCGACGTCGACCGGGCGGACCGTCTCGTCGCGCGGGCGGACGCCCTGCTGGGCCGCGTGCGCGCGGCCGTCGCGGGCTGAGCGCCCGCCCTCGCCTCAGGCCCGCGCGCCGAACAGCGGCAGCAGCGTGGCCACGAGCGCCTCGTCGTCGGGCCGGGGCGCGGCGGCGTCCTCCCACCAGCCGGGCAGGTCGACGGCGGCGCCGACCAGCGGCTCGGCCAGGTGCAGCCGGTGCACCCGCTCCCCCGCCCCGCGCAGCAGCAGCGTCTCCCACGCGGCGCCGGCCACGCGGTCACCGTGGCGGCCCACGAGGTTGCCGCGGGTCCACGCGCGGGTGGCCCGCGGCGGCGTGGCGACGGCGGCACGGATCTCCGCCTCATCGGCGAGCGTCCGGAGGGCGCCGGCGGCCACGAGGCGGCGGTGCAGGGAGCGGGCCGGGCGCAGGTCGGCGTACTGCAGGTCCACCATCGCGAGGCGGGGGTCGGTCCAGTCCGCGCCCGTGCGGGCCCGCAGGCCCTCGAGGACGCGCAGCTTGGCCGCCCAGTCGGCGCGGTCGCTCAGGGACAGCGGATCCGCGGTGGCGTCGTCGAGGTCGATGGCCCAGGCCTCCAGCACCTCGCGCGTCTGCGGATCCGTCACCCCGAAGGCGGCGCAGTGGGCGCGGGCCGCGTCCAGGTAGGACCGCAGGATCTGCAGCCCGGTCCAGTGCCGGCGCACGGGGCCGTCCGCGGTGCGTTCGAGCAGCGGCACCGTGGCCCGCAGACCCGGGTCGTGGCTGATCGTCTGCAACGCGGCCACCGGGTCGTCCAGGGTGAGCCGGGGCGCCGTCCCGGCCTCGGCCATCGCGAGGACGAGCGCGGTCATGCCCATCCGCAGCCACGTGGCGTGCTGGCTCAGCGTCGCGTCGCCGATGATCACGTGGAGCCGGCGGTAGGCCTCGGGACGGGCGTGCGGCTCGTCCCGCGTGTTGACGATCGGCCGGTGGATCGTGGTCTCCAGCCCCACGGGCTCCTCGAAGTAGTCGGCCCGCTGCGACAGCTGGAAGCCCGGCCGCTCCCCCGCCGGGCCGAGCCCCACGCGGCCCGCGCCCACGAGCACCTGCCGCGCCGCGAAGAACGGCAGCAGGACGGCGGTGAGCTCCTCGAAGTCGAGGGACCGGGCCACGAGGTAGTTCTCGTGCGCGCCGTAGGACTGGCCCTTGCCGTCCACGTTGTTCTTGTAGACCAGCACCTCCGGGGCGCCCTCGGCCTGGCCGATGTGCTCGGCCGCCGCCTGCGCGACCAGGTCCCCGGCGGCGTCCCACACCATGGCGTCCCGCGGGGTGGTCGTCTCCGGCGACGAGTACTCCGGGTGGGCGTGGTCCACGTACCAGCGCGCACCGTTGGCCAGCACGGTGGACAGGAGCAGGTGCACGGGCTCCCCGTCCGGGCCCACGAGCGCCTCGTCGGTCAGCTGCGAGGGGTGCGCCGCCGAACGCGGCAGCCGCCAGCCGCGGGCGTCCACGAGCGGCGACTCCCCCGTGTAGTCCCACTCCGTGCCGGCCACCGCCGAGCCGGACCGGGTGACCAGGTCCGCGTACGCGTTCACGAGCTCGACCGAGAGCACGCTGTGGTGCGCCCCCGGGTTGGCCGGCGCGTGGATGCCGAACTCGGTCTCCGTGCCCATCACGCGGTGCACGCCCCAGCCGGCGGCGTCCCTCCCGTTCGGGGGCACCGCCGCGCCGTGGAACAGCCGGCGCTGGCCCTCGAAGGCGAGGGTCGGGCCGACGTCGACGGCGGCGGCCCGGGCGAAGCCGTCCGCGGCCCCGCGGCCGAACGCGCTCATGCCTCGACCCCCCGGACCATGCGCAGCGAGCGCAGCCGAGGACCGCGCCAGCCGGAGGTGCGCGCCCACTCGGCAGGCGCGACCGTGGCCAGCAGGTCCGTCTGGTCCTCCAGCACCGCGGCCACGGCCTCGCGCAGGTGGCCCTCGCGGACGCCGAGCGCGGCCGGGGCCTGGCCGGCGGCCAGGTAGTCGCGCACCGCGTGCCGCTTGGCGCGGTCCACGACGTCGGCCACCACGGCGCCCGAGACGAGGTCGGCCAGGTGCAGGGCGTGGGTCGTGCCGGACACGTCCGTCAGCTCCGCCAGCGCGGTGTCCGCGCCGCGGTCGTAGAGGGCGGCGACCGTCCGGGCGATGAGCGTCGCGCGGGCCGCGTCCGCGGAGCCGGCCGCGACGACGTCGTCGGCGTGCAGGGGCACGTCTACGGTGAGGTGCTTGGCCATGATCTCCGCGGCGCCGTCGGCGTCGGGACGGTCCACGCGGATCTTCACGTCCAGTCGGCCGGGGCGGAGCACGGCCGGGTCGATCATGTCCTCGCGGTTGGAGGCGCCGATGACGATCACGTTCTCGAGGGCCTCGACGCCGTCGATCTCGGTGAGCAGCTGCGGGACGATCGTGGTCTCCACGTCCGAGGAGACGCCGGAGCCGCGCGTGCGGAACAGCGACTCCATCTCGTCGAAGAAGATGACCACGGGGAAGCCGGCGTCGGCCTTCTCGCGGGCCCGGTCGAAGATGACGCGGATCTGCCGCTCGGTCTCGCCCACGTACTTGTTCAGCAGCTCGGGTCCCTTGACGTTGAGGAAGAACGAGCGCTCGCCGTCCGCGCTGCGGGCCGAGAGGGCGTTGGCCACGGCCTTGGCGAGCATGGTCTTGCCGGTGCCGGGCGGGCCGTACAGCATGATCCCCTTGGGGGCGCGCAGGCCGTGCTCGCGGTAGACCTCGGGGTGCAGGAACGGGATCTCGACGGCCTCGCGGATCCGGTCGATCTGCGGGCCGAGGCCGCCGATGTCCTCGAATGTGACGTCCGGGACCTCTTCCAGCAGCACCTCGTCCACCTCGGACAGCTCGACCCGCCGCAGCGCCCATTCGACGCGGGCGTCCACGGTGACGGCGTCCCCGTGGCGCAGGTCGACGCCCTCCAGCGCGGGCGCGCGCCGCACCACGCGCTCCTCGTCCGCCGTGCCGGCCAGGACGAGGCCGCCGTCGGGCAGCGCCTCCTTGACGCGCAGCAGCTGACCCGACCCCGTGCCCGGGGCGACGCCGACGATCGAGCTGGACTCGTCCAGCAGCACCTGGGCGCCGGGGGTGAGGCGGGCGGCGTCGAGCAGCGGGGAGACCGTCACGCGCAGCCGCCGGCCGTTCTGCACGACGTCCGCTCCCCCGCGCACCACGGCGCCGGTCTCCACGCCCTCCTCGGGCTCGCGCGGGGCATGGACGGCCTCGAGGGTGGCGAAGGTGAACGGCGGATGCGTGACGGCGTCCAGGTTCTCCTTGAGCGTCGTGATCTCGGCGCGCGTGGCCTCGAGCAGCTCGACCATGCGCCGGTTGTTGCGGGCGGCCGTCTGCGTCTGGGCCTCGGCGGCCCGACGGCGTTCGCTCAGGCCGGCGGCGTGCCGCTGGGCGGACTGCAGCTGGTGCCGCAGCCGTTCGGCCTCGGCCTGGGATTGCCGCAGCAGCTCCCGTGCCTCGGCGAGGCGCTGCTCGGCGTGCTCCGTGCCTGATTGCGCGTGGTGGTCCACCGGTGCTCCGTCCACTCAGTCCTGCTCCCCGGTCGGGGTCCTCCCACCGTACGCGTCCACGCCCTGCTCGGCGGCGCGTGACCGCGCGGCCATGAGGCGGGCCTCCTTCGCCGCCTTGCGCGCCTTCTTGTCTGTGATCGGCCGTTCGCCGAGGGCCTCGGGCGTCCACCGGGCCTCGTCGGCCGGCTGCCAGGCCTCGACGTCCTCGGCTCTGAACTCGGAGACCTTGGAGCGCTTCTTCAGGCGCAGCGCCTCCTCGCCCGAGGCCAGGCGGCGGGCCGTGAGGAGGAAGCCGGTGTGCGCGACCATGCGGTGGTCGGGGCGCACGGCGAGCCCGTCCAGGTGCCAGCCGCGCACGAGGGTCTCGTTGGCCTCGACCTGCGTGAAGCGGCCCGAGTCCCGGATGGCCTCGGCCACGCGGGAGAGCTGGGTGGCGGTGGCCACGTAGTTCAGCCACACACCGCCGGGGGCCAGGACCTCGGCGACGGCGTCGAGGCATTCCCAGGGGGCCAGCATGTCCAGGACCACCCGGTCCACGGAGCCCGGCTCGTGGACCTTGGGCATCTCCTCCTGCGCGTCGCCGAGGTGCACCGACCAGGCGGGGTGCTCGGCGCCGAAGAAGGCCTCCACATTGGCCCGGGCGACGTCCGCGAACTCCGGGCGGCGCTCGTAGGAGTGCAGGCGCCCGTGGTCGCCCACGGCGCGCAGCAGGGACATGGACAGGGCGCCGGAGCCCACGCCGGCCTCGACCACGACGGCGCCCGGGAAGATGTCCGCCTGCTGCACGATCTGCGCCGCGTCCTTCGGGTAGACCACCGTGGCGCCGCGGGGCATGGACAGGACGAAGTCGTTCAGCAGGGGGCGCAGCACCTGGTACGGCTGGCCGGCCGAGTTCTCGACCACGACGCCCTCGAAGCCGCCGATCAGGTCGTCGTGCCGCAGCACGCCCTGGTAGCTGTGGAACTCCCCGCCGGGCAGCAGGGTGATCGTGTTGAGGCGGCCCTTCGCGTCCTTGATCTGCACGCGCTGGCCGGCCCGCAGGGGGCCGCGGCGCGCGCTCACGCCGGTGGGTTCGGTCATGGGGGGCTCCTTCGGTTCAGGGACGCCGCGTCGCGTCGACGGCGGCGAGGATCGTCTCGCGGGGCACCACGGAGCGCACGAGGCCGTGCGCGTCGGTCAGCACCCACACGGGGGTCTGGGGGTCGGCCAGGCGGGCGGCCAGGTCGGGACCGGCGGCGGGGACGTCGTCGCGGACGAGGACGGCCTCCGGGGCCAGCGCGACGGCGACCGCGGCCAGGGCGGTGGTCGTGCGGCGCGCCGGGGTGAGGCCCGCCGCGGCCGTGTGGTCCAGCACGCCGCGGGGCCGACCGGCCCCGTCCACGGCCACGACGGCGCGGCGGCCGCCGTCCGCCTGGGCCAGGGCCTCGGCGACGCTGAGGTGCTCGGGCAGGGCGATGGCGGGCGCCTCGACCTGCTCGAGCCGCAGGGCCTCCAGCCGGCGGCTCCAGCGCCCGTGGCGCACGGCGTCGTCCGCGCCCCGCCACAGGGTGAGGGCGACCCAGGCCACCAGGAGGACGACGAACAGGTCCGGCGCGCGGCCCGCGAGGGTCGGGGGGCCGAGCACCGCCGCGAGGACGCCCACCGCGACGACGCGCCCGGCCCAGCCGGCCGCCTCGACGCCACGGGCCCGGGAGCCGGTGGCGGCCCAGACGGCGGACTCGACCATGCGGCCGCCGTCGAGCGGGGTGCCCGGCAGCGCGTTGAACGCGGCCAGGAGGAGGTTGGCCCACACCGTGACCTCGAGCAGCAGGGCGGGAACGGACGGGCCGGGCACGGCGCGGGCCGCCAGATGGGCGAGGCCCGCGAGCACGAGGTTCGCGGCGGGGCCGGCCATCGCGGTGAGGACCGTGTCCAGCGGTCGAGCGGACGGGCTGCGGAACTGGGTGTGCCCGCCCCACAGGGTGAGCGCGATCTCCTCGGTGCGCTGGCCGAAGGCGCGGCCGGTGAGGGCGTGGGCGGCCTCGTGGACCAGGACGGAGAGGGCCAGGAGCACGGCGTACCCCAGGGCGACCCCGTAGGCGACGCTGCCGATCGCGGGCAGCGCGCGCTGGATCTGCGGGCCGAACGCGAGGGTGATGACCGCGGCGATCAGGAGCCAGGACCAGGACAGGCGCACCGGCGCGCCGGCGATCGTGCCCAGCCGGACGGAGGCGAGCCCGCTCATCCGGCCCCGTCCGCCCCGGGCCCGCGCGCGGCGGCGATCCGGCGGACCGCGGCGAGGTCGGCCGGCGTGCGGCCGGCGAGCGTCGTCCACTCGACGGTCGCGAGCCCTGCCGGCAGCGGCAGCACGCTGGGCACGCCGACCGTCGGCAGGCCCGCGGCCACGGCCGCGCCGACGCCCACCGGGGAGTCCTCGACCGCCACACAGTCGGCGGCCGTCAGCCCCGGTGTCCGCTCGGCCAGCAGCTGCAGGCCCAGCCGGTACGCCTCCGGGTCGGGCTTGCCCCGGGAGACCATGTCCCCCGAGACGACGACGTCCAGCGTGCCCGCCGGCGCCCGCTCGGCCAGCGCGCGGGCCAGCGGGGCATGGGACATCGTCACGAGGGCGCCCGGCACGCCGGCCTCGGCGAGCGCGACGAGCAGCTCCCGGGCGCCCGGCCGCCACGGCACCCCGCTGACGACCCCCTGGACGACCTCGTCCATCGTCAGGTCGATGATCCGCTGCACGGGCAGGTCCAGCCCGGCCTCCTGCAGACGGCGCGCTCCCTCGTCGAGGGGGCGTCCCACGAGGGAGGCGGCCAGGTCCTCCGACCAGGTGCCGCCGTGCTCGACCACCAGCCGACGCTGGACGGCGTTCCACAGGGGCTCGGTGTCCACGAGGGTGCCGTCCATGTCCCACAGGACGGCGCGCGGCAGGCGGCGGGCACGGTCGTCCGGGGCGGGCGCGGGGTGGCGGGGCATGGAGTGCATCCTATCGAGCGCCGCCGCCGGGGTGTGCGGGGCGGGTCGCGGGCCGTGGCCCCGTCGTCGGGCCGTGTCTAGGCTGGCCGCCATGACCGACGCTACCTCCGAGGACCAGCCGGACGACGTCCTGGGCCCGCTGCGGACCCACCTGACGGCGACCGTGGACGAGCTCGAGGCCGGGCGGCGGGCCCCCACGGTCCTGTTGCTGGCCTTCGAGGGGTGGAACGACGCCGGGGAGGCCGCGACCGGGGCCCTGGGCGCGCTGCGGGAGCAGTGGGACGCGGCGGACGCGGGACGGGTGTGCGACGGCGAGTTCTACGACTACCAGGTCACTCGACCCCTGGTCCGGCGCGACGCCGACGGGCTGGGGACGCTGGACTGGCCGGCGGTCACCCTGCACGAGGCGCTCCTGGACCGTGAGGGTCGGCCCGTCGCGGGCGAGGCCGCCCCGCCGGACGGGGTGCGTGTGCTCCTCGCCGTCGGCGTGGAGCCGAACGTGCGGTGGCGCGCGTTCCTCGAGGAGCTGTTCACGGCGGCCGACGCGCGTGACGTGGACGCCGTCGTGACGCTGGGCGCGCTGCTGGCGGACGTGCCCCACACCCGGCCCCTGCGCGCCCGCCCGACCTCGCCGCTCGTGGACGTGCGGGTGGCCGTCGGTGCGGACCGTCCGGTCTACGAGGGGCCCACCGGCATCATCGGCGTCATCGCGGACGAGGCCGCGCGCCGCGGCCTGCCGAGCCTCTCGCTGTGGGGGACGGTGCCCCACTACGTGGCCCAGGCGCCCTCCCCCAAGACGCTGCTCGGGCTGGTCGAGGCGGTCGAGGACCTGCTGCACGTGAGCGTGTCCACGCGCGGGCTGGAGGACGACGCGAGGGCCTGGCAGCGCGGCGTGGACGAGCTGGCCGCCGAGGACCCCGACGTCGCCGCCTACGTCCGGCAGCTCGAGGAGGCCCAGGACACCCAGCAGCTGCCGGAGGCCTCGGGCGAGTCGATCGCGCGGGAGTTCGAGCGCTACCTGCGCGGGCGCGGCGGACGCTGACGCCCGGCCGCGCCCGGCGGGGTCAGCGCAGGCGCAGACCCAGCAGCGCCGCCACGACGTCGACCACCGGCACCGGGTCGGCGGCGGCCTCGGCCAGGCCCGGCAGGGTGCCGGCCGCCCATGCGTCGAGGGCCTCCAGCGCAAGGGGGGCGTCGAGGTCGTCCGAGAGCGCCGCGTGGACCGCGTCCAGCACGGCGACGCCGGCGGCGGCGTGCGGTCCGCCCAGGGCGGCGCGCCAGCGGGCCACCCGCGCCTGGGCGTCGGCCAGCACCTGCTCGGACCACTCCCAGTCCGACCGGTAGTGGTGCGCGAGGATCGCCGCGCGGACGGCCACCGGCTCGACGCCCCGCGCCCGCAGGCGGGAGACGAGTTCGAGGTTGCCGAGGGACTTGGACATCTTCTCGCCGTCCAGGGCCACCATGCCGGTGTGCGCGTAGGTGTGCGCGAGCGGCAGGCCGTCGACGGCGGTGGCGTGCGCGGCGGAGAACTCGTGGTGCGGGAACCGCAGGTCGGAGCCGCCGCCCTGCACCGTGAACGGCGCCGGCAGGTGGGCCCGGGAGATCACGGAGCACTCGATGTGCCAGCCGGGCCGGCCGGAGCCGAGCGACCGACCGTCCCAGGCAGGCTCGCCCTCGCGGTGCACGCGCCACAGCAGCGGGTCCAGCGGGTCGTGCTTGCCGGGGCGGTCGGGATCGCCTCCCCGCTCCGGGAACACCGCGGCCATCTCGTCCAGGCCCATCGCGGAGACCTGTCCGAGGCGCCAGTCGGTCGCGGACTGGGCCGCGCGGACGTCGAAGTAGACGTCCCCGTCGGGTTCGCCGTCGCCGCCCGGCACGCGGTAGGCCCGGCCCGCCGCCAGCATCGTCTCGACGGCGTCCACCACCAGGCCCACCGCCTCGGTCGCGCCGACGTAGTGGTCCGGGGCGAGCACCTCGAGGGCGGCCATGTCCGCACGGAACAGGTCGGTCTGCTCCTCGGCGAGCGCGCGCCAGTCGACGCCGGTCGCCTCGGCCCGCTCGAGCAGGGGGTCGTCCACGTCGGTCACGTTCTGGACGTAGGCGACCTCGAGACCGGCCGCGCGCCAGTAGCGGTGCAGCAGGTCGAAGGCCACATAGGTGCTCGCGTGGCCGAGATGCGTTGCGTCGTACGGGGTGATCCCGCAGACGTACAGCGAGGCGCGCTGCGCGTCGTTGCCCGGATGCCGGGTCCGTCCCGTGGCGGTGTCGTGCAGCCGCAGCCGGTCCGGGCGGCTCGGCACGGCGGGCGGGGCGGGGGTGCTCCAGGACTTCACAGGACTCCTCACATCGGGGTGGTTCGGCGGTGCCGGGCCGTCATGCCCGGCGGCGGGAGCGGGCTCAGGCGCTGATGACGCCCGCGCCCAGCAGGGCGAACAGCACTCCGCCCAGGAGGATGCGGTACCAGACGAACGGCAGGAACGAGTGGGTGCTGATGAAGCGCATGAGCCAGGCGATGACCGCGTAGCCCACCACGAAGGCGATCCCGGTCGCGACCAGCGTCTCCCCCATGCCGTACGGGCCCTGCGTGCCGGGATCGGTGAGCGAGGTGTACAGCTTGTACAGGCCGGAGGCGAACACGGCGGGCACCGCCAGCAGGAAGGCGTAGCGGGCGGCGGCGGGCCGGGTGTATCCCATGGCCAGGCCGGCCGCGATGGTGCCGCCGGAGCGCGAGACGCCCGGGACCAGCGCGAGGGCCTGGGCCAGCCCGTAGAGCACGCCGTCCCGCACGGTGAGCTTCTCGAGCGGCGTGGTCTGACGGCCGAGCCGGTCCGCCAGGGCGAGCAGGACGCCGAACACGATGAGCATGGTCGCCGTGATCCACAGCGACCGGAACTCCGTGTCGATCCAGTCCTGCAGCAGCAGACCCAGGACCGCGATCGGGATCGAGCCCACGATGATCAGCCAGCCCATGCGCGCATCGGGGTCCGAGTGCGGGATCCGCCCTGTGACCGCGGCGCACCACCGCCCGATGATGCGGGTGATGTCGCGCCAGAAGTAGATGAGGACCGCCAGCTCCGTGCCGAGCTGCGTGATGGCCGTGAAGGCCGCCCCCGGGTCGGCCCCGGAGGGCAGGAACTCGCCCACGATGCGGATGTGGGCGGAGGAGGAGATGGGCAGGAACTCCGTGAGGCCCTGCACCAGGCCCAGGATGATGGCTTCGATCCACGTCACGGAGGGTCACTGTACGCGACGGCCCCGGGTGGGAACCCGGGGCCGTGCGGTCCGTCACGAGCGGGACGGTCAGTCGTCGTCGTCCTCGTCGTCGAAGAGGTCGAGCGGGGTGACCTCCTCGGTGTCCGCGTACAGGGCGTCCTCGTAGGCCTCGAAGGCGTCGGCCACGGCGAAGAACGCGGCTTCGACGGCGGGGTCGTCCTCGCCCCGCTTGTTCTGCGCGGCCACGAGGTGTTCGTTCAGGGCGGTGGTGAGGGCCTCGAGGGCCATGCGGGCGTCAGAGCTCATGGGTGAACGGTAACCCGGTGGCCGGTGGCGCGGCCAGGGGTGGGCCGTGCGGGGCCGGCCGCCGGACCCGACGTCGTCTGCCAGGATGGGCGGGTGCGTGAACAGCTGATGTCCTCGACCCTCGACGCGATCTCCCGCGGACAGAAGTGGGAGTACCTGGTGATGACGGTCGCCGCCCACGAGTCCCTCGCCGACGCCCGGCGGCGCCTCGTGGAGCACGCGGAGTACGGCCAGTGGGAGCTGCAGCGCTCCGTGCACTACCGGGACGGGGCGCGCCGCTACTGGATGCGTCGCCGTGTGATGCGCGTGACCTCGACCCTGCAGACGGTCTGACGCGCGGGCGCGACGACGGCGTCCCGGCCGTCGTCGCGCCCGCGGCCCGGATCAGCGCGGCTCCAGCATCCGCTCGAGCACCCGGCAGCCGAACTCGAGCGCGTCCACGGGCACCCGCTCGTCGATGCCGTGGAACAGGGACGTGAAGGCCAGGTCGGCGGGCAGGCGCATGGGCGCGAAGCCGTAGCCGGTGATGCCCAGCCGGGAGAGGGACTTGTTGTCCGTGCCCCCGCCGAGCATGAACGGCAGCACCTGGGCCTCGGGGTCCTCCGCCTGCAGCGAGGCGATCATCAGCTCCACCAGGTCCCCGGAGAAGGGGGTCTCCAGGGCGACGTCCCGGTGCTCGGGTTCGATGGTCACGTCCGGACCGGCGAGCTCGGCGATCGTGGCGAGGGCGGACTCCTCCTCCCCGGGGATCAGGCGGACGTCCACGGTGCCGGTGGCCGAGGACGGGATGACGTTGTGCTTGTAGCCGGCGCTCAGCCCCGTCGGGTTGGACGAGGTGCGCAGGGTGCCGGCCACCCAGGACCGGGCCTGCCCGAGGGCGTCGAGCTGCGGCGTCGGGTCCGTCTCGTCGAAGTCGACGCCCATGATCTCCGCCACCTGTTCGAGCAGCGCGCGCGTGGTCTTGGTGTACACGAGCGGCCACTCGTGCCCGCCGATGCGGGTCATGGCGCCGGCCAGCCGGGTGACCGCGTTGTCCGGGTGCGGGGCCGAGCCGTGTCCGGGGGCACCCTCCGCGGTGAGATTCAGCCAGGCGAGCCCCTTCTCAGCGGTCTGCACCAGGTAGGCGCGCGAGCCGTGCACCTCGGTGGAGAAGCCGCCCACCTCGGAGATCGCCTCGGTGCACCCGTCGAACACCTCGGGGTGGTGGTCCATGACCCAGCGTGCGCCGTAGACGCCGCCGGCCTCCTCATCGGCGAAGAACGCGACCGTCAGGGGGCGCCGCGGCCGGCGGCCCGTGCGGGCCAGGTGCAGCAGCACCGCGAGCACCATGGCGTCCATGCCCTTCATGTCCACCGCGCCGCGCCCCCAGACCATGCCGTCCTTGAGCTCGGCGCCGAACGGGTCCACGCTCCACTCGTCCGCCTCGGCGGGGACCACGTCCGTGTGCCCATGGATGACGAGCCCCGGCGCCTCCGGATCCCAGCCCGGCAGGTGCCCGACGACGGAGACCCGGCCCGGCGCCGACTCGAAGAAGCGAGGGGTCATCCCCGCCTCGGCCATGAGCCGGGCGCAGTACTCCGCGGCCTCGGGCTCACCGACGGAGACGTTGCCCCCGCGGTTGGTGGTGTCGATCCGGATGAGGTCGCGGCAGATCTCCACGACGCGATCCTCGGGACGCGAGCGGGCGGGGTTCACGATGTTCTCGACCATGGTTTTGAGCCTAGCCCGAACCCGTGCTATCTTTCTCGAGTTGCCCGGAGCGGGACGGACCGGACAGGACCGGAACGCGGTGGGCGACGGAGCCTCTCCCAGGGCTCCACCGATGAGCGCGAGTGGCGGAATTGGTAGACGCGCAGCGTTGAGGTCGCTGTGTCCGCAAGGACGTGGGGGTTCAAGTCCCCCCTCGCGCACCACTCGTCGAGCAGCAGGGCCCCGGTCGTCACGACCGGGGCCCTGCGTGTTCCCCCGTCCGGCGTCCCCTCTAGAGTGGTGTCCGTGCGACGGCAGGCGCCGTCGGTGGAACCGCACGACGGCATGGAGGACCCGATGGCCCTGGAAGCCCCCGCACTGCTGCATCGGCTCGCGCGAGCCCACGGGGTGCAGCCCGAGTACGTCGGGCAGGACGGCTCGGCCCAGACCGTGCCGGACGAGGCCCTCGTGAAGGTGCTCGCCGCCCTCGGGGTGTCGGTCCGTCCGGACGGGGTCGCCGCCCTGGCCGAGGCGGTGGAGGAGGCGGAGACGGCCCCCTGGCGGGACGTGCTCCCGCCCACCGTGGCCGCCCGGTCCGGTCACCGCCTGTCCGTGCCGTGCCACGTGGCCGCGGGCGAGCCGGTCGTGGCCCGCGTGCACACAGAGGACGGGCGGACCCTCGAGGTGAGCGTGAGCGAGCCGGTGTCCGAGGTCCGCCTGGTCGACGGCGTCGAGCGCGAGCGCGTCCACGTTCAGATCCCCGCCGACCTCGCCCCGGGCTGGCACCGGCTGGAGGTGACCAGCGGCTCCGGCTCCACCGCCTCCGCGGTCCTGGTCTGCGCCCCGGCCCGGCTGAGCACGCCGCGTCCCTTCCTCGAGCGCCGCGGCTGGGGCGCGGCCGCGCAGGGCTACTCGGTGACCTCGGCGGACTCGTGGGGCATCGGCGACGCGGCGGACATGGGGTCCCTGGCCGAGATCGTCGCCCGGCACGGTGCCGACTTCCTGCTGCTGCACCCCCTGCATGCGGTCGAGCCCGGCCCCCATCCGGCGGACTCCCCCTACTCCCCCGTCTCCCGTCGGTTCCTCTCGGCGCTGGTCGTGCACGTGCCCTCGATCCCCGAGTTCGCCGACCTGCCCGCCGCGGAGCAGGCGGAGCTGCGGTCGGCCGGCGCCCGCGTCCAGGCGGAGCTGGAGCGCACCGGCCGGATCGACCGGGCCGCCGTCGCCGCCGTCCTGTGGCCCGCGCTGCGCCGCGTGCACGAGGTGCCCCGCTCCCCCGAGCGCGAGGCCGCCTACGCGCGGTTCCGCGCCGAGGCCGGCCCGGGCCTGGACGACTTCGCCCTCTGGTCCGTCCTGCGCCTGGACGGCGACGGCACCGGGCCCGATCTCGCCGACCCGGCCTGGGCGCCGGGCGGGGTCGAGGCCGAGCGGGTCCGCGTCGAACGCGCGACCGACGTCGACCTGCACCGCTGGGTGCAGTGGATCGCCGCCGAGCAGCTCGCCGGCGTGCAGGAGCGGGCCCGGGCGGCCGGCATGCGCATGGGCGTCATGGTGGATCTGGCGGTCGGGGCCACCCGCGAGACCGCGGACGCGTGGATGCTCGGGGACGTGCTGGTGCCGACCATGTCCGTCGGCGCGCCGCCGGAGCTGTTCAACCAGCTGGGCCAGGACTGGTCGCAGCACCCCTGGCATCCGCGCCGTCTGGCCGAGACCGGCTACGCCGCGTTCCGGGACATGCTGCGCACCGTGCTGCGCGGCGCGGGCGGCATCCGGATGGACCACGTCCTGGGGCTGTTCCGCCTGTGGTGGATCCCGGAGGGCGCCGGCGCCACCCAGGGCGCGTACGTCGAGTACGACCACGAGGCGATGCTCGCCGTGCTCACGCTCGAGGCCGAGCGGGCCGGCGTCGTCGTGGTGGGCGAGGACCTCGGCACCTTCGAGCCGTGGGTGCAGCGTCGCCTGGCCGAGGCCGGCGTGCTCGGCACGTCGATCCTGTGGTTCGAACAGGAGGACGGCGAGCCCACCCCGCCGGAGCGCTACCGGCGGCTGGCCATGGCGGCGGTGAACACGCATGACCTGCCGCCCACGGCCGGTTACCTCGAGGGCGTCCAGGTGGACCTGCGCGAACGGCTGGGCCTCTACACCGTGGACGTCGCCCAGGAACGCCGCCGGTCGGCGGAGGAGGTGCGCGCGTTCCTCGCCGCCGCGGCCCGGCGCGGGCTGCTCGCCGAGGCGGACGTGGACGTCCCCGACGCCGGCCCCGAGGTGCGCGAACGCCAGATCGTGGCCCTGCACCGCCTGCTCGCGCAGGCGCCCTCGGCCCTGCACAGCGTGGCGCTCGTGGACGCCGTGGGCGAGCGGCGCATCCAGAACCAGCCCGGCACCCTCCAGGACCAGTACCCGAACTGGACTGTGCCGCTCGGCGACGGCGCCGGACGGATGGTCTCCGTCGAGGACCTGGCGGACTCGGCGTCGGCGGCCCGGCTGTTCGACGCCGTGGACGCCGAACTGCGGGCGTCCGTGCCGGTGGGGATCGGGGTCAGCCTGCACACCTCCCCCCTGGCCCAGCCCGGCCGCGGCGACGCCGGCGGCATGAACGTCTACGTGCGGCAGGCCGCCGTGGCCCTGGCCCGCCGGGGCGTGCGGATGATCCTGCTGACCCGGGCGGAGGAGCCGGTGGGAGCGGATGGCGCACGGGTCCGGATGCTGGACGCCGGCGGGCAGGCCCCGCCGGTCACGGTCGTGGACCTCGCCGCCGGGCCGTCCGCTCCCGTGCCCAAGGAGGAGCTGGCGGGACTCGGCGCCGAGTTCACCCGCGCGGCCCTGGACTGGCTCGCCTCGGACGCCGTGCCGGGCGGTCCCGTCCTCGGTGGCGCGGACGCCCCGCCCGTCGCGTTCGTGCACGGCCACTACTGGCTCTCCGGGTCCACCGCCGCGGCGCTGGCGCGGGCGGCGCACGCCCCGTACCTGCAGACCATGCACACCACGGCGGCGGCGAAGATGCTCGAGGACCCCGAGCTGCGCGAGCCGGCCGCGCGGATCGAGGCCGAGCGCGAGGTCGCCGAGCGGGCCGACCTGCTCGTGGTCAACTCCGCCGCCGAGGTCGCCGACCTGCGCGAGCTGCTGGACGTGCCCCGCGCCCGCACCCGGGTGCTGCCCCCCGGGGCCGACCTCGAGACGTTCACGCCGGAGGGCGCCGCGCAGTGGCCGGGCGCCCCGGACGACAACGGAGCCCTGCGGGTTCTGTTCGCCGGCCGCGTGCAGCGGCACAAGGGCCCGCACCTGCTCGTGGCCGCCCTCGGTGTGCTGCGCGAGCGGGCCGGTGGCACGGGCGCCGACCCGGGTGTGCGCCTGCACGTGAACGGGGCCGCCTCGGGGGGCGACGAGCTGGACCTGGCGAGCCTGGCCGCGGAGGAGGGGGTCGCCGACCTGGTGACGTTCTCCGGGCCGGTGCCCGCGCCCGCCCTGGCCGCCCAGTTCCGGGCGGCGGACGTGGTGGCGATGCCGAGCGCGTCGGAGACCTACGGCCTGGTCGCCCTCGAGGCACAGGCCTGCGGCACGCCCGTGCTGGCGCACCGGGTCGGCGGACTGGTCTACGCGGTCCTCGACGGCGTGTCCGGCCGCCACGTGACGGCGGGCACCCCTGAGGCGTGGGCCGATGCCCTGGCCGAGATCCTGGCGGATCGTGACGCCTGGGCCGCGTTGGGGCCCGGCGCCGTGCGTCACGCCGCCGGTCACTCGTGGGAGGCCTACGCGGACGGGCTGCTCGAGGCCGTCGCCGCCGTGCCGCGGCGGTCGCCCGGGCCGGACGCCTGAGCCGCCGCGCTCACCGGCCCGCCGGGACGGGTGGTCCCGGCGGGCCGACGCGTCGGCCCGGCCGTCAGGGCTCGAGCGGAGTGATCTCCCCGGAGAAGTGCGGGCGCCGGCGCCGCGCATCCCAGCCCCACACGCGCGTGCCGCCGTCGGGCCCGGGCTCGTAGCGGACGGCCACGGTGGTCGGCAGCACGACGGGCGCCTCGAAGTCGATGTGCCAGCGGAACCCGGCGCCGGCCGGCTCCCGGCCCTCGAGCATCCGGGCGGCCAGGAACATCCCGTGGGCGATCGCGCCCTTCATGCCGAACAGTCGAGCCGAGACGCCCGTCAGGTGGATCGGGTTCCAGTCCCCGGAGACGCCCGCGTACCGGCGTCCGGCCCCCGTCCCGAAGCGCCACTGGGCGGTCGGCGTCGGGGGCACGAAGTCCGGGCGGGCGGGCCGCTCGGGACGCAGGCCGGAGAGGTGGACGCCCTTGGCGAGGTACCGGGAGACGCCCTCCCACAGCAGTGCCTCCTCGCCGTCGTCGCCGGGCCCCTCGACGGTCACGACGACGTCCACGGCGGTGCCCGCGTGGTGCGGGACGAGACCCACCGCACGTGCGGTGACGCGCAGGGCGGTCTCCGCCGCGACGGGCCGGTGGTGCAGGACGGTGTTGCTCAGGTGCACCAGCCCGGGCAGGGGCAGCGGGAACTCGGGGTCGGCCATCAGCTCCATGGCCGCGCCGAACACCTGGGTGTGCACCAGGACCGAGGGCAGGTCCGCCGGATTGGCGGACCCGACGGCCCCGCGCCACGCGGTCACGGCCTCGGCCGGGATGCGGTGGCCGGTCACGACCACCTGACGGTCCGGGAGCTCGCGGGGACGGCGCCGACGGACGACGGCGTCCGTGGCGGCCCGCCCGGCGGCCCGGACGTAGAGCCGGCCGAGGGAGGGCGGGGCGGACAGCTGCGTGGTCTGCATCCTCACGCCCCCAGCTTCGACTGGCCGCAGACCCGCAGCGTGGCCCCGTTGGTGCCGCCGGCGGCGTCCGAGGCGAGCCAGGCCACCGTCTCGGCCACGTCCTGCGGCAGGCCGCCCTGCTGCAGCGCGTTGAGCCGCCGGCCCACCTCGCGCGTGGCGAGCGGGATCTTCGCGGTCATCTCGGTCTCGATGAAGCCCGGGGCCACCGCGTTGATCGTGCCCCCGCGGGCCGCGAGGACCGGGGCGGACGCCGCGGTCAGGCCGATGACCCCGGCCTTCGAGGCCGCGTAGTTCGTCTGGCCGCGGTTGCCCGCGATGCCGGAGATGGAGGCCAGGCCCACGATGCGCAGCCCCTGACCCGCCACGTCCCGGGCGTCCTCGGCGAGGAACGCCTCGTTCATGGCCAGCTGGGCCGTGGTGTTCACGGCGAGGACGGAGTCCCAGCGTGCGGCGTCCATGTTGGCCAGCATCCGGTCCCGGGTGATCCCGGCGTTGTGCACCACCGCGTCCATCCGGCCGTGCCGGGTGCGGCAGTGCTCGAGGATGCGCGCGCCGGCGTCCGGCGCCGTGATGTCCAGGGCCAGCGCGGTGCCGCCCACCTCGTTCACAACCTCGGCCAGCGCCTCGCCCGCCGCCGGGACGTCCACACCGACGACGACGGCCCCGTCGCGGGCGAGCGTCCGAACGATAGCGGCGCCGATGCCGCGGGCGGCACCCGTGACCACGGCCACCTTGCCGGCCAGCGGGCGCGCCGCGTCGGCGGGGACCGCGCCGTCGGCGGTGGCGACGGGCACGAACTGGCCGGAGACGTACGCCGCACGGCCGGAGAGCAGGAACGCCAGCGCGCCGGCCGCACCGGGGGCGGTGAGCGGCACACCCTCGCCCAGGACCAGGCCGTTGGCCGTGCCGCCGCGACGCATCTCGTGCGCGATGGAGCGGGTCAGGCCCGTCACGCCCTGGCGGGCGGCGCGCAGGGTCGGGTCCGTGGCGGCCTCGGGGTCCTCGAACACGGTCACCACGCGCGAGGAGGAGCCCAGCGAGCGCAGCGCGCCGCCGATCTCCAGCGCCACCGCGCCGAGGTCCGCGGGCGTGGCGACCCCGTCGAAGCACGCGACGATCGCCGCGTGGCGGGCGCCCTCCCGGGGGGCGTCGGCGACCTCGAGGCCCCACGAGGCCAAGAGGGTGCGGGCGTCCGCGGCTGCGGGGGTCGCGCCCAGGACGAGAACGGAGCCGGGCAGCACGGGGTCGCCGGGGGTGTGCCGGCGCAGCTCGACGGGCTGAGGCAGGCCCAGGGCGCCGGTGAGGCGGCGGCCCAAGGGCGAGGCGACGAAGGTGCCGTAACGGTCGGTCATGGTCGGTCCTCTCGGATCGGGTCGGTCGGGGCTCAGCGGCCGCGCAGCAGGGCGACGATGCCCTGGCCGCCGGCGGCACAGACGGAGATGAGGCCGAGAGAGCCCTCCCCCTTCTCATGCAGCATCTTGGCCAGCAGGGCGACGATGCGGCCGCCGGTCGCGGCGAAGGGGTGACCGGCCGCCAACGAGGAGCCGTGCACGTTGAGCCGGGCGCGGTCCACCGAGCCCAGCGCACCCGGCAGCCCGAGGCGCTCGCGGCAGTACTCCTCGTCCTCCCAGGCGGCGAGCGTGGACAGGACGGTGCCGGCGAACGCCTCGTGGATCTCCACGAAGTCGAGGTCGTCGAGGGTGAGCCCGTGCCGGGCCAGCAGGCGCGGGACGGCGTAGGCGGGGGCCATGAGCAGGCCCTCGTGCCCGTCGACGAAGTCCACGGCGGCGTTCTCCATGTCCACGAACTCGGCGAGCACGGGAAGCCCGCGCTCGGCGGCCCACTCCTCGGAGGAGAGCAGCACCGCGGAGGCGCCGTCGGTGAGCGGGGTGGAGTTGGCCGCCGTCATGGTCGCCTCGTCCCCCAGCTGGCGACCGAACGCGGGCTTCAGGCCGGCCAGCTTCTCCGGCGTGGAGTCGGGGCGGAGGTTGTTGTCGCGGGCCAGGCCGTGGAACGGGGTCACCAGATCGTCCATGTACCCGGCGGCGTACGCGGCGCCGAGGTTCCGGTGGGAGGCCGCGGCGAGCTCGTCCTGGGCCTGACGGGTGATGCCCCACTTGTGGGTGGTCAGGGCCTGGTGCTCGCCCATGGACATGCCGGTGCGCGGCTCGCCCGCGCCGGCCGGCTCGGGCACGAGCTGCCCGGGGCGCAGCTGGGCGAGGGCGCGCAGGCGGTCCTTCGTGGTCTTGGCGGTGTTGAGCTGCAGCAGCACGCGGCGCGCACCGTCGGAGAGCGAGACGGGGGCGTCCGAGATCGAGTCCACGCCGCCGCCGATGGCGGAGTCGAGCTGGCCGAGCCGGATCTTGTTGGCCAGGGTGCCCAGGGCCTCCATGCCGGTGGCGCAGGCCACCTGGACGTCGGCGGCCGGGGTCGCGGCGGAGAGCGCGGAGCCCAGGACGGCCTCGCGGGTGAGGTTGAAGTTGCGCGGGTGCTTGAGGACGGCGCCGGCGGTGACCTGACCGAGGCGCTCGCCCTGGAGCCCGAACCGCGCGACGAGGCCGTCGAGCGTGGCCGTGAGCATCTCCTGGTTCCCGACCTCGGCGTAGGCGGTGTTGGCACGGGCGAACGGGATGCGGTTGCCGCCCAGGATGACGGCGGGGCGCAGCGCTCCGCCGGCGACGGCGGGGCGGGAGGCGGTCTCGGACGCGGGGGTCTCGTGGTGGGTCATGACGGTCCTCTCGACGGCGGGCCCACCGCCGACGCGGCGGGGGCGTTGTCACCCCGGACGATACGGACGATACGGACGTCGGCGGGGTGGGTGACTGTGATCCACAGTACCTGATACGCTCGGTTTCGTGAATCCCGTCACGTCCACCGCCCGGGACGGTCGCAGCGTCCGCTGGGACCGGCACCGCGCCGAGCGCCGTCTGGAACTGGTCCGGGCCGCCCGGTCGGCCGTGCACGCCCTGGGCGCACACGCCTCGATGGAGGAGATCGCGTCCCACGCGGGCACCTCCAAGACCGTCTACTACCGCTATTTCGGCGACCGCGAGGGCCTGCGCCTGGCGGTGTCCGAGCGGGTCACCGCCCACATGGAGCGCCGCCTGCTCGAGGTCGCGGACGAACCGGTCTCCGAACCCGAGGCGCTGCGTCGCATGGTCGAGGTGTATCTCACGGTCGCGGCGACGTCGCCCGAGGTGTACGCGTTCGCCGTCGCCCCGTCCCCCGCCGCGGCCGAGGCCCCTGTGCTGGGCCCGTTCCTCGAGCGCGTCTACGCCATGCTCGAGTCGGGCCTGGCGCGCGGGATGGCCGCGCGGGGCCACGCCCCGGCGCCGGCGGACCCGCTCGCCCTGTGGCCGCGCGCCGCCGTCGGCCTCGTCCGGGCCGCCGCCGAGACCTGGCTGCGGACCCCGGCCGCCGGTCGCATCCCGGTCGAGGCGATGGCCCGCGCCATCGCCGACTGGCTGCTCACCGGCCTCATCGGCGCCGCGCCCGGCGCCGCCCTCGAACCCGCGGCGGCGGACGCCGACCGCGCCCGCCCCCACTCACGAACAGGAGCATCGTCATGACCGTCCACGAGAAGCTCGCCCCCCAGTCCTCGACGCCCAGCACCGAGGTTCCCTCCGACGTCGCCGAGATCGCGCCCGAGCGGCCGACGCCCGGCTCCCTCGACGCCGCGGCCCTCGAGGAGGCCCTCCTCGGCCGCTGGGCCGCGGAGCGCCGCGAATCCCGCGAACTGGTCAAGGATCCCGCCCTGTGGCGCGACCCGCTGCTCGGCATGGACGAGCACCGCGCCCGCGTCCTGCGGCAGCTGGGCGTCCTCGTGGAGCGCAACGCGGTCCACCGCGCCTTCCCGCGCGAGTTCGGCGGCGAGGACAACCACGGCGGCAACCTCGCCGCCTTCGGTGACCTCGTGCTCGCCGACCCCTCCCTGCAGATCAAGGCCGGTGTGCAGTGGGGCCTGTTCAGCTCGGCGATCCTGCACCTGGGCACCGCGGAGCACCACCGCCGGTGGCTGCCGGGCGCGATGGACCTGAGCGTCCCGGGCGCCTTCGCCATGACCGAGATCGGGCACGGCTCGGACGTCGCCTCGATCGCGACGACCGCCACGTACGACGAGGCGACCCAGGAGTTCGTCATCCACACCCCGTTCAAGGGCGCCTGGAAGGACTACCTCGGCAACGCCGCGCTGCACGGCAGGGCGGCCACGGTCTTCGCGCAGCTGATCACCCGGGGCGTCAACCACGGCGTGCACTGCTTCTACGTCCCCATCCGGGACGAGGAGGGCGCCTTCCTGCCCGGCGTGGGCGGCGAGGACGACGGCCTCAAGGGCGGACTGAACGGCATCGACAACGGCCGTCTGCACTTCACTCAGGTCCGCATCCCGCGCACCAACCTCCTCAACCGCTACGGCGACGTGGCCGAGGACGGCACCTACTCCTCGCCCATCGCCTCCCCCGGGCGTCGCTTCTTCACGATGCTCGGCACGCTCGTCCAGGGCCGCGTCTCCCTGTCCCTCGCCGCCACCACGGCCTCCTTCCTCGGCCTGCACGGTGCGCTGGCCTACGCGGAGCAGCGCCGCCAGTTCAAGGCCTCCGACCCGCAGCGGGAGGAGGTGCTGCTGGACTACCAGAACCACCAGCGCCGCCTCATCGACCGCCTGGCCCGCGCCTATGCGGACGCCTTCGCCTCCAACGAGCTCGTCGAGAAGTTCGACGACGTCTTCTCGGGCCGCTCCGACACGGACGTGGACCGGCAGGAGCTCGAGACGCTCGCCGCGGCCGTGAAGCCGCTGACCACGTGGCACGCCCTGGACACCCTGCAGGAGGCCCGCGAGGCGTGCGGCGGCGCCGGGTTCCTCGCCGAGAACCGGGTGGCCCAGATGCGCGCCGACCTGGACGTGTACGTCACGTTCGAGGGCGACAACACGGTGCTCCTGCAGCTCGTGGGCAAGCGTCTGCTGACCGACTACTCGAAGGAGTTCGGACGTCTCAATGTGGGCGCCGTCTCCCGCTACGTGGTCCATCAGGCCTCGGACGCCCTCCACCGTGCGGGCCTGCACAAGGCCGTCCAGTCCGTGGCCGACGGCGGGTCCGAGCGCCGCTCGGCGAACTGGTTCAAGGACCCCGCCGTCCAGCATGAGCTGCTCACCGAGCGCGTCCGTGCCAAGACCGCCGACATCGCCGGCACCCTCTCGGGGGCCCGGGGCAAGGGCCAGGCGGCGCAGGCGGAGGCGTTCAACACGCGCCAGCACGAGCTCATCGAGGCCGCCCGCAACCACGGCGAGCTTCTGCAGTGGGAGGCCTTCACCCGCGCCCTGGAGGGCATCACGGATGAGACCACGAAGACCGTCCTGACGTGGCTGCGCGACCTGTTCGCGCTGCGCCTCATCGAGGACGACCTCGGCTGGTTCGTGGCCCACGGCCGCGTCTCGAGCCAGCGCGCCCGGGCCCTGCGCGGCTACGTCAACCGGCTGGCCGAGCGGCTGCGCCCCTTCGCCCTCGAGCTCGTCGAGGCGTTCGGCCTCGAGCCCGAGCACCTGCGCATGGCGGTGGCCACGGACGCCGAGACCCAGCGCCAGGAGGAGGCCCACGCCTGGTTCACGGCCCGCCGGGCCGCCGGCGAGGAGCCGGAGGATGAGAAGGCCGTGCGCGCCCGCGAGAAGGCGGCGCGGGGTCGCCGCGGCTGACCGTGGCCGTCCCCGGACGCACACGGGCCCCGTCACCTCGCGGTGGCGGGGGCCCGTGTGCGTGGTCGGGCGGGCTCAGCGCAGCACGGCCTCGTAGACCTCGATCGTGCGCTCCGCGATGGTCTCCCACGAGAAGTGCTCGATCGCGCGGGCCCGGCCGGCCTCACCCATCGCGCGGGCGCGCTCCGGGTCCTCCACGACGCGGGTGAGCGCGGCCGCGAAGTCGGCGGCGAACCCCTCCTCGTCCACGGGCGCCCCCGTGCCGTCGTCGACCTGCTCGAAGGGGACGAGCAGGCCGGTCTCGCCGTCCTGCACGACCTCCGGGATGCCGCCCACGGCGGAGGCGACGACGGCGGTGCCGCACGCCATCGCCTCGAGGTTGACGATGCCCAGCGGCTCGTAGACCGAGGGGCAGGCGAACACGGTGGCGGCCGTGAGGATCTCCATCACCTCGTGGCGCGGGATCATCCCCTCGATCACGACGACGCCCTGGCGGGTGCGCCGCAGCTCGGCGATCAACCCGTTCACCTCGTGCGCCAGCTCCGCGGTGTCCGGGGCGCCTACGCACAGCACGAGCTGGACGTCCTCCGGCAGTCGCAGGGCCGCACGGAGCAGGTGGGGCACGCCCTTCTGGCGCGTGATGCGGCCGACGAACGCGACGGAGGGCTTGTCCGGGTCGATCCCGTACTTCTCCAGTGCGGCGGTGCCGGTCTGCGGGGTCCAGACCTGGGTGTCGATGCCGTTGTGGACCGTGTGCACCTTGGTCGGGTCCACGTCCGGGTAGCAGGCCAGGATGTCCCGACGCATGCCGTCCGAGACCGCGATGACCGCGTCCGCCCCGAGGTAGGCCGTGCGCTCGGCCCAGCTGGACAGGGCGTAGCCGCCGCCGAGCTGCTCCGCCTTCCAGGGGCGCAGCGGCTCGAGGGAGTGCGCGGAGAGGACGTGGGGGGTCTCGTGCAGGAGCTTGCCGAGGTGGCCGGCCAGGTTGGCGTACCAGGTGTGGGAGTGGATGACGTCGGCGCCCTCGAGGTCGCCGAGGATCGTGAGGTCGGTGGCCAGGGTCTGCACGGCCCCGTTGGCGGCGTCGAACCCGGGCGGGTTCGGGTACGTCAGGACGCGGGCCCCGTGGTAGTCCGGGTCGCGCGGCTCGCCGAAGGCGTGCACGCGGACGTCGGCACGGGAGGCGAGGACGCGGGTCAGCTCGGCGACGTGGACGCCGGCACCGCCGTAGATGGACGGGGGGAACTCTTTGCTCACGATGTCGATGCGCACGCCCCCAACCTAGTTCAGCCCGGCGGGGGTCGATAGTCTGGCGGCACGGATGCCCCGCACGCCCAGAGCACGCGTGCGGGTCGCGACGACCCGGCTCACGAGGAGTGACGCAGATGGTGCAGAAGAAGGTCCTCTCGGTCGTGCTGGCGGGCGGTGAGGGCAAGCGTCTGATGCCGCTGACGGCCGACCGTGCCAAGCCTGCCGTCCCGTTCGGCGGCACGTACCGCCTCATCGACTTCGCGCTGTCCAACCTGGTCAACAGCCGGTACCGCGAGATCGTCGTGCTGACGCAGTACAAGTCGCACTCGCTGGACCGCCACATCTCCGAGACGTGGCGGATGTCCACGCTGCTGAACAACTACGTGGCCTCCGTGCCGGCGCAGCAGCGCCGGGGCAAGGACTGGTTCACGGGCAGCGCGAACGCCATCTACCAGTCCATGAACCTGATCCACGACGCACGGCCGGACATCGTCGTCGTCATCGGCGCGGACCACGTCTACCACATGGACTTCCAGCAGATGGTGGACCAGCACATCGCCTCGGGGGCCAAGGCGACCGTGGCCGCGGTGCGCCAGCCGCTCGAGCTGGCCTCCTCGTTCGGGGTGATCGAGACGGACCCGCAGGACAGGACGCGGATCTCGGCGTTCGTGGAGAAGCCGGAGACGACCCCCGGCCTGCCGGACGACCCCACGCAGTTCCTGGCCTCGATGGGCAACTACGTGTTCGACACGGACGCCCTCGTGGCGGCGCTGAACCAGGACGAGGAGAACCCCGAGTCGAACAACGACATGGGCGGGGACATCATCCCGCTGTTCGTGGAGCGCGGCGAGGCCGGGGTGTACGACTTCACCACCAACGAGGTGCCCGGCGGCACGGCCGGCAAGCACTACTGGCGGGACGTCGGCACCCTGGACTCCTACTACGACGCGCACATGGACCTGGTGCAGCCGTGGCCGGAGTTCAACCTCTACAACCGCGAGTGGCCGCTCTACACCCGCCAGTCCGTCTCCCCGCCCGCCAAGCTCGTGCGCTCGTCCACCCGCCGCCCCGGCTCGGCGAACGACTCGATCCTCTCCCAGGGCGTGGTCATCTCCGGCGGCACCGTGGCCCAGTCCGTGCTCTCCACGGACGTGCGCGTGCAGAACGAGGCGTGGGTGGAGCAGTCGGTGCTGCTGGACTCCGTGGTGATCGGCGAGGGGGCCCACGTGCGCAACGCGATCCTGGACAAGAACGTGGTCGTGCCCCCGGGCGCGCGCATCGGCTTCGACCGGGCGGAGGACGAGGCGAACGGCTACACCGTGACAGAATCCGGCCTGACGGTGCTCTCCAAGGGCCAGCCCGTCCCGACGCCGCACTGACGCGGCCACGGGCCGCCGGTCCCGGACCACCGCCGACGCGCGGGCACGCCCCGGTGTGTCCGCGCGTCGCCGTCCCCGCTGGATCCCCGACCGGAGGCTCGCCTTGACCGACACCACCCCCGACCTCGACGCCACCAACGTCACCCGCGCTGAGGCCGCGGACCGCTCCCGCCTGCTCACGGTGCAGGACTACGTCGTGGACGTGGACCTCTCCGACGCCCGGGACGCCGCGACCGACACCTATCCGGTCCGCACCGTGATCCGCTTCGCGTGCGCCGAGCCCGGCGCGCAGACCCACCTGGACTGGATCCACGGCGGTGTGGAGTCGGTGACCCTCAACGGCACGGCGCTGGACGTGGCCGAGGTCGTGGGCGGGGCCCGGGTGCTGCTGCCCGACCTGGCGGCGCAGAACGTGGTCGAGCTGGTCGGCCGTTCCGTGTACTCCCGGTCGGGCGAGGGCCTGCACCGCTTCACGGACCCCGCTGACGGCGAGGTCTACCTCTACACCCAGTACGAGCCCGCCGACGCGCGCCGCGTGTTCCCGGACTTCGAGCAGCCGGATCTCAAGGCCGCCTTCACCTTCTCCCTCACCGGACCCGCGGACTGGGTGCTGGCCTCGAACCGGCCGGAGGTGTCCCGGACGCCGGCCGGGGACGGTGTCGTCCGGGTGGAGTTCGCCCCGACGCTCCCCCAGTCCACCTACATCACGACGCTGCTCGCCGGCCCCTATGCGCAGTGGGAGGACGCCTGGGACGGTCACCCGGCCAGCGGTGCGCAGGCCGTGCCGCTGCGGCTGTTCACCCGGCGCACGATGGCCGACGCGTTCGACCCCGTGGCCGTGTTCGACGTGACCAAGCGGGGGCTGACGTTCTTCCACGACCTCTTCGGCGTCGCGTATCCGTGGGGCAAGTACGACCAGGCGTTCGTGCCCGAGTACAACCTCGGCGCCATGGAGAACCCGGGCCTCGTGACCTTCACCGAGGACTTCGTGTTCACCTCGCGGGCCACCGCGGTCCAGTACGAGGGCCGGGCCAACGTGATCCTGCACGAGATGGCGCACATGTGGTTCGGCGACCTCGTGACGATGCACTGGTGGGACGACCTGTGGCTCAAGGAGTCGTTCGCGGACTACATGGGCGCCCTCGGCGTGGACGAGGCCACCGACTTCCGGACCGCATGGGTGACCTTCGCGTCCCGCCGCAAGGCCTGGGCGTACGTGCAGGACCAGATGCCGACGACGCACCCCATCGTCGCGGACATCGTCGACCTCGAGGCCGCCCGTCAGAACTTCGACGGGATCACCTACGCCAAGGGCGCCTCCGTGCTCAAGCAGCTGGCCGCCTACGTGGGCCGTGACGCGTTCCTCGACGCCGCACATCGCTACTTCGCCGCCCACGCGTGGGGCAACGCCTCCCTCGCCGACTTCATGGCGGTCCTCGAGGCCGCCTCGGGGCGGGACATGCGCGCGTGGGCGGACGCGTGGCTGCACACCTCCGGCGTGCCCCGGCTGCGGGTCGACGTCGACGGCGACGCCCCGGTGCTGCGCCAGGAGGGCGCGGACCCGGTCACGGGCGGGCCGATCCTCCGCCCGCACGTGCTGAAGGTCGGCGTCTTCACGCCCGGGCAGGACGGCGTCCTGCGCCGCACCGCCCAGGTCACCGCCGATGTGCCGGGTGGGGCGGAGGGCGCGGCCGTGCCCCTGCCGGACCTCGAGGTGCCCGGGGGCGTCCGCCTCGTGCTGCCCAACGACGAGGACCTCACCTACGCCGCCGTCGCGCTCGACGCGGGCTCGCTGCGCGCGGCCCTGACGCACCCCATCGCGGACCCGCTCGCGGAGGCCACCGTGTGGGCCGCCCTGTGGTCGATGACCCGCGACGGCGAGCTGCCGGTCGCCCGGTTCCTGGACGCGGTGGCGACGCTGTCCGCGCGGATCGCGACCGTGGGCGTGCACGCGCAGGTGCTGGCGCAGGCCGCCGCGGCCGTGGGCCAGTACGCCCGCGCCGAGGACCGGGACGCGCTGCGGTCCCGGCTGGGCGAGGTCCTGGCCGAGCAGACCCGCACGCTCGAGGCCGGCTCCGACCGCCAGCGCACCGCGGCCCGCACGTGGGCGACGCTGGCGCGGGCCGACGTCGGGATGGCCGCGGCCCTCGAGGCCGCCCTGCTCGGCGAGGACGCGGCGGCGTTCGCGCCGGGCCTGGCGGTCGACGCGGAGCTGCGCTGGCTCGTGCTCCAGGCCCTCGCCGCGACCGGCCGGGCCGACCAGGACCGCCTGGACGCGGAGCTCGAGGCCGGCCGCACGGCGCAGACCGTCACGTGGCACCGGCTCGCCGCAGCCGCCCGCCCCGAGGCCGAGGTCAAGGCCGCCGCGTGGGAGGCGGTCATGTCCGGCCGCACGACCACCGGCACGGAGCTGTCCAACGACCTGCTCTCGGCCACGGCGGCCGGCTTCGCCGCGGGCGGGGTCGAGCTCCTCGCCCCCTACGAGTCCGGCTTCTGGCCGCGCCTGACCTCGGTGTGGGCCTCGCGGTCCAACGGGCTGGCCTCGCGCGCGATCGGCGGGCTGTTCCCGGGCCGCCAGGACGCGGTGGCCGGCGGCGCCGACGCGCAGGAGTCGCACCCGACGCTGGCCGCGGCCCAGCGCTGGCTGGACGAGCACCCCGACGCCCCGGGGGCCCTGCGGCGCCTGGTCGTGGAGCACACGGACGCCCTGCGGCGGTCCCTGCGCGTGCAGGCGGTGCAGCCGGCGGGCTGAGCGGTAAGCCCTCCCGCGCAGAGTGGTCACGACACGCCGCCTCCCCTCGGGCGAGGCGGTGTGTCGTGACCATTCCAGCTCAGGGCGCGGCAACGCGGAGCACGCGTTCCCGGCCCACCCGGCGCAGGCCCACGGCGTCGGCGGCGCGCTGGGCGTCCCGGTCGCGCATCCCCACCCGCTCGACGACGACGGGCCGCGTCTCCAGCACGGCCGTCAGTTCGGCGTGGCGCGCCACGTGCGCGGCCCCGCCGTCCGGGTCGAGAGACAGCGCCTGCCGGTCGGCCGCGTGGAGCCAGGCCGCCGACACGTCCTCCACCGGGCCGCGCAGGTGCGCGCCGAGGGAGGCGTCGTCGAGCAGGTCGGAGACGTCGGCGTCCGCGAGGCGGGCCACGAGTGCGGGTGGCCCGGCGACCACCGCGGTCGTGTGGAGCAGGACCACGTGCAGCAGCTCCGGGTCGGCGTCCGCGGCGGGCGCGAGCACGACGCCCGGGTCCTCCCACGCCGTCGGCGCGACGCCGAGTCCCGCGGCCAGCCCGGTCCGCAGCGCGGCGGTCGCGTCGGCGCCCAGCACGTCGGCCGGCGCGACCGTGCCGAGGGCCAGCGGGTGGACGCCGAGCAGCCGGTTCAGGGCGCGGGCCTCGCGGTGCGCCCGGTCCACGAGGGCGGCCAGCTCGGGCGAGGTCTCCCCCACCAGCGGCAGCTCGCGCAACGTTGCGGCACCCACCGGCACCCCGGCCTCGGCCGCGACCGCTGCCAGCGCGTCCCAGTGTCGCGTCTCCTCCTGGGCAGGCGTGCGGCCGCCGCCCGGCTCGTCCAGCCGCGGTCCGTGAGCAGAGGCACGCGGCGGCCGGAGGCCAGCTCCAGCTCGAGGGCGCAGTGGACGTCCACGGTCGACCGTGGGCGCCCCGGGGCGTCGGAGCGGGCGATCAGGCGGACGGGGGCGTCGTCGTCGGGGGTCATGGTCCGATCCTGACAGAGCCGCCCCGCCACACCTCGACGCGTCGGGGGCGGTTTCGGGCGGTATTCACGTCGAATACCACCGCAAACCGCCCCCGGACGGAAGCGTGCCGGACGGTGCCGGGACGCCGTCAGGCGGCTCAGGGCACCCGCGCGGTCCACTCCGGGGTCGCGAACTTGGTGCGGGCCAGCTGCTCGGCCTCCTCACGGGTGGCCTCGTCCAGCTCGACGCGGCGGGCGCCGTAGCGCTCCTCGAAGGTGGTCATCATGGTCTCCCAGATCTCGGCGCGGGAGACGCCGGTCTGGCGCCGGAGCGGGTCCACGCGCTTCTTCGCCGAGGTCACGCCCTTGCCGCGCAGCTTCTCCCGGCCGATGCGCAGCACCTCGAGCATCTTGTCCGCGTCGATGTCGTAGCTCATCGTCACGTGGTGCAGCAGCCCGGCCGTGCCCACCCGCTTCTGCGCGGCGCCGCCGATCTTCCCCTGGTCCGTGGCGATGTCGTTGAGCGGCTGGTAGAACGCGTGCACGCCGAGTCGGGAGAGCGCGTCCATGGTCCACTCGTCCAGGAACGGGTAGGACTCCGCCGTCTCCAGCCCGTCGACCAGCGACGACGGGACGTGCATCGAGTACGTGACGCAGTTGTCCGCCTCCATGAACATCGCGCCGCCGCCGGAGATCCGCCGCACCACGTTGATGCCGTGCCGCCGCGCCCCCTCGGGGTCCACCTCGTTGGCGAGCGACTGGAAGGCGCCGATCACCACGGCCGGCTCGTTCCACTGCCACAGGCGCATGGTCGGCTTGCGACGTCCCTCGGCCACCTGCCGGGTGAGCACCTCGTCCAGGGCCACGGTGAGCGCGATCGGCATCGGCTCCGGCCCGATGACCTCCCACTCGTGGTCCCCCCACGTGGTCGCCTTGCCGAGGGCCCGACGCACGGCCGAGGCCACCGCGAAGGCGTCCACGCCGAACAGCTCGGCCTCGGGTCGCAGACCCCGCTCGACGGCCTCCCGGATGACGCGGTGCTCAGCGTCCGCGGACAGCCCGGCCACCGCCGCGTTGAGGTCCTCGAGCGCCTCATCCGGCTCGAGGTAGAAGTCGCCGTTGATGCTCGCGGTCGCGATCCGGCCGTCCGCGAGGCTCAGGTCCGCCGCGACCAGCTTGCCGCCGATCACCTTGTATTCACCGTGGAGAGTCGTCATGCCCGTCAGCCTACGGGCGACGCGACGGGCCCCGCACCGCCCGGATCGTTCCGGGGGCGCGGGGCCCGTCGTCGTGGTGGGCGTGCGGCTCAGGCCGCCGCGGTCACTTCTTGCCGCCGAAGCCCTTGAAGCGGGCGTTGAAGCGCTCGACGCGGCCGGCGGTGTCCATGATGCGCTGCTTGCCCGTGTAGAACGGGTGCGAGGCGGCCGAGATCTCGACGTCGATCACCGGGTAGGTGTTGCCATCGGTCCACTCCGCGGTCTTGTCGGAGTTCGCGGTGGTGCGGGTGAGGATCTTCTCACCGGAGGCGAGGTCGTTGAAGATGACGTAGCGGTAATCCGGGTGGATCTCAGACTTCATGGTGCATCCTTCGTGTCAGCCGCCTGATTGGGACCAGGGGCGCGAGAGGTGTGGTCAGGGGGTCCGCCGGAGGGCGGGCCAGCCGCCCACTCTACCGCACCCGGGCCGGTCAGCGCGCGCGCAGCTCCCACAGCGCGACCGCCGCGGCCGCCGCCACGTTCAGCGAGTCGACGCCGGCGGGCATGGGGATGACGACGTCGGCGTCGGTCTGGGCGAGGGTCTCGGGACGGACCCCCGGCCCCTCCTGGCCGAGGACGAGGGCCAGGCGCTCGGCGGTGCGCAGCGGCTCGATCCAGGCGGAGTCCAGGCCCACGGCACGCTCCGTCACCTCGAGGGCGGCCACCGCGAACCCGGCCGCCCGCAGCGCGGGCAGCGACTGGGCGACCGGACCGGGCAGGCGCGCCCACGGCAGGCGGAACACCGTGCCCATCGAGACGCGGATGGCGCGCCGGTAGAGCGGGTCGGCGGCCTGCGGGGTGAGCAGCAGGGCGTCCCAGCCGAGGGCGACGGCGGAGCGCACCACGGCGCCCAGGTTCGTGTGGTCCACGAGGTCCTCGGCGATGAGCACGCGCCGGGCGCCCGCGAGGACGTCGGCGAGCGGCCGGGGTGCGGGGCGGTCCATCGCGGCCAGGGCGCCGCGGTGCAGGTGGAAGCCGGTGAGGGCCTCGAGCACGTCGTCGGGTCCGGTGAAGACCGGGACGTCAGGATGGGCGGCGAGCACGTCCGCGAAGGACCCGCGGTAGCGGTCCCCCAGCAGGAAGGAGCGCGGGGTGTGCCCGGCGTCCAGCGCGCGGCGGACCACCTGGGAGGACTCGGCGAGGAAGACGCCGTGCTCCGCGTCGACGCGACGGCGCAGGGCCGCGTCCGTCATGGTCGTGTAGGGGGCCAGGCGGGGGTCGGCGAGGTCCTCGATCCGCTCCAGGCGCACCTCGCGGGTCCCGACCTCACCCACCCGAGACCTGCCGCATCACCATGACCACCAGCCCGGCCAGGCCCACGATCACGATGGTGACGCGCAGCGCCGTCGGCGAGATGCGCCGGCCGATCCGCGCGCCTACGAGCCCGCCCACGAGCGAGGAGAGCGCGATCAACAGCACGGCCCGCCAGTCGATGCGGTCGAAGGCGAAGACCAGGTAGAACGCCGCGGCGGTGAGGTTGACCACCAGCGACAGCCACGTCTTCACGGCGTTGGCGTGCACGAGGGTGCCGCCCACCAGCAGCACGCCGAAGATCGCCATGAGCATGACGCCCTGGGCGGCCACGAAGTAGCCGCCGTAGATGCCGGTCAGGAACACGAGCGTCCACAGCGTCGGGGTCACGGGGCCCACCGGCACGGGAGAGTCCGCGCCGGGGGTCGGTCCCTGGTCCTCCGCCCGACGCCGGACCCACCGCTGGATGCGCGGCTGCAGCACGACGACCGTCAGGGCCACCACGAGCAGCACCGGCGCGACGTAGCCGAACACGGCCGGGGGCAGCGTGGTGAGCAGGGCGGCGCCGATGACCCCGCCGAGCAGGGACGCGACGGTCAGCTTCGGCAGGAGCGCCCGGGACTGGGCCAGCTCTCGGCGGTACCCGTACGTGCCGGAGAAGCCCGAGGCCACCAGGCCCATCGCGTTGGAGACCTGGGCCGTCACGGGCGGGAACCCGACCGCCACGAGCGTCGGGAAGGTGACGAGCGTGCCCGAGCCGATCACCGAGTTGATCGTGCCGGCCCAGAACCCCGCGAGCAGCACGAGCAGGACCTGCCACAGGTCCATGCCCAGCAGCTGCGCGGTCAGCAGCCCCGTCACCGGGCGACGGCGGTGTACCGACCGCCGGTGCGGGTCACCTTCAGGTCCGTGCCGAACGCCGCGGAGAGGTGCTCCTCGGTGAGCGTCGACTCGATGGGCCCGGCCGCCACGACGCCGCCGTCCCGCAGCAGCAGCGCATGCGTGAAGCCCGGGGGCACCTCCTCGAGGTGGTGCGTGACGAGGACCAGCGCGGGCGCGTCCTCGTCCGTGGCGAGCGCCGTCAGCTGGCGCACGAGGTCCTCCCGCCCGGCGAGGTCCAGGCCCGCGGCGGGCTCGTCCAGCAGGAGCAGCTCGGGGTCGGTCATCAGGGCGCGGGCGATGAGCACGCGCTTGCGCTCACCGTCGGAGAGGGTGCCGAACGCGCGGTGCGCGAGGCGGGAGAGCCCCCAGGTCGCCACGAGGCCGAGCGCGCGGGCGCGATCCTCCGTCTCGTACCGCTCGCGCCACGTGCCGGTGATCCCGTAGGCGGCGGTGACGACGGCGTCCTGCACGGTCTCGTTCGCGGGCACCTGGGCGGCGAGCTGGGCGGAGGACAGGCCGATGCGCGGGCGCAGCTCGAACACGTCGACGGCGCCGAGCACCTCGTCCAGCACGCCGACGTCGCCGGCGGTCGGGTGCAGGCGGGCCGCGGCCAGCTGGAGCAGCGTCGACTTGCCGGCGCCGTTCGGGCCCATCACGATCCACCGTTGCCCCGCGCGGACCGTCCAGTCCAGGGGGCCGAGGATGTCGGTGGCGCCGCGGCGCACGCGCACGCGGCGCAGCTGCAGCACGGCGTCCTCGTCCGGGAGGAACAAGTCGTCGAGAGGCGCGGGGGTGGTCATGGGGCCAGCCTAGTCCGGCTGGTCGGCGCGTCGCCGATGCGACGCACGCCCGGCCGCGCCCGCACCCCCGCCTAGGATGCCGCGCATGAGCACCGTGCGCCGCCTCGTCCTCACCGCCGACCCCGCCCTCCTCCTCACGGACGCGCCCCCGGTCGGCGTGCCCGACGACGCCGAGCGGCTCATCGACGACGGCCTGCTGGGCTGGCGCTTCGCCGCGGACGAGTGGGCGGCGGCCCCGGAGCCGGGCTCCGGGTGGGACGTGCTCACGCTGCCGGCGACGGTCGCCGCCGCACCGGCGCCCCTCGTGGTGACGGACGTGGACTCCACGCTGATCCGGCAGGAGGTCATCGAGCTGCTCGCCGCCCATGCCGGCCGCGAGGCCGAGGTCGCCGAGGTGACGGAGCGGGCGATGCGCGGTGAGCTCGACTTCGCCGCCTCGCTCCACGCGCGCGTCGAGGCGCTCGCAGGGCTGCCCGTGGGCGTCGTGGCGGACGTGGTGCGGGCCATCCGGCCCACCGACGGAGCCCTCGCGCTGATCGAGGCCGTCACCGCGGCCGGCGGCCGGGTGTGCGCGGTCTCCGGCGGCTTCACCCAGGTGCTCGCCCCGCTGGCCGAGGCATGGGGCGTGCACGCCTACTGCGCCAACGAGCTCGAGGTGCGGGACGGGCACCTGACGGGGAAGGTGCTCGGCGACGTCGTGGACCGCGCGGCGAAGGCCGCCATGCTGCGCGCCTGGGCCGAGGACGCGGGGCTCACCCCCGAGCAGGCCGTCGGCGTGGGCGACGGCGCCAACGACATCGACCTGCTCGAGGCGGCCGGCTGCGGCGTGGCCCTGTGCGCGAAGCCGATCCTCCGGGAGCACGCGGACGTCGTCGTCGACGTGCCCTCCTTCACCCCCCTGCGGTGGCTCCTCGGTCTCTGAGGCGTCCGCTCCCGGAGGTCACGAGGGCCGGATCCCACGGATCCGGCCCTCGTCGTCTGGGGTGTGGTGGGGTTCAGTCCTGCCCGAGGAAGTCCTCGGCGCCGCCCACGAGCTCGGTGTGGCCGACCTCGAGGTCCTCGCGGCCCACAAGGGAGGCGATCTCGGCGGCGAACTCCTCCACGGTGTAGAGCTTGCCGGCGGCCTCGCGGCGGGCCTCGATGGCACCGGGCTCGGCGCGGTCGAGCAGGGTGGCGGTGATGGTGCCCTCGATCATGTCGCCGGAGACCACCACGAAGCCCACACCCTTCTCGGTGAACGCGGGGATGCGCTCGCGCAGGGCGTCCTCGCCGGCGCGCTTGGAGCGGGCCACGGGCTCGTAGGAGTCCATCGTGGCGACCTCGTCGATGAAGTGCGCCTGGTGGGAGGTCACGAACACGATCTGCCCGCCGGCGCCCATGCGCTCGAGCGCGGCGTCGGCCAGCGCGGCCTGGGCGTCACGGTTGAGCTTCAGGGCGTAGTCCTCGCCGAACTGGGACTCCATGCCGCCCGAGGCGTTGAGCACGAGCACGTCGAGTGAGCCGAAGTGCTCCACGGCGGCGTCCAGCAGCGCGGCCCGGTCCTCGGCGACGGTCACGTCGCCGCCCACGGCCACGGCGCGGCCGCCGGCGTCCTCGATCCTCTGCACCACCCTGTTCGCGCGCGGCGCCTTCTGGCGGTAGTTCACCACGACGCCCGCGCCGCGGGCGGCCAGCAGCTCGGCGGTGGCGGCGCCGATGCCGCGGGAGGAGCCGGTGACGACGACGCCGCGTCCGGCCAGGTCCTGCTCGGTCATGTTCTGTGCTTCCTGTCTGCTCAGCGGTCGGTGGTCGTCAGTGGCCCATGCCCAGGCCGCCGTCCACGGGGATCACGGCCCCGGAGATGTACGCGGCCTCGTCCGAGGCCAGCCAGCGCACGACGCCGGCCACCTCCTCCGGGGCGGCGAAGCGGCCGGCCGGGATGGACGTCTTGTACTGGGCCTTGAGCTCGTCGTCGAGGGACTGCGTCATCTCGGTGTCGATGTAGCCGGGGGCCACGACGTTCGCGGTCACGCCGCGCGCGCCGAGCTCGCGCGTGATCGAGCGGGCCATCCCGACGAGGCCGGACTTGGAGGCGGCGTAGTTGACCTGGCCGGGCGAGCCGAGCAGGCCCACCACGGAGGAGACCAGGACGATGCGTCCGCGCTTCAGGCGCATCATGCCCTTGGTGGCGCGCTGCACCACGCGGAAGGCGCCGGTGAGGTTCGTGTCGATCACCGAGGTGAAGTCGTCCTCGGACATGCGCAGCAGCAGCTGGTCGTGGGTAATGCCGGCGTTGGCCACGAGCACCTCGACCGGGCCGTGGACCTCCTCGACCTCGCGGAAGGCCGCGTCCACGGAGGCCGCGTCCGTCACGTCGGCCCGGACCGCGAGGACCCCCTCCGGCCCCTCCCCCGAGCGGGAGGTGATGGCCACCCGGTCGCCGTGCGCGGCGAACGCCCGGGCGATGGCCAGGCCGATGCCGCGATTGCCCCCCGTGACGAGGACGCTGCGGCCGGCGGCCTGCGCGTCCGCTGCGGGCGTGGTGGTCTGATCGGCCATGGGAACACCTTCCGGACGGGACGGGACTAGACTGAAGCACCGGCGCGGCGCCGTCGACGCCGTCCTGCGGGACGCCGCCGAGGGCGGGCGCGCCGGCATGTGAACCACCACTCTACGTCCGCGGCCGCGCGGGGGCCCTCCGCAGGGCGCGACGTTCCAGGAGGATGCGCCATGACCAGCTCCGCCGCCGGCTCCCGAGCCGGGCGCGGGACGAAGCCGGAGGTCCAGGGTGTCACCACCGCCGCCGCCGGCCGCAGCGCGGACCGGCAGGCGCGCATGAGGGTCTACCTGGTCCAGATGCTGCTCCGCACCGCCTGCTTCGTCGCCGCGCTCTTCACCCACGGCTGGTGGCAGCTCGGGTTCATCCTCGGCGCGGTCGTCCTGCCCTACGTCGCCGTCGTGCGTGTGAACAACACCGGCCCCCAGCAGGCCGGCACCCTGCGTGCCGTCCCCGCCCAGGGACCGGCCCTGAACGCCCGCCCCGACGACGCGGCGGGGCCCGAGCCGGTCGTGCTCACCGGCGACCTCGTGGACGACCCGCGCGACCGTGCGCCCCGGGCGCTGGGCCGAGGGTCCTCGTCCGCCGGCCGTCCCGGCCTGCCCGGACGGGGTGCCGCGTGATCGGGGCGGGCCCGGGCGAGCCGGGCATGGACCTGCTGGGCGCCCTCGCCGCCGGCCGCCTCGACCCCGCTGCCGGTGCCTCCGCCGCTCGATCCCCGCACGCCGCTGCGGACGGGCCCGAGCGGCCGGTCTGCTCGCGCCGCGGGTGCACCGCGGAGGCGACCTGGGCCCTGGAGTGGAACAACCCGCGCGTCCACGCCCCGGACCGGGTGAAGACCTGGCTGGCCTGCGCGGACCATCGACCCTTCCTGGACGACTTCCTGAGCGCCCGCGGCTTCCTGCGGCGCTCCCGCCCGCTCGACCCGCCCGCCACGGAGGCGCCCGAGGTCGAGACGCCCGAGACCCCGCAGGAGCCCCCGCGCCCATGAGCACCCCCGCCCCCATGACGACCCCGACCGCCCGCGACGCCGAACGCCTGCCGCCCCTGCGCTTCGGCTTCCTCGCCACCGGCCCGTGGATCCTCGGCTTCGTGGTGTGCATCCTCTTCGCGTTCCTGTGCCACGCGCTCGCCCAGTGGCAGTGGGACCGCCGCGTGGAGGTCCAGCACCGCGTCAACCGCGTCCTGGAGAACTACGACGACGACCCGATCCCGTTCGCCGAGGCCTCCCGGCTGTTCACCGCGTTCCAGACCGAGGACGAGTGGACGCCCGTGACACTGACCGGCGAGTACCTCGTCGACGAGACGCTCATCGTCCGCAACCGTCCCCGCGCCGGCCAGCCCGGCTACGAGGTGCTCGTGCCGTTCCGGACGGACGAGGGCCCCGTCGTCGTGGTGGACCGCGGCTGGCTCCCGGTGGGCAACAGCCCGGGGCGACCGGACGCCGTGCCGGCCCCGCCCGCCGGCCACGCCGAGGTCGTGGTGCGGGTCAAGCCCGGGGAGCCGGCCCTGGACCGCGACGCCCCGGACGGCCAGGTGCCCTCGATCGACCTCGCCGAGATCGCCGACACCGTGGGCGGGCCCGTGGCCGGGACGGCCTACGGGATCATGGTCACGGAGGACCCGGCGGTGGAGTCGATGCCGCAGAAGCTCGTCGAGCCCACCCTGGACGAGGGCCCGCACCTGTCCTACGCGATCCAGTGGTACCTGTTCGCGGCCATGGGCTTCGGGGTGTGGGGGTACTCCGCGTGGATGCGCGCGCGCAACGACCGGGCCGACGCCCTCGACGACGCCGCGGACGACGGGCTGCTCTCCGCGCACCGGGTCCCCCGCGCCAAGCCGGTCCGGCGGCGGCGCGACGGGCGGCTCACGGACGAGGAGGCCGAGGACGCGCTCTTCGACTGAGCCCGCCCTCCGCCTCGGCGGCCCGCGCACTCAGGCGAGGGTGATGAGGTCCCTGTAGTCGTCGTTCCAGAGGTCCTCGACCCCGTCCGGCAGCAGCACCACGCGCTCGGGGTCGAGCGCCTCGACGGCGCCCTCGTCGTGGGTCACGAGCACCACGGCGCCCTCGTACTGGCGCAGCGCGTGGAGGATCTCCTCGCGGCTGGCGGGGTCGAGGTTGTTCGTGGGCTCGTCCAGCAGCAGCACGTTCGCGCTCGAGGCCACGAGCGTGGCCAGCGCCAGGCGGGTCTTCTCGCCGCCGGAGAGGACGCGGGCGGGCTTGTCGACGTCGTCGCCCTGGAAGAGGAACGAGCCGAGCAGCGTGCGCGCCTGGGTGTCGCCGAGCTGCGGGGCGGCGTGGCGCATGTTGTCCAGGACGGACGCGTCCTGGTCCAGGGTGTCGTGCTCCTGGGCGAAGTAGCCCAGCTTGAGCCCGTGGCCCGCCTGCACCTCCCCGGTGTCCGGGGTCTCCTCCCCGGCGAGCATGCGCAGCAGCGTCGTCTTGCCGGCACCGTTGTAGCCCAGGATCACCACGCGCGAGCCGCGGTCGATCGCCAGGTCCACTCCCGTGAAGATCTCGAGCGAGCCGTAGGACTTGGAGAGGTTCTCGGCGCGCAGCGGCGTCTTGCCGGAGGCCTGCGGGGTGGGGAAGCGGATCGCGGCCACGCGGTCGACCGCGCGCTCGCCCTCGACGCCGCGCATGAGCCGCTCGGCGCGCTTGATCATGTTCTGCGCGGCGGTGGCCTTGGTCGCCTTGGCGCGCATCTTCTCGGCCTGGGCCATGAGGGCCGAGGCCTTCTTCTCCGCGTTGGCGAACTCCCGGCGGCGGCGCGCCTCGTCCTGCTGGCGCTGGGCGAGGTAGTTCTTCCACGTCATGTTGTAGACGTCCATGGTCTGCCGGTTCGCGTCCAGGTAGAGGACCTTGTTCACGGTCATCTCCATGAGCTCCACGTCGTGCGAGATCATCAGGAGGCCGCCGGAGTAGGTCTTCAGGTAGTCGCGCAGCCACACGATCGAGTCGTGGTCGAGGTGGTTGGTGGGCTCGTCCAGCAGCAGGATGTCCGCGTCGGAGAAGAGGATGCGGGCGAGCTCCACGCGGCGGCGCTGGCCGCCGGAGAGGGTGTGCAGCGGCTGGTCCAGGACGCGGTCCGGCAGGCCGAGGTTGGACGTGATCCGGGCGGCCTCGGACTCGGCCGCGTAGCCGCCGCGGGCCTCGAACTCCGCCTCCAGACGGGAGTAGCGGTTCATCGCCCGCTCCCGCTCGGCGTCGTCGACGGCGGCCATCCCGGCCTCGGCCTCACGCATGCGGCGGATCGTCTGGTCCAGGTCGCGGGCGGAGAGGATGCGGTCGCGGCCGGACTGGTCCATGTCCTCGACCTTGGGGTCCTGGGGCAGGTAGCCGATGCGCCCGGTCCGGGTCACCGTGCCCGCCGTGGGCTGCCCGCCGCCGGCCAGGACCTTGGTCAGCGTCGTCTTGCCGGCGCCGTTGCGCCCCACGAGGCCGACCTTGTCCCCCTTGTCCACGCGGAAGTTCACCTCGTCCATGAGGAGACGGGCGCCCACGCGCAGTTCGACATCGGTGACGGTCAGCATGGGGGTGTCAGACTCCAGGGGTCGAGGGAAGAACAGGGGTGCATCGGCGGGGCCCGGCCGATCTCGACGGGCGGGGGCCAGCGCGGTGCCGGGCCAGTCTAGTCCGTCTACACTCTGGCCCCATGAGCTTCAACGAGAACGTGCAGATCGACGCCGGCCGGGCCCGATCGGGCGGTGGCGGCGGGCTGGGGGGCCGGGGCATCGCCATCGGCGGTGGCGGCGGCCTGCTCGCGTTGCTGCTCGCGATCTTCGCCCCCGGGCTGGCCGAGCAGCTCGGGATCGACACGGGCGGCGGGTCCGTCGGCCAGAGTCAGTACCAGCAGCAGACGGGCTCGGGCGGCCAGAGCCAGCCCCTCTCGGACGAGGAGTGCGCCAGCGGTGCGGACGCCAACCAGAACACGGACTGCCGCGTCGTCGCGACCACCGAGGCCGCGGACGAGTTCTGGGGCGAGTACCTCGCGCAGTTCTCGGACATCCAGTGGCGCCAGCCGCAGCTGACCCTGTTCCAGGGCGGCGTGAGCACCGGTTGCGGCAGCGCCTCCTCGGCCACGGGCCCGTTCTACTGCCCGGCGGACGAGTCCATGTACTTCGACACCGCGTTCTTCGAGACGCTGCAGACCGACTTCGGCGCCGAGGGCGGGCCGCTGGCGGAGGAGTACATTGTGGCGCACGAGTACGGCCACCATGTCCAGCAGGTCACCGGCTACCTGCAGCACTCGAAGGACGGGACCACCGGCCCCACCTCCGGCGCCGTGCGCGCGGAGCTGCAGGCCGACTGCTTCGCCGGCATGTGGGCCGGGCACGCCGCGTCCACCGTGGACCCCGAGTCCGGTGCGCCGTTCCTGAAGCCGATCTCGCAGGGCCAGCTGCGCCAGGCCATCGACGCGGCCTCCGCCGTGGGCGATGACCGCATCCAGTCCACCCACACCGGCCGGGTGGACCCCGAGGCGTTCACGCACGGCACCTCGGAGCAGCGCATGGCCTGGTTCATGCGCGGCTACCAGAGCTCCCAGCAGGAGCCCGACATCCGCCAGTGCGACACGTTCCGGGCCTCCTCACTGGACATCTGAGCCGGGAGCGCCGGGGCGCCTGCCGGCCCGTCCGCACTCCCCCACCACGACGGCGGCCCGTCACCTTCTGCGCGAAGGTGACGGGCCGCCGTCGTCGTCCGGACCGGATCAGATGTTGAAGCCAAGGGCGCGCATCTGGTCGCGCCCGTCCTCGGTGATCCGCTCGGGGCCCCACGGGGGCATCCAGACCCAGTTCAGCCGCCACTCGTCCACCATGGTGCCGATCGCGCGGGAGACCTGGTCCTCGATCTCGTCCGTGAGCGGGCAGGCCGCGGTGGTCAGGGTCATGTCCACGAGCAGCGCGCCGTCGTCGGCGTAGTGCAGCCCGTAGAGCAGGCCCAGGTCCACGACGTTGACGCCCAGCTCCGGGTCGATCACGTCCTTGAGGGCCTCACGGATGTCCTCCGTGGGCGCCTGGTTCGTGGTCTCCGTCATCTCAGGCCCCCGCCGCGGCCTTCTCGAAGCGGGCGTAGCCCTCGGCCTCGAGCTGCTCGGCGAGCTCCGGGCCGCCGGACTCGGCGACGCGGCCGTCCACCAGCACGTGCACGTGGTCCGGCTTGATGTAGTTGAGGATCCGCGTGTAGTGGGTGATCAGCAGGGTGCCCATCTCGTTCTTCGCCTGGGCGCGGTTGACGCCCTCGGAGACGATGCGCAGCGCGTCGACGTCGAGGCCGGAGTCGGTCTCGTCGAGGATCGCGAACGTGGGCTTGAACAGCTCGAGCTGGAGGATCTCGGCGCGCTTCTTCTCGCCGCCGGAGAAGCCCTCGTTGACGTTGCGGTTCATGAACGCCGGGTCGATCTGCAGGGCCTCGAAGGCGCCCTTGACGTCCTTGGTCCAGGTGCGCAGCGAGGGGGCCTCGCCGTCAAGCGCGGTCTTGGCGGTGCGCAGGAAGTTGGTCATGGTGACGCCCGGGATCTCCACGGGGTACTGCATGGCCAGGAAGAGGCCGGCCTGGGCGCGCTCGTCGACGCCCATCTCCAGCACGTCCTCGCCGTCGAGGGTGATGGAGCCGGAGGTGACCTCGTAGCGCGGGTGGCCGGCGATGGTCGAGGCCAGGGTGGACTTGCCGGAGCCGTTCGGGCCCATGATCGCGTGGGTCTCGCCCGTCTCGATGGTCAGGGAGAGGCCCTTCAGGATCTCCTTGGGGCCGTTCTCGGTCGCGATCTGCACGTGCAGGTCGGTGATCTGCAGGGTTGCCATGGTGGTTCTCCTCGGGTGGAAGGCGGTGGGGTCTGCGGGGCGTCGGTCAGAGCTGCGCGATGCGGAGCTCGTCCTCCATGACGGCGGTCAGCTCGTCCTCGACGTCGCCGATGCCGATCTTCTGGATGATCTCGTTGAGGAAGCCGCGCACGATCAGGCGTCGGGCCTCGGTCTCGGAGATGCCGCGGGCCATCAGGTAGAACAGCTGGGTCTCGTCGAAGCGGCCGGTCGCGGACGCGTGGCCCGCCCCCTCGATCACGCCGGTCTCGATCTCCAGGTTCGGCACCGAGTCCGCGCGCGCCCCGTCGGAGAGCAGCAGGTTCTGGTTCTTCTCGTACGTGTCCGTGCCCTCGGCCTCCTTGCGGATCAGCACGTCGCCCACCCACACGGTGCGCGCGTCCGTGCCCTGCAGGGCGCCCTTGTAGAGCACGTTCGAGACGCAGTCCGGCTGGTTGTGGTCCACGAACAGGCGGTTCTCGAGGTGCTGACCGGCGTCGGCGAAGTACAGGCCGTACATCTCGGCCTCACCGCGCTCGGCGGCGAACCGCGCGGTCGGGGTCAGCCGCACCACGCCGCCGCCGTAGGACACGGCCACGTGCTTGAAGTGCGCGTTCGTGGCGACCGAGGCCTGCTGGGCCGAGACGTGCACGGCATCGCCCTCCCAGGCCTGCAGTGCGACCACGTTCAGGCGGGCGTCGCGGCGCACGTCGAACTCGACGTTCTGGGCCAGCACGGCGGTGCCGCGGTGGGCGATCACCACGTCGGCCTGCGCGTTCTCCTCCACGAGCACGGTCAGGTGCATCGCGGCCGGGTCGGCGGAGGAGCCGACGACGTCGATGCGCACCGGCTCGGCGACCTCGCCGGAGATCGTGACGACGGTGGCCTCGGAGACCGAGTTCCAGGCCGCGGCGGACACGCGGTCGTCCGGGGTCAGGACGGAGCCGACGCGGGCGTCGTCGCGGGCCACGGTCTCCACCGTGACGCCGGCCTGCTCGGCCACGGTCACGGCGGGTGCGGCGCCGGTCAGGCGCGCGTCGTCGCCCTGGGGCAGGTGCAGCCCGCCCAGGCGCTTGAGCGGGGTGAAGCGCCAGTCCTCCTCTCGTCCTGTGAGCACGGGGAAGTCGGACAGCTCGAAGGAGCTGAGGCGGTCGGCGCGCGAGCCCGCGGCGTTGCGCTCCTGACCGCCGGTCCGGGCGGCCGGGGCCTGGGCGACGGCGAGCTTCTCGCCCTCCTCGCCCATGCCCGGGATCATGGTCCGCTGGGTGTTCTCCACGGTGTCGGTCATGTCAGCCCACCGATCCTTCCATCTGCAGTTCGATCAGCTTGTTGAGCTCGAGCGCGTACTCCATGGGCAGCTCGCGGGCGATCGGCTCGATGAAGCCGCGCACGATCATGGCCATGGCCTCGTCCTCGGACATGCCGCGGCTCATGAGGTAGAAGAGCTGCTCCTCGGACACCTTCGAGACGGTCGCCTCGTGGCCGAGGGTCACGTCGTCCTCGCGGATGTCGATGTACGGGTACGTGTCGGAGCGGGAGACCGTGTCCACGAGCAGGGCGTCGCACACCACCGAGTTGGCGGAGCCGTTCGCGCCCTCGGCGATCTGCACCAGGCCGCGGTAGGCGGCGCGGCCGCCGCTGCGGGCCACGGACTTGGACACGATCGAGGAGTTCGTGTGCGGGGCCATGTGCACCATCTTGGAGCCGGTGTCCTGGTGCTGGTCCTTGCCCGCGAACGCGACGGAGAGGGTCTCGCCGGTGGCGTGCTCGCCGGTCAGGTACACGGCCGGGTACTTCATGGTCACCTTGGAGCCGATGTTGCCGTCGATCCACTCCATGGTGCCGCCGGCCTCGACCACGGCGCGCTTGGTCACGAGGTTGTACACGTTCGTGGACCAGTTCTGGATGGTGGTGTAGCGCACGCGGGCGTTCTTCTTCACCACGATCTCCACGACGGCCGAGTGCAGCGAGTCGGACTGGTAGATCGGGGCGGTGCAGCCCTCGATGTAGTGCACGTACGAGTCCTCGTCCGCGATGATCAGCGTCCGCTCGAACTGGCCCATGTTCTCCGTGTTGATGCGGAAGTAGGCCTGCAGCGGGATCTCCACGTGCACGCCCTTGGGCACGTACACGAAGGAGCCGCCGGACCACACGGCCGTGTTCAGGGAGGCGAACTTGTTGTCGCCGACCGGGATCACGGTGCCGAAGTACTCCTCGAAGATCTCCGGGTGCTCCTTGAGCGCGGTGTCGGTGTCGAGGAACACGACGCCCTGCTCCTCCAGGTCCTCGCGGATCTGGTGGTAGACGACCTCGGACTCGTACTGGGCGGCGACGCCGGCCACGAGACGCTCGCGCTCGGCCTCGGGGATGCCCAGGCGCTCGTAGGTGTTGCGGATGTCCTCGGGCAGGTCCTCCCAGGTCTTGGCCTGGCCCTCGGTGGAGCGCACGAAGTACTTGATGTTGTCGAAGTCGATGCCGGACAGGTCCGGGCCCCACGCCGGCATCGGCTTGCGCTCGAAGTACTTGAGGGCCTTGAGGCGCAGGTTGCGCATCCACTCCGGCTCGTCCTTCTTGCCGGAGATGTCGCGCACGACGTCCTCGTTCAGACCGCGGACGGCCTTCTCGCCGGCCGCGTCGGAGTCGGCCCAGCCGTACTGGTAGGCGCCGATGGCGTTGAGCTCGGGGTTCTTGTCGAGGATCTCCTGGATCACGCCGGGGTGGGCGGTCTCCGCGGAGTCCCGCTGGACGATCTGGTCGGTCATCTCAGCCTCTCTCACTAGTCACTGCGGTCGGGGTCGGTCGGGTGGTCGGCGGGAGCCGGGGCGAGGCCCGCGCGGCTCAGTCGCGGCCCAGCGGCACATGTGTGGTGCACACGTGGGCGCCGGCGGCGAGGGTCGAGAGCCGGCGCACGTCCACCTCGAGCAGGCGGGCGAACAGCGCGGTCTCCTCTTCACAGAACTCCGGATGGCGGGCGGGAATTCCCTGGAACGGGCAGTGCCCCTGGCAGACCTGGTCCGCGCGGAGGGTGGGCGCCAGGCCCGCGCCGAAGTGGCGCAGCGTGCCGGCGTAGCCGGCCTCGTCGAGGACCCGCGCGAGGATCCGGGTGCGGTCCTGCAGCGCGGTCTCCCGGCCGCCGACGGCGGCCGTGAAGCGCTCCTCGATCTCCCGGAAGGCGTGGCGCGCGGTGCGGCGCACCTCCTCCTCCCCGCCGAGCTCCTCGAGGCGGGCCAGGGTGTCCAGGGCGACGGCGAGGTGGTCCTTGGGCAGGTGCTCCTGCGCGTGCGAGGTGACCACGTAGCGGCGGGAAGGCCGTCCCGCGCCGCGGGCCGCGGTGACCCGCTTGACCTCGACGAGCGAGTCCTCCTCGAGCGCGTCCAGATGGCGGCGCACGGCGGCCGCGGTCAGCTCCAGCTCGCGGCCGATCTCGGCCGCGCTCACGGGTCCACGCGTCAGGACCAGCTGCAGCACACGCTCGCGCGTGCCCTCGGCCGGGGCCGGAGCGGGGGGCGACGCAGACTGATCCGAATACACCACGCCATCATGACCTATTGATCTGGAACGGTTCAAGTGAGGCTCACCTGGCTTGATGACGCCCACGGCGGAACCCGCCGCAGGCCCGGGCACCCCCGGCCCCACGAGCCGGGGTCGCAGGGCCCGAGGACTAGACTGGCACAGTGCCCCGACCTCCCCTGACCCCGGATCCCGTGCCGCGCGACGAGCCCGTCCTGCGCCTGAGCGACGTCCACCGGAGCCTCGGCCGCGGCCGGTCCCGCACCCCCGTCCTGCGGGGCGTCGACCTCACCGCCCGTGCCGGCGCCGTCACGGTGCTGCTCGGCCCCAACGGGGCCGGCAAGTCCACCACCCTCGGCCTCTGCCACGGCATGGACCGGCCCGACGCCGGCACCGTGCGCGTCTTCGGCGCAGACCCGTGGCGGGCCTCCGCCGACCTGCGCGCCCGCATCGGCGTGATGTGGCAGGAGGGCGGCCTGCCGCCCGCGATCCCCGCCCGCCGCTTCGTCGGCCACGTGGCGTCCCTGTACCGCGACCCGCTGCCCGTCGAGCCGCTGCTGGAGCGCCTGCTGATCGCCGACGTCGCCGGCCGCCCCCTGCGCCGCCTCTCCGGCGGCCAGCGCCAGCGCGTCGCGCTCGCGGCCGCCCTCGTCGGCCGGCCGGACATGCTGTTCCTCGACGAGCCCACCGCGGGCCTCGACCCGGAGACCCGGCCCGTCGTGCACGACGTCGTGCGTGAACAGACCGACCGCGGCGCCGCCGTGCTGCTGACCACGCACCTGCTCGACGACGCCGAGCGGCTTGCGGACGACGTTGCCATCCTGCGCGCCGGCCGCGTGGTGCGCTCCGGCTCGCTGGCCGAGCTCACGCGCGTGGCCGAGGGCGACGTCGTCGACGTGGACTTCGGCGACGCCTCCCCCGACGCCGTCCGTGCCTGGGCCGACACCCTGCCCGCGCCGCTGCGCGCGGCCGGCCTCGACGAGTCCGCCCGCCTGCGCGTGGCCGGCGTCCGCGGCCCGGACGACCTGGCCGTCCTCGCCGCGAGCTGGCGGGAGCACGCCCTGATGCCCACCCGATTCGAGCGCGCTGGACTGCGCCTCGAGCAGATCCTCCGGGAGACCGCCGCATGAGCACGCCCGTCGTCGACCACCGCGCCCCGGCCGGCACCGGAGCCCACGCCGGCGCCGCCCCGCTGGCCGCCCGCGTCCTGCGTCAGGCCGGCTACGAGACCGGCACCGCGCTGCGCAACGGCGAGCAGCTGCTCGTCACCGTGGTGCTGCCCCTGCTCGCGCTCGTGGGCGTGCACGTCACCGGCCTGCTGGACGCCCCCGGCCGCTCGGGCCTGGACGTGGCCGTGCCCGGCGTGCTCGCCCTGGCCGTGATCAGCTCCGCGTTCACGGCCACCGCGATCGCCACGGGCTTCGAGCGTCGCTACGACGTGCTCGCCGCCCTGGCCACCACCCCGCTGGGCACGCTCGGCCTCGTCGCCGGCAAGGCCCTGGCGGTGGTGGCCCTCCTGCTGGTGCAGGTGAGCGTGATCGGCGGCGTCGGCCTGGCGCTCGGCTGGCGTCCGGACCCCGAGGGGATCCTGCCGGCCCTCGTCGCCCTCGCGCTGGGGGCCGCCGCCTTCACGGCCCTCGGGCTGCTGCTCGCCGGCACGGCCCGGCCGGAGGCGACCCTCGCCGTCGCCAACCTGCTGTGGGTGCTGTTCGGCGCCGTCGGCGGCACGGTGTTCCCCGCGCGGGTGCCCGGCGTGGACCTGCTCCCCTCCGGCGCGCTGGGCACGGCCCTGCGGGCCGCCCTCCTGGACGGGGCCTGGTCGCCCGTCCCCCTGCTCGTGCTCACCCTGTGGGGCGCCGTGGCCGTCGCGGCCGCGCTCCGCTGGTTCCGCTGGCGGCCCTGAGCCGTCTCCCGTCCCCCTGCATCGAACGATCGGAAGGACACCGTGTCCACCACCACCCCCGCGGCCGGGACCGCCCCGGCCGGGCTCGCCGCCCGCCTGCCGCAGCGCCTCACGAAGGCCACCATGGCCCTCGCCGTGGCGTCCCTGGCGTCCGAGATCGGCATCATCGTCACCGGCGGCGCCGTGCGCCTCACCGGCTCCGGCCTGGGCTGCCCCACGTGGCCCAAGTGCTCACCCGAGTCCCTCACCAACACCCCGGAGATGGGCATCCACGGCTACATCGAGTTCGGCAACCGGACGCTGACGTTCGTCCTGGTGGTCATCGCCGCCGCCATGTTCCTGTCCCTGTGGAACCTGCGCGGCACCCACCGGAGCCCCTTCTGGCTCTCCGTGGGCCTGCTGGCCGGCATTCCCGCGCAGGCCCTCGTGGGCGGCGTCGTGGTCCTGACGCATCTGAACCCGTGGTGGGTGGCCGGCCACTTCATCGTGTCCTCGATCATGGTGGCCGTGGCGACCCTGCTCGTGGTGCGCATCGCCGCCGAGCGCCGTGCCGGCCGGGCGGGGGTGCCCCTCGTGGACGGCGCCACCACCGGCCGGTCCCGTGCCGCCGCCTGGGCGGCGTTCGCGCTGACGTGGGCCGCCGTGTACCTGGGCACCGTGGTGACCGGCACGGGCCCGCACTCCGGCGACCCCGGCTCGCCGCGCCACGAGTTCGACCCGCTGCTGGTCACGCGTGCCCACGTGGTCCCGGTGTACCTGCTCCTGGCGGCCGCCCTCGTCCTGTTCTTCACGGTGCGCCGCGCGGCCGGTGCCTCCCGCCTGCAGCGCGCCGCCGTGCTGCGGCTCCTGCTCGCCCTCGTGTTCCAGGCCGTCGTGGGCTACACCCAGCACTTCACGGGCCTGCCGATCGGCGTGGTCCTGCTGCACATGCTGGGCTCTGCCCTGCTCGTGGCCGCCGCGACGGAGACCTGGGACCGCCAGGTCGCCCGCTACGTCACGGCCGGGCCGGGTGTCCCGGTGGAGGCCGTCGCCCCCACGCGCACCGTCGCCGCGGGCTGACGCCCCGCGCACGCGAACGGCCCCGCACCGGCAGGTGCGGGGCCGTCGTCGTCTGCGTCCCGGGGAGCGCCCGGGGCGGACCAGCGCTCAGGCGCCGAAGTGCATCAGCGGCGCGCCCACGAACGGGTCCACGGCCAGGGCGATGAACAGCAGCGTCAGGTAGGTGATGGAGAGGTGGAAGACCTTCATGGCCTTGCGGTCCTCGAAGTCCTCGCGCTGGGCCTGGACCTGCAGCACGTGGGACTCCCAGATGAACCAGCCGCCGACGACGAAAGCGACCGCGGTGTAGACGATGCCGGCCCAGCCCATCGGCACGAGCAGGAGGGAGCACGCCACGGTGGCCCACGCGTAGAGCACGACCTGGTTGGAGACGTGGCGCGCGGAGGCGATGGCGCCGAGCATCGGCACGTCGGCCTGCTGGTAGTCGCGCTTGTACTTCATGGACAGCGGCCAGTAGTGCGGGGGCGTCCACAGGAAGACCACGAGGAACAGCACGATGGCCGGCCACTCGACGGTCCCGCGCACGGCCGCCCAGCCGATCAGCACGGGGAAGCAGCCGGCGATGCCGCCCCACACGATGTTCTGCTCCGTGCGGCGCTTGAGCACGAGCGAGTACACGACCACGTAGAAGAAGATGGCGGCCACGCCCAGGCCCGCCGCCAGCCAGTTGGCGCCGAGCCCGAGGATCAGGATGGACACGACCGTCTGCACCCACGCGAACACGAGGGCCCCGCGCGGGGTGACCTCGCCGGTGACGAGCGGCCGGTTCTCGGTGCGCTTCATGACCCGGTCGATGTCCCGGTCGATGTAGCAGTTGAAGGTGCCGGAGGCGCCGGCGGCGAGCGCACCGCCGACGAGCGTGGCGATCATGGTGAGCACGTCCGGGAAGCCGCGCTGCGCGAAGATCATGGTCGGCAGCGTGGTCACCAGCAGCAGCTCGATCACCCGGGGCTTCGTCAGCTCGACGTACGCCCGGACCTTGCGGCGCAGGGGCAGCGGGGACCGGTCGACGGCGCCGGGCTCGGCGGCGGCGACGCGGGCGGCGGACGGCGACTCCAGGGAGGATGACATCTGCTTCTCACGGTGAGGGGACGGTGGGCGTGCCCGTCCCGGGGTTCGGATCGGCCACTCGGGCGGTCCGCCTGCGGGCAGGCCTTGACGCAGTCTACTCGTGTCAACGGCTGTTCGCCCGGGGGCGAACCATGTCATGGGGCGCCCGGTCGGGCCCGCCCCGCCGTCGCGCGGCTAGGCTGGGACGACGGCCCCGCGCCGAGACGCCCCGGCGTCGGCCGGGGCCGCGCCCCGACGCTCCCGATCCGCCAGGAGAGAACCCGTGACCGACGCCGCGCAGCCGTCCACCCCCCGACCCTGGACCGGGTGGCCCCGGCCCGCGGGTTCGTCTACTCGGAGCAGGACCGCCGGATGGTGGACACGCTCAAGGCGCTCTCGGCGGACGCCGTGGAGAAGGCCGGGCACGGCCACCCCGGCACCGCGATCTCGCTGGCCCCCGTGGCGTGGCAGCTGTACCAGAACGTCATGCACCTGGACCCCACGGACGACCGCTGGGAGGGGCGGGACCGCTTCATCCTCTCCGCGGGCCACGCGTCGCTCATCCAGTACCTGCAGCTGTTCGCCGCGGGCGCCGGGCTCGAGATCGAGGACATCCAGGCGTTGCGCACCGAGGGCTCCAGGACCCCGGGCCACCCGGAGTACGGCCACACCCACGGCGTCGAGGTGACCACGGGTCCGCTGGGTCAGGGCCTGGCGATGGGCGTCGGCTTCGCGTACGAGCAGCGTCGCGTGCGCGGGCTGATGGACCCCGACGCCGCCCCCGGCACCTCCCCCTTCGACCACCACGTGTTCGTGCTCGCCTCCGACGGGGACATCCAGGAGGGCGTCGCCGCCGAGGCCTCCTCGCTGGCCGGGCACCAGGAGCTCGGGAACCTGGTGGTCGTCTACGACGCGAACCGCATCTCGATCGAGGACGACACGGACGTCGCGTTCACCGAGGACGTGGTGCGCCGCTACGAGGCCTACGGCTGGCACGTGCAGGAGGTCGACTGGACCAACGGCGCCCAGGGCCACGCCGTGACCGAGTACACGGAGGACGTGGAGGCCCTGTACGACGCCCTCGTGGCGGCCAAGGCCGAGACCGGCCGGCCCTCGCTGATCAAGCTGCGCACCGTGATCGGCTGGCCCTCCCCCACGAAGCAGAACACCGGCGGCATCCACGGCTCCAAGCTCGGCACGGACGAGGTCGCCGGCCTCAAGGAGGGCCTCGGGCTGGACCCGGCCACGACCTTCGACGTCGACCCCGAGCTCCTGGCCGGTGCCCGGTCCATCGCCGAGCGCTCGGCCGAGTACCGCCGCGGGTGGGAGGCGGCGTTCCAGGCCTGGCGCGAGGCGAACCCGGAGAACGCGCGGCTGTACGACCGACTGGCCGGTCGAGAGCTGCCCGCCGGCTTCGCGGACGCGTTCCCGTCCTGGGACGCGGACGAGAAGGGCCTGGCCACGCGCGCGGCCTCCGGTGAGGTGCTCACGGCCCTCGCGCCGGTCATGCCCGAGCTCTGGGGCGGCTCGGCCGACCTCGCCGGGTCGAACAACACGACCATGAAGGGCGAGCCCTCCTTCATCCCGGCCCACCGCTCCACCGCCACCTGGCGGGGCGACGAGCACGGCCGCACCCTGCACTTCGGCATCCGCGAGTTCGCGGCCGGGGCGATCGTCAACGGCATCACGATCGGCGGACTGACCCGTGCGTACATGGGCACGTTCCTGACGTTCTCCGACTACATGCGCCCCGCCGTCCGCCTGGCCGCCCTCATGGGCACCCCGAGCACGTACGTGTGGACGCACGACTCCATCGGCCTCGGCGAGGACGGCCCCACGCACCAGCCGGTGGAGCACCTGGCCGCCCTGCGGGCCATCCCCGGGCTCGACGTCGTCCGCCCGGCCGACGCCAACGAGACCGCGTGGGCGTGGCGGACGGTGCTCGAGCACCGGGACCGCCCGGCCGGGCTCGTCCTGTCCCGGCAGAGCCTGCCCGTGCTCCCCCGGGACACGGACGGCTTCGCCCCCGCCTCGGGCGTGGCCCGCGGCGCCTACGTCCTCATCGACGCCACGGATGCCGACGGCGCGCCGACGCCGGCCCGCGCGCTGCTGATCGCGACCGGCTCCGAGGTCTCCGTGGCCGTGCGGGCCCGCGCGCTGCTGCAGGCCGACGGCGTCCCGACCCGCGTCGTCTCCGCCCCCTGCCTCGAGTGGTTCGCCGAGCAGGACGAGGCCTACCGGGCCGAGGTCCTGCCCGACGGCCCCGACGCCCCGGTCCGCGTCTCCGTCGAGGCCGGCATCGCGATGCCGTGGTTCGAGCACACGGTGACGGCCTCCTCCCCGGGCGCCCGCGTGAGCCTCGAGCACTACGGCGAGTCGGCCGACGGCGCCCGCCTGATGGAGAAGTACGGATTCACTGGCGAGCACGTCGCCGAGGTGACCCGCGGCCTCCTCTGAGGCCCGGCGCCCACGGCGCCCCGAGCACGTCCACCCCGAAGGGAAGGCACCCGCAGACCATGAGCACCCCGCAGAACCCGAACACCGCCGCGCTGGCCCAGGCCGGTGTGTCGATCTGGCTCGACGACCTCTCCCGCACGCGGCTGGACGAGGGCACGCTCGAAGAGCTGATCGCCACCCGCTCGGTCACCGGCGTCACCACGAACCCGTCCATCTTCGCGGTCGCCCTCGCGGACGCGGGCGCCTACCAGGGACAGCTGCGCGAACTCGCCGCGGCTGGCGCCTCGGTGGACGAGGCCGTCGTCGCCCTGACGACCGAGGACGTGCGCCGCGCCGCCGACGTGCTCGCGCCCGTCCACGAGCGCACCGGCGGGGCGGACGGCTTCGTCTCCCTTGAGGTCGATCCGCGCCTGGCCCGCGACGCCGCCGGCACCGTGGCGCAGGCCCGCGAGCTGGCGGCGGCCGTCGACCGTCCCAACCTCATGGTGAAGATCCCCGCGACCGTGGAGGGCCTGTCCGCCATCGCGGACGTGCTCGGCGCGGGCATCAGCGTGAACGTGACCCTGATCTTCTCCCTGCCCCGCTACCGCCGGGTGCTCAACGCCTGGCTCACCGGCCTGGAGAAGGCCCGGGCGAACGGGCACGACGTCCGCCGCCTCCACTCGGTGGCCTCCTTCTTCGTCTCCCGTGTGGACACGGAGGTCGACGCGCGGCTGCGCGCGATCGGCACCCCCGAGGCCGAGGCGCTGACCGGCCGGGCCGCCGTCGCCAACGCGCGCCTGGCCTACCGAGCCTTCGAGCAGGCCCTGGACTCGGAGCGCTGGCGCCTGCTCGAGGCGGCCGGCGCCCCCGTGCAGCGGCCCCTGTGGGCCTCCACCGGCGTCAAGGACCCCGCCCTGCCGGACACGCTGTACGTCACCGAACTCGTGGCACCGCACACCGTGACCACCCTGCCGGAGAAGACCCTCGAGGCGGTCGCCGACCACGGGGTGATCGCGGCGGACACCGTCACGGGCGCCTACGCCGAGGCCGATGCCCTGCTCGACGCGGTCGGCGCGGCGGGCGTGTCCTACCAGGACGTCGTGGACGTGCTGGAGACTGAGGGCCTGGAGAAGTTCGAGGCCGCGTGGGACGAGCTGCTCGGCTCGGTCCGCTCCGGGCTCGACGCCCATCGCTGACCGCACCCGCCCCCCGACCCCGCCGCCCGCTCGCCACGCGCACGGAAGGACCCCCCATGAGCACCCTCGGCCTCACCGCCACCGGAGCCGCCCTCGAGGCGATCGACCGCCATCTGCCCGCCCTCCTCCAGGACCGCGTCGCCTCCCGCCTCGGGGCGCAGGACGCCGACCTGTGGGGGGCGCCGGCCCGCGACGAGGCCGCCAAGCGGCTCGGCTGGATCGACCTGTTCGAGGACTCCCGCGCCCTCGTCCCGCACATCGCCCAGCTGACCCGGGAGCTGCGCGCCGAGGGCGTGGACCGCGTGCTCCTGGCGGGCATGGGCGGTTCGTCCCTGGCCCCCGAGGTGATCGCGGCGACGGCCGGCGTCGAGCTCGAGGTCCTGGACTCCACGGACCCGCTGCAGGTCTCCCGTGCCCTCGAGCGCGACCTCGAGCGGACCGTGCTGGTGGTCTCCTCCAAGTCCGGCTCCACCGTGGAGACCGACTCGCAGCGCCGCGTCGTCGAGGCCGCGTTCCGCGACGCCGGGATCGACCCCCGCACCCGCCTGGTCGCCGTCACGGACGCGGGCTCGCCGCTGCACGCCGCGTGCGAGTCCGCCGGCTGGCGCGCCGTCTTCACCGCGGACCCGACCGTGGGCGGGCGTTTCTCGGCTCTCACCGCGTTCGGCCTGGTCCCCACCGGCCTGGCCGGGGTGGACGTCGCGGCCCTGCTGGACGACGCGGAGGCCGTGCTCGACCTGCTGATCGCCGACGACGAGGACAACCCGGGCCTGCAGCTCGGCGCGGCCCTGGGCGGCACCCGCCCGCTGCGCGACAAGCTCGTCTTCGCCGACCACGGGTCCGGCATCGCCGGACTGCCGGCCTGGATCGAGCAGCTGATCGCCGAGTCCACGGGCAAGGACGGCACCGGGCTGCTGCCCGTCGTCGTCGCCCCCGGCGACCCCGAGACCGCGTGGGACGCCCCCGACCTGCTGCAGGTGCAGCTCGTCGGCGAGGACGACGTCGCGGCCCCGGGCCACGGCGTGCAGGTCGCCGGCTCGCTCGGCGCCCAGCTGCTGCTGTGGGAGGTGGCCACCGCGGTGGCCGGCCGCCTGCTCGGGATCAACCCCTTCGACCAGCCGGACGTGGAGGCCGCCAAGGCCGCCGCGCGCACCCTGCTGGACAGCCCCGCCGCCGAGCGGACGGCCGACGGCGAGGTGGAGGGCGTCGAGGTCTCCGGCCCGGCGTCCGTGACCTCTGCCCCGGACCTGGCCGGCGTGCTGCGCGCCACGGCGGCGCTGGTGCCCGAGGACGGCTACCTGGCGGTCCACGCCTACCTCTCCCGTCACGACGACGCCGAGCTCGAGGAGCTGCGTGCGGACCTGGCGGACCTGGTCGGTCGCCCGGTCACGTTCGGCTGGGGTCCGCGGTTCCTGCACTCCACCGGGCAGTTCCACAAGGGCGGCCCGGCCGTCGGCGTGTTCCTGCAGATCACCGGCGACGCCGGCCTGGATATCGAGGTGCCCGGCCGCCCGTTCTCCCTGGGCAGGCTCATCGCCGCGCAGGCCGCGGGCGACGCCCGGGTGCTCGGCGATCTCGGCCGCCCCGTGGTCACCCTGCACCTGCGCCGCCGCGACGCGGGCATCGAGGCCCTGAGGAGCGCCGTCCGTGGCCGGTGAGTCCCGGACCGCCCCCCGCAACCCGCTGCGCGACCCCCGTGACCGGCGCCTGACCCGCATCGCGGGCCCGTCGGCGCTCGTGCTGTTCGGCGTGACGGGCGACCTGGCGAAGAAGAAGCTCCTGCCGGCCATGTACGACCTGGCCCAGCGCGGCCTGCTGCCGCCTGCGTTCTCCCTCGTCGGCTTCGGCCGCCGCGACTGGTCCGACGAGGAGTTCGCCGACTACGTGCGCGCCGCCGTCGAGGCCTCCTCCCGGACCACGTTCGACGAGACCGTGTGGGACCAGTTCCGGGGCGGCCTGCGCTTCGTCTCCGGCGCGTTCGACGACGAGGCGGCCTACGTCCGTCTCGACGAGGTGCTCGCCGAGCTCGAGACCTCACGCGGCACGCGGGGGAACACCGCGTTCTACCTCTCCATCCCGCCGGACTGGTTCGAGGCCGTCTCCCGCCACCTGGCCGACCAGGGCCTGGCCGACCGGTCGCAGCCGGCCGAGGGCCCGTGGCGCCGCGTGGTCATCGAGAAGCCCTTCGGCCACGACCTGGCCAGCGCGCAGGAGCTCAACGCTGTGATCGAGCGCGTCTTCCCCTCGGACGCGGTGTTCCGCATCGACCACTACCTCGGCAAGGAGACGGTGCAGAACATCCTCGCGTTCCGGTTCGCCAACCGGATGTTCGAGCCGCTCTGGAACGCCGAGCACGTGGACCACGTCCAGATCACGATGGCCGAGGACATCGGCATCGGTGGACGGGCGAGCTACTACGACGGCGTGGGCGCGGCCCGCGACGTCATCCAGAACCACCTCCTACAGCTGCTCGCGTTCACCGCGATGGAGGAGCCGATCTCGTTCGACGCGGACCACCTGCGCGCGGAGAAGGAGAAGGTCCTCGAGGCCGTCACCGTCCCGGACACGCCCGAGGGACTCGCGGTGGCCTCCGCCCGCGGCCAGTACACCTCCGGCTGGCAGGGCGGCGAGCGGGTCACGGGCTTCCTCGACGAGGAGGGCTTCAACCCGGCGTCCGTCACCGAGACGTACGCCGCGCTCAAGGTGGGCATCCGCACGCGCCGCTGGCAGGGCGTCCCGTTCTACCTGCGGGCCGGCAAGCGCCTCGGCCGGCGGGTGACGGAGATCGCCGTCGTCTTCAAGAAGCCCCCGCACCTGCTGTTCCCCGTCCACGACGGGGACGAGTTCGGACAGAACATCATCGTCATCCGAGTGCAGCCGGACGAGGGCGTCACCATCCGCTTCGCATCCAAGGTGCCCGGCACGCAGACCGAGATCCGCGACGTCACGATGGACTTCGGCTACGGCCACGCCTTCACCGAGGACTCCCCCGAGGCGTACGAACGTCTCATCCTCGACGTGCTCCTCGGGGAGCCGCCGCTGTTCCCGCGCCAGGCCGAGGTGGAGCTGTCCTGGCGGATCGTGGACCCGTTCGAGGAGCACTGGGCGAGCCTGGGCACCCAGCCCGAGCCCTACGCCCCGGGCACGTGGGGACCGCCCTCGGCCGACGCCCTCATGGCCCGCGACGGACGAAGCTGGAGGCGCCCGTGAAGATCCGCATGCACGACACCACCACCTCCCAGGTGGCCAAGCGCATCACACAGCTGCGCGAGAAGAGCGGGGTCGTGACCCTCGGCCGCGTCCTGACCCTCGTGATCAGCACGGACGACGCCGGCATCGAGTCCGCCGTCCAGGCCGCCAACGCGGCCTCCCTGGAGCACCCGTGCCGCATCATCGTCCTGGCCCTGGGCGACCCCGCGGCCCCCACCCGCCTGGACGCCGAGATCCGGGTCGGCGGCGACGCCGGCGCCTCCGACGTCGTGGTGCTGTGGTGCGCCGGGGAGAACGCCCACGCCGACGAGTCGCTCGTCTCCGGGCTGCTCCTGCCCGATGCGCCCATCGTCGCGTGGTGGCCCGGGGTGCCGCCCGAGGTCCCCTCGGCGACGGCGCTCGGCCGCCTGGCCCACCGCCGGATCACGGACACGGCCTCGGCGTCCGCGGCCGAGCCCGCCCTGTGGGCTCTGCGCGCGGGCCACCATGAGGGGGACACCGACCTGGCCTGGACGCGCCTGACGCTGTGGCGGATCCAGGTGGCCGGGATCTTCGACACGCTCGACGTGGCCACCCTGCGCTCGGTGACGGTGGACGGGGCGCCGGACTCCCCCAGCACCATGCTGCTCGCGGCGTGGCTCACCCTGACCCTGAAGGTGCCCGTGACGATCGCGCACTCGAAGGTCGGCCACGGGATCCGTGCGGTGCGCCTGCGGTGCACGGACGGGGACGTGGTGCTCTCCCGCTCGCAGTCGCAGGTGGCCCGGCTCTATCAGCAGGGCCGGCCGGTGCAGCGCATCTCCCTGCCACGCCGGACGATCCAGGACTGCCTGGCCGAGGAGCTGCGCCGCCTGGACCCGGACGAGGTCTTCGGCGCCGTGCTCCACCAGGGCCTGCCGCGCACGGACCTCTCCCCCGTGCAGGCCTCCGAACGCTGAGGGGCCCCCGGCGCCCCACCGGTCCGGGACGCGCGAACGCCCCGCACGGATCTTCCGTGCGGGGCGTTCGCGTCGGGGCCCGGCGGGGCGGCCTCAGGACTCCATGGTCAGACGCGGCAGGACGCCGAGCAGGGCGATCACGACACCCCAGGCGACCACGGAGCCGACGGTCAGGCGGGTGAGCAGACGCTGGGCGGAGCCCGAGGAGCTCATCGAGCTGGTCACGCCGCCGCCGAACATGTCCGAGACGCCGCCGCCGCGGCCCTTGTGCAGCAGGATGAGCAGCACGATGACCACGCTGAGCACGACCACGAGGATCTGCAGGGCCAGGGTCAGGACGTCCACGGGAGGGCTCCTCGGGTCGAGGTGCGGCCCCGGCGCGCGCCGGGGCCGTCACGGAGAATGCGGTCGGTCGGGCCGGACGGATCAGGCCTGGTCGAACCGGACGATCTTAGCAAACTCGTCCGCGTCGAGGCTGGCGCCGCCCACGAGGGCGCCGTCCACGTCTGGCTGCGCCAGCAGCGCCGGCGCGCTGGAGGACTTCACGGAGCCGCCGTAGAGGATCCGCAGTCCGGCGGCGACGTCGTCGCCGTGCAGTGCGGCCACGCGGGCGCGCAGGGCCGCGCACATCTGCTGCGCGTCCTCGGGGCCGGCGACCTCGCCCGTGCCGATCGCCCACACGGGCTCGTAGGCGACGACGACGCCGGCCACGTCCTGCGCCGACAGGCCCGCGATGGAGCCCTCCAGCTGGGCGAGCGTGTGCTCGACGTGCCGGCCGGCCTGGCGCACCTCCAGGCCCTCGCCCACGCAGATCACCGGGGTGAGGCCGTGGCGCAGGGCCGCGGCGGCCTTGCGCGCGACGAGGGCGTCGTCCTCCCCGTGGAGGGTGCGGCGCTCGGAGTGGCCCACGATCGCGTAACGGCACCCCAGCGCGGCCAGGAACGCGCCGGAGACGTCGCCCGTGTAGGCGCCGGCGTCCTCGGGCGAGAGGTCCTGCGCGCCGTAGACGAGGTCCAGGCGGTCACCGGTGACGAGCGTCTGCACGGACCGCAGGCCCGTGAAGGGCGGGAACACCGCGACCTCCACGGCCTCCTGGTCATGGTCCGCGTCCGAGAGGAGCCACGTGAGGCGCTGCACCAGGGTGACGGCCTCGAGGTGGTCCAGGTTCATCTTCCAGTTGCCCGCGATCAGCGGCACGCGCGTGGTCTGCTCCGCCATGCTCACGCCCGCCCCTCGCCGGCCAGGGCGGTGACGCCCGGCAGCTCCTTGCCCTCGAGGTATTCGAGGGAGGCGCCGCCGCCGGTGGAGATGTGGCCGAACGCGTCGTCGGCGAAGCCGAGCGTGCGCACGGCCGCCGCGGAGTCGCCGCCGCCGACCACCGACAGGCCGCCGGCCGCGGAGGCCTCGGTGAGGGCCCGGGCCACCGCCCGGGTGCCCTCCGCGAAGGCCGGGAACTCGAACACGCCCATGGGGCCGTTCCAGAACACGGTCTGGGCGCCGCGGATCTGCTCCGCGAACGCCCGGGCCGTCTCGGGGCCGATGTCCAAGCCCATGGCGGACGCGCCGTGCGCGCCCGAGGTGAGGGCGTCCACGGCCAGGACCTCGTGCTCGGCGTCGGCCGCGAAGCCGGAGGCCATGACGATGTCCGTGGGGAGCACGATGCGGGCGGCCCCGGCCTCGGAGCGGCGCAGGTACTCGCGGACGGTGTCGAGCTGGTCCTCCTCGAGCAGGGAGGCGCCCACCTCGTGGCCCTGCGCCTTGAGGAACGTGAAGAGCATGCCGCCGCCGATCAGCAGCGTGTCGGCCTTGTCCAGCAGGTTGTCGATCACGGCCAGCTTGTCCGAGACCTTCGACCCGCCCAGCACGACGACGTAAGGCCGCTCCGGGGACTCGGTCAGACGGGTGAGCACCTCGAGCTCGGCGGCGACCAGCGGGCCCTGGTGGGCCGGCAGCTGTGCCGCGACGTCGAACACGGAGGCGTGCTTGCGGTGGACCGCGCCGAAGGCGTCGCCCACGTAGGCGCCGTCGTCGCCGGCCAGCGCCGCCATCTCGCCGGCCAGTGCGGCGCGCTCGGCATCGTCCTTGGAGGTCTCGCGGGCGTCGAAGCGCACGTTCTCCAGCAGCAGCACCTGGCCGTCCTGCAGGGCGGCGGCCTTCGCGCGCGCGTCGTCCCCGGTCACGTCCGCGGCGAGGGCGACGTCGGTGCCCAGCAGCTCGGCCATGCGCGCGGCGACGGGGCGGAGGGAGTACGCGGGGTCCGGCTCACCCTTGGGGCGGCCCAGGTGGGCCATGACGATCACGCGCGCACCGGCCTCGGCCAGGTCCCGGATCGCGGGCAGCGAGGCACGGATGCGGCCGTCGTCGGTGACGGTGTCCCCGTCCAGCGGGACGTTCAGGTCGGACCGGATGAGCACGGTGCGGCCGGCGACGCCGGCCTCGAGCAGATCGGTGAGGGTCGGTGCGGGCATGATGCCTCCTGGGGTGCCGGAGCGGGGTCGGTTCACGGTGCAGTCTAGGCGGACGGCCCGGGCCGACGGAGGAACCGTCGGCCCGGGCCGTCGGGCGCCGTGCGGGCTCAGAGCTTCGAGCCGATGAGGTCTGCGAAGTCCATGAGCTGGGAGGTGTAGCCGTACTCGTTGTCGTACCAGCCGATGATCTTCACGGTCTGGCCGATGGACTTGGTCAGCGGGGCGTCGAAGGTGCACGCCGCCGGGGAGGTGATGATGTCCGAGGACACGATCGGGTCCTCCGAGTAGACCAGGCGGCCCTGCAGCGGACCGGACTCCGCGGCCTTCTTGAACGCCGCGTTGATCTCCTCGACCTCCACGTGGCGCGTCAGCTCCACGGTCAGGTCGGTGGCCGAGCCGGTGATGGTGGGCACCCGCATGGCGAAGCCGTCGAGCTTGCCCTTCAGCTCCGGGATGACCTCGCCGATGGCCTTGGCCGCGCCCGTGGAGGTGGGCACCATGTTCTGGGCCGCGGCGCGCGCCCGACGGCGATCCTTCTTGTGCACGTTGTCGTGCAGGTTCTGGTCGCCGGTGTACGCGTGGATCGTGGTCATGATGCCGTCCACGATGCCGAACTCGTCGTTGAGGACCTTCGCCATCGGGGCCAGGCAGTTCGTGGTGCACGAGGCGTTCGAGACGATGTGCATCGACTCCGCGTCGTAGGTGTGCTCGTTCACGCCCATCACGAAGGTGCCGTCGACCTCCTTGGCGGGGGCCGAGATGAGGACCTTCTTGGCCCCCGCGTCGAGGTGGGCCTGCGCCTTGGGGCCGGTCGTGAAGATGCCGGTGCACTCGATGACCAGGTCCACGCCGAGCTCACCCCACGGCAGCTTCGTCGGGTCGGCCTCCTGGAAGAACGCGACGTCGCGGCCGTCGATGCGGAACCCCTTCTCGGTCCGCTCCAGCTCGCCCGGGTAGCGGCCCAGGATGGTGTCGTACTGGGTCAGCCAGAACAGGTCCTCGGGGTCGGCGAGGTCGTTCACCGCGACCAGCTCGAGGTTCTCGTGGCCGCGGTCCCTGAGCACGCGCACGATGTTGCGTCCGATGCGGCCGTAGCCGTTGATGGCGATCTTGGTCATGGTGGTCTCTCTCGTTAGTTCGCGTTGCGTGGTCCCCGTGGCGGTGGGTCCGGGGCGGTACGGTCGAGCGGTCGCGCCCGGTCCGGGCGCGCGGTGGGGACAGGGCCGGAGCGCCGAGCCCCTCCCCGCATCGGGGCGCTGACGTCGTGGGGCCACGACGTCAGCGCCCCGGTGCGCGGTGTGGATCAGGCCGGGAGGATCAGGCCGGAGGCGCCGGCGCGGGCGGCCTCGAAGCGGGCCTGCACGTCGGCCCAGTTCACGATGTTCCAGATCGCCTTGACGTAGTCCGCCTTGACGTTCTGGTAGTCGAGGTAGAAGGCGTGCTCCCACATGTCCAGCTGGAACAGCGGGATGGTGGCGACCGGCACGCCGTTCTGCTGGTCGTAGAACTGCTCGATCACCAGGTTGCCGCCGATGGGCTCGTAGGCCAGCACGGCCCAGCCGGAGCCCTGGATGCCGAGGGCGGCGGCGGTGAAGTGGGCCTGGAACTGGTCGAACGAGCCGAAGTACTCGTCGATGGCGGCGGCCAGCTCGCCGGTCGGCTTGTCGCCGCCCTCCGGCGAGAGGTTCTTCCAGAAGATCGAGTGGTTCGTGTGCCCGCCCAGGTTGAAGGCGAGGTCCTTCGACAGCTGGTTCACGGAGCCGAAGTCGCCGGCCTCACGCGCGGCGGCCAGCTTCTCCAGGGCGGTGTTCGCGCCCTTGACGTACGTGGCGTGGTGCTTGGAGTGGTGCAGCTCCATGATGCGGGCCGAGATGTGCGGCTCCAGCGCGGCGTAGTCGTAGTCCAGCTCCGGAAGGGTGTATTCGGTCATGCTTCCTCCTTGGTCAGGCGAGGCTGCGGGCAGGACGCCCTCGGCCTCCACCTCGGGCAACCTCGCGTCTCGGCGGCGTATTCCGTCCGTCTCCATTGTGATCGGGGGCGGAGCGCCGGGGCCAGATCCCGTCGACGGTGATCCCGCGCTCAGCCTTCGGAGGCCGCGTCCGTCCCGGGGATGCCCCGCTCGGCGGCCCGCTTGTCCGCCATGGCCAGTAGCCGGCGGATGCGCCCGGCGACGGCGTCCTTGGTCATCGGCGGGTCCGCGAGGCGGCCGAGCTCGTCGAGGGAGGCCTGCTTGTGCTCGAGGCGCAGCCGTCCCGCGTAGCGAAGGTGGTCGGGCACCTCGTCCCCGAGGATCTCGAGGGCCCGCTCCACCTTCGCCCCGGCCGTGACAGCGGCCTGGGCGGAACGGCGCAGGTTGGCGTCGTCGAAGTTCGCCAGGCGGTTGGCGGTGGCCCGGACCTCTTTGCGCTCGCGCCGCTCGCGCCAGAGGGTCGCGGTCTGCTCCGCGCCGACGGCGGCGAGCAGCGTGGCGATCGCCTCGCCGTCGCGGACCACGACGCGGTCCGACTGACGCACCTCGCGCGCCTTCGCCGCCACGCGGAGCCGACGCGCGGCCCCCACCAGCGCGAGCGCGGCCTCCGGGCCCGGCGTGGTCACCTCGAGGGCCGCCGAGCGGCCGGGCTCGGTGAGGGAGCCGTGGGCCAGCAGGGCCCCGCGCCACACGGCGGCGGTGGCCGCCGTCGTCCCGCTGACGAGGACCGGCGCGAGGCCACGCACGGGCCGTCCCCGCTGGTCGATGAGCCCGGTCTGCCGGGCGAGGTCCTCTCCCCCGCGCACGACCCGGAGCACGTACCGCTGACCACGGCGCAGGTTGCCGCCGGAGACCACCACGATCTCCGGGGCCAGGCCGTACAGCTCGGTGATGGCGGCGCGCAGGCGGCGCGCACTGGCGCCGTGGTCCAGCTCCGCCTCCACGACGACGCGGCCGGCCACGAGGTGCAACCCCCCGGCGAACCGCAGCATCGCCGCGGTCTCCGCCCGCCGCTCCGGGGTCGCGGCGACCGGCACACGGGCCAGCTCCTCCTTGAGGGTCATGGTCAGCGCCATGCTCGTGCTCCTTCTCGGCGAGGTGCGCGCGTCAGTGGGTCATCGCCTCGTCGATCGCGACGGCCAGGCGCAGCGGGTCGTGGACCTGGGGATCCTGGGCACTGCTCACTCTACTGAACGCCACGCGCGCGCCCATCCGGGCCGCCTCGGCCTCCACCGCCGCCCGGTCGGTGACCGCGTCCACGTCGGCGATCACCACGTCCAGCCGGAGGTCCGGCGCATAGGAGCGCAGCACCTTGAGGTGGTCGGCGTGGGTGAGGCCGGTGGTCTCCTGGTCTCCCGTGCGCAGGTTCAGCACCATGAGGCGCCGGGCGGTGGTGGCGGCGAGGGCCGCGCGCACGTCCGGCATCAGCAGGTGCGGCAGCACCGACGTGTACAGCGAGCCGGGTCCGAGCACCACCCAGTCGGCCAGCTCGATCGCCGAGAGCGCCTCCGGGGTGGCGGGGGCGTCGGACGGGCTCAGGCGGACGTCGGTGACGCGCCCCTCGAACGCGGCGACCGCGAGGGCCACCTGGCCCTCCACGCATCGGGTGCGCAGGCGGCCGTCCGGGCCGGCGCTGAGCACGTCCCCGCCGATGGTCAGCGGCACCCGCGAGACCGGCAGGACCTCGCCGTGCGCCCGCAGCAGGGCGCCGGCCCAGCGCAGCCCGTCCACCGGGTCGCCCAGCAGCTCCCAGAGGGCGACGATCAGGAGGTTCCCGAGCGCGTGGTTGTCCAGGGTGGCCTGGTCCGCGGGCACCTCGGTGGAGCGGAAGCGGTGCTGCATGACGTGGGCCCAGGTCCGACCCCAGTCGGTGTCGTCGCACAGGGCGGCCAGCGCCATGCGGAGGTCGCCGGGCGGCAGCACCGCCATCTCCCGGCGGATGGTGCCGGAGGAGCCGCCGTCGTCCGCCACCGTGACGACGGCCGTGAGGTGCCCGGCCACGTGCCGCAGGGCCGCGAGGGACGCGGAGAGGCCGTGGCCGCCGCCGAGGGCGGTGACCCGGGCCGTGGGGCGGGACATGCCGGCGCCCACCCCGCGCCCTTCCGAACCCATCCCGGGCGGCAGGGGCAGCTGGCCGGTGAGCGGGGACGTCATTCGCGCCCCATGTCCCGGTGCTGGACGTGCACCGTCACGTGGGGCACCTGGGCCAGGCGCCGGGCCAGCTCCTCGGCGACGGCCACGGAGCGGTGCTTGCCGCCCGTGCAGCCGATGGCGAGCGTGGCGTAGTGCTTGTTCTCCCGCCGGTAGCCCTCGAACACCGGCCCCAGCATGGCGACGTACGCGCGCAGGAAGTCCTCGACACCGGGGCGGGAGAGCACGTAGTCCGCGACCGCGGCCTCCGTGCCCGTGTGCGGACGCAGCGCCGGCACCCAGTGGGGGTTGGGGATGAAGCGCATGTCCGCCACGAAGTTCGCGTCCGCCGGGACGCCGTACTTGAACCCGAAGCTCATGATGGTCAGGCGCAGCGTGACGGGGCCGGACTCCGAGAACAGCTCGGTGATCTCCGTGGCCAGGCCGTGCACGTTCAGCTCGGTGGTGTCCACCACGACGTCGGCACGCGCCTTGAGCGGCTCGACGACGTCCCGCTCCGCGCGGATGCCGTCCAGCAGCCGGGCGTTGCCCTGCATCGGGTGGGGGCGGCGGCCGGCCTCGAAGCGTTGCAGGAGGACGTGGTCCTCCGCATCGAGGAACACGGTGCGATACTCCACTCCGCTGTTGGCCAGGTGCTGCAGGGCGGCGTACAGCTCCTCGAAGTATGAGCGCGAGCGCACGTCCACCACGATCGCCAGGCGCGGGAACGCCTCCGGCGAGCGGGCGATGAGCTCGGCCAGCGTGCCGAACAGGGCCGGCGGCATGTTCTCCACCACGTCCCAGCCGTGGTCCTCGAGCGCGTGCGCGGCGGTGGTCCGTCCGGCGCCGGACATCCCGGCGATCACGAGCACCTCGGATGTCGGCGGCTTCTCCGGCTGGAGGGTCTCCTCGATCATGACTCCACTGTATCCGCGGGCGTGTCGGCCGTGAGCGCCGTGTGGACGGCCTCGGCCAGCCGCGGCCCGATGCCGGCGACCTCGGTCAGCCGGTCCACGCCGGCGGCCCGGATCTCGGCGACGGAGCCGAAGTGGTTCAGCAGCGCGGTGCGCTTGGCCGGGCCCAGGCCCGGGATCCCATCCAGGGCGGAGACGGTCATCGCCTTGGACCGCCGGCTGCGGTGGCCCGCGATCGCGAACCGGTGCGACTCGTCACGGATGCGCTGGAGCAGGTACAGGCCCTCCGAGGTGCGCGGCAGGACCACCGGGAACTCGTCGCCCGGCAGCCACACCTCCTCGAGCCGCTTGGCCAGCCCGACCACGGGCAGGTCGTCCAGGCCCAGCTCCTCGAGGACCGCCGCGGCCGCGGCCACCTGGGGCGGGCCGCCGTCGACCACCACGAGCGAGGGCGGGTACGCGAAGCGGCGCCCCGCCTCCTGATCGTCCCCCTCGACCTGACCGGAGAGCGGGGCGCCCTCGGCGCGCTCCTTGGCCAGGCGGGCGAAACGACGCCGCAGGACGTCGCGCAGGGACGCCGTGTCGTCCCGGGCGGCCTCCCCCGTGACGTTGAAGCGGCGGTAGTCCTTCTTCTTCGGCAGCCCGTCCTCCATGACGACCATCGAGCCGACCACGTTGGTGCCCTGGGAGTGGGAGATGTCGTAGCACTCGATGCGCAGCAGGGGCTCGGTGATCTCCAGGGCCTCCTGCAGCTCCCGCAGGGCGGCGGAGCGGGTGGTGAGGTCCCCGGACCGCCGCGACTTGTGCAGCTTGAGGGCCATCTCCGCGTTCTCCCGGACGGTCTCCATGAGGTCCGCCTTCGAGCCCCGCCGGGGCACGCGCACGGCGACCCGGGACCCGCGCAGGCCCGAGAGCCACTCGGTGAGCTGTGCGGCGTCGTCGGGCTCGACCGGGACGAGGATCTCGTGCGGGATGCGCTCCGGCCCCTCGAGGTCGCCGTAGACCTGCTGGAGCAGGTGCGCGACCATCTCCGGCTCGGCGACGTCCTCCACGCGCTCCATGACCCAGCCGCGCTGGCCGCGGATGCGTCCCTGCCGGACGTGGAACACCTGCACCGCGACCTCCAGCTCGTCCGCGTGCAGGGCGAAGATGTCCGCCTCCGTGTTCTCCGGCAGCACCACGGCGTTGCGCTCGAACACGCGGCGCAGCGCGGCGATGTCGTCCCTCAGCCGGGCCGCGTCCTCGTAGCGCAGCTCCTCGACGGCACGGGCCATGGCCTTCTCCAGCTCGCGGATGAACCGGTTCGCGTCCCCGGCCATGAAGTCGCAGAAGTCCTGGGCCAGCGCGCGATGGTCCGCCGGGCTGATCCGGCCCACGCAGGGCGCCGAGCACTTGCCGATGTAGCCGAGCAGGCACGGCCGGTCCTGGGCGCGGGCCCGCTTGAACACGCCCGCCGAGCACGTGCGGACCGGGAAGACGCGCAGCATCAGGTCCACGGTCTCCCGGATCGCCTTGGCCGGGTGGAACGGGCCGAAGTACTTCACGCCGGGCTTCCGGTCGCCGCGCATCACCTGGACGCGCGGGAACTGCTCGTTCATGGTCACGGCCAGGTAGGGGTACGACTTGTCGTCCCGGTACATGATGTTGAACCGGGGGCGGTACTCCTTGATCCACGTGTACTCGAGCTGGAGCGCCTCCAGCTCGGAGCCGACGACGGTCCACTCGACCGCGGCCGCCGTGAACACCATGGTCCGGGTCTTGGTGGCCAGCCGGGCGGGGTCCTGGAAATAGGAGCTCAGGCGGGCGCGCAGGTTCTTCGCCTTGCCGACGTAGACGACGCGTCCGTCCGCGTCGCGGAAGCGGTAGACGCCGGGCGACGTGGAGATCTCGCCCGGAGCCGGGCGGTAGGAGGCCGGATCAGCCACGGGCACCCGGGGCGGCGTTGTAGGCGTCCACGCGCTCCTGCCCCGAGAGCGCGCCGATGGCGTCCATGATCGCCGCCGTCGCGTCGCGGCGCTGCGGCAGGGTGTGACGACGCCCGGGGTGGCCGAAGTCCAGGGGCGCGCCCACGCGCACGGAGAACCGGTGGGGACGGAAGCCGTTGGTGTCAGGCGGCTGGAGGTGCTGCGTGCCGACGAGGCCCACGGGCACGACGGGTGCGCCGGTGGCCAGGGCCAGCCAGGCCGCACCGGTGCGGCCGCGGTAGAGGCGGCCGTCGCGGCTGCGGGTGCCCTCCGGGTAGATGCCGACGCCCTGGCCGGACTCGAGCAGGCCCACGAGGGACTCGAGCGCGGCCACGGAGGCGGCCTGCTCGCCCCGGCGGACGGGGACGGAGCCCACGGACTCGAAGAACCGCCGCCGGACGCGGCCCCGCAGGCCCGTGCCCGTGAAGTACTCCTCCTTGGCGAAGAAGTGGACCGGGCGGGGGGCGAGGGCCTGGAGGATCACCGAGTCGACGAAGGACAGGTGGTTGGAGGCCATGACGAAGGGGCCCCGCGCAGGGACGTGCTCCATGCCGACGACCTCGGGGCGGCAGGTGAGCCGCAGGAGCGCGGCGGCGCTCCTGCGCACGGGCTCCGACGTCGCCATGGCTCTCCTTCGTCCGCGTCCTGCGTGGGCGGGGTCCATGCTACGCGAGCAGTTCCGCGAGGAACCGGCCCGTGTGGCTCTCCGCGACGTGTGCGACCTCCTCCGGCGTGCCCGCGGCCACGATCGTGCCGCCCCCGGAGCCGCCCTCGGGGCCGAGGTCGATCACGTGGTCGGCGCTCTTGATCACGTCGAGGTTGTGCTCGATGGTGAGCACCGTGTTGCCCTTGTCCACGAGGGACTGGAGCACGTGCAGGAGCTTGCGGATGTCGTCGAAGTGCAGCCCCGTGGTCGGCTCGTCCAGCACGTAGATGGTGCGGCCGTTGGAGCGCTTCTGGAGCTCGGCCGCCAGCTTCACGCGCTGGGCCTCGCCGCCCGAGAGCGTGGTGGCGGGCTGGCCCAGGCGGACGTAGCCCAGACCGACGTCGACGAGCGTGTCCAGGTACCGCGAGATGCGGGTGTACGCGCTGAAGAAGTCCGCGGCCTCCTCGATCGGCATGTCGAGGACCTCGGCGATGTTCTTGCCCTTGTAGGTGACCTCGAGCGTCTCCCGGTTGTACCGGGCCCCGTGGCACACCTCGCACGGCACGTAGACGTCCGGCAGGAAGTTCATCTCGATCTTCAGCGTGCCGTCCCCCGCGCACGCCTCGCAGCGCCCGCCCTTGATGTTGAAGGAGAACCGGCCCTGCTGGTAGCCCCGGACCTTCGCCTCGGGGGTCTCCGCGAAGAGCTTGCGGATCGCGTCGAACACGCCCGTGTAGGTGGCGGGGTTGGAGCGCGGCGTGCGCCCGATGGGGCTCTGGTCCACGTGGACCACCTTGTCCAGGTGCTCGAGCCCCTCCACGGACCGGTGCCGGCCGGGCACGAGCTTGGCGCCGTTGAGCCGGTTGGCCAGGACCTTGTAGAGGATCTCGTTGATCAGCGTGGACTTGCCCGAGCCGGACACGCCCGTCACGGCCGTGAGGACCCCGAGCGGGACCTCCACCGAGACGTCCTTCAGGTTGTTCTCCTGGGCGCCGCGGACCGTCAGCACGCGCCCCTTCTCCGGGACGCGACGCCGCTCCGGCACCGCGATGGAGCGGCGCCCGGAGAGGTAGTCGCCGGTGACGGACCGCGTGTTCGCCTTGAGATCCGCCAGGGAGCCCGAGTGCACGACCTCGCCGCCGTGCTCGCCCGCGCGAGGACCGATGTCCACGATCCAGTCCGCCTCGGCGATCGTGTCCTCGTCGTGCTCGACGACGATGAGGGTGTTGCCGAGGTCCCGCAGGCGCAGGAGGGTCTCGATGAGGCGGCGGTTGTCCCGCTGGTGCAGGCCGATGGACGGCTCGTCGAGCACGTAGAGGACGCCGACCAGCCCGGAGCCGATCTGCGTGGCCAGGCGGATGCGCTGGGCCTCGCCTCCAGAGAGGGTGCCGGCCGGCCGCTCCAGGTTGAGGTACTCCAGGCCGACGTCCAGCAGGAACGCCAGCCGGGCCAGGATCTCCTTGAGCACCTGGTCCGCGATCTGCCGCTCCCGGTCCGTCAGCCGCAGCCCCGAGAAGAACTCCATGGCCTCCCGCATGGGCAGGCGGGTGGCGTCCGCGATGGACAGGCCGCCCACGAGCACGTTCAGGACCGTGGGGTTGAGGCGGGCCCCGTGGCACGCCGGGCACGGGATCTCCCGCATGAACGACTCGTAGCGCTCGCGGGCGCCGTCCGACTCGGTCTCCCCGTGCTTGCGCATCACGTAGGGGATGACGCCCTCGAAGCCCGTGGTGTAGCGGCGCTCGCGGCCGAACCGGTTGCGGAACGTCACCTCCACCTTGAAGTCCTTGCCGTGCAGGACGGCGTCGCGCTCCGCCTCCGTCAGGTCCTTCCACGGGGTGTCCAGGGAGAAGCCCATCTCCTTGCCCAGCCCGCCGAGCACGCGCAGCCAGTAGTCCGAGGTGGACTTGCCGAGCGACCACGGCACGACGGCGCCCTCGCGCAGGGACAGCTCGTCGTTGGCGACGACGAGGTCCGGGTCCACCTGCAGACGGGAGCCGATGCCGGTGCACTCGGGGCACGCGCCGAACGGGTTGTTGAAGGAGAACGAGCGCGGCTCGATCTCGTCCACGGTCTGCTCGTGCCCGTTGGGGCAGGAGAGCTTCTCGGAGAACGAGCGGTACCGGGGGTTGCCCTCGGCGTCCCGCCCGCCGAACTCCGCGGTGTTCTTCCTGCCCTTCTCGGCGACCGGCTCCACGTCCACGAACTCGGCCACGACGAGGCCGTCCGCCAGCTTCAGGGCGGTCTCCACCGAGTCGGTGAGGCGCTGGCGGATGCCCTCCTTCATGGCGAGGCGGTCCACGACGACGGCGATGGTGTGCTTGACCTGCTTCTTCAGCACGGGCGGGTCCGAGAGCTGGACGGTCTCCCCGTCCACGACGGCGCGGGCGAAGCCCTGCGTGGACAGGTCCTTGAACAGGTCCACGAACTCGCCCTTGCGGCCGCGGACCACGGGCGCGAGCACCTGGAAGCGGGTGCGCTCGGGCAGCTCCTCGAGCTGGTCCACGATCTGCTGCGGGGTCTGCCGGCTCACCGGCTCGCCGCACTGCGGGCAGTGCGGCACCCCGACACGCGCCCAGAGCAGGCGCATGTAGTCGTAGATCTCGGTGATGGTCCCCACCGTGGAGCGCGGGTTGCGGTTGGTCGACTTCTGGTCGATGGACACGGCCGGGGACAGGCCCTCGATGAAGTCCACGTCCGGCTTGTCCACCCGGCCCAGGAACATGCGGGCGTAGGAGGAGAGCGACTCGACGTAGCGTCGCTGGCCCTCGGCGAAGATCGTGTCGAAGGCCAGGGAGGACTTGCCCGAGCCGGACAGACCCGTGAACACGACCATGGCGTCCCGCGGGAAGCTGACGTCCACGTCCTTCAGGTTGTGCTCGCGGGCGCCCTGGACGACGATGCGGTCCCGCTCGCCCGAGCGCGCGCCGCCGGGGCCGGAGGCGAGGCCGCCGGGGTGGGCCTCGACGGCGGAGGAGACGGTGGTGGAGGAGTTCTTGGGCACGCGGCCAGCATAGGGGCGGGTACGGACACGACACCGGGGTCTCGCCTGTGGGCGAACCCACCGCGGGCCGGGCCCGCCCTGGCGCCTCACCGCCCCGTCCGTACACTGTTGCGCATGCCCGAGACCGCCCGGAACCGCCTCCTGCACGATCTGCCCGCCGTCACGGTGCGCACCTGCTCCGTGTCGGAGATGGACAACAACGTGTACCTGCTCACCTCCAAGACCACGGGGGCGCAGGTGCTGATCGACGCCGCCGCCGAGGCCGAGGCCATCCGCGACCTCATCGCCTCGGCCGCGGACGACACCCCGTGCGAGCCGCGCCTCGAGATGATCGTCACCACGCATCGACACTGGGACCACGTGCGCGCGTTGCCGGCGCTGGCCTCCCTGACCGGGGCCCGCACGGCGGCCGGCGAGGACGACGCCGACGCGATCGCCGAGGCCACGGGGGTCGCCCCCGACGTGCGCCTGCGCCACGGGGACACCGTGGGGGCGGACGGGCTCCGGCTCGAGGTGGTGGCCCTGCGCGGCCACACGCCCGGGTCCATCGCGCTGGTGTGCCGCCCCGAGGCGGACGAGCCGGCCGTGCTCTTCACCGGCGACTCCCTCTTCCCGGGCGGGGTGGGCAACACCGAGGGCGACGACGGCCGGTTCCGTCAGCTGTTCACGGACGTGAGCGATCGGATCTTCGACGCGTTCGACGACGACGTGGTGGTCCACCCCGGCCACGGCGCCTCCACGACCCTGGGCGCCGAGCGCCCCCACCTGCCGGAGTGGGCCGAGCGCAGCTGGTGACGGTGCGCCCGGGCGGTCCCGGGCCCAGCGTCAGGCCGGCTTCTGCCCCGCCATGAACAGGCGCCGGGCCGGGAAGATCGTGACCGGGCCGCCGTCGTCGGCCGTGACACCGGGCACCGGCGGGTACGCCTCGCGCATGGCGGCGCGGTACCGGTCCACGAACGCCTCGAGCAGCCCGGCGCCCTCGGCGGCGCCCTCCTCGGCGTCCCAGCGGGCCAGGGCCTGCAGGCTCGGTCGCAGGGCCGCGCCGGAGGTCCACCGGAACACCGGGTCCTCGCCCGTCAGCACCTGCTGGTACTCCGTCTCCCAGACGACCGGGGACCACCCCGCCTCGAGGAATAGCCGCGTGTACTCCTCGGGCGGCGCCACGGTGCGGGTCGTCGCCACCCCGTGCAGCGGCTCGGAGAAGGCCGGGTCCTCCGCCAGCGCCACGATCGCCGCGTGGGAGGGCTGCTCGTAGGGCCGCGGGATCTGCGCCGCGAACCACGCCCCCGGCGTGAGGTCCCCGAGCCAGCGCCGGATCAGGCGACGGTGCGTCGGGATCCACTGGAGCATCGCGTTGGACACCACGACGTCCGTCGCCCCCGACGGGCGCCACTGCGAGGCGTCGACCGCCTCGAAGCGCAGGTTGGCGGGGGCGCCCGTGCGGGCCGCCTGCTCCCGGGCCCGCTCCAGCATGGCGGGCGAGTCGTCCAGACCGATCACCTCGGCGTCCGGCCAGCGCTCGGCCAGCGTCCGGGTCAGGGTCCCCGGGCCGCAGCCCAGGTCCACCACGACGCGCGGGGCCTCGGCGCGCACGCGCCCCACCAGGTCGTGGAAGGGGCGGGCGCGGTGTTCGGCGAAGCCCTCGTACTGCGCGGGATCCCAGGTGAACCCCCCGCCCTGTCGGCCGGTCACGTCCCCCACGACGGCGTCGGTGTCCGGGTGCGGGCTCTCGGGCGCGATCTGACTCATGGCGGCACCGTATCGCGCGGAGCGGCCGATACCCTGGGGGCGATGACTTCTGCCGCCACGAACCCGCCCTCGCTGACCGACCGCATCGACGCGCTCCCGCCGGCCCCGGACGCCGACGACGTCTTCGGGGCCTTCGCGGCCTGGACCGAGGACCGCGGGATCTCGCTCTACCCCGCCCAGGAGGAGGCCGCCCTCGAGCTGGTCCAGGGCCGGCACGTGATCCTGGCGACGCCCACCGGCTCCGGCAAGTCCCTGGTGGCGCTGGCCGCGCACGCCGACGCGCTCGCCCACGACGCCGTCTCCTACTACACGGCGCCGATCAAGGCGCTCGTCTCGGAGAAGTTCTTCGCGCTGGTGGACGTGTTCGGCGCGGAGAACGTGGGCATGGTCACGGGTGACTCCACCGTCAACGGTGACGCGCCGATCATCTGCTGCACGGCCGAGATCCTCGCCAACCGCGCGCTGCGCGAGGGCTCGGGCATGGAGATCGGCACCGTGGTGATGGACGAGTTCCACTACTACGCGGACCCCTCCCGCGGCTGGGCCTGGCAGGTGCCCCTCCTCGAGCTGCCGCAGGCCCGGTTCCTGCTGATGTCGGCCACCCTCGGCGACACGACCCGCCTCGAGGCGGACCTGACCGAGCGCACCGGGCGCGAGGTCGCCGTCGTCGCCCACGCGGAGCGCCCCATCCCGCTGACGTTCGAGTGGTCCGAGGTGCCGCTGCAGGAGAAGGTCGAGGAGTTCGTGAGCACCCACCAGGCACCGGTGTACATCGTGCACTTCTCGCAGCTGGACGCCGTGGAGACGGCCCAGGGTCTGTCCTCGATCTCGGTGACGTCCAGGGAGGAGAAGGAGGCGATCGCCGCGCGGATCGCCGGCTTCCGCTTCTCCGCGGGCTTCGGGCACACCCTGAACCGCCTCGTCCGGGCGGGCATCGGCGTGCACCACGCGGGCATGCTGCCCAAGTACCGCCGCCTCGTGGAGAAGCTGGCCCAGGACGGGCTGCTCAAGGTCATCTGCGGCACGGACACGCTCGGCGTCGGGATCAACGTGCCGATCCGCACCGTGCTGCTCACCGCGCTGTCCAAGTTCGACGGGGAGAAGACCCGCCTGCTCCAGGCCCGCGAGTTCCACCAGATCGCCGGCCGGGCGGGCCGGGCCGGCTTCGACACCTCCGGCACCGTGGTGGTCCAGGCCCCCGAGCACGTGATCGAGAACAAGGCGGCCGAGCGCAAGGCCGCGGCGAAGTTCGCGAACGTCAAGGACGAGGCCGAGCGGGCCAAGCGCATGAAGCAGTCCGTGAAGTCCGGCAAGCGCAAGACCCCGCCGGCCGGCTTCGTCTCGTGGGGGCCGGCGACGTTCGAGCGCCTCGTCTCCGCCGAGCCGGAGCCGCTGGTCTCCCGCATGCGGATCACGCACTCGATGCTGCTGAACATCCTCGACCGGCCCGGCGACCCGGTCATCGCGGTCCGGCGCCTGCTGCGCGGCACCCACGAGACCCCGGCCCGCCAGGCGGTGCTCATGCGCCGCGCGCTCGGGATCTTCCGGGAGCTGCTGGCCACGGGCGTCGTCGAGCGTCTGCCCGAGCCGGACGCCGAGGGCCGCACCGTGGACCTCACGGTGGACCTGCAGCCGGACTTCGCGCTCAACCAGCCGCTCTCCCCCTTCGCCCTCGCCGCGCTCGACCTGCTGGACCCGGCCGATCCCGACCACGCGCTCGACGTCGTCTCCGTGATCGAGGCGACCCTCGACCCGCCGCGCCAGGTGCTCTCGGCCCAGGTCAAGCACGCCAAGAGCGAGGCCGTGGCCGCCATGAAGGCCGAGGGCATGGACTACAACGACCGCATGCGGGCCCTCGACGAGATCACCCACCCGCGGCCGCTGGCCGAGCTCCTCGAGCAGCAGTTCGAGCTCTACCGGCAGGACGCCCCGTGGCTCGCGGAGTTCGAGCTGACCCCCAAGTCCGTGGTGCGCGACATGTTCGAGCGGGCCATGGGCTTCGGCGACTACGTGCGGTTCTACGGGATCGCCCGGTCCGAGGGCGTGCTGCTGCGCTACCTCACGGACGCGGTCAAGGCGCTGCGCCACACGGTGCCCGAGGCGGCCCGCACCGAGGATCTCCAGGTGCTGCTGGACTGGCTGGACGAGATGGTGAAGCAGACCGACTCGTCCCTCCTGGAGGAGTGGGAGGACCTGGTGGCCGGGGACATCGACGAGCTGCGCCGGGACATGGAGGCGCTCGAGCCGCCGGCCCCGCCTCGCCTGACGGACAACGAGCCCGTGTTCCGGGTGATGGTCCGCAACGCGATGTTCCAGCGGGTGCGCCTGTTCGGCGACGAGCGGGACGAGGCGCTCGCGCGCCTGTCCGGTGACCTGTCCGCCGACGACTGGGCCGACGCGCTCGACGCCTACTTCGACGACCACGACGACATCGACGACGGCCCCGCCGCGCGTGGCCCCGAGCTGTTCCGCGTGGCCGCGGCCCCCGACGTCGCCGCCCCGCTGGAGCTGGCCGGCCCGCGCTGGTGGGCGGTGCGGCAGGTCCTGAAGGACCCGGACGGGGACCTGGACCACGGGATCAACGCCGTGGTCGACCTGGACGCCTCCGACGAGGCCGGCCACCCCGTGATCCGGGTGGTCTCCGTGGGCGCGCCCGAGTCCGGGTGGGGCCTGTGAGCGCCGGGGACGCCCGGGCGGCAGGACGGCCCGTGGCGGGTGACCCGCGCGGCTTCTCTCCCCTCGAGCCGGCCCGCCACCGCGTGGGCGAGCGCACCGAGCTCTACGACGGCACCGTCACGGTGGACCACTGGTTCACGGTGCCGATCGACCACGCGCTGGGCCTCGCCGAGGCCGAGGCGCAGGACGCGGCGGGCACCGGCGTCGGGCCGCACGGGCGCGGCACGCTGACCGTCTTCGCCCGCGAGATCCGGGCGAAGGACGACCCCGAGGGCGAGCGCCCCTGGGCCCTGTACCTTCAGGGTGGCCCCGGCAGTGCCGGGCCCCGCCCGGCGCGCCTGGGCGGCTGGCTCGGCGCGCTGGCCGAGAGCCACCGCGTGCTGCTGCTGGACCAGCGCGGCACGGGGCGCTCGACCCCGGCCACCGTGGCGACCCTGACCGCCCCGGGCGCCTTCGCCACGGACGAGGCGCGCGCCGAGCACCTGGTGCACCTGCGGGCGCCCTCGATCGTGCGGGACGCCGAGATGCTGCGCCTCGCCCTCGGCGCCGGGCCGTGGACCACGCTGGGCCAGAGCTTCGGCGGGTTCTGCACGCTGAGCTACCTCTCCTTCCACCCGGAGGGCCTGCAGCGCAGCCTGGTGACCGGTGGCCTTGCCCCGCTCACCGGCCACGCCGACCGGGTCTACCGGGCCACCTACGCCCGGATGCGCGCCCGCGCCGAGGAGTTCTTCGACCGGCACCCGGCCGACCGCGACGCGTGGGCGGAGGCCGTGGGGCTGATCCGTGCCGCCGAGGCCGCGGGCGCCCCGATCCCCCTGCCCGGCGGCGGACCGCTCACCGTGGGACGGGCCCAGGCCCTGGGCATGCTGCTGGGCGGCAACACCCGCGTGGACCGCCTGCACTGGGTCCTCGCCGAGGCCGTGGACCGCACCGGACCCGCACCGCGCCTGTCCGAGACGTTCCTGGCCGCCGTCGCCGACCAGGACGACCGCCTCGTCAACCCGCTCTACACCGTGCTGCACGAGGCGATCTACGCGCAGCCGGCGGACCTGGCCGGCGGCCGGGCGGACACCGGCTGGTCGGCGTCCCGGATGCTCGCCGAGCACCCGGACTTCGACCCGGAGGCGACCGCGGTCCCGCTGCCCACGGGCGAGCACGTCATGCCCTGGTCCGTCGAGGTCGACCCCCGGCTGCGGCCCCTGGCCGGCACGGCGCGGCTGCTCGCCGAGCGCACGCAGTGGGGCCCGCTCTACGACGTGGCTGCCCTGGCGCAGAACACCGTCCCCGTGGCCGCCGCGGTCTACGCCGACGACGTGTACGTGGACCGGGACCTCTCGCTCGAGACGGCGCGGCGCGTCCGCGGCCTGCAGGTGTGGGAGACCGACGCCTTCCACCACGACGGCATCGCCGACGACGGGCCGGCGATCCTCGACCGGCTCCTGGCGATGACCGCGGCGGACCCGGAGACGACGACGGCCCCCGACCCGGCCGGCTGACCGGCCCGGGGGCCCGGGCGCCGGCGGAGCACTCCCCCGGTGCCGTGATCGGCTCAGACGGTGGGCCCGTCCTGTCGCACGATCTGCTCGGAGACCCCGCGCGCGTCGTCGTCACGGGGATCGGCGAGCCGGGTCTCGTGGGCCGTGCGGATGATGGCCGACCACGCGTCCTTGTGCTCGAGCAACTGGTCGCGCCAGCGCTGGTCCAGGGCCTCGGCCCGGGCCGTCCAGCGGTCCATCAGGGCGGCGGCGCGCTCGCGCTCGGCCGGGTCGGCGTCCTCGGCCAGCTTCGAGTACCGATACGAGTACTTCTCGGCGTTCTGCAGCGCCCGCAGGGCCTGGCCCTTCGGCGAGGCCAGGGAGATCGCCACGGTGATCGCCAGGATCACGACGACGACCACGAGGGACAGCGTCGTGGGGATCTCGACGACGGGCACGTTCTCGCCGCCGTTGATGAACGGCAGGTTGTTCTCGTGCAGGGCGTGCAGGATCAGCTTCACGCCGATGAACGCCAGCAGCGCGGAGAGCCCGTAGGCCAGGTAGACGAGGCGGTCGAGCAGGCCGTCGATCAGGAAGTACAGCTGGCGCAGGCCCATGAGCGAGAACGCCGTGGCGGTGAAGACGATGTACGCCTCCTGGGTCACGCCGAAGATCGCGGGGATGGAGTCGAAGGCGAAGAGGATGTCCGTGGCGCCGATCGCGATCATCACGAGGAGCATCGGCGTCATGAGGCGCTTGCCGTCCACCGTCGTGAAGAGGCGGTCGCCGTCGAACTGCTCGGAGGCGGGCAGGAACCGCTTGACGAGGCGGACCATCACGTTGTCCGCCTCGTCCTGGGCGCCCTCGGCGTCGCCGGACATCTCGCCCTTGAGCTGGCCGCCGGCGATGATCAGCAGGAACAGGCCGAAGAGGTAGAACACGTCCGACCACGCGGCGATGACGGCGGCGCCCAGCAGGATGAACAGGGTGCGCGAGATCAGCGCGAACGTGATGCCGAACAGCAGCACCTTCTGCTGGTACTCGCGCGGCACCCGAAAGCTGGCCATGATGACCAGGAAGACGAACAGGTTGTCGACGCTGAGCGCCTTCTCCAGCAGGTAGCCGGTGTAGTACTCGACCGCGTGCTGGGTGTCGCCGAAGGCGAAGAACACGAGGCCGAAGACGAGCGCGAGGCCGACGTAGACGCCGGACCAGATCGCGGCCTCCCGGATCGACGGCGTGTGCGCCTTGCGGACATGGGCGAAGTAGTCGAACGCGAGGAGCCCGACGATCAGCGCGATCGTCAGGCCCCAGGTCAGGCCGTTGATTTCCACGGGTCACCTCTCGGCGTCAGGGGTCAGGACGGTGCCGCAAGTCTCTCCGCCCGCCGCGGCCGCGGCCCGGGCCCCTGTGTCCGGCCGGCGGCGCGCTCTCGGCGGCCGCGGCGTGCTGACGTCCACAGTGTTCGGGATACTCCCCTACGTCGCCGGTCAGTCTACCCGGTCGCACGACGACGCCCCGACCCGCGGCGGGCGGAGCGGGGCGTCGTCGGGCCCGCTGGCGCAGGCCCATGAGGGCGAAGATATTGGCGGTCAGGACGATGAACCAGTTCTGGGTGAGGCCGAAGATCGCCGGGATGGAGTCCACCGCGAACATCACGTCCGTCAGGCCGATCGTGATGAACACGACCACCATGGGGGTGAACATGCGCCGGCCGTCCACGGTGGTGCGCAGTCGGTTGCCGTCGTAGTCCGGCGCCACGTTGAGGCGGCGGGTCAGGCGGGCCACGACGCCCGGCTCGGACTCCTCGTCCCCGCCGTCGTCCTTGAGCTGCTGCCAGGCGGTCCAGAGCAGGAAGGCGCCGAAGATGTAGAACTCCCACGTCAGGTGCTCGATGGCGACGGCGCCGACCGCGATGAACACCGCGCGGGCGATCAGCGCGATGATGATGCCCACCATCAGCACCTCCTGCTGGTAGCGGCGGGGCACCTGGAACTTGGCCATGATGATGAGGAACACGAACAGGTTGTCCACGCTGAGGCTGTACTCGGTGACCCAGCCGGCGAGGAACTCGGTGCCGTGCTGCGCATCGCCCAGGGCGAAGAGCAGCCCCGCGAAGACCAGCGCCAGCGCCACGTAGAACCCGATCCACAGGCCGGCCTCCTTCATGGAGGGCTCGTGGGGGCCGCGCCAGTCTAGACGGGTGCGGTCCCGCGCGCGGATGCGGGTGGGCCCGGTCTCAGGCTGCGCCGGGGGCGGTCAAGCCGAGGGCGAGCCAGACGACGACGGCGCCGGCGGCGGCCAGGCCCCAGCTGGCGAGGGAGCCGATGAGGAACTCCTCCGCGCGCGAGCCGGCTCCGCGGTCCGCCGAGATCTCCGGGAAGCGCACGATGCCCTTGGCCGCCATCAGGGCCGCGATCACCGGATAGGCCTGCGCGAGCCCCAGGACGACCATGAGCAGTCGCTCCATGGGCCCGATGTAGCGACCGCCGCGCAGGCCGTCGGCCGCGGGGTCCGTGGGCGCGGCGGACGGCACGGTCGTGGGCTCCGCCGCGGGGTCCTCCGCCTCCTCGTCGCCCCCGTCGGCGGACCGGCCCGCCAGGGCGAGGACCGCGCGGGTGACCCGGTTGCCGGTCTCGGTCAGCGCCACCGTCACCGCCAGCAGCGTGAGTGCCGGGGGCGCGGAGCGCAGACCCGCGGGCGCCAGGGTCGACTCGAGCACGGCCACCAGGCCGACCGCGGCCGCCACCGCGACCACCCCGAGCGGCCGGTCCGGGTGCAGCCACGTCCAGCCCATCAGCAGGCCGAGGGCCACCAGGCCGCCGCCCACCGCGACGGAGATGCCGGTCGGCGCCAGGACGGCCACCAGCACCGCGGCGAGGACGGCGGCCACCGCCGCGCCGGCCCGGGCCAGCCACCGCCGCCGGGGGGTGGGCCAGGCGCCGGGCAGGACGGCGTCGAGCAGGTCGTGCAGCCCCAGCGCGAGCAGGGCGAGGGCGGTCACGGCGCGACCTCCGTCGCCGCGGCGGCGAGCTCGGCGTCCAGCTCGAGCAGCCGGTCGATCCCGGACCGCGCGACGGCCTGTGACACCGCGGACTGCGTGATCCGCTCCGCCCGTGCCGCCTCCGCCTGGGTCGCCCCGCCCAGCAGGGCGGCGGCGATTCGGCGTTCGCGGGCCTTGAGCCGGCCGAGGACATGGTCGCGCAGCAGGACGAGCCCGTCCACGGCGGCGGTGAGGGACGGGTCCGCGGCGCGGAAGGCGGTCGCGGCTCCGACAGCCCGCTCATGCGCGCGCTCGACGGCCTCGCGGGCCCGATACCAGGCCGGTCCGTCCTCGATGCCGTCTCCGCCGGCGTCCAGGGCCCGCCGCTGCCCCAGGCCGATCCCGAAGCGCAGGTCCAGGCCCGGGGGCAGGGCGAGCGTGACGCGGACGGTCAGCCGGAGCGCGTCCGGCCAGGTGCGGTGCAGCGCCTGGAACTCGTCGCCGACGCTGGCCCAGGCGGGACGCAGCGGCGGGACGTCCTGTTCCGCGGCCGCGAAGGCGGCCAGGATCTGCTCCTGCGCGCGGTCCCGGTCCGGGAGGGCGCGGGAGCCGACGATGTCCGCGATCACGGCCGCGACCGGGGGTGCTGCGCTCATGGCGTCACACTATCACTGATATGAAGATATTCATCAGTGTTTTCATAACACCCCGGGGCGCGGAACGCGCCGGGCGGTCACTGCTCCCGCTTCATCTGCCGCAGCTCCTTCTTGAGCTCGCCGACCTCATCGCGCAGGCGGGCCGCGAGCTCGAACTGCAGGTCCGCCGCCGCCTGGTGCATCTGCTGCGACATCTGCTCGATCAGATCGGCCAGGTCCTTGGCGGGCAGCGACGCCGGGTCCACCGCCGGGGCCTCGGCACCCTCCCCCGTGGCCGGGGCCCGGTCCAGTGAGCTGAGGCCGCGGTGGCCCATGCCGAAGTCGAACCCGGACTTCACGCCCCCCATGCCCTTGAGGAAGTCGGCGGTGTCCGCGTCCTCCCGGGCCAGCTGGTCCGTGATGTCCGCGATGCGCTTGCGCAGCGGCTGGGGGTCGATCCCGTGCTCCTCGTTGTACGCGATCTGCACGGCCCGGCGCCGCTCGGTCTCGTCGATCGCCCGCCGCATGGAGTCCGTGACGTTGTCGGCGTACATGTGGACCTCGCCGGAGACGTTGCGGGCGGCGCGGCCGATGGTCTGGATGAGGGAGGTGGTGGAGCGCAGGAAGCCCTCCTTGTCCGCGTCCAGGATCGCCACGAGCGAGACCTCGGGCAGGTCCAGGCCCTCGCGCAGCAGGTTGATGCCCACCAGCACGTCGAAGGTGCCCTTGCGCAGCTCCCGCAGCAGCTCCACGCGGCGCAGCGTGTCCACATCCGAGTGGAGGTACTCGACCTTCACCCCCGCCTCGAGCAGGTAGTCCGTGAGGTCCTCGGCCATGCGCTTGGTCAGCGTGGTCACCAGGACGCGCTCGTCCTTGGCCGTGCGCACCCGGATCTGCTCGAGCAGGTCGTCGATCTGGCCCTCGGTCGGCTTGACCACCACCTGCGGGTCCACCAGCCCGGTGGGCCGGATGATCTGCTCGACGTAGCCGTCCGCCTGGCCGAGCTCGTAGGCGCCCGGCGTCGCGGAGAGGTACACGGTCTGCCCGATCCGTTCGAGGAACTCATCCCACTTCAGCGGGCGGTTGTCCATGGCCGAGGGCAGGCGGAAGCCGTGCTCCACGAGGGTGCGCTTGCGGGACATGTCCCCCTCGTACATCGCGCCGATCTGCGGGATGGTCACGTGGGACTCGTCCACCACGAGCAGGAAGTCGTCCGGGAAGTAGTCCAGCAGGCAGTGCGGGGCGGAGCCGGCGGGACGGCCGTCGATGTGGCGCGAGTAGTTCTCGATGCCGTTGCAGTAGCCCATCTGCTGCATCATCTCGAGGTCGTACGTGGTGCGCATGCGCAGCCGCTGCGCCTCGAGGAGCCTGTCCTGGGACTCCAGCTCCTGCAGCCGCTCCCGCAGCTCGTCCTCGATGGTGGTGATCGCCCGGCCCATGCGCTCGTCGCCGGCCACGTAGTGCGAGGCCGGGAAGATGTACATCTCCTCCTCCTCGCGCACCACCTGGCCGGTGAGCGGGTGCAGGGTCTGGATGGACTCGATCTCGTCCCCGAAGAACTCGATGCGCACCGCGAGCTCCTCGTACATGGGGATGATCTCCACGGTGTCCCCCCGCACCCGGAAGGTGCCGCGGTGGAAGTCGACGTCGTTGCGCACGTACTGCATCTGCACGAACCGCCGCAGGAGCACGTCCCGGTCCATCTCCGCACCGCGGCGCAGGGTGACCATCTGCTCGATGTACTCCTCGGGCGTGCCGAGGCCGTAGATGCAGGAGACGGTGGCCACCACGATCACGTCCCGCCGGGTCAGCAGCGCGTTCGTGGCCGAGTGGCGCAGCCGCTCGACCTCCTCGTTGATGGAGGAGTCCTTCTCGATGAAGGTGTCCGTCTGCGGGACGTACGCCTCGGGCTGGTAGTAGTCGTAGTAGGAGACGAAGTACTCGACCGCGTTGTTGGGCAGCAGCTCCCGGAACTCGTTGGCCAGCTGCGCCGCGAGCGTCTTGTTCTGCACCATCACCAGCGTGGGCCGCTGGAGGCGCTCGACGAGCCACGCCGTCGTCGCCGACTTGCCCGTGCCGGTGGCGCCCATCAGGACGACGTCCTTCTCCCCCGCCTCCACGCGCTCGGCGAGCTCGGCGATGGCCTTCGGCTGGTCACCGGAGGGCTGGTAGGGGGAGATGACCTCGAACGGGGCGACGACGCGGTTGATCTTCTGGGCCAGGCTCATGGCAGAACCCTACGTCGCGCCCCGGACACCCCGGCGGTCAGTCCGCCGAGGGCTCAGCCGCGCCGGGGGCGAGGAACCGGTCCCACACCTGGTTCGCCACGGACGCGAGCCGCTCGAGGTCGGCGTCGTTGACGATGACCACGTCCGCGACGGCGCGCCGCTGCTCGTCCGTGGCCTGGGCCGCGATCCGCGCCTCGGCGTCCGCGCGGCTCATGCCGCGGTCCTCCACCATCCGGCGCAGGCGCTCCTCGAGCGGGGCCTCCACCACGATCACGAGGTCGAACGCGTCCGCCTGCCCGGTCTCCACCAGCAGCGGCACGTCCTGGACCACGACGGCGTCCGGCCCGGCCTCGGCGACGATGCGCCGGGCCGCAGCCCGGATCCGGGGGTGCACGATGCGGTTCAGGCGCTGTCGGGCGCCCTCGTCCCCGAAGACGATGCGGGCCATCTCGACGCGGTCGAGCTCACCGTCCGCGGTGATGACGCGGTCCCCGAACTCGTCCTGGACGGCGGCCAGCCCGTCGGTGCCCTTCTCGAGGACCAGCCGGGCGAGGGCGTCCGAGTCCACCAGGAGCGCGCCACGCTCCTGCAGGACACGGGCCACCGCGGACTTGCCGGCGGCGATCCCGCCGGTCAGGCCCACATGGACGCGCGGCCGTTCGGCCACCGGGTCGGTCTCGGTCATACGCGCTCTCCTCGGGCGGCCTCGAGCTGAGGCTGGATCTTGGCCTCCCAGTATGCCCGGACGGCCTCCTGCAGGTCCTCGAGCGAGCCGTCGTTCTCGATCACGGTGTCCGCGATCTCGGCCCGCTCCTCGTCCGCCGCCTCCTCGTCGATGAAGGCCCAGGCCCGCTCGCGGGTCATGTCGTGGGACTCCATGAGCCGGGCGACGCGCACCTCGGCGGGAGCGGAGACGGCCAGCACCTGGTCGAAGTCCTGTCCGGAGCCGGTCTCGGCCAGCAGGGCCAGGTCGACCACCAGCACGGAGTCCTCGCCGATCTCGCGGGCCCGGCGGTTCGCCTCGTCGCGCACCGCCGGGGAGACGATCTCGTACATGCGCGTCCGGGCGGTCGAGCTCTCGGTGGTGAGCCGGTTGAGGGTGCGCGCGTCCAGGGTGCCGTCCGCGCGGACGATGTCCTCGCCGAAGACCGAGCGGAGCTCCTCGAGCACGGGGTTGCCGGGCACGAGGATCTCCCCCATCAGGTCGTCGAACTCCACGACGACGGCGCCCAGCCGCTCGAGCTCCGCGCCGACCTCGGTGCGGCCCGCGGCGATGCCGCCGGTCAGGCCGACGGTGACGAGGGCCTTGGCCGCGTCGATGCGCTGCTGGTGCCACGTCTTCGGGGTGTGCGTGTCGTTCTCCGGCTCGGTGCCGACCTCGAACTCGGGGCGGATCACGAAGTCCGAGACGTCCACGCCGTCCTCGGTGGCGCGGCGGCGGTACTCCTCGACCGGCAGCACCTGCTTCCACTGGCGGGTCCGCATGGGCCGCGCGGCACCCGCGTCCTCGCGCAGGGCCTGCAGCAGCAGTGCGGCCTGCGTGACGGTGATGAGCAGGATGGGCAGGCCGATCACGATGATGACCTCCTGCAGCGCCGCCAGGCCGTTCTCGCCCGCGGTGAGGATGATGGCCGCGCAGACCGCGCCGATGGACACGGCCCAGAACACGGACTGGCGGCGGGGCGCGGCATCCTCGTGGCCATTGGCCATCGCGTCCATCACGAGCGCGCCCGAGTCGATCGAGGTGATGAAGAACAGCGTGATGACCACGAGCGCCACGACCGCGGCCACCGTGTAGAGCGGCGTGCCCTGCAGGTGCTGGAACAGGGCGGCCTGGACGTTGCCGTCGGTGACGATCGTCTGCGTGAGGTCACCGCCCTGGCCCGGCGCCGGCGCGGTGGCGCGGTCCGACTGGAACGCGGAGTAGCCGTAGATGCCCATCCAGATGATGACGAACGCCGTGGGCAGGCCGAGGCCGGCCATGATGAAGGAGCGGATGGTGCGGCCGCGTGAGATGCGGGCGAAGAACATCCCCACGAAGGGCGCCCACGTCACGGTCCAGGCCCAGTAGAAGACGGTCCAGTCACCGGACCACTGGCCCGAGTTGTACGTGTCGTTGTAGGTGGAGAGCACGGGCAGCATGGAGGCGTACTCGCCGATCGCCTGCACGGTGCCGCGGATGACGTCCATGCTGGAGACGGCCCACATCAGGACGTACACGAGCAGGGCGATCGCCAGCAGGATGTTGGCGTAGGACAGCCGCTTGACGCCCTTGTCCATGCCGACCAGCACGGAGGCCGTGCCCACGGCGGTGACGACGGCCAGGATGAGCGCCTGGACCCAGCCGGCCACGGGGGTGCCCAGCACGTAGTTCATGCCCGCGTTGATCTGCAGGGCGCCCAGGCCCACGGACACGCCGAGGCCGAACACGGTGGAGACCACGGCGATGATGTCGATCGTCTTGCCGATGGGGCCGTGGATGCGATCGCCGAGGAGGGGCTGGAAGGCGGAGGACACGCGCGGGGGCAGCTTGCGCTTGTACGTGAAGTAGCCGAAGCACAGGCCCGGGACGAGCAGGATCGCCCACATGTGGATGCCGAAGTGGAAGTTCGCGATCGCCATGGCCTCCGAGGCCGCGCGGTCGGAGAACGGCTCCGTCCCCGCCATGGGCGGGTTGGCGTAGTGGTTCATCGGCTCCGCGATGCCCCAGAACATCAGCACCGCGCCGACGCCGGCGGCGAACATCATGCCGAACCAGGTCAGGCCGGAGTACTCCGGCACCGCGTCGTCGTCGCCGAGCTTGACCCGGCCGTACCGGGTCACGGCGAGGATGAACAGGAACGCCACCAGCAGGGTCAGGCTGAGGGTGTAGATCCAGCCGACGTCGTAGCGCAGCCAGCTCGAGACCACGCCGAAGGCCGCCTGGACCGGGCCAGGGAACAGGCCCATCGCGGCGGTGAAGAGCACGACCGCGGCGGCCGAGCCGAAGAAGATCGCCGGACTCGTGCGGAGCCCCAACGTGTCGTGCAGGCGAGTGAGCGGGGAAGTCATGAGTCTCCCGGGACAGGGTCGTGGGAGGCCCGCGGCGGCACGCGTGCTCGCTCACCGGTGGGCCGGTGCCGGGTGGCACGGTCTTCCACTGTACCGAAGCTCACGTCCGGGCTCGACGGCGTGCCCGTCCTCGGCCAGCCCCTAGGGTGGGGTCATGCCCGATCCCGCCCCCGCCCCGACCGCGCGCTGCACGGTCCTGCCGGCGTCCGCCCGCGACCCCGACGGCTGGCTGGAACGGGAGGTGGAGATCCGCCGCAGCCGCTTCCTCACCTACCTCGGGCGCGTCGAGGACGAGGCGCAGGCGCGCGAGATGGTCGCCGTCCTGCGGCGCCGGCACCACGACGCGCGGCACGTGTGCAGCGCGTTCGTCCTCGGCCCCGCCCGGGACCGGATGCGCTCCAGCGACGACGGCGAGCCCGCCGGCACGGCCGGCGTCCCCATGCTCGAGGCCGTCCTCCAGCGCGAGACCGCGCCGGGCCGGACCGACCTGACGGACGTGTGCGCCGTCGTCGTGCGCTGGTTCGGGGGGATCAAGCTGGGCGCCGGGGGCCTGGTGCGCGCCTACTCGGACTCGGTGTCCGGGGCACTCGACGCCGCCCCGCTGCGCACCCGCTCCCGGCTGGCCCTGCTCGCGGTGGAGGCGCCCCACACCGACGCCGGCCGGTGGGAGAACGAGCTGCGCGCGGCGGGCGTGTCGGTGCTGGAAGCGAGCTACGGCGCCGCGGCGGTCCGCCTGACGGTCGGCGTGCCGGACACCGAGGAGGCCCGCGCGGCGTTCGCGGCGCGGCTCGCGGACGTCACGGCCGGCGCGGGGCGTGCGGAACGGATCGGAGAGGACTGGGTGGACCATGAGTGAGCCGTTGCCCCGGGGGGTCACCCCCGATGTCGCCCGTGGCGGGCTGCCGGACGACCTCACCGCGGGCGTGGACTTCGCGGCGCTGGATCGGTGGCCGCTGCCGACCGAGCCCGACCGCCAGGCCCACGACGCGGCGGACCTGCTCCTGCTCGACACCCTGGCCGGGTGGATCGCGAGCGGGCACGTCCCCGGCCCGGTGGCCGTCCTGGAGGACCGGCACGGCGCGCTGACCCTGCCCCTGCTCACGGCCGGCCACGACGTGCGGATCCACCAGGACGACGCCTCCGCCGAGCGCTCGCTGGACGCGAACCTCGCCGCGTGGCGCGCCGCCGGTCGCCTCGGCGGGGAGGCGGGCGAGCTCGAGCGAACGGCCACGCCCGAGGACGCGGCCCGGGGAGCCCGGACGGTCCTGCTGCCGCTGCCCCGCTCGCTCGACGAGCTCGACCGGCTGTCCCGGATCGTCGCAGCCGCGGCCGACCCCGGCGTGGTCCTGCTGGCCGGCGGCCGCGACAAGCACATGAGCCCGCGCATGAACGCGGTGCTCGGCGCGGCCTTCGAGGACGTCGTCGCCGGACGGGGCCGCCGCAAGGCGCGCGTGCTCACGGCCCGGGGCCCGCGTCCCGGCGTGACCCCCCGGCCACCGGAGGAGGCCGACCGCGACGTCCCCGGCGTGGGGAGCCTGCATCTGGTGGCCCACGCCGGCGCCTTCGGTGGTGCCGCCGCCGACCCGGGCTCCCGTCTGCTGCTCGCCTCGCTCGCCGACGACCCGCGCCCGCCCGGGCGCGTCGTGGACCTGGGCTGCGGCAACGGGCTGCTCTCGGTCGGGGCGGCGCGGCTGTGGCCGCACGTCACCGTGCTGGCCACCGACCAGTCCGCCGTGGCGGTGGCCTCGACGCTGGCCACGGCCCGCGCGAACCGCGTGGCGGACCGCGTCCGGGCCGTGCGCGACGACGCCCTGGCCACGTGGCCGGACGGGACGGAGGAGTGCGTGCTCCTGAATCCCCCGTTCCACGACGGCAACGCCGTGGACCCCTCCGTGGCCCACCGGCTGGTGGCGGCCGCGGCGCGGGTGCTGGAGCCGGGCGGCCGGCTGTGGTGCGTCTGGAACTCGCACCTGCGGTACCGGCCGGTGCTGGAGGACCTCGTCGGGCCGACCCGGCAGACGGCGCGCGACCGCACGTTCACCGTGACGGTCTCCGAGCGCCGCTGAGCGCGGCCGTCGGGTCCCGTCCGCTCCCCCACGGCCAGCCCCCCGGGACGCGACGACGCCCCGCCCCTCCGGAGGGAGGGACGGGGCGTCGGGTGCTCGGCGCGGGCCGTCAGGGACGGTCACGCACCGCGGCGATCAGTTGCCGGTGAGCTTCTCGCGCAGGGCGGCGAGGGCCTCGTCGGAGGCCAGGGTGCCTCCGTCCGAGGACGGGGCCTCGGAGGAGTAGGACGAGCCGCCCAGGCCCGCACCGGCGTCGGCGCCGGCGGTGGCCTCCTCCTGGAGGGAGCGGCGCACCTGCTCCTTGTGGGCCTCCCAGCGGGCCTGAGCGTCGGCGTACTGCTGCTCCCAGGCGGCGCGCTCGGTCTCGAAGCCCTCCATCCACTCGTTGGTCTCGACGTCGAAGCCCTCGGGGTACTTGTAGTTGCCCTCCTCGTCGTACTCCGCGGCCATGCCGTAGAGCGCCGGGTCGAACTCGGTGCCCTCGGGGTCCACGCCCTCGTTGGCCTGCTTGAGGGACAGGGAGATGCGGCGACGCTCGAGGTCGATGTCGATGACCTTGACGAACAGCTCGTCGTTGACCGACACGACCTGCTCGGCGGTGTCGATGTGGCGCGAGGCCAGCTCCGAGATGTGCACGAGGCCCTCGATGCCGTCCTCCACGCGGACGAACGCACCGAACGGCACGAGCTTGGTGACCTTGCCCGGCACGACCTGGCCGAGGGCGTGGGTGCGGGCGAAGAGCTGCCACGGGTCCTCCTGGGTCGCCTTCAGCGACAGGGAGACACGCTCGCGGTCCATGTCCACCTCGAGGACCTCGACGGTGACCTCCTGGCCCACCTCGACGACCTCGGACGGGTGGTCGATGTGCTTCCAGGACAGCTCGGAGACGTGCACGAGGCCGTCCACGCCGCCCAGGTCCACGAAGGCGCCGAAGTTGACGATGGAGGACACGGTGCCGTTGCGGACCTGGCCCTTCTCCAGCTTGTGGAGGAAGTTGGAGCGGACCTCGGACTGGGTCTGCTCGAGCCAGGCGCGGCGGGACAGGACCACGTTGTTGCGGTTCTTGTCCAGCTCGATGATCTTCGCCTCGAGCTTCTGGCCGATGTAGGGGGCCAGGTCGCGCACGCGGCGCATCTCCACGAGGGAGGCCGGGAGGAAGCCGCGCAGGCCGATGTCGAGGATGAGGCCGCCCTTGACCACCTCGATGACGGTGCCCTCGACGACGCCGTCCTCCTCCTTGATCTTCTCGATGTCGCCCCAGGCGCGCTCGTACTGGGCGCGCTTCTTCGAGAGGATCAGGCGACCCTCCTTGTCCTCCTTGGTGAGGACCAGGGCCTCGACGGTGTCGCCCACGGCCACGACCTCGTCCGGGTCCACGTCGTGCTTGATGGACAGCTCGCGGGACGGGATGACGCCCTCGGTCTTGTAGCCGATGTCGAGCAGGACCTCGTCGCGGTCCACCTTGACGACGGTGCCCTCGACGAGGTCGCCATCGTTGAAGTACTTGATGGTCGCGTCGATGGCGGCGAGCAGGTCCTCGGCAGAGCCGATGTCGTTGATGGCGACCTGCGGGGCGTTGGAAGTGGTGGTCATGTAGGAGGGACTCCGTTGGGATCGGGGGTCACGTCGGGATCGATGCCGCCGGTGGGCGGCATGCGGGCACCAGAGGGGCCCCACCCGGCGTGGGTCGTGATGGACATGTATCAAACGCGCACGAATGTGCTCGTCCAGCGTATCAGAAGCCGACGAGGGTGTGCAGGGGTCGGCTGGGTCGCACAAGCCCGTCGAACGCCTCCGCCGCGCCGGCCCGCAGCTCCGCCACGACACCGGCCTCCGCCAGCACCGCGGCGCCGGCCCCGCGGGAGTGCCCGCCGAGCCAGAGCGCGGAGAACCGGGCCGCGTCGAGCCGGAGTCCCGCGCCCAGGCCCACGGCGTCGGCCGCGGGGCCCAACCGCTCGGCGGCGCCGCGCCCCTGGCGGACGGTGAGCCGCCACGTCCCGTCGATCGCGCCGAGCGCGTCCTCGACGGCGACGACGACCTCCCCGTCGCCCGCCCAGCCACGGGCCGCCATGGCGGCGGGCAGGTTCAGGACCCGCAGGTACAGGTCGTCGGAGCCGCGGTGCCGACTCACCCGCCGCTCGTCGACGAAGAGCGCCTCGAGCCAACCGGGCTCGGGCGCGCGGCCCCACTCGATCCGCTCGACCAGGTCCAGTCGGGCCAGGTGGTGGACGAGCCCGCGCCGCGCGTCGGCGGTCGCCGCGAGGAACGCGGTGACGGTGATCGTGGGCGGCTCCTTCTCCCAGCCCTCGAACCGATACAGCGCGACGCCCTGGACCCGCCCGTCGTCGTCGCGGTGGACCGCCGCGTACAGCCCCGAGCCGCGCCCCTCGTTCCGACTCGCCTCGCGGTCCTCCCAGCGAGGCACGCTGAACGAGGTCCGCTGGACCGAGCCCGGGGTGGCCGGCAGCACCCGCCCGTACAGCTCGTCCACGAGGCCGGGGATCTCCCGCGGCTCCTCGACCGTGACCCGCCCGCCGGCCGGGGCGCCCGTGAACGGGGGGGCGCCCGAGACGTCGATCCGCACGGCGTGCCACCGGGTGGCGGCCCCGAAGCCGAAGCGGCCGTAGATGGCGGCCTCGGTCGCGGTCAGGGCGGCCGCGCACAGGCCGGCATCGCGGGCGTCCGCGAGGGACCTGAGCATCATGGCCCGCAGCACGCCGCGCCGGCGGGCGTCCGGCGAGACGGTCACGTCGGTGATCAGCCACGCGTCGACGGTGCGGCCGGGCCACGTGGTCAGCGGCTGCACGAAGTCCTCGAAGGTGGCGGCGGGGCGGCGGGCCGCCGGGTCGTCCCCCGGCGCGTAGACGCCGAGCCGGCGCCGTCCGTCGGCCGCGTGGGCCTCGAGCTGCTGGCGGAGCGCGGCGCCCGTGGGCACCGTCTCGTAGAAGCCCCGTTCGACCGCGGCCACGAAGTGCGATGCGGCAGGGTCCTCGGGCCCGAGGACCCCGAGGTCGCGCAGCGCGAGGCCGTGCTCGCCGAGCCGGGCCTCGGCGGCGTCGGCCAGCCGCCGCAGCGACGGACCCTCCGGCGCGTCAGTGCGCGGCGTCATGCCAGCTCCTTCCCCGGCCCACGTGCACGTCGAGCGGCACGGAGAGCTCGGCGGCCCGGCCCATCCGCTCCTTCAGGAGCGCCGTGGCCTGCTCGAGCTCGGCGGCCGGGACCTCGAGGATGAGCTCGTCGTGGACCTGCAGCAGCAGGCGCGAGGCCAGCCCGTGCTCCTCGAGGCCGGCCTGCACGTCGAGCATCGCGCGCTTGATGATGTCCGCGGCCGAGCCCTGGATGGGGGCGTTGAGCGCGGCGCGCTCGGCCATGTCCCGCAGCTGACGGTTGTCCGAGCTGAGGTCCGGCAGGTAGCGGCGGCGCCCCTCGATCGTCGAGGTGTACCCGTCCTGCCGGGCCTGCGCGACGACGTCGCGCAGGTAGTCGCGCACGCCGCCGAAGCGGTCGAAGTAGCCCTTCATGAGGCCGCGCGCCTCGTCCACCGAGATCTTCAGCTGCTTGGACAGCCCGAAGGAGGACAGCCCGTAGGCCAGGCCGTAGCTCATCGCCTTCACCTTGGCGCGCTGCTCGGCGGTGACGTCGTCCGGGTCCACGCCGAACACCTGCGAGCCGACGAACGAGTGCAGGTCCTCGCCCTCGCGGAAGGCCTGGATCAGCCCCTCGTCCTCGGACAGGTGCGCCATGATGCGCATCTCGATCTGGGAGTAGTCGGCCGAGAGCAGCACGGCCTGCTCGCCGGCCACCTCGTCCGCCACGAACACCTCACGGATGCGGCGGCCCGCCTCGGTGCGCACCGGGATGTTCTGGAGGTTCGGGTGCAGCGAAGACAGCCGGCCCGTGGCGGCGGCGGTCTGCGAGTAGGTGGTGTGGATGCGGCCGTCCGGGGCGACGGTCTCGAGCAGCCCCTCCACGGTCTGCCGGAGCTTCGTGGCGTCACGGTGGGCCATCAGGTTCTCGAGGAACGGGTGCCGGGTCTGCTCGAGCAGGTCCTGCAGCGAGTCCACGTCCGTGGAGTAGCCGGTCTTCGTCTTGCGCGTGCGCGGCATGTTGAGCCGCTCGAACAGCACCTCCTGCAGCTGCTTGGGCGAGCCGAGGTTGACCTGCATCCCGCCGGTCTCCTCCGCGACGGACGCCCACGCGGACTCCTTGGCGGCGTCGGCGGCGTCGGTGAAGTCCTCGCGCAGGCCGGTCAGGGCGTCGACGTCGACGGCGATGCCGGTCAGCTCCATCCGGGCGAGCAGCCGCGAGAGCGGGATCTCGAGCTCTTGCAGCAGCCGCTGGGCCCCGCGGTCGAGCACCTGGGGCGTGAACTGGGTGGAGAGACGGCGCACCACCCAGGCGGCCCGCACGGCGTCCGCGGCGCGGTCCGCGCGTTCGGCGGCGGCCTGCCCGCCGTCGAGGTCGAACGTCCCCTGCGCCCGCTGCTGCGCGGGCTCGCGCGGGGCGGTGAGGGGGGTGTGCAGATGCGCCTCCGCCAGCGCCTCGAGCGAGGTGTCCCGCCGGTCCGGCTGGATCAGGTAGGCCGAGAGCAGCACGTCGTCCACCACGCCGTCCAGGGCCGCGTCCGGGCCGAGCCCGTCGCCCTCGGTGGGCGCGGCCAGCGCCTTGAGCGTGCGCTTGAGGTCGTGCACGGCCTTGGCCAGTCCGCCCTCGCCCAGGGCCTCGCGCACGGCGGCCACCAGCGCCGGGTCCGGGGCGTCGCCGTCGAGGGTGACGTGCAGGCCCGCGTGCTCGCCCACCAGCGCGACGCCGACGGGCGTGCCGAACGTGCCGGGCACGGGCACCTTGCGGCGGGGCAGCAGGGCCGGGCCCTCGACGTCCACGTGGACGCCGAGCAGGTTGCCGGCCTCGGCGGCGAGGAAGGATCGCACGTCCTCGGCCGTCGTCGCCTCGGTGAACTCCGGGGCGGCCTCGACCTCGGGGGGCGGCGCGTCCTCGCCCACCCGCTCGCCGAACACCTCGAACACGCGCTCCCGGATGCGGTTGAACTGCAGCGCGTCGAACAGCTCCTCCACGGGCTCGCGCTCGGGCATCTCGAGCCGCATCGCCTCGAGCCCGATCGGCAGGTCGAGGTCGCGCACGAGGGCGTTGAGGCGGCGGTTGCGGCGCACGTCCTCGAGATGCTCGCGCAGCGCCTCCCCCTTCTTGCCCGTGATCTCGTGCGCGTGTGCGAGCACGCCGTCGAGGTCCCCGTACTGCTTCAGCCATTTCGCGGCGAACCCGGGACCGACGCCGGGGACGCCGGGCAGGTTGTCCGCGGCCTCGCCGACGAGGGCCGCGAGCTCGGGGTACTGGGCGGGGGCGACCCCGTACTTGGCCATGACGGCGTCCGCGTCCATCGGCGGGATGTCGGAGACGCCCTTCTTGGGGTAGAGCACGGTGGTGCGCTCGGAGATGAGCTGGAACGCGTCCCTGTCACCGGAGACGACGACGGCCTCCCACCCCGCCTCCTCGGCGCGCGCGGACAGCGTGGCCACGATGTCGTCGGCCTCGTAGCCCTCCAGCGTGAGCGTGGGGATGCCCAGGGCCTCCATGACCTTCACGGTCAGCTCGATCTGGCCCGCGAACTCCGCGGGCGTCTCGGAGCGGCCCGCCTTGTACTCACCGTACTCCTCGGAGCGGAACGTGGGCCCGGAGAGGTCGAACGCCACGGCCACGTGCGTGGGCCGCTGCTGCCGGATCATGGTCAGGAGCATGGCGGTGAAGCCGTACACGGCGTTCGTGTGCTGGCCCGTGTCCGTGGCGAAGTTCTCGGCGGGCAGCGCGTAGAACGCGCGGAACGCCATCGAGTGTCCGTCCAGGACCAGCAGCCGCTGCGGGGCCTCTGGGGTCGGATCTGCCGCCATGGGTGCTCACGTCTCCTCTCGGCGCGCGGCGCGGGGCGCGCCGGTCGCGTGTGCCAGCCTAGTGCTCATGAGTGAGCACACCGAGACCACCCCCGCCGCCTCCGAGCGCGTGTACCGCCCCGGCGTCACCCCCGAGCTGAGCCCCGCCGAGCTGGAGGCGGCCTGCGCCGAGGCCGGTCTGACGCCCGAGCTTGTCACCGCCCTCGGCGGCGCGGCGATCAGCCCCCTCGCCCAGAAGATGGGTCTGCGCTTCCTCGAGCTCACGGCCGAGCGCGCCGTCGCCACGCTGCCCGTGGCGGGCAACGAGCAGCCCGTCGGGCTGCTGCACGGCGGCGCCCACCTCGTCCTCGCCGAGTCCCTGGGCTCGATGGCCGCGAAGATCCACGCCGGGCCGGACCGCAACGTCGTCGGGGTCGAGATCAGCGCCACGCACCACCGGGCCGTCCGCTCGGGCCTCGTGACCGGCACCGCGACCGCCGTCCACCTGGGCGGCACCCTCGTCACCCATGAGGTGGTGATGATGGACGAGCAGGGCCGGCGGCTCTCGACCGTGCGCATGACGAACATGCTCCTCGACGCGCGCTGAGGCACGCCGCCCGGGCGGGCCGGCCCGTGCCTCAGTCCATGTCCGGAAGGCGCGGGGCCGCTCGGCCACCCTCGCGGCCGGGGGTATCCTCGGCGAGCTCGTCGTAGTGCCCCGGATTCATGGGCACCCCAGTGAGGTAGGCCGAGCGGCCCAGGGCCATGGTGGCCACCGAGGCCGAGCCCAGCTGCAGCACCAGGATCAGGGCCACCTTCACGAACGCGGCCACCCCCGGGGCCAGTAGCAGGGCGCCCACCACGATCAGGATCATCCCGACGCCGCCGGCGGTGCCCACGGCGGAGACGCGGGTGTAGGGGTCGGGGAACCGGATCAGACCGAGTCCCGCGGTGACGAACGCAAGGGCTCCGATCACCACGAGCACGGAGCCGGCGGCGGTCAGGACGACGTCCACGGGTGCGACCTCCTCAACGCTTGCCGCGCGTGAGCGCGCGGGCCAGGGACATGCCGGACAGGAAGGCCACGACCGCGGCGATCAGGACCAAGTCGAACGTCCACGGGTTGTCCGCCCGGACGCCGAACAGCACGAGCATCCCGAGCACGCTGAACGTGAGCAGGTCGCCCGAGACCGCGCGGTCCGCGTCGAGCGGGCCCACCACGATCCGGTACGCGGACACGAGCGCCGACACGGTCAGCAGCGCGATGGCCAGGTCGATCCCCACCAGGGACCAGTCGTAGGCGAAGGGCATCATGCCACCCCCGTCTTCCGCATCGCGTGGAGCATGCGCGCCTCCATGTCGTGGATCTCCGCGCGCAGGGCGTCGGCGTCGTCAGCGTACAGGCCGTGCACGTAGAGCAGGCGCCGCGCGTCCGGGTCACCGTCCTCGTCACCGACGGCGCCGGCACGCCGGGTGCCCAGCGTCAACGTGCCGGGCGTCAGGGTGATCAGCGCCGAGAGCAGGGTGACCTCGGCGTCCGTGCGGCAGTTGCTGCGCACGCGGGCGATGCCCGAGCGCGCCTGGACGCCGGGGGTGACGAGGTCCTTGATGACCGCCTTCGAAGAGGTCACCAGGGCCCACGCGTACCAGCACCAGAACACGAGCCACCGCCAAGGCCAGGACACGGCGGAGGCCGTGCCGGGCGCCAGGTCGACGGTCCCGTCGGCGGGGGCGACGGTGTGCATGGGGGCGTCTCCTTCCGGAGGCTGCGGGAGTGCGGTGCTCATGGGTTGAGCACCGCCTCGATGTACCTGCTGGGGTCCATCAGGCCCTGAGCCGCGAGGTCGGTGACGGTCCACAGGGCCTGACCGCCGAGCCCGAGGGCGAGGGTGGCCATAGCTAGGACGACGGCGGGGGCGGCCAGCCGGCCTGGGATGCGGGAGCGCGTGACGTCCTCGTCCGGATCCACGGTCACCGGCAGCACGCCCGTGGGCGGATCGAGGGTTTCCTGCGAGGCCCACGACTCGGTGCGCTCGTGGTCGGTGCTCGAGCCGCGGCCGGAGGGCGACGGCACGGAGCCCGCCCGGCCCACGATGGGCATGGCCGCGGTGGCCAGGCGCTCGCGGTGCCCGTGTGGGGCCGTCGGAGCGCCCCAGAACCAGGCGTCCCACACCCGCAGCAGAGCCCACAGGCTCACCAGGGAGGCGCCCAGCACCAGCGCAGCGGTGACACCGCGGCCGGCGTCCAGGCCGGCGCTGACGAGCATGAGCTTGCCCACGAACCCGGAGAAGGGCGGGATGCCGACCAGGGAGAGCAGGCCCACGAAGAAGGCGACGGCGATCAGCGGCTCGCGCCGGGCCAGGCCCTGCAGGTCCGCGAGACGGCCGGTGCCGTAGCGCACCTCGATCGCGCCGGCCGCCATCAGGAGGCAGCCCATCGCCACCATGTGGTGCACGAGGTAGAACAGGCCCGCCGCGAGACCCAGGCGCGTGGAGAGCCCGAGTCCGACGAGGATGCCGCCGATGCCGCTCACCATCTGCCACGACAACACGGCGCGCACACCGTGCTCACCGACCGAGGCGAGCGCACCCACCACGAGGGTGGCGAGGGACAGGACCAGGATGAGCGGCAGCAGACGCGCATCGCCGTCGTACATGACGGAGTAGATCCGGTAGAGCCCGTACACGGCGACCTTGGTGTGCAGGGCGGCGAAGAGGGCCGTCACCGCCGGGGAGGTCGAGGAGTACGCCCAGGCCAGCCAGCCGTGCAGCGGGGCCACCGAGGCCTTGATGGACAGTGCGAACAGCACCATGCCCGCGGCGATCGCGATGCGTGGGTCCGCCGCGGCGGACCCGGCGAGCATCGCGAGGTTCACCGAGCCGGTCAGCCCGTAGACGAAGCCGACGCCGACCAGGAGGATCGTGGAGGTTAGCAGGTTGAGGGTGACGTACAGCCGCGCCCCGTCCACTCGGCGCAGGGGCTCACGGCGGTTGGCGGAGAGGACGTAGAGGCCGTAGCTGGGCACCAACATGACCTCGATGAACACGAACAGGTTGAACAGGTCCGCCGTCAGCAGGGCGCCGTTGACTCCGCCGATGAGGATCAGGAGCAGCGGGGCGAAGAACTGGGAGTTAGCGACGCGGGAGCCGTAGGCGAACGCCGCGCCCACGATCGTGAGGGCGCTCGTGAGCACGAGCATCAGGGCGGACAGCATGTCCGCTGCGAAGCCGATCCCGATGCCCCCGGGCCAGCCGCCCAGCGAGGTGGCGAGCACGGACCCGTCGAGGGCGTGGACGCCCAGGGCCAGCCCGCCGGTGGTGACGAGTCCGAGCACCGCGAACAGGACTGCCCGGTGGAGGCGGGGACGCTCCCCCGCCAGCACGAGCAGACCGGCGGACAGCAGCGGGACGGCGGCGAAGAGGGGCAGCAGCTGGCCCAGCGGGACGGCGCTCATCGACGCACCTCCGGGCCCTGGCCGGCGTAGTGCTGCGCGATCCGGCCGGCCGCGGCGTGCCGCTCCTCGCGCGGGAAGCGTGCGTCGGCGGCGGCCTGCTCCAGGGAGTCGCGGGTCTCCCCCGGCGAGGCCACCGCGTCGTCCGCGCGCCCGGTGACGGCCAGCGCGAGCAGCAGCACGGTGATCGCGAAGGCGATCACGATAGCGGTCAGGACGAAGGCCTGCGGCAGGGCATCGGCCTGCACCTCGACGTCTGAGGTCCCCGCGAAGGGCAGCCCGCGGCGGTCGGTGCCGCCCGCGGCGATGATGGCCAGGTTGGCGGCGTGGCCCAGCAGGACCATGCCGAGGATCACGCGCAGCAGCTCGCGCTTGGAGAACAGGTAGAACGCGCCGAAGGTCAGAAGTCCCACGGTAAGGGCGACGGTCATCGGGTGACCTCCTCTCGTGCAGTCGTGGTGGTCGGGGCCGAGGGATCGGAGGACGGGGCCGCCGGCGCGACGCCGGGGTCACGGCTCGAGGCGCGGAGCGGGTCCTCACCCGGCCGCTCGGGGCCGAGCAGGGAGAACGCGGCCACGATCAGGCCGATCACGGCCAGGTACACGCCCATGTCGAACGCGAGCGTGGTGGAGAGCCCGTAGTCCAGGACCTTCACTCCCGCGGCTCCGAGGAAGCCCTTGCCGGTGAGGTAACCGACGATCCCCGTCGCGGTGCCGACGGCGATGCCCGAGCCGATGAAGGCCAGGTACGGCCACCGCAACTCCGGGGCCGTGTCCGAGTCGGCGGCCAGGTAGAGCAGGGCGTAGCCGGCACCGGCGACCAGTGCGGCGATGAAGCCGCCGCCGGGCTCGTAGTGCCCGCGCAGCAGCAGGAACGCGGACAGCAGGATGATCAGCACGCCGAAGACACGGCCGAACACCCGGATGTGGACGAGGTTCTCGCGCACGTGGGCGAGTGGGGAGCGCATGTCCACGGCGGAGGGCTGTGGAGGCGTCGGCCGACGGTTGAGCAACAGGGCCGCGATGGTCAGCGCCGTCGCCCCGAGCACGGTCATCTCGCCCCACGTGTCCACGGCGCGGAAGTCCACGAGGATCACGTTCACCACGTTGGTCCCCCCAGCCTGGGCATAGCTCTGGGTCAGGTAGAAGTGGGCGATCTCCGACATGCTGGAGCGGCCGGTGAACGCGAGCACGCCCAGGGTCGCGGCGACGCCGGCGACGGAGGCGGCGAGGACCGCCTGCATCCTGCGCGGGGTCGGCTCGTCGCTGAAGCGGGCGGGCAGGCGGCGCAGCAGCAGCACCATGACGCACACCGTGAGCACCTCGACCATCAGCTGGGTCAGGGCCACGTCCACGGCGCCGAGGGTGAGGAACCACAGGGTCATGCCGAACCCTACGACGCCGACCACCACCATGGCGGCGATGCGCGTCTTGGCGCGGATGGTGGCGATCACGCCGGCACCCACCAGGACGACCAGCACCCAGTCGTGCCAGCGCGAGGGCTGGCCGACGACGGCGGGCAAATCCTCGATCGTGGCGACACCGGCCACGGCGAGGAGCCCCAGGACCAGGGCGGGGATGAGGAGGTGGGGGCGGGGAGCCAGGGTGCCGGAGGCGCGCGAGACGACCGCGCCGACGCCGATCAGCCGGTGCCGAACCTCGTCCACCGCATCCAGGGCGGAGAACGGCAGGGCGGCGTGGGAGGCCACGCGCTCCACCGGGCGGCGCAAGGCCACCAGCAGCAGACCGAGCACGATGATGGCGGCGGAGACGAGCAGGGCCGTGTTCACGCCGTGCCACAGCGCCAGGTGCGCGTGCACCTCCGCGCCGGAGGCGGCCTCGGCCGCGTAGGAGACGGGGGTGTCCAGCACACCGGGCAGCAGGCCCAGGGCCACGCCCGCGGCCGCGGCCAGCACGGGCACGCCCCAGAAGGTGGCAGGAGCCTCGTGGACCTCGTCCTCCCGGCCGGTCGGCCACGAATGGGCGGCCCCGTCCGGGCTTGGACCCCAGAGGCCCAGGGCGCCGAGCACGAGACGGCCGGAGTAGGCCACGGTGAACACGGAGGTCAGGGCGATGCCGGCGGTGACGAGGACGGGGAGCCATGCGGGACCGGGGGTCCCGAGAGCGGCCTCGACCAGGCCCTCCTTGGAGATGAAGCCGAACAGCGGCGGGATGCCCGCCATCGACAGGGCGGCGACGGCGATCGCCGTGCCGGTGACCGGCATGCGCACGTGGCGGGCCGCGAGCTCTCGCAGGTCGCGGGTGCCGGCCTCGTGGTCGACCACGCCGATCAGCATGAACAGCGCCGACTTGAACAGCGCGTGCGCCACGGTGTGCACGATCGCCGCGGTAAGCGCGACGGGGGTGCCGATGCCGATGGCGGTCACCAGCAGGCCCAACTGGCTCATCGTGGAGTAGGCCAGCAGACCCTTGAGGTCGTGGCGACGGATCGCGGAGACGGCGCCCAGCAGGGCCGTGATGAGGCCCGAGCCGATCAACAGCGCGGACCACACCGGGTTCCCGGCCAGGACCGGGCTGAACACCAGCAGCAGGAAGATGCCGGCCTTGACCATCGCCGCGGCGTGCAGGTAGGCGGAGACCGGGGAGATGGCCACCATGGAGTCCGGCAGCCACGCCTGGAACGGGAACTGGGCGGACTTGGTGAACGCGGCCACCGCCAGCAGGACGGCGACCGTGGTGGTGAAGCCCGCCTCGGACCACACGTCCGAGGCCAACACCCCGGACAGCGAGGCAGTGCCGGTCCGCACGGCCATGAGGGCGACGGCGGCCAGCAGCGCGAGGCCGCCGCCCACGGTCACGAGCAGGGTCCGGATCGCGGGGTCGCGGGCATGGTCCCCCGAGCGCCCGATGAGGAAGAAGGAGGTGAAGGAGGTGAACTCCCACGCGACGAAGAGGACCACGATGTTGTCGGCGAGCACCAGCAGCAGCATCGACGCCGCGAACGCGGTCATCAGCAGGTAGAAGGAGCCGGGTCGGCTCTCCGTGCGGTCCCGACTGAGGTACCGGCTGGAGTAGGCGAGGATCGCGGCGCCGATGACGAGGACGATCATGGCGAACACCAGGGCCAGGCCGTTCAGCCGGAGGTCGAGGTCCACCCCGACCGCGGGGATCCACGGATGGTGCTCCGTCCGGACGTCGCCCGTCCACGCCGCGATCAGCACGCCGGCCGCGGCGAGCAGGGGTGCGGCCAGGACCCAGCCCGCATCCCTGCCCAGCACGCGGGAGGCCGGAACGGCCGCCACCACCGAGAGGAGGGTCAGCAGGAGACTGGTCAGGAGCACAGGACACCACTCAGCTCGGGTCGATCGGTCACGGACACGGCGCCCACGGCGGGTGGCCGCGCGCCGACGGTGCCCGAAGTGGGACTCGAACCCACACGCCTCTCGGCACCGCATTTTGAGTGCGGCGTGTCTACCGATTCCACCATTCGGGCAGTGCCGCCCGGAGGCGGGACTCGATCACCCTATCAGCGCCCCGACCCGGCGTCCCCGGCCTTCCGGCGGGGGGTCACCGCCGCCGCGCCCGCGCCGCACTCATCGCGCACGGTAGCCTGGTGGACCACCAGCGGCGCCGCACCGACGCCGTCCCGGCCCGCGCGAAGGAGCTGCCGTGTCCACGCTGACGCCTCCCGAGGAGACCGGCCTGCGGGCCGTCGTCGCCGAGGACGAGACCCTCATCCGCCTCGACCTGGTGGAGGTGCTCACCGGGGCGGGCTACCGGGTGGTCGCCGAGGCCGGCGACGGCCGCGCCGCCGTCGAGGCCGTGCGCGAGCACCGCCCGGACATCGTGGTGATGGACGTGAAGATGCCCGTGATGGACGGCATCGCGGCTGCGGGCGAGATCGCCGGGGAACGGCTCGCCCCCGTGGTCATGCTGACCGCCTTCAGCCAGCGCGAGCTGGTGGAGCGCGCCCGGACCGCCGGGGCCATGGCCTACGTGGTCAAGCCCTTCACCGAGGCCGACCTGGTCCCCGCCATCGAACTGGCCGTGGCCCGCTTCGACGAGCTGCGCAGCCTCGAGGCCGAGGTGCGGGACCTGGGCGACCGCCTGGAGACCCGCAAGATCGTGGACCGGGCCAAGGCGCTGCTCCAGGAGCGGATGCGCCTGACCGAGGCCGAGTCCTTCCGCTGGATCCAGAAGACCTCCATGGACCGGCGCCTGACCATGCGGGAGGTCGCGCAGGCCGTCATCGACCAGGTCGGCTGAGCGGCGCCCGCGCGCTCGTCAGAGCGGGGAGCGGGCCGGCCAGAAGCCGACCGGCTCGCGCGTCTGCGGCGAGGCGGCGGACGAGCCGCCCGCGGCGTCGTCGCCCACGCGGTGCACGCGCAGCGTGTTCGTGGAGCCCACGGCCCCGGGAGGGGACCCGGCGGCGATGACCACGAGGTCGCCGTGCTGGGCGATGCCCTCCGATGTGAGCGACTGCTCCACCTGGAGGGTCATCTTGTCCGTGGAGTCCTGGAACGGGACCATCTTCGGGTAGACGCCCCAGGTCAGGCACAGGATGTTGTGCGTGTGCTCGTGGTGGGTGAACGCGTAGATCGGCTGACGCGGCCGCAGGCGGCTGAGCCGACGGGCCGAGTCGCCGGACTCGGTGAACGTGGCGAGGAACGGGATCTCGAGCTGGTTCGCGACCTCGACGGCGGCCCGGGTGATCGCGCCGCCGCGCGTGCGGGGACGCGAGCCGAGCGGGTGGATGAGCTCCAGGCCGTGGGTCTCGGTGGACTCGATGATCCGGGCCATCGTCTGGACCGTCTCGACCGGATATGCGCCCACCGAGGTCTCGCCCGAGAGCATGACGGCGTCCGCGCCGTCGAGCACGGCGTTGGCGCAGTCCGAGGCCTCGGCGCGCGTCGGGCGCGGGCTGTCGATCATCGACTCGAGCACCTGCGTGGCCACGATGACCGGCTTCGCCCAGCGGCGGGCGAGGTCCACCGCGCGCTTCTGCACCACGGGCACGTCCTCGAGCGGCAGCTCCACGCCGAGGTCGCCGCGGGCCACCATGACGGCGTCGAACGCGTCCACGATGGCCTCGAGGTTCTCCACCGCCTGGGGCTTCTCGATCTTCGCGATGACCGGGACCCGGCGCTCCTCCTCGTCCATGATCTCGTGCACCCGGTCCACGTCCGCGGCGTCCCGCACGAAGGACAGCGCCACCATGTCCACGCCGGTGCGCAGCGCCCAGCGCAGGTCCCGCTCGTCCTTCTCGGACAGGGCCGGCACGTTCACCGCCACGCCGGGCAGGTTGATCCCCTTGTTGTTCGAGACCATGCCCGGCACCTCGACCTCGGCCAGCACGTCCGTGTCCGTGACCTCGACAGCGCGCAGGCGCACCTTGCCGTCGTCCACCAGCAGCACGTCACCGGGGGCGACGTCCCCGGGCAGCCCCTTGTGGGTGGTGCCCACCAGCTCCCGGGTCCCGGGCACGTCCCGGGTGGTGATGGTGATCCGATCGCCCCTCTCGAGCAGATGCGGGCCGTCGGTGAAGCGGCCGAGGCGGATCTTGGGACCCTGGAGGTCGGCGAAGATCGCGACGGGGCGGCCCTCCTCCACGCTGAGGCGGCGCACCCGCTCGAAGGAGGCCGCGTGCACCTCGTGGTCCCCGTGGCTCATGTTGAGGCGGACCACGTCCGCCCCCGCCCGGATGATCGAGCGGGTGGTCTCGTCGGAGTCGGTGGCGGGCCCGAAGGTGGCGATGATCTTGGCGTGTCGCATGGGTCCACTCTAGGCGCGGGCGCGCTCCCTGTCCGAGGGGCTAGCCCCGCCGTTCACCTCAGGACGAAGCCGTGGTCGGAGGGCCGGACCGGCGCCGGGAGCATGGTGTCCCCCGAGAGGAACCGGTCCACCTCGGCCGCGACGGCGCGGCCCTCGGCGATCGCCCACACCACGAGCGAGGCGCCGCGCGAGACGTCGCCGCACGCGAACACGCCCGGGGCCTGCGTGGCGTACGTCTCGTCGCGGACCACGAGGCCGCGCTCGAGGGACACGGCGGAGCGGTCCACGAGCTCGTCCAGGTCCGCGCCCGTGAAGCCGAGGGCCAGCAGCACGAGGTCGGCCGGGATCTCGTGCTCGGTGCCGGCGCGCGGGCCGCGGGTGCCGTCGGCCCGGATCTCGGTCTCGGCCACCTTCAGGGCGCGCACCCGGCCGTCCGCGTCGCCGAGGAACTCGACGGTGGAGGCGAGGTAGGTGCGCTCGCCGCCCTCGGCGTGCGCGGAGGCGACCTCGAACAGGGTGGGCACGGTGGGCCAGGGCTGATGCTCGGGGCGCTGCTCCGGCGGCCGCCTGCCGATCGCCAGCGTGGTGACCGAGGCGGCCCCCTGGCGGTGGGCGGTGCCGATGCAGTCCGCGCCCGTGTCGCCGCCGCCGAGGATCACGACGTGCCGGCCCTGGGCGCTGATCGGCTCGGGCTCGCCGCCGGCGACCCGCCGGTTGACGGGCACGAGGTAGTCCATGGCCAGGTGGATGCCGTCCAGGCCGCGGCCCGGCAGGGGCAGCTCCCGGCCGACGGGGGCGCCGGTGGCCAGCACCACGGCGTCGTAGCGGCGCTGCAGCGCCTCCCAGCTCATGTCCGTGCCGATCCGCACGCCGGTGCGGAACCGGGTGCCCTCCTCGGTCATCTGGGCGATGCGGCGGTCGATCAGATGCTTCTCCAGCTTGAAGTCCGGGATGCCGAACCGCAGCAGCCCGCCGAGCGCCTCGTCCTTCTCGTAGACCACCACGGTGTAGCCGGAGCGGGTCAGCTGCTGGGCGGCGGCCAGGCCCGCCGGGCCCGAGCCGACGACGGCGACGGTCAGCCCGTTCTGCCGCTGCGGCGGGTGCGGGGTGAGGGAGGGCGCGTCGAAGAGGTGGTCCGCGATCGACAGCTCCACCTGCTTGATGGACACGGCCGGCTGGTTGATGCCGAGCACGCACGAGGCCTCGCACGGGGCGGGGCAGATCCGGCCGGTGAACTCGGGGAAGTTGTTCGTGGCCTCGAGGCGGGCGCCGGCCTCGTCCCAGTCGTCCCGGTACACGAGGTCGTTGAACTCGGGGATGAGGTTGCCCAGGGGGCAGCCGGCGTGGCAGAAGGGCACGCCGCAGTCCATGCAGCGGGAGGCCTCCGTGCGCACGATCGCCTCGTCCTGGCGCACGTGGACGTCCTTGAAGTCCATGATGCGGACGGGGACGGGGCGCGAGGGGCGCGCGACGCGCTCGCGATGCTTCAGGAATCCGCGCGGGTCAGCCACGGGTCACCTCCAGGATTCGGGCCCAGGCGGCGTCGCCGTCGGGGTCGGTGCCGGCGTCCCGGCTCTCAGTTCGGATCTCCTGCACGGCCGCGTAGCGGCGCGGCCGGACGGTGGTGAAGCGCTCCCAGAGCGCCTCGGCGGCCTCGGCGGGGCCGTCCAGCTCGGTGAGCAGGCGGGCGGCCAGGTCCGAGCCGGTGGCGGCCCGGTGCTCCTCGAGCAGCTCGCGGATGAGCGCGCGGTCCGCGCCCTCGGGGCGGCCGAGCAGCAGCTCGTCCTCCTTGACGGCGAGCGGGTTGAGCTGGGCGGGGTCCAGGTCCAGGAAGAACCCGACGCCGCCGGACATGCCGGCCGCGAGGTTGCGGCCGGTGTTCCCCAGCACGAGGGCGGTGCCGCCCGTCATGTACTCGAGGCCGTGGTCGCCGATGCCCTCGACGACGGCGACCGCCCCCGAGTTGCGGACCAGGAACCGCTCCCCCACGCAGCCGTTGAGGAACAGCCGCCCCGAGGTGGCGCCGTAGCCCACCACGTTGCCGGCGATCATGTTCTCCTCGGCCGCGAAGGGGGCCTCGGGGGCGGGTCGCAGGGCCACCGTGCCGCCGGAGAGGCCCTTGCCCACGTAGTCGTTGGCGTCCCCGGACAGGGTGATGCTCACGCCGGCCGGCAGGAAGGCGCCGAGGGACTGCCCGGCCTCGCCGGTCAGCTCGATGCGGATGGTGTCCCGGGGCAGCTCGTCGTCGAGCCGGGCCGCGGTGACGCGGTGGCCCAGCAGGGTGCCCACGGAGCGGTCGGTGTTCACGAGGCGGTCCGTGACGGTCACGGGCGTCTCGGTGAGCACGGCGTCCGCCACCTGGTCCAGCCAGCGCTGGTCCGCCTGGTCCTGGAGCCGGTGGTCCTGCTCCGTGAGCCGGCGGCGCGGGGCCTCCTCGGGCACCCCGACGTCCGAGAGCACGCCGGACAGGTCCAGGCCCTCGGTCTTGAAGTGCCCGATCGCCGCGTCCTTGTGCAGCAGGTCCTGGCGGCCGATCGCCTCGTCCAGGGAGCGCAGGCCGAGCTCGGCGAGCAGCTCGCGCACCTCCTGGGCGATGTACTCGAAGAACGTCACCACGAACTCCGGCCGGCCGGTGAAGCGGGCGCGCAGCTCGGGGTTCTGCGTGGCCACGCCCACGGGGCAGGTGTCCAGGTGACACACGCGCATCATGATGCAGCCCGAGACCACGAGCGGCGCCGTCGCGAAGCCGAACTCCTCGGCGCCGAGCAGGGCCGCGATCACCACGTCCCGGCCGGTCTTGAGCTGGCCGTCCACCTGCACGGTCACGCGGTCGCGCAGCCCGTTGAGCCGCAGCGTCTGCTGGACCTCGCTCAGCCCCAGCTCCCACGGGGTGCCGGCGTGCTTGAGCGAGTTCAGCGGGGAGGCCCCGGTGCCGCCGTCGTGCCCCGAGATGAGCACGACATCGGCCTTCGCCTTGGTCACGCCGGCCGCCACCGTGCCCACGCCGGTCTCGGAGACCAGCTTGACGTGCACGCGGGCCTGCGGGTTGGCGCGCTTGAGGTCGTGGATCAGCTGGGCGAGGTCCTCGATCGAGTAGATGTCGTGGTGCGGCGGCGGGGAGACGAGGGAGACGCCCGGCGTCGAGTGCCGCGTGCGCGCCACCCACGGGTACACCTTGGCGCCCATGAGCTGGCCGCCCTCGCCGGGCTTGGCGCCCTGGGCCATCTTGATCTGCAGGTCCGTGGCGGTGGACAGGTACAGGCTCGTGACGCCGAACCGGCCCGAGGCGATCTGCTTGACGCGCGAGTTGCGCTCCGGGTCGAGCAGGCGCTCGGGGTCCTCGCCGCCCTCGCCCGAGTTCGAGCGGGCGCCGAGGCGGTTCATGGCCACCGCGAGCGTCTCGTGGGCCTCCTGGGAGATCGAGCCGTAGGACATGGCGCCGGTGGAGAACCGCTTCACGATCGACTCGACGGACTCGACCTCGGAGACCGGCACGCGCTCGCGCCCCTCCGTGGCGAGCCCGAGCAGGCCGCGCAGGGTCATCAGGTCCGCGGACTGCTCGTCCACGCGCCGCGTGTAGTCCTTGAAGATGTCGTAGCGCCGCTCGCGGGTGGCGTGCTGCAGGCGGAACACGGTCTCGGGGTTGAACAGGTGCGGCGGCCCCTCCCGGCGCCACTTGTACTCGCCGCCCACGGGCAAGCCCGCGGTGCCGCGCGGGCCCACGGTGGAGGCGGAGGAGCCGTCCACGGGGAACGCCGTGGCGTGGCGGGCCGCGGACTCGGCCGCGATCACGTCCAGCCCCACCCCGTCCATCGGCGAGCGGGTGCCCGTGAAATAGCGGTCCACGAAGGACCGGGAGAGGCCGAGCGCCTCGAACGTCTGGGCGCCGCAGTACGAGGCCACCGTGGAGATGCCCATCTTGGACATGATCTTCTGCACGCCCTTACCGAGCCCGTGGATGAGGTTCCGGGTGGCCTCCTGCTCGGTGACGCCGGTGAGCGTGCCGGTGCGCACGAGCTCCTCGGCCGTCTCCATGGACAGGTACGGGTTGACGGCGGAGGCGCCGTAGCCGATCAGCACGGCCACGTGGTGGACCTCGCGCACGTCGCCGGCCTCCACGAGCAGGGAGGTGCGGGTGCGCGAGGCGCTCGCCAGCAGGTGGTGGTGCACGGCCGAGGTGAGCAGCAGGGACGGGATGGGCGCCCACTGCGCGTTGGCGTCCCGGTCCGAGAGGACCACGTACTGCACGCCGCGCTGGACGGCCGCGGAGACCTGCTCGCAGATCTCCTTGAGGCGGGAGCGCATCTCCTCGGCGCCGCCGGCCACGAGGTAGAGCCCCTTGACCTTGAGGGCGCGGCGCGTGCCGTCCTCGGCGCGCACCGCGGCGATGCGGGCGAGCTGCTCGTTGTCCAGCACCGGGAAGGGGATCTCGACGGCGTCCGTCGTCACCTTGCCCGCGGCGAGCAGGCTCGCCTGGGGTCCGATGCACGTGCGCATCGAGGTGACCTGCTCCTCGCGGATGGAGTCCAGCGGCGGGTTGGTCACCTGCGCGAAGTTCTGCGTGAAGTAGTCGAAGAGCAGGCGCGGGCGCGGGGAGAGCGCCGCGATCGGGGTGTCCGTGCCCATCGCCCCGAGGGGCTCGGCGCCGTGCCGCGCCATGGGCTCGATGATCGTGCGCACCTCCTCGTCCGTGTAGCCGAACAGGCGCTGGCGCAGGCGGACGGAGTCGCCGTGGTAGCGGACGGGCTCGCGCTCGGGCAGGTCCTCGATCCGCCGCAGCGAGTCGGCCACCCAGTCCTTCCACGGGGCGGAGGCGGCGATCTCGGCCTTGACCTCCTCGTCCTCGATGATGCGGCCCTGCTCGGTGTCCAGCAGGAACATCCGCCCGGGCTTGACCCGGCCCTTACGGACCACGGTGGCCGGGTCGATGTCCAGGACGCCGACCTCGGACGCGAGCACCACGAGCCCGTCCCGGGTCTCCCAGTAGCGGGCGGGGCGCAGGCCGTTGCGGTCCAGCACCGAGCCGAGCTGCACGCCGTCGGTGAAGGCGATCGCGGCGGGGCCGTCCCACGGCTCCATGAGCATCGAGTGGTACTGGTAGAACGCGCGCCGGTCCTCGTCCATGGTGGTGTGGTTCTCCCACGCCTCCGGGACCATCATCATGATCGCGTGCGAGAGCGGGCGGCCGGCCAGGTGGATCAGCTCGGCCACCTCGTCGAACGAGGCCGAGTCCGAGCCGGAGGCGCTCACGATGGGGAACATCTCCTCGGGCACCTCGCCGAGCAGCGGGTGGCGCAGCTCGCCCTGGCGGGCCCGCATCCAGTTGCGGTTGCCCTTGACGGTGTTGATCTCGCCGTTGTGCGCGATCGTGCGGAAGGGCTGGGCCAGCGGCCACGAGGGGAACGTGTTCGTGGAGAAGCGGGAGTGGACCACGGCCAGGCGGGTCACGTACCGCTCGTCCGAGAGGTCCGGGTAGAACGGCTCGACCTGCGCCGTCGAGAGCATGCCCTTGTAGACGAGGGTGCGCGAGGACAGGGAGGGGAAGTAGACGCCGCTGCGCTGGGCGCGGCGGCGCAGGCGCCAGGCCCGGGCGTCCAGCGAATGGCCGGGGGCCTCGACGTCCTCGCCGGCGGGGACGGCCAGGAAGAGCTGCTCGAAGACCGGCATGACAGCGCGCGAGCCCGGGCCGAGCACGGACTCGTCGGTGGGGACGGGACGCCAGCCGAGCAGGTCGAGGCCCTCGACGACGGCGGCCTCGGCGATCGCCTCCTGCGCGGCGGCGCGGGCGGCCTCGTCCTGGGGCAGGAAGGCGGTGCCGACGGCGTACTCCCCCGCCGCGGGCAGCTCGAAGGAGACGGTGGCGCGCAGCAGGGCGTCGGGGACCTGGGTGATGATGCCCGCGCCGTCGCCGGTGCCCTCGTCCGCTCCCACGGCGCCGCGGTGCTCGAGCGCCCGCAGGGCGGTCAGCGCGTCCTGGACGATCTTGTGGGTGGCCGGGCCGCGCAGGGTGGCCACGGCGGCGAGGCCGCACGCGTCCTTCTCCTGCTCCGGGTCGTAGAGACCCGCCGCCTCCGGCTGGGCGGCGAACGCGCGGAACGGGTCGGCGTGCGGGGTCTTCGATGGGTGCTGCATGGCGCGTCCTTCTCCTGTGGCCGGCCGGAGGGCCGGGGTGAGGAGGGGACGACGCTGGCCCCTGCGATGGTGAGCGGACCCTGCCTCGGGGATCGCCCGGCGGGTCGCGTTGCGCACGAGAGTAGCGAGGAAGGCGACCTGCGCCACATTCTCAGACGCGGATGTCCGAATGCTGGACGCTCAGCGGTCCTCGCGGACCCCCGCGGCCGTGGATCCGGCGCCGTCGTCGGGGCCCTGCCCCGCGACCGCCGCGTCGACGGGCGCGCCCGCGCCGGCCTCGAGGGCGGGGCCGCGGCCGGGCAGCCACACGGAGTCGTCCGAGCGCGGGCCGGCGGCGGCCGGGCCGTGCTTGACCAGGATGACGGCGAGCATCACGAGCGCCAGCAGGAGCATCACGATCGAGGTCCACACGTTCAGGCGCTGGGTGAGGCCGAACAGGGTGACCAGCTCCGCGTCGTCGATGCGCAGCGTCTCGATCCACACGCGCCCGGCGGTGTACCAGGCCACGTAGGCCCAGACCATCGCCCCGCGGCGCAGCCGCCACCGGCGGTCCGCCAGGAGCAGCACGGCCACGCCGAGCAGGCACCACAGGGACTCGTAGAGGAACGTGGGGTGGAACAGGGTGTCCGGGGCGACGCCGTCCGGGAAGTTCGGGTGGCCGGCGTCCACGCGCAGACCCCACGGGGCCGTCGTCGGGCCGCCGAAGAGCTCCTGGTTGAACCAGTTGCCCCACCGGCCCACGGCCTGGGCCAGCAGGATGCCCGGGGCGACGACGTCGGCGAACGCGCTCAGCCGCACCCCGTAGCGCCGGCAGGCGATCCACGCGCCCACCGCCCCGAGTGCGATGGCGCCCCAGATGCCCAGTCCGCCGTTCCACACGTACAGGATCTGGATCGGGTCGCCCGTGCCGTCGAAGCCGGGCCCGAAGTACCGGTCCGGTGAGGAGAACACGTGGTAGAGCCGCCCGCCCACGAAGCCGAACGGGATGGCCCACAGGGCGATGTCGAGCACGCGGTCCTCGGGGCCGCCGCGGGCGCGCCACCGGCGCTCGGCGAGCCACAGGGCCAGGACGATGCCCAGGATGATGCACAGCGCGTACGCGTGGATCTTCACCGGGCCCAGCTGGAACCCGTCCCACCCGGGGGCGGGGAACGCGGCGAGCGGTGCCAGGGCGGCGGTCACCCTCAGCCCTCTCGGACCGTGCCGGCGGCGAGCTCGCGGGTCAGCGTGCCCACGGTCTGCGGGCCGCCGTCCGTCAGCGCGCGCACCAGGGCCGTGCCGACGATCGCGCCGTCGGCGTAGGCGCCGATCTCGCGGACGTGCGCCGCCTGGGAGACGCCGAGGCCGACGCACACGTGCTCCGCCCCGGCATCCTGGGCCCGGCGGACCACGGTCTCGGCGACGGTGGACACCGCGTCGCGGGTGCCGGTGACGCCCATGACCGACACGGCGTACACGAAGCCGCGGGAGGAGTCGACGGTGAGGCGCACCCGCTCGTCCGTGGACGAGGGCGCGGTGAGGAACACGCGGTCCAGGCCGTGACGGTCCGAGGCCTCCATCCAGGCGCCGGCCTCCTCGGGCACGAGGTCGGGGGTGACGAGACCGGCGCCCCCGGCCTCCGCGAGGCGGCGCGCGAACTCGTCGACGCCCATGCGGTCCACGAGGTTCCAATAGGTCATCACCAGCACCGCGGCGTCGGTGCGCTGGGTCACCCGTCGGATGATGTCGAAGACGTCGGCCACGCGGAAACCGGCCTGCAGCGCCGCCTGGGTCGCGTCCTGGATCACGGGGCCGTCCATCACGGGGTCCGTGTAGGGCAGGCCCAGCTCGATGACGTCGGCGCCGTTCTCCGCGGCGGCGACGACGGCCTCGACGCACTCGTCCACGGACGGGTAGCCGGCCGGCAGGAAGGCGACGAGGCCGGTGCGGCCGGCCGCCTTCGCGGCGTCCAGGGCCGCGGCGGTCTTGGAGTGCACGGTCATGCCGGTCACTGCTCCTCTCCGGGGGTCATCTCCTCGAGCGGGTCCTTCTCCTCCGCGGCCGTGCCGAGGCCGAACCAGGCCGCCGCGGTGGCGACGTCCTTGTCCCCGCGGCCGGAGAGGTTCACGATGATGATCCGCTCCTCCCCCTCCGGGGCGTCCGGCCCCACGAGGCCCTCGTCCGCCCAGCGGCGGGCCAGGCGCAGCGCGCCGGCCAGGGCGTGGGCCGACTCGATGGCGGGCGTGATGCCCTCGGTGCGCGTGAGCCGGAGGAAGGCGTCCATGCACTCGGTGTCCGAGACCGGCTCGTAGACGGCGCGGCCCGTGTCGTGCAGGAAGGCGTGCTCCGGGCCGACGGCCGGGTAGTCCAGGCCGGCGGAGATCGAGTGGGAGTCGATCGTCTGCCCGTCCTCGTCCTGCATCAGGTACGTGCGGGCGCCGTGCAGCACGCCGGTGCGTCCGAGCGTGATGGACGCGGCGTGGCGGCCGGTCTCGAGGCCCTCGCCCCCGGCCTCGAAGCCGTAGAGCTCCACCTCAGGGTCGTCGAGGAAGCCGTGGAACAGGCCCATCGCGTTGGACCCGCCACCCACGCACGCCGCGACGGCGTCCGGCAGGCGGCCGGCCTGCGCCAGGATCTGTTCGCGGGCCTCCTCGCCGATCACGGAGTGGAAGTAGCGCACCATGGCGGGGAACGGGTGCGGGCCCGTGACCGTGCCCATCAGGTAGTGCGTGGTGTCCACGGAGGCGACCCAGTCCCGCAGGGCCTCGTTGATCGCGTCCTTCAGGGTGCGGGCGCCGATCGCCACGGGCACCACCTCGGCGCCGAGCATCTGCATGCGCGCCACGTTCAGGGCCTGGCGACGGGTGTCCTCCTCCCCCATGTACACGGTGCACTCCATGCCGAACAGCGCGGCCGCCGTCGCCGTGGCCACGCCGTGCTGGCCGGCGCCGGTCTCCGCGATCAGGCGCGTCTTGCCCATGCGGCGGGCGAGCAGCGCCTGGCCGATCACGTTGTTGATCTTGTGCGAGCCGGTGTGGTTGAGGTCCTCGCGCTTGAGGAAGATACGCACGCCGGGGGTGTCCGCGGCGAACCGCGGCACCTCGCTCAACAGGGAGGGCCGGTTCACGTAGTCCCGGAACAGGGTCCGCAGCTCGGCCTCGAAGGCGGGGTCCTGCCGTGCCTCCTCGTAGGTGCGGGTGAGCTCCTGCAGCGCGGCCATGAGGGACTCGGGCATCCACTGCCCGCCGTAGTCGCCGAAGTAGGGCCCGGCCTGACCCTGATAGGGCCCCTCGAACTCGATCGCGGGCTCGGTGCTCGGACGGTAGGCGCTCATGGTGACCACGCTCCTCGGGTCTGGTTCGGTCAGCGGACGGTGAGGGACGCGGCGCGGAACGCGCGCAGCGCCTCCTCGGGGGCGCCGTGGCGCACGAGGGCCTCGCCCACGAGCACGACGTCGGCGCCCGCGGCGGCGTAGGCCTTGATCTGCGCCTCGGACTCGACGCCCGACTCGGCGACCCGGACGACGTCCTCGGGCAGCCCGTCGGCCAGCGCGGCGTAGCGGGCCGGGTCGACGTCGAGGGTCTTGAGGTTGCGCACGTTGACGCCGAGGATGCGGGCGCCGGCGGCGACGCCGCGCTCGATCTCCTCGGGCGTGTGGGCCTCCACGAGGGCGTGCATGCCCAGGGACTCGGTGAGCTGCAGGAAGCCGGCCAGCTCGGCGTCGTCGAGGGCGGCCACGATCAGCAGGACGAGGTCGGCCCCGTGGGCGCGGGCCTCGTGGATCTGGTACTCGGTGACGGTGAAGTCCTTGCGCAGGACCGGCAGATCGACGGCGGCGCGCACGGCGTCCAGGTCGGCCAGGCTGCCGCCGAAGCGGCGGGCCTCGGTGAGCACGGAGACGGCGCTGGCGCCGCCGCGCTCGTACGCGCGGGCCAGGGTGGCCGGCTCGGGGATCTCGGCGAGCGCGCCCTTGGAGGGGCTCGCCCGCTTCACCTCGGAGATCACCCGGATCCCCGCGGGGTCGGTGCGTCCGCCGTGCAGGGCCGCGTGGGCGTCGCGCGGCGCAGGGGTGGCGGCCACCAGCTCGGCCAGGCGCGCCTCGGGCACGGCACGGCGACGAGGCTCGAGGTCCTCGCGGACGCCGTCGATGATCTCCTGGAGGACGGACACGCGGATCAGTGACCGTGCTGGCCGCGACCCGCGCCGGCCTTGCCGGCGACGATGCCCACGACGACGCCCACGGCCATCAGGGCCACGCCGATCCAGACGACGACGCTCCAGTCGGCGAGCAGGCCGACGCAGCCGGCCACGAAGCCGACGAGCACGAGCGCCACCATGGCCCACGCGCCGGGCGAGTTGCCGTGGCCGGGCAGCTCGAGGTGGGTCGGGTCGTTGAGCACCAGGCCGTCCTCGGTGACGACGACGTCCTCGACGGCGCCGCGGCGGGCGGCGCGACGGGTGGTGGGCTCGGTGTGCGCGGTGTTCGCGGTGTGGCTCATGGCTGTCCCTCACTGGTGCGTGGTGTACATGACGACTGTCCCTCATTGTGCCATGCGGGCACGGGGCCGGGCCCGCGTGACCCGGGACGACCCGGGCGGTGCGGGGCGGTCCGAGAGACGGGCACTCACGTGGGGTCGTTGCCGCGGGACAGCTCGTCCCACGCGTCCATCTGGTCCACGCGCCGGCGCTGGGCCGCCTCGCGGGCGGACTGCGCGGGCTGCTCCCCGGCGGCGGCCGGGCCGGGCTCGGAGGCCGCAGGCGCCTTCTCGTAGCGCCGGGACGAACGCCAGCCACGGCCCGCCAGTGCCGCCACGACGCCGCACAGCGCCGCGAGGACGCCGCCAGCCGCCGCGACCCACGGCCACGCCGTCACGGCGTAGTCCTGCGCGAGCGCAGTGGTCCCGGTCGCGTCGGCGACCGCGGCGGCCGCCGTCGTCGCCGGATCCAGGGCGGCGGTGACCGAGGTCGAGGCGATCACGACCCCGGCCAGCGCCATGAGCACGCCGACGATCACGGCGCCGAGGCGCCGGGCGGTGGTCAGGGCGAGGGCACCGGCCATCACGACCAGGGCCATGGCGGTGGCGACGGGCGCGGCGGCGCCGCCCGACGTCGTCGCCTCGGAGGCGATCCCGCCGGACAGGCCCGTGGCGGTCACCCAGGTGCGGCCCGCCGTGAGCAGCACGAGCCCGCCGGCGGCCAGCGCGGTGAGGACCACGGTGCGGCGGCGCATCACGCCTGCCCCAGCTCGCCCGCGGTCAGCACGGACCGCAGCGGCGCCGTCGCCTTGGTGACGGTCTCGGCGGTCTCGGCGTCGGGATCGGAGTCGGCGACGATGCCGGCGCCGGCCTGCACGTGCGCCTGGCCGCGGTGCAGCGTGGCCGAGCGGATGTTGATCGCCATGTCCATGTTGCCCGCCAGGTCGAAGTAGCCGACGACGCCGCCGTAGGGCCCGCGCTCGGTCGGCTCCCACTCGTCCAGCAGCTGCAGGGCGCGGGGCTTCGGGGCGCCGGACAGCGTGCCGGCGGGGAAGGCGGCGCGGAGGACGTCGAGCGCGTCGACGTCGTCGCGCATGCGGCCCTCCACATGCGAGACCAGGTGGAGGATGTGGCTGAACGCCTCGAGCTCCATGAACTGGGTGACCTCGACGGTGCCGGGGCGGCACACGCGCGAGAGGTCGTTGCGGGAGAGGTCCACGAGCATGAGGTGTTCGGCCCGCTCCTTCTCGTCCTCCAGCAGGTCCTTGCCGAGGAGGCGGTCGTCCTCCTCGGTGGCCCCGCGCCGCCGTGAGCCGGCGATCGGATGGGTGACCACGCGGCGGTCCCGCACGGTGACGAGCGCCTCGGGCGAGGAGCCCACGATCTCGTACGGCTCCCCGTCCGGGGTCTCGAAGGAGAAGAGGTACATGTAGGGGCTCGGGTTCACCGTGCGCAGGACGCGGTACACGTCCAGACCGGTGGCGTCCGTGGTGACCGAGAGGCGGCGGGAGACGACGGCCTGGAACACGTCGCCGTCGCGGATCGCCCGCTGGGCCTTCGCGACGGCCTCGCGGAAGCCTTCGGCACCCCACCGGTCCTCGGCCTGGGCGGCGACCTCGTCCGCGTCCGCCTCGAGCCAGCGGCGCGGGACGTCGCTGACCGGGTCCGCGGCCGGGGCGGCCAGGCGCTCGACCATGGCGTCCAGGCGGGCGAGCGCGTCGTCGTAGGCGCGGTCCGCGCCGGTGGCCAGGCCGTTGCCGTTCACCGCGTTGGCGATCAGCGTCACGGTGCCGTCGAGGGCATCGTGCACGGCCAGGTCGGTGACGAGGTTCATCGCGAGGTCGGGCAGGCCGAGGTGGTCCTCGGGCGGGTGCGGCAGGCGCTCCCACGCGCGGACCGTGTTCCAGCCCAGGAAGCCGGCCATGCCGGAGACGAGGTGCGGCAGGACGCCTCCGACCTCGGCGCGCACGTCCGTGCGCAGCAGGCGCAGGCACGCCGCGAGCACGTCCAGGGCGCGGCCCTGCGTGGGCAGCCCCTCGGGCGGGGTGCCCTGCCAGTGCGCCTCGCCGTTCCGCGAGGTCAGGGTGACGGATGAGCCGGCCCCGATGAAGCTGTACCGGGACCACGCCGCGCCCGGGGTGGCGGACTCCATCAGGAAGGTGCCGGGGCGGGAGCCGGCCAGGCGCCGGTGGATCGCCAGCGGCGTGAGGCCGTCCGCCAGCACCGTGCGGACCACGGGGATCACGCGGGCGGTGTCCGCCAGACGCAGGAACTCCGCACGGGAGGGAGTGGTGGCGGCGGTCATCGGGCGGCCTCCTCGGGGTCGACGGCGGCCGGCGGCATGACGAGCTCGCGGCCGGTGAAGCAGGTGCGGGTGCCCGTGTGGCAGGCGGGGCCGGTCTGGTCCACGGTGAGCAGCAGGGTGTCGCCGTCGCAGTCCGCGTGGACCGCGCGCACCCGCTGCAGGTGGCCCGAGGTCTCCCCCTTGCGCCACAGCTCGCCGCGCGAGCGGGACCAGTAGGTGGCCCAGCCGGTCTCGAGCGTCGCGCGCAGGGACTCCTCGTTCATCCACGCCATCATGAGCACCTCGCCGGTGCCCTCCTGCTGGGCGATGGCGGGCACCAGGCCCCGGTCGTCGAAGGTCACGGAGGCCACGAGGTCATCGGGCGGGGAGAGGCTCATGGAGGTCCAGTCTAGGGAGCCGGAGCGGGGCGTGGCCGCCGGGGTAGGCTCCCCCGCACCCTCGGGCCGGCGCCCCCGCGACGACGCGGCCGCCGCGCGGACGGTTCCGTCCGGGGTCAGCGGACGGTGTGCCCCGCCTGCCGCAGGGCGTCCTTGACGCGGGCGAGCATGTCGTCCGGGCCGAAGTGGAACAGGGAGGCGGCGAGCACCGCGTCCGCGCCGGCCGCGACGGCGGGCGGGAAGTGCTCGGGCTCGCCGGCGCCGCCGGAGGCGATCAGCGGCACGCGCGTCACGGCGCGCACGTCCCGGATCATCTCCAGGTCGAAGCCCTCGCGGGTGCCGTCCGCGTCGATCGAGTTGAGCAGGATCTCCCCCACCCCGCGCTCGGAGGCCTCCCGGCACCAGGCGACGGCGTCGATGCCGGTGCCCCGGCGGCCGCCGTGGGTGGTGACCTCGTAGCCGGAGGCGCAGCCCGGGTCCTCCGTGCGCCGGGCGTCGAGGGAGAGCACGAGGACCTGGGACCCGAAGCGGCGGGTGATCTCCGTGATCACCTCGGGCCGGGCCACGGCCGCCGTGTTGACGGAGACCTTGTCCGCCCCCGTGCGCAGCAGCCGGTCCACGTCCTCGACGGTGCGCACGCCGCCGCCCACGGTCAGCGGGATGAAGACCTCCTCGGCCGTGCGGGTCACGACCTCGTAGGTCGTGGCGCGGTCCGAGGTGGAGGCGGTGACGTCGAGGAACGTGAGCTCGTCGGCGCCGGCGGCGTTGTAGCGGCGAGCGAGCTCGACCGGGTCGCCCGCGTCACGCAGGTTCTCGAAGTTCACGCCCTTGACCACGCGCCCGGCGTCCACGTCCAGGCAGGGGATGACACGCACGGCGAGGCTCACGTCGGCTCCTTCGTCTCGGGGGGCTCGGGCGGGACGGCGCGGGCCGTCAGAGGCGGATCGCGTGGATCGCGGAGATCAGGATGCCGCGGGCGCCCAGGGCGTACAGCTCGTCCATGACGCGGTTGGCGTCCGGTTTGCGGACCATGGAGCGCACGGCGACCATCGTCTCGTCCCGCAGCGGGGAGACCGTCGGTGACTCCAACCCCGGGGTGACCGCGGTGGCCGCCTCCAGCAGGTCACGGCGGATGTCGTAGTCGATCATGACCCAGCGGCGGGCCACGAGCACGCCCTTGAGGCGGCGCAGCAGCACGTCGAGGCCCTCGGGGCGCTCCCCCGCGCGGCCGATCAGCACGGCCTCCGAGTCGAGGATGGGCTCGCCGAAGACCTCCATGCCGGCGGCGCGCAGAGTGCTGCCGGTCTCCACGACGTCGGCGATCGCGTCCGCCACGCCGAGCTTGACGGAGGACTCCACGGCGCCGTCGAGGTGCACCACCGTGGCGTCCAGGCCGGTGCGGGCCAGGTAGTCGGAGAGCAGGCCGTCGTAGCTCGTGGCGATGCGCTTGCCGGCGAGCTGCTCGGCGGAGGTGAAGGAGCCGGCGGGGGCGGCGAGACGGAACACGGAGCGGCCGAAGCCGAGCGGCATGATCTCCTCGGCGGTGTCCCCCACCTGCGCGTCGCAGAACAGGTCGCGGCCGGTCAGACCGACGTCGAGGGTGCCCTGGCCGACGTAGACGGCGATGTCCCGTGGGCGCAGGTAGAAGAACTCCACCTGGTTCTCGGGGTCCACGAGGACGAGCTCGCGGGAGTCCCGGCGTTGCCGGTAGCCGGCCTCGGTCAGGATCTCGCGGGCGGACTCGGACAGGGCGCCCTTGTTGGGCACGGCGATGCGCAGCACGCGTCGGTCTCCTCGGGGATGCGGTGGGGCGGGCGGGGAATGGGGCCGGCGGCCTCAGAGGTGACGGTAGACGTCCTCGAGGCTGATACCGCGGGCGATCATCATGGTCTGCACGTGGTACAGCAGCTGAGAGATCTCCTCGGCGGCGGCCTCATCCGACTCGTACTCGGCGGCCATCCAGACCTCGGCCGCCTCCTCGACGACCTTCTTGCCGATCGCATGGACGCCGGCGTCGATCTGGGACACGGTGCCGGAGCCCTCGGGGCGCTCCTGCACCTTGCGCGTCAGTTCCGCGTACAGCTCGTCGAAGGTCTTCACGGGACCACCCTAGCGACCCGGCCCCTCCAGCCCGGACCGCAGTCGGTCATTGTGACGGACGGGACGGCGGGGTCTTCGCCACGCGCTGCACCTGTGAGCCCACGTGGTACGTCCAGGCCGCCCAGCATCCTCCCCCTCCCCGGCCTGCATGCTCTTCCATCCCCCATCGGGACACGAGCGCGAGGCATCGCGGCTCCAGGACGAATCCACGAGACTCGGTCGTCCTCCGGGCGGCCATCCGATCCACCTCCCAGCGGCCCACGCGGTGGGGGGTGAGGGGGGACGGGCTGAACGCGCCCGTGCGGTCCGAACGGACGGCCCGGGCGAGCTCCGACAGGTGGGCACGACACGCTCGTTCCTGACCCCAGCGACGACACCGCTCCTTGCACACCTGTGACACCGCCCGGTAGATCACTGCCCCGAACTCCGCCCGGGCCCACCGCACAGATCTGTTGGGCGACGCACGCATCCATCTCGTGGACTGTCCACGCGTGCTGACCTCGGGTCCAGGTCCCGGAGGCCACTGGTGGGCGGCGCGGCCGCGCCTACGTCGCCGACGGGGAACCGGCATGATTTGGCGAGCGGTCCTGCGGAGGAATCGCCGGCGTGGCCCTCCTCCCCCTCCTAGACGGGGAGCAGAACGCCGTGCTCGGACCCTCGGATTGGACCATGACCCACCATGATGAAGGTGCCCCATTCCGTCCCCCGCGCCGGCGCACCACCGTGCGGGGCGTCGGCCGACTCCCACCGGGGCTGGCCTGCAGGTCCCCGACGGTCTGTCCCACCACGTCATGGACCCTCCTCCACTTCTGTCCAACAGCCCGGGCCGGGGCCGTGACTGACGCGATGGCCTTGTGGGTGGGCGGGGCGGGTAAAGGGGTATACCCGACTTGACGGCGCGGGGCTGGCCCAACGAGGACTCGGCACCGGGGATAGCGCAGCGAATCATCCTCCACCGAACCCGGCGTTCAACACCCTGTGCTGCCGGCCGGTGCGAGGATGGGCGACATGACGGCGACTCCCCCGGCACCACGTCGTGTCTGCATCGTGCTCTTCGAGGGCTTCGAACTGCTGGATGTCTTCGGCCCCGCCGAGCTCTTCGGGCTGGTCCCACAAGTGAGCGTGGAATACGTCGGCCCTCAGCCCGGCCCGGTCACCAGCTCCCACGGCGCCCAGGTCGTCGCAGACCTCGCCTACGCAGACCTCGCCCAGCCCGGCATCCTGCTGGTCCCCGGCGGCCAGGGGACCCGGCGGCTCGTGCACGACCAGGAGTTCCTCACTTGGTTGCGGCATGTGGCCGGCACAGCGCAGATCCTCGCCTCCGTGTGCACCGGTTCGGCTCTCCTCGCCGCGGCCGGTCTGCTCGAGGGTCATCAGGCGACCTCGAACAAACGTGCCTTCACGTGGGCCGCCGGCTTCGGCACGCACGTGGACTGGAAGGCACAGTCCCGGTGGGTCCAGGACAGGAACCGGTGGACGTCCTCTGGTGTAGCCGCAGGCATGGACATGACCGCCGCACTGATCACCGAGCTGCATGGCGAGGCCGTCGCCGAAGCGGCCACACGCCGCGCAGAGTACGAGCCCCACACGGACAGCTCCCGGGACCCGTTCGCCGCCCGCCACGGCTTGAGCTGATCTCTTCCCTTCCGACCCCATGGCGGCGACCCGGACTACCCCGAGCCGTCGTCGTTGCCTCCCACGACCGGTGGCTCCCACATCGTGTCGCACTCCTCTCCCTTCGGGCCTCACCGACATGCGCCGGCGACGTGCCCCAGGGGCATCTTCTCCTGCGCCGGTCCATCCACAGGACCACGCGGACACCTGTCCAGCGCACGCCGGCTGACGTACCAGCGTGGTCCCGCAGGGTCCTCGACAGGGGGTGGTGTCCGCTCGGGGCCGGGCGGGCACCTCCAACTGCTTCCGCCACGGGGTGGGGCCTAGGGCAGCCTGGGGTCGTGCCGGGGCCAACGCAGCGGCGGGGCTCGGGGTGGCCACCGAGCCCAACGCGAACGCCCTCGCGCTGCTGCGCGGGGGCGTCGTGGTCATCGTCCGCTCTCGTGGTCCTCCCGGCACTCCGGGCAGGGGCTCCTTCGGGGGGCATCCGGTCGGCTCAATCGGTCGTTTGTGGCCATCCTGGCTCGCGCCATATGCATGGACACAAGTTCGAGACTGTCCGAGGCAGGGACCAGGTACTTCACTTCGACCGGCGCCGACGAACTGGTTGACATCTCCGGCCCGCCGGGCTCTGCTTGCCCTCATGACGGAACAGGTTCGCCTCCGGCCACTTTCCCCGGGGGATGCACCCGAGATGGCCAGGGTCCTAGGGCGTGTCTGAGAATAGATGCACGAGTCAGCTGAGACCCTGGGGACATGTCCCGGTTCCAGATGCTCTCTGACACCCAATGGGAGTTGATCGCCCCGATGCTCCCGACCCGGACCGGCCGCGCCGGCAGGCCGTTCGCCGACGCCCGCACCATGGTGGAGGCGATCATCTACCGGTACCGGTGCGGAATCGCTTGGAGGGATCTGCCCGAGGTCTACGGGCCCTGGCAGACCGTGTGGACCTGGCATCGGCGCTTGGCTGAAGAGGGCACATGGGACACGGTGCTGGCCACGCTGACCGCCGCCGCTGACGCCGAAGGCCTGATCGATTGGTCGGTCTCGGTGGACTCCACGATCGCCCGCGCCCACCAGCACGCGACGAACATCACCCGCCACACAGGGGGATGGATCGAACTACAAGAATCCGCGTGAGGAGCCGGCCGATCACGGCATCGGGCGCTCCCGTGGCGGGCTGAGCACGAAGATCCATCAGCTCGTGGACGGGACCGGGCTGCCGCTGGTCAGCCTGATCACCCCCGGCCAGGCAGGGGACTCCCCGATGCTGCTTCCTCTTCTGGCGCAGCTGCGCGTGACCCGGCCAGTAGGGCGGCCCCGGACCCGCCCCGAGGCCGTGCTGGGCGATAAGGCGTACTCCTCCCGGGCGATCCGCACCCACCTACGTGCCCGTGGGATCAAAGCGGTCATCCCCGAACCGGCCGACCAGCAGGGCCACCGCAGACGGCGCGGTGCCCGCGGCGGGCGCCCCGTCAGCCTCGACGCGGACGCCTACAAGGGCCGCAACGTCATCGAGCGTCAGTACGCGCACCTGAAGCAGTGGCGGGGTCTGGCGACCCGGTATGACAAGTACGCGATCGTCTACCGGTCCGCTGTGGTGCTGAATGCTGTGATCGCATGGTCCAAACGATTGTCAGACATGCCCTAGCCGACCCGGCCCTCTACCAGTACACCGGGGGTGAACCGCCGACCGTCGAGGGGCTCACCCGCCAGTACACCCTTCAGAGCCGGGGCCACTCGGCTGATGAGACCGAGACCTGGCTCAATCACGTGGTGGTATTCGAGACCTCCGGGGAAGCACTCGGCTACGTTCAAGCCACTATCCCGGTCTCTGGCCAGCCCGCCGAAATCGCCTGGGTCATCGGAGCACCGTGGCAACGCCAGGGCTGCGCCTCAGCAGCAGCTGCTCTCCTGCTGGCTGAACTCGCGGACATGGGCGCGAAACAGGTCATCGCCCATATCCACCCCGACCATGAGGCGTCAGTCGCCGTGGCCCGTCGTATCGGAATGAGCCCGACCGGCGAGGTCGTGGACGGCGAAGTCCGATGGGAGGGCCCGGTGACCCCCAGGGGATGACCGGCCCCTCCCCCACGTCCCCCGCCTTGGGGCGTCGAGGGCGTGTCTCCCAACGTGGCAGGGTATTGGGCGACAGGATGGAGTCGTGTCGCGTACTCATACCCGGCTGGACATCCTGGCGGGCAGATGCCCGATGTCGGCGGCGAGGCCACACCCCACCCTGCCCTGCGACCGGTTACCGGTGGTAATGTGCCGCCATTATTCATTCGACCCCTTTTGGAGCCCCTGAATACATGAGCGACGGCCCAGCCGCCTGCCCTGGTGACAGTCCGAGCGTCACCCCCACCCCACCCCGCAGCTGGCGGGGTCGCCTGCACCTCGTGGGGAGGTGACTCAGGCATGGATCCAGTCCTGACACTGATCCTCGGATCCCTCATCATCCTGGCGATCATCGCCGCCAACGGCTTCTTCGTGGCCCAGGAATTCGCGTACATGTCTGTCGACCGCGTCCGCCTGCAGACCGCCGCCAAGGCCGGCGACCGCGCCGCCGCCCGCGCACTGCAGGTCACTCGCCGCACCTCCTTCATGCTCTCCGGCGCGCAGCTGGGGATCACGGTCACAGGCCTCATGGTGGGCTACGTGGCAGAGCCGATGGTGGGTGCGGCCCTGACCGAGTTGCTCGGCGGCACCGCACTGCCTTCTGAAGTGGTCATCGCCATCTCCACGCTGGGCGTACTGATGGTGGCCACCCTGGTGCAGATGATCATCGGCGAGCTGTACCCCAAGAATTTGGCCATCGCCAACCCCGAGCCCTTGGCCCGCGCTCTGGCCAGGCCCACGCAGATCTACCTCGGCCTGTTCGGCTGGCTCATCTGGGTCTTCGACAAGGCGGCCGAGGTGCTGCTCAAGCTCCTGCGCATCGAGCCAGTGCACGACGTCGACAGCACCGCCACCGCCGAGGACCTGGACCGCATTGCCCTGGACTCCAGAGCGTCCGGATCCTTGCCCGCGGAGGTCTCCGTCCTGATCGACCGGGTGCTGGACTTCCCAGACCAGGACGTGCAGCACGCGATGGTGCCCCGCTCGCGTGTGGACGAGGTTCAGCCCCAGACCTCCCTGGCTCAGGTGCGCGACCTGATGGCCACCGGCCACACCCGCTACCCGGTGATCTCGAACGAACACGAACCGCTCGGGGTAGTCCACCTCACCGACCTGCTCGGTGAGACCCGGATGGCCCCGGACACCCCCGTGTCCGCCCTGATGCGCCCTGCACTGGTGCTGCCCACGATGATGTCCCTGCCCGACGCAGCCCGGGAGCTCGACGGCTCAGGGCAGCAGATGGCGTGCATCGTGGACGAGTTCGGCGGCTTCGTCGGCGTGCTCACAGTGGAAGACCTCGCGGAGGAGCTCGTGGGCGAGCTCACGGACGAGCACGACCTGCACCCCCAGGAGGAGATCACCGCCACAGGCCTGCACTCCTGGGTCCTGAGCGCAGAGGCCCACCTGGACGAGCTCGAGCGCCTCGTCGGGCACCCCCTGCCCGTGACCGAGGCCGAGTCCGCCGCCGGTCTGACCATCGACGCTCTGGGCCGTCTGCCCCGGGAAGGCGAGGTCATCACGATCGACCTGCCCGAGGACCCACGAGACTTCGGGGCTGAGGAGGTCTACGACCGCCACCTGCAGGTCGAGGTCCTCTCCATCCAACGCAGGGTCCCGGCTCGACTGCGGATCCACCTCATCGAGGTGCCCCGCTCTGACACCGCCGGCAGCCATGCCGCCCACGAGGCCCAGCCCGACGCCACCACGGACGAGGAGCGATGATGCACGGTCCACTGATCGTCATGCTCGTGACCACAGCGCTGATCGTGCTCAGCGCGATCTTCGTCATCATGGAGTTCTCCCTGCTGGGCGCCCGCCGGCACCGGCTAGAGGCCGAGGCAGGACGCAGCCGCGCCGCGCGGGCCGCTCTCAAGGGAGTCGACGAGCTGACCCTCATGCTCGCCGCAGCCCAGTTGGGCATCACCTTGTGCACCTTCGCCCTGGGGGCGATCACCAAGCCGGCCGTCGACGCATGGCTCGGCCCCGTCCTGGAGGACTGGGGCATCCCCGCAGCGGCAGCCGGAACCGCCTCCTTCGTCCTGTCCTTGCTGGCCGTGACCTTCCTTCACCTGGTCATCGGGGAGATGGCCCCCAAGTCCTGGGCCATTGCCCACCCCGAGACCGCAGCCAAAGCCGTGGCCGTGCCCGCACGCGCCTTCGTCTGGACCGTTCGCCCCCTGCTGCTGCTGGCCAACCGGCTGGCCAACCGCCTGGTGACCCTCAGCGGCGTCACCCCCGTGGACCAAGCCGCCGTGGGCGGCTACGACGCAGCGGCCATTCGTCAGCTGGTTGAGCACTCCGCCGCCGCCGGCACCCTGGACCGGCAGAACCATGAAGCCTTGGCCGGTGCCCTGGACCTTCAGACCCTCACTCTCGGGGACCTCCTCCCCCAGGGTCAGCACCCGGTCAAGGTCGCCCCCGACGCCGACGTCGAGGCGGTCCAGAATGCCGCTGCGTGCTCAGGGCACTTGCGTATCCTGGTCCAGCCGGACCATACCCCTGAGAGCGTTCCGGGCGTCGTCCACGTGCGGGACACCCTCACGATGGAGCCTTCTGCGCCAATCCAGCCGCTTATCCAGCAGGCTCTGACGCTGCCCTCCACCACACCGTTGCACGAAGCACTTGCCTCCATGCGCCGCAACAGCCGCCAGCTGGCCGCAGTAACCCAGGACAACCGGTTCACTGGGGTCGTCACCCTCACCGACGTCTTGCGCGGAGTGTTGCCCCGCGCGGCTTGAGTCCACACCTCGGCAACACCACCGCGGGGGCCGCTGAAACGGCCCCCGCGGTGGTGTGGACAAAGAATCAGAATCGGCACAGTGGCCTCGCCCCCCATTCCGGCCTCAATGGGCTCAGTCATGCTCCGACTCACGGGCGTGTAACGGCTAAATCGGTCGTTTGTGGCGGCTGCTCGGTGTGCCGCCCGGTGTCATGTGTGGCTTGCGCCGCTATATGGCGGGGTTCTGTCGGAGCTCAGTGGCGGCCTCCAAGCACGCGGGCAAGAGGGCGCTGCGAGTGAGGCTCACGTTCCGCAAGCCGATCCTTCACCGGGACAGCGGCCGACGGCAGGCCGGAGGAATAGGCGTCGCGATAGGGTGCACCCCGCGCAACAGAACCGTTGCGAAAGGTCTAACACCCCAACGCAACAGAGTGGGCCGCCATGCGCTGCCACGGGCCCGTGAACTTCGGTGTCACAGGTAGCGGCAGACATCCTCGGGGGAGCACGTGGCCGGGTCGCCGGCGGCGGCGTCCTCGCGCAGGTCGGCGATCGTGGTGCGTAGCTGCGCGAGCTCGGCGAGTTGCCGGTCGATCACATCAAGGCGGGTGTCGAGCAGGTCGGTGACGTGCCGGCAGGGGGCCTGCCCCCGGTCGCGGATGTCCAGCACCTGACCGATCTGGGCCAGGGTCAGCCCGGCCGCTTGCCCCCGGCGGATGAAGTCCAGCCGGTCGAGCACCTCGGCGCCGTAGTCCCGGTAGCCCGCCGGGGTGCGGTCCGCGGCGGGTAGCAGCCCGACCTCCTCGTAGTACCGCAGGGTCTTGCTCGTCGTGCCCGACGCCCGAGCCACCTCACCGATCCGCATGCCACTCATTCTCCCCCTTGACCTTCCAGTGCACTGGAAGGTCGATCCTGAGGGCGATGAAGGAGGAGTTCATGACGGCAACGGCTAACAGCAGGTCGTATGACCTGGCAATGATCGGGTTCGGTGGGGCGGCGTTCGCGGCCGCGATCCGCGCCACCAACCTCGGCAGACGGGTGGTGATGATCGAGCGTGGCACCGTCGGCGGTACCTGCGTGAACACCGGGTGCGTGCCCTCCAAGGCCTTGCTCGCGACCGCCGAGGCCCGCCACGTCACACTCGACGCCTCCCGGTTCCCCGGCCTGCCGCTCCCCGAAGTCCGGCCGGTCGACATGCCCGCCTTGATCGCCGGCAAGGATCGGCTCGTCGGGTCACTGCGTGGCGAGAAGTACCTGGACCTGGCCACCGAGTACGGATGGGATCTCCACCCCGGGGACGCCACGTTCGTCGGCACACCCAGCGAGCCGGCACTGCGCGTCACCGGCCCTGACGGCACGGTGGAGACGGTCCGGGCCGCGCACTACCTCATCGCCACCGGCTCCAGGCCCTGGGCGCCGCCGGTCCCCGGCCTGCAGGAGGCCGGTTACCTGACCTCGACCACCGCGATGGAACTGGACCACGTCCCGGAGTCGCTGCTGGTCATCGGCGGCGGCTACGTCGCGATGGAGCAGGCCCAGCTCTTCGCTCGGCTCGGCGTCCGGGTCACCATGCTGGTCCGCTCACGGCTGGCGTCCCAGGAAGAACCCGAGGCGTCCACCGCCCTGGATGAGATCTTCACGGACGAAGGCATCCAGATCATCCGCGGCGCGGTGCCCAGCGCGGTCCGCCGCGACCCGGCCACCGGCGAGGTCACGGTCACTGCCACCACCACTGACGGCTCACAGGAACTCCGGGCGGCCGAGGTACTCGTCGCCACCGGGCGCCGCCCGGTCACCGCCACGCTCGGTCTCGACACCGTCGACGTGCGCACCGGCGACCACGGCGAGGTGGTTGTCGACAGCCATCTGCGCAGCACCAACCCGCGCGTCTGGGCTGCCGGTGACGTCACCGCCCACCGTCAGTTCGTGTACGTCGCCGCGGCCCACGGCGCCCTCGTCGCCGACAACGCCCTCACCGGCGCCGGCCTCGAGGTCGACTACCGCCACCTGCCCCGGGTCGTGTTCACCAGCCCCGCCCTGGCCGCCGTCGGGATGACCGAACGGCAGGCCTCCGCTGCCGGGATCCGCTACGACAGCCGTGTCCTGTCACTCGCGCACGTCCCACGCGCGATCGTCAACCGCGACACCCGCGGGTTCATCAAGATGGTCACCGACGCCGACACCGGCCGCATCATCGGCATTACCGCCCTGGCCCAGGACGCCGGCGACCTCGCCGCCGCCGGGGTCTACATGCTCGAGGCCGGCATGACCACCAGCCAGGTCGCCAACCTCTGGAGCCCCTACCTGACCATGGCCGAAGGCCTCAAGCTCACCGCGCAGGCCTTCACCACCGACATCGCCAAGCTCTCCTGCTGCGCGGCGTGAACCTGCCCCGCACACAGGGACACCGATAGGGGACCGCCTCGCCCCGGGGCGCGAGACAAGAAAATGGGCGCCGATCAGCCCTACTTACTGGCACCCCTGCGTATCGGACCTGCAACCACCGGGGAGTTCAGTCGATGCAAGAACTCCCGTCCCAGGCCTATATCTGGACGTCTTCACGACCTCTACGTGCTCGACCCGACGAGGACAGCACTGGACGACGCGATGACCGCCTTGCGGCGCCGCCATGAGGCCGCGGTCCGTTTGGGCCGCGTCACCGCACCACCATGACCACGATCGTCACCACGTAAGCCGCGGCGACCAGACCGATCCCCAGCAGGGTGAGCACCACCCCGCGCCGGGCCGGCCGCTGGCCCTCGTCCGGCCCGGGGCCCTTGCCGTGCTTCGCGGTCATCGCGCGCTCCTAAGACGTTGCTCAAGCATGTGCGGCTCTCGCGAGCGGGCTTCCGTGCCGAGTGCTACCAGCTCAGGTCGTGACAGCCGTCGCTGCCGGCGCCCTCCACCTGCAAGGTGGCATGGGCGATACCGTAACGGTCGCGCAGCACCCGGCGCGCGCCGGCAAGCACGGCGCCGTGGTCCGCGCCCTGGTCAGCGACCAGGTGGGCCGTGGCCACGTTCATCCCCGACGTCAGGGTCCACAGGTGCAGGTCGTGGACCTCCTCCACCCCCTCGACCGCGTCCAGGTCACCGGCGACGTCCTCCGGGTCCACCCCTTCCGGGGCGTGCTGGCCCAGCACCGCGATCACCTGCCTGCCCAGAACCACCGCCCGGATGATGACGAAGACCGCGATGAGCGCCGCGACCACGACGTCCCAGATCGGCTGGCCGGTGAGGATGATCAGCACGCCGGCGACCATGACACCCACCGACCCGGCGGCGTCGGCGATCACCTCGTAGTAGGCGCCCTTGACGTTCAGGCTGTCCTTGGCCCCGCTGCGCAGCAGCAGCATGGAGATGATGTTGATCACCAGGCCGGCGAAGCCGACCGCGAGCATGGCGCCGGAGGCCACCTCCGGCGCGTCGCCCAGCCGGCTGATGGCCTCGACCACCACGTACACCCCGACCGCGAGCATCGCCAGCACCGCCAACGCCGAGGCGAACACCTCGGCCCGGTAGGAGCCATAGGTGCGTCGCCCCGTGGAGTCCGGCCGGCTCGCGATGCGCGTCGCCAGCAGCGCCGCACCCAGCACCACCACATCGGCAGCCATGTGCCCGGCATCCGACAGCAGCGCCAACGACCCCGACACCAGCCCCGCGACCAGCTCGATCAGGAAGAAGCCCGCCGTCAGGGCGAACGCCCCCGCCAGCCGCCGACGGTAGCGGCCACCGGCATGCCCGGTCGCCGGGGCATGGCTGTGTCCCGCCCCCATCAGCCCTGCCCCTCGTGGCGGGCGTGCTCACGGGAGACGTCCAGCAGCATCCGCACATGCCCGTCAGCGAGGCGGTAGTACACCATCCGCCCCTCCCGGCGGTTCTCGACCACCCCAGCGGAACGCAGCACCCGCAGCACCTGGGACACCGACGCCTCCGCGACATCGACCGACGCCGCCAGGTCACACACGCACAGCTCGCCGGCCTCCAGCAACGCATACAGCACCCGGGCACGGCGCGGGTCCCCCAGGAGCTTGAACAGCCCGGCCAACCTGCCGGCCTCGCGCTCGTCGGGGATCCTCTCCCGGGTCAGCGCCACCTTCTCCGGATGGACGGCGGTGACCTGACACGAATCCAACGGCGTCACACTCATGCCACGACCATACACCTATGCAGATATCAGCAGCGGGAGCCACACACGAGAGGTCAGCAGGTTCTGTATGGTCAGCGCATGCTGACTATTGCTTCGCGGCTGGACGTGATGAACCGGCTGGGCCGGGCGATGGCCGACCCGACCCGCTCCCGCATCCTCATGACACTCCTCGAGGGCCCGAGCTACCCGGCGGTACTCGCCCGCGACCTAGGGCGTGTCTGAGAATAGATGCACGAGTCAGCTGAGACCCTGGGGACATGTCCCGGTTCCAGATGCTCTCTGACACCCAATGGGAGTTGATCGCCCCGATGCTCCCGACCCGGACCGGCCGCGCCGGCAGGCCGTTCGCCGACGCCCGCGCCATGGTGGAGGCGATCATCTACCGGTACCGGTGCGGAATCGCTTGGAGGGATCTGCCCGAGGTCTACGGGCCCTGGCAGACCGTGTGGACCTGGCATCGGCGCTTGGCCGAAAAAGGCACATGGGACACGGTGCTGGCCACGCTGACCGCCGCCGCTGACGCCGAAGGCCTGATCGATTGGTCGGTCTCGGTGGACTCCACGATCGCCCGCGCCCACCAGCACGCGACGAACATCACCCGCCACACAGGGGGATGGATCGAACTACAAGAATCCGTGTGAGGAGCCGGCCGATCACGGCATCGGGCGCTCCCGTGGCGGGCTGAGCACGAAGATCCATCAGCTCGTCGATGGGACCGGGCTGCCGCTGGTCAGCCTGATCACCCCCGGCCAGGCAGGGGACTCCCCGATGCTGCTTCCTCTTCTGGAGCAGCTGCGCGTGACCCGGCCAGTAGGGCGGCCCCGGACCCGCCCCGAGGCCGTGCTGGGCGACAAGGCGTACTCCTCCCGGGCGATCCGCACCCACCTACGCGCCCGTGGGATCAAAGCGGTCATCCCTGAACCGGCCGACCAGCAGGGCCACCGCAGACGGCGCGGTGCCCGCGGCGGGCGCCCCATTGGCCTCGACGCGGCCGCCTACAAGGGCCGCAATGTCATCGAGCGCCAGTACGCGCACCTGAAGCAGTGGCGGGGCCTGGCGACCCGGTATGACAAGTACGCGATCGTCTACCGGTCCGCTGTGGTCCTGAATGCTGTGATCGCATGGTCCAAACGATTGTCAGACATGCCCTAGGTGTTGTGGGTCATGAGGTTCTTGCCACGGGGTACGGGCTGAGATGAGACGAGCGGGCCTCTCCCGCAGGATGGAAGTTCCTCAACAACCCACCTGCCAGAAGAGACCCGCTCATGACTCACGCTAACGCACCCCTGACCCCGACCGGCCGTCTCAGGATGGTCCACCGCCACCTGCACGACGGGATCCCGCAGTCCCACGTGGCCGCCGAGTTCCGGGTGAGCCGGCCCACGGTGGCCACCTGGGTGGCCCGCTACCGCGCCGAGGGCGAGGCCGGGCTGCTCGACCGGCCCAGCCGTCCGCGCCGTTCACCTGCCCAGCTCGACCCCGAGGTGGTGGCCCAGATCCAGACCCTGCGTCGCAGGGAGAAGTGGTCAGCCCGCCGCATCCATCACCACCTCGTCTCTGAAGGCCACCAGCTGTGCCTGCGCACTGTGGGCAGGTGGCTGCACCGACTGGGCATCTCCCGGTTGCCAGACCTCGCGCCCACGGGTGAGGACCTGCGCCAACGACCGCAGAAGATCACCGCCCGCGGCCCGGGGCACATGGTGCACCTGGACGTGAAGAAGATCGGGAAGATCCCTGACGGGGGCGGCTGGCGTGCTCACGGACGTGAAAGTGAAGCAGGCCGTGCTTCCAAGCGTGGTGCAGGCCGGCGGGTCGGGTACACCTATCTGCACTCGGCGATCGACGGGTTCACCCGCCTGGCGTACACCGAGGCGTTGGAGGACGAGCGGGCGGCCACGACCGTGAGCTTCTACTGCCGGGCGAGGGCGTTCTTCGCCGCCCACGGGATCCGGATCGACAGGGTGATCACGGACAACGGCAACAACTACCGGGCCGCGGACTTCACCGCCAAGGTGGTCTCGCTCGGGGGCCGGCACCACCGGATCCGCCCCTACACCCCGCGCCATAACGGGAAGGTCGAACGCTACAACCGGCTGATGGTCGATGAGGTCCTCTACGCCCGCCCGTATACCTCAGAGCAAGCTCGGCGTGAGGCCCTTCAGGTGTGGGTGAACCACTACAACTATCATCGGCCTCATACCTCCTGCGGAGACGCCCCTCCGGCCTCACTGGCACCGACCCGAGTCAACAACGTCATGCCCTCCTACAACTAGGGCTTCGATGACCGCGGCCTGGCTGGGCGTTGCCGGGTTCGTGGCGGCCTCTCGACGCACCGCGTCGCGGATCGCTTCGGGCACTCGCACGTTCAGGGCCGCGGTCGGCGCCCCACGCCGCGCCAGGGGCGCATACCCACCGGCCGGGTCCGAGGTCGTTGCCGGTTCTGCGGGGATCACCGCTCCGGGAGCCGGGGTCTGGGGGGCCGGGGTGGGCTTGCGTCGCTGTGCTCGCAGACTCAGGTCGGGCTCAAGCTGCTTCTCGTTCATGCGGTGACCCTTTCGAAGATGAGGCCGGCCAGGTCGGCGTAGGCGGAGGCGACGGGTTCGCGCTTCTCATAGTGGCCCAGCCAGTCGCAGGCCAGACGTGCACCGGGGACGATGGAGCGGGCCGGCACCAGGGGGGTGAGCAGCAGCCCGGTCTCGCGCAGCTCCCAGCAGGGCCATGGACTGTTTGAACGCGGCCACGCTGCGGCAGGCTCCGTGCACCCCGACGCAGTCGTCCGAGGCGGGGCGGGCCGCATAGATCACCCGTCTGCGGCGGTGAACGCGTTGGGGGTCAACGGCCCGCCCTGACGGTCGGGGCAGTGGACGACGAGCTGTGGATGCCGCGAGCGAGACGAAGGGCGGGGGCTTCGCGTCTCCGCCTCTATCGTCGGGTCCCCGCGCCCTCCGGCCGACCCCATCCATGACGGCGCGGGGCTGCCGGCGTTCCGGACGGGCCCGGTTGACCGGCCTGCGATCACCCCACCGGCCCCGGGGACAGGGTCCACGTCGAGAGCAGCCGACCCAGCAGGCAGCCCCGCCCGGCCACCCTCAGTCCCGTGGCGTGACCGAGCGCAGCGCGAGCTCGGTGAGGACGGCCGCCTCGAGGGCCTCGCGTCCCTTGTCCTCTCGGGATCCGGGCAGGCCCGCCCGGTCGCGGGCCTGCTGCTCGGTGTCCACGGTGAGCACGCCGAAGCCCACGGGAACGCCGGTGCGCACCGAGACCTCCGTCACGCCCTGGGTCACGGACTGGCACACGTAGTCGAAGTGCGGGGTGTCCCCGCGCACCACGACGCCGAGGACCACGACGGCGTCGAAGCGCTCCGCCAGCCGCGCCGCAGCGACGGTGAGCTCGACGGTGCCGGGCACGCGCACGAGCACGGGCTCCAGGCCCAGGTCCGCTGCGGCGGCCTGCGCCCCGGCGATCAGTCCGTCCATGATCTCCGTGTGCCACTGGGCGGCGACGATCGCCACGTTCAGGCCGCTCGCAGCGGCGGGGTCGGGGGTGAAGGTCGGGGCTCCGGCGCCGCTCATGGGGTGTCCTCCTGGTGGGTGGGGTGGGTCGGGTCGGTGGTCGGGTCATCGGCCGGCGTGGCGGGGCCGCCGGTGGCCGTCGGCGGTTCGAGCACGCGGTCCGCCAGGGCGTGGGCCATCCGGTCCCGCTTGGTGCGCAGGTAGACGACGTTGTGCTCGGTGACGGGCGTGGGGGCCGGGACACGCTCGACGACGTCGATGCCGGCCGCCCGCAGCCCCGCGACCTTCGCGGGGTTGTTGGTGACCAGGCGGATGCGCCGATGGCCGGCGGCCGTGAGGACGGCGGCGGCCCCGGCCCAGTCGCGCGCCTCGGCGGGCAGACCGAGGGCGAGGTTGGCCTCGACGGTGTCCATCCCCTCCTCCTGGAGCCGGTAGGCGCGGATCTTGTTCGCCAGGCCGATGCCGCGTCCTTCGTGGCCCCGGAGGTAGAGGACGGCGCCGCCCTCGATCGCCGCGCGGGCCAGGGCGTCCTCGAGCTGGGGGCCGCAGTCGCAGCGCAGGGAGCCGAGGACGTCGCCGGTGAGGCACTCCGAGTGCACGCGGACGGTGAGGGGACGCTCCGGGTCGGTCTCCCCCGCCACGAGCAGCAGGTGTTCGGCCCCGGTCTCGGCGTCCACGTGCACGCTCACGCGGAACAGGCCGTGCCGGGTCGGCAGGGTGGCCTCGGCGGGGACGGCGGTCAGGGCCGGCGTCGTCTCCTCCAGGTGGGCCACGAGGTCCTCGATGGAGATGAGGACGAGATCGTGCTCGTCGGAGAACTCCCGCAGGGCGGGCAGGCGCATCATGGTGCCGTCGTCGTGGACGAGCTCGGCGATGGCGGCCACGGGCGCGACGCCGGCCAGGCGGCACAGCTCGACGCCGGCCTCGGTGTGGCCGCGGCGGGCCCGGACGCCGCCGGGGACGGCGCGCAGGGGGAACACGTGACCGGGCCGGGTCAGGTCACCGGGGGCGGCACCGGGGTCGGCGAGCACGCGGAGGGTGCGGGTGCGGTCGGCGGCGGAGATGCCGGTGGTGACGCCGGCGGCGGCGTCCACGCTCACGGTGTAGGCGGTCCCCTTGGGGTCCTCGTTGACGGTGGTCATGGGCGGCAGGGCCAGGCGGTCGGCCAGGCCGGCCGGCAGGGGCGCGCAGATGACGCCCGAGGTGTGGCGGACGGTGAAGGCGGTGACCTCGTCGGTGGCCAGGGCGGCCGCGTAGATCAGGTCGCCCTCGTTCTCGCGGTCGGCGTCGTCCACGACGACGACGGGCCGGCCGGCGGCGATCGCGGCGATCGCCGCGGGGACGGGGTCCAGACGGATGTGCTCGCTCACGGGCGGGCCTCCTCGGTGGGTGCGGCGGGGGCGGACGGGATGAGCGCGAGACGCTCGGCGTACCGGGCGAGGACGTCGGTCTCGAGGTTGACGCGGTTGCCCGGCCGCAGGGCGCCCAGGGTGGTGGCCTCGAGCGTGGCCGGGATGATGCCGACCTCGAACCAGTGCGCGGCCGCGCCCGGGTCGGAGACGGCGGTGACGGTGAGGGAGACGCCCTGCAGGGCGATGGCCCCCTGCGCGGGGACGTAGCGGGCCAGGCGGGCGGGCAGGCCGATGCGCAGAGTGGTCCAGGCCCCGTGCGGGGTGACCGCGAGGACCTCGCCGGTCCCGTCCACGTGGCCCTGGACCACGTGCCCGTCCAGGTGGTCGGTGGGGCGCAGGCAGCGCTCGAGGTTGACCCGGTCCCCCGGGGCGCGGTCGCCGAGGCTGGTCATGCGCAGCGTCTGGCCCATGAGGTCGGCACGGAACACGCCGGGGCGCTCCGTGGGCTCGTCGAGGGCCGTGAGGCACACGCCGTCGACGGCGAGCGAGCCGCCGGCGGGCAGCCCGTCGAGGGCGCCGCCGGCGTCGAGGGTCAGCAGGGCGGTGTCGGCGGCCGCGTCGTGCTCGAGGGCGACGACGGTGCCGAGATGGGTGACGATGCCGGTGAACACTCAGTCCTCCTGGAAACGGGTCGGGGCGGGGGCGGTGGGCAGGCGCGGGGCCGGCACCGGGCTCAGGTGGGTCCAGACGTCGACGCCGAGGGCACGGACGGGGCCGCCCTCCGCGGGGTCGGGGTGCCAGCGCAGTCCCTCGGACAGCGTGGCGACGTCCAGGCCGGCGACGGCGGCGCGGCCCGGGCCGAGCAGCAGGGGCGCGGTGTAGACCATGAGCTCGTCCACGAGGCTGGCGCGCAGCCACGCGCCGAGCACGCGGGGCCCGCCCTCGATGAGCACGTGCTCGGCACGGCGGCCGTGGGGCCAGGGCCCGGGGTGGGCCGCGAGCACGGCCAGGACGGCGTGCGGGTCGTGGTCGAGGACCTCCAGCACCACCGGGTGGGTGCGCAGGGCGGCGCCGTCGGGCACGGGCCGGTGACCCTGGACGACGGGCACGGGCTGGTGCGCGAGTTCGGCGCCGACGGCGTCACGGGCGGTGAGGCGGGGGTCGTCGGCCAGCACGGTCCCCGTGCCGACGACGATGGCGTCGACGCGGGAGCGCACCTCATGGGCGTGGACGCGGGAGTCCGGGCCGGTGATCCACTGGCTCGTGCCGTCGGCGGCCGCGGCGTGGCCGTCGAGGGACTGAGCGAGGTGCCCGGTCACCCACGGACGGCCTGCGTCGCGGACCTCGCGCCAGCGGGCGGTGAGCGTGAGGGCGGCCGCCTCGCCGGTGGGGCCGGTGACGTGCACCCCGTGCGCGGCGAGGCGGGCCGCGCCGCCGCCGTCGTGACCGGTGGGGTCCGCGACGGCGTAGCGCAGTGCGCCGATCCCCGCGTCCAGGACGGCCTGCGAGCAGGGGCCGGTGCTGCCGGTGTGGTCACAGGGCTCGAGGGTGACGTGCAGCGTCAGGCCGGCGGGGTCGAGGGCGGCCAGGGCCGGATCCGTGGCGCGGGCGGCCCGCCAGCGGGTCAGGGCGTCGACCTCGGCGTGGGCAGTCCCCCGTCCGCGGTGGTGGCCGACGGCCAGGACGCGGCCGGCCTCGTCGGTCAGGACGGCCCCGACGAGGGGGTTGGCGCCGCGCACACCGCGCAGCGCGGCGCGGACGGCGAGGTCCATGGGGTCGGCGGACGGGGTCTCGGCGGCGCTCATCGGGCGACGTCCCCCTCGGGGCCGTCCGGCAGCAGCGTCTCCACGGCGGGCTTGTCCCGGTCTGTGGCGCGCAGCCACACGAAGAAGCCGATCAGGGTGAAGGCGCCGTAGAAGGCGTACATCACGGCCGAGGCGTAGTAGCCGGTGCTCCACAGCAGGGGCACGCCGACGACGTCCACGGCCACCCAGATCAGCCAGAACTCCACCCAGCCGCGCGCCATGCCGTAGGTCGCCAGCAGCGATCCCACGAACGTCCAGGCGTCCGCCCACACCGGCTCCCACGAACCCAGGGCGCGGAACACGGGGGTGAGGGCGACGGTGCCGACCGCCATGGCCGTCACGAGGAACACGCGCCCGCGCCAGCCGGCCCACTCCGGGGTGATGGCGGGAGCGTCCTCGGCGTGGCCCCGGCGGGCCTGACGCCAGCGCGCCCAGCCGTAGACGGAGACGGCGATGAACATGACCTGTCGGCCGGCCTGGCCGAGCAGGGTGGCGTGATCGGCCCCCGTGAACAGGGAGGCGAGGAAGACCGTCAGCAGGATGAGGTTGCCGAGGATGCCCACGGGCCAGGCCCAGACCCTGCGCGCCATGCCGCCCAGGGCGGAGGCGAGGCCGAAGACGTTGCCCAGCACCTCGCGCATGAGCAGCCCGCCGCCGGCGACCGGGATGGTCCAGTTGAACGCGTCCACCAGCCAGTCCATGACCGTGACGCCACCTCCTCGGATCGGGACTCCGAGGGGTGCGCTCCGCAGCCCTCCCGCGCAGGGCGCGGAACGGCTCCGCCGCGTGCCTCTCCCATCCCGACTGTACGGTCGGCACCGGAATTCCACCGGTCAGGCCGCCCGGCACCGCCTCGGATGAGGACGGGCCGCGCGGTTAGCGGGCTGTCACCGCCGGTGCGGATTTCCACCGCATCTCGGAGCACGTTGCTGTCCAGCAGTATCGCACGCCCGGCCGGCCGCGCATGCCGGACGTCGCCGGGCGACGTCCGGCGCGGCGGGCGGGCGCGTCGCCGGGCTAGTGGCAGGCGCGGGCGGCGGCGGTGCGCAGGCCGACGAGCGCGGCGTCGGGGTCCTCGGCGCCGAACACCGCGGAACCGGCCACGAACACGTCCGCCCCGGCCTCGGCCGCACGCTCGATGGTCTCCCGGTTCACGCCGCCGTCGACCTGGAGGGCCAGCGGGGCGGACCCGCCGTCGAGGGCGCGGCGGGCCCGGCGGATCTTCGGCAGCACGACGTCGAGGAACGCCTGCCCCCCGAAGCCGGGCTCCACGGTCATCAGCAGAAGCATGTCCAGCTCCGGGAGCATGTCCAGGTAGGGCTCGACCGCGGTCGCCGGCCGCAGCGCCATGCCGGCCCTCGCTCCGGCCGCGCGCAGCTCCCGGGCCAGCCGGACGGGCGCGGCCGAGGCCTCGGCGTGGAAGGTGACGGACTCGGCCCCCGCCTCCGCGTAGCCGGGCGCCCAGCGGTCGGCGTCCTCGATCATCAGGTGGAGGTCCAGCGGCAGGTCCGTGGCGCGTCGGATCGCCTCGACCACGGGCAGGCCGAGGGTGAGGTTCGGGACGAAGTGGTTGTCCATGACGTCCACGTGCACCGCGTCTGCGCTGGGGATGCGGGCCAGCTCGTCGGCGAGGCGGGCGAAGTCCGCGGACAGGATCGAGGGGTGCAGGCGCGGGGCGCGGGCGGTCATGGGCGGGTCCTCTCGGTCAGGCGCCGGGGGCGCGCAGCAGGGCCAGGAACATGGCGTCGGTGCCGTGCCGGTGCGGCCAGAGCTGGGCCGTGCGGGCGACCACATCGGCTGGCTCCGGCGCGCCGGCGGGTTCGGCCTCGTCCAGGCGCAGGTCGTCGAGCGCGACGGTGTCGAGGGCGGTGCGGGCGTCGAGCAGCTCCAGCTCGGGGTGGCGGCGCACGAGGTCCTGGACCTGGACGACGGTCTCCGCGACGTGCGGGGAGCAGGTGACATAGGCGAGCACGCCGCCGGGGGCGAGGACGGAGACCGCCGCGTCGAGCAGCTCGGCCTGCAGGCCGGTGAGCTCGGCGAGGTCGGCCGGAGTGCGGCGCCAGCGCGACTCGGGTCGGCGGCGCAGCGCCCCGAGGCCGGTGCAGGGGGCGTCCACGAGGACGCGGTCGAACGCCGGGGCCGCCTCGGGGGCGTCGGCGATCGTGCGACCGTCCCCGGCCCGGACGGTCCAGGCGTCGGCGGGCACGGCGGCGAGTGCCTGCCGGACGAGGTCGCCGCGGTGCGGGGCGACCTCATTGGCCACGAGCGTCGCCCCCCGCTCGGCGGCGAGGGCGGCCAGCAGGGCCGCCTTGCCGCCAGGGCCGGCGCACAGGTCGAGCCAGCGCTCGGCCCGCCCCTCGGCCGCGGGGACGGGTGCCTGGGCCAGGGCACGGGCGGTGAGCTGGGAGCCGGCGTCCTGGACGCGGAGCACGCCCTCGCGCACCCCGGGCAGACGGCCGGCGTCGCCACCGGAGTGCAGGGCGGAGTCCGGGGCCAGCGGCCCGGGCTCGGCGCCGTCGTCGAGGGCCGCGGCGAGCGCCTCGGCCCCGCCGGCCACGGGCAGGGCGACGAGGTTGACCACGGGCGGGGCGTTGTCCGCCTCGAGCAGGGCGGCCAGCTCGGCGTCGCGGTCGGCGGTGTGGCGGGTGCCGCGGTGGGCGGCCAGGGCCTGGCGCAGCGCGCGGACGATCCACACCGGGTGCGAGGCTCGGACGGCCAGGGCGGCGTCGCCGCCGTCGGCGGGGGCGACGTCGGCCAGCCACTCGTCGAGGGGGCGTTCGGCGACCCGACGCAGCACCGCGTTCACGAACCCGGAGGCGCCGGCCCCGATCTCGGCGCGCACGAGGGAGACGGTGGCGTCGAGGGCGGCGTGGGCGGGCACGCGCATGCCCAGCACCTGGTGGGCGCCGAGCCGCAGGGCGTCGAGCACGGGTGGGTCGATCTGCTCGAGCGGGCGGTCCACGCAGCGGGTCAGGATCGCGTCGTACAGGCCGAGCCCGCGCAGGGTGCCATAGGCGAGTTCGGTGGCGAAACCGGCGTCGCGCCGGTCGAGGCGGGCCTGGCGGATGCGCGCCGGGAGGACCAGGTTCGCGTACGCGTCCTCGGCGTGGACGGAGCGGACCACCCCGAACGCGACGCGGCGGGCCGGGTCGGCGGTGCGGGAGCGCTGGGACGGCGCCTGCGCCGAGTACTTCCGTCCCGCGCCCGAGCGACCCCGGTTGCGGGTGCGCCCCTGCGCGTCGCGGCGGTCCTGGGCGTCCGGCCGGGGTGCGCGGCCGCGTTCCCCGCGGGCCCCTCGCTCGCCCCGGCCCTGTCCTGCCTGTCCTTCGCGGCTCATGCGCGTGCCTCCTCGTCCTGTGCCGCGGCGTTCCGCGCGGCCTCGCGTGCCGCCGCCCGGGCGGCGGCCTTCTGGCGGGCCTGTTCTTCGTGGTGGGCGAGCGCCTCCCCGGCCAGCAGCGCGGCCCCGGCGGCGGCGCCGCGCGCCCAGTCGGCGGCCGGCATCAGCTTCCTGCCCGCCGGCTGGACGCGGGAGAGCCGGACGGCCCCGCCGGACGTGCGCAGCCAGGCGGCCTTCGCGGCCACCAGGATCTGCCCGGGAGCCGCGGCGTCGAGTACGGAGGGCCAGCCGTCGTCGCCGGCGCGGACCGGGGCGACGCCGTCGAGCTTGAAACGGGCCGGGGCGGCGCCGTCGTCCGCGGTCAGCCAGCCCCAGGCGCCGGGCTCGGGGGTGACGCCGTTGATCCGGGCGGCCACCTCGGCCGCCGGGCGGGCGGGGTCCACCAGGCCGTCTGCGGCCGTGAGCTTCGGCGCGTGGGTGGGTTCGCCGCGCTGGGGCGTGGCCGTCGCGGTGCCGGCCGCCAGGCGGTCGAGCACGTCGATCACGAGCGGGCCGCCGCGCTCGGCGAGGTCGGTGAGCACGGTCCCGGCGGTCTCGTCGGCCGCGACGGGGCGGGTGAGTCGGGCGAAGACGGGTCCGGTGTCCAGGCCCTCTTCGAGCTGGAACACGTCGGCGGCGATCTCGGTCTCCCCGGCCATCACGGCGCGCTGAACGGGGGCGGCGCCGCGGTAGGCCGGCAGCGCGGAGAAGTGCAGGTTGAGCCAGCCGTGGCGCGGGATCTGCAGGGCCTCGGCGGGCACGAGCGCCCCGTAGGCGACGACGGCGGCCACGTCCGCCTCGAGCGCGCGGATCGCCTGGAGGGCATCGGCACCCTCGGGTCCGCGGAGTCGGTCGGCCTTGAGCACGGGCAGGCCGGCCTCCTCGGCCACGACCGCGACCGGCGACGGGGTCAGCACCCGCCGGCGCCCGACCGGGGCGTCCGGCCGGGTGAGCACGCCGACGACCTCGTGGGGCGAGTCGAGCAGGGCGCGCAGCACGGGCACGGCGGTCTCGGGCGTGCCGGCGTAGAGCACGCGCAGGGGCGTCGGGGCGGTCATCGGGCGGCTCCTGTTCCGGCGGCGGGGGCGGCGGGGGCGCCGAAGACCGAGCTGACGGCGGCCGCGCGCTCGGCCCCGATGCGGCGGGCGGCGCGGTCCACCTCGCCGGCGCGCATGCGGCGGCGGGCCTCACGGCGTTCCTCGCCGTCGAGGCGGTCGACGTAGAGGATCCCGTCGAGGTGGTCGGTCTCGTGCTGGAGACAGCGGGCGAGCAGGCCGGTCCCCCGGTGCTCCACCGGGTTCCCGTCGACGTCGGTGCCGCGGACGACGGCTTCGGCGGCGCGCGCCGGGTGGTAGCGCAGCCCCGGCACGGACAGACACCCCTCGCCCGGCTCCCGCAGCGCCTGGCCGGCGGTCTCGAGTACGGGATTGACCACGTGCCCGGCGACGCCGGCGACGTCGAACACGAAGACGCGCAGGCCCACGCCCACCTGGGGCGCGGCCAGGCCCACGCCCCCGACGGCGTGCATCGTCTCGATCATGTCCGCCACGAGGGCGCGCACATCCGCGCCCGGGGGCACGGGCGACGCGGCGGTGCGCAGGACGGGGTCGGGGATGGTGCGGACGGGCAGGACGGTCACGCCGTCACCCTATCGCCGCCCTCGGCAGACGCCGGGCGCGACGACGACCCGTCGGGCGCCACGTCCGGGGCGGCGTGGGAGCCGCCGCCGAACGCCGCGGCGCGCACGGCCTGCAGTCCGGTGGCCGCCGACGCCGGGACCGACGGCGGAGGCGGGCCGATGACGCGGAGCGCGGGGCCGGCGTCGTCCACGGCCTGCGCGTGCTTCCAGACCTGGCGCAGGGCCCAGAACTTGTGCCAGTGGCGGGGCAGCACACCGGGGTTGGCCTGGTGCACGGCGACCTCGGTCTCCCCCAGGGCGACGCCGAGCAGCATCTCGGCCTGGCCGTGCCGCCACTCTTCCCAGGTGCCGGCCTCGGGGTCCACCAGGGACTCCTCCGCCTTCAGGCCGGCGGTCAGCTGCATGACCACCTTGGGATCGAGCGCCTTGACCCGTCCGTCCCGCCCCGTGCCCTTCGTCTTGTAGTCGATCAGGCACAGCCGGCCGCCGATCCGGGCGACGAGGTCCAGCGTGCCCGCGTAGCCCACCGTGTGGTTCCAGACGGTGATCTCGGCCGCGATCGGCCGGACGTCGTAGAGGTCCCACCACTCGTCGAAGCGGTCCGCGTAGGCGCCCTCGCCGTGCTCGATCAGCCGGGCCCGGGCCTCCGCCATGGTGTGGGGGCGGCCGAGGGCGCGCTGGGCCACCTGCTCGGCGTAGTCGTGCACGCGGTCCCCGCGCTCGGCCGCGGCGTCCCGGTAGCGGGCGGCGGCGTCGGCGGACTGCCGGGCCACCTGCTTCAGGCGCGCGGCGGAGCCCACGGATTCCGCCAGGCGCGGATCCTGGGTCACGGACTGGGCCGCCATCCACCCGACCCAGCCGTCCAGGTCCGTCTTCTCCATGCCGATCACGGTGGTGATGGACGGGACCTCGGGCAGGCCCGAGAGGGAGCGCGCGTACATGCGCCCGTGGGGGGTCTGATGCGCGAGGCGTGGCTGGGTCATGGTCAGCCATTCTGGCAGGGTCCGCGGACCCCCGACGGGGTGGCCCGACACGCCAGCGGACGCCGATTTTGCATCCGGGCGGAGATGGCCTAGAGTTCTTTCTCGTTGGAAAACGCAGGTGAGCGGCTCGGACGAGCGGATCCCGGCGGCACCGACACGCGGATGTAGCTCAGTTGGCTAGAGCGCCACCTTGCCAAGGTGGAGGTCGCGAGTTCGAATCTCGTCATCCGCTCGCTCAACCTTCACCCCTGGTCGGGTGGCCGAGAGGCGAGGCAGCGGCCTGCAAAGCCGTATACGCGGGTTCGAATCCCGTCCCGACCTCGCAGCCTTCTCCGACCGGGAGTGGCGGCATGTTCACCACCTCTTCGGAGGTGGACGAGCGCGATTGGCGCAGCGGTAGCGCGCTTCCCTGACACGGAAGAGGTCACTGGTTCGAACCCAGTATCGCGCACGGAGACGATCCGTGACGATCGACTCAGGCGGATGTAGCTCAGTTGGCTAGAGCGCCACCTTGCCAAGGTGGAGGTCGCGAGTTCGAATCTCGTCATCCGCTCCCCACACGAAGGGCCCCTCCTGACGGAGGGGCCCTTCGTCGTTCCGGGGCGTGCGGTCGGCCTCGTGCTCGGAGCACGGACGCCGACCGTCGGACGGGATCAGAGCCGCGGGCCGTCCACCCGCCAGTAGCCGCTGAACATGATCGCGCGCTTCGGTGCGATGCCGCGGCGGACGATCACCCGCCGCGCCGCCGTCGCGAGCGACTGCTCGCCGCACGCCCACACGTGGTCGCGGGGCGCGGCGGGGAGGTCCTCGAGGTGCGGCGTGAGCAGGGCGCCCGGCACGGCGTCTCCGCGGTGCAGGACCGTGAGCGTGGCGCCCTCCGGGACCTCGAGGGCGGGGACGTGGTCACGGCCGGGCACCTCCAGGACGACGTCCATCCGGCCCCCGCGCGGCGTGCGACGCTGCGCGGCGAGGGCGGCGGCGATGCTCGGGACTGCGGTCTCGTCCCCCACCACGAGGTGCGACTCCCCCGCCGCCGGCAGACGATAGGCGCCCGTCCCGGTGCGGAAGCCGGCGACGTCGCCCGGACGTGCGGTGCGCGCCCACGTGCCGGCGGGGCCCGCATGGTCGTGCACGACGACGTCGACGTCGATCTCACCGACGGAGGGCCGGTGCTCGGCGACCGTGTACCACCGCAGATCCGGCCGCACGTCCTCGGGGATCCGCCCGACCGCTCGCCGCGCATTGAGCGCCGCGGGATCGGGCATCACGAGCGCCCGCCCCGGGGGCGGGGTGAGCAGCCCGAAGTACTCGTCGCAGCCCTGCGGGGTGAACGTGCGGAACTCCTCCGCGGCGAACGTGAGACGACGCAGCCGGGGGGCGAGCAGCCACGTGGCGCGGACCGTCATGGTCCACTGCGGATACTCGTCGCGGTCAACGGGCATCGCCTGGCCGAGGGCCGCGAGCCCGCGGTAGGCCTTCATCTGCAGGGCCTCGACACGCGAGGGACGGGCGGCAGGCGGGGGGAGGACGGAGGAGCTCGTCATCCGGTCATCATAGGTGAGCCTCACCTTTGCTGGAGTCCTCCCTTTGAATACGTTACGTCATTGTTGCGTATTTGCTTTCTTAGGTAAGGCTTCCCTACTGTGCGGGACGTCCGTGGCGCACGCCGCCCGGAGCCGACGACCCCCTCACGGAAGGCCCTCCCATGCTCCCTCGCCTGTTCGGACTCGGCGATCCAGCCGCCTACCTCGACGCCACCGGCAGGGCGGCCCGGGTGGCCGTCGACACCGCCTACGACCGCGCGGGGGTCCACCCGGACACCCCGTCGACGCACCTGGCCGACGCCGTCGGCGCCGTCGACTTCTCGCAGCCGACGGGCAGCCTCGACGACGCCCTCGCCGAGGTCGCGGAGCTCTACGCCCACCAGACCACCGCCTACCACCACCCGCGCTATGCCGCTCACCTCAACTGCCCGGTCCTGCTCTCCAGCACCGCAGCGGACACCGTGCTCGGGGCGCTCAACACGGCGGTCGAGTCCTGGGACCAGGCCCGCTCCGCGGCGCTCATGGAGCAGCGGCTCCTGGCCGAGGTCGGACGCTGGTGCGGGTTCGCCGCGGGCGACGGCGTCTTCACCTCCGGAGGGTCGGCCTCCAACCTGCAGGCCATGACGCTGGCCCGCGGCCGCGCCGTGCAGCGCCTCACCGGCCACGCCGGGCTCGCCGACCTGCCCGCCGAGGTGCTCGGCTCGCTGCGCGTCTTCGTCAGCGCCGCCACGCACTACAGCATCGCCAAGGCAGCCGGCCTGCTCGGGCTGGGCCGCCACGCCGTGGTCGTCGTCCCCACCGACGCCGCCGGGCGTCTGGACCCAGGGGCCCTGGCCGAGGCGGTCGAACGTGAGGTGGCCGCCGGTGCCGTGCCGATGGCCGTCGTCGCGACGCTGGGGACCACCGACCGCGGCGCCATCGACCCGCTGCCGGCCATCGCCGACGTCGCCGAACGCCACGGGATGTGGGTCCATGCGGACGCGGCCGTGGGCGGGATCCTCGCCGCGAGCGCGGCGACGCGCCACGAGCTGCCGGGGCTGCACCGTGCGGACTCGGTGACGATGGACTTCCACAAGACGTTCTACGTGGGGCTGGCCTGCAGCGCGCTGGTGGTGCGGGACGCCGAGAGCCTGCGCCATGTGACGGTGCATGCGGACTACCTGAACCCGGAGGACAGCGTCCATCCGAACCTGGCGGATCGGTCCTTGCAGACGAGCCGCCGGTTCGACTCGCTCAAGCTGTGGCTGACGCTGCGTGAGCATGGGGCCGAGGCGGTGGTGTCCCTGTTCGCGGGGGCGCGCGAACGCACGCGGCAGGCGTGCGGGATCCTGCGGGCCCGGCCGACGTTCGCGGTGCTGGAGGATCCGACGCTGGTGACAGTGCTGTTCCGGGTGCGGGCCGAGGGACTGTCGGAGGAGGAGTGCACGGCGGTGCAGGCGGCGACGCACCGGGAGCTCGTGGCCGGCGGGCGCGCGCTGATCGCGACGACGGTGGTGGACGGGGTGCCCCATCTGAAGTTCACGATCCTGAACCCCGCGGTCACCTCGGGCGAGCTGGAGGAGCTGGTCGACGTCGTGGAGGAGGCGGCGCTGCGGCACGTCGACGCGGTGCGGGCGAGCCGTCATCGGTGGCGCGGGGTGGCGCGGACCCGTCCGCATGGCCCGTCGGTCGCCGTGTCCTGCACGCTCCCCGCTTCGGCGGGGCCACGTCCGTCCGCGGCGCGCGTGGACGAGCACGGAGAGCAGGTGTGCGCATGAGCCCGGCGTCCACGTCCCCCCGCCGCGTGCTCGCGATCGGGCTGGGCCCGTTCAACCTGAGCCTGGCCGCGCTGGCCCACCCGCTGCCCGACGTCGAGGTGGAGGTGGTGGAGAGCCGCGACGCGTTCGTGTGGCACCCGGGCATGATGCTGCCGGGCGCGCAGATCCAGGTGCCGTTCCTCGCGGACCTGGTGACGTTCGCGGACCCGACCTCCCCGTACTCGTTCCTGGCGTATCTCAAAGCGATGGGCCGGCTGCACCGCTTCTACATCCGGGGTTCCTGGTACCCGCTGCGGCGGGAGTTCTCGGACTACTGCGCGTGGGTGGCAGCCCAGCTGCCCGGCATCGCCTACGCGACCACGGTGACGGCGGTGCGGTGGGACGATCAGGCGGACGAGTTCGTGGTGGAGGCGGCCTCCGCGGCCGGGACCAGCACGCACCGGGCCGACCACGTGGTGGTGGGCACGGGCACGGTGCCGTCCCTGCCCGCGCCGCTCGCGCGCGTCGCGGAGGAGTCGGCCCGGGTCGGCGCGTCCCCCGTGGTGCACACGGGTGAGTACATGGGCCGTCGCGAGGACATCGCCGGGGCCGGGTCGGTCCTGGTGGTGGGCAGCGGCCAGTCGGCGGCGGAGTGCGCCCTGGACCTGCTGAACGCGGGCCACCCGGACCTCACGTGGGTCACGCGCTCACCCCGGTTCTTCGGCATGGAGGTCGGCCAGCTCACGCTCGAGCTGACCTCGCTGGACTATGAGCGGCACTTCGCCACTCTGCCCCGGGCGCGGCGGGATGAGATCAACGCATCCCACCGGTCCCTGTACAAGGGGATCAGCGAGTACACGATCGAGGACGTCTACCACGCGCTGTACGAGCGCCAGGTGGGTCCGCTGGACCCGGCCCGGCTGTGGCCGGGCACGTCGGTGACGGACGCCCGCCTGGTCGCGGGCCCGGGTGCGCCCCGGGTGGAGGTCACCCTGCGCGACGAGGAGACCGGGGTGACCGGGGGGCGCGTGGTGGACCGTGTCGTCGCGGGCACGGGCTACCGCCACCCGGACCATCCGTTCCTGGAGCCGGTGCGGCACCTGCTGCGCGCGGAGGACGGTCGGACGACGGCGAACGCGGACCACGCGATCGACGTGAGCGGCCGCCGGATCTTCGTGCACAACACCGCCGAACAGCCCCTGGGTCTCACCGGCCCGGACCTGGGCATGGCGGCGGAGCACAGCGGCCGCATCCTCAGCACGATCGCCGGCCGCCAGGTCTACGCGCAGGCCGAGTCGATCGCGTTCCAGGACTTCGGTGCCGTCGCGGCGGGCGTCCGGTGAGCGCCGTGACGCCGCCGCAGACCACCGTGGACGGTGCGGCCGCGAGCGCGGCCCGTCGTGTGGAGCTCCGTCCCGTGGGCGCGCAGGACCATCCGCTGCTGCACCGGTGGGTGACGTCCCCGCACGCCGTGTACTGGGAGATGACGGAGGCGGGTCTGGCCGACGTCGTGGCCGAGTACGAGGCGATCGCCGCGCACCCGCACCACCACGCGCACGTGGGGCTCGTGGACGGGACCGCGACCTTCCTGGTGGAGGTCTACGACCCGGCCCACTCGGAGCTGGCCGGACGGTATGCGGGCGCGCCCGGCGACGTCGGCCTGCACGTGCTCGTCGCCCCGACGGACACCCCGGTGCCCGGGACCACGGACCTGGTGATGGCCGCGGTGGTGCGCTGGTGCCTGGCCCAGCCGGGGGCGCGGCGCGTCGTCGTCGAGCCGGACGAGCGCAACGCCGCCATCCGGGCGAAGAACCTGGCCGCCGGGTTCACGGAGCTCGGTCCCGTGGCGCTGGGATCCAAGACGGCGATGCTCTCGATCGCCACGCCCGAGTCCTTCACTGCCAGCCGGATCGGCGTCCTCGCCGCCGGGCTGGACCTCACCCTCCCCGAGCCCCCGCTCCTCCTCACCCCCGACAGGCAGGTGTCCGCATGACCCCCGTCCCCCCGTCCTCCCCGTCCCGCCTGGACGCGCTGACGGCGCCGACCGCCCGGCACGCCCACCGGCTGCTCGTCGCCAAGGCGATCCGCGAGTTCACCCATGAGCGGCTCCTGACGCCGGTGCGCGGCGAGCGGGTCGACGACGCCGGCCGCCACGCCTACACGCTCACCCTGGGCGGGGTGCGGTGGACGTTCACCGCGCGTGCCCTCCCGCTCGAGCACCTCGGCGTGGATCCGGACTCGGTGTGCCGTGCCGGGGATCCGGACGCGGTGGCCGTCGACCGCTTCGTCCTCGACGCGGCCGAGGTGCTCGGGCTGGCCGGCGAGGCGCTGGACGTCTATCTCGAGGAGCTCGCCTCCACCTTCGCCGCCCGGTGCCACACCCTGGCCGGCGAGCGCCCGTCCGCCGCCGACCTGGTGGACGCGGACTACACGGCGGTGGAGGCCGCCATGAGCGAGGGACACCCGGGCTTCGTGGCCACCAACGGCCGCATCGGCTGGGGGGCCACGGAGTACGCGATGTTCGCCCCCGAGGGCGGGCGGGCGCTGCACCCGGTGTGGCTCGCGTTCCCCTCCGAGCTCGGGGGACGGTGGACCTGGCCCAAGACCGCGAGCGCGGGCGCCGCCGTGCCGGCGCCGCCCCCGCCGATCACCGAGGCGGTGGCGGGCCTGTGGGCGGAGCGGGCGGCGGCGCTCGACGTCGATCCGGAGGCGTACACGCTGATCCCGGTGCACCCGTGGCAGTGGGAGCACCGGATCCAGGTGGCGTTCGCCCCCGACCTCGCCGCGGGGCGGCTGGTGCACGTGGGCGAAGACCCGGACGCGTTCACGGCCATGCAGGCGGTGCGCACCCTGTTCAACGCGAGCGACCCGCACGCCCCGCAGCTGAAGACGGCGTTGTCCGTGCAGAACATGGGGTTCGTGCGCGGCCTCTCCCCCGCGTACATGTCCGTCACCCCGGCGATCAACGCGGTGGTGGCCGACCTCGTGGACTCCGACCCCCTGCTCGCGAGGTGGGGCTTCGGGGTGCTGCGGGAGTACGCCTCGGCCGGGTACACCGGGGACGCCTTCCATGCCGTGGGCTCGAAGGGTCCTCACACGAAGATGCTCGCCGCCCTGTGGCGGGAGAGTCCGCTGCCGCGCCTGGCGGAGGGCGAGCGGGTCATGACCATGGCGGCGCTGCTGCACCGGGACGGCGGGGGCCGCTCCGTGGCGGGGGCGCTCGTGGAGCGCTCGGGGCTGACGGCGGCGCAGTGGCTGCACGGGGTGGTGACGGCCTACGTGACCCCGCTGGTGCATCTGGCCGCCGCCTACTCGACCGTGTTCATGCCCCACGGGGAGAACATCGTGCTCCGCCTGCGGGAGGGACGGGTCACCGGCGCCTTCCTCAAGGACATCGGGGAGGAGGTGGTGGTCGGCGCGGACGGCGTCCCGCTCACGGAGCAGACCCGGCGCATCCGCATCGACCTCACCGACGAGGACCTCTCCCTCTCCTTCTTCACGGACATGCTGGACGGCGTGCTGCGCCATCTGGCCGACGTGATGGACGCGGACGCCCTGCTGCCGGCGGAGGAGTTCTACGCCGTGGTGGGGCGGGTCCTCGCCGAGTACACGGCCCTGGGGCTCGCGGATGTGGAGCGCCTCGGCCTGGACGCGGAGGACTTCGCGCACTCGTGCCTGAACCGGTTGCAGCTGCGGAACGCCACGCAGATGGTGGACCTGACGGACCCGTCGGGCTCGCTGCTCTACGCCGGTCGCCTGGCCAACCCGGTGGCCGCGCCGCTGCGCCGCGCGCTGGCGGAGCTCCGGCAGGACGCCGCGGCATGAGCGCGGACGCGTGGACCGGGACGGCGACGGGTGACGTGGCGGGCCGTTGCCACCGGGACGCGCACGGCGTGCCGACGCTCGTGGCCGCGTCCCTGCCCGAGCTGGCCTACCTCCAGGGGTGGCACGTGGCGACGGAGCGGGCCTGGCAGGTCGACTGCGAGCACCGCCGGGTCACCGGCATGAGCGCCGAGGTGTTCGGCCCGCCGGCGGTGGCGAACGACGTCGCCGCCCGGCAGATGGACCTGGACGGTGCGGCCCGCCAGGCGTTCAACGCCCTCGACGACGCGGAGGACCGGGCCTGGTTCACCCGGTTCGCCGACGGCGTGAACGCGGGGCTGGACGCCGGGGCCCGGCGCGCGCCCGAGTTCGCCGCCCACGGGGTGAAGCCGCTGCCGTTCGACCCGCACACGGCGCTCGCCCTGCACCTGGGCTACAACGTCTGGCTGACCAACGCGCCGGCCGCCCTGTTCCGCACCCTGCTGGCCGAGCGCTTCCCCGCGCTCGCCGCGGCGCTGATCTCGCCGCGCCCCGACGCGGACGGCTCGAACGCCTGGGCGGTGCGCGTCGGCGCCGAGGGCGCTCCGCTCGTGGCCGCCGACCCGCACCGGCTGCTCGAGCTGCCCGGCGTCTACCAGCAGGTGCGCCTCGTGGTGGAGGCCGAGCGTCCCCGGGACCGCGTCGACGTCGTCGGCCTGGCCTTCCCCGGTGTGCCGGGCGTCCCGCATGTGGGGCAGTCCGAGCACGTCGCGTGGGTGACGACCTCGGCGATGGTGTCCTCGCTCGAGATGGTCCTCGAGGACGCCCCCGAGGGGCCGGAGGTCCTCGACGCCCGGACCGAGCGGGTGCACGTGCGCGGCGGCGACCCCGTGGACGTGCGGGTGGCCCACACCCCGCGCGGGCGGCTCGTGGACGTGCCCGGCGCCGGCCCGGTGAGCATGCGGTTCCCCGCCTGGGACCGCGCCGACACCGGCCTGCCGAGCGCGCGCCGGCTGCTCACGGCCGCGAGCGCCGCGGAGGCCTGCGCGGTGCTGGACGGGCACGTCGAGCCGGTCAATCGCGTGATCGTCGCGGACCGGCGGACGGTGCTCACCCGGCACGCCGGGGCCGTGCGGCGCCGGGATCGACGCTCGGCCTGGGGTGCGGCGCGGGCCTCCGCGCTGGGCCGGGGCTCCGCCGACGGGTCCCTCGATCAGCGCTGGGTGCGCTGGCCCGCGCCGGCCGCGGCGGACGACGTCGTGGTGGCGGCCAACGAGCCCCACCCGGACACCGCCTGCCTCACCGTGGACGCGTGCGCGCCGTGGCGGTCCCGCCGCATCCGGGAGGCCCTCGAGGCGCTGGCACCGCAGGAGCGGACCGTGGACGCGATGGCCGCCCTGCAGACGGACACCCGGACCCCGGGCGCGCCGCGGGCCTGGCTCGCCGACGCCGTCGACGCGCTCGTCGCGGACGACGTGCTGGCCGCGGAGTCCGTCCCGGCGTGGGCCGGCGACGCCGCCGCCGGATCGGCCGCGGCCCGCTGGTGGCTCCTCGTGGAGCACGAGGTGGCCGCCGCCCTGATCGCGCACCTGCCGCCCGCCTCGCGGGCCCTGCTCGGCGGCCCGTGGGCACCGTGGGGCGACGCCGCCGCATGGGTCGGCGCGGCGCTCGCCGAGCGCGGGCCGGAGCCGCTGCGCGCGGCCCTGGGGGTCGCAGCGTCGACGAGGGACCTCGTGCGGGCCGCCGTCGCCGCCGTCGGCGACGCCGCTGAGCCGCCGGGCCCCGACGACACGGCTCGGACGTGGGGTGCGGCGCATGCCCTGACCCCGTTCCTGTTCACGCACGAGCATCCCGGCGGGCCGGATGTGCCGGGGCTCGCCGACGTGCTCGACACGATCGGGTCCGTCCGGGTGGGCGGCACCGCGGACGCGGTCTGCGCCACCTCGCACGCCCCCGGCCTGGCCGTCGGCACCCACCGCGGGCCAGTGGCCCGGGTCGTGTTCGACCTCGGCGACCGCACCCGCAGCCGGTGGGTCGTCCCGTTCGGCGCCTCCGGTCTCGGAGGCGGGCACGTGACGGATCAGCTGGACGCGTGGGCCGCCGGCCGCCTGCTGCCCGTGCCGTCCGGTCCCGTCCCCCCGTCCGCCGGCAGCGGCGTCGCACCCGCCCGCTCCGTCCCCGGCGGGGCCCCTCCGGGACGCATCGTGGCCGAGGTCGGCGTCGGGGCGTTGGGCCTGACCATGACGCGCGTCCGCCCGGCCCTGGACGCCCCGCTGATCCACGCACTCGTCACGGAGCCGCGGGCGGAGTTCTACGGGATGCGCGGGCACAGCGTGCAGGACGTCGAGGAGGTCTACGACTTCCTCGAGTTCCAGCCCACCCACGCGAACCACCTCGTGTGGCACGGCGGGACCCTCGTGGCCCTCGTGCAGACCTACGACCCTCGCGCGGAGGAGGTCGGCGGCGCCTACGAGGTGCGGGACGGGGACCTCGGATTCCATTTCATCACCGCCCCCGGCGGCCTGCAGGGGCGCGCCCGCGCCACGGCCTACCGGAGCATTGTGGACTGGTTGGGCGCACGCCCCGGCACGCGTCGGCTCGTGATCGAGCCGGACGTCCGCAACACGCGGGCCGTGAAGACCGCCCGGGCTCTGGGCTTCACGGTGGACCGGGAGGTCGAGCTGCCGGGCAAGCGGGCGGCGCTGTGCTTCCGCGCCGTGCACTGACCCTGCCCCGCACACGGCGACGGCGCGCACCCGCCTCGGTGCGCGCCGTCGTCGTGCCGGTCAGGGGCGGTGGCTCACTTGTGCTCGGCCACGCCCGTCTGGCCCTCCCGGACCAGGGCGGTCATGCGGGAGACCGTGCGGAAGTACTTCTTCATGTAGCCGCCGTGCATCATCTCCTGCGTGAACAGGGCGTCGAAGGGCACGCCGGAGGCGAGGACGGGCACGTCCTTGTCGTACAGGCGGTCCGCGAACACCACGAAACGCAGGGCCGTGGCCTGCTCCGTGATGGTGTGCACGTCGTGGAGGGCGAGCACGTCCACGTCCTTGACGAGCTCGCGGTAGCGGGAGGGATGCACGCGGGAGAGCATCGCGGTGAGGTCCGCGAAGTCGTCCACGGCGAGCACACCCGCGTCGGGGAAGTTCTCCTGGGCGGTGGCCTCGACGGCGGCGTCGTCCAGCGGCGACGGGGCGGCGGAGAGGCCGCGGTGGCGGTAGTCCTCGCCGTCCACGCGGATGACCTCGAACTGGTCGGCCAGGACCTGGATCTCGCGCTTGAAGTCCTGCGCCGCGAAGCGCCCCTCGCCGAGCGAGCCCGGCAGGGTGTTGGAGGTCGCCACCAGGCGCACGCCGGCGTCGGCCAGCTCGCGCATGAGGCGGGACATCAGCACGGTGTCCCCCGGGTCGTCGAGCTCGAACTCGTCGATGCACACGAGGGTGTACTCCTTGAGCTCGTCCACCGCCTTGCGGAAGGACAGGGCGCCCACGAGGTTGGTGTACTCCACGAACGTGCCGAACGCCTTGGGCCCGGGGGCCGCGTGCCACGTCGAGGCCAGCAGGTGGGTCTTGCCGACGCCGAAACCGCCGTCGAGGTAGATGCCGGCCGGCCCTGCCGCCCGCTTCTTCCCGCCGAACAGGCCGCCGAGGAACCCGCCGCCCGAACCGCCCCGGCCGAGGTCTGCCGCGAACCGGCGCAGCCGCTCCACGGCCTGTGCCTGCGAGGGGTGCGCGGGGTCCGGGATGTAGGTGTCGAAGGACACCGTGCCGAAGCGGTACGACGGGTGGAAGCCGGACAACAGCTGGTCCGGGGTGACCTGCGGCGAACGGTCGGCGAGGTGGACGATCTGAGCCACGGGACACTCCCAGGGTCGACGACGGGGATTCCGGGCCATGCTATCGGGCCGCGGACCCGACCCATGTGACCTCGCGTGTCCCGGACTGAGGGGCCCCTACCCTCTTACGTGACACCGACGTGCCGTAATCTGGCGCGCAGGGCACGGACACGGAACCCGCCGTCGTCGTGCCGCCCGCCCCGGGCCCGTGCGGGCCCGCCCCGACGCGAAGGAAGGCAGTGCCATGACCGATACCGCCGCGAAGTTCTCCGAGTACGCCCACCCCGAGAAGCTGGTGTCCACGCAGTGGGTCGCCGACCATGTCGGCGACGAGGACGTCGTGGTCCTCGAGTCCAACGAGGACGCTCTCCTCTACTCCACCGGCCACATCCCCGGCGCCCAACGCGTCGACTGGCACACCGAGCTCAACGACCCCGTCACCCGCGACTTCGTCGGCCCCGAGGCCTTCGCCGAGTTCGCCGCCTCCAAGGGGATCTCCCGGGACACCACCGTGGTGTTCTACGGCGACAAGTCCAACTGGTGGGCCGCCTACGCCCTGTGGGTGTTCACCCTCTACGGCCATGAGGACCTGCGCCTGATGGACGGCGGCCGTGACAAGTGGATCGCGGAGGGACGCGAGACCACCCGCGAGGTCCCGACCGTGGCCCGCGCCGAGTACCCGGTGATCGAGCGCGACGACCACACAGATCGTGCCGCCCGCGAGGACGTCCTGCAGGCCATCGGGACCACCCCGCTGATCGACGTCCGCTCCCGTCCCGAGTACACGGGCGAGACCACGCACATGGCCGGCTACCCGCAGGAGGGCACCCTGCGCGGCGGCCACATCCCCACGGCGGCGTCCGTGCCGTGGGCGTCCGCGGCCAACGAGGACGGCACCTTCAAGTCCCGCGCCGAGCTGGAGCAGGTCTATCGCGCCGGCGCCGGGCTGCAGGAGGGTGACGACGTGATCGCCTACTGCCGCATCGGCGAGCGGTCCTCCCACACCTGGTTCGTGCTCAAGTACCTGCTCGGCCACGAGGACGTCCGCAACTACGACGGCTCCTGGACCGAGTGGGGCAACGCCGTGCGCCTGCCGATCGCCGTCGGCGAAGAGCCGGGCGAGGCCCCCGCGCGCTGAGCCCCCGGCACGGCGTGGATCACTAGACTGGGACACCATGACCGAGAACCACGCCGTGCCCGCCGCCCTGGCCGAGATCATCGACGACTTCGCCGGGGTGCCCGATCCCGAGAAGCTCGAGCTGCTGCTGGAATTCTCGGACGAGCTGCCGGCGCTGCCGGAGCGCTACGACGGCCACGAGGCCGAGATGGAGCAGGTCGTGGAGTGTCAGACCCCGCTGTTCCTGGCCGTGGAGCTCGAGGGTGAGCCCGGTCCGCAGGCCCCGGTCCGCCTCTTCATCACCGCTCCCCCGGAGGCGCCCACCACGCGCGGTTTCGCCTCCGTGCTCACCCAGGGCCTGGACGGGCTGAGCGCCCTCGAGGTCCTGGACGTGCCCGAGGACATCCCCACCCGCCTCGGTCTGGCCAAGGCCCTCACCCCCCTGCGCCTGCGCGGAATGTCCGCCATGCTCGGCCGCATCAAGCGCAACGTGCGCGAGCAGGCCGGGATCGCCTGAGTCCGCCGTGGGCCAGCGCAAGAAGGATCGCAGCGCCCGGCACGGGGCGGCCACACCGGCCGTCGCCGCCCTCGAGGCCGCCGGGGTCCCGTACCGGCTGCACACCTTCGACGTGGCCCTCGACGCCGGCGGCGAGCGGTTCGGCGTCCAGGTCGCCCGGGCGCTCAGCGTGCCCGCCGACCGACTGTTCAAGACGCTGATGGTGGCGGACCCCGACGGCGCGCTCGCCGCGTGCGTGGTGCCCGTGTCCGGTCAGCTGGACCTGCGGGCCGCCGCCGCGGTGCTGGGCGTCAAGCGACTCGCCCTGGCCGATCTGGCCGTCGTCGAACGCCGGACCGGCTACGTGCGGGGCGGCGTCTCTCCCCTGGGCCAGCGCCGGCCCCACCCCGTCGTCCTGGACTCCTCCGCCCTCGACGCGGAGCTCATGTACGTCTCCGGCGGGCAACGCGGCCTGGATGTGGAGATCGCGCCCGCCGACCTCGTGCAGGTGACGGGCGCCGTCGTCGCGGAGATCGCGGCGGACTGACGGGCGGGTCCTGCGGCCGGGCCGGTCAGACGTCGTCGCGCGCCTGGCGGCGCACCACAGCCATGCGCTGGCCGACGGTGACCAGGGAGGCTGCGGCGAGCAGCCCCAAGGTGACGGCCAGGACGACCGGGGGCAGACCGAGGCCGGTGAGGCCGGCGACCACGAGGGTGGCCACGAGCCGTTCGGCGCGCTCGGCGATGCCCACGTGCGCGTCCCAGCCGAGGGCCTCCGCCTTGGCGCGCACGTAGGAGACGAGCATGCCCAGGGCCAGGCAGGCCCCGGAGAGCGCGCCGACCGCGGGTGCGGCGCCGACGCCGAAGCCCCACAGGCACAGCCCGAGGAACACGGCCGCGTCCTGCACGCGGTCCAGGGTGGAGTCGAGGAACGCGCCCCAGCGGCCGGTGGACCCGGCCTCGCGCGCCATGATCCCGTCCACCAGGTCCGAGAACACGAACGCGGTGATGAAGAGCGTGCCCCAGAACAGGTGCCCCAGGGGGAAGAGCACGAGCGCGCCCAGGCTCACGCCGAGTGTGCCGACGACCGTCACGGTGTCCGGACTGACCCCGGCCCGCAGGAGCGTACGGGCCACCGGGGTGAACAGGCGGGTGGTGACGCCGCGCGCGTGACGGTCCAGCATCAGGCGGGGTCTCCGGCCCCCGGGCGAGGATGCTCGGCCGCGGCACGGGCGTTGGCCGCCCGGCGCGCGGCGTGGTCCTGGGCGGCCCGGTCCCAGACGTCCGCGAGGATCTGACGGGTCTCCCCCAGGGTCTGCGACATGTTCTTGGTCCGGGCGATGATCGGCAGGAAGTTGCCGTCGCCGGTCCACCGCGGCACCACGTGCTGGTGCAGATGGGCCGCGATCCCGGCGCCGGCCACCGCCCCCTGGTTCATGCCGAGGTTGTAGCCGGACGCGCCGGCGGCCTGGCCGAGGGCGAGCATCGCCGTCTGGGTCAGCTCCGCCATCTCGGCGGCCTCCTCCGTGGTGGTGTCCGTGTACAGGGGCACGTGGCGGTAGGGGCAGACGAGCAGGTGACCGGGGTTGTACGGGTACAGGTTCAGCACCACGTAGGCGGTGCGGCCGCGGTGGACGATGAGGGAGTCCTCATCGTCGCGCTGCGGGGCCGCGCAGAACGGGCAGGTGTGCTCGTCCTTGACCTGGCCCGTCCCCTTGGACACGTACGCCATGCGGTGGGCGTTCCAGAACCGCTCGAAGGCGTCCGGGGCGCCGGGCAGCTCGAAGCCGTCCGTGGCGGCGGCGTCCGCCGACGCGCGGGCCTGCGCCCGCGCGTCGGATCCGCCGGTGCCGGGGCTGGTCATGGGGTGACCTCGCGCTCGCGCACCGCCTTCACAATGCGTTCGATCGCCTCCTCCACCGGCACGCCGTTGTCCTGGGTGCCGTCGCGGAAGCGGAAGGACACGGCGTTCGCCTCCCTGTCCTCGCCGCCGGCGATCAGCACGAACGGCGCCTTCTCCTTGGCCGCGGTGCGGATCTTCTTCGGGAAGCGGTCCGAGGAGTCGTCCAGGCGCGCCCGGATCCCCTCGGCACGCAGCTTCGCGACGACGTCGTCCAGGTAGTCGTTGAATGCCTCGGCCACCGGGATGGCCACGACCTGCTCCGGGGCAAGCCAGGCCGGGAACGCGCCGGCGTAGTGCTCGGTGAGGACGCCCAGGAAGCGCTCGATGGAGCCGAAGAGGGCGCGGTGGATCATCACGGGGCGCTGACGGGTGCCGTCGGCGGCCTGGTACTCGAGGTCGAAGCGCTCGGGCAGGTTGAAGTCCAGCTGGATGGTGGACATCTGCCAGGTGCGGCCGATGGCGTCCCGGGCCTGGACCGAGATCTTCGGGCCGTAGAACGCGGCGCCGCCCGGATCCGGGACGAGCTGCAGACCGGAGGCCTCCGCGACCTCGGCGAGGGTGCGGGTGGCCTCCTCCCAGATCTCGTCGGAGCCGACGAACTTCTCCGGGTCCTTCGTGGAGAGCTCGAGGTAGAAGTCGTTGAGGCCGTAGTCCTTGAGCAGGTCGAGGACGAAGTTGAGCGTGGTGGTCAGCTCCTCCTTCATCTGCTCGCGGGTGCAGTAGATGTGGGCGTCGTCCTGGGTCATGCCGCGCACGCGCGTGAGCCCGTGCACCACGCCGGACTTCTCGTACCGGTACACGGAGCCGAACTCGAACAGCCGCAGCGGCAGCTCACGGTAGGACCGGCCGCGGGAGCGGTAGATCAGATTGTGCATGGGGCAGTTCATCGGCTTGAGGTAGTAGTTCTGCCCCTGGCGCGTGATCTCGCCGGTCTCGGGATCACGGACCTCGTCGATGCGCATGGGCGGGAACATGCCGTCCGCGTACCAGTCGAGGTGGCCGGACACCTCGTAGAGGTGCTGCTTGGTGATGTGCGGGGTGTAGACGAACTCGTAGCCGGCCTCGGTGTGGCGCCGACGGGAGTAGTCCTCCATCTCCTTGCGGATGATGCCGCCGCGCGGGTGGAACACGGGCAGGCCGGAGCCGAGCTCGTCCGGGAAGGAGAAGAGATCCAGCTCGGCGCCGAGCTTGCGGTGGTCGCGGCGCTCGGCCTCGGCGAGGCGCTCCTGGTAGGCCTTGAGGTCGTCCTTGCTGGCCCAGGCGGTGCCGTAGATGCGCTGCAGCTGCTTGTTCTTCTCGTTGCCGAGCCAGTAGGCGGCGGCGGAGCGGGTGAGCGCGAAGCCGTTGCCGATGAGCTTGGTGGAGGGCAGGTGCGGGCCGCGGCAGAGGTCGCACCACACGGCGTCGCCGGTCTTGCGGTCCACGTTGTCGTAGATGGTGATCTCCCCGGCCCCGACCTCCACGGAGGCGCCCTCGCCGGCGGTGTCCGCGGCGTCCTTCTTGCCGAGCAGCTCGAGCTTGTAGGGCTCGTCCGCCATCTCGGCGCGGGCGGTCTCCTCGTCCACGACGCGGCGGCGGAAGGTCTGGCCGGACTTCACCATCTTCTGCATGAGCGAGGAGATCTGCTTGAGGTCCTCGGGGGTGAAGGGCTCGTCGACGTCGAAGTCGAAGTAGAAGCCGTCCGTGATGTACGGGCCGATGCCGAGCTTGGCGCCCGGACGCAGCTGCTGCACGGCCTGGGCCATCACGTGGGCGGTGGAGTGCCGCAGCACCTCGAGGCCCTCGGGCTCCGTGATGTCCACCGACTCGACGGACGCGCCGGCGGGGATCTCGCGGGCCAGGTCCCAGAGCAGGCCGTCCACCCGCATGACGGCGGTGGTCGGCTTCTCGCGGAAGAGGTCGAGGCCGGTGGTGCCGTGCGTCACCTCCCGCAGCTCTCCGTCCACGGTCAGCAGGATGTTCTTCGGCTCCGACACGGTGCTCCTTCGAGGTCTGGCTTCGGGATCGGTGGCGTACGGGGGCCACCGTCGGCCGCGTCCCATTCTAGGGGCGCGGCCGGACGGCGGGGCACGGAGGCGGACGGTCTCATCTGTCCGGGGTGGGCAGCAGCTCCCACGTCTCCGGGTGGGGCACCGGGATCGGGGGGTGCTCCGGAGCGGGCCGATCGGGTGCCGTGCGGCCGGGGCGGGCCCCGCCGGCCGGCCCGACGTCGGTGCGCACCTTCACGGGCCAGCCGCCCGTGCCGTGGTGCGGGATGTCCGGCAGGGGCTGCGCCCCGGTGCCCGCCCGGCCGCTGCGGCGCGCGGCGGCGGCACGGCGGTCCGCCGCGAGCCAGTCCCGCCACTGCTGCCGAGTGGTGTCCAGGTAGTCGGGGTCCGGGAGCGTCTCGGGCCGGTGCAGGTCCCAGGCGCGCACGGCCTGGACGGACACGGCCCGGTCGCCGGTGCGCCGGACGGTGCCCTCGATCAGCAGGAGGCGGGCGGAGAAGAGCATCTCCCCGGAGGCGTGCTGGGCCTCGGTGAAGAAGGAGGCGTCCACGCAGCCGGTGCCGTCGTCCACGGAGAGGAACACCACCCGCTTGCCGCTGCGCATGGGCGGGGTCTGGGTGGCCACGCGCACCCCGGCCACGAGCACCCGGGACTGCGTGCGCAGCCCGAGCAGGTCCTTCGCCCGGGTGACGCCGAGCGCGTCCAGGTACGGGGCGTGGGAGTCCATGAGGTGGGCGGTGACGTCCAGGGCGGTGAGCTCCAGCTCGGTGCGGACCCGGGCGGCCGGGCCCGGGTCAGGGAAGAGCGGGGCGAGGGCGGTGAGCTCGGTGTCCGGCAGGTCCAGGGCCAGCTGGCCCTCCACCTGCCGCGGACGGGCGGACCGCGAGCGCGGGGCGGTGCGGCCGGGGGCGGTGCCGCGGGTGGTGGAGTGCTGGAGTTCGAGGTGGTGGACGAGGTCGGTGCGGGAGGCGCCGCCGGGTGGGAGGAGGCAGTCGAGGGCGCCGAGCTGGGCGAGGCGTTCGAAGTTGCGGGCGGTGGGGCGGGCGCGGTCGCGGACGTCGGCGAGGGAGCGGTAGGGGCGGCCGGCGTCGAGGCGGTCGGTCTCGGCTTCGCTGAGTCCGGAGAGGCTGGTGAGGGGCAGGCGGATGCCCCAGCGGCCGGGGGCGCCGTCGTCGACCTCGGGGTGGGCGGGGACCCATTCGACGTGGACGTGGCGGGAGGAGGCGTTGACGTCCACGGGGAGGACGGGGATGCCCATGCGGCGGGCCTCGGCGACCATGAGGCGGGCGGGGTACATGCCGGGGTCGTGTTCGAGGATGGCGGCCATGAAGGCGGCGGGGTGGTGGGTCTTGAGCCAGGCGGAGTGGTAGGTGGGGACGGCGAAGGCGGCGCCGTGGGCCTTGCAGAAGCCGAAGGAGCCGAAGGCGGAGAGGGTGGCCCAGACCTCGTCGATGACCTCGAGGGAGTAGCCGCGGGCGAGGGCGCCGGTGCGGAAGGCCTCTTCGACGAGGTGTTCCTGCGGGCCGCCGAGGAGGCGGCGGTGCTCGTCGGCGCGGGCCAGTCCGCAGCCGGTCATGACGTCCATGGTGCGCAGGACCTGTTCGTGGAAGACGGTGACCCCGTGGGTCTCGGCGAGGACGGGCCGCAGGTCGGGGTGCGGGTAGTGGGCGGGTGCCCAGCCGTGCCGCTGTTCGAGGAAGGGCCGGACCATGTCGGACTGCATGGGGCCGGGGCGGAAGAGGGAGATGTCCACGGTGAGGTCGTTGAACTCGCGGGGGGCGAGTTTGCCGACGAGCTCGCGCTGGCCCGGGGACTCGATCTGGAAGCAGCCGAGGGTGTGGGTGGTGCGGATCATCGCGTAGGTGGCGTCGTCGTCCAGGGGCACCTGTTCGAGGTCGATGCGCTCGCCCGTGGTGCGTTCGACCTCGGCGATCGTGTAGGCGATGGCGGACTGCATGCGCACGCCGAGGATGTCGAGCTTGAGGAAGCCCATGGGGTCCATGTCGTGCTTGTCGAACTGGCTCATGGGCAGGCCCATGCCGGAGGGCTGGACGGGGGTGCGGTGCAGCAGGGCGGCGTCGCCGAGGATGACGCCGCAGGGGTGCATGGAGATGTGGCGGGGCAGGCGGTCGAGGCGTTCGGTGAGGTCGACGAGCAGGTCCAGCTGGCGGTCGCCCTCGGCGCGGCCGGACTCGATGCGGCGGGAGAGGCCGCCGAGTTCGGGCATGCGCTGGAGGGCCTCGCGGAAGTTCGAGGCGGAGAAGCGCCAGAGCTGCTTGGCGATGGCGTCCACCTCGGGTTCGGGCATGCCGAGGGCGAGGCCGGCGTCGCGGACGGCGCCGCGGGCCCGGTAGGCGTTCTGCATGCTCATGAGGGTGGTGCGCTCGGCGCCGAAGCGCTCGACGACGGCGTGGTAGATCTCGTGGCGGCGGGCGGACTCCACGTCGATGTCGATGTCCGGGAGGGTGGAGCGGTCGGTGGAGAGGAAGCGCTCCATGATCAGGCCGTTGGCCATGGGGTCGACGTGGGAGATGCGCAGGGCGTGGTTGACGAGGGAGGAGGCGCCGGAGCCGCGGGCGGCCACGCGGATGCCCATGCCCTCGATGAGGTCGACGACGGCGGCCACGGTGAGGAAGTAGGAGGAGAAGCCGAGTCGGGTGATGATGCCGAGCTCGTGTTCGGCGCGGTCCTGCAGGTCCCGGGCCGCCTGGCTGGTGCCGGGGAGGCCTCCCCCGGTGTGGAGGTGGGGGTAGCGGGCGAGGAGGCCGGCGCGGGTGCGCTCGCGCAGCACGTGCTCCGGGGGGCCGTCGATGCCGATGACGGCGGCCTCGGGGACGCGGGGCACGCCCCAGCCGAGGTCGGTCTCGGGGTCGAGCGCGCAGGCCTCGGCGAGGCGGCGGGTGGCCTCGAGCAGGGGGGCAGGGCGGTCGTCGGCGGCGGAGGCGACCTCGTGGGCGATGCGGTGCATGGCGGCGGTGGACTTGAGCCAGCCCTGCCCGTTGGGTTGCAGGTCGTGGAGGGCGTCGAGGGAGCTGAGGGCACGGACGGCGTCGAGGACGTCCGCGGTGGCGGCACCGTCCGGGGCCGCGTAGCGCACGGCGTTGGTCAGGACGGCGGGGATGCGGGCCTGGCGGGCGGCGCGGAGGGTCTTCACGGCGTGCCCGGTGTCGAGGCGGCGGCCGGGGGCGGAGAGGTGGGTGACGACGTCGGCGTGGGGGCTGCCTGCGGGCAGGGCCGCCTTCCAGCGGTGCAGGGCGGCGAGGCCGGCCGCGTACCGGCGGCGGGCCAGGTGGCGGCCGACGTCCGAGTCCGGGCCGAGGAGGACGAACAGCTCGGGGGTGGACGGGTTGTCCCGGTTGGCGGCGGTGGGGACTCGGCCGGCCGCCGCGGCGGCGAGCTCGGCGACGCTGGCCCAGGGGCTGCCGCCTGCCGCTCCCCCGGTGGTGCGGGCGTGGGCGGCGGAGACGAGCTCGCACAGGGAGCGGTAGCCGGAGCCGTGGCAGCCTCCTCGGGCGAGCACGACCACGCGGCCGGCGTCCTCGTCCTCGCTCCACCGGACGGCCAGGTCCACGCCCACGATCGGGGTGATGCCGTGGCGCAGGCAGGCGCCCACGTGCTTGGCCATGCCGTAGAGCCCGTCCCGGTCGGTGCAGGCCAGCAGGTCCATGTCCGCGGCCGCGGCGGCGGCCACGAGGTCCTCGGGCCAGCTGACCCCATGGTGGGCGCTGAACGCGGAGGCGACGTGCAGGTGGGCGAAGGGTGCGGCGGTGCGTCCGGCCGCGGCGGCCTGGCTCATGCCGACCGCCTCAGGTCCTGGGCGTGCTCGTGGACGCGCACGAGCCGCCACCGGCCGGAGTCCAGGTGGTGGGCGACGTCGAGGGTCTGCAGGGGCGCGGCGCCGGCCCGGGCCAGGCGGACCTGCAGCCGCCACATCTCGTGGTCGACGAGACCGGCGCCGCGGCCCTTCTCCGCGCGGACCTCCTCCGCCCACCAGCGGCGCCGCTCGAACCAGCGCACGGGGCGCTCTGCGAGGACGTAGTCCCGCCCGTTCCAGCGCAGCCCCTGCGGGGTGCCGTCTGCCCCGCACTCCACCGCCACCGACTGTGTGAGGACTCCCATTCTGCTTCTCTCCCTGTGCACTGCTGACCGGACCGACGACGGGGTGCCGTCGGGCGATGGGAGCGCGGCCCGTCCGGCGGACCGGACGCGGGGAAGAAGTGGGAAGGTGGGGCCGCACCCCCGATCGTACTCGAACATGTGTTCGAATGCGATGAGTGCGAAGGTAGGGTGGCCGCCGGACACGTTAAGGACGCATCGCCCCGAGACGAGCGAGGCCGGGAACGCCCTTTTCGTGAGACCGGCTGGCCGAGTCCTGGCCGGGGACCTCGAATCCGACCCTGGAGCGCACATGCACGAGAAAATCGTCTCTTGGGCCGGAAGAAGTGCGTCGGCACGGCCCTGTGGACAATGCGAGCAGGACCACAATCCGTCTGCGTATACTCCGAACCAACCGGGCCTCGCATGCCACGGGCACCGCGCTGCGGGATCAGCGCGGGAGGCGCGGACACACGACGGACGTCCAGTTGGAGGGGAAATGTCTCTCACCGCACCCGGGCGCGCCCTGCGCCGCCACCGATTCGCCCAGGCCGGCACGCTCAGCGTGGCCTTGGCGCTCGCACTGACCGCCTGCGGCGGGCAGTCCGAGCCCGCCGAGTCGTCGACGACGTCGCCCTCGTCCGCCAAGCCCGCCGTCGAGACGTCCGCGCCCGCGAGCACGAGCGAGACCGCGAGCACGAGCGAGACCGCGAGCACGAGCGAGACCGCGAGCACGAGCGAGACCGCGGGCGTCAGCTCATCCCCCATGGCCACGGAGAGCGGGTCCGGCGAATACGTGCCCGCGTCTGCCGACGGTCCCGCTCAGAACGTGCCCAAGCCGGAGATGCCCGCCGCCATGAAGGAAGAGACCAAGGAGGGCGCCGAGGCGGCGATTCGCTATTTCTGGGACGTGCACTACTACGCCGAGCAGACCGGAGACACGGAACTCCTCGACTCTCTCTACAGCGAGTATTGCGAGTTCTGCCAGTTCAGCTCGAACGACCTGCAAATGATCTACAAAGACGGGGGGTGGTACACCGGCACTGAGGTACAGATCGATTCGATTCTGACTCATCGATCCGAAACCGGGTATGTCTCGACACTCCTTGTCACTACGGGCACAGGAACGGGATACACCAAGGGCGGGGTTGTTCCCGAGAACGGAGATGTTGAAGCGGCCTCCAAGCAGCCTTGGATCGCGGAGGTCTCGTTTAACCCCGAATCTTCACACTGGATTGTTGATGAGATGTCATATGAAGGTTCGATCGGATCTAACTGATGGGGCGCACCTGGATTGTATTAGTGGCATTATTGATCAGCCTCCTATTCGTGCCTACCACTGCCGCCGCCACCCCTTCACACGCACGAGACATCGAGTCGTGCACTTCTTCGAAGAGCCACTACTCAATAAATAAAAAGGGCATTGCGGCGAATAAGAGATGCTCAGATAGACACTCAGCAACCTCGAGTTCAGTTGTTGCAACTGATTACTCAGCGACCGCCGCCCGCCCGGACCCACACCTAGAGCACAAAACGGTCAGTGCATGCTTCTCGGGGCAGCTGGGCAATCCGGATTTCGAGAGTTGTCGAGAGCAAGAGGCGAACTTCTGCCCCGAGGGTTCGTGGATCCGGGCGCAGACCGTAGACACTCGTCAGCCTGATGCTAATCCCGCCTATGGCGCCCCTAAATGTTGGACGGCCAAGGCCTCCAGCAACGGCGCCCCGCCCGTCTCCATCGACGAGGTCCGCACGCTCCTCGTGCTGGAGCCTGAGATCCGGTCGGACAATGGCGGACGCGGGATCCGCAATGCGGAGACCAACTTCTACGCAGACGCCGAGACACGCACGCTCGTCACCACCCTCAACGGGGTCGAGGTCGAACTCCGCGCCACGCCGGTGAGCTTCCACTGGGACTACGGGGACGGCTCCCCCACCAAGACCACCTCGGTCGCAGGCCAGAGCCAGCCGGAGTTCAACGTCCCCACCCCCACGAGCCACGTGTACGAGGACACCGGGCAGTACACGGTCCGCCTCACCACCGTCTACATCGGCGAATACCGGGAGGCCGGGGGCGAGTGGGTGCTCATCCCGGGCACCATCAGCCTCGACTCGGCCCCTGTCACCGCGAATATCTGGCGCACCATCACCCGCAATGTCGCCGATGACTGCAGCGTCGACTCCTCAGCCTGGGGCTGCACCGGCCCCATCGAATCCGCTCCGGCCGGCTGAGCACAGACCGCGGGGCGGCCGACGGTCTCCCGTCCACCGCCCCGCGGCCCCCTCGTCGGCCGGGTGTGTCAGACCCGGCGCACCCGCCCCCGGGCCATGAGCACGAGTCCCGCGCCGAGGGCCGCGAGCGCTCCGAGCGCGCCCGCCGGAACCTCACGCCCGGTCTCGACCGTGTCCGGGGTCGTGTGGGCGTCCTCCCCCGCCGGCACGTTCAGGGCCCGGGGCTTCTGCCCATCCGCGAGCGACTCCACGAGTGCGAAGACGTCGGACCGCTCCGCGTCCTGGGTGATAATGACGTCCTCACTCCTGGTCACCCCGTCCAGCGACCAGTCGCGAACGAGGCGGTCGTCGGTCGGGTATGTCGCGTCGGCGAGGTAGTGAAACCCGGTGAAAATTCCAACGCGGTGTCGCGCCAGAGGGTGCCCCAGCGCGGACCCCACGAGAGTTCCGCGACCGACGCGTCGTCGCCCTGGCGCTTGGACCACAATGGCAGCTCCACGCCCGGCTCGGCGTACTTCAGCGCGAGGACCCGCTCGGGGTAGTCCCCAAACACGGGGTCGGCCCGGCTGTGCTCGCCCCACGCGTAGACGAGCCCGGCAGAGGGGCCTCTGTTGCCCTCCGGAATGCCGGCGGTCTCGTCGTCGAGGGCGGCCACCGGGGTGCCGCCCACGGACAGGGTGAACAGGAGATGACCGTCTCCGGCCTCACCGCGGCACCGCGCTTCCGCGTCTCACGGGCAGGTCATCCCCGTCGCCCCGTCTCTCAGAGCAGCGTTCCCTGCTGCTCTCTCATCTCCTGGATCAGTTCTGGCCCGTTGTTCCGGACGTTCCCCACGGCGCTCCCCACGGGCCGCAGCGACCAGCCCGCCGCGACGTCGTACGCGCCGGCGCACACCTGGCCCACGAGGGCGTCGGCTTCTTCGGCAGACCCGAGCGTGTCCGGAGCGAGCCACCGGTCCATCGTCTCGGCATCCATGGGCACGGGCAGCCGGTCGTGCAGCTGGCCGAGCGCGGCGAGCACCGGATCGTCGTCGTCCGCGTCGGGCGCGGCCATGGTGAGGATCGTCGTCGAGAGGACCCAGGCGTCCTCCCCCGCGGCCTTGGCCTCGGGGTCCTGCCACCATTCGTACAGGCCGGCGAACCAGATGACCGGTCCCTCGCCGTCCCCGGCCCCGGCCGGGTGCACGTAGTAGGGCTGCTTCTTCGCGATCCGCCCGTCGGGACCCTTGGCACCAGGCTCCGGCGTCTTCCACTCGTAGTAGCCCTCCACCGGCACGGCGCAGCGGCGGGCGCGGACGGCGGCCCGGAACGTCGGCTTGGAGGCCACGGTCTCCGAGCGCGCGTTGAACGCACGGGACCCCACGGACAGCTCCTTCGCCCACGGCGGCACCAGGCCCCAGCGGGCCACGTGGATCCGCCGGGTCACCCCGGCACCGCCGTCGCCCCCACGGGTGCCTCCGGCGCCGACGTCGTCCGCGTGCGCCACGAGGATCGGCACCTCGGCTGTCGGCGCCACGTTCCAGCTCTGGCGCAGCACCAGGTCCTCATTCGCCTCGGCATCGCCCAGGGCCACCAGGTCGCTCGTGGCGCGGGCCATCACGTAGCGGCCGCACACGTCAGCGGTCCCTCCCGTCCCGGCCGCGCTCGACATACATCCACGCGATGCCGAGGGCGAAGCCCATCATCGCGCAGCCGATCACGGTGCCCCAGGGCCTCTCGGTGCCCAGTCCGAACACCACGCCCAGCCCGACGCCGATCAGCAGCCCCACCAGTGGGATGCGCCACTGAGCGAGCGTGCCGGCACCGGCCGGAGCCCCGGCTGGAGCCTCGTGGGCCTCGTCCTCGTCTCTGCCATGTCGTGCCACGGTTCGCCCCTCCGTTCACATCGATGTTGCGGCTCAGGTTGCAGTCTCCCCCGGCCGCCGCGGCGACACCACACCCCAGGCCCGGGCCTCTCACCGATGCGTCGCACAGAGTCCTGTGATGGGATGGGCAGAACGAGCCCGCACGCCGCGCCGCCCCACGCATGCGCGGCATCGGGCAGATCCCCACCACCAGGAGGAACAACGTGTCCCAGAAGGTCCGCGGCGTCGTCGCCATGGCGAAGGACGCCCCCGTCACCGTCGAGACCATCGTCATCCCCGATCCGGGACCCGGCGAGGCCGTCGTCGACATCAAGACCTGCGGCGTCTGCCACACGGATCTGCACTACCAGCAGGGCGGGATCGGGGACGAGTACCCGTACCTGCTCGGCCACGAGGCCACGGGTGTGGTCTCCGCGATCGGCGAGGGCGTCGACCACGTCAAGGTCGGCGACATCGTGATCCTCAACTGGCGCGCCGTGTGCGGCGAGTGCCGCGCGTGCCGGAAGGGCGAGCCGAAGTACTGCTTCAACACCCACAACGCGACCCAGAAGATGACCCTCGAGGACGGCACGGAGCTGTCCCCGGCCCTGGGCATCGGGGCGTTCGCGGACAAGACGCTCGTCCACGCCAAGCAGTGCACCCAGGTCGACGGCGTCGACACTCCCAAGGAACAGGCCGCGGTCGGCCTGCTCGGCTGCGGGATCATGGCCGGCATCGGCGCGGCCATCAACACCGGCGAGGTCAAGCTCGGCGAGTCCGTGGCCGTGATCGGCTGCGGCGGCGTCGGCGTGGCCGCGATCGCCGGGGCGAAGCTCGCCGGCGCCACCACGATCATCGCGGTGGACATCGACGCCAAGAAGCTCGCGAAGGCCGAGGAGCTCGGCGCCACCCACACCGTGAACTCGAAGGACGAGGACCCCGTGGAGGCCATCCGCGCGGCGACCGGCGGCTTCGGCGCCGACGTGGTCATCGAGGCGGTCGGCCGCCCGGAGACCTACGAGCAGGCGTTCTACGCCCGGGACCTGGCCGGCCGCGTCGTCCTGGTGGGCGTGCCCACCCCCGGCATGGAGCTGAAGCTGCCCCTGCTGGAGGTCTTCGGCCGCGGCGGCGCGCTGAAGTCCTCGTGGTACGGCGACTGCCTGCCGGAGCGCGACTTCCCGATGCTCGTGGACCAGTACCGCCTGGGCCGCCTGCCGCTGGACGAGTTCGTCACGGAGACCATCGCCCTGGACGAGGTGAACGAGGCCTTCGAGACGATGAAGTCCGGCGACGTCCTGCGCTCGGTGGTGGTGCTCTGATGGCGCGCATCGATCACCTGGTCACCTCCGGCACGTTCTCCCTGGACGGGGAGACGTTCGACGTGGACAACAACGTGTGGATCGTCGGCGGCGCGGAGCAGTGCGTCGTCATCGACCCGGCCCATGATGCCTCGGCCGTCTGGAAGAAGGTGAACGGCCGCCAGGTGCTGGCCATCGTCCTCACCCACGGCCACGACGACCACATCCGCCAGGTCCAGGAGTTCCGCCAGATGGTGGACGCCCCCGCGCTGCTCCACCCCGCCGACCGCATGCTCTGGGACGACGTCTTCCCCGACGAGGAGCCCGATGGCGCGCTCGCCGAGGGCGACGTCCTGCGCGTGGCCGGCGTCGAGCTGCGGGTGCTGCACACCCCCGGTCACTCCCCCGGCTCGGTCTGCCTGTACGCCCCCGCCCTGGGCGAGGCCGGCGACGACGGCGCCCCGACCGGCGTCGTGTTCTCCGGCGACACCCTGTTCCAGGGCGGGCCCGGCGCCACCGGCCGCTCGTACTCGGACTTCGACACGATCATCGAGTCCATCCGCGAGCGCCTGCTCCCGCTGCCGGAGGCCACCGTGGTCCACACCGGCCACGGCGACTCCACCACGATCGGCACGGAGAAGCCGCACCTGCAGGAGTGGATCGACCGCGGCCACTGAGGACGCGCCGAGGTGGGGAAGAATGGTCCCCCGTGACCATCCTCCCCGCCTCGCCCCCTCCCTCCGTGATCCTGCTCGGCGGCGCGTCGGGCTCCGGCAAGTCCTACCTGGCCCGGCAGCACGGCCGACCCCACCTCTCGCTCGATGCGTTCTACCGTCCGCAGTCCGACGACGGCGCCGCGGGTGGGCCCGGCCCCGTGTTCCCGCGCACCCCGTACGGCGAGATCGACTGGGACCACCCCGGAACATGGGATGAGCAGGCGGCCGTGGACGCCGTCGTCGAGCTGCTCGAGGAGGGCGCCACGCGCGTGCCCGACTACGACATCTCCACGTCCTCCGTCCGCGGGCACAGCACCGTCGCGCTCGAGCCGGACGGGGTGATCGTGGCGGAGGGCATCTTCGCCGAGCGCATGCCCGCCGCCCTGGACCGGGCCGAGGTCCACTACGCGGCCTGGTACATCGACCAGGCGCGGACCACGACGGCGGCCCGCCGGTTCGTGCGCGATGTCGCCGAACGCCGCAAGCCGGTGCCGTTCCTCGTGCAGCGGGGCTGGTCCCTGTACCGGACGGACGCGGCGCGCCGGGCGGCGGCCATGGCGGCCGGCTTCACCCCGCGACGCAAGCGGGAGATCATCGCGGATCTCACGGCCTGACGGCCCGCCCGCAGCCAGTCCGTGCCCTCAGCCGGAGGTGCGCGCGCCGAGGACGGCGAGCTGCTCGGCCACGACCTCGATCCCGGCGGCGGCCGCCCACGCCGTGTACTCCTCCCGCAGGGCCGCGGCGAACGCGGGAACGCTCACCCCGGGACGCACGTCCTCGGCCGCGCCCGCCGTACGGGGATCCATGTCCAGACCGAGCTCCCGGTAGACGTCGACGAGCACGGCCCGCAGCGGAGCGGGGTCGGACACCACCACGTGGGTGGAGAACAGGAACGCCCCCTTCACCACGCGCTGCGCGGAGCCGGCCAGCTTCACCGGGTAGGTCGGCGCAGGACCCTGCACGGAGAACTCGCCCGGGCAGTACTCCCCCGGAATCTCGCCCACGGAGGCGGGCACGTCCATGCGCGCGAACGCCCGCACGAACAGGTCGGCGAACTCCGCGAACCGGGCCTGCTGCGTGAGCGCCGCGTCCTCCTGCTGGCTCAGGTGGTCCACCACCAGGCAGCCGTGGTGGTAGGCCGCCGCCCGTCCGCCGGCCCGGCGCACCACCGGCTCGAAGCCGTGGGCGCGGGCCGCCGCGGCCGCGGCCTCGAAGCCGGGCAGCCGGGCGTCGCGCTGGCCGAACGCGACCGTCGGTTCGGGCACGTAGACGCGGATCAGGCCGTCGAGGGCCCTTCCCTCGGCCGCGGCGGCGCGGAAGACGGCCAGCTCGTCCATGGCCCAGTCGAGGTCTTCGACGGCCCCGAGGGTCCGCTCCTGCACGGCCCAGCGCAGCCGGGGAGCTGCGCTCACAGGCCGCCCTCGGCCGGCCAGGAGCGCAGGGTGAGGGTCTGCTCGGCGTGGGCGAAGGGGCCGTCGTCGTCGTGGAGGACGGTGCTGGTCAGGCCCACGCCGTCCGGGCCCACCGTGACCTGCCCCGCGAGGCCGAGCCAGTGGCCGGTGGGCTCGCGGTACAGGTGGATCTGCAGGTCCACGTTGGGGAAGAACCACCCGCCCGGTTTCGCCGGCAGGGCCGGGGCGATCCCGTTGGCCGCGTCGGTGAGGCTGATCAGGCGGACCAGGTCGCTCGTGCTCTCCCCCGCCACCATCTCACGGTCCGTGGTGAGCCACACCCGGCCGTGGCCCGGCCCGTGGCCGGGCAGGATGACGCCGTCGAGGGAGGCGATGTACCCGCCCCCCCATCCGTGGAGCGCGTTGTGCGCCTGCGCCTGCGAGCGCGGCGGGAGGGGCTCGTCCGGCAGCTGGGCGACGGCGGAGGTGTCCGAGGTGGACAGCAGCCAGGCCCGCAGGGTCAGCACGGTGCGGCCCCGGGCGTGGAGCACGGACTCGACGAGCTCGATGGTCCGGCCCGGACGCAGGGTGCGCGTGACCACCTCGAGCTCGCCCGACCAGAGCGTGCCCAGGATGTCGTAGGAGAGCCGTCCCACCCGCAGCCCGGGAGTGGTCTCGTGCGCAGCCACCTCGTGCAGCAGCAGGCCCGAGACGGCGGCCATGTGCATCTCCTCTTCCCGCCATGCGCCCTGGGCGTGCACGGTGGAGCGCACGCGGGAGGTGCGGACGCCGTCCTCGTCCACGGTGGGCTCGCCGAGGCGCACGTAGAAGGCCAGGGGATCGTCGGCGACGGAGGCCGCGGGGGTGGAGGTGATGTCGGTCATGGGCCGAAGTCTGCCAGAACGACGACGACGGCCGGTGACGTCCCCGCGGGGATGTCACCGGCCGTCACGGCGTGGGCCGAGCCGGGGTTCAGCGGCGCATGACCTTGCGGGCGATGCCGTTGCCGATCAGCTGCAGCGCCTGGACGAACACGATCACCACGACGACGGCCAGCCAGGTGACCTCCGGACGGAACCGGTTGTAGCCCTCCACGATGGCGAAGTTGCCGACGCCGCCGCCGCCGATGATGCCCGCCATGGCGGACATGTCCACGAGCGAGATGATCACGAATGTGAAGCCGAGGATCAGCGGGCCGAGGGCCTCGGGCAGCACCACGGTGCGCACGATCCGCATGCGTGAGGCGCCCATCGCGCGGGCGGCCTCGATCACGCCGGGGTCGAGGGAGACGAGGTTCTGCTCCACGATGCGGGCGATGCCGAACGTGGACGCCCAGATCATGCAGAACACCACGGCGGTGTTGCCGATGCCGGTGCCGAGCACCGCGATGGTCAGCGGCTGCAGGGCGGCGATGAGGATGACGAACGGGATGGGCCGGATGAGGTTCACGATGAAGTTCGTGACCAGGTAGACGGCGCGGTTGGCGAAGATGCCGCCCGGGCGCGTGGTGTAGAGGAGGAGCCCGACCAGCAGGCCGAGGACGCCGCCGATGACGAACGCCCAGCCGACCATGTAGAGGGTGTCCCCCACGGCGGTCAGGAGTTCGGGGCCGTAGTACCCCCAGTCGAGGTTCTGGAAACGGTCGATCACTGCTGCACCTCCTGCACGTCCCCGGCGCCGGCCAGGTCCGCGACGAACGCGTCCACCGCGGCGGGCTCACCCGTGAGCGCCACGGTGAGCAGGCCGTACGCGGAGTCCTTGGTGGCGGACATGCCGCCGTGGGCGATCTCGAAGCCGACGCCGCGCGTCGACGCGGTGCCGAGCACGGCCGACACCGCGGCGGCGTCCTTGAGCGAGACCATGATCAGCCGACCCTCGGTGCGCGCCCGGATGCGGGCCACCTCCTCGGCATTCGGCCGGTCCTTGAGCGCCGTGGCCACGAAGGACGCGGCGTCGGCGGAGTGGGCGGGCCGAGAGAAGAGGTCGTAGACCTTGCCGGACTCCACCACGCGGCCGCTGTCCATCACGGCGACGCGGTCGGCGATCGAGCGGATGACCTCCATCTCGTGGGTGATGGCCACGATCGTGACCCCGAGCTCCTCGTTGACGCGGCGCAGCACGGAGAGCACCTCGTGCGTCGTCGAGGGATCCAGGGCGCTGGTGGCCTCGTCTGCGAGCAGGATCTCCGGCTCGGCGGCCAGGGCGCGGGCGATGCCGACGCGCTGCTTCTGGCCGCCCGAGAGCTGCTCCGGGTAGTGCTTGGCCTTGTCCGCCAGGCCGACGAACTCGAGCAGCTCCGCCACGCGAGCGCGGCGTTTGGACCGCGGCCAGCCGGCCGTGTCCAGGGCGAACTCGATGTTCCCGGCCACCGTGCGGGAGGTCAGCAGGTTGAACTGCTGGAACACCATGCCGATGCGGGTGCGCAGCGGACGCAGCTTCGCCTCGGACAGGTGGGAGACCTGCTGGCCCAGCACGGTGACGGTGCCCGACGTCGGCTTCTCCAGCCCGTTGATCATGCGGATCAGGGTGGACTTGCCGGCGCCGGAGAAGCCGATGACGCCGAAGACCTCGCCGCGGTTCACGGCGAGCGAGACGTCGTCCACGGCCTTCACACCGGCACCCTTCTTGGCGGCGTAGACGCGGCTGACGTGGTCGAAGACGATGACCGGCTCCCCCGGGGCGCCCGCGGAGGGGCGCCCCGGGGTGACCGCGTCACGGTCGGACGTATGGGAACCTGCCATGGATCAGGCGTCCTGCTTCGCGATCGCGTCCTGGTACTGCTTCAGGGTCTCGTCGATCTGGGCGGTGTCGAGCTGCACCGGCACGCTCGTGTCGGAGGAGAGCTTCGCGGACTCGTCCAGCACGGCCTGCTCGTGGTACAGGGCCGCGACCTTCTTGTAGGTCTCGTTGTCGCGGTCCGCGCGACGCACGGCGAAGCCGTTGACGAACGGCTTGGCGGAGTCGGCCTTGGGGTCGTCCTTGAACAGGGCGGTGTTCGTGTCGATGCCGGCGTCGGCCGAGAACGTGTTGTTGATGACCGAGCCCTGGACGGACTCGAGCGCGTTCACGGTCTGCTGGGCGGCCACGGTCTGGACCTTCACGGTGGAGGCGGCCTCGTCGATGTCCTTCGGCTCCGGGCGGATGGTCTCGTTGGACAGCTTCAACAGGCCGGCGGCGACGAGCACGTTGATGGCACGGGCCTGGTTCACGGTGTCGTTCGGGATGGCGACGGTGTCGCCCTTCTTGAACTCGGAGACGTCCTTGTACTTCTTGGAGTACAGGGGCAGCGGGATGATCTCGGTGGTCCCGATCAGCGTCAGGTCCTTGCCGGAGGCCTGGTTGTAGTCGGCCAGGTAGGCGATGTGCTGGAACCAGTTCATGTCGATGTCGCCGTTGTCCAGCGCCGGGTTCGGCTGCGTGTACTCGGTGAAGTTGCGGATCTCGACGTCGATGCCGTGCTTCTCCTTGGCGAGCTTCACCAGGGCGCGGTGCGTCTCGTTCTCGGACACGACGCCGATGCGCACGGTCTGCGCGCCGTCGTCGCCCTTCTCCTCGGCCTGCGAGTTGCAGGCGGTCAGGGCGAACGCGCCGACGGCGGCCAGGGACAGGCCGGCGAACGAGCGGCGGGAGATGTTCGAGGGGGTCATGGGGTTCTCCTTGGAGGACAGGGCGAGGCCGCCGGCGCGGGTGGGCACGGCGGGCGCGGAACGGTGCGGGGTGGGCCGTGCGGTGGGTGGTTCCCCGCGGGGCACAGCACGGCGGGCGGGGGGCGAGAGACGCCCCGAGCCGGAGGCCGGGATCCTTTCGAACGCTGCTCTTGCCCGTCCCCCAGTCACTGCGTGCTGCCCTCGATGGGTCTGCACGCAGCGGAGGCGGGCCGCTTCTCGGTCCGTTGCCACCCGTGAACATGGGGTTGGCGAGCGGCTCGTCGTGGGACCACGTGGACCCGCCGAGGCGGGGTTCACAGCCGCTTCTCCTGAAGCTGGGCCCAAGCCTATCGCAGCGTGTGCGCTCCATCGCGCAGGGCGGTGACGCGCAGCGTCATACTGCGGGGCCCGGGGCCGACGTGTGATGCCCCTCGCGAGACGACGACGGCCGGGCGCCTCCACGGGAGGCGACCGGCCGTCGTCGGGACGGGGCTCAGGCGGACGGGATCAGAAGTCCCAGTCCTCGTCCTCGGTGTTCTCGGCCTTGCCGATCACGTAGGAGGAGCCCGATCCGGAGAAGAAGTCGTGGTTCTCGTCCGAGTTCGGGGAGAGCGCGGAGAGGATGGCGGGGTTCACGTTCGTGGTCTCGGCCGGGAACATGGGCTCGTAGCCCAGGTTCATCAGCGCCTTGTTCGCGTTGTAGTGCAGGAACTTCTTCACGTCCTCGGCCAGGCCGAGGGCGTCGTAGAGGTCATGGGTGTACTCGACCTCGTTCTCGTACAGCTCGAACAGCAGCTCGAAGGTGAAGGCCTTGAGCTCCTCCCGCTTCTCCTCCGGCAGGGTCTCGATGCTCCGCTGGTACTTGTAGCCGATGTAGTACCCGTGCACGGCCTCGTCGCGGATGATCAGGCGGATCAGGTCGGCGGTGTTGGTGAGGCGGGCGTGCGCGGAGAGGTACATGGGCCAGTAGAAGCCCGAGTAGAAGAGGAAGGACTCGAGCAGGGTGGAGGCGATCTTCTTCTTGTACGGGTCCTGGCCGTCATAGCGCTCCACGATCAGGCCGGCCTTGGCCTGCAGGTTCCGGTTCTCACGGGACCAGCGGAACGCCTCGTCGATCTCCGGGGTGGAGGCCAGCGTGGAGAAGATCGAGGAGTACGACTTCGCGTGCACCGACTCCATGAACGCGATGTTCGTGAGGACGGCCTCCTCGTGCGGGGTCATGGCGTCCGGGATGAGGGAGACGGCGCCCACGGTGCCCTGGATCGTGTCCAGCAGCGTCAGGCCCGTGAACACGCGCATGGAGAGCAGTCGCTCCTCATCCGTGAGGTGGGACCAGGACTGGACGTCGTTGGACAGCGGCACCTTCTCCGGCAGCCAGAAGTTGTTGACGAGGCGGTTCCACACCTCCACGTCCTTCTCGTCCTGAATGCGGTTCCAGTTGATCGCCTCGACGAGGTGGGACTGCTGGGTCTCGGTCACGGCAGGGCACATCCTTCAGAAGAATTCGTTGAGAATCCGCGGATTCCGGGGGCTCTCGAGAGCACGGTCAGCGGGGCGCGGGTCCGGGACAGTCTAGGCCCGCAGGGGCAGCGGCAGCCACTCGGGCAGGTCCGGGCTCACGACGTCGTGGGCCCGCCCCGCCCGGCCAGGCGCGCCGCTCCACTTCGCGGCGGGAAATCGAGCGCACCCGCGCTCAGAAGCGCGGAATACTCGGGATTTCCCGCCTCGAATGGCCGGCTGTCAGAGCATGCAGCTGACGCAGCCCTCGACCTCGGTGCCCTCCAGCGCGAGCTGGCGCAGGCGGATGTAGTAGATCGTCTTGATGCCCTTCGTCCACGCGTAGATCTGCGCGCGGTTCAGGTCACGGGTGGTGGCCGTGTCCTTGAAGAACAGCGTCAGGGACAGACCCTGGTCCACGTGCTGCGTCGCCGCGGCGTACGTGTCGATGATCTTCTCGTAGCCGATCTCGTACGCGTCCTCGTAGTACTCGAGGTTCTCGTTGGTGAGGTACGGCGCCGGGTAGTAGACGCGGCCGAGCTTGCCCTCCTTGCGGATCTCGATCTTCGAGGCCACCGGGTGGATCGAGGAGGTCGAGTTGTTGATGTAGGAGATCGAGCCCGTCGGCGGGACGGCCTGCAGGTTGCGGTTGAAGATGCCGTGCTCCATGACGGAGGCCTTCAGCTCACGCCAGTCGTCCTGCGTGGGCAGGGCGATGCCGGCCTCGGCGAACAGCTCGGCGACGCGCTCGGTGGCGGGCGCCCACTCCTGATCCGTGTACTTGTCGAAGAACTCTCCGGAGGCGTACTTCGAGTCCTCGAACCCGCCGAACCGCTGGCCGGTCTCGATGGCGATCCGGTTCGAGGCCCGCAGCGCGTGGAACAGCACCGCGTAGAAGTACATGTTCGTGAAGTCGATGCCCTCCTCCGAGCCGTAGTGGACGCGCTCGCGCGCCAGGTAGCCGTGGAGGTTCATCTGCCCCAGGCCGATGGCGTGGGAGGCGGCGTTGCCCTTGGCGATGGACGGCACCGACTGGATGTCGGACATGACCGACACGGCCGTCAGCGCACGGATCGCGGTCTCCACGGACCGGCCGAAGTCCGGCGAGTCCATGGTCTTGGCGATGTTCATCGAGCCGAGGTTGCAGGAGATGTCCTGGCCCACGTGGGCGTAGCTCAGGTCCTCGTTGTACTCGGAGGCCTCGGAGACCTGCAGGATCTCGGAGCACAGGTTGGACATGGTGATGCGGCCCTTGATCGGGTTCGCGGCGTTCACGGTGTCCTCGAACACGACGTACGGGTAGCCGGACTCGAACTGGATCTCGGCGATGGTCTGGAAGAACTCGCGCGCGTTGATCTTGGTCTTCTTGATCCGCGCGTCGTCGACCATCTCGTAGTACTTCTCGGTCACGGAGATCTCGGAGAACGGCACCCCGTAGACGCGCTCGACGTCGTACGGCGAGAACAGGTACATGTCCTCGTTCTTCTTCGCCAGCTGGAACGTGATGTCCGGGATCACGACGCCGAGGGAGAGGGTCTTGATGCGGATCTTCTCGTCCGCGTTCTCGCGCTTGGTGTCGAGGAAGCGGTGGATGTCCGGGTGGTGCGCGTTGAGGTACACCGCGCCGGCGCCCTGGCGCGCGCCGAGCTGGTTGGCGTAGGAGAAGGAGTCCTCGAGGAGCTTCATCACGGGGATGACGCCGGAGGACTGGTTCTCGATCTGCTTGATGGGCGCGCCGTGCTCGCGGATGTTGGTCAGCGAGAGGGCCACGCCGCCGCCGCGCTTGGACAGCTGCAGGGCGGAGTTGATGCCGCGGGCGATCGACTCCATGTTGTCCTCGATGCGCAGCAGGAAGCAGGAGACGAGCTCGCCGCGCTGCTTCTTGCCCGAGTTGAGGAAGGTGGGGGTGGCCGGCTGGAAGCGGCCGGCGATCATCTCGTCCACCAGGTGGGTGGCCAGCTCCTGGTCGCCCCGGGCCAGGTGGAGGGCGACGACGGCGACGCGGTCCTCGTAGCGCTCGAGGTAGCGCTTGCCGTCGAAGGTCTTCAGGGCGTACGAGGTGTAGAACTTGAACGCGCCGAGGAAGGTCGGGAAGCGGAACTTGGCCTTGTAGGCACGATCGAACAGGCCCCGGATGAACTCGAAGGGGTACTGCTCGAACGTCTCGGTCTCGTAGTAGTCGTTCTTCTGCAGGTAGTCGAGCTTCTCCTCCAGGTCGTGGAAGAACACCGTGTTGGTGTTGACGTGCTGCAGGAAGTACTGGCGCGCGGCCGCGTGGTCGGCCTCGAACTGGATGCGACCGTCGGCGCCGTAGAGGTTCAGCATGGCGTTGAGCTCGTGGTAGCCGAGGTTCTGCCACTCGGCGGGCATGTTCTTCGCCTGGCGGATGAGGTCCGCCTCGGTGGGTGCGGTGGTGGTCATGTCCACAGTCCTTCCAGGCCGCCGCGGACGCGTTCGACGTCGTCGGGCGTGCCCATCAGCTCGAATTTGTACATGAGGGGGACCTGGCACTTGCGGGAGATGATGTAGCCGGCCAGGCAGTAGCCCTCATGGAAGTTGGTGTTCCCGGACGCGATCACGCCCCGAATCCAGTGACGGTTCTCCGGGACGTTGAGGAACTTGATCACCTGCTTCGGGACCGCGCCCGGCCCGCTGCCCCCGCCGTAGGTGGGGGTCATCAGGACGTACGGGGCGGTGGCCCCGAGGGTGGGCTCCCGGGTGATCAACGGCAGTCGAGCCACCCGGTCCTCGGGCAGCTCGAGCTTCTCGACGAAGCGGTGCGTGTAGTTGGAGGCGGAGGAGAAGTAGATCAGTCCCGCGTCGGTGGGGACGAGCCCCTGCGCCTCGGCCGAGCGGATGTGGCTCGGGTCCGCGGCGACGGTCATGTCGACTCCGGTCAGGCCACCGATGCCGCGGCGGACTCGGCGAGCTCGGCGATCTTGTCCGGGCGGAAGCCGGACCAGGAGTCGGTCTCGGTGACGACGACGGGGGCCTGCATGAAGCCGAGGGCACGGACGCGCTCGAGGGCGGCGGGGTCCTGGGACATGTCCACGACCTCGTAGGCGATGCCCTTCTTGTCCAGTGCACGGTAGGTGGCGTTGCACTGCACGCAGGCCGGCTTGGTGTACACGGTGACGGTCATGGCGATCCCTGTTCCTTCGTGGTCTCTGGTGGTCTGCGGGTGTCGGCGCGGCGCCCGCGAGGTGAATCACGGGGCGTGCCGAACATCTGCGTCGATACTACATCTAGTGATCACAGCCGGGAACCATCCCTACATGTAGTAGTCACACCGCTGTAGTTACGTATCCCCACCCTCTGCCCATCCTGTCCACACCCTGCTGTGCGAGACGATCCGCGCGGACATGCGGGACACGCCGGGACCGAGGTCGACTGTCCACAGCCGGTGGAGATCTCGGGGCCGGGTTCCCACAGCCGGAAAGTCGGGTTCGCCACGTCCGCGAGCGGCGTGTCCGGCCCCCGCGGACCACTACATGTAGGAGCCCGCCGCCGGCCGGCGTCGGAATACCCCGTGACCACCGGGGGTTGCCCCGGCATGAGCACCTCCCCCACCGTCACCCGCAATGACGCCGAGTCCCGCTACGAGCTCCACGACGGCGGCACACTGCTCGCCGTCCTCGACTTCCGGGACAACGGCGCGGCCGTCTCCCTGAACCGCGCGTTCACCATCCCGGTGCACCGCGGCCGGGGCCACGCCGCCGCGCTGACCGCGGGCGCCGTCGAGGACATCGCGACGAACGGCGGCCCCGCAGGGGGCCGCCGCATCGTGCCGATGTGCTGGTACGTCGCCCAGTGGTTCGACGAGCACCCGGAGAAGAGCGCGCTGCTCGCGCCCCACTGACCGGCGCGGTCAGGCCGCGACGCGGTGCCGGCGCACCACGGCCAGGACGCCCGCGGCCAGCACCGCGACGGCGACGGGCCACGCCGCCGGACCACGCCCGGTCTCGACCGTGTCCGGCACCGTGTGCTCGCCGTCGGCCGGATCCGCAGGGGTCTCGGGCTCCGCCGGCGAGGTGGGAGTGTCGGGATCGGCCGGCTGGCCCGGAGCGTCGTCGAACGGGCCGGCCACGGGGAAGGTCACGAACCCCGGGATCCGCCCGTTCTCCCAGTCGTAGAGGTCCACGCGGGGATCGCCGAACCGCACGGTCACCGTCCGCGTCGTCGTCACGCCGTCCCTCGTGGCCCGCAGGGTGACGGTGTCGGATCCGGTGAAGCCCTCGGGCGCCTGGTACACGTAGCCGCGCGGCCCGCCGGTCTCCTCCTCCGTCACCTCGACGACCCGACCCTCGGCCGGGCCCGCGACGAGCGTCAGCGGCGCCGCCTCATCGCCCGTGTACGAGGAGATGAACACGTGTCGCTCCCCCGGCGCCGCGAGCAGGGTGGTGTCCCAGGCGGTGGGGAGCATGTGGAAGCCGAGCTCATGACGCTGGTCGGCGCGCAGCGGCTCGCCCGGGTCAGCGTCGGTGAGGTCGGCGTCCGGACCGTAGGTGAGGGCGGCCACCTCGCCGCCCAGGACGTAGAGGGTGTAGACGACGGGACCGGTCCCCGACTCGCCCAGGCTCCGCCGGGCCGCGGCGACGTCGAAGTCACCGCGCTCCAACTCGTCGTCGTACGTGAACGGGACCTCGGTCTCGGCGCCGCGGGCCTCCCCCTCCAGCACCGGAGCCACCGTCAGGCGGACGTCGGACTCGTCCACCTCGAACTCGGTGCCGAAGGAGGCACCGGTCTCACCCTCCGCGCTGGCCACGAGGAAGGATCCGCCGGGCAGGTCGTGCTCGGCGGTCCATCCAGCGGGGTGGGCGGGTGAGGCGAGGGCGGGGGTCGCCCCCAGGCCGGTGAGAAGGACGCCGGCGCCCAGGGCGGCGGCAAGGCGGGTCGGTCGGGCGGTGCGCATCGTGCTCCTCCAGGGGTGCGGTGCTGCGACGGGCCGAAGGGTTCTCCGGCTCGGACGCCCGAGGTCGACCGGATGCCGCACTCGCCGCTTCGGCACGAATCTACGCCGCGCGGACGTGAGGCGGGTCACTGTCCGGTGACGAAGCGCTATCGACTCGGTCACGGCGACGCGCGATGCGGATCGGGCCGGCCGGCGCCGCGCGTCAGCGGGACGCGCTGGGCGAGGGGCTCGCCCCGGAGGAGGGGCGCGGGGTGGCCTGCGCCGTGTCGGCCGGGCTGGGCGACGGGCTCGCCGACGCGGCGTCCCGCCCCCGCTGGTCCTCGGCGTCCCGGCCGGAGGCGCTGGCGGAGCCCGACGCGCCGGAGGAACTGGGCGAGCTCGACGACGGCAGCACCGGCTTCTGGGTGGCGCGGAAGTTGCGCACCTCCTGCACCGACTCCGGGACGAAGTCCGAGGGGACGGAGCCGCCGTCGGCGCCGGTGCCCTCGATCTTGATGGGGCCGGTGAACCCGGACGGTTCCGCCGTGCGCGCCCCGCTCGACCCGATCACGCCCATCTCCCCGAGCGTCGCGGCCAAACTCTCCAGCTCCTTGCGATGGCCCTCGACCACGCTGGAGGCCAGCTCCTTCGCCGCGTCGTCCGAGCCGTCCTCCGCCTCCGTGGCGGAGATCGTCAGCGCGCCCTGATAGAGGCGGCGCATCTGGAGCAGGTAGATCCGTCCTGCCTCCTCCGGCTCGGCGGCGGCCAGCACGTTCTTCTCCCGGTCGGACAGGAGTCCGGCGCGCAACTCGTCGCCCACGATCTGGGTCGGCTCCGCGTCCTCCGTGGACTCGGGCTGCGCAGACGGGGTCGACTCGGCACCCGCACCGCGCACGTCATCCGAGGGGACGCCCCAGCCCTCGAGCATCGACTCGAGCCGGCGCGCCCGCTCCTCGTGCTCGGACTTCATCCGTTCGGCGGTGGCCCGGATCTCCTGGTCCACGCCGTCCTTGCCCAGCACCTCATCGGACTGCTGGATCGCGTCGCGGTGGTTGCGCAGCAGCAGACCCGCGAACTGGATGTCCGCCGCGAGCGGGTCGGCGGACGTCTGGCTGGGGCTGGCCAGCACGCCCTCCAGGTAGGTGTTCCCCGCCTCCGTGCCACCGGTCTGTCCGGGCTCCTCGGCGACGCTGCAGCCGCCGGTGGCCAGGGTGATGCTCAGGAGCGCCCCTCCGACGGCCACGCTCCAGCGGCGGGGGCGCACGCGGGCGGGGGCGATGTCGGCTCGGCTCATGGGCGCAGGTCCTCTCGGCGGTCGTCACCCGGTCACGGGGTCAATGGCGGTCCGACGCGGTCGGCCGCCCCGGCCTCCCCAGGGTACCCCTCCGGCCTGCCGGCCCCGGGGTCGCCGCGGCCTCAGGCGACGCGGGTGGCCTGCACCACCCAGTTGTTGAAGGCGTTCCCGGCCATCCCGGTGCCCGGCACGAGGTCGCACGTGATCAGCGTGACCTTTGCGTCATCGCCCCCGGGCTCCCAGGCCCAGCGGTGCGCCGGATCCTGGGTGAGCGCCTCCTTCTCCACCGAGACCGCGTCCGCGTCCGCCTCGAAGGCGGCCTGCGTGCCGTCGTCGTACGTCACCACGACGACGGCGCCCGCCCGCACGTCGCCCAGGTTCCAGAACACGTCCCGCACGCCGTAGTAGACGACGTGCCCGGCCAGGACCCCCGCGTACGGGGAGCGCTCCCCCGGCGTGGTGCCCCACTGCGGCGGACCGTACCAGCCGACCGTCTGCGGCTCCGGGTCGAGGTCGCCGCCCTCGTCCAACTGTGTCAGGTCGATCCCCGCTCCGACGATCTGCTCGCCGTCCTGGTGGACGTCCACGTGCACGGGTGTCGCCGTGATCTCGTCCCACGGGGCGGCGGGGCCGGAGAGGTGGGCGGCCGCGGCGGGGGCCGGCTCCTCGGTGGGGGTCGGCTCCTCGGACGGCGTGGGCTCCGCCGATGTGGGCGTGCCGGCGGGTTCCTGGGTCCCGCCGGGAACCGCCGCTTCGCCCGTGGGTGCCGCGGAGGACGGGGTCGGCGTCGGGGTCGGTGTGGCCGTCGGTGCAGGGCTGGGCGTGGAGCGTGCTGAGGACGACGGCGACGGGGTCGCGGACGCCGTGGCGCTGAGGGTGGGGGCAGCGCTGATCGGCACGGCGCCGACCGCCAGCACCCCGCGCAGCGCGAGGAACACGAGGCCCAGGCACAGCAGCACCAGGACCACCCACAGGGCGCGTCGGACGGTGGTGTTCATCCGGGTTCTCCCCTCGTGTGCATCGACGCGGCCCGCCCGGGGCCGCGTCCGACGACGGCATGGTCTCACGCGCTCCGGCCTCAGCGCGGCGCGTCATCCCCGGGCTCGGCATAGCGGTCCCGGACGAAGGCCTGCAGGCGACGGGCGAGCGCCTGCAGCGTCTCGGCGGCGAAGTGGTCCTCCCGCCACGCCGCGTGCAGTCGTACCGCGAGCGTCCGCCCCTGCGCGATGACCCGCACCGGCGTCAGCCCGAAGGCCGGGTCCTCGGTGACGACGGCGACGCCCGCCCCCGTCGCGACCAGGGCCTGGGCCACCCGCCCGGAGTTCGCCTCGGTGAGGGCCGGCGGCGTGAGGCCCGCCACGGCCACGGCGCCGTCGAGGACGCGCCGCGCCATGAAGGTGCGGGCGGGCGCGACGACGGGTTGGGCCACGAGCTCGTTGAGGGACACTCGCGTCCGGCCCGCCCAGGGGTGGCCCGGGGCGACGTACGCCCAGACCGGCAGGTCCATCAGCGGCAGCGACGCGACGGAGGGCGGCGGCACCGTCGGCATCACCACGAGGTCGTGCCGCGCGACGGCGTCGAGCAGCGAGTCGTCCAGCTGGGTCTCCGCGACGCGCGGGCGCGGGTCCTCCTCCCCGAAGGTGGCCACGAACGGCAGCACGACGTCGATGAGGGTGGTGCCCGGTGCGGCCACGGCCACGTCCGTGAGCCGACCGGAGGCGAGCGTGCGGGCCGCCTGCTCCGCCCGGCGATGGGCGACGAGGACCTCGCGCGCCACCGGGAGGAACGCCTCGCCGGCCGTCGTCAGCTCGAGCCGGCCACCGACCCGGGCGAACAGGGGCAGGCGCAGCTCACGCTGAAGCCGCTGCAGCTGCCGACTGAGCGCGGACTGCACGAGGTCCAGGCGGATCGCGGCCCCCGAGACCGTGCCGACCTCGGCCACGGTGACGAAGGCCCTGAGCAGTTTCTCCTCCATGCCGGATGAGCATAGCCGGCATGCCGGATCATCACTGGACGGCATGGAGTCGATACCCCACCATGGGAGGACGCGGCCCGACGCGTCGTCGTCGTGCCCACCCGTCGTCCACGCTCCCCGTGAGCCGTCCCCAGGAGGCATCCCCATGACCGCCACCCCCGACCTCGAGCAGACCCGCCATCTGGCCACCGAGCTGCCCGGCCCTCGCTCCCGTGAGCTCGCCGAGCGCCAGAAGCGCGCCGTCCCGGCCGGCGTGGCCACCACCATGCCGGTGTACGCGGCCCGCGCCGCGGGCGGCATCCTCGAGGACGTGGACGGCAACCGCCTGATCGACCTGGCCTCCGGCATCGCCGTCACCTCCGTGGGCGCCTCCCACCCGCGCGTCGTGGCCGCCGTCCAGGAGCAGGTCGCGCAGTTCACCCACACCTCGTTCATGATCACGCCCTACGAGGGCTACGTGGCCGTGGCCGAGCAGCTGGACCGCACCAGCCCGATCCCCGGCGAGACCCGCACCGCCCTGTTCAACTCCGGCGCCGAGGCCGTGGAGAACGCCGTCAAGGTGGCCCGCGCCTACACCGGCAAGCAGGCCGTGGCCGCGTTCGACCACGCCTACCACGGCCGCACCACCCTGACGATGGCGTTGACCGCCAAGTCCATGCCCTACAAGCACAGCTTCGGACCGTTCGCCCCCGAGATCTACCGCGTGCCCGGCTCCTACCCGCTGCGGGACGGCCTGTCCGGCGCCGAGGCCGCGCAGCGTGCCATCTCCGCGCTGGAGAAGCAGATCGGTGCCGACGACCTGGCCGCCGTGATCATGGAGCCGATCCAGGGCGAGGGCGGCTTCATCGTCCCGGCCGAGGGCTTCCTGCCGGCCGTGGTCGAGTGGTGCAAGGCCAACGACGTCCTGTTCATCGCGGACGAGGTCCAGTCCGGCATCGCCCGCACCGGCGCCTGGTTCGCCTCCGAGACCGAGGGCATCGAGCCGGACCTGATGGCGACCGCCAAGGGCATCGCCGGCGGCATGCCGCTGTCCGGCGTCACCGGCCGCGCCGAGGTGATGGACTCTGTGCACCCGGGCGGCCTCGGGGGCACCTATGGCGGCAACCCCGTCGCCACGGCGGCGGCGCTCGCCGTGTTCGAGGCCGTCGAGGAGGACGGTCTCCTGGAGAAGGCCCGCCGGATCGAGCAGGTCATCCGCGAGCACTTCGCGCAGAACGCCGACGACCGCATCGCCGAGGTCCGCGGCCGCGGCGCGATGATGGCGATCGAGTTCGTGGACCCCGCCACCGGCGAGCCGGACGCGACGCTGACCGCCACCGTGGCCGCGGCCGTGCGCGCCACCGGCGTCATCCTGCTCACGTGCGGCACCTACGGCAACGTCGTCCGCTTCCTGCCGCCGCTGACCATCGGTGAGGACCTCCTCAAGGAGGGCCTGAGCGAGGTCACGAAGGCGCTGCAGTCCGCCTGAGCCCCCGCCACCGGCGGACCGACGACGACGGCCCCGCATCCCTGCCCGGGATGCGGGGCCGTGCGCCTTTCGGCAGAGGCCTCAGATGTCGTCCTCGTACGCGGGGCCGCCTTCGTTCTCCAGGGCCTCGAGGCGCCGGGACTTCTCGGCGGTGAAGATCCGGCGGACCCCCGTGCCGCCGAACTCGTCCTCCGGGACCAGCCCGACGCCGTACTTCCGCAGGGCCTTCTCCAGACGCAGACGCTCGTCCACCCGCAGGTCGGCCAGCCCCTTCTCGAAGCGGCGCAGCTGCTCCTTCTCGAGGCCTGCCGCGGTGGCCAGGGTGCGGACACTGACCTGGGCGAGAGCGCGGCCGGCACGCGCCACGTCGAAGGTCATGGGGGTGGGGTACATCAGACATTCTCGATTCTGCAGTTCTCGACGGGGATCCGCTCCATGATGGCCACGCCCCGGATGAAGGGACAAGGGCGCGCCAGCCTAGAACCCGCTGTGCGGCAGGCGCGTCGCTGACCCATCGCTCCCGCCACGCCGGCGGGACGCGGACGGGCCCGCCTCCGGTCACCGGAGGCGGGCCCGTCGTCGTCGTGGGGTGTCAGTCCTGGACGAAGTACATCTGCTTGTTGACGAACTCGTCCATGCCGAGCGGGCCGAGCTCGCGGCCGAAGCCGGAGCGCTTGATGCCGCCGAACGGGATCTCCGCCCCTTCTCCCGCCGGCGTGTTGACGTTGGCCATGCCGACCTCGAGCTGCCGGGCGATCCGCTCGGCCTGAGCCTCGTCCTGGGAGAACACGGCGCCGCCCAGGCCGTACTGGGAGTCGTTGGCGAGAGCGAGCGCCTCGTCCGCGGACTCCACCTTGTAGACGACGGCGACGGGGCCGAAGAGCTCCTCGCGGTAGGCGTCCATCTCGGAGGTGACGCCCGTGATCACGGCCGGGGCGAAGCGGGCGCCCGCCTCGTCCGTGACGGTCCCGCCGACGTGGACGGTCGCGCCCTGCTGACGGGCCCGCTCCACCTGCTCGGCCAGGCCCTCGGCGGCACCGCGCGAGGACAGCGGGGTGAACACCGTCGGGTCCTCGTCGGCGGCCTCCCCGGGCTTCATGGCCTCGGCCAGGGACACCAGCTCGGCCACGAAGGCGTCATGGATGTCCGCCGAGACGATCATGCGCTTGTTGGAGTTGCAGGCCTGGCCCATGTTGTACATGCGGGTCGCCCACGCGGTGCGGGCGGCCTCGGCCGGATCCTCGGCGTCGAGCACGATGTACGGGTCCGACCCGCCGAGCTCGAGGACGGCCTTCTTGAGGTGCTGGCCCGCGAGCGCGCCGATCACGGAGCCGGCCCGCTCGGAGCCGGTCAGGGAGACGCCGGCCACGCGCGGGTCGGCGATGAACTCGGCGATCTGGTCGTGCGTGGCGAACACGTTGGTGTACACGCCGGCCGGCACGCCGGCGTCGTCCATGATCTGCTGCACGGCCAGGGCCGAGCGCGGGCAGATCTCGGCGTGCTTGAGCACGATCGCGTTGCCGAGCATGAGGTTCGGCGCGGCGAAACGGGCGATCTGGTAGTACGGGAAGTTCCACGGCATGACGCCCAGCAGCACACCCAGGGGCAGGTGGCGGATCATGGCGCGGCCGCCCCCGTAGGTCTCGATGGGGCGGTCCGCGGCGAGGGTGGGGCCCTTGTCCGCGAAGTAGCCGAAGATGGCCGAGCTGAACTCCGCCTCCTCGACGCCCTCGGTCACGCGCTTGCCCATCTCGGTGGCGATGATCTGCGCGAGCTCGTCTTTGCGCTCCTCGAAGAGGTCCGCGACCTTCTGCACGATGGTGGCGCGTTCCTCGATGGGGCGGGCGGCCCATGCGCGCTGGGCGGTCTCGGCGGCGGCCAGCACCTGGTCGACCTCACCGTCGGCGAGGGCGGGGAAGGTCTCCACGACCTGGTCGGTGCTGGGGTCCTGCACGCGATAGCCGGTGGGGGTGCTCATGAGTGGGTCCTCTCGTTGGGGTCCCGGACCACGGCAGTGCCGTCGTCGTCCGGACGGATGATCGGGATGGGTCGGGTCGAGTCCGTCTGCGGCAGGGTCTCGCCACGGAAGTAGGCCGGGTGGCGCAGCCGCGTCCACATCATCAGTACCACGCCGATGGCCAGCACGCCCATGCCCAGGATGAACACGGTGCCGACACCGAACACGGAGGAGCCGGAGCCGTAGTCGGGGTCGGTGGAGTCCATCGCGGTCACGCAGAACATCACCAGCAGCACGAGGCCGCCGATCAGCGGGAACAGGAAGGTGGTGAGGGCGTTGCCCACCGAGGTGAACCACTCGCGGCGGAAGTACCAGACGCAGGCCAGGGCGGTGATGCCGTAGTAGAAGCAGATCATCAGGCCCAGAGCGGTGATGGTGTCCCACAGGGCGTTCTCGGAGAGCAGCCGCGTGACGACGTAGAAGAGGCCGGCGAAGCCCGCGCACACCCAGGTCGCGAAGGCCGGGCTGTTGAACCGGGGGCTCAGCTCGGCGAAGCGCGCGGGCACAGCCCGGTAGAAGCCCATCGCCAGCAGGGTGCGGGCCGGGGAGACCATGGTGGACTGCAGGGAGGCCAGGGAGCTGACGAGGATCGCGCTGGACATGATCACGGCAAAGGGGCCCAGGATCGGGCCGGCGAGGACCGCGAAGATCGACTCCTGGTTGTCCGGGTTGCCCGCGCCCAGGCCCTCGGAGCCGATGCCCGCCCAGGAGATCACGGCCAGGGCGGACAGGATGTAGACGGCGATGATGACGAACACGGTGACGGCGGCGGCCCGGCCGGGGGTGCGCTCGGGGTCCTTGGTCTCCTCGTTCATCGTGAGGGTCACGTCCCAGCCCCAGAACAGGAAGATGGACAGGGAGACGCCGGCCGCGACCACACTGAAGTCGCCCGCGGTGAACGGGTTGAACCAGTCCAGCTGCACCGGGGTGGGGTCGAAGCCCGCGCCACGGGAGGACTGCGTCAGGGCGGCGACCGCGAACGCACCGAGGGCCAGGATCTGGAAGGCCACCAGGATGTACTGCAGGTGCTTGGTGGTCTCCATGCCGCGGTGCGAGATCCATCCGGCCAGGGCCAGGTACACCAGGGTCAGGGGGATGTTGACCCACAGGTTGCCGGCCAGGTCCGCGATGGCCTGGCTCCCGGTGATCTGGGCGAGCAGCAGGAACGTGAAGTCGACGGCGACGGCCGCCAGGTTGGACAGCACGATCACGGAGGCGGCGATGAGCCCCCAGCCGCCCATCCACCCGACATACGGCCCGAAGGCGTGCGTGGCCCAGGTGAACGACGTGCCGGAGTCCGGCACCCGCGTGTTCAGCGCCCGGTAGCCGAGGGCCACCAGGAGCATCGGGATGAAGCCGAGCAGCAGGATCGCGGGCACGTGGGTGCCGACGGTGCTGATGGTCGGCCCGAGGCCCGAGGTCAACGTGTAGGCGGGGGCGACGACGGAGACGCCGATCACCACCGCCCCGAGCAGGCCGACCTTGCCGGCCTGGAGCCCCTTGTTGCTCACCCCGCCCGGGTTGAGCAGGTTGACCTGCTCGATGGCGGAGGTGGTCGGGTACACGTGCTCGTGTCCCTCATTGTCGACGACGCGGCGTCGTGGGGTGGATGCGCTCATGAGGATGTCCTTGTCCGTCGGGCCGGTCAGCCGGTGGGCTGCCCCGCGTCGGTGGCTTCCCGCTCGGCGATGGCCAGGGCGGCGGCCTCGCCCATGCGGATCGCGCCGTCCACGTGCTGGTAGCCCTCGGCTGCGATGTCCGAGCACGCGTAGTGGATGGGACCGGTCGGGCGGTTCTGGAGGTGGCCCCAGCGGGAGAGCCCGCCGAGGTCGTAGCTGGTGGCGTAGGCGCCTCGGGTCCACTCCTCGGCGGCCATGTCCGAGAGGAAGAACGCGATCGGCTCGAGGGTCCGGGGGCCGAGGTACTCGGCCATGGCGCCGAGGATCGCGGCCTTGCGCTCCTCCTCCGGCAGGGCCCACATCTGCTCCGCGTACACGTCGGACACGAAGCCGACGAGGGTGCCGTGCGGGTCCTCCTTGCCCGGGGCGCCACCGGCCAGGTTCTCGCCGCGGTTGGTGTTGTCATAGATCTCCTGGACGAGACGGCCCCCACCGAAGCACGTGCCGGACAGGCCCTCCTCGCGCCAGAACGGGGTCTCGTACACGGCGTGCACCTTGATGACCAGGCCCATGGAGATGTGCTGGTGCGCGATCTGCTGCTCGCGCGGCATCGGCGGCTCGAAGGAGATGCGGCTGTAGAGGTTCGGCGGGACGGCCAGGACCGCGTAGCGGGCGTGCACCTCGTAGTCGTCAGTGAGCGCCACGACGTCGCCGGCGGCGCCGTCGTGCGCCACGCCGTTGCGCACGTCTGCGGCCACACCGTTCTTCTCGTCCGCGGTGGACGGGTCCGGCTCGGCCCAGCGCAGGGTGCGCACCGGCTGGCCGAGGACGACGTCGTCGCCCAGCTCGGCGGCCATGGCCAGGGACACGGACTGCATGCCGCCCTCGACGCGCTTGTCCAGGATGAAGTCCTCGTCCACCAGGTTGCGGAACGACCCCGCCGAGGCGGACATGAGCAGCGCCTGGAGCAGGGAGAAGGTGTGGGAGGGCTTGGTCAGCATGCCGGAGGCGATGTAGATGGAGACGTTGTCGATGGCCTCCGGGTCGTCGGACTGCTGCTCCAGCCAGTGCCGGAAGGAGATCTTGTCCAGCTCGGCGGCCCGCGGGTGCTCCCACGGGGCGGCGGCGTCGATCTCGGCGGTCAGTTCGTCGATCTTGGCGATCAGGCGATCCATCTCCCGGTCCGTCTTCTCGGCCACCGGGAAGTCGAGGCCGTCGTAGACGTGGCGTTCTCCGCGCGGGTCCACGTAGACGTTGCGACCGTCGCGGAAGCGGGAGAACGTCGGCAGGCCGAGCTCCTCCACCAGGGAGATGAGGCGGGTCTGGTCCGGGGAGATCCACTGGCCGCCGATCTCGATGAAGTGGTCCTTGCCGTCGGCGCCCTCGACCAGGCCGTTCCAGGTGCGGCCGCCGACGCGCCGGCGAGCCTCCAGGACGGTGACGGACAGGCCCTGGGCCTTCGCGGTGCGGGCGGCCATGAGGCCGGCCGGGCCGGCGCCGATCACGACGACGTCGCTCGTCCGGCGCTCGCGGCCGGCGGTGGCGGGGGCGGTGGTCATGGGGTGCTCCTCTGGCGGGGACGGGGCATCGGGCGGGGCCCGGGTGAATGCCGTTCATTTAGAGGTTCGGCGCTCACTGTACGGGCCGCGCGCCGGGAAGGGAAGGCTGGTCCGTAGCCGGCCTGACACCTCCTGCCCGTCCGACGGGTCAGAATGGCCGGATGGACGAGACCACTGAACCGCCCCGGGCGCGCCGCCGCCGCGGACGACCTCTCTCCCCCGCTCTGAGCCGCGAAGCGATCGCGGACGCGGCGCTCGCGGTCGCCCGCACCGAGGGATACGAAGGGCTCACCATGGCGGCGGTCGGCCGTCGCCTGGGCGTGGCGCCGAGCGCGCTCTACAACCACATCAGCGGCAAGCATGAGCTGCTCGTCCTGCTGCAGGACGCCGTGATGGGCGAGGTCTCGCTCGTCGAGCTGGAGGCCGCGATCCGGGGCGAGGTGCCCGTCGTCGCCGCCCTGCGGGCGTGGGCGCGCTCCTACCGCGACGTCTTCGCGGCCCATCCGCCGCTGATCCCGCTCATCGCGACCCTGCCGATCGAGGGAGCCCCGTCGACGCAGCGGGTCTACGAGACGGTGTGCGCGGTGTTGGCCCGGACCGGTCTGGCGCCGGAGCAGGTGCTGGCCCGGGTGATCGCGCTCGAGTCGTTCATCTACGGGTCTGCGTACGACGTCGACGCTCCGGCCGACATCTTCGAGGTGGCGGGGGCGCAGGAGCGCCTGCCCGCGCTTGGCGCGGCCGCCGAGGCCTTCCGGGCGGGCGGGGGCACGCGCGCGACGGGGGCGCGGAACCCCTATGCGGACGCACCCTTCGAGGAGGGACTGGACCTGCTGCTGGCGGGCCTCGGCGACTGACCCGCGGACTGCCGGCCGCGTGTCAGGCCGGCACGGACGCGCCGCCCCTGTGTGTGAGAGGGGCGGCGCGTCGACGGGGCCGTGTGCGGCGGGCCGTCAGCGGGTCAGGCCGAGACGACGGCGGGCCGCGACCAGCACCCCCGCGGCGGCGGCGCCGAGGCCGGCCAGCCACCAGCCGGTGGACTGCCCCGTCTCGACGGTGTCCGGGGTCGTGTGCTGCTCGTCGGCGTCGTCCTCGACCGGAGCGGGCTGTTCCTCCTCATCCTCCGGAGCCGGGGCGGCCTCGTCGCCCCGGAACGCGGCGAGCGCCGCTGCGGTGTCCGGGTCGGTCAGGTCGAGCGGCTTCCCGTTGAGGACGCCGTCCTCGGCATCGAGGAAGCCGTCGTACGCGGCGGAGATCTCCTCGCCGACATGCACGGTGACGGTCTGGACGTGGGCGACGTGGTCGCTGTGGAAGTCGACGGTGAAGGTGTCCGTACCGACGAAGCCCTCGTCGGGGATGTACCAGGCACGGAGCTCGGAGTGCTCCGAGTCACGGAACGCGAAGACCTCACCGTGGGCCGGCTCGGCCACGACCGCCGCGTAGGCGTCCTCCATCGTCGGCGCGGCGACCAGGTGGACGATCTCAGCGCCCGCCACCCCGGGAGCCAACTGCATGGCCGAGTCCCAGACCAGGGGCCGGTCCCCGAGGTCGGCCGTCTGCGGGCCGTCGACGGCGTGCACGGCCGCCCCCTGATCGTCGGCGAGGTCGGCGTCCGCCTGGAGCGTGATGCCCATGTTCAGCATCTGCCCGTCCACCTCCACGTCGTACCGCACGAGGCCTTCACCGGCCGCGCCGAGCGCGCGGCGGGTCTCCAGGACGTCCACCGCGCCGCCGTCGATGACGTCCAGGGCGGTGAACTCCACCTCCTGGCCGCCCTCCAGGCGGGTGCCGTCCTCGGCCACCGGGGTGAGCGTGAGCGTGAGGTCCTCCGGGTCGTAGCCGTCGTAGGTCTGGAAGAAGGCGGCGGTGACGTTCTCGTGGTCGACGGCCTGGAAGTAGCCGGCCTGGGGGCCATGGGCGTCGTCCCAGGCCGCGGCGGGGCCGGCGAGGGCGACGGTGGTGATGAGGCCGGCGGCGGCGACGGCGGCGGGCAGGTGACGGAGGGAGGGACGACGGGTACGGATGACGGACATGGCAGCTCCTCACTGAGTCGGCCGGACAGGGCCGGCGGCCCCCGCCCCTGCAGCACCGGTGGTCCGGGCTCGATGGGCGGGGTCGCCTCGAGTCTGTCCGCCGAGAGCCTGCCGTGAAAGGGCTGTGCGACGTCGATGCGTGATCGACGCTGGAGCGCAACCCGGTCGTGACCGGCGTGGGTGCCGTGCGGGAGGGGAGCGCAGAGTGGCCACGACGGGGCCGCCACGACGACGAAGGCCCGGTCCGTACGGACCGGGCCTTCTGACGGGTGGACCTAGCGGGAGGCTTGTCGAAACTTGCCCCTGCGCTGGTTCGTATGGGGCGGCTGCACCGAGCGATCCGCGCCCGCGCGGCACGTGCCACCCATCGGCGAGTGGCGCCGGACAGCATGCAACGCAGAGTCACCGGCGAGGCGCTCGAAGCTGCGGTAGCGCGCTACCGCGCTGGAGAGACTCTTCGCGCGATCGCCACCGATGTCGGTCTCAGTCGTCACGGACTGGCGGCATTGCTCCGGGAGCGAGGCGTCCGCATACGGCGGGCGACCCCTTCCGCTGCAGAGGTGCGCGACATGGTTCAGCGTTATGCGAACGGAGAGTCGCTCGGGTCAAGCCCCTTGTGGTGGTGTAGCGGTTGGATCCTTCGTTGGGGTTGTCAGGCGCTGAGCTCGAGGGCAGTGTCGGTGTCGGTGCCCACCTCGCTTCCGGTGTCCTCGACGGGGGTGAGGCGGCAGCGGGCGAGGACCTCGAGGCCGAGGTAGCGGCGCCCTTCGGCCCATTCGTCGGTCTGCTCGGCCAGCACCGCACCCACTAGCCTGACGATGGCCGCCCGGTTGGGGAAGATGCCCACCGCGTCGGTGCGACGGCGGATCTCCCGGTTGAGCCGCTCGGCCGGGTTGTTCGACCAGACCTGCGTCCAGACGTCCTTCGGGAACGTCGTGAAGGCCAGGATGTCCGCCCGGGCATCACCGAGGTGCTCGGCCACCGCCGGGAGCTTCTCGCTCACGTAGTCCAGCAGCCGATCGAACTGCGCGTTCACCGCCGTGGCGTCGGGCTGGTCGTAGACCGAGTGGAGCATGGCCTTCACCGCCGGCCACATGGACTTCGGGGTGATGCCCATCAGGTTCGCCGCGTAGTGGGTCCGGCACCGCTGCCAGGTGGCGCCGGGCAGGTTGGCGGCGATGGCGTCCTTGAGCCCGGCATGGGCGTCACTGGTGACCAGGCGAACCCCGGCCAGGCCCCGGGCCACGAGGTCAGCGAAGAACTCGTTCCACGCCGCACCGGTCTCACTGGTCGCCACGCGCATCCCCAGGACCTCGCGGTGGCCGTCACCGTTGACCCCGGTAGCCAGCAGCACCACCGCGTTGACCACCCGCCCGCCCTCGCGGACCTTCATCGTCAGCGCGTCCGCGGCCACGAACGTGAACGGACCGGCCTCATCCAGGGGCCGGTGGCGGAAGGACTCCACGTGTTCATCCAGGTCCGCGGCCATCCTGGAGACCTGGGACTTGGAGAGGGCATTGATCCCCAGGGTCTTGACCAGCTTGTCCATCCGCCGGGTACTCACCCCGGCCAAGTAGCAGTCCGCCACCACGGTGATCAGCGCCGACTCCGCTCTCTTTCGGCGTTCCAGCAGCCACTCCGGGAAGTACGTCCCAGAGCGCAGCTTCGGGATGGCTACATCGACCGTGCCGACCCGGGTGTCCAGGTCCCGGTGCCGGTACCCGTTGCGCTGGGCGGACCGTGTCGGGGTGGGCTTGCCCCATTCGGCGCCGACCACCGCGTCGGCATCGGCGGAGAGCAGGGTGTTGATCATGGTCTGCAGCAAGTGGCGCATCATGTCCGGGGACGCTTCGGACAGGGCTTCGCTCAGCAGGCCGGCAGGGTCGAGAATATGAGGAGCGGTCATCGTGATGACTCCATTCGAGGGTGCTGTGAGAGGTTCACTCGAAGGATCACACGGTGGCCGCGTCCACGTCTGAGACGACGTGCCCGACCACCGGGCGCTACACCACTATGCGGGACTCAACTGTCGCTCGAACGTGTTGGTGAGCGCCAGGGGTTCTCAGCGGGCACAGTTCGGAATCATCTGATCGCTGCGGGAGTGGCTTTGCGTGACCCCCAGGGGCGTGACAGATAAAGACGCCGCGGCCGGGCAGTCCCCATTGGGTAGACCATGCCGTCGCACGTCTACAGGTAGAGGAGGGTGTCGGCGACTGCCTCTGGCAGGCGTTCGATGGCGCCGGAGCGTTCGCTCAGGGTGCGCAGGTTCCACCACGTTCGGGCGCGGACCTCTTCGGGCGTCTTGTTCCAGATCTGGCTGAGCAGGTGTTCGATGCGCTCTGTGTCGGCAGGTTTGCGGGCCCGGATCTTGCGAGTCGGGAAGTCTGTCTCGCACAGGACTCGTTCCGGGGGCAGTTGCCTGATCTGGTCCTCGGACATCGCGGCGTTGACCGAGAAGTACGCGTCGGTCTCAATCGCGCCAGCGATGTCGGTGGAATCACCGTTGAACCAATGCAGGATCGCACCCCGCATGCCGGCGGCCTGGAGGTGTTCGACGACCTCGGTTGCGAGGCCGTTGCTGTGGATGGAGACGAGTACCGGTTCGCTGCGGACGATGCTCAGTACGTCCTTGAAGATCGAACGCTGGCGTACCAGGTCGCCGCCTCGGCGGTCGAGACCGATTTCCCCGACCAGGGCGAACGAGCCGAGCAGAGCGGTGAAATGTTCGGGGTCCCATGCCTCGCGCGCTGTCGCTAGGCCGGGGTGGACGCCGATCCCCCAAACGAGCGCTGGATCTCGCCGGTTCTTGACTTTGCGGGCTTCGTCCAGGCTCCGGGTCATGGCGAACACGACGGATTGTCCGAGGGCCGCGATCTGTGTCGGTGTGACGTCCGGCGCGATGTGGGCGTGGGCGTCTAGTGCGGGGAGAGCAGACCTGCTCATATCAGGGTCACCTTTCCAAGTTCGGCGAGACCTCGGCGGGCGAGGTCGCTGATTTCGTCCAGGTCGGCGTCTGGGGGCCAGGTTCCTGCGTCGATCACGTCGTCGTCGATGCCGCGAGTTGTTGCGTACGAGATGGCGGCGCGGTCGCTGTAGCGCCGGTCAAGGAGTTCGAGCCGCGCGTTTCCAGTGAGTCCGTCGGACAGGTAGCTGGTCGAGTCGTTGACCCCCGCCGCGATGAATGCACCCCTGCGAGTGACGCATGCGTAGCAGAGGCCACAGTTGAGGGTCGAGTTTCCGCCCTTGATCCGAGCGCCGTCGAGTTTGCTACAGGACACCGTGAGCCCAGCGATGCGGTCCCAACCACCCGGTGGGTGGCTATCAGCGACCAGCCGCATCTCCTCCCCCTTGGTGAAAGTGGCGAAGGGATTAGTCACGGCGAGTGACAGGTTAAGGCTCTGCAGGAGCAGGTTGACCCGATAGAAGGTCTCGGGGTGGGTAGAACGAGTCGAGAGCGCGCCGGCCCGGTTGGGGTGTAGGGGGAGATTGAGACTGGTGAATCCGTTCTCGGTCAAGCCCCTTGTGGTGGTGTAGCGGTTGGATCCTTCGTTGGGGTTGTCAGGCGCTGAGCTCGAGGGCAGTGTCGGTGTCGGTGCCCACCTCGCTTCCGGTGTCCTCGACGGGGGTGAGGCGGCAGCGGGCGAGGACCTCGAGGCCGAGGTAGCGGCGCCCTTCGGCCCATTCGTCGGTCTGCTCGGCCAGCACCGCACCCACTAGCCTGACGATGGCCGCCCGGTTGGGGAAGATGCCCACCGCGTCGGTGCGACGGCGGATCTCCCGGTTGAGCCGCTCGGCCGGGTTGTTCGACCAGACCTGCGTCCAGACGTCCTTCGGGAACGTCGTGAAGGCCAGGATGTCCGCCCGGGCATCACCGAGGTGCTCGGCCACCGCCGGGAGCTTCTCGCTCACGTAGTCCAGCAGCCGATCGAACTGCGCGTTCACCGCCGTGGCGTCGGGCTGGTCGTAGACCGAGTGGAGCATGGCCTTCACCGCCGGCCACATGGACTTCGGGGTGATGCCCATCAGGTTGGGCGTGTCAGATGGTCTGTGTAAGCCGTACCGAGAGGAACGGTAAGAATCATGACCATGATCGACGAGAAGAACCCAGGCGAGCCCTCGGGCCAGGACCTGGTCGAGCAGCTGAAAGCCTCAGGGCAGCTTGATTCCCTATTCGCGCAGATCGACGCGGGCGGCGTCGAGCTCACCGGTGACGGCGGGTTCGTGCCCGCGCTGGTCAAGGCCGCGCTCGAGCGGGGCCTGCAGGCCGAGCTGACCAGCCATCTGGGCTACGAGAAGGGCTCGAGCGAGGCGCCGAAGCACGCCAACTCCCGCAACGGGACCACCCCGAAGACCGTGGAGTCCGAGGTCGGGCCGATCGAGCTGGACGTCCCGCGAGACCGGGGCGGGTCGTTCACCCCGCGCCTGGTGCCCAAGGGCCAGCGGCGCCTCGGGGGCCTGGATGACATGATCATCAGCCTCTATGCCGGCGGAATGACGATCCGGGACATCCAGCACCACCTGGCCTCCACGATCGGCACGGACCTGTCGCACGAGACGATCTCCAACATCACCGACGCCGTGAGCGAAGAGGTCCTGGCGTGGCAGTCGCGGCCGCTGGAGGAGTTCTATCCGGTGATCTATCTCGACGCAATCCGGATCAAGATCCGAGAGAACAGCCAGGTCCTCAACCGTGCCGCCTACATCGCCGTCGGCGTGGACCTCGAGGGCATCAAGCACGTGCTGGGGATCTGGGTCCAGGACACCGAGGGCTCGGCGTTCTGGGCCCACGTCTGCGCCGATCTCGCCAACCGGGGCGTGCAGGACGTGCTGATCGTGTGCTGCGACGGGCTCAAGGGCCTGCCGGAGGCGATCGAGGCGACGTGGCCGGACTCGATGGTCCAGACCTGCGTGGTTCACCTGATCCGGGCCGCGATGCGGTTCGTGGCCTACCAGGACCGCAAGAAGGTCGCCGCCGCGCTGAAGCCGATCTACACCGCCCCCAACGAAGAGACCGCGAGGAAGGCGCTGGCCGAGTTCGAGGCCTCCGAGCTCGGCACGAAGTACCCGTCTGCAGCCGCGACCTGGGCGAACTCCTGGGAGCGGTTCATCCCGTTCCTGCAGTTCCCACCCATGCTCCGCAAGGTCATCTACACGACCAACAGCATCGAGTCGCTGAACTTCCAGCTACGGAAGGTGACCAAGAACCGCGGCCACTTCCCCTCGACCGAGGCGGCGGTGAAGCTGCTCTGGCTGGCGATCTGCAACATCGAAGACAAACGCGCCGCCGAACGCGCTCGGGACCGGGGCAAACCCGCCGGCCAGCGCAAAGCCCAGGGCCGGCTCGTCGAAGGTCAGGCCGTCACGAACTGGAAGCAGGCCCTCGCCCAGCTCGCCGCGGCCTACCCCGACCGGATCAACCCCTACCTGTGACCACCCCGCTTACACAGACAAGTTGACACGCCCCACGATCGCGAGCCGGAGCTGGTCGAAGGACTGCCAGCGACGCCGGTTCAGCACGTTCTTCTGCAACAGCGCGAAGAAGGATTCCATTGCCGCGTTGTCCCCAGCAGCACCGACCCTGCCCATCGACCCGACCAGGCCGTTGACCCGCAGCGTCTCCACGAACCGGCCGGCTCGAAATTGCGATCCTCGATCCGAATGCACCCGGCAACCCTGCACCTCGGCCTTGCCTCCACGCCGGGCCAGAGCCATCTGCAGGGCGTCCACGGCCAGCTGCGAGCTCATCCGCCGATTGATCGAGTAGCCCACGATCCGGTTCGAGAACACGTCCTTGACCGCGCAGAGATAGAGCTTGGAATCCCCGGCCCAATGCTCTGAGATGTCCGTGAGCCACAGCTGGTTCGGCTTCTCAGCGCGGAACTCACGACGAACCAGATCATCATGAACGGCAGGGCCAGGACGCTTGCCCGAGCCGCGACGGATCGAGTGGCAGCAGCGGACCTTCACGAGCCGACAGGCCTTCAACACCTGATGGTCCGACACGGCCAGGCCACGGCCGCGGAGCTCATCAGCCAGGAACCGGTATCCGAACTCCGGGTCATCGGCATGGGCATCGAGGACGGCGTTGGCGGCATGCGCGTCGGACCATTCCCGCTCGCTGACAGGTTCGGCCAGCCACTGGTAGTAGGCCTGACGGGAGAACCCGAGGACCCGGCAGGAGAGTTTCACGGGAATCCCGTCGCGGGCCAGGTCCTTCACGACGGGATAGGTCATTTTGGGGACTGACCGAATTTCAGGTTCGCCTGGGACAGATACGCGGCCGCACGCCGTAGGACCTCGTTCTCCATCTCCAACTCGCGGTTGCGGCGCTTGAGAGCCTTCAGCTCCTCGTTCTCAGCCTTGGTGATGCCGGGCCGGATCCCGGCCTCGACATCATCCTGGGCCAGCCAGCGCCGTAGGCAGGACTCGGCGATGCCGAAGTCCTTAGCGACCTGCGCGATCGGCATCTGACCCTTACGGGCGATCGCGACCACGTCCTGGCGGAACTCTCGGGGGTATGCAGCGGGCATGAGGCCATCCTTCCAGCAGTCCCTCCCGGGACCACAGATCAGATGTCAACCAAACTCACGGCAGACCCCTCCTGGAGACGCAGCGGGACAAGCTCGAAGCCGAGCGCCTCAAGCTCGTCCAGGCCCACTACGCCGACGCGATCCCCCTCGACCTCCTAAAGAGCGAACAGGAACGCATCCGCACCAGCCTCGACGCGATCACCAACCGGCTCGACAGCCTCACCGACACCTACGCGACCGCGCGCACCGGGCTCGATCAGATCGCGGACGTCCTCACCGATCTCGGGGACCTCTACGCCAAGGCCGAGCCAGCTGAACGCCGCATGCTCAACCCGGCCCTCTTCACACGCATCATCGTCGACGAGGACGAACAGGTCAGCTACACGCCCGACGAGCCCGTCGCCAGCGTCCTCGCCCACACCGGCACCGCCGTGACGAGCGACATCCACGCAAAAACGAACCTGCCCCGTCATCAGACGGGGCAGGTTTCGATCTTCTCAACTTACGTGGAGGTAAGGGGATTCGAACCCCTGACCTTCTGCATGCCATGCAGACGCGCTACCAACTGCGCCATACCCCCAGGTGGGTGGTGACTCCGTTCCCGGCGGGCCGGCCGGAGCACCTGGATAGGATACCCAGCCTGCGGCGGCCGTGCAAACCGGCCCGGCGGCGTCGATGGACCGCCGCGGCCCCACGGCCTAGCGTGCAGGGGACGCCCCCATGCCCGCCGCCAGACCAGGAGGTCCTGCATGTCCCCCACCGACGCACCGATCCGCACCGCGCTGATCGGCTACGGGTTCGCCGGGAAGACGTTCCACGTCCCCCTGCTCCATGCCACGGAGGGACTCACGCTCACCCACATCGTCTCCAGCCGCCCGGACGCGGTGCACGCGGACCTGCCGGACGTCGTCGTGGTGCCCGACGTGGACGCGCTCCTGGCGCGCCACGACGTGGACCTCGTGGTGATCGCCGCCCCGAACGACCAGCACACGCCGCTCGCGCGCGCGGCCCTGAGGGCGGGCAGGCACGTGGTGGTGGACAAGCCCTTCACGCTGGGTCTCGCCGAGGCGCGGGAGCTGCGCGACCTCGCGGCCGAGACGGGGCGGGTGCTGCGGGTGTTCCAGAACCGCCGCTTCGACAGCGACTTCCTGGGCATCGCCGAGCTGGTCCGCTCCGGCCGGCTCGGGGACGTCGTCCACCTCGAGTCCCGCATCGACCGCTTCCGCCCGACCGTCCGGGACCGCTGGCGGGAAGCTGCGGTGCCCGGGGGCGGCATCTGGTTCGACCTCGGCCCGCACCTGATCGACCAGGCGCTCCTGCTCTTCGGCGTCCCCGAACGCGTGGACGCCGACCTCGCAGCTCTGCGCCCGGGCGCCCCGGTCGAGGACTGGGCGCACTGCGTGCTGCAGTACCCGGGCCGGCGCGTGGTCCTGCAGGCATCGATGCTCGTGGCCGGCGGCAGCCCGCGCTTCGCGGTCCACGGCACGCGCGGCTCCGCGGTGAAGGAACTGCCGGATCAGCAGGAGGGGCAGCTGCGCGCGGGTCTGCTCCCCGGCGCCGAGGACTGGGGCGTCGACCCCGATCCGATCCTCCTGCACGACGGGGAGGGGAACATCGAGCGCGTCCCCGCGCCCACCGGAGCCCAGCAGCGGTCCTACACGGGCGTGCGCGACGCGATCCTGGGCCGCCCGAGCGGCGACGCCGCCACCCCGGACCAGGCCGTCGCCGTGATGGCGGTGCTCGAGGCCGCCGTTGCCTCGGCGCGGGAGGGCCGTGCGGTGGAACCCGCACTCACGGCGGTGGAGCGCGCCGCGTACCCCGGCGTGTCCCCCGCACGGACCGCGGCGGAGCGACATCACCGCAGTGCAGCAGCGCGGTGATGTCGCAGGGCGGCGGTCGCCGCCCGGCCCCGCACGGGAGCCCGACGACGACGAAGGCCCGGTCCGCATGGACCGGGCCTTCTGACTGGTGGAGGTAAGGGGATTCGAACCCCTGACCTTCTGCATGCCATGCAGACGCGCTACCAACTGCGCCATACCCCCAGATGTGGGCGTCACCCGCGATGTCCACGCGCCGTTTCCGGCCCGTTCGCCTCGCTGGCAACTCGACCAGCGTACACGGTCCCCGCGCGGGCGCCAAATCGGCGTCCTGGCCGGGGCGCCCTCAGATGTTGTAGCCCTCGAGGGTCCAGTCGCCCCAGCCCTCGGCCCCGGTGTTGGCAGTGAACGCGCCCTGCAGTACGGCGGCGCGGGCGTTGCCGATCCGTTCCATCGCCGCGAAGGCCTCGCCCTCGTGACGCAGGAGCAGCCCCGTGGCCGCGCGGATCAGCGCACCGTGGGCCACGGCGAGCAGGGTCTGGGCACCACCGTCGCGCGGGGTGTCCGCCCAGTGCGGGGGAACGTGTCCGCGCAGCGCACGCAGGGCCCGCTCGCCGCCCCCGCGCAGGGTCTCCCCGCCCACGGGGCCGGCGTCGAGCGCCGGCTCGGCCCGCCAAAGGCGGTGCTCGTCCGGCCAGCGTTCCGCGATGGCACTGAGCTCCAGGCCCTCCCACTCTCCCCCGGCCAGCTCCATCAGCTCCGGGTCGACGGCCACGGACGCCGCGCCCACCCGGGCCTCGAGGACGATCTCGGCCGTGCGGCGCGCCCGGGCCAGCGGGGAGCACACGGCCACGAGCTCCTCCGCGTCCTCGACCAGGTCACCCACGGGCCCGCCGGCGGCGCGGCGGGCCTGGCGCTCCCCCTCGGCGTTCAGCTCGATGTCCGTGTGCCCCTGGTAGCGGTCCAGGACGTTCCAGTCGGTCTCGCCGTGACGCAGCAGGATCAGGCGCATCTCCCGGCCCGCTCAGGAGGCGTGCGAGGCGGAGGCGCCGTCGTCCTGGGTGGCCGCGTCCGGTCGGGTGCTCTCCTCCGGCAGGCCGAGGTCGATCGCCGGGGTGTCCTTCCACAGGCGGTCCAGCGCGTAGAACTCGCGGTCCTCGCGATGCTGGACGTGCACCACGAAGTGTCCGTAGTCGAGCAGCACCCAGTGGCCGTCGGACCGGCCCTCGCGACGCAACGGCTTGAGCTGCTCGTCCTTCAACAGCGCCTCCTCGACGCCGTCGACGATCGCGTTGACCTGACGCTCCGAGGCGCCGGAGGCGATCAGGAAGGCGTCGGTCAGGCCGAGCCGCTCGGCGACGTCGAACGCGACGATGTGCGTGCCGAGCTTGTCCGCGGCGGCGGCCGCGGCGGTGGTGAGGGCGTCCAGGGTGGTCTGGGGAACGGTCACGAGGTCTCCTCTTCCGAGACGTAGAGGTGGTGCTTGGCGATGTATTGGACGACGCCGTCCGGGACGAGATACCAGACGGGCCGGCCCCGGCGGACGCGCTCCCGGCAGTCCGTGGAGGAGATCGCCATGGCGGGGATCTCCATCAGGGAGACGTCGGCGCCCAGGCCCATGTCCGAGAGGTCGTGGCCGGGACGGGTGACACCGACGAAGTGCGCCAGGTCCCAGAGTTCGTCCACGTCCTTCCACGTGAGGATCTGGCCCATCGCGTCCGCGCCGGTGATGAAGAACAGCTCGGCGTCCGGGTGCAGGCGGCGCAGGTCCCGCAGCGTGTCCACGGTGTAGGTCACGCCGGGGCGGTCGATGTCCACGCGGGAGACGGTGAACCGGGGGTTGGAGGCGGTGGCCACCACGGTCATGAGGTAGCGGTCCTCGGCCGGGGAGACCTGCCGGTCCGACTTCTGCCACGGCTGACCCGTGGGGACGAAGACGACCTCGTCCAGCTCGAACTCGGCGGCCACCTCGGAGGCGGCCACGAGGTGCCCGTGGTGGATCGGGTCGAAGGTGCCGCCCATGATGCCGAGGCGACGACGGCGCGCGCCCCCGGCGGTGGGCGCGGGCACGGGGGTGCGGGAGGCGACGGTCATGCGCTCAGGAGACGAACGGACGGCCCGCCACGCAGCCCCCGGCAGGGGCGACGACGCGGCGGGCCGGTGAGACGTCAGTGACCGGAGGTGTGCGAGCCGCGGCCGGTGCCGTGGTGCTGGACCGCGGTGGTGGGCTCGGGCAGGCGCAGCGCGCGGGAGCGCATGGACATGGTGGCGGCCAGGGCGGCCATCAGCAGCGCGAAGACGAGCAGGCCGTACCAGATGGGGTCCATCGGCAGCTCGTTGACGACGTGGTGGCCCTCCTCGGCGGCGGCCAGGATCAGGGCGGTGTTCAGCATGGATGCTCCTCGGTGCAGCGGGTCAGACGGCCGGGCCGGGGCCGGGCCGAAGGGGTCCTGGTGTCCATCGTAGCCCGGCTCAGCGGCGGATCTGCCCGTCGCCGCGCAGGATCCACTTGGTGGTCGTGAGCTCCTCCAGGCCCATGGGCCCGCGGGCGTGCATCTTCTGGGTGGAGATGCCCACTTCGGCGCCGAGGCCGAGCTCGCCGCCGTCGGTGAAGCGCGTGGACGCGTTCACGATGACGGCCGCGGCGTCCACCTCGGTGATGAACCGTTCGGCCGCGGCCAGGTCGTTCGTGACGATGGCCTCGGTGTGGCCCGTGGACCACCGGCCGATGTGCTCGATCGCCTGGTCGAGGGAGTCCACGACGCGCACGGCCATCTCCATGTCCAGGTACTCGGCGCCCCAGTCCTCCTCGGTGGCGTCCACGGCGTCCCGGGCGTGGTCGCCACGGTCGGCGAGCGTGGGCAGCCAGGCCCGCGCGGCCTCGTCCACGTGCAGCAGTACGCCGGCACGGGTGAGGGCGCGCAGCACCTCTCGGCCCACCTCCTCCGCGTCCCGGTGGAGCAGCAGGGTCTCGGCCGCATTGCACACGGAGGTGCGGTGGGTCTTCGAGTTGAGAGCGATGTCCACCGCCATCTGCTTGGGTGCGGAGGCGTCCACGTACAGGTGCACGTTGCCCTCACCCGTCTCGATCACGGGCACCCGGGCCTCGCGGACCACGCGCTGGATCAGCTCACGGCCGCCGCGCGGGACGAGGACGTCCACCGCGCCACGGGCGGCCATCAGGGCCGCGACGCCGGGACGTCCCAGGTCGTCGATGCCCTGGATGATGTTGGGGTCGAAGCCCTGGTCCACGAGCGCCTCCCGCAGCACCTGGGTCAGGACCGCGTTGGTGGACTCCGCGGCCGAGCCGCCGCGCAGGATCACGCCGTTGCCCGACTTCAGGGCGATGCCGGCGATGTCCACCGTGACGTTCGGACGGGCCTCGTACACGGCGCCCACGACGCCCAGGGGCACCCGCACCTGGCTCATCCGCACACCGTTGGGCAGCGGACCGCCGCGGACCACGGTGCCCACGGGGTCCGGCAGGCCGGCCAGGGTCTCCAGGGCGAGGGCCAGCGCCTCGACGCGCGCCTCGTCCAGCTTGAGGCGGTCCAGCAGGGCCGCCGAGGTGCCGGCCTCGCGGCCGCGGCCGCGGTCCTCGCGGTTGGCCGTGATGATCGCGGCCGCGTTGGCGCGCAGGGCCTCGGCCATGTGGCGCAGGACGGCGTCCTTGCGGGCGCGGCCGGCGGTGGCCAGCTCGGGCACGGCCTGACGCGCCCACTCGGCCCGCTGGCGGACGGCCTCCTCGACCTCGGGCGTCGGCGCCTCGGCGTCCTGGCGGCCGGACTGATCCTGGGGTGCGGTGCTCTCGGTGGTCTGCATGCCGCCAGCCTATCGAGCGCCCCGGACGAGGCACGAGGCCCGGTCCGTCGACTCGGCCGGAGCCCGTGCCGGTCAGCGCTGCGGCGGAGCCAGGCGCACCCAGTCGTCGGCGTGCACGACGACGCCGTCGTAGCCCGCGCCGAGGTCCTCGCGGAGGTCGGCGGTCGTCCGCCCGAGCATGGCGGGCAGCTGCGACGAGGAGTACTGCACGAGGCCGCGCGCCCGCACCCGGCCGTGCGCGTCCACGATCTCGACGACGTCGCCCGGCGTGAAGTCGCCCGTGCAGCCGGTGATGCCCGCGGCCAGCAGGGAGCGGCCGCGGTCGATCGCCCCGGCCACCGCGCCATCGTCGATGACGAGCCGGCCCCGGACCTCCGCCGTGAGGCCGAGCCACGCCGCGCGTGCGGACCGGCGGCGGCCGGTGGCGGAGAACCACGTGCCCACGTCCTGCCCCGCGAACGCGGCGCCCGCGTTCGCGGCCGAGGTGAGCAGGGTCGGGATGCCGGTGGTGGCCGCGATGCCGGCCGCGTCCACCTTGGTCACCATGCCGCCCGTGCCCACGCCCGCGGAACCGGGCACACGCACGTCGACGCCGGCCAGATCGTCGTCCGAGGCGACCTCCGGGATGCGCCGCGCGTCCGGGTTCGAGGGGTGGCCCGTGTAGAGGGCGTCCACGTCCGAGAGCAGGACCAGCAGGTCCGCCTTGCAGAGGTTGGCGGTGAGGGCCGCGAGGCGGTCGTTGTCGCCGAAGCGGATCTCACGCGTGGCCACGGCGTCGTTCTCGTTCACGATCGGCATCACGTCGAGCGTGAGCAGCCGCGACAGGGCGCGGTGCGCGTTCGTGTACTGGGTGCGCCGCATGAGCTCCTCGGCGGTCAGGAGCACCTGGGCCACCTCGGTGTCGTGCCGGCCGAAGCTCGTGGTGTAGTGCGCCATGAGCTTGCTCTGGCCCACCGCCGCGGAGGCCTGCTGGGTGGCGGTGTCCTTGGGGCGTCGGCCCAGTCCGAGGTGGGGGAAGCCGGCCGCGATGGCGCCGGAGGACACGAGCACCACCTGGGTGCCCTTCTGCCGTTCGGCGGCGAGGACGTCCACGAGCCGGTCGATGGCCGCCACGTCCAGGCCGTCCGGGGTGGTCAGCGAGGACGAGCCGATCTTCACGACCACTCGGCGTGCGGCCTGCATCGTCTCCCGCGAGGTCACGGGGTTGGCCCGCGGGTCCTCGGAGCCGCGCGTGGCGGGGGTCGGATAGCGGGTGACGACGGTGCGCCGCACGGACATGGATCATCCCTCTCGATCGTCGGTGTCGTTCCACAGGCCGGAGCGTCGCTCGGCCTCCATCTCGGCCCGGGTCGCCGCACGGGCGGCCCGGCGGGCATCCTGCTCGGCGCGCTTCTCCGCGCGGGTCGCGCGGGTGCGCTCGTCGAGCCGCAGGTCGGTGCCACGGGGCCCGGCGAGCAGCTCGGCTCCCGCGGACAGCGTGGGCTCCCAGTCGAAGACCACGCCCGTGACGTCGTCGCCGATCACCACGGCGTCGCCCGGCCTCGCGCCGGCCTTGAACAGGCCGTCCTCGACGCCGGCCCGCTGGAGCCGGTCCGCCAGGTAGCCGATCGCCTCGTCGTTCTGGAAGTCCGTCTGGGCCACCCACCGCTCGGGCTTCTCGCCGCGCACGCGGAACAGCGGCTCGAGGTTGCGTTCCTCGCGGCGGATCGTGAATTCGGCCCGCTCGCCGCGGCGGCGATGCCGGCGCGGCACCTCGACGGGCGCGGCCGGCGCGGGCTCGACCACCCGGGAACGGGCCTCCGCCACGAGCTCGGCCATGGCGTACTTGAGGGCGTCCAGGCCCTCGCGGGCCAGCGCGGAGATGTCGAAGACCCGCAGGCCACGGCCCTCGAGCTCGTCGCGGACCATGTCCGCCATCGCGGCGCCGTCGGGCAGGTCGGTCTTGTTCAGGGCGATGAGGCGGGGCCGCTCGTTCAGCGGTACGACGCCCTCCCCGCCCTGGGAGAAGACGGGCTCCACCGCGTAGGCCTCGAGCTCGGCCTCGATGGCCTCGAAGTCGGCGATCGGGTCGCGGTCGGACTCGAGGCTGCCGCAGTCGAGGACGTGCACGAGCGCGGCGCAGCGCTCGACGTGGCGCAGGAACTCCAGGCCGAGGCCGCGGCCCTCCGAGGCACCGGGGATCAGGCCCGGGACGTCGGCCACCGTGAAGCGCACGTCGCCGGCCTGCACGACCCCGAGGTTGGGCACGAGCGTGGTGAACGGGTAGTCCGCGATCTTGGGACGGGCCGCAGACAGGGCAGCGATGAGGGAGGACTTGCCGGCCGAGGGGAAGCCCACGAGCGCGACGTCCGCCACGGTCTTGATCTCGAGCGTCAGGTCCCGGCTCTCCCCCGGCAGGCCGAGCAGCGCGAAGCCGGGCGCCTTGCGCTTCACGGAGGCCAGAGCCGCGTTGCCGAGGCCGCCCTGACCGCCGGCGGCGGCGACGTAGGTCGCGCCCTCCCCCACGAGATCGGCCACGATGTTGCCCTGCTCATCCTTGACCACCGTGCCGTCCGGCACGGGCAGCACGAGCGACTGGCCGTTCTTGCCCTCGCGGTGGTCGCCCATGCCCGGCTGGCCGTTCTCAGCGGACCGGTGCGGGGCGTGGTGGTAGTCCAGCAGCGTGGTGGTCTGCGAGTCCACCACGAGGGTGATGTCGCCGCCGTCGCCCCCGTCGCCGCCGTCGGGGCCACCCAGGGGCTTGAACTTCTCGCGATGCACGGAGACGCACCCGTGCCCGCCGTTGCCGGCGGTGAGGTGGAGGACCACGCGGTCCACGAAGGCTGCCATGGGAGTGCTCCTAGGGGCTGGAGGGATCGGACTCAGACGGCCCAGGGGCCGGAGACGCCGACGGCGGGGGCGGGTCCGGTGGATGCCGGGCCCGCCCCCGCCGGGGCGTCAGGGGGTGCGGGTGTCCTCGCCGGGCGAGGGTCCGCACGCAGACCGCACGAGTGTCAGATCACTCCGCGGCGGGGACGATGTCCACGACCTTGCGGCCGCGGCGCTGGCCGAAGGCCACGGAGCCCGCGGACAGCGCGAAGAGGGTGTCGTCCTTGCCGCGGCCGACGTTGCGGCCCGGGTGGAACTTGGTGCCACGCTGGCGGACGATGATCTCGCCGGCGTTGACGTCCTCGCCGCCGTAGCGCTTGACGCCGAGGTACTGCGGGTTCGAATCGCGGCCGTTCTTCGAGGAACTGCCGGCCTTCTTATGTGCCATTGCTGTTGCCTAACCTCTCGGATGCTCGGTTTCGCCGGTGCCGGTGACGGCTCAGGCGATCCCGGTGATCTTGACCGTGGACAGCTCAGAGCGGTGGCCCTGGCGCTTCTTGTAGCCGGTCTTGTTCTTGTACTTCATGATGACGACCTTCTTGCCACGGGAGTGGGAGACGACCTCGGCGGTCACCTTCACACCGGCGGCATCGGCGCCAGCCTTGACCTCGTCCCCGTCCACCAGCATCAGAGCGGGCAGCTCGACGGAGCCACCGGTCTCAGCGGGAACGCGGTCAAGGGTAACGAGGTCTCCGACGGAAACCTTCTCCTGGCGGCCGCCAGCGCGGACAATCGCGTACACCACTTGGGACTCACTTCTCTCGACGTTTCAATGGATCAGATCGGGTTCTGCTCGCCCGCACCTCGACCGCGGCTGCGTCCGGGTCCGGCGGTCCCTCACCGGGACATGCGGGGGCGTGCGGGCGGTGAACACCGATGGTCCAGCATACTCGCTGCCGGGCATCCGGACCAAACAGAGGCGTGTCGGCGCGTCGCCGCCGCCCGGGGCAGGCCCGGGGCGGCGGCACCGACGACGGTCAGCGGCCGCGCCGGGCCAGGTCGGCGGCCTTCACGCCGACGCCGAGCATCACCGGGGCGGCACCCTGCGGCTCGGCGGGGGTGGACGCTTCGGCCACGGCCGCGGTGAAGCGGCCGCCCTGGGCGCCGCCGGGCGCGGCCTGGACCTGGACGTGGACGCCGTCGGACGACACGGCGCGACGCGAGCGCCGGCGCGGCGATCCGGGCGCCGGGGCGGTCGGGGCCGCCTGGGTCTCGGCCGGGGCGTCCGCGGCGGGCGCCTGCTCCGCGTCCGCCGCGGGCGCCGCCGTCGGCTCGGTCGCCGCAGGCTCCACCATCACGGCCTCCTCGACGGCGGCCGGGGCGGCGGGCTGCTCGTGGACCTCGGTGGCGTCCGTGGACTCCTCGGGCGAGGGCTCGGTGGCCTCCACCGGAGCCGCGTCCGTGCGGTCGGCCGTCCGCTCGGCGGACGCGTCCGCACCGGCGGCCGGACGGACGACGCCGTCGCTCGAGGCCCGGCGGGACCGGCGGCGCCGGGGCGCCGGGGCATCCTCGGCGGGCACGGGCACCGGGGCATCCTTGGCGGGCACGGGCTCCGATGCGTCCTCCGCGGGCGCGGCCGCCGAGGACTCGGCGTCCGCGGCGTCGTGTCGCGACGGCGTGGCGCGCTCCGCGCCCTGGTCCTCGGCGTCGGTCTCGGTCGAGGCCGCCTCGCCGTCCCGCCGGGACCGGCCACGGCCACCCCGGCGACGCCGGGACCGGCGCGGGCGGTCGCCCTGCTCGGCCGCATCCTCCGTGGGCTCGGCCTCGGCATCGGCCTCCGGCTCCGCGACGGCGGCCACGGCCTCCTCGGCCTGCACGACCGGATCCTGGTGCTCAGGGGCCCCAGGGGCCTCGGAGGCGGCCTCCTCCTCGGTCTGACGGGGCTGACCGGCGGACTCGGCGAGCCCATCGTCGTGCGACCGCGCGGCATCCTCGGAGCCCGCGTCCTCGGCGCCGGTGTCCGCCGACTCCTCGGTGCGGCCCCGGCCGCGGCGGCGGCCCCGACGACGCCGGCGACGCGGCGTCTCCTCCTCGTCCGTCCCGGCCGGCTGCCCGGCCTCCGCGGGCCCGGCCGACGCGGCCTCGACGGCCTCGGCCGCGGAGTCCTCGGCGGCGTCCGCCGCCTGCTCGGCGGGGGCGGACTCCTGGGCGGGGGCCTCGTCCTCGGCCACCTTGCCGGAGGCCTTCGCGATCGAGTGCAGGGCGACCCGGGCGGCCTCGGCCCGCTCACGGCGCTGCCGCTCGTCCTCCGAGTCGGCGTGCTCGGCGCCCGTCGTCGTGGCCGCGGCGGCGTGGGCGTGCTCGCCCTCGCCGTCGCCCCGACGCCGGCGACGACGGCGGCCCTCCGCCTCGCCGCGCTGCTCACCGCCGGAGCGGCCCCGCTCGACCGGCGTGTCCTGGATGAGGATGCCGCGGCCGGCGCAGTGCTCGCAGGTCTCCGAGAACACCTCCACGAGCCCGGTGCCCATGCGCTTGCGCGTCATCTGGACCAGGCCGAGCGAGGTCACCTCGGCGACCTGGTGCTTCGTGCGGTCCCGGCCCAGGCACTCCACGAGACGGCGCAGCACGAGGTCGCGGTTGGCCTCGAGCACCATGTCGATGAAGTCGATGACGATGATGCCGCCGATGTCCCGCAGGCGCAGCTGCCGGACGATCTCCTCGGCGGCCTCGAGGTTGTTCTTGGTGACGGTCTCCTCGAGGTTGCCGCCGGAGCCCGTGAACTTGCCGGTGTTCACGTCCACCACGGTCATGGCCTCGGTGCGGTCGATCACGAGCGAGCCGCCGGAGGGCAGGTACACCTTGCGCTCGAGCGCCTTGTGGAGCTGCTCGTCCACGCGGTGGGTGGCGTACAGGTCCTCGCCGTCGTGGTCCTCCGGCACCCAGTGGTGCAGACGGCCCAGCAGGTGCGGGGCCACGTAGGTCACGTAGGCCTCGATGTTGTCCCACGTGGCCTCGCCCTGCACGAGCATGGCGGAGAAGTCCTCGTTGAAGACGTCGCGGACCGTCTTGATGGTCAGGTCCGGCTCGGCGTAGAGCAGCTCGGGGGCGAGCACCTTGGTGCCGGACGCCTTCTCCTGGATGCCCTCCCACTGGGCGCGCAGACGGTTGATGTCGTTCTGCAGCTCCTGCTCGGAGGTGCCCTCGGCCGCGGTGCGCACGATCACGCCGGCGTCCTGCGGCAGGTGGTCCTTGAGGATCTTCTTCAGACGCGAGCGCTCCACGTCCGGCAGCTTGCGGGAGATGCCGGTCATCGAGCCTCCCGGCACGTACACGAGGTAGCGGCCGGGCAGGGAGACCTGGCTGGTCAGACGGGCGCCCTTGTGGCCCACCGGGTCCTTGGTGACCTGGACGAGCACGGTGTCGCCGGACTTGAGCGCGTTCTCGATCTTTCTCGGCTTGCCGTCCAGCTGGGCGGCGTCCCAGTTGACCTCGCCCGCGTAGAGCACGGCGTTGCGTCCGCGGCCGATGTCCACGAACGCGGCCTCCATGGACGGCAGCACGTTCTGGACCTTGCCCAGGTACACGTTGCCGATCATCGAGTCCTGCGTGGTGTGCGAGACGAAGTGCTCGGCCAGCACGCCGTCCTCGAGCACGGCGATCTGGATGCGCTGGTCGCGCTGGCGCACCAGCATCTTGCGGTCCACGGCCTCGCGGCGGGCCAGGAACTCGGCCTCGGTGATCACGGTGCGGCGACGCCCGCCCGAGCGGGAGTCGCGGCGGCGCTGGCGCTTCGCCTCGAGCCGGGTGGATCCCTTGACGCTCTGGACGGTGTCCGAGGCGGTGCCGACGGCCTGGCGCGGCGCGCGCACGCGGGTGACGGTGTGCTCGGGATCGCCGGCCTCGCCGCCGTCGAGCTCCATGTCCACCTCACCGCGGCGGCGTCGGCGGCGCCGCCGGGAGACCACGGCGCCCTCGGCCCGGTCCTCGGACTCTCCGGCGTCCTCGTCCTCGGAGCGCTGCCGGGACGTGGTCTCGGTGCGCAGGACCTCGATCAGGTTCGCCGGCACGGCGAACGGGTCGGTCGGGTCGACCTGCAGCGTCGGCGCGCTCGGCTCCTCGGCCGGGTCCGCGGCGTCGTCGGACGCGGCGGTCCGCTCCGGCTCCGCCCCGTCGGCGGTGTCCGCCGCGGTCTGCGTCACGGCCTGCTCGGCCGTCTCTTCCACGCGTTCGTCTGCGCGGGTCGTGTCCTCGTTGTTGGCCGCCATGGCAGCACCTCCCGCCGACCGACGACGCCACACTCGCCGCCGCCCGGCGTGTCCGCGTCCGCCGCCGGCCGCGTTGCCCCGGGCGCCGTGCGCCACGGGTGCGCCGGGAGGCGGACTCCGAGAAGTCATCGGGTGGACCGCGTCGACCGTCAGGGCCCGGCGCGGAACCGCTGCGCCCTCGAGATCGGGGCCTGGGCGTCACGTGCCGTCCGCCGGCCGGCGCACGGACGCGCACGGGCGAAGCCCGGCGTCCACCTCCCGCACGATGCTCGACGCGGGGGCGCCTCGGCGGCGGCCCGACGTCGGGCGCGCAGCGGGCTGCCCCGCGGTGTGGCCACGGGACGGCCAGGGCCGATTCTCTCACATCCGCCCCGGGCACGCGCCTAGAATCGTGTCCATGCCTGCGACCCCGCTGACGGACGACATCCGCCTCTCCCCCGCCGACGACATCCCCGCCGAGGAGGCCCGGCTCACCTGGTACGCCCGGCCCGCGGGCACGGCGGCGCTGCTCCTGATCACCTCGCTCGTGGCGCTGACGGCCACCATCATCATCATCGTCGAGCGCGCCCTCCTCACCGCGGACCCGACGCACCGCACGTCCTGCGACCTCAACCCGTGGGTGTCCTGCGGCCAGGTGATGCAGTCGTGGCAGGCCCACACCTTCGGCTTCCCGAACACGTACATCGGCGTGGTCGCGTTCTCCGTGCTCATCACCGTGGGGATGTCCCTGCTCGCCGGCGCCCGCTTCGCCCGCTGGTACTGGCTGCTGATGAACGCGGGGATCCTGGCGGGCTTCGCGTTCTGCGTGTGGCTCTGGTACTCGGCCGTCTACAGCATCGGCACGCTCTGCCTCTACTGCATGATCGTGTGGGCCATGGTCATCGCCCAGCTCGTGCTTGTGACGTCCCGGAACCTGCAGACCGGCACGCTGCCGGCCCCGGCCGGTCTCGTCCGCCTCGCCCGGGAGCTGGCCTGGCCCGTGATCGTGCTCCTCTACGTCCTGGTGTTCGCCTCGATCCTGCTGGAACTGGGCCTCGGGGTCGTCGGGATCGACTGAGCCTAAGCTCCCCCACCGGACACGACGACGGCGGCCGGTCACCCCACCAGGGTGACCGGCCGCCGTCGTGCGGGCCCGGAACGGGCTCAGCCGAACCAGATCGCGAGCTCGCGCTCGGCCGAAAGGGTCGAGTCCGAACCGTGGACGAGGTTCTTCTGGACGGCCTCGCCCCAGTCCCGGCCCAGGTCGCCGCGGATGGTGCCCGGGGCGGCCACGGTGGGGTCGGTCTTGCCGGCCAGCGAGCGGAACCCCTCAATCACCGAATCGCCCGTGACGCGCGCGGCCACCACGGGGCCGGAGGCCATGAACGCCACCAGCGGCTCGAAGAACGGCTTGCCCTGGTGCTCCTCGTAGTGGCGCTCCAACATGGCGCGGGTGGGCGTGAGCATCTTCAGGTCGGCGATCACGTAGCCCTTGCGCTCGATGCGCGCGAGGATCTCGCCGACCAGGTTGCGGGCCACCCCGTCCGGCTTGATGAGGACGAGGGTCTCTTCGGTGTGGTGCGTCATGGGGTGTGCTCCTAGCGTCGTCGGACGGCCGCGAGCGCGGCCCGGTTCCCGCTCCACCCTAGTGGGGCCCGGGACTCAGCGTCCGTGCTCGGCCTCCCAGGCGGCCTCGAGGCGGTCGCGCTGGGCGTTCTCGACGTCCATGGCACCGCCCTTGATCACGGCGTACGCCCACGTCAGCGCGAAGAGGGCCCCCACCACGAACATCGAGTACTCCCAGAAGCCGGAGGCCAGCAGGACGGCCTGGATCGCCCAGCCGATCGCGATGCCGACGGGCTTGCGCACCAGGGCGCAGGTCAGCACCGCGACGACGGCCAGCGCGGAGTAGCCCGCCACGAACCACCAGGCGCCCGGCTCGTCCCGGTGCATGCCGAACAGCATGAGTCCGAGGAAGAAGATGAGCACCGCCTCGAGCATGAGGATCGTGGAGGTGAACAGGGCGCGCACGGAGCGGCGGCGCCGACGAGTGCCGGGGCGCCACTGCCGCTGGGCTCGCGTCTCGCGCTCGGGGCGCCAGGACTCGTCGCCGAAGCGCCCCTGCTCCGGGGCGCCTCCGGTCTCCGGCTGGTCGGGGCTCATCGGTCCTCCTCCGTCCGGCGGCGGGCGCCGGCGTCGTCGCGGTCCTCGAGCAGCTCGAGGATCTCCGGGTCCAGGTCGTCCTCGTCGGCGTCCGCCAGCCCGACGGCGTCGAGCAGGTCGGCGGGGTCGAGGCCGCGGGCGGCCACGGTGACGGGGCCGGCATGGCGGGGCTCGCCCACGAGGGTGCGGACCTCGGCGGCCAGGGTGATCGAGCCGAGCACGAGCACACCGCCGCCGGTGCCGGAGGCCAGTTCGTCCGCGCTCGTCTCGAGGGCCTCCGCGCGGCCGACCGCCCACTCGAGGGCGTCCGGCACGGACTCGGTGGCGTACACGTCGTCCTCGGGCCAGCCGGCGTCGACGGCCATGCGGGCCAGCTCCCCGGCCGGGATGGCGCGGGCCGAGGAGGACTGCGTCACCGCGAGGTCCTCCACGTCGTCGCCGAACGCCCGGTAGAGCGCCGCGAGCATGCCCGGCGCGTCCTTCTCCTGGAGGATCCCGACGACCAGCGAGAGGCGGGTGAAGCCGAACGCCTCCTGCACCGCACGGGCCGTGGCCCGCACGCCGTCCGGGTTGTGGGCGGCGTCCACGATGAGCGTGGGGGCGGTGCGCAGCACCTCGAGCCGGCCGGGCGAGGTGACCTGGGACAGCCCCTCGCGCAGCAGCTCCTCGTCCAGCGGTCGCTCGCCGCCGCCCAGGAACATCTCCAGGGCCGCCACGGCCACCGCGAGGTTCTGCGCCTGGTGCTCCCCGAGCAGCGGCAGGAACAGGTCCCGGTACTCGGCCGCGAGGCCACGCACGGACACCTGCTGGCCGCCCACGGCCAGGGAGCGCTCGAGCACGCCGAACTCGACGCCCTCGAAGCGGAACGGCACGTCGGCCGCCTGCGCCGCCTCGAGCAGCACCTGGGCGGCGTCGCGCTCCTGGGCGGCGGAGACGAGGGCGCCGCCGGGCTTGATGATGCCGGCCTTCTCCTCGGCGATCTCGGCCTCGGTCTCCCCCAGCAGGTCCGTGTGGTCCAGGGAGATGGGGGTGACCACGGAGACGACGGCGTCCGCGACGTTGGTCGCGTCCGTCACGCCCCCGAGGCCCACCTCGAGGACGACGACCTCCACGGGCTCGTCCGCGAACACCGCGAAGCCCAGCGTGGTGACCGCCTCGAAGTACGTCAGCGGGACCTCGCCCGCGGCCTCGAGCTCCGCGTCCACGGTCTGCACGATCGGGAGGATCTCCCCCCACACGCGCACGAAGGTCTCGTCGGCCACCGGGGCGCCGTCGATGCTGATCCGCTCCGTGACACGCTGCAGATGCGGCGAGGTGTAGCGCCCGGTGCGCAGCCCGTAGGCGCGCAGGACGGCCTCGACCATCCGCGCCGTGGACGTCTTGCCGTTGGTGCCGGTCAGGTGGATCACCGGGGCCGCGTGCTGCGGGTCGCCGAGCAGCGCGAGCACGCGCCGCATCGGCTCGAGCCGCGGCTGCATCTTGTTCTCCGGGGCGCGGGCGAGCAGGTCCCGGTAGACCTCCTCGACCGTGCCCGGGACGTCCCCGCGCATCACGCGTCTGCCTTCGCGACGGAGACGGCCACGGTCTTCATGGCGTCGTCGGCCGGGTCCTTGCGCGGGTCGGCCGCGCCGGAGTCCACGAGCTCCAGGTCCACCGTGAGGGTCTCCTCCGCGACGAGACCGCGGTGGGCCTCGAGCGCCGCCACGACGGCGGTGGGGCCTTCGATCCGCGTGCGCACGCGGTCGGAGACGTCCAGGCCGGCGTCCTTGCGGGCCGCCTGGACGGCGCGGACCACGTCCCGGGCGGTGCCCTCGGCGGCCAGCTCCGCGGAGACCTCGGTGTCCAGCACGAGGAAGCCGGCGGTGCCGGGCAGCACGCCCACCGCGGTCCCCTCGGGGGCACCGGTGGAGACGGTGCGCAGCTCGTAGAGCGCGGGGGCCAGGGTCACGGTCTCGCCGTCGGCGAGCGTGACCGCCAGGCCCTCGGCCGTCTCCTCGTACGCGCCGGCGTCGACCGCCTGCTTCACGAGCGGCACCTGCCTGCCGAACGCCTTGCCGAGCTCGCGGAAGTTCAGCTTCAGCTCCGTGCCGATGCCGTAGCGGGCGATCGCCTCCTCCGAGAGCTCGGTGAGCTCGACGTCCTTGAGGTTCAGCTCGTCCGCCACGATGCGGGCGTAGGTGCCCTCGAGGCCCGCCGCGTCCGGGACGACGACGGACAGGCGGGGCAGTGGCAGGCGCACCCGGCGCCCGGCCCCCTTGCGCAGGGCCGAGCCGGCCGAGCTGATGCGGCGCACGGCATCCATGCGGGCCACGAGGGAGTCCGCCTCGGGCCCGTGGGGGAACAGGTCGGCGTCCGGGTAGTCGGTCAGGTGGACCGAGCGGCCGCCGGTGAGGCCGCGCCAGATCTCCTCGGCGATCAGCGGCATCAGCGGTGCGGCGGCCCGGGTGAAGGCCTCCAGGACGGTGTAGAGGACGTCGAAGGCGACGGTGTCCTCGTCGAAGAACCGCTCACGGGACCGGCGGATGTACCAGTTGGTCAGGGTGTCCATGAAGCCGCGCAGCGCGTCCGTGGCGTCCGAGACCTCGTAGGCGTCCAGGCCGGTCTTGACCTCCCGCAGCATGCGGCCCGTGGCGGCCAGGATGTACTGGTCCAGGGGGTCCTCGGCGGTGTGCCGCTCCTGCGCGCGGTACCCCTCGGGGCGGGCGCCGCCGTCGTGCGCGGTGTTCGCGTACAGGGTGAAGAAGTGGTAGGCGTTCCACGCCGGCAGCAGCACCTGGCGGACGCCCTCGCGGATGCCCTCCTCCGTGACGATCAGGTTGCCGCCGCGCAGGATGGGGCTGGCCATGAGGAACCAGCGCATGGCGTCCGCGCCGTCGCGGTCCAGGACCTCCGTGACGTCCGGGTAGTTGCGCAGCGACTTGGACATCTTCTGCCCGTCCGAGCCGAGCACGATGCCGTGCGCGATCACGTTGGAGAACGCCGGCCGGTCGAACAGGGCGGTTGCCAGGATGTGCATGGTGTAGAACCAGCCGCGCGTCTGGCCGATGTACTCCACGATGAAGTCCGCCGGGTTGTGCGTGGGGAACCAGTCCGCGCGCTCGAACGGGTAGTGCACCTGGGCGTACGGCATGGAGCCGGAGTCGAACCAGACGTCCAGCACGTCCTCGACGCGGCGCATGACCGCACCGGCCGCGGCGGCCTCGGGGTCCGGGTGGGGGCGGGTGAGGTCGTCCACCCACGGGCGGTGCAGGTCCACCTCGCCCTGGGCGTTGCGCGGCAGGCGGCCGAAGGCCTCCTCGATCTCCGCGAGCGAGCCGTAGACCTCCTGGCGGGGGAAGTCCGGGTGGTCGGACTCCCACACCGGGATGGGCGAGCCCCAGTACCGGTTGCGGGAGATGGACCAGTCGCGCGCGTTGGCGACCCACGTGCCGAACTGCCCGTGCTTCACGTTGCCGGGGATCCAGGTGATCTCCTCGTTCAGCTCGAGCATGCGCTCCTTGATCTGGGTGACCTTGACGTACCAGGACGTCACCGCGCGGTAGATCAGCGGCGTGCGGCAGCGCCAGCAGTGCGGGTAGGAGTGCTCGTAGGAGGCCTCCCGCGCGAGCCGGCCCAGCGAGCGCAGGGCGCGGATGATCGTGCGGTTGGCCTCGAAGACCTGGACGCCGGCGATCTCGCGCAGGTCGCCGCGCCCGACGTCCTCGCGGGCGAACAGCGGCAGGAACCGGGCACCGGAGTCCACGGAGAGCAGCACGGGGATGCCGTTGGCCTCGCACACGCGCTGATCGTCCTCACCGTAGGCCGGCGCCTGGTGGACCACGCCGGTGCCGTCCTCGGTGGAGACGTAGTCGTCCACGAGGATGCGGTGGGCGCCCTCGACGCCGAGGTCACGGCCGTTGACGGTGAAGGTCTCCCCGCGGTGGGCGTCGAACACGTCCGTGAACAGCGGCGCGTAGGCCAGGCCGCCGAGGCGGGCGCCGGGGATCGTCTCGGTGACCGCGGCGCGGGCGGCGTCGGCGTCGGCGTAGCCGAGCTCCTTGGCGTGGGCGCCCACGAGGTCCACGGCCAGGAGGAAGCGGTCCCCGTCCGCGGTCGCGCCCTCGGGGCCGGCCGGCACCACGGCGTACTGGATCTGGGGGCCGACGGCGAGGGCCGCGTTGGTCGGCAGCGTCCAGGGCGTGGTGGTCCAGGCCAGGACGTGGACGCCGGCCAGGTGCGCGGCGAGCGCCGCGTCGGCGCCGCCGTCGGGCACGAGGGCGGGGTCCGCCGGGAGGCCGGTGATCGGGAACGTGACGGTGACCGAGGGGTCCTGGCGCATCTTGTAGACGTCGTCGTCCATGCGCAGCTCGTGGTTGGACAGCGGGGTCTCGTCGTTCCAGCAGTAGGGCAGGACGCGGAAGCCGCGGTAGGTCAGGCCCTTGCGGTGCAGCTCGGAGAAGGCCCAGATCACGGACTCCATGAAGTCCGGGGTGAGGGTCTTGTAGTCGTTCTCGAAGTCGACCCAGCGGGCCTGGCGGGTCACGTAGTCCTGCCACTGGTCCGTGTACTTCAGGACCGAGGAGCGGCAGGCGTCGTTGAACGTGTCGATGCCCATGGCCTCGATCTCGGACTTGTCCGTCATGCCCAGCTGCTTCATCGCCTCGAGCTCGGCGGGCAGGCCGTGGGTGTCCCAGCCGAAGCGGCGCTCCACGCGGCGGCCCTGCTGCGTCTGGTAGCGGGCCACGAGGTCCTTGACGTACCCGGTGAGCAGGTGGCCGTAGTGCGGCAGGCCGTTGGCGAAGGGCGGGCCGTCGTAGAAGACGAACTCGTTCTGCGAGCCGTCCTCGTTCCGGGTGGGACGCTGGTCGATCGAGGCCTGGAAGGTGCCGTCCTCGTCCCAGTACGCCAGGATGCGGCGCTCGATCTCCGGGAAGCGCGGGGAGGCGGGGGTGCGGCCGTCAGGGGCGGAGGAGGCGAGGGGGTACACGGGGGTCCTTTGCGTCCGGGGCGTCGGTTCCGTGCAAGGACGCCCGAGGGCCCGACCCTCCGGCCGGCCGCGGACGCGGTACCACCTTGCTTGCCGGCGTCGGGAGGTCCCCGGGGTGCCGGCCGCTTGATGACTGCTGTGACGGGCTTACCCGTCCGGTTCTACTGGGGCCGTGCGGCCCGTTCTTCCGGAGGCTCGCCGGTGATGGCCGGGTCGACGCCTATGCCCGCCAGTGTAGTGGACGCTGCGCCGGCCCGTGGTCGCGGGGCCGGAGCGCGTCAGAGGGCGGTGCGCACGGCCGCCGACGCGTCGCCGTCGATCTCCACGTGCACGGCGTCCCGGCCCGAGGCCCAGAGGAGGAGCTCCCCGACCTCGCCGGTCACCGTGACGGGCGCCCGCAGCGCCACGGCCCCACGGGTGACGGTGACCGGGGCGCGACCCGGGCCCTGGAGGACCACCGGCGCCGCGGACGTACGCAGGAACAGCGGGGCCATGCGGCGCAGCGAGCGGTAGAGGGCGTCCTCCTCGTCCGGGGAGAACGAGCGCGGGGCGGGCAGCGAGCCGCTGGCCGCGGACTCGCCGCGCCGGACGTCCTCGAGGTGGATGAAGTGCTCGGCCGCGTTCACGTGCCTATCCGCCGCCCGCATGGGGTTCAGCGCCGACGGGCCCGCGGCCCACTCCCGCACGACCTCGGCGTAGTCGCGGCGCGTGGTGTCCGCGGTCAGGCGGTCGAGGTGGCGGGACAGCGGCGGGATGAACAGGGCGGCGAAGGCGTCGGGCCGGCTCTCCCGCAGCCAGAGGTGGGCGGCGAGGTCGCGGGTGCTCCAGCCGCCGCACAGGGTGGGCGCGTCGGGGCCCTTCTCGAGCAGGAGGTCAGCGAGGCGGGCACGTTCGGCTGCGGCGAAGGTGGTCATGGGCACCACGGTAGGGAGCGGGCCGCGGCGCGGGCGAGGGGTGGGCCGCGCCCGGCCCGGATCAGGCGGTCGGGACGGACGCCCCGTCGCGGGAGATGCGGGTCATCTCCTCCCGGTCCACGACCTTCACCCGCTCCCGCGCCACCGGCCCGGCCTCCGTCGCCTGCGCACCCAAGGACTTCTCATGCTCATCCAGAGCATGCCAACCAGCCCACGTCGTGTACGGGACGCCGCGGGACTCGAGCAGCTCGATCACCGACTCCTCCGAGGGCTCCTGGGCCGTCCACAGCCCCGGCTCGTCCTCGATCAGATGCTTGATCGTCTCCAGAGAGTCACCCTTGGTGTGCCCGATCAACCCCACCGGGCCCCGCTTGATCCACCCCGAGGCATACAGACCCGGCACCGGGGCACCGTCCGCGTCCAGCACCCGGCCTTCCGCATTCGGGATCACACCGCGCACCTCATCGAACTCCACCCCCTCCACCGGGGACCCGAAGTAACCCACGGCCCGGTAGACCGCCTGCACCGGGTAGTCCACGGTCTCGTCGGTCGGGCGGACCCCACCGGAGCCGTCGAGCTCCATCCGACGCATCCGCAGACCGTCCACCCGGCCGTCCCCGTCCTCGTCCAGGAACTCCTCGGGGGCCTGGAGGAAATGCAGGTGCAGCCGGCGGGAAGCGCTCTGCTGACGGTCCTCCTGCTCCATGAGCCAGTTCGTCAACGTGCCCACCATGGTGCGGACCTGGTTGTTCTCCTCGATCGCCTGCTCCGAGGCCTCATCGAAGTCGAAGTCCTCCTCGTACAGCACGATGTCCACATCCCGGGAATGGGCGAGCTCCCGCAGCTCCAACGGGGTGAACTTCACCTGCGCCGGCCCGCGACGACCGAACACGTGCACGTCCGTGACCGGGGACGCGGCCAGGTCCCGGTACACGTTGTCCGGGATCTCGGTGGGCAACAGGTCCTCGGCATGCTTGGACAGGATCCGGGCCACATCCAGGGCCACGTTCCCGTTGCCGATCACCGCCACCTGCGTGGCCTCCAACGGCCAGTGCCGCGGCACGTCCGGGTGCCCGTCGTACCAGGCGGCGAAGTCCGCGCCACCGAATGAGCCGGCCAGCTCGACGCCGGGCACGTCCAGGGCCGCGTCGCGCACAGCCCCGGTGGAGAACACGATCGCGTCGTAGTGCCGACGCAGGTCCGCCAGGCTCAGGTCCGTGCCGTAGTCCACATTCCCCAGGAAACGGATGTCGCCCCGGTCCATGACCTTGTGCAGGGCGTTCACGATGCCCTTGATGCGCGGATGGTCCGGGGCCACCCCGTAGCGGATCAGGCCGAACGGGGCCGGGTACCGGTCGAACAGGTCGATGCTGACGCGGAAGTCCCGCTCCTCCTTGGTCAGGATGTCCGCCGTGTACACCCCGGCGGGTCCGGCACCGATGATGGCGATGCGCAACGGGCGGTCAGGCCTCGAGGCCGAGGGGGTCAGGGTCATGCTCGTGCTCCTTCGGAGGTCGGGTTCAGGGTCAAGATCGGGGCAGGGGCGGCGGCCGCAGGCGCGCCGGTGGCGTAGGGGCTCAAGCGCACGACGTCGCCCACGACGATCACGGCGGGGTTCTCCACACCGACGGCGGCCGCCTGCGCGGCGATGGTCTCCACCGTGCCCACGGTGACCCGCTGGTCCGGCATCCAGCCACGCTCGATGATCGCCACGGGCGTCGCACCGTCGAGGCCGCGCTCCGTCAGTCGGCGCGCGGTGTCCGCGAGCCGACGCACGCCCATCAGCAGGACGAGCGTGTGGTCGGCCCGGGTGGGCACTTCGGCCAGCTCTTCGTGGCCGGTCACCAGCGTGAAGCCGGTGGCGACGCCGCGATGGGTGACCGGGATCCCCGCGGCGGCGGGCACCGAGACGGCGCTCGTGACACCGGGGACCACCTCGACGTCGACGCCATGGGCGCGGCAGTGCGCTGCCTCCTCGCCGCCGCGGCCGAGCACGTACGGGTCGCCGCCCTTGAGCCGGACGACGAGGCGGCCGGCCCGGGCCTCCCGGACCAGGACGGCGTTGATCTCGTCCTGCGTGGCCAGGTGGTTCCCGGGGGCCTTGCCGACCTCGATCACGGGCACCGCCGGGTCCAGCTCGGCCAGGAGGGCGCGCGGGCCCAGCCGGTCGGCGACCACCACGTCGGCCTCCGCGAGCAGCTGTCGGCCGCGCACGGTGATGAGCCCGGAGTCGCCGGGGCCGCCGCCGACGAGGGCCACGCGGCCGGGCTCGGCGGACGCGCGCCGCCGGCGCAGCGGCAGCCGCCCCGTCGACAGGGCGAGGGTGATCGCATCCTTCAGGGCGCGGGCGCGGCGAGGGTCTCCCCCGGCGTTGACGGCCACGGTCACGTCCCCGGCCCGGACGACGGCGGGCGTCCAGGCGGCGGAGGACTCGGCATCGGAGGCGTCGACGCACCAGACGCGGCGGGCCTCGGCGTCGGAGGCCACGGCCCCGTCCACGGCCCGGTCGCCGGTGGCGGTCTGGGCGAACCAGACCCCGTCGAGGTCGGACGGGCGGTAGGGGCGGCGGTGCAGGGTGATCAGGCCGGCCGCCGCGAGCCGCTCCACCTCCTCCCCCGGCTCCGGGGCCACCACGGTGACGAGCGCGCCGGCGTCGAGGAGGGCGCCCATGCGGCGGCCGGCCACGCGCCCGCCGCCCACGACCAGGACGGGCCGGCCGAGCAGACGCAGGGAGGTGGGGTACAGATCGGACGCGGTCATCGCGTGCTCCCTTCCAGCAGCCCGCGGCGGCGCAGCATGCGCCGCTCGACGGGGCCGAATGCGGCCAGTTCGACGAGGACGCCGACGGCCAGGATGGTCAGGACGGCGCAGAGGACGACGGCGAGGTCGGACGCGGCACGTCCCTCGTGGAGCAGGGTCCCGAGTCCCACGCCCATGGGCCCGCCGACGGCGATGATCTCGGCGGCCATGAGGCCTCGCCACGCGAAGGCCCAGCCCTGGCGCAGGCCGGAGACGAAGGCGGGCAGGGCGGCCGGGAGGACCACCAGCAGGGCGGTCTCGAGACGCGAGGCGCCCAGCACCCGGGCCGCGCGACGCAGCTGCGGCGGCACCTGGTCCGTGCCGGTGGTGAGGCCGGCGACCACGGCGGGGACGGCGCCGGTGAGCATCACGAAGTACGCGGTGGCGTCGCTGAGGCCGAACCACAGCACCGCGAGCGGCACCCAGGCCACGTTGGGCAGCACCATCAGGGCCGTGAGCAGCGGGCCGAACGCCCGCCGCAGGACGCCGACCTGTCCGAGCACGAGGCCCAGCCCGACGCCGACGACCACGGCGAGTGCGAAGCCCACGACGGCGCGGCCCACCGACGTCGCCACTGCCTGCTGGACGAGGCCCTGCGCCCACAGCGTCCCGAAGGCCCCGACGACGTCACCGGGACCGGTGATCGGCTCACCGCGCGCACCGGCCAGCCACGCGAAGGCCTGCCAGATCGCCACGAGCAGGACGACGGCGGCCACCGGGAGCAGGACCCGGCTCCAGTCCCACCCGGCCAGACCCGTCCGACGGGTCGAGTCGACGGCCTGGAGCGCGTCGAGGCCGCTGTCGAGCTCGCGCAGCTCGTCGTCGGTGGCGGCCCCCGGCGCGCGGCCGGGGGCGTCGAGGGTGGGGGTGTCAGTGCGCATGGCGACGGATCTCCTGACCGAGTCGGGCGGTGATGGCGGCCGTGAGGGCGGCCGCGGCGGGCGCGTCGTGGCGGGCGGCCGCGGGCACGTCCCATTCGGCGACGACGCGACCCGGACGTGAGGACAGCAGCAGCACCCGCTGGCCGAGGCGGACGGCCTCGGCCACGTTGTGGGTGACGAACACGACCGTCCGACCGGTCTGCCGCCACACGCGCTCGAGCTCCCCATGCAGCAGGTCGCGGGTGATCGCGTCCAAGGCCGCGAACGGCTCGTCCATGAGCAGCAGGGGGCGGTCCTGGGCGAGGGCCCGGGCCAGGGCGACGCGCTGGCGCATGCCGCCGGAGAGCTGGTGGGGTCGCAGGTCGGCGGCGTCGTCCAGGTGGACGAGGCGCAGCAGCTCCCCGGCACGCTCCCGACGCTCCCCCGCGGCCACACCGGCGAAGCGGAGGGCGAGCTCGATGTTGCCGCGGGCGGTGAGCCACGGGAAGAGGGCGGCGTCCTGGAACATGAACGCGGCCCCCTCCCGGGGGGTCTTGACGACGCCCGCGGTGGGCGCCTCGAGCCGGGCGATGATGTTCAGCAGGGTGGACTTGCCGCATCCGGACGCGCCGAGCAGGCAGACGAACTCGCCCGGCTCGATCCGCACGGAGACGTCCTCCAGCACGGGCGTGGGCCCGCCGAAGCTCTTGCCCACGTCCTCCATCACCACTGTCATGACCGCTCCCGTCCCGCCGTCGTCATCCGTCTCAGGCCTCGTCGCCGCCGCGCACCATGCCGGCGGCGAGCGTGGCCCCGTCGTGGGGGTCGATCACGAGGAACGCCCCGGTGCGCCGATGCACGGCGTAGGGCTCCACGGGCAGCGGCGCGGCCAGGTGCAGGCGCACCTGTCCGATGTCGTTGAGCCCGAGGGTCTCGGCCGGGTCGAGCCGCAGGGTGTCGAGGTCGAGCCGGCCGGCCACCTCCTGGACGAGCGCCCGGACGACGGCGGTGCCGTGCTTGACGAGGACCTGCTGCCCGACGCGCAGCGGCGCGGCGGAGAGCCAGCACAGCGCGGCGGCCACCTCCGCGGTGGGGCGCGGGGCGGTGTCCGCGGCGGCGATCGTGTCCCCGCGGGCCACGTCCACCTCGTCGGCCAGGCGCAGGACCACCGACTGCGGGGAGGAGGCCTCCTCGAGGGACTCGCCGGCGGCGTCCACGCCCACCACGGTGGTGGTGCGCACCGGCTGCCCCGGGGTGAGGACGGCGACGGCGTCCCCGGGCCGGACGGTGCCCGCCACCACCTGCCCGGCGTAGCCGCGGTAGTCGCGGAAGACCTCGGGGTCGAGGCCGGGGGCCAGGGCGCCCTGGGGGCGCACCACGAGCTGCACCGGGAAGCGGAAGGAGGCCGCGGCGTCGTCCTCGGCGTCCGCCCCGGGCAGGGACTCGAGCAGCTCCATGAGCGTGGGGCCGGTGTACCAGTCCGTCCGCTCGGAGCGGGTGACCACGTTGTCGCCCTGCAGGGCGGACACCGGGACGCTCACCGCGTCGGAGAGGCCGAGCTCCCGGGCCACGCGCCGCACGTCCTCGGCGATCGCGGTGAAGACCTCCTCGGCGTAGTCCACGAGATCGATCTTGTTGACCGCGACGATCACGTGCGGCACCCGCAGCAGGGCCACCACGCTGAGGTGGCGTCGGGTCTGCTCCACCACGCCCTTGCGGGCGTCCACGAGCAGCACGACGGCGTCGGCCGTCGAGGCGCCCGTGACGGTGTTCCGGGTGTACTGCACGTGCCCGGGGCAGTCGGCCAGCACGAAGGTGCGCCGGTCCGTGGCGAAGTACCGGTACGCGACGTCGATCGTGATCCCCTGCTCCCGCTCGGCGCGCAGGCCGTCGGTCAGCAGCGCCAGGTCCAGCCCGCCCTCGGCGCCGCCGAAGCCCCGCTCGGCGGAAGTGCGGGCCACGGCCTCGAGCTGGTCGGCCAGGACGGCCTTGGAGTCGTGCAGGAGGCGGCCCACGAGGGTGGACTTGCCGTCGTCGACCGAGCCGGCCGTGGCCAGGCGGAACAGGGTCCCGGCGGGGGCGCGCCGGTCCAGCAGTGCGGTGCTCATCAGAAGTACCCGTCCTTCTTGCGATCTTCCATGGCCGCCTCGGAGATGCGGTCGTCGGCGCGGGTGGCCCCGCGTTCGGTCAGGGTGGAGGCGGCGACCTCGAGCACGACGTCCTCGACGGTGGCGGCCTCCGAGAGGACGGCGCCGGTGCAGGACATGTCGCCCACCGTGCGGTAGCGCACCGTCCGCGTGGTGACCTCCTCGTTCTCGGCCGGGCGGGAGTGCTCCCCCACGGCGCGCCACATGCCGTCGCGGCGGAAGACCTCCCGCTCGTGCGCGTAGTAGATGGAGGGCAGCTCGATGCCCTCGCGGGCGATGTACCGCCACACGTCCAGCTCGGTCCAGTTGCTGATGGGGAACGCGCGGACGTGCTGGCCGGGGGTGTGACGGCCGTTGTAGAGGTTCCACAGCTCGGGGCGCTGGTTGCGCGGGTCCCACTGGCCGAACGCGTCCCGCAGGCTGATGATCCGCTCCTTGGCCCGCGCCTTGTCCTCGTCACGGCGGCCTCCCCCGAAGACGGCGTCGAACCGGTTGGTCCGGATCGTGTCCAGCAGGGGGGTGGTCTGCAGGGTGTTGCGGGTGCCGTCGGCGCGCTCACGCAGCTCGCCGCGGTCGATGTACTCCTGCACGGAGCCCACCACGAGCCGCAGGCCGAGCCGCTCCACCGTGCGGTCGCGGAACTCGAGGACCTCGGGAAAGTTGTGGCCGGTGTCCACGTGGACCACCGGGAAGGGGATCCTGCCCGGCCAGAAGGCCTTCGCGGCCAGGTGGAGCATCACCACCGAGTCCTTGCCGCCCGAGAAGAGCATGGCGGGGCGCTCGAACTCGGCCACCACCTCGCGGATGATGTGGATCGCCTCGGCCTCCAGGGCGTCCTGGACGTCGGGCCCGGCGGGGCTCACGGTCCCCGGGTCGGGGGCATGGGTGAGGGTCATCGTGTCTCCTTGGTCTGTCTCGGGTGCGGCGCTCAGACGTGGATGCCGCACTCGGTCTTCGCGGTCCCGGCCCAGCGCCCGGCTCGGGGGTCCTCCCCGGGGGCGACGGGGCGGGTGCAGGGACGGCAGCCGATCGACGGGTAGCCGTTCTGCAGGAGCAGGTTCACGGGCACGTCGTGGTCCGTGGCGTAGCCGACCAGGTCGTCGAAGCTCCACGGGGCGACGGGGTTGACCTTGACCATGCCGTGGGCCTCGTCCCAGCCCACCAGCGGGGTGTTCGTGCGCGTCGGCGCCTCGTCCCGGCGGACGCCGGTGAACCACAGGTCGTATCCGGCCAGCGCCCGGTTGAGGGGCTCGACCTTGCGCATCGCGCAGCACAGCCCCGGGTCACGGGCGAACAGGTCCTTGCCGTGGCGCTCGTCCTGCTCGGCCACGGTCAGCTCCGGCAGCACGTCCACCACGGTGACGTCGAGGCGGCGGGCCACCTCGTCGCGCGTCGCGAGGGTCTCGGTGAAGTGATAGCCGGTCTCCAGGAAGAGGACGTCCACGCCGGGCATCCGCTGCGCCACCAGGTGCGGCAGGACGGCGTCGGCCATGGAGCAGGCGACGGCGGCCCGGCGGAGGTCCACATGGCGGGCGGCCCAGTCGACCACCGCCGCGGCGGGGGCGTCCCAGCCGAGCTCGGCGGCGCCGGACTCCGCGAGTGCCTGCAGGCGCTCGAGGTCCTCGGTCGGACGGGTGGGGGGAACGGTGCTCATCGGAGGGCCTCCTCGTCGACTCGGTGCGCCCACCGGGCGAAGGTCTCGCCCGGCTCGCGCTGCTCGTCGTACCGGCGGACGAGGCGCTCGACGTAGTCGACCAGCCCGTCCGCGCGGACCTTCAGGCCGCGGACGCTGCGTCCGAGGCCGGCCTCGGCGCGGTCCACGGAGGCCAGCCCGCCGCCCAGGTGCACCTGGAAGCCGGGCGTCTGGCCGCCGTCGTCGTCCGGGAGCAGCTGCCCCTTCAGACCGATGTCCGCGGTCTGGATGCGGGCGCAGGAGTTGGGGCAGCCGTTCACATGCAGGCTCAGCCGCTCGGGGAGGCGGTCGGCGAGGTCGGCCAGGCGCTCCTCCAGCTGGGCGATCGCGGCGGTGGCGGTGTCCTTCGTGTCCACGATGGCGAGCTTGCAGAACTCCAGGCCCGTGCAGGCGATGGTGGAGCGGCGGAACACGGACGGCTCCGGGTTCAGTCCCAGCTCCTTCAAGCCGGCCACGACGGCGTCCACCCGGTCCCGCTCCACGTCCAGCACCACGATCTTCTGGTGGGGGGTGGTCCGCAGCCGCGTGGAGCCGTGGGCCTCGAGCAGGTCCGCGAGGGCGGTGAGGGTGGTGCCGCTGGAGCGGCCGACGACGGGGGCGGCACCGATGTAGAAGCGGCCGTCCTTCTGCTCGTGGACCCCCACGTGGTCGCCGGGGCGGGTGGGCGGGGCCGGGGCGGGTCCGTCGGGCAGGGCGTAGCCGAGGTACTCCTCCTCCAGCACGGTGCGGAACCTCTCCGGCCCCCAGTCCTCGAGCAGGTACTTCATGCGGGCCTTGTTGCGCAGGCGCCGGTAGCCGTAGTCACGGAAGATGCTCACGACGGCGTGCCACACCTCGGGGGCGCGCTCGGCCGAGACGAAGGCGCCGATCCGGTCGGCCAGGCGCGCCTTCGTGGACAGGCCGCCGCCGACCCACAGGTCGTAGCCGGGGCCCAGCTCGGGGTGCACGACACCGATCAGGGAGACGTCGTTGATCTCGTGGACCACGTCCTGGGAGGGGTGCCCGGTGATGGCGGTCTTGAACTTGCGGGGCAGGTTGGAGACCTCGAGGTCGCCGATCCAGCGGTCCGCGATCTCCCGGATCACGGGCGTGGGGTCGATGATCTCGTCCGCGGCGATCCCGGCCACCGGTGAGCCGAGGATCACGCGCGGCACGTCGCCGCAGGCCTCGGTGGTGGACAGGCCCACGGACTCCAGGCGCCGCCAGATCTCGGGGACGTCCTCGACGCGGATCCAGTGCAGCTGGACGTTCTGCCGGTCCGTGATGTCCGCGGTGTCACGGCCGAAGTCGGTGGAGATCCCGCCGATCACGCGCAGCTGCTCGGTGGTGAGGTCGCCGCCGTCGATGCGCACGCGCAGCATGAAGTAGCGGTCCTCGAGTTCGTGGGGCTCCAGGGTGGCGGTCTTGCCGCCGTCGATCCCCTGCCGGCGCTGGGTGTACAGGCCCCACCAGCGGAAGCGGCCGTGCAGGTCGTCCGAGGGGATCGAGTCGAAGCCCTCCCGGGCGTAGACCTGCTCGATGCGCTCGCGGACGTTCAGGCCGTCGTCCTGCTGCTTGAACTCCTCGTTGTGGTTCAGGGGGGCGGTCCCGTCCACCTTCCACTGGCCGTGCGGCTTGGCGGAGGGACGGCGCGGAGTGCGCGCCGGCCTCGACGTCTCGTTCACCTGGGTCATGGCCGCCACGCTAGGAACCCGGCATGCCGCCCCCAAGATCGTCGACGCGGTTCGTCACGTTCCCGGGGCCGGGCCGCGGTCGGTGCCCGGCCCGGCCCCGGTCGTGTGACGAACGGCTCAGCGGCCTCCGGCGGCTCCCCTCGGGGCCTCGGCGAGGGCGGACCGCAGCCGGTCCAGGGCGATCCGCGCCACCAGCGGATGCGGCAGCAGGGGGTCGGTGACCGCGTCCGCGCCGGCCTCGCCGAGTCGGTCGTGGAAGTACCCGGGGGCCAGCAGGTGGGCGGCCACCACGGCGCGACGGCCGGCGGCGCGCACCCGGGAGACGGCGTCGGGCACACGGGGGGTGGCCGCCGCCCCGAACGCAGCGGTCACGGGCAGTCCCGTGGCCCGGGCCAGGGCCCCGGCCAGGGCGTGCACCTGGGCCTGGCCGTCCGCGGCGCGGGTGCCGGCCGCCGCCAGGATGACGTCCGATGTCGCGGCCTCACCGGCCGGCACCGCCCGGGCCACCCGCTCGGCCAGAACGGTCACCAGGCGCGGCTCGACGTCGTCCCCGGCCCCGGCCAGCGGTGCGGCGGCGATCGTGCCGGGTCGGGCGGCTGCGGCGTGGTGGATGTCGTGGTGGACGTGATGGCCCAGGGACAGCAGCAGCGGCACGATCACGGCCGGCTCCCCCGGGGGCAGGGCCGCCACGACCTCGTCGAGGGAGGGGCTCTGCACGTCCACGTAGGCCTCGTGGACCTGGGCGCCCGGCCCCTCGGCGGCCAGGAGGGCCGCCAGGTCGGCACGGAGGCCGTCGATCACGTCGCGGCCGGCCGCGTCGTGCGTGCCGTGGGCGCAGGCGATCACGTGCAGCACGGGCGCGCTCATGCCGAGCCCACCGCGTCGGCCCACACGTTCTGCGGCCCGCCGCTCACCGGCGGATCACCTTGTGCTGGGCGGCCTGGGCGACCGGCCGCATCACGATCTGATCCAGGTTCACGTGGTGGGGCAGCTCGACGGCGTGGACGCACACCTCGGCGACGTCCTCGGCGGTGAGCGGCTTCTCCACGCCCGCATACACGGCGTCCGCGGCGGACTGGTCGCCGCCCAGGCGGTTGCGGGAGAACTCCTCGGTGTGGACCATGCCCGGGAGCACCTCGATCACCCGCACGTTGTGCTCGGCCTCCTCCAGGCGCAGCGCGCCGGTGAGCCCGTGCTGGCCCATCTTCGCGGCGTTGTAGCCGGCGCCGCCCTCGTAGGCGGTGACGGCGGCGGTCGAGGTCAGGTTGAGCACGGTGCCCTCGCCGTGGGCGCGGAGCATGGGCAGGAACGCCTGGCACATCGTCAGGGTGCCGAGCACGTTGACGCGGTACATCCACTCCCAGTCGGCGCGGTCGCCCACGCCCACCGCGTCCGTGCCGAGCGCTCCGCCGGCGATGTTGACGAGGGTGTCGGCGCCGCCGTCGGCCTCGACGCGCGAGGCCAGCGCGGCGACGGCGGCCTCGTCCGTGACGTCCAGGGCGGCGGGGACGACGTCGCCGCTCACGCCCTCGGCCCGGGCGTCGGCAGCGAGGGTCTCGAGGCGCTCGGCCCGGCGGCCGACGGCGTACACGCGCCAGCCGCGGCGGGCGAGCTCGAGGGCCGTGGCGCGGCCGATGCCGCTCGTGGCCCCCGTCACGACGGCGGCGCGGGCGGGGTTCTTCGCAGGTTCATGGGTGTGGCTCACGCCTCCGACCGTAGCCGAGCCGTGCCGTTCGGAGCACCGCCCCGTTCACCTCCGCCAGGTCGACCGACTGGAAGGGCGGGACGTCCCGGGCATCGTCGCAGGCCCGGCCCGCCGCCCCGGTCATGGGAGGATGGCAGGCATGGCTGAGAACACGCAGGGCACAGACACGCCCATCGACGCATCGACCCCGTCCACCCCCGCCGCCGGCGCCGTGGCCGTGCCGGACAAGCCGGCCCTCGAAGGCCTCGAGGAGAAGCTGACCGCCCGCTGGGCCGACGAGCGCACCTACGCGTTCGACACGCAGACCACCCGCGAACAGGTCTACTCGATCGACACTCCCCCGCCGACCGCCTCCGGCTCGCTGCACGTGGGCCACGTCTTCTCCTACACGCAGACCGACGTGCTCGCCCGCTACCAGCGCATGAACGGCAAGAACGTGTTCTACCCGATGGGCTGGGACGACAACGGCCTGCCCACCGAGCGCCGTGTGCAGAACTACTACGGCGTCCGCTGCGACCCCGCCAAGCCGTACGTGGAGGGCTACCGCCCGCCGGAGAAGCCGGCGAAGAACCAGCGCGACTGGGACGTGATCTCCCGCAGGAACTTCATCGAGCTCTGCGAGGAGCTCGCCGTCGAGGACGAGAAGGTCTTCGAGGACCTCTTCACCCGTCTCGGCCTGTCCGTCGACTGGGACATGACCTACCGGACCATCGACGACGTCTCCCGCGCCGTCTCCCAGCGCGCCTTCCTGGCCGGCATCGCCTCGGGCGACGCCTATCTGGCCGAGGCCCCCACCATGTGGGACGTGACCTTCCGCACCGCCGTGGCCCAGGCCGAGCTCGAGGACCGCGAGGTCCCCGGCGCCTACCACCGCTACGCCTTCACCGCTGCGGACGGCGAGCAGGTCTTCATCGAGACCACCCGCCCCGAGCTGCTGGCCTCCTGCTCCGGCCTGGTCGCCCACCCGGACGACGAGCGCTACCAGCACCTGTTCGGCACGACCGTCACCTCCCCGCTGTACGGCGTGGAGGTGGAGGTCTTCCCGCACCCGCTGGCCAAGCCGGACAAGGGCTCCGGCATCGCCATGGTCTGCACCTTCGGCGATCTCAACGACGTCACCTGGTGGCGCGAGCTGCAGCTGCCCACCCGCACCCTGATCGGCCGTGACGGCCGGTTCGCCGCCGACGCCCCCGAGTGGATCACCACGGACGCCGGCCGACAGGCCTATGCGGACACCGTGGCCGGCAAGACCGTGTTCTCCGCCAAGCAGGGTGTGGTGGACGCCCTCACCGCGGCCGGCCTGCTGGACGGAGAGCCGAAGAAGATCATGCACGCCGTGAACTTCTACGAGAAGGGCGACAAGCCGCTCGAGGTCGTCACCTCCCGCCAGTGGTACATCCGCAACGGCGGCCGCGACGCCGACCGCCGCGCGGAGCTGATCGAGCGCGGCCGCGAGCTCTCCTGGCACCCGGAGCACATGCGCCACCGCTACGAGAACTGGGTCGAGGGCCTCAACGGTGACTGGCTCGTCTCCCGCCAGCGCTTCTTCGGGGTGCCGATCCCGGTCTGGTACCCGCTGGACGCGGAGGGTGAGCCCGACTATGAGAACCCGATCCTCCCGGCCGACGAGCAGCTCCCCGTGGACCCGGCCGCCGAGGCCGCCCCGGGCTACTCCGAGGACCAGCGCGACGTCCCCGGCGGCTTCACCGGCGACCCGGACGTCCTGGACACCTGGGCCACCTCCTCGCTGACCCCGCAGATCGTGGGCCGCTGGTCCCGTGACGAGGCGTTCTTCAACAACGTCTTCCCGTTCGATCTGCGCCCGCAGGGCCACGACATCATCCGCACCTGGCTGTTCTCCACCGTGGTGCGCGCCCACGCCCTCAACGGCTCCGTGCCGTGGACGGACACCGCGCTCTCCGGCTGGATCCTCGACCCGGACCGCAAGAAGATGTCCAAGTCCAAGGGCAACGTGGTGGTCCCGACCGACATCCTGGACCAGTTCGGCTCGGACGCCGTCCGCTACTGGGCCGCCTCGGCCCGCCTCGGCGCGGACACCGCCTACGAGGTGGCGCAGATGAAGATCGGCCGCCGCCTGGCCATCAAGCTGCTCAACGCCGCCAAGTTCGTGCTGAACCTGGGCGCCACGCAGGACGCCGTCATCCGTACGGCCGACGACGCCGCGGCCGTCACCAACCCGCTGGACGCCTCCCTGCTGACGCGCCTCGCGGCCACCGTGGAGCAGGCGACCCGCGCGTTCGAGGCCTACGACTACGCGCGTGCCCTCAACGTGACCGAGCAGTTCTTCTGGGCCTTCACGGACGACTACGTGGAGCTCGTGAAGGACCGTGCCTACGGTGGCCACGGCGAGGCCGAGCAGGCCTCGGTGGTGACCACGCTGGCCACCACCCTGGACGCCCTGCTGCGTCTGCTGGCCCCGTTCCAGCCGTTCGCCACCGAGGAGGTGTGGAGCTGGTGGCGCGCCGGCTCCGTGCACACCGCCGCGTGGCCGGGCGCCGCGGACGAGGTGGCGGCCCTGTCCTTCGCCGCCTCCGCCGGCGACGCCGAGGTCCTGCCCACCGTGGCGCAGGTCCTGGGTGGCATCCGCAAGGCGAAGTCCGAGGCCAAGGTGAAGCAGCGGACCGAGGTGCGCTCCGCCGTGGTGACCGGACCGGCCGACTGGCTCGAGAAGCTGCGCGGCGGCCTGGCGGACCTCAAGGCGGCCGGCAACATCGCGGACCTGTCCCTCACGCAGGGCGAGGCCGGCGAGTCCGCGCCCCTGACCGTCTCCGACGTGCAGCTCGCACCGGTCGACGACGACTGACCCGCGCCGCGCGTTCCCGGACGGTGTCTCGGGAGCGCACGCGGCACGACGACGGCCCCGTCGCCCATCACGGGCGGCGGGGCCGTCGTCGCGCCCGTGCTGCAAACCCGAGTCTGCCGTCAGCGTGGGATGTTCGTGGCCCGGATCCGGTAGGGCACAGCACGCGTCGGACAGTCCGCCGCCGGATCGGAGTTCGTCGGGAGGCGGCCCTCCCGGGGGTGTCGTGGTGCACCTCCCGGTCGTGCTCCTGCCGCATGTCGCAGTGCGGTCACCGCGGCAGGGGTGGACACTGAGAGGATGAGACCGACACCCGATCCCGCCCCGGCCGGCCGCCGCGCCTGCGACTCCTCCGCCCGGCGGATGTCCGCCGCCCTCGCCGCCATGGGCGTGCTCCACTTCGTCCGACCCGAGCCCTTCGACGGGCTGATCCCGCCGTTCCTGCCCGGCTCGGCCCGCGCGTGGACCCACGGCTCCGGCGTGGCCGAGCTGGCCGTGGCGGGTCTGCTGGCCGTCCCGCGCACCCGGCGCGCGGGCGGACGCGCCGCGCAGGCGCTCTTCCTCGGCGTGTGGCCCGGCAATGCGTGGATGGCCTGGCAGTGGCGACGCCGGCCCTGGCCGGCGCAACTGGCCTCCCTCGGGCGGCTGCCCCTGCAGGTCCCCCTGATCCGCGCGGCCGGCCGGGTGGCGCGCAGCTGACCCCCGCCGCCCCGCGCCCCCGACGACGCCGGCCCCACACCTTCGCGCTGAAGGTGTGGGGCCGGTCTCGTGCGAGCCGGGGGCTCAGTCGAACTGCGGATCCGTGGTGCGGGCCCGCTTGATCTCGTAGAAGTACGGGAAGTCGGCCAGGGCGACGGCGCCGTCGAAGATGCGGCCCGCCTCCTCGCCGCGCGGGATGCGGGTCATCACGGGACCGAAGAAGGCCGTGCCGTTGAACGCCACGACGGGCGTGCCGACGTCGTTGCCCACGAGGTCCTCCGCCTCCTTCTGGCTGGCGCGCAGCTGCTCGTCGGCCACGTCGGTGCGGGCGGCGTCCAGGATGTCCGCGTCGTGGCCGAGCTCCTCGAGGGCCTCGGCCACCACGGCCTCGTAGTCCGTGCGGCCCTGCTCATGGATGCGGGTGCCGACCGCGGTGTACCACGGGCCGAGCGCCTCGGCACCGTGCCGCTCGCGCACCTGCACGGCGGCGCGGGCCGGCAGCCAGGCCTTCTCGAGGCGGGCCAGGTAGCCGGGGTCCAGGTCGCGGCCCTCGTTCAGGACGGCGAGCGACATGATCTTGAAGACCACCCGCACGTCGCGCACCTTCTGGACCTCCAGGATCCACCGGGAGGTGATCCAGGCGAACGGGCACGTGGCGTCGAAGTAGAAGTCGACGGTGGGCTGCTGCGTGGTGTCGGTCATGCTGTGCTCCTTGCGGTCAGGGAGCCGTCTCGGCTCCGGTCGGTCCTGCTGGGCGACGGCGGTCAGGCGCTCCGGCCGCGTCGACGTCGTTCCACCTCGGCCGGGATGAGCGTGGGCTCGGCCTCGCCGCGCACCACGTCCCCGGAGATGACGACCGTGCCCACATCCGAACGGGAGGGCAGCTCGAACATCACGGGCTTGAGGACGTTCTCCATGATGGAGCGCAGGCCGCGGGCGCCGGTGCCGCGGGCCTCGGCCTGGGCGACGACGGCGTCCAGGGCGTCCTGCTCGAACTCGAGCTCCACGCCGTCCATGAGGAACATCTTCTGGTACTGCTTGAGCAGGGCGTTCCTCGGTTCGGTCAGCACCCGCACGAGCTGTTCGTGCGTGAGGTCCTCGACAGTGGTGATCACGGGCAGGCGGCCGATGAACTCGGGGATAAGGCCGAACTTCAGCAGGTCCTCCGGCCGCACGTCCGCGTAGGTGACGTCCCCCGCGCCCAGGTGGTTCAGGGGCGCGCCGAACCCGATGCCCTTGCGTCCGGCACGGGAACCGATGATCTCGTCCAGGCCCGCGAACGCGCCCGCCACGATGAACAGCACGTTGGACGTGTCGATCTGCAGGAACTCCTGGTGGGGGTGCTTGCGCCCGCCCTGCGGCGGCACCGACGCCACCGTGCCCTCGAGGATCTTCAGCAGGGCCTGCTGCACCCCCTCGCCGGAGACGTCCCGGGTGATGGAGGGGTTCTCGGACTTCCGCGAGATCTTGTCGATCTCGTCGATGTAGATGATGCCCTGCTCGGCCTTCTTCACGTCGTAGTCCGCGGCCTGGATGAGCTTGAGGAGGATGTTCTCCACGTCCTCGCCCACATAGCCGGCCTCGGTGAGGCTGGTGGCGTCCGCGACCGCGAACGGGACGTTGAGCCGCCGGGCGAGGGTCTGCGCGAGATACGTCTTGCCGGAGCCGGTGGGGCCGACCATGAGGATGTTCGACTTGCCGACCTCGACGTCCGCGAGGTCGTCCCGCTCGGTGAGGCGGTCGGCCAGGTCACCGCCCCGCGCCTGCGGCCCACGCACGCGCTTGTAGTGGTTGTACACGGCGACGGCGAGGGAACGCTTGGCCGCCTCCTGACCGATCACGAAGCTCTCGAGGTGGTCGAAGATCTCCTGCGGGGTGGGCAGGACGGTCTCGTCCGCCTCCGCCGCCTCGCCGAGCTCCTCCTCGATGATCTCGTTGCACAGCTCGATGCACTCGTCGCAGATGTAGACACCCGGGCCGGCGATGAGCTTGCGCACCTGCTTCTGGCTCTTCCCGCAGAACGAGCATTTCAGCAGGTCAGCGCTCTCTCCGATACGCGCCATGGTGGTACTCCTCGAAGGCCGGGCGGAGACGTCCGCCCCGCGCGGGCGGCGTCGCTGTCAGATTCCGTCCAGCATACGGCCGTGGACGGACACGTTAAGGGACCGGGTCCCCGGTCGGCGCCGAGGGGCCCGGCCGCGCGGCCGGACCCCTCGGCGGGCGTCGTCGGTCAGGCGGACGGGCGGGTGATCTTGCGGGAGGCGAGGACCTCGTCCACAAGGCCGTACTCGAGGGCCTGCTCGGCCGAGAGGAACTTGTCCCGGTCGATGTCCTGCGAGACCTCCTCGGGCGTGCGGTTGGTGAGGGAGGCCAGCGTCTCCTCCATCCACACGCGCATCCGGTTGATCTCCTGGGCGTGGATCTCCAGGTCCGTGGCGGTGCCGCGGTCGCCCTGCATCGCCGGCTGGTGGATCAGCACGCGCGCGTTGGGCAGCGCCAGACGCTTGCCGGGGGCGCCCGCGGCCAGCAGCACGGCCGCGGCGGAGGCGGCCTGGCCCAGGCACACGGTCTGCACCTCGGGCCGGATGAACTGCATGGTGTCGTAGATCGCCGTCATGGCCGTGAACGAGCCGCCCGGCGAGTTGATGTACAGGGTGATGTCACGCTCGGAGTCCATCGCCTCGAGCACGAGCAGCTGGGCCATCACGTCGTCGGCCGACGCGTCGTCCACCTGCGCGCCGAGGAAGACGATGCGGTCCTCGAAGAGCTTGGCGTAGGGGTCCTGACGCTTGAAACCGTAGGGGGTGCGCTCCTCGAACTGCGGGAGGATGTAGCGCGCGTCCGGCGTGGGCAGGGAGGGCATCCCGGTGGGGAGCCCGGCGGGGAACTGGGTCATTCTTGGTCTCCTGGAGAGGGTCGGGACGGTCCGGGCCGGGCTCAGCCCCGGACGCCGCCGCCGCCGGTCACGGACGCGGCACGGTCGGCGATGTGGTCGATGAAGCCGTACTCGAGGGCCTCCTGCGCGGTGAACCACTTGTCACGCGCGTTGTCCTCGAGGATGGTCTCCACGGACTGGCCGGTCTGCTCGGCGGTCAGCTCCGCCATCACCTGCTTCATGTGCAGGATCAGCTGGGCCTGGATGCGGATGTCCGACTCGGTGCCGCCGATGCCGCCGGAGGGCTGGTGCATCAGCACGCGGGCGTGGGGGGTGGCGTAGCGCTTGCCCTTGGTGCCGGAGGCGAGCAGGAACTGGCCCATGGACGCGGCGAGGCCGGTGGCCACCGTCACGACGTCGTTGGGGATGTACTGCATCGTGTCGTAGATCGCCATGCCCGCGGTGACGGAGCCGCCCGGGGAGTTGATGTACAGGTAGATGTCCTTCTCCGTGTCCTCGGCCGAGAGCAGGAGCAGCTGGGAGCAGATCGCGTTGGCGTTGTCGTCACGGACGTCCTCGCCCAGCCAGACGATGCGCGACTTCAGCAGCTGGGTGTAGAGGAAATCCTCGCGCTGCGCCGGGTCCACCGAACGCATGCTGGGGGTGATGTCGGTCATCACTTCCGCCTTCCTGTCGAGATGTCCACGGGCCTCCCGAACGGCGGCCGCTCGCGCGGACGGACGGGTCCCTGATCGAGTCCGACACTAGCCGGGCGTCCGGGCCAGCGCGCGGGACGCCGTCGGCGTTTCGCTGTTGGCGCAGGTTGTCGCGGACCCCGCCCGGGGCCGCCCACCGGGGCCCCGGGACGACGACGGCGCCCCCACCGGCGTGGGCGGGGGCGCCGTCGTCGTGGCTCGGCGGGGGTGCGTCCCCACCGGCCGGGATCAGGCCTGCTCGGCCGCCTCGGCGTCGTCGGCCTCGGCCTCAGCGTCGAGGGCCTCCTGGCCGCCCGGGGTCACGAACGCCGTCAGGTCCACGGCCTTGCCGTCGGTGTCGGTGACCTCGGCGTACTCGAGGACCTTGGCCAGGGCCTTGCGGCGGCGGACCTCGCCCATGATCATCGGGATCTGCCCGCCCTGGTCGAGCATCATGGCGAACTGGTTCGGGTCCATGCCGTACTCGGAGGAGGTGGCGATGATGTACTCGATCAGCTCGCCCTGGTCGACCGTGACCTCCTCGGCCTCGGCGACCTCGTCCAGGATGACCTCGTTGGCGAACGCCTCGCGGGTGTTCTGCTCGAGCTCGGCACGGTGCTCGGCGGTGTCGTGGTCGTCGCCCGCGGTGTGGCCGCCGGCGGAGAAGTGCTGCTCGACCTGCTCGGCGATGACGCCGTCCGGCACCGGGACCTCGACGAGCTTGGCCAGCTCCTCGAGGACCTTGTCGCGGGCCTCGACGCCCTGGCGGTTCACGGCCTCCTCGGCGGCCTGCTTCTTCAGGTCCTCCTTGAGCTCGGCGATGGTGTCGAACTCGGAGGCCAGCTGGGCGAACTCGTCGTCGGCCTCGGGCAGCTCGCGCTCCTTGACGGCCGTCAGCTCCAGCTTGACCACGGCGGTCTCGCCGTCGTGCTCGCCGCCGTTGAGCGTGGTCTCGAAGGTGGCGTCCTCGCCGGCGGACAGGCCGTCGAGGGCCTCGTCGATGCCCTCGAGCATGGTGCCGGCGCCCACCTGGTAGGACAGGCCCTCGGCCTGGTCGACCTGCTCGCCGTCGACCGTGGCGGTCAGGTTCATCGTGACGAAGTCGTCCTGGGCGGCCGAGCGGTCCACATCCTTGAGGGAGCCGAAGCGCGAGCGCAGGGCGTCGAGGGCCTTCTGCTCGTCCTCCTCGGTGGCCTGGGCGGGCTCCACCGTCACCTTGAGGCCCTTGTAGTCGGGCAGCTCGATGGTCGGGCGCACGTCGAACTCGGCGGTGAAGGCCACCGGGCCCTCGGCGTTCTCCGCGTCCGGGGTGGCGGTCACGTCGACCTCGGGGCGGGAGATCGGCGTGACCTCGGCCTCGGCGATGGCGGCGGAGAACCAGGTGTTCAGGCCCTCGTTGACGGCCTGGTCCACGACGATCTCGCGGCCGAAGCGCTGCTCGATCAGGCGCGCCGGGATCTTGCCCTTGCGGAAGCCCGGGATCTGGACCTGGTTGGCGATGTCCTTGAACGCCTTGTCCAGGGCGGGCTTCACCTCCTCGAACGGCACCTCGACGGTCAGCTTGACGCGGGTCGGGCTGAGGTTCTCTGCGGTGGACTTGACCACGGATGACTCCTGTTGGTGGTGGTGGATGGTCTTGACGTCGAGTCGGGGTGACAGGATTTGAACCTGCGGCCTCACGCTCCCAAAGCGCGCGCTCTACCAAGCTGAGCTACACCCCGCCGTCGTCCCCGACGCCGGCGGGCTCACGCGGTGGAGGCTCGCCGGACACCCGAGGGACTGCCCGAGGGCAGACTGTGGAATCCTAGCGCGCCGTCTCGCGCCCCGCGAAAAGCCGCGACCGCCGGCCCGTGAAGCCGTCCATCGTGGCGTTGACCCCGAGGACGTCCATCGCGCGGTCGAAGACGGGCGCCGGCAGGGCGCGCAGGGGCGCGATCAGACCGACGGCGCGCGGCAGCAGCAGGCGGGTGCGGCCGGCCTCGACGGCGTCCAGCACCTCCTGCGCCACGTGGCGCGGATCCAGCACGGGCAGCAGCCAGGGCACCCGGCTGCGCACGCCCGCGAACATCCCGGTGTCGATGTAGAAGGGGCAGACGGCGAGGGAGGTGACGCGGCTGCCGTCCTTGCGCAGCTCCGCGGCGAGGGACTCGGCGAAGCCGACCGCGGCGTGCTTGGTGGCGGAATAGTCCGTCTGGCGCGCGACGCCGACCAACCCCGCGGCCGAGGCCACCGTGACCACGGCCCCGCGGTCCCGGGCCCGCATTCCGGGCAGGACCGCCCGGGTCAGCCAGTACGGCGCGAGTGCGTTCACCTCGAAGGTGCGGCGGATGCCCTCCTCCGTGGCGTCCTCGAGGCGCACGCCCGTCACGACGCCCGCGTTGTTCACGGCGACGTCCACCTCTCCGGCGCGGGCGGCGGCGGCCTCGACGGCGGCCGCGTCCGTCACGTCCACGCGCTCGGCCTGGGCGTCCGCGCCCTGAGACCGGATCTCGGCGGCGACGGCCTCAGCCCCCTGCAGGTCGAGGTCCCAGACGACGACGCGGCCCGCGCCGCGGCGGGCGGCCCCCAGGGCGATCAGTCGACCGATGCCGGACGCGCCGCCCGTCACGAGGACGGTGGCGCCGCGCAGGGACAGGGGACGACGGCCGGCGAGGGCGGACGCGGCCCTGCGGAGGGCGGGACGGGAGCCGTGCATCATGCCTCTTCCCCCACGGCCGACGCGGGCCCGCCGTGATACGGTGTCAGCCGCTGGTCCGCGCCGAGCGCGGCCCCGCGGGGATGTAGCTCAATGGTAGAGCCCCAGTCTTCCAAACTGGCTACGCGGGTTCGATTCCCGTCATCCCCTCCGGACCTCATGAGCCGGGTCATCGTGTGCACACGATGGCCCGGCTCATGGCTTTCTCGGGTGCGTCGTCGTCCGCGCCGGTGCCTTGACCGCTGTGCCCGGTCGGGCCTGCTACAGGCCCCTCAGCTCTGACAGGTGAGGCACCGGTAGAGCTTCCGGGCCGCCATCTCCTCCACCACGATCGTCTCGCGCCCGCACACGAGGCAGGCCAGGCCCTGCCGCTGGTACACGTAGTTCGCGTGCTCGGGCCAGGCCGATTCGGCAGGGATCCCCGGCCGGTGCTCGGGCCGCGTGGTGACGATCCGCCCGAGCCGCACGCCCTCCCGCATGAGCGCGGCGTTGTCCGCCCAGAGGAATGCCAGGTCCGACGCGGAGACCTCCCGGGCCGGCCGCCACGGGTCGATGCCGGCGCGGAACAGCGCCTCGGCCCGGAAGATGTTGCCGATCCCGCTGACGGCCGCCTGGTCCATCAGCACGACGCCGATCGGCCGCCGTGTCCGCCGGGCGAGGTCGTAGAACGGCGCGGGATCGTCGTCGCTCAGCGGATCCGGGCCCAGGCCGGCGACGACGTCGGCAGCCTCGGCCGGAGTGAGCGCGCGGCACCGGCTCGCGCCGATCAGGTCGGCCCAGCCGTGCTCGGCGCGCAGTCGCAGCCGGACCGTGGCGGCCGGCGGCGGGGGCTGGACCCAGCCGTCGGCGTCGCGAGCGGGCTCGGCGGCCGGGGCGCCGTCGTCGTGGACCTCCCGCTCGCCGATCCGGCGGGGTGCGCCGATCGAGGACGCGGCCGCGAAGTCCTGATCCCCGCCGAAGGTCCACGCCCCGTACATGCCCAGGTGGACGTGGAGCACGTGGCCGCCGGAGACGTCGGCGAAGAAGTGCTTGCCGTGGGCCCGGGCGCGCTTCAGGACCTGGCCGTCGAGCAGGGCGGCCCCCTCGGCGAAGCGGCCCTGCGGACTCGTGGCGCGGATCCGGCGGCCGCCGAAGACGTCGGTGAACTGGCGCGCGAGACGGTGGACGGAGTGGCCCTCAGGCACTCACATCAGCACCTCTCCGGTGGTCTCGTAGTGCGCGATCTTCCCGATGCGGCGCACGTGGCGCTCGTCCTGGGAGAACGGTTCGGCCAGGAACGCCTCGATGAGCTCGGTGGCCTCCTCGAGCGAGTGCTGTCGACCGCCGACGGCCACGACGTTCGCGTCGTTGTGCGCGCGGGCCAGCCGCGCCGTGTCCAGGTTCCAGGCCAGGGCGGCTCGGACGCCGGCCACCTTGTTGGCGGCGATCTGCTCGCCGTTGCCGGAGCCGCCCAGCACGATGCCGAGCGAGTCCAGTCCCTGCTCGCGGTCGGCGACGACGGCGCGGGCGGCGTTGATGCAGAAGCCCGGGTAGTCGTCCTGCGCGTCGTACTCGGTGGGTCCGTGGTCCACCATCTCGTAGCCAGCGGCGGTGAGGTGCTCCACCAGGTGGGCGGACAGCTCCATGCCGGCGTGGTCGGTGGCGATGTGGACGCGCATGCGCAGACTCCTTAGGGGCGGTGGCTCGGGGTCCCCGCCAGTCTAGTGAGGGGCGGGGCATCCAGAGGCCGACGACGACGTCCGGGCCAGGTGGCACACTGGGGAGCACCGTGCCGTGGCCCCCATCACAGGTCCCGGCCGTGCCGCATCCGCCCGACCCCAGGAGGAGTCCGACCGTGACCACCGCCGCCGCCATGAACATCACCCGCGAAGAGGCCGCCGCGCGCGCGGCCGCCCTCACCGTGGACGCGTACGAGGTGAGCCTGGACCTCACCCGCGGAGCGGAGCACTTCCGCACGGCCACCACCGTGACGTTCGCGGCCACGCAGGACGCGGTGGGCACCCACACGTGGATCGACTTCGTGGCGGAGCAGGCTCCCACGGTGACCCTCAACGGCGAGGCGCTGGACGTGGCGGACTTCGACGGCGCCCGACTGCGGATCGGCCCGCTGGCGGCGCAGAACACCCTCGTGGTCGACGGGCTCGGGGACTACAGCAACACCGGCGAGGGCCTGCACCGGTTCGTGGACCCCGTGGACCAGGAGGTCTACCTCTACACCCAGTTCGAGGTGCCCGATTCCCGCCGCATGTTCGCGGTGTTCGAGCAGCCCGACCTCAAGGCCGCGTTCCGCTTCACCGTGACCGCGCCGGCACACTGGGCTGTGGTGTCCAACCAGCCGGAGGACTCCCGCCGCACCCTCGGCGTCGTGGCGAACGAGGAGAACCTGCAGGGCGTGGACGCCGCGGTCTGGGAGTTCACCCCCACCCCGCGCATCTCCTCCTACATCACCGCGCTCGTCGCCGGCCCGTACGCCTCCGTGCATTCGGAGCTGACCAGCGCCGACGGCCGCACGATCCCCCTCGGCGTCTACTGCCGCGCGTCACTGGTGGAGCACCTGGACGCGGAGAACGTCTTCGAGCTCACCCGCCAGGGCTTCGAGTTCTTCGAGGCCCAGTACGGCCACGCCTACCCGTTCGAGAAGTACGACCAGCTGTTCGTGCCCGAGTTCAACGCCGGCGCCATGGAGAACGCCGGCTGTGTGACCTTCCTCGAGTCGTACGTCTTCCGCGGGACCGTGCCGGAGGCGCTGATCGAGCGCCGCGCCATCACCATCCTCCACGAGCTGGCCCACATGTGGTTCGGCGATCTCGTGACCATGCGCTGGTGGAACGACCTGTGGCTCAACGAGTCCTTCGCCGAGTTCATGTCCACGCTCGCCGCCGCCGAGAACACGCAGTACACCAGCGCCTGGACCACCTTCTCTTCCATGGAGAAGAACTGGGCCTACCGCCAGGATCAGCTCTCGTCCACGCACCCCATCAAGGCCCGGATCCGCGACCTCGACGATGTGCTCGTCAACTTCGACGGCATCACCTACGCCAAGGGCGCCTCCGTGCTGCGCCAGCTCGTGGCCTGGGTGGGCCAGGAGAACTTCATGGCCGGCGTCCGCGCGTACATCGCCCAGCACGCGTGGGGCAACACCGAGCTGCCGGACCTCATGTCCGAGCTCGAGGCGGCTTCCGGCCGCGACCTGTCCGAGTGGACCCGCGTGTGGCTCGAGACCTCGGGCGTGAACACGCTGCGCACGGAGGTGGAGACGGATGAGGCCGGCACCATCACCGCGCTGCGCCTGCGCCAGAGCGCCCCGGACGGCTCGCCGTCGGCGCCTGGCGACGACGTGCTCCGCCCCCACCGCCTGGCTGTGGGCTTCTACGACGTGGACGAGGCCACCGGCCGCCTGACCCGCACCGAGCGCTTCGAACTCGACGTGGCCGGTGAGGTGACCGAGGTCGCCGAGGCCGTCGGCCGCCGTCGTCCCGCCGTGATCCTGCCCAACGACGACGACCTGGCCTACGCCAAGCTGCGCCTCGACGACGCCTCGTGGGAGGCCGCGTCCACCCGCCTGAAGGACGTGGACGGCTCGCTGGCGCGCACGCTGCTGTGGGGGGCGGCCTGGGACACCGTGCGCGACGGCGAGGCCTCCGCCGCCTGGTTCGTCGACCTCGTCCTGGCCAACGTCGGCCACGAGCGGGACTCGTCCGTGGTGCAGACGCTGCTGCGCCAGCTCGCGACGGCGATCGGCCTGTACCTGCCCGAGGACCAGGCCGAGGCCGTGCGGGTCGCGGCGGCCGACCGTCTGTGGGGCCTCGTCGCGGAGGCCGAGGACGGCTCGGACAACCAGCTGCAGTTCGTCAAGGCGTTCGCCCTGCACGCGCGCACCACGGCGCAGCTGGACCGCCTGGCGGCCCTCGTGGACGGCACCCGCACCGTGCCCGGGCTGGACCTCACCACGGACCTGCGCTGGGAGCTGCTCACTGCGCTGGTGGCGGCCGGCCGTGCCGGGGAGGCCGAGATCGCCGAGGCCGAGCGCGCCGACGCGACCGCCACGGGCGCGCTCGCCGCGATCCAGGCCCGGGCCGCCGTGCCGACGGCCGAGGCCAAGCGCGCGGCCTGGGACCGGGTGATGGCCGGCGAGCTGTCCAACACGGAGCAGCGCCAGGCCCTGATCGGGTTCGCGCGGGTCCACGACGCCGCGCTGATCGCGCCCTTCGCGGACTCCTATTTCGAGGGCGTCGAGGCGATGTGGGACTCCCGTTCTCACGAGATGGCCGAGACCGCCGCGACGCTGGGCTACCCGACCGCCCAGGTCACCCGGGAGATCGCCGACCGCGCCACCGCCCTGTCCGAGCGGCTGGCCGGCACCCGCGCGGGGCTGTCCCGCGTCCTCGCCGAGGGCCGGGACGAGACCGTCCGCGCCCTGGCCGCGCGCGAGCACGCGACGGCGCACGTGCATCAGGTCCACGCCGGGGCCTGAGCCGGACGGCGGCTGACGCCTCTGCCGGCGCTTGCGGGGCGGTGCTGCTGGTGGGTATTCCACGGAAGATGCCCTCCAGCACCTCCCCGGCCGCTGTCGGGGCGCGGGCTGGCTAGGCTGGAACCCATGAAGCACACCTTCTCCCTGCGCACCGAGTGGACGGGCGACCGCGGCTCGGGCACCTCCGGCGTCCGCGACTACGACCGCTCCGTGGTGATCCAGGACGCCGCTGTCGGCGAGATCCAGGCCTCGGCCGCCCGCCCCTTCCGCGGCGACGACTCGAAGTGGAACCCGGAGACCCTCCTGCTCGGCGCGCTCGCCGAGTGTCACGTGCTCTCGTACCTCCATGTCGCGGCGACCTCCGGGGTCGTGGTCACGGGGATGACGTGCGGGGTCGAGGGCGAGCTCGAGGTGGACGGCGACGGCGCCGGTCGGTTCACCGCGATCACGCTGCGGCCCGAGGTCACGCTGCAGGACGAGGCCGACCGGGAGCGGGCCGAGGCCCTCCACGCCGAGGCGCACCGGCTGTGCTTCATCGCGAACTCGCTCTCGGCCCCGGTCGCCGTCGAGCCGGTCCGCCCCGAGGCCCTGCCCACCGGCACGCCGACGCTGCCGGACCACTCCGCGCGCCTGGGCGCCCCCCTGGCGGTGCTGCGGCCGCGCGTCGCCAAGGGCCCGTCCCGTGTGACGGGCCTGGCGGAGCGGCCCACCGAGGTCGAGCCGGTGATGCAGGAGGGCACGCCCGCCCCGGTGGAGCAGGTGCGCGCCCGCGACGCCGCGGCGGGCCCCGCCGGTGCGACCCCGGGGACCCCGGCCGCGCCCGGTCAGGCCACCAGCTTCTACGACGCCGTCGGCGGCCGCCCGACCTTCGACCGGCTGACCGCCGAGTTCTACGCCCGCGTGCGCGAAGACGAGATCCTCGCCCCGATGTATCCGCAGGACGACTTCGAGGGCGCCCAGCGCCGGCTGCTGATGTTCCTGGAGCAGTACTGGGGCGGACCGCGGACGTACTCCGAGGAGCGCGGCCACCCCCGCCTGCGCATGCGCCACGCCTCGTATCGGATCGACCCGGCCGCGCGCGACGCGTGGCTGCGCCACATGCGCGCCGCCGTGGACACGCTGGAGCTGTCACCGCTGCACGAGGCCGAACTCTGGGACTACCTGGAGCGGGCCGCCCACTCCCTGCAGAACTCGGCCTGACCGGCCCGCGGTCCGCGCCCCGACATGGGGCGCGGGCTCACACCGCCATGGCGGGGCGGCCCAGTACGAAGCCGCCGGGGGTGTCCAGGCGCGTCCACGGCCCCGCCGTGCTGAGCCGGGCGCGGCCGCCGGGCCGCAGGAAGCCCAGCGCGTGCGCGCCGAAGGCCATGCCGGCCGGGAACTGCAGAGCGTCGCCCCCGAGCAGGGGTCCCCACATCTGCGCCCGGATCTTGCGGACCAGCGCCTCCCCCGGGTTCTCGGGCAGGGCGTCCCGCACGGCGTCGGCGCCGCGCGTGGCCACTTCGGCCAGCTCCTCGTCGGCGACCTCGGCCACGGGCGTCCAGCCGCCGCGGGGCGGGGTCAGCGCGGTCCAGGTGACGTGCTCGCGGCCCGGCGGCACGGCGAACGCCAGGTCGACGGGGTCCTGACCACGCATCCGGGCGGTGCGCTCGGTGACGGAGCCCAGGGCGACGACGGCGTCCAGGTCCGCCACGCCGTCGGCGGTCGCCAGGGGCACGGTGCGCAGACCCAGGACGACGGGCACCCCGTCTCCCAGCCCTGCCGGCTGCAGCACGGACACCCACTGGGCGAGCATCGGGGTGCGGGAGCGCCCCGCCTCAGGCACGACGTGCAAACGCATGCCCGTGTCGGCGACGCGCCGGGCGCGGCTGGCCAGCTGCTCGAGGTCCCGCACAGCGCGGTCGTCGACGAAGCGGAGGACGGGGGCGGCGGCGGGGTGCTCGGTCATGCAAGCATTGTCCCAGGTCCGTCGCGTCCCGGGCCGCCCCGCCGTCGTGGGGTCCATCCATGTCGAAGGAGAGCCGTTCGTGCCGCAGCGCCATCCCCGTCCCCGCCCCGGTCACGCACCGGTCCGCCCGGCCTCGGCCCCGAAGGACCCCACCGAAACGCTGCGGGGGATCCTGGAGCTGACGCCGGCCGCGCCGGACGCGGTGACGGGTCAGGTCCGCTTCACGGGCACGACCCCCCGGCAGACGCACGGCCGGGTGTTCGGCGGCCAGGTGCTCGCCCAGGCGCTGGCGGCCGCCTCCCGCACGGTGCCGGCCGCCCGTTCCGCCCACTCGCTCCACGGCTACTTCATCCGCCCCGGGGACGCGCTGCAGCCCATCACGTTCACCGTCGAGACGCTGCGGGACGGCCGCTCCTTCTCCGTCCGCCGGGTGCTGGCCTCCCAGAACGAGAAGGCCATCCTCGCCCTGACCTGCTCCTTCCAGGAGCCCGCCGGCAGCGCGCTGGACCACCAGGTGGCCATGCCGGACGGAGTGCCCCGGCCTGAGGACCTGCCCACGACGGCGGACGTGCTGGGCGGCATCAACCACCCCGTGGCCCAGGAGTGGGCCTGGTCCCGGCCGTTCGACATCCGCCACGTCACCCCGGCCATCTATGTGGAGCCGGCCGCCGAGACCGAGAACTGCAACATGGTGTGGATGAAGACCTTCACGCCCCTGGCGGACGACCCCGCGCTGCACCTGGCGGCGCTCACCTACGCCTCGGACTACACGCTCCTCGAGCCGATCCTCCGGCAGCACGGCATCGCCTGGATCCAGCCCGGCATGTCCGTGGCCTCCCTCGACCACGCGATGTGGTTCCACCGGCCCGCCCGCGTCGACCAGTGGCTGCTCTACGTCCAGGACTCCCCCAGCGCCCAGGGCGCGCGCGGCCTCGGCACGGGCGCCGTATTCACCGAGGACGGGACGCTCGTGGCTACGGTCGCCCAGGAGGGCATGATCCGCCTGCCCGAGGGGGCCGCCGCCCGGCGGGCGCGGGTTCGTGGCGCGGCCCAGCGCATGGCCCTGCGGACGGTGCTGCGCCGCAGCTGGCGGCGCTGACCCGGCGGTTCCGCAGGGGGTGAGGCTGCCCATCGGGCCCTGCCACGGGTGAGGCGGCTCGCCGTCCGCGCCGCGGGCGCACCGTTCGTGGCGGTCGACGTGGACCCGGCCCCGGCACGACGACGGCCCGTCGCGATCACGTGATCGCGGCGGGCCGTCGTCGGCGCGGCGCCCGGGGGCGCGTCGGCTCAGTCGCGCGTGAGCTTGCGGTGCGTCATGCGGTGCGGGCGGGCGGCCTCGGGGCCGAGCCGATCGACCTTGTTGGCCTCGTAGGACTCGAAGTTGCCCTCGTACCAGTACCAGTTGGCCGGGTCCTCCGCGGTGCCCTCGTAGGCCAGCATGTGGGTGGCGACGCGGTCCAGGAACCAGCGGTCGTGGGAGACGACCACCGCGCAGCCCGGGAACTCGAGCAGCGCGTTCTCGAGGGAGGTCAGGGTCTCCACGTCGAGGTCGTTGGTGGGCTCATCGAGGAGCAGCAGGTTGCCGCCCTCCTTGAGGGTCAGGGCCAGGTTCAGGCGGTTGCGCTCACCGCCGGAGAGCACGCCGGCCTTCTTCTGCTGGTCCGGGCCCTTGAAGCCGAACGCGGACACGTAGGCGCGCGAGGGCATCTCGACGTTGCCGACCTTGATGTAGTCCAGGCCGTCCGAGACGACCTCCCACAGCGACTTCTCGGGGTCGATGTTGGAGCGGGACTGGTCCACGTACGAGATCTTCACGGTCTCGCCGATCTTCAGCTCGCCGCCGTCCAGGGGCTCGAGACCGACGATGGTCTTGAACAGGGTGGTCTTGCCGACGCCGTTCGGGCCGATCACGCCGACGATGCCGTTGCGGGGCAGGGAGAAGGACAGGCCGTCGATGAGGACGCGGTCCCCGAAGCCCTTCTTCAGGTCCTTGGCCTCGATCACGACGGTGCCCAGGCGCGGGCCCGGCGGGATCTGGATCTCCTCGAAGTCCAGCTTGCGGGTCTTCTCGGCCTCGGCCGCCATCTCCTCGTAGCGGGCCAGGCGGGCCTTGGACTTCGCCTGGCGGCCCTTCGTGTTGGAGCGGACCCAGTCGAGCTCATCGGCCAGGCGCTTGGCGAGCTTGGCGTCCTTCTTGCCCTGCACCTCGAGGCGGGCGCGCTTGGTCTCCAGGTAGGTGGAGTAGTTGCCCTCGTACGGGTAGAGGCGGCCGCGGTCGACCTCCGCGATCCACTCCGCGACGTGGTCGAGGAAGTACCGGTCGTGGGTGACGGCGATGACGGCGCCCGGGTAGGAGGCCAGGTGCTGCTCGAGCCACAGCACGGACTCGGCGTCCAGGTGGTTGGTGGGCTCGTCGAGCAGGAGGAGGTCCGGCTTCTCCAACAGCAGCTTGCACAGCGCGACGCGGCGCTTCTCGCCACCGGAGAGGTTTGTGACCGGCTCGTCCCCCGGGGGCGTGCGCAGGGCGTCCATCGCCTGCTCGAGCTGGGAGTCGATGTCCCACGCGTCCGCGGCGTCGATGGCGGACTGCAGTTCGCCCATCTCCTCCATGAGGGCGTCGAAGTCCGCGTCCGGGTTCGCCATCTCCTCGGAGATCTGGTTGTAGCGCTGGATCTTGCCGTAGATCTCGCCGACGCCCTCCTGGACGTTCTCGAGCACGGTCTTGGACTCGTCCAGCTTGGGCTCCTGCATCAGGATGCCCACCGAGTAGCCGGGAGAGAGCCGCGCCTCGCCGTTCGAGGGCTCGTCCAGCCCGGCCATGATCTTCAGGATCGTCGACTTGCCGGCGCCGTTGGGGCCGACCATGCCGATCTTCGCCCCGGGGTAGAACGACATGGTGACGTCGTCCAGGATCAGTTTGTCGCCCACCTTCTTGCGGGCCTTGACCATCGTGTAGATGAATTCCGCCATGCGGCCCAGGCTAGTCGGTGGCCGCGGGATTCCACTCATCGTGCCGATCCCGCGACCACCGAGCCCGCTCCCCCTCCGTGCCGCCCCGTGGTCAGGCGACGCCGGCCGCCGCCGGCTCGCGCTCGGGGGCGCCCGCGTCCGACTCGTCCGGGCCGGGCGAGGCCGGGGCGTCGCCACCCTGGAACCCGTCCGGCAGGCCCGCGCTGAACCCGTCGCCGACCGCGCCGGCCCGTCCGCCCGACGCGTCGTCGCGCGGGGCCGACTCGGGGCGCGGCACGGCCGCGCGCTGGCTGCGCTGGAACGCCGCCGAGCCGAAGCCCAGGTCCAGCCCGACGGCGTCCGCCACCACGTCCACGGACGTGCCGGAGCGATCGCCCGAGGACCAGTCGCGGACCCGGAGTCGACCGGTGACGATCACGGGGTTGCCCTTCTTCACGGACTGGGCGGTGTTCGAGCCGAGCTGGCCGAACGCCGAGATGCTGTACCAGTTGGTGTGGGCGTCCACCCACTCGGCGGTCTCGCGGTCGAAGCGCCGCTCGGTGGTGGCCAGGCGGAAGCCGGTCACGGCGGCCCCCGATGCGGTGTGGCGGGTGGCGGGGTCCGTGGCCACGAAGCCGCGCACGGTGATGAGGTCCTGCATGGTGTGCCTCCTGGGCTGGGCCCCGGTGGGCGCCGGGGCGGGTCGTCGGCGCATCGGCTGATCCGCCATGGCCAGACAACCCCACCGCGGGGCACCCCGGCAGGATCGGGGCCGGTCTGGGGACGCGCGGAGGTCCCCGGGCGACTGTGCAGGAGCCGACGGCGCCGCGGCCGGCGGCCGTTAGACTGACACGGCCCAGCCCCAGTAGCTCAGCTGGACAGAGCAGCGGCCTTCTAATCCGCCGGTCGGGGGTTCGAATCCCTCCTGGGGCACCCAGACCAGGGGCGGAGCCGTCCGAGCACGCCCGACGACCGCCCGAAGGAGACCGTCCTGGACCGTCTGCGCTCCTGGCTCCGCGCCCCGCGACCCGCCGTCCCCGAGGTCCGTGTGACCCGTCGCGAGGGCGTCCAGCTGGCCGCCCTGCTCGTCGCGGCCGCGGCCCTGTACGTGACGCACTCCTTCCTGCGGTACGCCACCTACGAGGCCAAGGGCTACGACCTGGGCATCTTCGACCAGGTGGTGCGGCAGTACGCGCTGTTCAACGCCCCCCTCAGCTCCGTCAAGGGCGTGGACTTCCACATCCTCGGCGATCACTTCCACCCGATCCTCGCGCTGCTGGCCCCCTTCTACTGGGTGTGGCCGGACCCCCGCATGCTCGGCGTGGTCATGGCGCTGGCCCTCGCCGCGTCCGCCGTGCCGGTGTACCTGTTCGCCCGTCGTCGCACGGGACACGGGGTGGCCCTGGCCGCCGTCGCCGCCCTGCTGCTCTCCTGGCCCTTCCAGGCGATGGTGAACTGGGACTTCCACGAGGTCACCCTCGGCGTGCCGATCCTCGCCTGGCTCGTGTGGGCCCTGGACGGGCAGCGGGCGTGGCTCGCCACCGGCCTGGCGGCGCTGCTGCTCACGGTCCGAGAGGACATGGGCGTGACCCTGCTGGCCGTGGCCCTGGTGATGGCGATCCGGCGCTTCTGGCCGCAGGCCGCGGTCACCGCCGTGCTGGGTGTGCTCGGCTACTGGTTCGCCACGTCCGTGGTGATCCCCCACTACTCCCCCACCGGGGCGTTCGGCTACTGGCAGTTCACCGCCCTGGGCCCGGACATGCGCAGTTCGGTCCTGTTCCTGCTGACCCAACCGTGGAACGCCGTCGCGGTGCTGTTCGACCACCCGCTGAAGGTGGCCCTCTGGCTCCTGCACTTCGTCCCGCTGCTGTTCCTGCCGGTCCTGAGCCCGCTCACGCTGATGGCCCTGCCGATCCTGCTCTCGCGGCTGTTCAACGACCGCCTCAACGTGTGGGCCCCCGTGTACCAGTACGACGCGATCCTCGCCCCGCTGCTGCTCATGGCCGCGCTCGAGGCGGCCCACCGGCTGGCCGGACGCCGGGACACGCTGCGCCGGCTGCCCGCCGTCCTCGTCTCCACGGCGCTGGCCGCCGGTCTGATCGGCACCGCGTTCTTCCCGCAGGTGTACCCGCTGCACCGCACGATCGTCGGCGACATGACGATGACGCAGCACGCCCGCGACCTCGACCACGCGGTCGCGCTGATCCCGGACGGGGTGTGCGTCGAGGCCGCCGACAACGCCGTGCCGCACCTGACGGCCCGCACCCACGTCGGGCTGCACGGGGACATCGGAGACGAACTGGCCACGTGGATGATCGTGGACACCTCGGTGCCCGAGCTCGGCGGCTGGGACCCCCTCACCCCGGAGCAGGCACTGGCCCGCGCCGAGCGGCTCGGCTTCGAGCGGGTCTGGTCCGCGGGCGACGTCGTCGTCCTGCACCACCCGGACCGCGCGGTCTCGCCCACCTGCACGACGTACCTCGAACACCGCTGAGCCGCGCCCCACGGCGTCGGCGGACCCGCCCCGCCGTCAGCGGTCCGCGGACCCGCCGAGCGGCTGCAGGCCGCGTCCGGCCGGGGGCAGGAGCAGTCGGTCAGGTGCACCGGTGAAGACGCCGGCGTGTGGGTCCTCCGCCACCCCCGGGGCGATCTCGGGGGCGCCCTGGTCGAGGGCGGTGCGGCGCACCGGGTCACGGGCGGGGTCCAGGACGTCCTTGACCACCGTGGTCATGAGCCACACGAGGGCGACGATGTGCGCCACGATCCCCGAGGCGTACCAGGCGGTGATCCACCAGGCGCCGCCGGCGAACGCCCCGTCCGAGGTGATGCGGGCCGACTCCATCCACACCCCGCCCCAGTGGTAGACCTCCACGGCCTGCCAGATCCAGAACGCGCGCCACCGCGGCGTCGCGAGGACCACGAGCGGGATCAGCCACATCACGAACTGCGGCGAGTACACCTTCCCCCACAGGATGAAGGACGCCACGATCAGGAAGCACAGCTGGGCCATGCGCGGACGGTGCCGCGCCGCGAGGGCGAGGTAGGCGATCCCCGCGCAGCACACCAGGAACAGGCCGTTCTGGAGCGTCGTGAACGTCTCCCCGGACCATCCTGTCCAGGCCAGCGCCAGCCAGGTCGAGGAGAAGGAGACCGCGCGGTCCCCCGAGAACGTGTAGAAGCGGGACCACTGGTCGAACGCCGTCAGCATGAACGGGAGGTTCACGGCGAGCCAGGCCGCCGCCCCGGCCACGGCCGCCTTCACGAACCCGGCCCAGCGGCCCGTGCGCAGCGCCAGCACGAAGATCGCGCCGAAGAAGAACAGTGGGTACAGCTTCGTGGCGGTGCCGAGTCCGATGAGCATGCCGGCGAGGGTCGGACGGCCCGCCGTCCACGCCCACAGGGCCAGGGCGGCCAGCATCACGGCCCACAGGTCCCAGTTGAGCATCGAGGTGAGGATGATCCCCGGGGCCAGGGCCACGAGGAGGGCGTCCCGGGAGCGACCGCGGGCGGTGTACGCGGTCGCGACGACCAGCACGATCCAGCACAGCACCACGCCGATCGCGTTCACGTCGAAGTAGGTCACGGTGCGCTCGTGCAGGTCGCCGGAGACGGGCACGAACCACATGGTCACACCCGCGACCACGGCCAGCAACGCCGGGTACTCCATCCACTGCTCGGGCGGCAGCGGCGTGTAGAAGGGGAAGTGGCCGTCGGAGAGGCCACGCGTGGGGAACAGCTGGGCGAAGTCCGAATAGCACATGTGCGCGTGCACGCCGGGGGCCGCCCAGCCGTTCACGCGGCACCACTGCTTGGTCAGCACGCCGACGGCGGCAGCCACCACGGTCAGGCCGACGAGCAGGCCGACCCAGCGGGCGCTCGGGCGGGTCGGGGCGGGACTGCGGGGGTGGGAGGTCACGGTCTCTCCTGGGGGATGCGGGTGGACGAGGAGGCGGAGTGCGAGGCGGTCGACGGCGGCCCGTCGGGCGGTGCGTCCGGCGGCACGCCCGCCTCCGGAGGCGTCGACGACGCCGCCTCGGCCCGCGGCTCGACCACCTCCAGGGGAGGACGCCGCCGCCCGGGGAACAGGGGCGCGGTGACGGGATCGCGGTGGATGATCCATCCGATCCCCGCGAGCATCAGGACGAGGGTGAACACGCGGACGGCCAGGACCGGCAGCCACTGTGCCACCGAGAGCTGGTCCACCACGCCGACGCCGGTGAGCAGCAGCACCGCGAGCGCGGTGACCCACCCGAGCCAGCGGGGATGGTCGGCGCCCCACGGCAGCGGGCGGAGGGCGCACGCCAGCAGCGGCAGGACCCAGAGCAGGTACCACGGCTGGATGATCGGGGCGGTGGCGACGGCCACCACGAGCACGGCCGCCGCGCTGAACACCGGGTCCAGGGGGCGGCGGCGCAGGGCCAGCCACGCCGTGAAGCCGAGGGCCGCCACCGTCATCACGGTGTAGAAGGCCGCGGCCACGTCGCGCGCCCCCAGGGGCGTCACGGCTTCGACGACCGCGCCGAGCAGCAGGCCGAGCAGGCCCACGGGAGCGTACGGGAACGCCGCGTCCCCGCTCGTGAGCATGGCCGGCACCCAGCCGAACCAGAGGCCGGAGCCGGCGCCGAGGATCGTGAGGACGGCCAGGGAGATCACCGCCGTCGTGAACCACGGGCCGAGCCGGTCCCGCCGGCGCAGGCGCGGATCGGCCGCGCGGAACCGGGCCCAGCCGGTGGGCAGGAGCAGGGCCACGAAGGGCAGCACCAAAGCTGTCAGGGGCTTGATCGCGACGGACAGGGCGATCAGCACGATCCCCCACAGCGCATGCACGCGGCGGCGGGGCGGGCGGACCATGAGCAGGATGCCCGCGAGCATCAGCCCCGACATCAGCGCGTCATTGTGCGCGCCGGCGATCATGTAGAGCAGGAACAACGGGTTCGCCACGGCCACCCACGTGGCCCACGGCCCGCACCGGCCCGCGACGGCGGCCAGCCGCGGCACCGCCCACAGGCACAGTGCCAGGCCCGCCAGGGCGAGGAGGCGGAACGCCGTGACGGACAGTTCGATGCTGCCGCCCGTGGCCCGCCACGTCGTCTCGGCGAACAGCAGGAACAGCGGCCCGTAGGGGGACGGGGACTCGGCCCAGATGGAGTCCGCCCCCTGCATGAACCAGCCGGGCAGGGCGGACACGCCCTGGGAGTACGGGTCGAGACCCGACGCGAGGAGCCGGCCCTGCTGGAGGTAGGAGAACACATCGCGGGAGAAGATCGGCAGCGCGAGCATCAGCGGGGCGGACCACCACCAGGCGGCGTGGGCCACCAGCCGGCCGTGCTCCTCCCAGCGGCCCCGCAGCGCGCGGCCCAGCTCGAGCCAGGATCGGACGAGGAGCAGCGAGCCGGCGGCCAGCAGCACGGTGCTGAGCAGCACGCCGGGAAGGTAGACCCGCAGCGGGTTGAGCAGGGTGGTGCCGGAGAACACCGAGTCGGGCGTCATCGGCAGCCACCCCACGCCCCAGGAGCCCACCGTGATGAGCACGGACGCCCACGTGCCCCGGCGGACGGCCGCCTCCGGCTCGGGCTGCGCCGCCACGCGGCTCGGACGGGGCCCTCGGGCGCCGGTCGTCGCGGGGGCGGCGGGCCTCACTCCCCCGGCTCCACGGGTCGAGGGGCGCCACGGAGCCGGGCCAGGCCGGCGCGCACGGCGGGGCGCACGTGCCAGTGGTCCTTCACGAACCGGCTGGTGCGGCGGTCCACGACGAGGATCCACAGCAGACACACGGCGGAGACGATCAGGGACACGGCCTTGACCTGGTCCGCGATGTCCAGGAACTGCCAGGTGAAGAGCTGGTCCGACGCGCCGAACGCCAGGAAGTAGCCGACCGTGAACACGACCCACTTGATCTGCCAGTTGTCCCGGATGCCGATCACGGCGAAGAACGGGAGCAGCCACAACAGGTACCAGGGCTGGATGATGGGCGAGAGGATCACCAGCGCGGTGAACGCCCAGGTCATGCGCGTCATCACGCGGTCCTGGCGGCCGAGGAACATCAGGGCCAGCACGATGAGCACCGAGAGCACGCGTCCGGCGGTCTTGTACACCCCCTCGACGGCCTGCACGTCCGCCCCCTGCCCGAGGAGCTCGCTCGCCCCCACCGTGATGAGGGACAGCATGCCGATCGGCCCCCACGGCACGGTGCCCGTGCCCGTGCCGACCATCACGGCCACCCAGCCGAAGCCGAAGCCGTTGAGCACGCCCACCAGGGCCATGAGGCCGAAGGAGATCCCGGCGGTGAGGGCCCAGAAGGCGAACCGGCGCGGCCATCGGGCCGTCGGGCCGGCCCACAGCAGGCCGATGAACGGGAGCAGCACGAGGGTGATGGGCTTGATGCCCAGGGACAGGGTGACCAGCACGACGCCGGCCACCCCCCACGCGACGGACTGCCCGGGTCGCTGGGGGCGGAGCGGATGTCCGGCGCGCAGCGCGCACCACGTGCCGGCCAGGGCGAGGCCGACCATGAGGGCGTCGTTGTGCCCGGACGCGACGAAGCTGATGGTGAAGAGCGGGTTGGCGGCGCTGATCCACTGCGCCCACGCACCGTTGACGCCCAGCCGGCGGGCGAGCAGCGGCACGAAGACCATGATCAGCGCGACGCCGGCCACCGCCACCAGGCGGAACAGGAAGATCGCCAGGTCCGGGTTCATGTCCCCCGAGATCGCGACGACGGCCTGCTCGATCCACAGGAAGATCGGACCGTACGGGGTCTCGGAGTCCGCCCAGGTCGCGTCCGCTCCGAGCTGGAACCAGTTGGACAGCGAGGAGATCGTGTCCACGTAGGGGTCCTGCCCCGCCACCATGAGACGGCCCTGCCCCACGTAGGCGAAGATGTCCCGGCTGAAGATCGGCAGTGCCACGACCTGGGGCAGGCACCACAGGACGGTGGCGAGGTTGACCGTGCGCAAAGCGCCGCGGCCGAAGGGGCGGATCGTCTGGCCCAGCCGCAGCCAGGCCCAGAACATCACCCAGCAGCCGAGGGTGAGGAGCACCGTGCCGGCCAGCACGCCGGTCTCCTGGGTGCGCCACGGGATCAGCCACTGCCAGCGGTTGATCGGGGAGGCCGAGGCCAGCCAGCCGACGGAGTACGAGCCCACCACCAGGAGGAGGGAGCCGAGGGTCCCCACCAGGATGGGCCACCAGTCCGCGCCGGCGACCTGGGGGTCCGCGCGGAGGCCGCCGACGCCGACGTACTCCGGCCGGTGGGCCGTGGACCCGGACGGACGCGGGGTCGACACGCTCATGCGACGGGTCCTTCCGTGCGGTCCTGCGTGGGCGCGCGAGGGCGCGGCTCGCTCGAATCTACCATCGTGACACGCGAGTAGCCTGGGGGCATGAGCGAGACGAGCACCCCCGCGCCGGAGAGCGCCCCCCTGGTCTGGATCGACTGCGAGATGACCGGCCTGCACCCCCAGGTCGACGAGCTCGTCGAGGTGGCGGTGCTCATCACGGACGCCGAGCTGAACATCCTGGACGAGGGCATCGACCTGGTGATCCGTCCCTCCGCGGCCGCCCTCGAGCAGATGGACCCGTTCGTCCGGGACATGCACACCACCTCGGGCCTCCTGCCGGAGCTCGCGGAGGGCCTCGAGCTCGACGACGCCGCCGCGCGCGTCCTCGAGTACATCGCCGCCCGCGTGCCCGCCGGCAAGGGCCTGCTGGCCGGCAACACGGTGGGCCAGGACAAGCTGTTCCTCGCCCGCTACATGCCCGCCGTCGTCGACCACCTGCACTACCGGATCGTGGACGTGTCCACCGTGAAGGAGCTGGCCCGGCGCTGGTACCCGCGCGCCTACTACCAGGCCCCCGCCAAGACCGGCGGCCACCGCGCCCTCGGGGACATCAAGGACTCCATCACCGAGCTGCGCTACTACCGGGCCGCCGTCATGGCCCCCGCCCCCGGCCCCACCACGGAGGAGGCCCGCGCCATCGCGGAGGTGGTGTCCGGGGCGCAGGCCTGAGCAGGCACTCCCGGCCCCACTGCCCCGATTCGGCGCTGCGCGGGATCTCGTGTACTGTGGACCCCGCTGCGCCGCGCGGATCCGTCCGTGTGAAGCAGACATGGTGGGCGTAGCTCAGTCGGCAGAGCGTCTGGTTGTGGTCCAGAAGGTCGCGGGTTCAATCCCCGTCGCTCACCCCACTCGAAGCCCCCGGAATCCTTACTGGTTCCGGGGGCTTCTTCGTGTGCTCCCCGAGCGGGCCGCGCTCCCCCTGCGCCCGCAGCTGCGGGATCGTGGTGCCAGCCGAGTCCCGCGTGGCCGCGGCGAGCGAGTCGGCCGCCGGACCGGTGAGGCCGGCGTCGTCCAGGGCCGCGGGCAGCGTGGCGGCGAGGGCGATGGACAGGGTGGCCCCGGCGAACGCGGTGCCCAGCGCTGAGCCGATCTGCCGGACCGTGCTCTGCGTCGCGGCGCCCTGACCCGAGATCTGCACGGGGATGTCCTGGAGCACCATGTCCGTCAGCTGCGCCGAGGCCAGGCCGAGCCCGAGGCCGTACACGACGAGGGGCACGGCGACGAGCCAACCCGAGGTGTCCGGGCCCAGGAGCAGGGCGAGCGCCACGACCCCGGCCACCTCCAGGCCCAGCCCGATCAGCACGGTGCCCGGGGCGCCGAACCGGGCCGCCAGGTGACGGGCCGCGGCGTCCGAGAGGAACGCGCCTGCGGCCATCGCGGCCAGGACCAGGCCCGCCCCCATCACGTCCAGGCCGAGCGGCGCACCTTCTCGCGGTGTCGCTCCAACCCTTCGAACAGCGCGAGGGCGAGCGCCGCGACCGCGAGCGCGACGGGGACGACGCCGCCGGGCATCAACCGCTCGACGGATCCCCGGTCCGCTGCCGGGCGTAGAGTCGGCCGGTGAGGGCGTCGACCCGACGCCGCACCCCCGCCGACGAGGAGGCCTCCCCGTGTCCGTCGTGAAGATCAACGCCATCAGCGTCCCCGAGGGCGCCGGCCCGGAGCTCGAGAAGCGGTTCGCCGCCCGCAAGCACGCGGTGGACCAGGAGCCGGGCTTCGAGGGCTTCCAGCTGCTCCGGCCCACTGCGGGCGAGGACCGCTACTTCGTGGTCACGACGTGGGCGTCGGAGGAGGACTTCCGGCGCTGGCGGGACGGGCGCATGCCCGCCGCTCACGCCGCCGAGCAGGGCGGCCGCCCGGCGCCGGTCGCCACGGGCGCCGACCTGCTCGAATTCGAGGTCGTGGACCTGGGCTAATCGCGGCGCCGCAGCAGGCGCATCGCGTTCACGATGACCAGCAGCACGGACGCCTCGTGCACGAGCATGCCGACGGCCATCGTGACGCCGCCGGTGAAGACGCCGGCCAGCAGGGCCGCGACGGTGACGAGGGAGATCGCGATGTTCTGCCGCATCACCCGCACCGTGCGCCGGGCCAGATCGAGCGCCTGCGGCAGCCGCTCGAGCCGGTCGCCCATCAGGGCGATGTCCGCGGTCTCGATGGCCACACCGGAGCCGGCCGCGCCCATGGCCACGCCGATGTCCGCCGTCGCCAGGGCCGGGGCGTCGTTGACGCCGTCACCGACCATCGCGACGACGCGGCCCTCGGCCTGCAGGGCCTCGATCGCCTCGAGCTTGTCCTGGGGCAGCAGGCCCGCCCGCACGTCGTCGACGCCCACCTGCCGGGCCACGGCCTGCGCGACGCCGGGCTGGTCGCCGGTCAGCATCACGACCTCGCGGACGCCGATCCCGTGCAGCGCCCGGATCATGCCCGCGGCCTCGGGCCGGAGGGTGTCTGCGATGGCGAGGACGCCGAGCGGGATGCCGTCGACGACGACCGCCGCCGGGGTCCGGCCCGCCTCCGCGAGCTCGGCCGCGACGGTCTCGACCCGGTCGGTCGCGGCCGGATCCACGCCGCGCTCGCGCAGCATCGCCACGTTGCCCACGGCGACGACGCGGCCGTCCACCTCTCCGGTGAGCCCGCGGCCGAGGACGACGTCCACATCCGTGGCCAGCGGGCCGTCCAGCAGGCCGCGGTCCCGGCCCGCCGCGACGACCGGCGCGGCCAGCGGGTGGTCCGAGGCCGCCTCGAGCCGTGCGGCCCAGCGCAGCACCTCGTCCTCGGCCCCGGGCTCGAACGCGACGACGTCTGTCAGCTCGGGGGTGCCCGACGTGAGGGTGCCGGTCTTGTCGACGGCGACGGCGTCGACCTTCGCGGAGCGCTCAAGGAACTCCCCTCCCTTGATGAGCACGCCGTCCTTGGCGCCGCGGCCGATCCCTGCCACGATCGCGACCGGGATGGAGATCACGAGGGCGCCCGGGCAGCCGATGACCAGCAGGGTCAGGGCCAGGGGGACGTCCCGCGTGATCAGGCCGGTCGCGAAGGCCAGCACCATGATCGCCGGGGTGTACCAGCGGGAGAAGCGGTCCATGAACTGCTGGGTCCGCGCACGGGCCTCCTGCGCCGCCTCGACGCGGTGGATGATGCGCGCCAGCGTGGTGTCGGCGCCGACGCCCCGGGCCTGCACCTGCAGCAGGCCGGCCGTGGCGACGGTGCCCGCGTACATGGCGTCACCGTCGGTCTTCTCCGCCGGGATGGACTCGCCCGTGATGGATGCCTCGTCCACGGCGCCGACCCCGGTGAGCACCACGCCGTCCACCGGCACCCGAGCGCCGGCCTTGACGAGGACGGTCGCGCCGGGGGCCACCTCGTGGGCAGGCACGGTGCGCTGGGTCCCGTCTGCGTCCACGACGACGGCGGTCTCGGGCGCCGTGGAGACGAGGTCCGCGAGCGCCGAGCGAGTCTGAGACAGGGTCGCGTCCTCGAGGGCGTGGCCGAGGGCGAAGAGGAAGGTCACGGCGGCGGCCTCCCAGAAATTGCCGAGCAGTGACGCGCCGATCGCGGCGGTGGCGACGAGCAGGTCGATGCCGACGGTCTTCACCCGCAGGGCGGCGATCGCGTCGCGCGCGATCGGCAGGCCGGCCACGACGGCGGCGGCGAGCATCAGGCCCGCCGCCACGAGGTGTCCGGTCCCGTGGGCCAGCTGCTCGGGCGCCAGCACGAGCGAGACGGCGATCAGCAGGCCGGCCACCACGGGGCGCCGCCAGCGGCGGGACAACGCGAACCGGGCACGAGGGCGGCCCGGACGTGTGACGGCGGGGGTGGACATGGCGGACTCCGTTCGTCGGGGGCGGGGCGGTGTCAGAAGGCCGACGGCCGGGCGGTGTAGCCGACCTTGGCGACGGCCTCGACGAGGTCCTGGGCAGTGGTGGTCTGCGGGTCGTGGTCGACCTCGATGCGCTGGGTCTCGAAGTGGACCTGCGCGCCGGTCACGCCGGGCAGGGCGTCGAGGGCCTTCTCGATCTTCCGGACGCACGAGGGGCAGCTGAAGCCCTCGGCGCGGAGCAGGGTGTGCGTGGTGGCGGTCATGGTCACTCCTGTGGGTCGTCACCGGCGCGGCCGCCGATGAGGCTGAGCGGACGGGCGGGTGCCCGGTCCGATCCCCGGCCTCCGGGGATGTCACTGACGCTACGAAGGGGACGGCGGGCCCGCCTTGACCGCGGTCAAGCCGCCGTGTGGGAGGCTGATGGCGTGCGTATGGACCTGCCCCTCGCCCCCATGGACGAACCAGAGCCGTGCGCGGCCCGGGTCCCGCTGTTCACCGGGCTGGATCTGGAGCAGCTGCGCCGGGTCTCCGCCCTGGCGCGGCCGCTCGTGCTCGAGGCCGGCGATGCCCTGCACCTGGCCGGTGACCGCACGGACCGCCTGTGCGTCGTGCACAGCGGCCGCCTGGCGCTGACGCTCGGCTCAGCGACCGGCCGGGAACGCGTGGTGCGGATGGTCGAGCCCGGGGACTCCGTGGGCGAGCACGAGTTCCTCACGGGCGAGCCGGCCCGGCACGGGGCGCGCGCCGTGGCCGCGACCCGCCTGTGCACCTTCTCCCACGCCGAGGTCGCCCGACTCCTGGCCCAGCATCCGGGCATCGGGGGACGCGTGATGCGGACGCTGGCCGTCCGCCTGGCCGAGGCGGAACAACGGCTGGCCCGGGAGCATCAGCCTGTCACCGCACGGATCGCCGGACATCTGCTCGGCCTGCCTGCCCTCCGGGACGAGGCCGACCTCGTCGTGGTGCTGGCCGCGCCGAAGAAGGACGTCGCCTCGCTGCTGGGCACCACCCCCGAGGCGTTCAGCCGCGGGCTGCGCCGCCTCGCCGACGACGGACTGATCGCCATCGAGGGCCCGCGGGTGACGCTGCTGGACCCGGAGGCGCTGGAGGCCCTTGCCGCGGAATGACCGCCGTCGTCGTGGTGTCGCCGGCGGTAGGCTGGGGACTCCCCCGTCCCCCTACCCACGCAGGCCCGCAGCCCGGGCCGGGAAGCGCAGTGCCATGGCCTCCATCCGTCCCATCACCGTCTACGGCGAGCCCGTGCTGCACCGGCGCGCGGCCGAGGTGGAGGTGATCGACGACGAGATCCGCGAGCTGATCGAGGACATGTACGTCACGCAGGACGCCGCGCACGGCGTGGGCCTGGCCGCCCCGCAGGTCGGGGTCGGGCTGCGGATCTTCACGTGGACGTTCCCGGACTCCGGCGACGCGCCGAACGTGGGCCACGTGATCAACCCCGTGCTGACCCACCTGGACAAGGCCCCGCGGGAGGACCCGCACCCGGACGAGCACACCGAGGGCTGCCTCTCGGTGCCCGGGCTCGGCTTCCCCCTGCAGCGCCCGACCCGCGTGCGCCTGTCCGGCCAGCGCGTGGACGGTGAGATGTTCGAGTTCGAGGCCGAGGGCTGGTTCGCGCGCATCATGCAGCACGAGTACGACCACCTCAACGGCACCCTCTACGTGAACCGGCTCGAGGGCAAGTGGCAGCGGCGCTGGAAGCGCGCGCAGCGGGCCGAGCGTCTGAACGTGCCCGGTGTGACGTGGCTGCCCGGTACCGACGAGGACCCCTTCGGCCACGACGCCGACGACCACGCGGACCACGAGCACGGCCCCGACGGCGACCACGGGCCCAAGGAGGACTGAGCCTCGGCTCGACGTCCGACCCGGTCGGCACACGACGACGGCCCGTCCCCTCCGCGGGGACGGGCCGTCGGTCGTCGGCGGGTCAGGCCTGCGGGAAGGCGGGGACCTGCTGGCCCGCCATCTTCTCCACCACGCGGATCACCTGGTGCGAGTAGCCGTACTCGTTGTCGTACCAGACGTAGAGGATGGCGTTCTTGCCGTCGTTGTTCACGAGGGTCGCCAGGCCGTCCACGACGCCGGCGCGGTCCGAGCCGACGAAGTCGGTGGACACGACCTCCGGGGAGTCCACGTAGCCGACCTGGCCGCGCAGGGGGCCGGTGAGGGACTCCTGCTTCAGGCGGGCGTTGAGCTCCTCCACCGAGGTGGGCTTGGTCAGCTCCAGGTTCAGGATGGCCATGGACACGTCCGGGGTGGGGACGCGGATGGCGTTGCCGGAGAGCTTGCCCTTGAGCTCGGGCAGGGCCTTGGCCACGGCCTTGGCGGCGCCGGTCTCGGTGAGCACCATATTCATGCCGGCGGCACGGCCACGACGGGCGCCCTTGTGGAAGTTGTCCACGAGGTTCTGGTCGTTGGTGTAGGCGTGCACGGTCTCCACGTGGCCGTGGTCGATGCCGTAGTCGTCCTGGATGACCTTGAGCACCGGGGTGATCCCGTTGGTGGTGCAGGAGGCCGCCGAGATGATGGTGTCCTCGGGCGTGATGTCGTCCGAGTTCACGCCGTACACGATGTTCTTCATCTCGCCCTTGCCCGGGGCGGTCAGCAGGACCTTCGCGGCGCCCTGGGCCTGCAGGTGCTGGGACAGGCCCTCGTCGTCGCGCCAGCGTCCGGTGTTGTCGACGACCAGCGCGTCCTTGATGCCGTAGGAGGTGTAGTCCACCGTGGTCGGGTCGTTCGAATAGATGACCTGGATCTCAGTGCCGTTGGCGGTGATCACGTCGCGGTCCTCGTCCACCACGATCGTCCCGTCGAACGGGCCGTGGATCGAGTCGCGGCGCAGCAGGGAGGCGCGCTTGATCAGGTCGTCCTCCGAGTTCTTGCGCACGACGACGGCACGCAGGCGCAGCTTGGAGCCACCGCCGGCGTGGTCGAGGAGGATGCGGGCCAGCAGGCGGCCGATGCGACCGAAGCCGTAGAGCACGACGTCCTGGGTCTCGCCCAGGCCCTCGCCGGCCTTGCCCTTGACCTCGGCGAGCTCGGCGTCCAGGAAGGCCTGGACGTCCTGCCCCGAGGCCTTCTGCTTGGCGGCCAGCTCGGCCAGGTCGATGGTGGCGGCGCCCAGGTCCATCGCAGCCATGGCCTCGACCAGGGGGTAGGTGGACTCGACGCTCAGCGGAGCCTGCTGCACGCGGCGGGCATAGCGGTGGGCCTTGATGATGTCGATCACGCCGCGGTTCACGAGGGAGCGCCCGTAGATCGAGGTGACCACGTTGTGCTCGCGGTACAGGGTGCCCAGCAGGGGGACCATCTTCTCCGCGAGCTTCTGCTGCGTGTTCCACTCGGGGGTCTGGGTCGAGGCGGTGTCTGCCACGGGAGTCCTTCCTTGAAACCTGGCGGGGCCGTCCTGGGCAGGCCCCATCCCCCGACCTCGTTGTCGGCGGACGCCTCCATTCTAAGTGAGGACACGTCCGGAGCGCCCCCGCGGCCTCGGCGGGGCGTAGACTGGTCGGTCGGGACGGATCGGCGGACGGCCGCGTGCCCCTGCGGGGGTGCGAGGAAAGTCCGGGCACCGCAGAGCAGGATGGTGGACAACATCCACCCGGGGCGACCCGCGGGCCAGTGCCACAGAGAGAAGACCGCCTCCGCGCCGTGTGCGCGGCGGTAAGGGTGAAAGGGTGGTGTAAGAGACCACCAGCGGCCCCGGTGACGGGGCCGGCTCGGTAAACCCCATCCGGTGCAAGGCCGAACAGGACGCGTCACGAGGGCTGCTCGCCCCAGCGTCCGGGTTGGCCGCTCGAGCCCGTCAGCGATGGCGGGCCCAGATGGATGGCCGTCACCTCGCGCGGGGCAACGCGCGCGAGGCACAGAACCCGGCTTACAGCCGGTCCGTCCCGCCTCACGGCCCCCGGCGGGGGTCAGAACCCCTCGTCGTCGAGGATCCGCTCGAACTCGAGCTCCACCACGTGCTCGCGCTCCCTCTTGTCCAGCAGGCGGTACCCGTACGACTCGCCGATCGAGACGACCTTCGCCAGGCTCGGGCGTCGCCGATCCCGCGGCCATTCGAGCGTCACCCGGTCCTGCCCCGTGAAGGTGCGCTCCCGCAGGCGCTGCTCCACGGCCGAGGCATGCGTGCGCTCCCGCCCGCTGGAGCGGACCCCGAGCCACACGGCGGCCGCGATCACGAGCAGGACGAACGGGTACACCACGCCGAACACGTTCATGGCGGTCATCGGGCGACTCCTGGTATGCGGGGCGGCTGTGCGGACCCCACCACTGTGCCAGGTCCGGACGACGACGTCGGCCCGGGGCGCCTGGCTAGGCTGGCCCGGTGCTGATCCTGCTGCCGCCCTCCGAGGGCAAGACCGCACCCCGCTCCGGGGCCCCGCTCGACCTCGACGCCCTCGCCCTGGCCGACGACGCCGCGGTGACGGGCGCCCGCGCGGACCTGCTCACGCGGCTCGCCGCGGTCTCGGCCGCCCCGGATGCCCTGACGACCCTCGGCGTCGGGGCGTCGCTCGCCGGCGAGGTCGAGGCGAACACGCGCCTGGCCGTCGCCCCCGCCGCGCCCGGTCACCGGGTGTTCACGGGCGTGCTCTTCGACGCGCTCGACCACGCCTCGCTGTCGGCGGCGGCGAAGCGCCGCGCCCGCTTGTCCGTGCTGGTCTTCTCCGCGCTGTTCGGCGCCACCGCGCTGGCGGACCGGATCCCCGCCTTCCGGCTGTCCGTCGGCGCGAAGCTGCCGGGGCTGCCCGGGCTGGCCGCGCACTGGCGCCCCGTCCTGACCCCCGCCCTCGACGCGCTCGCCGCACGGGACAGCGGGCCCGTCGTCGACTGCCGCTCCGGTGGCTACGCGGCCCAGTGGCGGGCACCGGCGGAGCGGACCCTCGCGGTCGACGTGTTCCAGCTGCGCGACGGCGAGCGGACCGTCGTCTCGCACTTCGCCAAGCACACCCGCGGCCTCGTGGCCCGCGCGCTCCTGGAGGCGGGGGCGCGGGAGACCTCGACGCTGGACCGCGTCGCGGACGTGGTCGCACGGGCCGGGGACGGCCCCGGCTGGGAGGTCGAGCTGGCCCGGCCGTCCGGCGGCAAGCCCGGCGCGCTGCGGGTGATCCTGCCCGAGGGATGATCCCGGACGAGGCGCGCCCTGCCCGGACGCAGCCTCAGTCCTCGACGGCCACCAGCTCCACCTCGAAGCCGTCCGCGGTCTCGAGGTAGGCGGCGTAGTGGTCCGCTCCCCCGGCGTGCGGGTGGCGGTCCTCGAAGAGCAGGCGAAACCCCCGGCCGCGCGCGGCGGCGGTGAGCTCGTCCACGCGGGAGCGCGACCCGGCCCGGAAGGCCAGGTGGTTCAGGCCCGGGCGGGTGCGCTCGTGGGCGCCCGCGGCGACGTCGGGCCCGGCCTCGAGCACGAGGTATTCCCCCGCGCCCTGGTACGTCCGGCCCTCGGCCCACCCCTCGCCCGGCACGTAGCCGAGCTCGCCGAACAGCCAGCCGAGGCTCGCCTCGGCCGCCGCGAGGTCGGCGACCCAGATCTCCACGTGGTGCAGCCGGCCCGTGGGCGCGGGCGCCGGGGTCGCACCCTCCGGCGAGGCGACGGCGTCGGGCCCGTCCGCCTCCACGGCCCGGACGTCCGCGTCCGCGTCGAGGCCGGACCCGGCCACCGCCGATGCGGGGGTCGTGGACGCCTCCGCGGCGGTCGACCCCGCGGCCGCGGGGGCCGCGACCGGCACCTCGGACGCGCCCGCGTCCCATTGGCCGCCCCGCGCGCCGGCGTCCATGGCCTCGTTGGAGAGGCGGTCGGCGTCCTTGTTCCGGTTGCGCGGGATCCATTCGTAGGTGACGCGCTCGGGGGGCAGCACGGACCGGGCCTCGGCCGCGAGGCGCCGCATGTCCTCGTGCTTGATCTTCCACCGCCCGGACATCTGCTCCACCACGAGCTTGGAGTCCATCAGCACGTGCACCCGCGCCTCGGGGTCGAGGTCCCGGGCCATCCGCAGCCCGGCCACGAGCCCGGAGTACTCGGCCACGTTGTTCGACGCCTTCCCCAGCGGGGCGGCGTCGGTCCGGAGGATCTCGCCCGTGGCCGGGTCGCGCACCAGGGCACCATAGCCGGCGACGCCGGGGTTGCCCCGCGACCCGCCGTCGGCCTCCACCTGCAGGACTCGTCCGCTCACCGTGCGCCTCCTCGTGTCCGTGGTCGCGCCGTCCGACGCGGCCCCCCACTCTACTGATCGCGCCGGGGGCGGGGCCCGGGGTCAGTCCCGGATGAGGATGGCGCCGGACTCGGGGCAGCGGGCGACGGCGGCCGGCGGGAGGGCCCGGATGCGCGCGACCTCCGCGGGCGACAGCTCCGTGCCCGCGGCCGCGGACCGGTTCCCGACGAGCCGGGCCGCGCCGATGCCGCCGTTGCGCTCCCGCGCCTGCTCGTACAGGGCCAGCAACGACGCGGGAAACTCCGCGGCCAACGCCGCCCGGCGCTGGATGAGGTCCCGGCCACGCTGGGTCACGGCCTGCCCCTCGCGGCGCACCTCCGCCGCGCGGGCCTCGACCTCGGCCCGTGCCTGCTCCAGAGCGGCGTGGCCCTTCGCGAGCCGGGACTCGGCGGCGTCGGCGGCCTCCATGGCCTCGAGCGCCGCGGCCTCGTGGTCATCGAGCAGTGCGGTGAGCGTGTCGTCCTCGTGCTGCATGGCCTGCAGCTCCTTGGACCCGCCCTGGCCCGCTTCGAGCCGCTCCCGGGTCCGGTCCCGACGGGCGCGGGTGGCGGCGGCCTTCTCGGTGGCCTCGGCTCCCGCCCGGTCGGCGGTGCGGGCGGCATCCTCGAGGCCGGGCAACGCCTCCTCGAGTTCCAGCGCGCGGGCGCGCAGCCGGGCGTGCTCCGGGTCCGCCTTGAGCCGACGGACGGCGGCGCGGGCCTGGTCCAGGGCCGTGTCGAGCTCCTGCAGCTCCAGCAGCCGGGCCTGGACGGCCGGCGGTGCGGTGACCTCACTCATGCGTGACTCCCCTCGTCGGCCCGCTCTCCCCCGACCAGGAAGTCCCAGGGGTCGCTGCGGTGATCTGAGAACAGGGTGGTGACGCCCAGTCCCCGCTCCGCCAGGGCGGCCTCCAGGGCGCGGGCGCCGTGCTCGAGCCATAGGGACTCGCTCGCCCAGTGCGAGACGTCCACGAGCGCGGGACGTCCCTCCCCCGGCGCGGCCGTCTCCCGGGCCTCCGAGGCCGGGTGGTGGCGCAGATCGGCGGTCACGTAGACGTCCGCGCCGGACGCGCGGACCGCGTCGAAGAGGCTGTCTCCGGCACCGCCGCACACGGCGACGCGGCGGATGCGCTGGGCGGGGTCGCCCGCCACGCGCACGCCACCGGCCGTGGCGGGCAGCGCCGCGTGCACGGCCCGGGCGAAGGCGGCCAGGTCGGTCTCCTCAGGCAGGTCGCCCACCCGGCCGATGCCTTCGGCCCCGGTGCCGGCGGCGGAGGTCGTCAGGGGCGAGAGCGCTCCGATGACGCCGACGGCACGGGCCAGCACGTCCGAGACGCCGCCCACGACGGCGTCGGCGTTGGTGTGCGCGGCCAGCAGGGCGACGCGGTGCTCGATCAGGGTGTGCAGCAGGCGGCCCTTCGCGGCGGCGGCATGCCCGACGGCGGCCACGGACGAGGTCCCGCGCAGCAGGAGCGGGTGGTGGGTGACCACGAGGTCGGCCCCGCGGGCGACGGCCTCGTCGGCCACGGCCTGCACCGGGTCCAGCGCCCACAGGACGGTCCGCACCGGGGCCTCCGGGCGCCCGGCCACCGGCCCGACGGCGTCCCACGGCTCCGCCAGCTCCCGCGGCCACAGCCCCTGGACGACCTCGAGGACCTGCCCGAGCGTCGGCGGGGCCAGGGCGTGCTCCGGCGAGGCGGGGACGGTGGGACGGGACACGGTCATACCGGCCATGATGGCCCACCCGGCCCGGGCACGCACGACCCGGCGGCCCTGGGTGAGGGCACGGCGCGGCGCCGTCGGGAATGAAAAGCGCGGGCCGCGTTGCTGTGCCTGCCATGACCGACTCCCCCCGTACCGAGCCCCTCGGCGCCTCCGACGCGCCCGCCGACGTCCGCGAGCTGACGCTCGCCGGCGGCTGCTTCTGGTGCCTCGACGCCGTCTACCGTCGCGTGCGGGGCGTGCTCGCCGTCGAGTCCGGCTACACCGGAGGCGACGACCCCGCCCCGAGCTACGAGTCCGTGTGCACCGGGACCACCGGCCACGCCGAAGCGGTCCGCGTGCGCTTCGATGCCGCCGTCGTGCCGCCCGAGGTGATCATGGACCTGTTCTTCACCGGCCACGACCCCACGTCGTTGAACCGCCAGGGGGCCGACGTCGGCACCCAGTACCGATCGGCCGTCTTCGCCCACGACGAGGCCGAGGCCCGGTTCTTCGCGGACGAGATCGCCCGGGCGCAGGCGAACTATGACAGCCCCATCGTCACACGCGTCGAGCCGGCGTCCGCGTGGCACCCGGCCGAGGACATCCACCAGGACTTCTATGCGCGGCGCCGTTCCAACGGATACTGCCGTGTGGTCATCGATCCGAAGCTCGCGAAGGTGCGCCGGAACTACTCCGCGTGGCTCGTGGACGCCTGAGCGGCGCCGCGGCTCGATAGCCTGACGCAGGAACACCCACTAGATCGCCCGCGCCCCGAGGCGCACCACCACCGGAGGTATCACCATGGCCCGCATCCTTGACGACATCACCCAGGCGGTCGGCAACACGCCCCTGGTCCGGCTGAACCGCCTCGCGAAGGACCTGCCCGGCGACGTCGCCGTGAAGGTCGAGTTCTACAACCCGGCCAACTCGGTGAAGGACCGCATCGGCACCGCCATCGTGGACGCCGCGGAGGCGGCCGGCGAGCTGACCCCCGGCGGCACCATCGTGGAGGGCACCTCCGGCAACACCGGCATCGCCCTGGCCATGGTCGGCGCGGCGCGCGGCTACCGCGTGATCCTGACCATGCCCGAGACCATGTCCACCGAGCGCCGCGTGATGCTCAAGGCGTTCGGCGCCGAGATCGTGCTGACCCCCGGTGCAGACGGCATGCGCGGCGCCCTCGAGCGCGCCCAGGAGATCGTCCGCAGCACCCCGAACTCCATCTGGGCCCAGCAGTTCGCGAACCAGGCCAACGTCCAGGCCCACTACACGGGCACCGGCCCGGAGATCTGGGACGCGTCCGAGGGCGCCGTGGACGTGTTCATCGCCGGCGTCGGCACCGGCGGCACCATCACGGGCGCGGGCCGGTACCTGCGCGAGCAGAAGCCGGACGTGAAGCTCATCGCCGTCGAGCCGGCCGACTCCCCCATCCTCTCCGGCGGCCAGGCCGGCCCGCACAAGATCCAGGGCATCGGCGCGAACTTCGTGCCCGAGATCCTCGACACCGACCTCTACGACGAGGTCTACCCGGCCACCTTCGAGGAGTCCATCGAGACCGCCCGCCGGCTCGGGACCGAGGAGGGCATCCTCGGCGGCATCTCCACCGGCGCGATCATCTCGGCCGCCCTCAAGGAGGCCGCCAAGCCCGAGTCCGAGGGCAAGCTGATCGTCGCCGTCGTGTGTGACTTCGGCGAGCGCTACATCTCCACCGCCCTCTTCGAGGACATCCGCGGCTGACCGCCGCCCGCTCACCGACCGCACCGACCCGAAGGGGCCGCCCGTGGGACTGTTCTCCCGCATCAAGGAAGACATCGCGACCGTCCGCAGCCATGACCCGGCGGCGCGAGGTGACCTCGAGGTGGCCCTCGTCTACTCGGGTCTGCACGCCGTGTGGGCGCACCGCGTCGCGCACCGGATGTGGCGGCACGACCGGCTGAAGATGCCCGCCCGCGTGCTCTCGCAGGTCACGCGCGCGGCCACGGGCATCGAGATCCACCCCGGCGCCTCGATCGGTCGCCGGTTCTTCATCGACCACGGCATGGGCGTCGTGATCGGCGAGACCGCGGAGATCGGCGACGACGTGATGCTGTACCACGGGGTCACCCTCGGCGGCCGCTCCCTGGCCAAGGTGAAGCGGCACCCCACGCTGCGCGACGGCGTCGTGGTGGGGGCCGGCGCCAAGATCCTCGGACCCGTCGAGATCGGGGAGGGGACGGCGGTGGGCGCCAACGCCGTCGTCGTGAAGGACACCCCCGCCGACGCGATCGCCACCGGCGTGCCGGCCACCGTCCGCCCGCGCAAGGGCCCGGCCGAGGGCAAACCGCTCGTGGACCCCGCGGAGTACGTGGACCCGGCCCTCTGGATCTGAGGGCCGGGCCCCCGCCGGGTCAGTCCTGCGTGGGGTCGCCCTCGGTCGGCTGCGGCATGACCACGGGCACGCCCTCGCCGTCGACCTCGGTGCGGTCACCGGACCACAGCGTGTGGAACGAGCCCTCGCGGTCGACGCGCAGGTAGGTGTGGGCGCCGAAGTAGTCGCGCTGGCCCTGCACGAGGGCGGCCGGCAGGCGGTCGGCCCGCAGGCCGTCGTAGTACGCCAGGGCCGAGGAGAACACCGGGACCGGCACGCCCGCGGCGACGGCGGTGCCCACCACGCGGCGCCAGGCCGGCAGGGCCTCGGCGATCGCCTGGGCGAACTCGGGAGCGAAGAGCAGGTTGAGCGGCTGGCCGGGGGCGCGGGTGCCCGGCGCCGGGTGGCGGGAGGTGTCGCGGCCGCCGAAGGCCTGCATGATCACGTCCAGCAGGTCGGCGCGGATGATGCAGCCGTCCCGCCACAGCGAGGCGATGGTCCCCAGGTCCAGCGACCAGCCGTACTCCTCGGCGGCGGCGGCGAGCATGTCCATGCCCTGCGCGTAGGCCACGAGCTTGGAGGCGAACAGCGCCTGGCGCACGTCCTCCACGAACGCGTCCGTGTCCTGCGGGGCGCGCTGCGCGTCCTCGTCGATGCCGGCCGCGAGGGTCTCACGGGCGGCCTCGCGCACCGCGCGCTGGGAGGACAGCGAGCGGGCGAAGACGGACTCGGCGATCGCGGCCACCGGGGAGCCGACGTCGAGACCCGAGATCGCGGTCCAGCGGCCGGTGCCCTTCTGCCCGGCCTCGTCCACGATCACGTCCACGAGGGGGCGACCCGTGGCCGCGTCCACCTGGGCGAGCACCTCGGCCGTGATCTCGATGAGGTAGGAGGCCAGGTCGGTCTGGTTCCACGCCGTGAACACCTCGGCCTGCTCGGCGGGCTCGAGGCCGCCCACGCGGCGCAGCAGGTCGTAGGCCTCGCCGATGACCTGCATGTCCGCATACTCGATGCCGTTGTGGACCATCTTCACGTAGTGGCCGGCGCCGTCCGTGCCGACCCAGGCGCAGCACGGCTCCCCCTCGAACTGCGCGGAGATCTTCTCGAGCATCGGGCCGAGGGCCTCGTAGGACTTCTCCGGACCGCCGGGCATGATCGCCGGACCGTGCAGGGCGCCCTCCTCACCGCCGGAGACGCCGACGCCCACGAAGTGCAGACCCTTCTCGGCGAGGGCGGCCTCGCGGCGGCGGGTGTCCTCGTAATGGGAGTTGCCGGCGTCGATGACGATGTCGCCCTCGTCCAGCAGGGGGACGAGCTGGTCGATGACGGCGTCCACGGGGGCGCCCGCCTTGACCATGATGAGCACCCGGCGCGGCACGGCGAGGGACTGCACGAGCTCGGCGAGCGTCTCCGTCGCGACGAACGCGCCCTCGTCGCCGTGCTCGGCCACGAGCTGGTCCGTGCGGGCCCGGCTGCGGTTGTGCAGGGCCACCGTGTAGCCGTGGCGGGCGAAGTTGCGGGCGAGGTTCGCGCCCATCACCGCCAGGCCCGTGACGCCGATGTCGGCGGCGCCGACGGGGACGGTGGTGGTCTGCTCGGTCATCGCGGGTGGCCTCCTGTGGCTCGGACGGTGGGACGGGGCCGTGCCGGACACGGACCCGCCCCCCAGCCTACGTCGACCGCGGTCAGTCCCCCACGGCGTCGCGGCCGCGGCGGACGATCAGCGGGTCCGGGGTGCCGACGACCTCGTGGTCCTTGCCCTCGTACTCGAACTGGGACAGGAAGTAGCGCATCGCGTTGAGGCGGGCCCGCTTCTTGTCGTTGGAGCGGATGGAGATCCACGGGGCGTGGTCCGTGTCCGTGTGGAGGAACATGGCCTCCTTGGCCTCCGTGTACGCCTCCCAGCGGTCCAGGGACTCGAGGTCCATGGGCGAGAGCTTCCACTGGCGGACCGGGTCGATCTGGCGGATCGCGAAGCGCGTGCGCTGCTCGGTCTGCGTGACGGAGAACCAGAACTTGGTGAGGTGGATGCCGTCGTCCACGAGCATCTTCTCGAACAGCGGCACCTGGTTCATGAAGCGGCGGTACTGCTCGTCCGTGGAGAAGCCCATGACCCGCTCGACGCCGGAGCGGTTGTACCACGAGCGGTCGAACAGCACGATCTCGCCCGCCGTGGGGAAGTGCTGGATGTAGCGCTGGAAGTACCACTGGCCGAGCTCGCGGTCCGAGGGCTTGTTGAGGGCCACGACGCGGGCGGTGCGGGGGTTCAGGTGCTCGGTGAAGCGCTTGATGGTGCCGCCCTTGCCGGCGGCGTCGCGGCCCTCGAAGACGATGATGTGGCGCTGGCCGGTGTCCTCGCCCCAGTACTGCAGCTTGAGCAGTTCGATCTGCAGGCGGTACTTCTCCAGCTCGTACTCCTCGCGCGTCATGCGCGTCTCGTACGGGTAGTCCTCCTTCCACGTCTCTACGGCGCGGCCCTGCGGATCGATCAGGTCGGGATCGTTGGTGTGACCGTCCGAGACGGTGTAGCCGCCGTCGCGCAGCTTGTCGATGAACTCGCGGAGGTTCTCGCGGGGGGCGTCGGGCTGCAGCAGCTCCATGGACCGTCTCCTTCACTGGGTGCGTCACCGTGCCCGCCCGTCCCCTCCTCGGTACGACGGCGGCGGGCCGCGGCCTGTGCTCTGTCCATCATTATGGGCGGGCGGCGGACGAGGAAGCCGGGCCCGGCGGCGCAGCCGGGTGAACAGCAGGTGAACCCTGGGAGGCGAACGGTCGCGGCCCCGGGCCGGGGAGGACCGGCCGGCTCAGCCGCGCGGGCCGACGCCCAGGAGCTCGTCGATCGCCGCGACGGCGGCACGCGCCGCGTCGACGTCGGCGAACTGGGCGACGGCGTCGTCGTACCGGCGGTGCCCGGGAAGCTTGAGGCCGACGGAGGCGCCGTCCGTGGCCGGGAGGATCCAGATCCGGCCGCGCGGCTCGACGTCGCGCTGCTCGGCCACGTCGGCCTCCTCGAACTCGCGGTCGTAGCCGGCCCACTCGACACCGGGCCGCGGGGTGTCGGCACCGTCGAGGACGTCACGGCCGCCCATGCGCAGACAGGTGACGGACTGCAGGAGCGCGTCCAGGGTGCGGGCGGCGGCCTTGCCGGCCAGCTCGTCCTGGAAGAGGGCGAGGATGGACCATTGCCCGTCCTGGAGGAAGAGCATGGTCTGCTGCGCCTCGCCCCCGGTGATGACGGCGAGGTGACGGGCGGCGCCGTCGGGACGTGCGGGCAGCTTCCAGAAGCCGAGGGGGGTCGCGGACATGCGCTCCACCCTAGTGCGCCCCGGACGCCGACGACGCGCCGCCGCCCGGCCCCTGCCCCGCATCCCGGGTTGAGTTGTCGCGGGTGCGCGGGCCCGTCACCCGCGACAACTCAACCCGCGTTGCGGGAGGGTGGGCCGATGGGCCTGCTCCGCGACCTCCTCACCCGCCGCTCCGCCCGCGACCGCTCGTCCGACCCGACGGCGACGCTCGGCCGGCACCTCGACAACGCCGCGGCGATCGTGGCCGCCGCACGCCGGGCGGACGTGCCCCTCCCGGTGGCGGCGGCCCTGGCCGAGCTCGAGTCCGGCGGCCGGAACGTCTTCGGGCACGACGCCGGCGGCGTGCACAGCGCCCCGCGCGGGACGGACGTCACCGTGACCCGGGAGCGCTACGAGGAGCTCGTGGCCCGGGTGGCACAGGGGGAGACGTCGAACGGGGTGGGGCCCGCGCAGATCACGTGGCCGCCGTACTTCGCGCAGGCAGCCGAGCGCGGGTTTCGTCTGTGGGAGCCGGAGGACAACCTGGCCTTCGGGTTGGAGATCCTGCGCGGGCACCTGCGCGGCGACCTCTCCGCGGAGGGGATCGCCCGGGCGGGGACGCTCTACAACGCCGGGACGCTCGCCCACGGCGTCACCGCCTACGGCCGGCGCCTCGCCGCGGCGACCCGCGCATGGGCCGAACGCCTGGGCGAACCCGCCCCGCCGCCGGTCAGGCCAGGTTGACCAACAGCACGTACGCCAGCGTGCCGGCGGCGATCGAGACCAGGGTCCGCCGCCCGGCCAGCAGATGCACGACGACTGTCACCGCCGCCGCGATCAGCGCGTGGGCCACCCGCGCCCCGTCCACGGGCTCTCCAGGGGCCAGCGCCGCGGCGTCGAGCAGCATCACCAGGGCCAGGACGGTCAGCACGCCGGCGGGCATCCACACCGCCAGCCGCGCGGCGAGCACGGACTCCCGCAGCGGCTGCAGCAGGGCGAACGGCACCGCGCGCAGGCAGAAGGTCACGAGGCCCGCGACGACGGCCGCGGCCACCAGGTACGCGGTGCCGGTCATCGAGGGGCCTCCCCGGCGCCGGACTCGGCATCCGTGCCGGCCCGCTCCCCCGCCGCGGCGACGACGGGCACCGGTCCGGTGACGGGCACGGGCTCGGGCAGCGGCAGGGCGGTCCCGCGCGCGGCGAGCACGTGGAACGCGATCAGCGCCGCGGCGTAGAGGGCGAAGGCGACGACGAGCACCTGCGCCGGTGCCAGCAGCAGGGCCACCCCGACGGCGACCGCGGCCGCCACCACGAGGGGCAGCTGGGCCCGCGTGCGGGCGGCGTCCATGGCGAGCACGATGAAGAGGGCCACGAGCGCGAACTCCAGGCCCTCCACCGGCCCGGGCAGCAGCCAGGCCACGGCCACCCCGGCGAGGCCCCCGAGCACCCAGTACGCCTGCAGCGCGACCTGCATGGCCACCAGGCGGGGGCCGGTCCAGCCGCGGGGCTGGGCGGCGGCGATGGCGTAGGCCTCATCGATCAGGGCACCCATCGAGTAGATCCGCGCGAGGCGCCCCCGGACCACGCCCAGCGGGAAGCTGAACGCATAGAACACGTGGCGGAAGTTCACCAGGAACACCGTCACGGCGATCGTGAGCAGCGGCGTGCCCGCCACCACCAGCGAGACGAGCAGCAGCTCGACGGACCCGGCGAACACGACCAGGGAGAACAGGGGTGCGACCCACGCGGGCAGCCCGGCCTGGACCACGAGCATCCCGAAGGCCATGCCCAGCGGGAACAGGCCGAGGCCGGCGCCCAGCGTCACGGCGACGCCGGAGCGCACCTCGGCCCACCGCGAGGGCGGAACGGGGGCGCGCGAGGACTCTGGCGAGGAGCTCATGATGGTGAGCATGGTCTCACACGCGCTCAGCGGGCCAGCGACATGACGGGTCAGGTCGTCACGCCATGTCACGGCCCCGCGATCGGTGCACCCGGAGGGACTCGAACCCCCGACCCTCTCGGTGTAAACGAGATGCTCTGACCGACTGAGCTACAGGTGCCGGTGTCCGTCCAGGCTACCGGTCCACGAGCAGGTCGCGCGTCGCGGCCTCGTGCTCACCCCGGGTGCGTGCCTGCCCCGGGGCGGCGACCACGCGCGCGGCCTCGACCCCGTCCGCGTCGAGCAGCACGGAGACGCGGCGGGGCCGCCCGGTCTCCGCGTCGAAGACGTCGAGGGCACGGCAGGCCGCGCCGTGGGGCCAGAAGTCGGAGAGCAGGGTGAGCGGCTCCGGCAGCGCCAGCTCCTCGCGGACGCGGCGCAGCACGGGGGCGGCGTCACAGGAGACCACGCGGACAGCCACCTCGTCGACCGCCACGTCCTCGGCGAGCGCCCCGATCCAGCCGAGCTCGTCCGTGCACACCGGCGTGAACGCCCCGGGCAGGAAGACGAGCCACGTGCCCCGCGGCGCGGCCGCGTCCTCGGGCCCGCGCGTCGGCGGCCACGGCCACCTCTGGCCGTGGTCGTCGCGCAGCGCGGGGACGACGTCGGCGCCCCGCGTCCCGCCGGACGGGGGCTCAGCCACCGCGCTTCTGGACGAGCTTCTGAGCGGCCCAGTCCTCGGAGGCACCGGCCCCGGTGGTGGCGTGCAGGCCTGCGGTGGAGGCGGCCTCGGCGACGTCCGCCGGGCTGACGTGGCCGGGGCGCCCCTTGCGGGGGGTCATGATCCAGACGGGGCCGGCATCGAGGGACCGCTGGGCGTCCACGAGGGCGTCCACGAGATCCATGACGTCGCCGTCGTCCGCGCGCCACCAGAAGAGGACGGCGTCCGCCGGCTCCTGATCCTCCTCGGTCAGCAGCTCCTCGCCGAGCGCGTCCTCGAGCGCGTCACGGAAGGTGAAGTCGACGTCGTCGTCGTACCCCCACTCCTGCACCAGGTCGCCCCTCGAGAGGGCGAGCTCCGCCAGCAGGGCGCTGTCCGTCGAGGTCGGCGTCGACCCAGCCTGCATAGTGTCCGGTCCTCCTTGATGGTGGCGGGCACTGCGGCCCGCGCCGTCGAGCGGGTGATGATGACCACCATACGCCGTGGACGCCGCCGTTCCGGGGCCTCCGGCCGGGCGGACGCGACGGCTCCGGTCTACTCTGGGGAGGAACAGACGCACTCTCCGGGCGACGCGCCCGGCTCGGCGTCGCGGGCCCGGACCGGATCGTCTGCCCGCAGCCCACCGCGGAGCACCCCTCCGCACGAGAACCAGGAGGCACCGTGAGCGCAGCCGAAGAGAGCTCGCAGATCCGCAGCGGTCTGACCGACCAGCTCCCGGACAAGGATCCCCAGGAGACGTCGGAGTGGATCGAGTCCCTCGACGGACTCATCGAGGAGCGCGGCACGGAGCGGGCGCAGTACATCATGCGCTCCCTCATGCAGCGCGCGAGCGCCCAGTCCGTCGCCCTGCCCTACGTGACCACCACGGACTACGTGAACACGATCCCGGCGGACCAGGAGCCGGAGTATCCGGGTGACGAGGAGCTCGAGCGCCGCTACCGCAACTACCTGCGGTGGAACGCCATGGCCCTCGTGCAGCGCGCCCAGCGCGACGCCGTCGGCGTCGGCGGCCACATCTCCTCCTACGCGGGCCAGGCGACCCTCTACGAGGTGGGCCTGAACCACTTCTTCCGCGGCCAGGACCACCCGGGCGGCGGCGACCACATCTTCTTCCAGGGCCACTCCTCGCCGGGCAACTACGCCCGCGCGTTCCTCGAGGGCCGCCTGACCGAGCAGGACCTCGACGGCTTCCGCCAGGAGAAGTCCCGCCAGGGCCACGCACTGCCCTCCTATCCGCACCCGCGGATGATGCCGCACTTCTGGCAGTACCCCACCGTGTCCATGGGCCTGGGGCCGATGAACGCCATCTTCCAGGCGCAGACCAACCGGTACCTGCACAACAACGGCATCAAGGACACCTCCGACCAGCACGTGTGGGCCTTCCTCGGCGACGGCGAGATGGACGAGCCCGAGTCGCGCGGTCAGCTGCACGTCGCGGCCAACGACAAGCTCGACAACCTCACCTTCGTGATCAACTGCAACCTGCAGCGTCTCGACGGGCCGGTGCGCGGCAACGGCAAGATCGTCCAGGAGCTGGAGTCCTACTTCCGGGGCGCCGGCTGGAACGTCATCAAGGTCCTGTGGGGCCGCGAGTGGGATCCGCTGCTCGAGGCCGACGACGAGGGCGAGCTCGTGCGCATCATGAACGAGACGCTCGACGGCGACTACCAGACCTACAAGGCCGAGTCCGGCGGCTTCGTGCGCGACCACTTCTTCGGCCGGTCCTCCGTCACCAAGGAGATGGTGGCGGACATGACCGACGACGAGATCTGGGGCCTCAAGCGCGGCGGCCACGACTACAAGAAGGTCTACGCCGCCTACAAGGCCGCCATGGAGCACAAGGGCCAGCCCACCGTGATCCTGGCCCACACCATCAAGGGCTACGGCCTGGGCAAGTCCTTCGAGGGCCGCAACGCCACGCACCAGATGAAGAAGCTGACGGTGGACGACCTCAAGGTGTTCCGGGACCGCCACCGCATCCCGATCTCGGACGAGCAGATCGAGAAGGACCCGTACAACATCCCGTACTACCACCCGGGCGCCGACGCCCCGGAGATCACGTACATGATGGAGCGGCGCAAGGAGCTGGGCGGCTTCGTGCCGGAGCGGCGCAGCGACTTCCACGCGATCCCGCTGCCCCCGGAGTCCGCGTACAAGCAGGCCCGCAAGGGATCGGGCAAGCAGCAGGCCGCCACGACCATGGCGTTCGTGCGCCTGCTCAAGGACCTGATGCGGGACAAGAACATGGGACCGCGCTTCGTGCCGATCATCCCGGACGAGGCCCGCACCTTCGGCATGGACTCGTTCTTCCCGACCGCGAAGATCTACAACCCCAAGGGCCAGAACTACCTGTCCGTGGATCGGGACCTGTTCCTGTCCTACAAGGAGTCCCCGCAGGGGAAGATCTACCACGTCGGCATCAACGAGGACGGCGCCACCGCGGCGTTCAACGCGATCGGCACGGCGTACTCCACGCACGGCGAGCCGATGATCCCGGTGTACATCTTCTACTCGATGTTCGGCTTCCAGCGGACCGCGGACAACATCTGGGCCGCAGGCGACCAGCTCGCGCGCGGCTTCATGATCGGCGCCACCGCCGGGCGCACCACCCTCGCCGGCGAGGGCACGCAGCACATGGACGGTCACTCCCCCGTCCTGGCGTCCACGAACCCGGCCGTGAAGCACTACGACCCGGCGTACTCGTACGAGATCGCCCACATCGTGCGCCAGGGCCTGGAGGACATGTACGGCGACCACGACCGCGGGGACGACGTCCGCAACGTCATCTACTACCTCACGGTGTACAACGAGCCGATCACCCACATCGAGGAGCCCGAGGGCCTCGACGTGGAGGGCCTGCTCAAGGGCATCTACCGTCTCTCCGAGGGCCAGGGCGACGGCCCGAAGGTCCAGCTCCTGGGCTCCGGCGTCTCCGTGCCGTGGGCGCTCGACGCCCAGCGGATCCTCTCCGAGGAGTGGGGCGTGAACGCCTCCGTGTGGTCGGTGACCTCCTACAACGAGCTGTACCGCGACGCCGTCGCGGCGGAGAAGGACGCCCTGAAGGACCCGTCCGCCACCCCGCGCGTGCCCTACGTGACGCAGGCGCTGCAGGGGGCCGAGGGCCCGATCGTGGCCACCTCGGACTACTCCACCTCGTGGACGAACCAGATCCGCCCGTTCGTGCCGAACCGCTTCTCGGCGCTCGGCGCCGACGAGTTCGGCTTCGCGGACACCCGCGCCGCCGCCCGTCGGTACTTCCTCATCGACACCCACTCGATGGTGGTCCGCGCGCTGCAGCTCCTCGAGGAGGAGGGCGAGGTCGAGCGGGGCACGGCCGCGAAGGCGCACGAGAAGTACCGCCTGGACGACGTCAACGCCGGCACCACCGGCATCGCGGGCGGCGACGCCTGACCCGCACGACGCGGGGAGGCCGACGCCCTCCCGACCCGACGCCGGCCGCCCGCCTCCGCCACGGAGGCGGGCGGCCGGCGTCGTCGCTGTAGGAACCCCACAACACGCGCCTAGGATGGAGCGCATGCCCGAGCCCCGCCCCGCCGCCCCTCGCCCCGTGAGCACCGACGGGCTGGCCCGCCTCCGGAGCCACCTGGGGGCACTGAACACGGCGGTGCTGCAGCGGCTGGACGCCACCCTGCCCTGGTACCGCCGACTCACCCCGGACGAGCGCAGCGCCCTCGGGCTCGTGGCCCAGCGCGCCCTGCAGGGCTTCCTCACGTGGTTCGAGCGGCCCACCTCCACGGGCCACGTCCTGCAGGACGTCTTCGGGCCCGCGCCCACCGATCTCACCCGGGCGATCTCGCTGCATCGGGCCCTCCAGCTCATCCGGACGATGGTGGACGTCGTCGAGACGCGGGTGCCGGAGCTGCTGGCCGAGCGCGACCAGGCGCCCGTCCGCGAGCACATCCTCCACTACTCGCGCGAGGTCGCGTTCGCGCTCGCAGACGTGTACGCCCGGGCCGCGGAGATGCGCGGCGCGATGGACTCGCGGCTCGAGTCGGTCCTGCTGGACGCGGTGCTGCGCGGGCAGGACCCGGACGAGATCCGGCACCGGGCCACCGCATTGGGCTGGCGTGGGGACCACGACGTGATGGTCATGGCCGGTCTCGCCCCGGGGCAGGACAAGCCCGCGTTCATCCCGGACCTGCGGCGGGCCGCGGCGAGGCTCGACTGCGACCTGCTCGTGGGCGTGCAGTCCGAACGGCTCGTCCTCGTGGTCGGCTCGGTGCGGGATGCGCGGGCGGTGGGCGAGGCGCTCGCGCCCTGGTTCGCGCCGGGACCGGTGATCGTGGGACCCGTCGTGGACTCGCTGGTCTCGGCGCACGTCTCGGCGCGGCACACCCTCGCCGGGCTCAGCGCCGCGGCCGCCCACCCCCGGGCGAGCCGGCCCACCCCGGCGGAGGACCTGCTGCCCGAGCGGGCGCTGCTGGGCGACCCCACGGCCCGGGAGGCCCTCGTGGACGGGGTGTTCACGCCCCTGGCCGACGCCGGCACCTCCCTGCTGGAGACCGTGGACGCATACGGCGCGCTGGGCCACTCGCTCGAGGGCACGGCCCGCGAGCTGTTCGTCCACGCGAACACCGTGCGGTACCGCCTCAAGCGGGTGGCCGAGGTGACCGGCTGGGACCCGCTGGTCCCCCGCGACGCGTACGTCCTGCAGACCGCGATCACCCTGGGCCGGCTCGCGGGGGCGCGGCAGACGACCGGGGACGGGTCGGACTGAGCCGGGGCGGCGCACACCCCCGCTTGTAGAAACCCTCCAAACCGACTCGCCGTGCTTCGTGGCGCGATCTGCCCGGATCGGCGGCCGATCCTGACACGATGGAGGAATGCTTGCCATCGTGTGCCCCGGACAGGGGTCCCAGACGCCCGGCTTCCTCGCCCCCTGGCTCGAGCTGGACGGGACCCGCGACCTGCTCGCGTCCCTCTCCGACGCCGCGGGCGTGGACCTGATCCGCCACGGCACCGAGTCGGACGAGGAGACCATCAAGGACACCGCCGTCGCCCAGCCGCTGATCGTGGCGGCCGGCCTGGTGGCCGCCGCGGCCCTCGAAGCGGACGCCGCCGCACCGGAGTCGACCGTCGTGACGGGCCACTCCGTGGGCGAGATCACCGCGGCCGCCGTCACCGGCGTGCTGTCGCCCGCTGAGGCCCTCTCGCTGGTGCGCGTGCGCGCCACCGGCATGGCCCGGGCCGCCGCGGCCACGCCCACGGGCATGGCCGCCGTCGTGGGTGGGGACCAGGACGAGGTCCTCGCGGCCATCGACGCGGCGGGCCTGACGCCCGCCAATGTCAACGGCGCCGGCCAGATCGTCGCCGCCGGCACCGCGGAGGCCCTCGGCGCGCTCGCCGAGTCCGCCCCCGCCCGCGCCCGCGTGATCCCGCTCAAGCTGGCCGGCGCGTTCCACACGGAGCACATGCGCCCCGCCGTGGACGACCTCGCGGCCCACGTCGCCGACCTCTCCCCCTCGGACCCGCGCCTGCCCCTGCTGTCCAACCGGGACGGCGAGGCCGTCGAGTCCGGCACGGACGTGCTCGCCCGGATCGTGGACCAGGTCACCCGCCCGGTCCGCTGGGACCTGTGCATGGCGACCATGGCCACGCGGCAGGTCACGGGCGTCCTGGAGCTGCTGCCCGGTGGCACACTGACCGGACTGGCCAAGCGCGGTCTCAAGGGCACCGCGCAGCTCGCCGTGAAGACCCCCGAGGACCTGGACGCCGCGCGGGCGTTCCTGGCCGAGCACTCGGCCTGAACCCCGCGCACCGCCCGGCAGAGAGAGGCACCATGACCGTCACCCTGAAGCAGCACGAGCGCCCCGCGGCCAGCCGCATCGTGGCCGTGGGCGCCTACCGCCCGGCGAACCTGGTCCCCAACGAGGACCTCATCGGCCCCATCGACTCGTCGGACGAGTGGATCCGCCAGCGCACCGGCATCGTCACGCGCCAGCGCGCCACGGCGGAGGAGACCGTGCCCGTCATGGCCGTGGGCGCCGCCCGGGAGGCCCTCGAGCGGGCCGGCCTGCAGGGCTCGGACCTGGACGCCGTGATCGTCTCGACCGTCACCTTCCCGCACGCCACCCCCTCGGCCGCGGCCCTCGTGGCGCACGAGATCGGGGCTACCCCGGCGCCCGCCTACGACGTCTCCGCCGCGTGCGCCGGCTACTGCTACGGCGTGGCCCAGGCCGACGCGCTCGTGCGTTCCGGCACCGCGCGGCACGTGCTCGTGGTCGGCGTCGAGCGCCTCTCCGACGTCGTGGATCCCACGGACCGCTCCATCTCCTTCCTCCTGGGCGACGGCGCGGGCGCCGTGATCGTGTCGGCCTCGGACGAGCCGGGCATCTCCCCCTCGGTGTGGGGCTCGGACGGGGAGCGCTGGTCCACGATCTCCATGACGCACTCGCAGCTGGAGCTCCGCGATGCCGTGGAGCACGCCCGCACCACGGGCGACGCCTCGGCGATCACCGGCGCGGAGGGGATGCTCTGGCCCACGCTGCGCCAGGACGGGCCCTCCGTCTTCCGCTGGGCCGTGTGGTCGATGGCGAAGGTGGCCCGCGAGGCCCTCGACGCCGCGGGCGTGGAGCCCGAAGACCTCGCCGCGTTCATCCCGCACCAGGCCAACATGCGGATCATCGACGAGTTCGCCAAGCAGCTGAAGCTGCCGGAGTCCGTCGTCGTGGCCCGGGACATCGCGGACGCCGGCAACACGTCGGCCGCGTCCATCCCGCTGGCCATGCACCGTCTGCTGGAGGAGAACCCCGAGCTCACCGGCGGCCTGGCCCTGCAGATCGGCTTCGGCGCCGGGCTGGTCTACGGCGCCCAGGTGGTCCGCCTCCCCTGAGGCGGCGCCGTCTGATTCACTGATCACGTACACCCCACACCCCTACCGAAGGAGACGCCCCATGGCTTCCAAGGAAGAGATCCTCGCCGGCCTCGCCGAGATCGTGAACGAGGAGACCGGCCTCGACACCGCCGAGGTGCAGCCGGAGAAGTCCTTCACGGACGATCTGGACATCGACTCGATCTCGATGATGACCATCGTGGTCAACGCCGAGGACAAGTTCGGCGTGAAGATCCCGGACGAGGAGGTCAAGAACCTCAAGACCGTCCAGGACGCCGTCGACTTCATCGACGGCGCCCAGGCCTGATCGGCCCACGACGGCGGCGGGCCCGGCCCGCCCCGTCCCCTCGGTGAGCGCCGGGGGCGCGTGAGCGCCCCCGGCGCCCGACACCCTCGACTTCCGGCACCCCGGCGCGCGCCGCGCGTCGTGCCGACGACACCCCTCCGCCCGATCCCCACTCGAGACCCAGAGGCAGCAGACCCATGACCCGCACCGCAGTGATCACCGGCCTCGGCGCCACCACGCCCATCGGCGGCGACGTGCCCACCTTCTGGTCCCACGCCCTGCAGGGCGTCTCCGGTGCGCGCACCATGGAGCACGACTGGGTGGAGAAGTACGAGCTGCCCGTCACCTTCGCGGCCGAGCTGACCGTGCCCACCTCCGAGGTCCTCTCCAAGGTGGAGCAGAAGCGCCAGGACCCGGCCACCCAGATGGCGACCGTCGCCGCGCGCGAGGCCTGGAAGGACGCCGGCCTCGAGGGCGCGGAGGTCGACGGCGACCGGCTCGCCGTGGCCTTCGGCACCGGCATCGGCGGCGTGTGGACCCTCCTGGACGGCTGGGACACCCTGCGCGAGCGCGGCCCGCGCCGCGTGCTGCCCATGACCGTCCCGATGCTCATGCCCAACGGCGCCGCCGGCGCGCTCTCCCTCGAGTTCGGCGCCCGCGCCGGCGCCCGCACCGTGGTGTCCGCGTGCGCCGCCGGCACCGAGGCGCTCGAGACCGCGCTGCTGCTCATCCGCTCCGGCCAGGCCGACGTCGTGATCTGCGGCGCCGCCGAGGCCGCCGTGCACCCGCTGCCGATGGCCGCGTTCGCCGCGATGCAGGCGCTGTCCAAGCGCAACGACGACCCGCAGGCCGCGTCCCGCCCCTACGACGTGGACCGCGACGGCTTCGTTCTCGGCGAGGGCGCCGGCGTCATGGTGATCGAGTCGGAGGAGCACGCGAAGACCCGCGGCGCCCGCGTGTACGCCGAGCTGGCCGGCGCGGGCGTCAGCTCCGACTCCCACCACATCACCGCGCCCGAGCCCGAGGGCCTGGGCGCGACCCGTGCGATGCGCGCCGCCCTGAGGTCGGCCGACATCACCCCCGAGGACGTGTGCCACGTGAACGCCCACGCGACGTCCACACCCAAGGGCGACGCCCCGGAGTACCTGGCCATGCGGGCCGTGTTCGGCGACCACCTGGACCAGGTGCAGGTCTCGGCCACGAAGTCCCAGACCGGCCACCTGCTGGGCGCCTCAGGCGCGATCGAGTCGATCCTGTCCGTGCTCGCCGTGCACCACGGCCAGGCGCCCGTGACCATCAACCTGGACCACCAGGACCCGGAGATCCCGCTGAACGTGGTCACCGGCTCCCCCGCCCGCCTGCCCGAGGGGCCGCGCGTGGCCGTGAAGAACTCGTTCGGGTTCGGCGGCCACAACGCGGTGGCCGTGTTCCGCAGCGTCTGAGCCGGAGCGCCGCCGGCCGGGCGAAGGCTCAGACAGCGCGGTGCAGCCAGCGCACGTTGGCGTGGGCGGCGGCCAGCCGGAACGGCTCGAGCTCGTCGTCCCAGGCCTCGCCGAGCGCGAGGGAGAGTTCGTGCATCAGCACGCTGGGGTCGCCCGCGCCGGCCTCGTAGGCGTACCGGATGCGGTCCTCGGAGACCATGATGTTGCCGGAGACGTCCGTGGTGGCATGGAAGATGCCGAGGTCCGGGGTGTGGGACCAGCGCGAGCCGTCGACCCCGGCGGACGGCTCCTCCGTGATCTCGAAGCGCAGGTGCGGCCAGCCACGCAGGGCGGAGGCCAGACGCGCGCCAGTGCCGGCGGGCGCCGTCCAGTGCACCTCGGCGCGGTGCTGGCCGGGCGCGACCGGCTGACCCTCCCACTCCACCGAGGTCGCGGGGCCGAGCACGGAGCTCAGCGCCCACTCCACGTGGGGGCAGAGGGCGGTGGGGGCGGAGAGGATGTGGACCACGCCGCGGGTTTGGGTGCTGGTCATGGATGCCTCCGGGGGTGCGATGCGGTGCGTCTTCCCCTACGACCACGTCGCGGCTCCGGTGGATCCTGGGGCCATTGTGCACCAGGGATGCCGGGCCGGCAACGAGGCGGTGCGCCGCCGCGCGTGTCGCGGTGGCGCAGTGGAGGGGCCGGGGGCGCTCCGGGGAGGCGTCAGGCGCGTGGGTGGGCCTGCCGGTAGCCCTCGCGGAGGCGATCGATCGAGACGTGCGTGTAGACCTGCGTGGTGCGCAGGGATGCATGGCCCAGCAGCTCCTGCACGCTGCGCAGGTCGGCGCCGCCGTCGAGGAGGTGGGTCGCGGCCGTGTGGCGCAGCGCGTGCGGCCCGCGGGCCGCGGTGTCCCCCAGGCCCTCGAGCGCCCGGTCGACGACGGTGCGCGCCTGGCGCACCCCCAGCCGGCCGCCGCGTGCGCCGAGGAAGAGGGCGGGGCCGGAGTCCGGCCGGGCCAGGCGGGGGCGACCGAGCCGCTGCCACGCCTGGAGGGCGCGGCCCGCGGGTGTGCCGTAGGGGACGGTGCGCTGCCGGTCTCCCTTGCCGGTCAGCCGGACGACGCCGCGGCCGGCCTCGAGGTCGTCCACGTCCAGGGCGGAGAGTTCGGCCACCCGGGCGCCCGTGGCGTAGAGCAGCTCGAGCAGGGCGGCGTCCCGCAGGGCCAGCGCGTGGGCGGCGGGGTCGTCGCCCGCGGCGGCCGCGTCCACACGCTCCTGGGCGGCCGCGAGGAGCCGGGTCGCCTGCTGCTCCTGGAGCACGTGGGGCAGCGTCCCCTCGGGCCGGGGCGAGCGCAGCCGCAGGGCGGGGTCGTCGGAGCGCAGGCCCTCGCGGCGCAGCCAGGCCGTGAAGGTGCGGACGGCGGCCACCCGGCGGGCCAGGGTCGCGCGGGCGAGGCCGGACCCGCTCATGTCCGCCAACCAGCCGCGCAGGTCCTCGATGTCCAGCTCGGGGAGGACGTCCGGTGCGCTGGGCCCGTGGCGAGCGGGAGCATCGTCGTCCACGGGGGGCGTCCCCGCGGTGGCGGCTGTGCCGGCGACGTAGTCGATGAGGGAATGCAGATCGGCGAGGTACGCGCGCACGGTCTGGGGGCTGCGGTTCCGCTCGTGGCGCAGGTGCTCCTCGAACGCCTCGAGCCAGGCCGTGTCCCGGGGCGAGGGGGCGCGCGGGGCCGGGGCGGGACGGACGGAGGACGACGGGGCCATCCCCCCACTCTGCCATCCGCGCCCCGGGCGACGCGGCCGGAGGTCATGCGCGCCGCCACCGGTCCTCGACCCGTTCGGCCAGGCCCGCCCGCTGCAGCCGGGACAGACAGGCCAGGACGGTGGGCAGCGCGAGCCCGGCGCTGACGGTGATCCGGTCGACGGGCACCGCCTGGCGCAGGGGCAGCGCCTCGTGGACGAGGGCCTCCTCCATCGTGAGCCCGTCGGTGGGCCGCGCGGCAGGCTCGGGAGCTGCCCGGGTGGACGACGGCCCACCCGCGCCGCCGCTCCGGGCGGGCCCCTGACCGAGCAGGGCAAGGGCCTCCTGCTCGGTGGTGACGAGACGGGCGGGGCTCTCCTGCAGCAGACGGTGGCAGCCGGCGGAGCTGGGCGAGGTCACGGGGCCGGGGACGACGCCCACCTCGCGGCCGAGGCCGAACGCGTGGCCCGCCGTGTTCTGCGCTCCCGACCGCCAGCGCGCCTCGACCACCAGCACGGCCCCCGCGAGCGCGGCGATGACTCGGTTGCGCTGCAGAAACCGGTAGCGCGTGGGGCTCGCCCCGGGCGGCATCTCGGACACGAGCAGCCCGGCGGCCATCACCGCGCGGAGCAGGTCCTCGTGGCCGGCCGGGTAGAACCGGTCGAGGCCGCCGGCCAGCACCGCCACCGTGGGCGGGACGCCGTCGCGATCCGCCGCGTCTCCCGGTGCGGCGAGCGCCTGCAGCGCGGCCCGGTGGGCGGCGCCGTCGATGCCGTACGCGCCGCCGGAGATCACGCACGCGCCCTGCTGGACGGCGTGGGCGGCACAGCGGGCGGTCACCGTCCGCCCGTACGCGGTCGCCTCCCGGCTGCCGACGACGGCGAGCATCCGGTCCGCGGGAGGCAGCGTTCCGGAGCCGCGGAACCACAGGCCCAGAGGCGCCTCCTCGCCCAGGTCCGCCAGGGCGGCGGGCCAGGCGTCGTCCTCGGGGATCAGCAGGCCTCCCCCGAGCCGGTGCAGAGTCACGAGGTCGCGCTCCGGCTCCAGTCGGGCGGCCCGGGGCGCCCAGCGGGCCAGGCCCGCGGCCCAGCGCCGGGGCAGCGTGTCGGGCGTGCCGGCGTGATCGGCGAGCAGATCGCGTTCGGCGGGCTGGATCGTCTCCCGGCCCGTGAGCAGGGCGAGCGCCCGCTCCGGCCCCAGCGCCGTGACGGTCTGCACCGCGAGCGCGTCCCCGGGCTCGACCAGCCGGGTCAGGGCGGCGCGGGCGAGCCGGGCGGCGTCCGGCCGGCGCGGCCCGGCGACGGGGACGTGGTCTGCCGCCGGGGTGACGTGGGTGGTCATGCGTCCTCCTCGTTCTGGTGGCGCAGCGTGAGTGCCACGTCGGTGTCCTCGGGTGCGGGCCGTTCGGCGCCGCGCAGGTCCGCCAGGGTCCAGGCGAGGCGGAGGACGCGGGCGTGGCCGCGCGCGCTCAGCAGGCCCTGGTCGACGGCGTCGTCCGCGGGCCGGCGGGCCGCCCGGGGCACGGCGTACGGGCCGTGCCGCAGCACCGCGGCGGGGACGTGCGCGTTGCGGCGCAGCCCGGACGGGACGAGCCCGCGCTCTGCGGCGGTGGCCCAGCGTTGGGCCTGGCGGTCGGCGGCCGCGGCGACCCGGGCGGCCACCTGCGAGGTGGTCTCGGAGGCGGGCGCCCCCGTGAGCTGCCGCGCGTCGACGGGCCGCACGGTGACCTGCAGGTCGACACGGTCCAGCAGCGGTCCGGAGAGCCGCTGGGCGTAGCGGCGGCGTTCGGGCACGCTGCACCGGCACTCGACGCCCGTGCCGCCGCCCTTGCCGCACGGGCAGGGGTTGGCGGCCAGCACGAGCTGGAACCGGGCCGGGTAGACGACGGCGCCGAGGGCCCGGTGCAGCAGCACCTCCCCGGACTCGAGGGGCTGGCGCAGCGCCTCGAGGGTGCGTCGTTCGAACTCGGGGGCCTCGTCCAGGAACAGCACGCCGCCGTGGGCGAGGGAGGCCGCTCCCGGCCGGGCGAGGCCGCTGCCGCCGCCCACGAGGGCCGAGCGGGACGCCGAGTGGTGGGGTGCCTCGAACGGCGGGGTCCGGTCGATGTCACCGTCGAACCCCTGGGCCGTCCCGCCCCTGCGCCGGACACGGGCGGCGCCGCCGCGGAGGGAGCGCAGGGCGGCGCACTCGAGCGCGGTGCGCCGGTCCAGGGGCGGCAGGATTCCGGGCAGGCGCTCGGCCAGCATGGTCTTGCCCGCCCCCGGGGCGCCCATGAGCAGCAGGTGGTGGGCGCCGGCGGCTGCGACCTCGAGGGCGAACCGGGCCTCGGCCTGCCCGGCGACCTCGGCGAGGTCGGGCACCGCACGGGCCGGCTCCGGTTCCGGGGCTGTCACCTGCCGTCGGGCCGGGCGGCGGGGCGCCTCTCCGTCCGGTTCCCCGCCGAAGGCGCGGATGACGTCGTGCAGATGGGCGAAGCCGCGGACCTCGGCGCCGGGGACCAGTCGGGCCTCGGCCTCCGCGTCCTCGGCGACGACGATCTCGGAGCACCCCGCGTCGACGGCGGCCATCACCATCGCCACGGTCTCCGGCGAGCGGTGCAGGGCGCCGTCGAGGCCGAGCTCGGCCAGGAACACGGGCCCCTCGACGTTCCGCACCCGCCCGTCCGCGGCGTAGGCCGCCAGGACGATCGCCAGGTCGTGGCAGGCGCCCCGCTTGTGCACCCCCGCCGGCAGCAGGTTCACGGTCAGGTGCCGCCGGGTCAGGGGCAGTCCGGCGTTGCGCGCGGCGGAGCGGATGCGGTCCCGGCTCTCCTGCAGCGCCTGGTCCGGCAGGCCGAGGAGGGTGAACCCGGGCAGGGACTGGGCGATGTCCGCCTCGACGTGCACGACCTCCCCGCGCAGACCCGCCAGCGTGATGGAGCGGGTGCGTCCGATGCCGCTCACGGCCGCACGTCCTGCAGCAGATCGAAGCGGATCCCGCCCGTGCGCGGCACCAGCACGGCGACGGCGTCGACGCGCCAGGGCGTTCCCCGGCGCTCTCCGGCGTGGGTCCGCACCCATGCCGCGGTGAGGCGGTGCAGCCGGGTGAGCTTGCGCCGGTCGATCGACTCGAACGGGTCGCCGAAGGCCAGGCCCGAGCGGGTCTTCACCTCGACGCCCACCCACCAGCCGGCGTGCTGGGCCACGATGTCCAGCTCTCCGGCCTCACCCCGCCAGTTGCGGTCGGCGATCACGTAGCCGCGCTCGGCGAGCCAGCGTGCGGCGGCGTCCTCGCCGAACCGGCCCAGCGCCGTGTGCGCGCGGCTGGCGCGCCTGTCTCCGGGCGGCTGCGCCCCGATCCGTTCCGCGGTCCCCGTCATCCCGACCACCTCCTGGGCACCAGGGTGGTCCCGAGCAGGGTCGCCGGGTCGGCGACGGCGGGGATTGTGCGGGGCCGGACGCCTGTGCAGGAGTGGACGTCGGCGTCCCGCCCTCGGGGCCGATCAGGCGTGGGTCAGCTCGGCAGCTGGCCGTCCGGCGGGACCGTCAGGTCCTCGGTGGGCAGCTCCTCGATGTTCACGTCCTTGAAGGTCAGCACCTTCACGCGCTTGATGAACCGCTGCGTGCGGTACACGTCCCACACCCAGGCGTCCTCGAGCAGGATCTCGAAGAACACGTCCCCGTCCGCCTGGCGGGGCGTCAGCTGCACGTCGTTGGCGAGGTAGAAGCGCCGCTCGGTCTCCACGACGTAGCGGAACAGGCCCACCACGTCCCGGTACTCGCGGTAGAGCAGCAGCTCGGCCTCGGCCTCGAAGTCCTCGACGTCGTCTGCGCTCATGACATGCCTCCTCAGTGTTCGCCGCGCACCCGCGACAGTCCGGGCACGCACGGCCTCCATCCTCCCCCGTCCGGGGGTCGCACGTCGAACGGGCGGCCGCGCCCGGCCCCGGGGGCTCAGTCGAACAGCGTGGGCGGCGCCTGCGCGGGCGCGTCCGGCAGCCCGAGGTTCCAGCTGCGCCGGTGCTGCTCGCTCGCCCCGCGCTCGGCCAGGGCGGCCCGGTGCGCGGCTGAGCCGTACCCCTTGTTCCCGGCCCATCCGTACCCCGGGTGCGCCGCGTCGAGGGCGATAATGACGTCGTCGCGGGCCACCTTCGCGGCGATCGACGCGGCCGCCACCGTCGCGCACCGGTCCTCGGCCCGCACCAGCATCGTGGGCTCGGGCGGCAGCGGGCGCGGCGCGGGCGCGGGGCCGGCGTCGGGATCGGAGCGGCTCAGCCAGTCGTCCCGGCCGTCGAGCACGAGGGCGACCGGCTCCTGCCCCACCGCGGCGCACAGCGCCGCCCACGCCCGTCGCCCGGCGAGGCCGAGGGCCGCCGAGATCCCCAGCGCGTCGATCTCCGCGGGGCCGGCCTCGCCCAGCGCCACCCCGGCCGCCCAGTCCTCGATCTGCGGGACCAGGGCGCGCCGGCGTCGGTCCGTGAGCGCCTTGGAGTCGCGCACCGGAGGGATCTGCCCGGCGGCGGGCAGCCACGCGGCGCACACCCCGACGACGACGGGCCCGGCCAGCGCGCCCCGGCCCACCTCGTCCATGCCCGCCACCAGCACCCGGTCCGCTCCCCGCGCGGCGAGGGCCGGCGCGGCCAGCCCCGCCTCGACGTCCAGGCCGGCGCGCACCGTCGGCCGGCCACCGCCCCGGCGGGCGGTCACGTGCGAGCCTCCGGCGCGGGCGCGTCCGGCACGGTGGCGAACGCGTCGGGGTCGGTGCCGGCGCCGCCGATCCGGTCCAGCGGCCAGACCACGAACCGGGCGCGGCCCACCACGTCGTCGAGGGCCACGAACCCGCCCCCGGGCCCGGCGCGGTGCGCGCGGGAGTCCGCCGACGCCGAGCGATGGTCGCCGAGCACCCACAGTCGCCCCGCGGGGACGGTCACCTCGAACGCCTCCTGCGCGGGCGTCTCCCCCGGCGCGAGGTACGGCTCATCCACGGGCACCCCGTTCACGCGCAGCGTCTCCTCGCCGGGCGTCCAGGAGACGGTGTCCCCCGGCAGCCCGACGGCCCGCTTGATCACGTGGCCGCCCCCGGGCAGCCAGCCCTTCGTGTCTTCGAACACCACCACGTCACCGCGGCGCACCGGGAACGGGTCCGGGGTGAGCAGCGTGGCGACCACGCGGTCGCCGGCCTGCAGCCCGGGCTCCATGGACGAGGACGGGATGGCGTACATGCGCGCCAGGAAGGCCCACGCCAGCACGCAGGCGAGTACGGTCACGGCGGCGGCGATCAGCGCGGTGCGGCGCCCCGTCACGGCGTGTCCCCGGAGGGGGCGTCCACGGTCCCGCGGCGGGCCAGGGGCCACACGATCTCCGCGGCCCGGCCCTCGACCCGCTCGAGCGGGATGAGCCCGCCGCCGGGGGCGCCCAGCAGTGCGCGGGAGTCCCGGGAGGCGGCGCGGTGGTCGCCCAGGACGACCATGCGCCCGTCGGGCACCTCGAAGGACCAGGTCCCTGCCGCGGCCGGCTCGTCTGCGGTCACGGGCCTGCCGAGATACGGCTCGTTCAGCGGCTCACCGTTGCGCAGCAGCCGGCCGTCCGGGGCGCAGCACTCGAGGCGGTCCCCCGGCAGGGCCAGCACGCGCTTGACGAAGACGTCCTCGGCCGCGCCGACACCCCACCACCGGGCGACGTCCTCGAGGCCGCGCTCGAGCGATCCGGCCGAACGGTACGGCGCCAGGCTGCCGGCGCCGTCGAACACCACCACGTCGCCGTGGTGCAGGCCCTGCCCGCCGGCCGCGGCGGCCTCCACCCGCACGCGGTCGCCGGGCTGCAGGGTCGGCTCCATCGACCCGGAGGGGATGAGGTAGACGGGGCCGGTGAGGGCTCGCAGCACCGCGGCCACCACGACGGCGGCCACCACGGTCAGGCCGAGCCACGCCCACCAGCGGCTCGTGCCGGAGGCGGGGGCCGCCGTCGGGCCCGAGGAGGAGCCGGCCCCGGACGCGACGGAGCCCCGTGACCGGCGGGGGTCACGGGGCTCCGAGGTGCGCATGGGTCGATCACCGGTCGGCGGGGCCGACCGGGATGATCACTTGGCGTCGGCGCGCTTCTCGCGGATGCGGGCGGCCTTGCCGTGGCGGTCGCGCATGTAGTACAGCTTCGCGCGGCGCACGTCGCCCTTGGTGACGACCTCGATCTTGTCGATGACCGGGGAGTGCACCGGGAACACGCGCTCCACGCCGATGCCGAAGGACACCTTGCGGACGCGGAAGGTCTCGCGCACGCCGTAGCCCTGACGGCCCATGACGTAGCCCTGGAACACCTGGACGCGGGCGGTCTTGCCCTCGATGATGTTCACGTGCACCTTGACGGTGTCGCCGGGGGCGAACTCCGGGATGTCGTCGCGCAGCGTCTTCTTGTCGAACGAGTCGAGAATGTGCATGTCATCTCTCCTGGCGGATGCCACAGGTCAACCGCGTGGTATGCGGGCGCACGGCCCGTCCACGTCCGCATGACGAGGGGGCCGGGTCCCGAGCCGAGGGCCGGGCTCCGCACGTGGGGTGCGGTCCCGGGGTCCGATCCGTTGACGCGCGCCCCCTGTGGCAGGTCGGGCGTCCGGCGGACGCGAGGATCCATTATGCCACAGCCGACGACGTCGCGACGCCCCTCCGGCCCGTCGGGCGCGGCGGGTCAGGCCTCGGAGCCGTACGCCGCCCACAGGTCCGGTCGCCGCTCGCGCGTGCGCTCCTTCTGCTGGGCCCGACGCCAGGCCGCGACCTTGCCGTGGTCGCCCGAGAGCAGCACGGGCGGCACCGCACGGCCCCGCCAGTCCGCGGGCTTGGTGTAGACCGGGTACTCCAGCAGGCCGTCCTCGTGGGACTCCTCGACGAGCGAGGCCGGGTTGCCCACGACGCCCGGCACGAGGCGGCCGACGGCCTCGATCATCGCCAGCGCCGCGACCTCGCCGCCGTTGAGCACGTAGTCGCCCAGCGAGACCAGCCGCACCTCGAAGAGCTCCTCGGCCCAGCCGAAGACGCGCTCGTCGATCCCCTCGTAGCGGCCGCACGCGATCGCCACGTGCTCCCGGCCCGCCAGTTCCCGGGCGAACCGCTGGGTGAAGCGCTCCCCCGAGGGCGTCGGCACGAGCAGCACGGGGCGGTCCCCGGCTCCGCCGACGACGACTCGGCGGGGGCCGGTGACACGGGCCCCTGGGCCGCCACGTGCTCGAGCGCGAGCGCCCACGGCTCCGGTTTCATCACCATGCCGGCGCCGCCGCCGTAGGGCGTGTCGTCCACGGTGCGGTGCCGGTCGAAGGTGAAGTCGCGCAGGTCGTGGACGTGCACGTCCACGAGGCCCTCGCGGCGGGCACGGCCCAGCAGCGAGACGTCGAGCACCGCGAGGTACTCGGGGAAGATCGTGACGACGTCGAAGCGCACCGCTCAGTCCTCCGCATCCGCATCGGCGGGCCCGTCTACGGCGCCCTCGTCCTCGCCGGTGGCGAGCTCGAGCAGCCCCGGCGGCGGGGTCAGCACGAGCACGCCGGCCTCGGAGTCGATCTCCGGGACGATCTCCTCGACGAAGGGCACCAGGGCCTCCTCCTCGACGCCGTCCAACGCGACGTGCAGCAGATCCTGGACCGCCCCGGTGGTCAGGGCCGTGACGACGCCGACGCGCTCGCCGTCGACCCGCACCTCGAGGTCCACGAGGTCCTCCTCGTACCACTCGTCGGACTCCTCGGGCGCGGCGGGAACGGCGAACAGCTGGGCGCCGCGCAGGGTCTCGGCGACGTTGCGGTCCGGCGACTCCTCGAAGCCGACCACAAGGATCTGCTTGTTCCACCGGGCGCGGGTGACGGTGAGCTCCGCCGGCAGGCCCGGGGCGCCGTCGCGCACCACGAGGCGCTCGCCGGGGGCGAAGCGGGCATCCGGGTCGTCGGTGAAGACCTGCACGGTCACCTCGCCGCGGATGCCGTGCGGCTTGCCGATGCGGGCGACGCGGACGAGGTCGTCCTGGGCTGCGGGACTCATGGGCTCTCCTGGGTGGGACGGTCGGTGGCGGGAGGGGGCGGGGCCGGAAGACGACGACGGCCCGCCGGCCCGGTGAGGGGCGGGCGGGCCGTGCGTCACGGGCCGTCAGGAGCGGCGGTCGGTCTCCACCACGTCCACGCGGACGGGGTGGCCGGCCAGGCCGTCCAGCACGGTGCGCAGCGCGGTGGCGGTGCGACCCTGGCGGCCGATCACGCGACCCAGGTCCTCGGGGGCCACGCGGACCTCCAGCATGTCGCCGCGCCGCTGGGAGCGGGCGTCCACGCGGACCGCCTCGGGCGTGTCCACGATGCCGCGCACCAGGTGCTCGAGGGCCTCGGTCAGCATGGTCACTCGGACTTCTCGGCGTCCTCGGCCGGAGCCTCAGCGGCCTCCTCGGCCGGGGCCTCGTCGGCCTGCTCGGACTCGGCCGGGGCCTCCTCCTGCTTCGGCTCCTCCGGCAGGATGACCGAGCCCTTCTCGGGGGCCACGAAGGCCTCCTTCTCGGACTTGGACTTCAGGGTGCCCTCGGCGCCCGACTCGCCCTTGAACTTCTGCCAGTCACCGGTGACCTTCAGCAGCGCGGCGACCTGCTCGGTCGGCTGGGCGCCGACGGAGAGCCAGTACTGGGCGCGCTCCGAGTCGATCTCGATGAACGAGGGCTCCTCGGTGGGGTGGTACTTGCCGATCTCCTCGATGGCACGGCCATCGCGGCGGGTGCGCGAGTCCATGACGACGACGCGGTAGAACGGGGCGCGGATCTTGCCGAACCGCTTCAGACGAATCTTGACAGCCACGAGTGTGGTTCTCCTTCAGTGGATCTGGGGGGCCGGGGCACGACGCCGCGTGGGGGCAGCGGGCGTCGACGACCTGGCACACGGAACGGAGCGCAGCGGAGGATAGAGGGTCGTCCGGGCTCACGCTCAGTACCGTGCCATTCTGCCAGATCGGGCGGGCCGGTGCACACCCGGCGCGCCGCGACCGGGCAGCGGGCGACTCAGCGGTCCTTCAGGTACTTCTCGAAGCCCGCCGGCAGGTTGAGGGTGGACGGGTCGAAGCCGTCCATCCCCGCGCCGTCGCGGCCGAACACGGCCCCGGCCTGCGCCTGGGCGGCACGGGCGCGCCGCTCCTCGATCGCCTTGCGCTCGGCCGCGGCCTTGGCCGGGTTGCCGGACTTCACGCGATCGCGCTTGGCGTTCTTGCCCTTGCCCTTCGCCTTGCGGGAGGCGCCGCCCGGCATCCCGGGCATGCCCGGGATGCCGCCGCCGGCGGCCATGCGCTTCATCATCTTCTGCGCCTCCGCGAAGCGCTCGAGCAGGCCGTTGACCTCGGACACGCTCACGCCCGAGCCGCGGGCGATGCGGGCACGGCGGGAGCCGTTGATGATCTTGGGGGCCACGCGCTCGTGCGGGGTCATCGAGTGGATGATCGCCTCGACGCGGCCGATCGACGACTCGTCGAACTGCTCGAGCTGCTGCCGCATGCCCTGGGCGCCCGGCATCATCATGAGCATCTTCTTCAGCGAGCCCATCTTCTTGAGCTGCTGCATCTGGGCGAGGAAGTCGTCGAGGGTGAAGTCCTCCTGGTCCGCGAACTTGCGGGCCATCTTCTCGGCCTCGCTGCGGTCCCAGTTCTGCTCGGCCTGCTCGATCAGGGAGAGCACATCGCCCATGTCGAGGATGCGCGAGGCCATGCGGTCCGGGTGGAAGACCTCGAAGTCCTTCAGGCCCTCGCCCGTGGAGGCGAACATGATCGGCTTGCCGGTCACGTGGCGGACGGACAGGGCGGCGCCGCCGCGCGCGTCGCCGTCGAGCTTGGTGAGCACGACGCCGGTGAAGCCGACGCCCTCGTTGAACGCCTGGGCCGTGGCCACGGCGTCCTGGCCGATCATCGCGTCGATGACGAAGAGCACCTCGTCCGGGTCCACGGCGGCGCGGATGTCCGCGGCCTGCTGCATGAGCTCGGCGTCCACGCCGAGGCGGCCGGCGGTGTCGATGATGACCACGTCGTGGTACTTCGTGTTGGCCTCGGCGACGCCGTCGCGGGCCACCTGCACCGGGTCGCCGGTGGCGGCCTCGAACTCGGAGGAGACGCCGGGGTGCGGCGCGTAGACCGGGACGCCGGCGCGCTCGCCGCCGACCTGCAGCTGCTTCACGGCGTTCGGGCGCTGGAGGTCGCAGGCCACGAGCAGCGGGGTGTGGCCCTGGGACTTGAGCAGGTGGGCGAGCTTGCCGGCGAGGGTCGTCTTGCCGGCGCCCTGCAGGCCCACGAGCATGATGACGGTGGTGCCCGTCTTGGCGTGCTGGATGCGCCGGGTCTCGCCGCCGAGGATGCCCACGAGCTCCTCGTTGACGATCTTCACGACCTGCTGGCCCGGGTTCAGGGCCTGGGCCACCTCGGCTCCGAGGGCGCGCTCCTTGATCTGCGCGATGAACTGGCGGACCACGGGCACGGCGACGTCGGCGTCCAGGAGGGCGCGGCGGATCTCGCGTGCGGTGGCGTCGATGTCCGCCTCGCTCAGCCGCCCCTTGCCCTTGAGGCTGCGGAAGGTGGCTGTGAGGCGGTCGGACAGGGAGTTGAACACGGCGGGTGTGATCCTTCGAAGCGGGGTCGACTGATCCGGACGCGGTCGGTCGCGGGCGCCGCGGCATCCACCGCGGCGCCCGCCAAGCCTAGCAACCGACCGGCCTCACCCGTCCGCGGCGGCTCACCGCGCCTCCGCGGGGACGGGCACCCCGCCGAAGCCGACGTCGTAGGCCGACTCGTCGTGCAGGGTCAGATCGACGCCCCGCTCCTCGTCCTCCTTGCTCACCCGCAGGCCCATGGTCCCGCGCAGGACCAGGGCGATGACCGTGGTCACCACGGCGGTGAAGACCACGGCGACGAGCACGGCCACCGTCTGGGCCACCAGGAGACCGGCGTCTCCGCCGTAGAACAGGCCCGCCCGGCCCTCGTCCGGCAGGGCGAAGAAGCCGATCAGCACGGTGCCCAGGATGCCGGAGGTGAGGTGCACGCCGACGACGTCGAGCGAATCGTCGAAGCCGAGGCGGTACTTGAGGTTGACCGCGAGCGCGCTGGCCGCACCGGAGACCAGGCCGATCACCACGGCCCCCAGGGGGCTCACATAGGCGCACGCGGGCGTGATGGCGACCAGTCCCGAGACGATCCCGGACGCGGTGCCGATCGAGGTCGGCCGGCCGCGGCGCAGCCACTCCACGAACACCCAGCCGAGCATGCCGGCGGCGCCGGCGGCGAGGGTGTCCACCCAGATCAGTCCGAGCTCGTCGACGCCGCCCGCCGCGCCCCCGTTGAACCCGAACCAGCCGAACCACAGCAGGGCCGCGCCGAGCATGGTGAACGGGACGTTGTGCGGCCGGTGGCCGGGGTCCACGCCGAAGCCGTGGCGCTTGCCCAGCAGCAGCGCGAGCACGAGGGCGGCCACGCCGGCGCTGATGTGCACCACGAGCCCGCCGGCGAAGTCGAGGGCCTCCCCCAGGCGGGCGCCGATGGCGCCGTCCGCGGAGAGGAGCCCGCCGCCCCACACCATGTAGGCCAGCGGCGCGTAGACGACGGTGGTCCAGACGGGCACGAAGACGCACCACGTGACGAACTTGAAGCGGTCGGCCACCGCGCCGGAGATGAGGGCGACCGCGATGATCGCGAAGGTGGCGCCGTAGGCCGCGGCGACGAGCCCGCCCTCGGCCATCGTGCCGGTCAACCCGAGGTCACCGGCGGGGTTCCCCACCACCCCGGCCCACCCGTCGCCGCCGGTCATCCCGTGGACCCACAGGACCCAGACGACTCCGACGAGGCCCATCGAGACGAAGGACATCATGATCATGTTGAGCGAGGACTTCGCGCGGGTCATGCCGCCGTAGAAGATGGCCAGCCCGGGTGTCATGAGCAGGACCATCGCCGCGCTCGTCACCATCCACACTGTCCCTGCGTCCAGGACGTTCGACTCCTCCATGGGGGTCTCCTTCGGTCCGGGCCGCGAGCCGGGGGCGCACGCCCGTCCCGCGGCGTCGCTGCCCGGCCCCGATCGGGGCCGATGCAAGGAAGATACCGGAGGAGTGGGCCACGCCACACGTCGATGACGTCTCCGTGACAGGGAAGGGCCCCTCCCGACGACGTCGGTAGGGGCCCAGGACCGGGGTGCGGGACGTCAGTCGGCCAGCAGCGCGTCCACGAAGCCCTCGGCGGTGAACGGCGCGAGGTCATCGGGGCCCTCGCCGAGGCCGATCAGCTTGACGGGCACGCCGAGCTGGCGCTGGATGGCGATCACGATGCCGCCCTTGGCGGTGCCGTCCAGCTTGGTCAGCACGATGCCGGTGACGTCCACGACCTCGGCGAACACCTTCGCCTGGGTCAAGCCGTTCTGGCCGGTGGTGGCGTCGAGGACGAGCAGGACCTCGTCCACCTCGGCCTGCTTCTCGATGACGCGCTTGATCTTGCCGAGCTCGTCCATGAGGTTGGCCTTGTTCTGCAGACGGCCCGCGGTGTCCACGAGCACGACGTCGACGCCCTCGGCGATGCCGCGCTCCACGGCCTCGAAGGCGACGGACGCCGGGTCGGCGCCCTCCTTCTCGGAGCGGACGGTCTCGACGCCCACGCGGGCACCCCACGTGGCGAGCTGCTCGGCGGCGGCGGCGCGGAAGGTGTCCGCGGCGCCGAGCACGACGGTGCGGTCCTCCGCCACGAGCACACGGGCGAGCTTGCCCACGGTGGTGGTCTTGCCGACGCCGTTGACGCCCACGACCATGGTCACGGCGGGGCGGTCGCCCTTGCGGGTCGCGGCGAGACGGCGGTCCATCGAGGGGTCCACCATCGCCACGAGCTCCTCGCGCAGCAGGGTGCGCACCTGCTCCGGGTCCCGCGTGCCCTCGACCGTGACACGGGCCTTGAGGCGGTCGACGAGCTCCAGGGTGGGCTCGGTGCCGAGGTCCGCCATCAGCAGCGTCTCCTCGATCTCGTCCCACACGTCGTCGTCGATGCGGTCCTGGGACAGCAGCGCCAGCAGGCCCTTGCCGAAGACGTTGTTGGACTTGAGCAGGCGGGCCCGCAGGCGGGCCAGGCGCGAGCCGGCGGCCTCGGGCCGCTCGTACTCGGGCTTCGCCGGGGCGGTCTCCACCTCCTCGACGACGGCGGTCTCCGGCTCGGCGACGACGGGCGGCGCCTCGTCGACCTCGGGGCGCTCCAGGACGGCGGTGGAGCCCGACGGGGCCGCGTGCCGCGGACTCGGGCGCGGGTCGTCCGCGTCCCGCACCCCCTGGTACGAGCCCTTCGGCGGGGCGGGGCGCCGGTCCAGCAGGCCGACGAGCACGCCGCCCAGCAGCAGGGCGGCCACGACTGAGACTATGAGCACGATTTCCACGGGCCCAGTCTGTCACACGGGCCGTCGCCCGCCCCGGGCCGCACACCCGGCGCCGTGCGAAGATGGCGGTCATGCCGTCGTCGTCCGCCCGCTCCTCGCGGGTCCCTCTGCCCCGTGAGATCAAGGTCCTCGTCGCCGCCGCGTTCATCATCGCGATCGGCTTCGGCATCATCGCCCCGCTGCTGCCGCAGTACGCGGCGACGTTCGACGCGTCCGCCGTCGGGGTGGCCGCCGTCGTGTCCGTGTTCGGGCTGACCCGCCTCCTGTTCGCCCCGGTCTCCGGCAAGCTGACGAACCGGCTCGGCGAGACGCCCGTGTACATGACGGGCGTGCTGATCGTGGCCGCGTCCATGTTCCTGGTCGCCTTCGCGCAGACCTTCCCGCAGCTGCTCCTCTTCCGGGCGCTCGGCGGCGTCGGCTCCACCCTCTTCACCGTGTCCGCGATGGCGTTCCTGGCCCGCAAGTCCCCGCCCACGATGCGCGGCCGGATCTCGGGCGCCTACGCGTCCGCGTTCCTGATCGGCAACATCGTGGGTCCGATCGTGGGCTCCGCCCTGTCCGTGTTCGGGTACCGGGCCCCGTTCCTCATCTACGGCAGCTCCCTGGTGGTGGCGGCGGCCCTCGTCTTCTTCCTGCTCAAGGACACCCGGCTCGCGGACCGCGCCGTCCGCGACGTCCGCCCCGCCATGCCGATCCGGGAGGCCCTGGCCAACCCGTCCTACCGGGCCGCGCTGGTCTCCTTCTTCGCCAACGGCTGGGCGACGTTCGGGGTGCGGAACTCGGTGATGCCCCTGTTCGCGGCCACCGCCTTCGCCGGCACGGCGCTGCTGGGCTGGGAGGTGGACGGCGCGCTCATGGCGGGCCTGGCCCTGTCCGTGTTCGCGCTCGGCAACGTCACCGCCGTGACGTTCAGCTCGCGGCTGTCCGACCGGCATGGACGCCGTCCGCTGATCCTCGCGGGCCTGCTCGTCATGGCCGTCACCACCGGGGTGATCGGCTGGATGAGCTCGCCCGCGCTCTTCCTGCTCGCGTGCCTGCTGGCCGGCGCCGGCACGGGCACCCTCAACGCCCCGCAGCAGGCGGCCATCGGCGACGTCGTCGGCCAGGGGCGGCGCTCCGGCGCTGTGATGTCCACCGCCCAGATGTCCGCCGACCTGGGCGCCATCTCCGGTCCGCTGCTGGCCGGGCTCGTGGTGGACACCGCCGGCTACGGATGGGCGTTCGCGCTCACCGGCGGCGTCATCCTGCTCGGCGCGCTCGCGTGGTGGCGTGCTCCGGAGACCAATCTGCCGATCGTGCCCGGTGGGCCCCGCACCGGGTCCCTGCCGCTGGTCCGCCCGGAGGACGCCCGGGTGACCCCGCGCGAGGACGGGTGAGGTCGGGGCACGCACGAGGCCGCCGTCCGCGCGGGGACGGCGGCCTCGTGGCGTCGACGGGTCAGGCCGGCATCCAGTCCCAGCCATACCAGAGGTCAGCCACAGCCACACGCCACACGTTCTTGGCATAGCGCCGCCGATCCATGCCGTCCGGCAGGGAGACGGATCCCGAAAGGGCCGTGGCAGCCACTGCGAAGAGCAATGGTTCCGGCAGGTGGTCCTGCAGGACCTCCTGGTTCGGGCTCTCTGCAAGGATCCGGCTGAGCTCCACCAGAGTGCGGGATGAGTACTCACCAATTCGTGCCGGTCCGGTCCGTGGGGCCGGCTCGCGATCCGGCAGCGGAGCGGTCCGCTCGGCGTAGAAGGGTCCCGACCATGCGGGATCCGGGCCCTTCTGCTCGAAGCCCCAGGAATTGTTGCCCAGCGGCACGGCCATCACCTCAGGCCAGATCCGCGCCAGAGCACCGAAGAGAGCTCGGTGGGACACCTTTTCCCCCATGGTCAGCGCGTCAGCCACGGCTGTCACCTCGGCGTCACCGAGCGGGTAAGCGATCGTCGCGTCCCGGCCGTAGTGGGCGATGTGGGCGTGCAGGTACGCTCCTGAGCGGAACTGCCGGGCGTAGAGATACAACTTCTCTGCCCGGTCCTGGGCCGGCACCTCGTGGAACCAGCGCGTCAACGCCTCCTCGAGAGGTCGTCTGCGCGACTCCACCAGCAGGTCGGGGTTGGACCGCGCGCGCACCCGGCGCAGGGCATCGGCCGTGGTGTAGCGAAGCCTCTGGGCCATGCCGCCCTTGAGGAGCGGCCACTGCCCCAACATGATGCCCTCCCCCGGGGTGCGCGGGTTCGATCCCACATAGCGAGTGGTGTGGGCCTCTGACAGTGGCTGGCCACCCGCCTGGAACAGGGTGGTCAGGATCCGCTCCCGTTCGCCGGCCGCGTCAACGGGGGTGGGCTGGGTGACCGTCAGGGGCATCCCCAAACGGTCCGTCATCATGCGAGCGACGAGCGGATCCGGCTCGTGCTCCTCGCCGAAGGTGACGGCATGAACCTCCATGTCTCTGCCCTTGAGCAGCGCCAACAGGGTGCGAGAGTCCTTGCCCCCGGACAGTCGCAGCTGCACCGGCCGACCGTCGAGTACGGCCTCCACCCGATCCATCGCCCCCAGCATCGCTTCGGCCGCCGCCTCGGCGCCCTCCTCCGGAGTATGGTCCTCGGTCAGCGTCGATCGGAGCCCCGGCGGGACGTCACCCAGCCGGGCCCGGCCTTGGACGATCTCCAACGACCGATCGACGGGCAGGCGGCTCACCCCCTCGAACGGACTGACCTCCTCGAGGCTGTACCCGGAATAGAGGTAGTGGGCGAGGTATCGCTCGTCGCGCCGCACCCCCGCCCGGCGGCCACCGGCCAGCGCCAGGGCCGGCAGCAACGGCCGGTTGGAGACGTACACGTGCTCCGAGTCCTGCGCCCAGTAGAGACCGTCGAAAGCGGGCACGGTGGCCCACGCGGTCACCCGGTCCACGTGGCGTTCCACCATCACGGCCGCGTACTGACCCCATACCGGGCGGTCGTACCCGAGACGGGAGCCCACCCGGCGGACATTCCGGATCAGCTCATCCCACACGGGATGGCCGCCGGTGACGGCCCACCGGTCCGCCTCGGCAGCGGCAAGCGCGGGGCCACCAGTGCGCTGGAACACGAGGGCGACGGTCGTGACGGAGGGCTCCACGATCACAGGCTCCTGGTCGTAGACCGGGCCCACGAACGGTGCGTAACCGTCAGCGACCGCGCGCAGGCGGCTCCGGGTGAGGTCGAGGGTGAGACCCCGGCGGGGCCGACGCGGGACGGCGAGGAGGAACTCGGTCACGCCGGATCCCCCCGTCGAAGGCCGGCAGCCGCTCGCCCACGCCGAGCAGCTCGGCGATCGCCGAGACCGTGCGCTCCGCCGCGCGGCCGTCGCCGTAGGGGTTCACGGCCTGGGACATCGCGGTGTACGCGGCCTCATCCGTCAGCAGGCGGGTGACCTCGGTGACCACGACCTCCTCGTCGGTGCCGATCAGACGCACGGTGCCGGCGGTCACGGCCTCGGGACGCTCGGTGTTCTCGCGCATCACGAGGACGGGCTTGCCCAGGGACGGGGCCTCCTCCTGGACGCCGCCGGAGTCCGTCAGCACGACGGTGGCCACGGACAGCAGGTGGGTGAATTCGCCGTAGGCCAGGGGCTCGGTCACGAGCACGTTCTCGCGGCCCTCGATCTCCGGCAGGATCGCCTCGCGCACCACCGGGTTGCGATGCGCCGGCAGCACGAAGGTGACCTCCGGGTGGTCCGCGGCCAGGCGGGCCAGGGCGCGCCCGACGCCGCGCATCGCGTCGCCCTGGTTCTCGCGCCGGTGGGTCGTCACCAGGACGACGCGACGGCCGGACGCCTCCAGCTCGGCCAGACGCTCGTCCTCGAACGGCACCTGGTGGCTGACGGCCTCCAGCAGCGCGTCGATCACGGTGTTGCCCGTGACGTAGACGTCCTCCGCGGCCACGGCCTCACGCAGCAGGTTGTCCCGGCTCACGGTGGTCGGGGGCAGGTGCAGCGCCGCGATCTGGCTGGTGATCTTACGGTTGGCCTCCTCCGGGAACGGGGAGAGGATGTCGAAGCTGCGCAGGCCCGCCTCGGCGTGGACCACGGGGATGCCGCGGTTGAAGGCGGCGACGGCGCCCGCCGTCGAGGTCGTGGTGTCGCCCTGGACGACGACGGCGTCCGGTCGCTCCTGCTCGAGGACGGCGTCGAGCCCGTCGAGGGTGCGGGCGAACACGCCGTTGAGGGTCTGGCGGGGCTGGATGATGTTCAGGTCGTGGTCCGGGACGATGCCGAACAGCTCGTTGACCTGGTCCAGCATCTCGCGGTGCTGCCCCGTGACGGTCACCACGCACTCGAACCGCTCGTCGGCCTGCAGCGCCTTGACGATGGGGGCCACCTTGATGGCCTCCGGGCGGGTTCCGTAGATGGGCATGACCTTGGGCACGGGCTCTCCTGGATTCTCGGCATCCTGGTCCGCGTCCGAACCGGGGCGCGGCTCCGGCCGGGCGTCGACCCCGGCTCCTCTTCACTTTACGCAGAGCGCAGGCGCACAGCCCACTCGCTCCGAACCCGCCGCCCCCGCCCGGTCGGCTTGCTAGACTCCCGGGGCGCGACCAACCCGGCCGCCGATGTTCCCCTGACCCATGGAGAGAGGGTGGATCCGCATGGTCGACTCCATCGAGGCCGAGCAGCGCGGAGCACATGCCGCGGCGACCCTGCACGTGGACGGCTCCGATCTGGGGCGCGTGGGCGCTCGGCCGCGACTGGGACGCTACATCGCCTCGCTGTGGAGCTACCGCTCCTTCATCGTGTTCGACTCGCGCTCGCGCATCGCCGGCGCCGCGTCTACCAACGCCCTCGGCCGCATCTGGATGATCCTGAACCCCATCCTGGACGGCGCCGCCTACTTCCTGGTCTTCGGGGTCCTGCTGCAGACCGGCCGGGGCATCGAGAACTTCATCGCATACCTGATCGTCGGCGTGTTCCTCTTCCGGTACACGTCCCAGGCGATCGCCAACGGATCACGGTCCATCTCCTCGAACCTGTCCATCGTGCGGGCATTCCGCTTCCCCCGAGCCACGCTGCCGATCGCTTCCAACCTGCGCGAGCTGCTGCTCTTCCTGCCGACCCTGGCCGTGATGATCGTCCTCATCCTGGTCATCCCCCCGTTCGAGCACATCACCTGGCGGTGGCTGCTGCTCGTGCCGTTGCTCGCTCTGCAGACCCTGTTCAATCTGGGGCTCTCCCTGCTGCTGGCCCGCGTCGTGGCCCGGTGGGCTGACGTGGCCAACCTGATCACCTTCGGCACCCGCATCTGGCTGTACCTCTCCGCCGTGTTCTTCAGTGTGCAGCGGTTCGAACACGTGCCGGCGCTGGTGACCGCCATGCACCTGAACCCGATGTACTGCGTGCTGGACATCGCCCGCCAGTCGCTGCTCTACGGCGCCAATGCCGACCCGATGCGGTGGATCGTCCTGCTCGCCTGGACCGCCCTCCTCCTGGTGGTGGGCACGGTGGTGTTCTGGGACGCCGAGGAGTCCTATGGAGACGAACGATGACCGGGCATCCTGACGACGTGGGCACTATCGAGGTGGCGGATCCCGCCGTGGTGGTGGACGAGGCATCCATGACCTACACCGTCCGCTCGGCCGACGCCGTCCAGGGTCGTCGACGCACCGGCAGCGGTGTGAAGACCACGGTGGTGGAGGCGCTCAAGCCGTTGTCCTTCGCCGTGGAGCGAGGCGAGTCAGTCGGCGTGATCGGCACGAACGGCTCCGGCAAGTCCACGCTGATGAAGCTGGTCACCGGTCAGCTGCAGCCCACCACCGGCCGGGTGTACGCCACGAGCACGCCCGTGATGCTCGGCGTCAACGCCGCCCTGGTGCGGCAGGTGTCCGGGGAGGACAACATCATGCTCGGCTGCCTCGCCATGGGCATGAGCCGGCGACAGGCCCGGGAGAAGCGAGACGCCGTCGCCGCCCTCTCCGGACTGGACGACAAGGCCCTCCAGATGCCCTTGAAGGCTTATTCCTCGGGCATGGCCTCCCGTCTCCAGTTCGCCATCGCCACGTCCGTGGACCCCGACATCCTGGTGATCGATGAGGCCCTGAACACGGGTGATGCGCAGTTCCGGGCTCGCACGCGTGCCCGGCTCGACGAGCTGCGGCAGCAGGCCGGCTGTGTGTTCCTGGTGAGCCACTCCCTCAGCACGATCCAAGAGATGTGCTCACGGGCCATCTGGCTCGAGCGGGGCGTGCTCACGATGGACGGAGACCCCGGCAGGGTCGCCAGGACCTACAAGCGGTACACGCGTCGGATGTCCGACGGCCGCGAGGACGAGGGCCGCGAGCTGCTCGCCGAGAAACAGGCAGAATTGGTGCGGTGCCGGGTCGCCTGGGCCGGTGGCACTGCTCCGACGGGCACGACGCAGCTGTGACCCCGTTCGGCCGCGCGGTGACCCGTCTCGGGCCTGGCGCCCGCCGCTGGTGGGCCCGGGCCGACGTCCTCGGTCGCCGCGCAGCGCAGCGCGCCGGGGCCGCGGGTCGGCACGTGGCGCGCTGGGGACGCGGCGCCGTCGGGGGCCTCACCCTTCCGGCGGTCGTGTGGGCTGCCGCCGGGCACGGGACAGTTCCGGAAGCACCACCCGGGAGGAGCGTGCCGCTGCCGGCCCCCGCCGCCCTGGTGCGGGCGCTGACGGGCCGCCCCCGTCCCGGCCTGGACGCCTGGAACCCGCTCGGCCCCCGGCGGGCGGACGCCCCGGGCGTGCTCCTGGTGCCGGTGGGCGACGTGGCGGCGGGATCCTGGCCGCTTGAGGACGCGGCCGCGATGGTGGCTTCGCGGACCCGCCTGCCGAGCGGGTCGTTCCCCCACTCCGTGGCGCTCGCCGCACCCGGCCGCCAGCACGCCCTCATTCGTGCGCTGCGCCGCACAGCAGGCCGCCGGCTCCCCGGAGTGCTGGTCATCACGGGGTCCCTGACGGCGGGGGGCTCCCCCGAAGCCGGCCGGCTGCAGGCCGCCCTGAACCTCGTGGACGCGGTCCTGGTGCCCGAGCCAGAACACTGCGACCCGGCCCTGTCCCGCGCGGCTGCCGCGGCTGGCCGCGCGGTCGTGGGCCCCGAGGACGCCGCGGCCACCGTGGCCGATCTTGCCGGCCGTGGTCGGGCAGCCCGTCTGGAGCTGACGCGCAGCCACCGGCAGGGCTCAGGGCCGGGCGCCTGGCGGGAGGACCCGCCAGGCCCCACCGTGCACGTGGTTCGGGAGCCGCGGCGCGTCGTCGTCGCCGGCCATGACCTCAAGTTCGCGGACGGGCTGATCACCGAGCTGCGGGCCCGCGGCCACGAGGTCCGGGTCGATTCCTGGACCGGACATGCCCGCCACGACGCCGAGGCGAGCCGGTCGCTGGTGGCGTGGGCGGATGTCGTGCACTGTGAGTGGTCCCTGGGGAATCTGGTGTGGTATTCGCGCCGGCTGCCCCCGGGGGTCCGCCTGACGGCACGCACGCACCTGCAGGAGGCCGCCACGGAGTTCCCCGAGCGGGTGCGCCAGGAGGCCGTGGACACCTGGGTGTTCGTCGCCGAGCATGTGCGGGCGCAGGTGATCCGCGATGCGCACCTGGACCCAGGCCGTACCCGGTGGATCCCGAACGCAGTCCGACTCCCGGACCCGGACTGGGCCTCCGCGCATCCCGCAGACCCGGCACAGCGCTTCACCCTGGGCCTGGTGGGCGTGCTGCCCGAACGCAAGGGACTGGACCGGGCCCTGGACGTGCTCGCCCTGCTGCGGGCCGAGGACCGGCGGTTCCGGCTGCGCATCCGCGGGCACAGGCCCGAAGAGGTCGCCTGGGTCCGCAGTCGTCCCGCGGCGCAGGCGTACTTCGCCGCCCAGCGGCGGCGGCTGACCCAGGACCCGGCGCTGACCGGCGCGGTCACCTGGGACCCGCACGGCCCGGACATGTCCGCCTGGTACGCCTCGGTGGGCACCGTGCTCTCCACCTCGGCCTTCGAGTCCTTCCACTTCACCCTGCCCGACGGCGCCGCCCACGGCCGGCTGCCGCGCTCACTGGCCTGGGCCGGCGCAGACCTGCTCTACCCGGCCGACTGGCTCGCCCCGGACACGGCGGCGCTGGCCGCCTCCGTGCGGGCGGCCACCGCCGACCCCGAGGCCTGGGCAGATGCCGCCGCCCGGGCCCGGGAGTTCGTGGCCCGGACCTACGCCGCCGAGCTCGTCCTGCCCGCCCTGGCCGACGTCGTGCTCGGCACGCGCGCCCCGCGCCGGCCCTGACCCTCAGTCCAGGCCCAGGGCCTCCGCCCAGGCACGGGCCACGGTGCGCTCGTCGAACGCGAGCACGCGTTCCCGCATGTGCGCGGACCACTCCTGCCGTCGTGCCTCGTCCTGTGTGAGCTCCAGGATCCAGCGGGCGGCGGCCTCAGTGTCCGCGTGGACGAGGTCGGCGCCGAAGACGCCGTCCGCACCCGGGCGGTCCCAGATCACCGGGAGCGATCCGGCCGCCATCCCCTCGGCGGGCGCGAGGTGGAAGCTCTCCACCGAGCTGGGTGAGAGCACCCATCCCATGCGCCGCAACCACGTGCCCATGTCCGCGCCGAACGGTTCGAACGCCACCGCCCGGTGCAGCGGATCCCCGCCCAACTTCGCGAAGAGATCCAGGTACCCCTCCCGCTGGAGGGGATCCTGCCACTCGTGGCGGTACTCCCACGGCATGCGGCCACGCACGTGCAGGGTGAACCGGTCGTCTGCGGCGCGCAGCACGCGCAGCAGGTCCAGGGCGCGATCCAGGCGCTTGCGCAGCGGAACGATGCCGACCAGCCCCAGGCGGAACTCGGCGCCTGCCACGGGTTCCCGGGCCAGGTCCGCCACGGACACTGCGTTGGGGATGACCCGCACGCGCCCCGGGTCCGCACCGAGTGCCTCCACCGTGAGATCCCGGTAATGGTCCGAGACGGTGATGAGTGTGTCCACCGCATCCAGGTCGAGGTCACTCAGCCACGCACCGCGCAGCTCGAACATGTGGAGTCGGACGACGAGCTTCTGACCGGGGCGCTTGTGGCGGGCGTACCACACCGCATTGGGCCCCGCCCATTCGCACAGCACCACGTCCGCCCACTCAACGTGCTCGCGGGAGACGGACGCATCGTGCCGGTGCAGGCCCGCCCACCTATCGATCCGCAGTTCGACCCCGGGATGGGTGCGCAGCATGTCCAGCAGCTCGCCCGCGAACTTCAGGTCGTGGCCGGCCACCACGACCCGCAGCGGACGGCCCGGGGAGGCAGGGTTCCTGCCTGTCGTCTCGGCAGACCGCAACGCCGGCAGAGCCTGCGGGGAGAATCCGGGCACCACCCGCTCCACATACCCACGCAGCACCTCGGCCCGGGCGGAGACCCGATAGGGGGCCGCGGCCGCCACGGCACGCTCGGCCAGCGCCCCCAGATGCGGGCGGGCCGTGGCCAACAGCTGCGCGACGCCTTCGACGGAGTCCGTATGCGGCTCCACGAACAGGGGCCAGTCCACCCCGAGCAGCCGTTCGTGCGCCGCGGTCCGGTTGAGGACCGGAGGCACACCGAGGGCGCAGGACTCGAGGACCTTGGTGGACAACTCGAGGCTCACGTCCAGGGCAGGCGACCTCCAGCTCAGGGCCATGTCCGCCCGGGCGGTATGGTCGAGGGCTGCACTGCGGGGAACGCCACCGGTCCAGGTCACCGCCGGGTCCGGGGTCTGCATCAGCTCCGTCATGCGGCCGAAGAACGTGGGGTCCGACTTCTCCCTATGGACCTTGTCACCCACCATCGTCAGGCGCGCCGGGACGCCGTGCCCGGCGAGGGCCGACACGAGGGCGGGCATCAGGTCGGTGCGCCAGTTCCGGGCGAACTTGCCCGTGTAGACCAGCTCCAGCGGACGCCCCGCATCGGAGTGCGCCGCTGCCTCACCGTGGGCCCGTGCTTGGGTGGCCGAGGCCACGAGGGCGTCCGGGATCATCGGGGTGAGCACGAGGGTGCGGCCCGCGGCCTCGGGAACGTAAGCCTCCAGAACGGCGCGGGCGTCCTCGGTCTGGGCGAGTATCACGCGGCTGGCGGCGGCGATCGAGCGGATGACGTCCAGCTTTGCCGGGGCCGCGCCACTGGACGGGTAGCCGAACTCGGTCACGTAGGACCAGAGCCGACCGGGGAAGGCACCCCGGCGGGCGACCTCCGCACACAGGTGGATGCCGCGCACCATGACGATGTCCGGGTGAAGCCGCTCTGCGAGATCCTCCAGCACCTCGACGGCACGGGGGCGGTCCATCTGGTCCGTGCCCGGCTCGGGGTCGGCCTCGTGCAACGTCACACCAGCGAGAGCCCGTAGGTCCGACGTCAGGACGTCACGGCGCTCGAGCGCCTTCAGCTGCACGTGGACCTCGGCGCCGGCGGCCACCCACGTCTCGGCCATGGACCCCAGCCAGACAGCGGATCCGTCCAGGACGTTGAGGTCCACGTCCCCGTACAAGAGGACGACCGGCACGCGGGGGCGGTCCGTGGTCTCGGAGACGGCGGTCAGGTGGTCGGTGCTCATGCGTGGGTCTCTCGGGCAAGGGGGCGGACGTGGGGCTCGGCGTCATGCAGGACCCCAAGAACCACATCGGCCACACCGCGCGGGGCGTCTGTGGGGTCCTGGGTGTAGTGGATCGGCGGCGCGGGGTTCAGCACGTCCAGCGCCTCGATGTTGGGATGGGCCAAGAGGGCCGGAGCACCCAGGTGGCTGCGTCGCCCGGTGCCGGCCGCCAGCCAGGTCGTCACACCCCGACGGGCACCCTCCTCGACGGCGGTCATGACCTCACGGGCCAAACCCACGCCCTCGGCATCCAAGGCGCCGCCCCACACACCGGTGAACCCCTCGAGATCCAGGACCGCGACCTCGACACGCGCCATCACGGCGCGTGCAGTGCCGGGCACGAGGGGCTCGACGGCATGGCCGGCATCGATCAGGGCCTCCTCGATCTCCGGACGGGCGAGCACGGCCACACGGCGGCCGCCCCCGGCCGGCCGGCTGACCGGTGGGTGGGACCCGTGCAGGGCCCTGTCGAGGCGGGCGGCGGCACCGGCGTCGTCCCGCACAGCGGCGGCCGCACGGCCGGCCATCTGCACGCCGGCGGCGGGGACCTCGACCAGCAGATCGAGAGGATCCATGACAAGCGCGGGACGTCCGCGTCCACGCCCGCGGCCTCGGCCTCGGCCTCCGACGGCGGCGGAGCGCGGGGTGATGCGGGCGGCACCTCGGACCCGCTCGGCCATGGGGTCGGGCATCGCACGAACCGCGCGGGACAGGCGACGGCGCATCTCCGGGCTCAGATTGGGTTCGACGCGTCGCCGGGTGGCCCGCAGAATGCGGCCACCGGCGCTGACGACCCGGCGTGACAACGGCTTTTCAGGCATCGGTGACTCCCAGGGCTGTGTACAGGTCTCGGTAGCGGGTGACGTTGCTCGACCAGGTGCGAGTGGCCAGCGCCCAGTCCCGTCCCGCTCGGCCGAGTCGCTCGGCCTCCTCTGGCCTGGAGAGCAGACGGCCGAGGGCCGCCACGAACGCGTCCAGGTCCTCGGCACGGAACAACTCGCCGGTGACCCCATCCTCGACCAGCTCCGCGAGTGCGGGCAGATCGGAGGCCACCACGGGGCGGCCGAGCGCCGAGGCTTCCACAGACTTCATGGGCGTGACGGCGCGGGTGACGGGGAGGTCCCGGCGCGGGACGCAGAACACGTCCAGGGCCGAATGGTGCCACACTGCGTCCTCGCGGGCCACCCGCCCGGGGAACTCACAGATGTCGGCGATCCCCAGGCGGTGAGCGAGCACGCGCAGGCCGGGCAGGGCGACCCCGTCTCCGACGATGCGCAGACGGAGGCGGGGGTGTTCCGGGGCCAGCCGGGCCACAGCCCGCACCAGCAGGTCTAGCCCCTCGTAGTCCACGATCGAGGAGACTGTGCCCACGTACCGGCCGTCCGGATCCAGGCCGAGGTGCTGACGGGCCTTCGCACGAGAGGGCGGCGGCGCCTCGAAGCGGGCGTCCACCGCGTTGGGGGCCAGCACGATCCGCTCGGGATCGACGCCCTCGCTGACGAGCGTCTGCCGCATGCCCTCCCCGAGGGTGACGACCGCGTCCGCAGCGCGGGCGGCCTGGGCCTCACGGGCCGTGAAGGCGGCGTACCGGGGGGAGGCTGTCGCCGCGGGTCCCCGGGTCGCGGCCCACGTGTCGGCGAGGCGACCGCGGACTTCATACACCCAGGGGATCCCGCAGGCCTCGGCCACGGCGCGGACAGCCATCGCGTTCACGTAGTGGGTCGTGGTGTGCAGCAGCGCCGGGCGTTCGGCGCGGACCACCTCGAGCAGCAGTGCGGCATGCTGACGCACCCGCGCGGCCTGGCCTTGGGCCAGGCGCGACGGCGTCAGTCGGTGGTACTCGATCCCGTCCACCACGTCCACCGCACGCGCCCACGGCACACCCACCTGCACGGGGTAGCCGGGGCGGGTCACGGCACTGACCTGCAGACCTGCCTCGGCCTGGGCCCGAAGGATCGCGTGGCTGCGCTGGGCGTATCCGGAGCGGGTGTGGGGCAGGGAGTTGGTGAGCACGTGGAGCACCCGCCCCGGGCGCGGTGTGTACCCGGTTTCGCGCGGCAGGGTCGGCCAGTCGCCCGTCAACGCCTCGCGTTCACCCGCCATGCGGCGCGCCAGGGCCCGGTTCCGTCGATGGACACGGGCGTGCCGCACGGCGGCGTCGAGGTCACCGGTGTGGTGGGCCAGACGTGAGGCCGCAGCGTGCCAGGCCGCGCCGCGGGACGCCGGCGGGACCGCCTCCAGGACGGCGGCGGCGTCCTCGAACGCGGACAGGTGCACGAGCACGTCCGCACGCGCCGGCGCGTAGCGGATCCCGTCGGCGGCGGCCAGTCGTTCCTGAGCGTCCTCGGCGGCCCCCAACATGTGAAAACCCACCGCGGCCGGTACCCCGCCTGCGGCTGTCCCCAACGTCGTCAGCCCTCGCGCGGCAGTGCCCCTCAGACGTTCAGGCAGCCGCCGGGCGCCCTGCAGCGTGAGCAGGATCGGGTCGTCCACGGCGTGCTCGGCCACGGTCTGCGCGAGCACGCCGAGGTTGGACCGCCACGGGACGGCCGAGGCGGAACCCACGGATCAGGACCCCGGCGTTGCGCGCCACTGGCCGCGCGTGTCGATCACGCGCTTGTCGGCCACGCGGTCGCCGAGGTCGGCGAAGGCGGAGTGGTCCACCAGCAGCACCACGATGTCGGCGGCGTCCAGGGCCTCGTCGGCCGCGACCAGGCGCACGTTGTCCTTGCCCTGCAGCGCGGCCGGCAGCTCCGTCACGTGCGGCTCGACCACGAGCACGTCGGACCCGGAGAACTGGCCCGCCAGCTCGGCCGCGATGTTCAGGGCCGGGGATTCACGCAGGTCGTCGATGTTCGGCTTGAAGGCCAGGCCGAGGGCGGCGACGACCGGAGCGCGGCCGGTGGCCTGCTGGACGTCGAAGGCCGCAGCCTTGACCTGATCGATGACCCACTGGGGCTTGCCGTCGTTGATCTCCCGGGCCGCGCGGATCAGCCGGGCGGTCTGCGGGGCGGCGTCCACGATGAACCACGGGTCCACGGCGATGCAGTGGCCGCCCACGCCGGGGCCCGGCTGCAGGATGTTCACGCGGGGATGGTGGTTGGCGAGCTCGATGAGCTCCCACACGTCGATGCCCTGCTCGGCGCAGATCACGGACAGCTCGTTGGCGAAGGCGATGTTGACGTCGCGGAAGGAGTTCTCCACGAGCTTGGCCATCTCCGCGGTGCGGGTGTCCGTCAGCAGGATCTCGCCCTCGCAGAACGTGCGGTAGAGGTCGCGGGCCCGCTCGGCCGCGCGCCGGGTCGAGCCGCCGACGATCCGGTCGTTGGTCACGAGCTCGACCATCACACGGCCCGGGAGCACCCGCTCGGGGCAGTGGGCGAAGTCCAGCTCGGACTCGCGCAGCTCAGGACGCTCGGCGAAGATCACCTCGGCCATGTGCTCGGTGGCGCCGGGGGGCGAGGTGGACTCGAGGATGACGAGCTCGTCCCCGGTCAGCTGCGGGGCCAGGCCACGGGCGGCGGCCTCGATGTAGCCCAGGTCCGGGGAGTGCCCGTCCTTGAACGGGGTCGGCACGGCGACGATGTAGGCGTCCGCCGCCGGTGTCGTCGTCGAGGCGCTGAGCAGGCCCTTCTCGACGCCGCGCGCGACGAACCCGGCCAGGTCCGGCTCCACGAAGGGCACCGTGCCCGCATTCACGGCGTCCACCGTGCGGTCCGAGACGTCCACGCCGTGCACGCGCACGCCGTTCTCCGCCAGGATGGCAGCCGTCGGCAGTCCGATGTAGCCCAGGCCGATCACGGCCACGTCCTTGATCTGCGTCGTCATGCGGTGGTCCTCATTCGTCGAAACGGTCGCACAGGAAGACCGCAACGCACGTCGGGCCACCTGTAATGCCTTGTCGAGTATAGGGACCGGACTCGACCCACGGCGCCGCGAGTACCGTGACCGAGCACGTCTCCGCTCCAGGGCCGACGTCGGGCTCAGCGACCGGCGACGCGGCGCAGCAGTCGCTCGTAGCGGCGGGCCACGGCCGGCAGGTCGGCGTGGCGGCGCACCCAGTCGCGTCCGCCCGCGCCGACGTCGGTGCGGTGCGGGTCGTCCGCGAGCGCCGTCAGGTGCCGCACCAGGTCGTCCACGTCCGGGCCGATGACCTCGGCGCCGCCGGCCGCCTCGAGGGTGCGGGCGGCCTCCCCCGTCACCAGGCCCGTGACGTGCCGGCCGACGGCGAGCACCTCGTAGGTCTTGGAGGGCACGGTGTGCCGGAAGCTCGGCCAGTCGGGACGCAGGGCCACCACCAGCGTGTCCGCCCACGCGTACTGCTCGGCCACGGCCGCGCCGTGGACGGGTCCGAGGATCTCGGCCGGCGAGCCGAGCTCGGCGTTGCGGGCCTCCAGCGCCGGACGCCGGGTCCCCTCCCCGACCAGCCGGACGCGCACCCCCGGCCGGGTGCGCCGCAGCGTCGCCGCGGCGTCGACGAGCCGCTCGAGCCCCTGGCTCTCGCCCATGTTGCCCAGGTACAGCACGTGGAGCTCACCGGCGGGCCGCTCGCGCCGCGGCGCCACCGCCAGGCGAGCCAGGTCCACACCGTTGCCCAGGGTGCGGACCACCCGCACCCCGCGCCCGCGCAGCGTCTCCGCGAAGCCGTCCGTGACGGTCACCACGAGTCGGGCCGCGCGCTGGCCGCCGGTCACGACACGCTCCATCGCGGCGCCCAGCAAGCCCTGGTGGACCCCGGCCTCATGGGCGAGATCCGGCCAGGCGTCGCGCATCTCCAGCACGAGGGGACGGCGCCAGAGGCGGGAGAGCACGACGCCGGGCACCACCACGGGCAGGGCGGGCACGGTGGCCACCACCACGTCCGGGCGTCGGGTGCCCATCCCACGCGGGATGGCGAGCAGCGCGTGCACCACCGCTTCGGCGAAGCGACCGTTGCGGCCGGCCTCCCCCAGGGGCAGGCGAGGCGTGGGCAGGACACGTTCGCCGTCGGGCCCGGCGAAGGGGCGCACACCCCCGGGCGCGACGACGTCGACGTCCCAGCCCGCCGACCGCAGCGCCGCCACGACCGCGCCCCAGCGACGCGCGGGAGGGGTGCGCTCGGGCCGGTAGGAGTGGGAGACGAGCAGGAGGCGGGGGCGGCGCGGCTCAGTCGTCACAGGGGTCCTCCCCGAGGGCGGGTGCGGGCGTGGTGCCGGTCAGCAGGGTCAGCACGGGGGCCGGCCCGCCGGCGGCCTGGGCCTTCTTCTCCTTCGTGGGCTCGTGCTCGTCGACGTAGCGCTGGACGTCGTCGTCGGCGAGGGCGGACCGCAGGTCCGCCAGCTTGTCCTCGTCGAGCTCGACGATGGCGTCGCCGTTCGGGCCCTCCGCGAAGCCCTTGCGCGGCACCGTGAACATCTCGACGTCCTCGCCGCGGACGTCGCGCAGCTGCCACGCGAGCGAGGCGATCACGCCGGACGTGAGCCCCTCGTCCACACCGAGGTGGTCGGAGAACGTGGCGACGACCTCGGTGGTGCGGGCGGGATTGCCCAGGATCTGCGGGCTGAGGAAGCGGTCCATCGCCCCGGCCAGGTAACGCTGCTGGTTCTTCACGCGGGTGACGTCGCCGTCGTCGAAGGCGTGCCGTTCGCGCACGTAGCGCAGGGCGGCGGTGTCCTGCAGCAGGATGTGTCCGCGCGGGTAGTACGAGGGGTTGGCCTGACCGGAGGAGAAGGCCTGAGGGTTGCAGACCTCGACGCCGCCCAGCGCGTTCGTCACGCCCCGGAAGCCCTGGAAGTCGACCTCGAGGACGTGGTGGATCGGCACTCCCAGCAGCAGCTCCACCGTGTCCACGGCGAGGGCGTAGCCGCCCGTGTCGAAGGCCGAGTTGATCTTCGCCTCGCCGTGGCCGGGCACGGTGACCCACGAATCCCGCAGCACGGACATGACGTAGACCTGGCGACGGTCCGCGGGGATGTGCACGAGCATCATGGTGTCCGAGCGCTGGCCCATGTCCTGCTCGCCCTCGCCCTCGCGGGAGTCGGAGCCCAGGACGAGCACGTTCAGCGGGCCGTTGCCGGCCGCCTGCTCGAGCGCCCCCACGTCCACCGTCTGCCGGTGGTCGTCGAAGGTGCGCCCGAGCGAGCTCGTGTACCAGGCGCCCAGGCCGAGCAGCGCCGCGAGCAGGACGGCGAGCACGCCGACGACCCACGGCCAGCGCCGGCGGCGCCGCGCGACCGGCGGGGCGTCGTCGCGCGGGGACTCGGGACGCGGCAGGGGCTCGGGCGTCCAGGACGCGGCCGGGGGATGGCTCACTCGGGTCTCCTGCTCGAGGTCGGGGGTCAGGCCAGTCTACGGACGCCTCGTCAGGCGTCGGCCGCCACGGCCCGGCGACGGCGCGGCCTGGGCTGGCAGCGCGGGCACAGGTGGCTCGCACGGTTCATGAACGGCTCGCGGACGATGCGGGAGTCGACCCCCTCGGCGGCGCAGCGGCGACACGGCTGCCCGGTGCGCCCGTAGGCCGCCAGCGAGCGGGCGAAGTAGCCCGATCGCCCGTCCACGTTGACGTAGAGCGCGTCGAAGCTCGTGCCCCCCACCTCCAGGGCCCGGCGCATCACGTCCTGGACGGCCGCCATGAGGCGCAGCGTGTCCGCCCGGCGCATGCGCTCGGTCGGGCGCTCGGGGTGCAGGCGGGCGCCCCACAGGGCCTCGTCCGCGTAGATGTTGCCGATCCCGGAGACCAGCGACTGGTCCAGCAGCGCGCGCTTGAGGGTGGAGCGGCGGCGCGCCAGGCGCGCGTGCACGGCCGCGGGGTCGAACAGGGGGTGCAGCGGGTCCAGGGCGATGTGGGCGGCCGTGGTGGGGATCCGCTCGCCGCCGGCGGCGTCGTCGGGCCGCAGCGCGTCGAGCCACCAGCCGCCGAAGATCCGCTGGTCCACGAACCGCAGCTCGCGGGCGGAGCCGTCCGCCGCGGTGACGGGCAGGCGCAGGCGCAGGTGTCGCTGGTCGGCGGCCCCCGGTTCGTCCACGAGGATCTGCCCGCTCATCCCCAGGTGCACGACGACGGCGTCGTCGCCCTCGGCCAGGGGCAGCCAGAGGAACTTGCCGCGGCGAGCCGGCTCGGCCAGCTGGGCGCCGCGCAGCCGCTCCCGGAGGGCGTCCGCACCGCCGGGGCTGCGACGCAGCGAGCGGGGGTCGAGGACCTCGAGCTCCGCGGCGACGGCGTCCGTGGCCCACCGGGCCAGGCCGCGCCGGACGACCTCGGCCTCGGGCAGCTCCGGCACGGGCTCAGCGCCCCGCGGCCGGCAGATCCGCCTCGAGGGCGGGCCAGGAGGCGGCCGCGGCGTCCCGCTCGGCCTGCTTCTTGGAGCTGGCGACGGCGGAGCCGTACTCGCGCTCGCCGACGACGAGGGTGGCCCGGTAGCGGGGGTCGTGCGCGGGGCCCTGACCCTCGATCGCGTAGCGGACGGCGCCGAGACCGTGCCGGCTGGCGGCCTCGGCCACGACCGTCTTCCAGTCGGTGCTCTCGCGCAGCAGGTCCGGCTCGTCCAGCAGCGGCACCACGTGGCGGTGCACGAGTGCGGCCGCGGCCACAGCCCCGTGGTCCACGTAGACCGCGCCGATGAGCGCCTCGAGGGTGTCGGCGAGGATCGAGTCCTTGTCCGCCCCGCCGGTGCGGCGCTCCCCCGTGCCCAGGCGCACGAACGGGCCGATGCCGATCCGGCGCGCCACCTTCGCCAGGGCACGCGTGGACACGACGGCGGCCCGGCGGCGCGCGAGGTCGCCCTCGGCCAGGTCCGGGTACACCGTAAAGATGTGGTCGGTGACCACGTAGCCCAGCACCGAGTCCCCGAGGAACTCGAGGCGCTCGTTGGTGGGCAGCCCGCCCTGCTCGTAGGCGAACGAGCGGTGCGTCAGAGCGCGTTCGAGCGTCTCGGCGGTGATGTGCACGCCGAGACGCTCGAACAGCTCTTCTGGCTCGGGCGCGGGCTCAGGCCCGCGGCGAGCCGATGGGGACGCCATCTCAGGCGTCGGCGACCTTGCGGCCCTTGTACTCGAAGAACAGGGGGGTGCCGGCGGCGTCGGTCTTCAGCTCGGCCTGGTGGGGCAGGCGGTACGAGACACGACCGTTCTCGACGGACTTCACCAGGGCGGGCGCGGTGGCCTTCCACTGCGACCGGCGGGCACGGGTGTTGGCACGGGACATCTTCCGCTTCGGGACTGCCACGACTATCTCTCTTCTGTCTCGGTGATGGAGGTCTCTGAGGTGCCCGCGAGGTGGGCCAGGGCGGCCCAGCGCGGGTCCACGCGCTCGTGGGCGTGCCCCTCGGGCGCGTCCTCGAGGCGGATGCCGCAGTCGGCGCACAGGCCCTCGCAGTCCGGCCGGCACAGCGGCTGGAACGGGAGGGCGATGACCACGGCGTCCCGGAACACGGGTTCCAGGTCCACGGTCTCGCGCACCACGAGCGGCTGCTCGCCGGCGTCGTCCTCGGACGTGCCGGTGAGGTACAGCTCCTGCAGGTCCACGGTGATCCCCTCGTGCAGCGGGCGCAGGCAACGGCCGCACTCGCCCTTCAGGGTCGCGTCCGCGGTGCCGGTGACGAGGACTCCCTCGTGCACCGACTCCAGACGCAGGTCCAGTTCGACGGGGTCCCCCTCGGGGATCCCCAGCAGCGGCGTGGAGACGCCCGCGGGGGCGGGCCACTCGGCCGTCAGCTCGCGCTGGACTCCGGCCCCGCGCGTCAGATCGCGCACGGGGATCACCCACGGCGAGTCGGCGCCGTGGCGCTGGATGCTGTCCATGGTCGCTCCTCTCGGCGGGTGGGACGGCGGGGGTACACGGCCCGTCCGCACGCCCTCTGCAGGGGTGCGGTGCGGCCTGGACACGGGTCCAGCCACGACGGACCGACAGCCCATCCTACCGGGTGGGTCCGCCTCGGCCAAAGCCGGCGGCAGCCCGCGCGTCGCCGGCCCGGCTCAGAGCCCGGCGGTGAACTCCCGGAGCCAGGCCCGCAGGTCGGCCCCGAGGTCCTCGTGCCGCGCCCCGAACTCGATGACCGCCTGGAGGTAGCCGAGCTTGTCCCCCGTGTCGTAGCGGCGGCCGTCGAAGACGACGGCGTGCACGCCGCGACCCTCACCGTCCTCCGTGGCCAGCCTCTGCAACGCGTCGGTGAGCTGGATCTCCCCGCCGCGGCCGGGCGGGGTCTCGTCCAGCACGTCGAACACCTGCGGGGCCAGCACGTAGCGGCCGATGATCGCGAGGGTGGAGGGGGCGTCCTCGCGGGCCGGCTTCTCCACGAGGTCGGTGACGCGGACGACGTCGTCGCCCTCCCCCGGCACGGCCTCCACCGCGGCCACGCCGTAGGCCGAGACGGCCTCCTCCGGCACCTCCATGAGGGCGATCACAGAGCCGCCGAGGCGCTGCTGCACGTCGATCATGCGCTCGAGCAGCGCCTCGCCGTCGCCGATGATGTCATCGCCCAGCAGGACCGCGAACGGCTCCTCGCCGACGTGGCGGCGTGCGCAGTTCACCGCGTGGCCGAGCCCGAGGGCCTCGCCCTGACGGACGTAGTGGATGTCCCCCACCAGGTCCGACTCGTGGATCTGCGCGAGCCGCTTGGCGTCGCCCTTGTGCTCCAGCGCGGCCTCCAGCGCGGGATGGCGGTCGAAGTGGTCCTCGAGGGCCCGCTTGTTCCGGCCCGTGATCATCAGCACGTCCGCCAGGCCCGCACGCCGGGCCTCCGTCACCACGTACTCGATGGCCGGCCGGTCCACCACCGGCAGCATCTCCTTCGGCATGGCCTTGGTGGCCGGCAGGAAGCGGGTGCCCAGGCCGGCGGCCGGGATGACGGCCTTGCGGGTGCGGGGGCGGGAGGGGGGCGGGACGGTCATCGGCGGTTCTCCTGCGGTTGATGCGGTGGGACGAGCGGAGGGGTGGCCCGCGGGCGGGCCGGGCGGGGTCAGGCCCCGCCGTCGAGGCCGCGCAGGACCGCGGCCGGGACGAACTCGGCGACGTCGCCGCCGAGTCCGTGGACCTCCTTGATGAGCGAGGAGGACACGTGGGTGTACCGGGCGTCGGCCGGGAGGTAGACCGTCTCGACCCCGGTGAGGTGGCGGTTCATCGCGGCCATCGGGGCCTCGAACTCGAGGTCGGCGCCGCCGCGCAGCCCCTTGACGATCGCGTCCGCGCCGATCTGCCGGCAGAACTCGGCCAGCAGGCCCGGGCCCATGGGCCGGACCGCGACACCGGCGAGGGAGGACACCGTCGCCTCGATCATGGCGATGCGCTCGTCCACGCTGAAGCGGTACGTCTTGGCCGGGTTGGAGGACACGGCGACCACCACCTCCTCGAAGAGGTTCGCGGCTCGCGCGATCACCTCGACGTGCCCCTTGTGGAGGGGATCGAACGAACCAGGGCAGACGGCACGACGCATGGGTGCCAGCCTAGCGGGGGCCGCGCCGAGCGGCGACGGGCGCCCGTCCGGTCCGGCTCCGGCGCGTCGCGGTCGTGACCGACGCGGCAGGCGCCGCCGTGTGCGGTCCGCGGCGATGGGTACAGTGCGGCCATGGACGGAACCCAGCCCACCCCCGGATCGGCACGGCACGACGTCGACGTGGACGCGCCGTGGCGTCGCACGGCGGCGGCCGCGGGCCTGCTCGGTGACGCCGGCCCCGTGCCCACCGTGTTCGAGACGATGACGGGCCTCGCCGTCGAGCACGGGGCCGTGAACCTCGGCCAGGGCTTCCCCGACGCCGACGGCCCCGACGCGCTGCTGCGGCTGGCGGCCGACGCCGTGCTGGCGGGCCCCAACCAGTACGCCCCCGGCACGGGCGACCCCGCGCTGCGGCAGGCCGTCGCAGAGCACCGCCGGCGCCACTGGGGCGTGACGGAGGACCCCGCCACGCAGGTCATGATCACCACGGGTGCCACCGAGGGCATCGCCGCGACGGTCCTGGCGTTCGTGCGCCCGGGCGACGAGGTCGTCACGGTCGAGCCGTTCTACGACTCGCACGCCGCCACGATCGCCCTGGCCGGCGCCCGGCACGTGAGCGTGCCGGTGGAGGCGCCGGACTTCCTGCCGGACCCGGCACGGGTGGCGGACGCGATCACCGACCGCACGCGCCTGCTCATCGTGAACACGCCGCACAACCCCACGGGCGCGGTCTATCCGCGGGAGCTGCTCGAGGAGCTCGTGGCCCTGTGCCGGTCCCGGGGCGTGCTGATCCTCGCGGACGAGGTCTACGACCACCTCGTCTACGAGGGCGAGCACGTCAGCCTGCGCTCGGTCGCGGGCGCCGAGGACATCGCCCTGACGGTCTCCAGCGCGGGCAAGGCGTTCGCGGTCACCGGCTGGAAGGTCGGCTGGCTGACCGGCCCGGCCGAGCTCGTCGGGGCCGCGCGCGCCGTCAAGCAGTTCCTCACCTACTCCTCCGGCCCCGCCTTCCAGCGCGCGCTGGGCGCCTACCTGCCCACCGACGACGCCGAGCGGCACCTCGCCGGCCAGCGCGAGCGGTACCGCGACGCCCGGGATCGGCTCGTGGCGGGCCTGCGGGAGGCGGGCCTGGACCCGGTCGTCCCGGCGGCGGGCTACTTCGTCGTCGTGGACCTCGCCCCGTGGGGTGTGACGGACGCGGCCGAGGCCGCGGTGCGGTGGACGCGTGAGGCCGGCGTCACGGGCATCCCCGTGGGCGCGCTCTGCCGCCCGGACGGAGGCCACCTGCGGTCGTGGCTGCGGCTGGCGTTCTGCAAGTCCCCGGATGCGATCGACGAGGCGATGCGCCGCCTGGCCGAGGCGGCCCCGCGGCTGCGCGCGGCCTGACCCCCGACGCTTTCGTTGACGAAACGGCGGCCCCCGGAGCACTTTCGTTCGGGAAACGGCGGCCCCCGGAGCATTTTCGTTCGGGAAACGGCGGCCGCCGTGCTCGCGGTTCCGTGCTGAGCCCAGTCCGTTCCGCCCTCCCGTCTCCCCGGTGAGAACGGGCCGAGACGCCGCCGTTTCCCGAACGAAAGCAGGCCGACACGCCGCCGTTTCCCGAACGAAAGCGGGTGGGCGGGGTCAGCGCTCGTCCTGCCAGAGGTACAGGGCGGTCTCGCCGTAGACGCGCACCTCGACCTCCTCGAGGCCGCGCGGCCGGCGCGGCGCCGCGTCCCGGGCCGCCCGCTCGAGCACGAGCAGCCCGCCCGGGGCAAGCCGCCCGGCCGCCGCCTCCAGCACGGCCTCGAGCGGCGGGCCGGCCACCGGGTACGGCGGGTCGGCCAGGATCAGGTCCACGGGCGCGGCCTCCGCCGCGAGCGCCTGCTCCACGCTCCCGGCGCGCACGCGCACGACGTCGGCCCCGCGCGCCCGGTTGACCAGCGCGGCGTTCGCGCGGCACGCGGTCACGGCCTTCCGGTCCCGCTCGACCAGCAGCACCGATGCCGCTCCGCGGCTGGCGGCCTCGCACCCCAGGGCGCCGGAGCCGGCGTAGAGGTCGAGCACGGCCGTCCCGTCCAGCCAGTCGCGGGCCTCGAGCCAGGAGAACAGGGCCTCCTTGATGCGGTCCGTGGTGGGGCGCGTGCCGGTGCCGGGGACGGCGGTCAGGGGCCGCCCGGCGGCCGCGCCGGCGATGATGCGGGACATGGCTCAGCCCTTCTCGAGGTAGTCGGCGGCGGTGAGGTGCTCGGCCTCCCAGCGGGCCACCTCGGCGGCGAGCGCCGGGTGGGCGGAGAGCCCCGGGCCGGCCGCCATGACCTGCGCGACGGCGTCGGCGGCCACGGCGATCAGCGGGGCGTCGGCGATGACGTCCACGTGGTGCAGCCCCGAGGCCAGCCCGGACTGGGCGGCGCCGAGCACGTCGCCGACGCCGCGCTGGGCGAGGTCCTCCTGCGCGATGCGCATGCCGTCCTGCTCCTGGGCCAGGACCTCGAGCCGGCGCAGCGACGGGTGCCCGTCCGGCAGGCGCGTGGCCAGCAGGCAGACCGCCGCCCCGGGCCCGCGGCCCACGCGGCCGCGCAGCTGGTGCAGGGTGGACAGGCCGAAGTCGTCGGCGTCGAGGATCGCCATGACCGTCGCGTTGGGCACGTCCACGCCCACCTCGACGACGGTGGTCGCCACGAGCACGTCCGTCTCCCCGCGCGCGAAGGCCTGCATCGCCGCGTCCTGCTCGGCCTGGTCCATGCGCCCGTGCACGGCGTCGATCCGCAGCCCCGCCAGCGCCGGGAGACCCCGCAGCCGGGGTGTCATCTCCTCCACGTTGGCGTGGCCCGGGTCGGCGTCGTCGGGGTCGATGCGCGGGCACACCACGAACGCCTGGTGGCCGGCCGCCACGTGCTCGGCGATCAGCTCCCACACCCGGCCGATCACGCGCGGGCCGTGGGCCATCCGCGCCACGTGCGTGGTGACCGGCTGACGCCCGGACGGCAGCCCCTCGAGCACCGACAGGTCCAGGTCGCCGAACACCGTCATCGCCACGGAGCGCGGGATGGGCGTGGCGGACATGACGAGCAGGTGCGTGCCGGGGTTGGCCCGCCGCAGGGCCTCGCGCTGGTCCACGCCGAAGCGGTGCTGCTCGTCGACGACGGCCAGGGCCAGCTCGGCGAAGCCCACCTTCTCGGAGAGCAGGGCGTGCGTCCCCACGGCGATCCCGGCCTCGCCGGAGGCCAGGGCCAGCAGGGCCTCGCGGCGCGCGGCGGTCTTGAGCGAGCCGGTGACCAGCGCGACCCTTGTGGCCGGGCCGTCGCCGGCCCCGAGGGTGCCGGCCTCGGCGAGGGGGCCCATCAGGCGCAGCAGGGCACGGTGGTGCTGCGCGGCGAGCACCTCGGTGGGTGCCACCAGGGCGGCCTGGCCGCCGGCGTCCACGACCTGCAGCATCGCCCGCAGGGCCACGAGCGTCTTGCCCGCGCCCACGTCCCCCTGCAGCAGCCGGCTCATCGGGGCGTCCCGGGCCAGCTCGGCGGACAGCTGCTCCCCCACCGCCACCTGGCCGGGCGTCAGCGCGAACGGCAGGCGGGCGTCCAGGGCCTCGAGCAGGCCCCCGGGCCGCGGCGGGCGGGGCACGGCGGGCACCGCCCGCTCCCGGTCCCGGCGCCAGGCGAGCGCGGCCTGGACGAGCAGCGCCTCACGCAGGGCCAGCGCGGTCCGCGCCGGGCCGGTGGCGGCGACGTCGTGAGGGGCGTGCAGGTCCCGGTACGCCTGGGCGGTGCCCGGCAGCGGCGCGTCCAGGTCGAGCGCCGCGGCGGCCTCCGCGCGGATCCGCTCGGTGAGCAGCTCGGGGATCCGTCCCAGGTCGACGGTCTCGAGCACCCGGGCGACGGCGGAGCGGACCGTCCACGACGGCAGCTTCCCCGTGGCCCGGTAGAGCGGGACCGGTCGCACGTCCACCTCCCCCGGGGCGACGTCGTCGTCCAGGAGCGCGAAGTCCGGGTTGTTCAGCGTGATCCGGCCGCGGTACTCGGTCGTGCGGCCCTGGAACATGGCGGTCATCCCGGGGGCGAGGCGGCGGCGGGCGTCGTGGCCGTTGAAGAAGGCCATGGACAGGCTCGCCCCCGGCACGCCGGCCACGGACGGGTCCGCGACGGTGACGTCCACGATGAACCCGGGCCGGCTGTGCATGCGCCGCGTGGTCACCGACTCCACGACGGCGACGACGGTCACCTCGGCGTCGTACGGCAGGGCGGCGATGGGGGTGAGCTCGCCGCGCTCGATCCAGCGGCGCGGCACGTGGTCCAGCAGGTCCCCGACCGTGGTCAGCCCGAGCTCCTTCTCGAGGCGGGCGGGCAGCTTCCCGCCCAGCACCTCGGACAGGGGCAGGTCGGTGACGGGGGCCTCAGCGGCCATGGCACCCATCCGGTGCGGCGTCGTCGCCGTGCGACGGCTCGGCCAGGTCGGTGACGGCCAGGCCCTCCACGTCGCCGGCGGCCCGCAGGGGGCCGATCGCGTCCTCGGCGCGGGGCACGTGCACGTGGACCCGCCACGGCACCCGGCCCTGCGCGTCACGGGCGGTCCCGACGGGGGCGAGGATCACGGCGTCCCCCACGTCGGTCAGCCGTCGGCGCAGCTCGGCCGCGGCGAGCGGGGTGAGGGCCAGGGTGCCCATCACCTCGACGGCCCCCTCGGTCGGCTCCTCCGCCGCGGCGGCGGGCTCGCCCTCCGCGGCATGGGCGCCCTCGACGTAGCCGTGGAGCGCGGTGGCCAGCTCCTCGTCCACGGGCGTGCCCGTGACGACGGCGCGCAGCGCCTCGAACACCCAGAGCAGCCCGACGGCGCCGGCGTCCACGACGTGCGCCCGGGTCAGCGGGGCGAGCAACGACTCGGTCTCCTCCACGGCCTGCACGCAGTCGGCCAGCATGACGGTCACGGCCGGGCCCAGCCGCACGGCCGGGTCCGCGTCCCCGGCCACCGCGGGCGTGTCGGGGGCCTGGGTGGACGAGCGCGCGAGGCTGCGGGCGGCCGCGGAGAGCACCGTGAGGATCGTCCCCTCGCGCGGATCCGACAGGGCCTGCCGGGCGGCCCGGTCGGCGGCTCCGAACGCCGCCGCCAGGGCGAACGCGTCGACGCGCTCCCGGCCGCGCAGGGGCTCGGCCATCCCCGCCAGGCTGACCGCCAGCAGCATGCCCGAGTTGCCCCGGGCCGAGTCCAGCGCGGCCGCGCCCGCGTGCGCGAGCACGGCGCCGGCGTCGTCCTGTGCGGGGCAGGCGTCGGCCGCGGTGCGGGCCGCCGTCAGCGTGGCCAGCATGTTCGTGCCCGTGTCCGCGTCCGGGACCGGGAAGAGGTTCAGGGCGTCGAGCCGCGGCGCGGCCCGGCCCACGAGCTCCTCCGCGAGCGCGAGCCAGTGCGGCACCAGCGACGGCCGGGTCGGCGTGCTCACGGCGCCACGGCCTCCCCCAGGGTGCCGGTGCGGATGCCCTCGCCCAGGCGGGCGATCGCCGCCCAGTCCGGCCACACGACGTCCTCGCCGGTGTCCGTGTAGCCCACGCCCACGGACGGCACCGTGCTGGTCACGATCGGGGCGTCGCGCGCGTCGCGCAGGGACCACGCCAGGTTCGCGAGGGTGCTGGAGTCGAGCTCGTCGTCGAGGGTCAGGAAAGGGGCGAACTCCTCGACGGCGGCCTGCACGCGGCTCGGGTCCGAGAGGGTGTCCCGGGAGAGGAACGCGGCCACGATGGCCTTGACCAGGCGCTGCTGGTTCTCCACGCGGTCGAAGTCGCTGCGCGGCAGGTTGTACCGCTCCCGCGCGTAGGCCAGGGCCTTGTCCCCGTCCATCTGCACGGTGCCCGCGGGGAAGTCGATGCCGCCGGTCGAGACGAAGGCGCTGGGGTTGTCCACGCTGACGCCGCCCAGGGCGTCCACCAGGCCCTTGAAGCCGGCGAGGTCCACGGCGACCACGTGGTCCACGCGCGCCTGGAACATGTTCTCCGCGGTGGCCACCGTCAGCGGGATGCCGCCGTACTGGTAGGCGGCGTTGACCTTGTGGTCCCCGTGTCCCGGGATCGGCACCCACATGTCGCGCATGATGGACATGACCTGGATCTCGCTGCGGTCCCCGGGCACGTGGACCCACATGAGGGTGTCCGACCGGCCGGCGGAGTCACGGCCCTCCGCGCCCGCGTCCTCGCCGACGAGCAGCACGTCGAGGGCCTGCTCGTCCGCCTTCTCGTCCGCGTCCGGGGCGACGGGGCCCTGGGCGCCTTCGGCGGCCTGGTCCGCGTCCATGCCGGGCGGCGGCGCGGTGGGCTGCTGGGCGGACGCCCCCGCGGCGCCCGGGCGGCCCGACTCGGCGGGGAACGCGCCGCCGTCGAAGCGCTGGGTGTCCTGGTCGATGATCCGGGCGATCCCGCCGACGTACACCGCCGCCGCGATGCCCACGGCCAGCAGCGCCACGAGCACCACCGCCAGGGCGATCAGCCACGGGCGGCGACGACGACGGCGCCGCCCGACGGCGACGTCCTCCTGCGGGGGGCGGGGGCGGGGGTCCGCGGTGCTGCTCACGTGGGCTCCTGAGGCGGGGACGGGAACGGTCCCGCCCATGCTAGGGCACGGGCCCCCGCGGGTCCCGGCGCCGCACGTATCCTGGGCGGATGGAATCCCGCCGTCTGCGTCGTCTCGTGCCCCTCCTGACCGCGATCGCCCTCGGCGCCACGGCCTGCACCGGACGGGTGGCCACGGTGGAGGCCGCGCCCCACGCCGCTGACCCGGCGTGTGCCCCGGCCATGGTGGCCATGCCCGACGCCCTGGGCGACCTCGACCTGCGCCCCACCGACAGCCAGGCGACGGCCGTGTGGGGTGACCCGGCCGCCGTCGTCCTGCGCTGCGGCGCCGAGGTCCCCGGCCCCACCACGGACCGCTGCATCTCCGTGGACGGGATCGACTGGGTCATCCGGGACGAGGACGAGAACTGGCGGATCACCACCTACGGCCGCGACCCGGCCGTGGAGGTGCTGTTCGGCAAGGACCAGGCCAGCTCGGACACCGTGATGGTGGGCCTGTCCTCGGCGGTCGCGCAGATCGAGTCCAGCGGCGGCTGCGTCAGCGTGCAGGACGCCACACCCGTCGGCTGAGACCGGCGCGGGCCGCGTCAGTGCAGGCCGACGCCCCGCTCGAGGGCGAGGTCCAGCAGCTCCGAGATCAGATCGTCGTAGGACAGGCCCGTCCGCTCCCACATGGCCGGGTACATGCTGATGGGCGTGAAGCCCGGCATGGTGTTGATCTCGTTGACCACCCAGCGCCCGTCCGGGGTGAAGAAGAAGTCGCAGCGGCCGAGGCCGGACCCGTCCACGGCCTCGAAGGCGCGGATCGCCAGGGCGCGCAGTCGCTCGATCTCCTCCTCCGGCAGCTCGGCCGGGCAGGACAGCTGGGTGCTGCCGGTGTCCTGGTACTTCGACTCGAAGTCGTAGAACTGCGTCTCACCCTCGTCGTGGGCCACGACGATCTCCCCCGGCAGCGAGGCGCGCGGGGCGGCGGCGCCGTGCCCGTCGAGGACGGCGCACTCGATCTCGCGGCCGACGATGCCCGCCTCCACCACGACCTTGGGGTCGAAGCGACGGGCCTCCTCGACGGCGGCGCGCAGACCCGCGGGCTCGGTGACGCGGGTGATGCCGAAGGACGAGCCGGCGCGGGCGGGCTTGACGAACAGCGGGTAGGCGAGCGCCCCGGCGCGGGCGAGGGCCGCCTCCGGATCGCGCGCCCAGTCGCGGGCGGTGATGGTCTCCCACGGGCCGACCTCGAGGCCGGCGGCCTGGAAGGCGACCTTCATGAAGTGCTTGTCCATGCCGACCGCGGAGGCGAGCACGCCGCAGCCCACGTAGGGCAGACCCAGCGACTCGAACATGCCCTGGAGAGTGCCGTCCTCGCCCCAGGGGCCGTGCAGCAGCGGGAACACGACGTCCACCGGGCCCAGCGAGGAGCCGTCGGCCGCGGTCAGCTCGACGGTGCCGTCCGGCAGGGCGCGCAGGCTCACCGGGGCCTCGGGCTCCGGCACCTCCGGCAGGGCGTCGCCGCCCAGGCGGAACGAGGCCACGTCCAGCTCGTCGTGCGACCACAGGCCGGAGCGGGCCACACCCACCGGCACGACGTCCCAGCGCTGACGGTCGGCCGCGTGCAGCACGCCCGCCGCGGTCACGCAGCTGATGGGGTGCTCGCTCGAGCGCCCGCCGAAGAGCAGGAGCACGCGGGGACGCGCGCCGGCGGCGGCCTCCGGGGCGGGGGTGGCGGTCATGCGGTGCGTCCTTCCGACTTCAGGTCACGGGCGAGCAGCAGCTCGGCGAGGCGGTCCACGGCCACGTCCCCGGCGACCACCCGGTCCATCAGCTCGCTGATGGGCATCTCCACACCGTGGGCGCGGGCGGCGTGCACGATGGCGGAGACGGACTTGATGCCCTCGGCCGTCTGGCTCATGGCGGCCACCGCCTCCTCCGCGCTGAGGCCGGTGCCGATGTGGCGGCCGGCCGTGCGGTTGCGGGAGAGGGGCGAGGCGCACGTGGCCACGAGGTCGCCCAGGCCGGCGAGCCCGGCCATGGTGGCCGGGTCGCCGCCGAGCGCGACGGCCAGCCGGGTGGTCTCGGCCAGGCCCCGGGTGATGACGGAGGCCTTGGAGTTGTCCCCCAGTCCCTGCCCGTCGCAGATGCCCACGGCGAGCGCGATGACGTTCTTCACCACGCCGCCGATCTCCACGCCCACGACGTCCGTGTTCGTGTAGGGCCGGAAGGTCCGGCCGGCCGTGAGGGCGGCGATGCGCTCCGCCGTCGCGCGCGAGGCCGAGGCGACCACCGTGGCGGTGGGCTCGCCGCGCGCGATCTCGAGGGCGAGGTTGGGTCCGGAGACCACCGCGAACCGGTCCGGGCTGAGGCCCAGCTCCTCCGCGCAGACCTGCGACATCCGCGCGTCGGTGCCGCGCTCGAGGCCCTTGACGAGGGAGACCACGACGGCGTCCGGGGCCAGGTCGGCGCGCACGGCGTGCAGGGTCTCGCGCACGTGCTGCGCGGGCACGGCCACCACCACGACGCCGGCGCCCCGGACCGCCTCGGCGGCGTCGGTGACGGCGCGCACGCAGGTGGGCAGCGTGATGCCGGGCAGGTACTCGGGGTTCTCGTGTCGCTCGGTGATGGCCTCGGCGACCTCGGCCCGCCGGGACCACATCACGATCTCGGACGCGCGGGCGGGCTCGGGGCTGGTGCTCAGGCCCAGGACGCGGGCGAAGGCCGACCCCCAGCTGCCGGCCCCGAGGACGGCGACGGTGCGCGGATCGCTCATGCCCCGGCCACCCGCGCTCCGGCCGTGGGATCCCAGCGGCCCTCCGGGGCCGGTTCTCCGCGCAGCTCGGCGACCAGGTCGGTGATCGCGCCCATCATGCGGCCGGTGCCCTCGCGCAGGGTCCCCGCCGTCACGGGGCGGTCCCGCAGGTCCGCGAGGTCGACGGGCGCGCCGACCCGGATCCGGGCGGTCTTGCGCGGGAGGACGCGGAGGGAGCGGCCGCCGTACGGCAGCAGCTCCTGGATGCCCCACTGACCGACGGGGATGAGCGGGGCGCCGGTCTGCAGGGCGAGGCGCACGGCCCCGTTGCGCCCGGCCATGGGCCAGCCGTCGGGATCGCGGGTGACGGTGCCCTCCGGGTAGACGATGATCGCCCGGCCCGTGGCGACGGCCTCGCGGGCGGCGGCGAGCGAGCGGCCGCCATCGCGGGTGCGCTCGACCGGGATCATGCGGGTGGCCTCGAGGACCTGCTTGAGCACGGGCACCTTCCAGAGCTCGGCCTTGGCGAGGAAGGTCGGCAGCAGGCCCTGGTTGTAGACCATGTGGGCCACGGAGAGCGGGTCCACCTCCGAGATGTGGTTGACGGCGAGGATCGCGCCGGTCTCGGGCAGGTGCTCGGTCCCCTCCCACACCTGGCGGACGAGGGCCCGCATCGCCGGTCGCACGATCACCCCCGGGATCACGTAGGGGGCCCGCGCGGCACGCGTCGGACGACCCCCCGCGGCGGCAGGGCTCTGCGCGTCCACGCCGCTCACCGGTCGCGTTCGGTCAGTTCGACGTCGGCGCCGAGGCCCTCGAGCTTCGCCATGAAGTGCTCGTAGCCGCGGTTGATGATCTCCAGGCCCGTCGCCGTGGAGGTGCCCTCGGCGGTGAGGGCGGCGATCAGGTGGGAGAAGCCGCCGCGCAGGTCCGGGATGTCGAACTCGACGCCGTGCAGCGGCGTCGGGCCGGAGATCACGGCCGAGTGCAGGAAGTTGCGCTGACCGAAGCGGCACGGCACGGAGCCGAGGCACTCGCGGTGCAGCTGGATGGAGGCGCCCATCCGCACGAGGGCGTCGGTGAAGCCGAAGCGGTTCTCGTACACGGTCTCGTGCACGATGGAGACCCCCTTGGCCTGGGTCAGCGCCACCACGAGGGGCTGCTGCCAGTCGGTCATGAAGCCGGGGTGCACGTCCGTCTCGAGCACGAGCGGATTGAGGTCGCCGCCGGCGTGCCAGAACCGGATGCCGTCGTCGACGACGTCGAACTCGCCGCCGATCTTGCGGTAGGTGTTCAGGAACGCCGTCAGGTCGCGCTGCTCGGCGCCGCGGACGTAGATGTCCCCGCGGGTGGCCAGGGCGGCGGAGGCCCACGAGGCGGACTCGTTGCGGTCGGACAGCGCGATGTGGTTGTAGCCGCGCATCTCGCTCACGCCCTCGATGCGGATGGTGCGGTCCGTCTGCACGGTGATGATCGCGCCCATCTTCTGCAGGACGGCGATGAGGTCGTGGATCTCCGGCTCGACGGCGGCGCCCTTGAGCTCGGTGATGCCCTCGGCCTTCACGGCGGTCAGCAGCACCTGCTCGGTGGCTCCGACGGAGGGGTACGGCAGCTCGAGCTTGGCGCCGTGCAGGCCCTTCGGGGCGGAGATGGAGATGCCGCCCGGGCGCTTGTCCACGACGGCGCCGAAGTTGCGCAGCACGGCCAGGTGGTAGTCGATCGGGCGGTCGCCGATCTTGCAGCCGCCGAGGTCGGGGATGAAGGCCTCCCCGATCGCGTGCATGAGCGGGCCGCAGAAGAGGATCGGGATGCGCGAGTCGCCGGCGTGGGCGTCGATCTCGGCGGTCAGGGCCGACTTCACCCCGGCCGGGTCCATCGTGATCCGCCCGGTCTCCTTGTCCCACTCCACGGACACGCCGTGGATCTCGAGGAGGGAGCTGACGACGTCCACGTCCTTGATCTCGGGGATGTTCCGGAGCACGGACGGCGAGTTGCCGAGCAGGGCGGCCACCATGGCCTTGGGCACCAGGTTCTTGGCGCCGCGCACGGTCACCTCACCGGTCAGCGGCTTGCCGCCATGGATGGTCAAGAGCTTCGCCATGCGCGTCCTTCCTCAGCGCGGCCGCAGGGCCACGGTCTCGGCCACTCCGCCGGAGCGGGGAGGTCTCTGAACGGGACCGCCCGCCGCGTGCGGCGGGCGGTCCCGGAATCGACTCCCAGCATAGGGCGTCGCCGGGCACGCGCGGCAATGGTGCGCTCCCGGCGCCGGCCGGTCAGCCGGCCGTGCGGGCCGGCAGGGTGGTGGGCTTGTACGCGGGGCGGTCCGCCTCATAGGCATCGATCTCGGCCTGGTGCCCCAGGGTGACGGCGATGTCGTCCAGGCCCTCGAGCAGCCGGCGACGGGTGTCGTCGTCGATCTGGAAGGGGGCGGTCACATCCCCGCACTCGACGGTGCGTGTGACGAGGTCCACGGTGACCGTGGTCCCGGGACGGTTCTCCAGCTCCTTCCAGATGCGCTCGACGTCCTCCTGCTCCACCTGAGCCGCGACGAGCCCCTGCTTGGCGGAGTTGCCGCGGAAGATGTCCGCGAAGCGCGGGGAGATCACGGCGCGGAAGCCGTAGTCCTTGAGCGCCCACACGGCGTGTTCGCGCGAGGAGCCGGTGCCGAAGTCGGAGCCCGCCACGAGCACGGTGCCCCCGCTGAACGGCTCGGTGTTCAGGATGAAGTCGGGGTCCTGGCGCCAGCCGGCGAACAGGGCGTCCTCGAAGCCCGTGCGGGAGATCCGCTTGAGGTACACGGCCGGGATGATCTGGTCCGTGTCCACGTTCGAGGCGCGCAGCGGCACGCCGACGCCGGTGTGGGTGGTGAACTTCTCCATGGCTCAGGCCTCCTGGAGGGTGAGGGCGGGCAGGTCGGACGGGCTGGCGAGGCGGCCCAGCACGGCGGTGGCCGCGGCGACCACCGGGGACACCAGGTGGGTGCGTCCGCCCTTGCCCTGCCGGCCCTCGAAGTTGCGGTTGGAGGTGGACGCGCAGCGCTCCCCCGGGGCGAGCTGGTCCGGGTTCATGCCCAGGCACATGGAGCAGCCGGCGAACCGCCACTCGGCCCCGAAGTCCTCGAACACCCTGTCCAGGCCCTCGTCCATGGCCTGCAGACGCACGCGCGCCGAGCCCGGCACGACCATGACGCGCAGCCCCTCGGCCTTGCGCCGGCCCCGGACGACCTCGGCGAACGCCCGCAGGTCCTCGATGCGGGAGTTGGTGCACGAGCCCATGAAGACGGTGTCGACCTCGACCTGCTTCATCGGCGTGCCGGGGGCCAGGTCCATGTAGGACAGCGCCTTGCGGGCCGCCTCCTGGGCCACCGGGTCGGTGAAGTCCTCGGGCGCGGGGACGGTGTCGTTCAGGCTCACGCCCTGACCCGGGTTGGTGCCCCACGTGACGAACGGCTCCAGCGTGTCCGCGTCGATGACCACCTCGGCGTCGAACTCCGCGCCCTCATCCGTGGCGAGGGTGCGCCAGTGCTCGACGGCGGCGTCCCAGTCGGCGCCCTCGGGGGCATGGGGCCGTCCCTTCAGGTAGGCGAAGGTGGTCTCGTCCGGGGCGACCATGCCGGCGCGGGCGCCGGCCTCGATGGACATGTTGCAGATGGTCATCCGGCCCTCCATGGAGAGGTTCCGGATGGCCTCACCGCGGTACTCGAGCACGAAGCCCTGGCCCCCGCCCGTGCCGATCTTCGCGATGACCGCGAGGATGATGTCCTTGGCCGTCACACCCGGGCGCAGCGTGCCGTCCACGGTGACCGCCATGGTCTTGAAGGGCTTCAGCGGCAGGGTCTGGGTCGCCAGGACGTGCTCGACCTCGGAGGTGCCGATGCCGAACGCCAGGGCGCCGAACGCACCGTGGGTGGAGGTGTGGGAGTCGCCGCAGACCACGGTGAGGCCGGGCTGGGTCAGGCCCAGCTGGGGGCCGACGACGTGAACGATGCCCTGCTCGGCGTCGCCCAACGGGTGCAGGCGGACGCCGAACTCGGCGCAGTTGGCCCGCAGGGTCTCGATCTGGGTGCGCGAGGTGGGATCCGCGATCGGCTGGTCGATGTCCAGCGTCGGGGTGTTGTGGTCCTCCGTGGCGATGGTCAGGTCGGGCCGACGCACCGGACGCCCGGCCAGACGCAGCCCCTCGAAGGCCTGCGGGCTCGTCACCTCGTGCACGAGGTGCAGGTCGATGTAGAGCAGGTCGGGGGTGCGGGAGGCGCCCTCGCCCTCGCCGCGCACCACCACGTGCTCGTCCCAGACCTTCTCGGCCAGCGTCCTGGGCCGCGTCGTCGCCGTCGTCATGTGCCGCACCTTCCTGCTCACGCACCTGTCAGTCGTCGCCCGGCGCGGGGCGCCGGTGCTCACGGACCACTGTGGGGCGCGGCGGGGCTGTTCTCGACCACGCGGCGCGATATTCCACATCGTGAGATGTCGTCTCACATGCCGGACCTGGCGCCGGCCGGCCCGGTCACATGCGACGCACACCGACACCCCCGGTCCGTCCGAGCAGTGAGACGACTACGATCACCCCATGACCACCGAGCCCGTGCGCCCGCCCACCGAGGACGACCTCATCGGCCCCTCGCTCCACCGGCATCCCAGCGGCGTCGGCGTGGTGGACAAGTCGGTGGCGATCCTCGACGCGCTCGAGTCCGGCCCGGCCACGCTCGCCCAGCTCGTCACCGCCACCGGGATCGCGCGGCCCACGCTGCACCGGCTCGCGGCCGCCCTCACGCACCACCGCATGGTGGGCAAGGACCTGCAGGGCCGCTACGTGCTGGGCACCCGCCTCGCCGAGCTCGCCTCCGCCGCCGGCGAGGACCGGCTCACCACGGCCTCCGGCCCGGTGCTGCTGTGGCTGCGCGACGCCACGGGAGAGAGCGCCCAGGTGTTCCGTCGGCAGGCGGACTCCCGCGTGTGCGTGGCCAGCGCGGAACGGCCCTGGGGCCTGCGCGACACCATCCCCGTGGGCGCCCGCATGTCCATGAAGGCCGGCTCCGCCGCGCAGGTGCTCCTGGCCTGGGAGGACCACGAGCGGCTCGTCGAGGGACTGGCCGGCGCCGTGTTCACACCCACCGTCCTCGCGGCGGTGCGGCGGCGCGGCTGGGCCCAGTCCCTGGCCGAGCGCGAGCCCGGGGTCGCCTCGGTGTCGGCGCCGGTGCGCGGTCCCAGCGGCCGCGTCATCGCGGCGGTCTCGATCTCCGGCCCCCTCGAGCGGCTCTCCCGACAGCCGGGCCGGCTGCACGCGGACGCCGTCGTCTCCGCCGCGACGCGGCTCACCGAGCTCATCCGCGCCGGCGAGGCCTGAGGCCCGCCCGCGCCACCGACGGGACGCGCCGCCGAGACACCCCGTTCTTCCCGCGTTCACCCGCGGGGCCTAGCGTCAGCCAGGTCCCCGACCGCCGCCCCCGCACCACCGAGGAGTCCGCCGTGACCGAGACGACCGCGCCCGCCGCCCCCGCCGAGCAGGAGGCCGCGCCGCGGCTGTCCGTGATCGGCACGGGCTATCTGGGCGCCACGCACGCCGCGTGCATGGCCGAGCTGGGCTTCGAGGTCCTCGGCGTGGACGTGGACCCGGCCAAGATCGAGCGCCTGGCCCGCGGCGAGGTGCCCTTCCACGAACCCGGCCTGCCCGAGCTGCTGCGCACCCACGTCGCCTCCGGGCGGCTGCGCTTCACCACGGACGTCGCGGAGGCGGCCCGCTGGGCGGACGTCCACTTCATCGGCGTCGGCACCCCGCAGAAGGTGGGCGAGACCGCGGCGGACCTGAGCTATGTGGACGCCGCCGTCGCCTCCCTCGCTGCGGCGATCGACCGCGACGCGCTGATCGTCGGCAAGTCGACCGTGCCCGTGGGCACCGCGCGCCGCCTGGCCGAGCTCGTGCGCACCGTGCGCGCCGAGGCCGGGCTGCCGGGCGAGGTCGAGCTCGCCTGGAACCCCGAGTTCCTGCGGGAGGGCTTCGCCGTGAGGGACACGCTCACCCCGGACCGCCTCGTCATCGGCACGCACGGGCCCCGCGCCGCGGGCATCCTGCGCCGGGTCTACGCGCGGCAGCTCGCGGACGACACCCCGTGGATCAGCACGGACCTCGAGACGGCCGAGCTGGTGAAGGTGGCCGCGAACGCCTTCCTGGCCACGAAGATCTCGTTCATCAACGCGTTCTCGGAGATCACCGAGAACGTGGGCGGGGACATCGGCACCCTTGCGGACGCGATCGGCCACGACGCGCGGATCGGACGCCGGTTCCTCAACGCGGGCGTGGGGTTCGGGGGCGGCTGTCTGCCCAAGGACATCCGCGCGCTCCAGGCGCGCGTCTCCGAGCTGGGCCTGGACCGGACCATGCGGTTTCTGGCGGAGGTGGACGACATCAACCTGCGCCGCCGTGACCGCGTGGTGGACCTGGCGGTGCAGGTGCTCTCCGCGGCTCGCGACGGCCGGATCCGCCGGGCCGAGGCCTCCGGGCCCGCCCCCACCCCCGCGAGCGTGCAGGTGCTCAACGGCACGCGGATCGCCGTGCTGGGCGTCACGTTCAAGCCGGACTCCGACGACGTCCGGGACTCCCCCGCCCTCGACGTCGCCAACCGTCTCTACACGGCCGGCGCCGACGTCCGGGTGTACGACCCCGAGGGCAATGCCAACGCGGCCGCCCGCTTCCCGCGGCTCGACTACGTGGACTCGCTCGAGGCGGCCGTGGACGGCGCCGAGCTGACCCTGCTGCTGACCGAGTGGCGCCAGTTCCGCGAGATGGATCCGGACACCGTGGGCGCACGCGTGGCCTCCCGCCTGCTGATCGACGGGCGCAACGTCCTGGACGTCGCCGCGTGGCGCGAGCACGGGTGGGACGTCATCGGCCTCGGCCACCGCTTCGACCCGGAGCGACTCCTCCGCGCGGCCTGACCCGCCCGCGGACCCCGGCCCGGGCGCTCAGCCGGCGAACGGGTCCCAGCCGGACTCGGACAGGGGCCGGTGCCCGGTCGGCGGCCGGGCCCCGTCCGGCACGAGCCGGCCGATCCGCGTGAACCCCCGGGGCAGCTCGGTCTCGGGCCACGCCAGCCCCAGGAGGCCGTAGTCCTCGCCCCCGCCGGTCACGAGCGCCTCCGGACTGGTCCCGGCCAGGGCGGCCACGCGGCGCAGGGGTGCGGCGGTCGCCGCCAGCCAGGCCTCGTCCAGCCACGGTGCCGGCGCGGGTCCGGCCCCGCCGGTGGCGGCCGCCATGCGGTGCGCGTCCTTGCCCAGGCCGTCGGAGACGTCCATGAGGGTGAGCAGGCCGGCCGTCACCGCGGCGGGCCCGAGGGTCAGCGGCGGGCGCGGTCGCAGCTGGGCGCGGACGGCGCGGGCGAGCTCCCGCGGTGACGGCCGGTCGGCGGCGGGGAGGGCGTCCGCCCATCGCTCCAGCTCCGCGCGGTCGGTGAGCAGCAGGGTGAGCCCGGCGGCGGCCCACCCCGGCCCCGAAGGCGCGGCGGCCCGGGGACCGTCCGGCACCGCCTGGGCATGGACGAGGTCGGCGCCCTCGGCGAGCACGCGGTCCCGGTCCGCCGCGGCCGGCGCGCGGCGCAGCACGCCGCCGGGGTGCGGGTCCCCGAGCACCGTCACTGCGGCGTGGACCCGTCCGCCGGTGCCCAGGTCGCCCCCGGCCACCCGGCAGTCCGGCGCGCCGAGGTGACGCACCGCGCCCACGATGCCCGCGGCGAACGACCGCACCCAGGCGACCGGCGTCGTCGGCGGCAGGGTGAGGGCGGTGACGAGCGCGGAGGCGGTCCCGCCCATCGCGTTGACGTCCGAGAGGTTCTGGGCGACGGCCTTCCAGCCGGCGTCGTGGCCGCGGGTGCGGGGACCGGCGGGCCAGCGGTGCAGGAAGTCCGTGCCCTCCCCCATCGCGTCCGTGGAGATGAGCGTCCCGCCGCGGGGCGCGGGCACGAGGGCGGCGTCGTCGCCCGGGGCGACGGTGCCGGCGGGCCAGTGGCCGTCCCGGACGGCGGGGGCGAGACCGGTCAGGACGACCTCCAGCAGCTCGGCCTCCGTGAGGTCGCCGACGGTCGCCCCCGCCGTGGCCGCGGGGTCGCACACCGTCATCGGCGGCCCCGCCGGACCGGGACGCCGGAGGCCCGGGCGAGGGCGTCGCGGAAGGCGTGGAAGCGGTCCACCTCGGCGCGCACCGGGTCGACGACGAGCCGCCGGCCGACGTCGGTGGTCGCCTCCTCGAGGCGGCGGCGCGCGCGGCGTCCCCGCGCCGCGGCGGTCCACCGGGTCAGGGGGATCGCCAGCAGGGCCAGCAGCACGCCGAGCGCGAGGCCGCCGACGAGCAGCAGCGTCGGGAGGGGGAAGCCCTCGACCGTGGGCGCGGGCGGCAGGGGGAACTGCAGGTACCCCGCCAGGGCGAGGACGCCCAGCCAGCCGGCGCCGACGACGGCGGTGAGGAGGGCGAGCCACTGCAGCACGTCCAGCACGGGGTGCCACCAGCTGCCCCGACCGGCCCCGAGGTCGGTGGCGGCGATCGCCTGGTCCACGGCGCCGGGGAGCTCCTCGGCGTGCTCCCGGCCCGCGCGGCGGATGGCGGCGGCCCACGGCTCGGAGGCTCCCGCGCCGGCCGCGGCGGCCAGCGTGCGGACCGCGCCGTCGACGACGGCCCGCTGGGTGCCCGAGCGCTCGGGCAGGGAGGTGCGGTGCAGCGCGGGGTCGCGGGCGACCTCGTCCCGGTCGCGGCGGGGGGCGGCGCTCTCGGGCATCAGGTGCAGGCGCCGCAGGGGGTCCGCGCGGAAGGAGTGCATCCAGCGCAGCACGGGCCAGCTGGTGCGCTTGGCCGAACGCAGCCGGTACGAGCCCTCGACCGCCCGGACGACGGCCGGCACGCCGCCGGCCACGGCCAGCTCGCGCCCGAGCCGCTGCTCGTCCCCGGGCCCGACGCCGGCCGGCTCGCCCTCGCCCGAGGCGGCGGCGAGGTCCGCGGCACGGGCCGCGACGTCCGCGCCCAGGCGCTCGGCGGCCGCGCCGCGCTGGGCGACGATCGCCGCGACCTGCCGGCCGACCTCCTCGAGGCCCTCCCCCGTGCGCGCGGACACGGGCAGCACCCGGACGTCGCCGAGGCCGTGGCCGGAGAGCATCCGGCGCAGCGAGGCCAGCACGACGTCCCGGTCCCGCACCGAGAGCCGGTCCACCTGGTTGAGCAGCACGAGGGTCACGGCCGCGTGCGAGCCCATGGTCGCCAGGAACTCGCGGTGCAGCACGGCGTCCGCGTACTTCTCCGGGTCCACGACCCACACCAGCACGTCCACGTGGCCGGCCAGCCGGGAGGTGATCTCGCGGTTGCCCCGCTCGACCGAGTCGATGTCCGGCAGGTCCAGCAGGATCAGGCCGGTGGCGTCGGCGCCGTCACGGCGGCCGAAGCCGAGGAACCCGGGGCGGCCGTCGTCGAGCACGGGGGCCTCGTCCAGCAGGTGGCGGCGGCGCACGCCGAGCCAGTCGAGCAGGGCGGCCGCGCCGCCGCCCTCGCCGGTGCCGTCGCCGTGCTCCGCGTGCGGGTCCAGCCCCTGTCCCCGGCCCACGCCCCAGACCGCGGCGAGCGGCTCGGACGTGGTGGGCCGGGTGGCGGCCACGCGGGCCAGGTCGCGGCCGGTGAGCGCGTTGAACAGGGAGGACTTGCCGGAGCCCGTCGCCCCGAAGAACCCGACCACGGTGTGCTCCGCGGAGAGTGCCTGGCGCTCCCCGGCCGCGCGCACGACGGCGTCGGCCCCGGCCACGACGTCCTCGGGCAGGCGGCCCGCGGCCAGCTCGGCGGCCTCGCCGAGGGCGTCCAGGCGGGGGGCCAGGGCGGGGGTGTCGCGGCGGCTCATCGGGGCTCCTCCCCCGCCTCGGCGGCGGACGGGGCGTGCTCGGGCCCGGTCGGGCCGTCGACGCCGGCGGCCACCCCGCGGCGCAGCACCGGCACGAGGGCGCGCAGCTCCTCGGTGGCCTGCGGCTCGCGCTCGAGGTGGAGCAGCGGCAGGAAGCGGTCCGCGAGCACGGTCTCGAGGAAGGCCCGCACTCGGTGCTCGAGCAGCTCATCGGCACGCCGGGCCATGCGGCGCACGGCGTCCTCGCCGAAGATCGACTCGAGCAGCTTCTGACCGACGACGGCGGCGCCGCCGGCGATGCCGACCTCGATGCCCGCGAGTCCGCCGGTGGAGGCGAACGAGATGATCATGAGGGCCACGGCCGCGCCGTTCACGCCGGTGGCCGCCAGGCGGGCGCGCGTGCGCTTGCCCGCGCCCTCCTCCTGGATCAGCGCCAGCACGTCCGACTGCCAGTCCCGCACGACGTCGGCCGCCCGCGCCGACGTGTCCGGCGCCAGGGCGCCCAGGTCGCGCCCGGCCACGAGGGCCCGGCCCGCCGGCTCGGACGCCCAACGCCGCTCGATCTGCTCGGCGGCCGCGGCGGCCGCCTCGACCATCACGGCGTGCAGGCCGGTCTCGAGCGCGGTCTCGACCTCTTCGGGCGGGGCCGGGCGCCCGCGCACCAGGGCGCCGAGGCGGTCCCGCAGCCGGCCGATCGTGGTCTCGACGCCGCGGAAGAACTCCCCCGTGCCGACGAAGTCCTGCCAGCGGGAGAGCACCTCGCCGCGCAGCAGCGTGCCGTCCGAGGTGGCCTCGCGGACCCGGCCGACGGCCTGGTCCGTGGAGTCCCCCACGATCCGGGTGAGCAGGTCCGCGGCGTGCCGCTGCTCCTCCTCGGCGCGGGCCAGGTCGGCGACGCGGGCGGCCAGCTGGCCCAGCACGCCGTCCACGGTCCGGCGGGCGACGGCGCCGCGCGCCTGGGCGTCGGCGGCGAGGGTCTCGAGCCAGGCGCGCAGGCCCGCGACGTGCTCCTGCGGGAGCAGACCGCGCTCGTCGAAGCGGGTCTCGGGGATCACGTGGATCCGGGCGTCGGCGAGGCCGCGCTCGGTGAGCATGCGCCGCAGGTCCGGGGTGATGTCCTCCGCCGCGCCCTCGGGCACGCGGCCGAGCACGACGGCCACGGTGATGTCGCGGGCGGCGGCCTCGTCCAGCAGCTGCCAGGGCACGGCGTCGGCGTAGCGGTGCGCCGTCGTCGTGAAGATCCACAGGTCGGCGGCTTCGAGGAGCTGCCGGGCCAGCGCGCGGTTCTGGTCCGCCACGGAGTCGATGTCCGGGGCGTCCACGAGGGCGATGCCTGACGGCAGTGCGGGCTCGGCCACGAGCGCGACCGTGTCCATCGCGGACTGGTCGGGTTCGACGGGGCCGGCGGCCGCGTCGCGGTGCACGCTGACGCGGGCGAGGTCGGGCAGCACCCGCGGGCCCGTGAACCAGTGGGCGTCGGCGGGGTTGTGCAGCAGCAGAGGCTGCCGCGTGGTGGGCCGCAGGGCGGAGGAGCGGGAGACCTCGTGGCCGACGAGCGCGTTCACCAGCGTGGACTTGCCCGCACCGGTGGAGCCGCCGACGACGGCCAGCAGCGGCGCGTCGAGCGAGTCGAGGCGGGGCAGCACGTAGTCGTCGATCTGGTGCAGGGTGCGCTCGCGCTCGGCGCGGTCCTGCCCCGCAGTGACGGTCTCGAAGGGCAGCTCGAGCGCGGCGAGGTGCTCGCGCACGCGGCGGACGGCCGTGTCGACACCGAGGTCTGGGGCGTTCTGATCCGTGTGTGGCACGTGGGCCATCGTCTCACGGGCGCGCACCGGCCGCCCATCCCGCCGGCCCGGCGGACGGAAACGACGGAAGCCCGGTCCGCAGGGACCGGGCCTCCTGTCACTCGGGTGACCCCAGCGGGATTTGAACCCGCGTTACCGCCGTGAGAGGGCGGCGTACTAGGCCGCTATACGATGGGGCCGAGCGCGCTGTCCGCGTGTGCGGAAGCGATGCCGTGGAGACCTTCTTCTGCGCCTGCGTCTCCTGTTCAGGCGGCGGATGCGTTCATCCGCCCGTGCCGTTCCGGTCCGAGGACCGGGCGGCGACTGCGTGACCCCAGCGGGATTTGAACCCGCGTTACCGCCGTGAGAGGGCGGCGTACTAGGCCGCTATACGATGGGGCCGTGCGCCACGTCCGAGCGTCTCCGCCCGTGCGCGTTCATTGAGTCCGAAGACTCGCTGGGGTACCAGGACTCGAACCTAGAATGACGGTACCAGAAACCGTTGTGTTGCCAATTACACCATACCCCACTGTCGGTCAAGCATGCCTGACCGATGTGCATCATATTCATGAGCTCGGTGTTCCCGGATCTCTCCGGCAACGAGTAAGAACTCTACACCCTCCGGGCGACGTGTGCAAAATCGGCGGGTCAGGCCGCCAGCCAGGTCCGCAGCCCGCCGATCGCCCGCATCCGCCAGCATGCGTGCTCCTCGTCCCAGAGCGGCTCCTCCGCCCCGCCGTGGGCGGGGGCGTCGGGGCTCATCCACACCGGAACGAGCCCCGCCGACCGGGCCCCCTCGACGTCGTGACGCAGGCTGTCCCCCACCATGAGGGTGCGTCCCGGGTCCGTGCCCAGGCGGGAGCAGCCGGCCAGGAAGGGGGCCGGGTCCGGCTTCGGGGCCCCGGCCGTGTCCGAGCCGATCAGCACCTCGACCCACTCCAGACCGAGGGCGTCGGCCTTGCCGCGCTGGTAGGCCTCCACGTTGTTCGTGACGATCCCCACGCCACGGCCTGTTCCCCGCACCTCGGCGAGGACGTCGACGGTCGCGGGGAACAGCGCCCAGTGCCCGCGCACGACCTCTTCGTAGTCGGTGGTCCACAGGCCGTCGAGCGGGGTCGCCGCGTCCTCGGGCACGCCGAGCGCGCGCAGGGCGTCGGCCACGCGGGCCAGCCGCTGCTCCTCGAACGTCAGCTCCCCGGCCACGTAGCGCCCGTAGTGGCCGCCGGCGTCGGACGCGAAGGCGTCGGTGGCCTCAGCCAGCACCGCCGGGTCGACGTCGGCGGCCCCGGCCCACTGCCGGCGCACCGTCGCGTCGAACGCGGCGTGCTGGGCGGAGCGCAGATCCAGCAGCGTGTCGTCCAGGTCGAAGAGGACGGCGTCCCAGGCCGGCGGCGCGGGCGCGCCCGCGGACCCGCCGGCCGGCGTCGTGCTCACGCCCCGGCTCATGCGTCGGCGGGCTGGTCCTGGTCCAGGCCCTGTTCCGCGGCGAAGCGGTCCAGACGGGCGAGCGCGGAGTCCCGGCCCAGGATCTCGAGCGACTCGAAGAGCGGCGGGGACACCTTGCGGCCGGTCACCGCGACGCGCACCGGGCCGAACGCCTGGCGCGGCTTGAGGCCCAGGCCGTCGATGAGGGCGGCCCGCAGCGCCGCCTCGATGCGCTCGGTCGTGAACTCGTCCTCGGGCAGGGCGGCCAGCGCCTCCCGGGCCGCGGCGACGGCGGCGCCCAGGTCCGCCGGCATGCCCTTGAGGGCGCCTTCGGCGGTCCGGACGTCCCGGTCCGCCGTGAAGAGGAAGGCGAGCATCTCGACGGCCTCACCGAGCAGCTGCACGCGCTCCTGCACGAGCGGGGCCGCGGCGGTGAGGACCTCCATCTCCCGCTCCGTCAGGTGCTCGCCCACGAGGCCGGCCGCGTGCAGGTAGGGCACGAGACGGTCACGGAAGTCGGCCACGTCGAGCATGCGCACGTGCGTGCCGTTGATCGCGATCGCCTTCTTCTCGTCGAAGCGGGCGGGGTTGGCCAGCACCTTGTGCACGTCGAAGTGCTCCACGAACTGCTGCGGGGTGAAGATGTCCTCGTCCGCGGAGAGGGACCAGCCCAGCAGGCCGAGGTAGTTCAGCAGGCCCTCCGGGATGAAGCCGTTGTCCCGGTGCAGGAACAGGTTGGCCTGCGGATCGCGCTTGGACAGCTTCTTGTTGCCCTCGCCCATCACGTAGGGCAGGTGGCCGAACACCGGCATGTACCGGGCGACGCCGATCGCGTGCAGGGCGCGGTAGAGCGCGATCTGGCGCGGAGTGGACGAGAGCAGGTCCTCGCCGCGCAGCACGTGGGTGATGCCCATGAGCGCGTCGTCCACCGGGTTCACGAGGGTGTACAGCGGCGAGCCGTCCGCGCGGACCACCACGAAGTCCGGCACGGAGCCGGCCTTGAAGGTGATCTCCCCGCGCACCAGGTCGGTGAAGGTGATGTCCTCGTCCGGCATGCGCAGCCGCCAGACCGGCGCGCGGCCCTCGGCCTCGAAGGCGGCGATCTGCTCGTCCGTGAGGTCACGGTCGTGACCGTCGTAGCCGAGCTTGGGGTCGCGGCCGGCGGCCCGGTGACGGGCCTCCGTCTCCTCGGGGCTCGAGTAGGACGGGTAGATGTGTCCGCCGGCCTTGAGCTTCTCGATCACGTCCGCGTAGATCTGTCCGCGCTGGGACTGACGGTACGGCTCGTGCGGGCCGCCGACCTCGACGCCCTCGTCCCAGTCGATCCCGAGCCAGCGCATCGCCTCGAGCAGCTGCTGGTAGGACTCCTCCGAGTCGCGCTTGGCGTCCGTGTCCTCGATGCGGAACACGAGGGTGCCGCCGGTGTGCCGCGCCCAGCCCCAGTTGAACAGGACGGTGCGGATCAGCCCCACGTGGGGGTGCCGGTGGGCGAGGGGGCGAAGCGCACGCGCACGGGGGTCTCGGCGTCCACCTGGGGGACGTCGGCGAAGGGGGCGGGGGCGTTCTCGGACACGGGAGCGGTGGCGTCAGTCATGATGCCCCGAGTCTACGCGGGGCCCGGACGCCGCCGTCGAGCGCCTGCGTCAGCGGCGGAAGACGGTGGCGAGGACGCCGATGCCCTCGACCTCGGCCTCGACGCGCTGGCCCTCCTGGACCGTCCCGACCCCGCCCGGGGTGCCGGTCAGGATCACGTCGCCGGGCAGGAGGGTGAACATCTCCGAGGCCGCGGCCACGAGCTCGCGGACGCCGAAGACCATGTCCGCGGTCGTGCCGTCCTGGCGGGTCTCACCGTCGAGGCGGGACGTGATGCGCAGGCCGCCGGCCGGCTCCACGTCCAGCTCGGTCTCGATCCACGGGCCCAGCGGACAGGCACCGTCGAAGCCCTTGGCGCGGGCCCACTGCAGGTCGGTGCGCTGGGCGTCGCGGGCGGTGAGGTCGTTGCCCACGGTGTAGCCGAACACGACGTCGTCCACGCGGCTCACCGGCACGTCCTTGCAGATGGTGCCGATGACGACGGCGAGCTCGGCCTCGTAGGAGACCTCGTCCGACCAGCTGGGCAGGGTGACCGGCTCGTTCGGCCCCACGACGGCGGTGTTCGGCTTGAGGAAGAACTGCGGCGAGGCGGGGACCTCGTTGCCGAGCTCCTTCGCGTGGTCGGCCCAGTTGCGGCCGACGCCCACGATCTTCGAGCGCGGGATGATCGGGGCCACGAGACGCACATCCTCGAGGCGGTGCGTGGTGCCGGTGGGCTGGATCCCGTGGAAGAACGGGTCGCCCTGCAGGGCGGTGATGCTCAGCTCGGAGGGGTCGGCGTCGGCCGGGCCCTCCACGATGCCGTAGGTCGGTTCGGCCTGGTCCACGAAACGGGCGATGCGCATGGCCGCCAGCCTAGTGGGTGAGCGGCGGGCGCCGTCGCCGGACACCCCACCCGATGCCGACTGCGCTGACGCCGCGAGCCAGACGATTCGGCCGCGCCCGACGGCCCGGGGCGACCGATTCGTCTGGCTCGCGGGCGGATTCGTCTGGCTCAGCGCGGTGCAGCGCGGTGCGGAGCGGGGCGGGTCCAGGCCGCTCAGCAGCAGCGGCTGCCCGGATTCTCCTCCTGGCGGGCGTACTCGGCCCGCCAGAACTCCCGCTCGGTCATCGGCGCGCGCTCCGGATGGTGGGCCCGGTGGTGGGCCACGTACGCGTCGTACTTCCCCTCTCCGGAGAGCTGGCGGACCCACCAGCGCACCCGGGCCCACACCCCGGGCCGAGACGGGCCGGCCGGGCCCTCCGCGGTGGAGGGCCCGGCCGGCGTCGCGCGCGGATCGGCCACGTCAGTGACCCCGCACCGGCTGCCGGTCGGCCGGCAGGGCGTCCCACTGCCGCTGCAGCTCCTTCTCCTCGGCCGTGGCGAACAGCCCGGCCGGGGCGAAGCGCTGCGAGGGCACGTACGGGTCCTGGTGGTCGATGACCTCGGTGCCGCGGAAGGCGCGCACCGTGGCGAGCACCGACGTCGTGATGACGATCAGCGCCAACACCAGGAAGACCACGGACAGCGTGCCCTGGATGAAGGTGTTGCGGACCACGGCCTCCATGGCGGGCACGGACTTCGCGGCGCCGAAGCTCGTCTTCCCCGCCGCCAGCGCGTCCTGGAACGCGCGATGCTGCGCCCAGTAGCCCACCGCCGGGATGGAGGAGAAGATCTTCTGGAACGACGCCACGGTGGTGACCACCGTGATGAACGCCAGCGGCAGCGCCACGATCCACAGGCCCCGGAAGTCACGGCGGCGCGCGACGATCGTCAGGACGACGGCGAGCGCGATCGCCGCGAGCAGCTGGTTGGCGATGCCGAACAGCGGGAACAGCGTGTTGATGCCGCCCAGCGGATCGGTGACGCCCATGATCAGCACGGCGCCCCACGCGGCCACCATGATGGCCGTGCAGACCCATGCGCCCACGCGCCACGACGTGTCCTTGAAGCGCGGGACCACGTTGCCCAGGGAGTCCTGCAGCATGAACCGTGCCACGCGGGTGCCGGCATCGACGGCGGTGAGGATGAACAGCGCCTCGAACATGATCGCGAAGTGGTACCAGAAGCCCATGAGCGCGTCGCCGCCCACGAGCTGGCCCATGATGATCGAGAGCCCGACGGCGAGCGTCGGGGCGCCACCCGTGCGGGAGACGACCGTGTCCTCGCCCACGAGGTTCGCCAGCGCGGTGAGCTGCTCGGGCGTGACGTCCACGCCGGCCAGGCCCAGGCTCATCACCCAAGCGGCCGCCGTCTCGGGGGTGCCGCCGGTGAGCGCGGCGGGGGCGTTCATGGCGAAGTAGATGCCGCGGTCGATGGACACGGCCGCCACGAGCGCCATGACCGCCACGAAGGCCTCCATGAGCATGCCGCCGTAGCCGATGAAGCGGGTCTGGCGCTCCTTCTCCACCATCTTGGGCGTCGTGCCCGAGGCGATCAGCGCGTGGAAGCCGGAGAGCGCACCGCACGCGATGGTGACGAACAGGAACGGGAACAGCGAACCGGGCCACACCGGGCCGGTCTGGCCCGAGGCGAACTCGGAGAACGCGGGGGTGCCGATGCGCGGCTGCACGACGATGATGGCCACGGCGAGGCCGGCGATCACGCCGATCTTCATGAAGGTGGACAGGTAGTCGCGCGGAGCGAGCAGCAGCCACACGGGGAGCACGGCCGCGACGAACCCGTAGATGATCACGGCCCAGGCGATGGTGGTGCGGTCCAGGGTGAACAGGGCCGCGCCCCACTCGGTCCCGGCCACCCAGCCGCCGCCGATGATGGCCGCCAGGAGCAGGACGAACCCGATCACGGAGATCTCGGTGATGCGGCCCGGGCGGATCCAGCGCAGGTACACGCCCATGAAGAGCGCGATCGGGATGGTCATGGCCACGGAGAACACGCCCCACGGGGACTCGCCCAGGGCGTTGACCACCACGAGGGCCAGGATGGCCGTGATGATCACCATGATCAGCAGGGTCGCGACGATCGCGGCGGTGCCCCCGACGCGGCCCAGCTCGTCCCGGGCCATCTGGCCGAGCGAGCGGCCGCCGCGGCGCATCGAGAAGAACAGGACGAGGTAGTCCTGGACCGCGCCGGCCAGGATCACGCCGACGATGATCCAGATGGTGCCGGGCAGGTAGCCCATCTGCGCGGCGAGCACGGGGCCCACGAGCGGACCGGCGCCGGCGATGGCCGCGAAGTGGTGGCCGTAGAGCACGCGGCGGTCGGTGGCCACGTAGTCCCGGCCGTCGGCCCGGTACTCGGCCGGGGTGGCGCGGGTGTCGTCCGGGTGGACGATCATGCGCTCGACGTACTTCGAGTAGAAGCGGTAGCCGATCGCGAACGTCGCCACGGCGGCGAACACGAACCAGATCGCGTTGATCGTCTCGCCGCGGTGCAGGGCGAGCATGGTCCAGGCGACGCCGCCGAGCAGGGCGACGGCCACCCAGACGGCGATCTTCGCGGGCGTCCAGCGGGGCCGGCCGGCGGCCTCGGTGGGCGGGAGGTCTTCCGGCGTCGTGGCCGGGAGTGGGGCGCCCTCGGCGGCCGCGGAGGAGCGGTGCGAGCTCACGGGGGTCTCCGTTCGTGGGGTGGGGTCAGACGAGGCGGTGCAGCCAGCCGTGGCGGTCCTCGACGCGCCCGGTCTGGATGCCCTCGAGCTCGGTGCGGATCTTCAGGGCCACGTCGGCCCCGCCGGCGGACTCGATCACGTCGTCGCCGTCGAGCAGACGGCCGATCGGGGTCACGACGGCGGCGGTGCCGCACGCGAAGACCTCGGTGATCTCGCCCGAGCGGACGCCCTCGGCCCACTCGGCGAGGGTGACGCGACGCTCCTCGACGGTCAGGCCCATGTCCCGGCCGAGCTGGAGGATCGAGGAGCGGGTGACGCCCTCGAGGATCGTGCCGGTGAGCGCCGGGGTGACGAGGCGGCCGTCGGCGTGCACGAAGAACACGTTCATGCCGCCGAGCTCCTCGATCGCGTCGTCGTGGTACTGGTCGAGGAACACGACCTGGTCGGCGCCCTTCGCCGCGGCCTGCAGCTGGGGCAGCAGCGAGGCGGCGTAGTTGCCGCCGGTCTTGGCCGCGCCCGTGCCGCCCTTGCCGGCGCGGGCGTAGTCACGCGAGACCCAGATGGTCACCGGCTTGAGCTCGCCGCCGAAGTAGTTGCCGGCCGGCGAGGCGATCACCATGTACCGCACCTGCCGGGCCGGGCGGACGCCGAGGAACGCCTCGGAGGCGAACATGAAGGGGCGCAGGTAGAGGGACTGGCCCGGGCCGGTGGGCACCCAGGCCCGGTCCGCCTCGAGCTGGGCCTGCAGCGAGCCGAGGAACAGCTCCTCGGGCAGCTCCGGCAGGGCCAGGCGGCGGGCGGAGCGGTTCAGGCGGGCCGCGTTGGCCTCGGGGCGGAACGTCCACACCGACCCGTCCTCGTGCCGGTAGGCCTTCAGGCCCTCGAAGATCTCCTGGCCGTAGTGCAGCACGGCGGCCGCGGGGTCCAGGGACAGCGGGCCGTAGGGCTCCACGCGGGCGTCATGCCACGCGCCGCCGTCCTCGTCCCAGGTCCAGTCGATCGAGACCATGTGGTCCGTGAAGACGTTGCCGAAACCGGGGTCCTGGAGGATCTCGACGCGCTGCTGATCGGACATCGGGGACAGATGTGGTTGCCGCGTGAACACGGTCTCGGACACGGTGGGATCACTCCTCGTGACGGGTGACGGATGGGGACGGCTCCGGTGCCGGGCACGACGCGCGGGGGGCCACGGCGCCGGGCGTGGCACACGCCACAGGCCGTCGCCCCATCCTAGACCCGGCGTCGACGCGCCGGGCCCGCGCGTCAGACCCGCGCGGCGACGTCGGCGCCCACCTCGGCGGTGGTGCCCCGCGCGCCGTCCACCCGGTCCTTCAGGTGCGCCCACACCGCGGTGCGCACGCGCGCCGCGGCGCCGGTCTCGCCCACGTGCTCGAGCAGCAGGGTGGCGGAGAGGATGGCGGCCACGGGGTCGGCGATCCCCTGGCCCGCGATGTCCGGAGCGGAGCCGTGGACCGGCTCGAACATCGACGGCGCCGTGCCCTCGACGTTGATGTTGCCGGAGGCGGCGAGCCCGATGCCGCCGGTCACGGCCGCGGCGAGGTCCGTGATGATGTCCCCGAACAGGTTGTCCGTCACGATCACGTCGAAGCGGGCCGGGTCCGTCGCCAGGAAGATCATGGCGGCGTCGACGTGCATGTAGTCCCAGGTGACCGCGGGGAAGTCGGCCGCCACGGACTCCACGGTGCGGCGCCACAGGTGGCCGGCGTGGACCAGGACGTTGTGCTTGTGCACGAGCGTGAGGCGCTTGCGCTCGCCCGCGTCGGCGCGACGGAAGGCGTCCTCGACGACGCGGCGCACGCCGAACGCCGTGTTCACGGAGACCTCCGTGGCGATCTCGTGCGGGGTGTCCACGCGGATCGCACCGCCGTTGCCCACGTACGGCCCCTCCGTGCCCTCGCGCACCACGGTGAAGTCGATCTCGCCGGGCGCGGCCAGGGGGCTGACGGCGCCGGGCAGCAGGGTGGCCGGGCGCAGGTTCACGCCGTGGTCCAGCGCGAAGCGCAGCGTGAGCAGCATGCCGCGCTCGATCAGCCCGGACGGGATGCGCTCGTCCCCGGGCGCGGCGCCGACGGCCCCGAACAGGATCGCGTCGTGGCGGCGAAGGGACTCGAGGACCTCGTCCGTGAGCGCCTCGCCGGTCTCGAGCCAGTGCTCCGCACCCAGCGGATACGGGGTGAGCCGGGCCTCCGGACGCCCCTCGGCACGCAGCGCCGCCTGCAGGACGGCGGCGGCCTGGTCGGTGACCTCGGGGCCGATGCCGTCGCCGCCGATGACGGCGATGTCCAAGGGGTCTGCGGAGCTGCGTGTGGTCTCGGTCATGGCCCTCAGGCTACGCGCGGCACGCGTGAGGACCACATCGTGTGACACCCGGTCTCACCCTCCGGACGGACTCAGTCCTCGGCGGGCTCCTCGTGCCGCGGGAAGACCGGCTGCGGGGCGGGCAGCGGGGTGCCGGGGACCAGGTCCTCGTGGAACGCGGCGAAGGACCGCGGGCCGGTGCCGGACGCGCCGGTGCGGCCGGCGTCGCCCTCGGCGGGGACGCCGAGCAGGTCCAGCAGCCGCGAGGCCGAGCCGGGCATCACCGGCTGCGCGAGCAGGGCCACCCGGCGCACGGCCTGCAACGTCACGTACAGCACCGTGCGCATGCGCGGCTCGTCCGTCTTGCGCAGCACCCACGGGGCCTGGTCCGCGAAGTAGGCGTTGATCTCACCGAGCACGCGCCAGGTCTCCTCGAGCGCGTCGTGGAAGTCCTGCACCGCGTACGCGGACCGGGAGCGCTCCAGCAGGGCGTCGACCTGGGCCAGGACGGCGCGGTCCGCCTCGGTGAACTCGCCCGGCTCGGGCACGGCGGCGCCGCAGTTCTTGGCCACCATGGACAGCGAGCGCTGGGCGAGGTTGCCGAGGTTGTTGGCCAGGTCCGCGTTCTTGCGGCTCACCACGGCCTCGTGGCTGTAGGAGCCGTCCGCGCCGAACGGGAACTCGCGCAGCAGGAAGAAGCGAATGGCGTCCAGGCCGTACCGGGCCACCCATTCCCGCGGGTGCACCACGTTGCCCAGGGACTTGGACATCTTGGCCCCGTTGTTGTTCAGGAAGCCATGGATCATGACGCGGCGCGGCAGCTCGAGGCCGGCCGACATGAGGAACGCGGGCCAGAAGATGCAGTGGAACCGGGAGATGTCCTTGCCGATCACGTGCAGGTCCGCCGGCCAGTAGCGCGCGAACGCCTCCGGGTCCTCCGCCGGCCAGCCCGCGCCGGTGAGGTAGTTCGTCAACGCGTCGACCCAGACGTAGGTGACGTGGTCGGCGCGCCGGTCGGCGTCGGCGGCGTCGGGGTCCGCGGGCGCCGGCAGGTCGATGCCCCACTGGAAGGAGGTCCGGGAGATGGACAGGTCCTCGAGCCCGGCCTCCACGAAGCGGATGACCTCGTTGAAGCGGTACCGGGGGGCGGCGAAGTCCGGGTGCTCGCGGTAGTGGTCCAGCAGCGGCTGCTGGTACTTGGACAGGCGGAAGAAATAGGACTCCTCCTCCGTCCACGTCACCTCGGTGCCGGTCTCGACGGCGCGGCGCACCCCGTCCTGACCCACCTCGGTCTCGTCCTCGCCGAAGTAGCGTTCGTCCCGCACGGAGTACCAGCCGGCGTAGGAGCCGAGGTAGATGTCCCCGTTGGCCTCCATCCGCCGCCAGATCTCGCGGACGGCCTCGGCGTGGTCCGTGTCCGTGGTGCGGATGAAGCGGTCGTAGGAGATGTCCAGGACGTCGTCGTCCATCTCCTTGAAGACGGCGGCGTTGCGCGTGGCCAGCTCGAGGGCGCTCACGCCCTGCTGCTGCGCCGTCTGCTCCATCTTCTGGCCGTGCTCGTCCGTGCCGGTCAGGAAGCGCACATCCCGCCCGTCGAGCCGCTGGAAGCGGGCCATCGCGTCCGAGGCGATGTACTCGTAGGCGTGGCCGATGTGCGGCTCGCCGTTCGGGTAGGAGATGGCCGTGGTCAGGTAGTACGGGGCGCGGGCGTCAGTCACAGTCGTCGAGTCTAGCCGCGGGGCCGGGGCCCGCGCCGAGGACGACGTCGTCCGCGCCGGCGTCCGGGACGCCGTCGGCGGTCACCTGCAGATGGCCCGGCGCAGGCCGCAGGTGGAGGTGGGCCCACGGGGCCACCACGAGCACGGACGCCCCGATCATCTCGGTCAGCTCCTCCGCGTGGGTCGCCACGTGGTAGGCCAGGGTGCTGCGCCCGATCCCGAAGACGAGCGGCACCGCCTCGAGGACGATCGCGCCGAAGAAGAACACCGCGCCGCCCGCCACCGTCAGCGCTCGGGTCCGGCGGGGCAGGGCGACGGTGCACAGCGCGAGCAGCCCGAGGACGACGATCGCGGCCGGCGCGCCGAGGATCAGCCACTGGAACGCGGGCAGCGGGTTCTCCCCCGCGAACGGCAGAACCTCCCACAGCTGGCCGGCCTGCTCGTGGATCTGCGTCGACTCGTCCAAGCTCATGGCCGCCAGCAGGGCCGCGGGGGTCAACCACGCGAGCAGGCTCCGCCGCCGATCCGCCCCCAGCGCGCGGCGCACGAGACCCACCGTGGTGAAGCCCGCGGCCCCCAGCAGGAGCAGGCCCGAGCTCCACCACGCCGTGAGGTTGGCCTCGTGGTTCACGTCGAAGACCTCGCGCCACCACGGCACCTGCCGCGGGCCCAGCCCGAACACGAAGGGGAGGGCGAACGACCAGGCGGCGAGCAGGACACTGACGCCGATCAGCCCGCCCGCCGCCCGCCGCGCGCCGGGCCCAGCGGCCCTGCACGCCCGGAGGCGTGGCGGGGCGGGCCGCTGCGGCGCGCGCGGTCGGGGCGGGTGCGGGGCGGGGCTCGGCTGGACGCGACATGGACACCATCTCAACACAGGGCGACGCGCGCCGGCCCCGCGTTGCCCGCCCGGGCGTCGACGGGTCAGACGGAGAGGTCCACCTCGGCCGCACGGGCGGCGCCGATGGCCGCGGCCAGCGTGGCCGCGGTGTCTCCGGACAGCGCCCCGTCCAGGGTCAGCACGGCCAGGGCGGCGCCCTCGTCGTCGCGCGAGACGTCCATGCCGGCGATGTTCACGCCCTGCACCCCGAGGGCCTGGCCCAGGACGCCGATCACACCCGGGCGGTCCTGATAGGCGAACACGAGCAGGTGGTCGGCCAGCGGCACCTCGAGCTCGTGCCGGTCCACGCCCACGAGCTTCTGCACCTGGCGCGGGCCGGTGAGTGTGCCGGTGACGGCGGTCTGGGCGCCCTGCGCGGTCGCGGCGCGCACCGTGACGGTGTTGCGGTAGGACTCGGACACCGCGGTGGTGGTGAGGCGGCACTCGACGCCGCGCTGCTCGGCCAGCACGGGGGCGTTCACGTAGGAGACCTGGTCCGAGACGATGTCCGTGAACACGCCCTTCAGGGCGGCCAGGCGCATCGCGGAGACGTCGTGCTCGGCGATCTCACCGGCGATCTCCACCTCGACGGCCGTGATGGACTGCTCGCCCACCAGCGCGGTGAGCACGCGGCCCAGCTTCTCGGCCAGCGGCAGGCCGGGGCGCACGTCCTCGTGGATCGCGCCGCCGGCCACGTTCACGGCGTCCGGCACGAGCTCGCCGGAGAGGGCCAGGCGCACGGAGCCGGCGACGGCGACGCCCGCCTTCTCCTGGGCCTCGGCGGTCGAGGCGCCCAGGTGGGGGGTGACGACGGCGGAGTCGTGGGCGAAGAACGCCAGGTCCGTGGCCGGCTCGGAGCTGAAGACGTCGATGCCGGCACCCCCGATGGTCCCGGCCTCGAGCGCGCGGGCGAGGGCGTCCTCGTCCACGAGGCCGCCGCGGGCCACGTTCACGATGATCGCGGTGTCCTTCATGCGGGCGAACTGCTCATCGCCGATCATGCCGACCGTCTCGGGGGTCTTGGGCATGTGGATCGTGACCACGTCGGCGCGCTCGAGCAGCTCGTCCAGCTCGACGAGGCTCGCGCCGAGCTGCTGCGCGCGGGCGGTGGTCACGTAGGGGTCGTAGGCGAGGATCTCCATGCCGAACGCCTTCATGCGCTCGGCCACGAGCGCGCCGATGCGGCCCAGGCCGATCACGCCCAGCCGCTTGCCGTACAGCTCGACGCCCGTGTACTTCGAACGCTTCCACTCCCCCGCCTTCAGCGAGCCGTGGGCGGCCGCGATGTTGCGGGCGGCGGCCAGGATGTGGCCGCAGGTGAGCTCGGCGGCGGAGATGATGTTCGACGTCGGCGCGTTGACGACCATGACGCCGGACTCGGTGGCGGCGGGCACGTCCACGTTGTCCAGTCCGACGCCGGCGCGCGCGATGACCTTCAGCTGCGGCGCGGCGGCGATCGCCTCGGCGTCCATCTGGGTGGCCGAGCGGATCAGCACCGCGTCGACGTCGCGCAGGTCCTCGAGGAGGCGGGCGCGGTCGGCGCCGTCCGTGCGGCGGATCTCGAAGTCGGGGCCGAGGGCCTCGACGGTGGCGGGCGAGAGTTCCTCGGCGATCAGGACGACGGGCTGGGCTGCGCTCACGGGTGCTCCTGGAGGTGTGGTGCGGTGGGATGGAAGGCGGGCCGGCCCGCGCTCCGGTCCGAGCCTAGACGCGTGACCGGACCGTGGCCGGAATGCGACGCCGGCCCCGAAGCGCGATGCCCGGGGCCGGCGTCGGGGGCTCAGGCGGCTCAGCGGGCCGCAGTGCCCTCGGTGTAGTCGTCGTCCGCGTCCTTGAGCCAGGAGAACATCTGGCGCAGCTCGCGGCCGGTCTTCTCGATCGGGTGGGCCTCGCCTCGGGCGCGCAGCTCCTTGAACTCGGGCGCACCGGCCTTCTGGTCGTCCATGAAGCGCTGCGCGAAGGCGCCGGACTGGATGTCGGCGAGGACCGCCTTCATGTTCTCCTTCACGTCGGGGGTGATGACGCGGGGGCCGGAGACGTAGTCGCCGTACTCCGCGGTGTCGGAGATGGACCAGCGCTGCTTGGCGATGCCGCCCTCGACCATGAGGTCGACGATGAGCTTCAGCTCGTGCAGCACCTCGAAGTAGGCGATCTCGGGCTGGTAGCCGGCCTCGGTGAGGGTCTCGAAGCCGTACTGCACGAGCTGGGAGGCGCCGCCGCAGAGCACGGCCTGCTCGCCGAACAGGTCGGTCTCGGTCTCCTCGGTGAAGGTCGTCTCGATGACGCCGGCGCGGGTGCCGCCCACGGCCTTGGCGTAGGACAGGGCGAGGGCGTGGGCCTGGCCGGAGGCGTCCTTCTCGACGGCGATCAGCGCGGGCACGCCGCGGCCGGCCTCGAACTCGCGGCGCACCACGTGGCCCGGGCCCTTGGGGGCGACCAGGGCGACGTCGACGCCCTCGGGGGCCTGGATGTAGCCGAAGCGCACGTTGAAGCCGTGCGCGAAGAAGAGGGCGTCGCCCTCCTGCAGGTTGCCGGCGATGTGCTGCTCGTACACGTCGGCCTGGACCTGGTCCGGGGTGAGGATCATGATCAGGTCGGCCTCGGCGGCGGCGGTGGCGACGTCGACGACGCGCAGGCCCTCGGCCTCGGCTTTGGCGCGGGACTTGGAGCCCTCGGCGAGGCCGATGCGCACGTCCACGCCGGAGTCGCGCAGCGACAGGGCGTGGGCGTGGCCCTGGGAGCCGTAGCCGATGACGGCCACGGTGCGGCCCTGGATGATCGACAGGTCGGCGTCGTCGTCGTAGAACTTCTTCACGGTCATGCTGTTCTCCTCACGGGATGGGTGGATCGGGACGGGTCAGCGGGCCAGGGCGCGGTCGGTCATGGACCGCGGCCCCCGGGCGAGGGCGAGGGTGCCCGAGCGGACGAGCTCACGCACGCCGTAGGGCTCCATCATCTCGAGGAAGGCCTCGAGCTTGTCACGGGTGCCGGTGGCCTCGAGGGTCAGGGACTCCGGGGCCACGTCGACGACGTGGGCGCGGAACAGGTCGGCCGCCTGGACGACCTGACCGCGGGTGGCGGCATCGGCGCGCACCTTGACGAGCAGGTGGTCGCGCTGAACGGAGGAGTCGGGCGTGAGCTCGACGACCTTGATCACGTTGATCAGCTTGTTCAGCTGCTTGGTGACCTGCTCGAGCAGGTCCGTGTCGGCGTCGACGACCACGGTGATCCGGGACAGGCCCTCGACCTCCGTGACGCCCACGGCCAGCGAGTGGATGTTGAACGCGCGCCGGGCGAAGAGGCCGGCCACGCGGGTCAGGGTGCCGGGCACGTCCTCGACGAGCACGGACAGGGTGTGGCGTTCCATCGGTTGCCCTCCTCAGTCTTCCTGGTCCCAGTCGGGCGTCATGCCCCGGGCCACCTGGATCGCGTCGTTGCTGACCCCCGCGGGGACCATCGGCCAGACCATGGCGTCGCGGGAGACCACGAAGTCCACGATCACGGGGCGGTCGTCGATGGCGAGGGCCTGCCGGATGGTGTCGTCCAGGTCCTCCCGGCGGTCGCAGCGCAGGCCCGCGGCGCCGTAGGCGTCGGCGAGCTTGACGAAGTCCGGCACCCGGGCGGTGTCATGGCCCGTGTTCAGGTCCGTGTTCGAGTAGCGCCCGTCGTAGAAGAGGGTCTGCCACTGGCGCACCATGCCCAGCGAGGAGTTGTTGATCACCGCGATCTTGATGGGGATGCGGTTGATCACGCACGTGGCGAGCTCCTGGTTGGTCATCTGGAAGCAGCCGTCGCCGTCGATGGCCCAGACCACGCGGTCGGGTTCGCCCACCTGCGCCCCCATCGCGGCGGGGACGGCGAAGCCCATCGTTCCGAGGCCGGCCGAGTTGAGCCACTGGCGCGGACGCTCGTAGGCGACGAACTGGCTGGCCCACATCTGGTGCTGGCCGACGCCGGCCACGTAGGTGGCCTCGGGACCGGACAGGGCCGACAGACGCGAGATCACCTCCTGGGGCGCGAGGAGGCCGTCCTCGGTCTCGGTCCAGCCCATCGGGTAGGTGTCCTGCAGGCGCCGCAGCACCGCCCACCAGTCGGCGAGGTCGGGCAGCGCCTCGGGGTCCGTCGCGAGCTCGGCCACCAGGTCCGGGATGATCTCCTTGACGTGGCCGACGATCGGCACGTCCGCGGTGCGGTTCTTGGAGATCTCGGCCGGGTCGATGTCCGCGTGGATCACGCGGGCGCCGGGGGCGAACGAGGGCAGGTGACCGGTCACGCGGTCGTCGAAGCGGGCGCCGAGCGTGATCAGCAGGTCGGCCTGCTGGAGCGCGGCCACGGCGGGGACGCCGCCGTGCATGCCCGGCATGCCCAGGTGCTGGGGGTGCGAGTCGGGGAAGACGCCGCGGGCGGTGAGGGTGGTGACCACCGGGGCGCCCGTGAGCTCGGCGAGGGCGCGCAGCTCCTCGTGGGCCTCGCCGCGGGCCACGCCGCCGCCCGCATACAGCACGGGGCGCCGGGCCTCGCGGATCAGCCGAGCGGCCTCGCGGATCTGCCGGGGGTGGCCGCGCAGGACGGGGCGGTAGCCGGGCAGGTCGATCCGGGGCGGCCACGCGAACTCGAACTCGCCCTGCTGGGCGTCCTTGGTGACGTCCACGAGCACGGGCCCGGGCCGGCCCGTGGCGGCGATGTGGAACGCCTCGGCGAGGGCCTGGGGGACGTCCTCGGGCCGGGTCACGAGCCGGGAGTGCTTGGTGATGGGCATCGTGATGCCCACGATGTCCGCCTCCTGGAAGGCATCCGTGCCGATCGCGGCGGAGGAGACCTGGCCGGTGATGAACACGACCGCCTGGGAGTCCATGTGGGCGTCCGCGATGGCGGTCACCAGGTTGGTGGCGCCGGGACCGGAGGTGGCGATGGCCACGCCGACCTTGCCGGTGGCCAGGTGGTAGCCCTGCGCCGCGTGACCGGCACCCTGCTCGTGGCGCACCAGGATGTGGCGGATCCGATCGGAGTCCATGAGCGGGTCGTAGGTCGGCAGGATGGCGCCGCCGGGCAGCCCGAACACGTCCGTGACCCCCAGCTCCTCCAGGGAGCGGATGATGCCCTCGGAGCCGGTCATCCGGGTCGGCTCGACGCGGGAGCCCTCGCCGGGCACCCGCGGCTCGACGATCTCGGGCCGGGGGGCCGGACGGCGCTCCTGGACCCGGGCGGTCTCCGTCGGGCGGGAGGCCGGCGTCGGGACCTGCGGGACCGCCGCGCGGGCGTCGCGGGGGGTCGTGCTCATGGGGTCACCTCACTGCGTTCGTCGCTGCGTGTCCGTCGCGGGGGCGTCGGACGGTCGTCGTTCGGATCCGTCGGGCGTCGGGGACCGTGGCCGCGTCGATGACGGATCGGGCCGGCGTGGCGGAGTCTGAGGTGGGGACACGGGCCGCCGGGTCCTTCGGGGTGGTCTCAGTATCGACAGCCGTGCGCCCCGTCCGCCATCGACCACCCGCCTGTCTCGCAATGTGAGATAAAGCGTCACATCGTGAGACGACCGGGCGGTCGGGGTCGGATCCCGGGCCTGCGCCCACCCTAGTCAGCCGCCGAGGGGGCGGCCGCGTCCACCCACGTTCCGTGACGGAGCACCCCGCGCACCTCGAGCTCCGGGCCGAAGACGACGGCGTCCGCTCGGCTCCCGGCTCGGAGCCGGCCGACGTCGGGAAGCCCCAGGGCGTCCGCGGGCGCGGCCGTCGCCGCCCGCAGCGCGGCGTCGAGGTCGACCCCGGCGACGACGGCGGAGCGCACCGAGCCGGTGACCGTGGCCGTGGACCCGGCGATGGCCCCGGCTGCGCCGTCCGCGCCGACCACCCGCGCGACGCCGTCGTGGACCCGGACCCGCAGCGGCCCGAGGGGGAACTCGCCGTCGCCGCAGCCGGCGGCGGCCATGGAGTCCGAGACGAGGATCCACCGCTCCCCGGCCTCCCGGGCGACCCGCCGCACCGTGGCCGCATGCAGGTGGACGCCGTCCACGATGGTCTCGATCCCCACGCGCGGGTCCTCCAGCAGGGCGACGGCCGGCCCGGGCTCGCGATGGTGGGTGGGCCGGCACGCGTTGTGCAGGTGCGTGGCCATCCGCGCCCCCGCGTCGATCGCCGCGCGCGTGGTCTCGTAGGAGGCGTCCGTGTGGCCGATCGCGACGACGACGCCCGCCTCCGCCAGCCGGCCCACCGCGTCGAGGGCCCCGGACAGCTCGGGGGCCAGCGTGACCATCGCCAGGTGGCCCGCGCCGACCTCGACGAGGCGAGCGACGTCCTCGGGCTCCGGCGCCCGCAGCGACGCGGCCCGGTGCGCGCCGCGGTGCAGGGGCGAGAGCCAGGGACCCTCGAGGTGCACGCCGGCCAGCACCCCCTCTGCGCACAGGGGCGTCAGGGCCGTCAGCTGCGCCGCGAGCGCGTCGACCTCGTCCGTGACGAGGGAGGCCACCACCGTGGTCGTGCCCGCGCGGGCGTGGGCCGCGGCCGCCGCGCGTGCCGCGGCCGCGCCGGACTCGACGGCGTGTCCGCCGCCGCCGTGGCAGTGCACGTCCACGCAGCCGGGAGCGAGGAGGGCGTCGCCGAGGTCGTGGACGGGGCCGTGGGTGCGCGGCGGGTCCCCGGTCCCGACGGCCACCACCCGGCCCTCGGCCAGGGCGATCCAGCCGGGGCCGCCGAGGCGCTCGCCGTCATGGACGCGGTCCGCGCGCAGCACCGACGGGGACGCGGCGGCCTGCGGCGCCTGCTCGGCGCGCGGCCGGTGAGGGACCGAGGCGGGCACGGATGCACCTTCCGGGGTGGGCGGGTCGATGGACGAGGGGCGCTCAGAGGCCCTGCCAGGACGGCTTGGCCTCCCACATGTGGCGGTACTCCCCCGCGAGCTCGAGTCGCCCTGCGGCGGCCTCGTCCACGAGGACGGTCACATGCGGGTGCAGCTGCAGGGCCGTGACCGGCCAGCGCGCGCTCACGGGGCCCTCCACGAGCTGCCGCACCGCCTCGGCCTTGCCCTCGCCCCGGGCCAGCAGGACCAGGTGTCGGGCGTCGAGGATCGTGCCCACGCCCTGGGTGAGGCAGTGGGTCGGGACCTGGTCGAGGTCGCCGTCGAAGAAGCGGGCGTTGTCCCGCCGGGTCTGCTCGGCGAGCACCTTGATGCGCGTGCGGGAGGCGAGGGAGGAGCCGGGCTCGTTGAACGCGATGTGCCCGTCCGTGCCCACGCCGAGCAGCTGCACGTCCACGCCGCCGGCCTCGCGCAGCGCCTCCTCGTAGGCGGCGCAGGCGCCCGGGACGTCCGCCGCCCCGCCGTCCGGACCGTGCACGGCCTCCGGGGCGATGTCCGTGCGCACGACGAACTCCCGCTCGATCACGGTGCGGTAGGACTCGGGGTGTCCCGCGGGCAGGCCGACGTACTCGTCCAGCAGGAACGCGCGGCAGGAGCGCAGGGACAGCTCCCCGTCCCGGACCCGGCGGGCGAGCTCGTCGTAGACGGGCAGGGGCGAGGAGCCGGTGGCCAGCCCCAGGACGGCCTCGGGACGGGCCGCCACGTGGGCGGCCACCGCGTCCGCGCCGTGCCGGCCCAGGGCGGCGGCGTCGGGCAGGATGACGACCTCCATCAGCGCGCCTCCCGCCCGGGACGCGGCGCGGGTCCCCCGGCCCGGGCGTCGATCGCGTGCATGCTCATCCTCTGCTCGTCTCGGCGTGCGGGCCGACCGGGCCTCAGCCCAGGTAGGCGCCCTCGGCGGCGGAGTGCACCAGCTTGGCGTACTTACCCAGCACGCCCGTGGTGAACTTCGGCTCCACCGGCTCCCAGGACTCGCGGCGGGCGGCGAGCTCGGCCTCGTCCACGAGCAGGTCCATGGTGCGTCCGGCGATGTCCACGCGGATGCGGTCGCCGTCCTGCACCAGCCCGATCGGCCCTCCCTCGGCGGCCTCGGGGGCGATGTGGCCGATGCACAGGCCGGTGGTGCCGCCGGAGAAGCGCCCGTCGGTGATCAGCAGGACGTCCTTGCCCAGACCCGCCCCCTTGATCGCGCCGGTGATCGCGAGCATCTCGCGCATGCCCGGGCCGCCCTTCGGCCCCTCATAGCGGATGACCACCACGTCGCCGGCGGCGATGGTCCCGTCCTCGAGGGCGTCCATGGCGGCGCGCTCCCGGTCGAAGACGCGCGCGGTGCCCTCGAAGACGTCCGCATCGAAGCCGGCGGACTTCACGACAGCGCCCTCCGGGGCCAGCGAGCCGTGGAGGATCGCGATGCCGCCGTTGGGGTGCAGCGCGTCGTCCATGGTCCGGATGACCTTGCCGTCCACCGGGTCCGGATCGAGCGCGGCCAGGTTCTCGGCGAGGGTCTTGCCGGTGACGGTGAGGGTGTCCCCGTGCAGCAGGCCCTCGTCCAGCAGGGCCTTCATGACCACCGGGACGCCGCCGATGCGGTCCACGTCCGTCATGACGTACTGACCGAACGGCTTGAGGTCGGCGATGTGCGGGGTGCGGTCGGCGATGCGGTTGAAGTCGGACAGCTGCAGGTCCACGCCCGCCTCCCGGGCGATGGCGAGCAGGTGCAGCACGGCGTTGGTGGAGCCGCCGAACGCCATGGTCACGGCGATCGCGTTCTCGAACGCGGGCTTGGTCATGATGTCCCGGGCCGTGATGCCCTGGCGGAGCATGTTCACCACGGCCTCGCCGGAGCGGCGCGCGAAGGCGTCGCGGCGGCGGTCCGCGGAGGGGGCGGCGGCGGAACCGGGCAGGGACATGCCGAGGGCCTCACCGATGGAGGCCATGGTGTTGGCGGTGTACATGCCGCCGCAGGCGCCCTCACCCGGGGCGATGGACTTCTCGATGCGGAGCAGGTCCTCCTCGGACATGAGACCGCGGGCGCAGGCGCCGACCGCCTCGAAGGCGTCGATGATGGTCACCTGCCTCTCGGTGCCGTCGGTCAGGCGGGCCACGCCCGGCATGATCGAGCCGGCGTAGACGAACACGGACGCCAGGTCCAGGCGGGCGGCGGCCATGAGCATGCCCGGCAGCGACTTGTCGCAGCCGGCGAGCAGGACGGAGCCGTCCAGGCGCTCGGCCATCATCACGGTCTCCACCGAGTCCGCGATCACCTCGCGGGAGACGAGCGAGAAGTGCATGCCCTCGTGGCCCATGGAGATGCCGTCCGAGACGGAGACCGTGCCGAACTCCAGCGGATATCCGCCGGCGGCGTGGACGCCGTCCTTCGAGGCCTGGGCGAGGCGGTCCAGGGAGAGGTTGCAGGGAGTGATCTCGTTCCAGGACGACGCGATGCCGATCTGCGGCTTGCCGAAGTCCTCGTCCCCCATGCCGACCGCGCGGAGCATGCCGCGGGCGGCGGTGCGCTCCATCCCGTCGGTGACGTCGCGCGAGCGCGGCTTGATGTCGGGAGCGGCGGACGGGGTGCTGGGAGTCGACGCGGCGGAGTCCATGCCGCGGAGTCTAGTGAGCACGGCGCCACCGGGCCGACGCGACGTCCCCGTGTGACGGGTGCCGCAGCATGACACGCGCGGACGGGTCCGCGTACGTTGGGCCCATGGACACGCCCACCCTGCACAGACGGCTGCGCCGCGTCTTCGATGCGCGCGTGTTCAACCACGGCGACTACAACGTCGTCTACGGCCAGCCCTCGGGCTCCTCCTCCCCCCTCGTGATCGGCTACCGCCACCAGCCGCTCGAGATGCTGCTGTGCCCGTTCGACCCCACCTCCACCCCGGACGACCACGACCGCCGCGCGCCGGGCGTGGCCGAGGACGACCCGCACGGCCCGGTGACCGAGGCCTCCACGGACCGCGCCGACGTCGTCGAGGTGGGCCTGGCCAACGTGGCCACCGTGGCGGACACGGGCAGCGGCTATCAGGTGGAGACCGTCACGGGCTTCCGGACGTGGTTCGACGTCCCGGAGCACACGCGGGTGCCGGTGGGCGACCTCACGGAGGACGGCACCGCGGAGCTCGACCAGGCCGAGGACGCCACCGACTTCCACGCCTTCATGACCGCCTTCATGGACGAACTGGACCGCCTCTACGCGACCCCGGAGACGGACGCGACGGACGTCACGCCCCCCGATTTGCGCGGCGTCTGAAACCCCTGGTAGGGTTTCACCTCGTTGCACGGCGCACCGGAGAGATCCGAGAGGCGGTGCGGCACCTGCACCTCTAGCTCAACCGGTAGAGCATCTGACTCTTAATCAGCAGGTTCCGGGTTCGAGTCCCGGGGGGTGCACCCACCGAAGCGAAGGCCCCGTCTCCACGGAGACGGGGCCTTCGTCGTCCCCGCTCCCCGCCCGGGCCCACCGTAGGCTGGGGCCCATGACCGACACGACCCAGCACCGCCTCCAGCCCGGCGACACGGCACCCGCGTTCACCCTCCAGGACCAGGAGGGCCGGCCCGTCTCGCTGCGCGACAGCGCGGGCAAGCACACGATCGTCTACTTCTACCCGGCCGCGTCCACGCCCGGCTGCACCACGCAGGCCTGCGACTTCCGGGACAGCCTCGCCTCCCTGACCGCGGCCGGCTACGTCGTCCTGGGGATCTCCCCCGACCCGATCGGCAAGATCATCCGGTTCGCCGAGCAGGAGGGCCTGACGTTCCCCCTGCTCTCGGACGAGGACCACGCGGTGGCCGAGGCCTACGGCGCCTGGGGTGAGAAGAAGAACTACGGGCGGACCTTCGAGGGTCTGATCCGCTCCACGATCGTCGTCGGCCCGGACGGGAAGGTCACCCACGCGCAGTACAACGTGAAGGCGACCGGCCACGTGGCCCGACTGCGCCGCACCCTCGGCCTCGACGAGGCCTGATCCCCGCCCGCCGCGCCCGGGCGCCGCACGGTAGGATCGGGCCTCGCCCCGCCCGCGCGGGGTGTGCGCGGGCGTGGCGGAACTGGTAGACGCGCTGGATTTAGGTTCCAGTGTCCTGGACGTGGGGGTTCGAGTCCCCCCGCCCGCACTCCCCGGGCCCGCCCGACCCCGACGTCACCCGCCACAGGAGGCCGCCATGCAGCCCACTCGCCGCGCCTTCCTCGGCGGGGGCCTGGGCCTGCTCGGCCTGGGCGTGGCCGGCTGCGCGACGTCGCCCGCGGCGCCGTCCTCCGCCGCCCCGACCTCCTCGGGCCCGAGCCGGCTGCTCGTGGTCGGCGCCCCGGCGCGGGCGCTGACGCGGGATCCGGCCCGCGCGCTGGACGTCGAGTCCTTCCGTCTGATCCGCCAGGTCTTCGAGACGCTGCTCGGCGTGGACGCGGACACCGGCGCCCCCACGCCCCGCCTCGCCGAGCGGCACGAGGAGTCCGACGGCGGCCGCCTCCACACGTTCCACCTGGTCTCCGGGGTGGTGTTCGACGACGGCGAGCCGTGCGACGCCGCCGCCGTGGTCGCGAACATCGAGCGGTGGGCCTCCGCCCCTGCGCCCGTGGACGGGACCGTCGCCCCGCCCTCCTCGTTCGTCTCGGCCTTCGGCGGATACGCCGGGGACGCGGACTCCGCCTTCGCCGGCGTCGAGGCCCGCGGAGAGCTCGAGGTGCGGCTGCGCCTGCACTCCCCCCGCCGTCACCTCGCGGCCGCGCTGGCCTCGCCGGCCTTCGCGATCTCCTCGCCGGCCTCGTGGGACCGCACGGTCGACGTGGACGGCTCCGAGGTCACCACCCCCGCCGGCACCGGCCCCTACCGCTGGGCCGACGCCGCGGAGACCGCCGAGCTCACGCGCGCCCACCCGGGCGCCTCGGGCGCGACGATCCTGGTCCCCAGCGCCCGCCACCGCGGCTCCGATCCGGCGGCGTACCCGGTGGCCGTGCAGGCGTGGGGTCGGGCCTCCGTGCGCCTGCGGGAGCTGCGGCGCGGCACGGCGGATGTGATCGACGTCGTCGCCCCCGGCCAGCTGCGCCCCCTCGTCGAGGCCGGCACCCAGGTGCTGCCCCGGGACCCCCTGGGCGTGCTCTACGTGGGCATGAACCTGGACCACCCGAGCGTGCGCTCGCAGTACCTGCGCCAGGCGATCGCGTACGCGGTGGACCGCCCGCGCATCGCCGGCAGCGACGTCTTCCTCGAGGGCACCCGCCTGGCCCACGACCTCGTCCCCCCTCCCTCGGCGTCGGCGACGAGGAGGCGCGGCGCTACGACGTCAACCCGGGCCGGGCCCGCGAGTTCCTCGGCCTGGCGGGATACGACGGGGAGCCGTTGGAGTTCCTCTACCCGGCCGGCACGGCCCGCCCCTCCCTGCCCGAGCCGGAGCGGGTCTACGCGATGGTCGCCCGCGACCTCGGCGCGGTGGGGATGCACATCGTGCCCGTGCCCGTGCCGGAGGACCAGGACTACCTGCACGCCGTCGTCTCCCGACCCACCCGAGCCCTGCACCTGATGGGCCGCACCGGCGACTACCGCGACCCGCACGCGTTCCTCGAGCCCTTCGCGCGCTCGGGCCGCGCCGAGACCGGTTACCGCAACCCGCGCGTCGTCGAGGACGTGGACGCGGCCGCGGCCGAGACCGACGACGACGCGCGCCGCGCCCTGTTCCGCCGCGTCGTCCGGGCCATGGCCCTCGACCTGCCGGCGCTGCCGCTGGTCTATCCGATCTCGGCCCTGGCCACCGGCCCGCGCGTGGCCTCCTACCCGACGTCGCCGCAGCTGGACGAGCCCTTCTCGCGCGTCAGGCTGACCGAAGGCTGAACGCACCGGTAGTACAGTGGGAGATCACGGCGCCCGGCCCGACCGCCACTGCTCGGCCTGGTCTCACTGCGCCCACCCGCCGTCGTTCTGCTTCAGGAGTTGACCGTGCCCACCACCTCGTCCACCGCCACCCACGACGTCGTCCTGATCGGCGGCGGCATCATGAGCGCCACCCTGGGCGTGCTGCTGCAGAAGCTCGAGCCCACCTGGTCCATCGCCCTGTACGAGAGCCTCGATCAGGCCGGCCTGGAGTCCTCCGACCCGTGGAACAACGCGGGCACCGGCCACGCCGCCCTGTGCGAGCTGAACTACTCGCCCATGGACAAGAACGGACGGGTGGACGTCACCAAGGCGCTGGGCATCAACGAGCAGTTCTGGACCACCCGCCAGTTCTGGTCCTCCCTGGTGGCGGACGGCACGCTCAAGGACCCCAAGTCCTTCATCAACCCGCTGCCGCACATGTCCTTCGTGTGGGGTGACGACCACGCGGACTACCTCCGCACCCGCTATGAGGCCATGTCCGCCCAGCCGCTGTTCGCCGGCATGGAGCACAGCGAGGACCCGGAGCAGATCCGTGCCTGGGCCCCGCTGCTGATCGAGGGCCGTGAGCCGGGCCAGCGCCTGGCGGCGTCCCGCAACACCGGCGGCACCGACGTCGACTTCGGCTCCCTCACCCGCCAGCTCATCACGGCCATGGCCGGCGCCGGCGCCGAGGTGCGCTTCGGTCACAAGGTCACCGGCCTCACCCGCGGCACGGACGGCCGCTGGGAGGTCAAGGTCAAGAACAAGGCCGCCGGCTCCGAGCTCGTGGACCGCGCCCGCTTCGTCTTCGTCGGTGCCGGCGGCGGCGCCCTGCCCCTGCTGCAGAAGTCCGGCATCCCCGAGGCCAAGGGCTTCGGCGGCTTCCCGGTCTCCGGCCAGTTCCTGCGCTGCACGGACGAGTCCGTGGTCAACCAGCACATGGCCAAGGTGTACGGCCAGGCCGCCGTCGGCGCCCCGCCGATGTCCGTGCCCCACCTGGACACCCGCTTCGTCAACGGCAAGCGCTCCCTGCTGTTCGGCCCCTACGCCGGGTTCTCCACGAACTTCCTCAAGACCGGCTCCTACCTGGACCTGCCGCTGTCCGTGCGCCCGCACAACCTCAGCACGATGCTGGACGTGGCCAAGGACAACATGGACCTGACCAAGTACCTCGTGACCGAGGTGCTGAAGTCCCGGGACAAGAAGATCGACGCGCTGCACGAGTTCTACCCGGAGGCCGACGGCGGCGAGTGGGAGCTGATCACCGCGGGCCAGCGCGTGCAGGTGATGAAGCGCAAGGGCCGCTTCGGCGGCGTCCTGCAGTTCGGCACCGAGGTCGTCACGCACGCGGACGGCTCGCTCGGCGGCCTGCTCGGCGCCTCGCCGGGCGCCTCCACCGCGGCCCCCATCATGGTGAAGCTGCTCGAGCGCTGCTTCCCCGCGAAGATGGCCGGCTGGGACGGCACGCTCAAGGAGCTCATCCCGTCCCTGGGCCACACGCTCAACGACGACCCGGCGCTGCTGGACGAGGTCCGCACCGTCACGGACGCCGCACTGAAGCTGGCCTGACGCCCCGATGGGAGCGCTCGCACGGTTCTCACTCGGTCGGCGGGCGCTCGTGGCGCTCGTCACCGTGTTCATCGCGGTGTTCGGCGTCCTCTCCGCCGGGCAGCTCAAGCGGGAGCTGATCCCCCCGCTCGAGCTGCCCGTCATCTCCGTCTCGACGCTCTACCCGGGGGCGTCCCCCGAGGTCGTGGACGCTCAGGTGGGCGAGCCCCTCGAGACGGCCCTGCAGGCCGTGGAGGGGCTCGAATCCTCGCGGTCCACGTCGCAGTCCGGCTTCAACGCGGTCCAGCTGGAGTTCGCCTACGGCACAGACCTGAACCGGGCCCGGTCCCAGGTGGACCGCGTGGTGGCCAACCTGGGGCCGCAGCTGCCGGAGGAGGCGGAGACCTCGTCCTTCGCGGGCTCCGTCTCCGACTTCCCGGTGGTCTTCCTCGCCCTGTCCGGGGACGAGGACCTCAACACCCTGCGCCGCCGCGCCGAGGACGTCCTGGCCCCGCGGCTGCAGAAGATCGACGGCGTCCGCGGCGCCGACGTCCTCGGCGGCACGGACGAGAACGTCTCCGTGGTCCCGGACCCGGCCGCGCTCGCCGCCGCCGGGCTGACCACCTCCGACATCACCGACGCGCTCGAGGAGAACGCCGGCCTCTTCCCCGTCGGCCAGGTCACCGAGGGCGCGACCACCTATCCCGTCCAGGCGGGCGCCGCCGTCGAGGACCTCGAGGGCCTGCGCGGGATCGTCGTCGCTCCCTCCGGCGACGGCGAACCGCGCACCCTGGACGAGGTCGCCGACGTCACCCTCGTGGCCGCGGCCCCCACCTCGCTGACCCGCACCGACGGGGTGCCGACGCTGTCCGTCTCCGTGACCGCGACCCCGGACGCCGACCTCGTGGCGGTCTCTCAGGCCGTGCGCGACGCCCTGCCGGAGCTGGCGTCCCTGGTCGGCGGCGGCGCGGACCTGACCGTGGTGTTCGACCAGGCCCCGTTCATCCAGCAGTCCATCGACACGCTGTTCCAGGAGGGCCTGCTGGGCCTGGCGTTCGCCGTGCTGGTGATCGCCGTGTTCCTGCTCTCGGTGCGCTCCACCCTCGTCACCGCCGTGTCCATTCCGCTGTCCCTGCTGGCCGCCCTCATCGGGGTGGCGGCCTTCGGCTACTCCCTCAACACGCTAACGCTCGGGGCGCTGACGATCTCGATCGGCCGAGTCGTGGACGACGCGATCGTGGTGGTGGAGAACATCCGCCGGCACCTCGGCCTGGGCGCCGACCGGCGCACCGCGATCCTGGACGGCACGCGCGAGGTCGCCACCGCGATCACCGCCTCCACCCTCGTCTCCGTGGCCGTGTTCCTGCCCATCGCCTTCGTGGGCGGCCTGGCCGGCGAGCTGTTCCGGCCCTTCGCCGTGACCGCCACGGTCGCCCTGCTGGCCTCCCTCGTCGTCGCCCTGACGATCGTGCCGGTGCTGTGCTGGTGGTTCCTGCGCTCCCCGCGGCGCGGGGCCGAGACCACGGCCGCGCCCGCCGTCCCCGGCGACCGGCCCGTGGCGGCCGGCGGATGGCTCACCCGGGCCTACCGCCCGGTGCTGCGCTGGACACAGCGGCACACCGTGGTCACCCTCGCCGCCGCCCTGGCGCTGCTGGCCGGCACGGCCGCGCTGGTCCCGCTGATCCCCACGAACCTCCTGGGCGACTCGGGACAGAACTCGTTCGTCGTCACGGCGGAGCAGGAGCCGGGGGCGTCGCTGGAGACGACGGCCGCCGCCGCCGAGCGCATCGAGCGCGTGCTGCTGGACACCGACGGCGTCGAAACCGTCCAGTGGACGGCCGGCACCGCCGCCGGTCCGATGGGGGCCTTCGGCGGCTCCTCGGCGGACCGGGCGCGGTTCACGGTGGTGACCGACCCGGATGCGGACCAGGTGGCCCTTCAGGACGGGGTGCGCGCCGAGCTCACCGGTCTCGACGGCGTGGGCGACGTGTCCGTCTCCACGCAGCAGGGGCCGAGCGGCGGCCAGGACATCGAGGTGTCCGTCTCCGCCCCCGACCCGCAGGCCCTCACCGCGGCCGCCGATCAGGTCGCCCAGGCGCTGCGGCCCGTCGAGGGTGCCCGCGAGGTGACGACGCCGGCCTCGGACCTGCGCCCGACGTTCCAGGTGGACGTGGACACCGTCGCCGCCGCCCGGCTCGGCCTGACCGAGGAGGCGGTGGCCGGCCAGGCCGCCGCCGCCCTGCAGGCCGTGCCCGTGGGCGAGGTCCGCTTCGGGTTCGAGAGCTTCGCGGTGCAGCTGGGTGACCCGGAGCCGGTCGAGTCCCTCGACGCCCTGCGCCAGGTGCCCGTGGAGACGGCCGAGGGGCCCGTGCCGCTGGGGGACCTCGCCGAGGTCTCGCGGATGTCCGTACCTGCCCGGGTGACGTCCTCGAACGGCGAGCGGACCGCCGTCGTCACGGTGACCCCGGACGACGAGGACCTCGGGGCCGTCTCGCGCCGGGTCACGCAGGCCGTGGCGGAGCTGGACCTGCCCGAGGGCGTCACCGCGGCCGTGGGCGGCGCGGCGGAGCAGCAGGCGCAGACGTTCCGGGACCTCGGGCTGGCGCTGCTGGCCGCCGTGGCGACCGTGTACGTCGTGATGGTGGCGACGTTCAACTCGCTGCGCCAGCCGCTCGTGCTGCTCGTGTCGATCCCCTTCGCCGCCACGGGCGTGTTCCTGGCGCTGCTGGCCACCGGCACGCCGCTGGGACTGTCCACGATGATCGGGCTGCTCATGCTGGTGGGCATCGTGGTGACGAACGCGATCGTGCTGATCGACCTGATCAACCAGTACCGCCGCGACCGCGGCATGACCTTGGACGAGGCGATCGAGGTGGGCGCGCTCAACCGCGTGCGCCCGGTGGTGATGACGGCCCTGGCCACCGTCCTGGCCATGACCCCGATGGCCCTGGGCGTCACGGGGCACGCGGGGTTCATCTCCCAGCCCCTCGCGGTGGCCGTGGTGGGCGGCCTGGTGTCCTCCACCCTGCTCACGCTCGTGCTCGTGCCCGTGCTGTACCGGCTCACCGAGGTCCGCGGGGAGCGCCGCCTGCAGGAGGAGCGCCGTGTCGCGGCCGAGTGGGAGGCGCAGCGCGTCGCGGCCGAGCGCGCGGCCGAGCAGGCGCGCCGGGCTGAGGAGCGATGGGCGGCCCCGTCCGAGCTCGACACCGGACGCCTCGGCCGACTCCGGCAGCGCCTCCGCCGGCGGTGGCGCCGGGCCTGACCTCACGCGTGGCGCGGGCCGGGGCGGCGGGGCGCACCCCCGTCGCTCAGGCGCCGTCGTGCACCGCGAGGCTCGAGCCGCGCCGGTCCTTGCGCACCTCGAGGCGCACGCCGATCTCCTGCCTCATCCGTTCGACGTGGGAGACGAGGCCCACGGTCCGGCCACCGGTCCGCAGGGTGTCCACGACGTCCAGGACGTCGTCGAGGGTGTCCGCGTCGAGCGAGCCGAAGCCCTCGTCCACGAAGAGCGTGTCCAGTTCGATGCCGCCGGCTTCGGCCTGCACGGTGTCCGCGAGCCCCAGGGCGAGGGCGAGGGAGGCCATGAAGGTCTCGCCGCCCGAGAGCGTGGCCGGGTGGCGCGTCTCGTCCACGTAGTGGTCCCGGATGACGAGTTCGAGGCCCTTGTTCCCGCGCCCGCCCACGGCGTCGGAGTACTCGATCGAATACCGCTGGTCCGTCATGGCGAGCAGACGCTCGGTGGCCGCGGCGGCGACCTCCTCGAGCCGCCCGGCGAGGACATAGCTCGTCAGGGGCATCTTGAGCAGGTTCTCCCCGCCGCCGCGGACGAGGTCGAGCAGCGCCCGCACCCGCGTGTGCTCGGCGATGAGCCCGGCGGACCGCTCCAGGACCTCGGTCAGGGCGGCCGACTGCCGGCGCACCGTGGCGACGAGCGAATCGAGCCGCCCGACCGCCGTCGCCCGGGACGAGCTCGCGGCCTCGGCCGCGGCGAGCGCCTCGGCGGCGGCGCGGGTCTGCTCCTCGGTCGGCGGCTCGACGCCCGCCTCGGCGAGGGCGCGGCCCCGGCGGACGGGCTCGCTCGCCTCGAGCTCGGCGAGGCGGGCCCGTTCGGCGTCCCACTCCTGCACGGCGGCCGTGCGGTCGGCGGCCTCCGTCTCCTCGAGGCGGGCCGCGCGCGCCGCGTCGACGTCGTCGAAGCGCTGTTCGGCCAGCGTGGCGGTGAGCGCCTGTCCGGTCTCGTCGGCGACCGCCCGGGCGCGCGCGTCCTCGTCCTGCGCCGCAGCGAGGGCGGCCAGGACCCGGCGTGCGGCGGTGACCTGGTCGCGGCGGGCGTCGAGGGTCTCGGCGTCGCCGCGGGCGGCCTCGACGGCGTCCCGCAGCTCGGTCAGCCGGGCGGCGCGGTGGGCGGCGGCCTCGGCGAGCCGGCCGTCCTCGGCCGCGAGCGCGGCGGCGGTCTCGTCGGCCCCGGCGAGCGTCTTCTCGGCGGCGGTCAGCCGGCGGCGGTCCGCGGCGAGGTCCTTCGCCGCCTGGTCCAGCGCGGCCCGTTCGGTCTCGGCGCGCTCGAGCGCCTCCCGCGCGGCCTCGGGTGCGAGCCCGGCGGCGGCCTCGCCCGCCGAGCGGAGGGTCTGCTCGGCGGCGCGCAGGGCGGTCTCGGCGTCGGTCGCGGCCCGGTCGGCCGCGGTCCGGGCCTGCTCGGCGTCCCGCACGTCCGCCTCGGTCACCGCGGTGTCCGCGGTCGCGGCCGGGGCCGGGTGCTCGGGCGAGCCGCACACGGCGCACGGCTCGCCGGGCACGAGCCGCTCCGCCAGTTCGGAGGCGGCCTGCTCGTACCGGGCACGCAGCAGACCGACGTGCCGTTCGGCGGCCTCACGTCGCCGCTCCTGTGCCTCCCGGTGGGCCCGGGCCGCGGTCTCGACCTCGACGGCGCGGGCGGCCGCGGCCTCGGCGGCCGTGCGGCGAGCGGCGGCCTCGGACACGGCGCGGTCCACGGCCTCCCGGGCGCCGAGACGCTCGGTGCCGCGTTCGACGACCGCGCGGTGTGCCGCGACGGCCGCCTCACGCTCGGGGCGGGACTCGACCAGGGCGGCGCGGTCGCGGTCGATCTCGGCCCGACGCTCCGCCGCGGCGGCCGCCTCCTGCTCCAGCTCGCGCATCCGGTCACGGTCCCGGACGGCGCGCGCCACCGCCTCCGCGGCGCGCTCGGCCTCCCCCAGCGCCTGGCGGGAGGCGGGCGCATCGGCGGCCCCGTCCGCCCGGGCGGCGGCGAGCCACGCCGCCGCGGTCGGCTCGTCCTCGACGTGCGCCAGGGCCTCCGTCACCGCCTCCGACGCGGTGCCGGCGGCGTCCGCCGCCGCGGAGGCCCGCTGGGCGGCCGCGAGCACCCGCCCGGCGCGCTCATGGGCGTCGACGGCGCGGCGCCGCGCCGCGGCGGTCTCGGCCTCGGCGTCGTGGTCGCGTCGACGGCTCGCCCACGCCTCGGCCGCGGCCAGGTCCCGCCCGCGGGTCTCCAGCTCACGCGCCGTCACCCGGGCCCGCTGCTCCGCGGCGCGGGCCGTGGCGAGGTCGGCCCGCGCGTCCTCGTGGGCGCGACCTGCGCGCTCGGCGGCGAGGGCGAGCAGCCGGTCGTCCGTGTCCGGTGACGGCTCCGGCGCATGCCAGTCCGGGCCGAGCGCCTCGTGGAGCGCCTCGGCCAGCTGTGCCCGCGCGGTCCGGGCCACGTCCGCGTCCACGGCCACCGCGGTGTCCAGCCGGGCCGTCTCGACGCGCAGGTGCTCCTCGACGCCGTCGAAGCGCTGCGTGCCGAAGAGCCGCCGCAGCAGGACGCGGCGCTCATCCGACTTCGCGGTGAGGAACTGGGCGAACTGTCCCTGGGGCAGCAGGACCACCTGTATGAACTGCTCGGCGTCCAGGTGCAGGACGGCCGCGATCTGCTGGCCGACCTCGTCCGCCCGGGTGAGCGGCGCCGTCCATTCCCCGTCCACGCGTTCCCGCAGGGAGACCGTGGCCTGCGTGGTGACGGTGGCGCCCCCCGCTGCGCTGCGTCGCCGGCGGGGCCGCTCGTGCTTGGGTGAGCGGACCACCTCGAAGCGCCGGCCCTGCACGGTGAACTCGACCTGCACCTCGGGGATCACCGCGCCCGGCTCGCGCAGCGTGGTCACGAGCGACTCGGCCGACCGTCCGCCTGGCACGGTCCCGTAGAGGGCGAAGCACAGCGCGGCCAGCACCGTGGACTTGCCCGCGCCGGTGGGCCCGTCCAGCAGGAACAGGCCGGCCGCGTTGAGCCGGTCGAAGTCGACGTCCTGCGCCTGGGCATAGGGCCCGAGCCCCTCCAGGCGCATCCGATGGATCCTCATGCGCGCACCTCCGCCGCACGGGCGGCCTCGAGGGCGTCCCGCAGCAGGTCCTGCTCCGCCTCGCTGGCCGGCCGCTGCCGGACGTGGTCCACGAAACCGACCGCGAGCGCGTGGTCCGAGGGTGCCTGCCGCAGGACCTGGGCGTAGGTCCGCTCCCGGGCCCGCCTCCCGCCGGCCGGTTCGTGGCGGAAGACGAGCACGGAGGGGAACCGGGTCTTCAGGCGCTCCAGGGCCCGCTCGGGGCGTTCGTCGTCGGTGACGGTGACCTGCACCCAGCACTGCTCCGCCCACGCGAACTCCGGGGACTCCAGCAGGTCCTCGATCGGCCCGGACAGCACCGCCAGGCGCCGTCCGGCGTCCCAGTCCACGGCCTCGACGTCGGTGACGGCCCCGCCCGTGACGTGGACGAGCCAGCCGCCCTTGCGGTGGCCCGCCTCGGCGAAGGAGTACGGCAGCGGTGAGCCGGAGTACCGCACGTGCTCTGCCAGCCGCTGGCGGCCGTGCAGGTGGCCCAGGGCCGCGTAGTCGAGCCCGTCGAACACGGAGACCGGCACCTGCCCCAGCGTGCCCACCAGCATCTCGGGCGGGGCGTCCGGCTCAACGTGCTCGCCCTCGCCGATGTCCCGTTCGGACTCGGAGCCGTGGCCCCCGGCCGCGAACAGGTGGGCCAGCACGACGGCGGCCACCGGCTCCGGCGTCTCGGCGCGGCGGGCGGCCAGATCGGCGTGGACGCGGCGGACCGCCTCCGTCAGCACGGCCGTGTGGTGGGGCTCCACGCCCCAGGCCGGTCCCTGGTGGCGCGGTTCGAGGTAGGGGATGCCGTAGACGGCCACGGTCTGGCCCGCACCGCCGTCGACCCCGGGCTCGGTGAGCAGCACGGGGCGGTCCAGCTCCGCCGCGTCCGCGCGCACGTGCACGCCCGCGGCCGCCAGGAGTCCGCCGCCGAAGCCGAGGCGCACCGCCGAGTCGTGGTTGCCGCTCGTGAGCACCACCTGGGCGCCGGCCGCGTGCAGCCGGGTGAGCGTCCGGTCCAGCAGCCGGACGGCGTCCGCCGGCGGCAGCGCGCGGTCGTACACGTCCCCGGCCAGCAGGACGGCGTCCACGCCGCGCTCCGTCACGGTCGCGACGAGGGCGTCCAGGACCTCCTCCTGGGCCTCGAGCAGTCCGGTGCCGTGGAACGACCGGCCCAGATGCCAGTCCGAGGTGTGCAGCAGGATCATGCGGCCCACTCTAGGGAGGGTGTGGACGGGATAAGCACGACGCGGTGCAGCTCGTACGATGGCGGCATGTCCGCCACCGCGCCCGAGCCCACCGCCTCCTCGTCCACGCCCCTGCCCGGCCCCGAGCACGCCGACCGGGTCCTGGCCCTCCTCGCGGCCGGTGCCGCCGGGGACGCGCTGGGCGGCGTCGTCGAGTTCACCCCCGCGTCGGGGATCGAGGCGGTGCACGGCCCCGCCGGCGTCACCGACGCCGCGGACCTGCTCGCCCAGGAGGGCACCCACGCCCTGCCGATCACGGACGACACCCAGCTGACGCTGTACGTGCTCGACGGCCTGCTCGAGTGGATCGAGTGGCAGAACGACGGCGTCCTGGCCGATCCCGCCGCGTGCGTGTGGCTCGCGTGCCTGCGCTGGTTCGCCACGCAGGACGGCGCGCTGCCCGAGGGCGCTCCCCCGGCCCCGCCCCGCTGGATCGACGCGCACGCGGAGCTGAAGGTGCGCCGCGCGCCGGGCACCGCGTGCCTGAGCGGGCTCGCCGAACCGGGGATGGGCCTGCCGGGCGACCCGCACAACCCGGGCTCGAAGGGCTGCGGGACGGTCATGCGCTCGGCCCCGTACGGGATGGTGCCGGGGCTCGAGGACCCGCACGTCGTGTCCCTCGCCCGCCAGGGGGCCGTCCTCACGCACGGCCACCCCACCGCGTGGGTCGCGGCGGCCGCGTACGCCCTCGTCATCGCGGCCCTGCTGCGCGGCCTGGACCTGGCCGCCGCGGTCGCGCACGCCCGCGCGTGGCTCGACGGCCTGGGCGAGGAGGCCGAGGAGACCCGCGCCGCCGTGACCGCGGCGGTCGACCTGGCCGGCACCGTCGACGCCGACCCCGGCGCCCCCGGTGCCCTCCCCACCGCGCTCGGCGAGGGCTGGGTCGCGGAGGAGGCCCTGGCCATCGCGCTGTATGCCGCGCTCACCGCGCAGGCGGCGCACCCGGCCGATCCGGCGGCGGCGCTCGCCCTGGCGCTGCGGATCGGCGTGAACCACGACGGCGACTCCGACTCCACGGCCTCGCTGGCCGGGCAGGTGCTCGGCGCGGCGCACGGCACCGCCGTGTTCGGCGCGCACGACCCCGCGGACCGCGCCGCGGCCGAGGCCTCCGTCCCGGGGTGGATCGCCGAGCGCGAGGTCGTCCTGGAGGCCGCCCGGCGCTGGAGCGCCGCGACCACCTGAGTGGTTCAGCGCGCGGCGTCCGGCCAGTTCCCGTCGAGCATCTGCAGGAACTCCCCCTCGGAGACCAGGGCGATGGCCTGCCCACGGTCCCGCCGGCGCAGGGCGTCCCGCGTCTTGCGGTGCGCCAGCGCCGTGGTCACGGCCTGCGGTGCCCCGTCCTCGGCGCGCGGGCGGTGCAGGTCCGCGGCCTCGAAGCCGTCCCCCACGACGAGCATCGTGGTGGCCGCGCCCACCCGGTTCGCGGTCTGCGCGCCGTGCGCGGCCGCGCGCGTCTTGGCACTCTGACGCGACATGCCGATGCCGCCCGTGAACACCACGGTCTGGCCGAACAGGGGGTGACCCGGGTCGGCGGTCGGGTTCGGGGGCGGATTGACGCCCTCGTCCGGCCAGCGCATGAAGTCGGGCATGGCGCGTTCGTCCCGCAGCGGGACCCGCGCGTCGAAGACGCCCTCAGTGCGCCGGGCCTGGCGGGTGGCCTTCGACTCGGCGCCCGATCCCGCCGCCCGGGGGGCGAGGACGCTGACGCCCAGCCCCTGGGCCCGCATCAGGCGGTCGACGCCGCGGCCGGCCGGCGCGTCGGTCAGCCCGGGCAGAATCTCCGCGTCGGCCGGCGGCGCCCCCAGCACGCGCCGGCCGATGTCCACGAGGATGGCCGCGCAGGCCTCGGCGTCGGCCAGTGCGTCGTGGTGGCGTCCCGGGGTGAACCCGGCCTCGCGCGCCGCGGAGGGCAGGGCGTACGAGGGCAGGTCGTAGACGCGGCGCGCCAGCACCAGGGTGCACACGAACTCCAGGCCCGGCACGTCCCGGCCGGAGACCTCGAGGCCGGACTCGATGACGCCGACGTCGAAGCCCGCGTTGTGCGCCGCGAGCACGTCCGTCCCCACGAAGTCCGCGAGCTCGTCGTACACCTGCGCGAACCGGGGGGCGTCCAGGACGCGGTCCTCGGTGATGCCGTGGATGCGCACGTTGCGGGGATCGAACCGGTCGAAGCCGACGGGCGGACGGATCAGCCACTCCGCACGGTCCACCATGACCCCGTCCCGCACCCGGACGGCGCCCACGGCACACGGGGAGCCGCGGAAGCCGTTGGCGGTCTCGAAGTCGATCGCGGTGAAGTCCAGCCCCGGCACGGGGGCGCGCCCGCCGCTCACGGGCGCGCGTCGAGCGCGTCCACCAGGTAGGGCAGCAGGGCGCGGAAGGCGTGCCCCCGGTGGCTGATCGCGTTCTTGTCCTCGGGGCTCAGCTGCGCGGTGGACACGTCCCGGCCCTCGGGGCGCAGGATCGGGTCGTAGCCGAAGCCGCCGTCCCCCACGGGCTCGCGCAGCAGGGTGCCGGGCAGGCGGCCGTGCTCGACGTGCTCGACGTGGATGGCCCGGGCGCCCGCGGCGTCCGGGCCGCTGGGGACCGCGAGCGCGGCGGCGCACACGAACTGGGCACCCCGATGCTCGTCCGGCACGTCGGCCAGCTGGGCCAGCAGCAGCTCGAGGTTGGCACGGTCGTCCCCGTGGCGCCCGGCCCAGCGGGCCGAGAAGATCCCGGGGGCGCCGTGCAGCACGTCCACGGCCAGACCGGAGTCGTCCGCGACGGCGATCAGCCCCGTGTGCGCGGCCACGGCGCGGGCCTTCTTCAGCGCGTTCTGGGCGAACGTGACGCCGTCCTCGACGACGTCCGGGGCGCCCACGGCGCCCGCGTCCACCACCGCGGCCTCCACGTCGAGGCCGGGCACGGCGCCGGCGAGCAGCTGCCGCAGCTCGCGCACCTTGCCCGCGTTGTGCGTGGCGAGCACGACGCGGGCGCCCTCCGGCAGGCCTGCCGACGAGGAGGCGGGCGCGCTCACGCCCGGTCCTCCGTGGCGGCGGCCAGGGTCTCGGCCTGGACGCGGGCCAGCTCACCCGTGCCGATCAGGGCCAGGTCCAGCAGGGTGTCCAGCTCGGCGCGGGTGAACGGCGCGCCCTCGGCGGTGCCCTGCACCTCCACGAACTCCCCGGCCCCGGTGACGACCACGTTCATGTCCGTCTCCGCCTTCACGTCCTCCACGTACGGCAGGTCGAGGACGGGCACCCCGTCCACGATGCCCACGGACACCGCGGCGACGGAGTCCTTGAGGACGGCGGCGCCCTTCGCGAGGATCCCCTCGCGCCGCGCCCAGGCCACCGCCTCGGCGAGGGCGACGTAGGCGCCCGTGATGGCGGCGGTGCGGGTGCCGCCGTCGGCATCGAGGACGTCGCAGTCCAGGACGATGGTGTTCTCCCCCAGGGCGGACAGGTCGATGACGGCGCGCAGGGACCGGCCGATCAGGCGGGAGATCTCGTGGGTGCGCCCGCCGATCCGGCCCTTGACGGACTCGCGCTGGCTGCGCTCGTTGGTGGCCCGCGGGAGCATCGCGTACTCGGCGGTGACCCAGCCGGTCCCCTCGCCCTTGAGCCAGCGCGGCACGCCCTCGGTGAAGGAGGCGGTGCACAGCACGCGGGTGTTCCCGAACTCGATCAGGGCCGAGCCCTCCGCCTGCCGGGACCAGCCCCGGGTGATGGTGATGGGGCGCAGCTCGTCGACGGCGCGGCCGTCCGGGCGGGGGGCGGTGGGGGCGGGAGAGCTCATGGCCTCCAGTCTAGGCACGCCCTCAGACGCCGTAGCTCAGCCCCGAGACGGCGACGGCCAGCGGGCCGTCGTACACCGCGCGGGCCTCCTGGACGGCGCGCTGCGGATCGTTCCACACCGGCAGGTGTGTGAGCAGCAGCTTCCGGGCCCCGGCCTGCGCCGCCGTCTCGCCGGCCCGTCGGCCGGTCAGGTGGACGCCGTCGATGCCGTCGTCCCGGCCCTCGTGGAAGGCGGCCTCGCACAGGAACACGTCCGCGTCCCGCGCGGCCTCGACGAGCCCCTCACACGCGTCGGTGTCCCCGGAGTAGGTGAGCACGCGGGTGGTGACGTCGCCGTCGTCGTCGACGCGGTCCACCTCGACCCGGATCGCGTAGGCCTCGTCGATGGGATGGCGCACGGGGACCGGGGTGAACCGGAACGGACCGAGCCGCTCGGGGCGGCCGGCGGCCCAGCACCGGAACTCGAAGTCCTGGTGCATCCCCGGCTCGGGGTCCATCCCGTACGCCTCGGCGATGCGGTCGGCGGTGCCGGCGGGTCCGTAGACGGGCAGCCGGCCGCGTCCCCAGCCGGCCGGGTTCCAGCGGATGGCCACGTGCATCCCGCACAGGTCCATGAAGTGGTCCGGGTGCAGGTGGGAGAGCAGGATGCCGTCCAGGTCCTCGAGCTCGACGTAGCGCTGCAGCACGCCGAGGGCGCCGTTGCCGAGGTCGAGCAGGATCCGCCACGTGCGCGGGGTGACGCCGTCCTCGGCCACGCCCTCGGCGGTGAGGAGGTAGCACGAGGCGGGCGAGCCCGGGCCGGGGAAGGACCCGGAGGCCCCGATGATGGTCAGCTTCACGTCACACCCTCCTGCTCGGGGCCCGGCCGGACGGAGGCCGCCGAGCGCGTCGGGACCGGCGCGGCCGCGGGGCGGGGCGCGCCGATCGTCTCCAGGCGTCGCACGGACTCGACCTCGGGTCCGAGGAAGCGGCGCGCGAGGGCCTGGAAGTGGTCGGGGTCGCCGGTGGCGGCGAAGCGGTGGCGGGTGGCCTGGCCGGAGCCCGCGGCCGAGTGGGGGTGCTCGAGGCCGAGGCGGACCAGCTCCCGGTAGAGGTCCTTGGCGGTCTCCTCCGCGGAGGAGACGAGCGTGACGTCCTCCCCCATCACGAGGGAGAGCGCGCCGGTCAGCAGCGGGTAGTGGGTGCATCCCAGCACGAGGGTGTCCACGCCCGCCGCACGCAGCGGGGCCGTGTACTCCCGGGCGGTCTCCAGCAGTTCGGGGCCGGTGGTGATGCCGGCCTCCACGAACTCCACGAACCGCGGGCACGCGACCGAGGTGATCTCGAGGTGCGGGGCGGCCGAGAACGAGTCCTCGTAGGCGCGGGACCCGACGGTCGCCTCGGTGCCGATCACACCGATCCGGCCCGTGCGGGTGGCTGCCACGGCGCGGCGCACGGCGGGCTGGATCACCTCGATCACGGGGATGCCGTGGCCTCCCGTGTAGCGCTCGCGGGCGTCGCGCAGCACGGCGGCCGACGCGGAGTTGCACGCGATCACGAGCGCCTTGACGCCGCGCGCGACGAGCTCGTCCATGATCGCCAGGGCGAGGGCCCGTACCTCGGCGATGGGCCGCGGGCCGTACGGCGAGTGCTCCGTGTCGCCCACGTAGAGGATGGACTCGTGGGGCAGCTGGTCCATGATCGCCCGGGCCACGGTCAGCCCGCCCACGCCCGAGTCGAACACGCCGATCGGCGCGGCGGCGTCCACGGCGGCGCGCTGGCCGCTCACTGCTCGCCCTCCGCGTCCCCGGCGCCCGGCGCGGACTCGTCCGAGCCCTCGGGCAGCTCGCTGAGCATCTCCGTCATGAGCGTCTCCAGCAGCCACGAGGTGAAGTTGTAGAGCAGGGCCATGGTGGACTCGACGTCCTCCGCGCTGCGCCAGTCGTCCACGGCGTGCACGCGGGCGGCGTCCTCCTCGGTCTCGACGCCCAGGCGGGCCGCGAGGACGAGGCGCACGTCGTTGAGCGCGCGGCCGAAGGCCGGCGCCTGGTCGTGCGGGACCTCCACGCGCGTCGAGCGCAGCAGCTCGAGTGCCAGGCGCGCGTCCGCGAGCTTCCCCTCCGACAGGGCGTCCTCGGTCAGGGCCCGGTGGGCGCCCTGTTCGGCGGCGCCGGCCTGGGGCATCGCATCCGGCAGGAGGCGTGCGACGGCCGGGTCGGTGGGGGCCGAACGCTGCGGCTCCGGGTCCTGGCTCAGGTGCAGCCCGGAGACCAGCCCCCAGAACGCGGCGTCGGACGCGTCCAGCCCGGCCACGGGGCCCGCGTCCTGCGCGGCGGACACGGACGGCGGCGCCGCCGGGGGATCTTCGGGCGTGTCGACGCCGTCCTCGGCGGCCGGGGCCTCGGCGGGGTCCGCCTCGGCGGGGCGCACGTCCGCGCGTCGGCCCTCGAGCAGGGCGACGACGTCCCTGACCAGCCCGCGCAGCAGGCGCACCTCCGGCAGCTCCAGCTGCGCCGTGTACCCCCGCCGCGTCCAGCGGAACCGTTCTGCCATGCCCCTCCTCAGTCCTCCGCCTGCTCCAGCGTGGCCCACAGCCCGTAGCCGTGCATCGCGCCCACGTGCAGCTCGGCCTTCTCCTTGGTGCCCGTCGCCACCACGGACCGGCCCCGCTCGTGGACCTCGAGCATGAGCCGCTGCGCCTTGGCCGCGGAGTAGCCGAAGTGGGTGCGGAACACGTAGGCCACGTAGCTCATCAGGTTCACCGGGTCGTTCCACACCACCACGTTCCACGGCCGGTCCCGGGCTGTGTCCTCGTGAGGCCGCTCCAGCAGGGCGGTGTCGGTGGCGCCGGCGGGGACGGACTCACCCGGCGCCGGACGCACGGCGCGCGGCGCGGACGGATCGTGGCGGGTCAGCACGGACATGCGCCCCAGTGTACGAGGCGGGCGGGCCAGGACCGGCCCCGCCACGGTCCACTAGGGTGGGGGCGTGAGCCAGAACCCCGTGCCCAGCGCCCCGCGGACCGCCGACGACTGGCAGATCCCCACGGCGCTGATGACCGACCACTACGAGCTGACCATGCTCCAGGCCGCGCTGAAGGCCGGCACCGCGCACCGCCGCTCCCGCTTCGAGCTGTTCACCCGACGCCTGCCCAGCGGCCGCCGCTACGGCGTGGTGGCCGGCGTGGGCCGCGCGCTGGAGGGCCTGTCCCGCTTCCGGTTCGACACGCCCGAGCTCGACTTCCTCGCGGACACCACCGCCCTCGACGACGCCACGCTGGCCTGGCTCGCCGACTACGAGTTCACGGGTGACATCGTGGGCTACGCCGAGGGCGAGGCCTACTTCCCGCACTCCCCCTCCTGCAGGTGGAGTCGACGTTCGCCGAGGCGTGCATCCTGGAGACCTACCTGCTCTCCATCTACAACTACGACTCCGCCGTGGCCTCCGCAGCCTCCCGCATGACGGCCGTCGCGGACGGCCGCCCGTGCGCCGAGATGGGCTCGCGCCGCACGCACGAGGAGTCTGCCGTGGCCGCCGCCCGCGCCGCGGCCATCGCGGGCTTCACCGCCACCTCGAACCTCGAGGCGGGCCGCCGGTACGGCATCCCGACCGTCGGCACCGCCGCCCACTCCTTCACCCTGCTGCACGACTCGGAGCGCGCCGCCTTCGAGGCCCAGGTCGCCGCGCTCGGGGCGGACACCACCCTCCTCGTGGACACGTATGACGTGGAGCAGGGCGTGCGCACCGCGGTCGAGGTTGCCGGCCCGGCCCTGCGGAACGTCCGGGTCGACTCCGGCGACCTCGTGATCCAGGCTCACCGCGTGCGCGAGCTGCTCGACGAGCTGGGCAACACCGAGACCGGGATCATGGTCACCTCGGACCTGGACGAGTACGCGATCGCCGCCCTGCGCTCCGCCCCCGTCAGCTCGTACGGCGTGGGCACGCGCCTGGTCACCGGGTCCGGCGCGCCCACCGCCTCCATGGTCTACAAGCTCGTGGCCCGCCAGGACGACGACGGCACGTGGGTGGACGTGGCCAAGGCCAGTTCCGGCAAGGCCAGCCGGGGCGGCCGCAAGGAGGCCGCGCGCCGCCGCGACCCGCGGGGCCGGGCCACCGCCGAGGTGATCGGCGTCAACCGCGGCGCCGCGCCCGACGCCGACGACCGTCCCCTGCTGCACCGTTTCGTGCACGCCGGCGAGCTGGCCGAGGGCTGGACCGGCCCCGAGGCCGTCACCCGCGCCGCCGAGCGGCACGCCGCCTCCCTGCGCGAGCTGCCCGCCTCGGTGGGCCGCCTGCAGCCGGGCGACCCCGCCATCCCGACCATCTTCCTGGAGGACTGACCCATGGAGAACCTGAACCGCGCCCTGGTGATCGTGGACGTGCAGAACGACTTCTGCGAGGGCGGCGCCCTCGGCGTGACCGGCGGCGCCGCCGTCGCGGCCGGGGTCAGCGAGCACCTGGCCGAGCACGCGGACGCCTACGCGTCCGTGGCAGCCACGCGCGACTGGCACGTCGACCCGGGCACGCACTTCGCCGCGGCCACCGGCGCCGAGCCGGATTTCCGCACCACCTGGCCGGTGCACTGCGTGGCCGGCACCGCCGGCGCCGAGCTGCATCCCGACCTGGACGCCGAGCACCTCGACGCCGAGTTCCTCAAGGGCCTGCACACGGACGCCTACTCCGGCTTCGACGGCGCCCTCGGCGAGCCCGACGCCGTCCCGACCGGGGCCGCGGGCGAGCGCCCCTCCGGGACCGTCGGCCCGTACGGGGCCACCGCCGTGGCCGCGGCCGCCGTCGAGTCCGGCGCCCCCGGCCTCGACGAGTGGCTCCGTGAGCAGGGCGTGGACGCGATCACCGTGGTGGGCATCGCCACGGACCACTGCGTGCGCGCCACCGTGCTCGACGCCCTCGACGCCGGCTACGAGGTCACCGTGCTGACCGACCTGGTGGCCGGCGTCGACGAGGCGGCCGCCCAGGCCGCGCTCCACGAGATGGAGGCCGCCGGGGCCATCCTGGCGACCTCGTGAGCGGGTTCGGCCCCGAGCGGCACCGGCGTCGCCTCTGAGGCGCCGCACGCCGAGACAGTGACGAATGTCACTCGATGCGGCATGATGGAGGCACGCGGCCCCGGCGGGCGTGCCGGAGCCGGTGCCCGACGCAGACGAGGAGAGCAGCCATGACCGACTCCCCCATCGCCGCAGACCGGGACGGCATCCGCTACCTCTCCGGGGTGATCCCCGCCGCCGACGGCGGCCGTCTGGTCGGTCTGGCCCGCGTGGTCTCCGACGGCCACACCATCGCCTACCTGCAGGACATCCTCGTGGATCCGGGGCACCAGCGCCGCGGCATCGCCTCCGAGCTGCTGCGCCGCATCTTCGCCCGGTTCGGCCATGTGCGTCAGCACGTGCTGCTCACGGACACCGAGGAGCGCCAGCGCGCCTTCTACGAGGCCCATGGATTCCGTGAGTCCCGTGACGTGGAGGGCGACGAGCTGCGCGCCTTCGTGCGCTTCCAGTCCCGGGACGGCTGAACCCGGCGCTCAGGTCGGCACGGCCCGCGGGCGCCCGCCGCGCTCCCGACGGACCTCAGGTCCGGCCGACGAACCACCCGCGCAGGGTGCTCAGCCGCTTCTCCAGCTGCTCGCGGGAGGCCTGGGCCACGGCGGGGCCGCCGGAGATCTCCCGCAGGCGGTTGTGGATCACCCCGTGCGGCTGGCCGGAACGGGCCGCCCAGGCGGACACCGTCTTGGACAGCTCGGAGCGCAGCTCCTTCATCCGCCGGTGGTCCACGACGTCGGCGGGCTCGGCCGCCTGCGCACGCGGCCGGCGCTGGATCTGCTCGGCCTGCCGCTGCCGCAGCAGGGCGGAGACCTGCTCGGCGTCCAGCAGGCCCGGGATGCCGAGGAAGTCCTGCTCCTCCTCCGAGCCGACGGCGCCGCCGAGGCCGAACTCGCCGCCGTCGAAGAGCACCTTGTCGAAGCTCGCCCGGGACTCGAGGGCCTCGAACTTCTCCCGCGTCAGCGCGTCCGAGCCGCTCTCGGCCCGGTTGGCCTCCGCGATGAGGTCCTCCTCGGGGGCGTCCTCGAGGTCCTCGACCTCGACGGCGCCCTCCTTGCGGTCCAGCGCGTGGTCCCGCTCGAGCTCCATCTCGTTGGCCAGCAGCATGAGCGCGGGCACGGACGGCAGGAACACCGAGGCGGTCTCCCCACGCCGGCGGGAGCGCACGAAGCGGCCCACGGCCTGGGCGAAGAACAGGGGCGTGGACGTGGACGTGGCGTACACGCCCACGCACAGGCGGGGCACGTCCACGCCCTCGGACACCATGCGCACCGCCACCATCCACCGCTCGTCCGACGCGGCGAACTCCTCGATGCGATCCGAGGCGCCCTTGTCGTCCGAGAGGATCACGGCCGGCCGCTGGCCGGTCAGCGCCTCGAGCTGCGCGGCGTACGCGCGCGCGTCCTGGTGGTCCGTGGCGATCACGAGACCGCCGGCGTCGGGCACGTTGCGGCGCACCTCGCTGAGCCGCCGGTCGGCCGCGCGCAGCACGGACGGGATCCACTCGCCCGCCGGGTCCAGCGCGGTGCGCCAGGCGGAGGCGGTGATGTCCTTCGTGGCGGCCTCGCCGAGCTGAGCCTCCATGACCTCGCCGGTGGAGGTCTTCCAGCGCATCTGCCCGGAGTAGGCCATGAAGATCACCGGGCGCACCACGTGGTCCCGCAGCGCCGGGCCGTAGCCGTACGTGTAGTCCGCCTTCGACCGCTCGATGCCGTCCGCACCGAGTTCGTAGCGGACGAAGGGGATGGAGGCGGTGTCCGAGCGGAACGGGGTGCCGGTCAGGGACAGACGCCGCGTGGCCGGCTCGAACGCCTCACGGATGCCCTCGCCCCAGCTCAGGGCGTCGCCGCCGTGGTGGATCTCGTCCAGGATCACCAGCGTCTTGGCGGCCTCGGTGCGGTTGCGGTGCAGGACGGGCTTGTTCGCCACCTGGGCGTACGTCAGCGCCACCCCGCGGTACTCGGCGCCGTGCCGCCCGTCGGCGTTCTTGAAGTTCGGGTCGATCGCGATGCCGACGCGCGCGGCGTTGTCCGCCCACTGGCGCTTGAGGTGGTCCGTGGGCGCGACGACGGTCAGCCGCTGCACGACGCCGGAGTCCATCAGGATCTTGGCCACGCGCAACGCGAACGTCGTCTTGCCCGCGCCGGGGGTCGCGACCGTCAGGAAGTCCTGCGGGGCGGTCTGGAGGTAGCGCTCCAGCGCCTCCTGCTGCCACTGGCGCAGCTTGGGGGCCGTCCCCCACGCCGCGCGCTCGGGCATGGCGGGGGGAAGGTCCTCGCCGATGTGGAACAGGTCGTGCTGGACGCTGCCGTCCGGGGTGCCGCTCGTCAGGGAGCGGCCGTCAGCCACGGCCGCGGCCTCCGAACCAGCCACCGCGCTTGCCGCCGCCGTCGCCGTCGCCGCCGTCCTGCGGCTCGCGCAGGCCCTCGTAGATCTCCTTGCACGTGGGGCACACGGGGAACTTGTTCGGGTCCCGGCCCGGCACCCACACCTTGCCGCACAGGGCGATCACGGGGGCACCGGTGACGGCGGACTCCGTGATCTTCTCCTTGCGGACGTAGTGGGCGAAGCGCTCGTGGTCGCCCGGCTCGATCTCCTGGCGCAGCTCCTCACGCTCGAGGACGGACGTGCCGCCGCCGGCGGGCGCGAAGGGGTCGTTCAGGTCGGGTTCGCCGGTCACACTCATGCGGGCCAGTCTAGCCGCGCCCCTCAGAAGGCGGCCACGGCCTGGTAGGTCTCGGCCTGCGCGCGGTCGTACCAGCGCGCCCCCAGGCGCACGCCCAGCCACAGCGCGACGGCGCCCCACGCGAGCCCGAGCGCCACCGTCACCCAGCCCCACACGGCGGCCCCGGTGGCGAGCCGGACGACGAAGGGCACCAGGAACGGCACCGCGAGCGCCAGGCTGACCAGCATCGCGGCGCCCTGGACGAGCATCGTGCGCATGGCCGCGCCCTGCGGCGTCGCGAACGGGCTGTCCCCCGGCTTCGGGACCGGGTAGACGAAGCGGGCGGAGACGAACGCGGACAGCCCGGCGGTCGTCCCGAACAGGCCGAGGGCCAGGCCCAGCATCGGCGCCAGCAGGGACCAGTCCCCCGCCGCCGCCACCGTCGCCGTCGTCACGAGCAGGATCATCGGCACGCCCCAGCCCGCCAGGCCCAGGACCCGGCCCCAGCGGTCGTCCACGCCCCGCACGCCCGAGACGACGTGCAGGTGGAACGCCGTGTGGTCGTAGGCGATGTCCGCGGAGATCGAGTAGGCCAGGGACCAGGCGGTGATCGGCCCGAGGACCAGCAGCAGGCCCAGTCCGGGACCCCCCTCCCCGGCCATGCCCCCGGTGAACCACAGCAGGACGGCCATGAGCGGGATGATGATGAGCCCGGCCGCGTACCGCGGGTCAGCCAGCCAGTAGCGCTGGGCGCGGGCCGCGATCGCGGTGCGCGGGCCCGTGGCCGGTCGGCCCAGCCAGCGCAGCGGCGTCGGGTCCGCTCCCGCGGCGACGCGGCGGGACCGACCGCCGCCCACGGCCACCGGCTCCACGGTGCGGCGCACGGCCAGGTGCCACAGGGCCAGGGCGGCCAGGCACCAGGCGGCCGCCACCGCGAGGTGGAGCGCGACGGCGGCGCCGCGGCCCTCGGCGACCGCCCACGCCGCGGCGGGGCCCGCCCCGAACGGGGTCCACGCCGCGCCGCGGGCGATCTGGGGCGCGATCGCCAGGAAGTCCTCGAACGACGCGATGGCCCGCGAGAGGGCGAGGCCGCCGAGCATGAGCGGGATGAACAGCAGGACGGAGACGACGTCCCGCACCCGACGCCGGCTCGCGTAGGCGGCCAGGAGGCCGGCGAGACCGGAGCCGATCGCCACGGCGGTCACCGCGGTGAGCGCGCCCCCGACCAGGCCCACCGCCAGCGCGGCCGGCCGGTCCCACCAGCTGGCCCCCAGGCCCACCAGCACGGCCAGCGTGGCGAGCCCGACCGGCGTCGTGAAGGCGCTCAGGACCAGCCCGGCGATGAGGGTGCGGGCCGGGACGGGGAAGAGCACGAAGCTGTGCGGGTCGAGCGTGGCGTCGACGCCCGTGACGAACGGCGGGATGACGAGCCAGGCGAGCACCACGACGGCGGCGGCCAGCACGGTCGTGGCGCCGCGGGCCTCGTCCGGCAGGGCGGGCAGGCCCGTGACGAGCAGCGTCACCGCCACGGCGGCCATGCCGAGCACGTACAGCGCGCCGAGCACGCTCATCACCAGGGTGAACGGGGACCGGCGCCACTGGTTCAGGGTCAGCGTCCAGCGCAGTCGGACGAGCGTCAGAGCCATGTCAGCCCCTCCGAGCCGTGGCGGCCGCCGACGAGGTCCACGAAGCGGTCCTCGAGGTCGCGCCCGTCCCGGACCTCCTCGAGCGTGCCGGCGGCCCGCAGGGTCCCGGCCGCGATCACGGCGACGTGGGTGCACATGCGCTGGACGAGGTCCATCACGTGGCTCGAGACGATCACGGTGCCGCCCCGCTCCACGTACGAGTGCAGGATGTCCCGGATGTTCGCGGCGGAGACCGGGTCCACGGCCTCGAACGGCTCGTCCAGGACGAGCAGGTCCGGGGCGTGGACCATGGCGGCCGCCAGGGACACCTTCTTGGTCATGCCGGCGGAGTAGTCGGCGACGAGCTTGCGGCCGGCGTCCGCCAGGTCCATCACCCGCAGCAGGTCCGCGGTCCGCTCGGCCACGGTGTCCGCGTCGAGGCCGTGCAGCAGCCCGGCGTAGGTCACGAGCTGCGCGCCCGTGAGGCGGTCGAAGGTCCGCACGCCGTCGGCGAGCACGCCGACCCGTCGCTTGGCCTCGAGGGGCTGCTCCCACACGTCGACGCCGTGGATCCAGGCGCGGCCGTGGTCCGGGCGCAGCAGACCGGTGGCCATCGACAGGGCGGTGGTCTTGCCCGCCCCGTTGGGCCCGACCACCCCGAAGAACGATCCGGCCGGGACGTCCAGGTCCAGTGCGTCCAGCGCCAGCTTGTCCCCGAACCGCTGGGTCAGCCCGCGTGTGACGAGGGCGAGGCCCGGATCGGGGGCGTCGGCCGCACGCCGACGGGCGGCGGCCGCGAGGTGGGTGGGGGCAGGCTCGGGCGCATGCGGAGTCATGCCTGGGACGTTACCCACCGTCAGGCGGACACGGCGTCCTCCTCAGGGATGAACCGTGGGTCCCTCAGAACAGCGCTGCGGCCAGCCGACGCCGCGAGGCCTGAACACGGGGATCGTCCGTGCCCACCACGGTGTAGAGGTCCACGAGGTGGGCGCGTGCCGTCTCGCGGTCGTCGCCGGGGTGGAGGGCGATGAACCGCACGAGCCGGGCGAAGGCGTCCTCCACGTGGCCGCCGAGCACGTCCAGGTCGGCGACGGCGAGCTGGGCGGCGACGTCGTCCGGGCCGTCCGCGGCGGCCGCGCGCACCGCCGCAGCGTCGGCGTCACGGGTGCGCAGCATGAGGCGGGCCGCGGACAGGCCCTGCTGGGCCACGGCGTCCGCGGGGCTGTCGGCCAGCGCCGCCTCCCACGCCGAGACGGCCCCGGGCAGGTCGTCGGCGGCGAGGGCCTCATGGGCGGCCCGGTGCAGCGGCGGCACGGGCGGAGCCTCCGCGGCCGCGGCGTCGGCGTCCTGGCGCGCCGGGGCGACGGGGGGCACGGTGCCGGCGACGCCGTTCTGACGGGCCACCTCGAGGATCTCCCCCATGAGCTGGCGCAGCGTCTCCTCCGGCACCTCCTGATTGACCAGCGGCACCGGCTGCCCCGCCACCACGGCCATGACCGCGGGGCCGGCCCCCAGGCCGAGCGCCTGCAGCACGGCGGGCTCCTTCGCCACGTCCAGACGCGCGAGCACGAGCCGTCCCGCCTGGGCGTCGACCGCGTCCGCGAACTGCCGGTAGAGCGCCTCGCTCGCCGCGTCCCCGGGCACGTGCAGGTGCAGCAGCACCGGCACCTGGGCGGAGAGCTGGACCAGCTGCTGCAGCAGACCCTGGTCGGCGTCCGCGATCACCCACGAGCCGCCGCCGGCGCCGGCGTCGGCCCCCGGCGCGGTCCGCCCGGCCGGGGCCGGGGTGCCGAGCGAGGACAGGTCGACGGCGCCGCGCAGGTGGGACGGGGCGTCGGAGGGGGGCTGGGCGGTCACGTCGGTCACGATCCTTCCGGTCCGGGTCCGCCCCGTCGCCGGCGCGAGGGGCGTTGTCACTGCGCCCCACGGTAGCCTCCCCGGCGTGGCGCGGTCAGGCCGGGGCCCTGACGTACGCTGAGCGCGTGGAGGAGAAGGAGACCGCATCCGGCCCGGACGCCGCCGGCGTCGCCGACGTCCGCGCCCCGGCCGAGCCCGAGGGCACCGAGCAGCCGCCCGTGGCCGGCATCCCCGTGGAGCCGGTCGGGGTGGCCGCCGCGCCGCCGTCGCACGGGCCGACGCCCGCCGGGCGTCGTCGACTGCCCCGCCTGGGCTCCGTCCTGCGGCGGCGCCGACCCTTCCTCGAGGAGGACCGGGTGGACCCCGAGTCGGTCCCCGTCGACGGCGCCGAGGATCCGGCGGTCGCGGCCGTGGCTCTCGAGTCCCCCGTGCTGACCGGCTTCCTGCTCGCGGTGGGCGTGGCCCTGGCCATCGGCGTCGTCTCGGTGCTGCGCACGAACGGACACCTCATCGTGTGGATCGCCGCGGCCCTGTTCATCGCCCTGGGCCTGGATCCGCTGGTGCGCCGGGTCGAGTCCTGGGGCGCGCCCCGCTGGGTCGGCGTGCTCACGGCCGCGCTCGGCCTGGCCGCCGTGGCCGGGGCGTTCGTCGCCCTCCTGGTCCCCACGGTGATCGAGCAGTCCACGCAGCTGGTCCAGGACCTGCCGGCCATCATCGACGGGGTGATGACCGCCGAGTGGTTCGTGCAACTCGACGAGGAGTTCCACCTCCAGGAGGCCGTTCGCGCCCAGACCGAGCGCCTCGCCGCCGACGGCGTCGCCGTCACCGACCTGTTCGGCGGGCTCCTCGGCTTCGGCCAGACCGTGCTGAACGCCGTCTTCTCGGTGCTCGTGGTGGTCGTGCTGACGCTGTACTTCCTCTCCTCCCTGCCGCACATGAAGTACTGGGCCTACCGGCTCGCACCGCGTTCGCGCCGGCCCCGGATCGAGGCGCTGTCCGAGCAGATCACCTCCTCGGTCGGCCACTACGTGATGGGCCAGTCCTTCGTGGCCGCCCTCAACGGCGCGGTGGCGTTCACGGCGCTGGCCATCGCCGGCGCCCCCTTCGCCGTCCTGCTCGCCGCGATCGCCGCCTTCATGGCGTTCATCCCGCTGGTGGGCGCCGCGATCGGCGGTACGCTGCTGACCCTCGTGAGCCTGCTGACCTCGTGGCAGACCGCCGCCGTGTTCGCGGCCATCTACTTCGTCTACCTGCAGATCGAGGCCTACGTCATCTCGCCGCGTGTCATGGCGCGCGCGGTGTCCGTGCCGGCGGCCGTGGCCGTGATCGCGGTGATCGCCGGTGGCGCGCTGCTGGGCGTCCTCGGCGCCCTCATGGCGATCCCGCTCGCCGCCGCGCTGCTGCTGCTGGTCCGCGAGGTCTTCATCCCCCGCCAGGACGCCCGGTAGGCCCACGACGGCGGCGCGGCCCGGACCGCGCGGTCAGCGGCCCGGTCGGGTGCGCCAGCACACCGGGTGCCAGTGCCGCCGGTCCGCCCCCGCGTCCTCATCCCCCATGATCCAGTCGGCGCGCCAGGCCACGAGGTGCGCCTGGCCCTGCCGGATCACCTGACCGCAGCCGGGGCACGTGTAGTCCTTCACCGCGCGCCACGCGGGGATCTGCCGGACGTGCCATCCGCCGTCGGACCCGGACTGGCGCGAGTAGCCCGCGTCCAGGCCGAGGAGCTCCTCGAGCGGGTCGGCGCGCCCCGGCGACGGCCGGGACCGCCGGGAGGCGCCGGAGGCCCCGCGCTCGCTCCGCCGAGGCGCGGACGAGCGGCGGGGGCGGTTCGAACGGGGCATGCCTCCATGCTGGCACAAGAGCCGGTGGGCGCGGTCCGCCTAGGATGGACCGGTGCGACTCGTCATTGCCCGCTGCTCCGTGACCTATGAGGGCCGCCTGAACGCCCACCTGCCCACCGCCACCCGCCTGCTCATGGTGAAGGCGGACGGCTCGGTGCTGGTGCACTCCGACGGCGGCTCCTACAAGCCCCTCAACTGGATGTCGCCGCCCGCGACCCTGCACGTGGAGGAGCCCTTCCCCGACCAGGCCGACCAGGGGGTGACGCAGGTCTGGCGCGTGCAGGCCAAGAAGTCCGACGACCGGCTCATCGTGCTCATCGAGGAGGTCCTGGCGGACGACTCCCACGAGCTCGGCGTGGACCCCGGCCTCGTCAAGGACGGCGTGGAGGCGGATCTGCAGCGTCTGCTGGCCGAGCAGATCAGCCTGCTCGGCGACGGCCACACCCTCGTGCGCCGCGAGTACATGACGGCGATCGGCCCCGTGGACATCCTGGCCCGCGACGCCGACGGCGGCACCGTGGCGGTCGAGCTCAAGCGCCGCGGGGACATCGACGGGGTCGAGCAGCTCACCCGCTACCTCGAGCTGATGAACCGGGACCCGCTCCTGGCGCCCGTGCGCGGCGTGTTCGCGGCCCAGCAGATCAAGCCCCAGGCCCGCACCCTCGCCGAGGACCGCGGCATCCGCTGCGTCACCCTCGACTACGACGCGATGCGCGGCGTGGACGACGCCGAGTCCCGCCTGTTCTGAGGCGCCGGGCGGGCTCAGCGGCGCCAGAAGGACGACGCCGCGGACGGCCCCGCCTCGCTCCAGGCGCGCAGGGCGCCGGCGTCGTCGGGGTCGACGACGACGCGCACCGGACGTGTGCCGGCGCTCAGCTCCAGGACGGCCCGGCCGGCCTCGTCCGCCGGGAGGCGGTCGATCTGCAGGCGGCTCCGGTCCGCGCTCCAGCGCTCCCGCGAGAGGCGCCAGCCCCCGGTGAGGCGCAGGCGGGACTCGTCGTACACGCCGATCACACGCTCACGCCCCGGGCCCTCCCGCTCCAGGACCGCAGGGAAGGCGGCCGTGACACGGGCGAGGGCCCGGCGCCGCATCACCAGGGCGAGTGCCGACAGCACGATGACTGCCACCACGGTCGCCGAGGCGATGAGCACCGGGCCCTCCACCGTCAGGTCCTGCCGCGCCGCGTCAGGCCGCCGCGGCGTCGCCCAGCCGGGCGGACGTCGCGGCGATCACGACACGGTCGTGGTCCACGGAGAAGAAGCCGCCGCGGGCCTGCGCGGTGACGGTGCCGCCGTCCGTGGTCCGCACCACGACCTCGCCGTCGCCGAGGACGGCGAGCATCGGGGTGTGGCCCGGGAGGATGCCGATCTCACCGTTGACGGTGCGCGCCGACACGGCCGACGCGGCGCCCGACCAGATGGACCGCTCCTCGGAGACGATCTCGACGTTGAGCTCAGCCATGATCGATCAGCCCTCGGCCTGGATCTTGGCCCACTCGCGCTCGACGTCGTCCAGGCCGCCCACGTTGTAGAAGGCCTGCTCCGCGACGTGGTCCAGGTCGCCGTCGGCGATGGCCTTAAAGCCCTCGACGGTGTCCTTGACCGGCACGGTGGAGCCCTCGACGCCGGTGAACTGCTTGGCGGTGTAGGTGTTCTGCGAGAGGAACTGCTCGATCTTGCGGGCGCGGCCCACGGTGATCTTGTCCTCCTCGGAGAGCTCGTCCACACCGAGGATCGCGATGATGTCCTGCAGCTCCTTGTTCTTCTGCAGGATCTGCTTCACGCGGATGGCCACGTCGTAGTGGTCCTGGCCCACGTACTGCGGGTCGAGGATGCGCGAGGTCGAGGCCAGCGGGTCCACGGCCGGGTACAGGCCACGGGACGCGAGGTCACGGGTCAGGTTGGTGGTCGCGTCCAGGTGCGCGAACACGTTGGCCGGGGCCGGGTCGGTGTAGTCGTCCGCGGGGACGTACACGGCCTGCATCGAGGTGATGGAGTGGCCGCGGGTCGAGGTGATGCGCTCCTGGAGCACACCCATCTCGTCCGCCAGGTTCGGCTGGTAGCCCACGGCGGAGGGCATGCGGCCCAGCAGCGTGGAGACCTCGGAACCGGCCTGCGAGAAGCGGAAGATGTTGTCGATGAACAGCAGCACGTCCTGGTTCTGCACATCGCGGAAGTACTCCGCCATGGTCAGCGCGGACAGGGCCACACGCAGACGCGTGCCCGGCGGCTCGTCCATCTGGCCGAACACGAGGGCGGTGTCCTTCAGGACGTCCGCCTCGTCCATCTCGACCCAGAGGTCGTTGCCCTCACGGGTGCGCTCGCCGACGCCGGCGAACACGGAGGTGCCGCCGAAGTTGCGGGCCACACGGGTGATCATCTCCTGGATGAGCACGGTCTTGCCCACGCCGGCGCCGCCGAACAGGCCGATCTTGCCGCCCTTGATGTAGGGGGTCAGCAGGTCGATGACCTTGATGCCGGTCTCCAGCATCTCGGTGGAGCCCTCGAGGGACGCGAAGTTCGGGGCCGGGCGGTGGATCGGCCAGCGGTCCTCGGCCTGCAGCTGCGAGGTCGGCATGTCCAGGGTCTCGCCGAGCACGTTGAAGATGTGGCCCTTCACGGCGTCGCCGACCGGCACCGAGATGGGGGCACCGGTGTCCACGACGTCGGTGCCGCGCACCAGGCCGTCGGTGGACTGCAGGGAGATGGCGCGGACCATGTTGTCGCCGAGGTGCTGGGCGACCTCGAAGGTGACCGTGCGGCGCTGGCCGTTGAAGTCGATCTCGGTGGTCAGCGCGTTGTAGATCTCCGGCATCGCGTTGGCCGGGAACTCGGCGTCGATCACGGGGCCGATGACGCGGGACACGCGTCCGGTGGCACCGCCGGTGGGGGTCCCGGTGCCCTGGTCAGTGATGGTGGCAGTCATCTCTCTCACTTCTATCGTGTGTGGATGGCGAGTCTGGTGAGTCCCGAACGGGCTCAGGAGTTGTTGAGCGCGTCCGCGCCCGCGATGAGCTCGGTGAGCTCCTGGGTGATCTCGGCCTGACGGGCGTTGTTCATCAGGAGGGTGTAGTCCTTGATGAGGCTCGTGGCGTTGTCGCCCGCCGACTTCATGGCGCGCTGACGGTTGGCGAGCTCCGAGGCCGCCGACTGCAGCATCGCGTTGAAGATGCGCGACTCGATGTACTTGGGCAGCAGCGCGTCGAGGACCTCCTCCGCGTCCGGCTCGTACTCGTAGAGCGGCAGCACGTCCTCGGCGGTGGCGGCCTCCTCCTCGACGACCTCGAGGGGCAGCAGGCGCACCACGTGGGGGTTCTGCTTCACGAGCGAGACGAACTCGGTGAACACGACGTGGATCTCGTCCACGCCGCCGTCCGCCGTGTCCGTGAGGAACGCATCCACGAGCACCTCGCCGATCTCGGCGGCGCGCTCGGCGACGGGGGCGTCCGTCTGACCGGTCCACAGCTTCTTGTAGCCGCGGCCGCGGAAGTCGAAGTACGTCTGCGCCTTGCGGCCGACGACGTACACGTCCACGTCCTTGCCCTCCTCGCCGAGGCGGGTGAGGAGCTGCTCGGCCTTGCGCAGCACGTTCGCGGAGTACGCGCCGGCGAGGCCGCGGTCCGAGGACATGATGAGCACGGCCGCCCGGGTCGGGTTCTCGGGCTCCGTGGTGAGGACATGATCGATGTCGTGCTGGCTCGACACGGCCGAGACGGCGCGGGTGATCGCGTTCGCGTAGGGCAGCGACGCGCTGACGCGCTCACGTGCCTTGGTGATGCGAGACGTGGCGATCAGCTCCATCGCCTTGAAGATCTTCTTCATCGACGACGTCGACGCGATCTTCTGACGGTAGACCCGGATCTGGGCTCCCATGGTGGTCCTTTCCCTGGCGGGAGGGCGGCCCGGCGTCGTCCCCGTGGGGTCCGACGCCGGACCGCTCCCTCACCGACCGGCGGTCAGCGCTTCTGCTTGGTGATCTGCTCCTGCGCGACCTGGTCCTGCTCGATCGCGCGGTGCTCCTCGTGGCCGGCCTGCACGCCGCCGTCCTCGGAGGACTGGAAGCCCTTGGAGAACTCGGCGACGGCCGACTCGAGCGCGGACACGGTGCCGTCCTCGAGCTTGCCGGTGGAGGCGATGTCGGTCAGGACGGAGGTGTGGCGACGCAGGTGGTCGATGAACTCGCGCTCGAAGCGCAGCACGTCCTGCACCGGCACCTCGTCGAGGTGGCCCTTGGAGCCGGCCCAGATGGACACGACCTGCTCCTCGACCGGGTAGGGCGAGTACTGCGGCTGCTTGAGCAGCTCCATGAGGCGCTCACCGCGGGCGAGCTGGCGGCGGGTGGCCGGGTCCAGGTCGGAGGCGAACATGGAGAACGCCTGCTGGTCGCGGTACTGCGCCAGGTCCAGCTTCAGCGTGCCGGAGACCTTCTTCATGGCCTTGACCTGGGCGGCGCCGCCCACGCGGGACACCGAGATGCCCACGTCCACGGCGGGACGCTGGTTGGCGTTGAACAGGTCCGACTGCAGGAAGATCTGGCCGTCGGTGATGGAGATGACGTTGGTCGGGATGTAGGCCGACACGTCGTTCGCCTTGGTCTCGATGATCGGCAGGCCGGTCATCGAGCCCGCGCCCATCTCGTCCGAGAGCTTGGCGCAGCGCTCGAGGAGCCGGGAGTGCAGGTAGAAGACGTCACCCGGGTAGGCCTCGCGGCCCGGCGGGCGGCGCAGCAGCAGGGAGACGGCGCGGTAGGCCTCGGCCTGCTTCGACAGGTCGTCGAAGATGATCAGCACGTGCTTGCCGCCGTACATCCAGTGCTGGCCGATGGCCGAGCCGGCGTAGGGGGCGAGGTACTTGAAGCCGGCCGGGTCGGACGCCGGGGAGGCCACGATGGTGGTGTACTCCAGAGCGCCGTGCTCCTCCAGCGTGGCGCGGACGCCGGCGATGGTGGAGGCCTTCTGGCCCACGGCCACGTAGACGCAGCGGACCTGCTTCTCGACGTCGCCCGACTCCCAGTTGGCCTTCTGGTTGAGGATCGTGTCGACGGCGATCGCGGTCTTGCCGGTCTGGCGGTCACCGATGATCAGCTGACGCTGGCCACGGCCGATCGGGATCATGGCGTCGATGGCCTTCATGCCGGTCTGCAGCGGCTCGTGGACCGACTTGCGCTCGGTCACGGTCGGCGCCTGCAGCTCGAGGGCACGGCGGCCCTCGGCCTCGATCGGGCCCAGGTCGTCGATGGGCTGGCCCAGCGGGTCCACCACACGGCCCAGGAAGGCGTCGCCCACCGGGACGGAGAGGATCTCGCCGGTGCGCTGCACCTCCATGCCCTCGCGGATCTCCTGGAACTCGCCGAGGACGACGACACCGATCTCACGGGTGTCGAGGTTCTGGGCCAGGCCCTGGATGCCGTTCTCGAAGCGCAGCAGCTCGTTCGCCATGACGGAGGGCAGACCCTCCACACGAGCGATGCCGTCCGCCGCGGAGATGACACGGCCGACCTCGGTGCGATCGGTGCCCGACGGTTCGTACGATGCCGCGAAATCGTTCAAGGCATTGCGGACATCGTCAGCGTTGATGGTCAATTCGGCCATCTGCAGTCCCTGCTCTCTGTGCTTGGTGATCATCGACGTGACGATGATGCTTACGTTCGTGGGTGTTCCGGATGCGGGCGGGAGCCGGCGTCAGCCGGCCATCCGCCGCTGGAGGTCGTGGAGGCGCGCGGCCATGGACCCGTCGACGACGTCGTCGCCGACCTGGACGCGGATGCCGCCCACCACGTGGGGGTCCACCGTCACGTCCATGACGAGATCGCGGCCGAAGGCGCGGCGCAGGCCCAGGGCCAGCCGCTCCTGCTGCTCGGCCTCGAGCGGCCGGGCCACGGTCACCTCGGCGATCCACTGGCGCTGCCGCTCGGCGACGACGTCCGCGGCCTTGCGGACGGCGGCGGACGGCTTCAGGCCGCGCGGGGCCGAGACGGCGCGCTCGACCAGCAGTCGGCCGGCCGGGCTGGCCGACTCGCCCAGGAGGCGACCGGCCAGAGCGGCCCGTGCCTCGAGGGGTGCGTGCTGGTCGGTGAGCGCCCGCTGCACCTCGTGCGAGTCCTCCACCGTGCGGTTGAAGGCCAGCAGCTCGCCCGAGAGGGCGGCCAGGCCCGCGTGTCCGCCGCGTGCGGCCTCAGCGGCGGCCGCGTGCGCGGCCACCGTCTCGAGGGCGTCCCCGAGATCGCGCTCCGCCGACCAGCGGCGGCCGGCCAGGTCCTTGAGGACCTGCAGTGCACCGGGGGTCACCCGGGCGCCGAACAGCGAGTCGACGAGGCCGTGACGGCGCTCGGTGGTCCAGGCGGGGTCGGTCAGGGCGCGGCGCAGGGCGCCGTGCTCGTCCACCACGTCCAGCGCGCCGAACAGCTCGCGTGCCAGGGCCACGCCGCCCTCGTCCAGCACCGGACCGACGGCCTCCAGGGAGGCGGCCAGGGAGTCCCTCGATGCGCCCGTCATCATTCGGCGACACCTGCGCTCTGGTGACGGTCCAGGTCAGCCAGGAAGCGGTCGACCACGCGCTGCGAGCGGGCGTCGTCCTCGAGGGACTCGCCCACGATCTTGCCGGCCAGGGTCGTGGCCAGCGAGCCGACCTCGCCCTTGAGCTGCGCGGCGGCCTGCTGACGCTCGGCGGCGATCTGCGCCTGCGCCTGCTCGGAGATGCGCGTCGCCTCGGCGGTCGCGCGCTCGCGCGCCTCGGCCACGATCTCGGCGGCCTCGGTGCGGGCATCCTCGCGGATGCGGTTCGCCTCGGTGCGGGCGTCCGCCAGCTGCGACTCGTAGTCCGCCATCATCGCGTTCGCCTCGGCCTGGGCCTTCTCAGCCTTGGCCAGACCGCCCTCGATCGCCTCGACACGGTCCTGGTAGGACTTCTCGAGGGTCGGGACGATGAACTTGATGACGATGAACATGAGCAGGGCGAAGCCCACCACGACGACGAGGATCTCCCACGGGTTGGGGATCAGGGGGTTGGCCCCCTCAGCCGCCGCGAGGATCAGTCCGTTGCTGATCATGTTTCAACCATCCTTCGGTCAAGAGTCCTGTGGAGAGGGAGCACCGACGGTCTCACCGTGCGGGCGCTCCGTGGACGCGGCGCGTCAGGCGCCGATGACGAAGGCGAAGACGAGGCCCAGGATGGCGAGGGCCTCGGCGAGCGCGAAGCCCAGGAGGGCGATCGGCTGCAGGATGCGCTGGGCCTCCGGCTGACGGGCGACGCCGTTGATGTAGGCGGCGAAGATCAGGCCCACGCCGATGGCGGAGCCGATGGCGGCGAGGCCGTAGCCGATCATGTTGAGCGAACCGTGCAGTTCCATGGTGTTCCTTTCACGAGGCCGAGGTGTCCGGCCGGGTTGTGGAGGGTCGGCCTCCCGGGTGGTCCTCCTGCGGAGGGCCGGGAAGACTGGTGGCGGGCTCTCCCGCCGTACCGCAGCCGCCTGGGTCGTGCCCGAGGCGGCCCCGGAAGATCAGTGGTCGTTCGCGTCGATCGCGCCCTGGATGTAGATCGCGGTCAGCAGCGTGAAGACGAAGGCCTGCAGGTACATGATCAGCAGCTCGAGGAAGTACAGGGCCACCGAGCCGAGGATGACCAGGATGCCGGTGCCCTGCAGGGCCAGGCTGCCGGTCTGCGTGATCAGGTAGGCGGCGCCGGCGCCGGCGAGCATCACGATCATGTGGCCGGAGAGCATGGTGGCCATCAGACGCAGGGAGTGGGTCAGCGGGCGCACGATGAAGTTGGAGATGATCTCCAGCGGCACGAGCAGCGGCAGGATCCAGCCGGGCACACCCGAGGGCACGACGGCCAGCTTCAGGTAGCGCACGCCGTGGCGCTTGATGCCGACGCCGATCCAGATCGCGTAGACGATGAGGGCCAGGCCGTAGGCGGCGCCCGCGTGGGAGAAGGTCGGCAGCTGCAGCACCGGGATGGCGCCGAACAGGTTGTTCAGCAGCACGAAGAAGAAGATGGAGAAGAGCAGCGGGACCCACTGCTTGAAGTTCTTCTCGCCCAGGATGTCCTTCGCGATGTCGTTCCGGACGAAGGAGTAGCCGGACTCGGCGAGCCACTGGGCCTTGCCGGGCACGAGCCGGGGACGGCGCATGGCCCACGCGAAGAAGGCGGTGATGAGCACTACGGAGAGCAGGACGAGCAGCATCTGCTTGCCGAAGCCGGTGCCGTACTCCGCACCCCAGGGGAAGATCTCCGGGAGGTGACCATCAGAGATGGTGGGGGGCACGAATGATGCGTTGGCCAGCACGAGGGTCAGCACGCGGTTCCTCTCCGAAGTGATGCAGTCGACGGGACCGCAGCCTCGTCCCCGGACCACAGGCGGGCGCCGCGACATTGCGGGGGTACCGGTGCGATGCGAGACACGGATGGCGGCAGGTGGGCGCCGTCGAAGTGTTCGCCGCCAACGATACCAAACGGTGACCCGTGCTCCGTACCGCAGAAGGGGCCCACGACATGGCCCCCGGCTCGGTGTCTTCGCCCCTCGGGCGGGTCAGTCGGTGTAGATCCCGCGGCGGGTCCGCGCGAAGACGAGGACCTCCGCGGCCTGCCAGACGAGGATCGTCACGAGGGCGGCGATCGCCGCCGCGTCCGCCCGGACCCAGCCGGGGCGGGGCAGGACCCCCAGCAGCACCGCGAACACCGCGATCTTGAGCACGAACAGCCCCACGCTGACCGGCAGCGCCGCCTCGCGCGCCCGGTCCCACACGAGTGCCGTCGTCGCCCCGGTGAGCGCCGAGAGCGCGAGCACCGCGCCGCCGCCCAGCAGGGCGCTCCCGGCCGCCTCCCCGCCGACGGAGAGCAGCCACGCGGCGCACGTGATCGCCAGGGCAGCCCCCGCCGCGGTCAGGGACCACCCGAGGATCCCCCACCAGCCGCGGCGGTTCTCCCAGCGGCGCCGGCGTCGGCGGCCGCCCGCCCCGGTCACGCGTCCCCCCGCTCGTCCGGGTGGGCCGCGGCGTCGTGCCGGTCCGCGCGACGGCGCTCCACGATCGGATGCAGGGTGAGGTAGCCGGCTCCGGCCAGGGCCACGGCGAGCACGGGTAGGACGATCATGTGGTCCACGAAGTTCAGGGACACCGCGCCCCATGCCACGAGGAACGCCCAGAGCCAGAGCAGCGCGACGGCCTGCGCCTGGGTGTAGCCGCCGTCCACGAGCTTGTGGTGCAGGTGCCCGCGGTCCGCCGAGAAGGGGCTGGTGCCCTTGGCCGTGCGCCGCAGCACGGCCAGGGCGAGGTCCGCGAGCGGCAGGGCGAGGACGGCGACGGGCAGCAGGATCGGCGTGTAGGCGGGGACGTTGCGGAAGCGCATCCCGTCCAGGGCGTTGACGTCGGCGGTCACGGCGACCGCGGCCGCGGCCATCAGCAGGCCGATGAGCATGGCCCCCACCTCGCCCATGAAGATGCGGGCCGGGGACAGGTTCCACGGCAGGAAGCCCACGCACGCGCCGACGAGCAGGGCCATGAGCAGGGTGGCGAGGTTGGCGTAGTCGAACTGGTTGATGGTCCGCGTCAGCAGATACGAGTAGACGAAGAAGGCCGAGCCGCCGATCAGCGCGACGCCCGCCGCCAGGCCGTCCAGACCGTCCACGAAGTTGATCGCGTTCATCGTCAGCACCACGGCGAACACCGTGAGGATGACCTGCGTGGTCTCGTTCCCCACCGGGATCCAGCCCACCGGCATCGCCTCGATGCGGATCCCGCCCAGGGCCACCGCGAGTCCGGCCAGCACCTGGCCGGCCATCTTCACCCACCAGCGCAGGTCCCACATGTCGTCGGCGATGCCCACGACGAGCACGACGGCGACGGCGACCAGGAGCCCGCGCATCGCGGCGTCGTCCGCGTAGATCCCCTGGAGGAACGGCACGACTCCCCCGACGGCGAATCCCACCAGCACGGCCGCGGCCATGGCCACGCCGCCCAGCTTCGGCACGGGGTGCCGGTGCACATCCCGCTGGCGCAGCGGGGTGAACACGCGCGCGCCCAGCCCCAGCCGGCGCATGAGGGGCGTCAGGGCCCCGCAGGCGACGGCCGTGACCATGACCAGGACGAGATACGCGCGCATGGGGGCCGGTCAGGCCTCCCGGTCGGCGGGGCGCGCCGCGGCGGCGTCGTCGGCGGCCGCGATCCGCTCGGCGGCGACCGGCGGCTCCTCGCCCTCGGCGAGCAGGTCCGGCACCACCGCGCGCAGCTCCTCCAGGGGCACGGAGCCCTGCCGGGCCACGCGGAACGGGGTGACGGTGCAGTCCACGATCGTCGAGGGATCCCGGCTCTCGCGGGGGCCGGCGTCGAGGTAGAGGGCCACGGACTCCCCCAGCATCGAGCGGGCGGCGTCGGCGGTGGTGGCGGCGTCCATGCCGGTGCGGTTCGCGCTGGAGACGGCCATGGGGCCGACGGCGTAGAGCAGTTCGCGGGCCACCGCGTCGTCGGGCACGCGCAGGGCGACGGTGCCGCGGGTCTCGCCGAGGTCCCAGGTCAGCGTGGGCTGGGACTTGAGGATGAGCGTGAGGGCGCCGGGCCAGAAGCGCCCGGCGAGGGCCTCGGCCTCCTCCGGCACGTCGTACGCGAGGCCGGCCATGACGCGGCGGTCCGCGATGAGCACGGGCGGCGGCATGGTGCGGCCACGGCCCTTGGCGGCCAGCAGCACGGCCACGGCCAGCGGGGAGAACGCGTCCGCTCCGATGCCGTAGACGGTGTCCGTGGGCAGGACCACGCAGCCGCGGTCCGCGAGGACCTCGCGGGCGCGGGCCACGGCATCCTCGAGGGCGGCCGGATCCGAGACGTCGATGAAGTCACTCACGTCGGTCATTCTTCCACCTCCGCGCCCGCCACGGCGTCGCAGGACCGGCGCGCCGTGAGGAACCGGTCTCGTCCGGTGAGGTCCTGGTGGACTCGGACGCCCGTGAACCGCCGGTCCGCGCCGAGGGCGGCCAGGAGGGCCGGGCCCTGCGTCTCGTGGTGCTCCATGGCGAACAGGCCGCCCGGGACGAGCAGGTCCGCCGCCCGGTGCGCGATGGCGCGCGGGATCCGCAGCCCGGGCGCGTCCCCGCCGTAGAGCGCCCGCGCCGGGTCCAGTCGGGCCTCGGGCTGGGCGGGCACCTCGGCCTCGGGCACGTAGGGCGGGTTGCTCACGACGACGTCCACGCGGCCCTCGAGGTTGGGGCACGCGACAAGGGCATCGGCTTGTCGCAGGTCGACCCCGCGCGGGGCGAGGTTCCGCCGGGCCCAGTCGGCCGCCGTCGGGTCGAGCTCGACGGCGGTGACGGCGAGCGGGCGGCCCCGCGCCTCGCCCCACGCCGCGACGGCCGCGGCGATCGCGCCGGAGCCGGTGCACAGGTCCACCACGGCGCCCGCCGCGGGCCGCGCGGCCAAGTCGGCCACGACGGTCTCCACGAGCAGCTCGGTCTCCGGCCGCGGGACGAAGACGCCTGGGCCGACCGCCAGGTCGAGCCCGTGGAAGTGCGCGACGCCGGTCAGGTGCTGGACGGGCTCGCGGGCGGCGCGGCGCCCGACGAGCGCCTCGAAGGCCGCCGCCTGCGCGGGCTCGGCCACGGCCCCGGCGAACACCCGGGCCAGCAGCGCGCCGCGGTCGAGGCCGAGCACGTGGGCCAGCAGCAGCTCGGCGTCCACACGCGGCGAGTCGATGCCCACCGCGGTCAGGCGGGCGGCGGCGTCGCGCAGCAGCGCGGACCAGGCCGGTGCGCTCACGCGTCCCCGCCCAGCGCGGCGAGCCGCCGCTCCTCGTCGAGGGCGAGGCAGGAGGCGATCACGGCCTCGAGGTCGCCGTCGAGGACCGCGTCGAGGTTGTGCGCCTTGTAGCCGGTGCGGTGGTCCGCGATCCGGTTCTCCGGGAAGTTGTAGGTCCGGATGCGTTCCGAGCGGTCCATGGTGCGCACCTGCGCGGCGCGCGCCGCGGAGTTCTCGGCGTCCTGCTCCGCCCGCTGCCGCTCGAGCAGCCGCGACCGCAGCACGCGCAGCGCGGCCTCGCGGTTCTGGATCTGGGACTTCTCGTTCTGCATGGAGACGACGATCCCCGTGGGCAGATGCGTCAGACGCACCGCGGAGTCGGTCGTGTTGACGGACTGGCCGCCCGGCCCGGAGGAGCGGAAGACGTCCACTTTGAGGTCGTTCGGATCGAGGTGGACCTCGTCCGGGGCGTCCACCTCGGGCAGCACGAGCACGCCGGCGGCGGAGGTGTGGATGCGGCCCTGGGACTCGGTGACGGGCACGCGCTGCACTCGGTGCACGCCGCCCTCGAACTTGAGCCGGGCGTAGACGCCGTCGGCCGGGTCGGCCGCGCTCCCCCGCACCGCCACGTGGACGTCCTTGTAGCCGCCCAGGTCGGAGTGCGTGGCGGAGAGGACCTCCGTCTTCCAGCCCCGGGACTCGGCGTAGCGCAGGTACATGCGCAGCAGGTCGCCGGCGAACAGGGCCGCCTCCTCGCCGCCCTCGCCGCCCTTGATCTCGAGGATCACGTCACGCGCGTCGTCGGGGTCGCGCGGGATCAGCAGCCGGCGCAGCCGTTCGGCGGCCTCGGCCTCGGCCGCCTCCAGACCGGGCACCTCGGCCGCGAAGGCCGCCGCGTCGTCGTCGCCGGCCGCGGCCAGCTCCCGCGCGTCGGCCAGCTCCTCCGCGGCCGCCGACCAGGCGCGGTGCGCCGTCACCACGGCGCCGAGCTCGGCGAACCGCCGGTTCAGCCTCCGGGCGAGCGCCGGGTCCTGGTGCACCGCCGGGTCGGACAGGCGCGCCGTCAGCTCGCGATGCTCCGCCAGGAGCCGATCCACGGCCTCGCGCCGCTGCTCCGAATCGAACACGTGCGTGCCTCTCCTCCTCCGGCCTCAGCGGGCCGGGCTGTCCGACGCGGACGGCCCCGCCCCGTCCGGCGGAGACGAGCTCCCCCGGGCGGGACGGGGCCGTGCGACGGGGCGGTCAGTCGTCGCCCTTGGACCCCAGCGTGGTCTTGGAGACCAGCATGAGGAACTCGGCGTTGGACGCGGTGTCCTTGATCTTGTTGGTGAGCAGGTCGAGGGCCTGCTGCTGCTCGAGGCCAGAGAGCACCCGGCGCAGCTTCCACATGATCTTGACCTCCTCCTGCGAGAGCAGGGCCTCCTCGCGGCGGGTGCCGGACGCGTTGACGTCCACCGCCGGAAAGATGCGGCGCTCCGCGAGGTGACGGGACAGGCGCAGCTCCATGTTGCCGGTGCCCTTGAACTCCTCGAAGATCACCTCGTCCATGCGCGAGCCGGTCTCGACCAGCGCGGTGGCCAGGATGGTCAGCGAGCCGCCGTTCTCGATGTTGCGGGCGGCGCCGAAGAACTTCTTCGGCGGGTACAGCGCCGAGGAGTCCACACCGCCGGAGAGGATGCGGCCCGAGGCCGGGGCGGCCAGGTTGTAGGCGCGGCCCAGGCGGGTCATGGAGTCGAGCAGCACGACGACGTCGCGGCCCATCTCCACGAGGCGCTTGGCGCGCTCGATGGCCAGCTCGGCGAGGGTGGTGTGGTCGTCCGCCGGGCGGTCGAACGTGGAGGCGATGACCTCGCCGTCCACCGACCGCTGCATGTCGGTGACCTCCTCGGGGCGCTCGTCGACGAGCACCATCATGAGGTGGACCTCGGGATTGTTCGTCTTGATCGCGTTGGCGATCGACTGCAGGATCATCGTCTTGCCGGCCTTGGGCGGGGAGACGATGAGGCCGCGCTGGCCCTTGCCGATGGGGCTGACCAGATCGATCACGCGGGGGCCGATCAGCTTGGGATCGGTCTCCAGGCGCAGGCGCTCCTGCGGGTACAGCGGCACGAGCTTGCCGAACTCCACGCGCTGCGGGTGCTCGACGGCGGGCTGACCGTTGACCGAGGAGATCTTCACCAGGGCGTTGAACTTCTGACGGTTGGAGCCGCCGCCGTGGTGCTGCTGCTTCTCACCGTCGCGCGGGGCGCGGATCGCGCCGACGACGGCGTCGCCCTTGCGCAGACCGTACTTCTTCACCATGGCCAGGGAGACGTAGACGTCGTTCGGGCCCGGCAGGTAGCCGGAGGTGCGGACGAACGCGTAGTTGTCCAGCACGTCGAGGATGCCGGCCACGGGCTGCAGGACGTCGTCCTCGGTCAGCTCGGTCTCGTCGACCTCGGGGCCGCCGCGGCCACGGCGGTTGCGGCCGCGCTCGTTGCGGTTGCGGCGGTTGCGACGGTTGCGGCCGCCCTCGTCGTCGCGGTCGTCGCGGCGGCTGCGGTCCCCGCGTCCGCCGTCGCCCCGGCCACCGTCCTCGGACTTGTCGCCGCGCTGCTCGCGCGAGCCGTCGCGGCCGTTCTCACGGTCCCGGTTGTTCTCGCGGCCGTTCTCGCGGTCGCGGCCGTTGTCGCGGTCCCGCCCGTTGCGGCCGTTGCGGCCGCGGCCGTTCTCGCGCCCGTTGTCGTCACGGTCCTCCCGGTCGCCGCGGCGGTCCGCGTCGGCGCCGTCCTCGCCCTGGGCGCCGTCGGAGCGACGGTCCTGACCCTGCTGGGCGTCGTCGTCGCCGGCGCGGCGGCGGCCGCGGGAACGGCGCTCGGACTGCGGGCGGTCCTCGCCCTCGTCGCGGGTCTCGGACCCCCCGGACCGATCCTGGTCCGAGGCGGTCTCCCGGGGGGCCTGCTCGGTCTGGGCCTCGCGGGCCTCGGCCTGGGGCTGCCCGTCCTGGGCGGCGGCCGGAGCGGAGGTGTCGGCGTCGGCGCGGCGCGAGCGGCGGCGGGCCGGGCGCTCGGCGGCCGGGGCGGCGTCCTCTGAGGACGCGGCCGCCGGGGCGGTCTCGGCGGCGGGGGCCGCGGGGGCCTGGGCCGCGCGCTCGGCGGCGTCGCGGTCCGCCACGGAGCCGCCGCGCTGGTGGTCGGAGATCGCGGTCACCAGGTCGGCCTTGCGCATGCGCGAGCCGCCGGCGATGCCGAGCTGGGAGGCCAGGGCCTGGAGCTGGGCGAGCTTGAGCGAGGCCAGGCCACCGCCGTTCGTCGGCGTGGTCTGTTCCGTGGATTCGGTCACGAAGGTTCCTTCTCCCTCGAATGCGGCCCGGCGGCGCGTGGCGCGTCGGGCTGCGGTGTGCATCCGGTCGGGCCGCGCAGCGGCGCCCCAGAAAACCGGGTTTCATGGTGTGAACTCAGCAGTGGCGCCTCCCCTGATCGTGCGCAGTCGCTGCGTGACGGGGCGGAGGCGTCCGGACTCGACCGAGCCGGAGCGGATCCCGCACGCCGGCCGTGCGCAGCACGGGATGGATCGCGGCGGGGTTCCGGCCGACGGCGCACGGTGCGTCCGGCCGTCACAGGCCCGGGCACCGGAGACCCGGGCCGCGCGAGGCGGTGGGGTCAGCCGTGGTGGAGTGATTCCACCCTAACACCGTCCACGGCCACGCACGGCACCAGCACGCGCCAGGCGGCCGCCCCGTCCGCCGTCAGAGCACGCGCCGCCTCCGTGGCGTGCTCGGCCGCCTGGACGCCGTCGCACAGCGCGAGCACCGTGGGACCCGCGCCGGAGACGACGGCGGCGTGGCCGCGCTCGCGCAGCCCCGCGACCAGTGCGGCGCTGGCCGGCATGGTCACGGCGCGCGGCTCCTGGTGCAGCCAGTCGCGCGTGGCGGCCGGCAGCAGCGCGGGGTCCTCCGCCAGCGCGTGGACGAGCAGCGCGGCACGGCCGGCCTGGGCCGCCGCCACGGCGTGGGGCACCTCGGCGGGCAGCACGCCCCGGGCGACGTGGGTGGACAGCTCGGTGTCCGGGATCGCGACCACCGGCACCACGCGCTCGTGCAGCCGCAGCCGCGCCGTGGCCGGGCCGGGGACGTCGTCACGGGTCCAGGAGACGGTGGCCCCGCCCACGAGCGCGGGGGCGACGTTGTCCGGGTGCCCCTCGAAGCGGGTGGCCGCCTCGAGCAGGTCCGCGGGCGCCCGGCGCAGCGCGGCCGGCAGCAGGGCCTCGGCCGCGGCGTAGGCCGCGACGACGGCGGCCGCGGACGAGCCGAGTCCGCGGGCGTGCGGGATCCGGTTCACGGCGCGCAGGTGCAGCCCCGGCGCGGTGAACCCGCGGTCCCGCAGGTGCTCGTGCGCCAGGCGCAGGATCAGGTGCGCGCCGTCCCGCGGCAGGGTGGCCGCGCCCTCCCCCTCGACCTCCGCGACGTCGGGGCCCGCCACGACCGTGAGCGTCACCTCGTCGCGCAGCTCCAGGGCCAGGCCCATCGAGTCGAAGCCGGGGCCGAGGTTGGCGGAGGTGGCGGGGACGGAGACGGACGCGGCGGTCCCGGGCGCCAGCGGCTGCGGTGCGGCCATGGCTCAGCTCAGGCCGAGGGCCTGGGCGACGGTGACCACGTCGAACGGCACCGAGCGCGGGGTCACGTCGGCGCCGTCGGCGCCGCGCAGGGCCCACTGCGGGTCCTTGAGGCCGTGGCCGGTGACGGTGATGACCCAGCTCTTGCCGGCCGGCACGTTCCCGGCGGCGTGGTGCTTGAGCAGCCCGGCGACGCCGGCGGCGGAGGCGGGCTCGACGAACACGCCCTCCTTCGCGGAGAGCCAGCGATGGGCCTCGAGGATCTCCTCGTCCGTGACGGAGTCGATCATCCCGCCGGACTCGTCGCGGGCGGCCTCGGCCTGCTCCCACGAGGCCGGGTTGCCGATCCGGATGGCGGTGGCGATCGTGTCCGGGTCGGTCACGGGGTGGCCCTGGACGATCGGGGCGGCGCCCGCGGCCTGGAAGCCCCACATCACGGGGGTCTTCGTGGCCACCGCGGGCAGCTCGGCGTCCGAGGCGCCCTCGTGCGGGTTCACGTAGGGGGCGGCGTACTCGCGGTAGCCCTTCCAGTACGCGGTGATGTTGCCCGCGTTGCCCACGGGCAGCAGGTGGTAGTCCGGGGCGTCGCCGAGGGTGTCCACGACCTCGAACGCGCCGGTCTTCTGCCCCTCGATGCGGGCCGGGTTGACGGAGTTCACGAGGAACACGGGGTAGTTCTCGGCCAGCTTGCGGGCCACCTCGAGGCAGTCGTCGAAGTTGCCCTGCACCTGGAGGATCTCCGCGCCGTGGGCCACGGCCTGGGACATCTTGCCCATCGAGATCTTCCCCTCGGGCACGAGCACGGCGCACGTGATCCCGGCCTGCGCGGCGTAGGCCGCCGCCGAGGCGGACGTGTTGCCGGTGGACGCGCAGACGACGGCCTTCGCGCCGTCCGCGACGGCGGCGGTGATCGCCATGGTCATGCCGCGGTCCTTGAAGGAACCGGTCGGGTTCATGCCCTCGAACTTCACGTGCACGGTGCCCTGCACCAGCTCGGAGAGGTGGGGGGCGTGGATGAGCGGGGTGCCGCCCTCGCCGAGGGTGATCACGCGCGTGTCCTCGGTGACGGGCAGGCGGTCGGCGTACTCGCGGACGACGCCGCGCCACTGGTGGGCCATGGGTCAGTTCCCTTCGACTCGGAGGACGGACGCGACCTCGTGGACGACGTCCAGGGCGGCGAGCGCCTCGACGGTGGCGTCGAGGTCGCGCTGCCGCGCACGGTGGGTGATCAGCCGCAGGGACGCGCCGGGGGCGTCCTCGCGCTCGGACGGGACCTGGCGCAGCGTCTCAATGGAGACGCCGTGCTCCTCGAACACCCCGGCGACGCGGCGCAGCACGCCGGGCTGGTCCGCCGCGCGCAGCACGACCATGAAGGAGGTGTGGGCCTCGGCCGGGTCCAGGGCGGGCAGGGCGGTGACGGGGGTGCGCAGGCGCGCCGGGCCGCCGCGCACGATGCGCTGGGCGATCGAGACGACGTCGCCCATCACCGCGGACGCGGTGGGGGCGCCGCCGGCGCCGGGACCGTAGAACATGAGCTCGCCGGCGTTCTCGGCCTCCACGAAGACAGCGTTGAACGCCCCGCGCACGGAGGCCAGCGGGTGCTCCCGCGGCAGCAGGGTAGGGTGCACGCGCAGGACCGCACCCTCGGCGCCGTCGGCGGCGCGGCCGCGCTCGGCGATCGCCAGCAGCTTGATGACGTAGCCCGCCTCCGCGGCGGCGGCGTTGTCCTCGGCCGTGATCGCGGTGATGCCCGCGACGGCCACCTGGTCCAGGGTGTACGGCGCGCCGAACGCGATGGTCGCCAGGATCGCGGCCTTCGCGGCGGCGTCGTGGCCCTCGACGTCGGCGGTCGGGTCGGCCTCGGCGTAGCCGAGCCGCTGGGCCTCGGCCAGGGCGTCGTCGAAGTCCGCCCCCTCGGTGTCCATGCGGTCCAGGATGAAGTTGGTGGTGCCGTTGGCGATGCCCATCACACGGGTGACGCGGTCGCCGCCCAGGGAGTCGCGCAGCGGGCGCAGGATCGGGATGGCGCCGGCGACGGCGGCCTCGAAGCTGAGCTGTGCGCCGGTGGCGGCGGCCGCGGCATAGAGCTCCTCGCCGTGCTGGGCGAGCAGCGCCTTGTTGCCGGTCACCACGGACGTGCCGGCGGCCAGGGCGCGCAGGATCAGGGTGCGGGCCGGCTCGATGCCGCCCATCAGCTCGATGACGACGTCGGCGCCGTCCACGAGTGCCTCGGCGTCGGTCGTGTAGAGCGCCGGGTCCGCCTGCCAGTCGCGCGTCGCGCCCGTGTGGCGCACCGCGATGCCCGTGAGCTCGAGGTCGGCGCCCACGCGGTCCCGCAGGATGTCGGCGTCCTCGGTGAGGATCCGTGCGGTCTGGGACCCCACGGTCCCGCCGCCCAGCAGGGCGACCTTGAGTGCGGTGGGGGCGTCGGTGTGCTCGGCCATGGTCCTCCGTGGTCCAGGGTGGGGGCGACGCCGCGCGACCGCGCGGCTCGGCTGGCCTCGAATCTAGCGCGGCGGGCGGACGCGTCCCGCCGCGCGACACTCGGTGTCCGCAGAGCGGGACGCCCACGCCCGGCCGCGAGGCCGGCGGCCGGGCCGGGCTTCTGCGTCCTCAGCGGGCGAGGCGCGGATCGGCCTCGCGGGCGAACAGGTCCTCCTGCGTCTCGCGGCGGATGATCACCCGCGCCTGCCCGCCGGAGACCGCGACGACGGCCGGGCGGGCCAGCGCGTTGTAGTTCGAGGACATCACGTGCGTGTACGCGCCCGTGGCCGGCACCGCCAGCAGGTCGCCGCGGCCCAGGTCGGCCCGCAGGTACACGTCGCGGACCAGGATGTCGCCGGACTCACAGTGCTTGCCCACCACACGGGAGAGCACCGGCTCGGCCTCCGAGGTGCGGCGCGCGGAGACGGCGGTGTAGTCGGCGTCGTAGAGCACGGGACGCGGGTTGTCGGACATGCCGCCGTCCACGGCGACGTAGCGGCGGGCCGCGGTTGCGCCGTCGGGGGCGTCCGCGTCCACGGTCTTGGTCACCCCGACCGTGTAGAGGGTCAGGCCCGCGGGGCCTGAGATGGCCCGCCCCGGCTCGAGCGAGACCCGCGGGCACCTCAGGCCGAGGCGCTCGACGGTCTTCTGGACGTCGTCGGCGAGGGCGTCGGCGATCTCCGCGGCCGGGCGCGGCTCGTCCACGGCCGTGTAGGCGATGCCGTGGCCGCCACCGAGGTCAAGCTCGGCCAGCTCCACCCCGTGCTCGGCCTTGACCTCGGCGAGGAACTCGAGCACGCGTCCGGCCGCCAGCCCGAAGCCCTCGGCCTCGAAGATCTGGGACCCGATGTGGCAGTGCACGCCCAGCAGGTCGATCGACTCGGCCGCCAGGGCCGCGGCCACGGCGACGGCGGCCGGCGAGCGGCCGGCCACGTTGCCGTCCCGGTCGGTGGAGGCCGGGGCCAGGGAGAGGCCGAACTTCTGGTCCTCGTGCGCGGTGGCGATGAAGTCGTGGGTGTGCGCGTGCACGCCCGGGGTCAGCCGGAGCATCACGGGGGCGCGGCGGCCGACCTCGGCCGCGAGCGCGGCCAGGTGGGTGAGCTCGTCGAGCGAGTCCACGATGATCCGGCCCACGCCCGCCTCGAGGGCGGTGCGCAGCTCGGCGTCCGACTTGTTGTTGCCGTGCAGGCCGATGTGGGCCGGGTCGACGCCGGCGGCCAGCGCGATCGCCAGCTCGCCGCCGGAGGCGGTGTCCACGCGCAGGCCCTCCTCGGCCGCCCAGCGGGCGGTGGAGAGGGTGAGCATGGACTTGCCGGCGTAGTAGACGTCCGCTCCCCCGCACAGGTCGGCGAACGCGGCGTCGAAGCCCTCGCGGAACGCGCGGGCGCGGGCGCGGAAGTCGTCCTCGTCCACCACGAGCAGCGGCGTGCCGAACTCCGCGGCGAGCGCGCTCGCGCGCAGGCCCTGGACGGTGAGCTCGCCGTCGGCGGCGCGGTCCACGCCGGCGGCCCACAGGCCGGGCACGAGCGCGTCCGGGTCCCCCGGCGCGGGGAGCCAGGCGGGGGCGAGCGGGGAGGCGGGGGCGGGCTGCGGCGTCGTCATCCGGGCGCTCACATCTTCTCCGGGGCGGTCACGCCGAGCAGGCCGAGACCGTTGGCCAGCACCTGGGCGGTGGCGTCGTTGAGCCACAGGCGGGTGCGGTTGAGGGTCTCCACGGGACGCGGCGTCCCGTCGTCGGTGGGCATGGGCACGATGCGGCAGGCGGCGTACCACGAGTGGTAGGCCCCGGCGATCACCTCGAGGTGGCGGGCCACGCGGTGGGGCTCGCGCAGGCGCGCCGCCGCGCCGACGACGGCCGGGAACTCCGCCAGCTGGGCCAGCAGCTCCGACTCGGTGGCGTGGGTGAGCAGGGCGGCGTCGAACTCGGAGCGGTCCACGCCGTGGGCCTGCGCGGTGCGCGCCGCGCCCGAGGCGCGGGCGTGGGCGTACTGCACGTAGTAGACGGGGTTGTCGTTCGTGGCGGAGCGCAGCAGCTCGGGGTCGATCGTCAGGGGCGAGTCCGCGGGGTAGCGGGCCAGGTCGTAGCGCAGGGCGTCGCGGCCGAGCCACTCCACGAGGTCCTTGAGCTCGATGATGTTGCCGGCGCGCTTGGAGAGCTTCGCGCCGTTGACCGAGATGAGCTGGCCGATGAGGATCTCGATGTTCGTCGCCGGGTCGTCGCCGGCGGCGGCGGCGATCGCCTTGAGGCGGTTCACGTAGCCGTGGTGGTCGGCGCCGAGCAGGTACACCTTCTCCTCGAAGCCGCGGTCGCGCTTGTGGAGGTAGTAGGCGGCGTCGGCGGCGAAGTAGGTGGGCTCCCCGTTGGCGCGGATGAGCACGCGGTCCTTGTCGTCGCCGAAGTCGGTGGTCTTGAGCCACACGGCGCCCTCGCGGTCCTCGATGTGGCCCTGCTCGCGCAGCCGCTGCACGGCCTGGTCGATCGCGCCGGAGTCGTGGAGCGTCTGCTCCGAGGTGAACACGTCGAAGTGCACGTCGAAGGCGGCGAGCGTGTCCTTGATGTCCTGCATCTGGAGCCGGTACGCGGCCTCGCGGACCACCGGGCGGGCGGCCTCGTCCGTCAGCTCGCGCACGTCCGGGTGCTCGAGGGCGACGGCGTCGGCCAGCTCCTGCACGTACGCGCCCGGGTAGCCGCCCGCGGGGACGTCGCGGCCGTGCAGGCGGGCGAGGACCGAGTCGGCGAACACGTTCATCTGGTTGCCGGCGTCGTTGACGTAGTACTCGGCGGTGACGTCCGCGCCGGAGGCGCGCAGGAGGCGGGCGATCGCGTCGCCCAGCGCGGCCCAGCGGGTGTGTCCGATGTGCAGCGGGCCGGTGGGGTTGGCGGAGACGAACTCCATGTTCACGGTGTGCCCGGCCAGGGCGTCGTTGCGGCCGTACTCCGGGCCGGCCTCGACGATCTCGCGGGCCAGGGCGCCGGCCGAGGCCGCGTCCAGGGTGACGTTGAGAAAGCCGGGGCCGGCGACGTCGACGGCGGCGATGCCCGGCTTGTCGGTCAGGCGCTCGGCTACGAGCCCGGCGAGGTCGCGCGGGGCCATCCCGGCCTTCTTGCCCAGCTGGAGGGCGACGTTGGTGGCCCAGTCGCCGTGCTCGCGGCTGCGGGGTCGCTCCACCTTCACGCGCGCGGGGGTGATCTCCTCCCGCAGCGCGGCGGGGAGGTCACCGGCATCGACGGCGTCGGTGAGGACAGCGGACAGCAGGGCGGAGAGGTCTTCGGGCTTCACCCGCGCAAGTCTACGGAAGGGCCGCCGCGCCCGTGCGCGTGCGAACGAACCCTGCGAGATGGCCCCCTCCGGCCCGCGGTGGGGGCCATCTCGCAGGGTTCGTCGGGGTGGGGGTCAGGCGGGCCAGGCGGCGAGGCCGCCGGCGAGGGACAGGACGCGCCCGCCGGCGCTCGGGTCGGCCCCGACGACGGCGTCCCGCGCCCGGGCCGACCGGGCTCCGGCGGCGCAGTAGACCACCAGGACGCGGTCCTGCCCGGGCGCGAGGGCCGCCGGCTCCGCGAGGACGGCCTCGAGCGGGACGTGCCGATCGGCCACCGTCGCGGGGGCCTCAACCCGGCGCAGGCGGCGCTCCCAGTCCTCGCGGACGTCGAGCAGGGTGAGGGACGCGGCCCGGGCGGGGTCGGCGAGCAGGGCGGCCAGCGCGGCGGGGGCGATCTCCCCGCCCGCGGCGCCGCACGCCTCCGCCGAGCCGGGGGCGCCGGCGTCGTCCGGGCGGGGGGCCTGGTCCGCGTGGGCGGACAGGTCCGTCACGGGGGTCCGCTCGGGGTCGGGCACGAGCCGCAGCTCACGGAAGCGCATCGTCAGGGCGTCCACGGAGAGCAGCCGCCCGACCAGGGGCTCACCCACCCCGGAGAGCAGCTTGATCGCCTCGGCCGCCATGAGGGAGCCGATGATCCCGGGCAGCACCCCGAGCACTCCGGCCTGCGCGCACGAGGGCACCTCGCCGGGTTCGGGCCGCTCCGGGAACACGTCCCGGTACAGCGGCCCGCCCGGGGCGAACACGCTCACCTGCCCCGCGAACCGCAGGATCGCGCCCCACACCACGGGCACGCCCGCGATCTCGCACGCGTCGGCCACGAGGTAGCGGGTCGCGTAGTTGTCCGTGCCGTCGAGCACGAGGTCCACGGCGCCGACCCGTTCGAGCGCGTTGGCCGCGGTCAGGCGTTCGCGGTGCTCGACCACGCGCACCTCGGGGTGCAGGCCGCGCATCGTCGCGGCGGCGGAGGCGGTCTTGGGGCGGCCGAGGTCCGCCTCGGCGTGGATCACCTGGCGGTGCAGGTTGGAGCGGTCCACCATGTCGTCGTCGATCACGTGGACCTCCCCCACGCCCGCGGCGGCGAGGTAGGTCAGCACGGGCGCCCCGAGGCCGCCGGCGCCGACCACGAGGACGCGGGAGCGCAGCAGCGCCAGCTGGGCCTCGGGGCCGAAGCCGTCCAGGCTCAGGTGGCGGGCGAAGCGCTCCAGCTGGGTGTCGGACAGCGCGGTGAGGTCGCGGGGCTCGCGGGCGGCGGGGTCCAGGGCGGCGGTCACCGCTCGTCCTCCTCGGCCGTGACCCGCCCGGCCATCGGCGAGGAGGCCAGGGCGTGCTCGCGGCGCGGGATGCGCCCGGCACGGCGGGCGTGGAAGCCCGCCTCGAGCGCGAGCCGGCACGCGTGGGCCATGCGGGCGGGCTCGGCGGCGCGCGTGATCGCCGAGGCGGCGAGCACGGCGTCGCAGCCGGCCTCCATCGCCAGGGCGACGTCCGAGGCGGTGCCCACGCCGGCGTCGAGCACGATCGGCACGGAGGCGCGGGAGACGATCAGCTCCAGGTGTGCGCGGTTGAGGATGCCCAGCCCCGAGCCGATCGGCGAGCCCAGCGGCATGACGGCGGCGGCGCCGGCCTGCTCGAGGCGCAGCGCCATGGCGGGGTCGTCCGAGGTGTAGGCCAGGACGGTGAAGCCGTCGGCGGCGAGCCGCTCGGTGGCCTCGAGGGTCTCGACGACGTCGGGCAGCAGGGTGCGCTCATCGGCGATGACCTCGACCTTCACGAGGTCGGTCTCGAGCGCCTCCCGGCCGAGCCGGGCGGTGAGCACGGCGTCCCGGGCGGTGTAGCAGCCGGCGGTGTTGGGCAGCACGTCGATGCCGAGGCGGTCCAGCAGCGCGACCAGGCCGTCACGGGTGTCCGCGGACCAGCGGCGCAGCGCCACGGTGGTGAGCGTGGTGCCGGAGGCGACGAGGGCGCCCTCGAGGGCGGTCAGGTCGGTGATGCCGCCCGTGCCCATGATGAGCCGGGAGGCCAGGTCGTAGCCGCCGATCCGCAGCGGCGGGATCGCGGGGGCGGCGGGCGGGGTGCGGTGCTCGGCCATCGCTCAGCCCCCCTGCACCGCGGTGACGACGTCGACCTCGTCCCCGGCGGCCAGCTCCCGGGTGGCCCAGGCCGACCGGGGCACGACCTCGCCGCCGACCGCCACGGCCACGCCGAGCCGCCGCCCATCCGCGGCGGCGCCGTCCTCGCCGATCGCGCGCCCGGTGACGTGCGCGACGACGTCGCGGACGGTGGCCACGGCCAGCTCGGCGGGCTCTCCGTTGAGGGTCAGGGGGAGGGTGCTCATGCGATCTCCTTCAGGCGGGCGTGCAGCAGCTCGAGGATCCGCCCGGCCGCCCAGGGGGCGAGCAGGATCCCGTGACGGTGGAAGCCGGTGGCGACGACGGCGCCCGGAGCCTCGGGCACGGCGAGCACGCGCGGGGCGTCGTCGGGGGTGCCGGGGCGGGCGGCGGTGGTGATCTCGACCAGCTCGCACTCGCGGACGGCGGGCAGGATCGCGGCGGCGTCGGCGAGCAGGTCCAGCACGGCCCCGGCGGAGGTGCCGGCCAGGCCGTCCTCGCGGGCCGAGGCGCCGACCACGAGGGTGCCGTCCGCGCGGGGCACGAGGTAGACCTGGCGCCCGTGGACGAGGCCGCGGACGGTGCGGGTGATCAGGTGCGACTCCCCCGGCAGCAGCTGCTCGGGGCGCACCCGCAGACGCAGCACGTCGCCGTGGACGGGGCGCAGCGGGACCTCGACGGCGGTGGCCGCGCCGCCGATCCCGCGGTGGCCCAGGCCCGCGGCGAGGACCGCGCCGTCGGCGGTGAGGACGCCCCCGTCGGCCAGCGTGAGGCGCACCCCCTCGCCCTCCGGGCCGGCGGCGGTGACGCGTCCGGCCACGAACCGGGCGGCGGGTCCGGCGCCGACCGGGAGCGGGCCGCCGTCGGGTCCGGTCTCGGCGCGCAGGGCGGCGACGCAGGCGGCGGCGAGCCGTCGCGGGTCCACCTGATGGTCGTCCGGGGCGTCGAAGCCGGCGGCCAGGCCCGGGGCCAGGGCGGGCTCGGCGCGGCGCAGCGCGCGGACGGAGACGGGCTCGACCCGGCGACCGAGGATCGAGGCGTGCTCGAGCACGTGGTCCCAGGCGCGGGCGTCCGAGGGGTCCGCGGCCACGATCCAGGCGCCCTGTGCGAGGAAGCCCGTCTCCACATCGGTGAAGGCGGCGAGCAGGTCCACGAGGGCCGGGTAGGCCTCCCAGCCGGCCTGCAGCAGCGGGGCGAGGTCGTCCTGGCTGAACTGGGTCTCGGCGAGCGGCGCGAGCATCCCCGCCGCGGCGTGGGTGGCCCCGGCCACGGCGTGCGGGCGCCCGGCGGCGTCCAGCTCGGGGGCGATCAGGGTGACGGCGTGGCCTGCGGCACGCAGACGCACGGCGGCGGTGAGGCCGATGATCCCGGCCCCGACGACGGCCACGTGCACGGACCGGTCCTCCTCACGGCGGCATGACCCGCATCGAGTGGTGATGGTCGGCCGCGCCGGCGCGGTGCGCCCCTGCGGCCCTCTCAGCCCGGCGTGTGCGGCCCGGGCTCCCATGGAACAGCGGCCAGTCTGCCACAGTGGGCGCATGCACTCCCCCGATCCGCTCCTGATGACCGCGGCCGGCCGCGACGACGGCGGCACCGGCCCCGGCGCGCGCCGCCGCGCCCGCCTCGCCGCCTCCCGGCTGTACGTCTGCACCGACCTGCAGCGGTTCCTGCGCCCGGACGGCACGCTCGACACGGCCGCGTTCGCCGACTTCTGCGCGGCGGCGTTCCGCGGCGGAGTAGACGTGATCCAGGTGCGGGACAAGGCCGTGGACGTGGCGGTCGAGCTGGCCGCGTTCGCCACGCTCGTCCCGCTGGCCCGGGAGCACGGGGCGCTCTCGGCCGCCAACGACCGCGCCGACGTCGCCGCCCTGGCCGGGGTGGACGTGTTCCACACGGGCCAGACCGACCTGACCACCGCGCAGTGCCGCGCCCTGCTGGGCCCGGACGTGGTGCTCGGCCGCTCGTGCCACACCGAGGCGCAGGTGCGCGGCGCCCGCGCGGAGGACGGCCTGGACTACTTCTGCACGGGGCCGGTGTGGGCGACGCCCACGAAGCCGGGCCGGGCCGCCGTCGGACTGGAACTGCCGACCCTCGCCGCACGCCTGGACGCGGAGGACCCGGCGGGGGCGCGGCCGTGGTTCGCCATCGGCGGCGTCGACGCGGACCGGCTGCCCGAGGTCCGCGCGGCCGGGGCGGAACGGATCGTGGTGGTCCGCGCCGTGACGCAGGCCGAGGACCCCGAGGCCGCGGCCCGGACCCTGCGCGCGGGCCTGCCCGGCTGACGCGCCCCGCGGGGAGGTCACGGACGGGCCGTCCTGATGGTGTAGAGTCGACGAGTCCGCAACGCGCTCGACGCGTCGCGACCCCCGCCTCCGTAGCTCAGGGGATAGAGCGTCTGCCTCCGGAGCAGAAGGCCGCAGGTTCGAATCCTGCCGGGGGCACGAGCGAACAGAGCCGGACCCCCGTGGCGACACGGTGGTCCGGCTCTTCTGGGTTCTGCGGACCCGGACGCTCGAGCGGAGCGGGAGGTCCGGGTCACCGGCATTCGAGGCGGGAAATCGACCTCATGGGACGTCCCGAGGTGCGTATTCGCCGGATTTCCCGCCTCGAACGTGTCGAAGCCCGGAGGTCCCGCCCTCAGCCCCGCTGCGCATGACCGTGGTCGACGGGCCCGTGCCACGTCGGCCGCGAGGCGTCCCCGACCGCGAGCGCCTCCCCCGCCCGCATCGCGTCGGCCAGCCACGGCTTGGCCCGCTCGAGTGCGTCGTCCCAGCTCAGGCCCGCCCCGGCCAGCGTGGCCAGGGCCGAGGAGAGGGTGCAGCCGGTGCCGTGCGAGGCGCGGGTCGTCACGCGCGGGCCGCGCACCTCGTGCACGGCCCCGCCCACGCGCACGACGGCGTCCGGCACCTCCGCCGCTGCGGCCTCGGGCGCCTCGGTCTCGTCCAGGTGCCCGCCCTTGAGCAGCACCGTCACCCCGTGCTCGGCGGCCAGGCCCCGCGCCGCGTCGAGGGCGGCGTCCCAGTCCGTCGCGTCCCGCCCGGTCAGCCGGGCCAGCTCGGGCAGGTTGGGTGTCACCAGGTGCGCCACCCGCAGCAGCCGGGCCCACGCGGCGCGCCCGTCGTCGTCGCCGACCGCGGTGAGGGCGTCCCCGCTCGAGGCCACCATGACCGGGTCCAGCACGACGACGGCGGGCCGGGTCTCCTCGAGCCAGCCGGCGACGGCCCGCATGAGCTCCACCGTGCCGAGCATGCCGATCTTCACGGCGTCCACGGCGATGTCGGCGGCGACCGAGTCGAGCTGGGCGCGCACCACGTCCACCGGCAGCGGGTGGACGGCCTGCACGCCCTGCGTGTTCTGGGCGGTGATCGCGGTGATCGCGGTCATCCCGTAGCCGCCCCACGCGGCGATGGTCTTCAGGTCGGCCTGGACACCGGCGCCGCCGCCGGAGTCGGAGCCGGCGATGCTGAGCACACGGGGGACGGCGGGGGTCATGCGGGGGCTCCTTCGGGTCGGGGCGGATCGGCCGCCCGGGCCGGGCCGATCCCGCCCATGAGAATGTAGTCGCATGTCCCACGTCACAGAGAGCTCCCCCGCGCACCCCGGCCGAGCCGAGGAGTCGGCGCCGCTGCGGCCGACCTCCCCGCTCGGGATCGCCGCCACGTTCATCGGCACCACCATCGGCGCCGGGTACGCCTCGGGCAACGAGATCCTGCAGTACTTCGTGAGCTTCGGCCTCTGGGGCGGCACGGGGGCGCTCGTGATCGCCGGCGCGCTGTTCTTCCTGCTCGCGGTGATCGTGCTGCGGCTGGCGCAGAAGCTGCGGACCACGGACATCCACCGGATCGTGAACCCCACGACGTCGCGCGTGCCCACCTGGTTCGCGGACCTGTGCATCACCACGTCCCTGCTGGGGACGCTGGTGATCATGCTGGCCGGGGCCGGGGCGGCGGTGCACACCGCGTTCGGGCTGCCCTCGCTCGTGGGCTCGCTGGTGATGGCCGCCGTCTGCGTGGTCTCGGTGCTGGCCGGCATCACGGGCCTCGTGCGCGTCCAGGCCGTGGTGGTCCCCCTGATCATCGTGGTCGCCGTCGGCGTCGCGGTGTGGGGGTTGGCGAACCCGGGGGCCGCGGTGGACGACGTCGCCGCGCTCGTGACCTCGTCCCCGCTGATCAACCAGTGGTGGCTCTCGGGCGTGCTGTACGTGGCCTTCAACATCCAGCTGGCCTACGCGGTGCTCGCCCCGATCGGCGAGGAGAGCTCCTCGTCGGGCCGCTCCCTCGTCGCCGGGGCCGGGCTCGGGGCACTGGGCCTCGTGGTGATGGCCGGCGCGGTGATGGCCGCGCTGACCGTCCACGCCCAGCTCATCGGCCGTGCCGAGCTGCCCATGGTCGAGCTGGCCGCGATGATCGGCGGCTGGGCCGCCCTGCTGTACACGGTCGTCCTGCTGCTGGCGCAGTTCACGACGGCGGTCTCGTGCCTGTACGGCGGTGTGGAGCGGATCGCCCTGCTGTCCTCGATGCGCCGCGTGCCGGGCTGGGCCATCGCCGTCGTCACTGCCCTGGCCGCCACCCTGCTCTCGAGCGTCGGCTTCTCCGACCTCGTGGGCACCGTCTACCCCGTCCTCGGGTACGCCGGCATCGTCATCATCGTGATGCTCATCGTGACGTGGATCGTCGAGCGCACCACGGTGCGCCGGCGGGCGGCCCGCGCGGCGCGCGCCTGAGCGGCCCGCCGCATGGCCGCTGCCGACGGCGGTGAGGCCCCGCAGGGGACGTGCTAGGGTCGCTCGCATCCCACGGGAGCCCCACGGCACGGGGCTGAGACCGGGCTGACGCCGCCCGGAGACCGTCTGAACCTGTCCGGGTCATTCCGGCGAAGGAAGAAGGAGCCGCGGCCATGTCCGTTTCCGAGCACACCCCCCTGCCCGCAGCCGAGTCGACGGCCGAGGTCGTCGCCGAGGAGAACTACCCCACGCACCGTCTGGGCTGGCTCGAGGATGCCGAGCACGGCATCCGCGTGCCCGTCACCGAGGTCCACCAGGACGACTCCCCCGACGGCACGCCCAACGCGCCCCTGACCGTCTACCGCACCATGGGCCCGGGCTCCGTGCCCGAGCGCGGCCTGCCCGCCCAGCGCGCCGAGTGGATCCGCGCCCGCGGCGACGTCGAGGAGTACGAGGGCCGCGAGCGCGACCTGCTCGACGACGGCCGCTCGGCCGTGCGCCGCGGCGCCGCCTCGCAGGAGTGGGCCGGCGAGCGCCGCGCCCCGCTGCGCGCCAAGGAGGGCGCGCGCGTCACCCAGATGCACTACGCCCGGCGCGGCGAGATCACCCCGGAGATGCGCTACGTCGCCCTGCGCGAGGGCGTGGACGTGGAGCTGGTGCGCTCCGAGGTCGCGGCCGGCCGCGCCATCATCCCGGCGAACGTGAACCACCCCGAGTCGGAGCCGATGATCATCGGCAAGGCGTTCGCCGTGAAGGTCAACGCGAACATCGGCAACTCGGCGGTGACGTCGTCGATCGCCGAGGAGGTCTCGAAGCTGCAGTGGGCCACCCGCTGGGGCGCGGACACCGTGATGGACCTGTCCACGGGCGACGACATCCACACCACCCGCGAGTGGATCCTGCGCAACTCCCCCGTGCCGATCGGCACCGTGCCGATCTACCAGGCCCTCGAGAAGGTCGGCGGCGACCACCAGGCCCTGACCTGGGAGATCTTCCGCGACACCGTGATCGAGCAGTGCGAGCAGGGCGTGGACTACATGACCGTGCACGCCGGCGTGCTGCTGCGCCACGTGCCGCTGTCCGCGGACCGCGTGACCGGCATCGTCTCCCGCGGCGGCTCGATCATGGCCGGCTGGTGCCTGGGCCACCACAAGGAGAACTTCCTCTACGAGAACTACGACGAGCTCTGCGAGATCTTCGCGCGCTACGACGTCGCGTTCTCCCTGGGCGACGGCCTGCGGCCGGGCTCCGTGGCCGACGCCAACGACGCCGCCCAGTTCGCCGAGCTCGACACGCTGGCCGAGCTGACGGAGCGGGCGTGGGCGTACGACGTCCAGGTCATGGTGGAGGGCCCCGGCCATATCCCGTTGCACCTGGTGCGGGAGAACGTGGAGCGCCAGCAGGAGCTGTGCAAGGGCGCCCCGTTCTACACGCTCGGCCCCCTCGTCACGGACATCGCCCCGGCGTACGACCACATCACCTCGGCCATCGGCGCCACCGAGATCGCCCGCTACGGCACCGCGATGCTCTGCTACGTCACGCCCAAGGAGCACCTGGGCCTGCCGAACCGGGACGACGTGAAGACGGGTGTGATCACCTACAAGATCGCCGCGCACGCCGCCGACGTCGCCAAGGGCCACCCCGGCGCCCGCGACCGCGACGACGCCCTGTCCAAGGCGCGCTTCGAGTTCCGCTGGCGCGACCAGTTCGGCCTCGGCCTGGACCCGCAGCTCGCCGAGGAGTACCACGACGAGACGCTGCCGGCCGAGCCCGCCAAGACCGCCCACTTCTGCTCGATGTGCGGGCCGAAGTTCTGCTCCATGCGCATCAGCCAGGACATCCGCAGCGAATTCGGCGGCGCGTCCGAGCAGGCGCGGATCGCCGAGGCCGGCATGGCCGCCAAGTCCGCGGAGTTCCGGGCCGCCGGCGGGTCCGTGTACCTGCCCGAGCCGACGATCCGCACCGCCTCGGACGCCTGAGGCCGGGACGCGGGGTGAGGTGGGGCGGGATGGCCCGCCCCTGCGCCACCTGACGATCGCGTCATGACCTGAGGGCCGCCACCAGGTCATGACGCGATCGCCAGGACAAGGCCCTCCGGGACGGCGAAGGCGCGGCCCCACGGACGGGGCAGTGCGCTCGGTGGTCGATCGAGTGGTGATGCCTCTTGACTCACACACACTGGGCTCACTATTCCGGCAGGCCCCCTGTGATGCGTGTCCCATCCGCCCACAGGAATTGAGTGGAGGGAATATGACGTGAAAGTCGACATGACCCCGCCGGTCCGCACCCCAGGGGCACTTCCCAGGTGAGGCATCATCCAGCCGCTCAGCTCTCCTCGGGCCAGCCGTGATGACCCGGATGCTCGTCTCGAGATTCCTCCTTCTCCTGATCACGCTCGGAACAGCAGCGCTCCTCGCGTCCTACGTCGGGGTGGAGAAGGAGGACCGCTGGCGCATGGACGGCACGGTGTACGAGATCTCGGCATTCCCCGCTAGCGAGGCCTGGCCCATGATCCGGACGTCGCTGACGGGCCCGGACTCCGGCTCCGCGGCCACCTCCACGAACCCCCACGTGACGGCCCTCGCCGGCCGACCTGCTCTGGGCGTGCTCCCGGACGGCGTCGCCCCGACCGCGGTCGTCCCCAGCACCTCCCCCTTCGCCGCACGTGCCGCTGCGGGCGAGCTGAGCTGGCCGGACGTCGATCGGGTCGTCGTCCGAGACCTCTCCTCCGCGCCGGATCGCGCCGCCGAAGCAGACCTCCTGGTCCCGTTCCTAACACCCGACAGTTCGTCCCTGACAGGTGTGATCGGCGGCTCACCGGCCCAGCTCGGCGAGCTCGTCCAATCGCTGCGGCGGGCCGGTGTCGTCGTCGACGTCGTCCCGCTCCCGCCGCCGTGGGAGGCAGCGATGCGACGCAGTGTCCATGTGCCCCTGCTCGCCGTGCTCGCCGGCTTCGCCCTGCTGGGCGCACAGGTCGTCTGGCGCACGACCCTGCGCAGTCGACTGCTCCCTGCCGTCACCTCGCACCGCCTCGTCGGTGCCTCCCCGCTGCGAGCGGCCCGGCTCGGTGTCCGGCCCGCCATGCTCGCCTGGGCGACCGCCGCCGCGAGTGCCGGCGGAGTCTGGCTCGTGGCATGGCCCCGGTGGGACGCGGAGATCGGGCTCACGGGGGACACCGCTCTCCTCTGGTCCGCCGTGCTCGTCGTGGACGCCATCCTCATCCTCAGCACGACCCTGTCCACCCTCTGGGTCCGAAGGGCACACGCATGACGGCAGCCATGCGGGCCGTTGCGGACGGCCTCCGCGACCTGTTCGACACGCCCGGACTGCTGTTCCTGTCCCTGCTGCACACGACCGTGGCGTCGGTCGTGTTCGGACTGGCCCTGGGCGTCGCCGGCGGGGTGACCACGGCGCTCGAGGTGCTCGAGGACGCCGAGTCGTCGGGCCTGGTGACAGCCAGGATCCTGGACCCCGCCGTCACGACCGACCTCCACCCCCGCGCCGTCGACACCGTTTCCCGGGCGTTCGCCGCCCATGTCGACGGAGTCGACCCCCGTGCCTTCCTCGTGACGGACGCCATCGGAATCGAGGACCCCCGGCTGCAGGGGGCGGTCATCGCCACGCCTGGTCTGGCCCGGGAGTTCGGCGCCGCTGCTGCCGTCAGTCCCGCCGAGGGTGTGTACTTCGCTCCCGCCGCGATCACCTCCGGGGCACCGGGCGGCACCGTGTACGTGGGGTCCACACCCCACAGCTATGCCGGCCCACTCCCCGGGGACGCGGCCGCGCCGCGGGCCGACGGATCCCTCTGGCCCCTGGGTGAGTCGCCCGTCATCGTCACCAGCACGACGACCATGGCCGGCCTGATCGAACCGGCCCAGCTCGCGGCGGTCTACGGTTCCGTCGTGGCACGCCAGGACGCGGCCTCCGAGGTGAGAGCGGCACTCGACGTCCTCGAGGACGAGACGGGCGTGGTCGCCGAGTTGGCCCCGATCGCCTCGGCCAGGTCTCCGATCGCCCGAGAAGCCCGCGGTGCCGCGCTCATGGTCACCGCCTACACCGCCGGGCTTGCCAGCGCCGTCGTGACGGTGGTGAGCCTCCTGACGACCATGACCCGTCGACTCACGCCCACGTGGCTGGCGCACCTGACGGTCGGGGCGCCCAGACGACTGATCCGGCTCCGGATCGCCACATCCGTGGCCGCGGTATGGGGCATTCCGGCCGTGCTCGGATCGTTGCTCGGCCTCGGCATCGCCTCGGAAGCGGGCGGACTGCGTCCGGCGCCTGCCGTCGTCGTGGTCGGGCTGGCGGTCGTCTTGGCGATCGCCGCTGCGTGCACCCGTCATCCCCTCCGCCAGCTGCACCGGGCCGTCCGCACGGCGGCACTCGTCGAAAGGACCGTGTGATGTCCCTGCTCACCGTGCACGACGTACACCGCTCCTACCGCGGCCCCGCCGGGGATGTCCCCGTGCTCCGCGGCGTCTCGCTCCAGGTCCCCGGGGGCGGCGTCCATGCGATCATGGGACCCTCCGGGTCCGGCAAGTCGACCCTGCTGCGGCTCCTCGCCTGCCTTGACACACCGGACGCCGGGAGCATCCGTGTGGCCGGGCGGAGCCTGCCGGCACCGTGGTCGTCCGACGGCGACGCCTACCGGAACCGGACGTGCGGCATCGTGCTCCAGGACCATCTGCTCATCGATCGGGCGACCGCCGTGGACAACGCGGCCCTGCCGCTGCTCTACGCGCGGCCGCGCACCTCGAAGCGGGAGCGCCGCACCATGGCCGCCGAGCTTCTGACGCGGCTCGGACTCGGAGACCGTCTCCACCACCCCGTCGGCCGACTCTCCGGCGGCGAGCGCCAGCGTGCGGCCATCGCCCGGGCCGTGATCATGGGGCCCTCCCTGCTGCTCGCCGACGAGCCGACGGGCGCCCTGGACGAGGAGCGCACCGACGAGGTGATGGGGCTCTTCCGCTCCATGTCCCAGCCGGAGCGGGCGATCGTGGTCGTCACGCACGACCCCGCCGTGGCGGCCCGGTGCGACCACACGTGGCGGCTGCGGGCCGGGCGGCTCGAGTGACGAGGTCCGACCGTGCCTCCTGCACAGGTGTCGGCAGACGGCGTTGCGTCCCCGGGCGTCGCGTTCCGGCTCCGGATGTCCGGGGCCGCTCCTAGGCTCGGATGCATGAGCGCGCACCACGCCGACGACGGCCTCCCCGTCCCCGTCTCCACCCTCGCCGAGGACCCACCGGCGGGCGGGCGACAGGCGCCGCCGAGTGGCGTCGTCGTGGGTGAGGACGGGCGGGCCCGCCCGCCGTGGGCGGCACGGGATCCGCTGCTGCGGGAGTACTACGACACGGAGTGGGGCCTGCCCGTCACGGACGAGCGGGGCCTGTTCGAGCGCCTCGTCCTCGAGGCGTTCCAGTCGGGCCTGAGCTGGCGGACCGTCCTGGCCAAGCGGCCCCGGTTCCGGGAGGTGTTCGCGGGCTTCGACGCGGACGCCGTCGCGGCGTTCGGGGACGCGGAGGTCGAGGCGCTGCTGGCGGACCCCGGCATCATCCGGAACCGGCGCAAGATCGAGGCGGCGATCGCGAACGCGCAGGCCGTCGTCGGGATGCGCGGCGAGCGGTTCACCCCGCTGCACCCGGGCTCCCCCGGCGCGGGCCCCGCCTGGCACGGCGACGGCGACCGGCCGGCCCGCGGTCTGGCGGGGCTGGTCTGGGCGCACCAGCCTGCCGCGACCCCACGGCCGGAGACGGTGGCGCAGGTCCCCTCGGCCTCGGAGGAGTCGCGCGCGCTCGCGAGGGCGCTGAAGGCGCACGGCTGCCGATTCGTGGGGCCGACCACGTGCTTCGCCCTGATGGAGGCCGCCGGGGTCGTGGACACCCACCTTCTCGGCTCGTGGCGAAGAGGGGCGTCCGGGATCTGGGAGTGAGCGGGGGCCTCCGGCAGGATGGGGAGCTCAACGCAGGACGTCCACACGAAAGGGTGACGACTGATGACCACCACCTCCGCCTCTCAGGGCTACCGCACGATCAACCCGGCCACCGGGGAGCTGCTGAAGTCCTTCGACAACGCCACGGATCAGCAGATCGCCGACGCCCTCGACGCCTCGCAGGCCGCGTACGAGCAGTGGTCCCGGAAGTCGGTGGCCGAGCGCGCCGCCGTCGTGAAGCGGATCTCCGAGCTGCTGGCCGAGCGCTCCAAGGACATCGCCGCGCTGATCACCACGGAGATGGGCAAGTCCCTCGGCGCGGCAGTCGGCGAGGTGCGCTACGGCGCCCAGATCTTCGGGTACTACGCGGACGAGGCCGAGGAGCTGCTCGCGGACCAGCGGATCAAGCAGTTCTCCGGGCAGGAGGCGTTCATCCAGCGGCTGCCGCTCGGCCCGCTGCTGGGGATCATGCCGTGGAACTTCCCGGTGTACCAGGTGGCCCGTTTCGTGGCGCCGAACCTCGTGCTGGGCAACACCATCCTGCTCAAGCACGCCGAGATCAACCCGCAGGTGGCGCAGCTGCTGGAAGAGCTCTTCACCGAAGCCGGGCTCCCGGAGGGCGTGTACCAGAACGTGTTCGCCACCCACGACCAGATCTCCACGATCATCGCCGATCCGCGCGTGCAGGGCGTGTCCCTCACCGGTTCGGAGCGGGCCGGCGCCACCGTCGCCGAGCAGGCCGGTCGGCACCTCAAGAAGGTTGTGCTCGAGCTCGGCGGCTCCGATCCGTACATCGTGCTCTCCGCGCCGGACGCCCGCGCCGCCGCCCGCGACGCACTGGCCACCCGGATGGGCAACTGGGGCCAGGCCTGCAACTCGAACAAGCGCATGATCGTCATGGAGGACATCTACGACGACTTCGTGGATGAGCTGGTCCAGCGCTCCTCGGCGATGAAGCCCGGCGACCCGACCTCGCGCGACGCCGACGTCTACGGCCCGCTGTCCTCCGAGTCCGCGGCCGACGGGCTCACCGAGCAGATCGCCGCGGCCAAGGAGGCCGGCGCCACCGTCCACGTGGGCGGCGAGCGCGTCTCCGGCCCGGAGGGCGAGGGCTTCTACGTCTCCCCGGCCGTGATCACGGACGTGGACCAGGAGAACCCCGCCTACACGCAGGAGCTGTTCGGCATGGCCGCCGTGGTCTACAAGGTGTCCTCGGCCGAGGAGGCCGTGGCGCTGGCCAACGACTCCCAGTACGGTCTCGGCGGCGCCGTGTTCTCCACGGACCTGGACGAGGCCAAGCGCGTGGCCGACCAGCTCGAGGTGGGGATGGCGAACGTGAACCTCGCCTCCGCCGCCGGCGCGAACCTGCCCTTCGGCGGCGTGAAGCGCTCGGGCTTCGGCCGCGAGCTCGGCCCCATGGCCGTGGACGAGTTCGCCAACAAGCGCCTCTACGCGGTGCAGGGCCCGCTGGAGGGCTGACCCCGGGCCGGGTCGGCCGGATGGGTCTCCCGCTCCGTCCGGCCCGTCGCCCGCCTGACGCACACAGAGTGGTCACGACGTGCCGTCACCGGAGTCCGGTGACGGCACGTCGTGACCACTCTGTTCGTCGGGGCCCGCCCACCCAGAGCGTGCGGTGGCAGACCCCCGGCCCGGTCCCGGACGCCGTCGAGGGCCGGCTCGAGGTGGTCGAGCGCGGCCCTCGGCGGACGGATCGCGAGGAAGAGCCTCACGCCTGCGCGCGCGGATCCGCGGCGGCTGCGGTCGAGCCCCCGGCGGCGTCGCGCGTCATGGCGGCCGGGGCCACGTCCGGGTCCGGCTCGCGGCCGGCCACGATGTCGATCGCGCCGGTGAACTCGGCGTCGATCCGCCGCTGCACCCGGCGCGAGCGCTGGGTCACGAGGGACACCACCACACCCACCACGAAGGCGGCGACGAAGCCCGGCAGCAGCTCGTACAGGCCGAACCACTCCCACGTCTCGGCACTGGCCTCGGACCACACCCAGGCGACGGCGGCGCCGGTGACCATGGCGGCCATCGCCCCCCACGAGGTGAACCGCGGCCAGTACAGGGCGAGCAGGATCACAGGGCCGAAGGCGGCGCCGAAGCCGGCCCACGCGAAGGAGACGAGCTCGAGCACGGAGGAGTCCGGGTTGAGGGCGAGCAGCCCCGCCACGAGCGCCACCACCAGCACGCCGATGCGGCCGAGCCACAGGGTGAACGTCGGGGAACCGGTGCGCCCGCGCAGCATGTAGAGGTCCTCCACCAGGGCGGAGGAGCACACGATCAGCTGCGAGGAGAGCGTGGACATGATCGCGGCGAGGACGGCGGCCAGCACCAGGCCGGCCACGAACGGGTGGAACATGATCGAGGCCAGCACCAGGAACACGGTCTCCGGGTCCTCGAGCGTGGTGCCGGGGTTGGCCTGGAAGTAGGCGATGCCCACGAGGGCCACCATCACGGCACCGAACACCGACAGCGCCATCCAGCCGATGCCGACGCGCCGGGCGACGGCCGCGTCGTACGGGGTGCGCAGGGCCATGAAGCGGACGATGATGTGCGGCTGGCCGAAGTAGCCCAGGCCCCAGGCGAGGGAGGACAGGACGCCGATCAGCGTTGCGTTCTCGAACATCGAGAAGTGGTTCACTCCGCCGCCGGCGGCGTCGGCGGCGCGGATGCCCTCGACGACGGCGTCCCAGCCGCCCATGGTCAGGATCACGACGATGGGGACGGCCAGCAGGGAGAGGAACATGAGGATGCCCTGGGCCACGTCCGTCAGCGAGGCGCCGAGGAAGCCGCCGAACAGGGTGTAGAGCACCGTGATGCCCGCGACCACGAGCATGCCGGTGAGGTAGTTGATGCTGATGCCCTGGGCGTAGAAGGAGTCGGGGCCGAAGGTGGACTCGACGAACTTGCCGCCGGCCACCATGCCCGAGGACACGTAGAAGGTGAAGAACACGAGGATGATCAGGCCGGCCACGATCCGCAGGATGTGCGTGCGGTCCTTGAATCGGTTCTCGAGGAAGGACGGGATCGTGATCGAGTTCCCGGCCACCTCGGTGTAGGAGCGCAGGCGGGGGGCGACCACGCGCCAGTTCACCCACGCGCCCACGGTCAGGCCGACCGCCATCCAGCCCTCGACCAGGCCCGCGGCGTAGATCGCGCCGGGCAGGCCCATCAGGAGCCAGCCGGACATGTCGGACGCACCCGCGGAGAGCGCCGCGACGGACGGCTTCATGTCGCGTCCTGCGAGCATGTAGTCGTCGAGGTCGGTGTTCTTGCGGGAGGCGTACAGGCCGATCGCGATCATCGCGAGGAAATAGAGGCCGATCGCCGCCAACAGGAAGACGGTGTTCGTGTCCATGGGCTCCAGAGAATCACATCCGGACTCTCAGCCCCAGTCCCAGGTCCGTCCCGGATTCGCCCCGTCCGGGTCGGCCCGGGCCCCCGCGCGCCTAGGATGGAGGCCGTCATGACGCAGACTCCCCCGCCCTCCACGCCCGCCGCGCAGCCGTCGGCGACGCCCCACGACGCCGTCGCGATCACGTTCCCCGAACACCTGCCGGTGGCGGAGCGCCGTGAGGAGATCATGGCCGCGATCCGCGACCACCAGGTGGTGATCGTCGCGGGCGAGACCGGCTCGGGCAAGACCACGCAGCTGCCGAAGATGTGCCTGGCCCTCGGGCTCGGGGAGGCCGGCTCGATCGGCCACACCCAGCCCCGGCGCATCGCCGCCCGCTCGGTGGCCGAGCGCATCGCGCAGGAGCTGGGCGAGGAGATCGGGCAGACGGTCGGCTACCAGGTCCGCTTCACGACGCAGACCTCGAAGGCCACCCGGGTCAAGGTCATGACGGACGGCATCCTGCTGGCCGAGATCCCCCACGACCCGCAGCTGCGCCGCTACTCCGTGATCATCGTGGACGAGGCCCACGAGCGCAGCCTCAACATCGACTTCCTCCTGGGCTACCTGCGCAACCTGCTGCCCCAGCGCCCGGACCTGAAGGTGATCATCACCTCGGCCACCATCGACCCGGAGCGCTTCGCCCGGCACTTCGGCCGGCCGCTGGCCGCGGGCGAGGACCATGCGGACGCGGTGGAGGCCGACGACGGCGGCCGCGTGGTCCTGGCGCCGATCATCGAGGTCTCGGGGCGCACCTACCCCGTCGAGATCCGCTACCGGCCGCTGACCGACGAGCCCTCCCCCGACGACCCCGAGGACGATGCGGACGACGCCGCCGAGACCCGCGACCCCCTCGACGCGATCGGCGACGCCGTCCTCGAGCTGGCCGCCGAGCCGCCGGGTGACATCCTCGTGTTCCTGCCGGGCGAGCGGGAGATCCGCGAGGCCGCGGACCACCTGACCGGCGTCGTCGCCGGCACCACGCGCCTGGCCGGCACGGAGATCCTGCCGCTGTTCGGCCGCCTGTCCATGGCGGAGCAGCACCGCGTGTTCGGCCGCGCCGGGGCCGGGGTGCGCCGGCGGATCGTGCTGGCCACGAACGTCGCCGAGACCTCCCTGACCGTGCCGGGCATCAAGTACGTGATCGACACGGGCACCGCGCGCATCTCGCGGTACTCGCACCGCACCAAGGTGCAGCGCCTGCCGATCGAGCGTGTCTCCCAGGCCAGCGCGAACCAGCGCGCGGGCCGGTCCGGCCGCACCTCGGACGGCATCGCGATCCGCCTGTACTCGGAGGAGGACTACCTCTCCCGCCCCGAGTTCACGGACCCGGAGATCCTGCGCACCTCCCTGGCCTCGGTGATCCTGCAGATGCTGTCCCTCGGTGTGGCCCGCACCCCGGGCGACGTCAAGGAGTTCCCCTTCGTCCAGCCCCCGGACGGCCGACAGGTCACCGACGGCGCCACCACGCTCACCGAGCTCGGCGCGCTCGAGGCCGGCGGCGCCCGCGCCGGCACCATCACCCGGGTCGGACGCCGCCTGGCCCGTCTGCCCGTTGACCCGCGGCTGGGCCGCATGATCCTCGAGGCCGGTGAACGCGGCTGCGTCCGGGAGGTCATGGTGATCGCCGCGGCCCTGACCATCCAGGACCCCCGCGAGCGCCCCACGGAGCAGCGCGAGGCCGCGGACGAGCTGCACCGCCGGTTCGCGGACGAGAACTCGGACTTCTCCGCGATCCTGAACCTCTGGGCCTACCTGCACGAGCGGCAGAAGGAGCTCTCCGGCTCCCAGTTCCGCAAGCTGTGCCGCCGTGAGCACATCAACTGGCTACGCGTGCAGGAGTGGCAGGACCTGGTGCGCCAGCTGCGCCAGCTCGCCAAGGACGTGGGCCTCACCGTCGAGTCCGGACCCGTGGACCCGGTCGGCCGGCACGAGGCCGTGCACAAGTCCCTGCTCACCGGCCTGCTCTCGCAGATCGGCGCCTACGACGAGCGCCGTCGCGAGTACGTGGGCGCCCGCGGCACCCGCTTCGCCGTGTTCCCCGGCTCCGCCCTGTTCAAGAAGCGCCACCCGTTCGTCATGGCCGCCGAGCTCGTGGAGACCTCCCGGCTGTGGGCGCGCACGGTGGCCCGGATCGAGCCGGAGTGGGCCGAGGAGGTCGCCGGCCACCTCGTCAAGCGGACCTACAACGAGCCGCACTGGTCGCGGCGGGCGGGTTCCGTCGTCGCGCGCGAGAAGGTGACGCTGTTCGGCGTCACTCTGATCCCGGACCGCTCGGTCCGGTACGGCCGGATCGACCCGGAGCTCTCCCGCGAGCTGTTCATCCGGCACGCCCTCGTGGAGGGCGACTGGCGCACGCGTCACCGGTTCTTCGCCCGCAACCGGGCTGCGCTCGAGGAGGTCGACGCCCTCGAGACGCGCCTGCGCCGCCGCGACCTGCGGATCGGGGACGAGGACCTGTTCGCCTTCTACGACGCGCGGATCCCGGGAAACGTCGTCTCCGAGCGGCACTTCGACGCGTGGTGGAAGAAGGCGCGCCAGGATCAGCCGGACCTGCTGGACCTCGACGTCGCCGCCCTGCTCACCGCCGACGCCGAGGACCTGGACACCGACGCGTTCCCCACCACGTTCGCGTATCCGATGCCCGGCGGCGACGTGGAGCTCGACCTCGAGTACACGTTCGACCCGACTGGCGCGGCCGGCACCGACGGCGTGACCGTGGCCGTGCCGATCCTGCTGCTCAACCAGGTCTCCCCCGGTCCCTTCGCATGGCTGGTCCCCGGCCTGCGGGTCGAGCTCGTCACCGCCCTCATCAAGGCGTTGCCCAAGGCGGTGCGCAAGAACCTCGTGCCCGCCCCGGACGTGGCCCAGCAGCTCGTCGCGGACCTCGAGGCCCACGCCGACCCGCTGCGGGACGAGCTGCCGGACGCGCTGTCCGCGGCCGTGCGTCGGGTGCGCGGCGTGGTGGTGGAGCCCGGGCTGTGGGCCCCGGACGCGGTGCCCCTGCACCTGCGGATGGACTACCGCGTGGTGGACGCCCGCGGCGCCGTGATGGGCGCCGGCCAGGACCTGCCCGCGCTGCAGGCCCGGCTCGCGCAGGCCAACCGCTCCGCGATCGCCGCCCGGCTCGCCGGCACCGACGACCCCGCCTCGGCCCGGCCGGGGCCGCGCGGCACGGGCCGCGGCGGCCGGGCCCCGGCCGACGCCCGGGCCGGGGCCGAGGGACACCGTCGCCCGGAGGGCCCCGGGCGGTCCGGCGCGACGCCGGCCTTCGAGGAGCGGCACGGGCTGACCTCGTGGAGCATCGGCACGGTGCCGAAGACCGTCTCCACCGCGGCCGGGGCGCGCGGCCCCGCCATCACGGGCTACCCGAGCCTGGTGCCCGAGACCACGCCCGACGGCGGCCCCGCGGCCGGCCTGACCGTGGCCCGGTCCGCGGAGGACCAGGCGGCCTGGCACCGGGCCGGGGTGATCCGGCTGCTGCTGGCCACCCTGCCCAGCCCACAGCGCGACGTGCTGGACCACCTGGACAACAGGGAGAAGCTCACCTTCACCCAGAACCCGCACGGCTCGGTGGACTCCCTCGTCGCGGACTGCACCCAGGCCGCCGTGGACCGTCTCGTCGGGGACGAGCTGCCGTTCGACGAGGCCGCGTTCCGCGCCCTGTTCGACCGGGTGCGGGCCGACCTGATCGACACGGTCTTCGCCGTCACGTCCCTGGTGGAGCAGGTGCTCTCCCGGGCCGCGCAGGTGCGACGCCGGCTCAAGGACTCGGTCTCGCTCGCCCTCGCACCGGCGCTGTCGGACGTGAAGGCACACCTCGAGCAGCTCGTGTTCCCCGGCTTCGTGGCCGCCACGGGCTGGGAGCGGCTGCAGCACCTGCCGCGCTACCTGCAGGGCATGCTGACGCGCCTGGACCGGCTGGACGCCGGGGGCCACCTGCAGCGCGACGGGCAGCACATGGCGGTGGTGCAGGGGCTCGAGGACGAGTTCGACGCCGCCGTCGCGGCCCACCGCGCCCGGTTCGCGGGCACGCCCGTGCCCGCGGAGCTGGAGCGGGTGCGCTGGCTCATCGAGGAGCTGCGCGTCTCGTTCTTTGCCCAGGAGCTGGGCACGGCGGTCTCTGTCTCCGAGAAGCGGGTGCGTCAGGCGCTCGCCCGGGCCACGCGCGCCTGAGTCGGGCCCGGGCGGCGCGGGCCGTCAGTCCTGCGGGACGACCTCGCCGTGGCCCAGGTCCCGCAGGGCCGCGCGGAGGCGGGCGGCGGCGTCGTCCAGGTCCGCCGGATCGGGGGCGTTGTCCACGCGGGCCAGGTCGAAGTCGGCGAGCGAGGTGGAGGGCCACACGTGCACGTGCAGGTGCGGGATCTCATAGCCGGCGATCATGAGCCCGGCCCGGCGGGCGGAGAACGCCGCCACCTGCGCCTTGCCGATCTGCTGGGCGACCGTCGTCAGGTGCGTGACCAGCGCCGGGTCGACCTCCACCCATTCGTCCACCTCCGCACGGGGCACCACAAGCGCGTGCCCCGGCTGGAGCGGCGCGGCGGACAGGAACGCGACGCACGTCTGGTCCTGCCACACGAAGCGGGCGGGCAGCTCGCCGGCGATGATCCTGCTGAAGACGGTGGCCATGGAGGGTCCTCCTGGGGGTCGGCGGGGCAGGGCCCCGGGGCTCGTCAGTCCCGGCCGGACGCGCCGTCGGGCTCGGGGCCGACCGCGACGGCGTTGGACGGGTCCTGGACCCATGCTGACCACGAACCCGGGTAGAGCGCCACTCCGGGTCGCCCCGCGACGGCCAGGGTGAGCACGGCGTGCGCCGCGGTGATGCCCGAGCCGCAGTACACGGCCACGGGAGTGGCGTCGTCCACGCCGACGGCGTCGAACCGCTCCGCCAGCTCTGCGGCGGGCCGCAGGCGGCCGTCCTCGGCGATGCTCTCCGCCGTGGGCACGTTCCGCGCCCCGGGGATGTGCCCGGCCACGGGGTCGAAGGGCTCGACCTCCCCGCGGTAGCGTTCGGCCGCCCGCGCGTCGAGGAGCAGACCGCCGGAGGCCATCGCCTCGGCGCCGGCCGTGTCCACGACGGGCATGCGGCCCCACGACGGCCGGGCGGTGCCGGGCACCGGGATGACCTCACCGGGCTGCAGGGGCAGGCCCGCGGCGCGCCACGCCTCGAGGCCGCCGTCCAGGAGCACGGAGTCCCGCAGCCCCGCGTGGCGCAGCAGCCACCAGGCGCGCGCGGCGGACAGGCCGTGGTCGTCGTCGTAGACCACGATGGTGTCGCCCTCGTCGATCCCCCACATCCGCACGGTCTCCGCGAACTGGCGCGCGTCCGGCAGGGGGTGGCGCCCCGCCGCCGGACCGGCGTGGCCGGCGAGCTGGCTGGGCAGGGAGACGTAGACGGCGCCCGGCAGATGGCCCTGGAGATAGGCGGCGTGGTCCGGCCCGCCCCCCGTGGCCCGGAACCGGACGTCGAGCAGGATCACCCGGTTCGGGCGGCATCGGCCCGGCTGGGCGTAGGCCGGGCCCCCGGGCACCGGCGGCAGGTCCTCGACGGGGGCCAGGCCGAGCCAGCCGGCCAGCACGTCCACCGTCACCAGGGTGGGCGGCTCGGCGGCCTCAGGGTCGACGCCGTCGATGTCCGCGTCCGGGTCGCCGCCGGCGTCATGGGACGAGGACGGGGCCGCCGTGGGCGCCGGGACCACGCGGCCCTGCCCCTCGTCGACGACGATCAGCGGGTCGGGTCGATCGGGGGCGGCGCCGTCGCGGTCCGGGACAGGGGATGGGTCCGGGGTCTCGCTGTGCACCCGGACACCTTACTCCACGCCCCCTTCGGCGTCGCTGATAACCTGGAGGATGGCCCGCGCGGACCTGTTCCGGACCGCGCGGAGGAGGCGGCAGCCGCCGCAGAAGGAGTCGTGAGCACCGTGAGCGCCCCCGAGCCCAGCCCCCGTGCCGCCCGTCCCCGGGCGACCCGGCAGAAGGCCGCCGTCGACCGAGCCCTGGACCGCATCCCGGACTTCGTGAGCGCGCAGGAGCTCCATGCCCGCCTCCAGGACCAGGGCGAACGCGTCTCGCTGGCCACCGTGTACCGGACCCTGCAGCAGCAGCTCGACGACGGCCTCGTGGACATGCTCCGCCGCGACGACGGCGAGACCGTGTACCGCCGGTGCGAGGACGAGGGCCACCATCACCACCTGGTGTGCCGGATCTGCTGGACCACCGTCGAGGTCACCGCCCCCCACGTCGAGGCGTGGGCCACCGCCGTCGCCGCGGAGCACGGCTTCACGGACGCGGACCACACGGTGGAGATCACCGGTGTCTGCGCCCGCTGCCGGACCGAGGGGCGCACCCGCGGGGCCTGACCATGACCATGGGCCGGGCCCCGGTCAGTGGCGGCGGCCGCCCGCGGGGTCGTCCAGGAAGTCCGCCGCGTCCTCGACCGCCGTGGAGGGCCCGTGCAGGGCGCCCCGGCCGTACGCGATGTCCAGGTTCTCGACCGTGAGCACGTCCCGCGGCGGGCCGGAGGCCACGACTCGCCCGCCCATCAGGACCACGTGGTCCGCCTCCGCGGCCTCGTCGAGATCGTGGGTCGTGTAGACCACGGACACCCCGCGCGTCGGCTCCTCGTGGAGGAGGTCGTCGATCGTGCGGGCGGAGACGATGTCGAGGCCCGTCATCGGCTCGTCCAGCAGCAGCACGTCGTGGTCCTGGGCGAGGCCCTGGGCCACGTAGGCGCGCTGGCGCTGGCCGCCGGAGAGCTGGTCGAGGTGCCGCCGTGCCAGGTCCGCGACCTGCATGCGCTCCATGGCGGCCCGCACGATGTCCCGGTCCTCCCTCCGGAACCGACGGAACCATCCGAGCGTGGGGTATCGGCCCATCCCGACGACGTCGCGCACCGTCACCGGCACGCCCTGGGGCACGCCGATGGACTGCATCACGAAGGAGGTGCGCTGCGAGCGCCGCCGCGGGTCCTCACCGAGCACCTCCAGCGCACCGGAGGCCGGGTCGCTCAGGCCCGCCAGGGCGGTCAGCAGCGTGGACTTGCCGGAGCCGTTGGGCCCGATCACCGCGATCAGCCGCCGGGCCGGCAGGGTGAAGTCGGAGGGTCGGACGGCCACGTGCGAGCCGTGGCGCAGTTCGAGCGCCCGGGCGACCGCGAGGGGAGGCGGGGTCGCCGCGGCGCCCGCGGGGAAGGACGCGTTCATCGGGGGGCCTCCGCTCCGGGCAGGGCCACGACCGGCGCCTCCTGCTCACGCTGCGCGCGCGAGCGCACGTGCCGGCCCAGGAGCGCCAGCACGGCGGCGCGGACGGCGAGCACCACGAAGAACAGCAGGATCGGCATGAGCGCCATGGTGGCCGAACCCGCCGTGCCCAGCCGGTAGCTGAGGGTGAGCCCGGTGACGACGCACGCCGCGCCGATCACGACGGAGACGAGCATCATCTGGGGCACGCTGCGCGTCAGCAGCGCCGCCGTCGCGGGCGGTCCCACGAGGAGGCCGAACACGAGCACCGTGCCCACCGCCTGGAACGAACCGATCACGGCCGCGCCGATCATCACCAGCAGCAGCGTGTGCGTCAGCCCCGGTCGCATGCCCAGCGAGCGCGCCTTGACCTCGGAGAAGCTCAGTGCCAGCAGGGGCCGGTAGAGCAGCAGGGCCAGGGCGATCACCACGACGGCGATGACCGCCTGGGTCACGATGCCGTCCACGCTGACCCCCAGCACATCGCCGAACAGGATCGACGTGAGCGATCCCGTGTAGGAGTCCGACTTGGAGATGATCACCACGCCCAGGGCCATCATCCCCACGAAGAGCAGGCCGATGGCGGTGTCCTCCTTGAGGGTGGTGGCCCGGTGCACCAGCGAGATGCCCGCCATCATGACGACGGCGGCCACCGCCGCACCGAGGTGGGGGCTGCCACCGGTGACGACCGCCAGGGCGATGCCCGGCAGGACACCGTGCACGAACGCGTCCCCGAAGAAGCTCATCCCGCGCAGCACCAGCCACGTGCCCACGACCGAGCACATCACCACGGCGATGAGTCCGCCGACGAGGGCGCGCTGCTGGAATCCCATCTGGAAGGGCTCGAGCAGCCAGTCCATCCTCAGCCCTCCAGCGCGTCGGCGAGGGTGCGGGCGTTGAGGAGCATGGCCTCGGCGTAGTCCGCCTCCGGGGTGTCCTTCGGGCCGACGCCGCCCTCGTAGACCTCGATGACCGGCAGGTCGCCGGCCTCCTCGGCCACGGTGTCCACGAGGCTGTTGCGCGCGCCCACGGACGTGATCACGGCGTCTGCGCCGCCGTCGCGGATGGACCGGGCGAGCTCGGCGATCTCCTGGGAGGAGGGCTCGCCGTCGGTGGAGCCGCCCGGGACGACGACGCCGGACACGGTGAAGTCGTAGGCCTCGCTGAAGTAGCCGTAGGCGTCGTGGTCCGTGACCAGCGTGCGGCGGTCCTCCGGGACCCCGGCGAGGATCTCCCGGACCTGCGTGTCCGTCTGCTCGAGCTCCCCGCGCACGGTCGCGCCGCACTCGGCGAACCTCTCGTCACCCCGCTCCTGGGCGAGCGTGTCGCCCATCAGCTCGGCGGCCCTCGCCATGCGGGCGACGTCCATCCAGACGTGCGGGTCCTCGGACCCGTGGTCATGGCCCTCGTGGCCCGCCCCCTCCTCGGCGTGGTCATGGCCGCCGAAGGGCAGCGGATCCAGCTGGGGCGCCACCTCGACGACGGTCGCGCCGTCCGCCTCGGCGTTGGCGAGGGCGGACTCCATGCCGCCCTCGAGGCCGAGGCCGTTGGAGAACACGAGGCCGGAGGAGACCATGTCCTTCACCTGCGCGGACGAGGCGGAGAAGTCGTGCGGATCATCCCCCGGGCCCATCACCGTGACGCTGCGGGCGTCGGCGCACGCGACCACGCGGTCGAGCACGGAGCCGAGCTGCGTCGTCGTGGCGACGGCCACGGGCGCGCCCGCGGCCGAGCCGGACCCGGCGGCAGCAGAGGCGCCCGCGGCCTGCTCGCCCGCGGAGTCGCCGCTGGTCCCGCCGCACGCGGCGAGGCTCAGGGTGAGCGCGGTGAGGGCCCCGGTCAGGGCGGGCAGACGACGGCGGCGGAGCATGGGGCGACCTCGTTCGTGTCGGGAGGATGTGTGAAATCGGTTCTCAACAGTAGCACCGCGCCGCCCGCGCGACGCTCACGCGGGCCGGAACCGACGTGGCGACTGCGTCACGTCGTTGATCTCCCCGACGAGCTCCTCGAGCACGTCCTCGAGGAAGAGGATGCCCGCGGTCTCGCCCTCGGGCGTGATGACCCGGGCGAGGTGGGAGCCCGTGCGCTGCATGAGCGCGAGTGCGTCCTCGACCTCGTCCTCGAGCCGCACGTTGGCCAGCGAGCGCACGCGCGTGAGCGGGATCGGCTCGTCGTGTCCCGACGGGCCCACGGTGAGGACGTCCTTCAGGTGCAGGTAGCCGGTGTAGCCGCCGTCGGGGTCCTCGACCACGAACCGGGAGAAGCCCACGCGGCCCACGGTCCACTCGAAGTCGTGCGGCGTGATCCCCTCGGGGACGGTGACGACCCGCTCGAGCGGCACCATCACGTCCCCGGCCCGGTGGTCCGAGAACTCGAGGGCCGAGTGCAGCACGCCGGACTCGTCCTCCAGGGTGCCCGAGCGGGTGGACTCGGCCACGATCGACTGCACCTCCTCGAGCGTGTAGGAGGAGGCCACCTCGTCCTTCGGCTCGATGCGCAGGGCGTGCAGCACGAGGTTGGCCGTCCAGTTCAGCGCGGCCACGACGGGATGCAGCAGCTTCGAGAGCCACACGAGCGGCTGGGCCAGCAGCATCACGGCGCGGTCCGCGAACGAGACGGCGGCGTTCTTGGGCACCATCTCGCCCAGGGTCACGTGCAGGAAGGTGACCACCAGCAGCGCGAGCACGAAGGCGGTCACGTCCGCCGCCGCGGACGGGACCCCGAGGGCGGCCATCGGGACGACGAGCAGGTGGTGCAGCGCCGGCTCGGACACGTTGAGGATGAGCAGGGAGCACACCGTGATGCCGAGCTGGCAGACGGCCAGCATCTGGGAGACGTGCTCCATCGCGTAGAGCGCCACCTGGGCCTGGCGGGAGCCGGCCTCGGCCCGCGGCTCGATCTGCGCCCGGCGGGCGCCCATGACGGCGAACTCGCCCGCCACGAAGAAGGCGTTGGCGGCCAACAGGACCACCAGCCACAGCAGTCCGACGACGTCCCCGTTCATGCGCGCGTCTCCTCGTCCTCAGCGGCCGGGTCGAAGCGCACGCGCTCGATGCGGCGGCCGTCCATCCGCTCGACCGTCAGGGTGCCGCCGTCCACGTCCACCACGTCCCCGACCTCCGCCAGGCGCCCCAGTCGGGCCAGGATGTACCCGCCGACGGTCTCGTAGGCCCCGTCCTCCGGCACCACGAGGGCCGGGATCTGGGTCCGCACCTCGTCGGGCCGCAGCTCCGCCGGGAAGTACCAGCGGCCGGAGGCCGTCTGGAGGACCCCCGGGGTGACGCGGTCGTGCTCGTCCGCGACCTCGCCGACGATCTCCTCCACCACGTCCTCGAGCGTGACCACCCCTGCGGTGCCCCCGTACTCGTCCACGACGACGGCCATCTGCAGGTTCGCGTCGCGCAGCTCGGCCAGCAGCTGGTCCAGGTGCACGGTCTCCGGCACGCGGATGACCTCCGTCATCAGTGCACCGGCCTCGAGGTCGGCGCGGCGCTCCCGCGGCACGGCCACGACCTTCTTCACGTGCACCACGCCGCGGATGTCGTCCGAGGAGTCGCCGATCACGGGGAACCGCGAGTAGCCGGTGCTGCGGGCCAGGTCCAGGACCTCGGGCAGAGCCTGGTCCTCCCTCACCGTCTCCACGCGGATGCGCGGGGTCATCACGTCCGCGGCGGTGCGGTCCGCGAAGCGCAGCGTCCGGTCCAGGAACGTGGCGGTCTGCGCGTCGAGCGTGCCCAGCTGGGCCGAGCGGCGGACCAGCGAGGAGAGCTCCTCGGGGCTGCGGGCGCCGGAGATCTCCTCCTTGGCCTCGATGCCCACGCGGGCCAGCACGCCGTTGGAGAACCCGTTCAGGACCAGGATCGCCGGCTTGAACACGGTGCTGAACACGAGCTGGGGCCGGGCGAGTGCGCGGCCGATCGCCATGGGCTCGGCGATGGACATGTTCTTGGGGATCAGCTCGCCGAGGAGCATCGAGAGCAGGGTCGCCACGACCATCGCGACGACGAGCGAGACGGTGCCCACCACGCCGGCCGGCAGCCCCACCTGGAGCAGCAGCGGGTCGATGAGCCGGCTGATCGCCGGGTCCATCACGTAGCCGGTGAGCAGTGTGGTCAGAGTGATGCCCAGCTGGCACGCGGAGAGCTGGGTCGAGAGTGACTTGAGACAGCGCAGCAGGGGCTCGGCGCCGCGGTCACCCGCGTCCACCATGCGCTGCACGGTGGGCACGTCGATCGCGATCATGGCGAACTCGACGGCCACGAAGAACCCGGTGCCCACGATCAGGGCCAGGCCGAGGATCAGCAGGAGCCACTCCACCCGACCTCACCCCCTCGACGGCGGGCCGGGCGGCGGTGCGGGGCACCGGGACTGGAAGGCTCCGATCCGGCCGCGTCCGCGTGGGCGGACGAGCGGTCTGGCACACAGGTGTCAGGGTGATCCATAGTCCGCCCAGTATAGGGGCGTCAGGCCCCGGCGGAACGAGCCGGGGAGTGCGGCCGCCTCACCACGACGAGGCGACCGGCCGGCCCTCCTCGTAGCCCGCCGCGGACTGCAGGCCGACGACGGCGCGCTCGCGGAACTCCGCCAGGTCGTGGGCGCCGGCGTAGGTCAGCGACGAGCGCACACCGGACGTGATGGTGTCCAGCAGGTCCTCCACCGAGGGGCGGCGCGGGTCCACGTACATGCGCGAGGAGGAGATGCCCTCCTCGAACATCGCCTTGCGGGCCTTGGTGAAGGCGTCCTCGTGGCGGGTGCGGTGCTGGACCGCGCGGGCCGAGGCCATGCCGAAGCTCTCCTTGTACCGCCGACCGTCCGGGCCGTGCACGAGGTCGCCCGGAGACTCGAGCGTCCCCGCGAACCACGAGCCGATCATCACCGAGCTGGCTCCGGCGGCCAGCGCGAGCGCCACGTCCCGCGGGTGCTTCACCCCGCCGTCCGCCCACACGCGTGCCCCGAGCTCGCGGGCCGCGGCGGCGCACTCCAGGACCGCCGAGAACTGGGGCCGGCCCACCGCGGTCTGCATGCGCGTGGTGCACATCGCGCCCGGTCCCACGCCCACCTTGACGATGTCCGCGCCGGCCGCGACCAAGTCCCGGACGCCGTCGCCGGAGACGACGTTGCCGGCCACCACGGGCACGCCGGGGTCGAGGGCCCGCACGGCGGCGAGCGCGTCCAGCATGGTCCGCTGATGACCGTGCGCGGTGTCCACGACGAGCACGTCGACGCCGGCCTCGACCAGGACGGCGGCCTTCTCCCCCACCGCCCCGTTGATGCCGACGGCGGCGCCGACGCGGAGCCGTCCGTCGTCGTCGAGACCGGGCGTGAACAGGGACGAGCGCAACAGGCCCGCCGCGGTGACGACCCCGCGCAGCACGGGGGCGGCGGTGCCCACCGCCGGGTCCACGACCGGGGCCATCTCCTGGTGCGCGGCGTGCAGCCGCTCGAAGGCCGCCCGCAGCGCGTCCTTGCTCGGGGCCCCGTCCGTGTCGCCGAGCTCGGCGAGCGTGAGGGTCACCGCCGGAGGGTGCATGACGGAGGCGGCCGAGGCGAAGCGGTCCACGCCCTCGCAGTCCTGGGGGCGGACCACGCCGAGCAGCCCGCCGTGCGCGTCCACCACGCAGACGGCCCCGTGGTTGCGGCGGTCCACGAGGTGGAGCAGGTCCAGCACCGTGTCCTGCGGCCCGACGGTCAGGGCGGTGTCCGCCACGGGGTGGGCCGCCTTCACCCGACGCACGACGTCCCGGATCACGTCCGCCGGGATGTCCTGCGGCAGGATCCCGAGACCACCGCGCCGGGCCATGGTCTCGACCATCCGGCGCCCGGTGACGGCGGTCATGTTGGCGGAGACCAGGGGGATGGTGGCGCCCGTGCCGTCATCCGGGGCGATGTCCACGTCCATGCGACTGGCGACGTCCGAGTGCGAGGGCACGAGGAAGACGTCGTTGTACGTCAGGTCGACGGCCGGGTCGGTGAGGAAGCGCATGACGTCAGTCTCCCAGACGAGGCGGACGCCGAGGGGCCCCGCGCGTCCGCCGGGAGCGGAGTCGAGCCGAGGCCGCGGCATTCCGGCCGGGGGCGTCGAAGAACTATGATGTCTCGAGGCGTTCCCGGCCCCACGCGCGCCGCGCGGGTGGCCCGGCGCAGCACATCGCATCCCAAGGCTCAGGAAGAGGCGTTACACAGTGCCAGAACTCACGTCGGACCGGCTCGCACAGGAGTTCCCGGGGAACGAACGGCTCGTGGCCGAGATCTACCGGAAGTACCGCGAGGACTCCGGTTCCGTGGACCGGCAGTGGGCACAGATCTTCGCCCGTCTCGAGGCCAGCGCCCCCGCCGCCGAGGCCGAGCCGAAGGCCGCCGCCAAGACCGAGCCGAAGACCGCCGCCCGGGCCGAGCCGAAGGCCTCCGCCAAGGTGACCGAGCCGAAGGCGGCGACCGCCCCGGCCCGGGGTGCGCAGCCCAAGGAGACCTCGGTCAGCACCGGCCCCAAGCCCAAGAAGACCCCGGCGGCCCAGGCCGTGCCCTCCGAGCCCGCCGACACCACCGCCACCACCGCGGACGAGAAGCAGGAGAAGGCCACCGTCCTCAAGGGCATGGCCAAGGCCGTGGCCACGAACATGGACGCCTCCCTGTCCATGCCCACCGCCACCACCGTGCGCGACCTGCCGGCCAAGGTGCTGATCGACAACCGCGTGGTCATCAACAGCCACCTGGCCCGCACCCGCGGCGGCAAGGTCTCCTTCACCCACCTCATCGGCTACGCCGTGGTCCGCGCGCTCGCGGCCATGCCCTCGATGAACGTGACCTACGAGGAGCGCGACGGCAAGCCCACCATGGTGGAGCCGGCCCACGTGAACTTCGGCCTGGCCATCGACCTGCCCCGCCCGGACGGCACCCGCGCGCTCGTGGTCCCGAACGTGAAGGCCGCCGAGACCCTCGACTTCCGCGGCTTCTGGAAGGCGTACGACGACCTCGTCCAGCGCGCCCGCAAGAACAAGCTGACGATGGACGACTACGCCGGCACCACGGTCTCCCTGACCAACCCGGGCGGCATCGGCACCGTGCACTCGGTGCCCCGCCTGTCCCAGGGCCAGGCCGCCATCATCGGCGTCGGCGCGCTGACCTATCCGGCCGCCTTCCAGGGCGCCGCCGAGTCCACGCTGCACGACCTGGCGATCTCCAAGACGATCACCCTCACCTCCACGTACGACCACCGCGTGATCCAGGGTGCCGGCTCGGGCGAGTTCCTGAAGATCGTGCACGGCCTCCTGCTGGGCGAGGACGGCTTCTACGACGAGGTCTTCCACTCCCTGCGCATCCCCTACGAGCCCGTCCGCTGGGCCCAGGACGTGCAGGTGAACCCGGAGGAGCAGATCGGCAAGGTCGCCCGCATCCAGCAGCTCATCCACGCGTACCGGGACCGCGGCCACCTGCTGGCCAACGTGGACCCGCTCGAGTACTCGATGGCCTACCACCCGGACCTCGACATCCGCGAGCACGGGCTCACCCTGTGGGACCTGGACCGTCAGTGGCCCACCGGCGGCTTCGGCGGGGCGAGCAGCCTGACCCTGCGCAAGATCCTCGGCGTGCTGCGTGACGCGTACTGCCGCACCATCGGCGTCGAGTACATGCACATCCAGGACCCGGCCGAGCGCGCCTGGTTCCAGGAGAAGCTCGAGCAGCCGTACGCCAAGCCCACCCGCGAGGAGCAGCTGCGCATCCTGGGCCGCCTCAACGCCGCGGAGGCGTTCGAGACGTTCCTGCAGACCAAGTACATCGGCCAGAAGCGCTTCTCCCTCGAGGGCGGCGAGTCCCTCATCCCGCTGCTGGACGGCATCCTCGGAGACGCCGCCGACGCCGGTCTGGACGAGGTCGCCATCGGCATGGCGCACCGCGGTCGCCTGAACGTGCTGACGAACATCGCCGGCAAGACCTACAGCCAGGTCTTCCGCGAGTTCGAGGGGGCCACCCCGGGCGGCGCCTCGGGCTCGGGCGACGTGAAGTACCACATGGGCACCGAGGGCACCTTCGTGTCCGACGCCGGCAACAGCACCCGCGTGTACCTCGCCGCCAACCCCTCGCACCTGGAGGCCGTGGATCCGGTCCTCGAGGGCGTCGTGCGCGCCAAGCAGGACCGCCTCGATCTGGGCGGCCAGCGCCCGGACTCCTTCTCCGTGCTGCCGATCCTGGTGCACGGCGACGCGGCCTTCGCCGGCCAGGGCGTCGTGACGGAGGTGCTGCAGCTCTCGCAGCTGCCCGGCTACCGCACCGGCGGCACGATCCACGTGATCGTGAACAACCAGGTGGGCTTCACCACGCCGCCGACCCAGGCGCGCTCCGCGGTGTACTCCACCGACGTGGCCAAGACCATCCAGGCCCCGATCTTCCACGTCAACGGCGACGAGCCGGAGTCCGTGGTGCACGTGGCCCAGCTCGCCTTCGAGTACCGCCAGCGGTTCAACAAGGACGTCGTCATCGACCTCGTCTGCTACCGCCGCCGCGGCCACAACGAGGGCGACGACCCGTCGATGACGCAGCCGCGCATGTACAACCTCATCGAGCAGAAGCGCTCCACCCGCAAGCTGTACGTCGAGTCCCTCGTGGGCCGCGGCGACATCACGCAGGAGGAGGCGGACAGCGCCCTGAAGGACTACCAGCAGCAGCTGGAGCGGGTCTTCGCGGAGACCCACGAGGACGCGCCCGCCTCCGGCGGAGAGGGCCTCCGCCCGGCCGAGGACCGGGACGCGGCCCCGGAGGCGCCGGCGTCCACGGCCATCTCGGCCGAGACGCTGCGGGCCATCGGGCAGGCGCACATCGACGTGCCCGAGGGCTTCACGGTCCACCCCAAGCTCGCGGCCCTGCTCGAGCGCCGCGCCAAGATGGCCGTCGACGGCGGCATCGACTGGGGCTTCGCCGAGCTGGCGGCCTTCGGCTCGCTGCTGATGGAGGGCGTGCCGGTCCGCCTGGCGGGCCAGGACTCCCAGCGCGGCACCTTCACGCAGCGCCACTCGGTGTTCCATGACCGGATCACCGGCGACACGTGGGCGCCGCTGAAGCACCTCTCCGAGGACCAGGCGAAGTTCTGGGTCTACAACTCGCTGCTGTCCGAGTACGCCGCCCTCGGCTTCGAGTACGGCTACTCCGTGGAGCGCTCCGACGCCCTCGTGCTGTGGGAGGCCCAGTTCGGCGACTTCGTGAACGGCGCGCAGACGATCATCGACGAGTTCATCTCCTCGGCCGATCAGAAGTGGTCGCAGACCTCGTCCGTGGTCCTGCTCCTCCCCCACGGCTACGAGGGGCAGGGGCCGGACCACTCCTCCGCCCGCATCGAGCGGTTCCTGCAGATGTGCGCCGAGGACAACATGCGCGTGGTCAACCCCTCCACGGGCGCGAACCACTTCCACCTGCTGCGCGAGCAGGCCTACGCCCGCCCGCGTCGGCCCCTCGTCGTGTTCACCCCGAAGCAGCTGCTGCGCCTCAAGGCCGCCGCGAACTCGGTGGAGGACTTCACCGAGGGCCGCTTCCAGCCGGTCATCCCGGACGCCGGGGTGGACGCCAAGGACGTCACGCGCGTGCTGCTGGTCTCCGGCCGGCTGTACTACGACCTGCTCGCCCGCCGCGAGAAGTCCGGTGACACGTCCACCGCGATCGTGCGGGTGGAGCAGCTCTACCCGCTGCCGCTCGACGAGATCCGCAAGGCGCTCCGCGCCTACCCGGTCGCCGACGTCACCTGGGTGCAGGACGAGCCCGCGAACCAGGGCCCGTGGCCGTTCATGGCACTGAACCTCGTGCCGCAGCTCGACGGCCCCGTGACCCTCGTGTCCCGCCCGGCCTCGGCCGCGACCTCCGCGGGCACCAAGGGCCGCCACGACCAGGAGCTCAGCACGCTGCTGGACGCCGCCTTCGGCCGCTGACCCGGACCGACCCTGCGCCGCCGCCGCACCCTCCGGTGCGGCGGCGGCGCCGGATCGGCCGACGAAAGGACACACTGTGCACAACCGCCGGATCCGGATCGCCGCCGTCGGCGACCAGCTGCTGGCCGGTGCGGGCGACGCCCGCGCCATCGGCTGGTGGGGCCGCGTGCTCGCCCGCACCCAGGCCCCCGACGTGGAGCTGGAGAACTACGTGCTGGCCGTGCCGCACGAGACCACCGAGGACCTCAACGAGCGCTGGTGGGGCGAGGCCTCGCGGCGCTTCTCCGAGGAGACGGAGAACCGCCTCGTCGTGGCCCTGTCCGACGCGGACCTGGACCTGGAGGCCACCTCGACCGCCCGCTCGCGGCTGAACCTGGCCAACGTCCTGGACACCGCCTCGCAGCGGAACATCCCGGTGCTCGTGGTGGGCCCCACGCCCACCCTGGACGAGCAGCGCAACGCCCGGCTCGCCGAGCTCAACGCCGCCTACCTGGATGTGGCCGACCGGCGCAACCACGTGTACGTGGACACGTTCACCCCGCTGGTGGGACACGAGCAGTGGCGCGCGGACCTCGCCTCCGGCCAGGGCCGGCCGGGCCAGGCGGGCCACGGGCTCATCGCGTGGCTCGTGCTGCACCGGGGCTGGTACCAGTGGCTCGGTCTGCCTGAGCCCACGGCCTGATGTGACAGAATGGACCACCGACCGACTCGTTGAAGGGAGACGTCATGAGCAAGCGTGCACGCAAGCGTCGCGACCGCCGCAGGAACGGCGCCAACCACGGCAAGCGTCCCAACGCCTGATCCGCTGATCGGCGTCGCGGACCGGCCGGGTGCCACTCGGCGACCGCAGACCACGAAGGGCCGTCCCCTCAGGGGACGGCCCTTCGTCATCGTCGGGGCGCCCGATCGGGTGCCCACGGGTCCGCATGTCGCGGTGTCAGCCCCAGGTGACGGTCGTCGTCGAGATCTGGGTGATGCGGGTCATGATGGTGGCCCGCAGCTGCGCGGGCGCCTTCTCCTGGCAGCACCGACGCACCGCCGAGCGGATGAGCTCTTCGAGCTCCTTCTGGTGCCGGCAGTCCGGACACTCCGCCACGTGGGCGCGCACCTGCTCGATGTCCTCGGGCGTCAGGGCGCCGTCCAGGTACTGGTACAGCCGCTCCAGGGAGGCGTCCTGGGCGTCGCGGCACTCATGGCCGTGCTGGTCCGCGGTCATCGCGTGGCCTCCTTCGTGCTCGTCTCGGTCTGCTTCGTGCCGCCGCGCCCGGTCTTCTTCTTCGGCTGGGCCTTGATGCCGCGCGCGGCCGCGTAGTCCGCGAGGCGCTCGCGCAGCTGCTTGCGGCCGCGGTGCAGCCGCGACATGACGGTGCCGATCGGCACGTCGAGGATCTCGGCGATCTCCTTGTAGGCGAAGCCCTCCACGTCCGCGAAGTAGACGGCGAGCCGGAACTCCTCCGGGATCGCCTGCAGGGCGTCCTTCACCTGGGAGTCGGGCAGCCGGTCGAGGGCCTCCGTCTCGGCCGAGCGCAGGCCACCGGAGGTGTGCTCGGCGGCCCGGGCCATCTGCCAGTCCTCCACCTCAGGGTTGTCCGCCTCGAGGGGCTGGCGCTGCCGCTTGCGGTAGAGGTTGATGTACGTGTTCGTGAGGATCCGGTAGAGCCAGGCCTTGAGGTTGGTGCCGGGCCGGTACTGGTGGAACGAGGAGTAGGCCTTCGTGTACGCCTCCTGGACCAGGTCCTCGGCGTCCTGCGGGTTGCGCGTCATGCGCAGCGCAGCGGAGTACAACTGGTCCACGAACTCGAGGGCGTCACGCTCGAACCGGGCACGGCGCTGCTGTTCGGACTCGGCGGCGACGTCGATGTCGGCGCGGTCGTGCTCGGGGGCGTCCTCGGGCCGGGCGAATTCCGGCCGGCTGTTGTCAGTGCTCATCGCGGGCCAGTCTACGGTCCGGGAGGGATGCGTCAGCAGGGCGGCGCTCATGCGGGGCTCCTCTCCGGCTGCGGTCCGCGGCGAGCGGGACCGGTGCGCCGACACGGGTACGGGGTCGTCCAGTGGAGCGCCAGGAGCGTTCCAGGTATTCCCCCGCGACAGGCCGACCCCGGCCGACAGCCGCCGGATAGGCTGGTCCGGTGACCCGCCCCACGCGTGCCGCCGCGCACTCCCCCGCCCCCCGTCCCGACGCCGCCGAGACCTGGCCCGCGCCCGTGGCGCGCGGCCCGGTGCGCGGAGAGGTGCGGCTGCCGGGATCGAAGTCGCTGACGAACCGGCATCTCGTGCTCGCCGCGCTCGCCGACGGTCCGTGCGTCCTGCACGGCGTCCTCGAGTCGCGGGACACGGCATTGATGCGCACGGCGCTCACAGCGCTCGGGGCCCGGTTCGAGCCCCTGTCCGACGGCGGACTGCGGGTGCATCCGATGCCGGTCGGCGAGCCGCTGGCCGGGGATGTCGCCGTGGACTGCGGACTGGCGGGGACGGTCATGCGCTTCGTCCCGTTCGTCGCCGCGCTGCGGCCCGGCCGGGTCCGCTTCGACGGCGACGCCGGCGCGCGCCTGCGCCCGATGGCCCCGGTCCTGGACGCGCTGCGCCAGCTCGGGGTGGCCGTCAACGAGGAGGGCGAGCCCGGTCGCCTGCCCTTCACGATGACGACCCGCGCGGACGCGGCCACGGTGGCCCCCGACGGCGACGTGCCGGAGGTCGCGGTCGACGCCTCCGGCTCCTCCCAGTTCCTGTCCGCCGCGCTGCTGGCGGCCGCGGGGATGCCGCGCGGCCTCCGGCTGCGGCACACCGGGCAGACCGTGCCGAGTCCGGAGCACGTCGCGATGACCGTCGGGGTGCTGCGCGCGCTCGAGGTGGACGTCGCCGAGACGGGTCCCGGGGCGTGGACCGTGGCCCCGGGGCGCATCCCGGTACACGAGGCGACCGTCGAGCCGGACCTGTCCAACGCAGGCCCCTTCCTGGCCGCCGCCGTGGCCACGGGCGGCTCCGTGACGGTGCCGGACTGGCCCACCCGCACGACGCAGATCGGCGACCGCTGGCGGCGGATCCTGCCGCAGTTCGGGGCGAGCGTGGCCCTCACGGTCGACCGCACGGACCGCTCCCGCGGCCGGCTCACGGTGACGGGGGCGGTCCACGACGACGGCGCGCCCCGCATCACCGGCGCCGGTGAGATCGCGGACACGGCCGAGCTCGCCCCCACCGCGGCCGCGCTCGCCCTGCTGGCCTCCGGGCCCACCCGCCTGACGGGGATCGGCCATCTGCGGGGCCATGAGACGGACCGGCTCGCCGCGCTCACCGCCGAGGCCGCCCGCCTGGGGATCACCGTGGACGAGGACGAGACGTCGCTCGGCTTCCCGGGGACGGACGCGTCGGGGCCGCTGTCGCCCGCCGCCCTCGAGACCTACCACGACCACCGGATGGCGACCTTCGCCGCCGTCGTCGGCCTGCGCGTGCCGGGGACCGGCATCGTGGACGTGGCGACCACCGCGAAGACGATGCCGGACTTCCCCGCACTGTGGACCGCGCTCGTGGCACCCGGCGATGCGGCCGAGGAGGCCCGCTGATGGCCCGGCGCCTCGATCCCTCCGCGTGGGACGAGTCCGATGTCCGGGTGCGCCCGTCCAAACGCGGCACCCGCCCGCGCACCAAGGAGCGGCCCAAGCACGAGGATGCGCAGGTCGGCATGGTCACCACGGTGGACCGCGGCCGGTACGCCGTGGTGCTGCCGGATCGCCTGGACGAGCGGATCACGGCGATGCGCGCCCGCGAGCTGCGCCGCACGCCGATCGCCACGGGCGACCGGGTGGCCGTCGTCGGGGACCTCTCCGGGGACGAGGGCACGCTCGCACGCATCGTCCGTGTCGAGGAGCGCAGCACGGTCCTGCGCCGGTCGGCGGACGACTCGGACGAGGTCGAGCGGGTGGTGGTGGCCAACGCCGACCTGCTGGTGATCATGGTGGCCGCGGCCAATCCGGAGCCCCGGACCGGCTTCATCGACCGCGCCCTGGTCGCCTGCTACGACGCCGGCATCCACCCGGTGCTGCTCATCACGAAGACCGACCTGCGTGATCCGGCCGCGCTGGTGGCGCACTACGAGGCCCTGGACCTGGAGGTGATGACCTCCGGTGCGGCGACCTTCGAGGCCGAGACCGGGGACACCGCCCTGGACGCCTCGCTCGTGGCCCGGGTGGCCGAGCGGCTGATCGGGCACACGAGCGCGTTCGTGGGGCCCTCCGGCGTCGGCAAGTCCACGCTGCTGAACGCGCTCACCGGCGCGGAACGGGCCACCGGCCACGTCAACGCCGTCACCGGCCGGGGCCGGCACACCTCCTCGTCCGCGCTCGCACTGCCGCTGACGGGCGACGACGGCGCCCCCCTGCCGGACACCTGGGTGGTGGACACCCCCGGCATCCGGTCCTTCGGGCTGGGCTGGGTCGAGCCGGACCGCGTGGTGGAGGCGTTCGACGACCTCGCCGGCGGGCTGGCGGACTGCCCGCGCGGCTGCACCCACACCGCCGACTCCCCCGGCTGCGGCCTGGACGCATGGGTGGCCGCGGGCCACGCCGGCCCCTCGGGAGCGGCACGCCTGGCCTCGCTGCGGCGTCTGCTCGGCAACCGGCTGGCCCCCTCGGGGGCGGAGGACGCGGCGTCGTCCGAGGACTGAGGCGGCCCGCGCGGTATAGCGTGGGCGGCATGGAGCGACCTGAGAACCCTGCGACCCGCGGCCGCGACCTCACGGAGGACCTGCGGCTGGCCCACATGTTGGCGGACAACGTGGACTCGATCACGATGTCCCGGTTCAAGGCCCAGGACCTCGAGGTCAGCACCAAGCCGGATCTCACCCCTGTCACGGATGCGGACCGCGTCGCCGAGGAGTCCATCCGCTCGACCCTGTCCCGTGCCCGGGCGCGCGACGGCATCGTGGGTGAGGAGTTCGGCGGATCTCTGAGCCGCTCCGGCCGGCAGTGGGTGGTCGACCCCATCGACGGCACCAAGAACTTCGTGCGCGGCGTGCCCGTGTGGGCCACCCTCATCGCGCTGCTGATCGACGGCGAGCCCGTCGTCGGCGTCGTCTCCGCCCCCGCCCTGCACCGTCGCTGGTGGGCCGCGGCCGGCCAGGGCGCCTTCGCGGGCACCTCGCTCACGCGTGCTCAGCGGATCACCGTGTCCGGCGTGGACCGGGTCGAGGACGCGTCGCTGTCCTTCTCCTCGATCGAGGGCTGGCGCGAACGCGGCTCGATCCGCGCGTTCCTGCAGCTCACCTCGGACGTGTGGCGCGTGCGCGGCTTCGGCGACTTCTGGTCCTACATGCTCGTCGCCGAGGGCGCCGTGGACATCGCGGCCGAGCCCGAGCTCGAGCTGCATGACATGGCCGCTCTGGTGCCGATCGTGCGCGAGGCCGGCGGCCGCTTCACCTCGCTGGACGGCGAGGACGGCCCGTTCGGCGGGCACGCGCTGGCCACGAACGGCCTGCTCCACGACGACGTCCTCGCCCGCCTCCGCGCGGGTGACGAGACCGAGGGCGGCGCCTGATAGCAGTGCGGGGGGAGACGACGGCCGACCGGAGGGGCGGGCGCGGGACAGATCGCCGGCCCGGCACTGCGGGTGCGGTGGCCCTCGGCGGTGCCGCGGGCGTGCTGTGCGGTGCGGGGGTGATGAACGCGGTGACCGCGCTGGCCGGGGCGCCCAACTTCCGCGGCACGTTCGGCGCCGCGTTCGGGGCGGTCGACGTGCTGGTCCAGGCCCTGCCGCTGTTCGTGGTGAACGTGCTCGGCTCGTTCCTGCTCGGCCTGCTGTGGGCGGCCTCGCGACGCCGCGGGCCGGACTGGCGTCCACGCCTGGTGGCGGGGCTGGGAACCGGCTTCCTCGGTGCGTTCACCACCATCTCCAGCGCCGTCGCCCTGGTGCTGTGGCCGGTGCGGCTGGGCGCCGCGGCGTCCGGGGCGGGTGGCGTCCTCGCCGCGGCGGTAGCGGTGCTGCTGGTGCTCGCGCTGATGGCTGCACTCTCGACGGCGGCGGCCGTGCTCGGCCTGCGCGCCGGTGGCGCCCCGGGGTCGCGCGCGGTCGGGACGGATCGTTCGGCGGAGGACGCATGAGCGGCGCGGGATACGAGGTCTTCGCTCTCCTCCAGGTGGCCCTCCTGGCCTGCCTCGCGGCGGGCGGGGCGCTCGGCGCCCTGGTGCGCCGGCGCCTGACCGACCGGCTCGGCCCCCGGGGTCTGCTCACCGCCAACACGACGGCGGCCCTGCTCCTCGGCGTCACCGTCGGCCTGGCCGTGCCGGAGCTGGTGTACGCCTCCGAGAGCTGGGGCGACGGGCAGGGGCTCGTGCTCGTCGCGGCGGTGTCCGCCGTGGTGTCCGGGTTCTGCCTCGCCCTGGGGACGTGGTCCACCGTGGCCGCTGAGGCGGCTGACGCCGCGCTCGCCCGTCGATGGGGCACAGCCGCCCGCCTGTGGACCGCGCATCTGGGGCTGGGGCTGGTGGCCGTCGTCGTCGGCTGGGGCGCCGGCCTGGGCCTGCACGCCGTCCTGGCCGGCTGAGGGGCGGGCCGCCGCACACCGGCATGGACACGACGAAGGCCCCGGAATCGGGGTGATTCCGGGGCCTTCCCGTGGTGGTGAGTGGAGCCGGCGGGAATTGAACCCGCGTCCGATGAGGTGTTGCCAGGTCTTCTCCGGGCGCAGTCTGCTGTGGGTGTTGCTCGGTCCTGGCCGTCCCGCAGACGGGCGGCCAACCCGGACCCAGCCGGATTGATGTCGGCGTCACGACCCCCGGCGAGGGTGACGCCCAGTGGCTATCTAGCTGACGCCACGATCCGAGGCGACAGCGACCTCGGGGTGACGGACTCGATCACTGATCAGGCAGCGAGAGCGAAGTCAGTGCGCTTGGATTCGGCACTTATTGGTTTGCAGAGAGCGTTTGACGAGATGACTCTGCATCCTCGGCCCGCTTCTCCCGACGCGACACACACCGTCGAAACCGATCGGCCCCATGGGGGCGACTCCTCTATGAGGTTGTCAATCACCACTGCAGGCGGAGGGCGCGAGGCCCGCCGGTCCTGAAACCGGCCCTGCGAGAGATACAACGTAGCACGCCCCCGAGGCATTCCCAAGGGGTCCACCGCGCTCAGGCCACGCCGGCGCGCCGGTTGCGCATCCGCATGGCCCGCTGGGCCTCGCGGTTGTCCTGCTGCTCGCGCAGCTTGTGCCGCTTGTCGTATTCGCGGTTGCCGCGCGCGACGCCGATCTCCACCTTCACGCGCCCGTTCAGGAAGTACAGGGACAGCGGCACGATGGTCAGGCCCGGATCCTGGATCTGGCGGGAGATCTTCGTCAGCTCGGCGCGGTGCAGCAGCAGCTTGCGGCGGCGGCGGGCGGCGTGGTTGGTCCACGAGCCGTTGAGGTACTCCGGGATGTAGACCTGCTCGAGCCACAGCTCGTCCCGGTAGAAGACCGCGAAGCCGTCCACGAGCGAGGCCTTGCCCTCGCGCAGCGACTTCACCTCGGTGCCGGTGAGCACCATGCCGGCCTCGTACGTGTCGAGGATGGTGTAGTCGTGGCGCGCCTTCTTGTTGTTGGCGATCACCTGGCGCTCGCCGGGGGCCGGCTGCTTGGCGGCCTTGCCCTTGCTGTTCTTGCCCATGGCCTCACGTCCTTCCAGCGTCCACGGCGACGGCCGCGCCCCGATCAGGGCGCGGCCGTCCAGTCTATCCCGTGCCGGCCCGATGCCCGCCGAGGCGGTGCGCCGGGGCCGCGGGGCGGCGTCGTCGGCTCAGTCCAGCGGCGCGCCGGTGAGCGCGCGGACCTGCTCCTCGGTGATGCCGGGCGCGGTCTCCACGAGCGCCAGGCGGGGCTGTTCCGGGGTGCCGACGACGTCGATCACGGCCAGGTCCGTGATGATGCGGTCGACGACGGCGCGGCCGGTCAGCGGCAGGGTGCACTGGTCGACGATCTTGGGGGTGCCGTCCTTGGACACGTGGTCCATCATGACGATCACGCGGCCGGCGCCGTGGACGAGGTCCATCGCACCGCCCATGCCCTTGACCATCTTGCCGGGCACCATCCAGTTGGCCAGGTCGCCCGCGGCGGAGACCTCCATGCCGCCCAGGACGGCGACGTCGATCTTGCCGCCGCGGATCATGCCGAAGCTCAGCGCGGAGTCGAAGAAGGACGCCCCCGGGTTCACGGTGACGGTCTCCTTGCCCGCGTTGATCAGGTCCGGGTCCACGGCGTCCTCCGTGGGGTACGGGCCCGTGCCGAGGATGCCGTTCTCGGACTGCAGCACCACGGACCGCCCGGCGGGGATGTGGTTGGGGATCAGCGTGGGCATGCCGATGCCGAGGTTGACGTAGGCGCCGTCCGGCAGCTCCTGCGCGGCGCGGGCCGCCATCTGGTCGCGGCTCAGGCCCTGGGGACGCCCGGTGGTCTGCTCGCTCATGCCCGCCCCTCCCCCGACGCGCGCACGGTGCGCTTCTCGATCCGCTTCTCGATGTCCGTGCCGACCTCCACGATCCGGTGCACGAAGACACCGGGCAGGTGCACGTCATCCGGGTCGATCTCGCCGGGCTCGACGAGCTCCTCCACCTGCGCGATGCACACGCGGCCGGCCATGGCCGCGGGCGGGCCGAACTGGCGGGTGGCCTTGCGGAACACGAGGTTGCCGTGGCGGTCGCCCTTCCACGCGTGCACGAGGGAGAAGTCGGTGACGATGGAGCGTTCGAGCACATAGGTCTCGGGCTCGTCCGGGGTCTGGCTGAGGTAGCCCTCGCCGAGCACGAACGTGTCCGTGGGCTTGGCCTGCGAGGACTTCACCACGGTGCCGTCCGCGTCGTAGCGCATGGGCAGGCCGCCTTCGGCCACCTGGGTGCCGACGCCGGAGCGGGTGTAGAACGCCGGGATGCCGGCGCCGCCGGCGCGGAGCTTCTCCGCGAGGGTGCCCTGCGGGACGAGCTCCACCTCGAGCTCGCCCTTGAGGTACTGGCGGGCGAACTCCTTGTTCTCCCCCACATAGGAGGAGGTCATCTTCCGCAGCCGGCGCGCGCCGAGCAGGATGCCCAGGCCCCAGCCGTCCACGCCGCAGTTGTTGGAGACGACGGACAGGTCCGTGGCGCCCTGCTCGAGCAGGGCCTCGATGAGCTGCACGGGGTTGCCGGAGAGCCCGAAGCCGCCGACGGCCAGGGACGCGCCGTCCGGCACGTCCGCCACCGCCTCGGCGGGCGTGGCCACGGTCTTGTCGAGAGCCATGTCCGGGGTCCTTTCTGTCAGGGGCGGTCTGTCAGCGGAAGAGGATCAGGGCCTCGCCCTGGCCGCCGCCGCCGCAGAGCGAGACGGCCGCGCGGCCGCCGTCGCGCCGGTCGAGCTCGAGGGCGGCGTGCAGGGCCAGCCGGGCGCCGGAGGCGCCGATCGGGTGGCCCAGGGCGATGGCGCCGCCGTGGATGTTGGTCTTCTCGTGCGGGTAGCCGAGGTCGCGCAGGGACTGCACGGCCACCGCGCCGAACGCCTCGTTGATCTCGATGAAGTCAAGGTCGGCCACGTCCCAGCCCTGCTTCCGCACCGCCGCGGCGATCGCGTCCGAAGGCTGCGAGTGCAGCTGCGAGCTGTCCGGGCCGGCGGTCTGGCCGGGTGCGCCCACCGTGGCGAGGATCGTCAGGCCCTTCTCCTCGGCGAAGGCCCGCGAGGTCACCACGAGGGCGGCGGCGCCGTCGGACAGGGGCGAGGAGTTGCCGGCCGTGATGGTGCCGTCCTTCGCGAACGCCGGGCGCAGGGCGCCCAGCGACTCGGCGGTCGTGTCCGGGCGGACCCCTTCGTCCTGGGAGACGACCAGCGGGTCGCCCTTGCGCTGCGGGATCTCCACCGGGGCGATCTCGCCCTCGAAGACGCCCTCGGACTGGGCCCGGGCGGCCCGCTGGTGCGAGGCCGCGGCGACCTCGTCCTGCTCGGCGCGGGCGATGTTCCGCTCGCCGTTGCCGGACTCGGTCAGCTCGCCCATGGCCTCGTGGCTCAGGGAGTCGGTGAGGCCGTCCCACGCGACGGCGTCGAGCATGGTGGCCGGTCCGTACTTGAAGCCCTTGCGCGCGCCGGGCAGCAGGTGCGGGGCGTTGGTCATGGACTCCTGACCGCCGGCCACCACCACGTCCGCCTCGCCGAGGCGGATGAGACGGGCGGCGTCGATCACGGCGGTGAGGCCGGACAGGCACACCTTGTTGATCGTCATGGCCGGGACGTTCAACGGGATGCCCGCGGCGAGCGCGGACTGGCGGGCCGGGTTCTGGCCCGCGCCGGCCTGCACGACCTGGCCCATGTAGACCATGTCCACGTCCTCGGGGGCCACGCCGGCGCGCTCGAGCGCGTGCGTGATCGCGTGGGCGCCCAGGTCCACGGCGCGCAGGTCGGCCTGCTGCGAGAGCAGCCGGGTGAAGGGCGTGCGGGCACCGCCCACGATCACGGCATCGGTGGGCTGAGGCTGGGGCAGCTCGGCGGTCATGCGGTCCTCCTGGGACGTTCAACTCGGTTCATCACGATTCACTCAAATGCAGTCTATGACCCCGGTCACAGGCGCGCCAGGGAGCGACGCGTCTGTGACGGCGCGCCGCGGCACAGGGACCACGACGGCCCGCACCCGCAGCGCGCGGGTGCGGGCCGTCGTCGGGACGTCCGGGGATCGGGCCGGAGCCTCAGAGGCCCTGGCCGGTGGGCGAGACGAGGATCTTCACGGCCGTCTCGTTGTGGTGGATGAGGGTCTCGAAGCCCTGGTCGACCAGGTCGTCGAGGCCGATCTTGCCGGTGATGAACGGCGCGAGGTCCACGGCGCCGTCCTCGACCATGCGGATGGTGTCCGCGTGGTCGTTCGCGTACGCGATGGTGCCGCGCAGGTCGATCTCCTTCATCACCAGCTTGTGCAGGGCCACGGCGGGCTCGTGGCCCCAGATGGACTCGTTGACGATCACCCCGCCGGGACGCACCGCGTCCAGCAGCATGTCCAGCACCACGTCCACCGAGGTGCACTCGAAGCCCACGTCCGCGCCCTGGCCGTCGTGCAGCTCGCGGATCTTCGCGGGCACGTCCACCTCGCGGGGGTCGAATGCCTCGTCTACCACGCCGGCCTCGAGCACCTTCTGGCGGCGCAGCTCCGAGAGCTCGGAGACGTACACCGTCAGGCCCTTGCCCTTGAGCACGGCCGCCGTGAGCGCGCCGATGGGGCCGGCGCCACCGATCACTGCCACGCCCGACGTCGGAGAGCCGGCCCGCACCCACGCGTGGTGGGCCACGGAGAGCGGCTCGATGAGCGCGGCCTGGTCGAGAGGCACGGAGTCGGCCACCGGGTGGACCCAGCGGCGCTGCACCGCGATCTGCTCGGCCAGTCCGCCGCCGTCGCCGCCCAGGCCGATGAAGTTCATGTCCGGCGCGAGGTTGTAGTCCGGTCGGTCCCGGTCCTCCTCGCGCACGATGTACGGCTCCACGACGACCTTCTGGCCGACCTCGAGGTCCGTGACGCCCTCGCCCAGGGCGGCGACGGTGCCGGACATCTCGTGGCCGAGCGTGACGGGGGCGGCGTCGCCGGAGATCGGGTGCGGGTGCCCGGCCGGCGGGATGAAGATCGGGCCCTCGAGGTACTCGTGCAGGTCCGTGCCGCAGATGCCGCACCACGCGACGTCCACGAGGACCTGCCCCGGGCCGGCCGTGGGCGAGTCGATCTCCTCGATGCGGATGTCCTTCTTGCCGTGCCAACGGGCGGCGCGCATGGTCATGCTGGTCGACCTCCTGGGTGGGAATGGAGTCTGGTGCCGGACCGGCGCGCGGGGGCGCCTGCCCGGTGCTTCGAGCATCCCACCGGGCCGGTCTCCCGGGCCAGGCCCGAGGCCCCTGCGGGGGCTTGAACGGCGACGCCGGCCGGCGCCTCACTGCGGAGGTGCGGGCCGGCGTCGTGGTGGCCTGGGCGGCGGGGCCGCGCCGTGGGGCTCAGTCCTCCTGGGCGGCCTTGACCTGCTCGGCGCGCCAGCGGATCCCGGCGTCCACGAAATCGTCGATGTGGCCGTCGAACACGGAGGAGGGGTTGCCCTCCTCGTGGCCCGTGCGCAGGTCCTTGACCATCTGGTACGGGTTCAGCACGTAGGAGCGCATCTGGTCGCCCCAGGACGCCTTGACGTCGCCGGCCATCTCCTTCTTCTTCGCGTCCTCCTCGGCCTTGCGCAGCAGCAGCAGACGGGACTGGAGCACGCGCAGGGCGGCGGCACGGTTCTGGATCTGCGACTTCTCGTTCTGCATGGACACGACGATGCCGGTGGGCAGGTGCGTCATGCGGACGGCGGAGTCCGTGGTGTTCACGGACTGGCCGCCGGGGCCCGAGGAGCGGAACACGTCCACCTTGATCTCGGACTCGGGGATCTCGATGGAGTCGTCCGACTCGATCAGCGGCACCACCTCGACCGCCGCGAAGGACGTCTGGCGGCGGCCCTGGTTGTCGAAGGGGCTGATGCGCACGAGGCGGTGCGTGCCGGCCTCCACGGAGAGGGTGCCGAACGCGTAGGGCGCGTTGACCTCGAAGGTGACGGACTTCAGGCCGGCCTCCTCCGCGTAGGAGGTGTCCATGACCTTGGTGGACCAGCCGCGCTGCTCGGCCCAGCGCAGGTACATGCGCATGAGGGTCTCGGCGAAGTCGGCCGCGTCCACGCCGCCGGCGCCCGCGCGGATGGTCACGACGGCGTCGCGCTGGTCGTACTCGCCGCTGAGCAGCGTGACGACCTCGAGTTCCTCCAGGGCCTTGCGGATGGAGGTCAGCTCCTGGTTCGCGTCGTCGAGGAGGGAGGGCTCGTCCTCCTCCGCGGCGAGCTCGACCATGGTCTCCAGGTCCTCGATGCGGCTCTCCAGGGAGGTGATGCGCTTGAGGTCCGTCTGACGGTGGGAGAGCTTGGAGGTGACCTTCTGGGCCTCCTCCGGGTCGTCCCAGAGGTCCGGTGCGGAGGCCTGCTGCTCCAGTTCGGCGATGTCCGCCTTGATGCGGTCGAGGTCCGAGACCTGCTCGATGGAGGCCAGGGTGTGGCGCAGGGAGTCGATCTCCGCGGAGAAGTCAGTGTCAGCCATGATTCGGCCAGCCTACCGCGTGGGGTGGACGCCGGTCGTGTGCCAGCGGCGGATCGCCGCCGCGACGGCCTCGGGCTCCGTGACGTGCGGCCAGTGGCCCGTGCTGACATCGACGACGGTGGCGTGCTGCGTGACCGCGTCCAGGTCCCGTTGGTGGACGTCCCGGGTGCTGCGCACGTATAGCGTCGGGACGGTGATGCCGGCCCAGAGGGCACGGGTGTCCGCGGCGAGGACGGCGGCCCAGAGCTCGCGCATCGGATGGTCCGGCGTGGCGTCCAGGTCGGTCAGGATCCGCTCGCGCCACGGCTCCGGGACGAGGAGGTCCCGCGCGAGCGAGGCGCGGAGCACGCTCCGCCAGTCCGGGCGGGCGGCGAGGCGGGCCTTGGCCGCCCGGGCGGCCAGGGCGGTGTCCGTCACCGGGACGTTCGAGTCGATGACCACGAGGGCGCGGGGCCGCACCAGCCCGTCGGCGACGGCGCGCAGCGCGATGACCCCGCCCGTGCTGTGGCCGATCAGCAGCCCCGGCACGGGGCCGGCCTGCGCCGCCCAGGTGCGGGCGGCGTCGAGGACGGGGTCCGCCTCGATCGCCGGCCGTGCGGCCCGGGGGCGGCCCTGACCGCCGGCGTCCGTGCCCGGGTGGCCGGGCAGGGCGGGCGAGGCGGCGAGGTCGGCCACGGCGCCGAGGGCGTCAGTAAGGGGCTCGAAGTGGGCGGGCCGGCCACCGATGCCGTGGAGGAAGCGGATCACCGGGCCAGGCTAGTGCGACTGCTGCCCGTCGCCTCGAGGGGGACCGACAGGGGCAGTGTCCCCGCGAACGGGCCGGTCATGGCGAACAGATCGGCCCGGGCGTCGAGGGTGACGACGACGGTGGTGCCGTCGTCGGCCACGCGGGCGTTCATCCCGCCGAGCCCGGGCACGGCCTCCTGGGCACCGACGGCCGCGAGGTGTGCGCTGGCGGAGGCGGCGACGTCGTCGTCGGAGAGCACGACGCCCGGGTCCTCCCCCAGCCGGAAGCCGAGCTCCTCTGCCCCGGCGATGGCGGCCGAGTCCGCGAGCGACTGCAGGCGGCGGTGCTGCAACTGCACGGTGGTGACCGCGAGCATGACCAGCATGAGGGCCACGAGCACGGCGCACAGGCCGACGGTGAGGACGGTGGTCTGCCCGTCGTCGTGACCCAGGCGAGCGGTGAGGCGGCGGCGCATCAGAACCTCGGCACAGTCTGCCGGGCGTCGGAACCCACCGTCACGGGGGTCAGCGACCACGCTGCCGGCGTGAGAGGGACGGGCACCCCCACGTCCACCCGCACGGCGACGACCTCGCCCGGTTCGAGCGTGCCACAGCCGCCCTGATCGCAGCCGACGGTCAGGTCGTACTGGCCGGCGCCCACGCCGTAGTCGGCCAGCGTGAGCTCGACGGTGGCGTGGGCGGCGCCTGCGCTGGGGTGATCAGCCTCGGCGACCACGGCCTTGACGGCCTGGTCAGCGGCGGCGACCGAGGCGAACGCCGCGGCCTGGACCTGGGAGACGTAGATCATCAGGTACACCACGGGGATCAACAGGACGAGGGTGAGGCCCAGGAATTCGACCGTGGCCGCTCCCCGCTCGTCGCGGACGTCATTGACGGAACGCATGACCGCTCACCTCCACGGGGATCGGGCCCGGCAGGAACCCCAGGCCGGGCAGCGAGCTCGAGACCGTGACGCGCAGGACCGGGACCCCGTCCTGGCTGGTGAGCTCCGCGGCGACGTCGGCCCCGGACTGGCCGGGCACGCCGGCCGAGAGCAGCTCCCGAGCCCGCTGGACGCCGTCCTCGGGGCTCCGGTCCGCGAGCGCCCCGTACCGGGCGCCGGCGGAGGCGGCGTCGATCATCACGTTGCGCGTGTGGATCACGACGCCGGCCTGGAGCAGCGCCGCGAAGAGCAGGACGACCAGGGTCATCACCATGGTGGACTCGGCCACCGCGGCGCCCCGGTCGTCCCGCCAGCGGACACCCGTGTGGCCGCCACGGGGCGCCTGCGCGCCGTGGGCAGCACCCCGGGGCATGCTCAGCCGCCCTGGGACACCTGGGAGATGGCCTGGTTGAACAGTCCCTGGAGCGCCGGCAGGGCGAGGGCCAGCAGGCCGGCCACGAGCACGGCGGACATGAGGGTGATCATCACCCAGCCGGGGACGTCGCCGCGCTCGTCGCGGACGTCGTCGTGGATGAGGGCGCGCAGGGCGGCCAGGACGGTGATGGCGTGGTGGTGGAGCATGGTCCCCTCCTCGGGTGGCCGGCCGCCCGTGCGGCCGGAGTGGATGGTGATCGTGGGTGGATGGATGGACTATTCAGTTGTGGGTCTTCAGAACCCCAGGCGCATCAGGGAGATGCCGGGGAAGACGGCGAAGATCACCGTGAGCGGGAGGATGCCGAACACCAGGGGGACCATCATCTGGATCTCCTTCCGGCCGGCGGCCTCCATGAGCTCGCGGCGACCCATCTCACGCACGTCCTGGGCCTGCGCGCGCAGGACGTCGGCGAGGGGCGTGCCGCGGTCGAGCGCGATGAGCACGCCCCCGATGAACCGTTCGACGGGGGCCAGCTGCACGCGCCGTCCCATGGCCTTGAGCGCCGCGGACAGCGACGCCCCGGCACGCATGTCGGCGAGCGTGGTGCGGAACTCGCCGGCCAGCTCCCCGCGCGCCGTCCCCGCGATGCGTTCGAGCGCTCCGGCGGCGCTCTCCCCCGCGCCCACCGAGAGCGCGAACAGCTCGGCCACGGACGGGAACTCGGAGAGGATGGCCTCGCGCCGCCGTCGCACCCGCAGGGAGAGCAGCTGCTCCCGGAGCAGGAACCCGGCCATGCCGCCGGCGATCACGAGGGCGACCCCCGTGATCACCGGCACGCGGCCCGTGACGGTGAGGCTGAGCGCGAGGACGGCCGCCACGGCGGCCCCCGCGGCCGCGCTCAGGACCTGCTGGGCACGGAAGTCCGTCGACGTGACCGCCAGCCCCGCGGCGGCCAGTTTGCGGTCGAGCGCCGCCCCGCCCGGGGAGATGCGCTGGACCCAGCCGACTCCGGCCTGCACCACGGGATCGAGGATGCGTCCCCACGCTCCCCAGGGCGAGGCGCCCGCACGTTCCTCCTCGAGGAGGCGGGAGGCCGGGATGTGGTGGCGCAGCTGCGGTTCGACCCGTTGCTCGAGGCTGGGGCGCCAGCCCACCGGCTGGGTGACCAGGATGAGGAGCAGTCCCGCCCCGAGGGTGAGGCCCAGGAGCGCGGCCCAGATCAGCGCGGACGTCATGCGAACACCCGCTTCTCCCGGGGCAGCGCGCCGATGCGGAGCATGACGCGGTAGCAGACGACGGAGGCGACCATGCCGGCGAGGAGCACGGCCCCGCCGGCGGCGGACCGGTAGGCCGCGACCGCGGCGGGCTGGGTCCCCAGCAGCAGGAGCACGAGCCACGGGGCGCACACCGCCAACCGGGCCGCGTTCACGGTCCACGACTGCCGGGCCTCGAGCTCGGCGCGGATGCGGGCGTCCTGCCGGAGGAACTCGGAGAGGGTCTGCAGCAGACGGCCGATGTCGGCGCCGCCGACCTCGCGGGTCAAGCGCAGCGAGACCACCAGGCGGTCCGCGACGGGGTCGGCCATCCGGGCCTTGAGCCGGTCCAGTGCGTCCACGAAGCGGGCTCCGGCCCGGTAGTCCCGGGCGAACTGCTGGAACGGCTCGCGCAGCCCCTCCGGCCCGGTCTCCCCGAGCTGGATGAGCGCCTCCGGGAGAGTCAGGCCCGCGCGGATGGCCGACCGGGCGTGGTCGATCGCGTCCGGCCACAGCTCGCGCAGTGCCGTGGACCGCCGGCGGGCCTGCCAGGACAACAGCAGCCAGGGCACGGCCGCGCCGAAGACGGCGAAGCACGCGGCGATGGTCCACGTACTGGTCAGCGACAGGACGAGCAGCCCGACCACGAGACCGCCGACGGCCATGGCGGACACGACGCCGGCCGGGCTGAGACGCTGGATGCCGGACTGGGCGATCAGCACACGCAGGCGGGAGTCGGTGCGGGCGGCCCCGGGTTTCTCCGTGGGAGGGGACCAGAGGGACCACCACAGCAGGAACAGGCCGCAGCCGAGCGCGAGCCCCAGCAGCGCGGCCATCAGCGCAGCCCCACCAGCTCGTGGACGTCTACGCCGCGACGGGCGAGCGCCTCGAACTCCAGGTTCGCACCCTCGTTGAGGCGCAGGTCGCCCTCGGCGTCACGCTGGAAGAGCGCCGACGTCTCGATGACCCCGCCCTCCACCCGTGAGCCGACGGTGAGGATCTCCCGCACCCGCCGGCGGCCCTGACGGTCGCGCTCGCAGTGCACGACGACGTCGATGCACGTGGCGACCGTCGGAACGACGAAGTCCCGGGAGATGTTCTCCCCGGCCAGCAGCGGCAGCGTGCAGAGCTTCGTGAGCGCGTCCGCGGCCGAGTTCGCGTGGATCGTGCACATGCCGGCCAGGCCGGAGTTCAGCGCGACGAGCATGTCCAGTGCCTCGGCCTCGCGCACCTCGCCGACGATCAGGCGGTCCGGGCGCATCCGCAGCGCCTCCTTGACGAGGCGGCGCAGCGGGATCTCGCCGTGGCCCTCCAGGTTCGGCTGGCGGCACTGCAGCCCGACGACGTCGCGCACCGGGATCTGCAGCTCGAAGATCTCCTCCACGGTGATCACCCGCTCCCGCGGGCCGATGGCCGAAGCCAGGCAGTTGAGCAGGGTGGTCTTGCCCGCCTGGGTGGCCCCGCTGACGAGGATGTTCATGCCCACGTCCACGGCCGCGTCCAGGAAGCGGGCCGCCGTCGGAGTGAGGGAACCGCCCCGGACGAGGTCGTCCAGCCGGCGCGCCCGGGCGATGAACTTCCGGATGTTCACGGCCCAGTGCCGCCGCGTGATGTCGGGGATGGCCACGTGCAGGCGCGAACCGTCTGGCAGGGCCGCGTCGACGAACGGCATCGACAGGTCCAGCCGCCGGCCCGAGGACTTCAACATGACTTCGACGAGGTCCTGCACCTCCTCCTCGGTCAGGACGATGCCCGTCAGCTCGGAGCGGCCCGACCGCGCGCAGTAGACGGCGTCCGGCGCGTTCAGCCAGATCTCCTCCACGGAGGGATCGTCCATGAGCCGCTGGAGCGGCCCGAGGCCCGCGATGCGGTCGAACAGGTCCTGCCGCGCCGCCACGGGATCCTCCAGGTCCGGCAACGAGCTGACCATCGCGCGGGACTCGTAGTCCGCCGCCGCGTCCTGGATGAGCGTCAGGACCCGGGCGTGCTCACGCTGCGGATCGATGCCCTGCCGCCGGACGATCTCCCGGATCTCGTCCTCGAGAATGCGCACCGCATCCATGTGTCCCTCCTGTGCCCGATTCGGCGCCATCCCCAGCGCCGCACATGTCTCGATCAGGAAGATACCCCGTTCCGTCGATGCGTGTGGTCCAGGACACCATGACTGTGGACAACGTGGCGGCGGTCCCGTTCGACGGGGAGTTGTCCACAGGCCGCCCGAGCCGCCATCAGGCCGTGGCAGGGTCGTCCCCAGGCGGCCGGACGGGCCGGTCGCCGGTCTCAGGAGGGAGGGGCGGGGATGGCCTGGAGCGTGCGGATCCTGGGCGGGGCCGCTCCCGAGACATGGCGGGTGGAGCACTTCCCCGCCGACGCGGACGAGCAGGACCGGGCGGTGCGGGAACGTTTTCCCGCCCGGTCGCTGCACCGGTGCGCTGCCGGGCCGCGCAGCGTGACGTACGCGGAACGGGTCGGGAGTGCACCGGCCCGGGGGCCGGAGCTCGCGGTGGTCACCGAGCACGGACCCGACGCCGGCCGCCTCGTCCCTCTGGGGGAGGGCGGGTTGAGCGTGGGACGCGGCGGGGCGCGGCTGTTGCTGGACGACCCCTCTGCCCCGTCGCGGCCGATGCGTCTGCGGCTCGCGCCCACCGGGCTGCACGTCCACGACGGTCCTCGGGACACCGGACGCCTGTGGGACGGCCGCAGCCCGCTCCCTGTGGGCCGGACCGCCCTGGGCCTGGTCCGCGGGCCCGGGTCCGCCCTGCCGCGGCCGATCACGCCGGAGCCGCCCGCCGTCAACCTCGGATCCCCACCGGCCCGGCAGTCCGTCGTGATCCCGCTGGTGGCGGCCCTGGGCCCGCTGGTGCTCGGGGTCGCCCTGGTCCTGATGATGGGCAACCCGATGTTCCTGCTGTTCGGTGTGCTGTCCGTGACGGTGGCGCTGGTCATGCTGGCGATGCAGCGCCGTACCCGGCTGCGGCATGCGCGGCTGCTCGCCGCCCGCGCGGACGCGGTCGTCCGCCGGCGGGCTCGGGCGGCACTGAGCCCCGGTGGGGTGACCCGCGCCGTCCGCTCCGGCGCGACGGACCGCTTCGGACTGACGGCGGGGGCCGACGAGGCCGTGGCGGTCTCGTGGGGTTCCGGCGTCGGGGCGCTGTCCCTGTCGCGGGACGACCCGGACGAGGCATGGGTGGAGGCCGTCACGTCGCGGCGCACCGTGATGACGACGTCACCGCCGGAGTCGCGCGTCGTCGTGCTCGGGCCGCCGCGCGATGTGGCCGGGGCCTGCCGGTGGGCGGTGTTCCAGCTCCTGCGGCACGCGGTGGCCGCCGACGGCGCGTTCGTGGTGGAGGCCGGTGGAGTCCGCCGCACCTGGTGGTCGGGCGGTTCCGGCCCGCGGCTGCTGGTGTCGGCTCCTGAGGACGCGGCACTGGATCCGGCGTGGCGAGCGTGGCGGGCCGCCATCGGCGGCGACGCGGGGACGACGCCCACGGCCCGGGCGGATCTGCCCTGGACGCGGTACGACTTCACCGGGCCGTCGCCTGCGCCGGGGGACGCCGTCGTCGACCTGCGCGGGCGCACCGTCGTGGTCCCGGCCGAACAACAGCGCTTCGAGGACGTGACCGCCGACGGCCTCGCCGACGGCACCCTGGTCGCCTGGCTGACCGAGCTGGCCGACGACGTCGTGGACCTCGGCCTGCTGCCCACCGACGACGGCGACGGCACGCTCACACCACCGGGGCAGGTGGGCGCCCGCGATGCCGTCGACGGGCTCACCGTGACCCTCGTCCGTAGCGGCGACGAGACGGGCGTCGTCGAGATGGACCTGGCCGCCGACGGGCCGCACCTGCTCATCGCGGGCACCACGGGATCCGGGAAGTCGGATCTCCTGCTGTCCCTCCTGCTGGGGGCTGCGGCGCACCACCCGCCGGCCGAGGTCGCGTTCCTGCTGCTGGACTTCAAGGGCGGCGCGTCGTTCGGTCCGCTGGGCGCGCTCCCCCACACGATGAGCCTGGAGACCAACCACGTGGGAACGGCCTCGTTGCGGGCGCTGAGCGCCATCCGGGCGGAGCTGCATCGCCGCGAGGCCCTCTTCGCAGAGGCCGGGGTCAGCGACTATCCCGGTTTCCGTCGCCGCCATCCGGACGCGGCGCTGCCTCGGCTCGTCGTGGCGATCGACGAACTGCGCGTGCTCGTGGACGACCACCCGGACGCGGCCGCCGTCCTGCAGCGTCTGGCCGCCACGGGCCGTTCCCTGGGCTTCCACCTCATCCTGGCCACGCAGCGGGCCACGGGTGCGGTGGGCTCGGACCTGCGCTCGAACCTGGGCAGCACGATCGCCCTGCGCACCGCGACGGAGCAGGAGTCGTGGGATCTCGTGGGCACGGCCGCCGCGGCCCGGCTCGACCCGCGTCGCCCCGGCTCCGCGATCCTCTCGACGGCGGGGCGCCCGACGGTCCCGTTCCGCGCGTCCCAGTGGACGGTCGACGGCGGCACGCCCGTGTGGCGACGGCTGGGCGAGGCCGCGGCCGCCCCGGCCGTCGCCCCCTGGGAGGCCGTCGTCTCGGTCCTGGTGGAGAAGTACGCGGCGGGTGACTGGCCGACACCCCCGCCCGTGGTCACCCCCGCCCTGCCGGAGCGCTGGGTGCCGGACCGCGCTCGCCGGGCGGAGGCCACGGCCCTGGCCCTGCTCGACGACGCGGCCCACGGCCGGCACCGTCCCTGGCGGTGGCCGACCGGCGCGGAGGGACGCACCGCATGGATCGTCGAGGCCGCGGGCGGTCGCGCGGAGACGCTGGCCGCCGTCGTCGAAGTGGCGCTGCGCAGCGGCCGGCCGGTGGCCGTGCTGGACGGCACCGGGGAGGCCGCGGCGGCCGCGCGGTCCGGGACGCCGGTGCTGACCCCGGACGTCGAGGGGGCCGGGGAGGCCGCCCTGGCCCGCCTGCGCGAGCTCGCGGCCGCCGGCGGCACGGCGGTGATCACGGGCTGGAACGCGTGGTCCGGCCTGCGCGTCGGGGACACCTACCGCACGGTCGAGGAGGACGTGCACGACTGGCTCGGCCGTCCGACCGCCGCCGGCCTGCGGTTGGCGGTGTTCGGCGGCCGAGAGCTGGCGACGGGCCGGCTGCTGCTGCACCTGCCCCACCGCTTCTTCGTGCCGGCCGGGACGAACGCCGAGCACCGGCTCATCTGGCCACGGCTGACCGAGGTCGAGCCCCTGCCGGGGCGGGCCGTGCACATCAGTCCCGCCGTCCCCGAACCCGGCATGCCCTGCCAGCTCGCGTCTCCCGCCCCGGCGTGACCGCACTGACGGCGATTCCCGTGTGACCGCAGCGGAACGGTGGACTCAGCTCCGACGTCCACCCGGCGAGACGTTCTCCCGTCCTCCGTCGAACGTGGATGCCGTGGTCGAGGTCGCCAGGAGCAGTCGGACAGGGCGCCCCTTCGTCGCCGTCCGTCCAAAGGGGACGCCGCATCGTCCGGCGAAGACGTCCCGAAGGTCGCAAGACGGATGAAGCGAGGAGGCTGCTGTCCGGTCCTGCCTCGAGTAGCCCCGTGACCGTTCGCACGAGTGCCTCGGCACTCATGCAGAAGATTCCTCGCCGCTCGCTCGCGCAGTCTCCGGTGGGCAGGAGCCTCCTTTCCGCATCCGCACCGACAGCATGCGTCCCCGAGTCTCGCCCCCACCCAGCAGAGCACGCCCGGGGAGGAGCGCTGCAACGAGAACCCAGGGCACCGGTCGGAGAAACACTGCGCTTGCCCTCCACGCAATGAGCGGCAACTCACCCGTGGCGACAGACGCGAGCCACCTCACTTCTTCGCCCCGATCACCCACCCGCACTCTGGGGCAGCCGCTCACCGCGGTCTACGCTCTGACCCATGGCGCAGATCGTCCTCTTCCACCACGCCCTCGGTCTCACAGACGGCGTGCGCGCGCTCGCCGAACAGATCGCCAGCGGCGGTCACACCGTCCACACCCCTGACCTCTACGACGGCCGCACGTTCGCCACCGTGGACGAGGGTGTCGCCCACGCCCAGCACCTCGGCTTCGAGGAGATCGGCCGACGCGGCATGCGGGCGTGTGCCGAGCACCAGGAGGCCTCCGTCGTCGCGGGCATCAGCATGGGCGTGATGCCCGCCTGGCGTGCCGCCCAGGTGGTCCCCGGCTTCCGCGCGTGCATCGCCATGGCCGGCGTCCTGGCCCTCGACGCCTACGCCCCGCTCTGGCAGCCCCACACCGCCCTGCAGATCCACCTCGGCACCCGCGACCCCTGGGCCCTCGAGGGCGACCTCGAGACCGCCCGCTCCTACGCGGCCACCGCCGAGCACCCGGACCGCCCCGCCGACCTCTTCGAGTACGACACGGACCGGCACCTGTTCATGGACTCCTCCACCGCGGACTTCGACGCGGACCTCACCGCCGTGCTGGTCCGCCGCATCCACGAGCTCCTGGCCTGACGCGCGGAGCAGGCCCAGCTCAGGCGGGACGCCGCCCGCGCATCACCGTCGCCAGGGCGGCCAGCAGCACGAGCACGAAGCCCGCGGCCGCCGCGAACACGTAGCCCGCGGACGGGGCGACGCCGTCGATGAACACGCCGGCCAGCGGGGCGCCCATGGCGGCGCCGGCGGTCATGGCCGAGCCGTAGAAGCCCATCGCCTCGCCGCGCCGCTCCTCCACCACGAGGTGCGAGAGCCGGGACGAGGCCGAGGCCAGGGTCGGCGCCGTCAGCAGACCCGAGGGGATCGAGGCCAGCGCGAGCGCCCACACCCCGTCCACGAGCGCGAGCGGCACCGTCGCCACGGCGAACAGCGCCATCAGCAGGTACGGGTGCACCTGGCGGCCCCAGGCCCCATAGAAGAGCCCGCCCACGGCGGAGGCGCCGCACCAGAACGCGTACACCAGACCCACCGACGCCGCGGCGCCCTGCGACTCCAGCTCGGCCACCATCGAGACCTCGGTGCCGACCATGACGATCCCGGCCGCCATCGACACCACGAGCACACCGAGCACCTCCGGCCCGACCCAGGAGAAGTGGGTCCGCCGCCACTGCCGCAGCCGCTCGGCCCGGGCCCGGCGCGGCGCCGTCGTCGGCCCGGAGCCGTCCGCGGCGATGACGGGCAGCGACCCGGTGACCAGGGGGATGGCCTCCGTGATGGCCGGCAGCGCACCGGTCGCCAGGCTGGGGGCGGCCATCTCCACGTGCATGGGCGCGGCGGTCACCGCCTGGGCGATCGCCTCCTGACGGTCCTGCTCCTCGGTGTAGGGATCCTCGGTCGCCGGTCCGACGACGGCCAGCTGACTCGACCGTGTCGGCGGGTTGAACCACATCAGCAGGATGCCGCCCAGCGCGCTGGAGAGGCCGACGATGGTCAGGCCGAGGGCACTCGACCACGTGGCCGCGACGACGGCGCCCAGCGCCGGGCCCATCATGAAGATCGTCTCCGTGACGATGGAGTCCAGGGCAAACGCCGTCTGCCGGTCCTTGCCGTGGGTGAGCACGCCGAGTCCCTGCCGGACGACGGAGAAGATCGGCAGTGAGAACACGCCGCCCAGGAACACGGCCAGGAGCATCGGCCAGAACGGCAGCCACGGGACGATCGGCCAGATCACGGCCTCCGCGATCACGGAGGGCAGCAGTGCACGGCGCAGCCCCTTCGCGTCCACCACGCGGCCCCGCCACGGCGAGCCCACCGCGATGCCCAGCGTCATCGCCGCCCCAGCCAGGCCGGCCTGGCCGTAGCCCAGGCCCAGCGTGAGCGCCACGTGCAGGGTGAGGATCACCCCGGCCGCGGTGTGCGGGAAGCGGGCGATGAACCCCACCGCCAGCAGATGGCGGATCCGAGGGTCCTGCAACAGCCGTCCGTACGCTCCGAAGTCCACCGTCGAATCCTACGGGAGGGGTCAAGGCACGCCCCGGAGGCGCCGTCGAGACGGCCGCGCGCTCGGCGGACTCAGCCGTTGCTGCGCCGGTCCTTGGCCCGGATCAGGTCGAGGGCGATGGCCGTGCCGAGCACGGCGCAGCGCACCACGGGCGGCATGCCGGGGTCCAGGCGCATCTCGTACCGCGAGCGCCCGGCCAGGGCGTTCATGACGCCTCCGAACCGCGCGGTCACGCGGGCGATCGGCTGCTGGCCCACGGTCATGGCGTAGTCGTGGTCCCACAGGTCGCCGGTCACCGCGAAGCACGTGCCGTCCACGACCTCGACGTTCACGGACGTCCGCAGGAACGCGATCTGGCGGACGAGGTTGGCGAAGGGCAGCCCGTCGGCGTCCAGGATCGCGAAGCGGTCGCGGCCGAACGTGGCCGGGTCGGCGAGGCGGAAGAGCACGCGGCCGTCGTCACCGTCGACCACGTCGAAGCTGCGGTTCCCCATCAGCATTCGGCCCAGGCCCCCGCCCGTAGTGACCACCGAGACGACGGTGCGCCCGTCCGGGTCCGTCACCTGGATGTCGTTGGACAGCAAGCTCGTCACCTGCTGCAGGGTGAGGACGTCAGTGTGGGCGAGGCGACCGGCGTCGAAGGCGGGGCTCATGGGACCAGTCTGCCGTGTCGGGCCCTGCGGAATATTCAGGACGGGGCGGCTCGTTGTGCGGTATAGTTCATTTTTGAAGAACACGGCGACGGCGCGGCCGGCACCGTGAGACCCGCCCCCGGGCACACTGAGGAGCACACCATGCAGTTCGGCGTCTTCACGATCGGCGACATCACCGCCGATCCGACGAACGGGACCGCCCCCACCGAGCATCAGCGGATCAAGGACACCGTCAAGATCGCCCGCCACGCCGAGCAGGCGGGCTTCGAGGTGTTCGCGACCGGCCAGCACCACAACCCGCCCTTCGTGGCCCCGGGCAACCCGCCCACGCTGCTGGCCTACCTGGCCGCGCAGACCGAGACCCTCCAGCTCTCCACGGCGACGACCCTGATCACCACCATGGACCCGGTGCGTCTGGCCGAGGACTACGCATACCTGCAGCACCTCGCCGACGGCCGCGTGGACCTGACGATGGGCCGCGGCAACACCGGCCCCGTGTACCCGTGGTTCGGCAAGGACATCCGCCAGGGCATCCAGCTCGCCGTGGAGAACTACAACCTCCTCTACCGCCTGTGGCACGAGGAGACCGTGGACTGGAGCGGCAACCACCGCACCCCGCTGCAGGACTTCACCCTCACCCCGCAGCCCCTGGACGGCGTCGCCCCCTTCGTGTGGCACGGCTCCATCCGCTCCCCCGAGATCGCCGAGCAGGCCGCCTACTACGGCGACGGCTACTTCCACAACAACATCTTCTGGAACAAGGAGCACGTCATCCAGATGGTGCGCCTGTACCGCCAGCGCTACGAGTACTACGGCCACGGCAAGGCCCATCAGGCGTACGTGGCCCTGGGCGGCCAGGCCTACATGGCGAAGAAGTCGCAGGACGCCGTGGCGGAGTTCCGCCCCTACTTCGACAACGCGCCGGTCTACGGCCACGGCCCCTCCCTCGAGGACTTCTCGAGGATGACGCCCCTGACGGTCGGCTCGCCGCAGCAGGTCATCGAGCGCACGCTCACGTTCCGCGACTGGGTGGGCGACTACCAGCGCCAGATGTTCCTCATCGACCACGCCGGCCTGCCCACGGACACCGTCCTGCGGCAGATCGACCTCTTCGGCGAGGAGGTCCTGCCCGTGCTGCGCAAGGAGTTCGACGCTCTGAAGCCGGACGACGTCCCGGCGGCCCCGACCCACGAGTTCCTCGTGGCACGCGCCCGCCGCGGCGAGGCTCCCGTGCCCGGCGGCAAGGAGGGATCGCCGGCCCAGCTCGACCGCGCGGCGGCCGCCGAGCAGCGCGCCACCGCCGATGCCGCGAAGGGCGGTGCCGCGCAGTGACCACCCCCGGCGCCGTCGATGCCTCCGCCCCGTTCACGCCGCAGGCCCGGCACCTCGCCGTGGTCTCCGGCGGGTCCGGGGACCCGTCCCAGACCCGCATGCTCGCCGAACGCATGGCGGAGTCCGCCTCGGCGGCGCTCTCCGAGCACGGCGTGGTCCCGCAGATCCACCTGATCACGCTGCGGGAGCTCGCCGTGGACATCGCGCAGGCCCTGGTGACCTTCGCCATCTCCCCGGCCCTGCGCGCCGCCCTGGACGAGGTCGCCCAGGCCGACGCCGTCATCGCGGTCTCGCCCACGTACAAGGCCTCCTACTCGGGCCTGTTCAAGTCCTTCTGGGACCTCGCGGAGCCCACGTCCGTCGTCGGGGTGCCCGTGCTCCTCGGCGCCACCGGCGGCACCGCCCGCCACTCGCTCATGATCGACACCGCCATGCGGCCGCTGTTCGCCTACCTCAAGGCCCGCATCGTGCCGACCGCGGTCTTCGCGGCCTCGGACGACTGGGGCGAGGCGGCCGGCGTGCAGGCCTCGATGCGGACCGACCCGCTGCAGTCCCGCATCCGGGCCGCCGGACGCGACCTGGCCGAGATCACCCTGAGCCGCCCCCCGCGGGCACGCGCCGCCGCGCCCGCGGACATCGACCTGGAGGTGACCCCCTTTGAGCAGCTCCTCAACCCCGGCCCCTGAGCCCGCCGCGCAGGACGCGGCGCCGGCGGAGCCCGACGGCGGCTGGTTCGGCTCCGCATCGGAGGCGCACCGCCCGGTGGACCCGCCCAAGCGCGCCTGGCGCGCCTACTTCGAGGCCACCCAGATGCTCACGGAGGTGGTGGAGCGCCGCCTGAAGCAGGACTGCGGCATGTCGCTGGCCGACTACAACCTGCTGCTGCTCCTCTACGAGTCCCCCGAGGGCCGGCTCCGGCTGGGAGAGCTGGCGTCCCGGATGGTCTTCTCCCCGTCGCGCATCACCTACCAGGTGAAGACGCTCGTGGCCCGCGGCCTGATCGACCGCCGCCCGGTGGCCTGTGACCGGCGGGGCTTCGAGGCCGTCCTCACCGACGAGGGCCGGTCCGCCTTCCGGCGCGCCGCGATCGAGCACGCCCGGCAGGTGGACGAGCTCTTCCTCGGCGACCTGGCGCCGGGCGAGGCGGAGTCCCTCACCCGGATCTTCTCCCGCCTGGGGCGGCGGCTCGAGGGGCTGTGCTGACCGCGTCCCCACCTGGCCGGGGCCGCCCCGGGACGTGACGAGGCCCGGTGATCCGTGCGGGATCACCGGGCCTCGTCGTGTCGTTCGGGGCGGAATCGATCAGCCGACCAGCTGACCGCCCAGGGTCACGGTGGCGTCCGTGGCGGCGCCGGCGGCGTCGACCACGGTGACCACCACGGAGCCGCCCGCGGGCACCTCGGCCGGCACGGGCAGCCAGGCGCGGTACTCGCCGGTGAGGTCCAGGCCGTCCTGGCCGAGGACCGTGCCGTCGGCGTCGTAGGCCGTGACGGTGACGGAGGCGAAGCCGCCCTGATCCGTCTGCGCGACCACCTGGGTGCCGTAGTCGACACCCTCGGCGGGCGCGGCCACGACGTCGGTCACGCCCGGCGCGGCGGCCTCAGCGGCCGGGGCCTCAGCAGCGGGGGCCGCCTCGGCGGCCTCCTCCGCGGCGGTCTCGGCGCGGGCCTTGAGCTCGGCCGCGATGGCCTCCTCCTCGGCCGGGGTGAACTCGGTCAGCTCGGACTCGTCCACGGCAGGCTCGCCGCCGGTGGGCAGGTCCTCGTCGGCCACGGGGCCCGCGACGTCGGCGATCGCCGGGGCGGTCTCGGCGGCCGGAGCGGTCTCCGCGGCCGCGGCGGTCTCGGCGGCGGGCGCCGCGGAGGCGTCCAGCGCGTCGAGGGACTCGACCGGGACCATGATCGAGGACATCGCCTGGGCGTCGCAGCCCACCACGTTGCCCTCGGCGTCGAAGGTCACCGGGGCGATGCCCGAGATGACCCCGACCACCCGCTGCTGGGCGTCATAGACGGCCCCGCCCGAGTCGCCGGCGTAGGTCGAGGCGGTGTCGAGGGCAACCTGATCCGCGTACGCGTCGTCGCAGACCGTGGCGGCCTCGAAGGTCTGCGTGTGGGACACGGTGTTCGGCGCGCCCAGCGGCACGGACGAGCCGTGGGTGTAGACGGTCTCGCCCACACCGATGGACGAGGCCGGCCGCGTGGACCAGTCGCCCACGACGTCGACGTCGTCGGCCAGGGCCACGCGGACCGCGTCCACGCCCGAATCGCCGGGCAGTGCCGAGACGGTGCCGATCGCGGTGCCGTCAGCGTCGCGGACGGTCGAGCCGATCTGCCACTGGCCCGCACCACAGTGGGCCGCGGTGTAGGCGGTGGCGTCGTCGACGATGGTCAGGCTGCACGCCCCGGCCGGCGCGGTGATCGCCGAGCCCTGGGTGAGCGTGGTCTGCGCGAGGGCGGGGCCGGCACCGGCCACCACCACCGCGCCCAGCGCCGCGGTGGCGACGCCGGTCAAGGTTCTGGTTCTCATGGGTACTCCTCGGAGGATGGGAGGCATGGGGCCGGCGCGCGGCGCACGGCCTCCAGGATGGGGTGGGGCCACCACGGGCCCTCCCCTCCCCCTCAACGGTACCGGACAGGCCGGGCGACCGATCAGGGTCGGCGGACCGTGATCTCCACGGAGTCGGCCCGCTCGGCCAGCAGCGGCAGGTCTGCCAGGAGGGTCTTGAGCGTGGCCGTCATCAGGCGCACCCCGGCCGCGTCGGCGTCCCGGGTGGGCATCGCGACGATCTGCAGCTCGGGCCCGGCCCCGCCTCCGTTCATCACCGCGCCGGAACCCGTGTGTGTGGCCACCCCCGACCCGGGTGCGAGGCCCAGGTTCAACAGGTTCGGGACCAGGTCGGCGATCTCGGCGATCTCGTCCGCGATCTCCTGGTCCCGATAGGCGGGGGTCCACTCCCTCTGCTGGGCGAGCGACCACACGGCCGGGCGTCGCACCACGTACGTGTGCTCGGCGCCGGCGTCGATGACGACGAGCTCACAGCCCTCGTCCACGGCGGACAGGCAGGCACGCGGCAGCCACACGGCCACGGGTCGGGCGACCGGGTTCCACGCCGTCAGCGCGGGCACGTTCGTGAACACCGGCAGCGCCTGCCGGCCGTCCGGCGCGCGCATGGTCACGAGGGCCACGTCCGCGGCCTTGTCCCCGTGCGCCGCGACGTCGTGCTCGTGGCCGGTGTGGTCGGCGTGGTCGTGGACGTCGTCCTCGTCCCCGGCGAGGGTGGGCACGACGGCGGCGAACACGCGGATGCGCGCGAGCACCTCCGTCACCTCCCGCTCACCGGCGGAGCCGTCCGTCAGGGCCGCCATGACGGCGGTCCACTCGGCCGGGCTGGTGCCGTCGTCCTCGTCGAACACGTGCAACGGGTTCGCGGAGCCGTCCACGCCGGGGCCGGAGAGGTCGCGGCCCTGCCACGGGATGCCCGCGGTGTCCGCGGTGTTCTCGCCCGCGGTCTTCTCCCGCATGCGGTCGAGTGCGGCCCGGATGTGCCCCGGCAGCTCCCGGGCCGCCGGATGCGGCACCGCGACCGTCTCGTCGATCGGACCGAGCCCGTCGCCGCGGGCCAGGCCGCCGTCGTCGTGCGAGCCCGTCACGGGGCGACCGGGCCGGGCTGCTCGGAGCGCGCCTGCTCCACCGTGGCGCCGCCGGCGACGGCCAGCGCCTGCTCCAGGCTGAAGCGGCCGGCGTACAGCGCCTTGCCCATGATCGCGCCCTCGACGCCCTGGCCGGTCATGGCCGCGAGCGCGGCAACGTCCTCGAGGGAGGAGATGCCGCCCGAGGCGACGACCGGCTTCGCGGTCTTCGCGCAGACCTGGGCGAGCAGCTCCGTGTTCGGCCCCTTGAGCGTGCCGTCCTTCGTGACGTCGGTGACCACGTAGCGGGCGCAGCCGGCATCCTCGAGGCGGGCGAGCACCTCCCAGAGGTCGCCGCCCTCCTTGGTCCAGCCGCGGGCGGCGAGCGTGGTGCCGCGCACGTCGAGGCCCACGGCCACCCGGTCGCCGAAGCGCTCGATGACGCGCGCGGTCCAGTCCGGGTCCTCGAGGGCGGCGGTGCCCAGGTTCACGCGCGCCGCACCCATCTCGAGGGCGTTCTCGAGCGAGGCGTCGTCGCGGATGCCGCCGGACAGCTCGATCTTCACGCCGATCTCCTCCACCACACGGCGCATGACCTCGCGGTTGTCACCGCGACCGAAGGCCGCGTCCAGGTCCACGAGGTGGATCCACTCCGCGCCGGCGCGCTGCCAGTCCAGGGCGGCGGTGACCGGGTCGCCGTACGAGGTGGCGCTGCCGGCCTCGCCCTGGACGAGGCGGACGGCCTGGCCGTCCTGGACGTCGACGGCGGGCAGCAGCTCGAGGGCGGGGGCGTTCGGGGTCATGGGGTTCCTCTCGGGTGGGGCGGCCGGCGCGGTCAGGCGCCGACGGTCAGGAAGGAGGCGGCGATGGCCATGCCGGCCAGCACGAGGACGATCACGATGGCCCACAGCGGCGCCTTCTGCGTGCGCATGGACCAGGCGGCGCCGAGCAGCAGCCCGCCGAGGGCGAGGTAGAGGACGGACCAGTAGGGCATCAGAGGGTCTCCAGCCAGTTGCGCAGCAGCTGCAGCCCGGCGTCCCCGGACTTCTCGGGGTGGAACTGCGTGGCCGACAGGGGGCCGTTCTCCACGGCGGCGATGAAGTCCGCGCCGTGGTGCGCCCAGGTGACCTGGGGCGGACGCATGGCGGAGATCGTCTGGTCGAACTCCCATTCGAGCACGCCGTAGGAGTGGACGAAGTAGAACCGCTCGTCCTCGATGCCCGCGAAGAGGGCGCTGCCCTCGGGCGGCCGGACGGTGTTCCAGCCCATGTGGGGCAGGACCTCGGCGGGCAGCTCGGCGACGACACCCGGCCACTCCCCCATGCCTGCGGTGCGCTCGCCGTGCTCGACGCCGGCGTCGAAGAGGATCTGGTGGCCCACGCAGATGCCGAGGACGGGTCGGCCCCCGGCCACGCGGCGGCCGATCCAGCGGGTGCCGCCGACCTCGGTCAGTGCCCGCATCACGGACGCGTACGCCCCGACGCCGGGCACGAGCAGCCCGTCGGCCTCCTGCACGGCCTGCGGATCGCGCGTGAGCTCGACCTCCGCGCCGGCCCGCTCCACGGCACGCAGCGCCGAGTGCACGTTGCCCGAGCCGTAGTCCAGGACGGCGACGCGCGGCCGCACGCCGGGGACGGTGGTGGGGCGGGCCATCAGAGGGCGCCCTTGGTGGAGGGCACGCCGGTCATGCGGGGGTCGTCCTCGACGGCGGCGCGCAGGGCGCGGGCGAAGGCCTTGAACTGCGCCTCGACGATGTGGTGCGGATCCCGGCCTCGCACGACGTCCATGTGGAGGCAGATCGCCGCGTGGTACGTGATCGACTCGAACACATGGCGGGTCATGGAACCGGTGAAGTGCCCGCCGATGAGGTGGTACTGCTGGCCCTCGGGCTCGCCCTCGTGCACGAGGTACGGCCGGCCGGAGACGTCGACGACGGCGCGCGCCAGCGCCTCGTCCAGCGGCACGGACGCCTCGCCGAAGCGGCGGATGCCGGACTTGTCCCCGAGCGCGGTCTTGAGCACCTCGCCCAGGGTAATGGCGACGTCCTCGACCGTGTGGTGCACGTCGATGTGCGTGTCCCCGGTGGCACGGACCGTCAGGTCGATCTGGGAGTGCCGGGACAGCGCGGTGAGCATGTGGTCGTAGAACGGCACGGTGGTGGAGATCTCAGCGCGGCCGGTGCCGTCCAGATCCATCTCGACGTACACGTCCGACTCGCTCGTGGTGCGCGTCATGCGCGCACGGCGTCCGGAGATCAACTCGGCTGCCACGGGTCCTCCTCGGGCTGGGTCCGCACCGGTCCGGGACGGGTGCGGGGGGATGCGGGTGCGCGCGGCCGGTGCCGGCGGGCCGGGGCGCCGCGCGCGCTGTCCCTATCCTAGGGAGCCGGGCGGACGCCGAGACTCCGGTGACGCCTCAGGACCGGTCCCCGGTCTCGCCGAGGACCTCCGCGAGAGCGGTGAGGAACGCCGTCGTCTCCGCCTCGGTGCCGGCGGTGACGCGCAGGTGGTGCGGGATGCCGACGTCCCGCACGAGGACGCCGCGGTCGAGCAGGCGGCGCCACACGTCGGACGCGTCCTCGAGGTGACCGAAGAAGACGAAGTTCGAGTCGGACACCGAGGGCCTCAGTCCCAGGCCGCGCAGGGTGGAGACGATGCGGTCGCGCTGGGCCTTGATGTCCTCCACGGTGCGCAGCAGCGCGTCCACGTGATCGAGGGCGGCCTCCGCCGTGGCCTGCGTGACCGCGGAGAGGTGGTACGGCAGGCGCACCAGGCGCAGGGCGTCGGCGACGGCGGGGTCCGCGGCCAGGTAGCCCAGGCGCGCGCCGGCCAGGGCGAACGCCTTGGACATGGTGCGCGTGACGATCAGCCGCTCACGGCCGGGCAGGAGGGTGAGGGCGGAGCGGGTGCCGGCGAGGGCGAACTCCGCGTAGGCCTCGTCCACGACGACCATGGCGCCGGGCCCGCCGGCGGCCTCGTTCTGCGCCTGCGCGGCGTACACGGCCTCGATGGTCGCCAGGTCCAGGGCGGTGCCCGTCGGGTTGTTGGGCGAGGCCAGGAAGACGACGTGCGGACGGTGCTCCCGCACCATGGCCGCCGCGTGCTCGGCGCTGAGGGTGTGGTCTTCGGCACGGCCGCCGTCCACGAACACGGTGTCCGTGCCGCCGGCCAGCAGCGGGTACATGGAGTACGAGGGCAGGAAGCTCAGCAGTGTCCGCCCGGGGCCGCCGAAGGCCTGGAGGATCTGCTGCAGGATCTCGTTGGAGCCGTTGCCGGCCCACACGTGGTCCGCCGTGAGGCCGTGGCCGAGGTAGCCGGCGAGCGCACGTCGCAGCCCCGTGAACTCGCGGTCCGGGTAGCGGTTCAGCCCCCCGGCGACGGCCGCGACCCGCTCGGCGATGGCGGCGGCGACCTCCTCCGGCACCGGATGCGTGTTCTCGTTGGTGTTGAGCATGTACGGCACGTCCAGCTGGGGGGCGCCGTAGGGGCTCAGGCCGCGGAGGTTCTCACGCAGGGGCAGAGAGCTGAGGTCGGTCATGGCCGCCAGTCTAGGAAGCGTGGAGGGCGAGGCCCGCCGTGCGTCACCGCGTGGCCGGGACGAACAGCTCCTCGCCCGGCGCGGGGGCCCGGCCCTCGAGCCCGTTGAGCTCGTCGATCGTGGCGATCACCTCGTAGACGTCCGCCTCCGGAGCCACCGTGGTGGCGATGGTCCACAGGCTGTCCCCGGGCATGACCGTGACGGACTGGGTGGCGGGCCCCGCGGTGTCCGCGGACACCGCGGCGGGCGACAGCAGCACACCCAGGAAGAAGGCGGCCGCCAGCGTGGCGGCCACGGCCGCGGCGATCACGGGGATCCCCCGCAGCACGAGGCGGCCGCGGCGGGTCAGACGGATGGTGGCCGGACGCGGCCGCGCCGTCGCGGGCGAGCCGGCGAACTGGGCGGTGGTGAGCGTCATGGTGTCCTCCTCCGGGGCGGATGCCCTCCAGGTGATCGAACATGTGTTCGAATCCGTTCGAATGCCTTTCTAGCACAGGTGTTCGAGACATGCCACGACGAGATCGAACATATCTTTGAAGGAGAGGCGGCTCTCCTCTAGGCTCGAGGCCATGCACGGACGCCCCGGAACGCCCCGGGACCGCCAAGACACAGGCAACCAGCGGGGGCGGACACGGTAAGCGTCCGGACGGCAGCCGGACGCCGGAACACGAGTCCGGCCACCATCACCCCGGGAGAACGGACGGCAGCCATGAGCACCACCGACGATCAGCCGGCGGCGCGCGCGCCGCTCACCGACCGCCAGCGGCGGATCGTGCAGACCATCCGGGACGCGATCGCCGACCACGGCTACCCGCCCTCCATGCGCGAGATCGGCGACGCCGCGGGCCTGGCCTCGCTCTCCTCCGTCACGCACCAGCTGGGCCGTCTCGAGCGGCACGGCTACATCCGGCGCGACCCCGGACGCCCGCGTGCCCTCGAGGTGCTGCTCGACGTGGACGGCACCCCGCTGGGCGAGGCCGCCTCCCCCACCGCTGCGCCGTCGTCGCGGGTCTCCGCGATCCCCGCGTGGCACACCGGCGCAGACGAGGCGGACAGCGTGCCGGTCCCCTGGGTCGGCCGCATCGCGGCGGGCGGCCCGGTCCTGGCTGAGCAGCAGGTCGAGGACGTCATGGCGATCCCGCGACGCCTCACGGGCGAGGGCGAGCTGTTCATGCTGCGCGTCACGGGCGACTCGATGGTGGACGCCGCGATCTGCGACGGCGACTGGGTGGTGGTGCGCCGGCAGGACACGGCGGAGAATGGCGACATCGTCGCGGCCCTCCTCGACGACGAGGCCACCGTGAAGACCTTCCGCCGCCGCGACGGGCACACCTGGCTCCTCCCCCAGAACACGGCCTACGAGCCCATCCTCGGCGATCACGCCACCGTGATGGGGCGGGTCGTCACGGTCCTGCGTTCGCTCTGACCCGCTCCCTCCGGCCGGGCCGACGGCCCGAGGCCGAGCGAGGTCAATCGCCCGAGGCGAGCCGTGCCAGCACCCCGCGGACGACGTCGCGGTCCGTGGTGCGCCAGAAGTCCGGCAGGGCGCTCGTGATGTAGCCGCCGTACCGCTCGGTGGCCAGGCGGGGGTCCAGCACGGCCACCACGCCGCGGTCCGTCACGGAGCGCACGAGGCGCCCGGCGCCCTGGGCCATGCGCACGGCCGCATGCGTGGCGGAGATCCGCATGAACCCGTTGCCGCCGTGCCGGGCGACGTCCCGGGTGCGGGCCTGGGAGAGCGGGTCGTCCGGCCGCGGGAACGGGATGCGGTCGATCACCACGAGCCGCAGCGAGTTCCCCGGCACGTCCACGCCCTGCCACAGGCTCATGGTCCCGAACAGGGACGTGTCCGGCTCCTCGGAGAACTGGCGCACGAGGGCGGAGAGGGTCGCGTCCCCCTGGCACAGGATCGTGGTCTTCGGCCCGAGCCGACGGCGCATCTCGGCGGCGGCGTCCTCGGCCGCCCGGCGCGAGGAGAACAGGCCGAGGGCCCCGCCCCGCGACGCCCTCAGGAGCGCCTCGAGCTCATCCAGGGACTCGGGCGAGGCCGTCCGGCCGGGCCGGGGCAGGTGCCGGGCCACGTAGAGCACCCCCTGACGCGGGTAGTCGAAGGGGCTGCCGACGTCGAGGGCCTCGAACTTCGGGGCGTCCGGGCCGGCCAGGCCCACGTCGCCGGCCACCGAGTCGAACCGGCGCTCCCCCGAGCCCACGGTGAGCGTGGCGGAGGTGAGCACCGTCGTCGCCTTGCCGAACAGGCCCTCCCGCAGCTTGCCGGCCACCGAGAGCGGGGCCACGTAGAGCTGGGGCGGGTCGGTCTCGTCCCCCGGCTGCCAGCCCACGCCGGGCTCGAAGTGGCCGGGGCGGGTGGCCCACAGCACCTCGGGGAAGTCGGCCTCGGGCCGGGCCGCGAGCATGCGCTCCACCACCTCGAGGACCTCGAGGATCCGCGAGCGCGCCATCTGCCGTCCGCCGTCGGCGTCGGCCTCCTTGTCCTTGTCCTGGCCGAGGTCGGACAGGCACTGGCGCGCGGCCGTGAGGACGCCGGTGAGGGCCTGCTCCTGGACCTCGTCCGGGCCCGCGGCGATCAGACCGGACGGAGTGTCCGTGAACGCGCGGTCCAGGGCCGCCCCGGCCTCGATCAGGTCCTCCACGGCCACGGTGGTGTGGCGGCGCAGCGAGGTGGCCGCGCCGTGCACGATCGACCCGGACAGCTGCCCGGTGACCGCACCGGTCACCCGGTCCTGCAGCTCGTGGGCCTCGTCCACGACGACGGCCGAGTACGCCGGCAGCACCGCGAGGCCCTCGAAGGCGCTGATGGCGAGCATCGCGTGGTTGGTGACCACGACGTCCGCGTCCGCCGCGTCCGCGCGGGCACGCTCGGAGAAGCACTCCTCGGCCTGGGGGCAGCGGGACGCGCCGAGGCAGTCGACCGCGGTGACGGAGACCTGCCGCCACGCGCGGTCGGTGACGGGGACCTCGAGGTCGTCGCGGTCCCCGGTCTCGGTCTGGTCCGCCCACGCCCGCAGGTACATGACCTCCTTGCCCAACAGGGAGGAGGGCCCGGCGGCGCCGTCCGTGGCGGAGCCGATCACCCCGCCGTCGTCGGCGACCGTGAAGAGGGCCTCCTCGCCCTCATCCCCGGGGTAGCCGCCGTCCACCTTGTGGCGACAGAGGTAGTTGGAGCGGCCCTTGACCAGGGCGACGACGGGCTCGCGAGGCAGCTCGTCCTTGAGCGCCTCGACCAGCCGGGGGGCGTCCCGCTTCATGATCTGGGCCTGCAGGGCGAGCGTGGCCGTGGCGACGACGACGGGGTCCTCCTGCGTCATCGCGTGCTGGATCGCGGGGATCAGGTAGGCCAGGGACTTGCCGGTGCCGGTGCCGGCCTGCACGAGCAGGTGGCGGCGCGACTCGAGGGCGCGCGCCACCTGCAGCACCATCTCCCGCTGGCCCGCGCGGTGCTGGCCGCCGGTGGCCTGCACCGCGGCGTCCAGCAGGCGCAGTGCCTCGCGCTCGTGCTCCGTGCGGGGCTGCGCGCCGCCTGCCCCGACTTCCTCCGCCCCGCCGCTCACAACGCGTCCGCCTCCACGACGAACTCGGCGAAGTCCGGCGCGATGTCCTCACGGACCAGCACGGACAGGCGGGTGCCGCCCTCCTCGTAGCCCTCGGCCAGGATCTCCGCGTCCGCCGAGTGGAGGCGGGAGACCAGCTCACCCCGGGTGAACGGGATCAGCAGTTCGAGCCGCACGTCCGGCCGCGGGATGGTGGCCGCGATGGCGCGCTCGAGCTCGTCGATGCCCTCGCCGGTGCGCGCCGAGACCACCACGGCGTGGGGCTCCTTGGCCCGGATCCGGGCGATGACGGCCGGGTCCGCGGCGTCCGCCTTGTTCAGCACGATGATCTCGGGGATCCGGTGCGCGTGCACCTCCGCGAACACGGAGCGCACCGCGGCGATCTGGCCCTCGGGGTCCGGGTGCGAGCCGTCCACGACGTGCAGGATGACGTCCGCTTCCGCGACCTCCTCGAGGGTGGAGCGGAACGCCTCGACCAGCTGCGTGGGCAGGTTCCGCACGAAGCCGACCGTGTCCGAGAGGGTGTAGCCGATGCCGTCCGGCGTCATGGCCTTGCGCACGGTGGGGTCCAGCGTGGCGAACAGGGCGTTCTCCACGAGCACCCCGGCGTGGGTGAGGCGGTTGAGCAGGGACGACTTCCCGGCGTTGGTGTACCCGGCGATCGCCACGGACGGCACCCGGTTGCGACGACGGTTGGCGCGCTTGGCCTCCCGGGCCGGCTTCATCCCGGCGATGTCCCGGCGCAGCTTCGCCATGCGGGTGCGGATGCGGCGGCGGTCCAGCTCGATCTTGGTCTCACCGGGTCCACGGGAGCCGATGCCCTCGCCGGCGGCGGCACGGCCGCCGGCCTGCCGGGACATGGACTCGCCCCAGCCGCGCAGGCGCGGCAGCAGGTACTCGAGCTGCGCGAGCTCGACCTGGGCGCGGCCCTCACGCGAGCTCGCGTGCTGGGCGAAGATGTCCAGGATCAGCGCGGTCCGGTCGATCACCTTCACCCGCACCACGTCCTCCAGCGCGCGACGCTGAGACGGGGCGAGCTCGGAGTCCACCACCACGGTGTCCGCACCGGAGAGCGCCACGATCTCGGCGAGCTCCTGCGCCTTGCCCTTGCCGAGGAACGTGGCCGGGTCCGGGGTGGCGCGGCGCTGGATGACGCCGTCGAGCACCTCCGAGCCCGCGGTCTCGGCGAGCGCGGCGAGCTCCCGCAGGGAGTTCTCCGCATCCTCCGCGGAGCCCTCGGTCCAGACGCCCGCCAGCACCACGCGCTCCAGGCGCAGCTGGCGGTACTCGACCTCGGTCATGTCCTCGAGCTCGGTGGACAGACCCTGCACGCGCTTGAGGGAGTGGCGCGCGGCGAGCTCGTCCTGGTCACCGTCGGCGTCCGTGTGCCCGTCCTCGCCCTCGTCCAGGGCGAGTGCACGGCCCGCGAGCGCGCCGGAGCGGTCCGGGGTGCCGGCGTCGGGGGCGTCCTCGTGGTCCGCGACCACACTGTCCGCGGAGCCGCGCCCGGTCGCCTCGCGCTCGGAGGCGCGGCGAGCGTCATCGGCGGCCAGGATGCGGTCGATCACGGCCTGGATCTCGTCCTCGGAGCCGTGGGCGCCCTGGGGGCCGGGGGTGTGCTGGTTCTTCTCAGTCATGGTCTCCTCTGGGCCGCCGCGGTCGGGCGACCCGATCGTCTCAGGGTAGAGGGGTCGGCGGACGCGTTAGGCGGCTGTCCGCAGGGGGCGGACGTGGCGGGTGACGCGCACGGCCGGTTAGGCGGAGGTCGGCGCCGCGCTGCGACGATCTCGCGGCGGCTCCGTCGGCATGGGGAAGGTGAGCACGCGGCACCGCAGCCACGAGGTCTCGTCGGCGGGCGTGCAGGGACGGACCACATCGTCCATGGTGGGATCTCCATCAGGTGCCGGGGCGCGCTCGACGGCCTCATCCGAGGCGGGCGCGCGAGGGGGCGGGGGCGGGCAGTGACGCGGGGGCGTCAGCGCAGGAAGATCCACATGGGCGTCGAGTGTACCGGGCGGCGCGTGTGGGCGACAGGGGCCCCGGCGCCCGGTCCGCTGACGACGCGCACGTATCCTGCGGGCATGACCGCGTCCCCCTCCCCCGCCCCGCCGCGGCCCGGCCGGACGGGCCGGGCGACCGTCGTCGTGATCGGCGCGGGCCAGGCGGGGCTGTCCGCCGCCTACCACCTGCGCCGCCGCGGTTTCGTGGGGCTGGGTCCGAACGACGACGGCGCCGCCGGCGTCCCCGACGACGCCCCCGGCACGTTCGTGGTGCTCGACGCGGAGACCGCCCCGGGCGGCGCGTGGCAGCACCGCTGGGACTCGCTCACGATGGCCACCGTCAACCACATCCACGAGCTGCCCGGCGACCCGGTGCCGCCGGCCGACCCGGCCGCGCACGCCAACACCCTGCTGCCGGCCTACTTCGCCGATTACGAGGCACGGTTCGCCCTGCCGATCCGGCGGCCCGTGCGTGTGAGGCGCGTCGAGCGGATCGGCGAGCCGGGACGTGCGCGCGGGTTCTTCGTCCGCACGGACGGGGCGCCGGGCACGTGGCGGGCGGACTTCGTGGTCAACGCGACCGGCACCTGGACGTCCCCGCGGTGGCCCTCGGTGCCCGGGATGCGCTCGTTCCGCGGCCGGCAGCTGCACACCCGTGACTACGTGTCCAAGGACGAGTTCGCCGGGCAGCGGGTGGTGATCGTGGGCATGGGCGTCTCGGCGACGCAGCTGCTGGCCGAGATCTCCACGGTCGCGGACACCCTGTGGGTGACCCGCCGCGAGCCGCAGTGGCAGGACTCGGCCGCGCCCGGCGCCCTGGCCGAGTCGGTGCGCGGGGTGGACGAACGGACCCGTGCGGGCCTGCCGCCGGGCTCCGTGGTCGGGGCGACCGGGATGCACCGCTCGTCCTGGGTACGCGAGGCCGAGACGCGAGGCGTGCTGGTGCGCCACCCCATGTTCATGGCCGTCGAGCCGGACGGGGTGCGGATGCCCGACGGCTCGTTCGAACCGGCGGACGTGATCCTCTGGGCCACCGGCTTCCGGCCGGCGATCCGGCACCTCGCTCCGCTGCGGCTGCGCACGCCCGCCGGCGGCATCCGCGTGGCGGGCGGGCGCGCCCTGGACGAGCCGCGCCTGTTCCTGCTCGGCTACGGGCCCTCCCAGTCCACGGTCGGGGCCAACCGCGCCGGGCGCGACGCAGTGCGCGCGATCCTCGCGGACCTGGCCGGGCCGGCATCGGGCTGAGGGCCGCCACGACCCGCTGGCTACCATGGTCGCCGTGAGCTCCGCATCCCACTACTTCGACGCCGACCCCTCCGCGCCCGAGCGGCGGCGCACCGTGCGGACACGCCTGGCCGGCCGCGACGTCGAGGTCCAGACGGCCAACGGGATCTTCTCCCCGGACGGTCTGGACAAGGGCACCGCGGCCCTGTTCTCGGCCGTGCCCGCGCCGCCGGCGAGGGGCCGGTTCCTCGACGTCGGCGCGGGCTGGGGACCGATCGCCCTCACGCTGGCGCTGCGGTCGCCCGAGGCGGAGGTGACCGCCGTCGAGGTCAACGACCGCTCCCTGCAGCTGACCCGCGACAACGCCGCGGCGCTGGGTCTCGACAATCTCGTGGCACTGCGGCCGGAGGACGTCCCCGAGGGCGCGGAGTTCGACCTCATCTGGTCCAACCCGCCCATCCGGATCGGCAAGCCGGCGCTGCACGCCCTGCTGGAGCGGTGGCTGCCGCGCCTGGCCCCCGGCGGCGAGGCCTGGCTGGTGGTGCAGAAGAACCTCGGCGCGGACTCGCTGCTGCCGTGGATCGGCCGGATGCTCGAGGAGCGCGCGCCCAGCCGGTTCACCGCGGAGCGGGCGGACAGCGTCAAGGGCTTCCGGATCCTGCGGGTGGCGCGGGCGCGCTGAGGCGCCGTTTCCCGAACGACAGCGGTCCGTGGCCCGCCGTTTCCCGAACGAAAGCGGTCAGGCGGTGAGTTCGCCGTCGAAGACCAGCTCGGCCGGGCCGGAGAGGACCACGTGCTCGGTCCCCTCCGGACCCGGCACGACGTCGACGGCCAGCACGCCGCCGGGCACCTCGACGAGCCACGAGTCGGTGCCCTGGTCGCCCGACCACGCGCGCATCGCCACGGCCACCGCGCACGCACCCGTCCCGCAGGACTGGGTCTCGCCCACCCCGCGCTCGTGCACGCGCATCCGCACGCGGCCGACGCCCTCGCGCACGAGCGGCTCGTGCGCGGCCACGAACTCGACGTTCGTGCCGTGCGGCGGGGCGGGGTCCACCTCGGGGGCGCGGCCCAGGTCCAGGCCCTGCAGGTCGGCGAAGGAGGCCAGCGGGACCACGGTGTGGGGGTTGCCCATCGAGACGCTCAGCGCCGGACGCGGATCGGTGAGGCCGTGGGCGAGGACCATCGAGTCCGACGCCGCCTCCTCCGCCAGCTCGGGGTTGAGGTACGACCAGGGGCCCATGTCGATCGCGTAGCCGTGCTCGAGCCGGGTCACGGCCTTCACGCCGGCGCGCGTGCCGATGGTGATCGCCCGGCCGGGGGCCAGGTCCACGAGGCCCTTCTCGACCAGGAAGTGCACGAAGACGCGCACCCCGTTGCCGCACATCTCGGCGATCGAGCCGTCGCCGTTGCGGTAGTCCATGAACCACTCGGCCTCGGGGTGCTCGGCGAGCAGCGCCTCACCCTCCGGCAGGCGTGCCGAGCGCACGGCGCGGATGACGCCGTCGGCGCCGATCCCCCGGTGCCGGTCAGCCAGCCGTGCGACGCGCTGGGCGTCGAGCTGCGTGTTGCCGTCCGGGTCGGCGATCAGCACGAAGTCGTTGCCCGTGCCATGGCCCTTCGTGAACGGCACGCGCGGCGCGCTCGCGTGGAGGGGGTCCTGGGCGGCGGGCGCCGCGGGCTGCTCGGTCATGGGCCCAGTCTAGGTGTAGGAGGGCATGACGTTGTTGACACGCACCGGGGCCAACGAGGCCGGAGGAGCCTCTCCGCAGGAGGTATGCGGCCGATGGTAGTTGTAGTGATTCACCCACACCTGCAGGGCCTCACGCCGAGCCCGCTCTGAGGAGTACGGGCGGGCGTAGAGGACCTCGTCGACCATCAGCCGGTTGTACCGCTCGACCTTCCCGTTGTGGCGCGGGGTGTAGGGGCGGATCCGGTGATGCCGGCCCCCGAGAGAGACCACCTTCCGGGTGAAGTCCACGGCCCGGTAGTTGTTCCCGTTGTCCGTGACCACCCGGTCCACGGTGATGCCGTGAGCGGCGAAGAACGCGCGGGCCCGGCAGTAGAACCCGATCGTGGTCACCGCCCGCTCATCCTCCAGCGCCTCCGTGTACGCCAGGCGGGTGAACCCGTCGATCGCCGAGTGCAGGTAGGTGTAGCCGACCCGCTGGCCAGACCCCCGCTTGGAAGCACGCCCTGCCTCACTGTCTCTTCCGTGGGCGCGCCAGCCTCCCCCTTCAGGGATGCGTCCGATCTTCTTCACGTCCAGGTGCACCATGTGCCCTGGCCCCCTCGCGGTGATCCTCCGGGCCGGCTGCCGGCGGAGGTCTTCTCCGGCTGGGGTCAGGTCCCGTAGGCGGGAGATCCCGGCCCGGTGCAGCCATCGCCCCACGGTGCGAAGACACACCTGGTAGCCCTCGCCGACCAGATGGTGATGGATGCGCCGGGCGGACCACTTCTCGGCCCGGCGCAGGGCCTCCAGCTCGGCCACGATCGCGGGGTCGAGCCGGGCAGGTGAGCGATGGGGCCGGCTCGAGCGGTCTTGCAGTCCTGCCTCGCCTTCGGCACGGTAGCGGGCGACCCAGGTGGCCACCGTGGGCCGACTGACGCGGAACTCCGCGGCCACGTGGGACTGCGGGATCCCGTCGTTCAGGTGGCGGTGGACCATGCGCAGCCGGCCGGTGGGGGTCAGAGGTGCGTTAGCGTGAGTCACGAGCGGGCTTCCTTCCGCGGATGAGTGGATGTCGCAATTCCCATCCTGCGGGGCGGAGCCCGCTCGTCTCATCTCAGCCCGTGCCTCGTGTCAAGAACCTCATGACCCACAACATCTAGGTGGCGTCCCCGGCGACGACGGCGAGCGCCTCCGCCACGACGTCCTCGTCCTGCGCGTCGAGCCAGACGACGCGCGGGTCGGCCCGGAACCAGGTCTCCTGGCGGCGGGCGAACCGGCGCGTGGCCACGACGGTCTGGTCGGCCGCCTCCGCCTCGGTGAGCTCGCCGTCGAGGACGGCGAGCATCTGGGCGTAGCCGATCGCGCGGGACGCGGTCGGTCCCTGCCGCAGCCCGTCCGGCCCGGGGACGTCGAGGCGGCGGACCTCGTCCAGCAGCCCCTCGGCCAGCATGCGCTCCACCCGGGCCGCGATCCGCTGGTGCAGCTCGGCCCGGTCCAGGCGCAGGCCGAGCTGCACCACGGGGGCGACCTCCGGGGCGTACGTGCGCTCCGGCATGAACGCGGAGAACGGACGGCCCGTCAGCCGGCACACCTCCAGCGCGCGCACGATGCGGCGGGCGTCCTGCAGCCGCTCCGCCGAGACCGGGTCCAGGGAGGCCAGCTCGGCCCTCAGCCCGGCCAGGCCCTCCCGCTGCGCGCGCGCCTCCAGCTCGGCCCGCAGCGCCGGGTCCGTGGGCGGGAAGTCGAGCACGTCCAGCGCCGCCCGCACGTACAGCCCGGAGCCGCCCACGAGGATCGGGGTCCGACCCCGCGCGCGGATCTGGTCGAACAGGTCGCGGGCCGCGGACTGGAAGGCCGCCACCGAGGCCTCCTGGCCGACGTCGAGCACGTCCAGCAGATGGTGCGGGACGCCCTCGCGTTCAGCCGGGGTGACCTTCGCCGTGCCCACGTCCATCCCCCGGTAGAACTGCAGGGCGTCCCCGTTGACCACCTCGCCGTCCAGCGCGTGCGCCAGGGCGACGGCGAGGGCGGACTTGCCCGTCGCCGTCGCCCCGACGACGGCGACGACGGGCGGCCGGGCCGCGGCGGCGGGCATCAGGACCGCGGGCGCAGGGTCGGCATGCCGAGGCTCGTGGCACCGGAGCCGCCCGCCGTGCCGGGGGCCGGCGCGCCGCACGATTCGGCCTGGGCGCGGTCCCACGCATCGCCGGCGCGGGAGCGGCGCAGGACGTAGTCCTGTGCGGTCGGGTCGGCGACGGCGAAGAACGGGTGGGCCTCGGTGACCGTCACGGTGACGAAGTCGCCGGGGCGGGGGGTCTCGGCGCCGGCGGGCACGGAGAAGTGCACGAGCCGGTTGTCGGGTGCGCGCCCGGACAGGCGGCCGCGCTCCGCGGCCTTGGAGCCGGAGTCGGCGGTGACGAGCAGCTCCTGGCGGGTGCCGACGAGCGTGGCCATCTCCTCGGCCGAGATCCGGTCCTGCAGGGCCACGAGGCGCTCGAAGCGCTCCTGGACGACGGCCTTGGGCACCTGGTGGTCCATCTCCCCGGCGGGGGTCCCGGGGCGGATGGAGTACTGGAAGGTGAACGCGGAGGAGAAGCGGGAGGCCTCGACCACGCGCATCGTCTCGGCGAAGTCCTCCTCGGTCTCCCCGGGGAAGCCGACGATGATGTCCGTGGTGATGGCGGCGTGCGGGATGCGCTCGCGCACCTTCTCCAGGATCCGCAGGAACTTCGCGGACCGGTAGGAGCGGCGCATGTCCTTGAGCACCTTGTCCGAGCCCGACTGCAGGGGCATGTGCAGCTGCGGCATGACGTTGGGGGTCTCGGCCATCGCGTCGATGACGTCGTCCGTGAACGCGGCCGGGTGGGGGCTGGTGAAGCGGACGCGTTCGAGGCCCTCGATCTCCCCGCACGCGCGCAGCAGCTTGGCGAACGCGCCGCGGTCGCCGAACTCGACGCCGTAGGTGTTCACGTTCTGGCCCAGCAGCGTGACCTCGACGGCGCCGGCGTCGACGAGCGCCTGCACCTCGGCGAGGATCTCCCCGGGGCGGCGGTCCTTCTCCTTGCCGCGCAGCGACGGGACGATGCAGAACGTGCACGTGTTGTTGCAGCCCACGGAGATGGACACCCAGCCGGAGTGGGTGGAGTCGCGCTTGGTGGGCAGGGTGGAGGGGAACACCTCGAGCGACTCGAGGATCTCGATCTCGGCCTCGGCGTTGTGGCGCGAGCGCTCCAGCAGCACGGGCAGGGAGCCGATGTTGTGGGTTCCGAAGACGACGTCCACCCACGGGGCCCTGCGCTGGATGGCGGCCTGGTCCTTCTGGGCGAGGCACCCGCCGACGGCGATCTGCATGCCCGGGTGCGCGTCCTTCACCGCGCGCAGGTTGCCGAGGTTGCCGTACAGGCGGTTGTCCGCGTTCTCGCGGACCGCGCACGTGTTGAAGACCACGAGGTCGGCCTGGGCGTCCTCGGCGACCGGGGCGTAGCCGGTGGACTCGAGCAGGCCGGAGATGCGCTCGGAGTCGTGCACGTTCATCTGGCAGCCGAAGGTGCGGACCTCATAGGTCAGACCCTCGTGCGGGCGCGCGGCGGCGCCGTCCTGCGCGAGCGGGGTGGTGCGCGGGGGTGGGGTCCGTCAGAGTCACCGCACCATTCTAGGAACTCCGGGCGCGGCCCGGATCCGCTCACTCCTCGTGCTCGGCGAGGACCTCCTTCACGACGGCGAACGCGAGGCCGCCGCCGTAGCCCTTGCGTCCCAGCATGCCGACGAGGCGGCGGGTCACCTTGTCCCGCTCAGCCCGGGCCTCCGGCGAGGCACCGCCGGGGACGGTGCGGCCCCGCAGCCGTCGGCGCACGAGGTCGAGGGCGGCGGCCCGTTCGTCCTCGCCGTCGATGGCCTCCAGCGCCTCGGCGGCGATCTCCCGGTCCACGCCCTTCTGCTGGAGCTCGTGCCCGAGGGCACGGCGCGCCAGGCCCTTGCTTCGGTGACGGCTGCGGACCCAGACCTCGGCGAAGGCGGCGTCATCCACGAGGCGCACCTCCTCGAAGCGGTCGAGGACGCGCTCGATCAGCTCGGGCTCGGCCTGGCGCTCGGCGAGCTTGCGTTCGAGCTGGCCGCGGGAGCGGGGGCCCAGGGCGAGCTGGCGCAGGACGACCTCGCGTGCGGCCTCCTCGCGCTCACGCGGTGCGGTGGGCAGGGGCGCCGGGCCGGGGCGACGTCGGGGGCGGTCGGTCTCGACGGCGGGGCGGGGATCCACGGCCGGGCGGCCCTCGTCGCGCGGGCGGCCACGCCGCGAGGGCGTGGTGGTGGCCCGCTTCCGGCCCCGGCGCTCGGTGTCCTCCCGGGTGTCCTCGCGCCCGGACCAGGGCAGCGTCCGGGGCCCGGCGCCGGGCGCGGGGCTGGGCAGGTCGCTCGCGCGAGTCAGCAGGGCCCCGAGATCCGGTGCCACGCCGGGGGCGGGATCCGGGACGTCCCCCGCGGGGGTCCCGGCATCGTGCGCGGGCACGGCGTTCCGCGCGGCCTCCGTGGCGTCCGCGTCGGACGACGTCGGCTCCGGTGCGCCGGCCAGATCGAGCCACATCCGGCCCACGTCCGAGTCCCGGGCGTCGTCGAACGCGGACGCACCGGGAGCGGAGCCGCTCCGGCCGGTCGTCTCCGACCGGTGGGCGGCCCCGCCTCCGACGTTCCGGCGCGATCGGGTCATCCGGCCGCGGTGTCCCCCGGAACCGCGGTCAGGGCCGGGGCCTCGTCGTCCTCGGCCTCCGGGGCCACGCCGATGCCGAGCTTCGTGAGGATGCGCTCCTCGATCTCGTTGGCGAGGTCCGGGTTGTCCTTGAGGAAGCGACGGGCGTTCTCCTTGCCCTGCCCGAGCTGGTCCCCGTCATAGGTGAACCACGCGCCGGACTTCTTGACGATGCCCTCCTCGACACCCATGTCGATCAGGCCGCCCTCGCGGGAGATGCCGACCCCGTAGAGGATGTCGAACTCGGCCTGCTTGAAGGGCGGGGCCATCTTGTTCTTGACGATCTTCACGCGGGTGCGGTTGCCGACGGGGTTGCCGGCCTCCTTGAGGGTCTCGATGCGGCGGACGTCGATGCGCACGGACGCATAGAACTTGAGCGCCTTGCCGCCCGTGGTGGTCTCCGGGGAGCCGAAGAACACGCCGATCTTCTCGCGCAGCTGGTTGATGAAGATGGCCGTGGTCTTGGTCTGGTGCAGGCGGCCGGTCACCTTGCGCAGCGCCTGGGACATGAGGCGGGCCTGCAGGCCGACGTGGGAGTCGCCCATCTCGCCCTCGATCTCGGCGCGCGGGGTCAGCGCGGCCACGGAGTCGATGACGACGATGTCCAGGGTGCCCGAGGAGACGAGCATGTCCATGATCTCCAGGGCCTGCTCGCCGGTGTCCGGCTGGCTGACCAGCAGGGCGTCCGTGTCCACCCCGAGCTGGCGGGCGTAGACCGGGTCCAGGGCGTGCTCCGCGTCGATGAAGGCCGCGATGCCGCCGTTGCGCTGCGCGTTGGCCACCGCGTGCAGGGCCAGGGTGGTCTTGCCCGAGGACTCCGGGCCGTAGATCTCCACCACGCGGCCGCGCGGCAGGCCGCCGATGCCCAGGGCCACGTCCATGGCCACCGAGCCCGTGGGGATGACCTCGACGGGTGCCTGGGTCTGGTCCCCCAGCCGCATGACGGAACCCTTGCCGAACTGCTTGTCGATCTGGGCGAGAGCGGCCTCGAGGGCCTTCTCGCGATCCGTCACCTTGCTCATCCTTCACCCCTAGCTCTGGTGGTGCTGCCGCGGACGCTGGAGCGCCCGCCTCGGTCATGTCCGTGAATCTACGGGGGGCGGCGGACACGATAAGCGTGGCCGGCCCCGCCTGTGCACGAGATCACCCCGTCGCACTGCTGTGCAGGACTCTACCGCATTCTTCGAACACGTGTTCGAACAGGGGCAGTGCCCCGCCAGCGCGTCGCGGCGTCAGCGTTTCGGCGGCACGTCCCGACCGAGACGCCGCTCCTGCGGGATCTCATGCAGGTCGCAGACCGCCAGCCAGACCCGCCGCGGGTCCACGCCGGCGGCGAGCGCCGCCGTCGCGGTGGTGTCCAGGCCGGGCAGGTGCAGGGAGTCGGCCACGAGGCCGGCCCGGGCGGGGCCGAACTCCTCGTCCATCAGCCGGCGGAACTCGCTCTCGCGCACGGGCGGTCCTCTCTGTGGTCGGTCGCGGGGTCAGGGACGGGGACGCAGACGGCGCGGGCGCCCCGAGACGGGGCGCCCGCGCCGTGGGTGTGGCGGGGTCAGCGGCCGGCCAGCGAGCCCAGGCTGGGGTCCGTGAGGTCGTCCGGCAGGGTGTCCGGGACGACCATGCCCTCCTGCTCCACGAGCCGGTCCGAGACCTCCCGCAGCAGGTAGGACAGCGGGATGTCCAGCGCCTGGCAGATCGAGGCCAGCAGCTCGGAGGAGGCCTCCTTCTGGCCGCGCTCCACCTCCGACAGGTAGCCGAGCGAGACACGGGCATCGTGCGAGACCTCGCGCAGGGTGCGGCCCTGGAGCTGCCGGACGTCGCGCAGGACGTCGCCGATCTCGTGGCGGAGGAGGGGCATGCTGCGCTCCTTGATGTCGGGGGCGGCCGCGCGGGGACGGGGCTGGTCATCGACCCAGCGCGTGATTCCGTGGGAATGGACGGGATGTCGCATCATGTCTATCGCCTGCTCCTGGACTTTTCCTGAAGGCACCGGGCCGCGGGCCTGATCCCGCGAGGCACTCTTCTTGACTCATTACATTCAACGTCGGGCGGGGTCGCGTTCATTCCCGAGGCACGGCCTCCCCCTCCCTCGGGCGTTCCGCGGCCCCGTCGCCCCCGTGCCGCTCCGAGCGCCGATGCCGTTCCCGCAGGGAGTACGTGGCGTTCCGGATGCGCTCGGAGTCGTCCAGGCTCGATCCGACGGCCCCGGCCATCGTGCCCATCGACGCCGCCAGCCACACGAGCCGGACGTAGTCGCCCACACCGCTGGGCTGCTCGAGCTCCTCCCCCAGATACTCCACGGGGATGATCATGAGCGCGACCAGCAGCAGCGTCACGAAGAGCAGCACGTAGACGACGGTGCAGGCCAGGCCCACGGTGAGCACGGTGGAGAGGTTGTCCAGTCGCGAGCTGTGCCGGTGGGCCGCACCGTGCGTCCACAGACCGTTCGTGGTGACCAGCCACGCCACCAGCAACACCACGGACAGCACGCTGACCGCCGCGAGCCGCCCCGGAGACATCACGCTGGAGAGCACCCAGATGGAGCCGAAGAACACGCCGTAGGCACCGGCCGCGCTGGCCGAGGCGATCGTGAACGTCATGTCCCGCGGCATGAGCAGCGGCCGGTTGGCCATCACCATCCCGGCCAGCAGGCGCAGCGTGCCCGTCCAGCCCTTCACGTACACCGTGGACGTGCGCCGGGACCCGCCGCCCATCCCGGTGGTCGTGGTCACGTCCGCGTCGACGTCGCCCAGTGGGGCGATGCCCCGCAGCGCGGCCGTGTCGGGCTCGGGAGGCTCGTCCGCCGGGGACCGGCCGCCGTCCTCCTCCACCTCGCCGGACTCGTCGGAGGACTGCACGTCCAGCTCCCCGTCCGGCGGGTCCACGTGCGGGGCGGTGTCGATGTGCTCGACGATCCGCAGCACCGTCTCCCGCAGCCGGCGGGCCGGGGTGATGACCCCCAGCGCCGGGACGCACACGACGCCGACCCGCAGCTGCGGCACGACGTCCGCCACCACGCCGCGCCGGTCGTCGAACCGGGGCAGGTCGACGACGGCGACCACCGTGTCCCATCCCTGCCCGTCCGCGAGTGAGCGGACCGGCTCCTCCAGGACCATGCCCCCGGTCGCACCGACCGGCAGCGACTCCTGCCGTGTCTCGACCCGCCAGCCGCCGGGCTGCGGCAGGCGGTCGTCGAGCCGGTCCTCGACATCCCCGGCGATGCGGCGCACGAGGGCCCACGGGGTGCCCGGGTCGGCCACGAGGCCGATGACGCGGGGGCCCGGGGCGTCGTCGCCGTCCTGCGGCGCATGCTCGGGCGGGGTGGGAGGCGATGCGGTCTCCATCGCGCCGAACCTACGCGGCGGGGCGGGCCGGCACCAGGGACGGGGCGCCGAGGCGGGTCGGTCGGCGCCCCCATGCAGCCTCAGTGGCCGCGGCCGGCGAGCAGGCGCGTCAGGGCCTGCAGCGCCGCGGCGACGGTGGCCTCCCGGATCGCGGCCCGGTCGCCGTCGAGCCGGAGGAGGATCGCGGTGGCCGCGCCGTCGCGCTCGCCGCCGAACACGTCCAGCGCGCTCGCGTCCGCGTCGGGCACGGCCAGGCCGAGCCACACGGTGCCCACCGGCTGGCCCTGGTGCGGCTCGGGCCCGGCGACGCCCGTGGTGGCCACACCGACGTCGGCGCCCAGGGCCGCCCGGGCGCCGAGGGCCATCCGCCGGGCCACGTCCGCGTCCACCGCCCCGACCCGCGCGAGCAGGTCCTCCGGCACACCCAGCAGGCCGGTCTTCACGGCGTTCTGGTAGGCCACCACGCCCCCGTGCAGCACGGCCGACGCCCCGGGGACGTCGGCCAGGCGCGCGGCCACCAGACCGGCGGTGAGGGACTCCCCCGTCGCCACCGTGAGGCCCGCGTCCGCGAGCGCGTGCACCACGTCCCGGGCCGCCGCCATGGTCATCGCCTCAGGCCCCCCGCTGGGCGGCGAGCGCGTCCCGCCGCAGGACCCACGCGTCCTTGACGTACTCCAGACCGGTCAGCACCGTCAGCACGGTGGCGGCCCCGATGACCACCCATCCGGCCCACGGCCACCAGCCGCCCACGAGCGGGGCCAGGGGCAGGAGCAGCAGGCCGATGCCCACGGTCTGCAGCACGGTCTTGAGCTTGCCGCCGCGGCCGGCCGGCATCACGCCGTAGCGGATCACCACGAAGCGCATCAGGGTGATGCCCCATTCACGCACCAGGATCACGATGGTCACCCACCACCACAGCTCGCCCAGCAGGGAGAACAGCACGAGGGCCGTGCCCGTGAGCAGCTTGTCCGCGATGGGGTCCGCGATCTTGCCGAAGTCGGTGATCAACCCGCGGGCGCGGGCGATGTCCCCGTCGAGCTTGTCGGTGTACATGGCCGCCGCGAACAGCGCCAGCGCGACCCAGCGGGCGACGAGCGAGTCGCCGCCCCACGGCCCGCCGGCCCACAGCGCCCAGGCGAAGAAGGGCACCATCAGGATGCGCACCGAGGTCAGGATGTTCGGCAGGTTCCAGGCGGACACGTGCTGCGCCCCACCCGCCGTGCTCATCTGCCCGTCAGCTGCCACGCGTCCTCCGATCCCTCGTCGTCGTCCTCATCGTTCCAGTCCACGGCGGCCGGGCGCGAGTCCAGATCCTCCTGCACCAGGTCGCGCGGACCGGCCGACGCCGAGGCGTCGCCGTCGCCGGAGGTGGCCGAGGGCGGGGTGTCTCCGGAGATGGTGGCGAGCACGTCCGCGAGGTCGTCGGGCTTGACCAGCACGTCGCGGGCCTTGGAGCCCTCGGAGGGGCCCACGACGCCGCGGGACTCCATGAGGTCCATGAGGCGGCCGGCCTTCGCGAAGCCCACCCGCAGCTTGCGCTGCAGCATGGACGTGGAGCCGAACTGCGTGGTGACCACGAGTTCGACGGCCTGCAGGAGCAGGTCCAGATCGTCGCCGATGTCCTCGTCGATGACCTTCTCGGTCTTCTCGGGGATCACGTCCTCGCGGTACTGGACCTGCATCTGCGACTTCACGTGCTCCACGACGGCGTGGATCTCGGACTCGTTGACCCACGCCCCCTGCACGCGCATGGGCTTGGACTTGCCCATCGGCAGGAACAGCGCGTCGCCCTGGCCGAGCAGCTTCTCCGCGCCGGGCTGGTCCAGGACCACGCGCGAGTCCGTGACCGACGACGTCGCGAACGCCATGCGCGAGGGCACGTTGGCCTTGATCAGGCCCGTGACCACGTCCACGGACGGCCGCTGCGTGGCGAGCACGAGGTGGATGCCGGCCGCACGGGCCAGCTGGGTGATGCGCACGATCGCGTCCTCGACGTCGCGCGGGGCGACCATCATCAGGTCCGCGAGCTCATCCACGATGACCAGCAGGTACGGGTACGGGCGCAGCACGCGCTTGGAGTCCGGCGGCAGCTTCACCTGGCCGGCCCGGACGGCCTTGTTGAAGTCGTCCACGTGCTTGTAGCCGAACGCCGCGAGGTCGTCGTAGCGGGTGTCCATCTCCTTGACGACCCACTGCAGCGCCTCGGCCGCCTTCTTCGGGCTCGTGATGATCGGGGTGACCAGGTGGGGCACGCCCTCGTACGCGGTGAGCTCGACGCGCTTGGGGTCCACCATCACCATGCGCACCTCGTCCGGGGTGGAGCGCATGAGGATCGAGGTGATCATCGAGTTCACGAACGAGGACTTGCCGGCGCCGGTGGCGCCCGCCACGAGCATGTGGGGCATCTTCGCGAGGTTGGCCACCACGTAGCCGCCCTCCACGTCCTTGCCGACGCCCATCACCATCGGGTGGTCGGTGCGCTGGGCGGCCTGCGAGCGCAGGACGTCGCCGAGGGCCACGACCTCCTTGTCCGTGTTGGGGATCTCGATGCCGATCGCGCGCTTGCCCGGGATGGGGCTGAGGATCCGCACGTCCGAGGAGGCCACCGCGTACGCGATGTTCTTCTCCAGCGCCGTCACCTTCTCCACCTTGGTGCCGGGGGCGACCTCGACCTCGTAGCGCGTCACCGTCGGCCCGCGGGAGAACCCAGTGACCTGGGCGTCCACCTTGAACTCGGTGAACGTGGTGGTCAGCGCGGCGACAACCCGGTCGTTGGCCTCGGAGCGCTCCTTCGGCTGGGGCCCGGCCGGGAGCAGGGCCGACTGCGGCAGCGTGTAGGACACGTCCCCGCCCAGCTCGGACTGGGTGCCGCGGGCCGGCTCGGCGGTCACCGGCGGCACCGGCGCGGGGGTGCTGGCGGGCACGGCGGAGGACGACGACGGCACGGCGGCCCCGGAGCCCTGACCTGGGGCGTCGTCCAGGGCGAACGGGGTGTCCTCCCCCGCGTCCCCCTCCTGGCGCGCGGCGGCCGGGGCGGCGGCCTCGCGCTGGGCGCGGGCATGCTCGCGGACCTGCTCGAGGGCACGGTCCGCGGCCGTGGGCCGGCGCACTCCGGCGGGCGGCTGCGGCTCGGCGTCCGCGTCCTCGGGCGCGTCGTCCTCGTCCACCCACGGGTCGAAGTCGTCCGAGGCGTCCCGGCCCGCGTCCCGCGCGTCCGCGGCGGCCTGCTCGGCGTCGAACACGCCCTGCTCCCCGCGAGCGGCTCGCCGGGGGGCGGGCCGGGGCAGGACCTGGGTGGTCTCCGCCTCGGGGGCGGCGTGGGAGCCGGCCTCGGCCTCGTGGATCACCGGGGAGTCGTAGGCGGTGCCGGCGGTGTGCTCCGGGGCGGCGTCGGCGGCCTGCTCCTCGCGTGCCCGGCGCCCGCCGAACAGGCGCGCGAACAGGCCGGGGCGGGAGGCCCCGGCGGCGTGGGCGCCGGCGGCCGGGCCGTCCAGGTAGGACTGGTCGTGGTCCGGGTGGGTGCGCCCGGTCTCCGCATCCACGGAGAGCGGGGTGGCGAGGTCCTCGGCCTCGCGGCGCTCCTCCCGGGCCCGGCGCCGCTCGGCACGGCGGGCGGCCCGCTGCTCGGAGGCACCCTCGGGGTCCTGGCCCGTGAGCCAGTCGTAGCCGCCCGCGATCCGCTGCGGGATCGAGCCGACGGGCGTCGCGGTGAGCACGAGCACCGAGAAGAAGGCCAGCAGGATCATGAGGACCCAGACGGGCACGGGTGTCAGCAGGGAGGCCAGCGGCGCCGTCGCCAGGTAGCCGACCATGCCCCCGGCGCCGAGCATGTCCTCGAAGGCCTCGGCGGCCGAGGGCACGCCGCCCACGAGGTGGGCGATGCCGGAGCCGGCGACCGTGGCCATGAGCAGGCCGATGATGATGCGCCCGTTGGCGCGATGGTCCGTGGCGTGGCGGAAGCAGCGCACGGCCACGACGAGCAGGGCGATCGGCACCAGGAGGGCGAACCACCCGACGGTGCCGCCCACCACCCCGTGCACCACGCGGCCGACGGCGGTGCCGCGCAGGCCCCACCACTCCACGGCCGCGATCAGCGCGGCGAGCAGCAGCAGGAGCAGGCCGGTGCCGTCACGGCGTTCCTCGCGGTCGATGCGCACGTCCGGGCCGAGCTTGCGGAAGCCCGCGCCGACCGGTGTGGCCAACCCCATCCACAGGGTGTGCAGGGCGCGCAGGGGCGCGGCGGGCCGGTCGGCCTCGGGGACGGTCGCGGTCGACCCCTTCCGTCCGGAGCCTCGGCGTCCGGCGGAGCCGGAGCGGGACGTGGCGGAGGAGGACGACGAACGCGTGGGGGAAGTACGGGTCGCCATGCCCACCAAACTACCGCGAACCGCGGACACGGCAGGCATGGCGACCCGGAGGGGTCAGGCCTCCAGGACCACCGGGATGATCATCGGGCGGCGGCGCAGCTTGCGGTTGACCCACGTGCCGACGGTCCGGCGGACCACCTGCTGGAGCTGGTGGGCGGTGTGGTCCTTGCTGGACTGCACGGCCTCCTCGAGCGCCCGGACGATCTTCGGCTTGATCTCCTCGAACACCTTCTCGTCCTCGGCGACGCCGCGGGCGTGGACGTCCGGGCCGGACACGATCGTGCCGGTCTGCCGGTTGACCACGGTGATGATCGAGATGAAGCCCTCCTCGCCCAGGACACGGCGGTCCTTGAGGTCCGAGTCGGAGATCTCGCCCACGGAGGAGCCGTCCACGTACACGTAGCCGCACTCCACCTCGCCGACGACCTTCACGAGGCCGTCGGTCATGTCCACCACGGTGCCGTTGCCGGCCAGGATGACGTTCTCGGCCGGCACGCCGGTCTTCTCCGCGATCCGGCCGTTGGCGATCAGGTGGCGGGTCTCGCCGTGCACCGGCATCACGAACTCGGGCTCGACGATGTTGTAGCAGTACAGCAGCTCGCCCTCGGAGGCGTGGCCGGAGACGTGCACCTTGGCCATGCCCTTGTGCACCACGGTCGCGCCGAGCTTCATGAGCCCGTTGATCACGCGGAACACGGAGTTCTCGTTGCCCGGGATCAGGGAGGAGGCCAGCACGACGAGGTCGCCCTCCTCCAGCTGCACCTGGTGGTCCCCGTTGGCCATGCGGGACAGGGCCGCCATCGGCTCGCCCTGGGAGCCGGTGACCATGAGCACGATCTCGTCGTCGCGGTACTTGTCCACCTTGCGGATGTCCACGAGGATCCCGTTCGGCACGTTGAGGTAGCCGAGCTTCGCCGCGATGGTCATGTTGCGGATCATGGAGCGCCCGCCGAAGGCCACCTTGCGACCGTGCTTGTGGGCGGCGTCGAGGACCTGCTGGACGCGGTGCACGTGGGAGGAGAACGAGGCCACCACGATGCGGCGCTTCGCCGTGGCGAAGTAGCGCTCGAGGGTGGGGCCGATCTCCGCCTCCGTGGTGGTGAACCCCGGGACCTCGGCGTTCGTGGAGTCGGTCATGAACAGGTCCACGCCCTCCTCGCCGAGACGGGCGAAGGCGCGCAGGTCCGTGATGCGGCCGTCGAGCGGCAGCTGGTCCATCTTGAAGTCGCCGGTGTGCAGGATGGTGCCGGCGTCCGTGTGGATGGCGACGGCGAGCGCGTCCGGGATCGAGTGGTTCACGGCCACGAACTCGCACTCGAACGGGCCGAACTCGACGATGTCGTCTTCCTTGACCACGCGGGTGCGCGGCTTGATCCGGTGCTCCTCGAGCTTGGCCTCGATCAGGGCGAGGGTCAGCTTGGAGCCGATCACGGGGATGTCGTCGCGCAGGCGCAGCAGGTACGGCACGGCACCGATGTGGTCCTCGTGGCCGTGGGTCAGGACGATGCCGACGACGTCGTCCACGCGGTCCCGGATGTAGTCGAAGTCCGGCAGGATCAGGTCGACGCCGGGCTGGTGCTCCTCGGGGAAGAGGACGCCGCAGTCGACGATGAGGATCTTGCCGTCGATCTCGAAGGTGACCATGTTGCGGCCGACCTCCTCGAGGCCGCCCAGCTGGACGATGCGGCAGGTGCCCCGCTTGAGCTTGGGCGGGGTGGACAGGCGGGTGCCTGCGGTCATGGAACGGGTCCCTTCTAGAAGGTGATGCCGGCCTCCGCGAGGTCGGCTCGGATGACGGAGAGCTCGTCCGGCGTGGCCTGGACGAGGGGCAGCCGCACGGCTGCGGACGGGATGACGCCCTGGGCGGCGAGGACGGCCTTCGCGGCCACCGCGCCCTGGACGTGGGTCATGATGCCGCGCTGGACGGGGTCCAGCGCGAAGTGGTGATCACGGGCACCGGCCAGGTCGCCGGCGTGGACGGCGTCCACGAGCTGGCGGTACAGCTCGGGGGCCGCGTGCGCGGCCACCGAGACGACCCCGACGGCGCCGAGCGCCATGAGCGGCAGGGTCGCGCCGTCGTCGCCGGAGTAGAGGTCGAGGTCTGTGTGCGCCAGGACGGTGGTGGTGGACTGCAGGTCCCCCTTCGCGTCCTTGAGCGCACGGATGTTGGGGTGCTGCGCGAGCGCGATGATCGTCTCGGGCTCGATCGGCATCACGGAGCGGCCCGGGATGTCGTAGAGCATGATCGGCAGGTCCACGCCGTCGGCCACGGCCTCGAAGTGCGCGCGGATGCCGGCCTGGTTGGGCTTGTTGTAGTACGGGGTGACGAGCAGCAGCCCGTCCACGCCCGTCTCGGCCGCGCGGCGGGACAGCTCGAGGGTGTGCGCCGTGTCGTTGGTGCCGGTGCCGGCCACGACCCTGGCGCGGTCCCCCACGGCCTCGACGACGGTGCGGAACATCGCCACGTTCTCGTCGTCCGTGAGCGTGGAGGTCTCGCCGGTGGTGCCGGTGACCACGAGGCCGTCGGCCCCGCGGTCCACCAGGTGCTCGGCCAGCGCGGCGGCCGCCTCGAGGTCCACGGCGCCCTCGTCCGTCATGGGGGTGACCATGGCGGGCACGACCGTGCCGAAGAGCAGCTCGGAGGGGATGACGGCGGAACGGACGGCACTCATGGGCCCCACCCTACCTGCGAGACTGGGGGCCCGCGCCGTCCGTGGCCCCTCCGCGACGCGCGGCGACTCGAGAGGAGCCCGCCCTGCGTCCCGCCCCGCCCCCCGCCGCCGTCCGCCCGGACCGGCCCGCGCGTCGCCGGCTGCCCGGCGTCGACGCGGCCCGCGGAATCGCCCTGCTCGGCATGATCACCGTCCACGTCCTCGACCCGGCGACGGCGGACGGGGCGCCGCACCCGGCGTTCCTGTCCTTCGCCGGACGCGCCTCGGTGCTGTTCGTCCTGCTGGCCGGCGTCGGGCTGGCCCTGTCCACGGGGGGCGCGACGCCGGCCACGGGGGCCCGGCGCGCGACGCTGCGCCGCCGGATCGCCCGACGCGCGGGCCTGCTGTTCGTGCTCGGGCTCGCGTGCGGGACGCTCGGGGTCCCCGTGGCCGTCATCCTGTGCCACTACGCCCTGCTCTTCCTGCTCGCGCTGCCCCTGCTGGGCCTGCGTGCCCGCACCCTGGGGGTGATCGCGGGGGCGTGGCTCGTGCTCGGGCCGGTGCTGGTGTTCGCGGTGGTCGCGGCCGTGCAGGCCGTCGTGGGGCGCCAGGAGTTCTTCGTGGGCGGGCGGCTCTGGCTCTCCCCCGGCCCCGCGGACCTGCTGCGTCCCGGGCTGCTGCTGGCCGATCTGACGCTCACGGGCTACTACCCCGTCCTGTCCTGGGGCGCGTTCCTCGTGCTGGGGCTGGCCCTGGGGCGGCTGCCGCTGGACCGGCCCCGCGTGGCCGCCGGGATCCTCGGCGGCGGGGCCGCGGCGTGGGCGGCGGCCGGCGTCGTCGGTGCGGCGGTGCTGCGGGCTCCGGGCACGGTCGGGCGGGTCGCCGCGGCGATCGGCACGGACCCGGTCGAGACGGCGCTCACGCTGCGCACGGGCGAGCCGCGGCTCGCGCTGCTGATCCCGGATCCGCTGTGGCTCGCCCTGCCGACCCCGCACTCCGGGTCCGTGGTGGCCGCCGTGTTTGCGGCGGGCTGGGCCTGCGCCGTGCTGGGCGCCTGCCTGCTGGCCCGGCCGCTGGTCGGGCACGCCGCGCTGCGCCCGCTCGTGGGTGCGGGGCGCATCCCGCTCACGCTCTACGTGGGGCACCTCGTGGTGCTCGCGCTCGTGGACGCGACCGGACTCGACCCGGCCGACGGGGCACTGCTCGCCGCCCTCGTCGTGCTGAGCCTCGCGGCCGGGCTGGCCGCCGAGCTCAGCGGCCGACGGGGTCCGCTCGAAGCCGTGATGGCCCGGCTCTCCCGGGCGGGTGGGGAACGGGCCGTCGCAGGGCGTTGAGCGAGGCGTGGGCCGCGTCAGCCGGCGCGGTGCAGGCGGACGGCCTCCCGGGCCGCCTCGCGGGCGCGGCGGCGGTCGCCCGAGGCGTCGTAGGCCAGGGCGAGGCGGTAGCGGGCGCGCCAGTCGCGCGGTGCGGCCTCGGCCTCCACGCGGTACAGGTCGAACTGGGCGTCGGCGGCCTCCCGGTCGATCCGGCCGCCGGGCGAGCGCGGCAGGTCGTCCTCCGGCAGCCCGCCCTCGGCCTCGAGCTGGTCGGCCAGGCGTTCGGTCTGGCGCCCGAACCACACCTCGCGGGCCAGGACGGCCACGGTCACCAGCACCACGAGGATGACGCCCACGCCGATCGCCTTGGCCAGCGGCTGCGGGGCGCGCACCAGCGCGACGGACGCGTTGAGGGCGAACCCGGCGAACAGCAGCACGAGCAGGGACACGAAGCCGACCCACACCTTGCTCATCACGGTCGAGCGGCGGGCACGGGCGGCGTGCTCGGTCGGGCCCACGGCGCCGTCGTCGGGGATGCGGGAGGGCTCAGCCAAGGTCCAGGTATCCATCCAGTCCGTAGGTCAGACCCGGGCGGGAGGCCACGGTCCGCAGGCCGAGGACGACGCCGGGCATGTAGGCGCCGCGGTCGAATGCGTCGTGCCGGACCACGAGCTGCTCACCCGGCCCGCCCAGCAGCACCTCCTGGTGCGCCTCCAGGCCACGCAGGCGCACCGCGTGCACGTGCACGCCGTGGACGACGGCGCCGCGCGCGCCGTCCGGGTCATGCTCGGTGGCGTCCGGGGAGATGGGCACGCCGGCCGCGTCCCGGGCCGCGCCGATGAGCTCGGCGGTCCGCACGGCCGTGCCCGACGGGGCGTCCACCTTGTCCGGGTGGTGCAGCTCGACGAGCTCGACGGACTCGAAGTACCGCGCCGCCTGCGCGGCGAACGCCGAGGCCAGCACCGAGCCGACCGAGAAGTTCGGGGCGATCAGCACGCCCACCCCCGGGTGCTCAGCCAGCTGCGCCTCGAGGCGCTCGCGGCGCTCGGGCACCCAGCCCGACGTGCCGACCACGGTGTGCAGCCCGTGCTCCACGGCGAAGGCCACGTTCTCAGGCGAGGCGTCCGGCACCGTGAGGTCCAGGACGTGCGTGGCGCCGGCGTCGAGCACCGCGTCCAGGCGGTCCTGCGAGCCGAGCTCGGCCACGAGCTTCAGCCCCTCGGCCGCTCGCACCGCGGGCACCGCGTGGCGGCCCATGCGGCCACGGGCGCCCAGGATCGCGACGCGCGGGACGTCGTCGGGAGCGGACACGGCGGAGGGGGTGCGGGTCTCGGTCATGGCCTCCAGCCTACGCGGCCCGCCCCGGCGGCCGTGGCCGAGGTCAGGCCGGGGCGACGACGACGCGCGCCCGGTCCCCCGCGGCCAGGCGCGCGGCCACGGCCCGGACCTGGCCGGCGTCGACCTCGCGGACCCGGGCGAGGGAGGCCGCCAGGTCCACGTACTCCCCCGTGACCAGCTCGGCCCGTCCCAGCCGGGACATGCGGGCGCCCGTGGACTCCATGCCCAGCACGGTGCCGCCGCAGATCTGCCCGTGGGCGCGCGCGAGCTCCTCCCCGGTGACGTCGGCCTCGGCCATCCGGTCCAGCTCGGCCTCCATCAGCGCGGCCACCTCGTCCACCCGGTCCGGCTGGCAGCCCGCGTACAGGCCCCAGTAGCCGGCGTCGGAGTACCCGGCGGAGAACGAGTAGGTGTTGTAGGCCAGGCCGCGGCGCTCGCGGATCTCCTGGAACAGCCGCGAGGACATGCCCCCGCCCAGGACGGACTGCATGACGCCCAGGGCGAAGCGGTCCGGGTCCGTGGTGGACAGCGAGCGGCCGCCGACGAGGACGTTGGCCTGCTCGACCGCCTTGGTGACGGTGTGCGTGCCGGTCCGCACCCGCGAGGCCGCGGCCCCGGCGGTGTCCACGGCACGACGCGGGGCGGGCAGGGCCCCCTGGGTGAGCTCCCAGCCCGAGGCGCGCAGGGCGGCGAGGACGAGGCGGCAGACCTCGTCGTGGTCGAGGTGGCCGGCGGCGGTGACGACGAGCTCGTCCGGGCGGTACCAGTGCGTGTAGTGCCCCACCACATGGTCGCGGGTGACGGCCCGGATCGTCTCGGGCGTGCCGCCGATCGGCCGGCCGAGGGGGTGGCCGTCCAGCATGACCTCGGCGAGCTTCTCGTGGGCCACGTCCACGGGGTCGTCCGCGTCCATGGCGAGCTCCTCGAGGATCACGCCGCGCTCGGTCTCGAGCTCGTCCGGGTCGATCAGGGAGGAGGTGAGCATGTCCGTGAGGACCTCCACGGCCATCGGCAGGTCCTCGTCCAGCACGCGGGCGTGGTAGACGGTGGACTCCTTGGCCGTGCCGGCGTTGGACTCCCCGCCCACGCGGTCGAAGGCGGCCGCGATGTCCATCGCGGTGCGCGTGGGAGTGCCCTTGAAGAGCAGGTGCTCGAGGAAGTGCGTGGCGCCGTAGCCCTCGGGCGACTCGTCACGGGACCCGACGGCCACCCAGTAGCCGATGGTCACCGAGCGCTGGTCCGGCATGGCCTCGGTGAGCACGCGGACGCCGCCGGGCAGCACGGAGCGGCGCACCACGGAACCGTTGCCCTCGTCCGCCAGCACGCCGTCGAAGTCCAGGGGGATCTCACGGTGAACACTCATGACGGCCATTCTCGCCCATGCGCGACGACGGCGCCGCACCACTCGCGGGGAGGGTGCGGCGCCGTCGTGGTCACCGGGCCGGGCGGGGCGGATCAGGCCTCGATCTGCGAGGACTCGATCGCGTCCGCGGTCTCGGCCAGGGCGTCGGACTCCGCCACCACCGGGGAGAGGGACAGCTTGCCGCGGTCGTCGATCTTGGTGATCTCGACCTGGACCTTCTGGCCCACGCCGAGCACGTCCTCGACGTCGTCCACGCGCTTGCCCTCGTTGAGCTTGCGCAGCTCGGAGATGTGCAACAGGCCGTCCTTGCCCGGGGTGAGCGAGACGAACCCGCCGAACGTGGTCAGCTTCACCACGGTGCCGAGGTAGCGCTCACCGACCTCGGGGACCTGCGGGTTGGCGATCGCGTTCACCGCGGAGCGCGCGGCCTCGGCCGAGGCGCCGTCGGTGGCGCCGATCAGCACGGTGCCGTCGTCCTCGATGGTGATGTCCGCGCCCGTGTCGTCCTGGATCTGGTTGATCATGGCGCCCTTGGGGCCGATGACCGCGCCGATCTTGTCCACCGGGATGCGCACGGAGATGATCCGCGGGGCGGTGGGGGCCATCTCGTCCGGGGCGTCGATGGCGGCGTTCAGCACGGACAGGATGTGCAGGCGCGCCTCGCGGGCCTGCGTCAGGGCGGCGGCCAGCACGGAGGCCGGGATGCCGTCCAGCTTGGTGTCCAGCTGGATCGCGGTGACGAACTCCGCGGTGCCGGCCACCTTGAAGTCCATGTCGCCGAACGCGTCCTCGGCGCCGAGGATGTCGGTCAGGGCCGCGTACTGGGTCTGGCCGTCCACCTCGGCGGAGACCAGGCCCATGGCGATGCCGGCCACGGGCGCACGCAGCGGCACGCCCGCGTTCAGCAGGGACAGGGTGGAGGCGCAGACGGAGCCCATCGACGTCGAGCCGTTGGAGCCGAGGGCCTCGGAGACCTGGCGGATCGCGTAGGGGAACTCCTCGCGGGCCGGCAGCACGGGCACGAGGGCGCGCTCGGCGAGGGCGCCGTGGCCGATCTCGCGGCGCTTCGGGGAGCCCACGCGGCCGGTCTCGCCGGTGGAGTACGGCGGGAAGTTGTAGTGGTGCATGTACCGCTTGGCCGTCTCCGGCGCCAACGAGTCGATCTGCTGCTCCATCTTGAGCATGTTCAGCGTGGTGACGCCCATGATCTGGGTCTCGCCGCGCTCGAAGATGGCGGAGCCGTGCACGCGGGGCAGGACCTCCACCTCCGCGGTCAGCTTGCGGATGTCCGTCAGGCCGCGGCCGTCGATGCGCACCTGGTCGGTGAGGATGCGGCGGCGCACGATCTGCTTGGTGAGGGAGCCGTAGGCCTTGGCGATCTCGCCCTTGCGCTCGGCGAAGTCCTTGCCCTCGCCGGCGAGCTCCTCGAGCACCTCGAGCAGGTAGGCGTCCGAGGCCGACTCGCGCTCCTGCTTGTCGCCGATGGAGAAGATCTCGGTCAGGCGGTCCGTGGCGAGCTTCTCGACGGCGGCGTAGGCGTCGTCCTGGTAGTCCTGGAACACGGGGACGTCCACCGGGTCCTTGCCGGCGCGCTTGACCAGGTCGGCCTGGGCCTCGCACAGGGCGCGGATGAAGGGCTTGGCGGCCTCGAGGCCCTCGGCCACGATCTCCTCGGTGGGCGCCTGCGCGCCGCGCTCCTTGACCAGGGTCCAGGAGTCCGGGGTCGCCTCGGCCTCGACCATCATGATGGCGACGTCGTCGCCCACCACACGGCCGGCCACGGCCATGTTGAACACGGCGCCCTCGAGCTGGGAGTGCTTCGGGAACGCGACCCACTGGCGCGTGCCGGAGCCGTCGTCCATGAGGGCCATGCGCACGCCGCCGATGGGACCGGAGAACGGCAGGCCGGACAGCTGCGTGGACAGGGAGGCGGCGTTGATGGCCACCGTGTCGTAGATCTCGTCCGGGGCGATCGAGGTGACGGTCACGACGACCTGGACCTCGTTGCGGATGCCCTTGACGAACGCCGGGCGCAGCGGGCGGTCGATCAGGCGGCAGGTGAGGATCGCGTCCGTGGACGGGCGGCCCTCGCGGCGGAAGAACGAGCCGGGGATGCGGCCCGCGGCGTACATGCGCTCCTCGACGTCCACGGTCAGCGGGAAGAAGTCGAAGCCCTCGCGGGGCGACTTGCCGACGGTGGTGGCGGACAGCATCGACGTCTCCTCGTCGATGTAGACCATGGCGGCGCCGGCGGCCTGCTGGGCGAGGCGCCCGGTCTCGAAGCGGACGGTGCGCTTGCCGTACGAGCCGTTGTCGATGACGGCCTCGGCGAAGGTGATCTCAGGACCCTCCATGAGGGCCTCCTTTCAGGTGGACGGCGCCGCAGGCGTCCCTGTCCCCCTGGTCTTCGATCGAGGCCCTCGGCATCCCGCCGTGCGGCGGGGTCCGGGAGCCACTGTCGAGGACCGCGAGCGATGGGCGCGGAGCCGTCGGGTGTGTCGATGATGCGGGGATGCGCGCCATGGCGCGCCGGAGTGCCGCAGGCTGCGGCGATCTCTCCCCCGGGACACACTACGTGCGTCCGGGGGCAGACGAAAGGCGGCGCCGGCGCTCGCGGGTCTCCCGCGGGCTCCGGCGCCGCCTCCTCAGGTCACTTGCGCAGGCCGAGGCGCTCGATCAGCGCGCGGTAGCGCTCGATGTCGACCTTCTGCAGGTAGCCGAGCATGCGACGACGGCGACCGACCAGGGCCATCAGGCCGCGACGGGTGTGGTGGTCGTGCTTGTGCTCCTTGAGGTGCTCGGTCAGGTCCTTGATGCGGCGGGACAGGACCGCGATCTGCACCTCGGGGGAACCGGTGTCGCCCTCGTGGGTGGCGTACTCCTTGATGATCTGCTGCTTGACAGCGGGATCCAGGGCCATGGTGGGCCTCCTTCACTTCGGTACCGCGAACACGGGCCGCGCCCCGCCGGGGCGGACGACGCGGGGCCCACCCCACCGCGGACTGCAGGGAGGCCGAGGGTCGAGTCTACCGCATCGCCTACCCTGGCCCGGTGAGCACCCCACCGGTCCCCCACTCCCCGGCCCCGTCGTCGTTCCCCCTCCGGCCGCCCGCGCCGCCCCTGGATCTGCCGCTGATCGGCCACGGCTACCCCGCGCTGCTGCGCACGCCGCGGGCCCGATGGTGGAACCCGCTCGCGTCCTTCGGCCTCGTGCTGGCCGGCCTGGTGGGCCTCCTCGTGCTCGGGGGCGTGCTGGGCGCTCTCGCCCTGATCGCCACGTCCGGGCCCGCGCTGCTCGGCGCGGCCGACCCGACGGACGTGACCGACCTCGACCTGTACTCCGCGCCCATGGTGCTGCTGAACAACCTCCTGCTCGCCGCGCTGATCGGGGTCGCGCTGCTGGCCGTGGCGCTGGGCCACCCCGTCGCCGCCCGCTTCGTCCACTCGGTCGAGGGCCGCGTGCGCTGGCGCTGGCTGGCGCGCTGCGTCGTCGTGCTGACGCCGCTGTTCCTCGCCTACGTGCTGGGCGCGTGGGCCCTCGACGGCGCCCCCACGGCCCCGCGCGCGCAGGACTGGGTCTGGCTGCTCGTCATGGCGTTCGTGCTCACCCCGTTCCAGGCCGCGGGCGAGGAGTACCTGTTCCGCGGGTGGCTGCTGCTGGCCGTCGGCACGTGGATCCGCCGGCCGGTCGTGGCCGCCGCGGTCACCGCGGTGCTCTCGGCGGCGACCTTCTCGCTCGCCCACGGCTCGCTCGACCCGTGGATCCTGCTGGACCTCGCCGCGTTCGCCGTCGCCGCCGTCCTGCTCACGTGGCGCACGGGCGGGCTCGAGGCCGCCGTCGCCCTCCACGTGGTCAACAACGTGGTGATCATCGCCGTCGGCACGCTCGTGGGCACCGTCGAGGACAGCTACGTGGGCGCGGAGACCGCCGGCTCCCCGGCGGCCACGCTGCTCTCGGTGGCGGTGGTCGCGGTGGCCACGGCGCTGCTGCTCTGGCAGGCGCGGCGGGCCGGGATCGCCCGGACGGTCCCGGTCACCGTGGGCGCCCGCCCCTGACCGGCGCCGCCCACCAGGCCACCGTCACGTAGGGCACCTGCAGGACCGCGTCCGCCGCATGGCCCAGGTGCTCGTGCAGGTACCAGTCGAGGTTGGCCGTCATCCGGGACCGGATCCGCTCGTCCGCGCGCAGCCAGTACGAGCGCGAGGCCATGAGTCCGTGCAGCCCCGCCGCGGTCATGGGCTGCGTCCACGCCCAGCGCGCGTGCTCCTCCGCCCCGAACGGGGCGGCGAACCGGCGCTGCTCCGGCCGGGCGGCGTGCACGTCCCCGGCGTGCATGATCCGGGTGAGACGGTGCACCCACGGCACCGCCGTGTCGAGCTGGTTCCACACCGCGGCCAGGCGCCCACCCGGGCGCAGCACCCGTGCGGCCTCCGCGCTCGCCGCGGCCGGGTCCATCCAGTGCCATGCCTGGGCCGCCACCACGGCGTCGGCGCTCGCCGCCGGCAGGCCCGTGGCCTCGCCCGTGCCCGGCACGGCGCGCACCCGCCCGCCCGTGCCGGCCGCGACCTCGCGTTCCAGGACGGCGCGCATCGACGCCGACGGCTCGAGGGCCGTCACCGTCCGCACCCGGTCCGCCGGGCGGGCCGCGAGCAGCCGGGTGAACAGTCCCGTCCCGGCCCCGAGCTCCACCACCTCCGCGCCGTCGGCGATGCCCGCCAGGACGCGGTCCACCACGGCGGCCGGGTAGGAGGGGCGGACGGCGTCGTAGTGCTCCCCGCCGGTCTCGAAGGGGTTGGGCCCGGCCCGACGGGCCCGGGCCGGGCGCCCCGGCAGGTTCGGCACAGCGGGGGGAGCGCCCGGCTCCGGGGCGCTCACCGGTCGGAGGGGGTCGTGGCCAGGATCGCCCGGGCCTCGTCCACGTCCTGCGTGATCTGCGCCACGAGCTTCTCGACGCCCTCGTAGGCGACCATCCCGCGCAGCCGGGCCACGAACTCGACCTCGATGTGCTGGCCGTACAGGTCGAAGTCCTCCACCCGCTCGTCATGGCGGTCGATCACGTGCGCCTCCACCACGCGGGAGACGTCCTCGAACGTGGGGTTCGAGCCGATGGAGATCGCGGCCGGCCACACGCCGCCGTGCGCGTCGTGCACCCAACCGGCGTAGACGCCGTCGGCCGGGATCATGCCCTGCACATCCGTCTCGAGGTTCGCCGTGGGGAAGCCGAGCTCGCGGCCGCGCGCGAACCCGTGCACCACCTCGCCGGCGAGCACGTGGTGCCGGCCGAGCACGGCCGCGGCCTGAGCGACGTCGCCCGCGGCCAGGGCCTCGCGCACCCACGTCGAGGAGCAACGGCGCTCCGGCTCGGCCCCGTGCTCGGCGGGGAACTCCTCGACGGCCTCGACCTCGAAGCCGTAGCGGGCCCCCAGGCGCACCATCTCCGCGACGTCGCCGGTGTTGCCCCGGCCGAAGCGCACGTCGTGCCCCACGACCACGACGGCGGCATGCAGCCCGTGCACGAGCATGCCGCGGACGAACTCCTCCGGGGACTGGTCCGCGAACTCGAGGGTGTACCGCTGCAGGAGCACCGCGTCCAGACCCGCCTCCTCCAGGAGGACGACCCGCTGCTCGGGGCTGATGATGTCCACGTGGGGCACCTCGGGCTGGTGCACGGCGCGCGGGTGCGGGGTGAAGGTCACGGCCACGGCCAGGGCGTCGCGGGCCCGCGCCAGCTCGACGACCCGGCGCAGCACCTCCCGGTGGCCGCGGTGCACGCCGTCGAAGTTGCCCAGGGTGACCACGGTGCGCGGCAGGTCCGTGGGGACCTCGTCCAGGCTGTTCCAGACCCGCATCAGAGCGCCCCCGCCTCGGCCGGGCGGGCGGGGCGGTGCGTCAGCAGCCAGATCAGGCCGACCACCGGCAGCACGAGCGGCACATAGCCGTAGCCCGCGCCGAACCGGGACCACACGGTGTCGTGGGCGAACATCCCCGGATCCAGGACGGTCCACAGGCCCACGCCCACCACGCCGGCCAGCTCCACGAGCACGGCGCCCAGCGCCACGGCCCAGGCGCGCGCGCCGGAGCGGGCGAGCGCGAACGTCGCCACGATGTACACGACCGCCGCGACCGCGGAGAGCGTGTACGCCACGGGGGCGGCGTCGAACTGCGTGAGGATCTGGAAGAGGCTGCGCGCGCTCGCGGAGAGGGCGAACACCGCGTAGACCATGACGATGATCCGGCCGAGACCCTGGTTGCGCGCGGGGGCGCCGTCGCTGGGTGCCATGTCCATCCTCCTCACCACTGCCCGAACCAGATGACCTGCATGCGATGCAGCATCACGGCGATCGTGGGCCCGACCACGGCCAGCACGAGGTTGGACCACCGGGTCTTGTCCGTGACGGCCCAGCCCACGGCGATCACCGGCACGATCAGGGCGGTGAGGATGTAGCCCCAGAACTCCCAGCCGGGGCCGTTCAGGGTGTCCCCGCCGAGCTGGCGGACGGCGGCGGCCGCCGCATAGACGAGCGTGAACAGCTCGACGGCGGCCACCGAGAGGATCGAGGCGTCCGCGGGGTGGCGGCGGATCGCCGTCATCACCACGCAGACGACGAACGAGACGGCACCGATCACCAGTCCCGTCCAGAACCAGGCGTCGAGGATCATGCGGTCCTTCCCTGTCCCGGCCCCTCGGCCGGGGCGAACACGAGCTGGGGCTTGGCGACGTCGGCGCCGCGGCGGCGCACGTCGGAGACGAGGGCGATGACGCGGCCGTCCGGCGCGCGCCCGGCGACGAGCGTCTCACCCGTGCCGGTGGGCGCCACGACCCGCCCGAAGGCGAGCTCGTGGGCCTCGTGCTCCGTCAGCTCGCGCACCGGGAAGAGCCCGGCGGCGGCCTCGGAGAGCTCGGTCATCGCGAAGCGCTCCGCGAGGGCCTCGAGCGAGAGCGCGTCGGCCACGTCGAACGGGCCGACGGCGGTGCGGCGCAGCGCCGTCAGGTGACCGCCGGTCTCGAGGGCCTCGCCCAGGTCGCGGGCGAGCGCCCGGATGTAGGTCCCGGAGGAGCAGCGCACGGTGACGTCGAGGTCGACCAGCCGGCCGCCGTCGAGCCGGCGCAGCTCGTGCACCGTGAACTCGTGCACGGTGACGGGGCGGGCGTCGAGGGTGACGTCCTCTCCCGCGCGGACGCGATCGTAGGCGCGCCGGCCCGCCACCTTGACGGCGGAGACGGCCGAGGGCGCCTGCAGGATCTCGCCCGTGAGGGCGGCGACCTGCTCGGCCACGCGCTCGGGCGTGACGGCGTTGGCCAGCCGGGTCTGCACGACCTCGCCCTCCGCGTCGTCCGTGACGGTCGACTGCCCGAGCCGGATCGTGGCCGTGTACGTCTTGTCCGTGCCCGTGATGGCGGTCAGCAGGCGCGTGGCCTTGTTGACGCCGACCACGAGCAGGCCCGTGGCCATGGGGTCCAGGGTGCCGGCGTGGCCCACCTTGCGGGTGCCCGCCAGCCGGCGGACCCGCCCGACGACGTCGTGCGAGGTCCACCCCTGCGGCTTGTCCACGAGGACGACCCCCGACGCCTCCGTTCCCGGCGCGTCGGGGGCCTGTCCCCCGGTGCTGCGAGCGCTCACCGTGCCGCGGGCCTCAGGCGCGCGGGGCGTCGTCGGCGTCGGCGTCCGGCTCCGCGCTGCGGTACGGGTCCGCGTCACCGGCGTACGACGCGCCCTCGCGCGCCTTCGCCAGCTCGGCGTCCCGCTCCTTGGCCGCGCGGAGGACGTCCTCCAGGTGTGCGGCCGCCTCGGGGACGGTGTCCGCCACGAACTCGAGCGTGGGCACCAGGCGGATGGTGAGCCCGCGGCCCACCTCGCGGCGCAGGATGCCGCGGTTGTCCTGGATGCCCTCGTGGGCGGCGGCCACCGTGGCCTCGTCGCCCAGGACGGTGTAGTAGACGGTGGCGTGCTGCAGGTCGTTGGTCACGCGGACCTCCGTCACGGTGACGGGCTCCACGCGGTCGTCCTTGACGCCGCGGCGCAGCGCCTCGGCCACGAGGACCTTGATGCGCTGGGCCAGGCGGCCGGCGCGTGCCGGATCGGCCATGGTGCGGTTCCTTCCGGTGGTGATGGTTCAGAGGGTGGGACGCGGAGGGCGGGGGCCCGTGCGGGCCCCCGCCCCGGCCGTCAGACGCGCGGCTTCTCCTGCATCTCGAAGGTCTCGATCACGTCGCCCTCCTTGATGTCGTTGAAGCTGCCCAGGCCGATGCCGCACTCGTAGCCCTCGCGGACCTCCGTGGCGTCGTCCTTGAAGCGGCGCAGCGACTCGATCTTGAGGTGATCGGAGACCACCACGCCGTCGCGCACCAGGCGGGCCTGGGCGTTGCGGCGGATGAGGCCCGAGCGCACGAGCGAACCGGCGATGTTGCCCCACTTGGAGGAGCGGAACACCTCGCGGACCTCGGCCGAGCCGAGCTCGACCTCCTCGTACTCCGGCTTCAGCATGCCCTTGAGCGCGTTCTCGATGTCATCGATCGCGTCGTAGATCACGCTGTAGAAGCGCATGTCCACGCCCTCGCGGTCGGCCAGGTCGGCGACCCGCTCGGCGGGGCGCACGTTGAAGCCGATGATGATGGCGTTGTCCACGGTCGCCAGGTTCACGTCATTCTGCGTGATGGCGCCGACGCCGCGGTGGATGACGCGCAGCTGCACCTCGTCCTCGCCGACCTCGATCTTGAGCAGCGAGTCCTCGAGCGCCTCGACGGCACCGGACGCGTCGCCCTTGATGATGAGGTTGAGCGTGTCCAGCTTGCCCTCGGCCACGGCCTGGTCGAAGTCCTCCAGGGTGATGCGCTTGCGGCGCTTGGCCAGCTGGGCGTTGCGGTCCGCGGCCTCGCGCTTCTCCGCGATCTGGCGGGCGGTGCGCTCGTCGTCGGTGACGAGGAACGAGTCGCCGGCACGCGGCACCGCGGACAGGCCGAGCACCTGGACGGGACGCGACGGATCGGCCGCCTCCACGGCGTTGCCGTTCTCGTCGAACATGGCGCGCACACGGCCGTGGGCGGAGCCCACCACCATGGTGTCGCCCACGCGCAGCGTGCCGGTCTGCACCAGCACGGTGACGACGGCGCCGCGGCCCTTGTCGAGGTTGGCCTCGATGGCCACGCCGCGGGCGGCCTTGTGCGGGTTCGCCGTGAGCTCGAGGGCGGCGTCCGCGGTGAGCAGGATCGCCTCGAGCAGCTGGTCGATGTTGATGTTGTTGCGCGCGGAGACGTCCACGAACATCGTGTCGCCGCCGTACTCCTCGGGCACGAGGCCGTACTCGGTGAGCTGACCGCGGATCTTGTCCGGGGCGGCGGTGTCCTTGTCGATCTTGTTGACCGCCACCACGATCGGCACGCCGGCCGACTGGGCGTGGTTGAGCGCCTCGACGGTCTGCGGCATGACGCCGTCGTCGGCCGCCACCACCAGCACGGCGATGTCGGTGACCTTCGCACCGCGGGCACGCATGGCGGTGAACGCCTCGTGACCCGGGGTGTCGATGAAGGTGAGGCGACGCTGCTCGCCCTCGTGCTCCACGGGCACCTGGTAGGCGCCGATGTGCTGCGTGATGCCGCCGGCCTCGCCCTCGATGACGTTCGAGGAGCGGATGGCGTCCAGCAGACGCGTCTTGCCGTGGTCCACGTGGCCCATGACGGTGACGACCGCGGGGCGCGGCTCGAGGTCGGCCTCGTCCTCGTTGGCCGCCTCGGCCTCGAGGTCGATGTCGAAGGCCTCCAGCAGCTCCTTGTCCTCGTCCTCCGGGGACACGATCTGGACCTTGTAGCCCAGCTCGTCGCCGAGCAGCTGGAAGGTCTCCTCGTCGAGGGACTGGTTGGCCGAGGCCATCTCGCCGAGGGTGAAGAGCACCTTCACCAGGTCGGCGACGTCGGCGCGGATCTTCTCGGCGAAGTCGGCCAGGGACGCGCCGCGGCGCAGGCGCAGAACGGTGGTGCCGTCACCCTTGGGGACCTTGACGCCGCCGATCTCACGCGTGTGCTGCTGCTCGAACTCCTGGCGCTTCGCGCGCTTCGACTTGCGTCCCCTGCGCGGGCCGCCGCCGCGCCCGAAGGCGCCCTGGGCGTTGCCGCGACCGCCACGGCCGCCCGGGCCGCCGGGACGACCCGGACCGCCACCGGGGCCGCCGCCCGGACGGCCACGGCCGCGGGCCGGCTGCGGGGCCGGGGTGATCTGCTTGGGCATCATGCCCGGGTTCGGACGCGGCCCACCGGGGCGGGGACCGCCGGCGCCCGCGGCCGGGCGCGGACCGCCCGGACGGGGACCGCCGGCACCGGCCGGCGGACGGGGGCCGCCCGGACGAGGCGCGCGGTCCTCACGACCGGAGCGCATGCCCTGCGAGGGGGCGAACGGGTTGTTGCCCGGACGCGGAGCACCGCCACGGCCGCCCGGGCGGGCGCCCGGGCGAGGCCCGGCGGAGCCGCCCTTGGGGCTGAACGGGTTGTTGCCGGGACGCGGGGCGCCCGGCTTGGGCGCGGAGGCACCCGGCTTGGGCGCGGCGGCGCCCGGCTTCGGCGCGGCCGACCCCGGCGTGGCCGGCGGCTGCGGGGCCTTCGGCTCGGCCGGGGCGGCCGGCGTCGGTGCGGCGGGGCCGGGGGTCGGGGCGGCGCCCGGCTTGGGCGCGGCGGTGCGGCCCGCGGCGGGACCGGGCGCCGGGGCGCCGGCATTCGACGTGGGGGCCGCGGCGCGCGGCGACGGGGCGGCCGCCGGCTTCGGCGCGGCGGAACGGCCCGGGGCGGCGGGCGTGGAACCGGGCTTGGCGGCGGACTTGCCGGCACCCGGGTAGGCGTTGCGCAGCTTCTTGACCACCGGGGGCTCGATGGTGGACGAAGCCGAGCTGACGAACTCGCCGAGGTCCTTGAGCGTGCTCAAGGCCTCCTTCGAGGTGATGCCGAGCTCCTTGGCGAGCTCATGGACGCGGACCTTGGCCACGGTTCTCCTGTTCTGGCCCCACGGGCCGGAACGGAGCCGCTCGGGCTGTCCGTCTCAGCGCGTCCTGGGACCGTTGACGTTGCTCCAGGCCGTCGCGCGCACCACCAGGGCACGCGCACCACGGCCTGCCTGATAGCAGGGGGTGAAGTTCATCGCTGGGCACTCATGCTTCAGTGCTCATCGGGTACGCATCAGATCTCTGACCCGCCTTCATCTGTCGGTCTGTCAGCCGGTGCCTCCGCGGTGCGGACCAGCGCGTCGGCGTCGACGGCGGACCGGAAGGCCCGCCCGAACGCGCGGCGGCGCAGGGCGAGGTGGAGGCAGTCCTCGCCGGGGTGCAGCCACGCACCCCGGCCGGGACGGCGTCGTTCCGGGTCCCAGACGACGGATGGGGGTTCCGTCGAGGAGTCCAGGGCGACGCGCACCAGCTCTTGCCGGTCCGCCCTCGATCGGCATCCGATGCAGGTGCGCACGACCGTCCGAGACGTCATGCGTTCACCCCTCACGGGCGTCGGATCGAGAAAGGACCTCATCCATCCTAGCGCGTCCGGGCCCGGATCTGTTCCCGGGGACGGTCAGCGTCCCGGGGCGGAGGTGGTGACCCCGTCGCCGACGATGTCGATCCGCCAGCCCGTGAGCTTGGCCGCGAGGCGGGCGTTCTGGCCCTCCTTGCCGATGGCCAGGGACAGCTGGTACTCCGGCACCACGGCGCGGGCCGAGTGCTGGTCCGCGTCGAGGATCTCCACCGAGACGGTCGTGGCGGGCGAGAGGGCGTTGGCGATCATCGCGGCGGGGTCGTCCACGTGGTCGACGATGTCGATCTTCTCGTCGTTGAGCTCCGTCATGACGGCGCGTACGCGGCTGCCCATCTCCCCGATGGAGGCGCCCTTGGCGTTCACCCCGGGGCGGGTGGCGCGCACGGCCATCTTGGTGCGGTGGCCGGCCTCGCGGGCCAGCGCCGTGATCTCGACCGAGCCGTCCGCGATCTCCGGGACCTCGAGCTCGAAGAGCTTGCGCACGAGGCCGGGGTGCGAGCGGGACACCGTGACGGACGGGCCCTTGGCGCCGCGCGTCGCGGAGACCACGTAGGCGCGGATCCGGCGGCCGTGGGCGTAGTCCTCGCCGGGCACCTGCTCGGGCGGCGGGAGGACGGCCTCGAGGGTGCCGAGGTTCACCTGGACCATGTGGCGGTTCAGGCCCTGCTGGATGACGCCGGAGACGAGCTCGCCCTCCTTGTCCTTGAACTCGCCGAGGACCTTGTCGTCGTCCTCCTCGCGCATGCGCTGGATCATCACCTGGCGCGCCGTGGAGGCGGCCACCCGGCCGAAGCCGTTCGGGGTGTCGTCGAACTCGCCGATGGGCGTGTCGTCCTCGTCCAGCTCCGTGGCCCACACGGTGACGTGGCCGGTCGCGCGGTCGATCTCCACGCGGGCGCGCTTCAGGGCCCCCGGGGTGCGGTGGTACGCCATGAGCAGGGCCTGCTCGATGGTGGGGATGAGGCGGTCCATCGGGATCTCCCGCTCCGCCTCCAGCATGCGCAGCGCGCTCATGTCGATGTCCAACTCATGCCTCCGTGTGCTCGGCCGTGTCCTCGCCCGCGGCGGCGTCGGCGTCGCCGGCCTGCTGAGCGGGGCTCCACTCTACCTGCACGATCGCCGGACCGAGGCGGTCGAGGGCGACCCGCTCGGCGGGCAGCTCCTTGGCCCTCATGCCCTTCTTCGCGGGCGGGCGCACCACGGCCAGCTCGACGTCGTCGTCCGTCACGCCCTTCAGGCGGGCGGTCACAGGCGCGGCGTCGTCGACCGAGACCTCGACGAGACGGCCGACGTTGCGGGCGAAGTGGCGGGGCTCGGTGAGCGGGCGGTCCACGCCCGCGGTGGTGACCTCCAGCAGGTACTCCCCCGCACCGACGCCGGGCACGTGGTCGCCCAGGGCGTCGAGGGCGGCGGAGACCCGGCCGGAGAGGCGGGCGACGTCGTCCAGGCTCAGGCCCTGGGTGCCCGAGGCGCGGTCGAGGACCACCTCGACGGTGCGGTGCTCGGCGGTGCCCGTGGCGCGCACCTGCTCCACCACCACGTCGTCGGCCGCCAGGGCCTCCTCGACGCGGGTGCGCAGCTCGGCGAGGTCGTCGCGGCGGTCGGTGCTGTCCATGGGGTGCCTCACTCGTCGGGTCGGGGCCGCCGCGCCACGCGGGCGGGGGCCGGGGTCGGGATCCGGGGCCGAGCCTACCGGCGGCCCACGGCGGGGCCGAGTGCTCCCGACCGGGTCGGACGGGGCGGGCTCAGCGCAGCAGCGGGGCGAGGGTGTCCGCGCCGACCTTGACGATGAGCGCGGCCACCACCATGAGGTACACCACGCGGATGAAGCCGGTGCCGCGGGCGATCGCCATGCGGGCCCCCACGTAGCCGCCCACGAGGTTGGCCGCGCCGAGCAGCAGCCCCAGGCCCAGCACCGCGTGCCCCGAGGGCACGAAGTACGCGAGCGCGCCGAGGTTGGTCGCGAGGTTGACCACCTTCGCCTGTGCCGAGGCGTGCAGGAAGTCGAACTTGAGCAGCAGCACCAGCCCCAGGATGAGGAACGTGCCCGTGCCGGGGCCGAGGACGCCGTCGTAGAAGCCCACCGCCGCGCCGAGCGCCACGGCCCGGGCCAGCGCGGTGCTCCGCCGCGGCCCCACGCCGGCGACCTGTCCGAGGCCCGGGCGCACGGCCGTGAACACGGCGACGGCGATCAGCGCCACCAGGATCACGGGCCGGATCACGCCGGCCGGCAGATGCGCGGCGACCACGGCCCCGCCCAGGGCCGCCGCGAAGGCGACGGCGGCCATCGGCAGTGCGGTGGACAGGTCCTGCCGCAGGCGCCGCCGGTAGGTGAGCGCCGACGTCGCCGTGCCGAACACCGAGCCGAGCTTGTTGGTGGCCAACGCCTGGATCGGGCTCAGCCCGGGCACGAGCAGCAGGGCCGGCAGCTGCAGGAGCCCGCCCCCGCCCACGACGGCGTCGATCCAGCCCGCCGCGAAGCCCGCGGCGAGCACGAGGACGAGCAGTCCGGCGGTCAGCTCGACGGCGCCGAACCACTCAGCGCCCGTGGCGCACCTCCGCGAGCACCGCCGCGACGGCACCGTCCACGGGCACGGGGCGCGCCTCACCGGTGGCCCGGTCCTTGAGCTCGAGCTCACCGTCGGCCAGGCCGCGGCCGATCACCACGGTGGTGGGCACGCCGATGAGCTCGGCGTCCTTGAACTTCACGCCGGGGCTGACCTTCGGACGGTCGTCCACGAGCACGGTCAGGCCCTCGGCCTCGAGGCCCGCGGCGAGGGTCTCGGCGGCGGCGAGGCCGTCCTCGCCCTTCGTGGCGACGACGACGTGCACGTCCGCCGGGGCCACCGCGCGCGGCCACGCCAGGCCCTTGTCGTCGTGGTAGCGCTCGGCGATCGCGGCGACGGCGCGCGTGATGCCGATGCCGTAGGAGCCCATGGTCACCACGACCTGCTTGCCGTGGACGTCGAGGACCTTCAGGTCGAGGGCCTCGGCGTACTTGCGGCCGAGCTGGAAGATGTGGCCCATCTCCATGCCGCGGCGGGTGTGCAGCGGGCCGGAGCCGTCGGGGGCCTGGTCGCCCTCGCGCACCGCGGTGGCCTCGAGCACGCCGTCCCACATGAAGTCGCGGCCGGCCACGAGGCCGAACACGTGGCGCTGGTCCGCGTTCGCGCCGGTGATCCACGCGGTGCCGGGGGCGATGCGCGGGTCCACGAAGAAGGGCAGGCCCGAGACGGAGCCCTCCGCGCCGAGCACCGGGGTGCCCTCGACCGCATCGGCCGCCGCGGGGCCGATGTAGCCCTTGACCAGGGCGGGGTGCGCGGCCAGGTCCGCGGCGGTCGCGGCCTCGAGCGTGGGCTCGCCGACCACGCCGAGCGCCGGGCCCACGGAGGCCTCGAGACGCTTGAGGTCCACCTCACGGTCGCCGGGCACGCCCACGACGAACGGGCGACGCTCACCGCCGTCCACCACCGCGGTGACCACGACGCACTTGAGCGTGTCCGCGGCGGTCCACGGCTCGCCGTCGCGCGGGGCCAGCCGGTTGGCGACGTCCACGAGCGCGGCGATGGTGGTGGAGACCGGGGTGTCCTTGACCTCGGCGGCGGGCAGGGCCGCCATGGCCGCCTCGTCCAGCGGGGCGGGGGCCACTGTGGTGACGGCCTCGACGTTGGCGCGGTAGCCGCCGTCGGACTCGACGAAGGTGTCCTCGCCCACCTCGGTGGGGTGCAGGAACTCCTCGGAGCGGGAGCCGCCCATCGCACCGGAGGTGGCCCGCACCGGCACGACCTCGAGGCCGAGACGGTCGAAGATCCGCAGGTAGGCGGCCCGATGGGCCTCGTACGCGGCGTCCAGGCCGGCGTCGTCCACCGTGAAGGAGTAGGAGTCCTTCATGATGAACTCGCGCCCGCGCAGCAGGCCGGCGCGCGGGCGGGCCTCGTCCCGGTACTTGGTCTGGATCTGGTACAGGTACGCGGGCAGGTCCTTGTACGAGGAGTACAGGTCCTTCACCAGGAGCGTGAACATCTCCTCGTGCGTGGGGGCCAGGAGGTAGTCGTTGCCCCTGCGGTCCTGCAGGCGGAACAGCCCGTCGCCGTACTCGTCCCAGCGCCCCGTGGCCTCGTAGGGCTCCCGCGGCAGCAGCGCCGGGAAGTGCACCTCCTGGGCGCCGATCGCGTCCATCTCCTCGCGCACGATCCGCTCCACCTTGGCCAGCACCTTCAGGCCCAGCGGCAGCCACGAGTAGATGCCCGGGGCCGCGCGACGGATGTAGCCGGCACGGACGAGGAGCCTGTGGCTCGCCACCTCGGCCTCCGCCGGGTCGTCGCGCAGGGTGCGCAGGAACAGGGTGGACATGCGCAGGGGCATGGCGGGGCCTCCTCGGACGGGCTCGCGCGGTCGGGGGCGGCGCGCGGGACGGGACGACGCCGGCACGGGGTGCCCGGCGTCCTGACCGCCGATCCTATCGCCCGCGCAGGGTCCGCCGGGTCAGTACAGGACGGTCGCGAACGTGCCGCGCCGCTCGAACCCCACGCGCTCGTACGTGCGCAGCGCGGGGGTGTTGTACGCGTTGACGTAGAGGCTGACCACGGGCGCCTGGAGTCGCACGTAGTCCACGACGGCGGCCATCGCCGACGCCGCCAGTCCTCGGCCCCGCGCGGCGGGGGCCATCCACACGCCCTGGATCTGGGCGCACCGGGAGGAGAGCAGCCCGATGTCCGCCTTGAAGCGCAGCGGGCCGCCCGCGTCGCGCGGTCCCGGGTCGATGAAGACGCGTCCGGTGTGGATCAGCCGCTCGACCCGGTCCCGGTACTGGGCCGCGCCCCCGGCGAACGGGGAGAAGCCGAGCTCCTCCTCGAACATCGCCGCGCTGGCCGGCAGGACGCGCGCGAAGTCGCGTGGCTGCGCCTGCACCACGTACGGGTTCGGGTCGATCCCCCCGGCCGTGCCCAGCACGAGCAGCGGCTGGTTGGGGCGCACGGACCGGGACCGGTGGCCCGCGGCGGCGAGGGCCTCGCCGGCGGCCAGCACGGGACCGGCCGGGCCGTAGACCGACCCGTACCGGCGGCGCAGCGCGGCGGCCGCCGCGCCGAGCGCCTCCGCGTCGCCCGGCGCCCAGCCCGCGTCCGGGGCCTCGGACGCGGCGACCGGCACCACGTTCGAGCCGATCCAGACGGCCGCGCGCAGCGCGCCGGCGCCCGGGGCGTCGTCGTCGATCCCGAGGAACAGGGTGCCCGCCGCTCCCCCGCGCGGGCCGGCCAGGCGGCCCGCCTCGAGCAGGGAGTCCACGAACACGTTGGACACGGGGGCACGGGCGGACAGGGCCGCGAGCGCGGCGGTGTCCGCGTCGGTCAGCAGGCGGACGCGGTCACCCGTGGCGGCCCGGACCTCCCGGTCAGTGGACGGAGACCACCGGGGCACCGGCGGCAGCCTGGTCACCGCCGTCCTCCCCCAGGTCCATCTCACCGGCGATCCGGTTGGCCTCCTCGATGAGGGTCTCCACGATCTGGTCCTCGGGCACGGTGCGGATGACCTCGCCCTTGACGAAGATCTGGCCCTTGCCGTTGCCGGAGGCGACGCCGAGGTCGGCCTCGCGGGCCTCGCCCGGCCCGTTGACGACGCAGCCCATGACGGCCACCCGCAGCGGGACCTCGAGGTCCTGGAGGCCCTCGGTGACCTGCTCGGCCAGCGTGTACACGTCCACCTGGGCTCGGCCGCACGAGGGGCAGGAGACGATCTCGAGCTTGCGCTCGCGCAGGTTCAGGGACTGCAGGATCTGCAGGCCCACCTTGACCTCCTCGACCGGCGGCGCGGAGAGGGAGACGCGGATGGTGTCGCCGATGCCCTGGCCGAGCAGGTAGCCGAAGGCGGTGGCGGACTTGATGGTGCCCTGGAAGGCCGGACCGGCCTCGGTGACGCCGAGGTGCAGCGGCCAGTCACCCTGCTCGGCGAGCAGCTCGTAGGCGCGGGCCATGATCACCGGGTCGTTGTGCTTGACGGAGATCTTGAAGTCCTTGAAGCCGTGCTCCTCGAAGAGGGAGGCCTCCCAGACGGCGGACTCGACGAGGGCCTCCGGGGTGGCCTTGCCGTACTTCTGCAGCAGGCGCGGGTCCAGGGAGCCGGCGTTGACGCCGATGCGGAGGGAGGTGCCGTGGTCCGAGGCGGCCTGCGCGATCTCCTTGACCTTGTCGTCGAACTTCTTGATGTTGCCCGGGTTCACGCGCACGGCGCCGCAGCCGGCCTCGATCGCCGCGAACACGTACTTCGGCTGGAAGTGGATGTCCGCGATCACGGGGATGGTGGACTGCTGGGCGATGACCTTGAGGGCCTCGGCGTCCTTGTCCGTGGGGCAGGCCACGCGGACGATGTCGCAGCCGGCGGCCGTGAGCTCGGCGATCTGCTGCAGGGTCGCGCCGATGTCGTGCGTCTTGGTGGTGGTCATCGACTGCACCGAGACGGGGTGCTGCGAGCCGACGCCCACCGAGCCCACCTGGATCTGCCGGGTGGTGCGGCGCGGGGCCAGCACGGGCGGCGGGGCGGACGGCATTCCAAGGCTGACGGGCACGGGGGCGCTCCTCATGGGTTCTCGGGGTCGACGGCGCGGGGCCGCCGGGTTCTCCGGTCCATCCTAGGCGCGCGGGCGCCCCGGGGCTCGGGGCGACCGCCCACGGCGAACGGGCCGGGCTCAGAACAGCCGGACCGGCTCCACGATGTCCGCCACGATCAGGATGACGCCCATGAGCAGCATCGCCGCGCCCACCGCGTAGGTCAGCGGCAGCATGCGGGCCAGGTCGAACGGCCCCGGGTCGGGGCGGCCCGTGAGCCGGGCCCAGCCTCGGCGGACCGCCTCCCACAGGGCGCCGGCCACGTGGCCGCCGTCGAGCGGGAGCAGCGGGATGAGGTTGAACACCATGAGCGCCACGTTCACGCCCGCCAGCAGGGACAGCAGCAGGGCGGCCTTGTCCGTCAGCGTGGCCTGCTCGAGCGCCGCCGCCTCCCCGGCGATCCGTCCGACGCCCACCACGGACATCGGTCCGTCCGGGTCGCGCTCGGCCGGGGTCACCACGGCGACGGCGGTGTCCCACAGCCGCTGCGGCAGCACGAGGACGACGTCGACGACGCCCCGCACCTGCTGGGCCACGAGCGGGCCGGCGTCGAGCGGAGTGCCGCGGACCGTCTCGAGCTGCGCGCCCATGCCGATGAACCCGACCTCGTGGGTCGCGACGGTCCCGTCCGGGGCCCGCTCGGGCCGGCCCAGCGCGTCCGTCACGGGCCGTTCCGTCAGGCGCGGGGTCAGGGTGGCGCTCATCCGCTCGCCGTCGCGCTCCCACTCGATCCGGGTGGGCTGTCCGGCGCGGTCCCGGATCGCGGCGGAGAGGGCGTCCCAGTCGGAGACCGGCCGCCCGTCGAAGGCGAGCACGGTGTCCCCGGGGCGCAGTCCCGCCTCGTGGGCGGGCGCGGCGGGATCGCCCGGGCGGCAGTCCTCTGTCCCGCCCGAGGCGGCGCGGGCCTGCTGCTCCTGCATCGTGACCACGCACCGGTAGACCTCGGCGACGGTGGTGCTGGGCTGCGAGGTGCCCACCGTGGTGACCAGCAGGGCGGTGGCGCCCAGCGCGATGAGCAGGTTCATGAACGGCCCGCCGAGCATGATCACCACCCGCTTCCATACCGGCAGGGCGAGGAAGCGGCGGTGCTCGTCGCCGGGGCGGACCTCCTCGGCGGCCTGGGCCCGCGCGTCGTCGGCCATGCGGCCCAGCTGCTGGACGAAGCCCGTGGACGCCGCGCGGGGCGTCTGCCCGGGCCGCGGCGGGGGCAGCATCCCGATCATCGCGACGTAGCCGCCCAGCGGCACGGCCTTGAACCCGTACTCCGTCTCGCCGCGGCGCCACGAGACGAGCGTCGGGCCGAAGCCGATCATGTACTGCGTGACGCGCACGCCGAAGAGCTTGGCCGGGACGAGGTGGCCGATCTCGTGCAGGGCGATCGAGACCGCCAGGCCCAGCGCGACCGCGAGGACGCCCGCGACGTACCAGAGGATCTCCACGACGGTCACCAGCGGGCCCGCGCCGCACGGCGCGCCCAGGCCTCGGCGGCGAGCACGGCATCCACGGTGAGCCCCGTCGGCGCGGGGTCGTGGCCGGCCGCGGCGAGCACGTGCTCGGGGGCATAGTCGGCGACGACGGCGCGGACCGTGTCCACGATCCCGTCGAAGGGCAGGGCGCCGGCGTGGAAGGCGTCCACGGACTCCTCGTTGGCGGCGTTGAACACGGCCATGTGGGTGGGCGAGGCGGCCGCCGCCTCCTTCGCGGCCCGTACCGCGGGGAAGGCCTCCTCGTCGAGGGGCTCGAACGTCCAGGTGGCCGCCCGCGTCCAGTCGCCGGCCGGGGCCGCGCCCGGGAGACGGCGCGGCCAGCACAGCCCCAGGGCGATGGGCAGGCGCATGTCCGGCGGGGAGGCCTGGGCGAGCGTGGACCCGTCGACGAACTCGACCATCGAGTGGACCACGGACTGCGGGTGGACCACGACGTCGATCCGGTCCAGGGGCACGTCGAACAGCAGGTGGGCCTCGATCACCTCGAGGGCCTTGTTCACGAGGGAGGCGGAGTTGGTGGTGACGACGCGGCCCATGTCCCACGTGGGGTGTGCGAGGGCCTGGGCGGGCGTGACGGCGTGCAGGGCGGCGCGGTCCAGGCCGCGGAACGGCCCGCCCGAGGCCGTGAGCACGAGGCGGCGGACCTCGTCCGCCGTGCCCCCGCGCAGCGCCTGCGCGAGCGCGGAGTGCTCGGAGTCCACCGGCACGAGCTGGCCCGGGCGGGCGGCCGCCTTCACGAGGGCCCCGCCGACGATGAGCGACTCCTTGTTGGCCAGGGCCAGGCGGTGGCCGGCGTGCAGCGCGGCGAGGGTGGGCCGCAGGCCGATCGAGCCCGTGATCCCGTTGAGCACGGTGTCGGCGCCGGGCCACGCGGCGATCTGCTCGGCGGCGCACGGACCGGTGAACAGCACGGGTCGGGGGGCCGGGCGCCCGAGACGGGCGGCGGCGTCGGCGAGGGCGGCCCGCAGCTCCTCCTCCCCCGCCGCGGCGGAGCCCACCGCCTCGACCTCGAAGCGCACGGCCTGCTCGGCCAGCAGGGTCGTGTTCGCCCCGCCCGCGAGCGCGACGGCCCGGAGCCGGGCGGGGTCCTGGGCGATCACGTCGAGGCCCTGGGTGCCGATCGAGCCCGTGGAGCCGATCAGGGCGACGGCGCGCGGGGCGCCGTCGTCGTCCGCCGGGGCGGGGGCGGGCAGCGTGTAGTCGGTGAGGGATCCGTGCGTCACCCCGCCATGATGCCAGTCGGGCCTGGACACGGACGGGGGGCCGGCCGGACGGACACCGCACCGCGACGTCCCGCCCCGCCGACCCCCGTGGGGCCGGGTCAGCCGCGGATCAGTGCTGCACCGGCTTCTCGGCGCCGATGCCGGTGAGGGAGCGGACCTCCATCTCGGCCTGCTTGTCCGGGTCCTCGGCGCGCGACGAGGTCACCGAGCCGAGCCAGCCGAGGAAGAAGGCCAGCGGGATGGAGACGATGCCCGGGTTCTTCAGCGGGAACACCGCGAAGTCCGCGCCCGGGATCATCGAGGTCGGCGTCCCGGACATCACCGGGGACAGGACGATCAGGATGATCGCGGAGAGCAGTCCGCCGTACATCGACCACACCGCGCCGCGGGTGGTGAAGCGCCGCCAGAACAGGGAGTAGAGGATGGTCGGCAGGTTCGCCGAGGCCGCCACCGCGAAGGCGAGCGCCACGAGGAACGCCACGTTCTGGCCCTGGGCGGCGATGCCGCCGACGATCGCCAGGACGCCGATCACCACCACGGTGATCTTGCCGATCCGCACCTCCTCCTGCGGGGTGAGCGGGTGCTTGGCGATCACGGAGCCGTACACGTCGTGGGCGAAGGACGCCGCCGCCGTGATGGCCAGGCCCGCGACCACCGCGAGGATGGTGGCGAACGCGACCGCCGAGATCAGGCCCAGCAGGATGGAGCCGCCGAGCTCGAACGCCAGCAGCGGGGCCGCGGAGTTCTGCCCGCCGGGCGCGGCCAGGATGCGCTCGGGGCCGATCAGCGCGCCGGCGCCGTAGCCCAGCACGAGGGTGAACAGGTAGAACGCGCCGATGAGGACGATGGCCCACACCACGGACTTGCGCGCCTCCTTGGCGGTGGGCACCGTGTAGAACCGCATGAGCACGTGCGGCAGGCCGGCGGTGCCGAGCACGAGCGCGATGCCCAGGGACACGAAGTCGAGGCGGGTCAGCGCGCTGGCGCCGTACTGCAGGCCCGGCTCGAGGATCGCCTCGCCCTTCGGGTTCATCTCGACGGCGGCCCCCAGCATGGCGTTGAAGTCGAAGCCGAACAGGGCCAGCGACCACACGGTCATGATCCCCGCGCCGGCGATCAGCAGGATCGCCTTGATGATCTGCACGTAGGTGGTGCCCTTCATGCCGCCGATCAGCACGTAGACGATCATCAGCACGCCCACGATCACGATCACGAGGGCCTGGCCGGCCCGGTCGTTGATGTTCAGCAGCAGGGACACCAGGCCGCCGGCGCCGGCCATCTGGGCCAGGAGGTAGAAGAGGCAGACGGCCATGGTGCCGAAGGCGGCGGCGATGCGCACGGGCTTCTGGCGCAGCCGGAAGGAGAGCACGTCCGCCATGGTGAACTTGCCGGTGTTGCGCAGCAGCTCGGCCACCAGCAGCAGGGCCACGAGCCACGCCACGAGGAAGCCGATCGAGTAGAGGAAGCCGTCGTAGCCGTAGAGGGCGATCGCGCCCACGATGCCCAGGAACGAGGCCGCGGAGAGGTAGTCACCCGCGATGGCCGTGCCGTTCTGGGTGCCGGAGAAGCCGCGGCCGCCGGCGTAGTAGTCGGCCGAGGACGCGTTCGTCTTGGACGCGCGGATCACGATCACGAGGGTGACCACCACGAAGGCGACGAAGATGCCGATGTTCACGGCGGGGTTGCCGACCGTCTGCGCGGCGGCCTGGAGCAGGGGGGTGAGCGCGCTCATCGCGTGGCCTCCGGGTTCTCGGGGGCGCCGGCCGCCTCGCGCTCGAGGCGCTCGCGCAGCGCCGTGGCGCGGGGGTCCAGGGTCCGGTTGGAGAAACGGACGTAGGCGAAGGTGATCAGGAACGTGGTGACGAACTGCAGCAGTCCGAGGACCAGGCCGAGGGTGATGTTGCCGCCGAGGCGGATCGCCATGAACTCGGGGAAGAACGCGCCGACGATCACGAACACCAGGTACCAGACGAAGAACGCCACGGTCATGGGGAAGGCGAAGGATCGGTGGGTGCGCCGGAGCTCGATGAACTCCTCGGACTGCTGAGCGGCGCGGAACTGCGCGGCCGTGGGGACCGGCGCCGTGGGCTCGCTGGATGACATGGGCCCTCCGGGGTGCGTGGGACGAATCAGTGTGAGACAGATCACTGTGATGACAACCACACTCTGGCGGTCGGAGGGGTGCGCCGTCAAGCGCACCCCTGGGCCGTGCGCCCCTGTGACAGCCCCGGGGCGCAGCCGTGCGGACACGGCCGCGCCCCGACGGCACGGAGCCGCCGGGGCACGGGGCCGCCGAGGAGCCGGTCAGGGACTCGCGGGCCGGGCCGCGTCCGCGCGGCGCAGGACCGCGCGGGCCTGGGCGAGGACCACCTCGTCGACCATCGTCCCGTCCAGCTCGAAGGCCCCGTGTCGGCCCTCGGCCGCGGCGAGGACGCGCCGGGCGCGCTCGACGGCCTCCGGGGCGGGCGTGTAGGCGGAGCGCACGACGGGCACCTGGCGCGGGTGCAGGCACACGGTCGCGGTGCAGCCCAGGGCGACGGCGTCCTCGGCCTCGGCGGCCAGCCCGGCCTCGTCGCCGAGGTCCAGGTGGACGGCGTCCCATGCGGCCGCGCCGTGGGCGGCCGCCGCCAGCAGCACCGTCGCGCGGGCGTGCTGGACCACGGAGCGGTAGGCGCCCTCGGGGGTACGGGAGGAGCTGCCGCCCATCGACGCCACGAGGTCCTCGGCGCCCCACATCAGCGCACCCACGTGCGGGTGGGCGGCCAGTTCGGCGGCGGCAAGGATCCCGGCCGCGGTCTCGCACAGGGCGACGACGCGGGTCTGCGGTCCGAGGGCGGCGACGACCCCGTCCACCTGCGCGGCGGACTCGGCCTTGGCGAGCATGAGCGTGCGCCAGCCCGTCCCGGCGAGCATGGCCAGGTCGGCGTCGTGGTCCGCGGTGCCCGCGGGGTTCACGCGCACCACCACGCGGTCCTCGTCCAGCGGGCCGCCGTCGACCCCGCCCGTCGCCCGCCCCGCCCAGGCCGCCGCGACGGCGTCCCGCGCGGCGGGCCGGGCCTCCGGGATGACGGCGTCCTCGAGGTCGAGGATCACCGCGTCCGCGCGTTCGAGCGCCGTGGCGTACCGCTCGGGGCGGTCCGCCGGGGTGAACATGACGGCCGGTCCGAGGGTCAGCGCGCTCATGCCCGCTCTCCCGTCCCTGCGGCGTCGGCGGCCTTCGCCTTGGCCTCCGCGTGCGCCTGCGCGGTCCACATCAGACAGGTGCGCTGGGCGCGGACGACGACGTCGCCGTGCTGGTTCTCCCCCGTCATCGCGAACGTGACGATCCGCTGCCCCGGCCGCGAGGAGGACTCGCGGATCGCGGTGACCTCGGAGCGCCCGTAGAGCGTGTCCCCGTGGAAGACCGGCTTCGGGAACGCGATCTCCCCCAGGCCGAGCTGGGCCACGAGCGTGCCCTGCGTGGTCTGCCCGACGGCGAGGCCCACCAGGGTGGACAGCGTCAGCATCGAGTTGACCAGCGGGCGGCCGAACGGCTGGGCCGCCGCGTACGCGTGGTCCAGGTGCAGGGCCTGCGGATTCATGGTGAGGGTGGTGAACAGCACGTTGTCCGCCTCGGTGAGCGTGCGGCCGGGCCGGTGCAGGTAGACCTGACCGACCGCCAGCTCGTCCGCGTAGCGGCCCCGCTGCTCGATCTCGACGCGTTCTGTCACGTCAGAGGCCCAGCTCGCGGGCGATCAGCATGAGCTGCACCTCGGTGGTGCCCTCGCCGATCTCGAGGATCTTGGAGTCGCGGTAGTGACGGGCCACGAGGGTCTCGTTCATGAAGCCGTAGCCGCCGAACACCTGGGTGGCGTCCCGGGCGTTGTCCATGGCGGCCTCGCCGGCGATCAGCTTGGCCATGGCGGCCTCGGTCTTGAACGGCTTGCCGGCCAGCATCTTCTGGGCGGCCTCGTAGTAGGCCAGGCGGGCGGCGTGCGCGCGGGCCTGCATGCGGGCGATCTTGAAGGACACGGCCTGGAACTGCCCGATCTTCTGGCCGAACGAGGTCCGCTGCGTGGCGTAGGCGACCGACTCGTCCACGCAGCCCTGGGCCGCTCCGGTGGCCAGGGCCGCGATGGCGATGCGGCCCTCGTCGAGGATCTCGAGGAAGTGGGCGAAGCCGCGGCCGCGGGCGCCCAGCAGGTTCTCCTCCGGCACGCGCGCGTCCGTGAAGTGCAGGGCGTGGGTGTCCGAGGAGTTCCAGCCGACCTTGTCGTAGGCCTTGGCCACGGAGAAGCCCTCGGTGCCGGCGGGCACGAGGATCGTGGAGATCTCCTTGGCGGGGCGGCCGTCGTGGCCGGTCCTGCCCTCCACGGTGCCGGTCACGGCGGTGACGGTGACGAGCGAGGTGATGTCCGTGCCGGAGTTGGTGATGAACTCCTTGGCGCCGTTGATGCGCCACTGGCCGTCCTCGAGCGCGGCGGTGGTCTGGGTGCCGCCGGCGTCGGAGCCCGCGCCCGGCTCGGTGAGGCCGAAGCCGGCCAGGTGCGTGCCGGCCACGAGGTCCGGCAGCCAGCGCTGCTTCTGCTCCTCGGTGCCGAACTTCAGCAGCGGCATGGCGCCCAGGGAGACGCCGGCCTCGAGGGTGATGGCCACGGACTGGTTGACGCGGCCGAGCTGCTCGAGGGCCAGGGCCAGGGCGAAGTAGTCGCCGCCCATGCCGCCGTACTCCTCGGGGAACGGCAGGCCGAACAGGCCCATCTCGCCCATCTGGGCCACGATCTCATACGGGAACTCGTGCTTGGCGTCCAGCTCGGCGGAGACCGGGGCCACGACCTCGTCGGCGAACTCGCGGACGGTGTCGGAGAGGACCTGGTAGTCCTCCTCGAGGGCGGGCAGGGTGCGGTGCTTGGTGCTCATGGTCCTCTCCTGTTCTCAGGCGTTCTCTTCGGGTGCTGCGTTCTCGGCGGGCTCGACGACGGCGATCAACGCCTGCGCGGCCACGGGGTCGCCCTCGGCGACGTGGACGGTCACGACGCCGGCGACGGCGGCCGTGACGGGGTGCTCCATCTTCATGGCCTCGACCACCGCCAGCTCCTGGCCCGCGGCCACGGTGTCCCCGGTGGCCACGGACACGGCGACGACGGTGCCCGGCATGGGTGTGCGGGCCTCGGGGGACGCTGCGCCGGCCGGGGCACGGCGCGCGGCCGCGGCCGCGCGGGCGGCCTCGACCACCTCGGCCCGGGTGAGGCGGCGGACCTGCCACGCGGCGCCGTCGCGGTGCAGCCACGCCGAGCGCGGGTCCCGCGGGTCACCGGCCAGGAGGTTGACGCCCGCCAGGGCTCCGGCGTCTTCGTCCACCTCGGCGTCGGCGGCGGGGGCGGTGAGGATGCGGTCCTCGTCCCCCACCCGGACGCGCATCCCGGGCTGCGGGGCGCCTGCGCCGCGCCAGCCGTCCGCCCGGGCCCACGCGGTGCCGGCCGCGCGCTGCTCGGCGGCGGCCGCGTCCTCGGACACGTCGGCCAGGGCCTCGGCCGCGAGGGCGGCGAGGTCCTCGGGCAGCGCGGGGGCGGTCCACGCCTCGAGGCCGTCGATCAGCTCGGTGGTGAGCCGGCCGGCCTGCACGTCCTCACGAGCGGCGAGCTCGCGCAGCCAGCCCAGGTTGGAGCGGACGCCGAACAGCACGGTGTCCGCGAGCGCGGCGTCGAGCCGCTCGAGGGCCTCGGTGCGGTCGGCGCCACGAGCGATGAGCTTGGCGATCATCGGGTCGTAGAAGCCGGTGATCTCGGGCTGAGCGCCGTCGACGTCCACGGGGTCCACGGCGCCGACGGCGGTGGCGGGCCCAGAGCCGAACGCACGCTCCTCGCCCTGCGAGGGCAGCAGGAGCGTGTCGACGCGGACGCCCTCGCCGGCGGGCTCGCGCCAGCGCAGCACCGGCCCGGTGGAGGGCAGGAAGCCGTTCGCGGGGTCCTCCGCGTAGACGCGGGCCTCGACGGCGGCGCCGTCGAGGCTCACGTCCTCCTGGGCGAAGCCGAGCGGCTCCCCCGCGGCGATGCGCAGCTGCAGCTCCACGAAGTCCAGGCGCTGTCCGCGCACCCGGACGACCTCCTCGGAGACCGGGTGCTCCACCTGCAGGCGGGTGTTCATCTCCATGAAGAAGAACTCGTCCGGGTTCTCGTCCGAGACGAGGAACTCGACGGTGCCGGCGCCGCGATAGCCCACGGACACGGCCGCGTCCACGGCGGCCCGGCCCAGGCGCTCGCGGAGCTCGGCCCCGTGCGCCAGCCCGGTCAGCAGGGGCGCGGGGGCCTCCTCGATCACCTTCTGGTGGCGGCGCTGCAGGGAGCACTCGCGCTCACCCAGGTGCACGGTGGCGCCGTGGGCGTCCGCGAACACCTGCACCTCGACGTGCCGGGGCGCGGTGATGAGCCGCTCGAGCAGCAGGGTGTCGTCGCCGAACGCCGAGCGCGCCGTGCGTCGGGCCGAGGCGAGGGCGCCGGGCAGCTCCTCGGCGGCGCGCACGGCCACCATGCCCTTGCCGCCGCCTCCCGCGGAGGGCTTGATCAGCAGCGGGAAGCCGACGTGCTCGGCCTCGGCCGTGATCTGCGCGTCGGTGAGCGTGGGGTCCTGGATGCCGGGGACCACCGGCACGTCGTACGCGGCCACGGTCTCCTTCGCGCGGATCTTGTCCGCCATCGCGTCGAGCGAGCCCACGGGAGGGCCCACGAACACGATGCCGGCCGCCTCCAGCGCGCGGGCGAAGTCGGCGTTCTCGGACAGGAAGCCGTAGCCGGGGTGCACGGCCTGGGCGCCGGTGCGGCGCGCGGCGTCGACGACGGCGTCGATGTCCAGGTAGGACTCGCGGGCCGGTGCCGGGCCGAGGCGGACCGCCGTGTCCGCCTCGCGGACGTGCCGCGCGTCGGCGTCGGCGTCGGAGTGCACGGCCACCGAGCGGATGCCGAGGCGGCGCAGGGTGCGGATGACGCGCACGGCGATCTCGCCGCGGTTGGCCACCAGCACGGTGTCGAACAGGGGCGTCCCCTGGGCGTGGTTCTCGGTCACGGGTGCCTCACATGCGGAACAGGCCGAACCGGGAGTCCGGCAGCGGGGAACGGGAGATGACGTCGAGGGCCAGGGAGAGCACCCGGCGGGTCTGGCCGGGGGTGATCACCCCGTCGTCCCAGAGGCGGGCGGTGGAGTACAGGGGGCTGCCCTGGTCCTCGTACTGCCGACGGACCGGCGCCTGGAAGGCCTCGACCTCCTCGGGGGACATCGGCTCCTCCCCCGCGGCGGCCCGCTGGTCCTGCTTGATCTGCGTGAGCACGGAGGAGGCCTGCGGGCCGCCCATCACGGAGATGCGCGCGTTCGGCCACATCCACAGGAAGCGGGGTGAGTAGGCGCGGCCGCACATCGCGTAGTTGCCGGCGCCGAACGAGCCGCCGATCACCACGGTCAGCTTGGGCACGCGGGCGGTGGCGACGGCGGTGACCATCTTGGCGCCGTCGCGCGCGATGCCGCCGGCCTCCGCGTCCCGGCCCACCATGAAGCCGGAGATGTTCTGCAGGAACAGCAGCGGGGTGCCGCGCTGGTCGCACAGTTCGATGAAGTGCGCGCCCTTGCGGGCGGAGTCGCCGAACAGGATGCCGTTGTTGGCGAGGACGCCCACGGGGTGGCCGTCGATCCGTGCGAACGCGGTGACCAGGGTGGTGCCGTGGAGGGGTTTGAACTCGTGGACGGAGCCGCCGTCCACGAGGCGGTCGATCACCTCGCGCACGTCGTAGGGGGTGTTCACGTCCACGGGCACGACGCTGGTCAGCTCGGCCGGGTCCTTGGCGGGCTCCGCGGCGGGGGCGACCTCCCAGGCCGGCGCCTCGGCCGGGGGCAGGGTGGCCACGATGTCCCGGAGGATCTGCATGGCGTGCAGGTCGTCGTCCGCCAGGTGGTCCGCGACGCCGGAGCGCTCGGCGTGCAACCGGCCGCCGCCGAGGTCCTCGGGCGAGATGTCCTCCCCGATCGCGGCCTTCACGAGCGGGGGGCCGCCGAGGAAGATGGTGCCCTGCTCGCGCACGATCACGGTCTCGTCCGACATGGCCGGCACGTACGCGCCGCCCGCCGTGGAGGAGCCGCACACCGCGGCCAGCTGCGGGATGCGCTGCGAGGAGAGCAGCGCCTGGTTCCGGAAGATGCGGCCGAAGTGCTCGCGGTCCGGGAAGACCTCGTCCTGGCGGGGCAGGAACGCGCCGCCGGAGTCCACGAGGTAGATGCACGGCAGGCGGTTCTCCAGGGCGATCTCCTGGGCCCGCAGGTGCTTCTTCACCGTCATGGGGTAGTAGGTGCCGCCCTTCACGGTGGCGTCGTTGCCCACCACCATCACGAGGCGGCCGTGGACCAGGCCGATGCCCGCCACGACGCCGGCGGCGGGGCTGTCCCCGCCGTACAGGCCGTGCGCGGCCAGCGCGCCGACCTCGAGGAAGGGCGAGCCCTCGTCGAGCAGCGCGTCGATGCGGTCCCGCACCAGCAGCTTGCCGCGGCCGGTGTGGCGCTCGCGCGAGCGCTCGGGCCCGCCGAGCGACGTGCGGGCGACGAGGTCGGCGAGCTCCTGCTCGAGCCGAGCGTGGCCGGCCGCGTTGCGCTCGGCCACGGTGGGCGCGGACTGCGCGGCCGGGGCCGGGGTGCTGGCGGTCATGAGACCCCCTTCAGTGAATGACGACTAACTGAACCGAGCCTCAGTGTAGTGACGATCGTCACTGACGTCGACCGGGCGCCCGGCGCGCCTCGTCTCGTCCTACAGTGGAACCCATGCCCGCCGCCGATCCCGCGTCCCCCGCCGCCCCGGCGACCCCGCCGACCGCCCGGGAGGCCGCCAAGGCCCGACGCCGGGTGGACCTGCTCGCGGCCGCGGCGCGACTGTTCGCGGCCCGGGGCTTCGACGCGGTCCGCCTCGAGGACATCGGCGCCGCGGTCGGGATCAGCGGCCCCGCCATCTACCGCCACTTCGCCGGCAAGGCCGCCGTGCTCACGGCGATCCTCGACACGGCCTCGCAGGACCTGCTCGACGGCGGGCTGGCCGCCGAGGCGCAGCACGCGCCGGGGGCGGAGACCCTGCGGGCCCTCATCGGCTTCCAGGCGGACTTCGCCCTCGCCCAGCGCGACGTGATCCGCGTGCAGGACCGCGACATGTCCGCCCTGCCCGACGGCGCGCGCACGGCCATCACGCGCACCCAGCGCGCCTACATCGACGTGTGGGCGCGCCAGCTGCAGGTCGTCCACCCCCGCGAGGACCAGGCCACCGCCGTGTTCCGCGCCCAGGCCGTGCTGGGCCTGCTCAACTCCACCCCCCGCTCGGTGCGGCGCACCGCGGCCGACCGCGCGGCCCGCCGCGCGACCCTCGTGGCCATGGCCTGGGCCGCGGCCACGGCCCCCGGGCCGCTCTCCGGCGAGGACTGAGCGGGCGGCACCGGCCCGGCGGGCCGACGTCGTGCCCGGTGGTACGGTGGCCGGTACCCGCGACGGCGGACGCCGTCGAACCCCGCCCCGAGAGGTCCACCGCCGTGCTTCTTCGTGACGTCCGACCCGAGGATCTGGACGAGTTCTTCCTCCACCAGCAGGACGAGCAGGCCAACCTGATGTCCGCCTTCGCCCCCCGCAACCCCCGGGACCGCGGTGTCTTCGACTACCACTGGGCCCACCTGCTCGGGGACGAGGACACCGTCGTGCGGACCATCGAGCACGAGGGCCGCGCCGTGGGTGCGCTCGTGTGCACCCAGCAGGACGGCGTGGGCGAGCTGTCCTTCTGGACCGCGCAGGACTACTGGGGCCTGGGCCTGACGACCGCGGCCGTGGACCGGTTCCTCGAGGAGCACACCGCCCGCCCGCTGCGGGCGCACGTGCCCGAGGACAACGTGGGCTCCGTGAAGGTGCTCTCCCGCCGCGGCTTCGAGACCGTCGGCGAGGAGAAGGTCTTCTCCAACGCCCGCGCCGAGGTCATCACCGAGCTCGTGATGGAGCTGCCCGCCGCCGACTGAGCGCGCCCCGTGGCCCCCGCCGTGCCCGCGGCCGCGCCGGCCTGCCACGACGACGGCCCCGCCTCCCCCCGGTGCCCGGGCGGCGGGGCCGCGGCGCGTCCGGGGCGCTCAGACCATGGTCAGGGTCAGACCCGGGCGGCGCAGGATCGCGCCGACGTCTGCGAGGAAGCGCGAGCCCTGCTCGCCGTCCACGAAGCGGTGGTCGAACGAGAGGGACAGCGTCATGACGTCCCGCAGGGCGATCTCACCGCGGTGCTCCCACGGCATCCTCCGGACCTGGCCGATCGCGATGATCGCCCCCTCGCCCGGGTTGATGATCGGGGTGCCCGCGTCCACGCCGAACACCCCGACGTTCGTGAGCGTGAAGGTGCCGCCGGCCAGATCCGCCGGGGACAGCCGCCCCTCGCGGGCGAGGCCCGTGAGATCGCGGATGGCGTCGGCCAGCTCCCTCAGGCTCATCGCCTGGGCGTCCTTGACGTTCGGCACCATCAGCCCGCGGGGGGTGGCGGCGGCGAAGCCGAGGTTGACGAAGTTCTGCTGCACGATCGTCCCGGCGGCCTCATCCCACCGGGCGTTGACGTCCGGGGTGCGCTCCATCGCCACGAGGCACGCCTTGGCGGCGAGCGTCATGGGCGTGAGCTTGACGTCCCGGAACTCGCGGGAGGCCTTGAGCTCGGCGAGCAGCTCCATGGTCTCGGTGACGTCCACCTGCAGGAACTCGGTCACGTGCGGGGCGGTGAACGCGGACTGCACCATGGCCGCCGCCGTCGCCTTCCGCACGCCCTTGACCGGCACGGCCTCGGTGCGCGGGCGGCCGCCCAGGGTGCGGACGCCCCCGGTCGAGCCCGACTCGGCGCCGGACTGCGGCGGCGTCGCCGCGGCCGCGGGCTGCCCGCCCCCGGCCAGGAACGCCTCGACGTCCGCGCGGGTGATGACCCCGCCCACGCCGGTGCCGGTGACCTGTTCCAGATCCACGCCCGCGCGGCGCGCGTACAGGCGCACGGGTGGGGTGCAGCGGGGCCGCTCGCCCGACGCCGCGCCCCGCACTGCTTCCGGGGCCGCGTCCGCGCGGACGGGCTCGGCGGCCTCGGGCTGCGGGCGCCCGGCGCCGGCCGGGGCCGCCTCCGACGTGGACGGCGCCTGTCCGCGGGCGGGCTCACCCACCGGGGCGGCCGACGTCGCCGGTGCCGCTGAGCCGCGCCGAGCACGGCGGCCGGGCTTGCCGGTGTCCGGCGCGGCGCCGTAGCCGACGAGGGTGGGCACGCGGCCGTCGCCCTCGGCGGGCCCGCCAACGTCGGGCTCGGCGCCCTCGAGGGTGAAGGTCACCAGGGGCGCACCGACCTCGAGGGTCTCGCCCTCGGCGCCGTGCAGGGCCGCGACGACGCCCGCGAACGGGCTCGAGACCTCGACCACGGCCTTGGCCGTCTCGACGTCGGCGAGCACCTGGTTCACGGTCACCGCGTCGCCCTCGGCCACGCGCCACGTCACGATCTCGGACTCGGTCAGGCCCTCGCCGAGGTCGGGCAGGCGGAAGGTCTTCTGGCTCATCGGGTCTCCTCCCCGGCGTTCTGGGCGGCGAGGAACTGCTCGGCGGTCTCGGGGGCGGCGAACGCGTCCACGGAGTCCAGCGAATTCGGCCGGCCCAGAGCACGGTCCAGGCCGTCGAGGATGCGGTCGAGGTCCGGCAGGTGCAGGTGCTCGAGCTTGGACGGCGGGTAGGGCACGTCCATGCCGGTGACGCGCACCGGCGGGGCCTCGAGCCAATGGAACGCGCGCTCGGCCACCGTGGCCACGAGCTCGGCGCCGAGGCCGCCGGTGCGGGAGGCCTCGTGCGCGACGACGAGCCGGCCGGTGCGCCGCACCGAGGACTCGACCAGGCCGGTGTCCAGCGGGGACAGGCTGCGCAGGTCGAGCACCTCGACCTCGACGCCCTCCTCGGCCGCCACCTCGGCGGCCTGCAGGGCGGTCTTCACGAGCGGACCATAGGCCACGAGCGTGGCGTCACGGCCCTCGCGCAGGATGCGGGCGGGGCTCATCGGCGGGATCGCGACGTCCAGGTCCACGTCGCCCTTGTCGTGGTAGCGACGCTTGGGCTCGAGGTAGACCACCGGGTCCTCCGAGGCGACCGCGGCGCGGATGAGGTCGTACCCCTCCTGCGGGGAGGACGGGGAGACCACGCGCAGGCCCGCGGTGTGCAGGAAGTAGGCCTCGGGCGACTCGGAGTGGTGCTCCGGGGAGCCGATGCCGCCGCCGAAGGGGATGCGGATGGTCACCGGCATCGGCACGGCGCCACGGGTGCGGGCGCGCAGCTTGGCCAGGTTCGCCACGATCTGGTCGAACGCCGGGTACACGAAGCCGTCGAACTGGATCTCGACAACGGGACGGTAGCCGCGCATCGCCAGGCCGATGGCCGTGCCCACGATGCCGGACTCGGCCAGCGGGGTGTCGAGCACCCGGTCCTCGCCGAACTCGGCCTGCAGGCCGTCGGTGATGCGGAACACGCCGCCGAGGGCGCCGATGTCCTCGCCCATGAGCAGGACCTTGGGGTCGTCGGCCAGGGCACGGTGCAGGCCGCGGTTGATCGCACGGCCGAAGGTCATGCGCTCGCTCACGCGCCCGCCTCCTCGTCGCCGAACTGCTGCAGGTAGAGGGCGTGCTCGCGGCGCTGCCGCTCGAGCTCCTGGTGGGGCTCCGCGTAGATCTCGTCGAACAGCCTGTCCGCGCCGTCCTCCTCGAGCGCCTCGAGGGCGCGGCGGACCTCGGCCGCCAACTCGTCGGCCTCGGTCTGGGCCTGCGCGAGCACAGCGTCCACGTCCACGTCGAGGGTGCGCAGGTGTGCCTCCACGCGGGTCAGCGGGTCACGGGCCTTCCAGGCCGCGAGCTCGGCGTCGTCCCGGTAGCGGGTGGGGTCGTCCGCGGTGGTGTGCGGGCCCATGCGGTAGGTGACGGCCTCGATGAAGGTGGGGCCGCCCCCGTCGGCGGCGCGCTCGACGGCGGCGCGGGTCGCGGCGAGCACGGCCAGGACGTCGTTGCCGTCCACGCGCATCGACGGGATGCCGAAGCCCCACGGGCGGTCCGCGATGCTGCGGCGGGTCTGCAGGCGCACGGGCTCGGAGATGGCCCAGTGGTTGTTCTGGCAGAAGAACACCACGGGCGACTGGTAGGAGGCGCTGAAGACCATGGCCTCGTTGACGTCCCCCTGGCTCGTGGCGCCGTCGCCGAAGTAGACGATCGTGGCGACGTCCGCCTGGTCCCGCTGGACGCCCATCGCGTAGCCGACGGCGTGCAGGGCCTGCGCGCCGATGATGATCTGCTGGGTGGCCACCCGCGCCTCGTTCGGGTCCCAGCTCGAGAACGTGGAGCCGCGCCACACCCGCAGCAGGTCCAGCGCGGGGACGCCGCGCAGCAGGGCCACGCCGTTCTCGCGGTAGGACGGGAAGACGAAGTCGTCCGGTCGCAGCGCGACGGCGGAGCCCACCTGGGCGGCCTCCTGGCCCAACAGCGGGGGCCACAGGGCCAGCTCGCCCTGACGCTGCAGGTGCGTGGCCTCGACGTCGAGGCGCCGGACCACGGCCATCTGGCGGTACAGCGCGGCGAGGGCGTCGGCGTCGACGTCCTCGATCCACGGGTCGAGCTCCGGCTGCGGACGGCGGCGGCCCTCCGCGTCGAGCACCTGGAGCGCCACGGCCTCGGCCGGGCCCGCCGGGGGCGGAGAGCCGGCGGATCGGCCGCCGGTGGGACGGGTGTGGTCCACGAGGGTCACTGCACTGCCTTCCGATCGACGCCCACGGTGCGGGGCGAGGGAGCTGTACGCATGCGCGAGCAGGGGTGGAGCGCGCGGCGTCTCGGTGGTGCGATTGTACTCACGTGAGTGTGATCTGCGCCACTCTGCCCGGGGCCGCCGCGCGAGGGCCGGGTGTCAGGCGCGGCGCAGCAGCACGTCGACGGCGGCGTCGAGGTAGGCGTCGACCTGGCCCTCCTCGTAGCCGGCGGCACCCTCGGCCTCGCCGAACGACGCGCGGCGCACGTCGTCCGCGGTCAGCCCGCCCTCGGCGCCGGGATCCGTCGAGTCCTCCGCACCGGCCAGGGTGACGCGCAGACGGTCCACGAGCGCGTCCACCTGGTCCACGTCGTAGCTCACGGCGTCCGCGCGGGAGGGGCGGCGGAAGCGCTCCGCCGGGGCCCGGTCGGCGCGGGCCACGAGCTCGGCCACGCGCTCCTCGAGGTCTGCGGCCCAGTCCTCGTCCCCGCGCTCGGCGACGAAGGCCTGACGCTCGGCGGCGGCCAGCTCCTCTTCCAGACGGTCCAGCTCGTCGTCCACCTCGTCCGTGGCGTAGCCGCCGTTGACAGTCGCGAAGCGGGCCTGGCGCACCTCCTCCGCCGTCAGCGGGGCACCGCCGTCGCGCGCCTCACGGGCACGCGCCATGAAGGCGTCCACGTGGGTGGTCTCGTAGCCGATCTCGTCCTGCTCGACGAGCTCGAAGACCGGCTCGGCGTCCGGGGTGGTGCGGGGGGTCATGGGCGTCTCCTGCGGTGTGGGTCCCGGACGTGCCGGGTCGAGGGGTGGATCAGGTCAGGGGCAGCGCCAGCACGGTGTAGGCCACCGGCGCGGCGAACACGAGGGAGTCCAGGCGGTCCATCACGCCGCCGTGGCCGGGCAGGGCGGAGGACATGTCCTTGATGCCGAGCTCACGCTTGACCATGGACTCAGAGAAGTCCCCCGAGGTGGCGGCGGCGACGGTGGTCACGCCGAGGACGGCGCCGATCCACCACGGCTGGCCGACCAGCAGGGGGACGGCGACGACGCCCACCAGCACCGAGCCCGCCAGGGAGCCGGCCAGGCCCTCCCAGGACTTCTTGGGGCTGATGCGCGGGGCGATCGGGGTGCGGCCGAAGCGGTAGCCCACGATGTAGCCGAACGTGTCGTTGGAGACCACCATCAGCAGCAGGACCGCCACCATGCGGTGCCCCAGCGGCTCGTCCAGGAGCGCCGCGGCGAAGGAGAGCAGGAACGGCGCCCACAGCACGATGAACACGCCCGCGAGCATGAACTGGCCCGCCGGACGCCGCCGCGTCAGCGCCGTCCATACGGCCACCAGCGCCAGGCATGCCACCAGGGCGATGAACAGCGCGGGCACCCCCCACCGCCACGCGGTGAGCGGCAGGACCGCCGCGGCCACCCAGAGCGGGGGCCGCGGCACGTCCAGGCCGATGCCGCGCACCGCCGTCGCGATCTCGGACACCGCGCCGACCAGCAGGGCGACCACGAGGAGGACCAGCAGCCAGTCGAGCCAGAAGAGGCCGACCAGGGCCGTCGCCAGCAGCCCCACCCCCACGAGGACGGCGGACTTGAGGTCGCGGCCGCCGCGCGGGGGTGCGGGCGAGGTGGACACGGCGGAGGTCATGGGGCGAGCGCGGACGGCGGGAGGCTCAGACCTCCAGCAGCTCCTGCTCCTTGTTCTTGGCCATCTCGTCGATGAGCTCGACGTGGCGTTTGGTGAGCGCGTCCAGCTCCTTCTCGCCGCGGGCACCCTCGTCCTCGCCGACCTCGCCGTCCTTGACGGCCTTGTCCATGGCCTCCTTGGCCTTGCGGCGGGCATTGCGCACGGAGATCTTGTGCTCCTCCGCCTTGGACTTGACCAGCTTCACGTACTCCTTGCGGCGCTCCTCGGTCAGCTCCGGCATCACGATGCGGATGACCTTGCCGTCGTTGGACGGGTTCGCGCCGACCTCGGACTCGGACAGCGCCTTCTCGATGTTGCGCAGGGCCGACTGGTCGAACGGGGTGATGAGCAGCGTGCGGGCGTCCGTGGTGGTGAAGGACGCCAGCTGCTGCAGCGGGGTGAACGAGCCGTAGTAGTCGACCATCACCTTGGAGTAGAGGCCCGGGTTGGCGCGGCCCGTGCGCACGGAGGCGAAGTCCTCACGCGTGGCCTCGATGGTGCGGTCCATCTGCTCTTCGGCGGACTGCAGGGTCTCCTGGATCACGGTGTCTCCTCGGTGTGGTGGAACAGGTCTGCCGCCATCCTACGCGGCGCGCCTCAGACGGTGACGGTGGTGCCGATCGGCTCGCCGAGCAGGGCGCGGGTCACGTTGCCCGGGCCCTCCATGCCGAACACGCGCATGTCCAGGTCGTTGTCCTTGCACATGGTCATGGCGGTCAGGTCCATCACGCGGATGTTCCGCAGCAGCGCCTCGTCGTAGGTCAGGTGCGTGAGACGCTCGGCGGTGGGGTCCTTCTTGGGGTCCGCGGTGTAGACGCCGTCCACGCCGGACTTGGCCATCAGGACCTCGTCCGCCCCGACCTCGAGGGCACGCTGGGCCGCCACGGTGTCCGTGGAGAAGTAGGGCAGGCCGGTGCCTGCGCCGAAGATCACGACGCGGCCCTTCTGCATGTGGCGGATGGCGCGCAGCGGGATGTAGGACTCCGCCACCTGCTCCATGTGGATGGCGGACTGCACGCGCGTGGTGACCCCGGCCTGGATGAGGAAGTCCTGCAGGGCCAGGCAGTTCATCACGGTGCCGAGCATGCCCATGTAGTCGGCCCGACGGCGGTCCATCCCGTTCTCGGACAGCTCCGCGCCACGGAAGAAGTTGCCGCCGCCGACGACGATCGCGATCTCCACCTGGTCCGCCGCGGCGGCGATCTGCTCGGCGATGCCGCGGACGGTCTCCGGGTCCACGCCGATCTTGCCGCCGCCGAACACCTCGCCCGAGAGCTTGAGGAGCACGCGACGGCGGCCGGTGTCGTCCGAGGTCTGCGGGGCGTGGGCGGTGGTCGGGTCCTCGGGGGCGCGGTTCGTCTCCATGGGAAGCATCTCCTGGTCGGTGGGGGGTCGGGCCGGGGACGGCCGTCCCGGGGGCGGACACGCGGACGGGGTGGCCGCCCGGTCGGGGCGGCCACCCCGTCATGCGATGGTCGTCGGCGCCATCCGGCGCCGGAGTGGACCTCGGGTCGCTCCCGATCCTACGCCCCCGCGGGGCGTGGACCGGGAGCGGCCGGTCCGGGTGCGGCGGTCAGTTGCCGACGCGGAAGCGGGCGAACCCGGTGACGTTGGTGCCGGCGTCGGAGGCGACCTTGCCGACGGTCTGCTTCGGGTCCTTCGCGAACGGCTGGTCCACGAGCACGATCTCCTTGAAGAAGCCGGTCAGGCGGCCCTCCACGATCTTCGGCAGGGCCTGCTCCGGCTTGCCCTCGGCACGGGCGGTCTCATCGGCGATGCGACGCTCGTTCTCGACGGTCTCGGCCGGCACGTCCTCACGGGTGAGGTACGTGGGCGAATAGGCCGCGGTGTGCACGGCGATGTCGTGCGCGGCGGTCTTGGCGTCGGCGGAGTCGGCGTCCACGGCGAGGAGCACGCCCACCTGGGCCGGCAGGTCCTTGGAGGTCTTGTGCAGGTAGGCGTCCACGAAGGCGCCCTCCACGCGGGCCAGGCGGCGCACGGCCACCTTCTCGCCCAGCAGGGCGCCCTCCTCGGTCACGTAGTCGCCCAGGGTGCGCCCCTCGTAGTCGGAGGCCAGCAGGGTCTCGACGTCGGTGGCGCCGGAGGCGACGGCGGCGCGCAGCACCACGTCGCCCAGGGCGATGAACTTGTCGGCCTTGGCCACGAAGTCGGTCTCGCAGTTGAGCTCGATCATGACGCCGACGCCGTTCTCGACGGTCGCGGCCACGAGGCCCTCGGCGGCGGAGCGGCCCTCGCGCTTGGTGGCGCCCTTGAGGCCCTTCACGCGGATGATCTCGATGGCCTTCTCGGCGTCGCCGTTGGCCTCGTCCAGAGCCTTCTTCACGTCCATCATGCCGGCGCCGGTGCGCTCGCGCAGGGCCTTGATGTCAGCAGCGGTGTAGTTCGCCATGCTCGTTCGGTCCTTCCCGTGGTGTGGGTTGTGCGGGATGTTCGGGGTCTGAACCGGACCGTCGGCCCGGCCGGGTGGGGCCAGGCCGACGGACCGGCCGGGATCACTCGCCCTGCGGGGCGGCCTCGGCGGCGGGGGCCTCGGCCTGCTCGGCCGGCGCCTCGGCGGCGGGGGCCTCGGCCTGCTCGGCCTGCTCGGCCTGCTGGGCGTTGTGCTGCTCGAGCAGCTCGCGCTCCCACTCGGCCATCGGCTCGGCGGCCGCCTGGCCGGACTTGCCGCCCTGACGGGCGATCAGGCCCTCGGCGACGGCGTCCGCGACCACGCGGGTCAGCAGGTTCACGGATCGGATGGCGTCGTCGTTGCCCGGGATCGGGTAGGCGACCTCGTCCGGATCGCAGTTGGTGTCCAGGATGGCGACGACCGGGATGCCGAGCTTCTGGGCCTCGTCGACGGCCAGGTGCTCCTTCTTGGTGTCCACGACCCACACGGCGGAGGGGGTCTTGGCCATGTTGCGGATGCCGCCGAGGTTGGCCTGCAGCTTCTCGAGCTCACGGTTGAGCAGCAGCAGCTCCTTCTTGGTGAACTGCGAGCCGGCCACGTCCTCGAAGTCGATCTCCTCGAGCTCCTTCATGCGCTGCACGCGCTTGGAGACGGTGGAGAAGTTGGTCAGCATGCCGCCGAGCCAGCGGTGGTTCACGTAGGGCATGCCCACGCGACCGGCCTGCTCCGCGATGGCCTCCTGGGCCTGCTTCTTGGTGCCGACGAACAGGATGGTGCCGCCGTGGGCGACGGTCTCCTTGACGAACTCGTAGGCGCGGTCGATGTAGGACAGCGACTGCTGGAGGTCGATGATGTAGATGCCGTTGCGCTCGGTGAAGATGAAGCGCTTCATCTTGGGGTTCCAGCGGCGGGTCTGGTGGCCGAAGTGGACACCGGAGTCGAGGAGCTGGCGCATGGTCACGACGGGCATGACGTTCCCTTCTGTGGCAGCCGTGGCACCCCGCGCTTCACGCGCGGGCGGTCTGCCGGTCGATTTCTTGACGGTTGGCGGCCGGCCCGGTCGGGCGGCCCCTGGCATCACGACGGCGGGCTGCCGGGCCCCACGAGCACCCGCGCCGACGTCCTCTCCAGGAGGACGGCGGGGACGGGACCGAGCGTGGGGGCTGGGCCGCTGAAGCGACCCACCGCGATGCGCGGAGTCGGCGTCCGGGGCACAGCACAGGGCCGGCCACAGGACACCGCTGAGGTGAATCCTACCCCAGGTGGGCGCCCGCTCCCACCGCCGACTCCTGCACAGGGGCCGGTGCGGCGGGCGCTCTCCACGGTGGGACTGCGGGCCTGCCACGCGGCCGCCCGGGACGCCAGGCTGACGCCATGACCCCTCGTACGCTCCTCCCCCGTCCGCTCCCGCGTCCGCGCATCGCGGGGTGCGTCGCGGCAGCCCTGCTCGCCTGGCTCGTCCTCGCCCTGGAGATGGGCGACCTCGGCTCCGCGTCCCGGGCCACGCCCGCACCGTCCACGCGCGACGCGCTGCTCCTCGTCGCGGCGTCCCCGGCAGGTCCGGGCGCGACGGCCGCGCCGGTCGCGTGGCACCCGCCCGTCGCCGGCGCCGCCCCGGATGACGTGCTCCGCGCGTTCGTCGCACCCGAGCGACCGTGGAGTCGGGGGCACCGGGGCGTGGACCTCGCCGTGCAGACCGGGGCTCCGATCCAGGCGCCGGCGGCGGGCCGGGTCGTGTTCGCCGGGGTCGTGGTCGACCGCCCCGTGCTGACCCTCGAGCACGCGGACGGGACCCGCAGCTCCCTCGAGCCGGTGGAGGCCGACGTCGCGGTGGGGGCCGTCGTCGACGCGGGCGACCCCGTGGGGCGACTGGCCGGGGCGCCACCCCACTGCCCGCGGGCGTGCGTGCACTGGGGCGTGCGGGAGCCCGATGGCTGGCGGGTGGGGGACGCGGCCTTCGACCGCTACCTCGACCCGCTGGTGCTCATCGGCTGGAGCGGCCCGTCCGTGCTCTGGCCGCACGCCGCGCCACACCCAGCGCGGCCGTGAGGTCCAGAAGCCGGCGGGCGGACTCGTCCCAGCTGAACCGGGCCGCCTGGGCGACGCTCGCCCGGGAGGCCGCGGCGAACTCGGCGGGGTCCTCGAGCTCCCGCACGCGGGCCGCGAGCGCGGCCACCCGGTCCCCCTCGAGCGGGACACCCCGGAAGGACGCGGTGCCCGCGCCGGCGATCTCGCGGAAGATCGGCAGGTCCGAGCACACCACCGGCGTGCCGTGGGCCATCGCCTCGGCCACGGGCAGGCCGAAGCCCTCGGCGCGGGAGAGGGTGACGGCCGCGGTGGCCCGGCGGAGCAGGCGCACGTACTCGGCCTCGTCGGTGCCGTCGTGGAACACCACGTCTGCGCCGTCGGCCCCTGCGACGGCGCGACGCTCGGCCAACCGGTCCTCGAGCTGCCCGCGGCGCTCCGGGCTGATGCGGGAGAGCAGGTGCAGCGTGTAGCCCGGCAGCAGCGGCGCGGCGGCCACGAGGGACTCGACGTCCTTGTAGTCCATGAACGAGCCCATGTAGAGCAGCGTGCGCTCCGGGGTCTCGTCCGGGTCCCGCGGCTCCGGGACCGCCTGCGCCGCGTTCGCGACGACGTGGACCGGACGCCGGGTGAGGCGGTGCCGGGCGATGAGCTCCGCCGTCGTCCGGGAGACCGTGGCGACCGCGTCCGCGCGGTCGAGCAGGAGCCGCTGCGGGATCTTGGTCAGGTGATAGGCCCGCCAGAGCCAGCGGATCGGCTCGGACAGGTTCCGCGGCGGGGTGCGGTGCTCGTAGTAGATGAGGTCGTGGAGCGTGAGGATCAGGGCGTAGTCCCGCCCCCACGACCCCATGGTCTGCATGGGCGAGAAGACGACGTCCGGTCGCAGACGCGCGACCTGACGGGCCACGAACGGCTCGCGTGGGGAGGTGGGGCCGGAGACGAGGTGCCACGGCACGCCGTCCGGGAGCAGGGCCAGCTGTCGTTCGTCCGAGATCAGCATCGCGACCTCGACGTCGACCCCCGCCGGGCCCGGTGCGGCGGCCCGGCGGGCGACCGCCTCGAGGAGGCTCGCGCCGTAGCGGGAGATGCCGTCGTGGAAGTCGGTGCGGGTGTAGCGGGCGTCCATCAGCAGGCGCAGGGGGCGGGAGGGGCTCACCCGGACCACGCTAGCGCCGGGTCGGAACGGGGCCCGGGCAGCCACGCACGGAGGGTGCCGAGCGGGGGGTGTCGAGCACCGTGCGGCCACCTGGGCGTCATCCGAATTTCTGATTGCGTTTCGATAACGATCGTGTATCTTGATCACGGATCGGTTACGGCCGGTCCGCCACACCGGGGCTTCCTCCGCACCCTCGCGTAACCCGGTCATCCGCACTGCTCGTCAACTCGCACCCGCGGTCCGGCCTCGTTCCGGGCACCGCCCCGAGGCACCGCCCTCATGGGCCGCAGGTCCTGTCCGGGAAGAAGATCCGATGTCCGTGACCTCCTCGCACGCCGCTTCGCGTCGCGCCCCCCGCACCGCCGCCGCCTCCGTGGCCCTCGCCCTGGGCGCCGCCGCCCTGACCGGCGTCGGCACCGTGTCCGTCGCCGAGACCGCCCAGGCCGCCGAGACCACCTACACCGTCCGCTCCGGCGACGGCTGGTGGATCATCGCCCAGCGCACCGGCGTCTCCATGTCCACGCTGCAGTCGCTCAACGGCATGACCGCCGCGACCGTGCTGCACCCCGGCATGGTCCTCAAGACCTCCGGCACCGCCACTCCGGCCCCGGCGCCGTCCACCTCGGGCTCGACCTACACCGTGCTGGCCGGCGACGGCTGGTGGATCATCGCCCAGCGCACCGGCGTCTCCATGTCCACGCTGCAGTCGCTCAACGGCATGACCTCCTCGACCATGCTCCACCCGGGAATGGTCCTGAAGACCACCTCGGTCTCCACCTCCACCGCCCCCGCCGTCGCCCCTGCGTCGGCGCCCGCGTCCAAGCAGGCCGCCGTCGACTACGTGCGCGCCGCCGTCCGGAACCCGTCCTCCTATTACGTGTGGGGCGGCAACGGCCCCTCCGGCTTCGACTGCTCCGGCCTCACCCAGCAGGCCATGGCCCAGGCCGGCATCTCCATCCCGCGCCGCGCCGGCGACCAGTACCTCGCCGCGAAGTCCTACGTGCCGATCTCCCAGGCCCAGCCCGGCGACCTCGTGTTCTACGCGAACCAGTCCACCGGCCGCATCTACCACGTGGCCATGTACATGGGCGGCGGCCAGCTCGCCCACGCCCTCAACGAGGACGCGGGCCTGGTGTTCACCTCCACGACGATCATGAAGTCCGACATGCTCGCCGTGGCCGCCCGCTACTGAGCACCGGCACGACGACGGCCCCCGGCCCGCGCCATACCGCGCGGCCGGGGGCCGTTCCTCGTAGGGCGTGCGGGACTTGAACCCGCGACCCAGGGATTATGAGTCCCCTGCTCTGACCGACTGAGCTAACGCCCCTCCCCCGCGGCATCGCGCGGGACCCGCCCATCCTACCGACGGGTCTCAGAGCAGCGCGCGGACCTCGGCGGCCGTCGCGCCGCGGTAGAGGCGCTCGAAGATGTCCACCGTCTTCTGGGCGGAATGGTGCAGGGCCTTCGCGTGGGACGCCTCACCCATGGCGGCGCGCTCCGCGTCCGAGAGGTCGAGGATCCGGGCGATCCGCTCGGCCAGGGCCACGTGGTCCCCGGGCGGGAAGAGGTGGCCGTTGACGCCCTCGTCCACGAGGTGGGGCAACGCGAGGGCGTCCGCGAGGACCACCGGGGTGGACGCGCTGAGCGCCTCGAGGGTCACGAGGGACTGCAGCTCCGCCGTGCCCGGCTGGCAGAACACGTCGGCGCGCAGGTAGGCCGCCCGCAGCTCCTCCTCGGAGACGTGGCCGCGCAGCAGGACGCGGTCGGCCGCCCCCTCCTCGTCCACCGTGGCACGGATGCGGTCGCGCTGCTCGCCGTCGCCGACGATCTCGGCGTGCACGTCCAGGTCGGGACGGGTGCGGGCCAGGTGCGCGATCGCACGGATCAGCACCTCCACGTTCTTCTCCACGGCCAGCCGCCCCACGAAGAGCACGACCGGATGGCCGGGATGGTCCACCTTCTCCCCCGGCTGCAGCTCGTAGGCGCTCGCGTCGATGCCGTTGGAGACCGGGAGGACGTTGTCCAGGCCGGCGTGCTCGGCCATGGCCTGCGCGGCGAGGGCCGTGGGGGTGGTGACCACCGCGCCCTTGCCCATGAGCCGACCCATGTCCTTCCACGACACCCGGGAGACGATGTCCAGGAACCACTGCGGGAACGGCAGGAACGGCTCGAGGTTCTCCGGCATGAAGTGGTTCGTGGAGACGATCCGGATGCGGCGCCGCTCGGCCTCGTTGATGGCGGCCTCGCCGATCATGTAGTGGCACTGGGCGTGCACGACGTCCGGCTGGACCTCGCGGTAGATGCGGCGGAGGGAGGTCTTGGCGTGCCGCGGGAGCACCACGCGGTAGTACTCGTGCGTCGGCGCCGGCAGGGAGCGCAGCAGGTGCACGGTGGCCTCCGGCCGGTGCTCCACGGTGTCCGGGCCGGCCTCGCCGCGCGGCATCACGACGTGGACCTCGTGGCCGCGCGCGTGCAGCGCCGTGGCGAGGCGGTGGCCGAAGGTGGCGGCCCCGTTGACGTGCGGCGGATAGGTGTCAGCAGCGATCAGCACCTTCAGCGGGCGGTCGGCGGCGATCCCGGGACGGTCGGACACGGCGGTCCCTCTCTGTGGTGGCGATGGCACGACGGCGCCCGGCCCGTGCCGTGAGGATCGGCCGCGGGCACGGCGCGCGTCCCACGGTAGCAACCGTCGGCGCCGGCACGACCATGCGCCGGGGTCAGCCCCGGCGGGACGGGTGCTCGCGCGGGTCCTGACCGTCCGCCCGCAGGCCGCGGGCCTTGCCCACCGCGCGCACGAGGTAGTCCCCCGCGGCGAGGATGTGCAGCAGGCAGCCGGCGCCGACCAGAGCCAGGGCCACGCCGCTCCACGGGCCGCCGTCGACCCCCGGCACACGGGCGAGCAGCAGCAGGGGCGTGCCCACCAGCAGCAGCGCGGTGCGCACCTTGCCCAGGACCGTGACCGGCAGGTCCGGGCTGCCGCCGAACAGCCACAGGCACACGGCGGCGAGCACGACGTCCGGGATCGCGATGGCCAGGGCGAGCCAGAGCGGGGCGATGCCGGTGGCCACGAACGTCACGGCCACCACCAGCAGGGAGAGGCGGTCCGCCACCGGGTCGAGCCACCGCCCGACCGTGGAGATCATGTCGAACCGGCGCGCCACGTAGCCGTCCACCCAGTCCGTGCCGGAGAGCACCGCCAGGATCACGAACGCGTCCAGGTGCCGGCCGTCGACGGTGAGCCACACGAACACCGGGACCAGGGCGAAGCGGGCCAGGGTGATGAGGTTCGGCACGGTCAGCCAGGTGTCGCGGACGCGGTACTCGTGGCCCTCGCGCAGGCCGACGTCGATCACACGCATGGGTCGCTCCTCCAGGGTCCGCGGGCGGACGCCCCCGCCGGGCGCCCCACACGCCCAGCCTACCGACGCCGTCGCCCCTCCCCGCAGACCACGAGGCCCCGATCCGTGGGGATCGGGGCCTCAGGGGCTGGGGAGGGCGGGCACCCCCCGGGTCAGCGGCGGCGCAGGCGGCCGGCGAGCGCCACGAACGCGGCGGAGGAGGCGCCGAGCAGCGCGAGCGGCTGCCAGTTGTCCTTCACGTAGTCCTCGGCCTCGGCGGTCCGCTCCCCCGCGCGGGCGGCACCGGTGAACGGCGCGGTCTGCTCGGTGGCGTGCGCGGTCTCGGGGGTGACGCCGCGCCCCTTGCGCTGCGCGGCGAAGGCCGCGAGCTGGCCCTTCACGCTGGTCTTCTCGTCCAAGCCGGAGCGGATGTCGCCCAGGTGGCGGCGGCGCAGGTCGGCACGACGACGGATCTCCGCCTCGCTGGCGTCGTCGCGGTCCGGGTGGGGAGCGGCCTCGCCGTTCTTGCGGGCCTTCTTGTTCTCCTCCTTCTCCACCTTCTTCCGCTCGGCCTCGCGGGCGGCCTCGACGCGCTTGGCCTCGGCGCGCTCCGCCTTGAGGCGGTCGTACTCGGCCGGGTCGAAGGCGTTGCCCTCCTTGAGGTAGCCGAGGTCGTACTCGAGGTTGCGCACGGTCTCCTGCGGCACGAGCGGCATGGCGCCCTTGACCATCACGAGGCCGACGCCGGCGAAGATCAGGCCGAGCACGAGGAACGCCAGCGCCACCATGAGCGCCGGGAACCAGAATGTCGGGTCGGCGAAGGCGCCGATCAGCGTCACCACGAGGGCGACCACCATGAGCGCGAGGAAGAACAGGCCCACCACCGCGACGCCGGCGCCGATGCCGGCCTTCTTGCCCTTCGCGGCCACGTGTCCCTTGGCGAGCGCGAGCTCGTCCTTCATCTGCAGGGGCAACAGGCGCACGACGGCGCCGAGCAGGTCGGTCAGCGAGCTCGCGCGGGTCTGCGGGGTCACCGGGACGGCGGTCCGCGGCGCGCGGGCCTTCGACGCATCGGCGGGGGGAGCCTGGTGGGACATGGTGCATGCCTTCCGTGGAGTGCCTGGACAGATGCGCCCGGGCGGCGCGGCGGCCACCGGGCATTCTCCAGCAAAACTATCACCGGCCCGCCCCCAGGGGGACGGGCCGGGTGCGCGCGGTGGCGGCTGGATCAGAAGTCGATGACCGCCGGGTCGGGGCCGAGGCGGCCGTCCTCGCGGTCGAGGGCGTCGATCCGGGCGACGTCGTCGGCGGTCAGCTCCACCCCCGCGGCCTCGAGGTTCGAGACGATGCGCTCGGGCGTCACGGACTTGGGGATGACCACGAAGCCCTTCGCGAGGTGCCACGCGATGACCACCTGGGCCGGCGTCGCGCCACGGGCCTCGGCGATCTCCGTGACCACGGGGTCGGCGAGGAGGTCGCCGCCCTGACCCAGCGGGGACCAGGACTCGTGGACGATGCCGTGGCGGCCCTCGACCTCGCGCAGCTCGCGCTGCTGCCAGTACGGGTGGGTCTCGACCTGGTGGATCACGGGCACCACGCCGGTGGCCTCGATGATCTCCTCGAGCTGGGCGGCCGGGAAGTTGGAGACGCCGATCGAGCGCACCTTGCCCTGCTTCTGCGCCTCGATCAGGGCCTTCCACGTGTCCAGGTACTTCCCCTGCGCCGGCTTGGCCCAGTGGATGAGGTAGAGGTCGACGTAGTCGGTGCCGAGCTTGCCGAGCGAGACGTCGAGAGCGGCGAGCGCCTCCTCGTAGCCCTGGTCCGAGTTCCACACCTTGGTGGTGAGGAACAGCTCCTCGCGGGCGACGCCGGACGCGGCGATGCCGCGGCCCACGCCCTCCTCGTTCCCGTAGATCGCGGCGGTGTCGATGTGGCGGTAGCCGGCGCGGATCGCCTGCTCGACGACGTCGGCCGCGACGTCGTCCTCGACCTTCCACACGCCGAGCCCGAGCTGCGGGATCTGCTGGCCGTCGTGGAAGGGGACGGTGGACACGCTGGTCATGAGGGAGCTCCTGCAAGGTCGGGGTCGGGCGGATGCGTCGGGTGCAACCTCGCGCGGGCGGCCGGCATTCCCAACGGCGGTCACCGGGCCGGGGCAGCGCCGTCGGGCGTGGGCTCCCCCGCGACGACGGCGCCCACCGCGCGGGCGAAGGCCGCGAACACCTGAGCGGGGTCGTTGGCCGTGACGAGCCGGGCGTTGGGGCGCCGGCCCCAGATGTCCCGCGTGTCGTGGACGGTGGTGCCGCGCAACAGCTCCGAGTCCGCCTCGACGTCGACGACGGTGGCCCGCGTGGCGATGCGGGCCTGGCCCGCGGCCACCTGGGCGGCGAAGAGGTCGTGCAGGTGCGCGATGTAGCCCTGGTCGTAGTCGAAGTGGAACTCGAAGTAGAAGCGCAGCGCGTCGGCGAGCACGTCCAGGACGGGGCTGCCGGTCGCGGCGTCCGGCCCGGCGACCCGCGGCCGGTCCGCGGACCAGCCGACGGGGCGGGCCCCGGCGTCGGCCAAGAGTCCGTCCAGCAGGGCCGGCGTGTACTCGATCCGCTCCGTGGTCTCGAGCGCGCACACCACCGGCAGGCGATCCTCGGGCAGGCCCTCGAAGGCCGCGAACACCTCCTTCGCGGCGTCCGGGTCCACCCAGGTGTTCCACTCGGCGGTGGGCGTGGTGTTGCCCGGATGATAGAAGGAGCCGCCCATGATCACGATGCCGCGGGCGAGGAACGGCAGGCGCGGCTCGACGCGCAGCGCGAGGGCCAGGTTCGTCAGCGGCGCGGTGCAGAGGATCGTCGTCTCCCCGGGGTGGGCCCGAAGCTCGTCCAGCCACACCTCCACGGCGGGCCGGGGCGAGAGCCACTCAGGGCGCCGATCGATCCGGGCATGGCCGAGACCGCCGTCGCCGTGGGTCTCCGGGGTGGTGACCGCGGGCCGACGCAGCGGGGTCTCGGCACCGACGGCCACCTCGACGTCGGCCCGGCCGACCAGGTCCAGCACCGCGGCCGTGTTCAGGGCGCAGTCCCGGGCGGTCGCGTTGCCGCCCGTGGTGGTGACGGCCACGAGCTCGGGGCCGGCGCCGAGGCGGTGGGCGCCCACGAGGTGGAGCAGGGCGCAGGCATCGTCGATGCCGGTGTCGACGTCGGCGAGGAGGCGGGCGGTCACGGGGTGGGCGTGCCGCCGTTGGCGTTCAGGGTCTCGCCGTTGACGTAGCTGGACTCGCCCGAGGCCAGGAACACATAGGCGGGCGCCATCTCCACGGGCTGGCCGGCGCGGCCGATGGGGGTGCTGTGGCCGAACTCGGGCAGCTTCTCCTCGGGCTCACCGTAGGACACGTGCTGCACCGTCCAGATGGGCCCGGGCGCCACCGCGTTGACGCGGATGCCCTTCGGGCCGAGCTGCTCGGCCAGGCCCTTGGTGAAGTTGTTGATGGCGCCCTTGGTGGCGGCGTAGTCGAGGAGCCTCGGGTTGGGGTTGTAGGCCTGCACCGAGGTGGTGTTCACGATCGTGCTGCCCGGGCCCATGTGCTTCAGCGCGGCGCGGCTGAGCGTGAACATGGACATGATGTTGATCTGGAACGTCTCGTGGACCTGCTCGTCGGTGAGATCGGTCAGGTCATCGGAGATGAACTGCTTGCCCGCGTTGTTCACGAGGATGTCCAGGCCGCCGAGGCGCTTCGCCGCCTCGTCCACGAGGGCGGCGCGGTAGTCGGCGTCCATCAGGTCGCCCGGCAACGCGACGGCGGTGCGCCCGGCCGCCTCGATCGCCGCCAGGACGCGGTCGGCGTCGGGCTGCTCCTGAGGCAGGTAGGCGATGGCGACGTCCGCGCCCTCACGGGCGTAGGCGATGGCGACCGCGGCACCGATGCCGGAGTCGCCGCCGGTGATCAGGGCCTTGCGGCCGGTCAGCCGGCCCATCCCCCGGTACGAGTCCAGACCGATGTCCGGGACGGGATCCGTCTTCACGTCCAGGCCCGGCTCGGGCTGGCGCTGCTTGGCGACGCGGAGCTTCGGGTGGCGGGTGCGCGGGTCGTCGTGGGCCAGCTGGGAGTCCTGCACGGGGATCGCGGGGGCGTCGTCCTTCTTCTCTGGAGTGGTCATGGGCCCGATGCTACGAGGCGAGCGCCAGAGGGTGACAAGGGACGGGGCGCGGCGTCGTCGGCGGCGTGGCCCACGCGACGACGGCGCCGCAGCGGCTAGGCGTCAACGCGGGGTCAGCGGGGCCCGCTGAGGCCGCGCAGGGCGCCACGGTGCTGGAGCACGTGCAGGTCCCAGCGTGCGCTGAGCCCCTCGAACAACCCGATGCCACGCCGGGAGTTACCTTGCTCGTCCAGGCGCGGCGACCACGTGGCGATGCCCAGGGCCCCGGGCACGGCGCCGAGCAGCGCGCCCGAGACGCCGGACTTCGCGGGCACGCCGACCTCGGCCACCCACTGGCCGCTGGCGTCGTACATGCCGCAGGTGAGCATCACGGACATCGCCTGCTGCGCTACCCACTCGTCCAGCACCCGCTCCCCCGTCACGGGGTTCGTGCCGCCAGCGGCGAGGGTGGCGCCCATGACGGCCAGCTGGGGTGCGGTGACCAGGACCGAGCACTGCGCGAGGTACCCGGCCACGGCCTCGCGGGCCGAGATGGGCAGCCGGCCGGCGTCGGCGAGCAGGTGGGCCAGGCCCAGGTTGCGGTCGGCGCGGGTGCGCTCGGCGTCGAGGACGTCCTCGCAGACCTCCAGCTCGACGCCGGCCATCGCGCTGTAGCGGCGCAGTAGCAGGGCCGTCCGCTCATCCTCGTCCCCGGCGGGCAGGAGGGCGTGGACCAGGATGGCGCCGGCGTTGATCAGCGGGTTGTACGGCCGGCCGTCGTCGTGCAGGGACAGGTGGTTGAACGACTCACCGGAGGGCTCGACGCCCACGTCCTCCAGCACGTGGTCCAGGCCGATCTCCTGCAGCACCACCGCGTAGGTGAGGGCCTTGGAGACCGACTGCAGCGCGAAGGCGTGCTCGGTCTCCCCGGCGGCGGCCTGGTGACCGTCCACCGTGCACACCGCCACGGCGAGGCCGTCCACATGCTGGCCGGCGACGTCCTCGAGGTAGTCGGAGGGCTCACCGCGACGGTCGGACTCCACCTCGTCGAGCATCGCGCGCAGGTCGTCGTCGAATCGCGTCATGTCCATTCCTGGCACAGTAGTGGGCGGGCGCCCGGGTCGCGGGCGGGCGCCGGGCCGGTCACGGCGTTCACTGGACCGGTGCAATCGGGCCCAGCGGCAGGGCCAGCCACATCCAGCCGATGACCATGCCGGTCCACGCGAGCAGGAAGGCGATCGAAGACGGGAGTATCGTGGCGATCAGGGAGCCGATGCCCATCTTCCGGTCGTACCTCTGAGCCACCGCGATGATCAGCGGGACACTACGCCTGCCGCGGCGAATCAAGGCAAGACCCGGGGACCCGGGCCGGGGCTATCGTCGGGGGATGGACGTGCGGATCGGGACCTCCGGCTGGACCTACAAGCACTGGCGCGGGACCTTCTACCCGCAGGGGCTGCGGATCGCCGATCAGCTCGACCACTACACGGAGCGATTCCGGACGGTCGAGCTCAACGGCTCCCACTACCGCTGGCCGGCGGACAGCACCGTCGAGGCCTGGCGCGAGCGCCTGCCCGCCGGCTTCGAGATGGCCGTCAAGGCCTCCCGCTACCTGACCCACTACCGCAAGCTCAACGAGCCGCAGGACTGGGTGGAGCGCATCGTGCACACCCTGGACCTGCTCGGTGACCACGCCGGGCCGCTGCTGCTGCAGCTGCCGGCCAACCTGCACCGCGACGACGACCGACTCGCCGGGTTCCTCGGCCTGCTGCCCGAGCGGGTGCGCGTGGCGGTGGAGGTCCAGCACGAGTCCTGGCTGGACGAGGACGTGTTCGACCTCCTCGACCGGCACGGGGCGGGGTTCGTGGTCTCGGTGATCGCCGGGCGGGAGCCGGTGCTGCGCGCGACCGGGCGCCTCGCCTACGTGCGCTTCCACAACGCGGACCCGGACTGGCGCTACGGCGGCTCGTTCTCCGACGCCGAGCTCGCCCCCTGGGTGAAGCGGCTGCGGGAGCTGACCGGCGCGGACGCGGCGGGCGCGCGCCCCGCCTACGTCTACTTCAACAACGACAACCACGGCCACGCCGCGTTCAACGCGCTGACGCTGCGCAGGATGGCGGAGACCGAAGCCTGACACGTGCCGAGCGCGTGCCTAGCGTGAGGAGGAAGCGGCGGCCGAGCGCCGCCGTCGTCCCCCGAGAGCACAGGAAGGCAGACGCACATGACCCTCATGCAGATCCCCACGGACCACGGCACGATCGGACTGAACGTGGAGGAGGCCGGCCACGGGCGTCCCGTGGTCCTCATCCACGGCTGGCCGCTGACCCTCGACTCGTGGAAGGACCAGGTCGCAGCCCTGTCCCCGCACTACCGCGTGATCACCTATGACCGGCGGGGCTTCGGCGCCTCGGAGAAGCCCGCCGGCGGGTACGACTACGACACGATGACCGCCGACCTGCACGGTCTGCTCACCGAGCTCGACCTGCGTGACGTGACGCTCGTGGGCTTCTCGATGGGCGGTGGCGAGGTGGCGCGCTACATGTCCCGGTTCGGCGCGGACCGGATCCACTCGGTGGTGTTCGCCGGCGCGGTGCCCCCGTACCTGCTGAAGACCGACGACAACCCCGACGGCCCGCTGACCGAGAAGCAGGCCGCCGAGATGCGCGCGGGTCTCGAGAAGGACCGCGAGTCGTTCTTCGACGACTTCACGACGACGTTCTTCTCCACCCCCAAGCTGGCCGGCCTGACCAGCAGCCTCAAGGTCACCGAGGAGCAGCGCCAGGAGGCCATCCGGATGGCGCTGCAGTCCGACCAGACGGCGGCGCTGGCCTGCATGGACGCGTTCGGGGCCACCGACTTCCGCCGCGACCTGCCGGCAGTGACCGTGCCGGCCCTGGTCCTGCACGGCGACGCCGACCAGATCGTGCCGTTCAAGGGCTCCGGCAAGCGGACGCACAAGGCGATCGACGGCAGCCGCGTCGAACTGGTCAAGGATGCCCCGCACGGCTTCAACACCAGCCACTCCGAGGAGTTCAACCGGATCCTGCTGGAATTCCTGGCGGAGTGAGGGGGCAGGTAGGCCCACCAGAGTGCTGAACGCGACACGGCGCTCGTGGGGGTGGTGCATGCCATCCACCACGGCGCCGACGCTGACCTGTCAGGCTCGATCCGACGCCGTGATCACCCGGAGCGCGGGATCAGGCCGACCGGCCGGCAGAACCGCGCGTCAGGACGTCGAGTACGAAGCCGATCGGCCCATGACGGGTGCGCGCGTCCTGAAATAGGCCAGATCGGAACTGCGAGCCCCGGTCCTCGTGCACCAGGCACCCAGCCACCACGGCTGCACCGCCGCGGCCTGCGACGGCCTTGTTCGCGCAGAGACAGAGCTTCTCCTCAGCCGTGAAGTGCTTCCTGATGTCGGTCAGTCAGAGCCTGCGCGGCGCTTCTGGAGCGGGCTGGCGCACAGACCGAGGTGCTGTCGATCCATGACGGCGAGATTCAGGCGCGTGAGAAGGGTCTGCCATGAGTTTGCTTGACACGAGTTATCAGGCGGCGGCAGCCGCCTGGACTGATTGAACCATCTCGAACTCGACAGGGGTGAGCTTCCCGAGACGGGCCTGCCTACGACGGCGGTGATAGGTCCGCTCGATCCAGCTCACGATCGCGAGCCGGAGCTGGTCGAAGGACTGCCAGCGCCGCCGGTTCAGCACGTTCTTCTGCAACAGCGCGAAGAAGGATTCCATCGCCGCGTTGTCCCCAGCAGCACCGACCCGGCCCATCGACCCGACCAGGCCGTTGACCCGCAGCGTCTCCACGAACCGCCTGGCTCGAAATTGCGATCCTCGATCCGAATGCACCCGGCAACCCTGCACCTCGGCCTTGCCTCCACGCCGGGCCAGAGCCATCTGCAGGGCATCCACAGCCAGCTGCGAGCTCATCCGCCGATCGATCGAGTAGCCCACGATCCGGTTCGAGAACACGTCCTTGACCGCGCAGAGATAGAGCTTGGAATCCCCGGCCCAATGCTCCGAGATGTCCGTGAGCCACAGCTGGTTCGGCTTCTCAGCGCGGAACTCACGACGAACCAGATCATCATGAACGGCAGGGCCAGGACGCTTGCCCGAGCCGCGACGGAACCAGTGGCAGCAGCGGACCTTCACGAGCCGACAGGCCTTCAACACCTGATGGTCCGACACGGACAAGCCACGGCCGCGGAGCTCATCAGCCAGGAACCGGTATCCGAACTCCGGGTCATCGGCATGGGCATCGAGGACGGCGTTGGCGGCATGCGCGTCGGACCATTCCCGCTCGCTGACAGGTTCGGCCAGCCACTGGTAGTAGGCCTGACGGGAGAACCCGAGGACCCGGCAGGAGAGTTTCACGGGAATCCCGTCGCGGGCCAGGTCCTTCACGACGGGATAGCTCATTGTGGGGACTGACCCAATTTCAGGTTCGCCTGGGACAGATGTCAAGGGCCATTGAGTTCTGCCCATAGGCGGCCAGTGTTTCTTCCCGCTGGTGGCCATCAGAACTGCCCACTGGTGGCCAGCTGGTTTGCCCGTTTGGGTGGTGGTGCTGGCCACCGTGATGGGATCAGTTCAGTGGCATGACTCCCTTCCCGGCCATTGCCTGGGTCATCCGTACGGAGTCTCCGGTGGTCTGGCACACGTGGGCGTGGTGCAGGAGCCGGTCCACGGTGGCGGTGGCCAGGGTCTTGGGCATCAGCTCGTCGAAGCCGGCCGGGTGCAGGTTCGAGCTGATCGCTACGGAGCGTTTCTCGTAGGCGGCGTCCACGATGCGGTAGAGGCCCTCGGCGGCATCGTCGGCGACCGGCAGCAGGCCGATGTCGTCGATGACGATCAGGTCGGCGCGCAGGATTCGGGCGACGGCTTTGGTGATGGTGTCATCGGGCCGGTGGGCCCGGATCATCGCCCCGAGGTCCTCCAGGGTGAACCAGGCCACCCGCTTGCCCTCCTCCACGGCCTGCTGGCCCAGGGCCTCGAGGAAGAAGGTCTTGCCGGTGCCGGAGGGCCCGCAGACCACGAGGTTCTCTCTGCGCGAGAGCCATTCCAGGGTGCGCAGGGACTGCTGGGTCGGGGCCGGGATCGAGGAGGCGCCCGGATCCCAGGTCGTGAAGGTCTTGCCGGTGGGGAACCCGGCGGCCTTGCGCCGGGCGGCGAGCATGGATCGGGCCCGACCGGTGGTCTCCTCGACCAGCAGGGCCTTGAGGACCTCGGCCGGCTCCCAGCGTTGGGCCCGGGCGGTGGCCAGTACCTCGGCGGCGATACCGCGGGCGTGGGGCATCTTCAGCTGCCGCAACAGCGCCTCCAAATCGGCCGGCAGCGCCGGTGCGGCGGTGTTCGGGGTGTGGATGCTCACCGGGCTGCCCCCCTCGGTGTTGGAGGTACCGAGGCCGGCCCAGCCGGCGGTGCCCTGGGTCAGGGACCGTTCCTCGGTGGCGGTGTGCATCCCGGTGCGGTGGCCGGCGGCGGTGAGCAGGGAGGCCAGGTCGCCGTGGGCGAAGCGCTGGTGCACCGCGGCCACCCCGAGGGCGCGGTCGACCTGGTCGGTGCCGGCGAGCTTGGCCAGGGTGACGGCCTCGGCCATCTTCTGACCGATCCGGCTGGTGCCGGCCGCGGCGGCCTCCACCAGCCAGGTCCTCGCTCCGGCCCCGATGGCCAGGAACTCGGCCTCCGCCGCCGAACGGGGCACCGGGGTGTAGTCCCCGGGCACCTTGTCCGTCTCGTGGCCGGGGAAGTGCGCGTCGTCGATGGCCGGGGACCCGGGCCGGGCCACCCGGTGCCGGGCGACCTCCACCGGCCCCTGCGCACCGGCGTGCATGATCACCACCATCGAGTCCGGTCCGGTGCCGTGATGGCGCACGAACACCTCGGCCCCGAGCAGGTGCGCGGGCACCGAGTACTGGGCGTTTTCGAAGGAGACCATCGGCGTGTTCTCCGGCACCTTCCGTCCCACCCCGTAGGCCACGGTGTGCGCCGTGGCGGGGATCCGATGCAACGCGCTGGTCTCCTCGGCGAGCATGTGGTCCGGGCGGCGCCGGGTCACCCGGTGCTCCCGGGAGTTCACCATGGCCATGAACCCCGCGCAGGCGGCCTCGAGCTCAGCGAACGAGGCGTACTGGTCCCGCAGGTTGGTGTCCTTCGGGACCAGGTCGGCCTTGGCCAGCTTCACCGCGTTCTCCACCCCGCCCTTGGCGGCCGGATCCGCTGGCTGGCAGGTCAGCACCTCCACGCCGTAATGCCGAGCGAACGCCACGGTGGCCTGGTTACGCACCGGCACCCCGGCCACATGAGAGACCGTCACTGTCTTCTCGTTATCCGTCAGCACATAGGTCGGCGCGCCCCCGATCAGCCGGAAGCACCGGTCCAGGGCGGCGAACACACTCGGAGCCGTCCTATCACGCAGGGCGATGACGATCCGGTAGCGGGACCAGGCCAGCCAGGCCACGAACAGCACCGTCTTGGCCCCGTCGATCGCCGGCCCATCGCCGAAGTCGTACTGCAGCCATGCGCCCGGCTCGGTGATCCAGGGCCGGTGCACCCGGCGCTTCCCGGCCCGCCAGGCGGCCTTCACCTCGGCCACCGCCCGCCGGGTGGAGCGCTCAGAGCCGGTGTAGCCCATTGCGGTGAGCTTGGCGTGCACGACATCGGCGCGGATCCTGCCCGTGGAGGCCTCGACCCATTCCTCGATCTTGGGCAGCCAGACATCGGTGACCTTCGGGCGGCTGGCTCCGGATCCAGGGGTCTGGCCGGCGTCGCGGGCCCGCACCAGCCGGGCCACGGTGTGATGGGAGCAACCGGCCAGCTCGGCGGCGCCCCGCAATGACTTGGTCAGGTCATAGGCACTGAGTATTTTCATGGTTTCTGCGGCATCCTTCATTCAGGGCCTCTTCCTCGCTGGATTCGATTCGACACCGATATCCAACCCGGGGAGGAGGCCCCCGCCGGCTCACGACGCGGCGGGCAACGAGCAACGCGGGCAAACCAGATGGCCAGCACCGGGCAGTTCCCGTGGCCATCACTGGGCAGTCCTCATGGCCGTCAGCGGGTCATTCCCTGGCCACCTATGGGCAGCTTTTCATGGCCGCTTACAGACAGATACGCGGCCGCACGCCGTAGGACCTCGTTCTCCATCTCCAATTCACGGTTGCGGCGCTTGAGAGCCTTCAGCTCCTCGTTCTCAGCCTTGGTGATGCCGGGCCGGATCCCGGCCTCGACATCATCCTGGGCCAGCCAGCGCCGTAGGCAGGACTCGGCGATGCCGAAGTCCTTCGCGACCTGCGCGATCGGCATCTGACCCTTACGGGCGATCGCGACCACGTCCTGGCGGAACTCTCGGGGGTATGCAGCGGGCATGGGGTCATCCTTCCAGCAGTCCCTCCCGGGACCACAGATCAGATGTCAACCAAACTCACGGCAGACCCTTTCCTCCTACGGGTCAGGACGGGGGTGCCGGGCCAGAGGTCTCGGGCGGGCTGGGCACGGTGGGTGGGGGTGAGCGATAAAGGCATGTTCTTTCCTGGGCGGCCACCGTGCGATCCCCCCGTGGATGGAGGGGTGTGGGCCGGGCGGGAGGGTCAGTGGATGTAGGAGAAGACGCCCATCATCCCGGCCTCGGCGTGGTAAGCGTTGTGGCAGTGGGTTAGCCACTGGCCCGGGTTGTCCGCCTCGAAGTCGAAGACGATGGTTTGCCGGGGTTTGATGATGACCGTGTCCTTGCGGGCGCCATGGTCGGCCAGCTGGAAGGTGTGGCCGTGCAGGTGCATGGGGTGCCACATGTCGGTGTCGTTGGTCATCGTGACCCGCACGCGTTCGTCCAACCGGAGTTCGAAGGCGCCCTCGAAGGGGTTGGCCGGGTCGAAGCGTCGCCCGTTGATGCCCCAGTCGTACTCCATCATCGATCCGGTGAGGCGTACCTCGTGGGTCGTGGTCGGGTCCTTGGGTGGGAGCAGGACGGATTCGTGTGCCTTCAGTCGGCTGCCATCGAGCACGGTTCCGCCCAGGGTCTGTGGGAGCCGACCGGAGAGCGTGGTCTTTGGACCGGCTGCGATGATGCCGTAGGCGTGGCCGGTCTTGCCCTCGGGCAGGGCCAGTACGGGCACCGCCTGGTCGCCGAGGGTGATCAGCACGTCCAGGCGTTCGCCCATCCCCAGGACGACGGCATCGGCCTGGCAGGGCTGGACCGGGAACCCGTCGGTGTGGGTGATGGTCAGTTCCTGGCCGGGGATCCCGACCCGGTAGGCGGTGTCTCCGGCCGCGTTGATCAAGCGCAGGCGGATCCGGTTGCCCGGGGTGCTGGAGAAGGTGTCCGGGTCGGATGGGGGGCGGCCGTTGAACAGGTGCACGGGGATCTTCACGTCGCCGGCGTCCCCGCCCAGATAGTCGCTCTCAGCGCCCATGAGCATGTGCTTCATGGGCATGCCCGAGGAGCTGTCCTGGCTCATGGACCCGTGGTCCATGCCCGCCATGCCGGCCATGCCCTCCATGTCGCCGGACATGTCCATCCCGGCGGAGAGTTCCTCGACGACGTCCTGCGGTGTTCCGGTGATCCCGTCGAGCCAGTCGTCCAGGATCACGACCCATTCCTGGTCGTAGCTGAGGGGCTCGTTGGGGTCCTCGACGATCAGGGCCCCGTACAGGGCGCGTTCGCGCTGGGTGTCGAAGTGGGAGTGGTACCAGTACGTGCCCGGATGGGACAGCCGGAAGCCGTACGTATAGCGTCCTCCGGCGGCGATGGGGTCCTGGGTCACCCCCTGGACTCCGTCGGCGTCGTTGCGCAGGGCCAGCCCGTGCCAGTGCACGCTCGTGTCCTCGGGCAGGTCGTTGGCGACGCTGACCTTGAGCAGGTCCCCGGTCTGGGCGCGCAGCAGCGGCCCGTTGAGGCCGTCGTTGTATCCCCAGGTGGTCAGGCCCCGACCCTGGAGGGAGGTCTCGAGGGGTGCGGCGGAGAGCCGGTGGGTGACGGTGGTGCCCGAGGCGGCGCGTCGTTTCTCGTACTCGGCGACCAGCGGGTCGGTGGGCAGGATGCGCCCTGACGGTTGGGGGCTGATGGCGGGATCGGCGCAGGCGGCCAGCCCGGCCAGCGCCAGGGCCCCGACGGAGGCGCCCAGGAAGGTGCGGCGGGTGGTCAGTGAGGAGGTCATCGGTTCTTCTTTCCGTCATCCGGCCCCGTGTCGCAGGCGGGCGCGACGGGGCCGGGCATGGCTGATCAGTTGCTGGGTGAGGCCGGTGGCGTACCGGGGCTGCGTGCCGCTGTCACCCGGAGGTATTGGCGGACCCTGCGCTCACCGGTGGGGCGCGGCCGGGGGCTTTAGGTGCGGCTGACGGCCAGTTGAGCCAGTGAAGGGTCCACGGGGGCCGGAAATGGGCAACCCAGGGCAGGGGTGGTGCGGTCAGTCCCCCACCGGGGCTAGGCAGGAGGGCCCGGGAGGCCAAGTGGGACACGACAGGTGCCTTGGTCAGGGCCGAGGCGCAGGTATCGTCCACGGCCTCCAGGGCACAGACCGGCAGCCCGGGGTCGGCTGCCTCATCCCCGGCAGGCTCGGCCGGGAGCACGACCTCGGGCACCATGCCGGCCGGACCGATGGCCCCGGCCCGAGGTGATGAACAGTTGTGGCGGCGGCCGTACCGGTGGCGGCCCAAGCCGCGCTGGTGCCCGTACCAGCGTGCATCCCGAGCAGGCCCAGGATCAACACGAGGGTGCCCAGAACGGTTCGAAGGGCGGGCCAGCCGGACAGGGGGCGGCGGGGGGAGGTCACAGCAGCGATTCGGTGGTGTTCCCGCCGTCCGTGGTGGACAGCACGGTCGAGCCGACGACCAGCAGTGCTTCGGTCTGCCCGTCGTCGGTGATGCCCGTTCCCAGGGCGGTGGCCGTGCCGACCGGGCGGTCGCTGGCGGTCCAGGTGTCGCCGGCGTCGGTGCTGGTCAGCAGGTGTCCCTCGGTGCCGGCGCCCACGGCGGTGGTGTCATCGGCCCAGGCGACCAGGTGCATCAGCTGGGGGGTGTCCAGGGTGGTCCAGGTCGCGCCGTGGTCGGTCGAGCGCAACATGCCGGTTTCGGTGGTGGCCAGCACGGTCCCGGTTTGGGGGGAGATCGCCAGCGATGCCGGGGCGACGGGGATCTCAAGGCTCTGCCAGGTGAGGCCGTCGGTGCTGGCGCGCAGTTGCCCATCGAAGCCGAGGACCCCGTTCGGGCCGGCGGCCAGGGCGTGGAAATCGGATGCGCCGCCGCGGGAGAGCACCGTCCAGCTCTGGCCCCGGTCGGTGGACTCGGCCAGGCCCAGCGGCTCGGGCAGGTCGGTGCCCGGCGCGGGGTGACCCGAGGCCAGGTAGCGGCCCTCGGGAGTCAGGGTGAAACCCATGAAGTCCACGACCGGACCGACCTGGGTCAGCTCCCCGTCCTGGAGCCGGAACAGGCCCTGGTGGGTGGCCAGCAGCACCTCACCGGACTCGGGGTCCCGGGTGAGGGCATGGACGTGGGTGATGGCCGTGCCGGTGCCCTGCGTGCCGGTGCCGGCCGCCGGGGATGTCGCGGGGTTCGGCGCGGCGCAGGCGGTGAGGGTGCTAGCGCCGAGCAGGGTCAGCCCGCCGGCGATCAGGGTTCTGCGGGTCAGGGGGGTCATGGAGCCTTTCCGCCCCGGGCCAAAAGGCGGGGCTTCTACCATTGTCGGCCGGTGACGCGCCGGGATGGGGCGGTTTGCCTTGAAGATTCGATGAAGATTCCCCGCCCCGGCACCGTTCTGAGCCGCCGGGGCGCGAGACAGAGCGAGACTGGACCCATGAACTCTGGCACTGGGACTGACACTGGGACTGGTCCGGCGGCCGGCCGGGTGTTGGTGGTCGATGACGAGAAGCCGCTGGCGCGCATGGTGGCCACCTACCTGGAGCGGGCCGGCTACGAGGTGGCTCTCACCCACACCGGCCCGGCCGCAGTGCAGGCCGCCCGGGTTCACGAGCCCGACGTGATGGTCCTGGACCTGGGCCTGCCCGGGCTGGACGGGATCGAGGTGTGCCGGCGGGTGCGGGCCTTCTCCGAGTGCTATGTGCTGATGCTCACCGCCCGCGGCGATGAGCACCACCGGTTGGAGGGATTGGCGGTGGGGGCCGATGACTACATCACCAAACCCTTCAGCGTCCGGGAGCTGGTCGCCCGGGTGGGGGTGGTCATGCGCCGGCCGCGCACAACGGTGTCAGCCCCCGAACCGGAACGGGTCTGCGGTGACCTGGTCATCGACCTGGCCGCCCACGAAGCCCGCGTGTCGGGCCAGGTGGTGCAACTAACGCGCACGGAGTTCGACCTGCTGGCCGCCTTGTCGGGGCGCCCGCACCAGGCCTTCTGCCGGCGCCAGCTGATCGATATCGTCTGGGACCCGGCCTGGGTGGGCGATGAACGGCTCGTGGACGTGCACATCAAGAACCTGCGCCGCAAGCTCGGCGCGGACCCGGCCCGCTATATCGACACCGTCCGCGGGGTCGGCTACCGGATGGCGGAGCAATGACCGGCCGGCGGCGCTACCAAGGATTAGCGGCCCGGTTCTTCCTCGCCCAGCTGCTGGTGGTGGGGGCCAGCGTGCTGGCCGCGGTGGTGGTGGCTTCCCTGGCCGGCCCACCACTGTTCCACGAGCACCTGGAACAGGCCGGGGCCGGACACGATGCAGCCCAGATGCTGCACGTGGAGCAGGCCTACCGGGACGCCAATTTCTGGACCCTGGGCGTGGCCCTGGCCACGGCCTTGATCTGTTGTCTGGCATTGACCTGGCATGTCGCCCGCCGGATCCAGAGTCCGATCAACGCCCTGACCCAGGCGGCCAAGGCCATGGCCGGTGGACGGTACGACACCCGCGTGCCGGCCATGGGCGCCGGCACCGAGGTGGAGGAGCTGGCAGGGTCTTTCAACACCATGGCCGCACGGCTTCAGCGCACCGAGGACACCCGTCGACGGATGCTCTCGGACCTGGCCCACGAGCTGCGCACCCCCGTCTCCGTGCTGACCGTCTACCACGAGGCCCTGCAAGACGGGGTGTCCCACTGGGACGAGCCCACCGGTGAGCTGATGGGCGAGCAGCTGGCCCGGTTGACCCGGCTGGTGGAGGACATCAACGACGTCTCCCGCGCCGAGGAGGGCCGGATCGAACTGGACCGCAGCCCCCAAGGGGTCAGCGGGCTGCTGCATGCCGCGACCGAGGCCCACAAGGAGGCCTACGCCACCAAGGGCGTGGCCCTGACCATGGACGCCGATCCGGGCCTGGCCGTGGACGTGGACCGCCAGCGCATGGGCCAGGTCCTGGGCAACCTGCTCACCAACGCCCTGCGCCACACCCCGGCCGGGGGCCGGGTCACCCTCGAGGCCCGACAAAGCCCGTCCGGGGTCACGCTCAGCGTCACCGACACCGGGGAGGGGATCTCTCCCGAGCACCTGCCGCACGTCTTCGAACGCTTCTACCGCGGGGACACCGCCCGCGACCGTGACCACGGCGGCTCCGGGGTCGGCCTGGCCATCTCCCGAGCTCTCATCCAGACCCACGGCGGCACCTTGAGCGCCACCTCCACCACGGCCGGGGCGACGTTCACCATCGACCTGCCCACCAAGCAGCCCCCGACCAGCCCACCTACCGGCGCACCCGTTTATCCACCGTGAACACCGGCGCTCCACCCCTTGAATGATACCCCTGGGGGGTATATACCAAGAGGAGAGGCGCCGTCCGGCGCCGCCCTCAGACCTGAAGGAGACCGTCATGACCGAATCCGCCCGCACCCCGCTGCCGGGGGCCACCAACGGCTGCTCGTGCTGCGCCCCAGCCGCCGACGCCACCGCCCCCGCCGGGCACCAGAGTGCCGACCCAACCGGGACGAGCGCCGGCGACGCGACCTACCAGGTGGAGGGCATGACCTGCGGACACTGCGTGGGCTCCGTCGCCGAGGCCGTGAGCGCCCTGGACGGGGTGGACGATGTCCGGGTCGAACTGGTCGCCGGCGGGGCCTCCCCCGTCACCGTGACCGGGCCCGCCTCCGCGGACTCCGTGCGGACGGCCATCGAAGCGGCCGGCTACCGCGTCCGGATCTAACCGACCCATCCCCTCGAGGTCGGCGCCCCACCGCCGAGCCGGTCGCCGAACAGACCGCCGAGCAGAAGGAACACCATGAGCACCCCGCACCACCACGATCACCCCACCGACCAGACCGCCGAACACCCAGACCCGAACCCCCACGCCGGCCACGCCAACCACACCGACCATGCCGCCCACCACCCCGCGGACGCGGCCACCCACGGGCAGGCCATGCCCCAGGGCCACGCCCACTCGGCCCTGGACGAGGACCACCAGGTCCACGACCACGGTCAGCACGCCGGGCATTCCACCGCGATGTTCAAGAACCGGTTCTGGGTCTCACTGGTGCTCTCTATCCCGGTGGTGTTCTTCAGCCACATGGTCGGGCAGCTGCTGGGCTACCACGTCCCCGAGTTCCCGGGCTCGGCGTGGATCGCCCCGGTGCTGGGCACCGTGATCTACCTCTATGGCGGCATGCCCTTCCTGAAGGGCGGGCTGACCGAGTTGCGCGCCCGCCAGCCCGGGATGATGCTGCTGATCGCGATGGCCATCACGGTGGCCTTCGTCGCCTCCTGGGTCACGACCCTGGGCATCGGGGACCTGATGCTGGACTTCTGGTGGGAGCTGGCGCTGCTGGTGGTCATCATGCTGCTGGGCCACTGGATGGAGATGCGCGCCCTGGGCGCGGCCTCCTCCGCCTTGGACGCGCTGGCGGCGCTGCTGCCGGAGGAGGCCGAGAAGGTCGTGGACGGTGACACCATCACCGTGCCGATCACCGAGTTGGCCGTGGGCGATGTGGTGCTAGTGCGGGCCGGGGCCCGGGTGCCGGCCGACGGGACCATCCTCGAGGGCGCCGCGGAGTTCGACGAGGCGATGATCACCGGGGAGTCGAAGCCCGTGCTGCGCCAGGCCGGGGACACGGTGGTCGCTGGGACCGTGGCCACCGACAACACCGTGCGGGTGAAGGTGGCCGCCGTCGGGACCGACACGACCCTGGCCGGGATCCAGCGGATGGTCGCCGACGCCCAGGAATCCTCCTCCCGCGCCCAGGCGTTGGCCGACCGGGCGGCGGCCCTGCTGTTCTGGTTCGCCCTGGTTGCGGCGATCATCACCGCGATCGTGTGGACCGCGATCGGCCAGCCCACCGACGCGGTCACCCGCACCGTGACCGTGCTGGTGATCGCCTGCCCGCACGCCCTGGGCCTGGCCATCCCGCTGGTGATCGCCCTCTCCACGGAGAAGGCCGCCAAGTCCGGGGTCCTGATCAAGGACCGGATGGCCCTGGAGCGGATGCGCACCATCGACGTGGTCCTGTTCGACAAGACCGGCACCCTGACCGAGGGCGCCCACGTCGTCACCGCCGTCACCGCGATGCCCGGCGTGTCCGAGGCAGAACTGCTGGCGGTGGCCGCCGCGGCCGAGGCTGACAGCGAGCACCCCGTGGCCCGGGCCATCGTCACCGCCGCCGGGCAGCACCCGCAGGCCAGCACGTTGCGCAAGCGCGGCACGGACTTCAGTGCTGCCATGGGCCGCGGGGTGCGCGCCACCGTGGACGGCTCCGAGATCCTCGTCGGGGGCCCGAACATGCTGCGCGAGCTTAACCTGACCATGCCGGCGGAGATCACTGAGCACACCGCCTCCTGGACCGCGCGCGGGGCCGGGGTGTTGCACGTGCTGCGCGAGGGGTCCGTTATCGGCGCGGTCGCCGTGGAGGACAAGGTCCGCCCCGAGTCCCGGGCCGCCGTGGCCGCCCTGCACGCCCGCGGCATCAAGGTCGCGATGATCACCGGCGATGCCCGCCAGGTCGCCGAGGCCGTCGGGGCGGACCTGGGCATCGACGAGGTCTTCGCCGAGGTCCTCCCCCAGGACAAGGACACCAAGGTCACCGAGTTGCAGTCCCGGGGACTGTCCGTGGCCATGGTGGGCGACGGCGTCAACGACGCCCCGGCGCTGGCGCGGGCCGAGGTCGGCATCGCCATCGGCGCCGGCACCGACGTGGCCATGGAGTCCGCCGGCGTTGTGCTGGCCAGCAACGACCCCCGCGCGGTGCTGTCGATGATCGAGCTCTCCCAGGCCAGCTACACCAAGATGATCCAGAACCTGGTGTGGGCCACCGGCTACAACGTGCTCGCCGTGCCGCTGGCCGCCGGCGTGCTCGCCCCGATCGGGTTCGTGCTCTCCCCCGCGGTGGGCGCGATCCTGATGTCCGTCTCCACCATCGTGGTGGCCCTCAACGCCCAGCTGCTGCGCCGGATCGACCTGGACCCGGAGCACCTGGCTCCTCTCGAGCGCCCCCGGTCGCAGGCTGCCCTTCAACCCGCGACCTCCTGATCGCGCCTCTTGGCGCTAACTCTGATATGAACCCTCAACCCACTGTGGAAGGACCCACCATGAAACGCACCATGACGCTGACCGCCCTGGCCCTGGCCTCCGCCCTGACCTTGACCGCCTGCGGCACCGGCGCCCAGGACGAGAACGCCGGCGCTGAGGCCTCGGCCACCGCGACCAGCTCCGCCCCCGCCGCCACCCCTGCGGCCACGGCCACCGCGACCAGCTCCGCCCCCGCCGCCACCCCTGCGGCCACGGCCACCGCGACACCGTCCACCACGGCGACCGGTTCGGCCGAGGAGGTCTCCGCCGAGCACAACGACGCGGACGTGATGTTCGCCCAAATGATGATCCCGCACCACCAGCAGGCCGTTGAGATGAGCGAGATGCTGCTGGCCAAGGATGACGTCCCGGCGGAGGTGGCCGCGTTCGCCCAGAAGGTCATCGACGCCCAGGGCCCGGAGATCGAGCGCATGAACGCCATGCTCACCGCCTGGGGCCAAGACCCCGTGGACACGGACGGTATGGAGGGCATGGACCACGGCGGGATGTCCGGGATGATGTCCGAGGAGGACATGGCCGCCCTGGAGCAGGCCCAGGGCACCGAGGCCGCCCGGTTGTACCTGGAGCAGATGACCGCCCACCACAAGGGCGCCGTGGACATGGCCAAGGACGAGGTCGAGGACGGCCAGAACCCGCAGGCCGTGCAGCTCGCCGAGCAGGTCATCGCCGACCAGGAGGCCGAGATCACCGAAATGCAACAGATGCTCGACAAGCTCTGAGCACCGTCGTCCGCTGCGGGCATCCGGTGAGACGCGGCTGGCGATAGACCCCGAAACCGGAACGGGTCCTCCAGGAAAGGAGACGAGCATGCAGGACAAGATCAAGGTCGCGGTGAACGGGTACGGGGTCATCGGCAAACGCGTCGCCGACGCGGTCCGGGCCCAGGAGGACATGGCGCTGGTCGGAGTCAGTGACGTCATCGCTGACTACCGGATCGCGACTGCGGCCGGGAAGGGTATCCCCGTCTACGCCTCTACCGAGCAGGCCCTACCGGTGATGGCGGATGCCGGCCTTCCCGTCGTCGGAGGCCTGCACGACCTGCTCGAGAACGTTGACGTCGTGGTGGACTGCACCCCGGCCCAGGTGGGCGCCGGCAACCTGGAGCTCTACCGTGCCCACGGGGTCAAATCCGTGTTCCAGGGCGGGGAGAAGCACGATCTCACCGGCCACTCCTTCGTCGCCCACGCCAACTACGCCACCGCCCTGGGCCGGGACAGCACCCGGGTGGTGTCCTGCAATACCACCGCCACCGTCCGGGCCCTTACCGCGCTGAAGGACGTCGGACTGCTGTCCAAGGCCCGGGGGGTGCTCATCCGCCGGGCCACCGATCCGTGGGAATCGGACCACTCGGGGATCATGAACACCATCGTCCCCGAGGGCCGAATCCCCAGCCATCAGGGGCCCGACGCCCAGTCGGTGGTCCCGGACCTGGACGTGGTCACCATGGCCGCCAAGGGAGCCCACACTCAGAACCACCTGCACTACTGGACGATCGAGCTCACCCGCCCGGCCGAGAAGCAGGAGGTGTTGGAGGCGTTCCGGGCGATGCCGCGGATCGCCTTCGTCCGGCGCTCGGACGGCGTCGTGGCGGTCAATAGCACCGTGGAACTCATGGAGGACCTGGGCCGGCCCCGGGGTGATATGTATGAGGTGGCCCTCTGGGAAGACATCCTCACCGTGGACGGCAACGAGCTGTACTACACCTACACGGTGGACAACCAGGCGATCGTCGTCCCCGAGAACATCGACGCGATCCGGGCCCTCACCGGAACCGTCGACGACGGCGGCGAGTCCATCCGGCGCACCGACCGCGCCTTGGGGGTGCGCCAGGACTTCGTGCGCTCCTCGGTGGCTGCCCGTTGAACTGCGCGGCAGACGCCGCTGAGGCGGTGCCCGGCCCCAGGAATGGGGGGTGGTCGGACACCGCTTCGGCGGCCGCGGACTACCGCAGCGGTCCTATGGCCTCCGGTCAGGTGCGAGAGGCCGTCGCGATCGCGTTGATGGCCTCATCCAACACCGCATTGAACTGCGCTGGGCTCTGGGCCGTACTCAGCCCTTCGGTCAGGGCGCGGGAGAAGCTGGCGATCACGCCGTGGTTGCGGGCCAGCAGGGTGGTGGCCTGGGCCCGGGTATAGCCGCCCGACAGGGCCAGGACGCGGATCACTCGGGGATGGTCCACGAACTCGCGGTAGAAGTCCGCCCGCTCCGGCAGCGTCACTTTAAGGATGACCGACTGGTCGTCTCCGAGCTTGTCCAGTTGGGCGAGGATTGCCGCCTTGAGCTGGTCCTCCACCTCGGCCTTGCGGGGGCTGCGGATATCCCCCTCGGGCTCGATGATGGGCACCAGCCCGGTAACGAGGATCTGACGGGCGAGCCCGAACTGCTGCTCCACGACGGAGCCCACCCCGTCCCCGGGCAGCTTGATGACCGAGCGCATCTTCGTCCCGAACATGTGCTTTTCGACGGCTCGAGACAGTAAGTCATCCAGGTGCGGGATGGGTTTCATGAGCTGGGCGCCTTGCTGTTCCGGGGCCAAGCCCTGGTCGATTTTGAGGAAGGGCACGATGCCTTTGCTGTTCCACAGGTAGTCGCCCGTGGGGGAACCCTCCACCTGGCGGTTCATTGTGTTCTCGAACAGGATGGCCCCCATGACGCGCTCACCGTCGAAGCTGGGGCTGGTGATGATACGTGTGCGCACCTGGTGTACCAGGTCGAACATCTCCTCTGGGCCGGAGTAGGCATCCTTGTCGATCCCATAGAGGTGCAAGGCCGCCGGGGTGCTGCCCCCGCTCTGGTCCAGCGCCGCGACGAATCCGGCACCGTTCCTGACCCTCTGATACTTCTCCGAGTCCATGGGAGCCTTCCGCGGCGAGGGAGCACGGTGGTCCGGGTTCCCTGCGCGCGTCATGGACGACTGGCCGCCCTCAAGGGGGAACGGTCATCAGCAGGCTCAACCCAGGGTGACGAGCAGGTCCACGCAGGCCTGCTCACACCGGCGGCAGGCCTCGGCACACACCTTGCAGTGCTCGTGCATCTGGGCGTGGCTCTCGCATTCGTCCCCGCACGTCTTGCAGGCGGCCCGGCAGGCCTCGAGCAGGGCGCGGGTGGTCTCGACGTTGTTGCCGGTCTGCCGGGACAGCATCCGGCCTGTGGCGGCGCAAACATCGGCGCAGTCCAGGTTCAACCGGATGCACTGCCTCAGGTCGGCCACCATGTCCTCGGCCAGGCAGGCGTCCGCGCAGGCCGTGCAGGTCTGGGCGCACTCGAAGCAGGCCTGGATGCACTCGGCCAGCTTCTGCCGGTCGATGTTGCCCACATTCTTTGGGTAGGTGTCCAGCATGGCGCTCACGTGATGGGTCATGATGTGCTCCTTCGTCGATCTGATCCGACGCACCGGCCTTCGCCGGCCCGCCCTGCCATCGACCGTAGACCGCCCCGCCGACGCGGGTGAAGGGCTCAACCTTGAAGGTTCCGTGAAGATCGCCGGCCACGGAGGCCCGCGGACTCCTTTACGGGCAGGGATGACGAAGGTGTGACCAGCCGCCCCTCAGCCCGGCCGACGGCCCTGAGGACCACGCCGACGGGGAGGACCAGCAGGGCTCGCCTCAACGTGGATCCTGTCGGACCGGACGGTCGGTGTCGGGAAGAGCGCTTATGCGATCCGACCAGGGGCGTCGAGGCCGCCGGTGCAGGGTTGCCGGGTGCATTCGGATCGAGGATCGCAATTTCGAGCCAGGCGGTTCGTGGAGACGCTCCGGGTCAACGGCCTGGTCGGGTCGATGGGCAGGGTCGGTGCTGCTGGGGACAACGCGGCAATGGAATCCTTCTTCGCGCTGTTGCAGAAGAACGTGCTGAACCGGCGTCGCTGGCAGTCCTTCGACCAGCTCCGGCTCGCGATCGTGAGCTGGATCGAGCGGACCTATCACCGCCGTCGTAGGCAGGCCCGTCTCGGGAAGCTCACCCCTGTCGAGTTCGAGATGGTTCAATCAGTCCAGGCGGCTGCCGCCGCCTGATAACTCGTGTCAAGCAAACTCATGGCAGACCCCCAGCACGAGACCAGGCCCGCGGACCGTCACCGGCCAATGCATAGAGGCATCTGACAGGGGCGATCGTTCATCGACGCCAGATGGCCCAGGGCACCCCGCGACCCAGAACCGCCATCTAGTTGTTGTGGGTCATGAGGTTCTTGGCACGAGGCCCGGGCTGAGATGAGACGAGCGGGCCCCGCCCGGCAGGATGGAAGTTCCTCAACAACCCCTCCGCTGGAAAGAGCCCGCTCATGACCCACGCTAACGCACCCCTGACCCCCACCGGCCGTCTCAGGATGAAGCGTCCCGGGTTTCGTGCCGCTCCTATGTGGGTGCCAGCTCTCGGTTGAGGGCGGCGTAGTAGGCAGTCTCGTACTCGGCCGGGGTGGTCATAGCCAGGGACGAGTGGAGCCTTCGATTGTTGTACCACTCGACCCATCCGGCGGTGGCGTACTCGACGTCGGCGATGGTCTTGTACGGGCCGTTGTGGAAGATCGTGGTGGTGATGCACTCGGTCTTGTACAAGCCGATGACGCATTCCATGAGCGCGTTGTCATACGCATCGGCGACGGTCCCGATGGACGCGGCGATGCCCTCGGCGGCCAGGTGCTCGGCGAAGCGAAGGCTCGTGTACTGCGACCCGGCATCGCTGTGCGCGATCAGCTCGCCGGGCTGCACAGGGTGCCCGTGCCGGTCACGGTCCCACAACGCGGTCCGCAGCGGGGTCAGGACCAGCGGGGTCGTCTTGGCCGTCGCGGCATGCCAGGCGAGGATTCTCTGCGAGTAGCAGTCCAGCACGAACGCGACGTATACGAAGCCCGCCCACGTGCGCACATAGGTGAAGTCCGCGACCCACTTCGTGTTCGGCGCGGCCGCGGTGAAGTCTCGATTGAGCAGGTCACCGGCACGGCAGCCGTCCTTGGCCGGGACGGTGGTGCGCACTGGCCTGCCTCGACGCACACCGTTCATCCCCGCAACCCGCATGAGCCGGTCCACACGACCGGCGCCGACCTGGTGACCTTCTCGACGCAGCCACGCGGTCATCTTCCGACGCCCGTACAGCCCTTCCGGGGTGCCGACAAGGTCGTGCAGGACGTTGAGCAGTGGGCTGACCCCGTTTCGTAGGTCCAGTCGTTATGAGAGTCGTCCTGTTGCCCGCGGTCGCGGGCAGGGAGACTGGTCAGATCATGACGAACAGCAGGAAGCGTCACACCCCCGAGCAGGTCGTCCGTAAGCTCGGGCAGGCCGACAGGATGCTCGCCGATGGTCAGGACGTCGCGGCGGTGTGCCGGGAGCTCGGGGTGTCCGAGCAGACGTACTACCGGTGGCGGAACCAGTACGGCGGCCTCAAGGCCGACGACGCAAAGCGCCTGAAGGAGCTGGAGAAGCAGAACGCGACCCTGAAGCGTCTGCTCGCGGAAGCGGAGCTGGAGAAGGCCGCGCTCAAGGAGCTGGCTGAGGGAAACTTCTAAGCCCGGACAGGCGCCGCGCCGCCGTCGATCACCTCAAGCGCAAGTTGCGGGTGAGCGAACGGATGGCGTGCCGTCTGGTCGGGCTGAGCCGCTCCGCGTACCGGCGACCGCTCAAGGGCGACACGGTCGCGGACCCGGATCGGGCGCTCAGGGAGTGGCTGCGCGCCTGGGCGAAGGACCATCCCCGCTACGGGTATCGGCGGGCGTATCACGACGCCCGCGCCGAGGGGTGGGTGGTGAACCACAAGAAGATCCAACGCCTGTGGCGTGACGAAGGGCTCCGGGTCCCGCAGCGGCGTCGACGCAAGCGCGTCGGGTCCTCGACCGTCGACGCGCCGACGGCGGACGCGCCGAACGTGGTGTGGGCGGTGGACTTCCAGTTCGACGCCGACGAGCACGGACGACCGATCAAGATCTGCTCGATCGTCGACGAACACACCCGGGGGGCGTGTCAGATGGTCTGTGTAAGCCGTACCGAGAGGAACGGTAAGAATCATGACCATGATCGACGAGAAGAACCCAGGCGAGCCCTCGGGCCAGGACCTGGTCGAGCAGCTGAAAGCCTCAGGGCAGCTTGATGCCCTGTTCGCGCAGATCGACGCGGGCGGCGTCGAGCTCACCGGTGACGGCGGGTTCGTGCCCGCGCTGGTCAAGGCCGCGCTCGAGCGGGGCCTGCAGGCCGAGCTGACCAGCCATCTGGGCTACGAGAAGGGCTCGAGCGAGGCGCTGAAGCACGCCAACTCCCGCAACGGGACCACCCCGAAGACCGTGGAGTCCGAGGTCGGGCCGATCGAGCTGGACGTCCCGCGAGACCGGGGCGGGTCGTTCACCCCGCGCCTGGTGCCCAAGGGCCAGCGGCGCCTCGGGGGCCTGGATGACATGATCATCAGCCTCTATGCCGGCGGAATGACGATCCGGGACATCCAGCACCACCTGGCCTCCACGATCGGCACGGACCTGTCGCACGAGACGATCTCCAACATCACCGACGCCGTGAGCGAAGAGGTCCTGGCGTGGCAGTCGCGGCCGCTGGAGGAGTTCTATCCGGTGATCTATCTCGACGCAATCCGGATCAAGATCCGAGAGAACAGCCAGGTCCTCAACCGTGCCGCCTACATCGCCGTCGGCGTGGACCTCGAGGGCATCAAGCACGTGCTGGGGATCTGGGTCCAGGACACCGAGGGCTCGGCGTTCTGGGCCCACGTCTGCGCCGATCTCGCCAACCGGGGCGTGCAGGACGTGCTGATCGTGTGCTGCGACGGGCTCAAGGGCCTGCCGGAGGCGGTCGAGGCGACGTGGCCGGACTCGATGGTCCAGACCTGCGTGGTTCACCTGATCCGGGCCGCGATGCGGTTCGTGGCCTACCAGGACCGCAAGAAGGTCGCCGCCGCGCTGAAGCCGATCTACACCGCCCCCAACGAAGAGACCGCGAGGAAGGCGCTGGCCGAGTTCGAGGCCTCCGAGCTCGGCACGAAGTACCCGTCTGCAGCCGCGACCTGGGCGAACTCCTGGGAGCGGTTCATCCCGTTCCTGCAGTTCCCACCCATGCTCCGCAAGGTCATCTACACGACCAACAGCATCGAGTCGCTGAACTTCCAGCTACGGAAGGTGACCAAGAACCGCGGCCACTTCCCCTCGACCGAGGCGGCGGTGAAGCTGCTCTGGCTGGCGATCTGCAACATCGAAGACAAACGCGCCGCCGAACGCGCTCGGGACCGGGGCAAACCCGCCGGCCAGCGCAAAGCCCAGGGCCGGCTCGTCGAAGGTCAGGCCGTCACGAACTGGAAGCAGGCCCTCGCCCAGCTCGCCGCGGCCTACCCCGACCGGATCAACCCCTACCTGTGACCACCCCGCTTACACAGACAAGTTGACACGCCCCACCCGGGAGTGCATCGGCGGGCTCGTGGAGCGCTCGATTACCGCCGACCGACTCACCGCCCACCTCGAGGACCTCGTCGCCGCCCGGGGCGCCCCGGCGGTGCTCAGGTCGGACAACGGGCCGGAGTTCATCAGCGAGGCGATGGCCGACTGGGCCGGCACCCGCACCGGCCTGTCCTACATCCCTCCGGGCTCGCCGTGGCGCAACGGGTACGTCGAGTCGTTCAACAGCCGGATCCGCGACGAGTGCCTCAACATCAACAGCTTCTACTCGCTGCTGCACGCACAGGTCATCATCGGCGACTGGAAGGACGAGTACAACCACCACCGCCGGCACTCCTCGCTCGGCTACCTAACCCCAGCCGAGTACGCTCGGCAGTGCACCCATCAAATGGAAACCGACGACTCACAGAACGTCCGGACCGAATGAAGGGGGCGGCTCACACCCACATAGGAGCGGCACGAAACCCGGGACGCTTCAAGGAGACCGTGAACGGGCTCTACAAGGCCGAGCTCATCCACGCCAAGCGGGTGTGGGAGTCGACCGAGGCGGTCGAGCTGGCCACCATGGGGTGGGTGCACTGGTGGAACACCACCCGCCTGCATGAGGCCCTTGGCTATCACACTCCCGCAGAGGTTGAGGCGGCTTACACTCACGATCAGGATTCAGCGCCCGTCGCATCCTGACCTCGGAACGGAACCCAGGGCGCTTCAGTGAGCAGTAGTCCGGGGAGGCCGACGACGCCTGCGCCTGAGGCGTTCCCTTTCACCTCCACGACGGCGCCCGCGCCCTACCGCGCGAGGGTGCGGGCGCCGTTGTGCGACGTGAGGGCTGGACCACGAGCCTTAATCCGCTGGTCAGCTTCCCGTTCGAAAGAATCACCCTCAGGCATGATGTTGCCGTTTGCCTTCCCATCCCTCTGACACTGCTGAGGCCACCATGACCAATCCGCCCGTCTATCCCCGCGGCTACCGCCCCCGACACGCGGCTGATGGGCCCGATTCGACTCCTGCGGCGGCCCGACGGCGGGCGGACTGGCGACCCGAGATCCAGGGTTTGCGCGCGGTAGCCGTCCTTCTGGTGGTGGTGTTCCACATCTTCACGGACAGGGTGTCGGGCGGCGTCGACATCTTCCTGTTCATCTCGGCTTTCTTCCTGACAGGCTCCTTCACCCGCAAGATGGAGTCCGGAAGGCCCCTCGCGGTGGGGCGCTACTGGCTTCACGTCTTCACGCGCCTCATGCCCATGGCGGTGCTGACGATCTTGACCACCCTGGTTGCCGTGGCCACGGTGTATCCGCTGGCCGACCGTGCTTCGTGGCGGACGGAGGCGCTGGCGTCGGCCCTCTACGTGGAAAACTGGGCCCTGGCGTTCAATGCCGTCGACTACTACGCCGCCGACAACACCTCGCTGTCCCCCTTCCAGCATTTCTGGTCGCTGTCGGTCCAGGGGCAGGTGTTCATCCTGTGGCCGCTCCTCTTCCTTGTCTCAGCCCTGGTGGCCCGCCGCACCGGGGCGCGGCCCCGAGCCGTCCTCACGACTGCGTTCGCCTCGGTGTTCGTCGTGTCCCTGCTGTGGTCGGTGACCCAGACCTCCCAGAACCAGGCGTTCACGTACTTCGACACCCGGGCGCGCCTATGGGAGTTCGCCCTCGGTTCCCTCCTCGCGCTTGCCCTTCCATTCCTTCACCTGGGACGGCGCACACGGGTGTTCCTCGGCTGGGCAGGGCTCGCGAGCATGATCGCCGTCGGCGTCGTGGTGGACGTCCAGGGCGCCTTCCCCGGCTGGATCGCGCTGTGGCCGCTGATGTCGGCCACTGCTGTGATCGTCGCGGGCACCAGCGGCTCCCATTTCGGTGTGGACCGGATACTGGCCTCCCGGCCCCTCACCCGCTTGGGTGACTCCGCCTACGCCCTTTACCTCGTTCACTGGCCGCTGCTCATCACCTACTCCGTCCTCACAGGATCGCAGAAGCCCGGCGCAGCCGCGGGCGTTGCTCTCGTCCTTGTCTCCCTCGGCACGGCCATCCTCCTCTCGGCGCGCGTGGAGCGTCCGCTGCGGGCGTGGGGCTGGCCCCAGACGGCCGCCTGGCGGTCCGCCGTCGTACTGGGGGCCTGCGCCGCTCTCGTTGTGGCGCCGGTGACCCTGTGGCGCGGCGCCGAGGCAGCGGAGTCCGCACGAGTCCTCGAGGCGGCCGACCGGAACAACCCGGGCGCCGCCGTCCTGCGCCCCGACTACGAGCCAGCTGGAGACCCCGGTGCCCCTGTTCTGCCCGTGGTGGAGGGACGGTACCCCTTCCCCGAGTACCCCGAGGAGTGCGACCCCGCCCTGGAAGCACAGTTGACCGAGGTCGGAGCCGAGTCGTGCCATGTCCTCGTCCCACAAGCAGATCCGGCCGGCGTCGTGCTGATGGCCGGCAACAGCCACGTGATGCAGTGGTCCCCCGCTCTCCGGCACCTCGGCGAGGAGAGGCGGCTGGAGGTCGTCAGCTATACGCGGGGCAGCTGCCTGGTAGCGCCGATGGAGGAGCAGGTGGACGACTCCCCGAAGTGCCCGGACTTCCTCGCGGACCTCAACCTGGTCGTGGAGCATGTACGCCCGGACGTCGTCTTCATGCAGGGCACACGCAGCACCTATGAGGACGAGGAGATGCTCACCCCGGGGATGGTCGGGCGGATGGAGGAGATTGCGGGGACGGGTGCCCATGTCCTCGCACTCCGGGACAACCCCCGGTTCGCGGCCGGATCACCCACAACCTGCGGAAGGACACACGGGATCGATGCGGCGACATGCCGCTGGACGCATACCGTGCTCGATCCGAACACCAGCCCCCTGACCGGACTGGCCGATGCTCATCCCCGCATCGCGCAGGTGCAGCTGAACGACATGATCTGCCCGGGCCGTCAGTGCCAGCCCACGGTGGGCAACGTCCATGTGTACTGGGACGACAACCACCTCACCCCAACGTATGTAGAGACTCTTGCTCCCGTCTTCATCGAGCGTGCGCTGGCGGCCCTGGAGCACGACGGCATGCGTCTAGGACGCTGAGGCTCTCTCGAGCGCGCTGATCAAGGGATGGGAATGGTGCGGGTGTTGATGACACCCTCAGTCCGTTCCCGCTCCTCTATCGGCCTCGAAGAGGTGGGCAGCATGCGGAGCAGAACTACGGCGCCGGGCGCGCCCAGGGCGTGTCTGACACCAGCTTCAACCATGTGACCCCAGTGGTCAGGCGCTCGGCGGGCCGGTAGATGATCGTGCACTCGTCATACCTGGCCACCCGTCCGCGCGACTGCTGCAGGGGCGCATACTGACGTTCGATGACATTGCGGCCCCTACAGGCGACTGCGTCGAAGCCGACGGGGCACCCGCTGCTGCAGCCACGACGCCTGCGGTGGCCCTGATGGCCAGCTCACACGGGGATGACCGCCGCGGCTGCCACGCAGTGGAGTCGGCATCGGTCAATCCCCTGCCTGGCTCAGGCGATCAAGCTGGCCAATGGCATTCCTGCCCCCGCGTCGAGCTGATGGATCTTCGTGCTCAACCTGCCACGTGAGCGTCCGATACCGCGACCGGCAGGTTCATCCCGCAGATTCCCGTAGTTCGATCCATCCCCTGCATGGCGGGCAATGTCCGTGGCTTGCTGATGAGCGTGGGCGATCGCGGAGTCCAGTCCGGACCGATCCATAGATGAGGCCCTGGGCGTCGCTGGCGGCCGCAAATGTTGCTAGCACTTCATGCCAGGTGCCCTCAGCTGCCATCCGCCAGCACCAGGTCAGCGCGGTCTGCCAGGGCCCGTAGACCTCGGGCAGATCCCGCCACAGAACTCACGTGCTGATACCGGCAGATGATGACCTCGGCCATCACCCGGGCGTCGGAGAGCGTCTGGATACGAAAGATGCGATCCAGGGTGTCAGCTGACCCCTGGATTCATTGCCAGACACGTTCTAGGCCCGGTCATCCTCCAGGCACGAAGAAGCCCCCACACCGACATGGTCGGTGCAGGGGCCTCTGCTCGGCTCCCCCGGTTGGATTCGAACCAACAACCCTTCGGTTACTTGTCCCCCAAGCTCATTAACGACACAGTAAAGTGGACCATCGCCCTCACGCTCGTCTTAACGCGTCCGCGCGGGCGCACAGTCTGAACGGACCAGTCACTCCGCACTAGGAAGGCCCGCCATGTGGTTCCTGATCGCCCTCGCAGTCATGGCCGTGATCGGCTTCATCCTCCGCCCCATCAGCTCGCTCCTCGCGATGGCCAAGTTCATTGCGTTCGCCGTCGCCGCAGTCGCCGGCTTCGCCTGGTACATGGGTGGCCCCGCAGACCTATACGCCGGTCCCACCATTCTCGGGGCGCTGGCCTGGATCGGCCTCATGTTCGTCCCGCAGCCACGCTTCGGTTGAGTCCTGCACAACGTCCGACGACGCCGGGACCGCCCACAACTGGGCGGTCCCTCCCTTTTTGCCCACGCCACCTCTGCCAAGATCACTGCACCCGGTCCGATGGCAGGAGGCACCCATGTCGAAGCAACGTCACACTACGGCCGACGTGGCGGCGTTCGAGTCCTGGCTCAGCGTGTTCAGACGGCCACAGACCGTCAATAACCGCGTGCATTACGCCACCCGCCTCGAGACGTGGGCCACGGCTCACGGCTGCACACCCTGGACGCTCGACACGACCCAGATCAGCGCGTGGCTGACCACGGTCGGAAAGTCCCCGGCGACCCGCAAGAACGCTCTCGACGCGATCCGGGCCTTTTACCGGTGGGGGCAACATGCAGGGCGAGTGACCGGCGACCCGACCGCAGGACTCCCCCACATCCGTGTGCCCCGCGGCCTACCGCGTCCCACACCAGACCACGTCCTCCGTAGCGCCGTCGCCCGATGCACTCGCCCCACCGACATCCTCATGCTCCTACTCGGCTCCCTCGGCGGGCTCCGCGTGGGCGAGATGGCCATCCTGCGTGGAGAAGACATCAACGACGGCACCATCCGGGTCACCGGCAAAGGCGGCCACATCCGCCATGTCCCCGTCCACCCGATCCTGGCCGAAGCCCTCCAACTCGTACCCTCACACGGCTGGCTGTTCCCCTCTGACCGCAACCCCAGCGGCCACTACCTCCCCAACTCCATCGCTCAACGCATCAACGACCTCCTAGAAGAGGGCTGGTCCGCACACACCCTGCGCCACCGCTTCGCTACGCACGTCTACTCCGCTTCCCTCGACATCCTTGCCCTGCGCGATCTCCTGGGCCACGCCGACGTCTCAACGACGATGGTCTACACCCGGGTCGCCGCCGCCAAGCTCGCCCGCGACGTCGCCGCGATTAGCACGCTTCCCGCCGTGGCCGACCGCATCCACGCGCTCGCCTCCTAGCCGACGGACACACCACCGCCGCCGCCCCCCGCGAACCTCGTTCGACCACACCGTCCGACGAAGGATCATCATGGCGATCAAGACCAAGCTCCCCATCGAGTTCAGCTGCGGCCACACCGAGACCGTGGACCTCGCCCGCGTCCCCGCTGGCCGGCGCAAGGCTCACGCCTTCGGTCTGGGCAAGAACCGCGTCTGTACCTCGTGCTTCCGCAAGAAGAGTGCTGAGGACCTCGAGTTGCAGAACCGGCAGACACTCCTGGACGCCGACCAGTTCGCGCAAGAACATGACCTGCCCGACCTCACCGGCTCTGACAAGCAGGTCAATTGGGCCACCCGTGTGCGCTACCAGGTGCTCTCCGACGTCCTGGTCTCCGATGAGACCCCGGACCAGCACCAGCAGATCACCGACGTCCTGGCGGCCGCCCAGACCCTGACCCGGGCTGGATGGTGGCTGGACAACGCCACGGACAAGGACCTCACCGTCGAGGACATCTGCGAGCTGATCCTCACCGCCGAGGAGCCGGCCGAGGACGTCGAGCGCATCGAGACCGAGAACCCGTTCTGATGCAGGAGGACACCATGACCACCGCCATCACCCTCTACGGCCAACCGCGCTGCGATCCCTGCCGTCTGGCCCGGAAGGTGCTCGACCGCGCGCAGGTCCCGTACACCTACGTCGACCTCACCGAGCGCCCTGACCTCGTGGACGCTTTCCGCCAGGCCGGCCACCTCCAGACCCCGATCCTGCAAACCCCGACCACGACCACCAGCGGATTCAACCCCGACGCCTACACCCGAGCCGTGGCCGAGGCCCGCGCCCTGGAGTCCGGGACCGCCCCGACCCCAGCCGTCGCCGGACCCAGCCTCTAGGCACCGCCCGACCAGCGACGACGCAGCCAAGGCCCCCACCCGCCCGGGTGGGGGCCTTGCTCATGCTCAGCCTTGCCACACATCCCCACCCCTTGCACGCGAATCCAGGACGACCCCAGACAAGACGCGGCCACCCCGGCCACCGTTCCAGGAGGACATGACCATGAGCACCACCCTGCATCTGACCGGACAGGTCATCCTGACCGATTCCACCGGCACCCGCCTGCCGGCCACCGACCTGGCCACCGCCCTGGACACCGTGACCACCTCCCGGAGCGGCCACACCCCCACCATCGCGGTCACGGACACCTACAACGCCCTGCCGGTGGACCCGGCCACCTTCACCGTCCACGAGGACGGGCAGCTCACGCCCGCCCCGGACACCACGGCCCGGCCCGCCTACACGTTCTCCTACACCGCCTTCACCCTGACCGACCCCACTGGTGTCGCCTCACCCGTGCAGCCCTCGGCCCTGGCCGCCATCGGCCAGTCCGCCGCCGACCGGCTCGGCCACGAGGTCACGATCACCTCCGACCTGCCCGGCATCACCGACCAGCACTTCACCCCCACCGCGCCCACACCCCCCGCGGCCCCGGTCTCGACCGCCGAGACGTTCGCCACCCGCACCCGCCCCGAGCGCCGCCGCAAGGCCCCGGCCCGCGAAGGCTGGCGCGGCGCACTCAACGAGGCTTTCGGCTGGCACCTGGCCCCTTCCGCCGACGAGCTGCACGCCCGCGAGCTGATCACCACCGTTCAGCGCGGACTGCCCGGACACCGCACCGCCGTCGTCGTGAACATCAAGGGCGGCGCGTCCAAGACCACCGCCACCTACCTGCTCTCGGCCACCCTCGGCCGCGTCCGTGGCGGCACCGTCCTGGCCTGGGACAACAACGAGAACGCAGGCAACCTGGCCGACCGCGCCATGCCGGCCTCCCACCACCACACCGCCCTGGACCTGCTGGCCAACATCGACCAGTTCCGCACCCCCGAGCACGTCGACAAGCTCCCCGGCTACGTTCGCGCTCAGGGCGACAACCGCTTCCACGTCCTGGCCTCACAGGACCACGCAGGCGACCGCGAGGTCATCGACGCCGACGCCTTCCGTCAGATGCACGCCGTCCTGCGCCAGCACTACAACCTGGCCATCGTGGACACCGGCAACGCCTCCACCGCCGCCACCTGGCAGGCAGCCGTGGACGTGGCCGACACCGTCGTCGTGGCCATCACGAACAAGGAGGACGCCGCCCGCCGCGCCTTCGTGACCATCGACGCCCTGCGCAAGGCCGGCCACGCCGACAAGCTCTCCCGCTCCATCGCGCTGATCACCCAGCCCGCCGAAGCCTCCACCGAACGCTTGGACAAGGTCCGCGAGCTGCTGGCCCAGCACGTCGCCGCAGTCATCGTCATCCCCTTCGACCCCGCTCTGGACGAGGGCGACGAGATCGACTGGGACCGCCTGCACAAGAAGACCCGCCGCGCCTACCTCGAGGCCACCGCTGCCCTCATCGAGGGGCTGGCGTGAAGCGCGCAGGACTGGCCCTCGTTGTCCTGTTCCTGCTGATCCTGGGCGCGGCCCTCGTCATGCTCCCGTTTGTGGCCGCGGCGAGCTTCCACGCCTCCAAGACCACACAGACCGGCGGCGGTGGCGTCGCGGAAATCTGCGCCGCCGGTGAGGCCGGCCAAGCCCAGATCCCCGAGGAGTACCGCGAGGACGTGGCCAAGGCCGCCCAGGTCTCCGGCTTCAGCCAGGAACTCATCGCCTCCCAGATCTTCCAGGAGTCCACCTGGGACCCCTCCGTCACCTCCCCCTCCGGGGCGCGTGGGCTGGCCCAGTTCAAGGACGACACCTGGCCCGATTTCGGCGAGGGAGGCGACCCCTACAACGGCCACGACGCCATTGCAGCCCAGGCCCGATTCTTGAAGTGGCTCAAGGACCGCTTCACCGACCTCGCCAACGGCGACGAGGAGGAGCTGGTCAAGATGGTTCTGTCTGGCTACCGGCTCGGATTCAACGTCGTCGAGGACGCCGGAGGCGTGCCCGACCACCCCGACTCCACCGCCTACTGGACCGAAATCCTGGCCCGCACCGCGATCTACACCACCGAGTGCAAGCCCGTCGTCGGCGGCGATGATGTCGTCGTCGCCGGTGACTGGACCCATCCCCTGCCCGGTTCGTACTTCACTTCCGGCTTCGGCTACCGCGGCTGCGTCGCAGGTGTGGGCTGCGACGACTTCATCGCCAACCACAACGCCCTGGACTTCGCCAACCCGGCAGGCTCCCCGGGCACCGTGGTCGCAGCCACCGCCATGACCGTCACCGGCATCAACAGCGACCCCGCCTCTGGCATGTACGTCGAAGGCGTCCAGGACGAAGCCCCCCACTACACGCTCAAGTACCTTCACTGCGCCGCCGGCTCTATCCGCGTCTCCGAGGGTGAAGCCGTGCCCGCAGGCAAGGCCCTGTGCACCGAGGGCAACACCGGCCTGGACGGCATGAAGCCCCACCTGCACTTCCAGATCAACGCCCCCAACGGCGGCGCCCCGATTGACCCCCGCCCCATCCTCGAAGCCAACGGCGTGGCCGTCTGCCCACCCGGCCGTGACGTCACCGACGCCTGCGCGTCCTAACCCGAAAGGCACCCGATGAACCGCCAACGTCTCATGGCCCTGACCAGCCTGACCCTGCTGTGCGTGGCTGCCCTGGCCGGTGCTCTGCTGCTCTGGACCTTCACCCGCCCTGCGGCGACACCCGAGGGCCAAGCCGCCGCAGCTACCACCCCAGCCCCGGCCTCGGCCTCGATGAGCACGACCACCCCCACGCCCACGGCTGGACCCCTGAGCTACGCGCCCGCCAACAAGGCCGAAGAAGTCGCCGTCGAGGCCGCGCGCATCATGACCACCTGGAAGCCGGCCGAGGACCTGGACGAGTCCGCGTCGGCCCCGCGCGCGGCGCACCTGATGACCCCAGCGCGAGCCAAGAAGATCTTCGTCTCCGATCGCGGGACCTCCACCCCGGAGTGGATCGCCGCAGCCGAAGGGAACTGGACCAGCGAACCGAACGTGACCATCGTCCCCGACAGCGACCCGAACGCGATCTACGTCAACGTCACCTGGACCTGGCGCGAACCGGGGGGCAAGACCCACGACGGCCACACCCGCCGTATGTTCGTCTTCCAGATGACCGACGACAAGAAGAATCCACAGATCAGCGACTACACCTGGCAGAACCTGTTCTGACCGATACGCTGAACCCGCGCGGTCGCAGGCCCACCCCCTCCGGGCCTCCCGCGAAGGCCCCTCCAGCCCATCCCGTTTCAGGCTGGAGGGGCCGCCCTTTGTTCAGATGTGCCTGCAACATGCCTCATGAACCCATCACCTGTGGGGGCCTACGCGGCCCCCACACCCCCGCGGCAGGGCGGGCGCCCTGCACGGCCACGGGTGAGCACCGGCTCCGCTAGCGCTCCGCCGGCGCTCACCCCAGGGGACCGAGGCCCGGCCCGCCTGTGCAAGACGGAGACGTTGGCACCATGCGTGCCCCGCTCACCTTCGGAGGTGGTCACCAGACCCCCGGTTCCGTTCTCGCGCGAGAGCAGGTAGCCCGTGCACGAGTTCCGCCCCTTGCGCTGTCCACCGCACACCCCAAGATCAAGACCACGACGCCGCGCCCGCGTCCCCCGTCGAGCTGGAGCCAGCATGAGCCGCCCCCACTCCGTCCCTCCGCTTCCCGTCCTGCCCGGGGCCACGGCCCCAGTGTCTGCGTGGGACGGCGTCCGCGTCCTCATGTGGACCCTGCGCGGCTACCGCTACACGGTCCAGAAGAACCCCGACCCAGCAGCGCGCCGGTACGCACGCACCGTCCTGCTCGTCATCACGGTCCCCCTGCTCGTGCTCCCCGTCGCCGTCGCAGCCGTCCTGCACCCGCCCGGCACGCCCCTGTTGTTCCTCGCCACCCTCGCGCAGTACGCGCTCCTTGCCCTGATCCTGCTGGCCTCGCTCCACCGCCGCTCGTACCGCACCTACATCAGCACCGACCGTCGCGCCGCCCTGACCGTCCGGACGACCCCTGCCGGCTGGCACGTCGAGTCGTTCTTCACGGCCACCCCCGGTACAGGTGCCGCAGCCCCTGTGTGGCACCACGTCATCCCTGCCCTGCTCGACGCCGCCGACGCCCAGCAGGTCACAGTCACCGCCACCGCCATGAACGCCACCGTGGCCGCGCACTACGTCTCCCGAGTTCCCGACCTCCACCCGAGGCCCACGCAGCGCCCCGGCCCCCGCGTCCACCTGATCCGCCACCCCCAGCCGATCCGCCGCTGAACCTCCATGGCGCAGGCCCCGCGCAGGCCAGCACTCCAGGTGCAGGGGAGACCTGCACCCCAGGGGAGCACCGCGCACAGCGCGGAGCCCCCCTGCAAAAGACCGTTCACACGTCTGGCACCAAGGTGCACTGCCGTCACGCTTCGCGTGACACACCCGCCTCCAGATGGGAGGCGAACAGCCTGCATGAACGCTTCACGTTCCTGCAGACACTGCGCGCGGCCGCTCCCAGATGGGTCGCCGGCCTCGCGCCGGTACTGCTCGGCCGCGTGCCGCACAGCGGCCTACCGGGCGCGCACGACCAGCGCCCCGCCCCACCCGGCCGTGGCCAGGGTGGCCGAGCTGGAGGCCCAGCTCGTGGCCGCTGAGACGCGCATCGGCCAGCTGACCGCCGCCACGCGCCGCAAGACCGGCCAGGTGAAGTACCTGGCCGGGCTGCTGGCCGACGAGCGGCGCAGCGCGGACACGGCCATCGCGGACCAGGCCGTGCGGACGCAGGCTGTCCGGTCGGACAACGCCCGGCTGGCCGGCCAGGTGGCCGACCTGCGCCGGTCATGGTCCGTGGCCACCGCGGACACTGACCTGACCCCTGACCAGGTGGCCGCCCTGCGTGGCCAGCTGGCCGCTGTCCGTGGCCAGCTCGAGCAGCTGTCCGGACGGCACCGTCGCCTGTCCGCAGCAGCCGAGGTGGCCGCGACCGAACGCGGCCAGCTCCAGGGCATCGTCCGGCAGTGGGACACGCTCTGCCGCCGCCTGGCCAAGGCCGTGGCCGGTCAGCCGGTCAGCCCGGCGGACAAGCGCATCCTGGCCACGCACGCCCGGTTCCGGTCAGCCCTGGCCGGACCTGACCGGACACGCGGGGGCGGACAGCACCGGACAGCCCCGGCCACTGACCGGGGAGGTGTCCGGCCATGACCGTGTCCATCTCGAAGATGTCCATCGACTACTACCTGGACTCCGTGGCCACCGGTGACCGGTCCCTGTCCGCCGACGCCGTGGCCACTTCCCGGCGTGATCTGACCGCCTACTACACGGAGGCCGAGGCCCCGCCCGGGCTCTGGCTTGGCCGTGGCCTGGCCGGCACCTCGCTGACCGCTGGCCAGCAGGTGGCCAAACTCGATGCCGTGTCCGTCTACGAACTGGCCAAGGACCCGGACACCGGCCAGCGGCTCGGACGTCCGCCGATCAAGGAGGTGGACGCGCCCCAGGGGGCCACCACCCCGTCTGGCCGGAAAGCGAAGGCCACCCGCAAGCCCGTGGCCGGGTTCGATCTGACCTTCTCCGTCCCGAAGTCCGTGTCCACGCTCTGGGCCATGTCCGGTCCGGCCCTTCAGGGCCAGATCCAGGACGCCCACCGACAGGCCATGCACGAGGCCCTGGCCTGGGTGGAGGACAACGTCCTTCAGTCCCGGGCCGGCCACGGCGGCGTCGCCCACGTGCCCGTGACCGGCCTGGTGGCCAGCGCCTTCGACCACTGGGACTCTCGCGCCGGAGACCCCCAGCTGCACACGCACGTGGTCGTGTCCAACCGGGTCCAGCGGATCATGGATGGCCAGTGGGCCACCCTGGACTCTTACACGCTGCACCGCCACGTGGTGGCGATCTCGGAGAAGTACAACGCGCTGCTGTTCGACCGGCTCCACGGCCAGATCGGCGCGCTGGCCGAGTCCCGCGACCCGGCCCTGTCCGACGCCCTGGACCGTGTGCTGTCCGGCCAGGAGCTGGAGGCGGAAACGGTCAAGGACTCCCCCGGCCACAGGATCGAGCTGGCCGGCGTCCCGGACAGCCTCATCGAGGAGTTCTCCACTCGATCCCGACTCATCGAGGCCCGCAAGGACGAGCTGATCCGCCAGTGGACGGACAACCACGGGCGTACCCCGCCGGCGGCCGTCGTGCTCCAGCTGCGCCAGCAGGCCACCTTGGAGACCCGGACACCGAAGCGGACGTCGAACGAGACCCTGGCCGAGAAGATGGTCAGCTGGCGTGACCGCGCCCTGGCCGATGGCCACGACCCCGCGGCCATCGTGGCCGCCGCCGTCGGCCACGACCGGCGCACCGTGGCCGCTGACCAGCTCACCCCGGACGCCGGCGAGGCGATGGCCGTCTGGGTCCTCACGGACGCCTCTGTCCGGCGGACCACCTTCACCCGGGCCAACGTGCTGGCCTCCGCCGAGCGCGTGCTGGCCCTGGTCCGGTTCGACACCGCCGAGGACCGGCACGCGGCCGCAGACGAGCTGGTGGACAAGGCCCTGGACAAGGCCGTGTCCCTGACCCCGGACCGGATGAGCGCCCCGCCCGAGTTCGACCCCGTGCTGTCCGCCCCCGGTGGCCGGTCAGGACTAGACCACAAGCGCGTGTCCGGCCTCTGGACGACCGGACAGATCATGTCCGACGAGGCATTCCTGATGGACCGTGTCCGGTCAGCCGACGCCCCGGTCATCGCCCCGGACACGTTGGCCGCACAGGTGGCCGAGGTGACCACCAAGGACGGTCACGCCCTCTCGGCTGACCAGGCCCGTGCCACCGAACATGTGCTCTCATCCCCCGCAGGGATCGACGCGATCATCGGTCCGGCCGGCACCGGCAAGACCACCACGATGGCCGCCGTCGCCCGGCTGTGGGAGCGCCAGCACGGGGAGAACTCCGTGGTCGGTCTGGCCCCGTCCGCCGTGGCCGCTGGAGTCCTGGCCGATGAGCTCGGCGTGGAGACCGAGAACACGGCCAAGTGGCTGTACGAGTCCGTGGGCGACGGCGCGGCCCGCCGCGCCGAGCGCGTGGCCGGGCTTGAAGCACGCTTGGCTCAGCTCTGGGACGCCGCCCCCACGGACAACCGCACCCGGCAGATCGAGACGATCACCGCCCGCCTGGCCGAGCAGCACGCCGCCCAGGCCCGGTTCACCCTCCACCCTGGCCAGCTGCTCATCGTGGACGAGGCATCGATGGTGGCCACCGCGCAGATGGCCGAACTGGCCCGCCAGGCCGAACAGGCCGGAGCCAAGGTGCTGCTCGTGGGCGACCCCGCCCAGCTCGAAGCCGTCGAGGCCGGCGGCTTCCTGGGTTGGATGGACCGCGCCGAGGACGTGAACGTGGCCCGCCTGGACCAGGTGTGGCGATTCCGCAATCAGTGGGAGCGCAAAGCCTCCCTGCTGCTGCGCGAGGGCAACCACAGCGCCCTGGACATCTACGAGCACAACGGCAGACTCCACGGCCATCCCAACGTGGACGCCGCGGACACCGCCTACACCGCCTGGCTCAACGACAAGCACCAGGGATTGTCCACGATCCTGATTGCCTCGGACAACGCCACCGTGGCCGACCTCAACGCCCGCGCCCAGGCCGACCTCGTGGCCGAAGGACTCGTGGACATCGAGACCACCGTGCGACTCCGCGCCGACATCGCCGCCGGTGTGGGCGACGAGGTCCTGGCCCGCCGCAACGACCGGTCCCTGCGCGACTCGACCGGAGCGTTCATCGCCAACGGCACCCGGCTCACCCTGACCGGCATCAACCCGGACGGGTCCGCCCACGCCGTCGTGGACGGCACCGGTGGAACGGTCACCCTGGACCCGGACTACCTGGCTTCCTCAACCGAGCTGGGCTACGCCACGACCGCGCACCGTGCACAGGGCGTCACCGTGGACACCGGCCACACCGTGGTCGAGATCGGCCAGTCCCGCGAGCTGTTCTACGTGGCCATGACCCGGGGCAAGCAGGCCAACAACGCCTACGTCGACCTCGCCCCCGATGACCACGCATCCCCCGATGAGTGGGGCCTGTTCCAGCGCACCCCCGGAGCCGACACCCCCGTGGGCGCGCTGAAGGCGGTGCTGGACCACACCACCGCGGAACGCTCGGCCCACGAGGTCCAGGGCGCAGAACGCGCGTGGGCGAACGACCTGGGCCGCATGGTCCACGAGCACGAGTTCCTCGATTGGGCCGCCCGAGCAGAACGCACCAGCACCTGGATAGACCAGCACATCCACGACCCGGCCACCAACGCCGCCTTCCGCGACCTTGAGACCTGGAATCGTCTCGTCAAGGCCGACCCCGCCCGCACCCTGCCCGAGGACATCGAGACCCCCGACTCCGTCACGGCAGTCCTCACGCAGTGCGAGGTCCGGACACCGCCCTCGATCCTGGACGCCCCCTCGCCGGCCAACGAGCAGCGTGCCGAAGCCGCCGCGCAGGTGCGCGAACGGGCTCTCGCGGAGCTGGAGCACCGCTGCTCCGTCATCCGTGAAGAACAGCCCGCCTGGTTCGAGCTCATGCAGGACGAGGGGGCCAGTGACGAAGCGCTGCGGCACGTCATCATCTGGCGGGCCGTGTCCAACCAGGACGACGAGCTGGACACACCTCTCGGCCGTGAGCCGGATCCCGAGGACGCTCTCGCACACCACTATCAGCGAGCAGTGCACGCCCTCACCGCGTCCACCGATGAACAGACCATCGCCCAGCTCACGGACCACCAGATCGACATGTCCTGGGTCGCGGAGATGGCGGATGACCCGGGGTATGACCTACACACCATGCCCGAATGGGACCTGGACGAGTCCGCGTCCGGACCCACTCGCTGAAACAGGCGCAGGGCCTGGAGCGTCACCCGCTCCAGGCCCTGCGCCATGATCCCGTCCCGCTCTCTACGTGTGGCTCACCGCCCGGGTCCGTCGAAGTCGGGCCTGCTCGGTGCGACTGGAATCAGGTCGATGGTGCGCTCTCCAGGCGTCTTGACGGTCTCCCGGTGCACCGTCGCCACCTGAGTCTTCCGCTCCTGATCCGAATCCATGTTCGGGACCTGCTTCGCCGGCGACGCAGCCTCCCCGGTCACCCCCACTGTGGTCGGCACAGCGCCCGTGTCCGCGACAGCCCCTTCCAGAGAACGGCCTCCAAACGTGGCTGTCGCATCCAACGGCCCGTCGATCTCCCACACGTGGCCCGCATCCCGGGTGCTGACCTGGAACGTGGCTCCGTCGTCGCCGCGCAGGGTCAGCACCCCGACGTCGACGCGCTGGCCGTAGTCGGTGACCACGGTCTGTTCCTGACCGATGACCTGTCCGATCTTCACGCCGTCGCGTGACCGGTCACGCATCCGGTAGTCGGCCACCGTGTCCACCACGAGTGTCCGCCCCTGCCAGTCCGCGGACATCGCGATGTCCTTGGCCGGACACGCCTTGACCGGCTGTCCGGCCGGCGTGGCCAGCCTGGCCAACTCCTGCACCGTCAACGCGGCCCGTGTCCGGCCATGAACGTTCACCACGGTCGTTTCCTTCCGCGTGCACTCGCGCTTTTCGCCGTCCTGGCCGGCGTAGGTGATGTTCTTGGTGCCGCCGTACCCGACGCTCAGGACGGTGACCGCTTCCTTGACCGTCGAGTTCCGGTCAATGTCTGCCGCCATGACCGTGTCTCCTGGCCGCAACTGTCCGACCTGGACAGAGGTCGTGGCCGCGCCCCACAGTCGTGTCCGCTCCTGCTCGGACAGCTGCACCGGTGCGGCCGTCTTCCACAGGCCACGGTCCGTGCCCTCCTTCCACGCGGCACGGTCTCGGGCCTGGCCAGTGTCCGGGCTGACCGCGATCGTCTGCCCGGACCCGTGCGTGGCCGGTATCAGCCGCACGATGTCGCCCTCGTACCCGAACCCAGGCACGTCCTCGAGCAGCACCTCACCCGGCAGGAACTCACGCGGCCACCGCTTCAGGGCATCCTCTGCCTCCGCCGCACGTCGAGCAGCCTCCTTCTCCGGACAGGTCGCGTCCAGCAGGATCACCGGAGTTCCGTGCGCCACGAAATCCTCGTTCGGAATGAACTCCCCCGTCCCGGAGACGATCATGTTCCCGTTTCCGTCCAGACGTCCCTGCCGGGCCTCCTTCACCTTCGGCGTCGTCCCCGGACCCCGCTGTTCTGGGTCGGCCTCGACCCAGACTTCGCGGAGCACTTCGCCGTCGTAGCCGAACGCGTCCTGCGGCCGCCTCACGATCTTGTGGCGGTCCAGGTCAGCGGTCATGCACTCCCGCTCCAGCGGACTGAGTCCGGCCTCGCGGCGCACCACGAGCTTGCCCTGGCTGCGGATTCGAAAGGCGGGGATCGCCTCGGTGGGCTCTTCACCCACCGGCCAGGCCCACAGCTCTCGCTGGTTCACCCCAACGGAATCCGTGGTGTACCCGACCGCGTAGAACCCCTTGTTGTACTCCCACACGTCTCCCTCGTGCGGAGTGTTTGCGTGACCGACGAGGCCGCGTTCTTCGAGCTGCTCGGGGGTGTACTCGACCTCCTTCGGCATCGACAAGGACTGGTCCTCGTCTTCCATCTCGGCCTGCAACGCTGCCAGCTCGCGCTGTTTGTCGGCCAGCTCAGCTGCCTGCGGGAACGCACCCTCCAGACCGGCGCGCATGTCCGGGATCGCGGCCGCCAAGCGGTCTGCCTCGGCCTTGTCGGAGATGAGCTGCTCGGGCAGGCCAGCCACGAAGTTCTCCACGGAGCGGATCGCGCCCGCCGCAGAGACCTCCCCACCGAGCACATGGGCGGCCTGCCAGTCCCGACGCACGCTCGGGGCGCCCATCGGCACCACGAACACGCGTGTCCCCTGACGGACCGTGCCCAGCTCCACTCCGCCGAGCGTGCCCACCGGCTCCGGCTCGGTGGCCTCCATGAAGTCGGGCCGGTCCGAGCGCGCCGCCTCCTGGCGCAGCGCGTCCACGATGACCTGCCCAGCCTCTTCACGCGAGGTCGTCGTCCGTCCGTCCGTCGTCGTGAACGCGAACGCGTCCCCGTCCGTGGGCCGAACTCCTGCGGCGATCCCGATCAGCGCGTCCTGCCGGCCGGTCAGGAACTGCTGACGCTGGGTCATCGTGTTCAACTCGACCCGCTGCGTGGCCCGCTGCTGTGCCCACCCGGACTGTGCGCGGGTCAGCTGCTCGACGTCCATCTGCAGCTGGGCCATCTCAAGCACGCGCGGGTCGTTGGCCAGCACCGCCGCCGCCGTCGCCCCGGAGATGTCCAGGCCGGCCACGACGTCCTCCATTGCACGCCCGTTGACCTGCCCGTTCTTCACCTGAGCGATGAACCCGGCCTTCCGGGCGATCATGTCCCACGAGTACACGTCGAACGTGGATTGCGTGGCCCACGAGTAGATCCGCACTTCCTCGTTCTGGTTGCCCTGCCGGATGATCCGGCCTTCACGCTGCTCCAGGTCCGCCGGACGCCACGGCACGTCCATGTGATGCAGGGCGGTGGCACGGGCCTGGATGTTCGTGCCGGTGCCCATCTTCTGCGTCGAGCCGATGATCACGTTGATCCGCCCGTCGCGGCACTTCTCGAACAGCTCCTTGCGGGCCTCATCGGTCTTCGCGTCGTGGATGAACGCGACCTTCTCCGGGTCCATGCCCCGAGCGGCCAACTCCTCCCGGAGGCCCTCGTACACGTTCCACTCCCCATCGCCCTTCGGCGTGGACTGGTCGCAGAACACGATCTGAAGACCGCCGGTGACCGGCGACGGCTCCCCGTCGGCCCCGCGGTACACCGTGTCCTTGGTCTGCTCATGTACCGTCATGATCTGATCGGCCACCGCCGCGACACGGCCCCCATCCGGGTCAGCTGGCAGCCCCACCAGGCGCGGGTCCAGGGCGACCTTCCGCCCATCACCAACGATCACGAGCATGTTGTCCCCGCCCTTGACCGGAGGGCTGTTCTTCACCGCCTCGATGCGCGTCTTCAACGACTCCACGTACGCGGCCACCTGCTCGGAGGGTTCCCGGGCCATGAGGATGCGGTCCCCGGTGGCGACCTTCGGCAGCGTCGTCTCCAGCTGGTCCCGGAGCACCACGTCCGTGAACGTGGAGTTGATCGACAGCAGCTCGGGCACGTTCACGTACTCCGACACCTTGACCACCTGCTGGAACCCGTCGCCGGTGACCGTGGGCCGCAGCTGTGGCTTCACCTTCGTGAACGCCTGACCCCAGGCGGTCACCGTGTCCGCGTGGGCTGCCTCCAGCAAGTCCGGGCGCAGGTAGTGCTGCATCACCCACATCTCGGCCATGTTGTTGGCCACCGGAGTGCCGGTGGCGAACGTGGCCACCGCCGGCAGATACCCCGGCCCAGCGATCCCGGCCCGCTCGGCCGCCTCGGTCTTCACCTCTCGCAGGGCACGAAGCTTGAAATCCAGGTCCATCGCTCGGCCGGACCCGGCGCAGGCCAGCTCGGCCAGGTCCGAGGACCGGGCCAGGTTCTTGTAGTGGTGGGCCTCGTCCACCAGCAGGTAGTCGATGCCGGACTCTTCGAACGTCACCCCAGGATCGGTGTTCGCCGCGATCCGGGCGTGCTGACGCTCCAGCGTCTTCTTCGCCTTCTCCGACCGCTTCACCCAGCCAGCGTCCTGATCTTCCCCGGCCGTGGCCGAGTCCAGCTCATCCTGGGCATCCTTCAGCCACTGGGCTTGCTTAGCCGGGTCGATCTGCACCCGCTCGAACGTGGTCTGCGGCATGACCACCAGGTCCCACTCGCCGGCGGCGACCTGACCGATCCACTCCTGCCGCTCACCCTTGGACAGTCCCGTGGGCACCGCGATCACGTTCGCCCCCGGGTACCACTGCACGGCCTCCGTGGCGATCTGGTCCACCAGGTGGTTCGGGACCACCATGCACGGCTTGGACACGATCCCCGTGCGCTTGAGTTCCATTGCGGACATGATCATCGACCCGGTCTTGCCCGCGCCCACGACGTGGTCCAGCAGCACCGTCGGCTCGGACACCGCCCGCGCCACCGCCGACCGCTGGTACGTGTACGGCGTCATCGCCTCCGACAGCCCCGGCAAGGACAGCCGCTCACCTGCGGCCGAATAGTCCGGGGCCACCGTCGAGTTGAACACGTCGTTGTACCGGGCCTGCAACTGGATGACCCGGTCCGGGTCGGCCATCATCCATCGCCCGAACTCGGCCCGGATTTCCTCGACCTTCGCACGCGCGGCCGCCGTCGCGGTCTCGTCCTTGACCCGCTCTCCGTCGCCCACATCCTTGGTGACGGTCACGGTCTTCATGTTCATCGCGGAGACCATCAGCTGAGCCGGAGTGCGCTCCTTGATCCCCCAGGCGTACCGGACGGACGGGTCCAGTCCCCCGCGGGGCACCTCGACCTCCCAGGCATCCGTGCCCGGGTTCAGCCGCACCTGGCACTGGGCCTTCAGCGTCTCGGACACGAACTGGCGGTACGTCTCCTCCGGCACCCAGCGGACACCGACGTTCACCGCGACGTCCTGCAACGCGATCTCGTCCGGGACCACGGCCTCCAACGCACCGACGTTCTCGGCGAACTGCCCGTCCTCGGCCATCGCCTCCCGCGCGGCCGCGAGCTTGGCCCGCACGTTGCCCGACAGGTACGTCGTCTTCGGGACCAGTACGCCCGTGCCCGGCTCCTCGAACACCTCACCGGCCAGCCGGCCACGCGCGGTCTCCGCGTCCACGTCCAGCAGCTCGGCCACCCGGTCCACGTCCACGGTCCGGGTCTCGTCCATGCTGATGGCGATCGCGTCCTCCACGGACTCGGCCCGCTCGGGCCGGGTCCGGTGCGTGACCACGTCGCGGGTCAGCAACGCCCCCGCCGTCGCGGTCTGGCTCGCCTCGTCGAAGACCTCCATCGAACGCAACAAGCCCATCTTCGGGTCTCCGGCCAGCCAGGCGATGTGCGGCTGTTCCCGCTTCTTGAACTCCGGACGGCGCGCACGCTCGTCCCATTCCGCCGCCAGTTCCTCGGGCACGGGGACATCTGCTGGAGCGATGTCGCCGTCTTGCGGCAGGCTGTCCCGCCACTCCGCCTCCAACTCGGCCCGCTTCTTCTCACGGTCGGCCTTCGAGGGCGGTCCGTACTTGTCCTCGCCACGCCCCAGCGCCCCGTATTCCGCCGTGTAGGACTCCCACATGCTCCGCAGCTCGCCACGCACCCGCTCCCGTTCAGCCTCCGGCGCCCCCTGACGCTGCACCGTCATGACCTCCGTGGCCTTGTCGCGCAACGCGAGGATGGCCCGTGCCTCTCGGCTCAGCTTCTTCGCCACACGAACTTCTGCCCAGACCATCCCCGCGCGGTACTGCTCGAACCGGCCCTCGTCGGAGTTGAACCGGATGTGTCCGATCTGCGCCTCCGGCTCCGGCGCAAACCGCAGACCCGCCTCCGTGTCCACCGCGACGGCCGGTGCCGGGTCGTAGCCCAGCCCCGAGACCAGCCGCGCGTCCAGCACCTGCTCGGACAACCGCGCCCGCACCTGTTCGGCCACATCCACGCCCTCGCCCGGGGTGACCTGGTAGGTCGCCCCGAACGCGGACGAGGCGTACGCCGGCTCACCGATCACCGCCTCCGGGTGCGCGCTGAACCATGCCGAGTACGGCACCTCATGCTGACCACCGTCACGGTCCGTCACCGTCATCTTGGCCGGCTCGACCCACGCGTTGACCCGGTCCAGGTCGATCTTCTCCCCAGGCTTGCGACGCCGGAACACGAGCACATCGGTCTTCACGTCCGTGCCCGCACTGGCCTGCATCGCCCCGTTCGGCAGACGCACCGCGCCTACCAGGTCCCCGTACCGGGCCATCTCTCGCCGCGCGGTCGCCCGCTGTGAGTCCATCGTGTACGTCGAGGTCATCACGGCCACATACCCGCCCGGGGCCGTCAGCCGCAGCGACTTGATGATGAAGTGATTGTGGATCGAGTGCCGCATCGCGTTGTGCGTCGGGTCAGTCACGGAGAACTCCCCGAACGGCACGTTGCCCACCACAGCGTGGAACGAGTCCTCCGGCAGCATCGTCTTCTCGAACCCGGCCGCGTGGATCTGCTGGTCCGGGTGCAGGTGCGCGGCGATCCGTGCCGTCGTCTGGTCCACCTCTACACCGACCATGCGCGCACCTTCCGGGGCCAGCCCCAGGAACTCACCCGAGCCGCATCCCGGCTCGAGCACCGCGCCGTCCTCGAACCCGGCCGTGTCCAACACGTCCCACATCGCCGCGGCCACCGCCGGGTCCGTGTAGTGAGCGTTCAGCGTCGTCGCCCGCGCCTGTAACCACCCCTCCGGCCCCAGCAGCTCCCGCACCCGCGCCCGGTCCGTCTCGCTGATCCTCGTGTCCGCGTCATCGAACACGAACGGCAGAGCACCCCAGGCCGACCACCCGGCCAGCACCTCCTGCTCGGCCTCGGTGGCCGGCCGCCGCTCCTGATCGAGCGTGGTCAGCACCTCAAGTGCAGCCAGGTTGGCCGCGAACCGCTCCTGAACCCTGGCCGGACGCCGCGTGCCACCTGTCCACGGCTGGCCGGCCACCACGGCCACCTCCGGCCCGCTGTCCGCGTCGGTGGCCACCTCCGGCTCAGCGGTCTGGACAGCGGCCACCGTGGCCGTGCTCGCTTCGTTCTGGCCGGTCAGGCTGTCCGGCTCGTACGGCAGCTGTCCGGCCAGCACCCGCTGCGTCATCTCGCTGAATCCAGACACGCCCTCGGACGTGTCCGGACCGCCCGCCCGGCCTGTCCGGTCAGTGTCCGCGTCAGAGGTCACGCTGTCCGCCGTCACGGACACGGCCCCCTCCGGTGTCCGGTCCGTGGCCGTGCTCGTGTCCGCGTCTGCGGACAGGCCGGTCAGACCTCCTTGGCCGCCATCAGCTCCCGCAGCTTCTCGTTCACCAGACGCGGCGGTGCCTGCCGCCCCGGCCACGGGTCCATCCCCTGCGACCGCATCCAGCTGAAGACCTCGTCCACCATTGCCTCCAGCCGTTCCGCCCCGGCCAGCTGCGTCCGCGCCGGAAGCGCCTCGAACTCCGCCCGATCCACCGGCTCCACCCGGCCCGGAGCCATCTGCGCGTGCCGACTCAGCACCATCGCCCGCAGGTGCCGGCCGAACAGCTCGCTCGCCCCCTGGAACGCCTCCAGCGACATCAGCGCGTCCGCCACCGTCGGGAACTCCTCCAGAATCGCCGGGTCCTCGTACTGCCCCGTCCGGTCCACCGAGTCGTCCCCGTACGGCGTCGGCTCGTCCAGTCGCTGCCACACCGTCGGGTCCGCCTCCCACTCCCGCTGTGCCTGCGCGTTCACGGTCGCCGCCAGCAGCTGGTCCTCGGTGACCTCCGCTTCGAACTGCTCCATCGTTCCGCGTCCCTTCTTCCTCGAATGCAATCGCCTCGTCCAGCGCATCGAACAGCGACAGCTGCCCCGATACCGGACCCTTGGACTTTCTCGCCATGACCTGCTCCTGACGTACTTGACATAACTCCACAGCACCGGTGGGAAGTCAAGCGACTTCCCACCGGTGCCGTGAGCGACCGTTATTGGGTGTGACAGCGGCTCAGAGGGACGGCCCGTTCACAGACGCCCCGCCCATCCCGAAACCGCCGATCTCTCCGCGCTCCATCGCCTTCGCGGCCCGGTCCACCTCGGAGCGCCTGCCCGGTGAGCCAGGCGGCCGCCGCCGCGCCGTGTATCCCGGCTCTGGCGCTGCGACCTTGTTCTGCGACGCCTCCAGCGCGCGCAGCTTCTCCTTGGCCGCCCGGCCGGATTCGCCCGGCAAGAACTCCGCCCCCAGCTCCAGAGACAACCGCTGCACGCCACGCTCCAGCCGCTCCTGGCGGCTCTCTGCCCCGCTGTGCACCTGATCAGAGGGAGTAGCCATCGTCGCTCACCCTCACCGCGACGGGCCGGACATCGCCGGCCCGCTCTGCTCGACCCCGAAGTGCTGCTCCACCGGACGCTGGGAGGCCTGCCACGCCGGATCAGCGACCACGTTCTCCGGCCCCTGGGCCTCCAGCCCCCGACCACGCCCAGCACCGGCCCCCGGCCCGACCTCGACCGTGTTGTGCTGCATCGACGCGGACACGTCCTCAGCCCAGATCCGGTTGTTCAGCCCGGCCTCGCCGTCCCGGTTCACGTACGGCTCCACGCTGTACCGGCCCGTCACGCTCAGCCGCTGGCCCTGCTCGACGGAGGCCAACACGTTCTTGCCCAGCTGCTCCCGACCCACGGCGACGTCGTAGTAGATCGGGTCCACGTCCTTGTACTGCCGGCTCTCCCGGTCGAACACCTGCTGGGGCTCGGCCAGCCGGAACGCCACCAGCTGCCCTCGCTGGGTGTCCACGGTCTTCGGGTCCGTCGCCACGTAACCGGTCACGGTCTTCTCACGGTCGATGTTCTGACGCATCAGGATTCCTCCTCGAGTCCCGCCCGAACCCCCGTGGCCCGGACACCACTGATACGTCCCGCCCCCACCGCCCGCGTGTGACACACATCCCGTCTCAGTCGTAGTCACCCGCCCGCACCCGCGTGATCGTCCGCCTGCTCACCCCTTGCAGTGCGGCCACCTCGGCCACCGACAGCCCTGCCTCCAGCGCGGCCTTGACGGCATCCACCGCCACCGGGGACAGCGCACGCGGCCGGCCACCGACCCTGCCCTGCCGGCGGGCGTGCGCCAGCCCCTCACGAGTGCGTTCCACGATGACCTCCCGCTCCCACTCCGCCAGCGACGCGATGGTCCGCACCACCAGCCGTCCCGCCGGCGTCCCGGTGTCCAGGTCCAGGTCCAACGCCTTCAGCCGGACACCGGCTGCTTCCAGCTGCGCCACCGTCCGCAGCGTGTCCACCGTCGACCGGCCGAGCCGATCCAGCCGAGTTACTACGAGCATGTCCCCCTCACGCAGCCACCCCAGGGCTTCACGCAGACCCGGCCGCCCGGATTTCGCCCCGCTGATCACGTCCGTGAAAACCCGCTGGGCACCCACCCCAGCCAACGCGAGCTTCTGTGCTTCCAGTGACTCCGCCTGATCCCGCGTCGAGACGCGCGCATACCCTGCCACACCATTCATCCCCGGACTCCTTCAGGACGCCACTACCTAGACATGAGTGGATTCGTCCGCCGAGGCGAACATGTATGTCTCTTACGCGGGCAAGTCGTATGGTGCCCGCCAGCTCGACTCCTCCCGACTGATTCGCGTGACCCATTGCGCCGGCACCCACGCATTCCGCGGGGCAGCGCCTGGGGCCGGGATCCAGTGCAAGAGCACGTGCGTGCGAGACCACCGGGCCGCCTTCGCATCCACCACCTCATCAGGCAGCCTCGCCCGGACGTACGGCTCACGCCGGTACGGGGCACTGCCGATCTCGTCCACGGACTGCCACGCCGGCCCATCGAACACCTCAACTCCGCCTGCAAGCACCAGCCGAGGAAACATCACCGAGTGGACGGGATAGCCCGCAGCCACCATCGCGGGCGCTCAAGCCGCCCCGCACCCCGGCTGCCCGGACGCCCGGGCGGGCCGCGCCCGCCGACCGCTCGCTGCGCTCCCGGCCGGCGGGCCTAAGAACCGACACGCTCGCCCCCGACAGAGCGCCAAGAATCGGAGACAGCCCGCCTTTTGGCCCACGGGGTTCTGTCCAGAATTTTGCCCACCCTCGGAACCCTTCCCGTGGCCCTTCCCGAGCGCGCCAAAAAACCTTCGTATCTGCCGCCACCACATACGACGGCGCCCGCCACTAACCAAATGGGCAGCGGCTATGACAGGAGGCTAGTAGTCGCAGCCCCACTGGCAGATGCCCACACCCCGGCGACGGCCGCGCCCGATCAAAGCCGTAGAGCAACCATGGTTGACAAGCGGGGGGATAGCAACCAAGGTTGACGTATGGGCGGACAAGACCTCGCTACCTCGGCGGCCGACACCAACGATCCCCGCCGTGGCCTGCGCGCCGTTTCGGCCCTGCGACGGCTCGCCGACGAGCTGGAACTGCGGCAGGTGGAGGCCGCCCTGGCTCAGGGCATGGGCTGGCCGGAGATCGCCGACGCCCTGGGCGTCACCCGGCAGGCCGTCCACAAGAAGTTCGCCAAGCGGGTCGACCCGACCCTGCTCCACCCCACCCGTCAGGAGAAGCGATGAATCGCATCCAGAGGCTCTTCATGGGCACCGGCCGCAACATGGGCATCATCGTGACCGCCTGGCGCGAGGCACTGCTGGCCGGTGCCCAGGAGGTCACCCCTGACCACCTGCTCACCGCCCTGGCAGTCTCGGGGGGCCCTGCCGCCGAGCTGTTGGCCCGCCATGGCGTGACCGTCGCGAGGTTGCGTGAGGCCACCCACACCCGCGACGTCAACGACTTGGCCAGCCTGGGAATCGATGCGAGCACCCTCGGACAGCCGCGGCGGCGCTCGATCGCCCAACTGTGGAGTACCACTCCCAAGCTTGAGATGAGCCCGCTCACCGAGCAGCTGGTCAATTCCTCGCAGGGGGCAGGCGGGGAGCTGGAGGCGCTGCGCACCCTCATCGACCACCCCACCACGGGTGCTGCCGAGGCACTGCGCGGCTGCGGGGTCGACATCGAGGCCCTACGGGCAGACCTGGACGCCGACACGTCTGCCATTGTCCACAGCATCCGGCACGTGGCCCCGATCCCCGGGCTGCTCGACGGACTGGTTGAGTCCACGGTCGCGGTGACGCGCTTCGTGCCGGTGGACATCGAGCGCCTTGCAACGGTGACGCGCAGCCCGGAACTGGTGGTCCAGTGGTTCTACGGCGGTCCGGATGTGCACCTCGACGAGCAGCACCGCATCCTGCGCGAGCAGAAGGCGGCCACGATCGAACTGCGCAAGGTCGTCGACGAGCGCACCGGCGACCGGCTGGCGATCGCCTGGCAGGAGCACTGGAGCGGCAACAAGCACCACGACCCACGCGGCTACTATCTGCACCTGCTCATGCAGCCGGCCGGGATGGGCACGCGCATCACGTTCACCCGGGGGTTTCGTGGCTTCGGTCGGGGCGGGCGCGTGATCGCCCGACTCAGCGCCGAGCTGTCCCGGTTGAGCGTGAACCCGACCATCCAGAACTTGGTCCAGGTGGCCGAGGATGAATGAGGTTCATACCCAGGCGGTTGGCGGCACTACGACAACCATCACCGACCCCACACAGCCTGCGGAAACCAGCTGCCCTTCTCACGGTTGACCAACGTCCCCGGTCAGTACACCCAGGGATGCGATCCGTCGAAGCTGGCAGAATCACCGGCTTTCTCATCTTCAGGTGAGGGCCGGTCTTGTTGAGATGTCCACCCCCCGCCTGAAGCGCCCTGGGTCTCGTTCCGAGGTCAGGACGCAACGGGCGCTGAATCCTGGTCGTGAGTGTAGGCCGCCTCGACCTCCACTGGAGTGCGGTAGCCGAGCGCTTCATGGAGACGCTGCGTGTCCCACCACTGCACCCACCCCATGGTGGCCAGCTCAACCGCCTGCACGGACTCCCAGATCCGCTTGGAATGGATGAGCTCGGCCTTGTAGAACCCGCTCACGCTCTGAAGCCAGGGCGTTGTCGTAAGAATCGCCCACGGTGCCCACCGGAGCCGTCACCCCGGCGGTGATCAGCGCGTCCGAGTACGCCAAGCTGACGTACTGGGCGGGTTCAACCGGTCGTTGCAACACCGTGCGTTGAGAGCGAGCGTAGCTGCTCGGCGAAGACCTCCGCGGGAGTCTTCCAGTCCAGGACCTTCCTGGGCCTGTTGTTCAGCGTGTACGCGACTGCTGCGAGGTCCTCGGCCGACCATCTCGACAGGTCCGTGCCCTTGGGGAAGTACTGCCGCAGCACCCCGTTCGTGTTCTCGTTCGTCGGCCGCTGCCACGGCGAGTGGGGGTCAGCGAAGAACACCTTCGTGCCCGTGGCCATCGTGAACTGGACATGCCCGGCCAGCTCCTTGCCCCGATCCCACGTCAAGCTCTGACGCAGCTGCTCCGGCACCGTCGCCATCGCCTTGATCAGGGCCGCGGTCATCGCCTCGGCCCCGTACCCACCCAGCGACGGCCCGTTCTTCACCGGCGGCCGCTCACCCCATCCCTCCAGGCGGGGCAAGTGGACCAGGATCGTGGCCCGGCTCTTGCGCTCGGCCAGAGTCCCGATCGCTGAACGCTCGGTCCCGATGATCAGGTCCCCTTCCCAGTGCCCGGGCACAGCACGATCAGCGGCCTCGGGTGGGCGCTTGCTGAACACCACGTCCTCGGTGACGTGGCCCTGGGGCTTGTTCCGGGTACGTGCCCGCGGCTCGCGCAGAGCCCGCCCGGTACGTAGGCACCCGACGAGTTCGCGTTTGAGTGCGCCCCGTCCCTCGACGAACAGGGACTGATAGATCGCCTCGTGAGAGATCCGCATGGACACATCATCCGGGAACTCCAGGCGCAGCCGGTGGCTGATCTGCTCAGGGCTCCACGCCGTGGACCACCGCCGGTCCGCCCGGCGCGGTTTCATCTTCCGCCCCTTGAAACCGGGCCCGACCGGTCCCGGCACGGCCACGCCATCGGGGCCCAGGACCACCCCGTTCAGGCGTGCCTGGACGTAGTCGTGCAGTCGCTGGTTCGTGGCCAGCTTCGCCGGCTTGGGCCGCCTGGCAGCTTCCTGGGCCTTCCACTGCGCCACCGTGGCCCGGTACTCCTGCTTCCCGGAACGAGTGGCGCAGTTACGGCGCAGCTCACGGCTGATCGTGCCGGGATCACGTTCCAGCGTGCGTGCGATCTGACGGACCCCCTGGCCCTGGGCATGGAGGATCGCGAGCTCCTCACGCTCAGCGAAGGACAGATACCGGCCGGTGGGCTCGGCTAAGGACAGCGGGGTCATCCCGCCAGCGTGACGGAACCAGCGCGCCCCGACGGGCCAGGACACGCCCACAGTCAGGGATGCCTCGACCGTGGTGACACCGGTGGCGATCACACGCCAGAACTGGCGTTGGACCTCCCGTGAGGGCTGCGGCCTGCCAGGAGAGCGCATCGGGGCCCGCAAAGCCCGATCCGCTCTCCACTGCCGACGTGTCCCCTCGGGCACGTCACTGATCTTCCTCGCCCAGTCCTTGCTTGCCATCGCCCATACCTCCAGTGATTCCGAGAGGGTGTTGCGACGACCGATTGAATCCACCGACGCTGCCGTGGTCGGAGTGGAAGATCGCGCCGACCAGCGACCCGCGGTCGTGGTGCGCGGCACGGAGGGCGTCTTCGACGAGTTCGGTGCGCATGTGGTCGGCGACTTGCCAGCCCGCGAGCTTCCGGGAGCCGAGATCGATGCAGGACGCGAGGTAGAGGTTCGTGCCGTCGGCGATAGGCAGGTAGGTGATGTCGCCCACGTAGCGGCGGCCGGGGTCGCCGACGGAGAAGTCCCGTCCGATCAGGTCGGGGAAGCGCCTGGCGGACTGGTCCGGGATCGTGGTCTTCACCCGTCGTCGCAACCGGATCCCCGCGAGACGGTGCTCACGCATTACCCGCGCGACGCGCTTGTGATTCACCCGCTCCGCAACGGGCACACCGTCGTTGAGGTCGGCGGTGATCCTGGGCGCCCCGTAGGCGCGGTCGCCACCCTGAGCGGGGTCTTGCAGCACCCGGATCCGCGCCGCCAACACCGCGTCGTCTGTCGCCTTCGCGGCTCGCCGCCCGGCGGAGTCCAGCCAGGCGTAGAACGACGAGCGGGCGACCTCGACGACCTCACACAACCGCTTCACGCCGTAGGCGTCCTTGTGATCCTCAACAAACTGGAAGCGGTTCACCAGTTCGTCTCCCCGGCGAAATACTTCGCCGCCTGACGGAGGATGTCCCGCTCCGTCTCGAGCTTGCGGGCCTCGGCCTGCAAGGCTGCGAGGTCGGCCTCCAACCGGAGGACCTTCGCCGCCTGCGACTCCGGTCGCCCCGTCGCCCCCGGCGGCGACGCAGCGGCAACCGTGACCCCGGAGCCGAACTTGTCGACCCACTCTTTCAGCGCACCCCGAGAGATCCCGAGATCCCCGGCGATGCCCTTGAGCGTCGAACCCGGCGTGGACTCATACAAGTCCACCGCGCGCTGCCGGAACTCGTCCGTGTAGTTCTTCCTAGCCATCCCTTGGATTCTCGCTTCCCCAGCATCGTGCTGGAATCAGCGTGTCCAAGATCAGGGGTCAAGCGCCGCCCTGCCCTTCTCGGTTTCCCAACCTGTGTCCGGCTTTGCCGACAGCTCGGCTCCTCACGCCTCAGGTAGTGCCCGAGCGCCAGCCCTGCTTGGCGGGCGCCGATCACTAGCACGTCGGTCTCGGCCATGGTGTGGTTTCTCCTCGTTGCGGGCGCGTGGGCGGGCCGTAGTGCGGCTGGTGTGTCAGTAACCGGTGAGGGCCGGGAAGAAGGTCCAGAACACCGAGGCGGCCACGGCCACATAGGCGATGGCCACCAGGGTTCCGGCCCAGCCGGCGGAGAACCGCACCACCGCGGCGTGCGCGGGGATCACGCCGTGGGCGAGGTTGCGCACGGTGAGCAGGATGAACAGCGGGATCATCGCCGCCCACACGATCATGCAGTACAGGCACAGGATGTGGATCTCGAACAACGCCTGGGACCACAGCCAGATGGTGAACACCGTGCCGGCGGTGACCCCGGCCTGCAGGCCGGCCCAGTACCAGCGCCCGGGGCTCGCCCCGGAGAGGGTCACCATGGCGGTGGTGATGACCACGGCGAACGCCACGATGCCGATCAACGGGTTGGGGAAGCCGAACAGCTCGGACTGCCAGGTCCCCATCACCTTCCCGCAAGACACCCAGGGGTTGATGTCACAGCTGGTGATGTACCCGGCATCCTCGTACAGCTCCAGGCGTTCGAGCACCAGGATCGCCGAGGCCACCCAGCCGACCACCCCGGTGATCAACAGCACCAGGCCGAACGGACGGTGCCGGGCGACAGTCGGTATCCCCGCTACGTCGGAGGCCTGCCCGGTACCGGCAGGGCGGTCGGTGGTGGTCGTGGGGATCGTCACGGGTGAATTGGTGTCGGTGTCGGGGACACTCATGGGCCCGGTCAGTCCGTCGTGGCGGCGGCGTCGACCTCGGCGCGGAACTGCTCGAGGGTGTTCAGAGTGAGCATCTGTCCGTCCAGGAAGAAGGTCGGGGTGCCCTGCACGCCCAGCGCGGTCCCGTCGGCCACGTCGGCCTCGATGCGGTCGCGGGTGGCCGGGTCAGCCACCGCGGCATCGTAGGCGGCCATGTCCAGGCCGAGATCCTCGGCGTAACCGCGGAACACCGGGCTCCGGTCCTCAGTGGTATGGCTCCACTGCTCCTGGGTGTCGAACATCTGCTGATACATCGCCTCGTACTGTCCCTGCTGGCCGGCGGCTTCCACGGCTACGGCGGCGGTCATCGAGTTGGGATGTCCGGGCAGCGGGAAGTAGCGGTGCACAAAGGTCACCGTGTCGGCGTACTCGGCGCGCAGTTCTTCCACGACCGGGTAGGCGGCCTTGCAGCCCTCGCACTCGAAGTCCAGGAACTCCACCAGCACGGCCTGCTCGTTCGGGGCCTTGGACAGTACCCGGCTGTCTGGGCGCATCACCGGCGTGGCCTCCGAGGGGGCGCTCTGCCCGGTCCCGGAGGAGGCAGTTTGCCCGGAGCCCTGGGGGGCGGCGTCGCGGGGGCCGCTGGCGGCCACCACTCCGACGATCAGCCCGGCCAGCACCACAGCGGCCAGTACGACCCAGACGATGGTCTTGGCCTTGCGGGATGTGGTGCCCGGTGTTGACGGATCAGAGGGGGTCGGATTGCGGGTCGGTGTGCTCACGAAGGGATCCGTTTCGGTCGGTGGCGACGGCACCGTGCCGTCGGGGTGGGAATGAGCTGGGGCTGGGATGCAGGGGTGGGTCAGGGGTGGAGGGTCTCAGTGTGGGGGTGGGTGGCCGGTTCGATTTGGAAGGTGGAGTGTTCGATGGGTACTTGGAAATCCTGGGCCACGCACCGTTGCAGGTCGGTCAGCACAGTGCCCAGGTGCGCGGCGGTCAGGCAGCCGTTGTGCACGGTGACGTGCGCGGAGAGCACGGGGGTGTCGGAGTCGATGCGTGAAGCGTGCAGGTCATGGACCTCCAGCACGTGCGGCAGCTCCGATAGCCGGATGCGGACCGCCTCCAGGTCCAAGCCCTTGGGGGTGGTCTCCATGAGTACGTCGATGGTGTCGCGAAGCAGGATCAGGGCTCTGGGCACGATCAGTGCGGCGATCAACAGGGACACCACCGCATCGGCGCGATTCCAGCCGGTGGTGGCGATCACGATCGCCGAAACGATCACTGCGACCGATCCCAGGGCGTCGTTGAGTACCTCCAGGAACGCGGCCTTCATGTTCAGGTTCTGCCCCCGGGCCGAGGCCAGGATCGCCAGCCCGATGAGGTTGCCGGCCAGCCCGATCACCCCGAACCAGAACATGGTGGTGGATTCGACCTCGGGCGGGGCCAGGAGCCGGCGCACGCCCTCCACGGCCACGAAACCGCCCACGGCCAGCAGCACCGCCGCCTGCGCGGCCGCGGCGATGATCTCGGCCCGCTGGTACCCCCAGGTGCGCTTGTCCGTGGCCGGGCGCAGCGCCAGGGACGCCGCGATCAGGGCGATCAGCAACCCGGCTGAGTCAGTAAACATGTGCCCGGCGTCGGCCAGCAGGGCCAGACTGCCCGAAGCCAGCGCGCCGATGACCTCGGCGACCATGATCGTCGCGGTGATGGAGAAGACCACGGCCAGCCGGCCCCGCCGGCCCGCCGCCGGAAGAGCATGGGAATGATCGTGTCCGCTCATACCAGGGTCTCTTCCACTCGATGAATCATCAGCTGAACGTCACCATCCTGTCCGGCGATACTGAAGGCACGCTCAATGCGCACAGCAGGCGCAATCCGCCCCGCAGCCATCGCCGTCCTTCTCGTTCTGGTCCCCGGCGATCAGCGCGGAGGCGGGGGTGCAGCAGGCATCCCCGCGCCAGGCCTCCACCCGGGCCTTGGCCCTTGATCGTGGACACGGTGTCGGTTCGGTTATGCCGCTTCCGCAAGCGTAGCGGAGCGTGCGGCTTCGTAGGCGTTCGGGCTGATGTTGCCGATCGCGGAGTGGCGCCGGCGAGTGTTGTAGCGGTTCGCCCACCGGAACACGGCCCGGTAGGCGGTGGCCTGGTCCGGGAACGCTGACCGGCCGGCGAGGAGTTCGCGCTTGAGCGTGGCGTTGAAGCTTTCCGCGAGTGAGTTGTCGGCACTCGTGCCGACCGCGCCCGTGGACTGGGTCACGCCCAGCTGCTCGCAGAGCGCGGCGTAGGCCTTCGAGGTGTAGACGGCGGGTTCAACCGGTCGTTGCAACACCGTGCGTTGAGAGCGAGCGTAGCTGCTCGGCGAAGACCTCCGCGGGAGTCTTCCAGTCCAGGACCTTCCTGGGCCTGTTGTTCAGCGTGTACGCGACTGCTGCGAGGTCCTCGGCCGACCATCTCGACAGGTCCGTGCCCTTGGGGAAGTACTGCCGCAGCACCCCGTTCGTGTTCTCGTTCGTCGGCCGCTGCCACGGCGAGTGGGGGTCAGCGAAGAACACCTTCGTGCCCGTGGCCATCGTGAACTGGACATGCCCGGCCAGCTCCTTGCCCCGATCCCACGTCAAGCTCTGACGCAGCTGCTCCGGCACCGTCGCCATCGCCTTGATCAGGGCCGCGGTCATCGCCTCGGCCCCGTACCCACCCAGCGACGGCCCGTTCTTCACCGGCGGCCGCTCACCCCATCCCTCCAGGCGGGGCAAGTGGACCAGGATCGTGGCCCGGCTCTTGCGCTCGGCCAGAGTCCCGATCGCTGAACGCTCGGTCCCGATGATCAGGTCCCCTTCCCAGTGCCCGGGCACAGCACGATCAGCGGCCTCGGGTGGGCGCTTGCTGAACACCACGTCCTCGGTGACGTGGCCCTGGGGCTTGTTCCGGGTACGTGCCCGCGGCTCGCGCAGAGCCCGCCCGGTACGTAGGCACCCGACGAGTTCGCGTTTGAGTGCGCCCCGTCCCTCGACGAACAGGGACTGATAGATCGCCTCGTGAGAGATCCGCATGGACACATCATCCGGGAACTCCAGGCGCAGCCGGTGGCTGATCTGCTCAGGGCTCCACGCCGTGGACCACCGCCGGTCCGCCCGGCGCGGTTTCATCTTCCGCCCCTTGAAACCGGGCCCGACCGGTCCCGGCACGGCCACGCCATCGGGGCCCAGGACCACCCCGTTCAGGCGTGCCTGGACGTAGTCGTGCAGTCGCTGGTTCGTGGCCAGCTTCGCCGGCTTGGGCCGCCTGGCAGCTTCCTGGGCCTTCCACTGCGCCACCGTGGCCCGGTACTCCTGCTTCCCGGAACGAGTGGCGCAGTTACGGCGCAGCTCACGGCTGATCGTGCCGGGATCACGTTCCAGCGTGCGTGCGATCTGACGGACCCCCTGGCCCTGGGCATGGAGGATCGCGAGCTCCTCACGCTCAGCGAAGGACAGATACCGGCCGGTGGGCTCGGCTAAGGACAGCGGGGTCATCCCGCCAGCGTGACGGAACCAGCGCGCCCCGACGGGCCAGGACACGCCCACAGTCAGGGATGCCTCGACCGTGGTGACACCGGTGGCGATCACACGCCAGAACTGGCGTTGGACCTCCCGTGAGGGCTGCGGCCTGCCAGGAGAGCGCATCGGGGCCCGCAAAGCCCGATCCGCTCTCCACTGCCGACGTGTCCCCTCGGGCACGTCACTGATCTTCCTCGCCCAGTCCTTGCTTGCCATCGCCCATACCTCCAGTGATTCCGAGAGGGTGTTGCGACGACCGATTGAATCCACCCTGGGCGCCTCGGTCCGAGTGGTGGATCAGGCCCTGCCGCCCGCGGGTAGCGCCGGTGGAGACCAGTGCGTGCTCCAGGGCCAGCAACGGTAGCCCCGCGGTGTGCAGGCTGCCCGAGACCGCCCATCCCACGACGCGCCGGGAGTACACGTCGGTGATGAAAGCGACATAGCAGAACCCGCCCAGGATCCTCACGTAGGTGATGTCTGCGACCCAGAGCTGATGCGGGCCATCCGCGGTGAACTGCCGCTCCACCAAGTCAGGGCGGGTATCCGGCTCACCAGTGGGCTTCGTGGTGACCGGCTTGCGGCCACGGCGAACCCCTTCGAGGCCGGCGGCCTTCATCAGCCGCCCGACCTGGTCTCGGCCTACTTCCCAGCCGGCCCGGACCATCGCGTGGTGCATCTTCCGGACCCCGTAGACGCTGTAGTTCTTCGCGTGGATCCGCTCGAGCTCCTCGATGAGGAGCTCGTCTCGTAGAGCCCTCTCGGAGGCAGGCCGTCTTTTCGCGGCGCGGTAGCTCACGTCGAGGTGATGAACCCACATTCCGTCGCACGCAGGGTGCGACAGATGGCCTCGACCCCGAATTGATCGCGGTGTTCGTCGATGAACGCGATCATCTCGTCGTGGGGCGGTCGAGTTCCCTGGCGAAAAAAGCCGAGGCGGCTTTGAGGATCTCGTTCGCTCGCCGGGCCTCGGCGAGCTCACGCTTGAGGCGCTTGTTTTCCTCCTGCATGCTCTCGCCGGCAGGCGCTGGTGCTATCTGGTGGCCGTGGCGGTTGCACCACATGCGCAGTGTCTCTTCACCGGCTCCGACCTGCGGGGCGATGGCTCGGATGGAGTGCGAGCGAGGCCCTCCTTGAGCGGCTTGGCGTTCCAGGACCATCCGCACAGCGCGCTCACGCAGCTCGGGGGTGTACTTCTTGGGCATGTTCCGATTCTCCGTCAGTTGGATCGGAACGAAACCCAGGGCGCTTCAGTCGCTCGAGTCCAGAACCTGCTGCTCTACCGTTGCCATGTCGAGTTATCCGTCCTCGTGTCCTGGCTCCGGCGTCTCGTCCGTTCACGCATCGGCTTCAATGCTCGACGCCGACAGTGGGCCGCGCGCGTCGATAGCGGCGACTCAAGCTTGAGGTTGTCCAAGCTTCTACCGGTCGCCTGCATCATGAGCAGCCCCCCTCTGGTCCAGCAGTGACGAGCGTTCTTGAACGTCAACATAAAGCACAAACTGGCGCGGTACTCGCTGACCTCGACCACCCACTCGAAGAGCTCCGCGCCACGCCGCTACACATAGCGCCCAGAGGAGCTTCAAGAGCCACCATCCGATCGCACCGATGAGTGGAGCAAGAACGACGAGCCAAGGCCCCCATGCTCCGAAGTTGGCCACCCACATCAGCGGAGTGAGGAGGCCGGCAAGGGTCGAACCTTCTGGAGTCTCCCTGACCAGGTCGAGTAATTCCGAGAGCGTCGGAATGGCTACCAGAACGGCGAGGACGGTCCCCACCCACGTCAGCGCGAGCGATCGTCGCGCTTGTATAGATGCATCGCGCGTCGCGTTCGCTTGTGCTGCGAGCCCAAGTGCCGTCTCGATGGTGCGGCGGATGTCATCACCGCCGAGATCAGCGAGAAGGTGAGTAGCAATCTCACGAGCAGATCCGTACCGAATCTCGTACTGGCGCATGGCCGAAAACACGGCAACTGCCTCGTTCTGCACCGACTGAAGCCGCGCTCCGAACAGATTCGAGCTCGAGACCGCGTCCTCAAGCGACCGCAATCGGAAGTACTGGAGAAGTACGTGCTCAATCAGTAGCACCGTCTTGAGGTGCTCTATTGGCGCAGGCGGCTCACCTTGAGTCTGAATCCTGGTCGTAGAGGCCTGGTTCGATATCAAGATCGAGTCTGGGTTGAGCGAGAAGTTCTTCCCAGTGAGCTTGTCGTGATGTATCCGCCCACCGTTGTTGTAGCGAGTTGTGATCCGGGCGAGATCTTCCTGATGTTCTGTCGGCCACTGAGCAGTTTCACAACACTCCCCAGCGGTGGCAAACAGGGTGGCGTAGGTGTTCCACTCGCGAGGGATCCTCTTGCCGATCGCCGCACCGACTGCGATGAGGTAACGCTCCAGTGACTCTGCCATCGTGACCTTCTCGTCGAAGACCATCTCGCGGAGACGGGCGCCAGCGTCAAGTTCGTCAAGCCATCGTCCTCGCAGTTGGCGAGCGGGCAGACCCTTGAGGAGAGGCTCTGCCATCTGAGACTTGGCGATGACAGCGCGATCTGAGCGTGAAAGCTGCACGAGCTGCGGCGTAGTCAGTTCACGATCGACGGGCATAGCTATCGTGAGCTGTACTGCTCCGGAAGAGTGAATAATCAGGCGAGGCTCAAACACGACGTAAAACGTCTCGTCAGTGCCGGGAAGACGAATATCGTGGTACGAGCCCCGAAGCGTAAGGCGAACAAACTCGTCCTCATCGCGACTCCGTCCGCCGAACAGGCCCGCATCGAGTGTGCGTTCAACCGCAGCAATTGTTTGTGCCCCAGCGACGACATCGGTGCCAAACTCTACTGCTTCATCGAGCGACGAGAGTCCCGCATCTGCTTCCCCTTCCACCTCGGCCTCAGTAGCAGTCAACTTGCGCCGTCGCACTAGATTGCGGCCAACCATCGACGGGTGACGCAGCACAAGGCGCGAGATCGATCTAAATGTCTTCTCATCTTGGAAGGTCAGGAAATCTTCTTTGAGTCGCTCGGCGTTCCGTAGCGATGAAGTCAGCCGACGCAGGCTCGGAGTGACGCGCACATCAGACTCTGAGGGCCAGGCAGCGGCCACAGCCAGATCCGCGGCGAGTAGGCGGCGAACAGCTCGATTGAGGTCAAAGGGGCCGCCAGCATGCGTTGTCATCGTGAAGTGGACGGTTGCATCACTAAACTGCGCGAAGTGACGCCCGTCATCATCGGCTTGAATTGGGATGACCGTCTCGGGCACTCGCTCAGCCTTCATAGCTCCACTCCTCCTCGGCAAGCGGCGAGCCATTGAGCAGGTCACGTCGCATCCGCCAGTCAGGCAAATGCTTGTCCATGAGCGCAGCGAACCTTGCGCCATGCCCTCGCTCGAAGTAGTGCATGAGTTCGTGCGCCACGATGTACTCTAGGCACACCGGGTCCTTCTTCGCCAGCTCCACGTTGAACCAGACGTTGTGCGTCTCGCGGTTGCAGGAGCCCCATTTGGTCTTCATCTTGCGAACCGTCCACTTCGGCACGGTGACATCGAGCTCGGACTCCCACCTGGAGATGAGATCCGGCAGCGCGTTGCGCAGCAGCTCCCGGTACCAGCGATCAAGAACCGCCCGACGCTGCTCAGGCGTGGAGACAGTCGACGCGTAGAGAACGAGGCGCTCTCCATCGAGTTCAATATGAGATCGTCCGGGCCGCTCAACGACCTTGAGGCGCTTACGCGTCCCCCAGACATAGTGACTCTCGCCCGTCACCATCTCGCGCATCGACTGGCGTGCGGCCCCAGCCAGCTCCTTGCGCTGCCGACGGATCCACGAGAGCCGCTGCACCACCGCGAGACGGATGGTGTCGTCATCGAAGCGCGTCGGCGCCGCGACCCGAACACGACCAGCGGGCGGGTAGACGCCGATGTGCAGATGCTTGATGTCCTTGTAGACGACGTCGATGTCGATGCCGCGGACGGTGAGGTACGCGTTAGCTGTACTCATCATGCCTCTTCACCAAGTCGAACAGCGCGTCCGCACGCGGATCTCCCTCGGGGAACTTGCGGGCGATCGCACGTTTGACCTGCTTGCGCTTGAGCGCATTACCTTTCCAGCCATGCTGCTTGTTGTTGCGCACGGTTGACTCGACCTGGTGCGCAAGGTCAGCATCACCATCGAGGGCATCAACGATCGCGCGCTGGCCGTCGCTCTTCACCCATGACGGGTAGCTCTTGCCAGTGTCCTTGCTGCCGGCCTGCTGTGCGATGTCGAGGATCTTGGCGAGGTACTCCTCGTACTCGAGTGCCTGCTGGCGTCGCTCTTCAAGAACGGCGTCGAGAAGCTCGCTTATGCGGTCGAAGAACTTCGGATTCGTCCCGTGCTCGTCGATGATGAGCTTGCGGGTGTTGTTGACGATGGTTTCGGCCACCGCCTCCTTGTTCTTCTTGACGTTCGGCGGCAGCTTGTCGATCGCTCCTGCGCCCAGCTTCACGATCAGGTCGATGAGCCCGTCGTTCTCAAAGTTCGAGACGACCTCAGACGCGCCGGCCTTGATGTATGTGTCCAGCAGGAAGCGCATGTCCGCCTCGTAGGCCTTGAAGTCGACGTCCTCGCCAGCGGCAAGCTTCACCTCTGCCCGCACATCGCTGTAGTGCGCAATCTCCGCCTTGATCTTCTCGACGTCGGCAGGGCTGTAGCCGGCCGCGCTCATGTCGTTGGCGATGTTCGCAAACGCCCGCGTGACTCCGGCCACGGCCTTGTAGAGCTCGACGCGCTTGGGCTCGTTGTCCTTGATCTCCTGCGCATTTCCAGCCTCGCGAGCAACAAAGTAGGCCCGGTACTCATCCGTACCCTTCGGCGGCAGCACTGGTTCACAGAGGGCTCGGATCTGCTCAAGGGCGTCCTCGAGGTTCTCACGCGCCTTCTCAATGCGGTCGGAGAGCAGGCCTTCGATGTCCTGCTTGTCGTACCCCTCGAAGGCACCGGTCGTGTAGTCGTCGATGGCCTTCTCGAGCGACTTGAAGAGGTCGCGGTAGTCGACGATGTAACCGTAGTCCTTGTCGTCACCGTCGAGGCGGTTGACGCGGCAGATCGCCTGGAAGAGCCCGTGATCCTGCATCTTCTTGTCGATGTACAGGTACGTGGCGCTCGGAGCGTCGAAACCAGTCAGCAGCTTGTCCACCACGATGAGGAGGCGCATCTGGCCCGGCTCATCGATGAACTGCTTCTTCACGGCAGCCTCGAACTCCTCGACCCGGCCCATGGCTTCGTCTTCGGACGTCTCGAAGTAGTCCGCGAGCATGCGCCGGTACGTGTTGAAACGTGCCATCTTCTCGGTCAGCCCAGCGCCGGAGTCCTCCTTCGAGATCTCGCTGACACTCGGCTCGTAGCTCGTGACGATGGCGCACTTGCCCTTGAACCCGGCGGCCACGAAGAGGTCATAGAATGTGCAAGCCTGGCTGATGCTCGAGCCAACGAGCATCGCGTTGCCGCGACCATCCATGAGCCTCGGGCGCGTGTCCATGTCGAACAGGATGTCCGCCACGATCTGCGATGCCCGCGACTTGCTCGAGATCACCTTCTGCATGGTGCCCCAGCGCTTCTTCAGCTCGGCGCGACTGAGGTCGGTCATGCCTTTGGTCTTCGCCTCGAACCACTTGTCGACGTGCTGCGGCGACGTCATCTCTTGGTCGATGTCACGCGCCTCGTAGCGCAGATCCAGCACGACGCCGTCGTCGACAGCCTCATTGAACTTGTAGGTGTGGATGAACGAGCCGAACGTCTCGATGCTCGTAGCCTTGTCCTGCTTGAGCAACGGCGTGCCCGTAAAGCCGATGAACATCGCCTCGGGCAGGAGCTTCTTCATCGCGTCGTGCATCTTCCCCGACTGCGTGCGATGGGCCTCGTCGACGAAGACGAAGATGTTGCCCTTGGCCTTGAAGTCAGCGGGCCGGGAAGCGCTGAGCTGTTCGATGTAGTCGTCCGTGTCCGCCGTCGCCTCATCGTCGTTGCCGCGGAACTTGTGGACGAGCGAGCCGATCAGCCACTGCTCGGACTTGTTGAGTGTCGCGATCAGGTCGGCGCCGCTCTTGGTGCGGTAGAGCGACTCGCTGACGCCGTTGAAGACCTTCTCGATCTGGTCGTCGAGCTCGGTGCGGTCAGTGATGAGGAGTACGCGCGCATCCGGCTGGTTCTCGCGGATCCACTTGGCGAGCCACACCATCGTGAGGCTCTTGCCGGATCCCTGGGTGTGCCAGATGATGCCGTCCTCGCGCTTGGCGATACGTGCCTGCGCGGCCTTGATGCCGAAGTATTGGTTGTGACGTGGGCCCTTCTTGACGCCCTTGTCGAATACGATGAAGTCGTGGATCAGTTCGAGGAAGCGGCCCTTCGAGCACATCTGCAGCAGCGCACGATCGAGCGGGGACTGGACGTTAGAGTCTTCCTTCCACTCGAGCCAGTACTTCTCTGGGGTGTCGATCACGCCGTAGCGGAGCCCCTCGGCGTCGTTGCCAGCGAAAAGGAACTGCGTCGGGGCGAAGAACGGCCGAATGAAGTCCTTGCTCTGGTTACCGATGTTCTGGCGAATGCCTTCGCTGACCGAGACCTTGGAGCGCTTGAGTTCGATGATGCCGAGCGCCAGGCCGTTGACGTAGAGCACGACGTCAGGGCGCTTCGTGTGCTGGCCGAGCACCGTGACCTCTTCGGCGATAGCGAAGTGGTTCGCGTTCGGATCCGCCCAATTGATGAGATGTACGGTCTCGGACTGCTCGCCGACGGTTGCCTTGACCTTCACGCCGTAGCGGAGCAGTTCGTAGACATCGCGATTAGCTTCGTAGAGGTTACGCCCGGCGCCAACTGCCGCTGCCTTGTGCAGGCGATCGAGCGCCCGACTGATGAGCGCCGGGTCGTACCCGCGCGCTTGCAGGTTCTGGATCAGCAGATCGTCTTCGATGCCGCTGCTGCGGTTGCCGTCGTGCCAGTCGCCGAGGTACTCGTAGTCGAGCTGCTCCCTGAACAGCTTGACGACGCGACTCTGCGTCTTACGTTCGATCTGGCCTACGGTGCTCATGACGATTCTCCTGCGTGCTCCACAGTTGATTCATCCACCCACCGCGCGAGCACGCTCAACGCGGCCAGGTGTTCAAGTGCCACTTGCTCAGACATCTCTTGATCCACCTCGTGGCTGAGCGGATTCCGGATCCCTGCGAAAACGCCCTCCGCGAACGCCATCGCGCCACGCTGTACCGAACGATACGTGTCACTGTCCTCCGGAGTCAGGCGACGAAGCCGGGCCATTCCGGGCTTCGCCTCGTCAAGCGAGAACGACTGCTTGAACAGATCCGTCTCGCTGACATCACGACGGCCAACCTTGTTCTGCGTCTCCGCATTCAGCTTGGTCGCGGCATCGCGCACAGCCTGGACGAAGTGGCCCGACTGCCACAGCGAGCGTGCACCACTCCAGATCCAGGGGTGAAGGTTGGAAGCAGAGATCTCAGGGGCGTCGTCGCCGAGGTTCTGCCGGATCTCGTCGGCACGGATAAGTTCTTCGCGAGCTCGGATCACCGCTTCTCGATGCTTCGCCCACCGGTTGTTGGCCATCTTGCCCGTGAGTTCGTCGCGCCAGTTCGGCGTGACGCGCACCAGGATCTTCTCGACGATCTGCGCTTGCTTGGCGACCTCCGCCTCCGGCGCAGCGGTGTAGTCAGCGGTCGTGATGAACCCATCCACGCTACCGTTGCGCATCACGGTTTGGTCGATGAACTTGTCGAATTGCTCGATCGCCCATTCGGTATTTAGTCCGCTCATTCGGCGTCCTCCGCAGGGAGGCGCACCCGACCCGTGAGGAGTTGTTGCATCATGCCACTCTTGACAGTTAACGCCTTGGTGAGACGTAAGCGCAGGAGCCGGACCTCGGAGTCCGCATCATCCAAGACTGCCGTGAGCGCAGCAGCCTCCCGCGGATCAGTCGGAACAGAGACACCGAACTCAGCGAGGCGCTTCTTCTGTATGTTCGGTAACCCGGAGCCGACCCGCAGGCCCATTATCTGAGGCTGCACCGACTTGAGACGGTGATACAAGAACCCGACGGTGTGACCTTCGTGTCGTGGGTCGAGGGCATAGCAGTGGCCGCCGAGCCAGAAGTCCCCTTCAGGTCGTCCAACCCAGCCGCAGGAATTTCCACCTTCGCTCACAGTCACCACGGCGCGCCGGACGTTCGGGGTCGACGTGTACCCAGACGGCTCGACCCCTCCGTTCCATACAGGAACAGGCTGAGTCGCATCCATTGCGGCACGGCCGAGTTGCGCGCCCTTCGCAATCGACGCGATGTCACTGATCCGCCGCTCGACCCAGGGCCGGACGAAACCGGGAAGACGCGCCTTGCCGGACAGAAGCTGCTGCTGCATGCCGGTGCTGACTGCCTGCTTCTTGGTCAGGCCGCGCGCCAGCGCTGAAATGAGGTCGTCGACATCGGAGAGCACGGCGGCGACACGCTCCTGCTCCCTCCGATCTGGAAACCGGAAACTCAGCATCTTCAGCGTGCCGATCGAAAGCTCCTGGCGCGTCGAACCCACGGCAGCCTGCTGAAGGGTCTGCTGTGCCAGAGGAAACTGCAACATCTGAAACCAATACGACGGATCGTGCACGTCCCCTAGCCGCAGGCGAGCGACATCGCGACTGATATTTCCAACGAACCCTTCAGGGACCAGGCCAATGCGCCCGGTAGTACCCTTGACCGAAATTAAGACATCTCCACCAGATACTCGGCTTCTCCTGTAAGCCGCCTCCACCGAGAGAGCGCTCCGGTGAACTTTGTCGATCGAAGGGATCGGGAGATCCCGAATCGCAATAACCGGGATGCCATCTCGTACATGTGCGCCAGGTTGCACGATGCCGTATCCGATCGGCGCATCAGTCCGCGCGACGTCGCGGAGCTGAGCCTCCTGCCAGTGGGTAGGCACGTTCATCTGGCGACCCCCATGGATACGAGGTGTTCTGCGACCCTGGCCCCTAGTTTTGTCAGTTCGGCGTCGAGTTCATCGATAGTTTCGGCATAGCGCTCTCCGAGCTGGCGGATACGGACGACGAGGGCGTGCGTCAGCGCGTTGACCTCACCGTCAATCTTCGCCGCGATGGCGGCATGCCACTTGTCGTCCAGCATGATCGACTTGACCTCGTCGTCCGTAAGGTCGCCGTACTTGCGGAGTGTCATCTCGTCGAGCGCCACTTGATCACGCTTCGCAATCCGCTTCAATGAGGCTTCTGCATCTACGAGCGCAAGAGCACCACGCGCGACATCGAGGGTTTCTCCATCGTGAGCAAGCTTCGCCGCCTTGATGACCGCATTCACAAGCTGTTTCGTGTAGGCGCCTTTGTCGTTCGTCGCTTCAGCGAGCACGCCTTCATCGACACCGTGCTCCTCTGCGTGCTCAGTGACCGCTGTCGTCGCCGCCTCGAGCTCTGCATTCACCTCATCGACGCGCGCCTGCTCATCTGTGAAGTAGCGCGCCACGATGAGCGATGGCGGGACGAGATCCATCTTGTACTTGGTCTTTTTGCGACCGGTGCCGAGCTCGAGGTCTGGAGTCTCGTTAAGCTTGCGCTCCTTGTCCTCGATGGTCAGGCGGGGTGCCGCGGCTTTCGCCCAGTCTCCGCCTGCGCTCAGCTCCGCCATGATCAGGCTCAGGTCGTCGTGCATGACGTCATGCCAGTAACTCATGAGCTGCTGGTACGCGTCATACTCGTTGAGAAGCGGAACGGGCTTGAACCGCTCGAGCAGGTCGTCGCTCAGCGTCGTAATGAGGTCACCCGGCTTGGTCTCGGCCGTGAGGTTCAGGAGCGCGTCACGATGAGCGGCGAACCACTCGTCGACGATGGCCGCGACCTGTGCCCGGAGTCTGTCGAGCCCGCTGCGGTGAAGCGCGTAGTTCTGCACCTCACTCAATTCGACCTTGAGGCTGGAGTATCCCTCACGGAGCGGCTTGAAGAGCGCGTCCTTCAGTGACGGCAACGCATCCCAATACTTCTGAAGTGCCTCGACGTCGCGGTTCGGGATGCCTCCGTTGAAGTGCGCGGAGAGATCCTGCAGGTCTTCGGGCTCCGAGCTGTCGATGTAGCGCGGGATGTTGAGGTTGTAGTCGTTCTTCGGATCAGCGATCTCGCTCATCGGCACCATGCGCGAATAGCGATCGATCTCGATCTGCTTATTGAACGCGTCGACGATGCGGTGAATGTCCTGGTCGCGAAGACGGTTCTTGGCACCGTCCTTGATGAATCCCTTGGACGCGTCCACCATGAAGACGCCGGTACGTCCAACGGCGTTCTCCTTGTCGAGCACCACGATGCAGGCAGGGATTCCTGTGCCGTAGAAGAGGTTGGCCGGCAGACCGATGACGCCCTTGATGAAGCCGCGCTTGAGCAGCTCGCGGCGGATGTTTCCCTCGGCATTGCCGCGGAACAACACACCGTGCGGAAGGATGACGGCCGCCTTACCTTCGGACTTCAGCGACGTCAGTGCGTGAAGCAGGAAGGCGTAGTCACCGTTCTTCTCTGGCGGGCGGCCGTACTCGAAGCGGCCGTAGTCCTCCTCGAGCCCGTTGCTCCAGGACTTTACTGAGAACGGCGGGTTCATAACGACGTAGTCGAAGGTCTTGAGCCTCGTCCCGTTCGTCAGCTGCGGGTTGGTGATCGTGTCGCCCTTGTAGATCTCCGCGGTCTCGTTGCCGTGGAGGATCATGTTCATCTTGGACAGCGCCCACGTGGCGTTATCCTTCTCCTGGCCATAGATCGTCATGCCGCGCGGCGCCTCAGCAGCCGCCTTGAGCAAGAGCGATCCGGAACCGGCTGCGGCGTCGTAGACCGTCTCGTCCTGACGCGTCTGGCGGCCGATGCCGACAACCTTCGCGACGACGCGCGACACCTCGGCAGGCGTGTAGAACTGGCCCTTGCTCTTGCCCGACTCCGTCGCGAAGTGACGCATCAGGTACTCGTAGGCGTCCCCGAGCAGGTCGTCGCCCTCGGCGCGCGAGCCACTGAAGTCGAGATCGTTGAAGATCGTGACCAGCTTGGAGAGGCGATCTTGCATCTCCTTGCCGCTGCCGAGCTTCTCCGGGTCGTTGAAGTCGGCCTGGTCGATGACGTTGCGCAGGTCGTTGGCTTCGGCGAGCTTGCCGATGATCTTGTTGAACCGGTCGCCGATCTCCTTATCGCCCTTCGCGGCGAACATGTCGTCGAACGAACCACCTTCGGGCACCTCGATGAGACTGTCCGGATCAGACTTCGCCTTGTCCGTGACGTACTTCATGAAGAGCAGCGTCAGGACATAGTCCTTGTACTGGCTGGCGTCCATGCCGCCACGGAGCTGGTCCGCGCTGGCCCACAGCGAGCTGTAGAGGTCCGACTTCTTGAGCGCCACCGTCACGCCACCACCCTCGAGGGCGTCACGCCGCTGCTTCGTTCGTTGCTCAGACGGCTCGTCATGTCGTGTTCGTCTCCTGCGCACTGCGGCGCGTTAAATATCGGTGGGTCGCTGATCTCACGGTATCGGGGGCCTCTGACTTTCGGAGACTCCGACACCGTCACGATCGGCGTAGACATGCGTCACGACCGGGAGGCAGAACGCCTCGACCGAGCGTCGCAATCTGCCCTGATTTTACTCTGACCTGCGGTTTTAGTCGATATCGATCGTAGCCCACGGCCTCGCAGGCGACCCACCTGCGTCGCCTAACCAGTCGTGTCGCACGGGCGACGTAGGCTCTGATCATGGCAGACCTGAGGCTCCGGGCCAGCGACGACCACGTGGCCCGCATCGCCCACGAGGGCGACCCCGTGCGTGCCGTCGTCGAGCTGATCTGGAACGCCATCGATGCCGAGGCCAGTACCGTCGACGTCACCCTGAAGCGCAGCGAGTCGGAGGCCATCGACGAAGTGCGTGTCATCGACGATGGTCACGGCATCGCAAGCGCAGAGGTGGAGTCCACTTTCGGGCGCATCGGTGGCTCCTGGAAGCAACGTGCCGAGAAGTCGAAGAACGACAAGCGCACGCTTCACGGGAAGCTCGGCGAGGGGCGCCTCCGCGCCCTGGCCCTGGGCTCACGTGTGACCTGGTCGAGCCGAAGCACGTCGGTCGCCGGCGAACAGGAGGTCGTCACTATCTCGGGCAGTCGCCGCGAGCGAGACCGCTTCACGTGGGAGCACCGCTCCGCGTCGAGCAATGAACGCACCAGCGGCACCACCGTTGCCGCATACAACGAGGAGCAGCGATCGCTCAGCGTGCTGGACGCGAAGGACTGAATCGCTCCGGGTCTGGTGGAGGCTCTGATCCAACGGAAGGATGCAGAGCATGCCTGCACCACGGAAGTACCCCGACGAGCTCCGCGAACGCGCCACGCGGATGACGCTGGAAGCCCGTCAAGACCCCGCCACGAGGACCGGAGCGTTCCGCCGTGTGGGAGAACAGCTCGGGATCAATCCCGAGACGCTGCGCAACTGGGTCCGCCAAGCCGAGATCGACGGTGGCCACCGCCCCGGGATCACGACCAGCGAAGCCGCCCGGGTGGCCGAGCTGGAGAAGGAGAACCGTGAACTGCGGCGGGCGAACGCGATCCTGCGCTCGGCGTCGGCTTTCTTCGCGGCGGAGCTCGACCGCCCACAGCGCTGATCGTGGACTATATCGACGAACACAAGCACGAGTTCGGTGTCGAGCCGATCTGCACCACGCTCTCCGCAGCAGGCACGCAGATCGCACCGAGCACGTATTACGCGGCCAAGACGCGCCCTCCTTCAGCGCGCAGCCTGCGCGATGAGCAGGTGCTCGTGGAGATCCGGCGGGTGCATGAGGCCAACTACGGGGTCTACGGGGCCCGAAAGGTCCACGCGCAACTGCGGCGGGAGGGCCTGCAGGTGGCCAGGTGCACGGTGGAGCGGCTCATGCGAGCCGCAGGCCTGCGCGGGATCAGCCGCGCGAAGGGCCCGAGGACCACGGTCCCAGGCCGCGGCCCGGATGAGCGTCAGGACCTGGTGCAGCGCGACTTCACCGCGGCGGCTCCGAACCAGCTGTGGGTCGTAAGACATCACCTACTGCCGCACTTTCAGCGGATGGGTGTACGCCGCGTTCATCATCGACGTGTTCTCCCGACGGGTGCTGGGCTGGCAGCTGTCGAAGTCGCTGCGCACGGACCTGGCCCTGGATGCCCTCGAGATGGCGTTCTGGACGCGTCAGCGTGCAGGCCAAGACGTGGCCGGGCTACGGCATCACAGCGATAAAGGAGTCCAGTACGTCGCCGTGCGATACACCCAGCGGCTCGCCCAGGCCGGCGCAGTCGCCTCAGTCGGCTCGACGGGGGACTCGTATGACAATGCCCTCGCGGAGGCGTTCAACTCGCTGTTCAAGGCGGGGCTGATCCGGAACAAGGGGCCATTCAAGTCCATCGAGGGCCTGGAGATCGCGGTCGCGGAGTACATCGACTGGTTCAACCATCGGCGTGTGCACGGCGAGATCGGGATGGTTCCTCCGGTCGAGTTCGAGGACGTCTACCATCATGAGAATCCCGTGCCGGCGCCTGCCGGGGCGGCACTTACGAGCCTCTAACAAACCCGGGGCGATTCAGTCAGCACACCGTCGACGCGCACCCCGAAGTCCGGACGGACGGCCTCGCCCTCGTCCCCGACCACGGTGACCTCACTGTGGGCTACAACTCGGCGCCCTACCAGCTCCCCCACACCGCGCATCAGAGCAGCCACGGGTGCTGAGAGCGCCGCCTCTGCCTGCCCTGGACCACGCAGGTTCTCCCGCGCTGACACCGCGTAGGCGTTGACCAACTCGGGAAAACTCATCAAGCGTCCTTTCAAGAGCGGGAGCAGGGGCGTCGCCTTGCTCATAGATCGGAGGGTACTTCTTTTCTCGCACCCCGGGACAGCGAGGTGTACAGCGTCTGCCGGCTCACCCCGAACGCGCGCGCCACCTCCGCCTTCGGGATCCCCATCTCGATCATCACGCGCGCCTGCTCCACGTCGGTGTCCGAGAGCTTCGGGGCCTGGACGTACTTGCCGCGGGCTTTGGCTAGGGCGATGCCCTCGGCCTGGCGCTCCTTGATCCGCCGGCGCTCGAACTCAGCGAACGCCGCCAGGATGCCTAGCATGAGCCCATCTACTGGGGAGGTGCCGGACTTGTCCACGATGATCCGCTCGGACACGAACTGCACCGCGCATCCCTTGTCGGTGAGCTCGTCCACGATCGCGTACAGGTCCCGGGTGTCGCGGCCCAGGCGGTCCATCGAGGCGACCTTCACCAGGTCACCCTCCCGGACGTAGGCCATCAGCTCCGCCAGCCCGGTGCGCTTGGCCCTGGAGCTGCCGCTGATCTTGTCCTGGAAGATCCGGTCACACTCCCCCACCGCCTCGAGCTGACGGTCCAGGTTCTGCTCCGCCGAGCTCACCCGCACATAGGCCACCGTCTGTCCAACCATGTTTAAGACCCTCCGTCAATTGTGTCCAACGACCCGATTTGGGACCCACTCTGACGTGATGGTCTCGTAGGCGGCAGGGACGTGTAAAGGGGTATACCCGGCTTGACGCCGGGATGGGGCAATGAACACCCAGCTGGATTGTGAGGCATCCCTCTGTCGGAGCGTTGACGTTTACTTTACTAACCTGTTAGTATAGTTTCGTTGATGCGACTACAGGCAGAGGACAGGGGTACAACAGTGAACGACGTTGGATCATCGCCGCGGCGGTGGTGGCTGCTCATGACCGTGGGGGCCGGCCTGCTACTCATCACCCTCGACAATTCGATCCTCTACACCGCCTTGCCTACGTTGACCGCAGACCTCGGCGCGTCCGGATCCTCGACACTGTGGATCATCAACGCCTACCCCCTGGTCATGGCTGGCCTCCTCTTGGGAGCAGGCACACTGGGCGATCGCATCGGCCACCGCCGAATGTTCGTCGTCGGCCTGTGGATCTTCGGTGCCGCATCACTGGCAGCGGCATTCTCGCCCAACCCTGCCTTCCTGATCGGCGCCAGGGCACTCCTCGCTGTGGGGGCCGCAGCGATGATGCCCGCCACGCTTGCTCTGATCCGCCTCGCGTTCGACGATCCTCGTGAGCGCAACATCGCCATCGCCATCTGGGGGAGCCTGTCGATCGCGGGGGCAGCGCTCGGACCCATTCTCGGCGGCGCCCTTCTCGAACGGTTCTGGTGGGGATCTGTTTTCCTCATCAATGTCCCCGTTGTTGCCATCGCACTTGTGGCGACCGCAATCATCGCGCCGCACAACCATCCCGATCCGTCGAAGAAGTGGGATCTCGTCTCATCCCTCTATGCGATGGTCGGGCTGGTGGGCACCGTGCTCGTCATCAAGGAACTGGCCCATATTCCACAGAACTGGGTTCTGATCGCAGGGGCGCTGGCGTCAGCAGTCATCGGGTTCGTCCTCTTCGTGCGACGCCAGGGCCGATTGGAAGAACCACTCATCGAGTTCTCCATCTTCCGCAACCGCGCCTTCGCTGGCGGCTCTCTGGCAGCCTTCTTCGCGATGTTCACCATCGCTGGCGCCCAGCTCGCGACCACACAGCGCTTCCAGCTCGTCGAGGGCTTCACCCCCCTGCAAGCAGGCCTGCTAGTCGCAGCCACCGCGCTTGGCGCCCTGCCCTCAGGTGTCCTAGGGGCCGCGATCCTGCACATCGTGGGCCTGCGGATCATTATCTCCGGCAGCCTCGCCATCGCCGCCCTAGGACTAGCTCTCGCCGTGCTGGCCTCTGCGAACGGATCACTACCCCTGCTGGTCGTCAGCTTCATCGTGACCGGCTTCGGCCTGGGCGGCACCTTCGCCGTCGCTTCCGCCGCCATTATGGGCAACGCGCCTCCGCGAAAGGCCGGCATGGCGGCCTCGATCGAAGAAGTCTCCTATGAGATGGGCTCCCTCTCGGCTGTAGCACTCCTCGGGAGCCTCCTGACCTTCGTCTACGCCACAGTCGTCCGACTCCCGGATGGCACTCCCGCCGCAGCGGGGGAGAGCATTGCCGATGCCCTCGGGATCGCCGACGGAGATCTCGACGTGATCGCAGCCGCCACCTCCGCCTACGACACGGCCTATTTGGTCACGATGATCGTCCTCGCTGTCATGCTGGCTAGTGGAGCCGCTCTGACCAATCGGCTGCTCCGCGCTTACGGGCGCGGCAGCGAGGCAATGGAGTACGCCGAAAACCACTGAACCAATCGGAGGGGCGCATGATGGTGCGTGAGAGCAAGAAGACCATGATCCTCGACGCCGCGATCCAAGTGATCGAGGAAGACGGGATCACAGCAGTCACGTTTGACTCTGTCGCGGCCGCTGCAGGGATCACCAGGGCCGGGATCATCTACCACTTCCCGTCACGAGACGACTTGATCGCTGCGATCCACCAGAGACTCGCTGATCGCTGGGAGCGGCAGTTAGAGATCGCCTGTGGAAAGCCGACCGCTGAGGCAACGCCGATGGAGCGCCTGACCGCCTACATACTCACTTGTTCGACAGCCGCCTCCCGCGCCGAGTTCCAGCTGATTCTCGACAGCCAGCACACCCAGCACAAGGCGATCTGGGAAGACCTCATCGACCGATGGACCGGACGTAGCGAACGAGACGAAGCTGAGCGCGACCAGATGACCTCGCTCGCCCTGCTCGCTGCTGACGGGCTCTGGGTCAACGACCTGATCGGAAGCAGGCCCATCTCACAGGACCACCGGAGTGAAACCGCAAAGCAGATCATCGCGCTACTCCAGAATGACGTCCATGAATCCGAGGCCAAGCCCAACGGGTAAGCGAGCCAGCGCGCGGTTGGAGAAGGCCGGATCGACGAATCCGTCGAGCGCGATGATGGGCAACCCTGTCAAGCAAGATCGCACCCTGGCACCTCTGTCCAGCAGCACCCAACTGGCTCTGACACATGCGCCTAGTGGGTATACCCGCCTAGGGCGTGTCTGAGAATAGATGCACGAGTCAGCTGAGACCCTGGGGACATGTCCCGGTTCCAGATGCTCTCTGACACCCAATGGGAGTTGATCGCCCCGATGCTCCCGACCCGGACCGGCCGCGCCGGCAGGCCGTTCGCCGACGCCCGCACCATGGTGGAGGCGATCATCTACCGGTACCGGTGCGGAATCGCTTGGAGGGATCTGCCCGAGGTCTACGGGCCCTGGCAGACCGTGTGGACCTGGCATCGGCGCTTGGCCGAAGAGGGCACCTGGGACACGGTGCTGGCCACGCTGACCGCCGCCGCTGACGCCGAAGGCCTGATCGATTGGTCGGTCTCGGTGGACTCCACGATCGCCCGCGCGCATCAGCACGCGACGAACATCACCCGCCACACAGGGGGATGGATCGAACTACAAGAATCCGCGTGAGGAGCCGGCCGATCACGGCATCGGGCGCTCCCGTGGCGGGCTGAGCACGAAGATCCATCAGCTCGTCGACGGGACCGGGCTGCCGCTGGTCAGCCTGATCACCCCCGGCCAGGCAGGGGACTCCCCGATGCTGCTTCCTCTTCTGGCGCAGCTGCGCGTGACCCGGCCAGTAGGGCGGCCCCGGACCCGCCCCGAGGCCGTGCTGGGCGATAAGGCGTACTCCTCCCGGGCGATCCGCACCCACCTACGTGCCCGTGGGATCAAAGCGGTCATCCCCGAACCGGCCGACCAGCAGGGCCACCGCAGACGGCGCGGTGCCCGCGGCGGGCGCCCCGTCAGCCTCGACGCGGACGCCTACAAGGGCCGCAACGTCATCGAGCGTCAGTACGCGCACCTGAAGCAGTGGCGGGGTCTGGCGACCCGGTATGACAAGTACGCGATCGTCTACCGGTCCGCTGTGGTGCTGAATGCTGTGATCGCATGGTCCAAACGATTGTCAGACATGCCCTAGACGCCGACCACGTGCCTCTGCGTATCGCTCCGCTCCCCTACCCGTACCCGGTGGCCTGTGGATACCGCTCAAGTAGCTGTGGCTTCGTTCGCTTGGTGGCGGGGTTTTTGCAGCGCTCCGTGGCGGTCTTGTTGCCGCGATCACGCAGGACTGGCTGCAGGTAGGTGTCGCGGTCTGAACCGAGAGGGGTGCGCCCGGTCGGGGCCGTTTGGATCGCTGCCGCTACGTCAGAGTCCGAAGGCTCCGCCGCTGACGAGGATCACGATGCCGAGGCCGATGAGAACGATGGGGAAGAGGACGTGCTCCCAGCGTTCGAGCACTTCGGCGATCGGGGGGCGGGTGGCGACGAACTTTGCCAGGGCCACCAGGACCGCGACGAGCGCGAGGAAGACGATGCAGTAGGCGACTACTGCGAGAGGTTCCACGCTGAGGAAGACAGGGGTGTAGACGCCGATGTTGTCGCCGCCGTTGGCAAGGGTGACGCCTGCGACTGTCCACACGCCGACCTTCTTGCCGGCAACCTTGGCCTCGTCGTCATCGTCGTCATCGTCTCCGCGCCAGGCCTGCCATGCGGCCCATAGGCCGAGGCCCAGCGGGATGAGACCGAAGTACGGGATGGCTGCCGAGGGCAGGAATGCTCCGGCGCCGATGGTCACCAGGACCGCGGCACCGAGGATGCCGGCGAATCCGAGGTACTGGCCGGCCAGAATGCGGGCGGTAGTGCCGCGCTGGCCTGCCCCTCGCGCGAAGAAGAGGGAGAGCACGATGATGTCGTCGATGTTGGTCGCTGCGAACAGGCCCATCGCCTGCAAGACCGAGGTGAGGATCATGCGCCCTCCCCAGCTGCGTCGCATCCGGGAAGCGAGCAGGCGGGATCGATGCACGGGGCGTCTTCGTCCACTGCCAGGGTGGCATCGACCAGTGCCGTCAGCGCCTGCGCCAGGTGCGAATCGGCGATCTCATATCGTGTCCGACGACCCTCGGGCTCGGAGACGACGATCCCGCAATCGCGCAGGCATGCCAGGTGGTTGGACACGTTCGGGCGTGTCAGGTTCAGATCTCGGGCCAGTTCCGCCGGGTAAGCGGGATGGTCGAGCAGGGTCAAGATGATCCGGGATCGAGTGGGGTCGGCCAGTGCACGACCCAGGCGGTTCATCACGTCGAGACGCGAAGCAATAGTCATCATGGACTGAACTATACAGCGCGAACTGAACACTCGGTCACAGGCGTCAGCCCAGATCGCATGCCCGTAAGGGGATCCTTCACCGTACGTCGGGCGAGCTCAGTCCTCGTGTCATTTTCAGAAGTCGACTGCGCTCTCGGGCCCGTCCTCTCGGGGGTGGTGTCGTCGACTCCCGAGCCCTGGTCGTTCAGTAGTCCTGTGCACTAGCGTCGCATCTGCTCAGTAGTCCTGTTCTCTATGAGGAGGCGGGCGTGGACGGCGACCAGGATGAGATGGCTGGACCGGGCGTGCTTGCGGTGCCCGAGCGTGAGTGGGAGCAGGCCCGGTTGCGGGCCGGGGTGATCGGTCGCCTGGCCGAGCACGATCCAGTGGGACTGGCTGCCGTCGACGAAGCCGCGATGGAACTGGGGATCTCCCGGCGCCGGGTGTACGTGCTGCTGGAGCGGTACCGGCGGGGCTCGGGCCTGGTCACTGATCTTGTCCCCCGGCGATCGGATGGTGGCAAGGGTGGGGGCCGGCTGACGGAGCCAGTGGAGCAGATCATCCGTGAGCTGGTGCGCCAGCGGTACTTGACCCGGCAGAAGCGCAGCATTGCCTCCCTGCATCGGGAGATCACGCGGGCCTGCGCCGTGCAGGGGCTGCCGGCTCCGGCACGGAACACGGTGGCCGCGCGGATCGCTCGGATGAATCCGGTCGAGGTGGGCCGGCGGCGCGAGGGGGCCGAGAGCGTCCGGCCGTTGCAATCGGCCGGGGACGAGGTTCCGGTAGTCGAGTCGATCCTGGACCAGGTGCAGATCGATCACACGGTCATGGATCTGATCGTGGTCGATGACCGTGACCGTCAGCCGATCGGACGGCCGTATCTGACGGTGGCCATCGACGTGGGCAGTCGGTGTCTGGTTGGAATGGTGGTGACCTTGGAGCCGCCCTCGGCGGTGTCGGTGGGGTTGTGCCTGGCCCATGCGGCCGGTGACAAGCGGCCCTGGCTGGAGCGGCTCGGAATCGACGCGGCCTGGCCGATGAGTGGCAAGCCGAAGGCCCTGTATGTGGACAATGCTCGGGAGTTCAAGAGCGAAGCGCTCACCCGCGGGTGCGACCAGCACGGTATCAGCCTCGACTACCGCCCGCTGGGCCGGCCGCATTACGGCGGGATCGTCGAGCGGGTCATCGGCACGGCCATGCGACAGATCCACGAGCTGCCGGGGACCACGTTTTCGAACCCAGTCGAGCGTGGAGCGTACGACGCCGAGAAGATGGCCGCACTGACGATTGCCGAGTTGGAGCGGTGGCTGGTGTTGGCTGTGGCGACCTACCACGGCACGGTGCACTCCACGCTGGGCCAGACCCCGGCCGGACGGTGGGTCGAGTCGGTCGCAGCGACCAGTACCCCGATGACGACGGCCAACCCGACGGCGTTCTTAGTGGACTTTCTGCCCGTGTTCCGCCGCAAGCTCACGCGCACCGGGTTTGTTCTGGACCATGTCCACTATTTCGCCAATGCGCTCAAGCCGTGGATCGCACGCCGCGAGGCCCTGGAGCGGTTCCTCATCCGGCGGGATCCGCGCGATATCAGCCGCATCTGGGTGCTGGACCCCGAGGGCACCGCGTACATCGAGGTCCCGTATCGGGCGTTGTCGAACCCGGCGGTCAGCGTGTGGGAGCACCGGCAGGCTCTGGCCCGGCTGCGCGAGCGTGGGGCCACCGAAGTCGACGAGTCGGGCCTGTTCCGGATGATCGAGCAGATGCGCACCATCTCCGAGACCGCCCAGAAGACCACCAAGCGCACCCGCCGCGAGAGGCAACGCCGCACCCAGACCGGGACGACCACTACGAGGCCGACGCCCCCGGTGCCGGAACCACCGGTCGTACCAACGGACTTGGATGTGGTGGCCCGGTTCGGGGAGATCGAGCAATGGTGAATGCCAACGAGTACGAGCCGCTGGAGCTGTCCCACTTGCACCCGGCCGCGCAGCCGGTGGCGCGATTGCCGGCGGCCGAGCGGGTCCAGCGGATCCGCGCGGACCGCTGGATCGGCTACCCGAAGGCGGTCGAGGCCGTCGAGCGTCTGGAGACCATGCTCGGCTGGCCGGCGAAGCAGCGCATGCCCAACCTGCTACTGGTGGGCCCGACAAACAACGGCAAGTCGATGATCATCGAGCGCTTCCGCCGGCAGCACCCGCCCAGCTCCGAACCGGACCGGGAGCAGGTCCCGGTGGTGTGCGTGCAGATGCCCTCGGAACCATCACCCTTGCGGTTCTACACCGCGATCCTGTCCGTCCTGGGCGCACCCCTGCGGCCCCGGCCTCGTCTGGTGGAGCTCGAACGCCTCGCCTTGTCCCTGCTGCGCGAGGTCGGGGCGCGGATGCTGGTCGTTGATGAGCTGCACAACGTGCTGGCCGGTCGCGGGGACACCCGTCGGGAGTTCCTGAACCTACTGCGGTTTCTGGGCAACGAACTGCGCATCCCGCTGGTCGGGGTCGGCACCCGCGAGGCCTACCTGGCGGTGCGCTCCGATGACCAGTTGGAGAACCGCTTCGAAGGGCGTGTCAACTTGTCTGTGTAAGCGGGGTGGTCACAGGTAGGGGTTGATCCGGTCGGGGTAGGCCGCGGCGAGCTGGGCGAGGGCCTGCTTCCAGTTCGTGACGGCCTGACCTTCGACGAGCCGGCCCTGGGCTTTGCGCTGGCCGGCGGGTTTGCCCCGGTCCCGAGCGCGTTCGGCGGCGCGTTTGTCTTCGATGTTGCAGATCGCCAGCCAGAGCAGCTTCACCGCCGCCTCGGTCGAGGGGAAGTGGCCGCGGTTCTTGGTCACCTTCCGTAGCTGGAAGTTCAGCGACTCGATGCTGTTGGTCGTGTAGATGACCTTGCGGAGCATGGGTGGGAACTGCAGGAACGGGATGAACCGCTCCCAGGAGTTCGCCCAGGTCGCGGCTGCAGACGGGTACTTCGTGCCGAGCTCGGAGGCCTCGAACTCGGCCAGCGCCTTCCTCGCGGTCTCTTCGTTGGGGGCGGTGTAGATCGGCTTCAGCGCGGCGGCGACCTTCTTGCGGTCCTGGTAGGCCACGAACCGCATCGCGGCCCGGATCAGGTGAACCACGCAGGTCTGGACCATCGAGTCCGGCCACGTCGCCTCGATCGCCTCCGGCAGGCCCTTGAGCCCGTCGCAGCACACGATCAGCACGTCCTGCACGCCCCGGTTGGCGAGATCGGCGCAGACGTGGGCCCAGAACGCCGAGCCCTCGGTGTCCTGGACCCAGATCCCCAGCACGTGCTTGATGCCCTCGAGGTCCACGCCGACGGCGATGTAGGCGGCACGGTTGAGGACCTGGCTGTTCTCTCGGATCTTGATCCGGATTGCGTCGAGATAGATCACCGGATAGAACTCCTCCAGCGGCCGCGACTGCCACGCCAGGACCTCTTCGCTCACGGCGTCGGTGATGTTGGAGATCGTCTCGTGCGACAGGTCCGTGCCGATCGTGGAGGCCAGGTGGTGCTGGATGTCCCGGATCGTCATTCCGCCGGCATAGAGGCTGATGATCATGTCATCCAGGCCCCCGAGGCGCCGCTGGCCCTTGGGCACCAGGCGCGGGGTGAACGACCCGCCCCGGTCTCGCGGGACGTCCAGCTCGATCGGCCCGACCTCGGACTCCACGGTCTTCGGGGTGGTCCCGTTGCGGGAGTTGGCGTGCTTCGGCGCCTCGCTCGAGCCCTTCTCGTAGCCCAGATGGCTGGTCAGCTCGGCCTGCAGGCCCCGCTCGAGCGCGGCCTTGACCAGCGCGGGCACGAACCCGCCGTCACCGGTGAGCTCGACGCCGCCCGCGTCGATCTGCGCGAATAGGGAATCAAGCTGCCCTGAGGCTTTCAGCTGCTCGACCAGGTCCTGGCCCGAGGGCTCGCCTGGGTTCTTCTCGTCGATCATGGTCATGATTCTTACCGTTCCTCTCGGTACGGCTTACACAGACCATCTGACACGCCCGCTTCGAACCCTTCGTGCTCCCGCTCTGGGAGGCCGACGACCAGGCGAGATCCCTGCTGGCCAGCTTCGCCGCCTCCTTCCCCCTCCGGAAACCATCGGTGATCGACACCGAGGACATGGCCCGCTACCTGCTGGCCCGCAGCGAGGGCACCATCGGGGAGCTGGCCCACCTGCTGACCGCGGCCGCGGTGACCGCCGTCGAGTCCGGCCTCGAGGCCATCGACCACCGGACCCTGACGATGGCTAACTACACCGGGCCGACCGAACGCCGCCGGGTCTTCGAACGCGAGCTGCTGTGAGCACTCGGTGGCCGGTGCACCCGGCCCCGGTCACCGGTGAGGCACTCACCTCCTGGCTGCGCCGGATAGCCCACCGCTACGGGGCCGAGGTCGAGGACCTCGTTCTCGATACCGGGTTCTGCATCTCCCGCCCCGGGGACCTGGACGTGGCCGCCCCGGAGGAACTCATCAACCAGCTAGCCGGCCGCACCAGAACCGGAACCGACACCATACGGGCCATGACTCTCGGCGGGCAGACCCCCTGGCTGCTGGACCAACTCGAGCCAGCGGCGGAGGCCTACACCACCTATACCCGCCAGCTGGCGGTACTGCTGCCCCGGGGAAGGAGACGCGACCGTACCGTGGAGGACTGGCGGGCCTGGTTGCCCACGGATGCCGGCTGGCAACACCGGGCCTGTCCGCGCTGCACCATGGAATCCACCCCTCCCTGCCCCTACCAACTGGCGTGGCTGGTGCCCCTAATGCTCTCCTGCCCCGTCCACCACTGCCGACTCGAACGCCACAACGGCCCGGTGGGCTACCACGACTTCTGGCACGTCTCGCCGGGTAGGCCCGAGCCGCGACCGGTCGGGGCGGCGATCCGGAGCATGGACCAGCGGACCTGGCAGGCCCTGACCACAGGATCCGTCGCCCTTCCCCGACACCGGGTGCACGCAGGCCTCTGGTTCCGACTACTCAGGACGCTGCTCGACGAGCTCGGCGCGACCATCATCGAATGCGGCGCACCCGGCCGGCTGACACGACAGGTGTGGGACCGCACCGGCCACCCGGTCCGCGCCGGACAGGGCCCGTGGCGCCCCTACGAGGAACTCTCCGATCAGCGCCAACTCCAGTCCCTGGAAGCCGCCGCCACCGCGATACACCTGCTCGAAACCCGGGCCATGACCTGCCCCGGACGCGAAGCCGAGGTGTTCCTGCCCCAACCGGACATTTCCCGCGACCCCGGCAGCACCGAACAAACCACGGACCCCACCGCCATCCGTTGGCAGGAGATCAAAAAGAACTTTCAGGCCGTCGTCGAGGAAGCCCGGACCACCCCCGAGACCGCCCGCCAACTCTTCAACTTCTGCACGATGTACCGCCGCGACAACGACGAAGTGATCCAAGGCGTCCGGAGCAATTTCACCGAGCTCGGCATCCCTTCGGACTACCTGTCACCATAGCTGCGCCGTGACCGTCTGCGAGACGTAGAATAAATGACCGGTTACGTGACAATATTTCTCAACACCTCGCTCTGCGGGCCTCGTGTCACATAAACGATCGAATAAATGACCGGGGTGGTGGGCGGTGCTCGTGGGGTACATGCGGGTGTCTAAGGCTGACGGCTCCCAGGCCACCGACCTGCAACGCGACGCCCTGCTCGAAGCCGGCGTGGAACCGGAGGCTCTGTACGAGGACAAGGCCTCCGGCAAGAGCGATGACCGTCCCCATCTGGCCGCGTGCCTGAAAGCGCTGCGGGCCGGGGATACCCTGCTGGTGTGGAAGCTGGACCGACTCGGCCGGGACCTGCGCCACCTGGTCAACATCGTGCACGAGCTCACCGAGCGGGGCGTGGGCCTGAAGGTGCTCACCGGCCAGGGGGCGGCGATTGACACCACGACCGCCTCCGGCAAGCTGGTGTTCGGGATCTTCGCCGCCCTGGCCGAGTTCGAACGCGAGCTGATCTCCGAACGCACCAAGGCCGGCCTGGCCTCGGCCCGGGCCCGAGGCCGCAAGGGCGGCCGGCCCTACAAGATGACCCCGGCCAAGATCCGCCTGGCGATGGCCTCGATGGGGAACAAGGACACCAACGTCGGTGCCCTGTGTAAGGAACTGGGCATCACCCGCCAGACCCTCTACCGCCACGTCTCACCCACGGGGGAACTGCGCGAAGCCGGACAGAAGGTGCTGGCCCAACGCCGATGACCACCGCGGGCTGCGGAGCTGTGTGCCGCCGATGGTGACCCACCCGGGGGCGTGTCGTATGACGTGCCGTCGCGGGACGGACCACCGGACGGGTCATGCGGGATGTCCCTAGTGGCGTGCCACTGTTCATCCATGTCGGCTGCGGGTGTGTCCGGTGGGGGGTTCCTCCTGCGGACGCGTCTATTGCTCAACCAGCCCCACTGGGTCAGTGGTGGGTGGGGTGTTCGTGGTGGGCGTGGGCGGCGGGTTCGAGTTGGAAGGTGGAGTGGTCGATCGCCACGTCGAAGTGCTCGGCGACGCAGTGTTGGAGCTGGTCCAGGATCTGGGGGGCGTGCCCGTCGTGGAAGCAGTGGTCCTCGACGACGACGTGGGCGCTGAGCACGGGGACCCCGGTGGCGATCTGGGAGGCGTGCAGGTCGTGCACGGACACCACGTGCGGCACCGCTTCAAGGTGGTCCCGAACCTCGGCGAGGTCCAGGTCCCGGGGGGTGGATTCGAGCAGGATGTGCGCGGCCTCGGCCAGGATCTTCAGGGCGCGGGGCACAATCAACACGGCGATGAGCATCCCGGCCACGGCGTCGGCCTGCGCCCAGCCGGTGGTGGCGATGACCAGGGCGCTGGCGATCACGGCCACCGAGCCCAGCGCATCGTTGAGGACCTCCAGGAACGCGGCGCGCATGTTCAGGTTGGCCCCGCGGCCGGAGCCGAGGACGGCCAGCGAGGCGAGGTTACCGGCCAAGCCGAGGATCCCGAACAGCAGCAGAGGGCCGGAGGCTACCTCGGGCGGGGCGAACAGTCGCTGCAGGCCCTCGATGAAGGCGTAGAGACCCACGGCCAGCAGGATGGCGGCCTGGGCCAGGGCGGCCAACACCTCGGCGCGCAGGAACCCCCAGGTGCGCCGGGCCGTGGGCGGCCGGGCCATCAGGGTGGAGGCCAGCAGGGCCATCAGCAACCCGCCAGCGTCGGTGAGCATGTGCGCCGCGTCCACCAGTAGGGCCAGGCTGCCGGTGATCAGCGCCCCGGCCACCTCGGCCAGCAGCACCGCCGTGGTGATGGCGAAAGCGACCGCCAGCCGCCAGCGGTGCGCCGGCGAGGCGTGGTGGTGTGCACCCATTAACTGTGTCCTCCTTCTCCGGGACCGGGCTCAGGCCACGGCGGGGCCGTCGGGGCCCGGGGTGCCGGAGTGTGGGCAGAGCTCGACCGCGTGCCCGGTGACCGTCAGCAGCCGCTCGGCGGCGGCCAGCACCTGAAGCAGCTCGGGCTCGGCGGCCAGGGCGTACAGCGAGGCCCGGCCCACCGGCCGGGAGGCCACCAACCCGCAGCCGGCCAGGCAGGCCAGGTGCGCACTGACCGTGGACTGGGCCAACCCGAGGTGCTCGGTCAGCTCGCGCACCTTGTGCTCCCCGGTGGCCAGGTGCCGCAGGATCGCCAACCGGGTGGGGTCGGAGAACCCGTGGAACAGCGCCGCCGCCGGGCCCAGGCCCGCCGCCGGGGACACCCCCGGCTCCTTAATCATCGTCATACGACGATGATAGCGCCTTCAGTCGATAATGGCGAGGTCGCGCCCCAGGACCGGTCAGAAGCCGGTGAAGGCGGGGAGGAACTGGACGAAGACCGAGCCGGCGACGGCGACGTAGGCGACGGCGATGAGGGTCCCGGCCCAGCCGGTGGCGAACCGGACCACCCCCGGCGGGGCGGGGATCACGCCGTGGGCGAGGTTGCGGGCGGTGAGCAGGAGGAACAGGGGGATCATGGCCGCCCAGACGATCATGCAGTACAGGCAGAGGATGTAGATCTCGTACAGGGCCTGGAACCACAGCCAGGCCACGAACCCTATCCCGAGGGTGACCCCGGCCTGCAGCCCGAGCCAGTACCCGCGGCCGGGCCGGGCCCCGGAGAGCACGACCATCGCGGTGGAGATCACCACGGCGAAGGCGACGATGCCGATCAGCGGGTTGGGGAAGCCGAACAGCTCGGACTGCCAGGTGCCCATGACCCGTCCGCAGGACACCCAGGGGTTGATGTCACAGCTGGTGGTGTGGCCGGGGTTCTCGTAGAGGGCGAGGCGTTCGAGGACCAGGGTCGCCGAGGCGATCCAGCCGACGGCGCCGGTGACGAGCAGCACCAGGCCGAAGGCCCGGCGCCCGGTGAACCACGCCGGGGCCGGCGCCGGGCCGGCTGCCGATACTGGGGAGGCGGCGCTCGGGGCGGTGGGCTCGGTGAGCCGGTCGGTCATGGGAAGTCCTTTGCTCTCGGTCCTCTGCTCTGGCCCGGGTGGCCGCGGATGGTCCGGGCGGTCAGTCCTGGGTGGCGGCCTCGACGGCGGCGGTGAACTCTTCCAGGCTGTTCACGGTGAGCGGCTCACCGTCGAGGTAGAAGGTCGGGGTCCCGGCCACGCCCAGGGCGGTGCCGTCGGCCACGTCCAGCTCGACCCGGTCCCGGGTGGCCGGGTCGGCCACCGCGGCATCGTAGGCGGCCATGTCCAGGCCCAACTCTTCGGCGTAGGCCCGGAAGACCGGGCTGCGGTCCTCCGTGGTGTGGCTCCACTCGGTCTGGGTCTCGAACATCTTCTGGTACATCGACTCGTAGGCGCCCTGCTGGGCAGCGGCCTCCACGGCGATGGCCGCGGTGACCGAGTTCGGGTGGCCCGGCAGCGGGAAGTACCGGTGCACGAAGGTCACGGTGTCCGCATACTCGGCGCGCAGGTCCTCCACGAAGGGGTAAGCCGCCGCGCAGGCCTCGCACTCGAAGTCCAGGAACTCCACCAGCACGGCCTTCTCATTGGGGGCCTGCGAGAGCACCCGGCTATTCTCCCGCACCAACTGACCGGCAGACCCAGTCGACTGCCCGGTGGACTGGGCGGTGGACTGGTTGGGGTCCTGCTGCTGGGCGGTGGCGGTCCCGCGGGCCACAAGGTAACCGATGAGGGCGGCGGCCACGACCAGGCCCAGCAGCACCCAGACCACGATCTTGGCCCGGCGCTGCCGGGACGGGGTGGGAGAAGACGGGGTGGAAGCGGTGGGGTCAGGGGAAGTCACGAGCGGTCCAATCCGTGAGGTGGGGGGCGTGTGCGGGCGGGGTTAGACGGGGGTGGTGAAGGTGCCGGCCAGGTTCTGCAGCTGGTAGATCCACAGGGTCCAGATCCCGGTGACCATCAGCACCCCGACGAGCACCAGCAGTACCCCGCCGATGATGTTGAAGGCGCGGATGTGGCGGCGGACGAAGCCCAGCGTTCGGGTGACCCAGTCCAGGCCCATCGCCACCAGCACGAAGGGGATGCCCAGGCCCAGACAGTAGAGGAAGCCCAGCAGGGCCCCGCGCCAGGGGTCCCCGGTGGTGGTGCTCAACGCCAGCACGGCGCTGAGGGTCGGGCCCATACACGGGGTCCAGCCCAGGCCGAAGACCACCCCGAGCAGCGGGGCCCCGGCGATCCCGGTCCTGGGCTGGAAGGACATCCGCCGGGTGTTCTGCAGGAACGGCAGCCAGCCGATGAGCACCAGGCCCATCAGGATCACGAACACCCCCAAGGCCCGGATCAGCGCGTCCTGCCACTGCAACAGCCACCCGCCGATCACCCCGAAGGCGGCCCCGTAGAGGGTGAACACCGCGGCGAAGCCCATAATGAACAGTCCCACCCCGGTCATCACCCGGCGCCGGTTGTCCGCCCGGCGCGGGTCGGCCAGCCCGGAGACATACCCCAGGTATCCGGGCACCAGCGGCAAGATGCACGGGGAGAGGAAGGACACCAGCCCGGCGACCACGGCCAGCGGCATCGCCACCAGCAGTGCCCCGGACTGGACCATCTCGGCGAAGAACCCACCCAGGCTCATGGCCGTCCTCCTCGGCCCCGGCAGCGGCGATGCGGGAAGGTGGGGCAGCAACGGGCAGTCACGGAGGGTCCTCACTGATTCAATCGATCGGGGTCGCCCGGCCCGGGCGAAACCCCGCAAGAGACTACAGCGCAGGCTGTATAGTTCACCACATGCTGACGATTGCGACACGGTTGGACGTGATGAACCGGCTGGGCCGGGCGATGGCCGACCCCACCCGATCCCGGATCCTGCTGTCCCTGCTGGAGGGCCCCGGGTATCCGGCCGAGCTGGCCCAGGCCCTGGGGCTGAGCCGGTCGAACGTGTCGAACCACCTGGCCTGCCTGCGGGACTGCGGGATCGTGGCCGTCGAGCACCAGGGCCGCCGCACCCGGTACGCGATCGTCGATGCGCACCTGGCCCGGGCGCTGAGCAGTCTGCTCGAGGTGACCCTCGCGGTGGATGCCTCCGCGCCCTGCCTGGACCCGGGCTGCCCGGTACCCGGGTGCTGCGACACGGCGGAGGTGGCCTCGTGAGCGCCGCCTGCGGCTGCGAGGCCCCGACCCCCACTCCCGGTGCACCCGAGGAGCACGAGGAGCACCGGCCGTGGTGGCGCGATGCAGCCATCCTGCTCCCGGCGCTCTCCGGGCTGGCGTTCCTCACCGGGCTGGTCCTGGAATGGTCCGGGGCCGGTCTCGTGGCCACGGTGGTGTTCTGGGTCGGGCTGGTGCTGGGCGCCTGGACCTTCGTGCCCGGGGCGCTGCGCGGATTGTTCACCCGGGGCCGGCTCGGGATCGGACTGCTGATGACGATCAGCGCCATCGGCGCGGTGATCCTGGGCTACATCGAGGAGGCCGCCGCCCTGGCGTTCCTGTACTCCATCGCCGAGGCCCTGGAAGACAAGGCCATGGACCGGGCCCGGGCGGGCCTGCGCGCCCTGCTGAAACTGGTGCCCGAGACCGCGACCATCCGGGCCGGCGGGGCCACGGTGGAGGTCGAGGCCAAGGACCTGCGACCCGGGCAGGTGCTCGTGGTCCGGCCCGGGGAACGGGTCGCCACCGACGGGATCGTGCGTACCGGGCGCAGTTCCCTGGACACCTCGGCGATCACCGGCGAGTCCATCCCGGTCGAGGTCGGCCCGGGAGACACCGTCTCGGCCGGGTCGATCAATACCGCCGGGGCCCTGGAGATTGACGCCACCGCCGCCGGCACCGACAACTCCCTGACCACCATCGTGCACCTGGTCGAACAGGCCCAGGCCGAGAAGGGGGACCGGGCCCGGCTGGCCGACCGGATCGCGAAGCCCCTGGTGCCCGGGGTGCTCATCCTGGCCGTGCTCGTCGCGGCCCTCGGGTCCCTGCTCGGGGACCCGGAACTGTGGATCACCCGCGCCCTGGTGGTGTTGGTGGCCGCCTCGCCCTGCGCGCTGGCCATCGCGGTGCCGGTCACCGTGGTCTCGGCGATCGGCGCGGCCAGCCGGTTCGGGGTGGTCATCAAATCCGGGGCCGCCTTCGAGCGCCTCGGCGGGATCCGCCACCTGGCGGTGGACAAGACCGGGACCCTGACCCGCAACCAGCCCACCGTCACCGCCGTGCTCGCCGCCCCCGGCATCACCGAGGACCAAGTGCTGGGCTGGGCCGCGGCACTGGAACAGCACAGCACCCACCCGTTGGCCGCGGCCATCACCGCCGCCACCCCGGACACGCCCGCGGCCGAGGGCGTCACCGAGACCGCCGGGCACGGGATCACCGGCCGCCTGGACGGGGCTACCGTCACCGTCGGCAGCCCCCGCTGGCTGGCCCCCGGCCCCCTGGCGGCCCAGGTCCAGGGGCTGGAGGACCAGGGCATGACCGTGGTCATCATCCACCGCGACGGGGCGGTCGCCGGGGCCATCGGGGTCCGTGACGAACTGCGCCCTGAGGTCCCCACCGTCGTGACCACCCTGACCGGCCAGGGCATCGACCTGACCATGCTCACCGGGGACAACGCCCGCACCGCCCGGGCGATCGCCGACCAGGCCGGCATCGACGACGTGCGCGCCGAGTTGCGCCCCGAGGACAAGGCCACCGCCGTCCACCAGTTGACCGGCACCCGGCCCACCGCGATGATCGGTGACGGCATCAACGACTCTCCCGCCCTGGCCGCCGCCGAGGTCGGCATCGCCATGGGCGCCACCGGCTCGGACGCAGCCATCGAATCCGCCGATGTCGCCTTCACCGGCCACGACCTGCGCCTGATCCCCCAAGCTCTGGCCCACGCCCGCCGCGGCCGGGCCATCATCAATCAGAACATCATTCTCTCGCTGCTGATCATCGCCGTGCTGCTGCCGCTGGCCATCACCGGCGTCCTCGGCCTGGCCGCCGTGGTCCTGGTCCACGAGGTCGCCGAGGTCATCGTCATCGGCAACGGCCTGCGCGCCGCCACCACCCGACGCACCGCCCTGGAACCCCTCACCGACCGGCAAGCCCAACCCGCCACCACGGGATGAGCTCCTACCGTGCCTGCGGGACAGAGACGCCCAGGCCCGGTGAGACCCGACCTGTCCGGTCCATCCGGTACCTGCCAGCGATTTCACAGGTCGCGCCGGGGTCAGCAGATCCACTGAGGCGCCGGGAAACGGGCGCATCGCGAAAGGACACGAATGAACCACCGGCGCAGGTACCCCCTGGTGCTCTTGACCATTGCGATCGGGGCCGGCGTAGTGGTCCTGGACCAGGTGACCAAGTGGTGGGCGGAGAACAGCCTGTCCACGGGCGAGCGAGTCCCGCTCCTGGGTGAGCTGCTCGGGCTCCAGCTGGCCTACAACCCCGGGGCGGCCTTCTCGTTCGGGGCCAACTCGACCTGGATCTTCACCATCATCTCGGCGGTGGCGGTCGCCGCGGCGATCTGGTTCACCCTCCGGGTCCGTACCGTGTCCTGGGCGATCGTGATCGGGTGTCTCGGCGGCGCGGTGACTTCCCACCTGGGTGACCGGCTCCTGCGCCCACCGTCATTCGGGCAAGGCCACGTGGTGGACTTCCTCGCCTACGGGAACTGGTTCATCGGCAACATCGCGGACATCTTCATTGTCGGCGGGGCGCTGGCCGCGGTCCTCCTGACCGCCACGGTGCCCGACCGGGGCACCGTCGACGCCGCGCGATAACCACTACTAGGGCGTGTTGCTAAAGGAGGGTAGTCAGCCAGTGCAGTGTCGCTGCGAGGCTGAGCCCGGCGTGATAGTTCCGGGCGTGCTTGTCCGAGCGCATCGCGATCCCTCGCCACTGCTTGAGCCGGTTGAAGCACCGCTCTACGACATTGCGGCCCCGGTAGCGCTGGCGCTGGTCTTCACCGAAGTCGATCGGTCTTCCTGGGCGGCGGCGCCGGTGCGTGATCTGATCGGCCCGCTCGGGGATCGTGGCCGCGATGCCATGCCGGCGCAGCCAGGCCCGGTTCGCCTTCGAGGGGTAGCCCTTGTCTGCAATCAGGCGGTCAGGCCGTATCCGGGGCCGCCCACGGGCCCCGGCAACGCTGATCTGCTCCAGCGTGGTGGCCAGCATCGAGGTGTCCGCCACCTGCCCGCCGGTCGCCACGAACGCCAGCACCCTGCCCTTGCCATCACAGACCAGATGATTCTTCGTCGTCAGACCGCCACGGGAGCGTCCGATGGCATGGTCAGCCGGCTCGTCCGTTGATTTCTTGTAGTTCATCCAGGCCCCCTGTGGGGCGGGGCAGGGTCGCCCCGTGCTGGTGGACGCGCACGATCGTGGAATCGATCGAAGCCACCCAATCCAGCTCGCCAGCCTGCTGTGCCATGGACTGAGTACGCTCGAGCACCTGCTCCCACACGCCTTGGGCGGCCCACCGGTTGAAGTTCTTGTAGATCGTGTTCCAGTTCCCGAACCGCTCGGGCAGATCCCGCCACGGCGCCCCCGTGCGGAAGCGCCACGCGGTGGCCTCGACCACGATGCGCCGATCCACGGGCGGACGCCCGGTGGTCTTGGCTTCGGGGAACAGTGGGCCGATCACGGCCCAGAGCTCGTCTGAGATGACATCACGCGACAGGACCCCAGACTCGCGCATCCACGTCCCCGAACCCTTTAGCAACACGCCCTAGAGGGGTTATGTCAGTGTTGAAGCCGGAAGCCGACATGGTCGGGCTCTGCGGGTCGGGTGTATCAGCCAAGGCATCAGCTCTCGTCTCAGGAAGCATCGGGTGGCTCACCTGAGCTCTCCCTTCAGGCGTTGGGGTGCAGGCCGTCCGGGGACCCAGATCTCCCCGCCGATTTTCTTCCCTAGGTCCCCGAAGGCGCCCTGTACGCCGAGTCTGTGCACACAGAACCACCAGGCCTCTAGATCCTCTGCGATGTACTCCCGCAGGCGCCGTCGGTAATCGTCGAGCGCGGCCGAATCGTGGAACGGGACCGAGGAGAACTCGGGTACTGACTGCTGGACGTGTTGCTCGACGCGTTCCCAGTACTCGGAAGGCTGGTCGAACTCTCCCGGCTCGTCCGTCGCCAGAATGTCCAGATGGTGGAACCGTCCTGATCTGCCGTATCGAGCCAAGGTTGCGAAGACGAGGGGGATTGTTGAGTTCTCCCGGAGCCACTCGGCGAGCTGCTGCGCGTAGCCCGGGGCCGTCGTCTGAGCCAGACCCTCTGCAATTGCCTTCTGGAGCTGGGAGCTGAGCATTTCGATGTCATGTCCCCAACTGCACAGCGCCGATTTGGAAGGCCAAGAGCCCGTCCGCTCAAGTGCGTGGCACCCAAGAACGACCTTCATGGTCTTCTCTACCCCTATGCTTCCGACGGTGAAGACCGCGTCGCCGTCGACGTGGATGTAGCGCATCTGGCGGACCGCTTCGACGGTGTGCACCAGAAGGTTCCGTACCGACTCGGACTCCTCCAGCAGCGCCCTGCTCTGACGTGTGGAAAGAAACGGGTGCAGCGAGTTCCCTCGCTCAGCCGGGTGGCTAGGTGTCATGGCGCTAACGTCCCTCCCCGTTCATCGCAGGCGCTGGTGGTCCAGCCCCGTCCGGCCTCGATCCTAGAGCCGTCCTGGGAGACGGGACTGGTTCCTCAAGGCTCCCTCGAAGCTGAAGTGCTCACGCGGGCGCAGTGGGCCATGTGCGGCCCCCGAGCAACTCCGCATTGTGGACGGCGGTCCGAGGGCTCCGAAAATGGCTGTCTGAAAACGGTCCCGATCCGGTTGTGGCCGCCTCAAGACCGTAGATCGGCTCGTGCCATCGAGCAGGATTGGTCCATGCCAGATCTATCAGTCTTCGCGCTTGGGGTCGCTCTGGTGTCTGCCGTATTCACGGGGATCGCCGCGATCGGAACCGCGCGTCAAGCGAAGTACGTTCGAGACCAGACGAGAATCCAGGCTGACCAGGTTGCCTCTGCCCACGAGCAGACGCGCCTGCAGCGTGAGCAGGCCCGAGCCCTGGCGCAGCCCTACGTCTGGGCCGATATCCAACCCGATCCCCAGGTCGTCCATCGATTACAGCTGGTCGTCAGTAATTCGGGCCCGACGGTTGCCACGAATGTACGTGTGACGTTCGATCCACCGCTGCCTTCGGGCCCGTTTCACGCCGACAGGGTCCTGGTACTGCAGGAGGTGCGGGCGTGTCAGATGGTCTGTGTAAGCCGTACCGAGAGGAACGGTAAGAATCATGACCATGATCGACGAGAAGAACCCAGGCGAGCCCTCGGGCCAGGACCTGGTCGAGCAGCTGAAAGCCTCAGGGCAGCTTGATTCCCTATTCGCGCAGATCGACGCGGGCGGCGTCGAGCTCACCGGTGACGGCGGGTTCGTGCCCGCGCTGGTCAAGGCCGCGCTCGAGCGGGGCCTGCAGGCCGAGCTGACCAGCCATCTGGGCTACGAGAAGGGCTCGAGCGAGGCGCCGAAGCACGCCAACTCCCGCAACGGGACCACCCCGAAGACCGTGGAGTCCGAGGTCGGGCCGATCGAGCTGGACGTCCCGCGAGACCGGGGCGGGTCGTTCACCCCGCGCCTGGTGCCCAAGGGCCAGCGGCGCCTCGGGGGCCTGGATGACATGATCATCAGCCTCTATGCCGGCGGAATGACGATCCGGGACATCCAGCACCACCTGGCCTCCACGATCGGCACGGACCTGTCGCACGAGACGATCTCCAACATCACCGACGCCGTGAGCGAAGAGGTCCTGGCGTGGCAGTCGCGGCCGCTGGAGGAGTTCTATCCGGTGATCTATCTCGACGCAATCCGGATCAAGATCCGAGAGAACAGCCAGGTCCTCAACCGTGCCGCCTACATCGCCGTCGGCGTGGACCTCGAGGGCATCAAGCACGTGCTGGGGATCTGGGTCCAGGACACCGAGGGCTCGGCGTTCTGGGCCCACGTCTGCGCCGATCTCGCCAACCGGGGCGTGCAGGACGTGCTGATCGTGTGCTGCGACGGGCTCAAGGGCCTGCCGGAGGCGATCGAGGCGACGTGGCCGGACTCGATGGTCCAGACCTGCGTGGTTCACCTGATCCGGGCCGCGATGCGGTTCGTGGCCTACCAGGACCGCAAGAAGGTCGCCGCCGCGCTGAAGCCGATCTACACCGCCCCCAACGAAGAGACCGCGAGGAAGGCGCTGGCCGAGTTCGAGGCCTCCGAGCTCGGCACGAAGTACCCGTCTGCAGCCGCGACCTGGGCGAACTCCTGGGAGCGGTTCATCCCGTTCCTGCAGTTCCCACCCATGCTCCGCAAGGTCATCTACACGACCAACAGCATCGAGTCGCTGAACTTCCAGCTACGGAAGGTGACCAAGAACCGCGGCCACTTCCCCTCGACCGAGGCGGCGGTGAAGCTGCTCTGGCTGGCGATCTGCAACATCGAAGACAAACGCGCCGCCGAACGCGCTCGGGACCGGGGCAAACCCGCCGGCCAGCGCAAAGCCCAGGGCCGGCTCGTCGAAGGTCAGGCCGTCACGAACTGGAAGCAGGCCCTCGCCCAGCTCGCCGCGGCCTACCCCGACCGGATCAACCCCTACCTGTGACCACCCCGCTTACACAGACAAGTTGACACGCCCGGAGGTGCTGGAGGCGGGACTCAGCTCGATCGCCCCTCACAGATCGTTCCGGTGGACACTGGGGGTCAGCCACGAGGTCTTCGGCGATGACCCTCTGCCGCCTCTCCTCATCAGGGTGGAGGCCGACGGCCCATTCGGGCCCTTGCCGCCTCTTGAGATCCCGGTGAATTTCAATGATTGGGCGACGGCGCAAAATGCCCCGGATAGCTCTCTCCATCTCGTGCGTCAGGCGATCAAGGAGCTCACGAAAGCAGTCCAGAAGTCCTCTGGATGAGCATGTGGAGGTGGCATTCGAACCCGGGAGAGCTGCGCCCTTGGTACACGCCGAGTTCGGCGCGTATCGGGCGCGATGCACCTCCGCCTGTCGCCGCGGGAAGAGTCCCGGAAGTACCTTCTACCTGTGCTTCGAGCCGTTCTCATCCAGCCGCCTGCCCATGATGACGGTCCCCTCCCTGAGGCCAGGGCCGAGGATCTCCCAGCCCGTACGGCGGTAGAGGGAAGGGGCCGGTGTTCGAAAGGGCACCGTGATCATGGGCACGACCTTGGCAACCGGAGACGGCGGGACGGCAGGCAGATAGGTAGGGCGTGGTAGCCCGAGGCTGATTTAGCGCGTAGACGTAATCGGTCGTTTGTGGTGGCCGGAGCCTCGCCACAACCCTCGCCAACAGGGGGGCGCGCCCGAACGCCTATACCTGACTGGACGCAAGAAGTAGACCCGGATGGCACCATGGCCGCATGGGAACCTTCGACATTCACTCCGACATCCTCGAGCTGCCCGAGCTGGAGGGGCCTGACGGCCTGGCGGCCCACGGATTGTGGTACCGGTGCGGCATGTGGACCGCCACCAACGGGCAAACCGGAGTCATACCCCAAAGCATCGCCCACGAGCTCTTCGGCGGTGACGACGCCACAATTGAGCGTCTGATCCGTGCAGGCCTTTGGGAGGCCACAAATGATGGCTATCGCATGCTCCGCGGACCTTCTTCGGATCCTGATCAGCCCCTGCCGCTGTGGCGCTACAGCGACGACGACCTAGGCGGACGCCCCTTCGCCCGCGATGACACTCCAAATACCTAAACGACCCTCTGCGCGTAGGGCCCCCGCCGAGAGGCTTGCCCGCCCCGGACTGTTCGAGCCGATCCCCAAAGGCCCTCGCTTACGCTGACCCCATGTGGACACGCCTTCATGCCCGCCTCGGGCTGACCGACCCGGAGCTCACGCCTGAGCACCTCGAGATCGCTGTGCGCGAGAACCTCGAGGAGGACGAGCAGCTGGACTGGAAGGTCCAGCTGCCTTTCGCGGGCGAACCGAAAGGTCCAGAGTTGGAGGCCAAGGCCCGGGAGCTGGCCAAGGATGTGGCCGCGATGGCCAACGGGGACGGCGGCGTGATCATCTACGGCGTGCAAGAGCTGCGCTCGGACACGCCGATGGCCATCGTCAGCGTCGGCGAGGTCTCCGAAACCCAGGAGCAACAGATCCGGCGTGCCGTTCTCTCCCACACCTACCCGCCCGTCTCGGGCGTGCAGTTCGAGCACATCCGATGGGATGACGGACGCCAGGTGATGGCCTTGCACGTTCCGGCCAGCCCGGAAGCGCCCCACCTGATCCGTCCCCCCAGAGACAAGTCGGATCAGGGGTGGTTTCAAGCACCGTGGCGCAGTGGCTCCCACACGGCCGCCATGACCGAGCGTCAGATCGAGGAGGCGTACCGCCTCCGCGAGCAGCGTCGACGTGAGCAGCGGGCCAGTGTGAACGAACGATTCAACGACTTCCTGGTGGCCGTCAGAGCCGACGGACTGGATCGGATGACACACACTTTGGCTGTAACGACCACCATCGCGCTGCCGCCCATCTGGATGGTGGCCCTGGCCGTCCCGCTGCAACCACGCCTAGACACTCGACGGTTGAGCCCTATCGGGGCCACCCGATTCCTCGACGCGGCGCAGGCTCACCGGCCCCCACAGAAAACTGAGGGCATCAGCGCGCTCAGATCCGCAGACTACTCACCCCTGCGACGAGGACTGGGCCTGTATCACCGCACCTACCTCCCACTCCCACATCTTTCCCAAGGCGCACGCATCGAAGTACATGGAGACGGCGGGGTGGGACTGGGTGTGACTCGGGACGGGGACTTCGGCCCCAGCAATCTCACCCCGGAGTTCGTCGCCGCCGAAGACGCGGAGACCCTCGCCTGGGACCTGGCCACCGTGCTGATCCGGACCGTCGAGGCAGGAAACGTGAGTGGCGACTTCCTGGTCATGTTCGGACCTTCCCGGAGCGGAGAAGGCATCCGTCAACCCAACAAGTGGGGAAACTCCTACGGACACGTCAGTGACGAAGACCGCGTGCGGGGGCTTCGTACCATCTCCGGCACGGTGGTTACCACGCAAGGCCGGCGCGAACTGGCGCGCAGCGTGTGGCAGCTGCTGGAGGACTTTCTATCCCAGCGTGGGGCTGTACCCAGTTCGACAGCTGATCAGTTCCTCACCGCTCTCACCCTTCACGAAAGCTGACACAGCTCGTCAGGGCGACGGGTCGGTTGGTCCCGTGACCGGATGGACCCGATCCCGGGCCGCCGGAGGGGACTGCTACACGGATAGGTGTCATCTGATCCGGCTTGCCCGCAGGGCGGCCTGGAAGGATGTTGCTGTGCCCGCCCCGTACCCCCAAGAGTTCCGCGACGACGTCGTCCACGTCGCCCGCACCCGTGGAGACGGTGTGACCCTGGCCCGAATCGCCAAGGACTTCGGTATCCACGAGATGACCTTGTCAACGTGGATGCGCCAAGCCGACACCGACAACGGTGAGAAGCCGGCCTCTCGACAACCGAGGCCACAGAGAACCGAGAGCTGAGGAAAAGAATCCGTCTGCTCGAATAGGAGAACGAGGTCCTGCCCCCGGGCGGCGGCCTACCTTTTCTCAGGCGAACCTGTCGGAAAAAGGCTCTACTCGCTCGTGAAAGAGATCGCCGCCGATGGGATTCCCGTCGCGGTGACGTGCCGGGTCTTGAAGCTCTCCCGCCAGCCCTACTACCGCTGGCTGGCCAGCCCTGTCACCACCGGTGAGCTGGCGCAGGCGTACCGGGCGGATGCCCGGTTTCAATAATGATCCGCGCCCTTACGCCGCCCTGCCGCCAGCCCAAGCTGAGTCGATTGACCCCCGATGGAGCCCTAGTTGATAGAGCCCACGCGACGACCGGCGGGGCGTGTGCGAGAAGGCTGCCTGATTCGAGTCTTGCCCAGGACGCCTGGTCTCTCGCTCGACACCCACTTTGAATCAGGGCACCGACCGCAGTGCAGTCGGTCGTTATATCCGATGCTCGCAAACTAGGACGTCGGGCGAGCTCGTAAGGTCGACGGCAGTGATCCTCAATAGCGCCCCTCTGTCGAACACGAACTCCCCGGCCTTCGCTGTGCTCGCCATGCCTTCGATCGGGCGGATGCCAAACGGGTCAGGCTCCGACCCGCTCGGGCAGTAGAGCGGATACCGACCCACGGTGATCTCTAGGAGGACAGAAACCGGTTTGGCCCCGCCATCTTCGGCATATACCCCCTTCTCTGTCCGCTGATCCTCGTGCAGATGGAAAAGCGCGAGGTCGCGACACGGGGTGGCGAAGCCATATCCGAGGTCCACTATCAGCCGCTCACGCAGGAACTGGGACAGCACGTCCTCCGTGACTGTGATCCCTCGGTACGCTGTACTCCCAGCCTTCGCGCCCAGCGCTCCAGAGCGCCATGCCTCGAAGAAGAGGCGGCTGACTGCCTCAACGAACTCCCCCTGGCTACGCCATCCCTCCCAGTCGAGGAATGCCCCGCAGGTACCCGTCAGGGGGTGACCCTTTCGCAACGCCCGATTGATCGCGTAGAAGTCGAACGGCCTTAGCCCATTAACGACCGGGGCCATCACCCCCAGCCCTTTCCCAAGCTGCCCCGACACCCCCGCTGATCGCTCGCCACCACTCATTCTGGATCCCCTCTCGTGCTAGTTCCCTAGGTTGGGATCAGCGTAAGGGTGTCCATAGCGCGAGCCGCGACGCTCACTCCCAGCCTTGCGCATTCACCGATGTTTGCCACTGCACCTCAACTCCTGGATCCGCGCCAGACACCACCACGCGCACGGTGGGGCTCGCCGGCGTGGACGATGTCGTCTCCACTTCCGCCGCCACCTCCGACGGTGCCCGGCGGGCCACCAGACCGATGGGGTTTGAGACCGCCACCTCCTCCCCGTCTGCGTTGACGACACGCGCCCGCAGATACTGCACGCCTTCCTCGGGGCGCTCGAGCACGTCCTCCTCACGGGTGGTCCCCGCCCAAGCCGTGAAGTCGTCCTCGTCGTAGTCCAGCGTGAACGCCGGCCGGTCCCCGTACGCCTCGGGTTCCTTGTGCATCCCGATCTTCGCGCAGCCGGCCTCGTCCACCATGCGACGCAGACGCGCGGTGAGCATCTCCACGTGGGGGTGCCACATCATCATCGGCCCCAGCCCTGGAGCCTGTTCCTCCCAGACCTTGTACTCCATGCACATGGCCGCGTATAGCTCGGCGGTGAGGTCCGAGTGCTTGTACCAGCAGGGCGGAACTACCGAGGTTACCAGCCGGTACTCGGCCACGAACCAGTCCACCCAGCGGCGAAGCGTGTTCCACGCCTCCCACTGGTGCTCGGCCTCGATCTCCCGCCACCGGGTGCCCATCCACACCGGTGGACCCTCGCCCGCGAGTTCCGCGGCGACCTCCGGGTCGACGTAGGGCAGCGGAGTCCCCGTCTGTCCGTCGTCATCGGCGGCTGCCGGCCCCTCCCATTCCGTGGGCTCGTCGTCTTCAATCCAGGGCGATGCCATCAGTTCCGTCCTTCCCTCGTGTACCGGCGTGCTGGCCCGCCCAACAGCCTCTCGAGCCGGGCGAACAGCTCCTCAACGGCCTCGCGCCCGCCTGCCCCGGTCGAGCGCATGTAGCGATGCGCGGCGTCCTCGCATGTACCGCACAACCACACCCCGATTCCGCAGGCGGCACGGCACTCGGCGCGGTCCAGGTGCCGTCCATCGGTGCAGTGCCACCTCGTGGAGACGGTCCGTTGGCAGACATGGCACCGTGCACCCCCGTCGTCGCTCATGCCTGCCTCTGCCGGATCATCCTGGCCATGATCACGATCGTCGCCCGCCTGCGGTCCCATCCAAAGAACTCCTTCTTGCCGTCCATGATCTGATGCAGCCGCTGATGGTGGTCCCGGCACAACGGCATCAAGTCGTTGTGCGCTTCACGGGCCTGCCACCGACCCTCCTCGTCCTGGCCCACGCCCTTGTACGAGACGTGGTGTAGGTCCAGGGTCCCGGCCTGGGTCAGCGTGATCCCGCAGACCTGGCAGGCCGGCTCTTGGCCGGCCTGCCGGCAGTCCGCGAACCACCGCACCCGCCTGTACCCCCACGCCTGGGATCGCAGGTACCGCTTGTACTCGGCCGAGCCGGTGCGGTGCAGCCCGAACCTGCCCATGCCCTCACCGCACAGGGATCGCCGGGGCCGTCGCCGGCACCGGGTCCAACGCCGCCACGGATTCTTCGGCCCGGTCCGCGTCGGTCGGTGTCGACGGGGCCGGGTCCTTGGACTCCAGCTCGGCCAGCAGCGCCTTCGAGTACCGACCCGCGGCCTCCTTGATCTGCTTGCCGTCCTTGCGGTCCCACCAGCGGGTCATCCGCATCAGGATCGGACGCCCGTTGCGATTCAGCAGGATCCCCCACCCGAACGGCAGCCGACGCAGCTCCGCGACCGAGACCACCTCGGTGTCGTGAATCTGCTCGGAGACCGAGGTGTGGTCCTTGCCCCGAGACTTCGAGGTCCGCATGATCTTGCGCTGACCGGCCAACTTGGCGAACTGCTCCAGGTCGGACACGTTCGAGGCACCCCCGAGCTGGACCTTCACCGTGGCCGCGTCGAACAGCGCCTGCGCCTGCTGCTCGCCCCACTCGTTGCGGGCCTGAGCCATCGACTGGAATACCGCGAACGGGCTGATGCCCACACCGCCGCCGTCAGCCATCAGCTGGGTCAACCCCGGCCAGGCACCGGAGATGTTCGCGATCTCATCGAGCACCAGCGACAGCGGCGGGTCCAGCCGGTTCCCGGGCGACTTCGCCGCCAGCTCACGGGCACGCTCGGTGATGGCGTCCATCATCGCGATCAGGAACGGTCCCGCCGACGAGCCGCCGGTCTTGGTGCCCACGATGTAGAGCGTCCCGCACTCGGTGAGGAACTTGTCGATGTCCAGGGTCTCCTCGAACCGGCTGGGTCGCAGCACGTCGCGAACCTCGGGCACCGACAGCCCCTTGACCGCACCCGCCACGCCGAACCACTTGGACTGGAGCAGCTTCGGGTCGCCCTCGATGATGCCCTTGAGCACCAGGTTCCAGTTCAGCGCGGCCTTGGGATGCTCGGTCAGGATTTTCACGGCCTCCTTGGCCTCGGCCGGGTTGTTACCCCACCGCATCAGATCATCCACGGTGCGCTCACCCAGCGCCGCGGCGTGCAGCAGGCACTCCATGATCGTGATCGCCGGGGCCTGCCACTCCGCGTTCGAGCTGGAGGACCCCAGGCCGGAGGCACCGATCAGCGACGCCGCCCGCTGATTCGCCACACGCGGCTCCTCACAGCCCGTGATCGGGGACCACTTCAGCGTGGAGGGCTGACCGGTCAGTCCCTGCGGGTCGAACAGGGCCACCGGCCCCTTCTTCTTGCGCAGCTCGGCCGTGGCCCCCAGGTTGTCCGCACGAGAGCTGGTTGTGATGACCGGGCCGGGCGCGTCGAGAATCGCACCGATCAGCAGGTGCACGCCCTTGCCCGAGCGCGGCGGGCCGATCAGCACCACCGACTCCTCGTAGGACGCGAACACGTCCACGCCCTCGGCCTTGCCCAGACGCATGGCCCCGTCCGTGATGGCCGGCTTCTTGATCGAGGGCCGGACCTTCTTCACCCGGGACAGCACCGACTTGCGGCCCACCGTCTTGGTGATCTCCGCAGACCGGGCCAGGCCCTCGCGCTCGCGCAGCTCCTTGATGAACTTCTTGTCCGACTGCTGGTACCGGCTGCACGCCGTCACCGCCACGCCAATCAGCACGAGGGCCAGCACCCCCAGACCGATCAGCCAGCCGATGACCCCGCCGGTGGTCGCCGTGCACCCCTGGACGGTGGTCCCGAACGCCGCCGGGTCGTGCTCGCCCACGAGGAAGCCCAGCGGCGCGAACAGCGAGTCCGGCTTCGTCGGTGCCCCACAGTGGATACGCCCGGCCAGGAACCCGGCCAGCAGGTACGCCCCGTAGAGCAGCACGGCCGGACCGATGAGCCAGATCAGTGCCGTCTCGGCCGGGTTGTCCCCTTCCAGGACCGAGTTGTTGCCACGTTCACGTCGCATCAGGCCACCGCCTCCTTCGCCTTGTCCATGCGCTCGTCCGTGTCGAACAGCGGCAGCTCGGCCCGCGTGAGCACGTTCTGCACCTCGAACGAGGAATCCCCCAGCCGCCACAGGCCCGTGCCCTTGGGCAGGGACCGCACCAGGGACCGCTCCCGGTCGGACAGTTCCATCTCCGACGTCGTGATCTTCAGCGCGGACCGGTCCTGCCGGTAGATCACCTTCACGTCCGCATCAGCCAGCAGGGACCGGGCCATCGCGGCCATCTTCGAGCTCTGATCACCAGCCATGTCCAGATCAGCGATCTTGTGCAGCACGAGCACGTTGAAGATGCCGTACGCGCGGCTGAGCTTCCACTGCTCGACCATGCGCCGCAGGTCGGCCTCGGAGCTGATGTTGTCCCAGCCCTCTTCGTAGATCACGATCCGCTGCCCGCCATCGCGCGTGGTGACCATCGCTTCAGTCCACGCGCCCGCGCACGCGTTCACCACGCGCACCGCCTCCGGGGAGGCACCCAGCAACGCGGAGGTGTCGATGCTCGTCGCGCACGCCTGCTCATCCAGGACGACCGTGGTCTCCCCGTCGAACATGCCGGCCAGGTCGCCGGAGGACACGCGACCCAACGTCATCATCGTCACCGACGCGGCCTCCGCCTTCATCGCGTCCGAGTCCGCGCGGGCCGCGTCCAGCGCCCGGATCACGTCCGGGATGATCGGCGGACGGCCCTCGGCGTCCGCGACCGCCACGGCCGCGTCCAGGCCCGCCGAGAGCACGTGGTGCTCGGGCGAGGTCATGTCCCGGTCGGTGAGGATCTTCACCAGGGCCACCAAGATGGACATGCGCCGGGTCCGCACCATCGAGTCCCACGCCCGGTCCGTCATCGGCTCTCCCTGCACGTCCGTCGAGGGCCGGGTGCCCGGGTCCAGCGGGTTCAGGCGCGTGTCCAGGCCAGGGCCGACCTGGATCACCGATCCACCCAGGCCCTTGACCACACGGGTCCACTCGCCCTTCTTGTCCGAGGCCACCGAGAGCTTACGCCCGGCCAGCACCTGCCGCACCGCCAGCGACTTGGCCAGCGACGACTTCCCGGTGCCCACCTGACCGAACAGCATCATCGACATGCCCGAGATGATCCCGGCCTCATAGAGCGCCCACGGGTCGAAGCAGAAAGCGCCGCCGCCGTGCATGTCCTTGCCGATCATCAGCCCGCGCGCACCCAGACCGGGGCCAGCCACGAACGGGTACGCCGTCGAGGCCGTGTGCGTCGTCGTGCGGACCGGCCGCGGGGCCAGCGTGCGCAGCCCCCGCAGCTGCCGTGCCCCGCGCGGTCCGGCCTTGCCCCACTGCGGCTGAGGGAACCGCACCTCCCGCGACTCCCGGTTGCGCAGACGCCGCGCCTGCGCCTGCGCCATCTTCATTTTCCGCTGAGCGACCCTGGCCTCACGCAGGGACATCTTGCCCGGCTCGATGATCTGGAACAGGTCGACCTTCGGTTCTTCACGCATCAGAGCTTCATCCTTCCGAACGGCAGGGCACCGGCCACGAACGCCGCGTCCTGCTCCATCCACACCGGGCGCAGCTCGCACTCGGCCGTGATACCGGAGGCCACGACCTCCGCCGCCGCGGACTCCAGTTCGGACCGCGAGGACCCGGTCACCGTGACCAGCACGACAACCTCCACGCCCGTGTGCCGACGCCGCAGCTCGGCCTCCTCGCGCTCCACGTCCTCCAGGGACTGGTCATGTTCCAACGAACCGATGCGACCGAGCTTGGTCATCAGCCGCGAGTTCGTGTGCCAGTCCGTCTTGCGCCGCTGCACGGACCGCACCGCGGCCCCACGCTCGACCGGAGCCAGGAACACCGAGACCGTGTGCCGGAAGTCCCCAGCGAACACCAGCTCGTCCAGGAACCCCAGCCGGGCCAGGTTCTGCGGCAGCTCGGAGACCTTGTAGGTGCGGTGGTAGTTCCCGTCCGTGACCATGTGGCCCGCATGGACCTCCACGGCCATCGGTCCCGCGCTCGAGGGCGCGGTGCCCGCCGTCTTCCCGTCCGCCTTTGTGGTCGAGACCATCACCGAGGCGTCCGGGTCGAACGCCGACCGCGAGAGGCCGGCCAGCGAACGGGGGAGTGCCAAGCGGTCACCTGGGTCCCCGAGCGCGGCAGCGTGCTCTCCACCGTCGTCATCAGCTTGAGCATGTGCTCCATGAGCGCCGGGGTGCCCCCGCCGAGCGCCTTGACCTGCGAGGTGATCTTCGACGGGGAGACCACCAGCGTCAGCCACTGCTCGTGCACCGGCATCGACTGAGCCTCCTTCATCAGCTCACGGAACGCCTGGTCCAGGAACGGGTCGATGCTCGCCCCTGACCGGCCCGCGCCCTCCTGCTTGGACTCGTAGAAGTCCTCCACGGCCGCACCGGAGATGAGCGTCGTCTGATCCGAAGCCTGAATCCGCACCACACCCGGCAGACGCGACAGCGCCGCCAGCGACGATCCCCACGACAGGGACCGTTCCTCCTGAGCGTCGAAGGACTCCAGGTCAAAGCCCCGCGTCGTCATGACCTTCGCGCAGACCACCGCTTCCCGGGCGCGCGGGTCCCAGACGAACCCGGCCCCGTTGGGCATCGCATAGACCATCAGCTCTCCGGCCACACCCGGCAGCCGGAACCGTGCCGGCTCACCCGGCTTGATCCGCCCCTTCGCATCACGCTGGGCCTGCGGCCCTGCCTCGCTCACCGGGGCCTGCGGCTCGCCGTCCACCAGCTCCAGCACGTGTACCGGGGCCATCCCCTGGCGGTACTCGAGCTGATCCGTTGCCCCGCGCCGCAGGTACTGCGCCGCCACCCACACCCAGCCAGGCAGGGACCGGCCCCGGAACCGGGTCGCACCGAACGCGCCGATCACGGCCATCAGCCCGATACCCACGAACATGCCCGGCCCGCCACGCAGGATGAACGCCATGCCGATCAGCACACCGGCCAGAACCACGATCACCTGCTCCAGGGTCAGCCCCAGGATCAGTCCCTGAGTCCGTTCCTGGGGGAATCGGACGTCGTCGTACTCCGAGTCCATCGACTCCTGAATCATCGTTGCCATCAGCGGCCTCCTCGCATCGCCATCGCCCCGGCACGCTGGCGCATCCGGCCAGCCCGCGCCGAAACGCCCCGCATCGAATTCATTGCCCCACGCCCGGCCCGGCTCGCGGCCATCACGCCCGCCTGCTCAGCCTGCCCGGCACCGCCAGCCAGCCACGCGGTGACTGCAAGCATCAAGATCGGCATGGCCGCGGCCACGAACACCAGCACCATGCCAGCCACGGTCTGCACCCAATCCGTGGACAACGCCGCCATCGCCATGCCCATCCGCACGACGACGGCTGCGAGCGGCCCGGCCATGATCAGCCCCAGCATCATCGACAGCCACCGCCCCGCCAGCGCCTTGGCCGGCTCCAGGGCCAGCGAGAAGATCGCCGGGGCCGCGAACGAGGCCAAGATCAGAATCAGCACCAGACGGAAGATCATCATCGCCATCAGCACGAAGCAGGCGAAGAAGATCACCAGCGCGATGATCACCGCGACCACGATCATCCCGTTTTCCGAGTTCTCGCTGGCCATCTCCCACTGCGCGAAGTTCTCGTCCAGCAAGATCTTGTCGTCGGCGGCGTCGTACGTCAGACCGAACAGTCCCAGCACGCCGGCCACTGCCTCGTCCTCGCCATCGGTGCCACCGGAACCGACCCGCAAGACCCACAAGGTCAGCTGTTGGGTCGCCCCCATCGCCATCCACACCAGCCCGACCACCACGTAGGTCGCCGGGATGCTGAACACCGCCGCCAGGAACGCACGCAGCATGCCAGCCGTAGACCCGCGCACCGCCGAGAGCACGACCTGGACGGCCACGAAGATCACTAGCAGCGGGATCATCGCCACCACGATGATGTTCAGCATCCCCGGGTGGTTGATCACCGTGCTCTCGCCACCGGCCACCGACGTAGTAACCTGACCGCCGACGACCGTGACCCACCACTCCGGGGTCAGCGCACCCACGGAGAAAGCCTGCTCGATCAGCCCGGCAGCGGCCTTCGCCAGCCCCAGGATCGAACCCCGCAGGAACTCTTCGAAGTCCTTCTCCCACATCGTTCTCTCCCTCCGTGAGTGCGCTCAGGACCTCAGAACAGCGGAAGGCCGGCGCCCCAGCCGATCAGGCTCGCGGCACCGGCGATCAGGGCCGCAGCCACGATGCCCCAGACCACGAAGCTGATACCCACGTCCTGCGCGCGGCCGCTCGAGGAGAGCTTGCCGAAGATCCAGACCAGCACGCCGATGCCGACGGCGACGATCAGGATGACCAGGAAGGTGCCCAACGCCAGGCCCGTGACGTTCTGGATGGTGGGCATCCAGGGCGCGTTGAAGCTCGGTGCGATGTTCGGGACACCGGCAGCCACCGTGGTGGCCGCGTGAATCAGGTTGCTCATCAGAGGTCCTCCCGTAGGGATGTGATGTGACGACGGCCCGGATGTCTTCCGGCCCGCGCGGGCACCTCCTGCCCGCTGCCAGATGTACGACGCGCCGCACCGCCACGCATGTCACCTGTCCCGCACACGAGAAGGCCCCCACCCACTGCATCCGCAGCAGGTGGGGGCAACTCCCAGATCAGATCAAGAGCAGTTCTGACCCCGCGTCAGCGTCAGGGTCCGCCCGGTCTGAGCACCGTTGGTCAGCGACTGACGCGCCACGTGCACCTCGACCGGCGAGCACTCGGCCGTGGCCTCGTTCTGCGCCGAGCAGTCCGGCTCACCCGACCCGTTCACCTCGCCCGTGGCGTACCACTTCACCGATGTGACGACCGTGTACGAGGATTCCGTGCCGGTAGGCTCCTTGCCCCACTCGTACCCGTCCAGAGCGGGCTGTCCACCGAGCAACGTACTGATCACACGCTCACGCTCTGCCCGATCCGGGGACGGCTCCTCCTTGTCGAAGTCCCGCACCGCCTGCCGGTTGCAGGTCTGCTTCGGGGCGTTCTTCTCGATCGCGACCGACTGTGGCCTGGCCCCGGCGGGCATCAGCTCGCTCGTACCCAGCCCAGCCCCCCAGCTCGTGCCGGCCGTGCCAGCGCCCAGCACCGTCGCCCCCACCGCCGCCAACGCGACCATCGTCCACCCCTTGCGCATCCCGCTAGGTGAGAACAAGGCCCTGCCCCACACCGCCAGCGCCACGCCAGCACCGACCGCCAGGATCAGCACGACCAGCGCCGTCCCGACCACCCATCCACTGATCTGTGACCACCCCGACAGCCCGTCCGGGTTGATTCCGTTCAACATCTCCGACTCCTCGTCGCTCGTCTGGCCCGCTCTTGCTTCATTGCCGTGTCTCGTCCTGGATTCGCGGTCGCCACCGCGAAGGTCTGTCAGCGCGCCATCGCCTGCACCACCACCAGCACCCACACCACGAGCACCGCCAGCGCCACGGCCGCGATCACCCACCGGCCCCGGGCCGAGTCCCACGCGTCCGGTACCCGCTCCTGCCACGACGTCGGCAGTGGCGCGTCCACGGACTCCGCCACCCACCGACGCCCGGCCTCGCCTGCGCGCTGGCGCAGCCGCCGCACGGACGCGAACAGTCCCCGGTCCCGCTCTACGTAGACCACGCGCGGCTCCTGGCCCTCCGGCACGTCATGGCTCTGCTCGAACTCCGTCTGATCGCTCACTTCTCTGCCCTCTCGTTTCGGATCACCGTTGTCGCCACCCTCAGCAGGTGCCGTGTCTCGGCCAGGTACTGCCGACTCGTGGAGTGGCTGAACCCGGTGGCCTGCATGACGTCCTCGACCGTGACCGCTTCCATCCGGCCCCCCGCCTGCGCGCAGGCCAGCGCGACCTGCCGCGCCCAGTCCCCCGCGTCCCCGTCGTCGGGAAGGCAGCTGATCAGCGCGCGCATCGTCACCGCCTGCCCCGAACGGGCCACCTCCTGCGCCGCCCGGACCACCCGGGCACAGCGCACCAGCTCACGCCGGGCCTGACGCAGTGCGGTCACCGAGACGCCCATCGCCTCCGATGCCGCCACGACGTCATCCCCGAACGCCAGCACCACGGCCAGGGCACGGGCCGTCATCTCCGAGGACTCCATGACCGACTCGACCACCCGCATCACCTCCGCGACTTCCCGGTGTGCAGCCAGCGCTTCAACCACAGCCTCGGCCGGGTCCTCCATGACCGTCGACACCGCGGTCTTCTCCCGCGCCACCGCGGAAGCCTCCAGCGCCTCCTGGCTCGCCCGCGAGCGGCCGACCGCCCGCAGATGATCCACCGCTCGGTTCCGGGCGATGGTGCCGACCCAGGTCCGCAGGGAACCCCGGTCCGGATCGAACCGCTCCCGGGAGTGCCACGCGGACTCCCACGTGCTCTGGAGCACGTCCTCCACGACGTCGCCGTTGCCCGAGGGTCCGAGCACGGCCACCACCGTGCCTCGCACCGAGGCCACCGCTTCCGCCAGCTCGTCACCGGTCACCAGCACCATCCCCGCCGGAGCCACCCGGTCCGCCTGCCCGGCCATCAGTCCACCGCCTCCACCAACGCCCGTGGCATCGCCCGACGCTCCAGCCGGCAGTGCGGGCAGTCCGCAAGCACAGCCTGCCCGTACGCCGGGACATGCACGTCCGGGTCCTGACACGGCTCACCGGTCCGCAGCTCACGCACCTGCCCCGAAGCAGCCGGAGCCTGAGCCACGGCGACCGGCCGGGGCCGGGTCACCGCGACCAACTCCTCGAACTCCGAGGCCAACGACCGCGCCACGAACGCCGTGGGCTTGCGCACCGGCCCCGAGGCCCGCGCCAAGACCACGTCCACGATGGACCGCAGCTGCCCGTCTCCGAGGTCCGCAGCCGCCGGCACCCGCTGAACCAAGTCCGCCAGGACCACACCCCGATGGACCAGCCCCACGCCTTCCCCACCGTCGATGGCCTGATCGGTCCGTCGTCCGTCGTCCGTCGTCGTCTCCGCGCGCACTGCACCGGACTGACGGACTGACGGACGGACAGATGAGGGTTCTTGAGGGTTAGTCCGCGCGCGATCCTTATAGTCGGCAAAGTCGCGATTGTCGCCCAACTCCGTCAGGTTGTCGCCCAACTCGGAGTTGGACGACAAATTGTCAGGGCGCGAATCCATGCGGGTCTCGGAGTTGGGCGACAAATTGTCAGGGCGCGAACTCATGCGGGTCTCGGAGTTGGGCGACAAATTGTCAGGGCGCGAACTCATGCGGGTATCTGCACCCCCGCCCACGATCCCTTCCAGGGCTTCGGGATGCAGCTGGTACCGCGATCCGGTCCGCCCCTCGCGTCCCGAACCGCCGTAGACAGCCTTGACCGAGATCAGCCCCAGCTGCTCGAGCTGGTCGATCTGGCGCTGAACCGACCGCACCGACTGTGCCGTCCCACGGGCCAGCAGCTCCTGGCTCGGGAAGCACGACCACGACTCGTCCGCATGGTCACCCAAGAGCATCAGCACGAACGCCTGACCCGTCTTCAGCACACCGGTCTCCGTGACCCGCCGCGCCCAGATGATTGCCTCGATGGTCATGCCTGCTCCTCCTCGGTTCCGAACGCCTCAGCGTGCGTCTCACGGGCATCAGCCAAGCGGCGACGCCCGGTGCGCTCTGAGCACCCGAACTTCTCTGCGACCTCCGCTGCCGAGGGCACCTGGCCCTCCTGCGCGCGGGCCACGATCCATGCAGTGATGTCCGCACCCGATGCCTTCTCCACCGTCTTCGTCTCTGCGACGACCGGCTCTGACGACGCCACGGTCTCGACGACCTCGACCCCCTGGGCGACCTGCGATTCCTCGACCACGGCCTGCTGAACCTCACGGTCCTCGCGCTCGGTCTCGAGTTTCGCCTGACGCTCCATCCGCTCCAGCGCCTGCCGGTGCCGAGCCTCGGCCACCTCGGCCTCCCGCTCGGCCTCGCGCCGCTGGGCCTCGATCTGCCGGCGGCTCGCCGCAAGTTCGGCCTCCAGCTCCGCGCGCTGACGATCCAGCTCCGCCTGAGCCTTCAGCTGCTCTGCTTCCTCCGACACCTGCGATGCGCGCTCGGCCCGCCGCGAGTCCGGGTTCTCCACCGCGACCCGCGCCAGCTGATCCGTGGCCACGAACACCGCCACCGGAACCATCACTGCGATGAGCGCACCCACCACGGACTGCCACACGCTCGCGTTCTCAGCACTCCACGCATGCGCCCCGTTGGCGATCATCGACAGACCCGTGAACGCCCCCAGCGCCCACCACGACGCCCGCGCGGACTCCCCTCGGGACTCGTGCACCAGTACGGAGCCCGCGTAGACCAAGATGGCCAGATCGATGAAGACCGGCACTGCCCAATGCATGAACGGCGGCAGCCCCAGCCACGCCGCGACCTCGTACAGCGCCGCGAACGAGATGGAGAACGCCACCAGCCCAGCCACAGCGGTCCCGGCCACCACGGCCCGAATGAACCGACCATCGTTCGGGTTGACCCGGCGGGGAAGCGACCGAATCCCACTGCCCGTGGGCCGCGCCCCGGTGTTATCCTTCGAGTGCTCGACCAGCGTGCTCTTTGGAATGTGCATCGTCTCGGATTGAGCGTTTTCGGAAGCCCCGACAGCCTGCACGCTGGCCGGGGCTTCCGCCCTTTTCGGCCCAGACGTTCGGGCCTCCCACATCTGCTGCGCGCTCATCGCGTGCCCTCCTCGATCTTCTTCAGCACCTCGTCCAGGTCGTCCACCGCATCCCGCAGCGTCGACCGGATCTCCGCCTGGGACTGACCGTCCACATGGCCCACGGACCGGATCACGTGCGCCAGCGTCCGCACGCACCGCACCGAGTCCCACACGACCCCGTGCAAGTCCTCGTCCTCGACCAGCGCCTTGCCCGTCGCGGGCGACACCAACGAGGCCACCGGGGTAGCCGCCTTGATCAGCGCTGGCACCGCGGCCGCACCCGATCCGTTGAACGCAGTCAGCACACGACGCGCGCGGCCCTTCTGTTCCTCGTCGTGCCGGGCCAAGTCCAGCGGCTCGATCCCGAAGTCCTCGGCCGGCATGTCCAAGACCGCGTCAACGTCACTTTGACCACCTCGGACCCCCATGGAGGGCTCGAGGTTTCCAATGCGAGCGGGCCTCGTGGCCTCGTAGGTCTTCCCGTCGACCCCGACGACGGAGGCCGGTGCACGTCCAGGTGCGTCATTTGACGCACCTGCGTGCTTAAGCTCCCGCCGCACCGTGGCCTCACTGATCTGTGTCGCGGATGCGATCGCCCGAGTACTCATCCCCACCTCACGGAGGGACAGCACGATGTCCTGTCGCTTTTCCAGCGGTGGCCGAAGATGCAAGTTGCCGAACTCGCGAGTCACGTACTCGTCCCAGCTCCGGTACCCCAGAACTTCCCAAGCCCGCCCCCGATACGCAGACCGGATCAGGTGGTACACGGACTCCAGGCCGGTCTTGATCTGGTCTGTGACTTCTCGCGCCGCCTCTGGGGTGTAGGCCAGCTGAAGTGAATAGCCGTTCATGCCTCGGCCAGCTGTTCATCTGCAGCATCGATGCCGGCTACCAACGTCGCGAACGGCACGCCCAGGACACGGGCGAGCTCCAGCAGCTCGCCTAGGCGGAATTCGACCTGCCCGGACATCCGCTTGGAAAGACCGTCCGGGGTGAGGCCGGCCAGTGCCGCTGCGCGGGCCTGGGTTAGGTCTCGTCTACTGATTTCGGCTGCCAGGTTCGACCTGACGCAACGGGTGTGATTGCTCATGGCCCACACTGTATGCGCTGTGCGCATATATGCCCAGCCCTTGCCTTGCGGTCATCGCAACTTTTTTTCTCTGACCTTGTGCGCCGTTCGCCTGAGCCATAGGGTCTTGCCCATGACGAACTCGAACGAGGAGAGCGGCTCGGATTTCAATTCGATGGTCGCCGCAGAGGTGCGTGCTTGGCTCGCCCGCTCCGGCAAACGCCAGGCAGACCTAGCAGCGGCGCTCGGCGTCTCACAGAGCGGCATCTCACACCGGCTCCGCGCGCGGGTGGCCTTTACGTTGGAGGAGCTGGCCACCATCGCGGAGGTCTTCGACATCACGCTCGCGGAACTGCTCGGCCCGGTCATCCTCCAGGCACGAAGAAGCCCCCACACCGACATGGTCGGTGCAGGGGCCTCTGCTCGGCTCCCCCGGTTGGATTCGAACCAACAACCCTTCGATTAACAGTCGAATGCTCTGCCGTTGAGCTACGGGGGAATGTGCCGCGAACCGCCGGAGCCGTTCGGACAACGGATGGAACTCTACCAGAGCCCCTGCCTGCGCGCCACCCGGCCGCGGGGCGCCGTCGTCGTCCTGCCCACGCCCGGGGACCGGGCCCTTGCCAGGCACGGCTCCGGCGGGCCTATGGTGCGAGGACATTCCCAGAACCATCAGGAACGGACCCGAAGGAGAGACGTGTCCATGACCATCACGACCCTCACGCGCAAGACCGCCCTGACCGGCACGGGCGTGCTGGCCGCGCTCGCCCTCGCGGCCTGCGGCACCACCTCCGACAACGGCGACGACGGCTCCGCCTCGCCGGGGGTCGACGCCTCCTCGGCGGTGGCGAGCACCCCCACCACGGACGACGCGTCGGGCTCGGCGTCGTCATCAGCCTCCTCCGCTTCGGCCTCGTCGACGGCCGCCGCGGCCGGCAGCGGCTCGGCCACCGGCCAGGCCGACGAGCCCGCCTACGCGGTGATCGACGCGGTCCTGGAGAAGTACGCCGACGGCATCATCGTCGCGGTGGATGCCAACGACGATGACACGACCTGGGAGGTCGACGTCGTGGTGGGCGAGGAGGTGAAGGAGCTGGACGTCACCGCCGACGGCGACATCACCGAGACCGACCGCGAGTCGGATTCCGAGGACGTCCAGAAGGCGAAGGAGGCCGAGGTCACCGCCAAGCAAGCCCTCGACACCGCCCGGGAGGGCCGTGACGGGGTGACCCTGGACGAGATGGACCTGGACGACGACAACGGCACCCTCCAGTGGGAGGTCGAGTTCGACCGCGAAGACGGCGCGGACGGCCCCGAGGTCGAGATCGACGCCACGTCCGGTGAGGTGCTCACGGTCGACGAGCGCTGACGCCGCGCGGCCGACGGGCCGCCGTTTCCCGAACGACAACGCGCCTGGAGCCGCCGTTTCCCGAACGAAAACGGGTGGGGGTCAGTCGTCGGCGCGGAGGGCCCGGCGGCGCGCCTCCAGTTCCATGAGCTCGCTGTTGAGGCGGGTGAACTCGGCGGGGTCGCCCTCGGGGCCGAGCCGCTGCAGTCGCCCGAGCAGCTCCTCCTTGCGGTGCACGATCTGCAGGGCGAACAGGCGGTTCATGATGTCCCGGCAGTACCGGTCCACATCCTCGGGAGTGCGGGCGGGCAGGTCGCGGACGGCCAGCTCGGACACGACGCCGGCCACCTCCTGGGGCACGGCGTCCCGCACGGCGTCGACCCAGCGCTGCGGCGTCGCCCCCGCCGACCCGGCCATCTTCACGCCCTGGTGGACGGCGGCGTACTGCGGGACCGTGAAGCGGGCGGCGTACAGCGCGGTCCACTGCTCCGCGGAGAGCAGGGTCGGATGCTGCAGCACCACCTCGAGGGACTCCCGCTCGCGGCGGGCGACGGGGTCGCGCGGATCCACCGGCACCACGATCCGCGGCGCCGGGGCGGCAGCCTCCCCGTGGCGGCCCGTGGGCCCGATCGCCTGCCCGTCGTCCGCCGGGGCCGGCCGCGCCTCGGGCTCGGGCCCCCGCCGCGGCGCGCGCCCGGCCGCGGCCACGGCGCGGTGCACGGCGTTCGGGTCGAGGCCGAGCCAGCCGGCCAGCTCCCGCTCGTAACCGGGACGCAGGACGGCGTCCTTGATGCCCGCCACGATCGGAGCGGCATGGCGCAGGGCGCCGGCGCGGCCCTCCACGGTGTCGAGGTCGTAGTCCTTGAGCCCGGCCCGGATCGCGAACTCGAAGAGCGGCCGCCGCGAGGCGATGAGCGCGCGCACCGCCTCGTCGCCCTTCTGCATGCGCAGATCGCACGGGTCCATGCCGCTGGGCTCCACGGCCACGAACGTCTTGGCGAGGAAGCGGTGGTCCTCGTCGAACGCCTTGAGCGCGGCCTTCTGCCCGGCCTCGTCGCCGTCGAAGGTGAAGATCACCTCGCCGCCCGTGCCGTCGTCGGAGATCAGGCGGCGGGCCACCTTGATGTGGTCCGCGCCGAACGCGGTGCCGCACGTGGCCACCGCCGTCCCGACGCCGGCCAGGTGGGCCGCCATCACGTCCGTGTAGCCCTCGACGAGCACCAGCTGACGCTCCTTGGCGATGGTCCGCTTGGCCAGGTCGATCCCGTAGAGCACCTGCGACTTCTTGTAGAGCGGCGTCTCGGGGGTGTTGAGGTACTTGGGCCCGGGGTCGTCGTCGTACAGCTTGCGCGCGCCGAAGCCGATGGTCGCGCCGGTCATGTCCCGGATGGGCCAGAGCAGGCGACCGCGGAACCGGTCGTACAGGCCGCGCTGTCCCTCGGACACCAGCCCGGAGGCGCGCAGCTCCTCGTCCCGGAACCCCTTCTGCCGGAGGTGGTCCAGCAGATGCGACCACCCCTGCGGGGCGTATCCGAGGCCGAACTGCGCCGCGTGCTCCTGTGTGAATCCCCGCTGGGTGAGGAAGTCGCGGGCGGCCTGCGCCTCGGGCGAGCCGAGGGCACGACGGAAGAACTCGTCCGCCACCTTGTTCGCCTCGAACAGGCGACGACGGCGCCCCGTCTCCGCCTTGTCCGGGCCGGTGCCGCCGTCCTCGTAGTGCAGCTCCACCCCCACGCGGGACGCCAGTCGCTCCACGGTCTCCGTGAAGGTGGTGTGCTCGAGTTCCATCAGGAAGCTGATGACGTCCCCGTGCGCGCCGCAGCCAAAGCAGTGGTAGGTGCCCACGCCGGGGCGCACGTGGAACGACGGCGTCCGCTCGTCGTGGAACGGGCACAGCCCCTTGAATGAGCCCACGCCCGCCGGGCGCAGGGTGACGAACTCCTCCACGACGGCCTTCAGATCCGTGCGCTCGCGGACGAGGTCGATGTCCTTGCGCACGATCAGTCCAGCCATGCGGACCATTCTAGGGACGGGGCGGGGCGGTCAGCCCCGAGCGGAACCGGCCTCCGTGGACGGCTCGGCATCCGCTGCGGCCTGTGCAGGACCGGTCCCCGCCGCGCGGGGCGCTTCGGTCCGCGCCGCGCCCGCTGCCTCGGACATGGGGCGTCCGGTCGCGGGGTCGATCACGGGCAACGCGCCGGTGGCCGCCTCGACCAGCGGATGGAACAGCGCGGCCGAAGCCAGGCCACCGTGACGGCGGCGCGCCGAGGACACGAACGAGAGGCTCATGTCGCCCACCATAGCGACGCGCGACCGTGATTCCGGTCACGGTAAGGCAACATTCTGGGCGGTCAGGTCACGGTTCGACCCGCGCCCGCCCCCGCGGACTGCCCGTGCAGCGGCAGCAGCCGGGGCACCAGCCGGACGAGGCTCACCATCGCCCCGAGCTCCACGAGCGTCTGCGTCACCACCACGAGCGGGGCCGGGTCCAGGCTCGCCGGCAGGGCCAACGCCAGCGGCAGCACGACCAGGGAGTTCCGCGTCACGCCCGAGAACACGAGCGCCCGTCCTGCGGGCACGTCGAGACGCGCCCACCGCGCAGCCACCACGCCGAGGGCCACCATCACGGCGGCGAACGCCGCGAACAGGGGCACGACGGCGGCCAGTGCGGGCAACCGCTCCCCCGCCCCGCGGATCTGCGAGGCGACCACCGTGAACAGCGTGACGACCATGAGCGGGACCATCGCCGCCGTGAACCCGCACCCCACCGCGGCCGCGCACCGCACCCCACTGGAGCAGCGCCGCGAGCGCGAGCGGCGCCAGGATCAGCAAGACCAGGGCACGGACGAACGGCCCGGCGTCGACCACGGCCACCGCCGCCTCGCCGGCGACGACGCGCAGCAGCACGGGCAGCACGGGCAGGACGGGCAGCACGACCAGCTGGACGAGCATGAGCAGTGGAGCCGCCGCCAGCAGCCGCTCGGCCGCCCCGCCCGCGAGCGCGGTGAACGCGATGACGTAGTCCACGCACGGGGCCAGCAGCACGAGGAGCACGCCCACGAGCAGCGCGGCGACCAGGGCGCGGCGGGGCGGGGAGGACGGCATGCCGCCAGCGTACGGAGCGATCCGGGCGGGGGCTGACCCCTACGCTGGGGGCCATGCCCACCGCCCCCGCACCGTCCGAGGCCGCTGCCACCCCGTTGCACGTGGCCGTGCGCACGCTCGACGCCGCGGCGCTCGCGGCGGCCGGACACACGGCGGCGACCGCCGTGGCCGCGGTGTACGCGCACGCGGTGGTGCGCGGGGCGGCGTCGTTCTGGCTGGACTCGGCCCTGCCGGACCCGGCCGAGGCGCGCTGGTCCGTGGCGGGCGACGGCCTGGACGTGCTCGGCGAGGAGCAGGGTCGCGTGCCCTCCCCCGGCCCGCGCCTGGTCCGGCACGACGACCCCGCCGATCCGGACCGCGCGTGGGCGGACCTCGCGGCCGCGGCCGCACCCCGGCCGGTGGTCGGCGGCGAGGGACTGCCCCTGCGCGGCGGCCTGGTCGGCTGGCTCGGCTACGAACTCGGCCTGGCGGATCTGGGGGTGTCCCCGCCCTCACCCCGACCCGAGGACCCCGCAGCCCTGCCCGCGCAGTTCTGGGTGCGCCCCTCCCGCTACGCCGTGGCCGACCACGCGGCCGGGGTGCTGCACTGCTGCGTCGTCTCCCTCGACCCGACCGCCGCCGAGGCCGGGGCCGACCGCTGGGCGGCGGACGTGCGCCGTGCCCTCGCCGCGGCCCGCCGCGATCTCGAGACGGCGGCGGGTGACGCCGTCGTGCCGCCCCCGGAGGACGCCGGCCCGGAACCCCGGGCCGATGAGGAGGCGCCGGGCACGTGGCGCGAGGACTGGGCGGCGTACGCCGAGCAGATCGCCCGCTGCCGCGCCGCGCTGCATGCCGGCGACTCCTACGAGCTGTGCCTGACCACCCGCTTCGACGCCGATCCCGGGCTTCGCGTGGACCCGCTGGTCCTGTTCCACGAGCTCGCCGCGCACCAGCCGGCCCCGTACGCGGCGCTGCTGGAGCACGGCACGGGCGCCCGCCGGTGGGCCGTGGTCTCGGCCTCCCCCGAGCGATTCCTCTCCGGTCGGGACGGGCGGTACAGCACCAAGCCGATCAAGGGCACCGCCGCCCGCCTGCCGGACCCGGTCGCGGACGCCGAGGCCGCCCACGCGCTCGCCGCCGACCCCAAGACGCGCGCCGAGAACCTCATGATCGTGGACCTGCTGCGCAACGACCTCTCCCGGGTGTGCGAGCCCGGCTCCGTGCAGGTGCCCTCCCTCATGGCGGTGGAGAGCTACGCGAGCGTCCACCAGCTCGTCTCCACCGTCACGGGCACGGCACGGGCCGGCGTCGAGCCCGTGGACGTGGTGCGGTCGCTGTTCCCCGGCGGGTCGATGACGGGCGCGCCGAAGCGACGCAGCGTCGAGCTGCTGGCCGCGTGGGAGGCGTCCCCGCGCGGGGTCTACTCCGGGACGCTGGGGATGCTGAGCGCGGACGGGACGACGTCGTTGTCCGTCGTGATCCGCACAGCCGTGCTCGCCGGGGGCCGCTGGTCCGTGGGGGCCGGCGGGGCGATCGTCGCGGACTCGGACCCGGCCGCCGAGCACGACGAGGTCCTCCTCAAGGCCCGCGGCCTGCGCCGGGCCCTCGCCCGCGCCGCCGGCACCGGCCTGCCGACGACGGCGCCCGACGTCGCCTGACCCCACACCGTGGTCCGGGGGCGATATTCGGCGGTATTCCGACGGAATAACGCCGCAAACCGCCCCCAAACGAGGGGGGCGCCCACCCGTGCCGCCTGCCTAGGCTGGGGACATGGCCGATCCGCACCCCGTCCTCGCCGCCTCCGCCCCCGACCTCGACCCTGACGCGCTGGACGCCGTCCGCGCGCTCGTGGCCGCCGCCGAGCGTCCCGTGGTGCTCTCCGGGGCGGGGATGAGCGCCGAGTCCGGCATCCCCACGTTCCGCGACGCCCAGACCGGCCTGTGGGAGCGGTTCTCCGCGGAGGAGCTCGCCACGGAGGAGGCGTTCCTCGCGGATCCCGCGCTCGTGTGGTCCTGGTACCGGTGGCGGGCCCGGATGGTGCGGGCCCGTCGGCCGAATCCCGGGCACGACGCCGTCGCCGCCTGGCAGCGGCGCACGCCCGGCCTGGAGGTGGTCACCCAGAACGTGGACGATCTGCACGAGCGCGCCGGCGCCCGGGTCCTCGCGCACCTGCACGGCTCCCTGTTCGAGCACCGCTGCGCCGACTGCGGGGCCCCCGCCGACGTCGACCCGGGCGCGCCCGCGGACGAGGCGACGGCCGGCTCCGAGGCCGACCTCGAGGCGATGCTCCACGAGGCACCGCCGGCCTGCACCGTGTGCGGGGACGGGCTGATCCGCCCGGGGATCGTGTGGTTCGGGGAGATGCTGCCGGCCGAGCCCTGGGACCGCGCGTTCGCCGCGCTCGAGGACTGCGACCTGTGCGTCGTCGTCGGCACCTCGGGCATCGTCCAGCCGGCGGCGTCCCTGCCGTTCGTGGCGCTGGGGGCCGGGGCCGCCGTCGTCGAGGTCAACCCGGTGGAGACCGAGCTGAGCGGCGCGGCCACGCACGTCCTGCGGGGTCCCGCCGGCGCGGTGCTTCCCGCGCTGCTGGACCCGCCGGTCAGAGCCAGACGCGCCGGAACTCCGCGCCCTGCACCAGCGTGTGATGCCACTCGACGGCGGTCGAATCGGTGAGCGAGGCGATCTGGTCGATCACCACGCGCCGCCGGGCGGCGTCGTCGGGGGCCTGCGCCCAGTCGAACGTGAACATCGGCTCGAGGTACCGGTCCCCCGTCGCGTCGAGCAGCGCCACGAGCTCCGCGAGCACCTCGCGCTGCCGCGCGTAGAGCGGCTGGCGCTGCTCGGCGGTCATCACGTAGGCCGCCGCGATGCCCTTCATCACGGCGATCTCGGTCTCCGTCTCCTCGGGCACCACGACGTCGGCGCCGTGGCGGGTGAGCGGCTCGTTGCCGAACACCTGGCGCGTGGCGTCGAAGGCGGCGCTGCAGAACCGGCCGATCAGCTGGCTCGTCATGTCCTTCATCGCCGCGAGTGCCCGCCGGGAGCCGTCCATCTCGGAGACCCACACGTCGGTGGCCTCGAGGCGGGCCAGGGCCGCGTCGACCTCGGCCGGGTCCGTGTGCGGCAGGTACCACTGGCGGGTGGTCTCCACGACGCGCTGCCGATGCTCCGGGATGGCCAGCCACTTGAGCTGGAACACGGCGTTGACCACGCCGTCCTCGACGTCGTGCACGGAGTAGGAGATGTCGTCCGCGAGGTCCATGACCTGGGCCTCCATGGACGTGCGCGTGCCGGACACCCCGGCGCGGAACCAGCGGAACACGGGCAGGTCGTCCTCGTAGACGCCGAACTTGCGCGAACGCGTGCCGTCGGGGCGCAGCGGGGCGTCCTCACGGGTCCACGGGTACTTGCATGCGGCGTCGAGGGCGGCGCGCGTGAGGTTCAGGCCCGCGGAGGAGCCGTCCGCGAAGAGCTTCTTCTGCTCGAGGCGGGCCAGCAGGCGCAGGGTCTGGGCGTTGCCCTCGAAGCCGCCGACGTCCTCGCTGAGCGCGTCGAGCGCCTTCTCCCCGTTGTGCCCGAAGGGCGGGTGGCCGAGGTCGTGGGACAGGCAGGCGGTGTCCACGAGGTCGGGGTCGCAGCCCAGCGACCGGCCGAGCTCACGCCCCACCTGCGCCACCTCGAGCGAGTGCGTCAGGCGGGTGCGGGCGAAGTCGTCCGCGTCCGGGGCGACCACCTGGGTCTTGGCCCCCAGCCGGCGCAGGCCCGCGGAGTGCAGCACGCGGGCACGATCCCGCTCGAAGTCCGAGCGGTACGAGGACTTGGGCGGCTCGGGCAGCCACCGCTCCCGGTCCCACGGCGTGTAGCCGGGGGTCTGCACGGCGCGGCCGGCATACGGGGGCCGGCCCTCGGGGCCGAACAGCACCGGCTGGTGGGCGGCGCCGGTCCAGGGCGACGACGGCGCGGCGGGCACTCCGGCGGCGGGCTCCGGCGTCGTGGGCTCAGCCACCGGAGACGTCCAGCTCGGCGGCCGCGATCATGGCCTGCTGCTCGGCATTGAGCTCGCGGGAGTCGAGCCAGCCGTCCGGCAGGTGCGGGCGCTTGGGGGCGCCGGCCCGGCCGCGCGGGCCCTCGGCGGCCTCGCCCGGGTAGGGCTGGTCCCGGTCCACGCGGGCGAGGATCTCGCGCAGCGTGGCCAGGTCCGGGACGGTCGCCAGGGCGGTGCGGATCTCCGAGCCCACGGGGTAGCCCTTGAAGTACCAGGCCACGTGCTTGCGGATGTCCCGTAGCGCCTTGAGCTCGTCGCCGCCGAAGGTGTCCACGAGCAGCTCGGCGTGGCGGTACAGCGTGTCCGCGACCATGCCCAGGGTCGGGTGGAACCGGTCCTGGCGGCCCTCGAACGCGGCCTGCAGATCCCCGAACAGCCAGGGCCTTCCCTGGCAGCCGCGGCCGATCACGACGCCGTCCACGCCCGTGCGCTCGACCATCGCGATGGCGTCCTCCGCGGACCAGATGTCGCCGTTGCCGAGCACGGGGATGTCCGGCAGGGCCTCGCGCAGCCGGGCGATGTCGTCCCACACGGCGGTCCCCGAGTAGAACTGGCGGGTGGTGCGGCCGTGGAGGGCGACGGCGGCGACGCCGAGGTCGCGGGCCGTGCGGCCGGCGTCGAGGAAGGTCAGGTGGTCCTCGTCGATGCCGCGACGCATCTTCACGGTCACCGGGATGTCCTTCTTGGCCGCCTCGGTGACGGCGGCCTTCACGATCGAGGCGAACAGCTCCGACTTCCACGGCAGGGCCGAGCCGCCGCCGCGGCGGGTCACCTTGGGCACGGGGCAGCCGAAGTTCATGTCGATGTGGTCGCAGCGGTCCTCCTCGACCAGCATCCGCACCGCCGCGCCGGTGGTGACCGGGTCCACGGAGTAGAGCTGCACGGAGCGGGGCACCTCGTCCGGGTCGTGCTGGATGATCCGCATCGACTCGGGCTTCCGCTCGACCAGCGCGCGGGCCGTGACCATCTCGTTGACGTAGAGGCCGCCACCGTACTCGCGGCACAGGCGGCGGAACGCCGTGTTGGTGATGCCGGCCATCGGGGCGAGCACCACGGGGACGTCGATGGTCAGCGGCCCCAGCCGCAGCGGGGGCAGGGCCAGGCGGTCCGTCGTCGGGGCGGGGTGGCGGGCCTCGTGGAGCTGATCGTCGTCGGTGATGCGGCGGCCCGCACCGGCGGACTTGGCGTAGTGCGCTGCGTGGGGGTCGACGACGTCGGGGGCGCCGTCGACCGCCGCCGCGGCGGGGAGGGTGTGGGAAGAAGTCATGTCGGACCCCATTCTTCCATTCCGCCCGGCACCCGCGTCACCGTGCCCCACGACGAGGCCCGCTGGGAGGCGATCGCAGAGGCACCCCGCCGGGACGGGCAGACCGTCCTCCCGGCGGGTCAGGCCTCCGACGCCGGCGCCGCGTCCCCGCCGTCGAGCACCGCCAGCAGGTCAGCACCGGCGAACATCTGAGCGGTCTGACGCGCCGAGGGGGTGCCCGCGTCCGGGTCCGCACCGGCCGCGAGCAGATGCCGCATCGAGGCGACATCCCGTTTGAACGTGGCGCAGGTCAGGGCGCGCTGGCCGCGATCGTTGGCGTGCTCGATCTCGGCGCCGGCCTCGATCAGCATCGCCACCGTGTCCGGGTGCTCGTGATAGGCGGCGAGCGTGAGGAAGGAGTCGCCCGCGTGGTTGCGCAGGCGCGTGCTCACCCCGGCGTCCAGGTACGCCTTCAGCTGGGCCGTGTCCCCGTCACGCGCCATGTCGAAGAGCCGGTTCGCCAGCTCGATGTCCTTCTCGCTCCACTGCTCACTCATGCCCGCCAGTATGGCGGACGCCGCGACGATCGACCGCTCCGCAGCGACATCTCCGCGGGTCTGCCCGCAGGTGATGTCGCCGGCCGGCGGTCAGACGAGCACCGGGAACAGCCCCGCCCGCCCCGCGGTTGCACCCGGCATGACCCGCAAGCACCTCGGCTTCCTCAACTTCGGCCACTGGATCCACCGTCCCGGCGCCGAACCGGACGCGCGGCAGGCCCTCGACGACGTCGTCGCCATGGCCGTGGCCGCCGAGGACGCCGGGCTCGACGGCGCCTGGCTGCGCGTCCACCACTTCCAGCGGATGTTCTCCTCGCCGTTCCCGATCCTCGCCGCGATGGCCGCCCGCACCGAGCGGATCAGCCTCGGCACCGGCGTGATCGACCTGCGGTATGAGAACCCCCTGTACATGGCCGAGGCCGCGGCCACCACGGACCTCATCTCCGGCGGCCGGCTCGAGCTCGGCGTCTCCCGCGGCTCACCCGAGGCCGCCCTCGACGGCCAGGCGCAGTTCGGCTACGCCCTCGACGAGGGGCAGACCTGGGCCGACGTGACCCGAGAGCGCGGACGCCGGTTCCTCTCGGCCGTGCGCGGCGAGGGCATCGCGACGCCGGACCTCACCTCCGGCTGGGCGCACAGCTCGCAGCCGCTGCGGATCGAGCCGCACTCCCCCGGGCTCGCGGACCGCATCTGGTGGGGGTCCGGCTCCGTGGGCTCGGTGGCCGGCGCCGCCACGGACGGCTACAACATGCTCTCCTCCACCCTGCTCCTGCAGGACGACGGCCGCCCCTTCCACGTCCAGCAGGCCGACCAGATCGCGCGCTACCGGGAGGCCTTCGCCGCGGCCGGCCACGCCGGTCCGGGCCGCACGGCGGTCACGCGCTCCGCGTTCGTCATCCAGGACCGGGAGGACGAGCTGTACTTCGGCCGGGAGCGGGCCTCGCGCGACTCCTCCGGCATGCTCGAGGGCGGCGCCGCCCGCTCCGGCCCGACCTATGCCGGGTCCGCCGAGGAGGTCGCGGAGAAGCTCGCCGCCGACGACGCCGTCGCCGCCGCCGACTGGGTCCTGTTCGCCAACCCCAACCAGCTCGGGGTCGAGTACAACGCGAAGATCTTCGCCGGCTGGGCGGAGGTCTGGCGCCTGCTCGGCTGGGATGCATGAGCGAGGCCCCGCCGCACGTTCCGGCCGCCGACGGGTTCACCCGAGCCCGTCGCGCGCGCTGGGCCGTCACCGCCGCCTTCGCGACGAACGGCGCCCTGCTCGGCGCGCTCATCCCGCACTACCCGGAGGCCAAGGCCGCGTTCGGCCTGGACCCGGCCGCGTTCGGCCTGCTCGTCATCGCGCTCGCCGTGGACGGCACGCTCGCCGGGCCCCTGCCCGCCCCGATCCTGCGCCGGTTCGGCGCCCGCCGCGTCATGCTCGCCGGCAGCGTGGCCATCGCCCTGCTCACGACGGCGGCCGGTCTCGTCCTCGACGCCGCCGGGGCGGGCGCGGGGGCCGGGCACGGTGCGGGCACGGCCGCGGCCTGGCTGCTGTGGGTCTTCGCGGGCCTCGTCGTGGCCTCGGGCGTGCTCGACGCCGTCGTGGACACCGCCCAGAACGCGCAGGGCCTGCAGGTGTAGACCCGGCTGGCCCGGCCCGTGCTCACGACCATGCACGCCGGCTGGAGCCTCGGAGCGGCCGCTGGTGCCGGGCTCGGTGCGGCGGTCATCACCGTGGGCGGCCCCGCGGCCCTGCACCTGGGGCTCAACGGCGCCGTGTGCGTCGCGGTACTGCTGGGGGTCCGGCGCCTGTTCCTGGCGGAGGCTCCCGTGGACTCGGCGTCCGCCCGCGGCGCCGCGGATCAGTCACCCGCACCGTCGGAGACGTCCACGCCGCCTGCCCCGGCCGCCCAAGCCCTCCCCCGCCGCGCCGCCGTGGCCGTGCTCGTCCCCGCCGTGGTGATCGCGATGGCCGGGTTCGGCGTGGAGGAGTTCGGCAACGCGTGGGCCACCCTGTTCCTGATCACGGAGCGCGGCCTGGATCCGGCCGCGGCGGTGCTCGGCGCGTCGACGCTGCTGGGCGCGCAGTTCGTCGGACGCCTCGCGGGCGACCGAACCCTCACCGCCCTGGGACGCCGCGGGGCGCTGACGGCGGGGCTGGGCGCCATCGTCGTGGGGCTGGGGCTGGCCCTGGCGCCGCTGCCCGAGCCGGTGGCCGTGCCTGCCGCGTTCGCGGGGCTGGCCCTGGCGGGGCTCGGCTGCGCCGTGGTGGTGCCCGTGGCCTATGCGCTCGGCGACGAGGCGCCCGGGCTCCGGCCGCAGACCGGGCTGGCGGTGACGAGCTGGTGCATGCGGCTGGCCGGGGTTGGGCTCAGCCCGGCGGTCGGGGCGCTGGCCGGCGCCGTCGGTCTTGCACCGGCGCTGACGGTGTTCCTGGGCCTGGCCGCCGTCGGGGCGGTGCTCGCCGCCCGGCTGCCCGCCGCCCCGTAGGAACCGCTCAGTCGTCGTCGACCTCGCCGGCGAGGGCCTGGGCCGCCAGGTGCTCCTCGGTCGCGGCCTCCCAGATCTCCTTGGCGGCGGAGCCGTTGAGCAGCACGAGAAGCACGCCCACGATGATGTCCGCCCAGCCCGACGCCGTCAGCACCGTGATCCCGGACAGGGCGATCAGCACGACGCCGGCCACGAGGTCGTTGCGCGCCGCGAGCCAGGCCGCCCGGGTGAGGGAGCCGCCGTCGACGCGGACGCGGGCCAGCAGGACCACGCACACGATGTTCACGAGGAGCGAGCCGACGGCCGCCCCCAGCAGCACGCCCGCGGCCGGCGGCTCGGGGTCGCCGATCTTCGTGGCCGCCATGACGAGCGCCGCCACGGCCGGCAGCACGATGATCCCGGCCATGACCTTGCCGATGACCGCCTGCCGGGCCGCCGTCCACCCGAGCGCCACGAAGATCAGCAGGTTGACGGCGAAGTCCTCGAAGAAGTCGACGGAGTCCGCCACGAGGGCCACCGAGCCGATCCCCACCGCCAGGATGATCTCGACCACCAGGTAGGCGCCGTTGAGCAGGGCCACCGCCAGGACGGTGCCCCGCAGGGTGCGGGTGCGCCGGCGGTCCGCTACGGCCGCCCGGTTCACGCGCCCGGCGCGTCGTCCACGAACACGTACGTGTCCACCAGCGTCCGCGCCGCGTTGCCGCCGATGAGCCCGTCCACGATCCGCTCCAGCGGGGCCATCGCCTCGTCCACCTCGATCTGCACGGGGTACTGGGCCACGAGCAGGGCGAGCAGGTCGGCCACGGCCTGCAGCGCGTCCTCCTCCCCCAGCTCCGGATCCCAGCCCACGAGCACATCGGCCGGCGCGTCCTGGCGCTCCGGGGTGTAGGACACCGCGAACGCGCGGATGCGCCCGCCCTCGGCCTTCGGCGCGTCGCGGAGCACGACGGCGCCCGCGGCCCCGGTGGCCGGGCCCAGCAGCAGCTGCTGGGCGGCCCCGACGCTCAGGGTCGACGGGTCCCACGCGTGCACGGCGTCATAGAACGCGGCGACCGCCTGCGTCAGCTCGACGGAGCCGGTCGAGGCCTCCTCGAGGACCACGCCGTCCGGGTGCTCCTCCCCGCGCACATCCGGCAGGCCGATGGCCCCCGGGGCGATCGCGACGCGGCGGGAGCGCTGCACGGGGGTGAAGCCCTGGGCCACGAGGAACGCCTCGGTGCCGGCGGCCAGTGCGGCGGTCTGGGACCGCACGGCCTCCGTGTCCACGGGCGGGCGGCCCGTCGCACCGTCGGCCTCGGTCTGCGGGTCGGCGCCGGCCACGCCGGGCACCAGGGCGTCCTTGGCGAACCGGGCCTTCAGGGCCGTCGTCGGGATGGTGCCGGCGGCATGCGCCTCCGCGGCGAGCCCCCGCAGGGCCGCCACGAGCGCCCGGCCGATGCCCCGGCGCCGCTCGGCGGCCGCGGTCTCGACGTACAGCCACAGCCGCCGCGGGTGCACGGACGAGGCGTAGACGACGCCGGCCGCCACCGGCACGCCGGCGTCCTCGGCCACGAGCGCGCGGCGCCAGGGCCGTTCCGCGTCCTCGGCGAGCATCGCCCGGTCCTGGTGCTGCTGCGCGTTGGCCGGGTCGCCCCACACCTCGAGCAGGGCCAGGTCGTCCCCGGGCCGCCAGGGACGCAGCACGATCTCCCCGTCGGCGACCGCGGCGGAGTCGAACAGCGCGCCGCCGTCGTCATGCCCCGCGGCCCCGGCCGCTCCCGTCACGTCCCCGCTCACTTGACCAGGCGCTCCAGCAGGTAGGACTTCACCTGGGACAGCGCCACGCGCTCCTGGGCCATGGTGTCCCGCTCGCGGATGGTCACGGCCTGGTCCTCGAGGGTGTCGAAGTCCACGGTGATGCAGAACGGGGTGCCGATCTCGTCCTGGCGGCGGTAGCGACGGCCGATCGCGCCGGAGTCGTCCGTCTCGATGTTCCAGAGGGTGCGCAGCTCCGCCGCGAGGGACTGGGTGGCCGGCTGCAGCTCGGGCTTCTTCGACAGCGGGAGCACGGCGGCCTTGACCGGGGCCAGGCGCGGGTCCAGCTTGAGCACGGTGCGCACGTCCACGCCGCCCTTGGCGTTCGGGGCCTCGTCCTCGGCATAGGCGTCCACGAGGAACGCCATCATGGCGCGGGTCAGGCCGAAGGACGGCTCGATCACGTACGGGGTGTAGTGCTCGTTGTTCGCCTGGTCGAAGTACTGCATCTTCGTGCCGGAGTGCGTCGTGTGCTGGCCCAGGTCGTAGTCGGTGCGGTTCGCGATGCCCATCAGCTCGCCCCAGCCGTCGCCGCCGGTGAAGCCGAAGTCGTACTCGAGGTCGATGGTGCCGTCCGAATAGTGCGCACGGTCCTCCGCGGGCACGTCGAGGCGGCGCAGGTGCGCGGGGTCGATGCCGAGGTCGATGAACCAGTCCCAGCAGTCCTCGACCCAGCGGTCGAAGTGCTGCTTCGCCTCGGCCGGCGGCACGAAGTACTCGATCTCCATCTGCTCGAACTCGCGGGTGCGGAAGATGAAGTTGCCCGGGGTGATCTCGTTGCGGAACGCCTTGCCGATCTGGCCGATGCCGAACGGCGGCTTCTTCCGGGCCGCGCCCAGCACGTTGAGGAAGTTCACGAAGATGCCCTGCGCCGTCTCCGGGCGCATGTAGTGCAGGCCCTCCTCGTTGTCCACGGGGCCGAGGTAGGTCTTGACCAGGCCCGAGAACAGCTGCGGCTCGGTCCAGGCGCCCTGGGTGCCGCAGTCCGGGCACACGATCTCGGCCATGCCCTCGGCCGGCCGGCCCTTCTTGGCCTCGAACGCCTCGAGCAGGTGGTCCTGGCGGTGGCGCCTGTGGCACTGGGTGCACTCCACGAGCGGGTCGGTGAAGGTCTCGACGTGGCCGGAGGCCTCCCACACCGCGCGCGGCAGGATGATGGAGGAGTCCAGGCCCACCATGTCCTCACGGGAGCGCACGAAGGTCTTCCACCACTCGGCCTTGATGTTCTCCTTCAGCTCCACGCCCAGGGGCCCGTAGTCCCACGCGGAGCGCGAACCGCCGTAGATCTCACCGGCCTGGAACACGAAGCCTCGGCGCTTGGCGAGGTTGATGACGTTGTCCAGCGGGGACTTGGCAGCCATGGGGGCATCACTTCCGTACTCATCGGCGGGGCGGGAGGGGATCACGACGACGACGGCACCCGGCCGCCTTCGACGCGGCGGGCCCGTTCCGGCGCGGCGCGCCGGTCGATCCCGTCCAGCCTACCGGCCATGATGGACACCATGACCGAGACGAACGCACCCGACGCCCAGCCCCTGCCCATCCGTGACGAGTCCATCCGCCTCGGCCAGGCGCTCAAGCTCGCCTCCCTCGTGGACGACGGGGCCATGGCCCGCGACGTCGTCACCGACGGGCTCGTCACCGTCAACGGCGCGGTGGAGACGCGCCGCGGCGCCCAGCTGCACGACGGGGACGTCGTCGAGTTCGCCGGCGAGGCGTTCGTCGTCCAGGCCGGGCAGGCCTGAGCCGACGCCCCGTCGGGCGGCCGCGGCGCCGTCGTCGAGCGTGTCCGGTGCGTCAGCCGCGGGGCGGCACCATGTGGGCGAGGTACTCCTTCACGTGGCCCAGCTCCTGCTCGTTGATCGCGTGGCCGAGCCCGGCATAGACGATCTTCATGAGGTCCACGTGGGCGTTCAGCCAGGCATGGGTCTCCTCGACCCGGGGCTCGGAGATGATCGGGTCCTCCTGGCCGCGGCCCCAGAAGACCTTCGGTCGGACGCGGGCGACGTCGTCGTCGCGGGTGAACAGCTCGCGCAGCCGCGGCTCGGTGAGCTCCGGGTCCACCACGAAGCCGGACAGCGCCACGGTGCACGCGTAGGCCTCCGGGTCCAGGCGCAGCAGCGACGTGGCCATCGCCATGCCCTGCGAGAAGCCGAGCAGGGAGACGGTGCGGAAGTCCCCGCGCACCGCCTGCACCCAGGCGTGCAGGGCCTCGACGGCCTCGCGGACCGGCTCGGCGGTGGAGCCCAGCTCGCCCGTGACGGGGTCCTGGGAGAGCGGGAACCAGGCGTGGGAGCCCGGCTGCAGGGGCAGGGGCGCGCGCACGGCGGCCACCGTGACGTGCTCGGGCAGGTGCGGGACGAGGCCGAACAGGTCGTCCTCGTTCGCGCCGTAGCCGTGCAGGACGATCAGCAGGTCCTCGGTGCGCTCGCCCTCGGGGCGGGACCAGCGGACGACGGGCTCGACGGCGGGGGTGGGGTTCGCGTTCACGTCCGCCAGCCTAGCGAGCGGCGCGGTCGGCCCCTCCCGGAGGTTGACCCCTCCCGCGCGATGCGGGCAGAATCCTACCCGTGGGTAACCCATCCTCCTCCCAGCCTCCGCACGCCTCCGACGCGACCCCGGTCGACGACCCCGCCGCCCATCCGTGGCGCCGCTACGTCGCCATCGGGGACTCGTTCTCCGAGGGCATCGGCGACCCGGACCCGGACCGTCCCGGCTACCACCGCGGCTGGGCCGACCGCCTGGCCGAGGAGCTCTCCCGCCTGACGCCGCCCGGCGAGGACCTGGCCTACGCCAACCTGGCGGTCCGCGGGAAGCTGCTGGACCAGATCGCCGAGGACCAGGTGGAGCCGGCGCTCGCCCTGCGGCCGGACCTCATCAGCGTCTGCGCAGGCGGCAACGACATCCTGCGCGGCGCGGACCCGGACGAGATCGCGGTCCGGTTGGACGCCGTCGTCGAGCGTCTGGCCTCCGACGGCGCCACCGTGCTGCTGTTCAACGCGACCGACGTGAAGGGCACGCCCGTCATCGGCCGCATCCGCGGCACCGTGGCGATCTACAACGAGAACGTGCGCACCATCGCGCTGCGGCACGACGCGCTGGTGCCGGACATGTGGTCGCTCAAGGACCTCGCCCGGCGGGAGATGTGGGCCGAGGACCGCCTGCACTTCTCTGCGCTCGGCCACCACACGATCGCCGCGATGGTGCTGGACACCCTCGGCGTGGAGCACGGCCTCGAGCACCTGCGCCTCTCCCCGCCGGCGCCGCGCACGTGGCGCGCGGCCCGCGCGTCGGACGCCGCATGGGTGCGCACGCACCTGGCGCCGTGGGTGGTCCGCCGCCTCCGCGGCGTCTCCTCCGGCGACGGCGTCACGGCCAAGCGCCCCGTCCCCGAGCCGCTCTTCGGCGCGCCGATGCCGCAGGGCTCGGACCACACCGAGCCGCTGGACATCGTCGAGCCCTGAGCCCGGCCGGCGGGGACCGGTGGCCGTTTCCCGAACGACAGTGCCGCGACACGCCGCCGTTTCCCGAACGAAAGTTCAGAGGGCGAGGGTGCGCTTGAGCGTGTCGGCCACCTGGCCGTATTCGGTGAGGAAGCCGTCGTGGCCGATGGGCGAGGCGATCGTGTGCACCGGCGGCCGCGCGGGCAGCGCCGCCGCGAGCGCCTCGGACTCGGCCGGCAGGTAGAGCCGGTCCGAGTCGACGGCGGCCACGAACGCCCGGCCCCGGTAGTCCGCGAGCGCCGCCGCCACGCCGCCGCGCCCGCGCCCGACGTCGTGGCCCATGAGGGCCTCGGTGACCACGAGGTAGGAGTTCGCGTCGAACCGGTCGGTGAGCTTGGCCGCCTGGTGGTCCAGGTAGGACTCCACGGCGTAGCGCCCGCGCCCGCCCGGCACCCCGACGACGGCGCCGAACGGGTCCTCGATGCCCTGCGGTTCCCGGCCGAACCGCTGGCCGAGCTCGCCCGCCGTGCGGTAGGTGGTGTGGGCGATGCGCCGGGCGATGCCCAGGCCGGCCACGGGGCCGGGGCCGGGGTAGTAGTCGCCGCCCTGGAAGTCCGGGTCGAGGCGGATGGCCGCGGTCTGCGCCTGGCCCCACGCGATCTGGTCGGCGGAGGAGGCCGCGGTGGCGGCCAGCACGCCCACCCCGGCGACGCGCGCGGGGTGGGTCGCGGCCCACTCGAGGGCGCGGGCCCCGCCCATCGATCCGCCGATCACGGCACGCCAGGCGCCGATCCCGAGGTGGTCGGCCAGGCGCCGCTCGGCCTCGACCGCGTCCCGCAGCGTGAGGAACGGGAACCGGGAGCCCCAGGGCCGCCCGTCGGGCGCGGGCGTCGAGGGCCCGGTGGAGCCGTGGCAGCCGCCGATCATGGCGGGGGCGACCACGAACCACCGGTCCGTGTCCACGGCGCGGCCCGGGCCGACGAGGGCGTCCCACCAGCCCGGCGTCGGGTCCTCCTCGTGCGCGGCCACGTGCGCGTCGCCGGTGAGGGCGTGCAGCACGAGCACGGCGTTGGCGCCGTCGGCGGCGAGGGTGCCCCAGGTCTCGTAGGCCAGCTCGACGTCGGGCAGCAGCCCGCCGGTCTCGGTGCGCAGCTCGCCGACCCGCAGACGGTGGCGGCCGCCGCGGGGCAGCGCGGTGCGCGACGGACGCGTGGCGACGGCGGTCATGCCCGCTCCCCCGCGTCGTCGTCGCCGCGGCGGGCGGCGGCCGCGAAGCCGCGTTCGAGGTCGGCGAGGATGTCCTCGATGTCCTCCACGCCGAGCGAGAGCCGCACCAGGCCGGGGGTGACGCCGGCGGCGCGCTGCTCGTCGTCGGTGAGCTGGGAGTGGGTGGTGGAGGCCGGGTGCACCACGAGCGAGCGGACGTCGCCGATGTTGGCCACGTGGTGGTGCAGGGTGAGCCCGTCCACGAACGCGGCCCCGGCCTCGCGGCCGCCCGCGATCTCGAAGGAGACGAACGCGCCCGCGCCCTTCGGCAGGTAGCGCTGGGCCCGCTCGTGCCACGGGCTGGACTCCAGGCCGGCGTAGACCACGTGCTCGACGTCGTCGCGGCCCTCCAGCCAGCGCGCCACCGCGGCCGCGTTGGCCACCTGCCGCTCCATGCGCAGGGACAGGGTCTCCAGGCCGAGGTTCACCAGGAACGCGTTGAACGGGGAGATGGCCGAGCCGTAGTCGCGCAGCAGCTGCACGCGCGCCTTGAGGATGAAGGCCAGGTTGGCGCCGAGCGGCGAGCCCACCCCGAGGTCCCGCGCGTAGACGAGGCCGTGGTACGACTCGTCCGGCTCGTTGAAGCCGGGGTACCGCTCGGCGTGCTGCGCGTAGTCGAACGTGCCGGCGTCGACGATCACGCCCGCGATGGCCGCGGCGTGCCCGCCGAGGTACTTCGTGGCGGAGTGGGTGACGACGTCGGCGCCGTGCTCGATGGGCCGCAGCAGGTACGGGGTGGCCAGCGTGTTGTCCACGATCAGCGGCACGCCGGCCTCGTGGGCGGCGTCGGCGACGGCGCGCACGTCCAGGACGTCCCCGCGCGGGTTGCCGAGGGTCTCGCCGAAGAACGCCGTGGTGTTCGGCCGGACGGCGGCGCGCCAGGACTCGAGGTCGTCCGGGTCGGTCACGAACGTCGTCTCGACGCCGACCTTGGCGAGGGTGTGCTTGAACAGGTTCTGCGTGCCGCCGTAGAGGCTGGCCGAGGCGACCACGTGGTCGCCGGCGCCGGCGAGGTTGAGGATCGCGAACGTCGTCGCCGCCTGACCGGAGGCCAGCAGCAGCGCGCCCACACCGCCCTCGAGCGCGGCGATCTTCTCCTCCACCGGGCCCTGCGTCGGGTTGCCGATGCGGGTGTAGAGCGGGTCGAGGTCCTTGAGCGCGAACCGGTCCGCGGCCACCTGGGCGGACGGGAAGTCGTACGAGGTGGTCTGGAAGATCGGCAGGGCGGTCGCACCGAAGGCGTGCTGGCCGACGGCGACGCCCGCGTGGACCTGCGCGGTGGAGAAGCCCCAGGCGTCGGGGGTCGGGGTGGTCTGGTCGGTCATGGCGGACCCTCCTGAGGGGTTCAGGGGCCGGACCCGGCCGCCCCGCCCGCCGGCCGACGTGCCGATCCGGGAACCGGCGTCGTCGAGGTGCCGGAGATGACCCGGCGCCGTCGAGAGGGGCCGTGGGATCGGCCCGCGCTTGCCGGCGTCCGTTGTGGGGCCGGCCTGGTCGTCACCCGGGGCACCCCACCGCGGAAGGAGGGTTGCCGGTCAGCATGCCGGGGCCTGTTGCTGACTCTCGTGACCGTGCCTCCGAGTGTAGCCCGCCGCCCCGCCACGATTTCGTCACGCGTGTCACCCGCGGATACGCTCTCCGCACGGGGCGCCCGACCCGTCAAGGGCTCGACGCCCCGCGACTCGCACCAGGTCAACCCCCGGGGCAGCCCGGGAACGGAGAGGAACAGCGCAGTGCACACCTGTCGCATGGACCACGTGTCCTACGCCGCCGGCCCCGAGGGCCTGGACGCCACGGTCGCCCGCATCGCCGAGACGCTGGGCATCGAGCGGATCAAGGGCGGTGTCCACCCCCGCTTCGGCACGCAGAACGCCCTGTTCCCCATGGCGGGCAGGCAGTATCTGGAGGTCGTCGAGGCCCTGGACCACCCGGCCTCCCTCAGCGCGCCGTTCGGCCAGCTCGTGCGCGCCCGCACCGAGCAGGGCGGCGGCTGGATGAGCTGGGCGGTGGCCACCCCGGACATCGGCCGGTTCGAGCGCCGCCTCGGCCGTGAGGCCGTCCCCGGCAACCGTCGCTTCCCGGACGGCCGGGAGCTGTCCTGGCGGCAGATCGGCGTCAAGGGAACCCTCGCGGACCCGCAGCTGCCGTTCATCCTGCGCTGGGCCGACGGTCAGGAGGACATGCACCCCTCGCAGGCGGCCGAGCCGCAGGCCACCATCGAGCGCCTGAACATCGCCGGCTCCCCCGAGCGCCTCGCCGAGTGGCTCGGCGACGACGAGGACGGCCAGGTCCAGGACGTGAACATCGAGTACGTCGCGCCCTCCGGCACCCCGGGCATCGTCTCGGTCACCTTCCGCACCCCGAAGGGCGAGGTCACGCTCTGAGCGCGGGGGCGGGGCCGCTCAGCCGAGCAGCCCCGCCCGCGCCAGCAGCGGGTAGCCGACGAACCCGACGGCGTCCAGCAGCGCGTGCGCGATGACCAGCGGCATCACCCGGCGCACCCGCAGGAACACGAGCACGAACACCACGCCCATCAGGGCGTTGCCCACGCCCGGCCCGATCCCCTGGTACAGGTGGTACGCCCCGCGCAGCAGCGCGAGGGCGAGCACGACGACCGCCACGCGGGTCGGCAGGTACAGCCCCTCGGCGCTCACCCACGACGACGGCACGGCCGGCGCCGGATCGTGCGCCAGGCCCGCGGCGCGCAGCCGCTGCAGATACCCGAGCCGGTCGACGAGCCAGGCGCCCACGATGACCTCCTCCAGCAGTCCGTGCCGCAGCGCGGAGAGCAGCAGGACCGGCACCTGGTACCAGCTCTCCCCGAGCGCCGAGCCGACGATCGCCGTCGTGATCCCCAGGGCCCGGCCGGCGGCGTAGACGCCGAGCGTGCCCAGCCCGATGGCCGCGAACAGGCCCAGGCCCCAGGCCAGGTCGCGGCCGGGGCGGCGCAGGTCGAGGCCGAGCACCCGGAACGGGTTCCGGCCGCGCAGGTGCATCAGGTGCAGCACGAGGGCCACCGGCACCAGCGCGAACCCGATGCCGAGCAGCTGGTAGGTCAGGTCGAAGGCCCAGCGGTCGGCCAGGGCCGGGTTGAGGACGGTGGTCTGCTCGCCGAGCGGGGCCTGGGTGGCCTTGTCGATGAGCTGGACGATCGCGTAGACCGCCGACTTCCCCAGGGAGAGGCCGAGGACGATCGCGATCTCCCACCGCACCGTGCGCGCCGAGGGGGCGGGCAGCGCGGGGGCGGGTCGGACGGCCGGGGAGCGGGACGTGCGCGGGGTGGCGGGCATGCCCTCCAGTATCCGCCGCCCCCTCTGCCCCCGGGCGCTTTCGAACGTGAGGTGGGGCCTATCTCCCGTTCGAAAGTCCCCATTCCCCCGATATCGCGTTCGAAAGTCCGGGAGGAGGGCGGAGGGAGGGTTAGCGTGGTCGTGTGGTCTCCCCGCCTGCCCCCAGCGAGCTCGAGCTGGTCCACCGCGCCCTGCAGCACCTCCGCCCCGGCCTCGACCCCGCCCTCGCCCGCCGGCTCCGCACAGCCGACTGGCCCGCGGCGTCCGTGGAGGAGGGCGGGCAGTTCCACCGGGTGCTCGTCCTCGAGGACGTCGGCGTCCTCCGGATGACGCGGGCCCACGAGGTCGGCGCCGTCCCCGCCGCGCGGTGGGCGCCCGAGCGGGACCCCGCGGCGCACCTGCCCCGGCGCCTGGCCCTCCTCGACGGGCTCGCCTCGGCCCTGGCCGAGCGCGACGTGCCGTGGACCGTCCCGGTCGCCCTCTCGGACCCCGTCCCCGCGGGCCCGGGCGCCGCGGTGCTGCAGCGCTTCCTCCCGGGCGGCCCGCACCCGCCGCACGAGGGCGACCCGGCCGTGCTGCGCGGCGTCCTCGACGACCTCGCCGCCGTGGACGTCACCGACCCGCGGATCGCCCCGCACCTCGGCCGCCCGTTCGCCTTCCGCGGCCCGTGGACGTCGGAGCGCGCCCGGCACGTCGCGGCGCTGCCGGGGGCGGTCGCCGCGCGCCTGGAGGCGTGGGAGGGCCACGACGTCGACGCACGGCTGGGCGCCGAGGCGTGGCCGGACGCGGTGGCCGCCCTCACGGACGCGGTGACGACGTGGACCGCCGCGCCGCCCGTGCCGCCGTCGCTCGTGCACGGCGACCTGGCCGGGCACAACATGCGCTGGCGTGCCGTGCCCGAGGACGAGGACCCGCGCGCCCCGCTGCGCTGGGCGCTGGCCGGTGTGCTCGACTGGGACCTCGCGTGCGCGTGGGACCCGGCCCTCAACGTCGCCTACCTGGCGTTGTGGCACGGCGAGCAGAAGGTGCCCGACCTGGCCCGGGACGCGGCCGAGGCGCGGCGGGCCCGCGTGTGGCTCGGGGCGATGGCCCTGGAGACGCTCGACGACGCGGCGGCCCGGGACGCGATCGTCGGCGGGCTGGCCGCGGGGTCCTGGCGGCGTCTGCTGCGCAAGACCCTGCCCCGCGTGGCGCGGGCCCTCACCGCCCTGGACGGCTGAGGGCCCGCGCGGTCGTCAGGACACGCCCAGGCGCTCCAGCACGATCTCGCGGACGCGGCCGGCGTCGGCCTGCCCGCGGGTGGCCTTCATGACCGGGCCGATCAGGGCGCCGACGGCGGCCATCTTGCCGCCCTTGATCTTCTCGGCCACGTCCGGGTTGGCGGCGATCGCGGCGTCGACGGCCTCGGTGAGCGCGCCGTCGTCGGACACCACGGCCAGGCCCTTCGCCGCGACGACCTCCTTCGGGGCGCCCTCGCCGTCGGCCACCAGACCGAGCACCTGCTTGGCGATCTTGTCGTTGATCGTCTTCGCGGCGATCAGCTCCTCGACCTCCACCACGTGCGCCGGGGTGATCCCCAGCTCGGCGACGGCGACCTCGCGGACGTTCGCCAGGCGGGCGATCTCGCCCATCCACCACTTGCGGGCGGCCGCCGCGGAGGCGCCGGCCTCCACGGTCGCGACGATCTCGTCCAGGACGCCGGCGTTGACGACGTCGCGGAACTCCTCGTCCGAGAAGCCCCACTCGGCCTTGAGCCGCTTGTTCCGCACGGCCGGAAGCTCGGGCATGGCCGCGCGCACGCGCTCGACCCACCCGGCGTCCACGTGCACGGGCACGAGGTCCGGCTCCGGGAAGTACCGGTAGTCGTCCGCGTCCGACTTCGGGCGGCCCGAGGTAGTGCTGCGGGTGTCCTCGTGCCAGTGGCGGGTCTCCTGCGTCACGGTGCCGCCCGCGGCGAGCACCGCGGCCTGGCGCTGGATCTCGTGGGTGACCGCGTGCTGCACGGCGCGCGTGGAGTTCACGTTCTTCGTCTCGGTGCGGGTGCCGAACTCGGTGGCGCCCTTGGGCATCAGCGAGACGTTCGCGTCGCAACGGACGTTGCCGCGCTCCATCCGCGCGTCGGAGATGTCGATGGCCTGCACGATGTCCCGGATCGCGGTGACGTAGGCGCGGGCCAGCTCGGGGGCCCGCGCACCGGCGCCGACGATCGGCTTGGTGACGATCTCGATGAGCGGCACGCCCGCACGGTTGTAGTCGACGAGGGACGCGGAGGCGCCCTGGATCCGCCCGGAGCCGCCCACGTGGGTGAGCTTGCCGGCGTCGTCCTCGAGGTGCGCGCGCTCGATCTCCACGCGGAAGACCTCACCGTCCTCCAACTCGACGTCCAGGTGGCCGTCGAAGACGATCGGCTCGTCGTACTGGGAGGTCTGGAAGTTCTTCGGCGTGTCCGGGTAGAAGTAGTTCTTCCGCGCGAACCGGCAGGTCTCGGCGACCTGCGCGTCCAGGGCCACGCCCAGGCGGATCGCGTACTCCACGACCTTGCGGTTGAGCACCGGCAGGGTGCCCGGCAGGCCGAGGTCGAGCGGGGTCACGTTCGTGTTCGGCTCGTCGCCGAACGCGTTGGGCGCCGAGGAGAAGATCTTCGTGGCGGTGTTCAGCTCCACGTGCACCTCGAAGCCCAGCACGGGGTCGAAGCGCTCCATCGCCTCCGCGAAGTCCATGGTCTGCTCTGCGTGGCTCATGCCCGGCCTCCTGCCGTGGTCGCAATGGTGGCGCGCTGCGCGCCCTTCTCCAGCTCGGGGGCCTCGGCCCACACCAGCCCGCCCCGGCGCTGGGCCACGAGGCGTTCGAGCGCGGCGCCGGCCTCGTACAGGCGCGCGTCCTCGCGCGCCGGTGCCATCAGCTGCAGGCCGTAGGGCAGCCCGTCGACGACGCCACCCGGCACGGACATGCCCGGGATGCCGGCGAGGTTGGCCGGGATGGTTGCGAGGTCGTTGACGTACATGGTCATCGGGTCGTCCGTCTTCGCGCCCAGCTCGAACGCCGGGGTCGGCGCGGTGGGCGTGAGGATGACGTCCACCTGCTCGAAGGCGCGGGCGAAGTCCTCCTGCACGAGCGTGCGGACCTTCTGCGCGGAGCCGTAGTAGGCGTCGTAGTAGCCGGCGGACAGCGCGTAGGTGCCCAGGATGATGCGGCGCTTGACCTCGGCGCCGAAGCCGGCGGCGCGGGTGGCGCCCATGACCTGCTCGATCGTGCCGCCGCCGTCGGGCACCACGCGGTGGCCGTAGCGGACGCCGTCGAAGCGGGCCAGGTTGGAGGAGGCCTCCGAGGGCATGATCAGGTAGTACGCGCCGAGGGCGGCGTCGAAGCTGGGGCAGGAGACCTCCACGATCTCCGCGCCGGCCTCACGCAGGGCCGCGACGTGCTCGTCGAAACCGGCCCGGATGCCCGGGTGGAACGCCTCCGCCGGCAGGTCCGTCACGACGCCGATGCGCAGCCCCGCCAGGTCACGGCCGCGGGCCGCGGCGGTCAGGTCCGCCGGCGCGTCGGCCAGGGACGTGGAGTCCTGCGGGTCGTGGCCGCCGATGACCTGCTGCAGCGCCGCGGCGTCCGCCACGGTGCGGGCGGCGGGGCCGATCTGGTCCAGCGAGGAGGCCATGGCGATCAGGCCGTACCGGGACACGGCGCCGTAGGTGGGCTTCACGCCGACCGTGCCGGTGAACGCGGCGGGCTCACGGACGGATCCGCCCGTGTCCGAGCCGAGGGCGAAGGGGGCCAGGAAGGCGGCGACGGCGGCCGCCGACCCGCCGCCCGAGCCGCCGGGCACGCGGTCCCCGTCCCACGGGTTGCGGGTGATGCCGAACGCGGAGTGCTCGGTGGAGCCGCCCATCGCGAACTCGTCGAGGTTGGTCTTGCCGAGGATCGGCAGGCGGGCCTCGCGGAGGCGGGCCACCACCGTGGCGTCGTACGGGCTGAGCCAGCCCTCGAGCATGCGGGAGGCGGCCGTGGTCGGCTGCCCGCGGGTGACGATGTTGTCCTTCACGGCCACGGGCACGCCGGCCAGCGGGTGCAGGGCGTCGGCCTCGGGGCCGCCGGCGGCGCGGATCGCGTCCACCTCGGCGGCGACGGCGAGGGCCTCGTCCGTGTTCACGTGGAGGTAGGCGCGCACGCCGCGGTCGCCGTCGGCGTCGGCGCGCACGTCGCCGTCGTGGGCCGCGATGCGGTCCAGGTGGGCCTGGACGAGCTCCACGGAGGTGGTGGTGCCGGCGCGCAGGCGCTCGGCCATCTGCAGCGCGGTGAGCCGGACGAGCTCGTCGGCGCCGAGGGTCGCGTTCACGTCGAACGTCTCGGTCATGGGGGTGATCACTCTCCGTCCAGGATGGCGGGGACCTTGAACTGGCCGTCCTCGGAGTCCGGCGCCTGGTCGAGGGCCTCCTCCTGCGTGAGCATGCCGGCGGGCACATCCTCGCGGAACACGTTCTGCAACGCGATGGGGTGGGACGTCGGCGTCACGTCGTCGCCCGCGGCGGCCTGGACCGCGGAGACGTGCTCCAGGATCTTCTCCAGGTCGCCGGACATCGTGTCCAGCTCCTTGTCGGTCATCCGGATGTGGGCCAGGCGAGCCAGATGCTCCACCTGATCCCGGGTGATCTCAGGCATGGATCTCCTCGTGTGACGGGTCGGGGCGGGGTGGACGACGCCGGCGCGGCGGCGGCCACATCGGAATCGAGTCTAGTGCCGGGGCCTGCCCGGCCGCCGCCACCGCTTCGAGGCGGGAGATCCACCCCACCGCGGCGCTCCGGGCCCGCATGACAGGGATTTCCCGCCCCGAATGGGGTCCCGGTGCCGATGTCCCGCCCGGGGTCAGTCCAGCGCGAGCCGGTAGACGAGGAACGGGCCGGTCTCGTCGGCCGGATCGAGGTCCGGCACCACGTCCGCGAGGAACCAGTCGCGCTGCGGGACGCGCACGAAGCCGGCGCGCTCGTACATCCGGTGCGCGCCGGTCATGGAGGGCATGGTGGTCAGCACGACGGCGTCCACGCCCTCCTCGGCGCGGGCCCGCGCCACGATCTCGGCCAGCAGGGCGCCGCCCACCCCGCGGCGGTGGAACCGCGGGTGCACGGCGAGCATGCGGAACTCGTACTCCCCGTCGCCGGAGGTCTCGGCCAGGGGCGAGCCGGGCGGGGTGAGCACCACTGACCCGGCCACCTCGCCGTCGACCTCGGCCACGAGCACCTCCGCGCGGCCGGCCCGGTCGGCCACGTCCATGAGGGTCTTCACGTAGGCGTCGTCGGGGGCGATGTGGCCGCCGTCGACATAGGACGCCAGGGTGAGCTCGGCGACCGCCTCGTGGTCCTCGGGGCGCAGCGGGCGGACGAGGGCGCTCATGCGTCACCTCCGGCGCGCTGGCGCAGCGTGTCCTTCAGGCGGGCGCGGGTCGCGTCCGTGGCCACGACGTAGTCGCGCCGACGCAGCCAGGCGGTGGGCACGGCCTGGTGGGGGTGGCCGTCGCGCGCCTCGTGCAGCCCTTCGAGGAACGTCGCGGCCGCCGGCTCCTGCCAGATGTTCACCCAGTAGGCGCGCTCCCGCTCCTGCGCCGTCAGTTCCTTGACCAGCCGCCTCGTGAACGAACAGCCCGGCCGCCAGAACACGACGACGCCGCCGCGCTCGACGTGCGCCTGCGCGCCGGCGAACGGCCGCGAGCGGACCCGGACCGCCCACCGGTACGTGACCGCGTAGCCGGCCAGGACGAGCCCGGCCACGATCATGCCGACCTGCTGCAGGCGCGTCCCCGCGATCATGAACGTCAGTCCGCCGGCCACGAACAGGACCGGGTAGAACCACGGGTCTCCGACGATCCGCCTCATGCCCTCTCCCCCGTCATGGCGGCCAGGGCGGACCCGTCCACGTCGCCGGCCACCATCCAGTCAGGATGTGCCGTGCCGTCCGCCGAGGCGGGCCGCGTCACCGCGACGCCGGCCTCCTCCGCCACCAACGCGCCGGCGGCCCAGTCGTACTCCTGCGTGCCGAACTCGGCGTACGCGTCCAGGGTGCCGTCGGCGACCATGCACAGGTCCAGCGCCGCCGAGCCGATCCGTCGCACGTCCCCGAACGCGGGCAGCAGGGCCGCGAGCGCCCGCACCTGCAGGGCCCGGCGGGCGGGGTCGTAGCCGAAGCCGGTGGCGAGCAGTCGCCCCGAGCGTCCGGGCAGGGGACCGGTGAGCCGCACGGGGGCGGCATCGCGGTCGGGCAGGTCCACGCCCGCCGTCGTCGCGTCCGCGGTGCTGAAGGCGCCCCGGCCCGCGCTCGCGTACCAGGTGCGCCCCAGCGCGGGCGCCGCCACGACGCCGGCCAGCCAGCGTTCGGTGCCCTCGGCCACCCCCAGCAGGTCGGCGGTCTCGGCGTCCACCGGGCCGGTGACGGCCACCGAGGTGCAGAACTGCGGAAGCCCGCGCACGAAGTTCGTGGTGCCATCCAGCGGGTCGATGGACCAGCGGTACCCGGACGGCTCGGCCGGACGGGTGGCGCCGTACTCCTCGCCGGTGATCTCGTCCGAGGGGCGGTAGCCGGCGACGACCTCCCGGACGGCCTGCTCGGCGCGGCGGTCGTAGTCGGTGACCCAGTCGGAGCCGGAGGACTTCGTCTGCGCGCCGATCTCCTCGATGCCCAGCGGGACGGCCGGGTGGTGACCGGTCCAGCGCCGGGCCAGGACGTCCGCGCCGGCGCGCGCGGCGGCCTTGGCGACCACGAGCAGGCCCGGGACCGTGGTGCGCGCGCTCATGCCGAGGCCTCCCCCTCTGCGGCGTCGTCGGTGGCGTCGTCCGTGCCCGCCGGGCGCACGGCGTCCGGGCCACCGGCCAGCAGCGCCGTGAACCCGGCCTCGTCCAGCACGGGCACGCCGAGGGACTGCGCCTTGTCCAGCTTGGAGCCGGCGGCCTCGCCGGCCACCAGGAAGTCGGTCTTCTTGGACACGGACCCGGAGGCCCTGCCGCCGCGCACGAGGATCGCCTCCTTCGCGGAGTCGCGGGAGAAGCCCTCGAGCGAGCCGGTGACCACCACGGTCAGGCCCTCGAGCGTGCGCGGGGTGGACTCGTCCTGCTCGTCCTCCATGGCCACACCCGCCGCGGCCCAGCGGTCCACGATCTCCCGGTGCCAGTCCTCGGCGAACCACTCGATGAGCGCGTCCGCGATGATCGGACCGACGCCGTCGATCTCGGCCAGCCGGTCCCGGTCGCCGGCCTCGGCCGCCGCGCGCAGCGCCGCCATCGAACCGAACGCCGTGGCCAGCGAGCGGGCCGCCGTCGGGCCCACGTGCCGGATGGACAGCGCCACGAGGGTGCGCCACAGCGGCTGGGACTTGGCCTTCTCGAGCTCGTCGAACAGGCGGAGCGTGTTGGCCGTGGGCGCGGACGGCTTCTTCGCGGTGCCGGCGGTGAAGAAGTACGGCTTGAGCGTGAACACGCCCGAGGGCACCATGCGGCCGTCCACCTTCGTACGGCCCTCGCGCCACACGCGGACCTCGCCGAGGGAGCGCTGCAGGTCCGTCAGCCCGTCCTCGCCGCGGGGGCCCGTGATCTCCTCCGGCGTGCCGGAGGCGAGGTCGAAGATCTGCGCCTCCGCCGTGATGGGGCCGGGACCCTCGGGGCGCACCTGCCCCTCGTGCTCGGCCGGGTCCTCGCCGGGGCCCTGGACGAGCCAGCGGGCGGCCTCCTCGCCGAGCGCCTCCACGTCGAAGGCGCCGCGGCTGGCCAGGTGCTCGACGCGGCCGGCCAGCTGGGCCGGGCAGGAGCGGGCGTTGGGGCAGCGCAGGTCCACGTCCCCCTCCTTGGCCGGGGCCAGCGGCGTGCCGCACGAGGGGCAGTGCGCGGGCATGACGAACTCGCGCAGCTCCCGGCCCGCCTCGATCGCCTTCTCGCGCAGCGGCAGCACGGGGCCCACGACCTCGGGGATCACGTCCCCGGCCTTGCGCACCACCACGGTGTCCCCGATCAGCACGCCCTTGGCCTTGACCACGTCCTGGTTGTGCAGGGTGGCCAGAGAGACGGTGGACCCGGCCACGGTGACCGGCTCCAACACCGCGAACGGGGTCACCCGACCGGTGCGGCCCACCGAGACCGCGATGTCCCGCAGCAGCGTGTGCACCTCCTCCGGCGGGTACTTGTACGCCGCCGCCCAGCGGGGCACGCGGGAGGTGTGGCCGAGGTAGCGCTGGTCCGCGAACGCGTCCGCCTTCACCACGATGCCGTCGATCTCGTGGATCAGCTCGTGCCGGCGCCGGCCGTACTCCTCGATCACCGCGACGACGGCGGCCAACGCCTCCTCGTCCGCACCCTCCACCACGCGGGTGTAGGGGCTCACGGGCAGGCCCCAGCCCGCGAGCGCGTCGTACACCTCGTGCTGGGACTCCACCCCGAACGCCTCGACCGAGCCGATGCCGTGCACGAACATGGCCAGCGGGCGCTGCGCGGTGACCGCCGGGTCCTTCTGACGCAGGGCGCCGGCGGCGGCGTTGCGCGGGTTCGCGAACGGCGTCTGGCCCTCCTCCGCACGGCGCGCGTTGAGCTCGGCGAAGGCGGCGGAGGACATGAACACCTCGCCGCGCACCTCGAACTCGGCGGGCCAGCCCTCGCCGGAGAGCTCGTGCGGGATGTCCCCGATGGTGCGCACGTTGGCGGTGACGTCCTCGCCCGTGACGCCGTCACCGCGGGTGGCGGCCTGCACGAGCCGCCCGTCCCGGTAGCGCAGCGCGACGGCGAGCCCGTCGATCTTCACCTCCACGAGCCAGCGGGGCGCCACGCCCGGCCGCACCTGCGTCAGGGCCTGCGCCGCACGGCGGAACCAGACCTCGAGCTCCTCGACGGAGAACAGGTCCTCGAGCGAGTACATGCGGGCCCCGTGCCGGACGGGGGCGAACGCCTCCGAGACCTCGCCGCCGACCTCCTGGGTGGGCGAGTCGTTGGCCACGAGCTCGGGGTGCAGGGCCTCGAGGTCCTCGAGGCGGCGGTACAGCGCGTCGTACTCGGCGTCCGAGATCTCCGGGGCGTCCCGCTGGTAGTAGGCGGTCCGGGCGGCGCGGACCCGCTCCACGAGGTCCTCGTACTCCTCCCGCAGGTCCGCGGCGGGGATGTCCTGCGGATCGGGCTGGGCGGCGGATTCCTTGGGGGTGCTCACCCGGCCCAGCGTAGTCGGCGTCCCGGACGGCGCACCCGGGTCAGGGGATGCGCACGAGCACCGCCGTGATGTTGTCCCGGCCGCCGCGCCACAGGGCGGCGCCGATGAGCTTCTCGAGGGCGTCCTCGAGGGTGTCGGCGTCGTCGATCAGCGCGCGGATCTCCTCGTCCAGCAGCTCGCCGGTCAGGCCGTCGCTGCACAGCAGGACGAGGTCCCCGGAGGCGAGGGGGACCTCGGCCACGTCCACCGTGAGCGCCTCGCGCGAGCCGAGCGCGCGGGTGATGACGTTGCGGCGCGGGTGGACGCGGGCTTCGGCGGGGGTGAGCTCCCCCGCGTCGACGAGCATCTGGACCGCCGAGTGGTCCACCGTGAGCTGCTGGAGCACCGGCGAGCCGACGGGCCGCAGGTACACCCGTGAGTCGCCGACGTTCGCCACGGCCCAGCGGCCGCGCTCCGTGTCCAGGCAGGCCAGGACGGTCAGGGTGGTGCCGGAGCGCCCCAGCCCGGCCTCGACGACGGCGGCGTCCGCCTCGTGGATCAGGTGGCCGAGCTCCTGGGGCGTGTGGGCCGTGCCCGGGGCGAGCACCTCGGGGGCGCGGCGGCGCAGGGTCTCGATCGCGGCGGCCGAGGCCACCTCGCCGGCCTCGTGCCCGCCCATGCCGTCGGCCACGGCGGCGAGCACCAGCGGCTCCCCGACGAGGGTCCACGCGTCCTCGTTCAGGTCGCGGACGGCGCCCACGTGGGTGGCGCCCGCGGCCTGGGGCCGCGGCGCGGACGGGGTCTCGGGGCGGGGGTCCACGGGGTCCTCGATCAGTCGGCGAGCAGGGTCTGGGCCGACCCGTCCAAGAGCAGGGAGGGGCGGACCTCTCCGAACCCGCGGACGATCCTGGGCGGCTGCGGGACGAGCACGAAGCGCTCGTCCCGGGACAGGGCCGCAGCGGTCATGGCGTCCACGAGCACGGTACCCGGATCGGCCAGGGACGTCAGCCGCGCGGCGAGGTTCACGGTGGGCCCGTAGATGTCCCCCATGCGGGAGAGCACCCGTCCCCATGTCAGGGCGACGCGCGCCGAGGGCAGCTCCTCGTCCGCGGCGATGGTCTCGGCCAGGGAGAGCGCGATCGCGGCGCCGGCCTCGGGGGTCTCGGCGTTGAACATGACCTCGTCGCCGATGGTCTTCACGAGCCAGCCGCCGCCGGCCGAGATGGTCTCCGCGGCGAGGGACTCGAAGCGCAGCACCATGCGGGCCAGCGTCCGGTCGTCCATGGTCCGGGAGAGCGTCGTGTAGGAGACCATGTCCGCGAAGCCGACGGCGCGGGCCAGCGGCAGCGGCGCGTCCGACTCGGAGCCGTCGCGGCCCCGGGCGCTGGCCGCCAGCCCGGCCTCCACGCGCACGGTCAGGCGCTGCACGGCGCGGTTGAGCTGGCGCCGGTAGACGATCCGCATGGCCTTCTCGAGCGGTCCGACCATGTCCGGGAGCATGTCGACGACGGCCCGCCGCGCCTCCGGGTCCGTCAGGTCCTCGGAGGCGATCTTGTCCTCCACGAGCGCCTCGATCTGCCACACCACCATGCGGTCCGTCATCTGCCCGATCGAGCGCGCCAGCGAGATGGCGGTGTCCTCGTTCAGCGTCCCCGAGCGCACGAGCGTGAGCACGGACTCGAACGCCTCGATGTCCGCCTCGGTGAAGGCCTTGTGCCCCTCCGGCGACGTCGGATAGCCCAGCGCACGCCAGATCTTCCGGGCGGAGGCCATCGAGACGCCGAGGCGCTGCGCCACCTCCCGTGAGGTGTAGGCGCGCGGGCCCACCACCAGGCCGGCGTCGAGCGTGCGCATCGCGCTCGTCCAGCCGGCGGGCTGGGCGGACCGCTCCTGGGCGTCGCGGGCGGTCTCGTCCTCGGCCGGCGGGACGATCGGCAGCGGTGCGGTGTCCGGTGTCTCCGGACGGCTCATCGGAGGTCTCCTGTCGGGGCGGGGGCGGGCCAGGTTGCGGTGCGGGCCTGGCGGGTGAGGTGGGCCAGGGCCTCCTCGAAGCGCGCGGCCTCGGGGACGTCGCGCAGCCGCCAGTGGACCTGGCGGGCGGGCTCCTGGAAGAGGATGTGCAGGTCTCCGGCGCCCGAGCCGCGGCGGCGCCGCTGCACGTCGGCGATGGACACGAGCGGCATGGCGGCCCCGGAGCCGCCGACGCCGGCGCGCTGGAGGATGCGGCGGTCGGTGACCACGGTGCGCCGGACGACCCAGCGCCACAGCGGACGGACGGTGCCGGGGAGCAGGACGAGCGCCGCGACCACCCACGCGGCCGCCTCGAGCACAGCGCGGTTCGCGGCGACGATCCCGGGCAGGTCGGGGCGTGCGAGCACGCCGACGGCCAGGCCGAGCAGGAACGCGACGGCCACGAGGACCGCGGCGGGGCGCAGCAGCGCGCGCGGGTGGGTGCGGGTGCGCACCATCACCTGCTCACCGGGCTCGAGTCGCACGGCGGTCACCTCCTGACCGGGACGGGTGTGTCATGCGCCGCGATGGACGTCTCCGCGCAGATGGGCCACGTCCCCCGCACTGACCTCGGTCTCGATTGTGCCACGATCCGGTGTGACGTGCCTCACGCACAGGGTGCCGCCGGGACCGAGGCCCACGGCCGTGCCCTCCAGCACGCCGCCGCCGGGCAGCTCGGCGCGCACCGCGCGGCCCAGCGTGGAGAGCCGGTCCGCCACGGCCGCCACGGCGGGGTGATGCCCGTCCACGGCCGCCGTCTGCCCCGCCACGCCCGCCGCGAAGCGGTCCACGGCCGCCACGACGGCGTCGCGCAGCTCGACCGCGAGGTCCCGGGGCGCGGGCACGGCGTCCGCGCCGATCCACTCCGCCAGATCCGTGGCGGTGTCCACCGGGGCGGCCCCGCGGTGGTCCAGGTTCACGCCCATCCCGACGACGACGCCGGGCCCCTTGCCGTCCGAGGACAGCGCCACCGTGGCCAGCACGCCGCACAGCTTGCGCCCGTCCGTGGCGAGCACATCGTTCGGCCACTTCACGTGCGTCGGGACGCCCCGGGCCGCGAGGCGCTCGGCGACCGTGGCGGAGGCGACGAGCGAGAGCCAGCTCAGGTGGGCCGGGGAGATCGGCACCCCGCCGGACTCGGGACGCAGGTACACGGACAGGGCGAGCGCCGCCCCCGGGGCAGCGCTCCACACGCGGGAGTGCCGACCCCGGCCGGCCCGCTGGTCCGCGGTGGCCACGGCCGCACCGTGCCGGTGCCCCTCGCGGTCCAGCCGCGCGAGGAGCTCATCCTGCGTGGAGCCGGCGGAGTCCAGCCAGGTCAGGTCCGGTGTGGGGGCGTCGTCGGGGTGCATGCCCCTAGATATACACGGCGTCCCCGGGGGCGGGCTGAGCGGGCCGATCCGCCGCCGGGACGCGCGGACGGGCGGTCCGGGCCGACGTCCTCGCCGTTTGTGGGCTTCCTCCAACGGAGGGCGTCCGCGGCGGCCCGTACACTGGCCGACTGAGCCTCCGCATCTGGCGGACCACCACAAGGAGGACGTGTGACCGATCCCGATCTGACCACCACGGCCGGCCGGCTGGCCGACCTGCATCGGCGGCTCGAGGCGACGGCCGCGCCCGGCGGCCCGGACGCCGTCGAGCGCCAGCACGCTCGCGGCAAGCACACCGCGCGCGAGCGGATCGACCTCCTCCTGGACGAGGGCTCCTTCGTGGAGCTGGACGCGCTGGCCGTGCACCGCACCACCGCGTTCGGCATGGACGCCAAGCACCCGGCCGGCGACGGCCTGGTGTCCGGCTTCGGCACCGTGGACGGGCGCCAGGTGGCCGTCTACTCCCAGGACTTCACCGTGTTCGGCGGCTCGCTGTCCGAGCGCAACGGCCAGAAGATCGTGAAGGTCCAGGAGTTCGCCGCGCGCAACGGCTGCCCCGTGATCGGCATCCTCGACGGCGGCGGCGCGCGCATCCAGGAGGGCGTGGCCTCCCTCGCCCAGTTCGCGGACATCTTCCGGAACAACGTCCTGGCCTCGGGCATGATCCCGCAGATCTCGCTGATCATGGGCCCCTCCGCCGGCGGCGCGGCCTATTCTCCGGCGCTGACGGACGTCGTGGTGATGGTGGACCGGACCTCGCACATGTTCATCACCGGCCCGGACGTGATCAAGACCGTCACGGGCGAGGACGTGGACATGGAGACCCTCGGCGGCGCCCGCTCGCACAACGCCACCTCCGGCACCGCCCACTACATGGCCTCCTCGGAGGAGGACGCGATCGCCTACGTGCAGGAGCTGCTCGAGCTGCTGCCCTCCAACAACCTCGCAGAGGCCCCGACCTTCGAGGCCGCGGACCCGGAGCCCACGGACGAGGACCTCGCCCTGGACGAGATCATCCCGGACTCCGCCAACCAGCCCTACGACATGCTCGAGGTCATCGCCTCGATCGTGGACGAGGGCCACCTGCTGCAGCTGCAGGAGCTGTACGCGCCCAACGTGATCACCGGACTGGCCCGCCTGGACGGCATGAGCGTGGGCGTCGTCGCGAACCAGCCGCTGCAGTTCGCCGGCACCCTGGACATCGCCGCCTCGGAGAAGGCCGCGCGGTTCGTGCGCTTCTGCGACGCGTTCAACATCCCGATCATCACCCTCGTGGACGTGCCCGGGTTCCTGCCCGGCACGGACCAGGAGTTCAACGGCATCATCCGCCGCGGCGCCAAGCTGATCTACGCCTACGCCGAGGCCACCGTGCCGAAGCTGACCGTGATCACGCGCAAGGCCTTCGGCGGCGCATACATCGTGATGGGCTCCAAGAAGCTCGGCGCCGACCTGAACCTGGCCTGGCCGAGCGCGCAGATCGGCGTGATGGGCGCCCAGGGCGCCGTGAACATCCTGTACCGGCGCGACCTGAAGGCGACGGCGGAGGCGGGCGGCGACGTCGACGCGCGCCGGGCCGAGATCGTGGCCGACTACGAGGCCGAGCTGCTCAACCCATACCAGGCCGCCGAGCTGGGCTACGTGGACGCCGTGGTGCCCCCGCACGCCACCCGCGGCCAGCTCATCCGCGCCCTGCGCGCCACCCTGCACAAGCGCGAGGCCCGCCCCGCCAAGAAGCACGGGAACATGCCGCTGTGAGCGCCCTGCTGGGCCCGGGCGCCCCGGACGAGAACGACGAGTCGACGCAGGCCACGCCGCCGTCGGCCGACCCGCTGCAGCTCAGCGGCCCGGAGTTGGAGCCGGAGGAGATGGCCGCACTGGCCGCCGTCCTCGAGGCGGCCGCCGCGGCCCGGGCCGAAGCCGCCCGGCTCGCCGCCGAGGCCGCCGACCCCCGCCCCCTGGACCGCACGCTCCGCCGTCGCGGCGACCTGGGCCTGTGGGCCCGGCCCGGCCGCGGCCAGTGGCGTCAGGGCGCGGGCCCGCAGTGAGCCGGGACGCGGGCGCCAGCGCCTAGAGTGCCGGTATGACCCAGCACACCTCCGAGGCCGCCGCCGACGGCGCCCGCACCCCGTCCGCCATCGACGCGCTCGCCGAGCGCTACGTGGCCGACCTCCTCGCCCTGCATCCGGACACCGCCACCGAGCTCGGCTTCCCGGGCCGAGAGACCGAGTACACGGACTTCTCCCCCGCCGGCGCCCGCGCCGACGACGAGCTCAACGCCCGCCTGCTCGAGGACTTGGCCGCGCTCGAGCCGCAGGACGAGACGGACCGCGTCACGAAGGCGGCCATGCAGGAGCGCATCGGCCTCGAGCGGGAGATCCACGCGACCGGCCGCACCGAGCTGAACAACATCGCCTCCCCTGCCCAGGGCATCCGCGCGGTCTTCGACCTCATGCCCACGGACACCGCGGAGCAGTGGGGCCACATCGCCGGCCGCCTCGAGAACCTGCCGGCCGCCCTGCGCGGCTACACGGAGTCCCTGCTCGCCTCCCGCGACGCCGGCCACGTGGCCGCGGTGCGCCAGGTGGACATCGTGGTGGAGCAGGCCCGCGCCCACGGCGCCGCGGGCGGGTTCTTCCCGGGCCTGGTCGAGCGGGCCGAGGCAGCCGACGTCGTGGACGGCGCCCTGGCCGCCCGCATCCGCTCCGGCGCGGACACCGCCGCGCAGGCCTACCGCGACTTCGCGGACACGCTCGAGGCCGAGCTGCGCCCGCACGCCCCGGAGGCGGACGGCGTCGGGATCGAGTACTACCGGCTGGCCTCCCGCGTCTTCCTCGGCGCCGAGATCGACCTCGAGGAGACCTACCGCTGGGGCCAGGAGGAGCTGGCCCGCATCATCGCCGCGCAGCAGGCGGACGCCGAGCGCATCCGGCCGGGCGCCACGATCGAGGAGGCGCGCGCGATCCTGGACGCGGACCCGGAGCGCACCCTGAAGGGCACCGAGGCCCTGCGCACATGGATGCAGCGGCTCTCCGACGACGCGGTCGAGGCCATGAAGGAGCACTTCGAGATCCCGGCCCCGATGGACCGGCTCGAGTGCATGATCGCCCCCACCCAGGAGGGCGGCATCTACTACACCGGCCCCTCGGACGACTTCTCCCGGCCCGGCCGCATGTGGTGGTCCGTGCCCCCGGGCGAGGACGAGTTCACCACGTGGGCGGAGACCACCACGGTCTACCACGAGGGCGTGCCGGGCCATCACCTGCAGATCGCCACCGCCATGATGAACCGGGCGAACCTCAACCTGTGGCGCCGCAGCTTCTGCTGGACGTCCGGCCACGGCGAGGGCTGGGCGCTGTATGCGGAGAAGCTCATGGAGGAGCTCGGCTTCCTCGACGACCCGGGCGACCACCTCGGCATGCTGGACATGCAGCGCATGCGCGCGGCCCGCGTCGTGTTCGACATCGGCTACCACTGCGGCTTCGACGCCCCCGAGTCCGAGGGCGGCGGCGCGTGGACCCCGGAGAAGGGCTACGCGTTCCTGGCCAAGCACCTGATGATCTCCGAGGGCCAGCGCCGCTTCGAGTTCACGCGCTACCTCGGCTGGCCGGGGCAGGCGCCGGCGTACAAGGTGGGCCAGCGCATCTGGGAGCAGATCCGCGCCGAGCACGAGCAGGCCGAGGGCGCCGACTTCGACCTCAAGGCCTTCCACACCCGGGCCCTGCGCCTGGGCGGCATGGGCCTGGACACCCTGCGGGAGGCGCTCGCGTGATCCCGCACGACGACGGCGCGGCCGGCCCCGGCATGAGCCTGCGGCTGGTGCTCGGCTCGGCCTCCCCCGGCCGGGCGGAGGTCCTGACCCGGGCGCGGGTGCCGTTCCGCGTCGTCGTCTCGGGAGTGGACGAGGCGGCCGTGGGCGCGGCGGCGGGCGACCCGTCGCCGGCGGAGCTGGCGGGCCTGCTGGCGGAGGCCAAGGGCCGCGATGTGGCCGCCCGTGTGGCGGGCGCCGGCGTCGAGGCCCCCACGCTCGTGCTCGGCTGCGACTCCGTGTTCGAGTTCGAGGGCCGCGCCCACGGCAAGCCCTACGAGCCCGAGGTCGCCGTCGAGCGCTGGCGCGCCCAGGCCGGCCGGGAGGGCGTGCTGCATTCGGGCCATTGGCTGGGCCTGGTGCTGCCGGAGCCCGGGGTCGGGTCCGGGATGGCCGCGGAGGCGGGCGTGGTGTCCGCCGTCGTGCGCTTCGGCGCCGTCACCGAGGCCGAGATCCAGGCCTACGTGGCCACGGGCGAGCCGCTGCACTGCGCGGGCGCGTTCACGGTGGACGGCGCGGGCGCGGCCCTCGTGGACGGCGTGGACGGGGACCCCAACGCGGTGATCGGGCTGTCCGTGGCGTGGCTGCGGCGGGCCACGGCGGCCCTGGGCCAGGACTTCACCCGGTTGTGGGAACCCTCCAACGCGCAGCGCTGATCCGGCGCGACAGGGCCGCGTGCCTCGGAGGGTTCCGCCACAACGAGTAGGGTGCTGGTCAGAGTCGGCGCCGTCCCGCGCCTTTCGCCCCACCGGGTGAGGGGCACGACCCCGGACGTGGCGCCCGCACCCCCAGCCGTGATCGTCCGAGGAGTCCATCGCCCATGAGCATCGCCGACGCACCGCAGGCCTCGGTCGTCCCGCCCGTCGACCCCGCGGCGGAGCGCCGGTTCTCCCGGGTGCTGATCGCCAACCGCGGCGAGATCGCCGTGCGCATCATCCGGGCCTGCCAGGACGAGGGGCTGACCTCCGTGGCCGTCTACGCCGAGCCGGACCGGGACGCCCTGCACGTGACGCTCGCGGACGAGGCCGTGGCCCTCGGCGGGGAGACCGCCGCCGACTCCTATCTGGTGATCGGCAAGATCCTCGACGCCGCCGAGCGCGCAGGCGCGGACGCCGTACACCCCGGCTACGGCTTCCTCTCCGAGAACGCGGACTTCGCGCGCGCCGTGGCTGACGCCGGCCTCGTGTGGATCGGCCCGCCCGCCGAGGCGATCGACCGGCTGGGCGACAAGGTCTCGGCCCGCCAGCTGGCCACCAAGGTCGGCGCCCCGCTGGCGCCGGGCACCACCTCCCCCGTGACCGGCACGGAGGAGGTCGTCGCGTTCGCGGACGAGTTCGGCCTGCCGGTGGCCATCAAGGCGGCCTACGGCGGCGGCGGCCGCGGCATCAAGGTGGCCCGCACGCGCGAGGAGATCTCCGAGTTCTACGAGTCCGCGGTCCGTGAGGCCGTGGCCGCGTTCGGCCGGGGCGAGTGCTTCGTGGAGCGCTTCCTGGACAAGCCGCGCCACGTGGAGACGCAGTGCCTGGCGGACGTGCACGGCGACGTCGTCGTGATCTCCACCCGCGACTGCTCGCTGCAGCGCCGCAACCAGAAGCTCGTGGAGGAGGCCCCGGCGCCGTTCCTCACGGACGAGCAGAACGCCCGCCTCGTGGAGTCCTCCAAGGCGATCCTGCAGGAGGCCGGCTACGTCGGCGCGGGCACGTGCGAGTTCCTCGTGGGCCAGGACGGCACCATCTCCTTCCTCGAGGTGAACACGCGTCTGCAGGTGGAGCACCCGGTCTCCGAGGAGATCACCGGCATCGACCTCGTGCGCGAGCAGTTCCGCCTGGCCCGCGGCGAGGCCCTCGGCTACACGGACCCGCAGCCCCGCGGCCACTCGATCGAGTTCCGCCTCAACGGCGAGGACCCGGGCCGCAACTTCCTGCCCGCCCCCGGCCGGCTCACCACGTTCCGCATGCCCAGCGGCCCGGGCGTGCGCGTGGACTCCGGCGTGGTGGAGGGCGAGACCGTGTCCGGGGCCTTCGACTCCATGGTCGCCAAGCTGATCGTCACCGGTGCGGACCGCCGCCAGGCCCTGCAGCGCGCCGCCCGCGCCCTGCGCGAGGCCGAGATCGTCGGCATGCCCTCGGTGCTGCCCTTCCACCGCGCCGTGGTGCGCGACCCCGCCTTCGCCCCCGAGATCGCCGGCTCGGAGGAGCCGTTCTCGGTGCACACCCGGTGGATCGAGACGGAGTTCGCGAACCGCATCGAGCCGAGCGCCCTCACCCCGGCCGAGCCGGCCCCCCGCGAGGCGCGCCACACCGTGACCGTGGAGGTCAACGGCAAGCGCGTGGACGTCACCCTGCCCACGTGGGGCGAGGCCCTGCACACGATCTCCGGCGCCGCCCAGCGGGCCGGTGCGGGACGACGCCGGCCCCGCGGCAAGCGCGGCGCACCGGTGGCCGCGGCCGTCAGCACGGACGCGCTGACCGCCCCGATGCAGGGCACCGTGGTGAAGGTCGCCGCCGAGAACGGCCAGACCGTGGCCGAGGGCGACCTGATCGTGGTCGTGGAGGCCATGAAGATGGAGCAGCCGCTCGCGGCCCACCGCGCGGGCGTGGTCAGCGGTCTCGAGGTCGAGCCGGGCCAGACGGTCACGGCCGGCACGGTGATCGCCACCATCGCCGACGCGGAGTGAGCCGCCGGCGACGACGGCGGGGAGCGCCGGCGTCGTGGGCTGGTTCCACATGGTGGACGACGGGGACATGACTCTCGCAGATCGGCGCGACGAGGCTTAACCTGACACGCATCTTCGTCTCACATCGTGGTCGTTCGCGACCCCCTGTGCCCGTCATACCAGGGAGACACCATGTCCCACTCCACCCCGCCCGCGAACCCGGGCGCCCCCACCGATCTCACGTCGGACGCGGTCGCCACTGCGGAGGAGGTGCCCCGCTCGCGGGTCATCATCGCCTCCCTCGTGGGCACCTCGATCGAGTTCTACGACTTCTACATCTACGCCACGGCCGCCGTCTCGGTGTTCCCGCTGATCTTCTTCGCGGGCGGCGACGACAACACGGCCCTGCTGGCCTCCATGGCCACCTTCGGCGCGGCGTTCGTCGCCCGGCCGCTGGGCGCCGTCGTCTTCGGCCACCTGGGCGATCGCGTGGGCCGCAAGACCACGCTCATCGGCTCGCTGCTGACCATGGGCATCGCGACGTTCCTCATCGGCCTGCTGCCCACGTACTACCAGATCGGCCTGTGGGCGCCGGCCATGCTGACGCTGCTGCGCTTCTTCCAGGGCCTGGGGCTCGGCGGCGAATGGTCCGGCGCCGCCCTGCTGGCCACCGAGTACGCCAAGGACGGCAAGCGCGCGCAGGCGGCCATGTGGCCGCAGCTCGGCGCGCCGATCGGCTTCCTGCTGGCCAACGGCCTGTTCCTCGCGCTGGTGCTCGGCTTCGACCACGACTCCACGAGCCCGGTGCTCGACGGCCCGTTCCTCACGTGGGTGTGGCGCGTGCCGTTCCTGCTCTCGATCGTGATGGTGGCCGTGGGCCTCTACGTCCGCGTCAAGCTCGAGGAGACCCCGGTCTTCCAGCGCGCCCTCGACCGCGACCAGCGTGTGAAGGCGCCGCTGGGCGAGGTGTTCCGCCGCAACTGGTGGGAGCTGATCCTGGGCACCTTCGTCATGTACGCCACCTACGTGCTCTTCTACCTGATGACCACGTGGATCCTCTCCTACGCGATCGGCAAGCCGGCCAACGGCTTCCTGGGTGTCCCCTACGCCGAGTTCCTCGTGCTGCAGCTGGTCGGCATCCTGTTCTTCGCGGCGTTCGTGCCGGTCTCCGGCCTGCTGGCGGACCGCTTCGGCCGCCGCCCCACCCTGATCGTGATCTCGGTGCTCATGGTGGTGTTCGGCCTCTCGTTCGGCCTGTGGCTCGCGCCGGCGAACATGGGCGTGGGTGCGGAGCTGAACGTGCCGCTGATGCTGGCGTTCCTGGCCACCGGCATGACGCTCATGGGCCTGACCTTCGGGCCGATGTCCGCGGTGCTGCCTGAGCTGTTCCCCACGAACACCCGATACACCGGCTCCGGCATCGCGTACAACGTGTCCTCGATCCTCGGCGCGGCGCTGACCCCGTTCATCGCAGCCTGGCTGGTGCAGAAGTTCGATGTCGCCTACGTCGGCTACTACCTGGCCGCCGCCTCGGCGATCACCGTCATCGCGCTGGCCCTCTCCCCCGAGACCCGACACACGGACCTCGACACCGTCACCTCGGCCCGCGAGCGTCGCGCCGCACGCTGACCCCGCCCGGTTCCCCGCCCGGGGCCCCCGCCCGCACTGTCGAACGTGACATCGGGGGAATGGACGCTTTCGGTCGTGAGATAGGGCCTATCTCACGACCGAAAGTCGTCTCTGGGTCAGATGCGCACGTGCAGGCGGCGCGCCGCCTCCGCGATCGACCCGGACATGGACGGGTACACGGTGAAGGTGTCCGCGAGGTCGTCCACGTGCAGCTTGTGCGTGACCGCGAGCGCGAGCGCGTAGATCAGCTCGGAGGCGCGCGGCGAGACCACCACGCCGCCGATCACGGTGCCGGAGCCCTGACGGGCGAAGATCTTCACGAACCCCTCCTCCGCGCCGGACATCTTGGCGCGGGGGTTGGTGTGGAAGTCCAGTCGCAGCACGTCCGCCTGGTACTGGCCGGAGTCCACCTGCGCCTGCGAGACGCCCACGGTGGCGATCTCCGGCGAGGTGAAGATGTTCGAGGCCAGCAGGTGCGGGCGCAGCGGCTTGAGGGCGTCGCCGAGCAGGTGGGCCACGGCGATGCGCCCCTGCATGGCCGCCACCGAGGCGAGGGCGAGCTTGCCCGTGCAGTCGCCCGCCGCGTAGATGCTCGGCACGGACGTGCGGGAGACGCCGTCCACGAGCACGTGGCCGGAGCCGGTCAGCTTCACGCCCACGTCGTCGAGGCCGAGGCCCGCCGTGTTCGGCACGCCGCCGACGGCCACCAGCGCGTGGGAGCCCTCGATCGACGGGGTGTCCTCGGCGCCCTCGCCGGAGAGGTGCACGCGCACGCCGGTCTCGGTCCGCTCGACGGACTCGGCCCGGGAGCGGGAGACCACCCTGAGGCCGTTGCCCTCGAAGACCTTCTCGAGCAGCTCGGCGGCGTCGGCGTCCTCGCCGGGGAGCACGCGGTCGCGCGAGGAGACGAGGGTGACCTTGGCGCCGAGGCGGTTGTAGGCCGAGGCGAACTCGGCGCCGGTGACGCCGGAGCCCACGACGATCAGGTGCTCGGGAAGCTCCTTGAGGTTGTAGACCTGCTTCCAGTTGAAGATCCGCTCGCCGTCCGGGACGGCGGTGGGCAGCTCGCGGGGGCTCGCGCCGACGGCCACGAGGATCGCGTCCGAGGTGATGATCTCGGGCTCGGCGCCGGCGTCGGCGTCGTCGAGGGCGCGGACGGACACCTCGTGGGGGCCGACGACGCGGCCCACGCCGTCGATCACCCGGACGCCGACCCGCTCGAGGCCCGCGCGGATGTCCGAGGACTGCTCGTGGGCCAGGTTCAGGATGCGGTGGCCGACCCGGCCCATGTCCGCGTGGACGTCGCCCCCGCCGAGGTCGACGCCCAGGTCAACGGAGGCGCCCACGCGGCGCATCGAGTCGGCGGCGGCGATCAGCGTCTTGGAGGGGACCACGTCCGTGAGGACGGCCGCGCCGCCCAACCCCTGGCGCTCGACCAGGGTCACGCGGGCGCCCAGCTTCGCGGCCACCATGGCGGCCTCGTAGCCGCCGGGGCCGCCGCCGATGATGGTCAGGGACGGGATGAAGGTGCTGTTTTCCTCGCTCACGGGCTCCATTGTGTCCGCCGCGGACGGGAAAGTCCTAGCCCGCGCTCACGGGACACCGCCTAGACTCCACGACGTGACCGACCAGACCAGCATCCCCTCCCCCGACTCCCCCTTGACCGGCGACCATCCGGGCTTCGCCGAGGCCCGCGCGGCCGCCGACACCATCGCCCGGGCGACGGGCGTGGCGGAGCACCGCGTCGCCGTCGTCCTCGGCTCCGGCTGGGGCGAGGCCGCCGGCCTGATCGGCGACGAGGTCGCCGCCGTGCCGCTGGCCGAGGTGCCCGGCTTCCACGCCCCGAAGGTGCCCGGCCACAACGCGGTGATCCGCTCGGTCCGACTGCCGGACGGCACGCACGCCCTCGTCTTCGGCTCGCGCACGCACTTCTATGAGTCCCGCGACGCCCAGGCCGTGGCGCACACCGTCCGCACCGCCGCCGCCGCCGGGGCGCGCACCGTGGTGCTGACCAACGGCTGCGGCGGCCTGGACCCGGAGATCGCCCCGGGCACCCCCGTCCTGATCGCGGACCACATCAACCTCACCGGCGCCACCCCGCTCGTCGGCGCCACGTTCGTGGACCTGACCGACCTCTACTCCCCGCGGCTGCGCGCGATCGCCCGTGAGGTGGACCCGTCCCTGCGCGAGGGCGTGTACGTCCAGTTCGCCGGCCCGCAGTACGAGACCCCCGCCGAGGTGCGGATGGCGCGCACCCTCGGCGGCGACCTCGTCGGCATGTCCACGGCACTGGACGCGATCGCGGCCCGTCACGCCGGGCTGGAGGTGTTCGGCATCTCGCTGGTGACCAACCTCGGCGCCGGCATCTCGGAGACGCCGCTGTCCCACGCCGAGGTCGTCGAGGCCGGCCAGGCCGCCGGCCCGCGCATCGCGCGTCTGCTCGCGGACATCGTGGGGCGGCTCTGATGCCCGCGCATCCCCCGCACGACGACGTCGCCGCGCTCCCGGAGGACGTCCTCGCCCGGGCTGAGCGGTGGGCGGCGGAGGACCCCGACCCCGCGCACCGGGACACCCTGCGCGCCGAGCTCGACGCGGCCGCCGGCGTCGGCCCGGAGGCCGCGGCCGCCCGGGCGGTGCTCGCCGCGCGCTTCGCCGGGCCGCTCGCCTTCGGCACCGCCGGCCTGCGCGCCGAGGAGGGCCCGGGCGAGTCCCGCATGAACCGGCTCGTGGTGCGCCGTACCGCGGCGGGTCTGGCCGCCCACCTGTGGGACGGCGTCGGACGGGACGCTGCCCCGCCGCTGGCCGTCGTCGGGTACGACGCGCGGCGCGGTTCGGCCGCCTTCGCCGCGGACACGGCCGCCGTCCTGACGGCCGCGGGCGTGCAGACCGTCCTGCTGCCGGACCCGCTGCCGACGCCGGTGCTCGCCTTCGCGGTGCGCCATCTCAGCGCGGACGCGGGCGTGATGGTCACGGCCAGCCACAACCCGCCCGCGGACAACGGCTACAAGGTCTACCTCGGCGGGCGGCTCACGGACGAGGCGGGTCGCGGGGCGCAGATCGTCTCCCCCGCGGACGCGGAGATCGCCGCCCGCATCGACCACGCGGCGTGGGCCGCGGACATCCCGCTCGCCGACGACGGCTGGACCGTGGCCGGGCCGGACCTGCTGGAGGCCTACCGCGCGGCGGCCCTCGGCGTGCTCGACGACGACCGGCACGGCCACCGCGACCTGCGCGTGGTCTACACGCCCCTGCACGGGGTGGGCGGCGCCGTGGTCCCGGGCCTGCTCGAGGACGCCGGCTTCGGCCCCGTCCACGTGGTGGCCGAGCAGGCCGCCCCGGACCCGGCCTTCCCCACGGTCGCGTTCCCCAACCCGGAGGAGCCGGGGGCGATGGACCTCGCCCTCGCCCTGGCCGCCGAGGTGGACGCGGACCTGGTGATCGCCAACGACCCCGACGCCGACCGCCTGGCCCTGGCCGCGCCCGTCACCGACGCGGACGGTGCCCGCACGTGGCGGATGCTCTCGGGCGACGCCGTCGGGACGCTGCTGGGCGCGCACGCGATGCCGGCCCTGCACGCGGCCGGCCGCAGCGCCGCGAACTCCGTGGTCTCCTCCCCGCAGCTGGCCGCCCTGGCGGAGGCGAACGGGGTGAGGCACCACGTCACGCTGACCGGCTTCAAGTGGATCTCCCGCGCCCCGGACCTCGGCTTCGGCTACGAGGAGGCCCTCGGCTACTGCGTGGACCCGGACATGGTGCGGGACAAGGACGGCATCACGGCCGCCCTCATGGCCGCGGAGCTGGCCGCCGCCCTCACAGCGCAGGGACGCGGCCTGACGGACGCCCTGGCCGACGTCGACGCGGTCACCGGCGCCATGCCCAGCGCCCAGGTCTCGGTCCGCGTGGCGGACCTGTCCCTGATCGCCCGCACCATGACGGCCCTGCGTCAGCAGGCGCCGGCCACGCTCGCGGGGGAACCGGTCACCGTGCGCCGGGACCTGGCCGCCGGCGGGGACGGGCTGCCGCCGACGGACGCACTGCTGTTCGCCACCGACTCCGGCACCCGCGTCCTCGTGCGCCCCTCCGGCACCGAGCCGAAGCTCAAGTGCTACCTCGGCACCCGGGACGCCGACCCGGCCGCGGCCGCCGAGCGGCTCGAGGCGCTGCGCGCCGAGGTGACGGCCCTCGTGGGCGGCTGAGCCTCGGTAGGCTGGCGGACATGACCGTCTCCCTCACCACCGCCGAGCTGGCGAAGTACATCGACGCGACCGCCCTGAAGGCCGACACCTCGGAGGCGGACGTGCGCCGCCTCGTGGCCGAGTCCCGCGAGGCCGGGGTCAAGAGCGTCTGCATCAACCCCGTGTGGGTGCCGCTGGTGGCCGCCGAGCTCGCGGGCTCGGACGTGCTGACCTGCACCGTGATCGGCTTCCCCCTCGGCGCCAACGCCTCGGAGGTCAAGGCCTTCGAGGCCCGGCAGGCGATCGACGCCGGCGCGGACGAGGTGGACATGGTCCTCGACGTCGCCGCGGCCCGCGCCGGGGACCGCGACCGGCTCGTCGCGGACGTCCGCGCCGTGGCCGAGGCCGCGCACGCGGACGGCCCCGCAGGCGACGGCGGGGCGCTGCTCAAGGTGATCGTGGAGACCGCCCTGCTGGACGACGACGCGATCGTCCTGGCCTGCGAGGCCGCGGTCGAGGCCGGGGCGGACTTCGTGAAGACCTCCACGGGCTTCTCCACCGCGGGCGCCACCGTCGAGCACGTCGCGCTGATGCGCCGCACCGTGGGCGAAGGCATCGGCGTGAAGGCCTCCGGCGGGGTGCGCACCCGCGCAGACGCCCTGGCGATGATCGAGGCCGGTGCCACCCGGATCGGGGCCAGCTCCGCGCTTGCTATCCTGGGATCCGACTGACTCGCATCACTTCGGCCGGGCGTCCGCCCCGGCCGGGACCGCACCGAAGGAGCATCACGTGATCCGCAACGGCAAGGCTATCGACCACTCCAACGTGGGCGGCGTCTGGGGTTCCCTGATCGCCTTCATCGTCGCCTTCGGCGCGTTCCTCGGCTGCCTCTACGCCATGGGCTTCTGGTCGCTCGAGTCGGTCTGGATCCCCGGCCTGATCGCGCTGGCCCTGGCCACCGTGGCCTTCATGATCCCCCAGACGTTCCTGGGCCGCAGCGACACCGTGGACACCACCGCCATCCACACCCGTCCCGTCGTCGAGCACGCCGCCTCCGGCGCCCACGCCGTCGAGACCGGCGCCGCGCACCGCTGAGCCGTCCCGGAGCCGAGGATCGCTGACACCGGTCGTCCGGCCGCCGCGCGCCGAAGGGCGTCCACCCGCAACACGGGGGTGGACGCCCTTCGGCTTGTCTCCATCGCGGCGGTGGTGCTGGGTCACGCGTACCTGACGGACCTCACCTTCAGCCGGTACCTGGAGATCTGGCGGATGCCGCTGTTCTTCTTCCTCACCGGCTACTTCTGGACGCGCGGCCGCCCCTGGGCCACGGACGTGCGGGGCCGCTTCCGGAGCCTGATGGTGCCGTACCTGGTGTGGGCGGCGCTCATGTCCGTGGCCGCGTTCGCGTGGTTCGCCGACGACCCCGACCTCCTGAGGCGCCTGATGATCACCGGCTGGTACGGGGGCGCGGACCAGGAGCCCCCGTGGTGGGCGTTCTGGTTCATCTCCGTCCTGTTCTTCACCACGGTGCTGCGCCGATTCCTCGAGCGCTTCCCGTCCGCCGTCGCCTGGGCGGTGGGCCTGGCCGGGCTGGCGTGGGCCCACCTCGTGCCGGACTCCGCGATCGCCCGCACGCCGCTGGGCGTCGGGCTGGCCCTGCCGTGCCTGCTGTTCGTCCTCAGCGGCGAGATGTTCCGCCGCCACGTCCAGCCGCACGTGCGGCGCCATCGGACGCTCATCGGCGTCGGCCTGGTGCTGCTCGGGCTGGTCGCGGTCCAGCTGGGCCTGGAGGCGCCCAACATCAAGTTCGGCGGCTTCGGCACGCCGGTGCTCACCCCCGTCGTGGGCGTCCTGATGTCCGCGGGGATGGTGCTCGTGTTCGGTTCCACGGTGGAGAGACTGCTGCGCTCCTTCGCCCGACGCACCGGGACGGGTCAAGCCCTGCGCCGCGTCATCACCGCCCTGGTCCGGACGGGCACGGTGGTGGTGCTGCTGCACGGCTGGGTGCTGATGTGGGTCACGCGCCACGGTGTGGAGGACAACGCCGCCAAGTTCGCCCTCGCGCTCGCCCTCAGCTGGCTGGCAGGCCTCGCCCTGCTCGCCACCCCCCTGTCCAAGCCGTTCACGGGGGCGCGCCGCCGCTGGCACCCGGTGCACCGCCTGCGACACGTGGAGCCCCCGCACCCCGTCACGTCCGCGCTGCCGCGCGTCCCGACCGCCTCGGAGAGGACACACCCATGAGCAGGGATCATCGCCCCCCGATCCGCAATCCGTTCCTGCCGCCGACGCCGGAGGAGCCCGAGGTACCGACCCGCGACGGCGGCCACCCGGCGGGTGACGGCGGTGACGCCGGCGCCCCGGCGGCCGCCACGGCGCGGGAGGATCGCCTCGCCGAGTTCCGGCTCGGCCCGGCGTTCCTCCCCCACCCGGCCGACCCCGCCGCGCCGCGGCAGCATGCGACGCCGGCCGAGCGCGCGGTGGCTCCCGCGACCGCCGCGGCCGCTGAGCCGGCCTCGCCCGCCTCACCGGCCGACCGTGTCCCCGGCCCCCTGCCGAGCGCCCGCGTCCTCGTCGTGTGCACGGGCAACATCTGCCGCTCCGCCTACGTGGAGTACGCGCTGCAGGCGCAGCTCAACGCCCTGCTCGGCGACCGGGGCCGCGCGGTGGTCACGAGCGCGGGCACGGAACCGAACCAGGCGCTGACCGTCCCCGGCCCGCTGCTCGACCTCGCGCCGAGCCGCCGAGTCCGCGCCGCGTTGACGCAGCATCGACCGCAGCAGCTGACCGGGCGTTCGCTGGCGGACCAGGACCTCGTCCTGACCGCGACGGACGACCACCTGGACGAGGTGCTGCGTGAGGACCCCGCGGCGGTGCGCCGGACCTTCACGATCCTCGGCATGGGCACCCTCCTGCGCGACCACGGCGAGGAGCTCGCCGCGGCGGTCCCTCCGGGCGCGGGCGTCAGCGCGCTCGTCACGGCGCTGGCCGAGCTGCGCTCCCGCCTGATCGCCCACGGGGAGCGGCCGGACGCGGATCTGCCGGACCCGTTCCGCGGCCCCGCCGAGGGCTACGCCGCCATGGCGCAGACCGCGCAGCCGATCGTCGAGCTGCTGGCGTGGGAGATCGCCCGGGCCCTCGACGGGGACCTCGTGGAGGAGGAGCCGGCGGGGGCCTGACCGGCCGGCGTCAGAGTTCGGGGACGGCGTGCCCGCCGGAGGACGGGGCGTGCTGCCCCCGGCGCGCCGCGGCCAGCACTCGCCGGCGGCGCCGCTCGAGCACCTCGCTCTCGAGCGGGGCGTCCCGCTCGTCGAGCCAGAGGGTCACTCCGGCGGCGACGACGAGCATGCTCGGGATCGTGATGAACACCTCGCCCAGCTGCGTCGCGGAGACGAACACGACGACGGCCGCCGCCTCCACCGCCACGCGCGAGGGGGTGCGCAGCCGGGCGCTGAACAGGCGCAGCCCGAAGAACGCGTACGCGCCGAGGACGGCGAGGAGGAGCACGACGCCGCCCTCGGTGTAGAGGCCCGCGTAGGAGTTGTGGTAGTGCCACGTGGCGCCGCCGAAGTCCACGTACGCCGTGGTGAGGCCCCGGCCGTGCCACGGCGTCTCCGCGACGCGCACGGCCGTCTCGGCCTGGATGTTCGAGCGCAGCCAGTCCGTGCCGGTGCGGTCCGCGAAGAAGGCGATGCGGGCCAGGTTCTCCTCAGCGAACGCGACCGCCCAGGCGAGGACCGCCAGCAGGACCAGGCGCAGACCCGCCCCCATCCGCGGCGTCAGCCAGAGCCACAGGACGGCGCAGGCGAAGCCCGCCATGGAGGTGCGGGAGCCCGTGAGGAAGACGCACACCGCGGCGGCGACGAGCAGGATCAGCTTCCACCGCCGCGTCCGCACGAGGGCGAGCGCCAGGACCGGCATGGCCGCGTAGTAGAGGCCCGCCACGTTCTTGTCCGCGAGGACGCCGGTCAGGAAGCTGCCGTAGGGCGCGGGCACGAGGCCGGCGTAGAAGAGGGGCACGTTCAGGGCCATGGCGGCGCCGAGCCCGACGGCCAGCGAGCGCAGGCTGAGCCGGCCGCCGGCGATGCAGCCGACGAGCCCGACGAGGGCCGCCATCCGCACCCACCGGCGCAGCCACTCCAGGTCCGGGATGCCCTGGGACACGGAGACGATCGGGAGGAACAGCAGCACGGCGGCGGCGAGCACGGCGCTCAACCCGAGGGCGGAGACATCGCGGCGGGACCGTCGGCACAGCGCCAGGGCCAGCAGCAGGAGCATGCCCGCCTCGTTCAGCGGGAGCGCCACGGGGCCGAGGGGGAGGCTGAACGCCTCCATGGCCAGGAGGGCACCGAGCAGCAGTTCGGGGATGCGCAGGGGCTCGCGGGTGACGACGGCGTCCTGGTCGGCCGACCACGCAGAGGTGCCGCGGGCGGCGGCGCGGGCGTGCTTCTCGCGCTCCGCCTGCAGGGCCACGTAGCGGGGGTCGGAGTGCCGCGGTCCGTGCGCGCCGTGCCCCACCGTCATGACCGCTCCTCCGTCGCCCTGCCGGGGCGCGTCTCCGCCCCACGCCCAGCGTAGACGAGTGCGGCAGAACGGGCTGTCCCGCTTGTTAGAGTGAGCTGAGTCGCTGCCCTTCGATCCTGGGATCCCATGAACATCATCGATTTCCTCCGTGTGCTGCGTGCGAACCGCCTGGTGATCCTGGGGTGCGCCGCCCTGGGCCTGGCGTTGGGCCTGCTCTACTCGCTGCTGCAGCCCACGCTGTACACCGCGACCTCGACCGCGTTCGTCACGGTGGAGGGGGAGGCGAGCATCTCCGGCACCGAGACCGCCCAGACCCGCGCCCAGTCCTACATCCCGCTGATCAACAGCCGCACGGTGCGCGAGCGGATCGCGGCCGAGGGCTTGGACACCGCCGGCGCGACCATGAGCGCCGCCCTGGTGCCGAACTCGAACCTCATCACGGTGTCCGCCGTGGCCCCCGACGCGCAGCAGGCCGCCGCGCTGGCCAACGGGGCGCTCGTGGCGACCGCCGACGTGGCGAACGAGCTCGATCCGACGTCCAACGTCAAGGTCACGGCCATGGAGGACGCCCTCGTGCCGGCCACGCCCTCGAGCCCGGACCGCGTCCGCCACCTGCTGTACGGCCTGGGCGCAGGCCTCGTCCTCGGCCTGATCGTCGCCCTCCTGCGGCGGCTGCTGGACGTCAACGTGCGGACGACCACGGACGCCCAGGTGGCGGGCGGGGCCGGCCTGCTCGGCGCCATCCCCCTGGACCCCAGCATGAAGGCGGACCGCACGGCGCCGATGGCGCCCCTCTCCCCCCGCGCGTCGGAGGCGGTGCGCCAGCTGCGCACCAACCTGCGGTTCGCTGCGGTGGACGACCCACCCCGCACCATCGCGTTCACCAGCTCCAACCCCGGCGAGGGCAAGTCGACGGTGATCGGCAACCTGGCCCTGACCGTGGCGGCCACCGGCCAGCCGGTGATCCTCATCGACGCCGACCTGCGTCGCCCCCGCCAGGCCCTGCAGTTCGGCGTCGACGGCCGCGTGGGCCTGTCCGAGGTCCTCAACGGGGACGTCGCCCTCCAGGACGTGCTGATCCCCGTGGGCGAGGACGGGCTGCTCCTCCTGCCTGCCGGCCGCACTCCCCCGAACCCGTCCGAACAGCTCGGCTCCGAGCGGATGAGGGACCTGCTCACCGCCCTCGCCGAGACGCATATGGTGCTCGTGGACGCCCCGCCCGTGCTGCCCGTCACGGACTCCACCCTGCTCGCCACGGCGGTGGACGGCACCGTCCTGGTGATCCGCCACGGCAAGACCCGCAAGGAGCACCTCGAGGTGGCCCGGGACATGCTCGCGGGCGTCAACGCCCGGGTGCTCGGCGTCGTGCTCAACGGCACCCCGGCCTCCGGCGTGGGCTCGGACTACTACGGCGGGGGCTACGGCGCGGACGGCGGCAGCTACGACGCCTACTACCAGGCGCCCCGGGACGCCGCCGAGGCCGCGGCCGGGACCGCGGGCGACACGTCACGACGCTGACCGCGCCCGGCCGCAGGGCCAGGTCGTCGCAATGACGACGCGGGCACGGGGATGCAGAAGGGCCCCGCCTCTGAGGAGGCGGGGCCCTTCGTGGTGGTGCTCCGACGATCAGCAGCCCGCCGTGGGCGGGGTGGTCTCGAAGCAGTTGCTGAACTCGACGACGCCGTCGTTGCAGAGATCGGCACCCTCGGGAGCGCCCTTCGGCAGGGCCAGCTGCAGCTTGCCCTCGACGCAGCCGGACTCGTTGGCCGAGTTGCCGGTGTTGTTCACCACGTAGTAGTAGGTCTTGGACTGGCCCGACTGCAGGAGCAGCGCGGGGTCCATGGCGGCCAGTCGCTTGCCTCCCCTGCACGGGTTGGCGGTGTAGAGACGCGCCTCGCCGTTTCGGGTGGTATGACCGCCGAACACCACGGTCACCGTGCCCGGGTCGACGTACACGGGGGTGGGCGACGTGTTGGTGATGGTGATGGTGAAGCCGTAGGCCTGCTTGATGCCATCGGGGTGGCCACCGCCCGGGAACTTCTCGGCGGTTCCCGTGGTCACGGCGGCGCAGCCGGTCGGGGAGGCGGCGGCGAACGGGGCGGCGGCGACGGCGGCGACGGCCGGGACCGACCACGCGATGCCGGCGGTCACCTTGCGACGGGAGAGGGTGGAGGTGTTCTTCTGCATGGCTTCACTCGTTTCGAGTCGAGGTGTGGCTTTCGCGCCCGAACGGGGTCACGCGAGTGGACGGAGCACCGCGGGATACTCGGTGAGCATCGGCTGTGGAACTCTCCAGCTGAGTGTAGATGGGCCGCACAGCTCATTGCCAGCCCTCTCGCACATTCCTGGCGGGCGCGCCGCGTCGTGGCTCCCGGGACCATGCGGATCTCCTGCCACCGGTCCATGAATTCACCCGAAGTTCAACCTCGCCCAACAACGTATCAAGCACAGTCGACGACGGCCCTCCTTTCGCTCGACTAAGCTCGCGGCCATGGGGGAACATGCGACGGGACAGCGACCGGCCGCCCCGCCGTCCCTGGACCTCGAGGTCCGCGTCCGCCTCGCTCACGCCCGCATCACGCATCTGCTGGACCGGGCCGGCATCCGCGGCCTGCATCTCAAGGGCTACGCCACCGAGCCCGGCGTCTACCCCGACCACCGCCGCAGTTCGGACGTGGACCTGCTGGTCCCTCCGGCCGATGCCGACGCCGTCATCGCACTCCTGGGCTCCCACGGCTGGGAACCGGTCGCCACCTTCTCTCAGGGGTCGATCTTCCAGCACGCGGCCACGCTCTGGCATGACCAGCTGGGGTACGTGGACGTGCATCGGCTCTTCCCCGGCCTCGGCGCGTCCCCCGAGGCGGCCTTCGACGCCCTGTGGAGCGAGCACATCCACCTCGTGATCGCCGGCCGGTCTGTCCCGGTGCCGAGCCCGCGCCATCAGCGGCTCGTCGTGATCGTCCACGCGGCCCGCGACCCGTTCCGCGGTGGCCTCGACGTCCGGCACATCCGGGAGTCCCTCCCCGCCGAGAGCTGGGCCGCCCTGCGCGAAGAAGCCCACCGGCTGGACGCGGGTGCGGCCTGGCACGTCGCCACGGGCGAGGCCGCCGACGGCGCCGACACCCGGCAGCTGACCCTCTTCGCGGCGCTGCACGAGAGCCAGAGCGGTCTCGAACTGTTCCGCACCCGGTGGCAGTCCGCCGCCACGGTGCGGGAGCGGGCCGCCCTCGTGGCGCGCACGATCCCGGTGAACCGCCCCCATCTGCAGATGCGCCTGGGCCGGCCGGTCACCCGCGCGGACCTGTGGCGCGAGCAGGGCGCCCGGCTCGGCGCGCTCGCCGGCTGGGCCTGGACGAAGGCGGTGCGCCGTGACCGTTGAGACCACCGAGGGCTGGGCCCTCGCCCCCGACATCGCGTGGGCCCGCACCGCCGGCGGCCAGGCCGCCGTCATGACGCTCGAGGCCGGTCAGCCGCTGCTGTTGGGCGCCTCGGGCGACGTGATCTGGGACGTCCTCGTGGGCGGCCGCACCCCGGAGGACGACCTGGTCGCGGATCCGCCGGTGCCGCTGTCGACGACGGACGTCACGGTCCAGGTGGCGGAGGCGTTCGGCCTCGCCCCCGCCGACGTCGCGGCCGACGTCCACGCGTTCCTCGAGATGCTCGAGGCGCACGGCGTCCTCGTCCGCATGACGACGGCCTGACCTGTCTCAGCCCTCCGGCGCGAAGATCGCGTCGACCACCTGCTGCGCCCACTCGAGCAGCGGGACGTCCACGAGATCCTGGCCCATGACCGGCTTGGTCTTGGGCCGCGGGATGAGGACGCCGTTCAGGGCCGGCTTGACCTGGGCGCCCTTGTACATGCGGGTCAGGCGCATCTGACGGGACTCCGGCAGGTCCGCGGCGGGGCCGAACTTCACGTTCTGCCCCAGCAGCATCACCTCGGTGACGCCCGCGGCCCGGGCCCGGTTGCGGAACCGGGCGACGGCGACGAGCGCCTCCACCGGCTCCGGCAGCGGGCCGTAGCGGTCCTTGAGCTCCTCCACCACGGCGTCCACGGCGGCGTCGTCCGCGGCCTGGGCGAGGTTGCGGTACATCTCCAGGCGCAGCCGCTCCCCCGGCACGTAGTCGTGCGGCAGATGGGCGTTGACCGGCAGCTCCACCTTCACCTCGGCGGGCGCGGTGTCCTCCTCGCCCTTGAAGTCGGCCACGGCCTCGCCCACCATCCGCAGATACAGGTCGAAGCCCACGCCGGCGATGTGGCCGGACTGCTCCCCGCCGAGCAGGTTGCCGGCGCCGCGGATCTCGAGGTCCTTCATGGCCAGCTGCATGCCCGCGCCGAGCTCGTTGTGGGTGGCCACGGCCTTGAGGCGTTCGAGGGCCACCTCGCCGAGGGGCTTCTGCGGGTCGTACAGGAAGTACGCGTACGCCCGCTCGCGGCCACGGCCCACGCGGCCGCGCAGCTGGTGCAGCTGGGAGAGGCCGTAGCGGTGGGCGTCCTCCACGATCAGGGTGTTGGCGTTGGCGATGTCCAGGCCGGTCTCGATGATCGTGGTGGAGACGAGCACGTCGAACTTCCGCTCCCAGAAGTCCACCATGATCTGCTCGAGCCGGGCCTCGCTCATCTTGCCGTGGGCGACGGCGATCCGGGCCTCCGGCACCAGCTCGGCGATGCGCTTGGCCACCTTGTCGATGGTGGTGACGCGGTTGTGCACGTAGAACACCTGGCCCTCGCGCATCAGCTCGCGGCGGATGGCCGCGGTGACCTGCTGGTCCGAGTACGGGCCCACCGAGGTGAGCACGGGGTGGCGCTCCTCCGGGGCGGTGGCCAGCGTGGAGGTCTCGCGGATGCCGGTGAGGGACATCTCGAGGGTGCGCGGGATGGGCGTGGCGGACATGGCGAGCACGTCCACGTTGGTGCGCAGCTTCTTCAGCGCCTCCTTGTGCTCGACGCCGAAGCGCTGCTCCTCGTCCACGATCACCAGGCCCAGGTCCTTGAACTGCACCTGGTCGGAGAGCAGCCGGTGGGTGCCGATCACCACGTCCACCTCGCCGTGCGCGAGCCCCTCGACGACCTCCTTGGACTCCTTGGCGGTCTGGAACCGGGAGAGCGCGGCCACCTTGACGGGGAAGCCGGCGAACCGGTCGGAGAACGTCTGGTGGTGCTGACGGGCGAGCAGCGTCGTCGGGACGAGCACGGCCACCTGCTTGCCGTCCTGCACCGCCTTGAACGCGGCGCGCACGGCCACCTCGGTCTTGCCGAAGCCGACGTCGCCGGAGACGAGCCGGTCCATGGGGACGGCCGCCTCCATGTCCTTCTTGACGTCCTCGATGGTGGTCAGCTGGTCCGGCGTCTCGATGAACGGGAACGCCTCCTCCAGCTCGCCCTGCCACGGGGTGTCCGGGGCGAACGCGTGGCCGCGCGAGGCCATGCGGGCCGAGTACAGGCGGATGAGCTCGCCGGCGATCTCGCGGGTGGCGCGCTTGGCCTTGGACTTGGTCTGCGCCCAGTCCGAGCCGCCCATCTTGGACAGCGACGGCGTCTCCCCGCCCACGTAGGAGGAGATCAGGTCGAGCTGGTCGGTGGGCACGAACAGCCGGTCGCCGGGGGCGCCGCGCTTCGAGGGCGCATACTCGAGCACGAGGTACTCGCGGTAGGACTCCTCGGCGCCGGGGGCGGTGCGCGGGCCGCCGGTGACCTTGCGGCGCTGCAGCTCCACGAAGCGGGCGATGCCATGCTGGGAGTGCACCACGTGGTCGCCGGGCTGCAGGGTCAGCGGGTCGACGGCGTTGCGCCGCTTCCGGGCCAGCCGCGCCCCGGGGGCGCGCGTGCCCGCGGTGCGGTGCCGGCCGAAGAGGTCGTGCTCCGTGATCAGGGCGATCTGCGCGTCCGGGATCGTGAAGCCGGAGCCGACGGGCGCCGTCGCGATGGAGACCCGCCCCGGGGCGAGGTCGGCGGGCAGGGGCCCGTCCACCACGGAGGCCGTGAGGCCGGCCTCCGCGTTGAGCTCGGCGAGACGTCGGGCGGAGCCGGGGCCGTCGGTGAGGACCACGGCATGCCACCCTTCCGCGAGCCGGACGCGGGTGTGCGCGACCATGGCCTCGATGTCGCCCGAGAAGGTCTGCGGGACGCCGAGGGTGGCGCGCAGGGTGGCGGCGTCGGGCAGCAGCTCATCGTCCGAGACCAGCGCGGTGACGGACCAGAACCCCTGGTCCTGCTCGAGCGCGGCCGCGCGGAGTTCGGCCACCGTGAGGAACCCGCCCGCGGCGGACTGGTCCGCCCCGGCCACGTCCACCGGGGCGACCGCGCCCTGCGCGGCGCCGGCCCACGCGGCCTGGAGGAACTCCTCATTGGTGGCCAGCAGGTCGTCGGCGCGGCCGCGCAGGCGCTCGGGCTCCACGAGGACGGTCAGCGAGCCGGTGGGCAGCATGCGGGGCAGCGACGTCATGGCCTCGGCCAGCAGCGGGGAGAGGGACTCCATGCCCTCCACGGCCACGCCCTCGGCGATGCGGTCCAGCATGTCCGCGGCGGCGGGCATGGCCGGGATCAGCTCTTTGGCGCGCCGGCGCACGTGGTCCGTGATGAGCAGCTCGCGGCACGGGGGCGCGTACAGCTCGGAGGGGTGGCCCGAGCCGTCCTCCGTGGTGTCCTCGAGGGAGCGCTGGTCCGCCACGGAGAACCAGCGCATCTGCTCCACCTCGTCGCCGAAGAACTCGATGCGCACGGGGTAGTCCTCGGTGGGCGGGAACACGTCGATCAGCCCGCCGCGCACGGCGAACTCGCCGCGTCGGCTGACCATGTCCACGCGCGAGTAGGCGGCGTCCGCGAGCGCGGCCACCACGCCGTTGAAGTCCCGCTCCTCCCCCGTCCGCAGGGTCACCGGGCTCAGCTCACCGAGCCCGGCCACGAGGGGCTGCAGCACGGCGCGCACGGGGGCGACGACGACGCGCAGCGGGCCCTCCGCGTGCTCCTCCGGGTGGGCGAGGCGGCGCAGCACGGCCAGGCGGGCGCCCACGGTGTCCGAGCGCGGGGACAGGCGCTCGTGGGGCAGCGTCTCCCAGGACGGGAACAGCGCGGCGGCACCGGCGGGGGCCCAGGCGGCGAGGTCGGTCACGAGGTCCTCGGCCTCGCGGGTGGTCGCGGTGACCACGAGGACGGCGGCGCGCTCGCCGTGGCCCTCGGCCAGCGCCTCGGCCAGGACGGTCAGCAGGGGCGCGCGGGCGCCGTCGGGCAGGCCGATCTCCAGTTCGACGCCCCGGGCCTCGAGCGGCCGGGCGGCGGAGGCGGCGGCCGCCTCGAGCGCGCGTTCGGCGCGCAGGCGCGGCAGCAGCGGGGCGAGGACGGGGGTGGTCTCAGGAACGCTCATGCGCGGACCTCCGGGGTGGCGGTGGAGCCGTCCGTGGCGGCGGGCAGTTCGGTGGTCATGATCTCCCGGATCTCTTCGAGGAAGGCGAGGACGTCGTCGGCGCCGCCCACCGGGCCGCCGGCGGTGAGCCGGTCCGTGCCGAGCAGCACCGCGGTGGGGAACGAGTGCAGGCCGAGGGCCCGCGAGGCGGCGCCGGCCGGGTCGGCGAGCACGAGCGACGCGTCGACGGCGCCGCTGTGGATCGCCCCCTCGGCGCCGGGGGCGTGCTGGGGCATGAGGACCCGCAGCCGGACCGGCCCGAGCGCGTCCTTGAACTCGTCCAGCCGCTCGATCACCCGCGCGCAGGAGCCGCACCCCGTGGACAGGCGCAGGGCCACCACGGCCCCGTCCGTGACCAGCCGGTGCAGACCGGTGTACTCGCCGTCCGCGACCACGACGGCGTCCGGGAACGGGTGGCGTTCGGGTTCGGCACCGTCGGCCGGGTCGACGGCGGCCTCAGCCTCGGGCGTCGCCGGGGCGGCGTCGGGCGCGGCCGGGACGGACTCGCGCCCGGCCAGGAACGCGGCGGTCGCGAGCAGCACGGACACGAGCAGAGCCCACGCCCACGCCCCGGCGCCGAAGGCGGTGAGCGGCTGCCAGGCCAGGCCCGCGCCGTGCACCGCCAGCGAGACGATCCCCTCGGCCAGGGCCAGGACGGCGAGGGCCAGGAAGACGACGTTGCGGACCACGGTGGTGCGGGAGATCGGGGCGGCCGAGGTCTCGCCGAAGCAGCCGCACGAGACGCCGTCGTCCTGGGCCCGGACCACGAGCGCGAGGAAGGCGGCGAAGAGGGCCACGGCCACCAGGCCGACGACGGGACGCAGCAGGGTGAAGGGCTGCAGGAGGGCGACGGCGAGCAGCAGCTCGAGCCAGGGGAACGCGCGCGCCAGGGCGGGGGCCGCGAACGGGCGGGGCACCCTGAGTCGGGTGAACGTGGCCTGCACGTCCTCGCCGGAACGGAGCTTCGCCGTCCCGCTCAGGAGCATGATGAGGGCCACGGCCCAGAGTGCCGACATGGCGGACACACCTTCCAGGGGGTTCACGAGGGGTCGCGCGGCCGGTCCCGGCACCGTGCACGGGACCCGGGTCGCGGAGGCCAGCATATAAGGTGAGGAATGGACGCCCATCGCCGTCGGCGAACCGGTGCCGGCCCTCTCACGGCCCGCCGGGCGCGGTCCGACTTGACCCCGAGGAGACACCGTGGCCTTTTCCGCCCAGCAGCCCATCCCGCACCCGCCGTCGGCCGTGGCAGCCGCCCTGGCGTCCGAGGACTTCCACCGTTCCGTGGTCGAGTCCTTCGGCGGCTCCCTGGTCTCGTTCTCCGTGGAGGGCTCCCCGGAGGGCGCGATGACCGTGACCGCTGTGCGCTCCCTGCCCGCGGACCGCATCCCGGACCGTGTCCCGGACATGGCCCGCAAGCTCATCGGCTCCGCCCTCCAGGTGGAGCAGGTGGAGCGGTGGGACGCGCCCGCCGCGGACGGCTCCCGCACCGGCACCACCACCATCACCGTGCCCTCCGCCAAGTCTACGGCGGACGGCGCCCTCCGCCTGACCGCCGCTGGTGAGGGATCCCAGTTCTCCGTGGACGGCACCCTCGTCTGCCGGATCCCGCTGGTGGGCTCGAAGCTCGCGGCGAAGGCCGAGCCGATGGTCGGCAAGGTCGTCAATCACCAGGCCCGGGCGCTGTCCTCGTGGCTCGAGCGTGACGGCGGAGCCGCACACAGTTGATCTCGTTCGCCCGTCGTCCGGTCCCGACGCGTCCGGCTCCGCCTGCCCGGCGGGGGCGCCGGGCCCTTCCCTCGCCGGACGCCGTGCTCATCGTGTGCACCGGCAACGTGTGCCGCTCGGCCTATGCGAGCCGGGCCCTGCAGGGCCGGCTGGCGGTCCTGGCCCCCGGCCGGGTGGAGGTCGGCAGCGTCGGCTCCCAGCCGAACCAGGCCCTGAGAGTGCCCCCGCCGCTCGTGCGGCTCGGCGCCGAGGCCGGTGTCGCCGGCCTCGCGGACCATCGGCCCGCCGCGTTGCAGCCGTTCATGGTCGCGGAGGCGGATCTCGTGTTGGCGGCGGCTCAGGAGCACATGCGCTTCGCGCTGCGGGAGGTGCCGCAGGCCGTCGCGCGGGTGTTCACCGTGCTGGAGCTCGCAGCGCTGGTCCGCATCTTGGACGCGCGGGACGGACGGGACTGGATCCCCGCGGGCCGAGGAGTGCGTGCCTTCGCGGCGGAGGCGGCCCACCACCGGGCCCTCGCACGGTCGACCACCCAGCCCCTCGACGTCGTGGACCCGTTCCGCGGACCGGTGGAGGGGTACGCGGAGATGATCCGGATCATGGATCCCGCGCTGGAGACCATCGCGGATGCCCTGGCCCGTGCCGTGACCCCGACCCCCTGAGCGTGGGGCTGCACCCCCGTCGAGGATGTCGCGGGGCGGGAGGTCAGTGGAACGCCTGCTGGGCGGCCTCGAGACCGTCCGTGACGAGCTTCTCCACGGCGTCCGCCGCGCGGTCCACGTGCAGCGGCAGGACGTCCTGCTCGGGCTTCGTGAAGGGGCGCAGCACGAAGTCGGCCACGTCCATGCGGCCCGGGGGCCGGCCGATGCCGACGCGCACGCGGGCGTAGTCCTTGGTGCCGAGCGAGGCGGTGATGGACTTCAGGCCGTTGTGGCCGCCCTCTCCCCCGCCGCGCTTGAGGCGCAGGGTGTCAAACGGGATGTCCAGCTCGTCATGGACCACCACGAGGTCCTCGGGGCCGATCCCGTAGAAGGACGCCAGCGCGGAGACGGGGCGTCCGGAGACGTTCATGTAGCCGGTGGACTTCGCGAGCACGACCCGCGGTCCCCCGATGCCGAGGCGACCCGTGGCCACCACGGCGCCGGCCCGGTGGCGGGTGAACCCGACCCCCATGCGGGAGGCGAGCTCATCCGCCACCATCTGGCCGACGTTGTGACGGGTGCGCTCGTACTCGGGCCCGGGATTGCCGAGCCCGACGATGAGCGTGGTCCCCGTCGTCACGGCGTGATCAGTCCTCGGAGCCCTCGGACTCGCCCTCGGCGGGCTCGCCCTCAGCGGACTCGGCGGCCTGCTCCTCCTGCACGGACTCGTCGCCGAGGTCCTGCTCGACGACCTCCGAGACGGTGGCGATGACGATGTCGTCCTCGAGCTGCAGGGTGGTGCCGGCGGGGACCTGCACGTCCGGGGCGTACACGTGGTCGCCGGCCTCGCGGCCCTCGACGGAGATGGTGACGGCCTCGGGCAGGTCGGTGGCGTCGGCCTCGACCGGCACGGTGACGTAGTCCAGCACGTAGTCGTTGCCGGGGGCGACCTCGCCCTCGACATGCACGGTGACCTCGACGATGACCTTCTCGCCGCGGCGGACCTCGATGAGGTCCAGGTGCTCCACGGTGTCCTTGATGGCGTGGCGCTGGATGTCCTTGGGCAGGACCAGGTGCTCCTCGCCGGCCTCGTTCACGACGGTGAGCAGGGCGTTGGGGTTGCGGACGGCCAGGGTGGTCTCCTGGGCCGGCAGCAGCAGGTGCACGGGATCCTGGCCGTGGCCGTAGACGACGGCGGGGATCAGACCGGCACGGCGGGCCTGGCGGGCGGCACCCTTGCCGAAGTCGGTGCGGCGGGTGACCTTGATCTTGAGCTGGTCAGACATGATGCGTCCTCCTGTGGGGGTCTCGGCCGCGCAGCCGGGGGCGGCGCGGGATGCGGCCAGGAGGGGGCTTCAGTGCCGCAGCGGGCCAGCATGCTGACACGCGGCGGCGGCCTCGTCGATCACGGAGCGTGCGCTCCCTCGCCTGGGCAACCTGGACAGGATAGCACCGGTGATGCTCGGCGCGTTCAGCGGCCCGCGCGTCGGGACCGCTCGATGATGCGGTCCCGCTTGCGGCGGTGGGCCCGGTCCTTCGCGGGCGCGCCCTGGGATTCCTCATTCTCCTGGGCACTCAGCAGCAGGCCGCAGCCGAGGACGACGGCACCGAAGATCGTGATGAACACCTCACCCAGCTGGAGGGAGGTCACCAGGATGATGAGGGCGGCGGCCTCGACGGCCACCCGCGACGGCGATCGGTGCGTCCGGGCGAAGGGCCGCAGGCACAGCCACAGGTAGGCGCCCACCACCACGATCAGGAACGGCCAGCCGCCCTCCACCAGCAGCCCCAGATAGGAGTTGTGGAAGAACATGGTCACGTTGTCCAGCTCCACGAAGGCCGTGGAGAGGCCCTGGCCGAAGAAGGACGTGTCCGCGACCTTCTCCGCGGACGCCTGCTGGATCTCGGCCCGGAACCAGTCCGTGCCCGTGCGGTCTCCGAAGATGCCGAGGTCGGCCAGGTTCTCCTCGGCCCAGCTGACGAACCAACCCATGACGACCCCCAGTGCGATACGCAGGACCCGCCCCAGGTAGGGGCTCACGAGGATCCACACGACCGCGCAGAGCAGACCGGCCATCGAGGTCCGCGAGCCGGTGAGGAACGTCAGGGCGGAGCCGGCGCCCAGCACGAGGAGCTTGGGGCCCATGCGCTGCATGGTGGCCACGAGCAGCACGGGCAGGAGCGCGTAGAAGAGGCCGGAGACGTTCTTGTCCCCCAAGAACCCGGTGAGGTAGCCGCCGTAGGTGTCCGGGGCCAGGCCCGCGTAGAAGAGGGGCACGTTGATCAGTGCGCCGGCCGTCATCCCGTAGAGGACGCCCTTGATGTCGATCCGCTCGCTGGCGATGGCGTAGATCAGCAGGATCAGGAGCGCGATCCTCGTGGCGCGACGCGTGGGGTCGAGGTCGTTGTGCACGGTCACCGCGACGAGATACGCCACCAGGGCCAGTGCGACGAGGGCCAGCACGCCGTAGTGGGAGAGGTCCCGGCGGGGCTGCCGGAATGAGGCGAGGAGCAGCAGAAGGATGGCGGAGAACTCCGCGAACGGGATCGGCAGGCCGGGAGCGGTGAACGCATCCATCACCAGGCCGATGGCCAGCACGGCCTCGAACAGCCGCGGTGAGGCCGGCGTGACCAAGGGGTTCCACGGGGAGCGGGTCCACGCGGCCTGACCGTCCGGGACGAGGCCGAGTGGGGCGTGACGCCTGGCAGGCCGGGCCTCGGGTGGCGCGACGGCCCCCATGGCGCGGGCAGCCGTCCGGTCACGGGGCGTGCTCGGGCGCATGGTGCGGAACCTTTCGTGGACGCCGGGCAATACTCGGCTCAGCGTAGCGCGGTGGCGGGCCTCGTCCTCGGGGCCTCAGAGCGCACGGTAGGTGTTGGTACCGTGGACCTGTGCGTTTCCTGGCCACAACGGCCCGCGCATCCCCGTCCATGACCCCCGAGGTGCTCCGTGACGATCGTCGACTTCTTCCGCCTCCTGCGCGCCAACCTCCTGCTGCTCCTGGCAGCAGCCCTTGTGGGGGGTCTGTTGGGTTGGGGCTACTCCGCACTGCAGCCCCGGATCTACGCATCCGAATCTCAGGGGTTCCTCGCCGCCCGGGCTGCAGATCAGAGCCTCATCACCAGCAACCTGCCCGCCGAGAGCCGGGCTCAGGCCTACGTCGCCCTGATCAACAGCGAGGCCGTGCGTGAACGCGTGGCACAGGACACGGGGCAGGACGGCGACGGCTCGCTCTCCGCGGTGCTCGTCCCCGAGTCCAGCATGATCAAGGTGACCGCCACCTCGACCGATCCCGAGACCGCCGCGCAGCTGGCGAACAGTGCACTGCAGGCGACGGCGGACGTGGCGGCGGACGTGGACAAGAACAGCCCGCTGGAGGTCGTGCCGCTGTCCGATGCCCGCGTGCCCTCTGCCCCCGTGAGCCCTGACACCCGGCGCAACGTCCTCTTGGGCGCGGTGGCCGGACTGGGTGCGGGACTCGCCATCGCCGTGCTCCGTCGTCTCCTGGACGTGAAGGTGCGCAGCCGCGCCGACGTGAAGGAGATCACCGGCGCCGGCGTCATCGGGGCCGTCCCGGAGAACGCGTCCCTGACCCGCACGGGCGAGGAGGCCGTGGACCTCGACCCCCGGGCCGGCGAGGCCATCCGGGCGCTGCGCACCAATCTCAAGTTCGTCTCCGTCGACGAGCCGCCCCGCGTCGTCTCGTTCACGAGCGCGGACCCCTCCGAGGGCAAGTCGACCGTCGCGTCGAACCTGGCCCGCGCCCTGGCCCTGGCCGGCGAACGGGTGCTCGTGGTGGACGCCGACCTGCGGCGGCCCCGGCAGCACGACCTCTTCCAGGTGGCGGGCGACGTGGGCCTTTCCGAGGTGCTGGCCGGTGAGGTGCAGCCGGACGACGCCCTCGCGGCCACCGGAATCCCGAACCTCACGCTGCTCCCCGCCGGCCGGACGCCCCCGAACCCGTCGGAGCTGCTGGGCTCGAAGCGCATGCGGGCCCTGCTGAAGCTGGCATCGGAGGACTTCTTCGTCATCGTCGACTCCCCGCCGCTGCTGCCCGTCACGGACGGCTCCCTCCTGGCCACGGCCGTGGACGGGACTGTGCTCGTGGTGCGTCAGGGACGGACCCGCAAGGACCACCTGGAGGCGGCTGTGGAGAATCTCGCCGCAGTGGACGCGCATCTGCTGGGCGTCGTCATGAACGGCGTCGCGCGCTCCCAGCGCGGCGGCGGCTACTCCTACGGCTACGGGTACGAGAGCACGTACCACAAGTCCCATGACAAGTACCTGCAGGGAACCGGCAAGGGCGGAAAGAAGTCCCGTCGGGCCGCACGGGCGAAGAAGGGCTGACGCCAGTCCCCTCCACACGCTGGGGCCCCGCACCTTCCGGTGCGGGGCCCCACTACGTCTGTGCGAGCCGGCCAGTGCTGGCTGCGGCCCCGTCGATCACGGAGCGCGCGCTCCCTCGCCTGGGCAACCCCGACAGGACACCACCCGCACGACGGGGGCGGGTGGCCCGGTTCAGCTGCTCAGCTGCTGCAGATTTGCTGTGGCTTCGGCGTCCGGCGTGACCGCCATGCGCCCCTGAGCGCCGGGAACGTAGGGTCCGCTCGGCCCGTTGCGGCGTTCGAAGCTGAGTGTCATCGGCTGCTGCGGCCCGGTGGGCCCGTCCGGGTCCACGACGATCTCCCGGTATGTCCAGTAGTCCAGGGGCAGGCAACGGCTATTCTCCCACATGGAGAAGTTGACGGCCTTCACATGGAAGGTCTCGAGGTAGAGCCGCCCGTCACTACGGACGTCCGCCGGGTTGATGGTGCCGGTGTACGTCCAGGTGTAGGGGGTGTACACGAAACCGTCAGCCTTGGTCTGCGCGGCACCCCGCACGGGGCCTGACCACTTCGTCGAATGCCCGGTGGCCGCCTGCCAGGTGATCGGGTTCTGGGTCGCAGTATGAGTGCCACGCACCCAGTAGACGAGCTTGGCGCCGCTGTAGCTGGCGTCCTTGGAGACGTCGTAGAGGTAGAGCCCGAAGGGCGCACCGTCGGGAGTGGTGCCCGGGTTGGACGGCGCCGAGTTCACCTCGAGAGAATAGCGGCAACCGCCATGATTAGTTGGCGAGTTCAGCACCCAGCCGTTGATGCCGGGATCCTTGCGCAGCGAAACGGCGAAGGACGGCGCCGCCGAGACCATGGCCACGGCGGGGACAGACCAGGCCAGACCGGTGGCGACGGCGCGCCGGCTCGGGCCTGACGCGGGGGTGGAAGCGGAGCGAGCAGTCATGAGGGGCCTTTCGGGGCGAGATGTATGCCAGATGTATTTTCTCTGAGCAGACGCGATGTCCGCAAGAGTATCAGCGTGTGCCACCCGCCGTTTCTGACAGGTACGTCCGCAGGCGTTCGCGCTGGTCCGGGGCGGTGTAGCCGACGGCGGCCAGGGGCCCGAGGTCGAGGGCGCTGTTGGTCGGCCGCGGTGCCACGCCCTCCTTGCCGGCCAGGTACGCCGCGGTGGTGGTGGCGGAGACGCGGGCGGCGTCGTGGCCGGTGTCCTCGAAGACCCACCGGGCGACGTCGTGCCAGGTGACCACGTCGCCGCTGTTGGTCATGTGGAACGTGCCCGTGGGCGCATCCGTGGTGACCAGGTGCAGCAGGGCGTCGGCGAGGTCGTCGGCGAAGGTGAGGCGGCCGTGCTGGTCGGCGACGACGGCCGGGTCGATCCCGCGCTCGGCGAGGGAGGCCATGGTGGCCACGAAGTTCTTCCCCTCCCCGATCACCCAGGAGGTGCGGACGATCCAGTGCCGCGGCACGGTGCGCACCGCGGCCTCGCCGGCGGCCTTCGACTGGCCGTAGACGCCCAGCGGCGCAAGCGGGTGGTCCACCGGGTGCTCCTGCCCCACGGGGAGGGCGCCGTCGAACACGTAGTCGGTCGAGACGTGGGCCAGGGGGACGCCGGCCTCGGTGCAGCGGCGGGCGAGCTCGGCGACGGCGGTCGCATTGACGGCCCAGGCCTGGGCCCGGCCCTCGGGCGTCTCAGCGGCGTCCACCGCGGTCATGGCGGACGCGTTGACCACGGCGCGCAGGCCGCGGAAGTGCTCCCGCGGCCAGGACACCGGATCGGTCATGTCCCAGGTGTCCCGGCCATGGGCCTCGACCGGGATCCCCGCGGCCTCGGCGCGGGCCACCAGGGCGCGGCCGAGCTGGCCGCCGGCGCCGAGCACGAGGATCGGGGCGGGCGGCATGGGGGTGACGTCCGCGAGCATGGGGTGGGCGCGGTCCTTGTCCGAGAGCTCGGCGTCCTCGAGCGGGATGGGCCAGGTGATGGCCGCCGTCGGGTCCGCGAGGTTGAGGAACGTGTACTGGCCCTGCGCGTCGGCGGACCAGTGGTCGTTCACCAGGTAGGTGTAGGCCGTGTCCGGCTCGAGCGTCTGATACGAGTTGCCCACCCCGCGCGGCACGAAGACGGCCTTGTCCGGGCCGAGCTCCACGGTGGCGACGGCGCCGAAGGACGGTCCCTCGCGCAGGTCCACCCAGGCGCCGAAGATCCGGCCGTGGGCGACGGCCACGTACTTGTCCCAGGGTTCGGCATGGATGCCGCGGGTGGTGCCGACGGCGTCGTTGAAGGAGATGTTGTTCTGCACCGGGGCGAGCGAGGCCAGGCTGGGGTGCCCGGCGGCGAGGGCGCGGATCTTCTCCCGCTGCCAGTTCTCCTTGAACCAGCCGCGGTTGTCCCCGTGGACGTCAAGGTCGAGGACGAGCAGGCCGGGGATGGCGGTCTCGGTGATGCGCATCAGCGGTGCCTCCTCACTGACCCTGGGCGCGGTACGTGGCCTCGACGGCGGCCTTGGCCGGACGCCACCAGGCCTCGTTCTCGCGGTACCAGCGGACCGTGTCCGCCAGACCGGCGCGGATGTCCGTGAACTGCGGCTCCCAGCCGAGCTCGGTGCGCAGGGCGGTGTTGTCGATCGCGTAGCGCAGGTCGTGGCCGGGGCGGTCGGCCACGAGGTCGTAGTCGTCCGCGGGGCGGTCGAAGAGCTCGAGGAGGATCTCCACGATCTCCCTGTTGTTCCTCTCCCCGTCCGAGCCGATCAGGTACGTGCGGCCGATCTCGCCGCGCTCAAGGATGCGCAGCACGGCCGAGGAGTGGTCCTCCGTGTGGATCCAGTCCCGGACGTTGACGCCCTGGCCGTAGAGGCGGGGGCGGACGCCGTCGATCAGGTTGGTGATCTGGCGCGGGATGAACTTCTCGATGTGCTGGTACGGGCCGTAGTTGTTGGAGCAGTTGCTCAGCGTGGCCTGCACGCCGAAGGAGCGGACCCACGCGCGCACCAGGTGGTCCGAGCCGGCCTTCGAGGCCGAGTAGGGGCTGGAGGGGTTGTACGGGGTGGACTCGGTGAACTTCGCCGGATCGTCCAGCTCGAGGTCGCCGTAGACCTCGTCCGTGGACACGTGGTGGAACCGCTTGCCGTGCTTGCGCACCGCCTCCAGGAGGACGAAGGTTCCGACGATGTTCGTCTGGATGAACGGCGAGGGATCGTTCAGCGAATTGTCGTTGTGGGACTCCGCCGCGTAGTGCACGACGGCGTCCGACTCGGCGACCAGGCGGTCCACCAGGGCCGCGTCGCAGATGTCCCCGACCTCGAGAGTGACGCGGTCCTCCGGCAGGCCGGCGAGGTTCTCCCGGTTGCCAGCGTAGGTCAGCTTGTCCAGGACGACGACGTCGTGCCCGGTCTCGCGGACGACGTGGTGGACGAAGTTCGATCCGATGAACCCGGCGCCGCCGGTGACGAGGAGGTGCATGGGTCCAGGGTAGCGGGGACCCAGATGGAGGGGCGCTTGCACAGTGGACGGGCCGACCGATGATACAACCATGTCATGGTGATAAATCATGTCCTCGACTTTGCGCGTAGCACCAAACATCGCATCTGGGTCAGCGAGAAAGTCGCGGCACGTTGGGCAAAGGCGACAATGGAGGCCATAACAGCCCGAGTTCAGCCATTTCAATTCGACCCCTTGCGGTATCCTTCCCAGAGGTTTCTTCGATTTAACGAACCTGTTGAAGAAATTCTCGAGACGCCGCGGTGCATCTTCGCGCTCTGGACGGGCGAAAATACCATGCCAAAAATTCGATCTGCGAACCTCCAGAAGATCAGAGAGCAGGCCGGCGTCACTGTCCATCTCGTAACCCCAGACAACCTGTCCGACTGGGTAATGGAAGACCATCCGATCCACCCGGCCTACGAATACCTCTCCCTTACCCACCGGTCTGATTACCTCCGTGCTTACCTACTGCACCATCACGGGGGCGGATACACAGACATAAAGTCACCGCGGGGATCCTGGGACGTATACTTTGAAAATCTCAATAAAGACCCCGAGGCGTGGCTCCTCGGGTACCCCGAGGACTCCAAGGGCCGCATTCCACCGTACGGGGGCGCCCTAGAGAAGGACCTTCATCGACACTTCGCATCCGTCATGGGCACGATGGCCATGATCACCCGGCCGCGATCACCACTGACTTCGGAATGGTTCTCCGAGCTGGAGCGTCGACTAGATTACTTCCTTCCACTTCTAGAACGAGCACCCGGAGGAGTGCGGGATGAAGTGGCGCATTATCCAGTGGGTTGGACCCAGCTACTCGCAGACATCCTGTATCCGCTTTCCCTCAAGTACTCATCACACATCCGGCTCCATGAGAATTTCACGCCGCCGGACGAGCCCTACCGCTAAAACGTTGTCGTCCTAAATGGAACGACAAGTGACCGCATCAGCGATGTCCCCAGAGTTGAGGCTTGACCGACGGGTCGATGCGCACGTGGTCAAGGTAGCGCAGGCAGAGCGGTTCGAGGACCTGTGAGCCGATCCGTGTCCAGGGCACGGGATACCCCGGACTATCACCGAACTCATCGCCCGGGGCCTGCTGCAATAGTGACGAGTAATAGTCCAGGCGGCGCTCGACCTCTCCGATCCAGGCTTGAGTCAACGGCGTGTTGGCACGGGCGATAAGGCCGGAAATATGGATCAGACGCGAGAAATTCTCTCGCACCTCACGCCCTAGTCGCCCTTCGAACCACGCGGATTCGGATGATCGAGGGATACGGAACCCAACCACCCATGCGTCGGGATCTTCTGCGATACGCCTGAACCCTGGGCACCATGACGTCGGGTGCTTCTTGAGATCAGAATATCCGCCCCCGTGGTGATGAAGCAGGTACGCTCGCAGGTAGTCGGACCGGTGAACATACGACAACCTCTGGTAGCTGCGGTGTAGAGGATGTTCGTCAAGGACGTAGGAGTGCAGATTCGCCGGCGTCACGATACGGACGTCCACGTCCGGAGTGGCGCGGCGGATCGAGTCGAGGGCCGCCTTCCGATTCGGCGACATCTCGTTGTCTCCAGTCCACACGCACCAGATGACGCGGGGGACCTCCGCCTGAGGCGGGCCGACGGGGTCCGGAGTGTCCAGACTGACGAAATCCAGCGGGTAGTGGCCCGCATCAAAGACGTACGGCCAGAGCGCGGTGGCGCCGCGATAGCCCACGTCCTTGACCTCTCCTGCCGCGAACTTCGCCTTCTTCAACGCCACAAATCCGGCATGCTTCACCTGTCGAGCGGCATGGAGAACGCCTGCCATCTGTCATCTCCTCCGTACGGGTGGACCCCAGGACCTTCAGGGTACCCGGCCGCCGACGATTCTCCTGAGGTCCGGGGCCGCCTCCGGGCACGAGGTCATGAATTCGTCCTCCGGGACAGCTCGCCACTCCGGCAGCAGGAGCGGCGACTCCCCGCGTGCGTAGAGACGGTTGAAATGCAGGGGTGCCTGGACGGAGCGGGCGCGTTCCTCCGGCGGCAGGGAGCTCGCAAGGTAGCCGCCCCAGTAGGAGAACGTCGAGTTCGCCAGGACCAGGTGCCGACCGCCGGCGAGCTGCGCCAGGTCATTGAACATGTCGTGTTCGCCCGGAATCGTCCCCACGTCCCCCCAGGCCGAGAGGAAGCCGAGGTTCTCGCGGCACCAGCCGACATCATCGGAGACGAGAATGATTCGACCTACCTCGTCTCGAGGAATCCTCGCCACAGCGGCGCGGACGTAGCCGGGGATGTCGAACCCGTAGTTGGCCCGGTGCACCGGATCGGAGTAGTAGTCACCCCGGCGCACGTTCACGACGACGGCCCCGCGGTCTACCTGCTTCAGACGCGCCTGAAATCCGTTGCTCGTCAACAACCTCTCGCGCGTGAAGTCCAGGAGGTCACGAAAGAACCAGTCCTGGTAAGTCTGCTGGCCCCACTCGACCGTGCGCTCTTGCCGGAAGGACACATCGTCTTCCCGCACCGTGAGATCCCTGAGGGCGGGGAACTCTGTCAACCACGGCTCCATCTTGGGCTTGTAGCGCACCAGCCACGGACGTCCCGTTTCCCGGCGGCGCGCCCAGGCCGTGGCCCACAGGTAGAGGAAATTGCCACCGTTCATCGGCTCTGCCCCCCAGATCACTGGAGGGTCGGCGCGGCGCACCGTGGCCAGCACGCCGGCAGCAATGTCTCGGGGCGTCCTCATCCTCATCAGGCTTCGCATGGGTGGCCTCCTCAATTCCGCCGCCACAACAGACGTACTCGACCTCAGCGTACTGGCGAGGACCTCGCCCCCGACTGGATCGCGCGACGCCTAGGCTGGCCGTATGACCATCGACGTCCTCTACGTCCGTCCCGGCGGCAGCGGCTGGGGTCCCGTCGACGTCCTCGCGCGCCTGGCCGCCCGCCTGCTCGACGGCCGACTGGTCGAGGTCGAGGACCGCGGCGCCGCCTCGTGGGCCCAGCGCGCGTCCGTGCTCCTGCCGCGCGGCCGGCGGGCCCGCGGGCGCCGCCTCCTGGTGCTCGCCGGCAACCCCGCCGCCCTCGCCCTGGCCGCGCGCCGGGACCTGTGGTGGCCCGGGCACGAGTCCACGGCGGCCTGGATCGTCGACTCATTCTGGACCGACCGGATCGCCGGGATCGCCCGGCACCGGCCCCACTTCGACCGACTGTTCGTGACGGACCCGGACCTCGTCGATGAGTGGAGCTCACTGACCGGCCGCCCCGTGGACGCGCTGCCGTGGGGTTCGGACACCCTCGCCGTCGCCGCCGACGACGGCCCCCGCCCGGTCGACCTGCTGCGCCTGGGCCGCCAGCCGGAAGCCTGGGACGACGACGCCCGCACCGCCCGCGAGGCGCAGGACCGCGGCCTCGTGTTCCAGGGCCGGCCGCCGTCGTCGCCGGATCCGCTGCAGAACCAGGAGGCCGTCCGCACCGCGCTGGCGCAGGCGCGCCTCGTCCTCGCGTTCTCCAACCTCGTCAGCCCTGCGCCGTACACGCACCCGACCCGCGACTACCTCACGGGCCGGTGGACGGACGCCCTCGCGGCGGGATGCCGTGTGGCCGGCGTCGCCCCGCGGTCCGCGGCCACGCTCCTGTGGCCGGAGGCCACGCTCGAGGTCTCGCCCGACTCCCGCGCCGACGCCTGGCCCGTGCTCGCGGAGGCCGCCGCCGCCTGGACGCCGGAGCGGGCCGCCGAGCAGCGGCGCCGGGCCCGCCGGGAGCTGGACTGGCGGCTGCGCCTGCAGCGGCTCTGCACCGCGATGGGTTGGCCCCTCCCCCCGGCCCTCGACGCGGAGCTGGCCGCCCTGGGCTGAACGCCGCACCCGTCTGACCCTCCGACCCGCCCTGAGACCGACCTCCCCGCCGCACCCGACAGGAGACCCGATGCCCTCCCCCCTCGACCTCGCCCGCCAGGCCAAGCACCGCCTGTTCCTCCTTCGCCGGGCCCGGGAGGTGGTCCGCCAGGCGGCCGCCGTCCGCGGATCGGAGCGGTTCGCCCGCGAGTACGCCCTCGCCTCGGCTGGGTTCGACCTGCCGGAGCTGCCGGCGATGTCCGGCCCGTGCGCCGTCGCGATGGTCCGCGACGAGGCGGACGTGATCGAGCGCTCCGTGCGCCACCTCGCGGCCCAGGGGATCCCGCACATCGTCGTCGTGGACAACGGGTCGAAGGACGCGACGCCGGACATCCTGCGCCGACTGGCCGGGGAGATCCCGGGGCTCGTCGTCGGCGCGGACCGGGAGCCGGCCTACGTGCAGTCCGCCAAGATGACCCGGCTGGCCGACCTGGCCTCCGCCGCCGGCGCCACGTGGGTGGTCCCGTTCGATGCGGACGAGCTCTGGTTCGGCACCGAGGGCACGCTCGCCGAGGCCCTGGCCGCCGCCGACGCACCCGTGCTGCGCGCCGTCATGCACAACGCGTTCCCGGCGGCGGACGGTTCCGGCCCGTTGCTGGACACCACCGCACACTTCAACGTCAAGGTCGCGTTCCGCCCGCGCCCCGGGGCCGTCGTCGAGATGGGCAACCACGAGGTCCTGCGGCCGGGCGTCCGCGCGGAGGGCCTGCGCATCCTGCACCTGCCGTGGCGCTCCTTCGAGCAGTTCGCCCGCAAGAGCCGCACCGGCGCGCAGGCGATCGCGCTCGCCGACACCCCCGAGGACAAGGCGTACCACTGGCGCCGGCTCGGGGCCCTCGACGACGACGCCCTGCGCGCCGCGTGGGAGGCCCTCCTGGCCGGTCAGCCGCTCACGGACGCGGCCTGGTACCCGCGCGGGACGCTGCGCCCACTGCGCTCGGACGCCCCGACCCGCTGGGACGAAGTCTGAGCCTCAGCGCGTCTCGGGCGGCCGCCGGGCCTCCCACGCGGAGCGGACCATGTCCTCGACCGTGTGGCGGTTCTCCCACCCGAGATCGCGCGCCGCGAGGGAGCCGTCCGCCACGATGCGCGCGGGGTCCCCGGGACGGCGCGGCTCCACGACCGGGTCGACGTCGCGCCCGGTGACCCGGCCGACGGCCTCCATGATCTGCCGGACCGAGGTGCCCGCCCCGGAGCCGAGGTTGTAGACCGGGGCCAGGGCCCGGCCCTCCGCGAGCGCCCGGGCGGCGGCCACATGGGCCCGGGCGACGTCGGCCACATGGACGTAGTCCCGGACGCACGTGCCGTCCGGCGTGGGGTGGTCGGCGCCGAACAGGCGCGGGCGCTCGCCGCGGTCCAGGGCGCGGAACACGAGGGGGAAGAGGTTGTGGGGGCTCGTGTCGGACAGCGCCGGATCCGCGGAGCCGACCACGTTGAAGTAGCGCAGGCTCGTGTGCCGGAGCCCCGTGGCCCGGCCCTGGTCCGCGAGCAACCACTCCCCGATCAGCTTGCTCTCCCCGTAGGGGGACTCCGGGGCGGTCGCCGTCGCCTCCGTGACGCGCTCCACGTCCGGGGTGCCGTACACGGCCGCCGAGGAGGAGAAGACGATGGCGGGGACCTCGGCCCGCTCCATCGCCTCGAGCACGCCCAGGGTGCCGCGCACGTTCACGCGGTAGGTGTGCAGCGGCTCGCGGACGGACTCGCCCGCGAACTTGTACCCGGCCACGTGCACAACGCCGGCGGCGCCCACGCGCGTCAGGAACGCCGCCACCTGCCCGACGTCGCCGACGTCGGCCCGGAGCAGGGGCACGTCGGCGGGCACGAAGTCCACGAACCCGGTCGAGAGGTCATCGACGACGGCCACGTCCATGCCCGCCCCCTGCAGGGCGCGCACCACGTGGGCGCCGATGTACCCGGCCCCTCCGGTCACCACCCAGGTCATGCGGTGCCCCGGCCGCGCCCCCGACGGAGCAGCCGTGTCCTCCGGTCCGGCAGTCCCCGGCGGTATCGCACCATCCCCTCGAGGGCGCCGACATGAGCACCCACACGGGCGGACCAGGCGAGCTGTGCCCCCTCGTCACGCCGCGATGCCGGGAAGGCGGCCGCGCCTCGCACCACATCCAAAGCGGACCCTTTCAGACTGGGCCCTTGCATCGGGCTGTCACGATAGCGGGTCCGCAGGTAGATGCGACCGCACTGCTGGATGCGCTGCTGCCGGAACAGACTTCGCAGTTCGGACTTGAGCCGATAGTGGACGACCGCCTGGGGCACACTCACCACCCGCATCCCGGACTGCTGGGCCCGCCAAGCGAAGTCCGTCTCCTCCGTGCCACCCGGATACGCGGCGTCCATCCCCCCGAGGGCGAGGTACGCCGATCGGTGGATCGCGAAGTTGCCCCCGGCCACTGTCGGAAGATGGCCAGCGAACCCGCCGGGGTTCTCTTTCACCGCCGTCGGGCGGGCGAGCTCGTCGACCTCGGGGTCCGGTCCGATCTGATAGGCGGCGAGGACCTCGGGCGAGTTGAAGCGCCCGTGGTGGAGGACACCGGTGGCGATTCGAGAGGGATCGTCCGCGACGGCGTCTGTGAGGGATCGCACCCACGCGGGGCCCACAAGGTCATCAGCGTCGCAGAAGAGCAGGATCCTCCCCCGCGCTGCCCGAGCCGCCATGTTGCGCCCGTGGGAAGCGCTCGACGGCCCCGAGGCGTCGACAACCCGCACGGTGAAGGCGTGCGCGCCGGCCAGCGCTGCCTGCGGTGTGCCGTCAGTGCTGCCGTTGTCGGCGATGACGACCTCGAAGGGCGGGGCGTCCACCTGGTCGTCCAGGGCGGCGAGCTGTTCGGGGATCCACTGAGCGGCGTCCTTGGCAGGAATGAGGACGCTGACGAGCGGCTCGGCGGGATGTTCGGCCACCGCGGTCATGCCGCGCCTGCCTCGTCCAGGTCCCGGATGCGGCGGGCCGGCACGCCGGCGTAGAGGCCGTTCGGGGTGCAGTCCTTCGTCACAACGGCGCCAGCGGCGACGATACACCCGGCACCCACGGTGAGCCCGGGCAGGATGATCGCCCCCGCGCCAATCCATGTGCCGTCCCCGATGACCACGGGTTCAGGCCCGCCGTCACCGGCCCGGAGCTCGGGCCCGCCGAGGGAGTGCTTGGCCGTGATGATCATGGCGCGCAGGCCCACATACACGTTGCGTCCCAGGGTGACCGGCCCGTTGTCGATGTACACCTCCCGGTTGAGGTAGACGCCCTCCCCCAGGGTCAGGAGCGTCGGGTCCAGGATGCGGACATTCGCGGAGATCCAGACTCCCTGCGGGGCCCGCAGCCCGAACCGGTCCAGCAGAGCGGGCCGAAGCCGGTTGGGCACCAGCTCGGAACGAGAGAACAGCAGCGCGGCCCGCCGCACGATGGCGCTCCCGGGAAGCTTCATGCGCGCGTCTCCTCCATCTCCGGGCCAGCGTCCAGGCCAACGCCGACTGAGGCCGGCTCCACCGCGCCGGGGAACCGGGTCTGCAGACGGCCGACCGCATGGCCGACCGCAGTGTTCGCCCGGATCCACGCACCGGCCCAGTCCGGGGTCTTCCGGCCAAGCACCATGAGGGTAGCGCTGCCCACGGCGCGAGGCAGCTCTCGCCACGGACTGGGAAGGTGCGACCGGGAGCGCAGGCCGTAGCGCGCGGCTACAAGGGCGTGGGATCGGGCGGAGCGGCGGGCGAGACGGGCTCGGAGCCTCACGTCCCATTTGCCGCGGTAGGCGATGCGCACCGTCGGTGCACTGTCCACGGTCAGGCCGGCCAGCTGGGCCCGGACTCCCAGGTCGTTGTCCTCGTAGACCGTGCCCAGTGACACGTCGAAGCCCCCGACGCGCTCGTATGCCGCCCGCGTCATGCCGAAGTCACAGCCCATGACTACGGGGAAGGCGTTCGTCAGGTCACCCGGCTCGACCCCCGTCCACTCGTCCACATCGCCCAGGGCCGCTCGGATCCCGGCGAGGTCCTGGGCCATCTGCTCATCGGTCATCAGCACGGCCCCGCCGGACCAGAGATCGGACGATTCGAAGGCCTGCGCCCCGTTGCGCACCCACCAACGGGAGACCACGTCGTCCGCGTCGGCGAACAGAAGCAGGTCCGCTCGCGCGCGGGCGACGCCGACGTTCCGTGCGTACCCGGGTCCCTGGTGTTCGGCGGCACGGATCAGGCGCAGCGGAACGGGGAACGCGGGTGTGCGGTCCCGCACCAGAGCTGCGGTGCCGTCCGTGGAGTTGTTGTCCACCACCAGCACCTCGTAGGCCGGGGCACCGTCCTGATCAGCCAGGGAGTCGAGCTGGAGACCGAGCACCCGTTCCGCGTTGAAGGCGGGGATGATGACGGAGACGACGGGCCTCCGCTGACCGGCCGCACTCACGCCGACTCCTCCTCGAGGGCGACGGACCGGAAGAACGCGGCACGGCGCTCCATGAGGTCTTCGAAGGGTTCGGATCCCACGAGGGCAAGCCCCGCCTTCCGGGCGGCGTCCACTTCATCGGGGTGCTTGAGCAGGTGGGTCAGCCGGTCGTAGAGCGCGTCCGTATCCCCCCGGCGAACAGCCCAGCCGACCCCGTGCTCCTTGACGAGGGGGGTGAGGGTCTCGTTGTGGAAGCCGAGCACCGGTGCCCCAGAGCCCAGAGACTCGCTGTAGGTGCACGAGGGGTCGCCCTGCAGGTGGGGCAGCATCATCACGTCGATCTCGTTCTGAACGTCCGCGACCCACTCGGTGCGGAAGTCGCGGAACCCTCGGAAACGGACCGTGGGCGGGGCCGCGGCGCGGAGCTCCTGCTCCAGGGGCCCTCGCCCGAAGATGGAGAACGTGACCGGCAGGCCCGTGTGGTAGGCCCGGCGAGCCACCTCCACCACGAACTGGGGACCTTTGACGGCTTCATGCCGCCCGGAGAACCCCACGTGCAGGGGCCGTTTTCCGTCCCAGGCCGGGACACGAGCCGCCGCCGCCACATCAGCGCGGTGCAACCGGTGGTCACGATAGGACATCGACCGGCGGGCGAGCCGCGCGTAGGTCCGCGTCGCTGCCGGCCCGTTACACTCCACCCCGGCGGCCCGCCGCACCATGGAGCGGAATCGGAGTTCGGTGCGCGCCAGTCCGAGCGCCATGCGAGGAAGGACCCGCGCGGGCGCCTCCGCTCGGTGGATGTCCAGCCGAGTCCGGTAGGTGAGCTCCGTCGTCAGGATCGCGGGAGCGCCGATGTCGAGGATGGGTGCCGACGTGGGGACGAGCAGGCCTGTCACGAGGTCGAGGGGGTGGTCCCGCAGGTCGGCCAGGTCCGGCCGGACCTCCACGACCCTGAACGGCAGATCCGACGGCGGCCTCAGGTACCCGGTGCGGGGACGTTCCGCCAGTTCGGTCAGGCCCGGGGAAAAGACGAGGAACTCTCCGTTCCAGAGCCTGCCCATGGCGTCGAGCGCCTCGAAGGCACGCGTCTCTAAGGCCAAGTCCCCGCCGTGTCTCGCGAGGGGATACGGGAGCACCGAGCCCATCCGCAGGGCCTGGGACGACGACGACCCTTCGTTCATGAGACTCCTGTCCGCGTCAGGGGGCATTCAGCCCAAACTCGCAGACGTCCCACAGCGCGGACGTCCTTCGTGGGCGAGTCTAGCCATCGCCGGGGCCCTAACGGGGGGCAGAGGCCCCGTAGACTCAGCCCCATGAAGGGCATCATCCTCGCCGGCGGCACGGGCTCCCGGCTGCACCCGATCACCCATGCCATCTCGAAGCAGCTCGTGCCCGTCTACGACAAGCCGATGATCTACTACCCGCTGTCCACGCTCATCCTGGCCGGAATCAGCGACATTCTGGTGATCACCACCCCGCACGACGCGGAACAGTTCCAGCGGCTCCTGGGCGACGGCTCCCAGTTCGGGATCTCGCTCAGCTACGTCCAGCAGCCCTCCCCCGACGGCCTGGCACAGGCGTTCATCCTGGGAGAGGACCACATCGGCGACGAGCATGTCGCGCTCGTCTTGGGGGACAACATCTTCTACGGCCCCGGCATGGGCCAGCAGCTGCGCCGTCACGCCCAGGTCGACGGTGCCACCGTGTTCGGCTACTGGGTGGTGGACCCCAGCGCCTACGGCGTGGTGGAGTTCGACGACGCCGGCAAGGCCATCTCACTGGAGGAGAAGCCCGAGGAGCCCAAGAGCAACTATGCGGTGCCCGGGCTGTACTTCTACGACAACGACGTCGTCGAGATCGCGAAGGGCCTCAAGCCCTCGGCGCGCGGCGAGCTCGAGATCACCGACGTGAACCGCACCTACCTGGAACGCGGCAGCCTCAACGTGGAGGTCCTTCCCCGGGGCACCGCATGGCTGGACACCGGCACGTTCCACGACCTGAACGACGCGTCCAACTTCATCCGCACCATCGAGTCCCGTCAGGGCCTCAAAGTCGGCGCGCCCGAGGAGGTCGCCTGGCGCCAGGGCCTGCTCACCGACGACGAACTGCGCGAGCGCGCCGAGCCGCTCGTGAAGTCGGGGTACGGACGGTACCTCCTGGAGCTGCTGGAGTCCGGGCGGTGAGCGTGGCCGAGTCCACCCTGGCGGCCGCCCGATCTGCCCTTCCGTGACAAGGAGGGTCAGAGGAACTCAGGGGATTCAGCGCGAGAGTCGGCCGGTCACTGCGATCAGCGGTGCCCCCACAGTTGGGGCTTGAGCCGCGGATCGATCCGGATGTGCTCGCGATACTTCAGGGTGAGGGGTTCGAACACCTGCGACCCGATGCGCGTCCAGGGCACCGGATACCCAGGATTGTCTCCGTAGACGTTGCCCGGCGCTTGGGCCAGCAGCGAACCGTAGTAGTCGAGCCGGCGCTCCACCTCGGCCAGCCACTCCGACGTCAGCGGGCTTCCCGGTCGGACGATCTTGCCGCTGAATCCGAGGAGGAGACTGAAGTTCTTGCGGACATCCCGTCCGAGCGGGCCGTGGAAGTACGCCGCTTCGGAGGACCGTGGCACGCGATATCCGGTGACCCACGCGTCCACGTCCTCCTGCATCTCCTCGATGAGCGGTGCCCACGCGTGGTGGTGCTTCTTGATGCCCGTGAACGCGCCGCCGTGATGGTGCATCAGATATGCGTGGAGGTAATCCGAGCGATGGACATCCGACAGGTGCTCATAGGACGGATGGAGCGGGTGACCGTTCACCACCACCTCGTGCAAGGTATCGGGAGTGACCAGCCGGACGTCCAGATCGTGCTGGACCTCGCGGATGGACCGCAGGCAGGCGGCGCGATTGAAGGACATGGCATTCGTTCCTGACCAGACGCACCACACCACACGGGGAATCGGCCGGTCGGACTTCCAGGACGTGTTGCGACCCGTGAGGGCCGTGAAGTCCAGCTCATATCGGGCGGCGTCGTAGCGGGCAGGGGACACCGTCGAGTTCATCCGGTAGATGAGGTCCCGCCCCTCCGTCACCACATGTGCTCCGTGCTTCTGCGCCAGCCAGAGACGGTGCTTGAGCCGACGAGCGGAGTGGAGAAGGTCCATGCGTCCTGCCTTTCGGATCCTGTCGAACACTGCTGCATCTCGCTATTGCCTGCCTCGATGTGCGGGCCCAGCGGGCAGTTCCGCGACCAACGCACGGATCCGCCGCCCGAACTCCACTTCTGAGAACCGCGCGGCGTGCACCTGCATCGCCGCCCGGTCCCAGTCATGGGCCAGCAGACGTTCCACCCCTCCGGCCACCGCATCCACCGTCGGTTCCTCGACGAACACTCCGTTGACGCCCTCGGCGATCGTGTCCAGGTAGCCGCCCGCGTGCAGGGCCACGGTGGGCACGCCCCACGCGCTGGCCTCGAGCGGGGTGATGCCGAAGTCCTCGTGACTCGCGGCGATCAGGCCCTGCGCGTGCGCGTAGGCCCAGCGCAGCTGCGCGTCCGTGAGGTCCTGCGCGAACACCACGTCCTCGCCCGCGAGCGCCTTGAGCCGGGCCTCCTCCGGGCCCTTGCCGATCACCACGAGCGGTCGCCCCGCGCGGGCCGCGGCCTCGATGGCCACGTCCACGTGCTTGTACGGCATGAGACGGGCGACCGACAGCAGGAAGCCGTCCTCCGCCAGCCGTTCGGCACCGGGGATCGGCTCCTGCGGTCCCTCCGTGCTCACGGAGTGCGGCGGGAACACGAGGTCCACGCCGTCGAGCCCGTAGACGTCTTCGATCCGCTTCTTCACCACCGTGGAGTTGGCCACATAGCGTGATCGGCGCCGGACGGCCGCGCGGTCCCACCTGCGCAGACCCGGGCGCAGCACGCGGGCGATCCGGCCCTTGATGCTGTCCCGACCGTCCTCGCCCAGGTAATCGTCCAGCAGGTACACCCAGCGCGCCGGGGTGTGGCAGTAGACGAGCGTGGCGCCGTCGTAGCGGAATCCGTGCGCCCAGCCGGACGTCGAGACGACGGCGATCGGCTCCTTCACGTGCATCAGTGAGGAGGCCAGGGGCAGCAGCGGCAGTGCCCGCCGCGGGTCCTTTCGCAGCAGCCCCACCCGGTTGAGGGGTGAGGTGATGATGTGCGCGTCCTTGAATTCGGGGAACGTGCCTTCGGCGTCGTAGAACGTCGTGTAGATGGGCGCGTCCGGCCACAGCCGATGCAGGGCGAGCACCACCCGTTCCGCCCCGCCCTTCTGGGTGAGGTAGTCGTGGGCGATGGCGATCCGGCCGCGTGTCATGTCGATCATGGTGCTCCCCTCAGAACTGTCGGCGGGCACGTCCCGGCCGGGTGCGTCCGGTCTCCGCGGCGGCTTCGACCTGCAAGGCGATCAGTTTTCGTGCGACCGGGGCTGGCAACACGACAGCGGCACGCTCGACGACGGCGGAGCCGTACTGGATCGTGCGCTCCGTGCTCAGAGCAGCCACCGCCCGCACGGCGGCGCCCCACGGCCCGCCCGGGGCGCGGTCCCCGCCGAGTGCGTCCGCCCCGTGCTTGGCGATGAAGATCTGCCGGGCGGACCCGGAATGCAGAGCCCGGCGCGCCTTGGTGTAGGTGGTGACCGCCGCCGCGTGGTGACGGGTCTCCAGCTCCGGCCGGATCTCCACCGGATACCCGGCGACGTGGAGGCGGTAGCCGAAGTCCACGTCCTCCCAGCCATAGCGGCGGTAATCCGGGTCGTAGCCGCCGAGCTCCTCATGGAGGGCACGGGGGACGGACACGTTGCCCGCCCAGTGCCGCCACTGCTGCTCTGCCGGAAGGGCATAGGCATGGCGACGGTGCGCTTCGTCCTGGGCGTCACCGTAGACGCGCTGATAGGCGGAGTCCGGGAGGACATTGGCCGTCAATCCGATCACGCCGCCAGGCCCGCCCGCGTGCGCGGCCACGTGGTCCCGGATGTAGTGGGGCTCGGGCTCCAGGTCGTCGTCGGCGCGGATGAGGATGCGGCCGGACGTCGCGTCGGCACTGGCGTTGAGCGCGGCGACCCGTCCGCGGTTCTCGCCGAAGACGGTCCAACTCAGGTCCAGGCCCGGATGTTCTGCGGCCAACTGGGCGAGCACCGCTTCCGACCCGTCCACATCCCCGTCCACGACCACGTGGACCTCGAACGGCGGGGCGTCCTCCTGCGCGGCGAGGGCGCCGATCAGGCGCGGCAGCCGCTGGGCTCCGCCCCGGCTGGGGACGATCACGCTGGCCTCGGGGGTCAGGGGCGTCTCGGTCATGAGTCCTCCGCGGGGATCATAGGGACAGGTCATCCAGGAGCTCGGCGACGGCGGCGCGGCCAGCCTCGGGAGAGAACAGCGACGCCCAGCGGCGCCGCTGGGAGTGGGCCACCTCGCCCAGGTCGATCGCTCGTACCGCCCGCAAGCAATTCGCGAGCGCGGCGGCGTCGCGCTGCGGAACAACGAAGGGGTGATCGCTGCCGACCACCTCGGGAACGGCCCCCGCATCGGAAGCCACCACCGGAACGCCCGCGGCCATCGCCTCGGCCGTCACCAAGCCGAAGACCTCGGCCCACTGCGACGGCACGGCCAGCACGTCCACGGAGGTCAGGAACTCGCCGGTGTCCTGCCAGCCGAGCACCTGGACGTCCTCACCGGCTGCCTTCAGGGCGGTGGCGAGCCGCTCGGCTTCGTCCTCCGCCACGAACCGGCTCTCCCCCGCGATGCGGAACACGAAAGCACCCGGGTCGGTCCTCCGCAGCAGCGCGGCAGCCTCCAACAGGGTGACGATGCCCTTGCCCTCGGACAGCCGTCCGAGGAAGCCCACGGTCACCGGATCATCGGCACCGCGGGCCGGACGTGTCTGCGGTGCCGTGGGGGCCGGAACCCAGTTGTGGAGTACGCGCGCCCCGCGGATCCGGTTTGCCGCGAATCGGGACGGCACGAGGACCGCGAGCGCGCCGGGGCGCGCCAGGGCGGAGAACACGCGCAGAACCGGCTTCTCGGGCACCTGATGCAGGTGCACGATCCGGCGCGGCCGGCCGGCCAGGGCCGTGGCCGGCAGCAGCCCGTTGCACCAGGCGACGTCGTCCCCGCCTCGGCCGCGGTCCCAGGCCCGGAGAGCACGCATGTACCCCAGTCGTCCGGGCCCACCCACGCGGACCACGTCGAAGCCGTCCGCGGCCAGACGATCGGCGGTCTCGGCCGGGTGCGCCGGGGCCACGACGCCCACGTCCCGCCCCAGCTCGCGCAGGGCCGTGGCGAGGTGGTGCAGCATCACCTCGCCGCCACCCACTTCGCCCTGGTTCGCCAGGATCCAGATACGTCCGGTCATCGGGCCGGCTCCAGGGAACGGGGATGTCCGGTCCGCGCTTCCACGACGGAGCGGACGCGGGTCAGCCCCCGCTTGGCCGCGCGGCCGAGGTGCTCCTCGCCGTACTTCTGCAGGGCCCAGGCGAGCACGGAGACCACGGCCAAGGCCACGAGCATGGCCATGTTCCGGCCTACGTACGGCCATAGAGCATGGATGACCAGATAACCGGGAATGACGTGGATGATGTACAGGGAGTAGCTGATCCGGCCGTAGAACTGGAAGGGCGGCGTTGTGAGGAGCCACGTCCTTCGTCGGAGGGCCACAGCAGTGAACAGGGTCGCTGCTGCCAGCACCCAGAGACCAAGGGTCATGTCGCGCAAGACGAAGGGGCTCACGACAGCCGATAGATAGGCTGCGGCCACCGCTCGTCGGTGGCGACCCGTCTCCCGTGCCAGGAACACCACCATGCCCAGGACGAACATGGGCGCATACTCGGCAACAGTGATGTTGTTGACGAGTTTGACCCACGTGGGGTCCCCCGCTGCGCGTGGCGCCGCGGCCTGTGACGTCACAGCCACCACCGTCCAGGACAACACAGACCAACCCAGGCATGCCCACAGGACCAGACGGTCCGACAGGCGACACCGGCTGAGGATGAGGAGGGTCAAGACAAGTGCGTAGAACTGCATCTCGACCGCCAGGGTCCAGTAGACGTCGACCACATCGTCGACCAGCAACCATCGTTGGACCATCGTGAGGTTGACGATGATCTGCCCCGGACTCAGCGAGTACCCCGGCACCTGAACGAGGGCGAGGATCACCACGGCGAATGCAAGCGAGAGCCAGTACGGCGGGTACAGCCGGGCGGCTCGGGAGATGACGAAATCGCTGGGACGCGAGGCCCGGCGCGCGGTCATGAGGATCACGAAACCGCTGATCATGAAGAACAGCTGGACCCCCGTGCCACCCCAGACGAAGTCATGAAAAGCGGGGGGATCGTCGCGGTAGTGGAAATTGTGCGTACCGCCGAAGTGCGAGAACACCACGGCCAGCGCCGCGATCCCCCGAAGACCGTCCAGCTCCCGGAACCGAGGTCCCGGCACTCGCTTCTCGGCCGGGGCCACCGAGGCCGCCCCCGGCTCGTTCGGGCTCGCCGCGGTCATCGGTGCCCGCCCTTCCCCACCCGGCGCCCGAGCACCTCGAGGGTCGCCTCGGCGGTCGCCCGGGCCATCGTCTCCACGTCGCCCACGCGCACCTCGCCCGGGCCCTCGGCGGCGGCACGCACGACGGCGTCGGCGATGGCCGCCGGCGTGGTCTCGTGGACCAGGCGCTCGGGCGGCAGGATCTCCCCGTTGCCGCCCACGTCCGTGGCGACGGCGGGCAGGCCCGCGGCCGCAGCGTCGAGCAGGGTATAGCTGAGGTTCTCCCACGCCGAGAGCTGCACCAGCACGTCGTGCTCGGCCATGGCCCCCCACGGCTCCACGAAGCCGGGCAGGTCGACCGCATCCGCGACGCCGAGGTCCTCGGCCTGAGCGCGCAGCTGCCCCTCCAGGGGACCCGAGCCGGCCAGCGTCAACCGCGTCCCGGGGTCGCGCTCCAGCAGGGCGGGCAGCGCGGCGATCAACTGGTCCAGGTTCTTCTCGGGGGCCAGCCGGGACAGGGAGAGGATCCGCAGCCCCTCCCCCGGTGCGCGCCGCTGCCCCGCGGCCGCGGCCCGCACCGCGGACACGTCCACCCCGTTGCGCACCACGGTGAGGGGCGCCCCCGCACCCCACTTGCGCCGGAGCACGTCCGCGGTGGACTGCGCCACCGCGATCACGAGATCCGTGCCGCGCAGCCGGGCGCGGTGCGCGGCGTTCTTCACCCGGGCCGCCGCGGCGCGGTTGTACAACCCGTCGTCCGGGGCGATTCCGTGCTCGGTGCTGAGCAGCGCCGGCGCACCGGGCCGCCGCCGGGCCCGCCCCGGGCCGAGCGCGGTGAACGCCGCGAGGTCGGCGTAGGCCAGGTGCGTGTGGACCGCGGCCGGGCGCAGAGTGCGCACCGCCGTCCGGAGCGTCCGCACCGAGGCGGCCAGGCCGGCGTCGGGACCGACGTCCCCGGTGAACACCGCCGCACCCTGCTCGCGCAGGCGCTCGGCGAGCGGCCCCTCGGGGCAGAGCACCGCCAGACGCAGACCGGGCAGGCCCACGCGCGCGACGTCGAGGACGTGCCGGGCCACGCCGCCGAGGTCGGCGACGGGCACCACCCAGAGCGTCAACGGGGCCGGGGTGGCCGTCGCCGCCGTCGGGATCACAGCCACTGCTCCAGGCGGTCCAGGGCCGTCCAGAACCCATCACCGTTGTTGATGTGACCCTGCCAGATCTCCGGGATGAAGCTCACCCCGGGGGCCAGGCGGTCCAGCTGCTCGCACAGCACGGGCCAGTCCACGTCCCCCTCGCCGATCTGCGGCCCCTCCCCGTCCACACCGGTGGCGTCCACGAGGTGCAGGTGGATGGTGTGCGGGGCCAGCTTCTCCACCATCTCGGAGAAGGGGATCCCCAGGAACGTGGCCGAGAGCTTGGAGTGGGAGATGTCCAGGCACAGGGGCACCCCCGTGGCCTCCACGAACGCCACGGTGTCGTCCGGGTCCATGAAGAGGTTGTGGTACTGCTGACCGCCCATCAGCCACGGGAACGGCGGCAGCGTCTGCGCGGCGATCCGGATGCCGGAGGTGTCCAGGCGCTGCACGGCCTCGGCGATGCGCTCGTACTTCGGTAGCCGCTCCTCCGGGCGGATGTGCCGGTCCAGGGTGAACCCGCCCATGGTGATGACCATGATGGGCTCCTCCTCGTTCGGGAACCAGCGCTTCAGGTCCCGGGTGATGTCGATCGTGCGCTGCACCTCGGCGATCGAGCGCTCCCACACGGCGTCGTCGTCGCTGGCCAGGTCCACGAGGAAGTCACCGGAGAAGATGTCCGGCAGGTGGGTGGTGAAGCCCATCGGCATGGGCTCGCTGAACACCGAGTCGATGTCGATCTCGAGGTCCTTGTAGGAGAAGTGGAACTCCAGGAAGTCCGGGGTGCAGTCCTTCGTCAGCGCCTCGACGTCGTGGTAGCGCACCGGCAGACCCCAGGGGCGCCGGAACTGGAACTGGCGCCCGGTGGGCACCGTGTCCGTGAGGTCGCCGGCGAAGAAGAAGTCGCCCTCGGCCATCTCGCGGTGCAGCGTGCGCCCGACCAGGCGCGGCAGCTCGTTCGGCTGCAGGCCGCGGCCCGGGGATTTCACGGTCACGTCGTCGGCGGTGATCGTGACGCCGGCCTGCAGCGGACGGGCCGCCACCAGGGACTTGGCCAGGTTGATGCGGTTCATCGCCTCGCCCGTGGAGACCACGCGCTCGGTCCCGACGCCGATCGACTCCTCGATGTCCCGGGTCTGCCGGACCATCTGCGCGAACTCCTCCGGCAGCAGGGAGACCTTGTGGTCGTTGCCCTCGAGCCCGCGGTCCACGGTGAAGTGCTTCTCGATGATCGCGGCACCCCGGGCCACCGCGGCCAGCGCCACGTGGAAGCCGCGCTCGTGGCCCGAGTAGCCCACCGGCGTCTGGGCGATCTCCGCGAGCCGGTCCAGGTAGGCCAGATTCACGTCCTTGTAGGGGGCGGGGTACGTCGACTGGGCGTGCAGCATCGCGAAGGGGACGCCGAAGGAGCGCACGAGGGCCACCGACTCGCGGATCTCCTCCTCCCGGGACATGCCGGTGGAGAGCACCATCGGCAGGCCGGAGGCGGCCGCGTCCCGCAGCAGACCGTGGTTCGTCAGATCCGCCGAGGCGATCTTCACGCCGTCCACCGGGTACTCCCGCAGCACCCGCATGGACGGGGCGTCCCACGGGGTGCACATCAGGGCGACGCCGGTGTCCCGGACGTGGTCGAACACCCGCACCATGTCCTCGGCGGAGAGCGAGAACTTGGCCAGCTCGTCCAGGGTGCGCTGGGCCCCCAGGTCCTCGCCGGCGGTGGCCGCACCGGACTGCCGGTACAGGGCGTCCATGTCCCGCAGCTGGAACTTCACGGCGTCCGCGCCCGCCTCGACGGCCAGGTCCACGAGACGGCGGGCCAGGTCCACATCGCCCTGGTGGTTGTTGCCGATCTCCGCGATCAGGAACGCCGGGTGGCCCTCCCCGATCCGGTGCCCGCCGATCCGCAGCTCCGCCTCCCGGTTGATCGCCAGGGCCGTCAGGCGGCCGCGCTCGTCCAACAGCGGCAGGTGCAGCGCCCCGGCGGGCAGGGCCTCGCGCATCTCGGCCGGGGAGGCGCCCAGGGGCGCCGTCGCCGGGTCGTGATGGGCGACGTCGACCGCGGCCACGTCCAGCGACGCCTCCGGATGCGCCACGAGCCAGCGGCGCACGTCCCCGTCCGTCAGCGAGCCGACGAGGAAGCCGTGGGAGTCCACCACGAACACGGTGCGCTCGCGGTTGTCGGTCATCTTCTGTAGGGCGGCCAGGAGCGAGTCCTCGGGGAAGACGAGGTAGGGGGTGAGCCTGCGTTCGATGATCACTGCGCGCCTCCGGGGGTGCGGTTCGGGCCGGTGGTGGGGGTCTCGGCGGTGCGCGGGGCACCGAGGTCGGGGCGGTGCTGGAGCACCTTCTGGACCGCCAGGTACTGGTCCATCTGCTGCTCGGCCAGGGCGAAGTCCAGCTCGGTGTCGATGTCCACGCCCTCGAGGTCGTCGAGCTCCAGCATGCCGATCCGGCCGCCGAGCCGGTTGTGCAGCCGGTCATAGACCCAGGGGCGCGTCACATACAGCGAGCCGTTCTCGCGGAACCGCAGGTCGGCGCGCGTCATGTCCTGCCGGCGCTTGCGCGCCGTGACGTCGAAGTCCGGGATCGGCTCCCCGTCGGGATCCTCGGGATGGCGCCACAGGAACGGGGACACCGGGACGACGCCGACCAGCGAGTCCACCCCCGTATCCCGGAACTGCCGCACGGCGCGGTCCAGGGTGCCGGGCAGGCGCAGCGGGCTGGTGGCCTGGAGCAGCATCACGCCCTCGGGTTCGACGCCGGCCGCGCGCTCGGCCGCGAGCACGTGCTCGATCACGGGCTCGGTGGGGGTCGAGTCCTGGGCCAGGTGGGCCGGACGCAGGCCCGGCACGTCCGCGCCGTAGCGGAGGGCGACCTCGGCGATCTCGGCCGAGTCCGTGGAGACCACCACGTGCAGGTCCTCCTCCGCCTCGAGGGCGGCCTGGATGGTCCAGGCCACGAGCGGATGGCCGCCCAGGAGGCGGATGTTCTTGCCGGGCAGCCCCCGGGACCCGCCGCGCACGGGGATGACGCACAGGATGCTCACGCGGACTCCTCTCCAAAGATGTCACGGGCGATGGCCCGCGCAGGCTCGATCACTGGGCGGACAGGAGCGGGAGTGCGCTTGGGCTGGTCGGCGGCCGAACGCCCTAGCACCCACGGCGCCATGCCGTAGCGCTCCCAGAACTCGCTGAGCCAGGCGGGAGGGGCGGAGTGGTGCACCCAGCCACCGCGTCCCTGGGCTGCCGCTTCGAGGACACCCGTCGAGAACAGTGCGACGACGTCGGCTCCCATCTCAGGCAGAGGGCGTCCGCTGGTCTCGAAGCGGGTGCCGCCGCGTTGCATGAGGTGGTGGGTGGCTCGGCTCAGCATGTCCCGTTCCGAAGGGTGCGGACGGTAGAGCACGTGCGGCTCGGCACGGAGGAACGCCAGCGTCTGCTGCGTGGCGGACCACCGACCCAGCTCTCGCCCGTGGAGCTGTCCCAGGAAGACCGTCGGACCCGGTTGGGCGGCCGGCGACTGGGGGTCCGAGGCTTCCCACAGGATCTGCGATCCCACCATCCGGACGGTCCGCCCCGGGCGGCCACCGGTCCAGAAGGCCCCGTCCTCGTGCGAGAACGCGTACAGCGTCACCTCGTCAGGCAGAGGCGGCGTGAACGGTGTGAGCAGGCCGTGTTGCACGACGATGTACTCCACGCCCCGTGCCGCGGCCCAATCCTGGGCCAGCTCCCCGGCCCGTAGGAAGTGGCCGAGGGACAGCACGGCACGGACCGTACCGTCGAGAACGGACAATTCATCGGCAAAGGTGATCGAACGGTCTTCGACGGGGTCTCCGAGCATGGCCTGGACCGCAGGGACCAGGTGCGGAGGGCACAGGACCGCCACGTTGGCACGCGGCCCCAACGCCACCGGACGCAACCCGGCCGCGATGCCGGAGAGCGTCGCGGAGTCGAGGGCAGCGAGCACCGTCGGCGCCGTTCCGTAGAGAAGGAGACGCAAGGCCGGGTCGACGAGACGGCCGCGGCCGCGCACTGCAACGACAGCGCGCCGGAGCGCGGAGGGCCGTGCCCACCGACGCCAGTCCTCGAGGGAATCGGGATGGTTCAGGCCCACAGCGCTTCCACCTCTCGCATCCGGTGCACGAGGGTGTGTTCGGCCAGGGCCCGGCGTCGCCCTGCTTCGGCGATGCCGCGGGCCCACGCCGGTTCGCGGATCACCCGCTCCGCGTGCTCGGCCAATTCGTCGCCATCGGTGAACACCAGGACTTCTCTGCCCGGCTCGAAGTGCACGTCGACGTCCGCGCGGTCCACCAACTGGAGGGCGCCCACTCCACACGCTTCGAAGGTGCGCATCGTGAAGCCGTCCTGGTGACCGTGAATATTGAGAGTGGCCTCGCTGCCGGCCATCACCCCGTATGCCTCGTCACGCGCCAAGGTGCGTCCCGCAGGAACACCCGAAGGTCGCCAGTGACGCGACGCGAGCACATCCGCGGGATGCCTGGACCAATCCCGCCCATAGGCGCGCACAGGCATGCCGGCGGCGACGAGACCGGCCAGCAGGGCTTCGCGTTGCGGGTATCGGGCCCCGATGAATGTCACAGCGCCGGTCGGGCGCCGGTGGAACGCCAGCAGCGAGTCGTGGCCCAGCGGCAGGTGACGCACCGTATCCGCCGTCCCCGCCAGCGACGCCGCGTCGGCCGCACTGTAGGTGGCGACGACGGGCATCGCGGCGAGCTGTTCGCGGGTATAGGCCATGCGGTCGATCTCGTCATAGAGCCAAGTCACCCGCGGGCCGTTCCACCGGTCAACGGCAGCCCACCAATCGTCCCCCAGACGATCGCCCTTCACCACCAGGAGGGCATCCGGGCGTTCACGATCCAGGACCGCCGCCGCACGCCGGCCCTCCCAGTCCGCCCAGCGTGCGGTCCACTTCCCCGGCAGGTCGTGCAGAGCCTTGTTGCGGACGCGCTCGGCCAGAGTGTCTGCCGCGTCGTACGCGTGCACGGAGACGCCATGGCCCAGGTGTTCCAGGGCGGCCCCCATGGCGGCCAGATAGCCGTGGAAACGAGGCCCGATGATGAGGACGCGCATGCTCAACTCTCCGCGAGCCCGCGCTCGGTCAGCTCTTCCAGTGCACGGTCCCACAGCCGCGGATCAGCGGCCTCCAAGTCCCACGAATGGGAGATGAAATCTGCGATGGCCTCCTGGGAGGTCAGACGCGGGCGCGGCATGCCCAGGCTCCATGCGTGTGTCATGTCCGCGCAGGCATGGTCGATGTCACCGGCGCGGTGGACCTCCACATGGGTGATCTCGACCTCTGGGCCGCGGCCCGCAGCTCGCGCGGTCTCGGCCAGCTCGTCCAGATCCATACGGACCCCTGTGCCGACGTTGGCGATCACGGGCTCTCCGCGGCGGGGGGCTTCTAGCGCCCAGACGATGGCCGCGGCGACGTCCGACACATGCACGAAGTCCCGCGTCGCCGTGCCGTCCCCGTAGACGGTGAGCGGCAGCCCCGCCTTGAGGCGGGCTAGGAACGCCGCCAGCACACCGGTGTAGGGGTTGTGAAGCGCCTGCCCCAAACCAACGACGTTCTGCGGGCGCAGAATGGCGAGGCGGCCGTCCGCGAGGGCGGTGCGGGCAATCTCCTCGGCCTCGGACTTGGTCTCGCCGTACACGGAGAGGGGCACGTGCGGCTGGTCTTCGCCCGAGGGCACGAACAGGCCGTCCGGGCCGAAATCCCTGCCGTCCGAGGACGCCAGCGGCGACGTGGCCACGAGGCCCTCGCCGTACACGGCGCGAGAGCTCAAGAACACGAGAGGAAGTCCTCGCGAGGCGGCGAACTCGGCCGCGAGCCGCGTTCCCTCCACATTGACGCGTCGGTAGCGGTCCTGCTCGTACATCGACTGAGCCGTCCCGGTCTCCGCCGCCAGGTGGATGACACCTCCGACCTCCGGCAGATCTGCCCAGGACGCCGGATCGCTCACGTCGCGGCGCAGGACGTCCCCGGGGAACCGCGCGGCCGCCCCTTCAGGATCGGCGTGCACCTGCTGCTCGAGTGTGTCAAGCGCGACCACCTCGTGGCCGCGTCGCGTCAGCGCCCGCGCCACGTACTGACCGATGAAGCCGGCCCCACCGGTGATGAGGTAGTTCGTCATGACTGCTGCTCTTCTCTGATCGCTGGGGTGTGCTTGACACCGTTCTTGAGGATCTCCGCAGGGACACCCGCGACGACCGCTCCGGCAGGGACATCCTTCGTGACGACGGAGCCGGCGCCCACGACCGCGCCGTCGCCGATCGTGACGCCGCCGAGGACGATGGCGTACTGACCCACAAACACGTCCCGTCCGATCATGATCGGCCCCCCGTTGGTGACGGCCATCCTTGCCGCGGGGTTATGGCCCCCCGCGCCCACGAACACCCCGTCCGCGAGCATCGTCCTGGCACCCACGACGACCCGATCGACGCCGTGGATGTGAACACCGTGGCCGCAGTAGACGCCATCACTGATCTCGACGGATCCGTCGCCCTCCGCCTCGAGCCAGATCCCACCGTAGAGGGCACACTCCGATCCGACCGAGATCCGGTCGGTCCCTCTGACCTTCAACGGCGCAACTATCACGCTGCCCCGGCCCCAGTCGCGGAACGCTCGGCGGTACAGCGTCGCAGACAGCACCTGGCCGCGTTTCCACGCGAGCCGGGGTGGCAACTCCACGAGGCGAGAGGCAAATGTCATCGGCGCCGCCCCTTCCAGACCAGCGCGTGCTCGTCCCGGAGCACGGCGCGGGCGTCCACGTCCACACCCCGGGCCTGCCGGAGCACGTTCACGGCGAAGTTCGCCCCGGTGGCCGCGGTGAGCGCGGCCTTGAGGACCCGGGGGTGACCGAACTTCCGGGCGTAGCGGTACCGGGAGTCCACCAGCCAGCCGCGCCGGCGCAGCGGATCGGAGGATCCGCCGGATGCGTGCGGCACACGGACGGCCGGGACCACGATCGACGGCACGCCGCGCTCGCGCAGGCGCCGCTGCAGATCGACCTCCTCGGAATTCATGAAGTACTCCTCGTCGAACCCGCCGACGGCGCGGACCTGCGCCATCGGCAGGAGCAGCACGGCGCCCATCACCCAGTCGACCGCCACGGGCGAGGCGGACCGGGCCGCCGCGACGTCGTGCCCCACGGCCTCGTGAAGCACGTCCAGGTGACGGAAGCGGGCCAGCGGCGTCAGCCACTCGACGGTCTGGTGCAGGACCGTGGGGAAGTGCCGCCCGGACCACTGCGGCGTGCCGTCCTCGTTGACGACCTGCGGGCTGACCACGGCCGGCTGGTACGGGGCGGCCGCCGCCACCAGCGCGTCGATCTGCGCCCCCGTGATCTCGGCGTCCGAGTTGAGGACCAGGGCCAGCTCGGTGGTGACCGCGGCCAGGCCGGTGTTCACGTTCGCTCCGAAGCCGCTGTTGCGCTCGCGGCGCACCACGGTCAGACGCGGATCGTGCGCCTCGGGGTACGGGGTGGGCGAGGCGTCGTCCGAGACCACGACGGCGACCAGCGCGTCTCCGGGATCGGTCAGCAGGCGGTCGACGAGGGCGAGGGTGGGGGCCGGATCGCCGTAGTGCGGGATCACCACGGTCACCGCCGCCGTGGGCGACTGGGCTGCCATGCGGGCTCCTCCCTCGGCTCGGATGGACGGCGCACTCAGCGCCCGAGAACCTGTGTCGAGTATAGGGAGGCTCTGGCGAAGACCCGTGCCAGCCGGTGGGGCGGCGCCATGGCCGCCCGCACGGCTCTCAGTACACTGACCGGACAGCCACGGGATGGAAAGGGTGAGCCATGCCCGGCGCCCAGGGGGAGGACGAAGCCATGAGCGAGACCACCGCGTTGCGCATCGGCACCGGTCTCGATGCCGTGACGGTGAGCGGCCTCACAGGAGACGAGCGCGCGGAGGTCATCGCGTCCTGGGCCCGGTGCGGTGTGGAGTTCGTGCAGCCGCCCGCCGACGCGGATGCGCACCGCGACGCCGACACCGCGCGTCCGTGGCTCCAGTGGCACGAGGACCTGGTGTTCCTGGCGACCTCACGGGCGATCGAGTCCGCCCGCGGCACCCACCTGCTGTTCCATGCCGCGTGCCTCGCCGCACCGGACACCGGGGCGGCGATGGTCCTGGTGGCGGCGTCCGGGACGGGCAAGACGACGGCCACGCGCCGGCTGGGACCCCATTTCGCCTACCTCACCGACGAGACGGCGATCATCGCACCGGACGGCCTGACCGTCACGCCCTACCCCAAGCCGCTGTCCCTGCTGGGGTCACGGGGGGTGCGCCCGAAGACCCAGCGAGGCCCGGACGACCTGGGTCTCGGTCCGACCCTCCCCGACGCCCGGCTGGCCCGGATCGCCGTGCTGGACCGCGTGCGGGATCCGGCAGGCCCGGTGACGCCGCGGGCGGAGGCCATAGAGCTCGTGGCTGCGCTGGGGGCGCTCGTCCCCCAGACGTCCTCCCTCTCCCTGCTCCCCCGCGGTCTCGTGACGCTCTGCCGCGTCCTCGACGCGGTCGGCGGCGCCCAACGCCTGGTCTACGCCGAAGCGGAGGACCTGCGGGATGTCGTCGACGGCCTCCTGGCGGCCCCGCCCACGCCCGTCACCCCCGCCTGGGGGGCGCTCACCGAGGAAGAGCTGCGGGCCTCAGTCGGTGCGGCGGTCCCGGGCGCGGTGTCCCGCTGCGCCGTCGACGACGGCATCCTGACCGACAGCGGCCGCCTGGTCCTGCTCGCCTCGGACCGCCTGGTCGTGCTCGAAGGTCTGGGCCCGTCCGTCTGGCTCCTGCTGGACGAGCCGCGGACGGCCGCCGACGTGGTGGCCTGCCTCCGCACCGAAGGACCCGTGCCCGAGGACGCCGAGGCCCGGGTGCAGGAGGCGATGGACGCCCTGATCGCCGTGCAGCTGGCCACGGCCGGCTGAGCCGGCCCGGCCCGGAGACGGCCGGCGCCCAGGGCCCGCCCCCTCAGGAGATCAGTGCCCGCCCCAGTGCGTGGGCGGCCAGACGGTCACGAACACCTCGCCCACGATGTCCTCGCGGGTGACGAAGCGGGCGCAGTCCCCGGCCTGGTCGGCGGGGATGCCGCGGCACGCGATCACGGAGTCGGCCGAGTTGGAGCGGTGGTCGCCGAGCACGAGCATCGAGTCCTCCGGCACGGTGACCGGGCCGAAGCAGCGCGCGGACATCACCTCGGACTCGCAGTCCAGCTCGTCCCGGAGGAACGGCAGGTCGTTGTGGATGTACGGCTCGTCCAGGGGCTCCCCGTCCACGGTCACGGCACCCTCGGCGGTGCAGCACTCCACGGTCTGCCCCGCGGTGCCGACCACGCGCTTGACCAGCGCCTGCTCGTGCGAGCGGCCGATGCCGGTGAGGTCGCCGAACGTGCGGACGGCGTTCTCCACGGCCCCCTCCGGTGGCATGGGGTGCGCCCAGTCCTCGTTGGCCGTGAAGACCACCACGTCCTGGGAGTCGGCCATCCCGTCCGGGTAGGCGGTGCGGTTGACCAGCATGCGGTCCCCCACCTCGAGGGTGTTCTCCATCGAGCCGGACGGCACCGAGTACACCTTCACCCACAGGGCCTGCACCACGGCGACGACCGCGATGGCGACCACCACGTTCAGCAGCAGGGAGGCCCAGAACGGCAGGCGCGGACGGCGAGGCTGCGGCGCGGCGCCCGCCTCGCCGTCGACGTCGTCCCCGTGGGCCGGCTCGAGGCGCTCGGCCATCGTCAGGCGACGCCGTCGAACAGGCTGGTGACCGAGCCGTCCTCGAAGACCTCGCGGATCGCGCGGGCGATCAGCGGGGCGATCGAGAGCACCGTGAGGGTCTCGAAGCGCTTCTCCTCTGGGATGGGCAGGGTGTTGGTCACCACGACCTCGCGGGCACCGCACTCGCCGAGACGCTGGGCGGCCGGGTCCGAGAACACCGCGTGCGTGGCGGCGATGATGACGTCCTTCGCGCCGGCGTCCTTGAGGATCTGCACAGCGCCGGCGATGGTGCCACCGGTGTCGATCATGTCGTCGATCAGCACGCAGACGCGGCCCTCGACGTCCCCGACCACGGTCTTGGACTCGGCCTTGTTCGGGACGGTCAGGTCCCGGCTCTTGTGCACGAAGCCCAGCGGCACGCCGCCCAGGCGGTCCGCCCACTGCTCCGCCACGCGCACGCGACCGGTGTCCGGGGAGACGACCGTGACCTCCTCGCCCTCCACGCTGGAGCGGATGTGGTCCGCCAGCAGCGGGATGGCGAACAGGTGGTCCACCGGGCCGTCGAAGAAGCCCTGGATCTGGGCGGTGTGCAGGTCCACGCTCATCACGCGGGAGGCGCCGGCGGTCTTGTACAGGTCCGCCACGAGACGGGCCGAGATCGGCTCGCGGCCGCGGCCCTTCTTGTCCTGGCGGGCGTACGGGTAGAACGGCGAGACCACCGTGATGCGGCGGGCGGAGGCGCGCTTCATGGAGTCCACCATGATCAGCTGCTCCATGAGGTGGTTGTTCAGCGGCGCCGGGTGCGACTGGATGATGAACACGTCCTTGCCGCGCACCGACTCGCCCGAGCGCACGTAGATCTCGCCGTTGGCGAAGTCGTAGGCGCTCATGGGGAGCAGCTCGGTGCCCAGCTCCTCGGCGATCTCCTGCGCGAGCTCGGGGTGGGCGCGGCCCGTGGCCAGCACCAGTCGCTTGTCCTCGCTGCGGCTCAGCTCCGTCATGACGTCCTCATCATCCTTCGTGGTCTCGCGTTCCAGGACCGACAGCGGTGGGCGCCCGGCGTCGGCGTCGGCCGCCCGTGGCGGCCCGGTCCTCGCACCCATCCTAGGGCGCGAGGGATCAGCCCTCGGCGTCCGCGACCGTCGCCCCGGCCGCCTCCGCGGCCTGCGCGGACGTGCTGCCGGGGCGCTTGGCGGGCACCCAGCCGTCGATGGTGCGCTGCGCCACGGCGTTCAGCGCCAGGGCGCCGGCCGGCACGTCGTCGCGGACCACCGCGCCGGCACCGGTGTAGGCGCCGTCGCCCACCGAGACCGGGGCCGTGAACACCGTGTTCGAGCCGGTGCGCACGTGCGCGCCGATCACGGTGCGGTGCTTGGCGACGCCGTCGTAGTTGGCGGTGATGTTGCCGCAGCCGATGTTGGTGTACTCGCCGATCTCGGCGTCCCCGGCGTAGCCCAGGTGGGAGAGCTTGGCGCCCCGGCCCACGGTCACGTTCTTGGTCTCGTAGAACGCGCCGATCTTGCCGTCCTCCCCCAGCACCGTGCCCGGGCGCAGGTAGGTGAACGGGCCGACGGTCGCACCCGCGCCGATCACGGCCTCCGTGGCGTCGGTGCGCTTCACCACGGCGCCCTCCCCCACCTGCGTGTCCGTGAGCGTGGAGTCCGGGCCGACGACGGCGCCCGTGGCCACCGACGTCGTCCCGTGCAGCTGGGTGCCGGGCTTGAGCGTGACGTCCGAGGCGAGGGAGACGGTGACGTCCACCCACGTGGAGGACGGGTCCACGACCGTGACGCCCTCCTTCATCCAGCCGCGCAGCACGCGGTCGTTGAGCTGGCGGCCCAGGTCGGAGAGCTGCCGGCGCTCATTGGCGCCCTCGACCTCCCACACGTCGTCCGTGCCCACCGAGGCGACGCGGCCGCCCTCGGCGCGGGCCATGCCGAGCACGTCCGTGAGGTACTTCTCACCCTGCACGTTGTCCGTGGAGATCTCCGGCAGGGTGCGGCGCAGCAGGGCGGCGTCGAAGGCGTAGATGCCGGAGTTGACCTCGCGGATCGCCACGAAGGAGTCGTCCCCCGTGGACTCGGCGTGGGCGAGGGCGTCCTTGTGCTCCATGATCCGCTCCACGAGGCCCTCGGCGTCGCGGACGATGCGGCCGTAGCCCGTGGCGTCCTCGAGGGTGGCGGTGAGCACGGTGACGGCGTTGCCGTCCGCCTCATGCTCCGCGACGAGGCGGGCGAGGGTCTCCGGGGTCAGCAGCGGGACGTCGCCGTAGGTCACCACGACGGTGCCCTCGAGGCCCGCGGGCAGGGCGGCCAGGCCCCGCTCGACGGCGCGGCCGGTGCCCGGCACGTCGTCCTGGTCGGCGATCGCCAGCGCGTCGATGCCCAGCTGGGCCGCCACCGTCTCGATGTGCTCGGCCACGCGGGCCCGCTCGTGCCGGACCACGGCCACGAGGTGCTCCGGCGCGAGCGACCAGGCCGCCGCGAGCGCGTGGCCCACGAGGGAGCGCCCCCCGATCGCGTGCATGATCTTCGGCGTCGTCGACTTCATGCGGGTGCCCTGGCCCGCGGCCAGGACGATCACGGCGGAGGGACGGGCGGACGGCTGGGACATGGGGGCTCCTGCACCGGTGGAGGTCAGAGGACGGGTGTTCCGCCCCTAGGATTCGAACCTAGACTGCACGGCTCCAAAGGCCGGCGTGCTGCCATTACACCAGGGCGGAGCGCCGGACCCCAGGGGGCGGCGACGACGCCCCATTCTTCCACACAGGTCGCGCGGATCCGGGGTCAATAGGCGCCGTCGGCGGCGACCACGGCCTTGACGGTCCGGCCCAGGATCACGAGGTCGCCCAGGATGGACCAGTTCTCCACGTAGTAGAGGTCCAGGCGGACCGCCTCCTCCCACGGGAGGTCGGAGCGGCCGGAGACCTGCCAGAGGCCCGTGATGCCGGGCTGCACCAGGAAGCGGCGGTGCACGTACTGCTCGTAGGCCTCGACCTCATGCGGCAGGTGGGGCCGCGGGCCCACGAGGGACATGTCCCCCCGCAGCACGTTCACGAGCTGGGGCAGCTCGTCGATGCTGGTGCGGCGGATGAGCTTGCCGACCCGGGTGATGCGCGGGTCGTCCTTCATCTTGAACAGCACGTCCTCATCCCCGCCGTCCGAGACCAGCCGCTGCCGGATCTCCTCGGCGTCCACCACCATGGAACGGAACTTGAGCATGGTGAACGGCCTGCCGCCGAGACCGATCCGCTCCTGCCGGAACAGCACCGGCCCGCCGTCCGTGGCCTTGACCGCGATCGCAACGGCGATCAGCAGCGGCGAGATGGCGATCAGGCCCAGACCCGACGCGACGACGTCGAACGCCCGCTTGGCGAACGCCTTGCCCTCGGAGAGGCGCGGGGTGGAGAGGTGGATGAGCGGCAGACCCGCGAGGGGCTGCGTGTGGAGGCGGGGTCCGGCGACGTCCACGAGGGCGGGTGCCATGATCAGGGAGACGCCGCGCTCCTGCAGCTCCCAGCCCAGTCGGCGGACGTCCGAGGGGACGAACGGGTGGCCCGAGGTGATCACCACGGCTTCGACGTCGCGCTCCTCCACGTGGGCGACCACGTCCTCCACGGTGTCCAGGTCCGTGGAGACCGGTATCGGGAGGTAGTCCTCCTGCCGGGTCTTGTATCCGGGGAGGGCCGCGGCCACGGGGGCGTATCCGGCGCCGGCCTCGGAGTCGAGGGCCTCGAAGATGTGCCGGACGGCCTTCGGGCCGCCGACGAGCAGGAGCCGCCGCCGGAACCTGCCGCGGTGTCGCTGCCGCGCCACCCACCCGCGCACGAGGAACCGGCCCAGCAGGAGCAGGAGCACGCCCAGCGGCAGAGCCAGGCCCACGTAGCCGCGCGCCACTTCGAGACCTGCCGCATAGGCGAGGATCGCGACGGTGCCGAAGAGGTACAGGGTGGCCTGCAGGACCCGCTTGTACTCCTCGGTGCCCACCCCCAAGATCCGGATGTCCCGGGAGCCTTGGATGGTCAGCGCGAGCACCCAGGCCGCGCTCAGCGCGAGGCTGATGACGCTGTAGTCGACGAGTGCGGCGCCCGGGAGGGTGGTGCGCCGCGGTCCGCCGAAGCGGAGCTGGGCCGACACGAAGGTGGCGAGCAGGACCGCGACCACGTCCACGACCAGGACGAGTCGCGGAAGGCCTCGCTCCCAGGGCCGGCCCAGGACACGGCCGCGGGCGGTCGAGCCCATGCGGAGCGTGGTCGACTCGTCACCGGGGCTCGCGATCACGGCCTGCTCCTCCGTCCTGACGTGGGGGATGGTCCACGTCATGTGGGCCGGGCATGGTGCTGTGCCCCAACCCTCGATTATAGGGCGGAGACAGCAGCCGGCTGTGACACCTGCCGCATTCTCCTGTGAGCCCCCGCCGGTCAGCCCCCTTCGGCGAGTTCGGCAGCCTGCAGCCACTCCTCCTCCAGGACGTCCAGCTGTGCGTCGAGGTCCTTCAAGTCGGCGGAGGCCGCGGTGAGGGCGTCGAAGTCCTGCGCCTGCCCCAGCTCGGCCATCCGCGCCTCGAGGCCGGACCTGCGGTCCCGGAGCCGGGTCATCTGCTTCTCGAGCCGGGCCATCTCCTTGCGGGCCAGCCGACGCTCCGCCTCGGTGGGCCCGGTGTCCTCCTCCGGCCCGCCCATGCCCGCGCACGTCCCGACGACGTCGTTGCGGCCCCGTACCGGGCCGGCTCCCCGGGCCGGGCCGCCGGCCTCGTCCATCGCGGCGCGCAGCTCGAGGTATTGGTCCACCCCGCCCGGCAGGCCGCGGACCTTGCCGTCCCCGAGCAGGGCGACCTGGTGGTCGGTGACACGCTCGAGCAGGTACCGGTCATGGGAGACCACCACGAGGGTCCCCGGCCACCCGTCCAGCACGTCCTCGACGGCGGCCAGGGTGTCCGTGTCCAGGTCGTTGGTCGGCTCGTCGAGCATGAGGACGTTGGGCTCGCCCACGAGCAGGCGCAGCAGCTGCAGGCGCCGGCGCTCGCCGCCCGAGAGCTCGGAGACCTGAGTCCACTGCCGGGAGGTGCCGAAGCCGAGCATCTCGAGCAGCTGGCCGGAGGACATCTCGCGGTCGCCGACCTGGAAGGACGAGCCTTCGCGGGCCATGACTTCGGCGACGCGCAGGTGGGCGACGTCGTCGAGCTCCTTCACGTCCTGGGTGAGGGTGGCCGAGACCACCGTCTTGCCGCGCTTCAGCCGCCCCGAGTCCGGAGCGATGCGGCCGTCGAGCAGGCGCAGCAGGGTCGACTTGCCCGCACCGTTGACGCCGACCACGCCGAGCCGCTCGCCGGGCGCCAGGCGCAGGGTGACGTCGTCGAGGATCGGCTTCTCCCCCAGCGTCAGGCTCACGTGCTCGAGGTCGAGGACGTCCTTGCCGAGCCGGGCCGTGGCCATCTTCGCCAGGGACACCGAGTCACGCGGGGCGGGGACGTCCTCGATGATGGCGTTGGCCGCCTCGATGCGGAACTTCGGCTTGGACGTGCGCGCCGGGGCGCCACGGCGCAGCCAGGCGAGCTCCTTCTTCACGAGCTGTTGACGCTTCTGCTCCGTCACCGCCGCCTGCCGGGAGCGCTCCGCGCGCGCGAGCACCCACGCCGCGTAGCCGCCGTCGAACGGGTCCACCGTGGCGTCGTGCACCTCCCACGTGCGCGTGCAGACCTCGTCGAGGAACCACCGGTCGTGGGTGACCACCACGAGGCCGCCGTCGGTGGGGCGCCAGCGCTGAGTCAGGTGGCGGGCGAGCCACGCGACGCCCTCGACATCCAGGTGGTTGGTGGGCTCGTCGAGGAAGAGGACGTCGTCGTCCCCGGCGAGCAGACGGGCCAGGGCGACGCGCCGGCGCTGGCCGCCGGAGAGGCCCCGCACGGACTGCTCGAGGTCGAAGCCGTCGAGGAGACCACCCAGGACGTCCCGGACCTTGGGGTCCGAGGCCCACACGTGGTCGTCCACGTCCCCGACCACGGCCTGACGCACGGTGTGCTCCGGGTCGAGCCGGTCCTGCTGGTCCAGCACGCCCACGCGGACGCCGCCGCGGCGGGTGACGCGGCCCGTGTCGGGTTCCTGGAGGCCGGCGAGGATGCGCATGAGGGTGGACTTGCCGTCGCCGTTGCGGCCCACGAGTCCGATCCGGTCCCCCTCATCCACGCCGAGGGAGAGGCCCTCGAGGACGGTGCGGGTTCCGAAGGCGATGCCGATGTTCTCGGCGCCGAGCAGGTGGGCCATGGAGGAGGTGGTCCTTTCCGGACGGAGGAGGGGTGGTCGGGTGCGGCGGGGTGCGCCGCCGGGTGTCACAGCACGTGGGCGCCGGGCACGGGGCCGTGGACGGGGAGGGCGCGCACGCCCGTGCGCTCCTCGATGGCCGAGGCCAGCCGCAGCGCGGAGGCCTCGTCCTGCGCCACGAAGAGCAGGGTGGGGCCGGAGCCGGAGACCATGCCGCGCAGCGCGCCTTCGTCCATACCGAGGTCGAGGACGTCCGAGAGCTCGGGGAACAGGACGACGGCCGGGGTCTGCAGGTCGTTGTCCATGGCGGTGGCGAGTTCGAGCGGGTCCGCCGCGGTGAGGGCCCGCAGGACGGCCTCGTTCACCTCCGGGCGCGTCGGCCCGTCGGGCAGGTGACCCTCCCGGCGCAGCTCGTCCAGGGTCTGGAACACCACGGGGGTGGACAGCCCGGCGTCCGCCGGGACGAGGACGAGGTGCACCGGGGTGCGGGCCGCGACGGGGGTCAGCTCGGCCCCGGTCCCGAGCCCGACGGCGGCGCCGCCCAGCACGCTGAAGGGCACGTCCGCACCCAGCGGGGCGGCCAGCTCGGCGAGCTCGGCGCGGGTGTGCCCGGTCTCCCACAGGACGCTGCACGCGAGCAGCGCGGCGGCTGCGTCGGCGGAGCCGCCGCCCATGCCGCCCGCGACCGGGACCTGCTTGGCGACCTCGAGGTGGACGCCGTGGCTGTCAGGATCGAGTCCGAGGGTGTGCCTCAGGTGTGCGGCGGCGCGGTGCGCGAGGTTGCGCTCGTCCCAGGGCACGTCCTCGGTGTCCACCAGACTGATGTGGCGGCCCGACGGGCCGACGGTGATCCTCCCGTCCGTGCGCGCGATCGCCGTGACGGTCTCCCGCAGGCTGACGGCCAGGTACACGGTGGCCACGGGGTGGTAGCCGTCCGCGCCGGGCGGCCCCACCCGCAGGGACAGGTTCACCTTGCCGGGGGCGCTGACCGTGACGTGCCGGGCCGTGGGGTCGAGGCCGAGGTCCTCCGTCGTCATGCGCTCACCTCCTCCGCCGCACGCCGCGGGCCGTGCTCGGCGATCCGCGCGAAGGCCGCGATGTCCAGGGCCTCGCCGCGGGCGCGCGGGTCCACGCCGGCGGCCACCAGGGCGTCCTCCGCCGCCTGCGGCGACCCCGCCCAGGAGGCGAGCGCGGCGCGCAGGGTCTTGCGGCGCTGGGCGAAGGCGGCGTCCACCACGGCGAAGACCTCCCGGCGGGACGCGCCGCCCGCCGGCGGCTCGCGCCGGGTGAAGGCGACCAGCCCGGAGTGGATGCGCGGAGCCGGCCAGAACACCTGGGTGCCGATGGTGCCCGCCTTGCGCACGTCCGCGTACCACGCCGCCTTGGCGGACGGGACGCCGTAGACCTTGGAGCCGGGCCCGGCCGCGAGACGGTCCGCGACCTCCTCCTGCACCATCACCAGGCCGTGCCGCAGCCCCGGCAGGACCGCGAGCGCGTGCAGCAGCACGGGCACGGCCACGTTGTAGGGCAGGTTCGCCACGAGCGCGGTGGGGCCGCCGGCCGCGGCGGCGGGCCGGACCTCGGCCAGTGCCTGCTCGCTCAGCGTCATGGCGTCCGCGTGCAGCACCGCGAGGGCGTCCTCGGCCCCGGGGCGGAACTCGGCGGCGGTGCGCGGCAGGCGGGCGGCGGTGACCGGGTCGATCTCGACGGCGGTGACGGCGGCGGCCGCGTCCAGCAGGCCGAGGGTGAGCGAGCCGAGCCCGGGGCCGATCTCGAGCACGTGCTCGTCCGCGGTCACGTCCGCGGCCTGCACGATGCGCCGGATCGTGTTCGGGTCGATCACGAAGTTCTGGCCCCACTGCTTGGTGGGACGCAGGTCCAGCTCGGCGGCGATGCGCCGCACGTCCGCGGCGCTCAGCAGCGGGGCGGGGGCGGGGTGCGGGGAGGGCTGGACCATGCCCGCGAGTCTATCGGGGCGCCGGACGGGGTAACCGGGGCGCAGCGGCGCGGGCTCCGCTCAGGTGGAGAGGTCACCGAGCCGGACGAGCTCGCGGAACTCGGGGCTCGTCTCCTGCAGCCCGGCGAACGTGCCCTGGCCGATGATCCGCCCCTGGTCCATCAGCACGATCTGATCGCAGCGCTTGACCGTGGAGAGACGGTGGGCGACCACGATGACCGTGATCCGGCCGCGCAGCGACTCGATCACCTCGGTGACCCGGCGTTCCGTGAGGTTGTCGAGGGCCGACGTCGCCTCATCGAGCACGAGGAGGCGGGGGCGCCGGAAGAGCGCGCGCGCGATGCCCAGGCGCTGGCGCTGGCCGCCGGAGACGCCCACGGCCCCTTCGCCGATCACGGTGTCCAGGCCGTCGGGGAGCTCGTCCAGCCACTGCCCCAGCTGGGCTTCGCGCAGCACGCGCTCCACCTCGGCCCGGTCCGCTGTCTGGGCGGCCTCGACGTCCAGGAGCACGTTGTGCAGCACCGTCCCGTTGACCACGGTGACGGACTGCGGGACGAACGCCACGTTGTCCCACCAGCCGCGCGGGTTGGCCTCGAGCTCCACCCCGTCCACGTAGACCCCACCGCGCTGGGCGTGGTGGAAGCCGATGACCAGGTCCACCAGGGTGGTCTTGCCGGCACCGCTGCCGCCCACGAAGGCGTACGAGGACCCGAAGGGGATGCGCAGGTCGATGTCGCGCAGGACCGGCTCGGTCTTGCCGGGGTAGGTGAAGGACGCGTCCCGCACCTCGATGGACTCCTCGAACGTGATGCGCTCGTAGGGCCGGTCCGCCGCGTGCAGGACCGGCTGCGCGGCGGCGAGCTCCGCCGTCGTGCGCTCGAAGGCCGGCCAGGAGGTGCGGATCTCGTTGGTGGTGGCCATGAGCGCGGCCATGGACGGCAGCACACGGAAGCCGGCCATCGCGAGCAGGGCGAGCGAGCCGAACGCCTCCCCGCCGCGGCCTTGGATGAAGGCCACGGCCACGAGCGCCGCGATGGCGGCCACGAAGGCGACCTCGAGCACGTAGCGCGGCATCATCGTGAGGATCATCTTGAGCCGCGTGGCTTCGGCGCTCTCCGCGCGGGCGGCCCGGTACTCCTCCATGAAGGCCGAGTCGTTGCCGCGGATCTTCACGTCCTTGTAGTTCTCCAGGCCCTGCAGCGCCGCGGTGTTGGCCCGCTCCCCCGTGGTCACCAGGGTCCAGCCCAGACGCGAGGCCGGGCGGCGGATCACGGTCTTGATCACCCAGGCGACGGCGAGGAAGTACAGGGCCATCCCGAGCCCCGTCAGCGGCATGGAGACGCCCACCACGATCGCCACCGCGACGAGCGTCACGGCCTCCGTGAGGAACGTGACGGACGCGTTCACCACGCCCGTGTACGCCATGCTGGAGGTGCCGGTGACGTTGTTGACCAGGGTGCCGACCGTGCGCGTCAGGTGCAGGCCGTAGTCGGCCCGGAGGTAGTAGCGCAGCAGCGTGGCGGACGTGCGGATGAGGTTCTGGTTGGTGAACCCCATGGTCCACCAGCGGAACGCGAGCACCAGGATCGCCTTGAGCAGGAAGGCCACCACGATCACGACGGCGAAGGCCACCGTCTGCTCCGGCACCGTCACGGCCCCGAACCGGGCCAGCAGCCCCTCGAGCGCCGGGGAGCCCAGCTCACCCGAGGTCAGCAGGCTGACCAGCGGGATGATCGAGGCGAGCGCCACCATCTCGAGGCCGGCCACGAGGACGGACCCGAGGACCACGAACACGAGGCGGATCCGCATGGGGCGGTCCACCAGGTACTGCGTTCCCTCGGGCAGCCGGGCTTTGAGGAGTCGGGTCAGCACGTCGCCCATCCTAGGGGCCGGGTCTGGATCGGCTTAGAACGCCCCGTACACCCGGGCGGTGTTCTCGCTCACCGCGCGGGCGAGGGCCGCCACGTCGTCTCCGCGCGTCTCCGCCATGCCCCGCAGCGTCAGCGGGATCAGGTAGGGCGCGTTGGGGCGGCCCCGATGCGGATGCGGTGTGAGGAAGGGCGCGTCCGTCTCCACGAGCAGCAGCTCGGCCGGGGCGATCCGCAGCGCCTCGCGCAGCTCGTCGTTGGCCTTGAAGGTGACGGGACCGGCGAAGGACATGTGCCAGCCGTGCTCGGCGCACGTGCGGGCCAGATCGGGCCCGCCGGAGAAGCAGTGGAACACCACGTGCGGGGGCAGCCCGCCGTCGGCCGCCTCCTCGAGCAGGATCCGGACGACGTCGTCGTGCGCGTCCCGGTCGTGGATCTGCAGGGCCGTGCCGAGTTCGCGGGCGAGTCGGATGTGCCGGCGGAAGGACTCCTGCTGCGCGGCGTGGCCGGCCTCGTCCTGCGTCCGGAAGTAGTCGAGGCCCGTCTCGCCGACGGCGCGCACGCGGGGGTGGCGGGCGAGCTCCGCGATCTGCGCGAACGCCTCCTCGAACTCGCCGCGCTCGGCCAGGCGGGCCGCGTCGTTGGGGTGCAGCGCCACGGCGCCGAGCAGGCGGGGCTCGGCCTCGATCGCCGCGATCGTGAACCGGGCCGAGGCGACGTCGCAGCCCACCTGGACCGCGCCGGTCACGCCCACGGCCTCCGCCGCGTCCATCGCCTGGTGGACGTCCACCCGGACCAGGCCGTCGCGGAAGTCGAGGTGCGTGTGGTTGTCCACGACGGGCGCCGGCAGCGGCTCCGGTGCGGGCGGGTACTCGAGACGACGCTTGCGACCCGACTTCTCCTCGTGGGCGTCCCGGCGCGGGCCGCCGTCGTCGTCCGGCTGCTGGGCGGGGGCGCGGTAGGCGAGCGGGGTCTCGGATGCGTGGGCCATACACCCCACTCTAGGGAGCCGAGCCCGGCCCCCCGACACGCCTCGGGGGCGGTATCGGGTGGTATCCACGTCGGATACCACCCGATACCGCCCCCGGAGGACACGGCTCGGCGCGAGGGTCAGGCCTTCGTGGCCGCCCACGGGTCGGCGATGCCGATGTACTGCACCGTGGTGTACTCCTCGATGCCCTCGGCGCCACCCTCGCGGCCCAGGCCCGACTGCTTCACGCCGCCGAACGGCGCGGCCGGGTTGGAGATGACGCCCACGTTGTAGCCCATGAGGCCGAACTCGATGCTCTCGGCCACGCGGTACATCCGGGCCTGATCCTTCGTGAACACGTAGGAGGCGAGGCCGTACTCGGTGTCGTTGGCCATCTCGATGGCCTCCTCCTCGGAGGAGAAGGTCACGATCGGGGCCACCGGGCCGAAGATCTCCTGCTGGAGGATCGGGTTGCCCTTCTCCACCTTGATCGCGGTCGGCGCGTAGAAGTAACCGTCGCCCTCGATCTTGTAGCCGCCGGTGAGCACCTCGCCGCCGGCCGCCACGGCGTCCTGGACGAGCTGGTCGATGTCGTCGCGCGCGCCCTCGTCCACGATCGGGCCGAGGGTGGACTCCGGGTCGGTGCCGCGCAGGGGCTTGAGCGCCTCGAGCTTGGCCACGAACTTCTGCGTGAACTCCTCGGCCACGTCCTCGTGCACGAGGAAGCGGTTGGCGGCGGTGCAGGCCTCGCCCATGTTGCGCATCTTCGCGGCGAAGGCACCCTCGACGGCGGCGTCCAGGTCCGCGTCCTCGAAGACGATGAGCGGGGCGTTGCCGCCGAGCTCCATCGAGGTGCGCAGCACGTTGTCCGCCGCGTCCTTCATGAGGCGCACACCGACCGGGGTGGAACCGGTGAAGGACACCTTGCGCAGCCGCCGGTCCTGCAGGATCGGGGTGGAGATCGACGAGGCGGAGGAGCCCGCGACGACGTTGAGCACGCCCTTGGGCAGGCCGGCCTCCTGCATCACCTGCGCGAACAGCTGGGTGGTCAGCGGGGTCAGCTTGGCGGCCTTGAGGACCATGGTGCAGCCGGCGGCGACGGCGGGGCCCACCTTGCGGGTGGCCATGGCCAGCGGGAAGTTCCACGGGGTGATCAGCAGGCACGGGCCCACCGGGCGGTGGTGCACCTGCATGCGCAGGGTGCCCTCGGGCACGGTGAGGGTGCGGCCGTAGTGGCGGCCGGCCTCCTCGGAGAACCAGCGCAGGAAGCCGTTGCCGTACGTGACCTCGCCGCGGGCCTCGGCGAGCGGCTTGCCCATCTCGAGGGTCATCAGCAACGCGAAGTCCTCGGCGCGCTCGTTGATCAGGTCGTAGGCGCGGCGCAGGATGTCGGCGCGCTCCTTGGCCGGGGTCCGGGCCCAGTCGGCCTGCGCGGCGCAGGCGGCGTCGAAGGCGGCCATGGCGTCGTCGGAGTTCGCGTCCTGCAGGCTCGCGATGACCTTGCCGGTGGCCGGGTCCTTCACGTCGAAGGTCTTGCCGGAGGAGGCATCGCGCCACTCGCCGTCGATCAGCAGGCCGGTGGGGACGGACTCCAGCAGCGCCTTCTCGCGCTCAGCGGTCACGGTCATGATGCACCTCTTTCGGGGTCGGTGGTCGGAGGCGGCACGCCCCGCGTCCCTCAGGGGAACGGGTGGACGGCCACGGGTATTCCGACGCCGTCCGGCGGCGGTCGGCAGCGGCTCCACGGCTGATCCTAGCCAGGCCCCGGGGCCGCGCCCCCGCGCATGAGCATCTGTGTAGCCGGGGACGTGTCAGCCCCGGGCCGCGAGCACCGCCTGGTAGAGCTCCCGGCTCCGCATCCCGTGGGCTCCGGCCACCGCGGCCACGGCCTCCTTGAGCCGGGTGCCGGACTCCACCAGCACCGCCACCTCGGCGACGGCGTCCGCCTCGGACGACTCCCCCTCGGCGCCGGGCGCGGGCGGCCCGATCACCAGCACGATCTCCCCGCGGATCCCCTCCCCCGCGTGCCGCTCCGCAGCCCAGGCATGCACCTCGGCCGCGGCGCCGCGCACCACCTCCTCGTGCAGCTTGGTGAGCTCGCGGGCCACGCACACCGGCCGCTCCGCACCGAGGACCTCCACGACGACGGCCAGCGCGTCCGCCAGACGCTGCGGCGACTCGAAGGCGACCACGGTGCGGGCCTCGGTCAGCAGGGAGGTGAGCCATCGCCGTCGTTCCCCGTCCTTGCGGGGGACGAAGCCGTCGAAGGCGAAGCGGTCCGTCGGCAGGCCGGACAGCGCGAGCGCGGTGGTCACGGCGGACGGCCCGGGCGCGCAGGTCACGGGCAGCCCCTCGGTCACCGCGGCCGCCACGAGCCGGTACCCCGGGTCCGAGACCGTGGGCATGCCCGCGTCCGAGACCACCGCCACCGTGGCACCGCCCCGCACCTGGTCCAGCAGCCCCTGGGTCGAGGCCGCCTCGTTGTGCTCGTGATGGGCCACCACCCGGCCCGCCGGGGTGACGCCCAGACCGGCGCACAGGCGCCGCGCGGTCCGGGTGTCCTCGGCGGCGATCACGTCCGCCTCCGCCAGCAGCTCACGCAGGCGCGCGGACGCGTCCCCGAGGTTGCCGATGGGGGTGGCGGCCAGGACGATGCGGCCGGTCACGCCGCGCCGCCTCGCCCGTCGAGGAACGGCAGACGAGGTTCGCCCGCCTTCCCGGTCTTCACCCACCTGCGGTAGCCCCGCCAGCGGCCAGCCCGCACCGCGGCCTCGCGAAGGATCCATTTCGGGAGACTCCTGAGTCCCCGCGCACGCGCCGTGCGGACGGCGTCGGCTGGCAAGGCCGCCAATGCAACCACGAACTGCGACTCAGCCAGAGGGGTGCCCTGGGCCTCATGGCCGCGCGACCAGAGGACGGCCTCCGCCTGGCCGGACGAATGGATCTTGCGAAGCTTCGCCTTCAGCCCGGTCGTCTCACGGAAATAGAGGACCAGCCCTGGGTGGGGCGCGATCGTGTGGCCCGCCGCGAGGAATCGCGCAGACAGGTCAGAGTCCTCGACCCCATACGGCGGGAGGGACTCATCGAACCCACCGACGGCTTCGAACAATTCGCGCCGGACGGCCACATTGCCACTCAGGATCCCCCGCCCGTGGAGGATGCCCGGGTTGAGCAGCCGCCCCGAGTCCTTGCCGCGTGGGTCGAGGATCCTGACCGGACCGGTCACTATCGGTGCGATCTCGCGCACTCCGCGGAACGCCTGCTCGACCCAGTCGGGAGCGACCCGGTCATCGGCGTCGCACATCGCCAGTACCTCGCCTCGGGCGGCGGCCGCGGCTGCGTTCCGGGCGTGGCTGGCACCCTGCACCCGAAACGCATCGACGACCGCCAGTGGGACGGGGAACGAGTCCGCACGCGCGCGTACCGCGTCCGGGCTGCCGTCCGTGGAGCGGTTGCCCCCCACGATCACCTCCCAAATGAGGTCGGTGCGCTGGGCGGCCAGCGCGTCGAGCTGCTCATGGATGAGCTCGCCCCCGTTGTGCATCGGAATGATGACGCTGACGTCCACGGATTCCACGGTCATGCCCCCAGCCTAGAGAGTCCTTGCGTCCCCCTAGCATGGAGCCCGTGCCCGCCACCGCCCTCGCCTCCCGCCCCGCCGCCGTCACGGTCGACGACGGCCCCTTCGGCGCCGCCGCCCTGCGCGCCCGCCTCGGGGTGAGTGCGGCACCCCTGACGCGGTGGCACTGGATCCTGCCGCTGCTGGTCACGGCGATCGCCGGCGTCCTGCGGTTCACGAACCTGGCCCACCCGGACCAGCTGATCTTCGACGAGACCTACTACCCCAAGGACGCCTACTCCCTCCTGGAGTCCGGCTACGAGCGGCGGTGGGACGAAGACGTCAACGACGCGTTCGCCCGCGGCGAGGCGGAGCCGCTCGAGGGGGCCGCCTACGTGGTGCACCCGCCGCTGGGCAAGTGGCTGATCGGCCTGGGCATGCTCGCGTTCGGCCCGGACAACGGGGTGGGCTGGCGATTCAGTGCCGCGGTGGCCGGCACGCTGTCCGTCCTGCTGGTCGCCCTCGCCACGCAGCACCTGCTGCGCTCGGTGTCCCTGGGCGCGGTCGCCGGGCTGCTGCTGGCCGTGGAGGGCCACCACCTGGTGATGTCCCGCATCGGGCTGCTGGACATCTTCCTCTCGTTCTTCGTGCTCGCGGCCTTCGCCGCCCTGCTGGCGGACCGCGTCCACGGGCGGCGGCTGCTCGCGGAGCGGCTGGCCTACGACGTCGCCCGGCGGGGACGCGACGCCCTGGCCAGCGGGCCGTGGCTCGGCTGGCGCCCGTGGCGACTGCTCGCAGGCGTGCTGCTGGGCGCCGGCTGCGCCGTGAAGCTCTCCGGGCTGGCGTTCATGGCGGCCTTCGGCCTGCTCACGGTCCTGTGGGACATGTCCGCGCGCCGGACCGCCGGGGTGCGGCACTGGGCGTGGGCCGGCGTCGAGAAGGACGGCCTGTACGCGTTCGTGGCCGTGGTGGGCGGCGGCCTGGTCGCCTACCTGGCCTCGTGGACCGGCTGGTTCGTCACGGAGGGCGGCTACTACCGGGACTGGCACCGGGACAACCCGCCGGAGGGCCTGCTCGCCGGGCTGGTCCCCGGTCCGCTGCGCTCCCTGTGGCACTACCACGTGGAGTCCACGACCTTCCACCAGGGCCTCACCAGCCCCCACGACTACGCCACCAACCCGTGGACCTGGCCGTTCATGGGCCGGCCCGTGAGCTACTACTACGAGGGTGCAGAGCCCGGCGAGGGGATCTGCCCGGCGGACGCCGCGGGCGCGTGCTCGTCGGCCATCACGGACATCGCCAACCCGTTCGTGTGGTGGACGGGCCTGGCCGCCGTCCTCGTGTGCGTGTGGCTGCTGGTGCGCCACCGGGACTGGCGGGCCGGCGCCCTGCTCGGCGCCTACGCGGCCGGGCAGCTGGTGTGGTTCCTGTGGCCCGAGCGGACCATGTTCTTCTTCTACACGATCGCCTACGAGCCCTTCCTCGTGATGATGATCGCCCTGGCGCTCTCGCTGCTGCTGCGGCCGGGTCGCCGGCCCGGGCCCCGCTGGGGCTCGGCCCTGGTGCTGGCGTACGTGACGATCGCCGTCGCCGTGTCCCTGTTCTTCCTGCCCGTCTGGATCGGCGACGTCATCTCGTACGACCAGTGGCGCTGGCGGATGTGGTTCAGCAGCTGGATCTGACGGCTGCGTCCCCGGGCGCGGGTGTGCCCGACCGCGCGCCGCACGCCCGGAAGTGGATACCCTCGGACCGTGCAGAACCAGAGCCCCGTCCATGAGTCCGCCACCGAGCTCGTCGGCATGCCGCCGGCGGACTCCAACATCACGGACCTGATCGTCGCCTCCTGTGCCGACCGGCCGGACGCCCCCGTGTACGCCCTGCGCAACGGCGCGGGCGGCTGGGTGGACGTCCACTTCACCGCGTTCCTGACCCAGGTGCGCGCCGTGGCGGCCGGCCTCATCGCCCGCGGCGTCCAGCCCGGGGACCGGGTGGGCCTGTTCTCCCCCACCTCCTACGCGTGGGCCGTCCTCGACCAGGCCGTGTGGTTCGCCGGCGCCGTCTCCGTGCCGATCTACGAGACCTCCTCGGCCCACCAGGTGGAGCACATCGTCACGGACTCGGGGCTGCGGGTGGTCGCCGTCGGCAGCGAGGAGCTCGGCGAGCGCGTCGCCGAGGCGGCCGGGCACGCGGGCGTGGACGTGGCGACGTTCCTGCTGACGGACGCGGGGCTGGCGGAGCTGGCCGAGGCCGGCGAGTTCGTGTCGGACGACGCGGTCGAGCACGCCCGCTCCCTGGCGACCCTCGCCAGCCCCGCCTCGATCGTCTACACCTCCGGCACCACCGGACGGCCGAAGGGCGCCGTGATCACGCACGGCAACTTCGTGGGCGCGGCCATCAACGTGCTGCACTTCGCGCGCGAGGTGGTCCAGTGGTCCCCGGAGACGACGACGTCGCGCACCCTGCTCTTCCTCCCGTTGGCCCACGTGCTCGCCCACGCCGTCCAGGTCATCTGCCTGTACGCCCGCATCCAGGTGGCCCACTCCGGTTCCCCGGCCACGCTGCTCGGCGACCTCGCCTCCTTCCACCCCACGTGGCTGCTGGCCGTGCCGCGCGTGTTCGAGAAGGTCGAGGCCGGTATCGAGGCCAAGGCCCAGAAGGGCGGCACCGGGCCGATCTACGCGGCCGCCAAGCGCACCGCCATCGAGTGGTCCACGGCCGTGGACGAGGCCGAGTTCGGGGACGGCCCCGGGCCTTCGGCCCTGCTGCGCGCCCGGCGCGCGCTGTTCGACCGGCTGGTCTACCGCAAGATCCGGGAGGCCCTCGGCGGCGAGGTGATCTCGTGCGTGTCCGGCGCGTCCGCCCTCTCCCCGGAGCTGGTGCACTTCTTCCGCGGCGCCGGCATTCCGATCGTGGAGGGCTACGGCCTCACGGAGACCACCGCGCCGGCCACCGTGAACATCCCCGGCGCGCACCGCGTGGGCACCGTGGGCCTGCCCGTGGCCGGGGTGACGGTGAAGATCGCCGAGGACGGCGAGATCCTCATCCGCGGCCCCGTGGTGTTCGACGGCTACCACGGCATGCCGAAGGCGTCGGCGGAGGCGATGGAGGACGACTTCTTCCGCACCGGGGACATCGGTGCGCTGGACGAGCACGGCTTCCTGCGGATCACCGGCCGCAAGAAGGACGTGATCATCACCGCCGGCGGCAAGAACGTGTACCCCACGCCCATGGAGGAGGCGCTGCGCCAGCACCGGCTCATCGAGCACGTCGTGGTGGTCGGCGAGAACCGCCCGTTCGTGGGCGCCCTCATCACCCTGGACACCGAGGCCTTCACCCAGTGGGCCCTGGACCGCGAGCTCAGCCTCACTCCGGCCGAGGCCGCGACGGACCCCACCGTGCTGGCCTCGATCCAGGAGGCGGTGGACCAGGTCAACGCGGGCGTCTCCCGTGCCGAGTCCATCCGCCGATTCCGGATCCTGGACCACCCGTTCACCGAGGACTCCGGGCACGTCACCCAGTCCCAGAAGCTCAAGCGGGCCCAGGTGATCGAGGACCACGCCGAGGACGTCGAGGCCCTCTACCGCCGCTGACCCCGCGCCCCCGGACGACGACGGGCCGGGAGGACGCCGCGTCCTCCCGGCCCGTTCCCGGTGCCGTCCGGCGGCGGTCAGCGCACCACGGCGTCGTCCTCCCGGGCCCACCGCAGGCGGGTGCGCAGCAGCTGCTCGCGGTGGTCCGCGCTCAGCTCACGACGGCGGCGCGTGGGCCACGTGAGCACGAGCGTCACGAGGGACGCCAGCAGGGTCACGAGCCCGACCACCACGGCCGCGTCCACCCAGAACTGCTGGGGGTAGAGGCGGATGAGAGCGTCCCGCACGGAGAACGTCCACGTGCCGTCCGCGAAGAACAGCGAGTGGAACCCGGCGAAGAACGTCTCCCAGCCCAGCACCGCCAGGACCGCCAGCGCGATCACCGCGAGCGGCAGCCACACGGCGCCGGCGAACAGGCCGCGGCGCACCCCGCCGGGGCTGGTGCGCAGCAGGGACGCGATGAGCAGGGCGCACACCACCACGAGCACCACGAGCGCCGCGGTGGCGATCCACAGCACGGTCTTCACGTCCGTCATGTGGTCGACCTCGACCTCGGTGAACAGCGGCGCGCCCTGGTGCGTGAGGCTGCTGAGATACCGAGGCCCGGCCAGGTTCGTCACGTAGTCCAGCCCGGCGGAGCCGTAGTGCATGCGGTCGGCGAGGGTGAAGCCGAACCGGTCCGCGGGGAACCCGGGCCGGTGGTACTCCAGCCACAGGAACACCGGGCTCGCCACGAGGCGGACGGCGGCCAGCAGCAGGGCGAGCGGGGCGAGGACCGCCAGCAGCACCTGCGCCAGGCGCGGGCCCGCCTTGGGCAGGCGCGCGCGCTCCTCCGGCGTGGGGCCCTGCAGGGCCGCCGCCTGCGCCACGGGGGCGGCGGTGCCGTCCTCGGGGTAGCGGTCGACCGGGGCGGCCGTGCTCGACCCCGCCGTGCGGGCCCCGACGGCGGCGCTCAGCGGGCCGAGCTCGTCGGCGCCGGGCAGCGGCCGCCGGTCGCCCTCGGGCACGGCCCGGGAGGCGACGATGTCGCGGTCGGCGTCCGCGGCCGGGCGTCCGGCGTCGCGTCGGTCCGCGGCCGCCGCGTCCCCGCCGCGCAGCGCGGCGAGGTCCTCGGGGCTGAGCGCCGAGGTGTGCTGGGCGCCGCCGTCGTCGTCCCGGCCCATGGCGGGCAGCGCCTGGGTGCGGTTCGGATCGTCGGCGGCGTCGTCCTGGACGAACGCGCCGTAGTCCAGCCCGGATTCGAAGTCCTCCGCCCCGGCGCGCTCGTCGCGCCCGCGGCCGGCCTGATGGGAAGCCATGCTCGTGCCTCTCTCGAGTGGGTCCGTCCGCCCGCGGGCGCCGGGGATCAGTAGCGGTAGTGGTCGGCCTTGTAGGGGCCGGCCACGTCCACGCCGAGGTACTCGGCCTGGGCCTTGGTCAGCTCGGTCAGCCCGACGCCGAGGGCGTCCAGGTGCAGGCGGGCGACCTTCTCGTCCAGCACCTTGGGCAGCGTGTAGACGCGCTTCTCGTAGTGCTCGCCGGTCAGGGCGCCGGTGCCCGTGGAGCCGCCGAAGAGCTCGATCTGGGCCATCACCTGGTTGGTGAAGGACGCGCTCATCACGAACGAGGGGTGGCCGGTGGCGTTGCCGAGGTTCAGCAGGCGACCCTCGGAGAGCACGATGATGCTGCGCTCGGCCTCCGTGCCGCCGTCCAGGGTCCACTCGTGGACCTGCGGCTTGATCTCGGTCTTCACGACGCCGGGGATGCGGGCCAGGCCGGCCATGTCGATCTCGTTGTCGAAGTGGCCGACGTTGCCCACGATGGCCTTGTCCTTCATGGCGGCCATGTGCTCGGCCATGATGATGTCCTTGCCGCCGGTGGTGGTGACGAAGATGTCGCCCTCGCCCACCACGTCCTCGAGGCGGGCCACCTGGTAGCCGTCCATCGCGGCCTGCAGCGCGCAGATCGGGTCGATCTCCGTGACGATCACGCGGGCACCCTGGCCGCGCAGGGCCTCGGCGGCGCCCTTGCCGACGTCGCCGTAGCCGCAGACCACGGCGACCTTGCCGCCGATCAGCACGTCCGTGGCGCGCATGATGCCGTCCGGCAGGGAGTGGCGGATGCCGTACTTGTTGTCGAACTTGGACTTGGTCACGGCGTCGTTCACGTTGATCGCCGGGAAGAGCAGGCGGCCCTCCTGCGCCAGCTGGTAGAGGCGCAGCACGCCCGTGGTGGTCTCCTCGGAGACGCCGCGCAGGGTGCCGGCGGTGCGGGTCCAGTGCTGCGGGTCGCGGGCCAGCGAGCGGCGCAGCGTCTCGAGGATGATCCGGTACTCCTCGGGGTCGTCCTCGGTGGCGCTGGGCACGGCGCCCGCGGCCTCGAACTCGACGCCCTTGTGCACCAGCAGGGTGGCGTCGCCGCCGTCGTCCAGGATCATGTTGGGGCCGCGCTCCGGATCCTCGTCCGCGCCCGGCCAGGTGAGGATCTGCGAGGCGGTCCACCAGTAGTCCTCGAGGGACTCGTTCTTCCAGGCGAACACCGGCACGCCCTGCGGGTCCTCGGGGGTGCCCGAGCCCACGACGACGGCGGCGGCGGCCTCGTCCTGCGTGGAGAAGATGTTGCAGGAGGCCCACCGGACCTCGGCGCCGAGGGCGATGAGGGTCTCGATGAGCACGGCGGTCTGCACGGTCATGTGCAGGGAGCCGGCGATGCGGGCGCCCTTGAGCGGCTGGGCCTCCCCGTACTCCTCGCGCAGGGACATCAGCCCCGGCATCTCGTGCTCGGCCAGGCGGATCTGGTGGCGGCCCGCCTCGGCCAGGGACAGGTCCCGGACCGTGAAGTCGAACGAGGCACCGGGCACGGTGGTGCGGTTGGCGAAGGCCGGGTCGACGTCGGGGGTGCGGAACTCTGCGGAGGTCTCAGTCATGCCCTCCAGCCTAGCGAGGCCCCGGACGGCACGAGACGCGCCGCGTCAGTCCCCGTCACGCACCACGCGCAGCCCGGGGCGGGCCGGCGGGACGGCCATGGGCCGGGTGGGGACCGTGCGCACGCCGCCGTCCGCGTCGACGGCCTCGTAGTGCTCGGGCAGCTCCAGCCGCAGCACCTCCCAGCCGCGCGGGGCCGTGGTGCGCCGAGCGTGCTCGCCGCAGAGGTCGTACGTGTGCGGCTCCGCCCGGCGCGACAGGGGCCCGATGACCACCTGCGAGTCCGCGTAGTTGTACGTCAGCGTGGCCAGGGCAGGGCTCTGGCATCCGGTCTTGCTGCAGCGTCGCATGGGTCCCACGCCCGCCACCCTACTCGGCGGACGGCCCGGGGCGGTGGCCTACCATGGCGCGCATGACCGCGTCCGCCTCCTCCGATCCCCTCGACCCCCTGCCGTTCCGGGCGGGCGACGCCGCGGGGGCCGAGCCGGGTGTCGAGGGCGGCCCGGCCGAGGCCGGCGTCTCCTCCCCCGCGGGGCGCGGCGGCCGGGACCGCCGTGGCCGAGGGCTGCGGCATCCGCGCCCGTTCGGTGCGCGCTCGGAGCGGGGCCGGGGCGAGGCGCTGCTGACCGCCGTCGAGAAGGCGGTGGACCGGCTGGGCTCCCTGGACGCGCCCGGGCTGCGCCACGTGACCGCGCGGGTGGAGCGCATCCCGGACCGGCTCGACGAGCGACTGCGCGAGCTGCACGCCGGCCGGGAACGGGATGAGGAGGCGCTGTTCGCGCGGGCCGAGCGGCAGGGCCGGGACGGGGTGCTGATCACCCTGTTCGAGCGGCCGCTGCGGGACGCGGCCGACCCCGCCGACCTCGAGGGGGCCGTCTACGGGGTGGCGCTGAGCCGTTGCGCCGACGCGCTGGGCGTGGACCCGCAGGTGCTCGACCCCAGCTGGGGCCGCGGCTGAGCCCGGACCGGGCGGTCCGCACCGGGCACCGCGCCCGACGGACGGCCGCCGCGCGTCAGGCGCGGGCGCGGCGCAGGCGGCGACGCTCGCGCTCGGAGAGCCCGCCCCAGATGCCGAAGCGCTCGTCGTTCGCCATGGCGTACTCCAGGCAGGCGTCCTTGACGGTGCAGGCCTCGCACACGCGCTTGGCGTCCCGCGTGGAGCCGCCCTTCTCCGGGAAGAACGCCTCGGGGTCCGTCTGCGCGCACAGGGCGTCCGCCTGCCAGGCCAGCTCGCCCTCGACGGGCTCGGTGGTCACGCCCGGGATGGCGGCCCAGTCGGCGGAGACGGGCACGGCCTCGACCGGACGCGCGTCACCGGGGAAGAGGGCGGTGACGGTGGCGGCCGGGGTGCCGGTCTCGCCGTCGAGGTCGTGGGCGGTGAGGAAGGCGGTCGCCTGATCCTCGAGGCTCACGCCGGAGACGTCGGCCTGCGGGTCGGCGGGGTCGAGGAACCAGTCGCTGGGGACGCTCCGCGGACGAGGCGCCGGCGCCTGCGCGGGATCGGCCCGGTGCGTGTCCTCGACTCGCTGGGTCTGCTCCATGTGTGACGCCTCTTCCCGGGATCGACGTGGCGGTGTGGGCCGGGTGACCATGCGGTCCGCGCGGGTGCCGGGCAAGCCGGCGGGCCCCTCCTGGCGGGACCATTGGCCCGGGTTCATTACAGCGGTGTGATTCATGCCGAGTCAAACCGAACGGGTGCCACACTGGGCCCATGGTCTCCCTCTCCGCACCCCGGTCCACCGGCCCCCTCGTGCTCCGCCTCGCCTCCTCCCCGCGGCCCGCGCTCGTCCAGGAGCCGGGGGCCCCGGACGAGCCCGGCGCGGTGGACCAGCGCATCGAGCTCTCGGGCCGCGTGACCGTGAACTGGGCCGCCAAGTTCGCGGGCCTGCTCGGCGCCGAGGGCATCGGCGCGGGCGACGCCGTCGCCCTGGACCTGCCCGTCCACTGGCTCTCCCACGCCCTCGCCCTCGGCGTGCTCTGCGCCGAGGCCGAGCCCGCCCTCGAGGGCGACTCCCCCGCCGCCGTCCTCACGGACCGGCCCGAGGCGTGGCCGGACCCGTCCGTGGCCGTGTTCGCCGTCGCCCTGCCGCGCGGCCTCGAGCCCGAGTTCGACGGCCCAGCCGTCGACCCGGCCGTCGTGGACGTGGCCGCCGAGATCCGCGCCCAGCCGGACGCCCTGCCCGGCCCCGTGGACCACGTGCGGCCCGCGTCGATCCCGGCCGGGGCCGACGTCGCCCCGGACGACGACGGCCCGCGCCCCCGCCTGACGTGGGCGGGAGTGCGGGCCGCGCTGGAGGCGTGGGACGCGGGCCGGGCGGTGACCGTGCGCCCCTGACGGGGCGGCGGGGTCAGGCGGGGACGCTCAGACCCCGGCGTCGGGGGCGCGGTGCCGGCCGTGCGGAGGCAGCTGGTCCTCGCGCAGCACGGGCATCTGGCCGGTGATGATCGCGAGGTCGTTGGCGAAGCCGGGCTCCACGTCCAGCTTCTCCTTGAACACCCAGAACCGGTAGGCGAAGTAGCGGAACACGGTGCCGAAGAACAGGCCGATCACGTTGCCGGCGATGAACAGGCCGGTCGGGTCGGTCACGCCCATTAGGTACTGCGCGATCGCCACGCAGCCGGCCTGGATGCCCAGCCCGATCGCGTTCATGATCAGGAACATCACGAGCTCGCGCGTCTTGTTCGAGGAGCGCTTGTCCCGGAACGTCCAGTAGCGGTTGGCGACCCAGCTGAACAGGGTGGCGACGACGCCGCCCACGATCTTGGCCTTGACGTTGGACCCCTCGAGCGGGCCGGTCATCATCCACCAGAAGACGAGCGAGTCCACCACGAACGCGGCCGCACCGACGGTGCCGAACTTGGCCACCTCCCGCCACAGCAGGGAGGCCATCCCGGTCAGGCGGCCCCAGAGATCGGACAGCATGGGCGTGGACTCCTCGGTTCGGGACGGGGGGTGTGCACGCGGGGCGGACCCGCGCAGGGCTGGGGAACACTGTAGCCGCGCCCCCGGCGCGCGACCTCCCCGGATCCGGCATCGGCCACCCCTCCGTGACGGAGTTCTCAGCCGGTCCGACTACCCTGTCCGGGTGACTTCCCCTCGACTCGGTGTGATCGGTGGCGGGCAGCTGGCCCGCATGATGGCGGGCGCCGCCGCGGAGCTCGGCGTGCCCTTCCGCGTGCTCGCGGAGGCCCCGGACGCGTCAGCGGCCCAGGTCGCCCCCCACGTGGTCGGCGACCACACGGACCTGGCGGACCTGCGCGCGTTCGCGGCCACGGTGGACGTGGTCACCTTCGACCACGAGCACGTGCCCACCGAGCACCTGCGGGCCCTGCAGGAGGCCGGCGTCGCCGTGCGCCCCGACCCCGAGGCGCTGCAGCACGCCCAGGACAAGCTGGTCATGCGCGCCGCCGTCGAGCGGCTGGGCCTGCCGAACCCGGCGTGGGCGCCGGTCGACGACCTCGAGGCCGTCCTCGCCTTCGGCGACGAGCACGGCTGGCCCATGATCCTCAAGACCGCCCGCGGCGGCTACGACGGCAAGGGCGTGCTCAAGCTCGACGACGCCGACGACGCCCGCGCCTCCGCCGCGGACGGCACCCTGGCCGCGTGGCTCGGCGCCGGCATCACCCCGCTGCTGGCCGAGGCCCTCGTCCCCTTCTCCCGTGAGCTCTCCGCGCAGGTGGCGCGCACCCCCTCCGGTGAGGTGGCCGTCTACCCCGTCGTCGACTCGGTCCAGGTGGCCGGCGTGTGCGACCTCGTGGTCGCCCCGGCCCAGGACCTCGACCCGGCCGTCGCCGCGGCCGCGACCGCCGCGGCCGTCCGCCTCGCCGAGGAGCTGGACGTCACCGGCATGCTCGCGGTCGAGCTGTTCGAGACGCCGGGGGTCGGCCCGGGCTTCCAGGTGAACGAGCTGGCCATGCGCCCCCACAACTCCGGACACTGGTCCATGGACGGCGCCGTCACCGGCCAGTTCGAGCAGCACGTCCGCGCCGTGCTCGACCTGCCGCTGGGCGAGACGGCCCCCCGCGGGGCCGGCGTCGTGATGAAGAACGTCCTCGGCGGCGCCCGCGAGGACCTGCACGCCGGCAGCGTCGCGGCCCTCGCCGCCCACCCGCAGGCCAAGGTCCACCTCTACGGCAAGGACGTGCGCCCGGGCCGCAAGGTCGGTCACGTCAACGTCGTCGCGGACCACGGCCTCAGCCTCGAGGAGGCCGTGCGGACCGCCGAGTCCGCCGCCGCACTCCTGCGCGACGACGCCCCCACCACCGGCACCGAGACGGAGGCCCGCCCATGACCGCCACGCCCCAGACCCCCGCCCAGCCCCTGCAGGACGACGCCCCGGTCGTCTCCGTCGTGATGGGCTCCGACTCCGACTGGCCCGTGATGAGCGCGGCCGCCGAGGCCCTGCGCGAGCTCGACGTGCCCGTCGAGGTCGGCGTGGTCTCCGCGCACCGCATGCCCCACGAGATGGTGGAGTTCGGCGCCCGCGCGCACGAGCGCGGCATCCGCGTGATCGTGGCCGGCGCGGGCGGCGCGGCCCACCTGCCCGGGATGCTCGCCGCCGTCACCCCCCTGCCCGTGATCGGTGTGCCCGTGAAGCTCAAGAGCCTGGACGGGATGGACTCCCTGCTCTCGATCGTCCAGATGCCCGCCGGTGTGCCGGTGGCCACCGTCTCCATCGACGGCGCCCGCAACGCCGGCCTGCTGGCCGCCCGCATCCTCGCCTCGGCCGACACCGCGGAGGGCGACCGCCTGCGCGCCGCCCTCGCCGAGCACGCCGACGAGCTCAACGCCCAGGCCCGGGCCAAGGGGGCCCGCCTGCGCGAGCGGATGGCCGCCGACCGCTGATGTCGTCCGCCACCGGATCCGTGCCCGCCGGTCACGCGCAGCCCGACCCGCTCCGAGATCCACGCGTCGCCTCCCCCACCGAGCGCACCCGCCGGGCGCTGATCCTCACCGCCCTGACCCTGCTGGTCCCCGGCGGCGCCCAGCTCGTCGCCGGCAGCCGCCGGCTCGGCCGCGTGGCGCTGCGGGTCACCGTCACCGTGTGGGCCGTGCTGATCCTCGGGCTGCTGTGGTGGCTGGTCTCCCGCGCGAGCCTGATCTCGCTCATGGCCCGGGACGGCGTGCTGCTCGGGCTGGCGGTGGTCCTGGCGGCGCTGGCGGTGGGCTGGGCAGTGCTGTGGGTGGACACGTTCCGGCTGATCCGGCCGCACCTGCTCGCCCCCGGCGCGCGGAAGATCACGGCGGCGGTCACCGCGCTCGCGCTCGTGCTCACCAGCGGCGCCCTGCTCTACGGCGGCTGGGCGGCGAACACGAGCCGCGGGGCGCTCGGCGAGGTCTTCCAGGAGGGGCCGGCCGTCCCGGAGGCCGAGGGCCGCTACAACATCCTGGTCCTGGGCGCGGACGCCGGCGAGGGCCGCCAGGGGCTGCGCCCGGACTCCATGCACGTGGTCTCCGTGGACGCCCGCACCGGCGCCATCGTGATGTTCTCCCTGCCCCGCAATCTCCAGAACGCGCCGTTCGTCGAGGGCTCCCCGCTGTGGGACGTGTACCCCAACGGCTTCGACTGCGGCGACGAGTGCATCCTCAACGCCCTCTACACGGACGTGGAGGAGCATCACGCAGACCTCTACCCGGACGCCGAACACCCCGGCGCCGAGGCCATGAAGGACGCCGCCGGCGGCATCCTCGGCCTGGACGTCTCCGGCTACGCCCTCATGGACATGGGCGGCTTCGCCCAGCTGATCGACGCCATGGGCGGGGTGGACGTCGTCAGCGGCGGCTACGTGGTGCACCGCGGCGTCCGGCCCGACGGCGCCTGGGGCAACATCTGGTGGGAGCCGGGCACCCACCACTTCAACGGCGACGACGCGCTCGCCTTCGCCCGCTCCCGGCACTGGTCCACCGACTACGCCCGCATCCGCCGGCAGCAGTGCATGCAGGCGGCGATGCTGGAGCAGTTCAGCCCCGCCACCGTGCTCACCCGCTTCGAGGGGATCCTCGCGGCGGGCCAGCAGATCGTGACCACCGACCTGCCGCAGTCCCAGCTCGGCACGTTCGCGGACCTCGCCGAGCGCTCGCGCGGCCAGAAAATGCGGCGGCTGACCATCGGCCCGCCCGACTTCGGCGACACGGGCACCCACTTCACCACCTACCCCGACTACGACCTCGTCCACCGCCGCGTGGACGAGATGCTGGCCGACGAGTCCGTGACCGCCGGATCGGAGCCGACCGGGGTCTCGGCGACGCCGCTGCTCACCGTGCTGGCCGTCGTCGCGCAGGAGACCCAGACCCCCGACGTCGACGAGGACGACCCGGCCACGTGGCCGGCCCCGCCGACCCGCACCGACGGCGAGCCCTTCACCGCTGAGGACCTGATGACGGCCGAGGACCTGGGCCAGGAGGACGTGCTGAACCACGCGTCCTCGACGAACGGGCTGTGCGTCCCCGCCCCGTGAGGCGCGGCGCGCGGGCCGACGGGCTGACCTAGGCTGGGGCGCATGCACGTCCTGAAGCCCGTGATCCGTGACTACGCCTGGGGCTCCCCCACGCTCCTCGCCGACCTGCAGGGACGCGAGCCCACCGGCCGCCCCGAGGCCGAGCTGTGGCTGGGCGACCATCCGGGCGCCCCGTGCGTCGCCGTCGTGGCGGACGGCGCCCGTGTCGGCCTGGACGAGGTGGTGGCCGCGGACCCGGAGCGCTGCCTCGGGCCCGCCGCGCCGGAGGGCCGTCTGCCCTTCCTCATGAAGCTGCTCGCCGCGGGCGCCCCGCTGTCCATCCAGGCGCACCCCACCCTGGAGCAGGCCCGCGCGGGCTTCGCCGCGGAGGAGGCGGCCGGCGTGCCGGTCGACGCCCCGCAGCGCAACTACAAGGACGCGAACCACAAGCCGGAGATGCTGCTCGCGCTGACCCCCTTCGCGGCGATGTGCGGCTTCCGCTCCCCCGAGGTCTCCTCGGACAGCTTCGAAGCCCTGGCCCGCGCCCTCACGGAGCGGGCGGACGGGGACACGTCCGCCGTCGCCGTCGCCGCCGCCCGGATCAGCCAGGCCCTCGCCGCCGGGGACCTCGAGGACGCGTTCACCTCGATCCTCGACCCCGACTCCGTGTGGGGCGCCCCCGGCGCCGTGGCGCAGGTCGTGGACGTGCTGCGGGCTGCGCCGGACCTGGCCGAGCGCGACCCCTCGCTGGCCACGGCCCTCGAGGCCGCCCAGCACCACCCGGACGACCCCGGCGTGGTGGTGGCCATCCTGCTCAACCGCGTGGACCTGGCCCCGGGTCAGGCCATCCATCTGCCCGCCGGCAACGTGCACGCGTACCTGCACGGGCTGGGCGTGGAGGTCATGGCGGCCTCGGACAACGTGCTGCGCGGCGGGCTCACCCCGAAGCACGTGGACGTGCCCGAGCTGCGCCGCGTGGTCACCTTCGAGGCGCTGCCGGTGCCCTCCACCGAGCCCGAGCGCGTGGCCGACTCCGTGGTGGCCTTCCGCCCGCCGTTCGAGGAGTTCGAGCTGCTCCAGGCCACGCTCGAGGACGACGCCGTCCATGGGCTCGACGTGCACGGGCCCGGGATCGCGGTGGTCACCCGCGGCACGGCGAGCCTGGCCCTGGCAGGCCAGGAGATCGAGCTGGGCCCGGGCGAGGCCGTGTTCCTGCCCGCCGCGGAGACGGCGTCCGGCCCGCTGGCCGTCCGCGCCGCGGCCGGCGCCCCGGCGACGGTGCACGTGGCCGGCCTGCCGCGGGGCTGAGCCCGGCAGGCCGGCCCGCAGGCTCAGCGGGCGTCGCGGTCCTCCAGCCACTTCGACCACTTCTTCACGTCGTGGTCGGCGTCCACGGTGCGGACCGTGCCGGATGACGAGCGCATCACGATGGACTGCGTGTGCACGCGGCCGTCGGCGAAGCGCACACCGCGCAGCAGGTCGCCGTCGGTGATGCCGGTGGCCGCGAAGTAGCAGTGGTCGGAGGTGACCAGCTCGTTCGTGGTCAGCACGGCGTCGAGGTCGAGGCCGGCGTCGAGGGCCTTCTGCTTCTCGGCGTCGTCGGTGGGGGCCAGGCGACCCTGGATGATGCCGCCGGTGGCCTTGATCGCGCACGCGGTGACGATGCCCTCGGGGGTGCCGCCGATGCCCATCATCATGTCCACGCCGGTGCCCGGGCGGGCGGCGGCGATGGCGCCGGCGACGTCGCCGTCCAGGATGAACTTCACCCGGGCGCCGGCCTGGCGGATCTCCTTGACCAGGCCCTCGTGGCGGGGGCGGTCCAGCACGCACACGGTCACCTGGGAGACGGGCTTGTCCAGGGCCTTGGCCACGAGGTTCACGTTCTGCTTCACCGGCAGGCGCATGTCCACGAAGTCGGCGGCCTCGGGGCCCACCACGAGCTTGTCCATGTAGAACACGGCCGACGGGTCGAACATGGTGCCGCGCTCGGCCACCGCGAAGACGGAGAGCGCGTTGTTGTAGCCCATGGCGGTCAGGCGGGTGCCGTCGATCGGGTCCACGGCCACGTCCACGGCGGCGCCGGAGCCGTCGCCGACCTGCTCGCCGTTGAACAGCATGGGGGCCTCGTCCTTCTCGCCCTCGCCGATCACCACGGTGCCGTCCATGGCCACGGTGTCCATGAACGCGCGCATCGCGTCCACCGCGGCGCCGTCCGCCTTGTTCTTGTCCCCGTAGCCCACCCAGGGACTCGCGGCGATGGCCGCCGCCTCGGTCACCCGCACCAACTCCATGGCCAGGTTGCGGTCCGGGACGTGATTCTCGTAGCCGGTCTTCTCCGAGGACGCGCTGGTCATCGCTGCTCCGATCCTTGCTCGCGGCGCTCCGTCCGCACGAGACGGGGCGTGAGGGCGGCTCTGCCCCGGTCCTCATCCTACGGGGGCGGCCTCCCGTGGGTGGCACAATGCTGACCGTGAGCTCCGCCGACCCCCACGCCCCCGCCCCCCGTCCCGTCCTGACCGCCACGCAGGCGCAGCGGGCCCGGCAGCCGTGGATGGCCATGGTGCTCTCCCTGGCGGCTCTGCTGGCGATCGTGGCCGTGGTCCTCCTGCTCAACCCGGAGCCGCCGCAGCGGCCCCGTGAGGACCGCGTCGACGTCGCCGCCGAGGCCGCCACGGTCCCCCACGACGACGGCGACCTGCCGGCCCTGGCGCCCGAGGTGCCGGAGTCCTGGTACGCCAACTACGCCCGCCTGCAGAAGCTGGACGGCGTCTCCACGTGGGACGTCGGCTGGGTGGTGACGGACACGGTATTCGCGGGCCTGCAGCAGGCCGAGGACGTCGACCCCACCTGGGTGAGCCTGCGGGTGGACCACGTCCCGACGTCGGAGACGATCGAGATCGACGGGATCGCGTGGGACCTCCACGCCGATCCGAAGAAACCGGAGCGACGGCTCGTGGCGGAGGTGGACGGCAGCACCGTGGTGCTGACCACCACCGGCGACCGCGCCGTCCTCGAAGACCTGGCGCACGGCGTCGCGAAGGAGACCCGATGACCCCCCACACCCGCCCCGAGACGACGCCGGCCCCCGACGTCGTCGTCCCCACCTCCGACCTGACCCCCGCCGAGGCGTGGGAGGTCCTCGTCGAGGGCAACCGCCGCTTCGTGGCGGGCGAGCCGAGCCACCCGAACCAGAACGCCGAGCGGCGCAGCGACCTGACCGCCGGTCAGGCCCCGGTCGCCGTGATCTTCGGCTGCGCCGACTCGCGCCTGGCGGCCGAGATCATCTTCGACCTCGGCCTCGGCGACGTGTTCGTGGTGCGCACGGCCGGCCACGTGATCGACGACGCCGTGCTGGGCTCCATCGAGTACGGCGTGGACGTGCTGGAGATCCCGCTCGTCATCGTCCTGGGCCACAACTCGTGCGGCGCCGTCACGGCGACGGTCGAGTCCTACATCTCCGGCACCATGCCGCGCGGCTTCGTGCGCCCCCTCGTGGAGCGCATCATCCCGTCCGTGCTGGCCGGGCGTCGCCGCGGGCTGGAGGAGGTCGACGAGTTCGTGGCCGAGCACGTGGACCAGACCTGCGACCACCTCCTGGAGACCTCGCAGTCCGTCCGCGCGGCCGTCGAGTCCGGGCGCACCGCCGTCGTCGGGCTCACCTACTCGCTGTCCGAGGGCACCGCGCGACCGGGCCGCGTGCACGGCGACCTGGCGGTCTGACGACGTCGGGCGTCCGGTGCGGCACCGGGCGCCCACGCCGTCCTAGGATGTGACCATGACCGCAGAGAACACCGATCAGCAGTTCCGCATCGAGCACGACACCATGGGCGAGGTGAAGGTGCCGGTGAACGCGCTCTACCGTGCACAGACCCAGCGCGCCGTGGAGAACTTCCCGATCTCCGGCAAGGGCCTCGAGCCCGCCCACATCCACGCCCTCGCGCAGGTCAAGAAGGCCGCGGCCAAGGCGAACGCCGAGCTGGGCATCATCTCGCAGGAGCGCGCGGACGCCATCGTCGCCGCCGCGGACCAGGTCATCGCCGGCGACCACGACGACCAGTACCCGATCGACGTGTTCCAGACCGGCTCCGGCACCTCCTCCAACATGAACACCAACGAGGTGCTCGCCACCCTCGCCACCCGCGCACTGAAGGAGGCCGGCTCCGAGGACGAGGTGCACCCCAACGACCACGTCAACGCCTCCCAGTCCTCGAACGACGTGTTCCCGACCTCCGTGCACGTGGCCGTCACCGCCGCCCTCGTGAACGACCTCGTCCCGGCGCTGGACCACCTGGCCGTCTCCCTCGAGAAGAAGGCGGAGGCCTTCGCCGGCGTCGTGAAGTCCGGCCGCACCCACCTCATGGACGCCACTCCGGTGACCCTGGGCCAGGAGTTCGGCGGCTACGCCGCGCAGGTCCGCTACGGCATCGAGCGCATCCAGTCCGCGCTGCCGCGCGTGGCCGAGGTCCCGCTCGGCGGCACCGCCGTGGGCACCGGCATCAACACCCCGAAGGGCTTCTCCGCCCGCGTGATCGAGCTGCTCGCCGAGGAGACCGGTCTGCCGCTGACCGAGGCCCGCAACCACTTCGAGGCCCAGGCCAACCGTGACGGCCTCGTGGAGGCCTCCGGCCAGCTGCGGAACATCGCGTTCTCGCTCATGAAGATCAACAACGACCTGCGCTGGATGGGCTCCGGCCCGAACACCGGCCTCGGCGAGATCGCCATCCCGGACCTGCAGCCGGGCTCCTCGATCATGCCGGGCAAGGTCAACCCCGTGATCTGCGAGGCCGCGATCATGGTGTGCGCCCAGGTGATCGGCAACGACACCACCGTCGCCCTGTCCTCCACCAACGGCGCGTTCGAGCTCAACGTGGGCATCCCCGTGATGGCCGCCAACCTGCTCGAGTCCATCCGCCTGCTGGCCAACACGACGCGCGTCATGGCGGACAAGATGATCGACGGCATCGAGGCCAACGAGGAGCGCTGCGCCTTCCTCGCCGGCGCCTCGCCGTCCATCGTGACCCCGCTGAACAAGGTGATCGGCTACGAGGCCGCCGCCAAGATCGCCAAGCACGCCGTCGCGAACAAGATGACCGTGCGCGAGGCCGTCGTGGACCTCGGCTACGTCGAGCGCGGCGAGATCACCGAGGAGCAGCTGGACAAGGCCCTGGACACCATGTCCATGACCCACCCGGAGTGATCCGGCGGATTCGGTGAGCGGCGCGACGCCGCCTCCCGGGCCACGACGCCGAGCGGCCGTCCTCCCGTGCGGAGGGCGGCCGCTCGACGTTCACGCCAGCACCAGCACTCCGGCGGCCGCCGCCACCATCGCCGGCCCGAACGGCAGCGCCGTTCGCCCCGTCGCCCGGCCCGCGAGGACCAGCAGCCCCGCCACGACGCCGCCGAGCAGGATCGCGCCCACCCCGGCGGCGAGCACCGCCGTCGGACCGAGCACCCCCGTGTACACGCCCAGGCCGCCGGCGAGCTTCACGTCCCCCATCCCGAGGCCGCCGCGGCTGAGCACGTGCAGCGCGAGCATCGCCACGGTGTAGCCGAGACCGCCCAGCAGGCTGCAGAGGGCCAGGTCACCCCGGCCCGCCAGCAGCGCTCCCCCGGTCATCATCGCCAACCCGCCCAGCGCCAGCCGCAGCGTCCATCGGTTCGACAGCCTATGCTCCCGCAGGTCCGTGCGCACGAGCACGCCCGAGCACACCGCGAACCACGCCAGCCCCAGGGTCCACAGCACCGCCGTCGCCGGCGCGCCGTGCGTCCACGCCCATCCCACTCCGCTCATGCGCCCAGCCTAGGCCGGGCGGCGCACCCGCCGGGCCGCCGTCCACAGGCGATCAGGCCACCTCGCGTTCACGGTCCGGCCACCCGGTGTTCTGCCGACAGCGCAACCGGGGCCGCCCATTGCGACGACCCCGGGCACGGGTCTACTCTGAAGTCACGAGCTTCCAGCCGTCTCATGGACGTACGGGGCTCACACAGACCCCATGGCCTCAATCCCGTTTCAAAGGGGCCATGGTGGCGGGCTTCCTCGGTCCCCCATCCCCCCCTCCGCGGGGCCGAGCACCCCCGCCGGGGGCCGCTGCTTCGGCAGCGGCCCCTTTTTCATGACCGACCCCGCCGCCCGGCTCAGGCTCGGCCCTCCTCCAGCAGGTCCGTGACCAGCGCGGCGATCGGCGAGCGCTCGGAACGGGTCAGCGTCACGTGTCCGAACAGCGGGTGGCCCTTGAGGCGCTCCACCACGGCCGCGATGCCGTCGTGCCGGCCCACGCGCAGGTTGTCCCGCTGGGCGACGTCGTGGGTCAGCACCACCTTCGAGTTGCGGCCCATCCGGCTCAGCACCGTGAGCAGCACGTTCCGCTCGAGCGACTGCGCCTCGTCCACGATCACCCACGCATCGTGCAGCGAGCGGCCGCGGATGTGCGTCAGCGGCAGGATCTCCAGCATCCCGCGGTCCACCACCTCGTCCACCACGGACGGGGAGACGAGCGCGCCCAGGGTGTCGAACACGGCCTGCGCCCACGGGCCCATCTTGTCGCCCTCGGAGCCGGGCAGGTAGCCCAGGTCCTGGCCGCCGACGGCGTACAGCGGGCGGAACACGACCACCCTGCGGTGCTCGCGGCGCTCCATCACGGCGTCGAGGCCCGCGCACAGCGCCAGCGCGGACTTGCCGGTGCCCGCGCGGCCGCCGAGGGAGACGATGCCCACGCTCGGATCCGTCAGCAGCTCGATGGCCAGCCGCTGCTCTGCGGAGCGGCCGTGCAGGCCGAACACGTCGCGGTCCCCGCGCACCAGGCAGGCTCGGCCGCCCTCGCCGACCCGGGCCAGAGCGGAGCCCCGGGGCGCGGTGAGCACCAGCCCCGTGTTGACCGGCAGGCGGTCCGCCTCGGCCGGGGCCTCCTCCGGCCCGGTCTCGACGCCCGTGCCGGTCAGGGTCCCCAGCGGGACGCCGGCCAGGTCGACCTCGCCGTCGTCGTAGAGGGCGTCCAGCCGCTCCTGCGCCACGCTCAGGGAGACGGTGCCGTGCCAGCCCGAGTCACGCACGAGCTCGTGGCGGTACTCATCCGCGGCGAGGCCCATGGCCGCCGCCTTCACGCGCATCGGCAGGTCCTTGGACACGACCGTCACCGTGGCGCCCTCGTCCGCGAGCGCCTTCGCGACGGCGAGGATGCGGGAGTCGTTGTCCGTGCCGCGGATGCCCAGGGGCAGCACGTCCACGGACACGTGGTTCAGTTCGATCCGCAGCGTGCCGCCCTCGGGGGTGATCGGCACGGGCTGGTCCAGCGCGCCGTGGCGGCCGCGCAGATCGTCGAGCAGGCGCAGGGCCGTGCGCGCGTAGTAGCCGAGGTCGGGGTCGGCGCGCTTGGCCTCGAGCTCCGAGACCACCACGAGCGGCAGGACCACCTCGTGCTCGGCGAAGTGCAGCAGGGCGCGCGGGTCCGAGAGCAGCACGGACGTGTCCACCACGTAGGTCCGCAGGCCGGTCGCCTCCGCCGCCCCCGCCTCGGCACGCGCCTGGCCCGGCCGGCTCGACGGCTCCTGCCGGGTCTGCGCGTGCTCCACGAGCTCTGCCACCATGTCTGCCTCCTGTGCCGGTGAACCGTGCGGACGGGGGTCCGCCCACGGTCCACGCTAGGAAGCGGCGTCGTCCGCCGGGTCCCGGCACGGTGAACCCGGGATGAAGTCACGGTGACGGTCCGTCCGGGCTCCGCCACGGCCCCGGCGTCCCGCGCTCCCTACACTGGAGACGCGCCGCCGACGTCCCGACGGCCGCCCGCTCCCCGTCCACAGGAGGGCCCTTGAGCATGCACCGCCCGTCCCCCGGCCTGCCCGATCTGCCGGGCGGCCCGGCCCCCGCCCCGACCCTGGCCGAGCGCGCCGGCGGCCGCCTGCTGGGCGCCGTCGCGCCCACCGCCGTGCTGATCGCGGCCATGTGGGTCGCGCAGTTCGTGCTGATCTTCCTCGGCCGGGTGATCATCCCCGGCGTGGGCCTGATCCCCCGACGCCTCGACGGCCTCGACGGGGTCCTGTTCTCCCCCGTGCTGCATGCCGGCTGGGCCCACTTGATCGGCAACACGACGGCGCTGCTCGTCCTCGGTCCGCTGGCCGCCCTGGTCTCGCGCCGGCCGGTGGCCCTGCTCGTCTGCGCCTGGCTGGGCTCGGGCCTGCTGACCTGGGTGATCGGCACCCCGGGCGTGCACATCGGCGCCTCCGGGATCGTGTACGCGCTGATCGCGTTCCTGATCGTCTACGGGGTCGCGGTGCGGCGGATCGGGGCGGTCGTCGTCTCCGTGCTCGTTGCCCTCACGCACCTGGGCTCGAGCCTGATCGGCCTGCTGCCGGCACCCGGCATCTCGTGGACCGGCCACCTGGCCGGGGCCGTCGTCGGGGTGCTGCTGGGCCTGTGGTGGGGCCGCGCCGACCGTCAGGTGCCGAACCGGCGCTGACGGCTGCCGTAGTCGCGCAGGGCACGCAGGAAGTCGACCTTGCGGAACGCGGGCCACATGGCCTCGCAGAAGTAGAACTCCGAGTACGCGGACTGCCAGAGCAGGAACCCGGAGAGCCGCTGCTCCCCGGACGTGCGGATGACCAGGTCCGGGTCCGGCTGGCCGCGCGTGTAGAGCCGGTCCGCGATCTGCTCGACGGTGACGGACTCGGCCACCTCCGCCGCGCTGTGGCCCAGGGCGTGCTCGTCCCGCAGCAGCTCGCGCACGGCGTCGAGGATCTCCTGGCGGCCCCCGTAGCCCACGGCCACGTTCACGTGCACGCCGTCGTGGCCCTTGGTCTGCTCGGCGACCTCGGCGAGCCGTCGCGCCATGGGCTCGGGGAGCAGGTCCACCGCGCCGACCGGCTGCACGCAGACGGGGGCGCGGCCCTCGGCCGGCTGGGCGAGGCGCTCCGCCGTCGTCTGGATGATCTCCAGGAGCGGGGCGAGCTCCTCCGCCGGACGCCGCAGGTTCTCGGTGGAGAGCATGTAGAGCGTGACCACGGGGATGCCGGCCTCGTCGCACCAGCCGATGAAGTCGAGGATGCGCTCAGCTCCGGCCTGGTGGCCCTGCTGCGTGGACGCCCCGAACGCGCGGGCCCAGCGACGGTTGCCGTCCACCAGCACGCCGATGTGCCGGGGCAGGCGCTCCGGGTCCAGGCCGCGCGTCAGCCGCCGCTCGTACAGGCGGTAGAAGGCCTCGGGTCGACCCACGGCGCGCTCCCCTCTCGGACGGTCCTGCGAGCCTCCAGGATACGCGCGCGGCACACAGCGACCATCCCGTGCCCCGGCCCCGGGCCGACCGACGACAATGGAGGCATGGACCCCGTGACACCCCTCCCCGACGCCGACGCCGCCCGCCGCCTGCGCTGGCGCATCGAGCGCATCCGCGACCCCGAGCATCCGCTGTACAAGCCCCGACTGCGGGGCTGGACCCACGCGGTCATGGCGCCGCTGACGCTCGCGGCCGGCATCGTGCTCATCGTGCTCGCGCCGACCGCGACGCTGCGGTGGGCCAGCGCGGTCTACGCCGTGACGGGCCTGCTGCTGTTCGCGGTCTCGGCGACGTACCACCTGGTGCAGTGGAACGAGGTGGTCTCCCGTGTCCTCAAGCGGCTGGACCACACGAACATCATGCTGGTCATCGCCGGCACCTACACGCCGCTCTCCCTGGCCCTGCTGCCTCCGGACCGGGCGCGTGTGCTGCTCACCCTGGTATGGGTGGGGGCCGTGGCCGGCGTCGGGTTCCGGGTGCTGTGGACGGACGCCCCGCGCTGGCTCTACACGCCGGTGTACGTGGTGCTGGGGCTGGCGGCGCTGCTGTACCTGGGCGACTTCTTCGCCGCGGATGCGGCGGCGGGGTGGCTGATCGTGGCCGGCGGCGTCGCGTACATCACGGGCGCGGTCTTCTACGCGCTGCAGGCCCCCACGATCCACCGCGAGTGGTTCGGCTTCCACGAGCTGTTCCACGCCTTCACGGTGGCCGGCTTCGTGTGCCACGCCGTCGCCATCTACCGGGCGGTGCTCGTCGTCGCCTGAGCGTGTCGAGGAAGGGGGTCTGCGCCCCGCCGGGCAGCGCCGAGGCCCGCAGACGCGCCGCTACGGTCATGCCGTAGCGGCGCGTCTGCGGGCCTCAAGGGTTCGGGCGTGGAGTCTCCGGCGTCGAGTCTCGGGCGTGCACGGGCCCGACGACGGTCAGTCGCGTCCGGTGTCCGGGGCCTGGGGCTCCGGGGCCGGCTCCTGGAGGTACCCGGGGTACTTCTCCTGCAGGCGGCGCAGCCGGTCCTCGGAGTCCGCGTCCAGGTGCTCGCCGCCCGCGCGGACCTCGTCCGGCAGGTGCTGCTGATGGCGCTCCACGAGCATGGCCTCGGCCTCCGGGGAACGCTGCTGGACGCGGCGCACCGAGCGGACCATGACGCGGAGGACGATGATCGCCATGACCACCATGAGCGCGGTGAACAGGAACCCCTCGATGCCGGGGGTGACCTCCGCCTCCTCGAGCCCGGGGCGCAGCGTCGGCTCCGGGACGGCGGGCACCGGCGCGGGGCTCGCGGCCGCGAGCGCGGTGAGGACGAGGGGAAGGCCAGACAGGGGTGTCACGCCGCCCCACTCTACCGGCCCCGGCCGCTCGGCCCGAGCCGGGGCGGCTCAGCGCAGGCCGGCGAAGAGGTCGTGCTCCGGCAGCTCGGAGGGCACGCGCGAGTCGATCAGCGCGAAGTCCTCCCACGGCCAGGCGCGCCGCTGCAGGTCGTGGGGCGCGTCGAAGAACATGCCGTCGGGGTCGATCTGCGTGCGGTGCGCCCGCAGGGCGGCGTCGCGCTCGTCGAGGAAGCCGGTGACGTCCACCTGCGTGGTGACGTCGTGGTCTGCGGTGACCCACGGCGGGATGACCTCCGGGTCGGGCACGTCCTCCCCGGCTTCACGGCGGCGCAGCACCTCGCGCATCGCGTCCATCGCATCGAACATCATCAGGCGTCGGGCGAACGGCACGTCCTCGCCGTCGGCCTCGGCCACCGCGGCCATCGTGCGGAACTTCCGCGGGTTGAACCCGCAGTCGTAGTAGACCTTCGAGACCTCCCACGCGGGCCCGGCCTCGGGGTACTTGTCCGCGAGGCCGGCGGCCCGGTAGGCCTCCATCGTCACGGCGTGGGCCTGCAGGTGGTCCGGATGCGGGTAGCCGCCGACCTCGTCGTAGGAGATGAGCACGTGCGGGCGGAACCGGCGCACGAGCGAGATCAGCGGGGTCGCCGCATCCTGGAGCGGGACCTCGGCGAAGCAGTTCGCCGGGAGGGCGGGCAGCGGATCCCCCTCGGGCAGGCCCGAGTCGAGGAAGCCGAGCCAGGCGTGCCGGATGCCGAGGATGCCCGCGGCCTCGGCCATCTCCTCGCGGCGCACGGCCGCGATGTCCCGGTCCGCCCGGGTGGTGTCCCCGAACGACGGGTTGAGCAGGGTGCCGGCCTCGCCGCCGGTGCACGTGACGACCATGACCTCGGCCCCGGCCGCCGCGTAGGCGGCCATCGTGCCGGCCCCCTTCGAGGACTCGTCGTCCGGGTGGGCGTGCACCGCCATGAGACGCAGCCCGGTGGAGGGCGGCAGGGCGGTGCCTGCGGCGGGCTGGGCCTGGGGGGTCTGATCGGTCACGGGGATCGCACACTCCTGTCCGGATGGCGGGGCCGCCGCGGGGGCGGCGGCGTGAGGGGTCCAGGCCGACGTCGTCATCGGCCTCCGGCGGCGGGCAGCGGCTAGGGTGGAGGGGATGTCTCACCACGCCCCCGCGGTCCGCGCGCAGGACCCCACATTAGCCAACCGGTACGGCACGGACCACACGCGTCCGGGCCGTCGTCGGCTGTGGGCGGGCCTCGGCGGGCTCGGGCTGGTCGTGGCCGTGCTGCTGTCCGTGTGGATCGGCCTGAACATGTCCGTGGGCGCCATCGAGTACAAGGACGTCGGCTTCACCATCGAGGACGACGGCCACGCGACCGTCACCTTCCAGGCCTCCGTCCCGGAGGGCGTGCAGGCCGAGTGCGATGTGCTCGTCACCGACTCCCACGCCGCCCCCGTCGGCTTCCGCACCGTCCGCCTGGAGACCCTGCCGGCCGACCGGCGGGACTCCCCCTCGGACGCGCAGCAGCGCTACACCGTGGACGTGCGCACCGTGGTGCGGGGCGACTCCGGCGTCGTCGAGACCTGCCGCAAGGTCTGAGCCCTCCCGGAGTGCTCCGCCCTCGGCGTAGCGGCCGCCGTTGGTGTGACGCACGCCGCCCGGATAGACTCGTCGGAGCATTCCCGCCCCGCCGGTGAGTCAGGCAGGCGTCGCACGGAGCCCTCGGGGCACGCGCGCCCTCCTGATCGGCGGGGTCTTTCGCATGCGGGCGCGTCCGCCGGACGCGGATCGCGCGCCAGACCCGGTGCGCCGCGCCCCGGACTCCGCATCACCCGAGACAGAAAGGCGGAACAGAGCATGACCACCAGCCAGTCCGACGCCCCGTGGCTGACCCAGGAGGCGTACGATCGCCTCTCCAAGGAGCTCGAGTACATCTCCGGTCCCGGCCGTCAGGAGATCATCGAGCGCATCGAGGCCGCCCGCGATGAGGGCGACCTCAAGGAGAACGGCGGCTACCACGCCGCCCGCGAGGAGCAGTCGAAGAACGAGGGCCGCATCGCCGAGCTGAAGCACCTGCTCGAGACCGCCCGCGTGGGCGAGGCCGCCGAGAACGACGGCGCCGTGCACCCGGGCACCGTGGTGACCGCCGTCGTCGCAGGCGACGAGATGACGTTCCTCTTCGGCAACCGCGAGATCGCCGCGGACGACGAGTCGCTCGAGGTCTACTCCGAGCGCTCCCCGCTCGGCGAGGCCATCAACGGCGCCAAGAAGGGCGACAAGGTCTCCTACACCGCCCCGAACGGCAAGGACATCAAGGTCGAGATCAAGGACGTCCAGCCCTACTCCGGCTGACCCTCCCCGGCCCCGACGACGGCCGCGGTCCCCTCGAGGGGCCGCGGCCGTCGTCCGTCCCGGGCCCCACCGCGCCCCCGTTGCTACTCTGGCCCCATGCTGACCGTCGAGAAGGCGCACCTGCTGCTCACCCGCGAGGACGGGCTCTCCGAGAGCCCCTCCCACCACCGCGTGGCCCTCGCGGCCGCCGCGCTGGCCGACCACCGCTCCGCCGGGATCGTGACCCTCGAGGACGTCCCCGTGGACCGGGCCCGCGTGCTCGTGACCGCGGCCGGCACCACCGGCGACCCCGTCCTGGACTCCTCCCTCGGACAGGTCGACGCCCTGGCCGGCCGACCGCTCGTGTCCACTGTGGCGGCCGGCAAGCCGGACCTGCGCAAGGCCGTCGTCGCCCATCTGACCGAGACCGGCCGCCTCACCGAGCGCAAGGCCTTCCTGGCCACCCGGCACGTCCCCCGGGGCACCGAGCGCACCGAGCTGCTGGCGCACCTGACCGCCGTGGTCCTCGACGAGGCCGAGCCCGCCGACGAGGACGTGCTCCTGCTCGGCGTGCTGCAGCACCTCAACCTCGCCCGACGCCTGCTGCCGGGCTCCCACGAGCGCTACGACCGCCGCGAGATGGTCCGCCGCATCGAGACACTGACGCGCGAGGACCTCCTGGTCCAGGCCGTGCGCCGCGCGGTGGGCGGGACCTCCGGCACCGTCACCGCGGCCGCCGCCGGCTCCGCGGCCTGAGCCGGCCCGGTCAGGGCAGCGGGGCCGGGCTGTAACCGGCCGCGCGCAACGCCTCCAGGACCTGGGCGGAGTGCTCGGCGCCGCGGGTCTCCATGTCGATCGTGATGTGCGCGCCGCCCATGGACAGCTCCGGGCCGACGCGGGTGTGGTCCACGCGCACCACGTTGGCGTCCGTGTCCGCGATGATCCGTGAGATCGTGGCCAGCTCGCCCGGGCGGTCCCGCAGCGGGATGCGCACGGTCATATAGCGCCCCGCGGCCGACAGTCCGGCCTGGATGGACTTCAGCATGAGCATCGGATCGATGTTCCCGCCGGAGAGGATCACGGCGGTGGTGCCGAGCTCGAAGCCCAGGTCCGCCGTGCGGCCCGCCAGCAGGGCGGCCACCCCGACGGCGCCCGCCGGCTCCACGACGAGCTTGGAGCGCTCGAGGAGGTGGACGAGGGCCGCGGCGATCTCGTCGTCCGTGACGGTCACGACGGCGTCCACCAGCTCGGCGGCGATCCGCAGCGGCAGGGCCCCGGGCCTGCCGACGGCGATGCCGTCCGCGATGGTGGACACGCTCTCCAGCACCTGGACGCGGCCCTCCTCGAGGGAGCCGGGGAACGCGGCGGCGGTGGCCGCCTGCACGCCGATGACGCGCACCGTGCGCCCACGACGCCGGGCGGCCTCCTTGAGGGCCACGGCCGTGCCGGCGATGAGCCCCCCGCCGCCGATGCCCATGATCACGGTGTCCACGTCCGGCAGCACGTCGAGGATCTCGAGGCCGACGGTGCCCTGGCCCGCGATCACGGCCGGGTCGTCGAACGGCGGGATGAACACGGCACCGGTCTCCGTGGCCCACCGCTGCGCCTCGGCGAGGGACTCGTCCACGGTGGAGCCGTGCAGGACGACCTCGGCGCCGTGGTCCCGGGTGGCCTGCAGCTTGGGCAGGGCGACGCCGTGCGGCATGAAGATGCGGGCGCGGATGCCGAGCTTGGCGGCCGCGAGGGCGACGCCCTGGGCGTGGTTGCCGGCCGAGGCGGCCACGACGCCGCGGCCGCGCTCCTCCTCGCTCAGCTGCGCCATCCGCACGTAGGCGCCGCGGACCTTGAACGAGCCGGCCCGCTGCAAATTCTCGCACTTCAGGTGCACGTCCGTGCCCACGGCCCGGGAGAGCGCCCGGGAGTGCTGCAGCGGGGAGAGCTCGGCGATCCCGCGCAGCGTCTCGCGCGCCCGCTCGATCTCCTCGAGGGTGACGGGCAGCGCCGTCGGGGCCGGCGGGCCGCCGGCGGGCCGCACCCACCGGGGCGACGGCGTCGGGACGGTCCGGTCCGGGGTGTCCGTGGCCTGCGCCGCGCCCATCAGGCGCCGTCCCCGTGCCGGGTGCCCGCGTCGGCCTCGGAGGCGAGGGCGGCGTCCTCGTGCGTCGAGGGGCGGTACCGGTGGGAGCCGGCCGCCTCGTCCTCCGCGCCGCCCGGTTCGAGGGCGTGGTCCGTCCGCTCCGTGAGCTCCTCGGGGGTGTCGGCGGTGAGGGCGCGGACGAAGCTGTTCACGAAGGCCAGCACCGGCACGGCGAACACGGCGCCCGCCAGGCCGAGGACGGTGGAGCCGGCGGCGACGGCCAGGAACACGGCCAGCGGGTGCAGCGCGACGGCCTTGCCCATCACGAGCGGCTGCAGGACGTTCGACTCGATCTGCTGCACGAGCAGCACCACGCCCAGCATGAGCAGCGCGTTGACCAGGCCGTTGGACATCAAGGCCAGGAGCACCGCCATCGCGCCGGTCAGGGTGGCGCCGATCATCGGGATGAACGAGGCCAGGAACACGAGCACGGCCAGCGGGATGGCCAGCGGCACCCCGAGGATCAGGGCGCCGATGCCGATGCCGACGGCGTCGATGAACGCCACGAAGATCTGGACCCGCACGTAGGAGCCGAGGGACTGCCAGCCGGAGCGGCCCGCGCGGCCCACGGTGGCCCGGTGCGCCTTCGGCACGAAGATCAGCAGGAAGCGCCAGATGCGGTCGCCGTCGTAGAGGAAGAAGATCAGGGAGAACAGGGCGATGAACAGGCCCGCACCGATGTTGACGGCCGTGGAGCCGAACGTGACGGCGCTGTTCATGACCGTGGCGGAGTTGTCCCGCAGCGTCTGCCACAGGCCCTCCAGCCCGGCACCGGAACGGGGGATCTCCACGCCCACGCCGGCCAGCCAGGCGATCGTGTCGTCGACGGCCTGGCCCAGCTGGTCGCCCAGTTGGGCGAAGCCCTGGACGATCTGCTGACCGGCGAGCCCCATGAGGCCCACCACGACGACGACCAGCAGCAGCACGCACAGCAGGGCGGCCGCGACGCCCGGCACCTTGATGCGCCGCATCGCCTGGAACACCGGGGCCAGCAGGGTGGCCAGCAGCGCGGCCACGAGGATCGGGATCACCACGAGGCTCACGAAGCCCAGCAGGTACACCACGACGCCGATGCCGATGACGACGGCCACCAGCCGCCAGGACCAGGCCGCGGCCACCGTCAGCCCGTAGGGCACGTCCTTGTCGATCTTGGTCTGGGCCGCCAGGGTCGAGCTCACGCGCGATCCTCCTCGTGTGGGTGGTCGGGGACATGGGGGGTCAGACCCCACTGGACGCTCCAGCGGGCGTGCGGGGCGAGCCGGTGCAGGCCCTCCCCCGAGTTCAGGGCGTCCGCGGGAGCGGTGAGCGGCTCCACCGCGAGTGCCGTGTCACGGCCGGGCAGCCGGTCCGTGACGAAGACGTGGGTGTAGGCGAACGCGTGGTCGGTCCACAGGGTCACGGCGCGGCCGTCCGCGGCGAGCAGGGTCTGGCGGTGCCGGCCGTCGGCGTCCGGGGTCAGGCCGGTGAGGCACACGTCCAGGGCGGCCTCGCCCACGGCCCGGCCGCGGCGGAAGTCCAGGTCGGTGCCGTCCACCGGCAGGGTCTCCACGGGGATGAGGTCCTCCCCCGTGCGGATCCAGGCGTCCGCGGGCACGCGCAGGCTCAGCTCCGCCGTCGGGACGTCCCCGATCCGCAGGAACGGGTGGGAGCCGACCGCCACGGGCACGGTGGCGTCCGTGTGGTTCTGCACCTCGGCGGTGACGGTGAGGCCGCCGTCCGCCTCGAGCTCGTACGTGACGCGGTGGGTGAGCCGGAACGGCCAGCCGTGCTGGGGGTGGATCTCACCGCGCAGGGTCACCGCGTGGGCGGAGAACGTCTCGGTGACGAAGTGGGTGTTGCGCAGCAGGCCGTGGCTGGCGTGGCCGCGCGCGGGTTCGGTGACGTCCAGGCGCTGCTCGACGCCGTCCAGGATCCAGCGGGCGCCGGCGACGCGGTTCGGCCACGGGCTCATCTGGATGCCGTTGGCGGCGGGCGGGACCACGTCCTGGCCGTACGGCTCGGTCAGGTCCACGCCGCCCACGCGGTACCTGCGCAGGGCACCGGCCAGGCCGACGACGACGGCCTCCGCGGACCCGCGGTGCAGGCGGTGCTGGGTGCCGGTGGCGTCCGGAGCCCCGAAGGCGGGCAGGTCGCTGGTCTCGGTCACGGGACCTCCTGAGTGGCGGCGAGGGACCCCCTCAATCTACGCCCTCGCGGACGCAGACCGCCCCGGCCCTGTGCAGGACCGGGGCGGCGGTGCGGGTCTCCGTGCGGGGACGGGGCGCCGGTCAGTCGTTGCCGCGCAGGATGGCGACGATGCGCAGGATCTCGATGTACAGCCAGATCAGGGTCACGGTCAGGCCGAAGGCCACGGACCAGGAGTACTTCTGCGGGGCGCCGTTCTTCACGCCCACGGCGGCCATCTCGAAGTCCATCGTCAGCGAGTACGCGGCGAGCAGCACGGCGATCGCGCCGATGATCAGGCCCAGGCCGCCCTCACGCATGTTGCCGATGCCGGTCCAGGTGAGGACCAGGTTGACGAGCATGAAGACGAGGTAGCCGATCATGGCGCCCATGACGATCTTCGTCATGCGCGGGGTCGGGCGGAACTTGCCCGAGGTGTAGAGCGCCAGCATCACCGCGAACACGGAGAAGGTGCCGAGCACGGCCTGCACCACGATGCCCGGGTAGGCGCCCTCGAAGAACGCCGAGATGCCGCCCAGGAACAGGCCCTGCGCCACGGCGTAGGCCATGATCAGCACGGGCGAGGGCTCGCGCTTGAACGCGTTGACCAGGCCCAGCACGAGGCCGGCGATCGCGCCGATGATCATCAGGCCCGGCGAGAACCAGCCCACGGCGCCCGCCACCACGACGAGCACGAGCATCAGGCCGGTCTTGCCGACGACGTCGTTGAAGGTCATCCGGCCGGTCTGCTCCGGGCCGGCGGAGGGCGCGCGGAAGGCGTCCTCCATGGACTGCTGGTGCGCGTACTGCTGGGCCGCCTGGCCGGCGCCGAACGCCTGGGCCTGGCCGTACGGGCTCTGCTGCTGGCCGTACGGGGACTGCGCGGACTGCTGCCCGCCCTGGTACCAACCGGGCTGCGCCTGTCCGCCGCCCTGCATCTGCTGCTGGAAGTTCTGAGAGTTCATGACCGGATTCGCCACGGCTCACTCCTTCGGGTCGAGTCGGCCCGGTCGCACGCCGCCGCAGTGAGCCGCGTTCGTGCCCCGGGGTTCAGCACGATCCTATCGGGAGGTCTGTGTCCGCGCGCGGGGTCGGAGCGTGGATCCGCGCCGGTTCACCGGCTGTTCACGGTGGGCGCAGAAGCGAGGCGCGCGGGGAGACGCGTGGTGCCCCCGGCGGGACTCGAACCCGCAACACGCCGATTTTAAGTCGGCCGCCTCTGCCAGTTGGGCCACGGGGGCGTGGCGGGCCCGTGGACGCGGGCCCGGGTGCGGACGACGCCGGCCCCGCCCGATGCGCTCGGACGGGGCCGGCGGCCCGCTGGCTGCGGGATCAGCCCTTCGAGGACTCGAGGGCCCGCTGCCGCTCGAAGCGGCCGGGCTCGAGCTCGACGCCCGCGGCGCGGCGGAACGGGTTGAACGGGGTGTCCAGGCCCGCCACCGAGGTGGAGTCACGGCCGAACAGGGTCTCGGCGACCCAGCCGGACAGGATGCGGAACTTCCGCTCCAGGGTGGGCATCGCGTAGCCGTGGTAGCCGCGGTGGGCCAGGAACGCCGGGATGCCGGCGATCTTGGTGCCCAGCGGGTTGCCCACGCCGCGGCCGAAGCCCAGCCCCGCCACGGTGCCCAGGGACTTGTGCACGTACTCCTGCACCTCGCCCTCGCCGTGGCGCACGGCCATGTAGTTGGCGGCCAGACGCTTGGCCTGACGGATGGCGTGCTGGGCGTTCGGGACGCAGAAGCCGCCCGGGCCGGCCCCGGTCAGGTCCGGCACGGCGGAGACGTCGCCGCAGGCCCACGCACCCTCGAGCGCGCCGGCCTCGCCGTCCTTGATCTGCAGGGTGGGGGTGGCCTCCACGCGGCCGCGGTCGTCCACCGGGAAGTCGGTGCTCTTGACCACGGAGTTGGCCACCACGCCGGCGCACCACACGAGGGTGTCCGCCGCGAAGGTCTCCGCCTCCTCCTTGGAGGGCATGGCCACGAGCTTCATGACGCCGTCCGTGGCGTCGCCCAGCGAGGTGTTGAGCAGGACCTCGATGCCGCGGTCCTTCAGGTGCCCCACCACGCCCTGGGCCTGCTCCTCGGAGACCTCGGGCATGATGCGGCCCATGGCCTCGACGAGGACGATCCGGATCTCCGACTGGGAGAGGCGCTCGTTGCGCTCCACGGCGTTGCGGATGAGGTTCTCCATCTCCGCGATGGCCTCGATCCCGGCGAAGCCGCCGCCCACCACCACGAAGGTCAGGGCACGCTTGCGCTCCTCGGCGTCCGTCATCAGGGAACCGGCGTCCAGGCGCTCCAGGATCTGGTTGCGCAGCTGGACGGCCTCCTCGACCGAGCGCAGACCGATGCCCTGCTCGCCCAGACCCGGGATCGGGAACACGCGGGTCACGGCGCCCGCGGTCATCACGATGTCCTGGTACGGGATCTCGAACTCGTCGCCGCCCTCGCCGCGCACCACGGCGGTGCGGCCGGCGTGGTCCACGGACACGACGGCGCCGCGGACGACCTCGGCGTCCTTGAGGTGCGTCTGCAGGTCCACGTTCACGTGGCGGCCCTCGATGTGGCCGCCCACGACCTCGGGCAGGAACGGGTAGTACGTCATGTACGGGCGGGGGTCGACGACGGTCACGACGCCGCCGCGCTCGGCGACCTTCTTCTGCAGCTCGCGGGCGACATGGAACCCGGCGTAGCCGCCGCCGACGATCAGCAGGCGCGGCTTGGGAGACAGTTCAGGGGTGAGAGACATACCGCCAGTCTACGCACGCACGGGCCCGGCCCCTCCACTCTCCGCCGTCGTGGTCAGGACCGCAGCGAGAGCACGATCCCGTCCAGGATGTCGTGCTCGCTCGCCCAGGCCTCGGTGACGCCCGCGACCTCGGCCACCCGCTCCAGGACGGTGCTCCACAGCAGCGCGCCCGCGCCGATCACGTCCACCCGTCCCGGGTGCATGAACCCCCGCTCGGCGCGTTCGGCCCGGGTCGCCGCCACGAGGCCCTCCGCCGCCGCGCGGAACTCGGCGATCGGCAGGCGCGCACCGTGGATGGCCTCGGGCTCGTACGTGCTGAGCCCGAGGGCCTCGGCGGTCACGGTGGTCACCGAGCCGGCCACGCCGACCACGCGCGCCACGCGTTCCAGCGGCAGGCGGGCGGCGGCGTCGTCGAGGAGACGGAGCGCGTCTGCGCGGGCCGCGGTGACCTCATCCGACGTCGGGGGGTCGGAGCGCAGATGACGCTCGGTGAACCGCACGCAGCCCATGTCCAGGCTGACCGCGCCCACGACCTCGCCCGCGGGCGTGCCGACGACCAGCTCGGTGGAGCCGCCGCCGAGGTCCACGACGAGCACGAGGTCCTCCGGGCCCAGGTCCGCGGTCTCGACGGCGGAGACGGCGCCCGCGAAGGACAGGCCGGCCTCCTCGGCGCCCGAGACGACCTCCGGCTCGACGCCGAGCCGCTCCCGGACGCCGTCGACGAACGCGGCCCGGTTGGAGACGTCCCGGCTGGCGGAGGTGGCCACGAACCGGACCCGGCCGGCGTGGTGGCGCTGGACCAGGCGGGCGTACTCGTCGACCGCCGCGAAGGTGCGCTCCAGCGCGGCGTCGGAGAACGCGCCGGTGGCGTCCACGCCCTCGCCCAGGCGCACCACGCGCATCTCGCGCACGACGTCGGCCAGCGGCGCCGCCGGGTCGGCCCCGGCGCCGGTGGTCTCGTCCGTCCCGGCCGGCCGGGAGATCAGCAGGCGGATGGAGTTCGTGCCGCAGTCCACGCCGGCCACCGTCACCTCCTTCAGCGCGGCGACGCGCTCGAGGTGCTTCACGTGCCGGGAGAGGTCCTTCGTGGGCACCGCCGCGGCCTCGTCCCACGCGCCCTCGCACGCGCAGACCTCGGGCGTCCACCACGGGGCCACCAGGGCGATCGCCTCGTCCCCGAGCGGGTTCACCCCCGGCCCGGCCGCGAGCGCGTGGCCCACGAGGGCGTGCAGGCACTTCACGCGCTCGGGCATGCCGCCGGCCGAGACCCCGGCGATCTCCGGGACGGGCCCCGTGCCGGCCTCGGCCCCGACCCGGTCCCGCTCGGCGATGTAGGCCTCGTGCGCCGCGCGGTGCGCGGCCGCGAGCGCGGGGTCCTGGGCGAGGCGGTCGTTCATGCGCGCCATCTCCCCGTCCGCCTCCACGCGCGAGACCGCCGCCGTCAGCACGGGGTGGGTCAGGTAGAAGGTCGTGGGGAACGGGATGCCGTTGGAGAGCCGCGGCGCGGTGGTGGCCACGAGGGGGTTGCCGCACACGCAGCGGGCGCCGATCTCCACGACGTCCCGGACCGGGCGGCCGAGCTGGCGGGACAGGGTGTCCAGGTCCTTCTCGGTGACGGTGCGGTCCTGGGCGGGGCGGGGGCTGACGGTCATGGTGTCCTCGGGGGTGCGGGGGTGGTGCGGGCGGGGGCGGGACGCGGGGCTCACTCGAGCCCGGCGCGGACGGCCGAGTCCCACAGGCCCTCGGCCCACGGCAGGCGGGTGTTGACGACCTCGTCCGCGCCGGCGGCGGGCGTGTCCTCGGTCTCGGTCGCGGTGTCGGTCTCGGAGGGCCGCCCCGTCACGGAGTACAGGGTCTCCCCCGGCATGACCAGCTCGAGACGCTCACGCGCCTGCTGGGTCACGTAGGCGGGATCGTCCCACAGCTGGATCCGCCGTTCGTAGTCCTCGCGCTGGGCCTGCATGGTGGCGATCTCCTCGCGCGCGGCCGAGATCTCCAGCTGCTGGTTCAGGAACGCGCGCAGCGTGGGCGCCACCAGGACGGCGGCCACCAGCAGCACGGCGACGACGATGAGCGAGCGGCCCGTGATCTGCCGGGCCGGCACCGGCTCCGGCAGCGGGGCCCGACGGCGGGCGGCCGTGGCGGCGGCGGATGCGGCGCGGCGGGGGGCGGGCCGGGGCCGACGCCCGGCCGGGCGGGCCGGAGCCGTCCGGCGCGGGGGTGCCGACGGGGACGCGGGGGCGGCGGTGTCCCCGGCGGGGGCCGTGTCGGCCCGGTCCGCGTCCGGGTGCCCGTCCAGGTGTCCGGGGTGACCGGCCTGGCGGCGCTCCTGGACGCTCTGCAGGTCGATGACCTCGGCGTCCGTCGCCGCGGGCGCCGGCGTGGGGGCCGCAGGGGTCGGCGTGGGCGTGTCCGCCTCCGGGAAGGCCGTCGTCGGGGCCGCCGGGGCCGCGACGGCGGTCCGGCGCGGGGCGCCCGTCGTCGGGTCGACACGGGGCACGCGGGGGCGGCGCGGACTCATCGCGGACTCCTTCGGACGCGTGGCGGGGACCCTCCCAGCCTACTGCCCGCCCCTGACAGGATCCTGGTCGCGCCGGGACGGGCGCGGGCCCGCCCGGAGGGATCCGGGCGGGCCCGCGCGTCGTCGTCGGGGACGGTCAGCCGCGGAAGCGCGGGAAGGCGGAGCGGCCCGCGTAGACGGCGGCGTCGTCCAGGTCCTCCTCGATGCGCAGCAGCTGGTTGTACTTGGCCACGCGGTCCGAGCGGGCCGGGGCGCCGGTCTTGATCTGGCCGGCGTTGGTGGCCACCGCGAGGTCCGCGATGAACGTGTCTTCGGTCTCGCCCGAGCGGTGCGAGATCATGCAGTGGAACATGTGGCGCTGGGCCAGGGCGATCGCGTCGAAGGTCTCGGTCAGGGAGCCGATCTGGTTGACCTTCACGAGCAGGGCGTTGCCGGCCTTCTCGTCGATGCCGCGCTGCAGCCGCTCCACGTTGGTGACGAACAGGTCGTCGCCCACCAGCTGGACGCGATCGCCCAGCTGCGCGGTCAGGTGCTGCCAGCCGTCCCAGTCGTCCTCGTCGAGCGGGTCCTCGATGGAGACGATCGGGTAGTTGTCCACCAGCTCGGTGTAGTAGGCGGCCATCTCCTCGGCGGAGCGCTGCTGGCCCTCGAAGGTGTAGGAGCCGTTGTCGAAGAACTCGGAGGAGGCGACGTCCAGCGCCAGCGCGATGTCCTCGCCCAGGCGGTAGCCGGCCTTCGTCACGGCCTCGGCGATGAGGTCCAGGGCGGCGCGGTTGGACTCCAGGGACGGGGCGAACCCGCCCTCGTCGCCCAGGCCGGTGGACAGGCCCTTCTCCTGCAGCACGGTCTTCAGGGCGTGGTAGACCTCGGTGCCCCAGCGCAGGGCCTCGCGGAAGGACGGGGCGCCGATCGGGGCGATCATGAACTCCTGGATGTCCACGTTGGAGTCCGCGTGGGCGCCGCCGTTGAGGATGTTCATCATCGGCACGGGCAACACGTGGGCGTTCGGGCCGCCCAGGTACTTGTAGAGCATGAGGTCGGAGGCCTGCGCGGCGGCCACGGCGACGGCCATCGACACGCCCAGGATCGCGTTCGCGCCCAGCTTGCCCTTGTTGGGGGTGCCGTCCAGGTCCCGCATCGCGCGGTCCACGGCGCGCTGGTCCGCGGCGAACTCGCCCTCGAGCTCCTCCGCGATGCCCTCGACCGCGGCGACGGCGTCCAGCACGCCCTTCCCGCCGTAGCGCTTCTTGTCCCCGTCACGGCGCTCGACCGCCTCGAACTCGCCGGTGGACGCGCCCGAGGGCACGGCCGCGCGGCCCAGGGAGCCGTCGGTGAGCAGGACCTCCACCTCGACGGTGGGGTTGCCGCGCGAGTCGAGGATCTCGCGAGCGTGGATGGCGTCGATCAGGGCCATGGACGGGTCTCCTTCAATCGAAGTCGGAAGTCGTGCCCGCGGCGTGGACACGGCCTCAGCCTAGCGGGGACCTCCGGTTCCGGTCGGCCGCGCGCCGGCGACAAGACCGCCGTTCCCCCCTGCTGCGATGTCGCTGGGGCGCGGTCGGGACTGCGGCCGGGCCGGAGCGGCGTCGCGTCAGCCGGACGGGCGCAGCGCCGCCCAGTCCCCGGCACGCACCCGGGCCACCGTGGCGCGCAGGGCCCGTTCGGGGTCCAGCCCCGCCGCCCGGGCCCGGCGCACCAGCGTGAACAGCTCCGCCCCGAGCGCGGCCTCGTCCGGCCACCCCGCCGCCGGGCGCTCCCCCGCCTCGGCGGCCGGCGCGGGGACGTGCGCGGCGAGCGGGTCCGGCTCCTGCCGAGCCGCGCGGTCCACCACCTTCGCGGCGGCGGCCAGCGCCGGCAGCCGGGCCGGGATGTCGCCGACGTCGAGGCCCGGGCCGGTGCCGCCGTCGTCGTGGGCCGGGGCGGCGGGCGAGAGCCCCGCGGCCGCCCGCTCCCGCGCCTTGACCCGCTCCCAGGCCAGTTCGACGGCCTCGGCCGTGACGGCGGCGAGCTCCTCGGCCGGGCGCAGGCCGCCCTCGGGGGTGAGCACGAGCGGGTTGCGCCGGATCATCTTGGCCGTGAGGGCGTCGGCGGCGTCGTCCAGGCGGAACCCGGCCGACTCCGCCGGGGCGCCCGGCGCCCGGGAGACGGCGGCGTGCAGGACCACCTGGAACAGGACGTCCCCGAGCTCGGCGGCCAGGGCGGGGTACGCGCCGTCGGCCCGACGCGCGGGCACGTCGGCCCACGCGGCGGCGTCGCGGGACTCGATCTCCGCCACCGCCTCGTACGCCTCCTCCACGAGGTACTCGGCGAGGTCGGCGTGCGTGAGCGCGGCCGTCCAGGGGCAGTGGTCGCGCAGGGCCTCGACCACCGCCACCAGACGGTCCACACTCGCGCTCACGGGAGGATCAGTCGTCCTCGTCCTCGTCGTCCAGCTCCTCGAGGACCGGGCCCACGGCGTCGCCGGAGATGACCTCGCCCCAGCCGGCCACGAGGATCTCGGCGAGGTCCTCGCGCTCGTCCACGGACAGGAAGGCCGCCTCGGCGGCGTTGAGCTGCAGGTCCAGCAGTTCGGAGAGCGAGTAGCCGAAGGTCTCGGCGAGCAGGTAGAGCTCGTCGGTCAGGGACACGTCCGAGACGAGCCGGTTGTCCGTGTTCACGGTGACGCGGAAGCCGAGCTGCACGAGCAGGTCGATGGGATGGCCCGCGATGCCCGCCGCGGCGTCCACCGCGCCGGTCTGCAGGTTCGAGGACGGGCAGACCTCCAGGGCGATCTGCCGGTCCCGCACCCACGCGGCGGTCTCGCCCAGGTCCACGAGGCCGGTCAGCTCGTCCAGCTGCTCGCCGTCCTCGTCCACGCCGCCGTACTCCACCGAGATGTCCTCGGCCAGGCGCACGCCGTGGCCCAGACGCAGGGCGCGGCCGTCCACGAGGGCCGAGCGGACGGAGTCCAGGCCGTCGCCCTCGCCCGCGTGCACGGTGACGGGCAGGTGGTGGGCGGCCAGCCACGTGAAGGTGTCGGCGAAGCGGGAGGGCGGGAACCCGGCCTCGGCACCCGCGATGTCGAAGCCCACGACGCCGGCCTCGCGGTGGCGCACGGCCAGCTCGGCGATCTCCTGGGCCCGGTCGGCGTGCCGCATCGCGGTGACCAGCTGTCCCACGCGGATCACGTGGCCCGCGGCGTCGGCGGCCTCGACCGCCTCGTCCAGACCGGCCTGCACGGCCTCGACGGCCTCGTCCAGGGTCAGCCCGCCGGCCAGGTGCTGCTCGGGGGCCCAGCGGATCTCGCCGTAGACGACGCCGTCGGCGACCAGGTCCTCGACGAACTCGCGGGCCACGCGGCGCAGCTGCTCGCGGGTCTGCATCACGGCGGTGGTCAGGGCGAAGACCTGCAGGTACTTCTCGAGGGACTCGCCGTTGGCGTGCTCGGCGATCCACTCGGCCAGGCCCTCGACGGTGTCCGCGGGGACCTCGACGCCGGCCTCGCGGGCCAGGTCGAGGACGGTGCCCACGCGCAGGCCGCCGTCGAGGTGGTCGTGGAGGGAGACCTTGGGCAGGACGGCCAGGTCGACCTCGAGCGGGGAGGGGGATGCGGTGTCCGGAAGCTGCGTCGTCGTCACGGGCGTCACTCTACGGCAGGGCGCTCAGCGCAGGGCCTCCTGCTCGGCCAGGGTGAGGCCCTTCACCCCGGAGCCCAGCCGGCGGCGCAGCAGGGCCTTGAGCAGACGGTCCAGCAGCAGGCCCACGAGCGCGGCACCCGTCACGGAGACGGCGATCTGCAGCACCGGATTCTCCAGCCAGCCCGCGGTCAGGCGCGCGATCATGATCGAGTACGCGGCCCAGCTGGCCGTGGAGAGCAGGTCCAGCGCCACGAACCGCACCGGCGGATAGCGGGTGGCGCCGGCCGTGAGGTTCAGGGCCACGCGGCCGCCGGGGATGAACCGGGCGGTGAACAGCAGCAGCGCGCCGTGGCTGTGCAGGTGGTGCCGGGCGACCTCGACCGTGGCCCGCACCCGCCGCAGCCGCATCCACCGGAACCGCTCCACGCCCACGGCACGGCCGATCGCGTACGCGGCCACGTCCCCCAGGAACGCGCCCGCGAAGCCGACCCCCCACAGCGCCCACAGGGAGAACGGGTGCCCGTCGCGGACGATCGCGCCGAGGGCCACCAGCACCGACTCCGACGGGAAGATCGGCACGATTCCGTCGAGCAGGCACAGCAGCAGCGTCAGCGGCAGGACCCACCACTGCGCGGAGGCGTGGAGGATCGCCTCCTCGAGCCACGCGAGCATCCGGTCAGCCGATCCGGTCCAGGATCACGGAGCGCTCGCGCAGGGTCCGGGCGTCGACGTCGTCGAGCTCGCCGACGGCCCACCCGCCGGCGAGCGCGGCCCTCGCCCGCTCGAAGCGCTCCGGCGTGTCCGTGTGCAGGGTCAGCACCTTCTGACCCTGGGCCACGCGCTCACCGGGGCGCACGTGCACCTCGACGCCGGCCGCGGCCTGGACGGCCTGGCCCTGCCGCTCCCGTCCGGCGCCGAGGCGCCACGCGGCCAGGCCCACGGCCATCGCGTCCAGCTCGGTGAGGACGCCGTCCGTCTCCGCGACGACGTCCTCGGTGTGGGCCGCCGTCGGGAGGGCCGCGCGGGGGTCGCCTCCCTGGGCCTCGATCATCCGGTTCCACACGTCCATCGCCCGGCCGTTGGCCAGGTGCTCGGCCGGGTCCACGTCCGTGACCCCGGCGCCGGCGAGCATCGCGGCGGCGAGCGCCACGGTGAGCTCCACGACGTCGGCCGGGCCGCCGCCGGCGAGCACCTCCACCGACTCGCGGACCTCGAGGGCGTTGCCGGCCGTCCGGCCCAGGGGCACGGACATGTCCGTGAGCAGCGCCGAGGTGTCCACCCCGGCGTCCCGGCCGAGGTCCACCATGGTCCGGGCCAGCTCGCGGGCGGACGCCTCGTCCTTCATGAACGCGCCCGAGCCGCACTTGACGTCCAGCACGAGGGCGCCGGTGCCCTCGGCGATCTTCTTGGACATGATCGAGGAGGCGATCAGCGGGATGGCCTCCACCGTGCCGGTGACGTCGCGCAGGGCGTACAGGCGCTTGTCCGCCGGGGCCAGGCCCGAGCCGGCCGCGCAGATCACGGCGCCCACCTCGGAGAGCTGGCGCAGCATCGCCTCGTTGCTGAGGTCGGCCCGCCACCCGGGGATCGCCTCGAGCTTGTCCAGGGTGCCGCCGGTGTGGCCGAGGCCGCGGCCGGACAGCTGCGGCACGGCCACCCCGAAGGAGGCCACGAGGGGGGCCAGCGGCAGGGTGATCTTGTCCCCCACGCCGCCGGTGGAGTGCTTGTCCGCGGTGGCCAGGGGGCGGCCGTCCGGGGTGGTGAGCCCGCCGAAGTCCATGCGCTCGCCCGAGGCGATCATCGCGTCCGTCCAGCGGGCGATCTCGGCGCGGTCCATGCCGTTGAGCAGGATCGCCATGGCCAGGGCGGACATCTGCTCGTCCGCCACCACGCCACGGGTGTACGCGTCCACCACCCAGTCGATCTGCTCGGGGGACAGCGTCCCCCGGTCCCGCTTGGTGCGGATCACCTCGACGGCGTCGAAGGGCTCGGCCTGCGGCTGCGCGGTCATGGGGGTCTCCTCGGGGGACGGCTGCGACGGTCAGCCTCCGACTCTAGCGAGCGGGCCCGGGAGCGCGCCGCGGGTCAGGGACGGTCCGCCCGCTCCAGGTCGGCCGGGCCGAAGGCGTCCGGGAGCACCGCGTCGATCCCCCGCTCCCCCGCCGGGGTGAGCAGCACGAGCCCGGGGGCGCGGAACTCGTACAGCAGCTGGCGGCAGCGGCCGCAGGGCATGGTGAGCACGCCGTCGCCGTCCACGCAGACGAACGCGGCGAGTCGGCCGCCCCCGCCCATGCGCAGGTCGGCCAGCAGCGCGCACTCGGCGCACAGCGTCAGCCCGTAGGACGCGTTCTCGATGTTGCAGCCCGAGACGAGGCGGCCGTCGTCGGTGAGCGCGGCGGCGCCCACCCGGAACCCCGAGTAGGGCACGTAGGCGTGCTCCGTGGCGGCCAGGGCCGCGGCCCGCAGCCGGTCCCAGTCCACGCGCGGCGCCGTCGTCGTGTGCTGCCCGTCCGCCACGGCTACTCCTTCACGTACGGCACGCCCGAGGCGGCCGGGCCGCGCGAGCGGCCCACGAGGCCGGCCACGGCGAACACCGTGACGAGGTACGGGAGCATCGCCATGAACTGGCTCGGCACCGGGGTGCCGAGGATCGCCAGGACGTACTGCATGTTGGTGGCGAAGCCGAACAGCAGCGCCGCGAAGAACGCGCCGATCGGGTTCCAGCGGCCGAAGATCACGGCCGCGAGCGCGATGAAGCCCTGGCCCGCCGTCATCTCCTTGGTGAAGGACGACGCGGAGACGAGCGTGAAGAACGCCCCGCCCATGCCGGCCACCGCACCGCCCAGCAGGACGGCGGCGTAGCGCGTGCGGTTCACGTCGATGCCCACGGTGTCCGCGGCCTTGGGATGCTCGCCCACGGCGCGCACGCGCAGGCCCCAGCGGGTGCGGAACAGGGCGAACCACAGCGCGATCACGAGCAGGTACATCGCGTAGCCCAGGATCGTCTGGTCGAACAGGATGGGCCCGAGCACGGGGATGTCCGCCAGGCCCGGAATCCGCAGGTTCGGGAAGTGCGGCGGCGCGTTGAGCTCGGTGTCCCCGCCCGTGAGGACGGTGGAGTACAGGAAGCTCGTCAGGCCGGCCACGAGCACGTTGAGCACGACGCCGACGATCACCTGGTTGACCAGGTACTTGATCGAGAACACGGCGAGCAGCCAGGACACGAGGACGCCGGCCACGATGGCGGCGGCCAGGCCCGCCCAGGGCGAGCCGGTGGCGGTGCCGACGACGGCGGCCGTGAACGCGCCCGCCAGCAGCTGACCCTCGATCGCGATGTTCACCACGCCCGAGCGCTCGGCCAGGATGCCGGCCATCGAGCCGAAGATCAGCGGGACGGCCAGCGCGAATGAGCCGGCGATCAGGCCGGTGAGGAACACGGTGGTGTTGTCCGCCGAGCCGATCACCCAGATGAGGAACGCGGCCACGAAGGCGACGGCGAACAGGGCGGCGGCCCAGCCGGGGGTGCGCCCCGAGCGCAGGGTCGCCAGCCAGGCCACCGCGGTCAGCACCGCCATGAGCCCGACGAGCAGCCAGCCCCCCAGCACGGGGTCGGCGGTCAGGTCCGGGAGCACGACGGCGTCGGACGCGTTCGAGAGTCGGAAGGTCGCCGTCGCCTCGGGGGCACCGAGGGCGAAGACGGCCAGGGCCAGCAGGGTCAGGATCGTCAGGGCGATCGGGGTGGTCCAGTGCCGGACCACGACCCGGGCGGGCTCGGCGGCCTCGGGGCGGACGACGTCGGCGTGGGGCCGGGCGGCGGTCGCGCTCATCGGGCGTCCCCCTTCTGCTCGTGCGGGCGGTGGGTCGGGGCCGTGTCCGTGGGCTGCGTGGTCGGGGCCTGCGGGTCCGCGACGGCGGTGGCCGCGGCCTCCTGGACGCCCGTGGACGGGGCGGCGGCGTGGCCGCCGGCGCCGGTCACCGCGGCGCCGGCCACAGCGGGCTGGGTCACGGGGTCGGCGGCGCGGCGGGCGCGGGCGGCGCCCGGGGCGGGCAGCCGGAAGATGGCGCGCACCAGCGGCGGGGCCGCGATGAGCAGCACGATCACGGACTGCACCACGAGGACGATGTCGACCGGCACCCCGGTCTCGGTCTGCATGGTCACGCCGCCGGCGCGCAGGGCGCCGAAGAGCAGGCCCGCGAACAGCACGCCCACCGGGTGGGACCGGCCGAGCAGGGCCACCGTGATCGCGTCGAAGCCGAAGGACCCGGCCACGGAGGTGTTCAGCGTGCTCTCCGTGCCGGCGACGTGGGTGGCGCCGGCCAGGCCGGCGAGGCCGCCGGAGATCGCCATGGCGGCCAGGTAGGAGCCCTTGACGGAGATGCCGGCCGTGCGGGCGGCGTCCGGGTTGGCGCCCACGGCCCGCAGGCGGAAGCCGAGGGTGGAGCGCTGCATCAGCCACCACGTGAAGAGCACGGCCAGCAGCGCGACGAAGAAGCCCCAGTGCAGCCGGAAGTCGGTCCCCAGCAGCCGCGGGAACATGGCGGAGCGGTCCAGCGGCGCGGACACCGGGTTCGTGGTGCCGGGCGCCCGCAGGACGGGGGTGTTCAGCAGGTACGCGAGCAGGTTCACCGCCACGTAGTTGAGCATGATCGTGAGGATCACCTCGTGCGCGCCGGTCCAGGCCTTGAGCACGCCGACGACGGAGCCCCACAGCACGCCGCCGAGCACGCCCATCACGACGACGAGCAGCAGGTGCACGCCGGCCGGCAGGTGCAGGTGCACGCCGAACCACGTGGCGAACATGGCGCCGAAGATGAACTGGCCCTGGCCGCCGATGTTGAACAGGCCCGCCCGGAAGGCGATGGCGATGCCCAGCGAGATGATGATCAGCGGGGTCGCCACGGTGAGGGTCTCGGTGAGCGGGTAGAGCATGCCCGTCGCGTCCGAGGCCCGGTAGTTGAAGACGGCGCCGCGGAACAGGGCCGCGAAGGCTCCGGCGAACGCGGCCCAGGCGGCGGAGAGCAGGTCGCCCGGGCGGGCGAAGAAGTAGCCGGCGGCGTCGCGGACGTCCTCGTCCACGGCGATGATCAGCAGGCCGGAGATCAGCAGGGACAGCAGGATCGCCAGGGCGGTGACCGTGCCGTTGCCCGAGAGGACCCGGCGCAGGGCGGAGTCGGCGGGGGCGGGCCGGGCGCGGGGGTCGGACTCGGGGGCCGGGCGCTGCGGGGCGGCGGTGCTCACGGGCGCTCTCCTTCCGTGGTGGGGTGGGCGGCGGGCGCCGCGCCGGTGGTGCCGGGCGTGTCCGCGGCGACGTCCGCGCCGGAGGCGAGGGCCGCGTCGTCGGGGGTCTGGCCGGCCATCATGAGGCCGAGCGTCTCGCGCGAGGTGTCCCCCGGCACGATGCCGACGATCCGCCCGTGGTACATCACGGCGATCCGGTCGGCCAGCTCGAGGACCTCGTCCAGCTCGGTGGAGACGATCAGCACGGGGGTGCCGGCGTCGCGCTCGGCGATGATCCGGTCGTGCAGGAACTCGATCGAGCCGACGTCCACGCCGCGCGTGGGCTGCGAGGCGATGAACAGGCGCAGCCCGTCCACGAGTTCGCGGGCCATGACGACCTTCTGCTGGTTGCCTCCCGAGAGGGAGGACACCGGCAGGTCCACGCCCTGGGTGCGGACGTCGAACTCGGCCACGCGGCGCTCGGCGAGCGCCCGTACCGCGGCGGGGCGCATCTGCACGGCGTTGCCGGCCGGGGCGACGTCGTACCGGTTGAGCACCATGTTCTCCGCCACGGAGAACGGGCCGACGAGCCCGTCCGTGGAGCGGTCCTCGGGCACGAAGCCGACGCCGGCGCGGATGATCTGGCGGGTGGACCGGCCGATCAGCTCCCGGCCGTCCAGGGTGACGGAGCCGGTGGCCTTGACCAGGCCCATGATCGCCTCGGTCAGCTCCGTCTGCCCGTTGCCCTGCACACCGGCCACGGCGAGGACCTCGCCCTGGCGGACGGCGAAGGACACGGCGTCCAGCAGCACCTGGCCCGTGGGCGAGACGACGGAGAGGTCCTCGACGCGGAACGTCTCCTCCCCCAGGGTCGGGGCCGTCTTGCGCCGCTCGAGGACGACGTTCCGGCCCACCATGAGGGCGGCCAGCTCGGCGGCCTCGGCGGAGGGCTCCGCCGTGCCGACCACGCGGCCGCGGCGCAGCACGGTGATGTCGTCCGAGACGGCCTTGACCTCGCGCAGCTTGTGGGAGATGAACACGATCGCCGTGCCGTCCGCCCGCAGCTGCCGGATGATGCCGAGCAGCTCGTCGGTCTCCTGGGGGGTGAGCACGGCGGTCGGCTCGTCCAGGATGAGGATGCGCGCGTCGCGGACGAGGGCCTTGATGATCTCGACGCGCTGCTGCACGCCCACGGGCAGGTCCTCGACGACGGCGTCCGGGTCCACGTCGAAGCCGTACTGGGCGGAGATCTCCCGGATCCGCCGGCGGGTGGCCTCGAGGTCGAGCACGCCCAGGGCGCGGGTGTGCTCGTCGCCGAGGGCCACGTTCTCGGCCACCGTGAAGACGGGCACGAGCATGAAGTGCTGGTGCACCATGCCGATGCCCGCGCGCATGGCCTCACCGGGACCGGAGAACCGGACGGGCTCGCCGTCGAGGAGGATCTCCCCCTCGGTGGGCTCGTAGAGCCCGAAGAGGACGTTCATCAGGGTGGACTTGCCGGCGCCGTTCTCGCCGAGGAGGGTGTGCACCCGCCCCGACTCCACGGTCAGGTTCACGTCCTCGTTCGCGGCGAACGAGCCGAAGCGCTTGGTGATCCCGCGCAGTTCGAGCCTCATCGAGGGCCTTCCGTCTGGTCGATGCTCGTGGTGCCGCGCTCGGCGGCGGGGGCGGGCCGGGCGCCCGCGCGCCGCGGGGCCGGTCCGGAGGGGTCCGGGCCGGCCCCGCGGCGGTGGCGAGGCGGGTCAGGCCTCCGGGGAGTACTCCGAACCGACCTTCAGCTCGCCCGAGATGATCTTCGCCTCGAGGTCCTTGAGCTCGTCCTTGAGCTCCTGCGGCACCGTGTCCTCGAAGTCGTGGAACGGGGCCAGCTCGACGCCCTTGTTCTCCAGCGTGCCCACGTAGGGCTCGGCCGAGAACTCGTCCTTCAGGTCCGCGGCGATCACGTCGGTGACGGACTGGCCCATGTTCTTCTTCACCGAGGTGAGGATCAGGTTGCCGTCCTTGGTGGACTCGTAGCCGTCCGAGTCCGGCCAGATGACCTTGACGTCCTTGCCGCCCTGGTTCGCCTCGCGGACGGCGTCCAGGGTGCCCAGGCCCACGGGGCCCGCCACCGGCATCACGATGTCGGCGCCCTCGTTGATGAAGTTGGCGGTGTTCGTCTTGCCGTTGGCCACGTTCTCGAAGTCGCCCGTGAACGAGCCGGTCTTCGCGTCCTTGTCCCAGCCCAGGACCTTGACGTCCTTGTCCTTGACCTCGTTGTAGTGCTCCACGCCGCGGGCGAAGCCGTCCATGAAGATGGTGACGGTGGGGATCTCGGCCCCTCCGTAGGTGGCCACGGTGCCGGTCTCGGTGGTGCCCGCCGCCAGGTACCCGGCCAGGAACGCCGCCTGCGCCGTGTCGTAGGTGAGCTTCTGGAAGTTGTCGGTGAAGTCGCCGTCGGTGACGTCCACGCCGAAGAAGTGGGTGTCCGAGTGCTGGGCGGCGATCGGCTTCATGGCGTCGCCGAGGAGGAAGCCCACGCCGATGACGGCGTCGCAGTCGCCGTTGACCATGGCGGTCACGTTCGGGGTGTACTCGCTGGGCTCGTTCGACTCGGCCTCGCTGGTGGTGATGCCGTAGGCCTCCTCGGCGGCCTTGAGGCCCTCGTAGGAGGACTGGTTGAAGGAGCGGTCGTCGAAGCCGCCCTCGTCCGAGACGATGCAGGCCTTGTAGTCGTTGTTGTCCGAGCCGACGCCGTCCACGGTGGCGATGGCCTCGCTCTCGGCGGCGCCGGAGTCCGAGGCCTCGGACTGCTCCGGCGGGGCGCCGCACGCGGTCAGCAGCAGGCCGGAGACGCCGAGCGCGGCGGCGGGGAGCAGGAGACGACGGCGGCGCGCGGCCGACGGGGTGGCGATGCCCATGGGGTCCTCATTTCGGAAGGCACGGTGCGAGGTCCGCGGCCGGTGGCCGCGGAAAGACGGGGCCCGTGCGGGTGGCCCCGTCCGGATGAGCGCGAGTCTACCGAACGGTGGGCCCGTCCCCTCCGGCGGGGGCGGGCGGCGGGGTCAGTGGTGGTCCTCGCCCGTGAGCACCTGCAGCGCGGCGGCGGTGAAGACCCGCATGCCCACGCCGATGGCCCGCTCGTCCGGCGCGTAGTCCCCGCGGTGCAGATCGTAGATGGGGCCACCCGGGGACCGGGTGCCGAGGCGCAGCATGGAGCCGGGCACCTTCTGGGTCATCCAGGCGAAGTCCTCGCCGCCCATCGACTGCGGGGTCAGGACGATCGCCCGGGAGCCGAGTTCCCGCCGCGCCGCGGTCTCGATCAGCGCCGTCTCGCCCTCGGTGTTGTGCACCGGCGGGACGCCGCGCACGTGCTCGAGCTGCACGTGCACGCCGTACGGCGCGGCGACCTGTCGGACCACCTCGTCGAGCAGCGCGCCGGCCTCCTCCCACACGTCCGCGTCGAGGCAGCGCATGGTCCCGGCCAGGTAGCCGGTGTTGTCGATCGCGTTGGGCGCGCTGCCGGCGGCGATCTGCCCCCACACCACGGAGACGGCCGAGCGCACGTCGATCCGCCGGGAGAGCACGGCGGGCACGTTCACGGCGATCTGGGACAGGGCGAAGACCATGTCCTCGGTGAGGTGGGGCCGCGAGGTGTGCCCCCCGCGTCCGGTGAGGGTGATCCGGATGGTGTCCGCCGCCGAGGTGATGGCGCCGATGCGGGTGCCGATCGAGCCGACGTCGACCTGGGGGTCGCAGTGCGCCGCCAGGATGCGGGGCACGTCGTCGAGGATCCCCTGCCGCAGCACGGCCAGGGAGCCGCCGGGCAGCCGCTCCTCCGCGGGCTGGAAGATGACGCGGACCGTGCCGTGGACCCGCTCGCCGACCGCGCGCAGGTCGGGGTCGGCGGTGGCCCCGCGGAGGATGCGGCCGAGGGCGACGGCCACACCCGCCATGACGGCGGTGTGCATGTCGTGGCCGCACGCGTGCGCGACGCCGTCATTGACGGACACGTAGGGCAGGCCGGTCTCCTCCTCGACCGGCAGCGCGTCGATGTCCGCGCGCAGGGCCAGCACCACCGGCCCCTCCCCGACGTCCACGTAGGCGCCCGTGGACTCCATCCGCACGGGCGAGAGCCCGTAGCCGGAGAGCAGCTCCACGATGCGGTCGGTGGTGCGGTACTCCTCATAGGAGAGTTCGGGATGCCGGTGCAGGTCCCGGCGGAAGGACACGATCTCGTCCTCGAGCTCGGCCACCACGGGGCCCACCGAGGGGACGGAGGTCGGACGGGGCCCGGTCAGCACGGAGTCGGAGGTGGTCATGGCCCAGCACCCTACTCCGGGGGTGCCGGTCGGTGCGGACCGGACCCGGCCGGGGACGCGGTCAGAGGACCTCGTCCACGCCCTCGGCCTTGAGCGCCTCGACGGCCTTCTTGACCTCCTGCGCGTGCTCCGTGGTGGTGACCAGCAGCGCGTCCTCGGTGTCCACCACGACGACGTCCTCGATGCCGATCAGCGCGATGACGCGCTTCGTGTCCGTCACCACGACGCCGGACGCGTCGTCCGAGTACACCCGCGGGGTGTCGCCGATCACCGTGATGCCGGAGGCGTCCTTGACCGGGTTCAGGCGGGCGATCGCCGCGAAGTCCCCCACGTCGTCCCACGTGAAGGAGCCGGGGATCACGGCCACGTCGCCGACGGCGGCGGCGGGCTCGGCCACGGCGTAGTCGATGGCGGTCTTCGTCAGCTCGGGCCACACCCGGGCCATGACCTCGTCCCGCTCCGGCGTCTCCCACGCGCGGGCGATCTGCATCAGGCCGGCGTGCAGCGCGGGCTCGTTCTCCTCGAGGTGGGCCAGCATGAGGCCCACGGGCGCCACGAACATGCCCGCGTTCCAGAGGTAGCGGCCGGACTTCACGTACTGCTGGGCGACCTTCAGGTCCGGCTTCTCCACGAACGCGGCGACGTCATGCGCGTCCGGAGCGCCGGCCACGCGGAGGCGGCGGCCCCGGCGGATGTAGCCGAAGCCCGTGGCCGCGTGCGTGGGCTCGATGCCGATGGTCACGATCCGGCCGGTGGCCGCCGTCTCGACGGCCTGCCGCACCGCGTCCTGGAAGACCTCCACCGGGGAGATCACCTGATCCGCCGCGAACGAGCCCATGATCGTGTCCGGGTCACGCAGGGAGAGGATCGCCGCGGCCAGGCCGATGGCGGCCGCGGAGTCCTTGGGCGAGGGCTCGAGCACCAGATCCGTCTCCGCCAGATCCGGCAGCTGCATGCACACCGCCTCCCGGTGGGCCCCCCCGGTCACCACGAGCATGCCCGCGGCCAGGGGCGCCAGACGGTCCCACGTGGCACGGATCAGGGTCTGGCCCGAGCCGGTGAGGTCGTGGAGGAACTTCGGCGCGGCGGCCCGCGAGAGGGGCCACAGGCGGGTGCCCACGCCCCCGGCGGGGATCACGGCGTGGAAGCGGGACAGGGCCGTGCCCGGCGCGGCCTCGCGCGGGGCATCGGTCAGGTTCGGATCGGTGCTCACCGGGCCAGACTACGGAACCGTCCGGACGGGGGACCACTCGACGCGTCCCAGGCGGGGCACAGCCCAGACCGAACAGGACGGCGGCGGGGCGCCGCACGCGTCACAGTGGTCGCCCGGGTCCCGGTCGGGCACGGAGGCGCGGGAAGGGTCTACCCTAGGTGGAGGAATCCACTCGCACACGCCCCTGCCCGTCGTCGTCCCACGGCGGAGGACCGGGATCGTGCATTCCCCCTGGAGGTATCAACCGTGTCTAGCGCCACTGCGCAGGCCCCGGCCAAGAACGGCCGCGGAACCCTGTACCGGGGCCACGGCGGCATGTGGTCCTGGGTGGGCCACCGCGTCACCGGCGTCGTCATCTTCTTCTACCTGCTCGTCCACGTGCTGGACACGGCCCTGGTCCGGGTCTCCCCCGAGGCCTACAACGCCGTGATCGGCTCGTACAAGACGTGGTACTTCGCGCTCGGCGAGGCCGGCCTCGTCGCGGCGATCATCTTCCACGCCCTGAACGGCCTGCGCATCATCCTGGTCGACTTCTGGAAGGGCGGCACCCAGCACCACAAGACCCTGCTGTGGATCGTGCTGGGGCTGTGGGTCGTCCTGACCCTGGGCTTCGCCATCCGTCACTTCAGCCTCGCACTCGGAGGTCACTGAGCCATGAGCACCACCGCTGAGACCACCATCGCGGCGCCCCGCAGCCGCCGTCTGGACCCCAAGTACACGCGCGACGGCGGCGGCCGCGGCAACTTCGAGATGCTCGCCTGGCTGTTCATGCGCATCTCGGGCGTCTTCCTCGTCGTGCTGATCGCCGTGCACCTGACCACCAACCTGCTGGTGGGCGACGGCATCCACGCCATCGACTTCGGCTTCGTGGCCGGCAAGTGGGCGCACCCGCTGTGGCAGTTCTGGGACCTGGCCCTCCTGTGGCTGGCCATGCTGCACGGCGCCAACGGCGTGCGCACGATCATCAACGACTACACCCGTCGCGGCAGCGCCCGCTTCTGGCTGACGATGATCCTGTACATCGCCACGGCCGTGATCATCATCCTCGGCACCCTGGTGATCTTCACCTTCGATCCCTGCATGGTGGACGCCTCCGGCGCCCTGCTCGAGGGCTCCCCGGCCTTCTGCGGCTGACCTCGGAAACGCTCACCCTGCGGTGCGGCCGGCCCGAGCGGCCGCCGCGTCACAGACACCCAGAAAGAGAGACCTGAATGCAGGTGCACAAGTACGACGTGGTGATCGTCGGCGCCGGCGGCGCGGGCATGCGCGCGGCCATCGAGGCCGGTCAGCGCGCGCACACCGCCGTCCTCACCAAGATCTACCCCACGCGTTCCCACACCGGCGCGGCCCAGGGCGGCATGTGCGCGGCCCTCGCCAACGTCGAGGAGGACAACTGGGAGTGGCACACGTTCGACACCGTCAAGGGCGGCGACTACCTGGTGGACCAGGACGCCGCGGAGGTCATGGCTAAGGAGGCCATCGACGCGGTGCTGGACCTCGAGAAGATGGGCCTGCCCTTCAACCGCACCCCCGAGGGCAAGATCGACCAGCGCCGCTTCGGCGGCCACACCCGTGACCACGGCAAGGCGCCCGTGCGCCGCGCCTGCTACGCCGCGGACCGCACCGGCCACATGATCCTCCAGACGCTGTACCAGAACTGCGTCAAGCACAACGTGGAGTTCTTCAACGAGTTCTACGTGCTCGACCTGCTGCTGGTGGAGGAGGACGCCGTGCGCGAGGACGGCACCGCCTACAAGCAGAAGCGCACCGCCGGCGTCGTCTCCTACGAGCTGGCCACCGGCGAGATCCACGTCTTCCAGGCCAAGTCGGTCATCTTCGCCACCGGCGGCGCCGGCAAGGTGTACAAGACCACCTCGAACGCCCACACGCTCACCGGAGACGGCATGGCCATCGCCTACCGCGCGGGCCTGCCGCTGGAGGACATGGAGTTCGTGCAGTTCCACCCGACCGGCCTGGCCGGCCTGGGCATCCTGCTCTCCGAGGCCGCGCGCGGCGAGGGCGGCATCCTCCGCAACGCGGACGGCGAGCGCTTCATGGAGCGCTACGCCCCCACCATCAAGGACCTCGCCCCGCGCGACATCGTGGCCCGGTCCATGGCCGAGGAGGTCCGTCAGGGCCGCGGCGCCGGCCCCAACAAGGACTACGTGCTGCTCGACCTGACGCACCTGGAGCCCTCGCACATCGACGAGAAGCTCCCGGACATCACCGAGTTCGCCCGCACCTACCTGGGTGTCGAGCCCTACACGGAGCCGGTGCCGGTGTTCCCCACCTGCCACTACTTCATGGGCGGCATCCCCACGAATATCCAGGCCGAGGTCCTCCAGGACAACGACACCGTCGTGCCGGGCCTGTACGCCGCCGGCGAGGTGGCCTGCGTGTCCGTGCACGGGTCCAACCGCCTGGGCACCAACTCGCTGCTGGACATCAACGTGTTCGGCCGCCGCGCCGGCATCTACGCCGCCGAGTACGCCGCGCAGGCGGACTGGGTGGAGCTGCCCGAGGGCGGCGAGCTGCCGACCGTGGAGCACATCGAGAACCTGCGCTCCGCCACCGGGTCCGAGCGCGTCGCGGACATCCGCGCCGAGCTCCAGGAGTCCATGGACGCGGACATGCAGGTCTTCCGCGACGAGGACTCGATCCGCCGCGCACTGGCCAAGATCGAGGAGCTGCGCGGGCGCTACGAGAACGTGTCCGTCCAGGACAAGGGCCACCGCTTCAACCTCGACCTGCTCGAGGGCATGGAGCTGGGCTACCTCCTGGACATCGCCGAGGCCATGACCCTCGCGGCCCTGGGCCGCAAGGAGTCCCGCGGCGGGCACTACCGCGAGGACTACCCCGACCGCGACGACGAGAACTTCATGGCGCACACCATGATCTACCGTGACGAGACCGCGGAGATGGAGGGCGTCAAGGGCATCCGCTTCGAGACCAAGCCCGTCGTCGTGACCCGTTACCAGCCGATGGAGCGTAAGTACTGATGAGCCACTCAGCAACCGAGACCGAGGCCCCCGTGGCCCAGGCGCAGACCCAGTCCGCCGGTGGCGGCGCAGGCGAGGTCGAGAGCTTCGACATCGTGCTCAAGGTCCGCCGCTACCTCCCGGAGTCCTCCGAGGAGTCCTACTGGGACGAGTGGCGCCTGACCATGTACGGCACCGACCGCGTGCTGGACGCCCTGCACAAGGTCAAGTGGGACCACGACGGCACCCTGTCGTTCCGCCGCTCCTGCGCCCACGGCGTGTGCGGCTCCGACGCCATGCGCATCAACGGCCGCAACCGCCTGGCCTGCAAGACGCTCCTGAAGGACCTCGACCTGTCCAAGCCCATCCTGGTGGAGCCCATCAAGGGCCTGCCGGTGGAGAAGGACCTGATCGTGGACATGGACCCGTTCTTCCAGTCCTACCGCGAGATCATGCCGTTCCTGGTCGCCGAGGGCCACGCGCCCACCAAGGAGCGCTACCAGTCCCAGGCCGACCGGGCGATCTACGACGACACCACGAAGTGCATCCTGTGCGCCGCGTGCACCTCGTCCTGCCCGGTGTTCTGGACGGACGGCCAGTACTTCGGCCCGGCCGCCATCGTCAACGCGCACCGGTTCATCTTCGACTCGCGTGACGAGGCCGGCGACATGCGCCTGGAGATCCTGAACGACAAGGAGGGCGTGTGGCGCTGCCGCACGACCTTCAACTGCACCGACGCGTGCCCCCGCGGCATCCAGGTGACCAAGGCGATCTCCGAGGTGAAGCGGGCCATCCTGGCCCGCCAGTTCTGATCCCCCCGCACCACGACGGCGGCCCGTCTCCTCGCTCGAGGAGGCGGGTCGCCGTCGTCGTGCGTGGTACCCCTCCCGCCGAGGCCCGCAGACGCGCCGTCACCGGCCCGGCGTAGCGGCGTGTCTGCGGGCCTCGGCGTGGGGACGGGCGGGACCGGAGGCGGAGTCGGGGGCGGTCCGAGCTCAGACGTCGAAGGCGTCGCGCGTCTCCCGCCGGTGCGCCACACGCAGCCACACCGCGCTGGACACGAGCATCCCGACGACGGCACCCAGCACGACCGGCCCCCCTCCCCCGTCCTGCACCATCCGTCCACCGTCGACCATCCAGAAGGCCGCCGTGAGCATCCCCAGCACCACGAGCACGCTCCCCACGGGGCGCACGGCCCGGATGCGGCGGGTGATGCCGGCCAGGAGCACCAGGGTCAGGACGACCACCGCCGCGGCGGCCACCGGCCACGCCCCCGCCGGGGTGAGGAACGCGGCGACGTCGGCCTCGGTGACCTCGCTCGCGCCCCAGGAGCGCGCCTCCAGCACGGCGCGGGCGTAGCCGGGCGTCGACTGCAGCGCGAGCACGCCCCCCACGCCGGCCGCGCTCAGTGCGCCCGTGACGGCCGTGACGGTCTGGAACAGGCGCAGGGGACGCAGCGACGCGAGATCGGGGGCGGGGTCCGTGATCTCGTGGGGATCGTCGTCGAGGGGGTGCATGCCCCCATCATGCCCGGCGGCGCAGGAAAGTCGTCGCGAGGCCGGGGTTGAAGGCGCACACGAGCCAGGCCGCGTTCACGAGCGCGAACAGCCCGCCCAGGACCAGGGGCAGCACCACGTCCCCGGCAGGGAAGACGAACAGGCGGATGGTCCCCAGCAGCGTCACGAAGATGGCGATGGAGGCGAACAGGGCGCCCATGATGCGCGCCGTGTTGCTGTGCCGGGTCAGCCCGACGAGGACGATCGCGTAGACCGCCAGACCCAGCAGGGTCGCGAACCAGACGCTGCCGGTGAGGGCGCCCTCGATCGCCTCGGCGGTCATCGCGGGCGACTGCGCGCTGCCCTCGGGCAGCGAGTCCGCGATGTCCTGGGCCGCGCCCGGGAGGAGGTTGCGCAGGATCGACGCGGCGTAGAGGACCGCGGACGCGACCGTCAGTCCGAGCAGCGCCCGGAACACGCCGGGGGTGCGGGCGTCGGGGCGGATCAGCGGGCGGGCGTCCGGACCGGAGTGCCCGGCGATGCGCCGCCGCGCCTCATCCGGGCCCACCACGGGCCGCCCGCCGCCGTCCAGGTCGTCGGGGTGGGGGGACACGGGATGCGGGGGTCGATGATCGGAGGCCATGTCGCCATGGTCTCCGCTGGCCGACGCCGGGGCGAGGGCTGGCGACCCCGGACTCGCCGCCGGCGAACGGCGTCGGGATCAGGCGCGGCGGCCCTGACGGGTGTAGGCCGCGACCTGCGGGTTGAAGGCCTTGACCAGCCACAGGATGTTCACGATCACCAGCGCCAGGCTCAGCACGGAGGCCAGGACGCCGCCGATGCCGGGGTAGGTCACGAAGGAGAAGATGCCGCCGACGGCGCTGAGGGTGCCCAGGATCGCGACGACGATGCCGAGGATGCGGGCCCAGTTCTTGGCCCCGCGCAGGTTGAAGTACACCAGGGCGTACAGGGCCACGCCGATGAGCAGGACGATGATCGTGCCCACCGTCACGGAGGCGCCCACGACAGGCGCGATCTCCTCCACCTGCTCGGGGGTGAGGCCACTCTGGCGAAGGGAGTCCCGCATGCGTTCGATGCTCTCCTCGCCGCCGAACAGGGCCGGCAGGGAGGACAGCACGTACAGCGCGAGCGACGTGAGCGTCAGCGTCAGGAGCGCGGGGAACGCGGCCGGCTCCGGGACGATGCCGTACGGGCTGCCCGGCTGGGCGCCGTAGCCCGGGGCCGCGTAGGGCTGCGTGCCGTAGCGGGAGCCCGCGGCGGGCTGGCCCGGGTTCGGGTCCTGGTGCGGTCGATCGGTGGTCATGGAGTGTTCCTCGGTGTCGTGGGTGACGGTGATGGCGGTGACGGGCGCGGCGGCAGGATCACTCGTGCCGCAGTGCCTCGATGGGATCCTTCCGGGCCGCACGCAGGGCGGGCAAGGTGCCGGCGATGAACGCGATGGCCACGATCAGCAGCAGGATCAGCAGCAGGGCGAGGGGGTTGACCGCGAACAGGACCAGGCCGGTGACGCCGCTGAGGGGGCCGGTGGTCAGCACCTGGTTCGCGATGAGTCCGACGGCGACGCCCAGGCCGATGCCGATCAGCGAGCCGAGCAGGCCGATCACGACGGCCTCCATGGTGAACAGGCCGAAGATCTTCCCGCCGGTCATGCCGAGGGCCTTCATGAGGCCGATCTCCCGGGTGCGCTCCTGCACCGCCATGAGCAGGGTGTTGATGATGCCGAAGCTGGCGGCGAGCAGTGCGATGAGTGCGAAGCCGGTGAGCACCCACGTGACGGCGTCGATGATGCCGCGGATCACGCCGAGCTGCTCCTCGAGGGTCTGCGCCAGCAGGCCCTGGTCGGCCAGCGCCTGCTTCACGGCGTCCTCGTTGGCCTCCGGATCCTCCACGATCGCCGTGGCCTGGAAGTAGGTGTCCCGCTGGGACTCCGGCAGGCCCTCCGTCGTGATGTCGTAGATCGCCTGCTCGAGCGACTCCGACGGCGTCGGGGCGGTGCCCGCACCGGACGCGGCCGCCTTCGTCACACCGACCACGGTGGCCTTTACGGACTTCTGCTCCTGCAGCGGGGTCGCCGCCACGACGGTCAGCTCCGTGCCGATCAGGTCCTCGGCGTCGCTGGCGCCCAGGTCCTCCACCCACGACTCGGGCATGACGATCTCCGCGGCGCCGGCCTCGGGGGCACGGCCGGCGGAGAAGGTGAGCATGTCGATCTCACCGGAGCTGCCCATGAAGCCGGTCTGCCACTTGCGGTCGTCCGGGCCCTGGATGTACTCCGGCTCGGCCACCCGATAGGTCTTCACCTCGGTGACGTGCTCGGTGTCCTCGATCGCGGCGAGGTCCTCCTGGGTGAGCAGTGGCATGCCGAACATCTCGCCGCCGGCGGCGTCCTGCTCCGTGTACTCCTGGGGCGAGCCGCTCGCCGGACCGGCCGAGGACATGTCCTGCTGCTTCATCACGGTCAGCTCGCCGGGCTTGCCGAAGCCCTCGACCACGTTGTCCACGTACTTGTTGATTCCCGCGCCGAGCCCCGTGGTGAGGGTCAGCGTGAATGCGCCGATCACGATCGCGACGACGGTGAGGAAGGTGCGCAGCTTGGAGCGCATCGTGTTGGCGAGCGCCGTGCCCGCGACGTCGGTGGCCTTCATGCCCGTGCTCCGTCCTGCTCGGTGCCGATGCGCTCGTCGGCGATGACCACGCCGTCCTGCAGCTCGACGCGACGGTCGCACTTCGCGGCCAGGTCGTCGTCGTGCGTGACCACCACGAGGGTGATGCCGTCGTCGCGGTGCAGGCCGAAGAGGATGTCCTCCACGGCCGCCGAGGTGGCGGAGTCCAGGTTGCCCGTGGGCTCGTCCGCGAACAGCACCGTCGGGTTGTTCACGAGCGCGCGGGCGATGCACACGCGCTGCTTCTGGCCGCCGGAGAGGTCCGTGGCCTTGTTCTTCGCCTTGTCCGCGAGCTCGAGCCGCTCGAGCACCGCCATGCCGCGGCGGGTGCGCTGGGCCCGGCCCACGCCGGCGATCTTCAGCGGCAGCACGGTGTTCTCCAGGACCGTCTGGTTCGGGTTCAGGAAGAACTGCTGGAACACGAAGCCGAACCGCTCGTTGCGCAGCTGGGAGATCTCCGCGGCCTTGAGCTGGGAGACGGGACGGCCGTCCATCGCGACGACGCCGGCGGAGGGCTGGTCCAGCAGCGCCAGCAGGTGCATCAGGGTGGACTTGCCGGAGCCGGACTTGCCGACGACGGCCAGGGACTCGCCGCGCTGGATCTGCAGGGTGATGCCCTTCAGCGCGTCGAAGCGGGACGCCCCGCGGCCGTAGACCTTGACGAGGTTCTCCGTCTCCAGGACAGGTTCGGCGCCGGGTGGGACCTCGGCGACGGCGGGGATGGGGACCGCGGTGGACATGGCTCCGGCACTCCTCTGTCGGTGGGGCTCGCCCCCGCTGCGGCAGGAGCGGAGGCAGTGCCTCCATCCTGACAGCCACGCACGTGCCGCCGCCTCCGCCTCGAGTCGGAGAAACACGACGGCCCGCGTCCCCCGCAGGTCGGGGGCGCGGGCCGTCGTCGGGGGGCCGCGGGGCCGGTGCGGCCCGGCTCAGCGCAGCGGCGGCAGGAAGCCGACCTTGGCGTAGACGTCCTCGAGCACGGGGGTGGCCACGGCGCGGGCCTTCTCGGCTCCGGAGGCGAGGATGCGGTCCAGCTCGGCGGGGTCGTCCAGCAGCGCGAGGGCGCGCTCGCGCACGGGGGCCAGGCGCTCGACGACGGCGTCCGCCACCGCGACCTTGAGGTGCCCGTACATCTTGCCGACGAACTCCTCCTCGAGCTGCGGGATCGGCGTGCCGGACACCGCGGAGAGGATGGTCAGCAGGTTGGAGACGCCGGGCTTGAGCTCACGGTCGAAGCGCACCTCGGTGCCGTCGTCGGTGACCGCGGACTTGATCTTCTTGGCGGTCTTCTTCGGCTCCTCGAGGATGTTGATGAGCCCGTTCGGGGACGCCGCGGACTTGGACATCTTCGACGTGGGGTCCTGCAGGTCGTAGATGCGCGCGCCGGTCTCCGGGTAGAAGCCGGTGGGCACCACGAACGTCTCGCCGTAGCGGTGGTTGAAGCGCTGGGCCAGGTCGCGGGTGAGCTCCACGTGCTGGCGCTGGTCGTCGCCCACGGGCACGCCGTGCGGCTGGTAGAGCAGGATGTCCGCGGCCATGAGCATGGGGTACGCGAGCAGGCCGACGCCGGCCGCGTCCGTGCCCTGCTTGGCGGACTTGTCCTTGAACTGGGTCATGCGCATGGCCTCGCCCATGCCGGTCATGCAGGTCAGCACCCACGCCAGCTGCGCGTGCTCGGGCACCTGGGACTGGACGAACAGCGTGGAGCGCTCGGGGTCGATGCCGCCGGCGATGAACTGCGCGGCGGCCACCCGCGTGCGCTCCGCGAGCGCGGCCGGGTCCTGCGGCACGGTGATGGCGTGCAGGTCGGGGATGAAGAAGAACGCCTCGAAGTCGGCCTGGGTGCGCTCCCAGTTCACGAGGGCGCCGAGGTAATTGCCCAGGTGGAGGGAGTCCGCCGAGGGCTGCATGCCGGAGAGCACGCGGTGCCGGGCGGACGCGCCGGCCAGGTGGGCGGTGGCGGCGGCGTCCTGGGCCAGGACGTCCTGCACGGAGTTCTTCTTCATGGTCATCTCAGCCTCGGGTCTCTCCTGCACGGTCAGAACTGGTAGTCGACCACGAGCGGGGCGTGGTCGGAGAAGCGGGTGCCCCAGCTGGGGGCGCGGTCCACGACGGCGGTCGTCGCCCGCTCGGCCAGGCCCGCGGTCGCCATGTGGTAGTCGATGCGCCACCCGGCGTCGTTGTCGAAGGCCTTGCCGCGCATGGACCACCACGTGTACGGGCCCGGCACCGGCCCGGCGAGGGCGCGGTGCACGTCCGTGAAGCCGAGCTCGCCGAAGAACCGGTCGAAGTAGGCGCGCTCCTCGGGCAGGAAGCCGGCCTTCTTCACGTTGCCCTTCCAGTTCTTGATGTCCAGCTCGGTGTGGCCCACGTTGAGGTCGCCCGTGACGAGGGCATGCTCCTCCCCCGCGGCCAGCTCGGAGAGGCGGCGGACCATCTCGTCGAGGAACCGGTACTTGTCCACCTGCTTCGGGGTGTCGACCTCGCCCGAGTGCACGTACGCGGAGACCACGGTCAGCGGCGAGCCGTCCGGCAGGCGCAGGTCGGCCTCGATCCAGCGGCCGGCGTCGTCGAAGTACCCGTCGGCGTCGGCGATGCCGGTGCGGACCTCGCCGAGCGGGAACCGCGAGGCGATCGCGACACCGGCCCGCCCCTTGGCGGCGGCCACGGCGTCCGCCAGGTGCACCTCGTCCCAGTCCTCGCCCACGATCTCGCGGACCAGCTGCGCCGTGACGTCCGCGGGGGCGCGCACCTCCTGGAGGGTGAGCACGTCCACGCCGCGACCGGCGAACCACTCCCGCATGCCCTTGCGGTGCGAGGCGCGGATGCCGTTGACGTTCACGGTGGCCACGCGCACGGCGCCGTCGGCCTTGGGCGCCCCGGCGTTGGCGTGCACCACGGGCTCGCCCTCGGCGGGCTCGGGGTACTTCCCGGTGACGGGGTCCTTCTCGGGCAGCGCCGTCATCAGCCGATCACCGTCCCGCTCACCGGGCCCTCGGCGCCGCCGGCCCGGGACTCCTTGATCATGTCGCGGGCGTTGGAGGCCGTGATGTCGATGGTCTCCAGGGCGCGGTCCACCATCTCGCGGTCCATGCCCTCGCCCGCGGCGAGCTGCTCGCGCACCACGCGCACCTGCACCTGGGCGATCTTGAACGAGTGGTCCAGCTTGGTGTCCCGCAGGGGGTCCGCGGCCGGCGCCTGCGGGGCCACCGCGGGGGCGGCGTCGGTATCCCGGCCACGCAGGGCGGCGACGTCGGCGCGGGCGTTCTGCATGGCGGTGTCCACCTTGCGGCCCGCGGCCTGGACACCGCGGCGCATCTGCAGGTACACGACCACCGCGAACACGAGCCAGCCGGCGGCGACGGCGACCACGAGCCACCCGATCACGTCGTTCTGGTTCGCGGCGAAGATGATCGCCACGATCAGGATGACGATCATCGCGACGAACCCGAGCGATCCCACGCGCAGGCCGGCGCGGGGGCCGCGGCGCGCGCCGTCGGGACCGGGGGTCAGGGACTGGGACATGGGTGCTCCTCCGGAGGGGCTCGTGGGGTCTGCCCTCCATCATCCCGCATCGTGGGGTGGGGTCCGAATCGGGCGGCCCGCGTCGGTGCCTATCCTGAGGCGATGACCCCCCGCCCCCCGCACCCCGCCGACCCTGCGTCCGGGGCCTTCACCCCTGACCAGCGCCGCATCCTCACCGCACTGCTCATGCCGCTCTTCCTCGCGCTGATGAGCGTGTCCGTGGTGAACGTGGCGCTGCCGGCCATCGAGTCGGGCCTGGACGCCACGAGCGCGGATCTGCAGTGGGTGCTGGCGGGGTACACGCTGACGTTCGGCACCGTTCTCGTGGCCGCGGGCCGCGCCGGCGACCTGTGGGGGCGCAAGAGCCTGTTCCTGGCGGGCATCACGCTGTACATGCTCGGCTCCCTGCTCTCCGGCCTGGCCGGGGACACCCTGCTGCTCAACGCCGGGCGCCTGCTCACGGGCCTGGGCGCGGGCGTGTTCAACCCCCAGGTCATCGGGTTCATCCAGTCGAACTTCCACGGCCGCGCCCGCGGGCGGGCCTACGGGCTCTTCGGCACTGTGGTGGGCCTCGGCGTGGCCGTGGGGCCCCTGCTCGGCGGGCTGTTCCTCGGCGCGTTCGGCCCCGAGTGGGGCTGGCGCTCCACGTTCCTCATGAACGTGCCCGTGGGCCTGGCCGCTGTCGCGATGGGCGCCCTCTGGCTGCCGCCGCCCACCCGCGTGCACGGCCTGCCCCCCGCCCCCGGCCCGCGCGGGATCGCGGCGCTCGACCCGGTGGGCGCCCTGCTGCTCGGCGCCGGCGGGGTGAGCCTCATGGTGCCGTTCATCGTCCCGGGCACCGCCTGGCTGCTGGTGCTCGCCGCCGCGCTCGTGACGGCGTGGTGGCTGTGGGAGAAGCGCGTAAAGGCCCGGGCCTCGGCCACCGGCGTGCAGCCCATGGTGGACCCGGCCCTGTTCCGGCGGCCGTCCTTCACGATCGGCGCGCTCGAGTCCACCATCTACCTGGCCACCATGCCGGCGGTGTTCGCGATCGTGGCGATCTTCCTGCAGCGCGGCATGGGGTTCACGCCGCTTGAGGCCGGCCTCGTGGGTCTGCCCGGCGCCGTCGTCGTGGCCTCTCTGTCCCCGTGGGTGGGCTCGATGGTGCAGCGGCGCGGGCCCGTGCTCGTGCTGCTCGGCGCCCTCGTGGGCCTCGTGTCGCTGGGGGTGCTCGCGCTCGCGTTCGAGCGCAGCGCGGCCGGCGCGTGGTCGCCGTGGATCGTGGGGGTGGGGTTGATCGTGCAGTCGGCCTCGCAGGCCCTGCTGCTCACCAGCACGCAGGTGCTGATGATGGACGACGTCGCCGGCCACGAGGCGGGGGCGGCCGGCGGCGTCGCCCAGACGGCGCAGCGCCTCGGCACCGCCCTGGGCCTGTCCGTGGTGACGGGCGCGTTCTTCGCGGCCCTGGCCGGCGCCGCAGCCGAGAGCGCCGGGCCGCCGTCGGCCGCGGCGTACGCGCACGCGGCCTCGACCGCCATGGGCATGGTGGCCGTGTGCTGGGCGCTCACCGCCGTGGTCGCGGCCCTGGACGTGGTCCGGCGGCGCCGCGCCGCGCGCGCGGCCTGACCGGCCCGCGGGGCCTCAGCGCAGGAACAGCGCGCCGAGCCGGCGGGCGGCCAGCCACACCCCGACGCCGGCCATCACCACGAAGTAGAGGACGTGGCCGGCGGTCGCCCAGCTCAGCACGCCCACCGCGAGCGCGCGCATCATCTCCACCGCATGCCACAGCGGGAACACGCGGATCACCCACTGGATCGGCTCCGGGTAGACCGCGAGCGGGAAGAACGTGGCCGAGAACAGGAACATGGGCATCAGCACGATCTGGACCCAGTCCATGTGCTGGAACGTCTTCATCCAGCTCGTCACCGCCATGCCGAGGGAGGCGAAGCCCAGCGCCACGAGCAGGGCGCCGGGGATCATGAGCAGCGCCGTCCACGAGGTGACGAGACCGGCCACGGTCATGACGATCAGGAAGCCGACCGCGTAGATCAGCCCGCGCAGCAGTGCCATCGCGATCTCCCCGAGTGCCACGTCCAGCGGGCCCAACCGCGTGGAGAGCATGGTCTGGTACGTCTTCGCGTAGCGCAGCTTGAAGAACACGTTCCACGTGGAGTCGTAGATGGCGCCGTTCATCGCCGAGACCGCCAGCAGTGCGGGGGCGAGGTACATGCCGTACGGGACGGGGGTGCCATCCGGGCCGGCCACGTCGCCGACCAGCGCACCGAGCCCCAGCCCCAAGGAGGCCAGGTAGAGCACGGGTTCGAAGAACCCGGAGAAGAACACCACCCAGTTGTTGGACTTCAGGGACAGGAACGCCCGCTCCATCACCGCGCGCACGTTGCCCGAGTACGCGCCGGCCAGGCGGCCGCGGCGCACGGGGATCTCGGGCATGGGGGGCACGGCGACGGCGTGTTCCCGCACCACCGAGGACGACGGCGCGGCCGGCTCCGCCTGCGCGGCGGCGGGTGCGACGTCGGCGCGGGCGGCCCCGGTGCGCGCGGCACGGCGGCCCAGGCGCGGGGCACGGTCCCGACGGGCGGCCGTGACGGCGTCGCGGTCCGGGGTGCCTCGGACCCAGCCGAGGCGGCGCGTGTAGATCCGCACCGCGAGCCAGGCCCCGCCGAGCGCGAGAACCAGCAGGAACGCCACGTGCACCACGGTGAGCCAGGCCGGCTCGGCCATCCCGTAGGAGAGCACGCGGCCGAGCTGGGCGGCATGCCACTGCGGGGAGAGCCAGCCGATCCAGCGCAGCCACACCGGCAGCGCCTCGAGCGGGTAGAAGGTCGCGGAGAACAGGAACAGGGGCATGACCACGAGCCGCTGCAGGGTGGCGAACTGGCCCTTGTCCTCCTTCAGGGAGGCCGCGAACGCCATGATCGGCGCGCCGACGGCGAGCCCGCCGAGCGTGGCGGTGAGGACCTGCACCCACGCCCACGGGCTCGAGACCACGCCGAACGCCAGCATCACCAGCAGGAACACGGCGGCCTGGAACACGAACCGCAGGCTCACCGCCACGAGGTGGCCCAGGGCGATCTGCGCCGGAGACAGCGGGGTGGCCTGCGCCGCGTAGTACGTGCGCTGCCACTGGAACCCGCCCATCACCGGGTAGGAGAACTCGACGGACGCCGTCATCAGCGCGCCCGAGGCCAGCAGCGCCGGAGCGATGAACGCGACGTAGGAGACCCCGCCCAGGGCGTCCTGCGGCATCCCGCCGCCCATGAGCTGGGCCAGGCCCAGGCCCATGGCCAGCAGGTAGAGCACGGGCTCGCCGAGCGCCCCGACGAGCAGCACCGCGCCGTAGCGACGCATGGACCGCAGCTGGTGTTCGGCGTAGAGCAGGACGCCGCGGCGCTTCACGCGCTCCGCGGACGCCGCCGCGGTGACCGGCGGGCGCAGCGGCTCGGCGGGCGTGGCGGGGCCGGGGGCCGTCGTCGTGGTGGGGGACGGCACGGGTCAGTCCACCAGGGTGCGGCCGGTGAGGATGAGGAACACGTCCTCGAGGCTCGCGCGGCGGGTCAGCGTGGTGGCGGGGGCGGGCAGGGCGCCCTCGTCGACGAGTCGCTGCACGACGTCGTGCAGGTCGTCCGCGCGTCGGGCGTAGACGAGGACGCGGTCCGGGAGGACCTCGACGCGGTGCACGACGCCGTCACCCACGTGGGCCTGGACGGTGCGGGCCGCGGCCTCGTTGCGGTCCGCGCCGAAGCGCGCCTCGAGGACCTCGCGGGAGGCGTGCTCGCGGATGAGCTCGGCGGGGGTGCCGGCGGCCATGATCTCACCGCCGTCGACCACGACGAGCCGATCGCACAGCTGCTCCGCCTCGTCCATGTGGTGCGTGGTCAGCAGCAGCGTGGTGCCGCGTTCCTTGAGCCGGTAGAGGCGGTCCCACAGGATGTGGCGGGCCTGCGGGTCCAGGCCCGTGGTGGGCTCGTCGAGGAGGAAGAGGGCCGGCTCGTTGACCAGGGCGCGGGCGATCACGAGCCGCCGCTTCATGCCGCCGGAGAGGTCGGTGACCTTGGCGTCCGCCTTCTCGGTGAGCTGGGCGAAGGCCAGCAGCTCCTCGGCCTTGGGCCGCAGGTACGAGTAGGGCAGACCGAAGTAGCGGCCGTAGATCAGGATGTTCTCCCGGGCGGTGAGCTCCTCGTCCAGGTTGTCCTGCTGCGGCACCACGCCCAGGCGCGCACGGACGGCCGGCCCGTCCTCCTCGGGGTCGATGCCCAGGATGGTCAGCTCGCCCGCGGTGCGCTGCGAGGTGCCCGCGAGCATGCGCATGGTGGTGGACTTGCCCGCGCCGTTGGGACCGAGCAGGCCGAAGCACTCACCGGGACGCACGTCCAGGTCGATGCCCTTCACGGCGTGGAACTCGCCGTACTGCTTGCGCAGCCCACGGGCACGGATGACGGAGGCGGGGGCCGCATGCAGAGTGGTGTGACTCACAAGGCGACAGCATAGGCGCACCACCCGCCCGGACGCGCGCCGCCCCCTCGGCGACGAACCCTGCGATTCGCAGGGTTCGTCGCGGGGCGGGGAGAGGTCAGGCGCCGGCCCGCTCCCCGGCCCAGTCCTCGCCGTCGGCGGCGCGCTCGGCGGCCTCGACGACGTTCGCCAGCAGCATGACGCGGGTCATCGGCCCGACGCCGCCCGGGTTCGGCGCCATCCAGGCCGCCTTCTCCTTCACGGCCGGGTCCACGTCGCCCAGGACGCGCGACGTCCCGTCCTCCCCGGTCACGCGGGAGACGCCCACATCCAGGACGATCACGCCCTCCTTGACCTGCTCCGGCTTCACCATGTGGGCGGAGCCGGCGGCGGCGATCACGACGTCGGCGCTCGCCAGCAGCTCGTCGAGGTTCGTGGTGCCGGTGTGGGCCAGGGTCACGGTGGCGTTGACCTCGCGGCGGGTGAGCACGAGGCCGGCAGGCCGGCCGATGGTCACGCCGCGGCCGATCACGAGCACGTGCTTGCCGGCCAGCTCCACACCGTGGTGGCGCAGCAGCTCGACGCAGCCGGCCGGGGTGCACGGCAGCGGCGAGTCCAGCTCGCCGCCGACCGAGGCCACGAGCCGCCCCAGGTTCATGGGGTGCAGGCCGTCCGCGTCCTTGTCCGGGTCGATGGCCTCGAGCACCTTCTGGGTGTCCACGTGCTTCGGCAGCGGCAGCTGGACGATGTAGCCCGTGCAGGCCGGGTCCTCGTTCAGCTCGCGCACGACGTCGAGGATCTGCTCCTCCGTCGCGTCCGCGGGCAGCTCACGCTGGATGGACTCGATGCCCACCTCGGCGCAGTCGCGGTGCTTGCCCGCCACGTACTTCTGCGAACCGGCGTCCTCACCGACGAGCAGGGTGCCGAGGCCGGGGGTGCGCCCGCGCTCGGCGAGGGCGGCCACGCGGCCGCGCAGCTCCTCCTTGATCGCGGCGGCGGTGGCCTTGCCGTCCAGGACCTTCGCGGTCATCGGCGGCTCACCAGCCCTCGAGGCCGTCGTACAGCGGGAAGTCCTCGGTGAGCTTCACGACGCGGGCGCGCAGCGCCTCCACGTCCGGGCTCGGCTTCAGCGCCTCGGCGATGACGTCGGACACCTCGCGGAACTCGGCCTCGCCGAAGCCGCGGGAGGCCAGCGCGGGGGTGCCGATGCGCAGGCCGGAGGTGGTCATCGGCGGACGCGGGTCCCACGGCACCGAGTTGCGGTTCACGGTGATGCCGACCTCGTGCAGGATGTCCTCGCCCTGCCTGCCGTCCAGCTGGGACTCGCGCAGGTCCACCAGGACCAGGTGCACGTCCGTGCCGCCGGTGAGCACCGAGATGCCGTGCTCGGCCATGTCCGGGGCGGTCAGGCGCTCGGCCAGGATCTGCGCGCCGGCCAGGGTGCGCTCCTGCTTCTCCTTGAAGTCCGCGGAGCCGGCGATCTTGAAGGCCACGGCCTTGCCCGCGATCGCGTGCATCAGCGGGCCTCCCTGCTGGCCCGGGAACACGGCGGAGTCGATCTTCTTCTTCAGCTCCTCGGTGGAGAGGATGAAGCCCGAACGGGGGCCGGCGAGGGTCTTGTGCACGGTGGAGGAGACGACGTCGGCGTGCGGCACCGGGTTCGGGTGCAGGCCGGCGGCCACGAGGCCGGCGAAGTGGGCCATGTCCACCCAGAGCCTGGCGCCGACCTCGTCCGCGATCGAGCGGAAGGCGGCGAAGTCGAGCTGACGGGGATAGGCGGACCAGCCGGCCACGATCACCTTCGGCCGGGCCTCGAGGGCCTTCTCGCGCACCTTGTCCATGTCGATGCGGTGGGTGTCCGGCTCCACCTCATACGCGGCGATGCTGTAGTTCTTGCCGGAGAAGTTCAGCTTCATGCCGTGCGTCAGGTGGCCGCCGTGCGCCAGGGACAGGCCCATCATCGTGTCCCCGTGGTCCAGCAGCGAGGTCATCACGGCCACGTTGGCCTGGGCGCCGGCGTGCGGCTGGACGTTGGCGTGCTCGGCGCCGAACAGGTCCTTGGCGCGCTGGATGGCCAGGTTCTCGGCCACGTCCACGAACTCGCAGCCGCCGTAGTAGCGGCGGCCCGGGTAGCCCTCCGCGTACTTGTTGGTCAGCACCGAGCCCTGCGTCTCGAGGATGGCGCGCGGCACGAAGTTCTCCGAGGCGATCATCTCGAGCGTGCCCCGCTGGCGGCCGAGCTCGTCCGCGAGCGCCGCGGCGATCTCCGGGTCCACCTCGGCGAGGGGCTGGGTGTTGATGTCGGGCGTCTGCGTCACGGGGGTTCCCTTCGAACGGGGGTCTGTGCGGCCGGAAGGCTCCGGTGCCCTCCATCCTAGTGACCGGGCGCCGTCGTCGGGTCTGCACGACGGCGGCGGCGGCCCCGGCCGCCACCCTCGGCGCGCGGTTCTTTTGACTGATTCAGAAATATGCCAAGATCGGGGGTGACGCCGCCCACCGCGCCGATCGGTGCGCGGCCGACGTCGATCGACGAAGGAGAGTTCCATGACGGAGTACCAGAAGACGACCCCGCACGCGACCGGTTCCACCCGCCAGAACGGCGCCCCGGCCGTCAGCGACCGCCAGTCCCTGACCGTGGGCAGCGAGGGGCCCATCGTCCTGCACGACACCCACCTGCTGGAGACCCACCAGCACTTCAACCGCATGAACATCCCGGAGCGCCGCCCGCACGCCAAGGGCTCGGGCGCGTTCGGCGAGTTCGAGGTGACCGAGGACGTGTCGAAGTACACCAAGGCCCTCGTGTTCCAGCCCGGCACGAAGACCGAGACCCTCCTGCGCTTCTCCACCGTGGCCGGCGAGCTCGGCTCCCCGGACACCTGGCGCGACGTGCGCGGCTTCGCACTGCGCTTCTACACCGAGGAGGGCAACTACGACCTCGTCGGCAACAACACCCCGATCTTCTTCCTGCGCGACCCGATGAAGTTCACCCACTTCATCCGCTCGCAGAAGCGCCTGCCGGACTCCGGCCTGCGCGATGCCACCATGCAGTGGGACTTCTGGACCAACAACCCCGAGTCGGCGCACCAGGTGACCTACCTGATGGGCCCGCGCGGCCTGCCCCGCACCTGGCGTGAGATGAACGGCTACGGCTCCCACACCTACCTGTGGGTCAACGCCCAGGGCGAGAAGCACTGGGTGAAGTACCACTTCATCTCCCAGCAGGGCGTGCACAACCTCTCGAACGACGAGGCCACCAAGATCGCCGGCGAGAACGCCGACTTCCACCGCCAGGACCTGTTCGAGTCCATCGCCAAGGGCGACCACCCCAAGTGGGACCTCTACATCCAGGCGATCCCCTACGAGGAGGGCAAGACCTACCGGTTCAACCCCTTCGACCTGACGAAGACGATCTCCAAGAAGGACTACCCGCGCATCAAGGTCGGCACGCTGACCCTGAACCGCAACCCGGAGAACCACTTCGCGCAGATCGAGTCCGCCGCGTTCAGCCCGAGCAACACCGTGCCGGGCATCGGCCTCTCCCCGGACCGCATGCTCCTGGGCCGCGCCTTCGCGTACCACGACGCGCAGCTGTACCGCGTGGGCGCCCACGTGAACCAGCTGCCGGTGAACCGTCCCAAGAACGCGGTGCACAACTACGCCTTCGAGGGCCAGATGTGGTACGACCACACCGGCGACCGCTCCACCTACGTGCCGAACTCCAACGGCGACTCCTGGTCGGACGAGACCGGCCCGGTGGACGACGGCTGGGAGGCCGACGGCACCCTGACCCGTGAGGCCCAGGCGCTGCGCGCGGACGACGACGACTTCGGCCAGGCCGGCACCCTCGTCCGCGAGGTCTTCTCGGACCAGGAGCGTGACGACTTCGTGGAGACCGTGTCCGGCGCGCTGAAGGGTGTCCGCCAGGACGTCCAGGCCCGCGCCTTCGAGTACTGGAAGAACGTGGACGCCACGATCGGCCAGCGCATCGAGGACGAGGTCAAGCGCCACGAGGGCGACGGCATCCCCGGCGTCGAGGCCGGCGGCGAGGCCCGCATCTGACGGCCCCCTCCCCCGGCGGGCGCCCGCGCGCCCTCCGCTGAACGCACGGCGGCCGCTCCCTCACACGAGGGGGCGGCCGCCGTCGTCGTGGGGCGAATGCCTTGGTCAGCGCTTGCCCCAGCGGCGCTCCTGCGCCTGGGACAGCTTGTCCTTGACCACCTTCACGACCTTGTCCTTGGCGGGCACGGCCACGTTGTCCCGCAGCGGGACGGCGACCTTGTCACGCACGGTCTCGAACGCGGAGGCCGCCACGGCGCCGGCCTGGGCCAGCTTCGACTCACCCTCGGCGTCCGAGGCTCGGGTCTCGTCGCGGTCCGCCCGCAGGTCCGGGAGGGCGGCGCCCTCGGTGTCGTCCTCGGCGGGCTCCTCATCCGTGGGGGCGGAGGAGGTGGAGGTGTCTGGGGCCACGGTCGTGGGCGTCGACGACGTCGGCGCGGCGGTCCCGGCAGTCCCGGCGGCTGCCGCCGACTGGGCGGCGCGGGCCTCGCGGCGGGTCGCCGGAGTGGCGTCCTCCGCACGGCCGGACGAGGCCGCGGTCGGATCCAGCTCCGGGGCGCCGCCCAGGGGCGTGGCCGGCGTGGTGCCGGCGTGGGTCTCCGGGGCCTCGGCCCGGCGGGTGGCCGGGGCGGCCTCGAGCGGCGGGCGCTCAGCCGCGGGCTCGACCGCCGCCGGCTGCGCGACGTCCGCGCCGTGGTCATCGGTGCGCGCCGGCTCGCGGTCCGCCTCCGCCACGCGACCGGGCACCCCGGGCGTGCCGTCGATGCGCAGGGACCCGGCGGCCGAGCGCTCCGTCCCGTCGACGCCGGTCTGCTGGGCCTGGTCCGACTCGGTGGCCACGACGGTGACCGAGCCGTGCGCGGTGGTGGCGACCGTGTGCGTCTCGAGGTGCTCGCCCTGCGGGACGGGGATCCCGTCCGTGGCGAACTCCTTGGTGGGGGTGTGCTCGGCGGCGACCTCGTCGGCGGGGACGGTCCCGTGCACGTGCTCGGGGGCCGGGGTGAGGTGGCTCCTCTGCTGCGGAGCCTCGGCCACCGGTGCCGCCGGGGCGGGGGTCTCGGTCACCGGGGACGGGGAGGCCGGGGTCGCCGGGACGTCCGCCGCGGGCGTCTGCTCGTCCAGGGTGACGCCGGAGCCGCCGGCCACACCGGCCGCGCCCAGGCCCACGGTGTCCGCCTCGCGCACCGTGCTCGGCACCGCCGGAGCGGGGCGCAGAGTGCCCCGGGTGGCCGGAGCCGCGGCGTCGCGGCGGTGGGTCTGAGCGGTGGCCTCGGTGCTCGGGGCGTCCTGCTGGTCCACGGTCACCCCGGCACCGCCGGCCACGCCGGCGCCGGACTCGTCGGTCTCGCGGTCCGCCGCGGCGGTGTCGAACGCAGCCAGACCCCCGGCGGGCCTCACGGCCGGCGCCGGGCGCGCGTCCTTCTCGGCCGCCACCTCGTCCAGGCGGGAGAGGCGGGTCGGGGCCGCGGGGGCGGCCGCCTGCTCACCCGCGGTGTCCGCGCTGACGCCCCGGCGCTCGAGCCGGGTCTCGGCGGCCTCGGCCTCGGCCTCACGACGACGGCGGGAGGCGATCACCGAGACGATGATCAGGATCAGCAGCACGACGATGATCGCCGCGATGATCCAGTAGAGGGTGGACTGTGGCATGGGGGTGCTCCTCGGTCGTCTGGGGCGACCGGCCGGGCCGGGCGCCGCGTCGTGCCTCCCCCGCCGCCGCGCGGCGGGGAACCTGGTCTTGAGGATGACACGGGGCCCGGCTCCCCGACCAGGGATCAGCCCCGTCATCCCGCGGTTCCGCGCGGCCGGCACCGCCTACCATCGACGCCATGGACACGGCAGCCCTCTCCCCCAGCCCCTCCCCCGCCTCCGGCGCGGAGCACGCCCGCGTGCTCACGCTGGCCTGCACGAACCGCAAGGGCATCGTGCACGCCGTGACGGGCGCCCTGCTGGGCGTGGAGGCGGACATCACCGAGTCGCAGCAGTACGACTCCCCGGACACCGGCGACTTCTTCATGCGCGTGGAGTTCGTGACCCCGGCCACGCGGGAGGACATCGAGCAGGCGCTCGCGCCGGTGCGCGAGGAGTTCGGCATGCGCATGGGCCTGTGGGACGCGGCGCAGCGCATGCGCACCCTCGTGATGTGCTCCAAGGACGGGCACACCCTCAACGACCTGCTCTTCCAGCAGCGCGCCGGCACCCTGCCCATCGAGATCCCCGTGGTGGTCTCGAACCACCTGGACCTGCAGCCGCTCGCCTCCTTCTACGGCGTGCCCTTCATCCACGTGCCCGTCTCGAAGGACCCCTCGAGCCGGGACTCCAAGGAGGCCGCGGAGGACCGGCTGCGCGACCTGATCGCCCAGTTCGACATCGAGCTGGTGGTCCTGGCCCGCTACATGCAGATCCTCTCGGACGAGCTGTGCCGGGACCTGGCCGGGATGGCCATCAACATCCACCACTCGTTCCTGCCCTCCTTCAAGGGCGCCCGCCCCTACCACCAGGCGCACGAACGCGGCGTGAAGCTCATCGGCGCCACCGCCCACTACGTGACCGCCGACCTGGACGAGGGCCCGATCATCGCGCAGTCCGTGCAGCCGGTGACCCACGCCCAGACCGCCGCCGACTTCGTGGCCCGCGGCCGCGACGTCGAGGGCTCCACGCTCGCGCAGGCCGTGCGCTGGCACGCCCAGCACCGCGTCCTCGCGGACGGCCGGCGGACCGTCGTCTTCAGCTGAGCCCGGGACGGCGGCGCCACGCGGCGCCGTCGTCCTCCACACCTAGGCTGGTGGCATGGCCCACATCATCACCGTCGCGGGTGCCACCCCGCGCATCCACGAGTCCGTCTTCCTCGCCCCGACCGCCGCGATCACCGGCGACGTCGAGATGGCCGAGCGCTCCTCCGCCTTCTACGGCGTCTCCGCCCGCGGCGACTCCGCCCCCATCCGCGTCGGGGCGGGCACCAACCTGCAGGACAACGTGGTGCTGCACGCGGACGAGGGCTTCCCGTGCACCCTCGGCGCCGGTGTCTCCGTGGGCCACTCCGCCGTGGTGCACGGGGCCACCGTGGAGGACGACTGCCTGATCGGCATGTCCGCCACGGTGATGAACGGCGCGGTCATCGGCGCCGGTTCGCTCGTGGCCGCCGGCGCCCTGGTGCTCGAGGGGACGCAGGTCCCGGCCGGCTCGCTCGTGGCGGGCGTCCCCGCGAAGGTCCGCCGCCCCCTCACGGACGAGGAGCGGGAGGGCCTCAAGAAGAACGCGGCCACCTACCTGCGGCTGTCCGCCGCGCACCGGGACGCCGTCGCCGGCTGAACCAGGCCCGGAGGATGTGGGACGGTGGGCACCATGCCCACCACTTCCACTCTCCCCCGCACCCGACCCGACGACGTCCCCGAGCGCCTGCTCATCCTCCCCGCGGCGCAGGACGTCGCCGACACCCCCTACGCCCACGCCCGGCGGCTGGCCGAGCAGGCCGTGGCCGACGTCGGCGGCACCGCCGTGGCCGAGGGCGACCCCTCCGCCACGGCCCTGCTGATGGTCCGCCCGATCCCGGTCGACACGCTCGCCGCGGCCCTGGCCGCCCACCCCCACGTGAGCTGGGTGCAGCTCCCGTTCGCCGGGATCGAGCCGTTCGTCCCCCTCGTGCGCAGCCGCCCGGACATCGTGTGGACGTCCGCCAAGGGCACGTACGCGCCGCCGGTGGCCGAGCACGCGCTGCTGCTCACCCTGGCCCTGCTGCGGGACCTGCCCGCGCGCGTCCGCGCCACCACGTGGGGCCCCTCCTCCGGCCGCACCCTGAACGGCCTGAACGCCGTGGTCGTGGGCGGCGGCGGGATCGCACAGGAGTACATCCGCCTGCTCAAGACCTGGGACGTGCGCGTCACCGCGGTCCGCCGACGCGCGGGCGACGTGCCCGGCGCGGACCGCACCGTCACGACCGACTCCCTCGACGAGGTCCTGCCCGGCGCGCAGGTCGTGATGATCGCCGCGGCGGCCACCGAGGAGACCCGCGGCATGGTCGACGCCGACCGCCTCGCCCTCCTGGACGAGGACGCCGTGCTCGTGAACGTCGCCCGCGGGGCGCTGGTGGACACGGACGCCGTCGTCCAGGCCCTCGCGGCGGGTCGGCTGCACGGCTACGGCACGGACGTCACCGACCCCGAGCCGCTCCCGGAGGGCCACCCGCTCTGGACCGAGGAACGGGCCCTCATCACGCCGCACACGGCGGACACCCCGGAGATGTGCGTCCCGCTGCTCCACGCGCGGGTCGAGCGGAACCTGCGGGCCCGCGCGGCCGGGACGGAGCTGGAGGGCCTGGTGGACGCCGAGGGCGGGTACTGACCCGCCCCCGGCGTCCCCGGCGCCGGCTCAGCGGCGCGGCGCGTCCGCCTCGTGCTCGGCGGCGTCACGCTCGGCCGCCATCTCGATCTGGCGGCGGCGCTCCTCGGCGGCCCGGCGGGTCAGCTCGGCGCCGACCTCGGGGTCGCGGGTGAGGTTCTCACCGGTGGTCGGGTCGAACAGGTGCACCCGCGTGGTGTCCACCCACAGGCGGGTCGGCGTGCCCGGCCGGGCGCGGGACTCGCCGGAGAGGGTGGCCACGACGACGGGGCGCAGCTCGTCCGCGTCCAGGTCCTTGGCCAGCGCGGAGAGCATCTCGGCCACGGCCGGGTCCGGATCGAACTCGATGTAGCCGTACTGCTCGTGGCCCAGCCACTCCAGGTGCGTGAGCGTCGCGTCGAAGGTGGAGCCCTGGCCGCGGCGGCTGTCCTCCACCAGCTCGGCGTCCTCGAAGAACTCCGGCCGCAGGCCGAGGAACACGATGTCCCGCCCCTCGGCGGCGCGGGCCTTCTCGGGCGGCACCGGGATGTCACCGATCGGCGAGGACAGCACGTGGCCGCCCTCCTTCTGCCTCAGCGAGGCGGGCAGGAAGTTCATCGACGGCGAGCCGATGAAGCCGGCCACGAACAGGTTGAGCGGCTGCTCGTAGAGCTCGCGCGGGCTGGCCACCTGCTGCAGCTCGCCCTTCTTGAGCACGGCCACCCGGTCGCCCAGGGTCATGGCCTCGGTCTGGTCGTGCGTCACGTAGACGGAGGTGGTGGCCAGGCGGCGCTGCAGCTGCGAGATCTCCGCGCGCATCTGCCCGCGCAGCTTGGCGTCCAGGTTGGACAGCGGCTCGTCGAAGAGGAACGCGTCCGCCTCGCGCACGATCGCCCGGCCCATGGCCACGCGCTGACGCTGGCCGCCGGAGAGGTTGCCGGGCTTGCGCTCGAGGTGGTCCTCGAGCTCGAGCACGCGGGCGGCGTCGCGCACCTTGCGGTCGATCTCCTCCTCGGAGGGCTTGTTGTCCTTGATCAGCCGCAGCGGGAAGGCGATGTTCTCGTACACCGTCAGGTGCGGGTACAGCGCGTAGTTCTGGAACACCATCGCGAGGTTGCGGTCCTTGGGGGCCGCCTCGTTCACGCGGCGGCCGTCGATCAGCATCTCGCCGTCGGTGATGTCCTCGAGGCCCACGATCATGCGCAGCAGCGTGGACTTGCCGGAGCCGGAGGGGCCCACGAGGATGACGAACTCGCCGTCCTCGATCTCCAGGTTCACGTCCTTGATGGCGTGGAAGCCGTCGTCGTAGGTCTTGTCGATGTGGTTCAGGGTGATGGAGGCCATCGGGGGGTCCTTTCAGGAGGTCTCGTGTGCGGGCCTCAGCCCTTCACCGCGCCGTTGGTCAGGCCGGCCACGATCTGACGCTGGAACGCCAGCACCAGGATCACGATCGGGATGGTCACGATGATCGCGGCCGCCGAGATGGCCCCGGTCGGCGACTCGAACTGCGAGGCGCCGGTGAAGAAGGCCAGGGCGGCGGGCACGGTGCGCGCGGTCTCGGTGGAGGTCAGGGAGATGCCGAACACGAAGTCGTTCCAGGCGATGAAGAAGGCGATGATCGCCGTCGTGAAGACGCCGGGGGCGGCCAGCGGGACGATCACCTTGCGGAACGCCTCGAGCGGGGTGGCGCCGTCCACCTGCGCGGCCTGGTCGAGCTCCCACGGGATCTGGCGGAAGAACGCGGCCAGGGTCCAGATGGAGATCGGCAGGGTCAGGGACAGGTAGGGGATGATCAGGCCGACCCACGTGTCGTACAGCCCGAGGGTGCGCCACATGTTGAACAGCGGCGTCACCAGGGAGATGACGGGGAACATCGAGACCATCAGGGACACCGTGAGCACGATCCGCTTGCCCGGGAAGTCCAGGCGGGCGATCGCGTAGGCGCACAGCGTGGCCAGGATGACGGCGATGATCGTGGCGATCACGGTGATGCCGATCGAGTTGCGCAGCGCCGTGAGGAACAGCTCGCGCGAGCCGCCCACGAAGATCTCCTCGTAGTTCACCGTGGACCACTGGGTGGGCAGCAGCTTGCCGTTGGCGAGGTCGGCGGGCGTCTTGAAGCTGGTCGCGAAGATCGAGAACAGCGGGAAGAGGCACCACACGCCGATCACGACGGTGAGGATCCACCACAGTGCGGTGGCCTTCCCGGTGCCGCGACGGTGGGGCGCGCGGCCCTCAGGCGCGCGGCCCTCGGGGGCGGGAGCGGATGCGGCGGTGCTCACTTGGAACCTCCTCGGTCGGCCAGGTCCACCTTGAAGCCCTTGACGGCGATGACCGCCATGAGGGCCACGCACAGGAACAGGATCACGGAGACCGCCGAACCCATGCCGATCTCGAGCCGGCCGATGGACGTGCGGTAGGCCAGCAGCGAGAGGACCTCGGTGCCGTAGGCGCCGTTGGTCATGATGTAGATGGAGTCGAAGATGCGGAACGCGTCCATCGCGCGGAACAGGACGGCCACCATGATCGAGGCCTTCATGTTCGGCAGGATGACCAGCTTCATCCGCTGCCACCACGAGGCGCCGTCGACGGAGGCGGCCTCGGTGAGGTCGCCCGGCACCTGGGCCAGGCCGGCCAGCAGGAGCAGGGAGATGAACGGGGTGGTCTTCCAGATCTCGGAGAGCATGATCACGAACAGCGCGGTGCTGCCCTGCGCGAACCAGTTCAGGTCCGCGTCGACGCCCGGCAGCCACTCGAACCAGGCGTTGATGTAGCCCGAGTCGATCGAGAACATGTAGAACCACGCGAACGCGGAGACCACGGTGATGATGCCGTACGGCACCAGGATGATCGTGCGGATCAGGCCGCGGGTCTGCTTGATGGCGTGGTGCATGGCCAGGGCCAGCAGGAAGCCGAGGATGAGCTCGACCACCACGGTCACCACGGTGATCAGCAGGGTCACCCCGAGGCCCTTCCAGAACACGGGGTCCGTGAGGATCACGCCGTAGTTGCCCAGGCCCACGAACTCGCGGTCGCCCGGCGCGGTGAGCCGGTACTTGAACAGCGAGTCGTAGAGGGCCTGCAGGATCGGGTACAGGACCACGAACAGCATCACGAAGAACGCGGGGCCGGCCAGGAGCCAGCCGAGACGCGCCTCGGACTTCGCGCGCTGGGACTTCACCCGGCGGGGGCGACGACCCTCGGCGGCGCGCGGGGTGGATGCGGCGGGTGCGGTGTCGACGTGGCTCACAGCAGACGCTCCCCTCTCAGGACTTCCTGGATGAAGTCGTCGGTCTCGGCCGGGGTGGACTCGGAGACGCCCGACGGCGGCGCGTAGCGCTGCTGGATCGCGGTGGAGACCTCGTTGTAGTACGGGGTCTGCGGCCGCGGGGCGCCGAGTTCGAGGGACTCCCGGATGGTGTCCGCCATGGGGTACTTCTCGGCGACCTCGGGGGCGTCGTAGGCCGCCGGGTCGGCGGGCGGGTTGCCGTTCTCGACGAAGTACTGGCTCTGGTGCTCGGTGGTGGTGATGCAGGAGATCGCGTCCCAGGCGAGGTCCTGGTGCTCGGACTTCGCGCCCACCCCCAGGTTGATGCCGCCCACGGGCGGCGCGGCGTCCTTGCCCTCGACGGTGCGGGGGTAGACGGCCCAGCCGATGTCCTCGGGCAGGTCCTCCGGCAGCGAGCCCTCCTCCACGGAGCCGAGGGTGGCCGGCCAGACGAACGGCCAGTTGACCATGAACGAGCCGTTCTTGCCCTGGAAGAGCAGCATGGAGGCGTTCTCGTCCTGCGTCGGCAGGCCGGCGCTGCCGAGACCCTCCTTGCCGATCGTGGAGATGATCCGGGCGGCCGTGCGGCCGGCCTCGGAGTCGAGGTTCGTGGTGACCTCGTCCGTGGGCGCCTCGGCGTTGGGGACGATCTGCTCCCCGCCGCCCTCGATGAGCGCGTTGAGCCACACGGTCATGGACTCCGCACGGGCGCCCTGGACGGCCAGGTCCTTGTCCTGGCTGCGGGCGGCCTCGATCAGCTGGTCCCACGTGACGGGCTGGGACATGTCCAACCCCGCGGCCTCGGCGACCGACTTGCGGTACCAGAGCAGCTGCGTGTTGGCCCAGAACGGGACCGTGACGAGCTCGTCCTTCCAGCTGGCGGCCGCGAGCGCGCCCTCCAGGGCGTTGTCCTTCGCGTAGGCCTGCATCTCCTCCGGCACGGGGGCCAGGAAGCCGGGCTCGGCGAGCTCGGGGACGAACGGCGGGTCGAGGGACATGATGTCCATCGACGTGTCGCCCGCGGCGAGGCGGCGGGTCAGCTGCTCGCGCTGGGAGGCGGCGTCCGTCGGAAGCATGGACGTCTCGACTCTGTACCGGCCGTTCGCGGCGTCGGTGCACTGGGCGGCGATCTTCGCCTGCCCGCCGTCGTCGGGGTTGGTGTACCAGGTCAGGGTGGGCGTCTGCTCGGCCGGAGCACACCCGGCCAGGATCAGCGCGCCCGCGGCGACGGCGCCGGCCAGCGTGGCCCGGCGCCGTTGACGTGCCCGCGTGTCGTGTCTCACAAGTGGAACCTCAATCGATGCGAGTCGGATGTGACGGCCATCATCACGCATCACAGCGATTCCTGCACGTTTCGCGGACCCCTTTCTCAGCGGGCGCGGCGGTTCGTCCGGGCGGTCGGCTCCGCGGCGGCGGGATCCTCGGGCCACGGGTGCTTGGGGTAGCGCCCCCGGTTCTCAGCGCGGACCTGCGCGTAGGGGCCGGCCCAGAAGGAGGGCAGGTCGGCGGTCACGGCGAGCGGGCGACCTGCCGGGGAGAGCAGGTGCAGGACCACCGGCTCACGACCGTCCGCGACAGCGGGGGTGACACGCGCCCCGAAGAACTCCTGCAGCTTGGCGGCGACCACGGGCGGGGTGTCCTCGTGGACGGCCGGATAGTCCACGACGACGGCGCGCCCGCTCGGCACGGGCAGGCGCTCGGGGGCGAGCTCGTCCAGCCGGCCCGCCTCCGGCCAGGGCAGGGCGCCGCGCAGCAGCGCCTCGGCGTCCAGGCGTGCGAGGGACCGCCCCGCGGCCAGGTCGGCCGCAAGCCCGTCGACCAGCGCGTCCAGGCCGGGCAGCGCCGCGTCCGAGAGGTCCGGCCACGGGGCGCCGAGGACGCGGTGGAGCAGGTGCACCCGGCGGCGCAGGCGTTCGGTCCGACCGCTCGGGTCGAACCGGGCGAGGCCGTCGGCGGCGAGTGCGGCGCGCACGGCCTGCGCGGCGGCGTCGGGGGCGACGGGGGCCGGCGTCTCCGCCAGCACGAGCGCGCCCAGCCGGTCCACGCGGCGGCCGGTGAGCCGGTCCCCGCGCCAGTCGGCGGTGTCCTCGGTGCGCCGCAGGCCCGCGCCGGCGAGCTCGGCGAGCGTCCGGTCGATCGGCGCGGTCGCGCGGATCGCGGCACCCGTGCCGGCCGCGTCCCCGGCCACACGGGCGACCTCGGCCACGGCCAGCCACTCCTGCCCCGCCAGGCCGCCGCCGGCGGCGTCGCGGGGCAGGGCCGCGCGGGTGCCGGAGGCGAGCAGGTACGCGCCCGCCTCCCCCGCGCGTCGGGCGATCCACGCGGGGAAGGCTAGGGCGGACACGAGGCCGGCGGGGTGCCGGCGCGCGGCCGCCGTCGCCTCGGGCCCGGGCTCTCCCGGCGCTCTCGTCTCCAGGGAGTGGTGCGCGTGCCGACGGGCGAGTCGTTCCAGTCGGTCCGCCTCCCGACGCCAGCGCCCTGCCTCCGGGTGCCGGCCGTCCCGCACGGACGCGACCAGCGCCTCGAGGTCGGCCCCGGGGGCGCGCAGGTCCAGGGCGAGGGCCGCCGTCGCCTCGGCCGCGGGGCGGGGCCCCGTCCACAGTGCCGCGCGCAGGAGGGCGTGGCCGAGCGGCGGGTCCAGGGGCAGCTCGGCCAGGACGGCGCCGTGCGGGGTGATGCGCCCGTCCGCGTCCACCGCGTCGAGGGAGGCGAGCGTGCGCTCGGCGGCGGCCATCGCGTCGGCCGGCGGATCCTCGGGCAGGGTCAGCCCGCGGCCGCCCGGGGCGCCCCACGCCGTGAACGCCAGGGCCACCGGCGCGAGGTCGACGACGGCGAGGGCCGGCGTCGGGGCTGCGGGCGCGGTGCCCAGGGCCGCGGCGGTGTGACAGCGGACCACGGTGCCGGGGCCGAGGCGGGCGGCGCGGCCCGCCCGCTGGCCGGCGGCCGCGCGCGAGGCCTGGACGGTGACGAGCCCGGCCATGCCCCGCCCCCGGTCCCGGCGCGGCTCGCGGGCCAGGCCCGAGTCGATCACGAGGCGCACCCCCGGCACGGTCAGCGAGGACTCGGCGACCGCCGTCGCGACGACGACGCGCGGCACGGCGGGGTCGGCGCGGCCGGCGAGCGCGGCGTCCTGGTCGGCGGGTTCCTGGCGGCCGTGCAGGACGCGGACCTCGGTGTCCGGGGCGAGCGCGGCGACGCGCCCCGCGACCGCCTCGACCTCGGCCACCCCGGGCAGGAAGACGAGGGCGTCCACGGACGGGTCGGCGTCGAGCGCTTCGGCGTGGGCGCGCGCGGCCGTGGCCGCGACGTGGTCGAGGAAGGCCCGGTCCACGCGGCCCTCGGCGGTGAGGCGGTGGCCGCGGAACGGGGCGTGCTCCTCGCGCAGCGGGTGCAGCACGGCCGGGGTGGAGACCACGGGCAGGGGCGCCTCCTCCCCCATGCCGCGGGCCCAGCGGGCGGCCAGGGCCGCCGCGTCCACGGTCGCGGACATGGCCACGAGCACGAGTTCGGGGCGCAGCTGCCGCAGGTCGGCGAGGAGGGCGAAGAGCACGTCCGTGTCCAGATCCCGCTCGTGGACCTCGTCCAGGACCACCGCGTCCACGCCATCGAGCCCGGGGTCGGCGAGGAGGCGGCGCAGCAGCAGGCCCGGGGTCACGAACTCGACGGCCGAGGCCCCGCCGCCCACCGCGTCGCCGCGCACGGCGTACCCGACGGCGGCGTCCGCGAGCCGAGCCTGCGCGTCGGGGTCGGCGCCGGGCAGCACGTCGGCCGCGGCGGCCAGCACCGCCGTGCGCAGCCGCCGCCAGGCCGCGCGCACCGCGACCCGCCGCGGCTGCGTGACCAGGACGCGCCCGCCGCCGTGGTCCGCGAGCCGGACCGCGAGCGCGGGCGGGACCACGGTGGTCTTGCCCGTGCCCGGGGGCGCCTCGACGACGGCCGCCCCGCGCGCGTCCAGTGCGTCTTCGAGCTCGGGCAGGGCGGCGGCGAACGTCAGGCCGGTGCTGAGGCGGCCCAGAGCGGCGGAGAGGCAGGCGGGGACGGAGACGGGATCGACGGGGGTGGGCATCGGGACCCATTGTGCCCGCCTCCGTCGCGCTGTCCCGGGGCCGCCCCACTGACTAGGCTGTGACCCATGACCACACCCGTCCAGGAGCACCTCGATCGCCTCACGTCGGCCCACGCGGGTGAGGGGGAGGTCCCGGACGGGCTGGGCGTCGCGATGCTCATGGTGGACGGGCACCGCTACGTCTCCGGATCCATGACGCCCGTGCCGCTCGCCACGCTCGCCTCTCCCCTGTTCCACGCGCAGGCCCTCGAGGACCTCGGCGCGGTGCGGGTGGGCGAGCGCGTGGGCGCCGCCCCCGTGCGGGACCTGGACCATCGGGTCGAGGTGGACGCCGTCACGGGCCTGCCGCACAACCCGCTCCAGAACGCGGGCGCGGTGGCCACGGCCTCCCTGGTGAAGGGCCGCGGTGGCCGCGACCGCACCGCGCGCATGATGCAGCTGCTCTCCGCACTGTTCGACCGCGAGGTCACCGTCACGGAGTCGGCCGCGCGTGCGGAGAACCGCGCCCAGCATCACACCCGGTCGGCTGCGTGGCTGATGAAGTCCCTCGACACCCTGGACGCCGACCCCGAGACGCTGCTCGAGGACATCGCCACGGTGCGTGCCGCCGCCGTGACCGTGGAGGACCTCGCCCTGCTCGCCGGCACCCTCGCGCACGGCGGTGTCCACCCCGTCACCGGGGACCGTGTGCTGAGCGAGGAGACGGTCCGCGGTGTGCTCTCCGTGATGGACTCCTGCGGCATGGACACCCGGGACTCCCGGTGGGCATACGACGTCGGCCAGCCCGGCTGGGCGTCGACGCGCGGCGGCACGGTGCTCGTGGTGGTGCCGGGCCACCTCGGTCTGGCGCTGCAGTCGGACACGACGGACGAGAACGGGCTCGGCGCCGCGGCGATGGCCGCCCTGCGGACCCTCGTCGAGGACTTCGAGCTGCACCCGTCGGTGGTCACCGGCTCCCCGCGGGCGGCCCTGCGCACCCACTACCGGATCGATCAGGCGCCTTCGGGCACGGTGCGCAGCGCCGTCGTCCTCGAGGCGCTCGGGCGGTTCGCGGACACCGTGCACGTCATGGAGCTGGGCGGTCACCTCGGCTTCAGCCAGGTGGACGCGATCGCCCGCGTCAGCCGTGGTCTGCCCGAGGTCCTCGAGACGCTCGTGGTGGACATGCGCTCGGTCAGCTCCATCTCCCGTCCGGCCCGGCTGCTGGTGGCCCAGTGGTTCGCCCGCGCGCTGGGCAACGGGCTCGACGTCGTCGTCGTGGACAGGGACGCCGCGGAGATGAAGGAGCTGATGGCGGCCGTCGAGGAGTCCGTGGAGGTGGACCTGCCCGAGCCGCTGCAGGATGAGGCCGAGGGGGTGGATCCCGCCGCCGAGGGCGCACAGTTCGTGTTCTTCGACTCCCGCTCGCGGGCCGCCCAGTGGGCCGAGCAGCGGCTGCTCTCCCGCCACGCCCCCCACCTGCTGCCGCGGGACGCCCAGGAGGCGGCCGTGGCACCCCTGCTGCAGCACCTCTCCGCGGACGACGCGCGCCTGCTCGAGTCCATGATGGACGAGCGGGTCTACGCGGACGGCCAGATCATCCGTCGCGCCGGCCAGCCGTTCGGCGGCATCTACGTGATCGTCTCCGGCACCGTGGAGCTCTCGGGTCAGGGCACGGGCAGCCGCCGCGTGCGCCGCACCCTGCTCACCCCGGGGATGACGTTCGGCGAGATGGCCCTGGGCCAGCCCGGCCGCCAGCCCTCCACCGTCCGCGCGCGCGGGCCGGTCACGGCGCGAGTCCTCACCGCCCAGGTGATGGTCGCGCTCCAGGAGGGCTTCCCCCAGCTGGCCCTGGCCCTGTGGGAGGCGCTGGCCCGCGACGCGTTCACCGCGCTGGGCCAGCTCATCCGGGAGACCGGCGCGCTGCAGGACTGACGACCCGCGGGGGCAGCGTCCCCGTGGGACGCTGCCCCCACCCCCGTCACCGCCCGAGGACGTGGCGCAACGCGCCCTCCAGTTCGGGGTCGCGCATCTCGTAGCCGGAGGAGACCAGCCGGTCCGCCACGACCTTCTGGTCCGCCGCGACGGTCTCCACCCGGCCCTCCTCGCCCAGCAGCAGGCGCGGCCCGGCCTCGGGCACCGGGATGAGAGCGGGCCGGCGCAGCACCCGCCCGAGCACGGTGGCGAACTCCTTCGCCGTGACCGGCTCGGGCGCCACCGCGTTGACCGGGCCGGTGACGCCGTCGTCGAGCACCGCGTGGGCGAAGGCCCCCGCGATGTCATCCGCGCCGATCCAGCTCAGCCACGGGCTGCCGTCGTGGCTCTCCCCGCCCGAGGTCGCGACCGGGCCGCCGAGCCCCGCGAGGAACAGCGGCAGCACCTGCTGCAGCATGCCCCCGGCCGGGCTCAGGACCACGCCGGTCCGCAGCATCGCCACCCGGATGCCGGACGTCTCGGCGCGTCGGGCCTCGGCCTCCCAGTCCGCGACGACCTCGGCGAGGAAGTCGTCCCCGGGCTCCAGATCCTCGACGAGGCCGCTGCCGAACGGGCCCGTGCCCGCGTCCGCCCCGTAGTACCCGATCGCCGAGCCGTTCACGAGTGCCCGCACCCGCGCGTCGTCCCCCTCCCGTGCGGCAATCCGGGCGAGCGCGTCCACGAGGGTGCGCGTGCCGCGGACGCGCGAGTCGTGCACGGCCTCCTTGTGCGCGTCCGAGAACCGGCCGGCGATGGGCTCGCCCGCCAGGTTCACGACGACGTCGGCCTCGGCCAGGGCGTCCTCATCCACGGTCTCCCGGCCGGGGTCCCACAGCGCCGCGTCCAGCGCGTCGGCCTTCTTCGGGCTCCGCACGAGCCGGATGACGCGGTGGCCGCCGGTGGTGAGCAGGGCACAGAGCTGCCGGCCGATCAGTCCGCCGGCCCCCGTCACAGCGACCGTGCGGGCCGGCCCGCCGACGAGGGGGCCGGGGTGGGCGGCGTGGAAGTCCAGGTCGTCGGCCATCACGCGGGCGCGGTAGGCGAACTGGCGGCCCAGCTCCGCCTCGAAGGCCTCGTGGGTGCGGCGCGAGGCCGCGGTGCCCAGAGCGGGCACGCGGGACATCAGGGACTCCCCCGGCAGGGCGTACTCGATGTGGTCCGTCACGACCGTGCCGCGCCGGCCGTCCGCCGTGTCCGCCTCACCGGGCGCGGCGTCATCGAGCAGGTGGGTGTGCCGCCAGGAGGCGAGGGGGCCGGAGACCATCTCATCCCGGAACATGCGGCCCTCCTCGTAGGCCGTGTGGCGGGCTCGCCACGGCACCGCGGGCGCGGCCCCACCGGGGAGGCGGGAGGCGACGGCGTCCGGCAGCAGGCCCGTGAGCATCCCATGGGCCGCGCCGGCGAACAGGCCGGCCGCCCCCGGGGCCTGGATGCGCAGCCGCGACTCGGAGCCCACGCGGAGGCCGTCCGTGGGTCCCTGGACCACCTCGCCGGCGAAGGGCGGGGTGAGCCGCTCCAGCGCGCCGGGGTTCTCCAGCCAGCGGAAGACGACCTCACGCGGGTGGCGCAGGAGGGTGCGGTGCTCGAAGACGGTGATCTCGGTCATGGACGCCAGCCTGACACAGGGAGCGGACGGGCGAACACCTGTCCGGGCCGGGCCGTGCAGGACAATGAGGGGATGGACCTGCTTCCCGAGCTGCGCTGGACCGCCGCCGCCCTGCCCGCCACCGAGCTGACCCTCGTGGCCGTCTTCTCCCCCGAGGACCAGACGGTGCGCGCCTCCGGCGTGGCCGTGCCGGGGGACTCGGAGCCCCCCGCCGCCGCGATCGGGCGCCTCCTCGAGACGCTCATGGACCGGCTCGTGGCCCTGGACCCGGAGACCGCCGACCGCGAGATGAACCCGCGCCCCGTGGAGCCGCGTCCGGGTGCGTCCCAGCCCGTCGCCGACGCCCTGGCCGCCTACGCCGCGGGGGACGTGGCCGCGCTGGACGCCCTCGACGTCGCCCAGCCGGGCACCGCGTTCCGGCAGCGGGCGTGGCGGGAGCTGCGCGGCATCGCCCCCGGCTCCCCCGCCACCTACGGCGGCCTGGCCGAGCGGTGCGGGGCCCCGCGGGCCGTGCGTGCCGCCGGCGGGGCGTGCGCCGCCAACCTGGTGGCCGTCGTCGTGCCCTGCCACCGCGTGGTGCGCGCCGACGGCGCCGCCGGCCACTACCTCTACGGCACCGCCGCGAAGCAGGCCCTGCTGGCCCACGAGGCGGCGCGCGCGGGCTGACCGGCCCCTCCCCACGGCAACGTCGGTTGAGTTGTCACGGGTCCCGGGCACGCACACCCGTGACAACTCAACCCGCGTTGCGGACACGAGAAGGGGCCGGGCCGCGCGCTCCACGCACGCGACCCGGCCCCCGGCGCTCAGCCGCTCAGTCGCTCAGTCGCTCAGACGGAGAGCTTGTCCACGATCGCGTTGAGCGTCGCGGACGGGCGCATCACGGAGGTGACCTTCTCCAGCTCCGGCCAGTAGTAGCCGCCCAGGTCCACCGGGGAGCCCTGCACGCCGTTGAGCTCGGCCAGGATGGTCTCCTCCTGGGCCTCCAGCTCCTCGGCGACCGGCTTCGCCGCGGCCGCCAGCTCGGCGTCCTCGGTCTGCTTCGCCAGCTCGCGGGCCCAGTACAGCGCCAGGTAGAAGTGGCTGCCGCGGTTGTCCAGCTCGCCGACCTTGCGCTTCGGGGACTTGCCCTCGATCAGCAGGGTGCCGGTGGCGGCGTCCAGGGTGTCCGCCAGGACCCGCGCGCGGTGGTTCTCGTTCGCGACCGCCTCGTGCTCGAAGGACACGGCCAGCGCGAGGAACTCACCCAGGGAGTCCCAGCGCAGGTGGTTCTCCTCCACCAGCTGCTGCACGTGCTTCGGGGCGGAGCCGCCCGCGCCGGTCTCGAACAGGCCGCCGCCGTTGAGCAGCGGGACGATCGACAGCATCTTCGCGGACGTGCCCAGCTCGAGGATCGGGAACAGGTCCGTGTTGTAGTCACGCAGCACGTTGCCGGTCACGGAGATGGTGTCCTCGCCGCGGCGGATGCGCTCCACCGAGAGCTTGGTGGCCTCCACCGGGGAGAGGATGCGCAGATCCAGGCCCTCGGTGTCGTGTTCCTTGAGGTACTCCTCGACCTTCTTGATGAGCTCGCGGTCGTGGGCGCGGGTCTCGTCCAGCCAGAACACGGCCGGGGTCTGGGACGCGCGGGCGCGGGTCACGGCCAGCTTCACCCAGTCGCGCACCGGGACGTCCTTGGTCTGGCAGGCGCGCCAGATGTCGCCGGCCTCGACGTCGTGGGAGAGCAGGGTCTCCCCGGCGGAGTTCTTCACGGCCACGGTGCCCGCGGCGTCCATGATGAACGTCTTGTCGTGCGAGCCGTACTCCTCGGCCTTCTGCGCCATGAGGCCCACGTTCGGGACGGTGCCCATGGTGGTGGGGTCGTAGGCGCCGTTGGCCTTGCAGTCGTCGATCACGGCCTGGTAGACGCCGGCGTAGGAGGAGTCCGGGATGACGGCCAGGGTGTCCTGGGTCTGGTCGTCCTTGTTCCACATGCGGCCGGAGGTGCGGATCATGGCGGGCATGGAGGCGTCCACGATCACGTCGGAGGGCACGTGGAGGTTGGTGATGCCCTTGGCGGAGTTCACCATGGCCACGTCCGGGCCGTTCTCGTAGGCGGCGGCGATGGCGGCGCGCACACCCTCGGCGGTCTCGGCGTCGAGCTTGTCCAGGCCGCCCTCGATCGCGGCGAGGCCGTTGTTCGCGGACAGGCCGGCGGCGGCCAGCTGCTCGCCGTACTTCTCGAACAGCTCGGAGAAGTAGGCCTTCACGACGTGGCCGAAGATCACCGGGTCGGAGACCTTCATCATGGTGGCCTTCAGGTGTGCGGAGAAGAGGATGCCCTCCTCCTTGGCGCGCTTGACCTGCTCGGCGAGGAACGCGTCCAGGGCCTTGGCGGACATGAACGTGCCGTCCACGACCTCGCCCTTGAGGACCTTCAGGCCCTCCTTGAGCACGGTGGTCTTCCCGTCCTCGCCGGTGAACTCGATCGTCAGCACGTCGGCGGTCGGCAGGGTCACGGATTGCTCGTTGGCTCGGAAGTCGTCCGCGCCCATGGTGGCGACGGCGGTCTTGGAGTCCGGGGTCCACTCGCCCATCGAGTGGGGGAAGCGCTTGGCGTACGCCTTCACGGCCTTCGGAGCGCGGCGGTCCGAGTTGCCCTCGCGCAGCACCGGGTTCACGGCGGAGCCCTTGACCGAGTCGTAGCGCGCCTTCGCGTCCTTCTCCTCGTCGGTCTTCGGCTCGTCCGGGTACTCCGGCAGCGCGTAGCCGTCCGCCTGCAGCTCCTTGATCGCGGCGCGCAGCTGCGGCACGGAGGCGGAGATGTTCGGCAGCTTGATGACGTTCGCCTCGGGGGACTTCACGAACTCGCCGAGCTCGGCGAGGGCGTCCGCGGTGCGCTGGTCCTCGGGCAGGACGTCCTTGAACGCGGCGAGGATGCGGCCGGCCAGCGAGATGTCACGGGTCTCCAGCTCCACGCCGGCGGTGCCCGCGTAGGCACGCACGATCGGCAGCAGCGACGCGGTGGCCAGCATGGGGGCCTCGTCCGTGAGCGTGTAGATGATCTTCGACATGCGGATGATCTCTCCTTCTGGCCGCACTCGAGACGCGGCCCTCGTCGGCAGGGAACGGGTGACTCCCCGCCAATCTACCCGGCGCCTCGGACGCGCCACACCGTGTGTGGCTCGGCGTCAGCGTCCCCGGCCGTCGCCGGTGCCCTCGCCGGGCCGGGCGGGGTCGCCCGGGTACCAGGGGGGCGTCGGGTCGGCGGGGGCGCCCCCCGACGACGGCGGCACGGCCGGTCCGGCGGGCCCGCCCCGGAACGCCTCGCCGAGGCGGGCAGGGCGGCGTGGACCGTGGCCGGCTCAGATGCCGAGCACGGCCTGGGCGATGAAGAAGTAGACGACCAGGCCGAGGGCGTCCACGAGCGTCGAGATGAACGGGTTCGAGAACACGGCGGGGTCGGCGCCGATCGTGCGGGCCGCCAACGGCATGAGACCGCCGACGGTGGCGGCGAAGGCACACACGGTGAACAGCGTCGCCCCGATCACGAGACCGACGGGCCACGAGAACACGAACCCGGCGAGCACGAGGCCCAGCAGGCCGATGCACCCGCCCAGGGCCATGCCGACGCGCAGCTCGCGGAACATCACGCGCGGCGCGTCGCGGGGCCGGACGTCGTCGAGGGCGAGCGCCCGGGTGACCGTGGTGGCCGCCTGGTTGCCCGTGTTGCCGCCGGTGCCGATGATCAGCGGGATGAACAGGGAGAGGACGACCATCTCCTCGAGCGTGTCCTCGAAGACGCCGAGCACCTGCACGGTGAGGGTGGCGCCGATCGCGAGCACGAGCAGCCACGTGATGCGCGAGCGCATCAGCGCCAGGACGGAGGTCGCCAGGTAGGGACGACCCAGCGGCTCCACGCCGCCGGCGCGGGCGGAGTCCTCGGTCGACCCCTCGTCGAGGACCTCGAGGGCGTCGGCCACCGTGAACACCCCGATCAGGCGACCCTCCGAGTCCGTCACCGGCACGGTCCACAGACGGCGGTCCGCGCAGAGCCGGGCCACCTCCTCGGCGTCCTCGGTGGCGACGGCGGACACCGGTTCCCGCATGATCTCCGAGACTCGCGCATCGAGCGGCTGTGTGACCAGCACGGAGACGTCGACGACGCCCGTCAGACGCGCCTGGGGACTGACCACCGGCACGGAGACGATGGCGGCCTGCTCCTGCCCCCCGTGCTCCCGGAGGTTCTCGAGCGCGGTGGACACGGTCCAGTCCTCGCGCAGGCGCACGGGCGCCATGCGCAGCCGCCGTCCCACCGAGTCCGCCGGGTAGCCCAGGAGCCGGCCGGCCTTGCCGCTCGCCTCCGCGTCGAGCCCGGCGAGCATCTTGCGGGCCACGGTGGCCGGCATCTCGTCGAGCAGCCGGGCCTGGCCCGAGACCCGCAGCTCGGCGAAGAGGTCCTGGACCTGACCGTCCTGGAGCTTGCGCACCAGGTCGGACTGCTGGCCCGTCTCCATCGCCGCGAAGACGTGGACCGCCGTCGTCTTGTCCAGGAGGCGGAACAGCATCGGGGCCATGCGCGGCTCGGAGCGGTCCAGGAGGTCGAGCGCGTCGCCCGGGGACAGCGCGCGCAGCAGCTCGACCGCGCTGTCGAGGTCGTCCCTGCGCAGGTGCTCACGGATGCGGTCCTCGACGCTCTCGACCTCGCGGCGGGTCATCGCCTCGTCACCTCCTGGGGGTCGCGGGGCCCGGTCCGGGCCCCCGTCCGGCAGCGGCGCGCCGCGCTCAGCCGTGGAAGAAGTGGCGCGCCCCGGTCAGGTACAGGCTCACGCCGGCGGCCTCGGCCGCGGCCACGACCTCCTCGTCCCGGACGGAGCCGCCCGGCTGGACGACGGCCTTCACGCCGGCGTCGATGAGGATCTGCAGCCCGTCCGCGAACGGGAAGAACGCGTCCGAGGCGGCCACGGACCCGCGGGCCCGCTCGGGGGCGCCCTCCCCGGAGACGTTCTCCGCGCCGCCGGCGCTGCTCACGTCCTGCCCGCCGGTCTGCGCGGCGCCCAGGGTGTTGGCGCGCTCGACGGCCAGGCGGCAGGAGTCGAGGCGGTTGACCTGGCCCATGCCCACGCCGACCGTGGCGCCGTCGTGGGCCAGCAGCACGGCGTTGGACTTGGCCGCGCGCACGGCGCGCCACGCGAAGGCCAGGTCGGCCAGGACGGCCTCGTCGGCGGCCGGGCCGGCGGCGAGGGTCCAGGTGGCCGGGTCGTCGCCGTCCGCGTCCACCGCGTCCGCGATCTGCAGCAGCATGCCGCCCGAGACCTGCTTGGCCTCCACCGCATCCCGCAGGAAGCCCTCGGGCAGGCTCAGCAGACGCAGGTTCTTCTTGGCGGAGAGGATCTCCAGGGCCTCGGGCTCGAACGCCGGGGCCACGACGACCTCCGTGAACACGTCCTTCACCTGGGCGGCCATGGCGGCGGTGACCGGGCGGTTGGCCGCGATCACGCCGCCGAACGCGGAGACCGGGTCGCACGCGTGGGCCTTGGCGTGCGCCTGCGCGATGTCCGTGCCCTCATCCGTGACGGCCAGGCCGCACGGGTTGGCGTGCTTGACGATCGCCACGGCCGGGACCGGGTGGTCGAAGGCGGCGCGCACCGCGGCGTCGGCGTCCACGTAGTTGTTGTAGCTCATCGGCTTGCCGTGCAGCAGCTCGGCCTGCGCGATGCCGGGGGCCGCCGAGGAGTCCAGGTACAGCGCCGCGGGCTGGTGCGGGTTCTCGCCGTAGCGCAGGATCTGCGCGCGCTCGAGGGAGAAGCCGGCGTAGGGCGGGAACACGGGGATCTCGTCCGCGTCCGTGTCCTCGCCGAAGTGGGCGGCGGTCCAGGCGGCCACGGCGTTGTCGTACCCGGCGGTGTGGGCGAAGGCCAGGGCGGCCAGGCGCCGGCGGGCGCGCAGGTCGAAGCCGCCGGACTGCGCGGCCTGGACCACCTCGCCGTAGCGGGCCGGGTCCACCACGATCGCCACGGACGCGTGGTTCTTCGCGGCCGCGCGCACCATGGACGGCCCGCCGATGTCGATCTGCTCGACGACGGCGTCCTCCGCGGCGCCCGAGTTCACGGTGTCCACGAACGGGTAGAGGTTCACGACGACGAGGTCGAACGGCTCCACCTCGAGCTCGCGCAGCTGGGTCACGTGGTCCTCGCGACGACGGTCGGCCAGGATGCCCGCGTGCACGCGCGGGTGCAGCGTCTTCACGCGGCCGTCCAGGCACTCCTGGAACCCGGTGACCTCGGCGACCTCGGTGACGGGCACACCGGCGGCGGCGATGCGCTGGGCGGTGGAGCCGGTCGAGACGATCTGCACGCCCGCGGCGTGGAGCCCTGTGGCGAGCTCCTCGAGGCCGGTCTTGTCGTACACGGAGATCAGGGCCCGCTTCAGGGGCACCGTGTCCAGGACGGTGGTGGTGGTGGGCTGGGCAGAGGTCACGAGGGGGCGCTCCTTCGAGGGGGTCCGGGTGCGTCCCCCAGCATAGGCCGGGCCGCATAATGGCCCAGGCGTCCGCGTGACGGACCGCCCCCACTCCACCCGACGAACGGGAGCCGACCATGTCCTCCGCCACCCCGCCCCGCCCCAGCGCCGACGGCGCGCACCCCGGGCCCGCGCCCGACGTCGTCGCCCCCGACGCCGCCCTGCCCACCGGTGAGGCGGTCGTCCAGGAGCTGCCGTGGCGCTGGTCCGTCCAGGGCCGCATCTTCCTGATCGGCGGCCTGGGCTTCATGTTCGACGCGTGGGACGTCACGCTCAACGGCGTGATGATCCCGCTGCTGCGCGAGGAGTGGGCCCTGGACAAGGCCGACGCCGCGTGGATCGGCACCGCCAACCTCATCGGCATGGCCGTGGGCGCGTTCCTGTGGGGCACCATCGCGGACCGCATCGGCCGCAAGGCGGCGTTCGCGTGGACGCTCGCGATCTTCTCCGTGTTCACGATCGCGGGCGCGCTGACCGACTCCCTACTGTGGTTCGCGCTGTTCCGCTTCGTGGCCGGCATGGGCCTGGGCGGCACGATCCCCGTGGACTACGCGCTCGTGGGCGAGTTCACCCCGCGCCGGCTGCGTGGCCGCGTCCTGGCCGCGATGGACGGCTGGTGGCCCGTCGGCGCCGCGCTGTGCGGCCTCGTCTCCGCCTGGCTCGTGGGCACGTGGGGCGACTGGCGCCTGCCCCTGCTGGCCATGGTCCTGCCGGCCCTGCTCGTGTTCGTCGTGCGCCTGGGCATCCCCGAGTCCCCGCTGTTCCTGATGAGCCGGGGCCGCGAGGCACAGGCCCGCGCCGTCATCGACCGCATGGTGGCGGCCACCGGCGCGCCCCGCCGGCCCTACACGATGCCCCCGGCCGAGCCGGCCCGCTCCGGCGGCGTCGGCGCGCAGCTCGCCGCGGTCTGGCGGTTCTCCCCGCGCATCACCGCGATCGCCTGGGCCCTGTTCGTGGCCATCATGCTCGTCTACTACATCGCGCTGCAGTGGCTGCCCACGTTCCTCATCGACGCCGGCTACGCGGAGGGCCGCGCCTTCATCATGACCTCCGGCATGGCCGCGGCCGGCCTGCTCGGCGTGGTCGTGGCCACCGCGCTGATCGAGGTCACCGGCCGCCGCTGGCTGCTGGCCGTCAGCGCCGTCGTCGCGAGCGCCCTGACCGTCTGGCTGGCGAGCGTGCTGGACGTGCCCGCCGCGGTGCTGCCGCTCGTGCTGGCGTTCGGCTTCGTGGTGCAGGTCGCGATCCCGGTGCTCTACACGTACGTCTCCGAGCTGTACCCGACGACGCTGCGCGCCTCCGGCTTCGGCTGGGCGTCGGCGGCCTCGCGGGTGGGCGCGGGCCTGGGCCCGCTGCTCTTCGTGGGCACGCTGGTCCCCGCCCTCGGGCTGCCGGGGGCGTTCGCCGTCACCGGCGGGCTCGTGGTCCTGGCCTGCGCGGCGATGCTGGCGCTGGCCCCGGAGACCCGCGGCCGCGCCCTCGAGGTCAGCGCCGACTGAGCTCGCCGAGCACGCGCAGCAGCAGGGCCCGCTCTTGGACCTTGATGCGCTCGTGCAGCTCGGCCTCGGTGTCCGTGTCCAGCACGGGCACCGCGGCCTGGGCGAGGATCGGGCCGGTGTCCACGCCCGCGTCCACCACGTGCACGGTGCAGCCGGTGACCTTCACCCCGTGCGCCAGCGCGTCCCGGACGCCGTGGGCCCCCGGGAAGGAGGGCAGCAGGGCCGGGTGGGTGTTGAGGATGCGGCCGTCGAACCGCTCGAGCAGCGGGGCGCCCAGGATCCGCATGAACCCGGAGCACACCACCCAGTCCGGCGCGTAGGCGGCGACGGCGTCCGCGAGCGCCTCGTCCCACGCGCGCCGGTCCGCGTGGTCCTTCGGTGACACCACGAACGTCTCGATCCCGTGGGCGCGGGCGCGCTCCAGGCCGCCGGCGTCGGCGACGTCGGCGCCCACCGCGGCGATCTCCACGTCCAGGGCGCCGGAGGCGACGGCGTCGAGGACGGCCTGCAGGTTGGTGCCGGAACCGGAGACGAGGGCAACGATGCGCATGCGCCCATCGTAGGGTGAGGGGGTGTCCGCCCCCGTTCCCTCCTCCCCGCCCCGCCCGCCGCAGGGCGCCCCGGACCCCGGCCGCGTCCGCACCGGCCGTGCCCTGCTGTGGCAGTCCGTGGCGCTGCTGGGGATGGTGCTCTCCTTCTCCCTCGTGCTGCCGTGGAAGCTGATCGCCCTCGCGCTGGGGCTGGTCGCCCTCGTGCTCGGCGTGCGCGTGTGGGTCACGAGCCGCGGCGCCGACCGCTCGGGACTGCCCCGCGCGGTGGCGTCCGCCGGCATGGCGATGGCGCTGGTGGGCATGACGACGGCGGCGCTGCCGCTGCTCGCGTGGGACGCGACGGTCCAGCTCGAGCAGTGCGGCGCCTCCGCGCTCACCGTGCGGGCACAGCAGGCGTGCGCGGACGAGTTCACCCGTCAGGTGGAGGAGCGCACGGGGGTGCCCCAGCTGCGGCCCTGAGCCGCGGGCGTCAGTCCCGCGCCCGGCGCGGGGACGGCCGGTCGCGCGGGCCCGAGGCACGGTCGCCGGACCGCGGCGCCGTCGTCGTCCCGTCCCGGTGCCCGGCCACGGCCAGGGCCGTGAGGTAGCCGGCCGCGCAGCCCAGCGCGACCCATCCGGCGACGGCGGCGCACACCGCCCAGACGTGGGAGCCGATGTCCGTCAGCGTGCCGAGCCCGAGCGTCCCGGAGGTGAGGGCCAGCGGCACGAGCAGCAGCAGCCCCGTGAGCAGTCCGGTGAGCACGGCTAGGGCCAGCGTGGACAGCGTCAGGGACACCGCGCGGCTGCCGTGGCGGGTGTGCAGCCAGTCGTCGAGGTGGTTCTCCCCCTCCCGCAGCAGCCACACGCCGGCCACGACGCCGGCGCCGATCGGCACGGCCAGCAGGAGCAGCTGCCACGGCGACCACGTCCCGGGCAGCGCACCCAGCGCCGGGAGGGCGGGCGCGGTGGCCGGCGTCGCGCCGAACACGGAGTAGAGGCTGTCCGCACCCACGGAGAACCCCGGGCCCGCCGTCCACGCGATCGACCACGCGGTGAACGTGGGCAGCCAGCCGATCTGCAGCAGCGCCAGCAGCAGGCCGCCCAGCGGGCCGCCCCCGATCGCCTGGGCCACGGTGACGACGGCGGCCCACTCGACGGCCAGCCGCCCCGCCACGAGCAGCGCGTTCAGGCCCGTCAGGGCGAGCACGGCGACGGCCGCGGCGCGCACCACGGACCACGCGTACGAGCCGGCCCAGCGTTCGTACTGCGAGCGCCGCGAGATCCGCTCCGTGAGGTCCAGGCCGATCAGGTGCGCCCAGGTGCCGGCCTCGCGCCGCGCCCCCGCGAGGGCGGCGACGCCGAAGAGCAGGGCGGGCAGCAGCGCCGCCGGGGCGGGGTGGGCCGTCAGCTCGTCCGTGCCGGGCAGGAACGCCACGGCCAGCCCCACCAGGGCGTAGGCCCCCACCGCGCCCACGAAGGCCTGCCACGCCTGGTCCCGGTAGGACGCGCGGGCCAGGCGCCGGCCGGCCCGCCAGGACAGCGCGAGCGGGACCAGGGTCAGGCCCCACGGCACGAGCCACGCCGTGCCGGTGATGAGGTGATCCGGCGCGGTGGGCATGGCCGTGGCCACGGTGACGGGCACCGCGTGCAGGGCCAGCCACAGGACGCCGCCCACCTGGACGGCGCCCTCGATGGTCGGCCGCTCGAACCCGCCCGTGGCCCACACCGCGAGGGTGGGGACCATGACCGCCAGCAGGCTGATCATCGCCGTGACGAGCGCCTCGACCACCCCCTGCAGCCACAGCGGCAGGGGGACGGGGCGCAGCAGACGGGGCGCAGCGGGGCGGGAACTCACCCGTCCATGGTGCCACCCGACTCCGGGCGGCGCCTGGACGGGGGCGGGCCGCGCGGGCCGGTGCGACGACCGTCACGCGCCCCGAGAGTTCACCGCGGGGTCACCGGGCCGTCGTCGGCGGGTGTCCCGGCCGTGGTCCGGGGTCCTTAGCGTCGGCCACGTGCGTGTCGTCGTGGTCGCCGAATCGTTCCTGCCCCATATGAACGGGGTCACCCACTCCATCCTCCAGGTGCTGCGCCACCTGCGGGAGCGGGGCGACGAGGCGATGGTGGTCGCCCCGGCTGCCTCGTGGTCCGCCGGGTGGACCCAACGCGCGGGCGCCGGTGAGGCCCCCCGCGAGGTCGAGGGCTTCCCCGTGCGCACCCTGCCCTCCGTGCCCCTGAGCGGGTACGCCTCCGTGCGGGTGGCCGCCGGCACGGTGGGCCGGCTGCGCGGCATGCTCGCCGACTTCGCCCCGGACGTGGTGCACATCGCCTCCCCCTTCGTGCTGGGCTGGCGCGCGGTGCAGGCGGCCGAGGAGCTCGGCATCCCCTCCGTGGCCGTCTACCAGACCGAGGTCCCCGGCTACGCGGCCCGGTACGGCGCCCCGTGGCTGGAGGACGTCCTGTGGAGCCACGTGGCGCGCCTGCACAACATGGCCACGCTGACGCTCGCGCCGTCGTCGTTCACCGTCCGGCAGCTGCACCGCCAGGGGGTGCGACGCGTGCACCTGTGGGGCCGCGGCGTCGACTCCCGCCGATTCCATCCCGCCAAGCGGGACGAGGCGCTGCGCGCCGAGCTCGCCCCGAACGGCGAGAAGCTCGTGGGCTTCGTGGGGCGGCTGGCGCACGAGAAGCAGGTCGGGGACCTGCGGGTGCTCTCGGACCTGCCGGGCACCCGCCTCGTGGTCATCGGCTCCGGGCCGCTGCGCGAACAGCTCGAGCGGGAGCTGCCCGGCGCGCACTTCGCCGGCTTCCAGGGGGGCGAGGACCTCGCGCGCCACGTGGCCAGCCTGGACCTGTTCGTGCACCCCGGCGAGTCCGACACCTTCGGCCAGACGCTGCAGGAGGCGATGGCCTCGGGCGTGCCCGTCGTCGCCGTCGGCCGCGGCGGCCCCCTCGACATCGTGGACGCCTCCCGCACCGGCTGGCTCTACCCGCCCGGCGAGCTGGACGAGCTGCGCCGCCACGTCGCGGACCTCGTGTACGACGACGTCAAGCGGGCCGCGTTCGCCGACGCGGCGTGGGCGTCGGTGCAGGGCCGGACCTGGCCGGTGCTGTGCGAGCAGCTCGTGGGCTACTACGAGAAGGCGATCGCGGTGCAGGAGCGCCGCCGCGTGGAGCTGGCCCGCCGGCTGCTGACGGCGCCGTCGCTGCTGGCCGCGCGCGTGTTCGGCTGAACCCCGGGACGGACGACGGGCCGGACGCCGGACGGGCGCCCGGGTGTCGTGTCCGGAGTCGTGGCTAGGGTGGCGGGCATGGACGCCACCCCGCATGCCCGCCCCGCCGAGCCTGGCCCCCTGCCCGATCCCGCCGAGCCCCGCCGCCTCGCCGGCAAGGACGTGCACCCCGTCGGCCTCGGATGCATGAACATCGTGCACGGCTACTCCGGATTCCTCGACGACGACGCCGCCGTCGACCTGCTCACCCGCGTGCTGGACGACGGCACCGACCACCTGGACACCGCCACCCTCTACGGCGGCGGCCGCAGTGAGGAGCTCGTGGGGCGCGCGCTCGCCCGGGCGGGGTCGGGCGTCCGCGAGCGCGTGCTGCTCGCCTCCAAGGGCGGGCTCGTGCGGGACGGGCAGCGACGGATCGACGGCCGCCCGGAGACACTGCGCGCGCACGTGGACGCCTCACTGCGCCGGCTCGGCCAGGACCGGATCGACCTGTACTACCTGCACCGGCTGGACCCGGAGGTCCCCGTCGAGGAGTCCGTGGGAGCGCTCGCGGAGGCCGTCACGGACGGCAAGATCGGGGCGATCGGCCTGTCCGAGGTCTCGGCCGTCACCCTGACCCGGGCCGTGGCCGTCCACCCGATCGCGGCCGTGCAGTCCGAGTACTCCCTCGCCACCCGCAACCCCGAAGGGGGCGTGCTCGAGGCGTGCCGCCGCCACGGGACCGCCTTCGTGGCCTTCTCCCCCGTCAGCCGCGGCCTGCTCACGGACGCGCCGCCGCGGCTGGACCGGCTGGACGCGGGAGATCTGCGGCACCGGCTGCCCCGCTTCGCCGAGGGCCACTACGAGGCCAACCTGACGCTGCGCGAGGCGCTCTCGGCCGAGGCCGTCCGGCTCGGGACGAGCACGGCGGGGCTCGCCGTCGCCTGGGTCCTGGCCCAGGGCGAGGACGTCCTGGCGATCCCGGGCACCACCTCGTGGGAGCACTGGCTCGAGGACCGGGACGCGCACGAGGTGCGGCTGACCCCGGCCGACGTCGCCCGGCTGGACGACCTCGTCAACGACGCGACCGTGGCGGGGCCGCGCTACAGCGAGAGCCAGCAGGCCAGCATCGACACCGAGGCGGCGCCGCCGCGCTGAGCCGAACGTGGGGCCCGGGGTGGCCCGCGTCTCATTTCGGTAACAGAGCGCGCTCCCTGTCAGGATGGGCGTCAGGCACCGCGGCCTCCTCCGACCGCGGCGCGCCACGGGGGGCACCGCGGGGCGTCTCTACCCCGACGTCCGAGGAGGACACCATGAATGAGTCTCTGGAGACCCTGCGCGACGAAGTGTTCGCGCGCAACCCCGGCGAGGCCGAGTTCCACCAGGCGGTGTCCGAGGTGTTCGAGGCGCTGGGACCGGTGATGCAGCGCCACCCCCAGTACGTCGAGGCCGGGGTCATGCACCGCCTCTGCGAGCCGGAGCGCCAGATCATCTTCCGCGTCCCGTGGATCGACGACGCCGGCGTCGTGCAGGTCAACCGCGGGTTCCGCGTGGAGTTCAACTCGGCGCTCGGCCCGTACAAGGGCGGGCTGCGCTTCCACCCCTCCGTGTACCTCGGGATCGTCAAGTTCCTGGGCTTCGAGCAGATCTTCAAGAACTCGCTCACCGGCATGCCGATCGGCGGCGGCAAGGGCGGCTCGGACTTCGACCCCGCCGGCAAGTCCGACCGCGAGATCATGCGGTTCTGCCAGTCCTTCATGACGGAGCTGCATCGCCACATCGGTGAGCACACGGACGTGCCGGCCGGTGACATCGGCGTGGGCGCCCGCGAGATCGGCTACATGTTCGGCCAGTACAAGCGACTGACCAACCGCTTCGAGGCCGGCGCCCTCACCGGCAAGGGCCTGACGTGGGGCGGCTCGCTGGTCCGCACTGAGGCCACCGGCTACGGCGCCGTGATGTTCGTCGACTCCATGCTGCGCACGCGCGGCGAATCCATGGACGGTCAGCAGGTGCTGATCTCCGGCTCCGGCAACGTGGCCATCTACGCCGCGGAGAAGGCCGCCGCGCTCGGGGCCACCGTGCTCACCGCGTCCGACTCCTCGGGCTACATCGTGGACCCGGACGGCCTCGACCTGGACCTGCTCAAGCAGATCAAGGAGGTCGAGCGTGCCCGCATCTCCGAGTACGCCGAGCGCCGCGGCGGGCGGTCCCGCTACGTGACCGGCGGCAGCGTCTGGGACGTCGAGGGCACCGTGGCCCTGCCGTGTGCCACCCAGAACGAGCTCGACGAGTCCGCCGCGCGGACCCTGCTGAAGAACGGGGTGAAGGCCGTGGCCGAGGGCGCGAACATGCCCTGCACCGAGGCGGCCGCCCACCTGTTCGTCGACTCCGGGACGCTGTTCGGCCCGGGCAAGGCCGCCAACGCGGGCGGCGTGGCGACGTCGGCGCTGGAGATGCAGCAGAACGCCTCGCGGGACTCGTGGAGCTTCGACTACACCCACGACCGGCTCGAGCAGATCATGCGCGACATCCACGACCGCTGCGTGGAGACCGCCGAGGAGTACGGCACGCCCGGCAACTACGTGGCGGGGGCGAACATCGCCGGGTTCATCAAGGTCGCCGACGCGATGATCGCCCAGGGCGTGGTCTGAGGCCCGGCCCTGTCCCTTCCGTGATCCTCCGCCGCCCTGCGACATCACCGCCGTTCTGACGCGCGGTGATGTCGCAGGGCGGCGGTCGCTCAAGGGCGCCCGGCTCCTGCACAGGCCCCCCGACGTCGGGTGCCCTCCACCGCCGGCGCGGCCGACCCGTCGCGCCCCCGACGGGCCCACGAGACTGGGCCGCATGACCCTGCTCTCCGACCACTCGCGTGCGCTGCTCCCGGGACGCGGGCCCCTGCTCAGCGCGGCGGACCCTCACGACGGGGCGGCGCGGCGCCGTCTCGAACGCGCCTGGACCCGCGGGGTCCTCGTGCGGCTCTGCCCGCGCGTCTACATCAGCGTCAGCGACTGGGCCGCGCTGCGTCCGTGGGACAGGGCGGTCGTGTCCGCCGTCGCCCTCTCGATCGCCCGCCCCGCGACGGTGTTCACGGGCCTGACCGCGGCCCGGTTGCACGGTCTGGGGCCGGCCGTCGAGCCGCCCGTGCTCGAGCTGCGCGCCCCCTCGCCCGGGCATCACGGCGCCGGTCCGCTGACCCGCCGTCCCTTCGCCCCCTCCGTGGTGGCCCACGATCGCCGGCTTCCCGTCCCGCCGCGCCGCCGACCCCGGTGGGGGCTGCCGGAGGCGGCCCCCGCCGCGCCTCAGCCGGTCGAGGCCGTCCTGTCGGACGGGCAGAGCCTGGGAACCGTCCTGGCGGATCCGCTGCCCACGGTGCTGCTGGTGCTGGGGGCGGCCACCCCGTTCCGCGACGCCGTGGCCCCGCTGGACGCGCTCGTCCGAGCCCGGCCCGAGGAGGCCGCACGCTGGGCGAGGCAGGCGGAGAGCCGACTCAAATCCGCGGCCGCCCTCCGCCGATTCGAGCGGGCCTGGCACTTCGCGGACGCGCGGGCGGAATCCGCCGGCGAGTCCTACAGCCGGGCCAGCATCCACGAGCTCGGCTTCGTCCCGCCCACGGCGCTGCAGCATCGCCACCGGGATGCGAACGGACGCGAGGTGGCCCGCACGGACTTCTGGTGGGAGCAGGTGCGGGTGTACGGGGAGTTCGACGGGCTGGGCAAGTACGACCTGTCGTTCTTCGACGGTGACGACACGGCCCGCCGCGCCAGCATCCGCCGGGAGAAGGAACGGGAGGTGGCCCTGCAGCTGGTCACCCGGGCGGGCGCGCATTGGACGTGGGGAGACCTCCTGCGGCCGGACCGGCTGGCGCGGATCCTCACCGCCGCGGGCGTCCCCCGCTCGGTCTGATCCACGGCCGTCCCACGGGCCCGGTCCCGACCTCCGCGAGCCCGAGCGTTCGACCTCCGCTCTGCGACATCACAGCCGTGCTGCACGGCGGTGATGTCGCTGGGCGGCTGCCGGGCAGTCAGCAGCCCACATCAGCCTGCCTCAGCCGGCCAGGGCCGCCCGCTGCTCGGGGCTGATGCGCACGGGGCGGCCCGTCTGCCCGTCGACGAACACCATGACGGACGTCGCGGTGGCGCAGAGGGTGTCGTCGACGCCGTCGTGCAGGGCGTAGCCCACGTGCACCGAGGCGGCCTTCACGGCGTCCACGCTCACCACCACGCGCAGTGGCACGGGGCGGTAGGGCATCTGGGCCCGGTACTTCACGGTGTGCTCGGAGATGAACGTCCGCACACCGGGGGCCACCCCCTCGAGCAGGTCGATCGGCGGGGCCTGCCCGCCGCCGGCGCCGGTGTTCGCGGGCACGCCGAAGGCCGCCACGCGGGCCTCCTCCAGCAGCTGCACCACGGCGATGTTGTTCACGTGGCCGTAGGCGTCCATGTCCGCCCAGCGCAGCGGGATGCGGACCTCGACGGAGCGCGAGGCGGTCAACGGGCGGCCTCCTCGTCCGCGGACCGGCCGTCGCGCTGCGCCGCGGCGTCGAGGGTCGCCGGCGCCTCGTCGTCGCCGAGGATGTCCTCGCGCCAGGCCTCGGGCTGCACGTCCACGAACTCGACGGGCAGGATGCCCAGGTCCTCGAGCTGATTGGACAGCGTGGCCCCGTCCGGGCCGTAGCACCACGGGATGCCCGGGGTGGAATGGCGGGTGTCCTCCGCCCGACCGCCCGCGAGCAGCGCCTGCGAGGGGGTCAGCTGCCGGATGACGATCGCCTTGACCCGGTCGGGGTGGCGCTGCGCGAACTCGGCGTAGATCTCGGGGTCGTGCTGGCCGTCGTCGCCCACCAGGATCCACTGGATGTCCGGGAACTGCTCGGCGAGGCGCTCGAGCTGGACCCTCTTGTGCTCCTGGCCGGAACGGAACCAGCGGTCCTTCGTGGGCCCCCAGCTGGTCAGCAGCAGGGCGCCGAGCGGGTAGAGGTTGCGGCCCAGGAAGCGGGTGAGGGTCTGCGCCACGTTCCACGCGCCCGTGGACAGGTACAGCACGGGGGCCTTCGGCTCGAGCTCGGCGATCCGGCGCAGCAGCACGGCGATCCCCGGGGTGGGCGTGCGGGCGTGCTCGTCGATCACGAACGAGTTCCAGGCCGCCAGCAGGGGGCGGGGCAGCGAGGTGACCACCACCGTGTCGTCGATGTCCGAGACCAGGCCGACCCGCGCACCCGGCTCGCAGATGTACAGGTCCATGACGGCGCGCTCCTCCTGGCCGCCGACATGGAGGGTGGCGGTCTGCCAGCCGGGCTCCAGCTCGACGTCCAGCACGACGTCGACGACGCCCATCCGGTCCGTGCGCACCGTGGTCCGCAGGTCCCCCACCTGCACCTCCACCTCGGCATAGGCCATGGGTGGGGCCACGAAGTTGCGCCAGCCGCGCACGCCGTCCGCCACCACCTTCGACAGCCGACGGCCGTTCATGAACTCCTCGTCGGGGGCGATCACCACGCGGGAGAGGAGCCGCACCCAGCTGGTGCTGCCGTAGCCCGTGAACGCCATGACCGTCGGCACGTTGCCGGCACGCAGCGCACGGGCGCGGTGCCAGCGGTTCCATCCCTCCTGCAGGTGCGTGGCGACGTTCTCCACGGGAGTGGGGTCACCGGAAGGGACCAGGCGGCCGCGCCGGGGCGCGGGCGTGGGTGCGTCGGAGGCTGCGGGCATGCGTCCAGTATTCCGCACCGCGCGCGCTCTCAGCGGATCTCGGGGACCAGCGCGGTCAGGCGGTCCAGCATGCGGCCGACCTTGCCGTTCTCGATCGCGGCGGCCACGTGCCCGTCCGTGAACCGCTCGCCGCGCACCAGGTAGGTGAACAGCGTGCCGAGGTCGGCCAGGGACGCCTCGGCGATGCCGGCCTCGCTCACCCGGTCCACGTTCCGCAGGTAGTCGACGTCGATGCCCGCCAGCTCCTGCGCGGCCACGAGGCCGGGGAACACGCGGTTGTCGTAGTCCGGGTAGACGCCGCCGAGGGTGCCGGGCGCGGGGGCGCCGTAGGAGGCGATCGGCCGGGCCTCGGTGCCGTAGCCGGCGGCGAGCAGCTCGCGCAGCGCACGCACGGCGGCCACGCGCTGGGGCGTGGGGGTCTGCGGGCCGGTGAGGGTGGCGTCGTCGTCGGGGGTCGGGAGGGGGTGCTCGGTCATGGCGGCTCCTCTGCTCGGGGGGGTCGGCCCCATTGTCTCGCGTGCGGTCCGGCGTGTCCGGACCCCCGCCTAGGCTCGGGGCATGAGCCCAGCCCTGCCCCGCCCCGCCGAGCTCCGCGCGATCGCCCTCGACGCCGCCCGCGCGGTCGTCGGCGACCTCGCCGCCGCCTTCCGCTCCCCCACCGCCATCGGGCCCGAGGCCAAGACCACGCACCACGACCTCGTCACCGTGCACGACCGACACACCGAGGCCCGGCTCGTCGCCGCGCTCACGACGGCGGTCCCCGGCTCCGGCGTGCTCGGCGAGGAGCTCGGGGCGCAGGCCGGCACCGGTGAGGCCGCCCGGCTGACCTGGATCGTCGACCCCATCGACGGCACCTCCAACTTCACACACGGCTTCGCGATGTTCTCGGTGTCCCTGGCCGCCGAGGTCGACGGCGAGGTGGTGGCCGGCGTCGTGCTGGACCCCGTGGGCGGGCTGGCGTTCTCCGCCGACGGGGACGGCGCCTACCTCACCCGCGGCGACGGGCCGGAGCGTCCGCTGGCCGAGGTCGGCCGGCCGGCGCCGGCCGGCGGCGAGCGCGCCCAGAACCTCGTGACCTCCTATCCGGCGGGCGAGGCGCTCGCGCGCGAGGGCGAGGACGCGCTGCGCCGCTTCGGGCGGCTCGTGACCGCCCACGCGACCGTGCGCCGCACCGTCTCCGGCGCCCTCGAGCTCGCCCACACGGCGGCGGGCTGGGCCGACGCCGCGCTGTACGTGGACACCAAGCCCTGGGACGTCGCGGCGGGGCAGCTGATCCTGCGCCGCGCCGGGGGCAGGTGGCTCACGCCGGACCCGGCCGCGCCGTCGTCGGGCCGGCTCGTCGACGACGGCCCGCGCGCCCACACGTGCCCGTTCGCGCTCGCCGTCGCCCCGGGCCGCGAGGCGCCGACGACGGCGGCGGTGCTGGGTGACATCGTCGCCTCGCGGGCGACCGACCATGTATAGAGTGGATGTGAGCCCGATCTCAGCGCCGCGCCCGACGGCGCCCGTCCCGGCATGCCAGGAGGCCCCGATGACCCAGCAGCACCATGACACCGACGACGCCCCGTCGATGCAGCGCCCCGATCCGGTCGCGGAGCCCGGGGACCACCTGATGTTCGAGCACCCGGACGGCGAGGCCGTCCTGGTGCTGGACGAGGACCAGGTCTGGCGACTGCTGGGCCGCGTGGGCCACGCGCGCCTCGGGCTGGCCGTGGACGGGCGGCCGGACATCGTGCCGGTGAACGTGCGGGCCCACGACGGCGCCATCTACTTCCGCACCGCGCCCGGCTCGAAGCTCGCCGAGCTCACGGTGAACCCGCGCGTCGTGGTGCAGGCCGACGGGATCCTGGCCGACCAGGCCTGGTCCGTGCTCGTGCACGGCACCGCGCGCCGCCTGGACACGGAGGCGGAGATCGCGGAGGCCGAGTCCCTCGGCATCGAACCGTGGGTGCCGACGCTCAAGGACTTCTACGTCCGCGTGGACGTCCAGCGCGTGTCCGGCCGCCACTTCGTGTTCGGCCCGCACCCCGAGCGCAACGAGTCCCAGACCGACTGAGCCGCCGGCAGGACGCGTGGGCTGAGCCGGACGGCTCAGCCCACGTCCGCCGGGCTCAGGGCTGCGCCGGGGGCTGGCCGCCCTCGCCGCCCGCCGGGGGCTGGCCACCGCCGGGCCCGCCCATCCCGCCCTGCTCCTGCTCAGTGGTGGTGTCGATCGGGACGTCGATGGTGATGGCGAAGCCCTTCTCCACGGAGCCCGTGATCTGCGGCAGCTGCGTCTCGTAGCCGTCCGAGAAGACGTTGTCCGTCTCGAGGCTGACGTCGGCGAAGTTCTCCGTGGACCCGTCGTAGGCCGAGGTGGCGTAGACCTGCGCGGACTGCTCCTCGGGCATGGCGATCTGGGAGGTGAGGACGTTGTTCGTCGAGTCCGTGATGGACGCCTTGTCCGGGAACACCTCGAAGTGCAGGTGGGGCCACCGGCCGTCGTAGCAGCCGGGCCACACCGTGGTGAAGGTGACCGTGCCGTCGTCGCCCACCACCTGGACGCCGCGCAGGTAGGTCTCCTCCGTGATGCCGTCCGAGTACATCGAGTAGCGGCCCTGCGCGTCGGCGTGCCAGAGGTACACGGCGGCGCCGGTCATGGCGGCGTCGCCGTTGGCCATGTCGATCACGTTCATCGTCACCCTCAGCGGGACGCCCTCGGCGGCGGTGCCCGTGTCGATGCTCGTGGTCAGGTCGGAACGTTCGATGCCGGACGCGTCGAGCACGTCCGGGCCGTTGGAGCCGCCGCCCGGGTACGGGCGTGCGTTCTCGGTGACCATCTCGGTCAGGGTGGCGGACGGCGAGGCGCTCGCCGCCGACGAGGAGGAGGCCGCGGGTGACGAGGAGCCGGCGCTCGCCGACGTCGAGCCGGAGGAGGACGAGGCGCCCTCCTGGACACCGCACGCGGCGAGGACGAGGGCTCCCGCCCCCGCGCCGAAGATGCCCAGCGCGTTGCGGCGGGAGACGAGCGTGCCGACGTCGAAGGCGGCGCCCTGGTCCTCGACGTCCTCGGCCGGGCGGTGGAAGGCCCGGCCCTCGAAGGTGGGCGTGACGGCGGGGGCCTCGCCTCCCTCGGAGACCTGGGGGAAGGGACGGCGGGAGCGGATCGAGAGCCAGGGGCCATGGAGTTCCTCTCGTGGGGCGCCCGCCGGGTGGCGGACCGCGTCGAGAGGCCAGCATGGCAACGGATGCCGGACGTTTTCGTGAGATCGGCGGGATGGTTCCAGGACATCTCCTGGGCGGTTTCTGACACGGGCGGGACCGCCGGCGCCTCGGTCGACGCCTCAACTACCTGCCGGTCCAGCTCCGTTGCTGAAACATGCACCTGGAAAGGTGGCGCACACTCTCAGGGTCGAGTCAGCGATTCCGGCGCCGGGCCGCCTCAGACCTCCGGGGCCTCCCCCAGGTGGCTCGGCGCCCACATCGCCAGGCGGGTCTGCACCACGACGACGTTCGGCCCGTCCGCCTGGAACGAGCGCTCGAGCGCGCCGCGCACGTCCCCCACTCCCACCGTCTCGGCGGGCACGCCGAAGGAGGCGGCGAGGGCCTGGAAGTCCGGCCGGTCGAGCTCGGTGGCCGTGGCCTTGCCGAACGCGCCCTCCATGTACTCGCGCAGGATGCCGTACCCGCCGTCGTCGATGATCAGCCACGTCACCGCCGCGCCGTGCTGCCGGGCGGCCGCGAGCTCGGCGATGGAGTACATCGCCGAGCCGTCGCCGGCGACGGCGAGCACGCGCCCGTCGATCCCGGTGCGTCCCTGGTGGGCCAGGCCCACCGCGCCGCCGAACGCGGCCGGGAACCCGTAGCCGAGCCCCCCGGCGCCCTGCGCCGAGTGGAACTCGCCGTCCTGCGCGTCCCAGCAGTTCCACGCCCAGTAGGCGGCGATGGTCATGTCCCAGTACGTCTGCATGGTCGACGGGACGGCGGCGCGGATGTCCGCCAGGAGCCGGCGCTCCACGCCGAGGTCCTGGGCGTCGAGCCGGGCGGTGATGCGCGCGTTGACGTCGGCGACCACCTCGGCCGGGGTGCGGCCGTGCCAGACGGCGGCGTCCTGCGCCACCGAGCCCGACTCGCGCAGCGCCGCGGCGAGGGCGTCGAGCGCCTGGCCGGCGTCGGCGCGCACACCCAGCGTGGGGTGGTTGGTCTCCAGCACGCGCGGCTCCGCGTCCACCTGGATGAGGCGGCCGCGCGGCTCGAGCGTGAAGTAGTTCGAGGTGACCTCGCCGAGCGAGGAGCCCACCACGAGCAGCACCTCCGCGTCCTCGAGCAGGTCCGTGACGAGGCGGTCCTCCACCCAGCCGCCGAGGCTGAGCGGGTGCTCCCACGGGAAGGCGGTGTTGCCGCCCGGCGAGCAGACCACGGGCGCCTGGAGCAGCTCCGCGACCTCCCGCAGGCTCGCCATCGCGGCCCGGCCGGAGCGGCGCACGCCGCCGCCGGCCACGATCGCCACCCGCCCGGCCCCGCGCAGCCAGCGCACGGACTCGGCCACGAGCTCGGCGCGCGGCGGGTGGTCGTAGGGCACGGCGAGGGCGTCCTCGACCGGGGGCACCATGACCTCGCCGAGCAGCACGTCCTGCGGGATCTCGACCCACACCGGCCCCTGCGGCACGGTGACGGCCTCGGCCCACGCGTCCTGGATCGCGGACGGGATGCCCGAGGCGTGGTGCACCGTGAACTGGGCCTTGGTGACGTTGCGGGCCGAGGCCTTCTGGTCGTCCAGCTGGTGCAGCATGCCCTTGCGCCGGGCACCGAGCCCGGACAGCGGGATCTGCGAGGCGATCACGAGCATCGGCACACCGGTCGCGTAGGCCTCCTGCAGGCCGGCCAGTGAGGTGAGGGCACCCGGGCCGGTGGACAGGAACAGGACGCCGACCTCACCGGTGGCCCGGGCGTACCCGTCCGCGGCGAAGGCGGCGTTGTTCTCCACGCGGTTCGAGACGAACTCCAGCGGGGAGCGGGACAGGGCGTCGAAGAGGCCGAGGGCGTGCTGGCCCGGGATGCCGAAGACCGTCCGTGCACCCAGGGCGTGGAGCGTCTCGACGGCGAGGTCGCCGCCGTTGCGCCGCGGGGCCGCCGCCGTCGTCGTCTGCTCGTCCGTCATCGGCCCGGCTCCTCACCGGCGGCCGCGCGGGTGGCGCGGCGGTCGGCCATCAGGGAGATGAGGTCGTACGCCACGTGGGAGGCGGCGACGCCGGTCAGCTCGGCGTGGTCGTAGGCCGGGGCCACCTCCACCAGGTCCGCGCCCACGATGTCCAGCCCGCGCAGGCCGCGGAGGATCTCGAGCAGCTCGCGGCTCGTGATGCCGCCGGCCTCGGGGGTGCCGGTGCCCGGCGCGTGCGCGGGGTCGAGGACGTCGATGTCCACCGAGATGTAGAGCGGCCGACCCCCGATGCGCTCGCGCAGCTGGTCCACGATCTCGTCCACGCCCTGACGGAACACGTCCGAGGAGGTGACGATGCCGAAGCCCATGCGGTGGTCGTCGTCGAGGTCCTTCTTGCCGTAGAGCGGACCGCGCGTGCCCACATGCGAGATGGCCTCGGTGTCCAGGATCCCCTCCTCCACGGCGCGGCGGAACGGCGTGCCGTGGGTGTACTCGGCGCCGAAGTAGGTGTCCCACGTGTCCAGGTGGGCGTCGAAGTGCAGCAGGGCCACGGGCTCACCCGCCCGGGCGGAGGCGGCGCGCAGCAGCGGCAGCGCGATGGTGTGGTCGCCGCCGATGGTCATGAGCGAGGAGCCGTCCTCGGTGAGGTCCATCGCGTCCTGCTGGATCGCCTCGATGGCCTCGCCGATGGTGAACGGGTTCACCGCCATGTCCCCGGCGTCCACCACCTGGGCCTGCGCGAAGGGCGAGGTGTCCGTGGCGGGGTTGTACGGGCGCAGCAGCCGCGAGGACTGCCGCACGTGGCCGGACCCGAAGCGTGCACCGGGGCGGTAGGAGACACCGGCGTCGAACGGGACGCCGACCACCTTGATCTCCGGGGCGACGCCGGCCGCGGCCGCCTCGTCCAGGCGCGGCAGCAGCGCGTAGGTGGGGGCGCCGCCGTAGCGGGGCACGAGGGCGGAGTTCACGGGGCCGAGGCGGCCGTTGTCCTCGACGCGGGGGATCTCGAGCATCTGGGATGTCCTCTCGGGGCGGTTCGGTTCGATTCGGTTCGGTCTGGTCTGTCCGGTGCGGGCGTGCCGCACGGGGTCACGCGTGGCCCACGAGGGTCCACAGCACGACGGCGGGGCGGTCGTCCGGATTGGCCCACGAGTGAGGCTCGCGGCCGGGGAGGGTGACGGTGTCCCCCTCCTCCAACAGGTGCACGGCCTCGGTGGTCCGCAGTTCGAGGCGGCCGGTGGCCACGTGCACCGCCTCCACGCGGCAGTCCACGGTGTACAGCTCCGCCTCCCCGCGGCCGTGCGGCGCGATGTCGGCGCGCAGGATCTGCAGGTCGCGACTGCCGCGCGGGGTGATCAGGCGCTCGCGGATGCCCTCGCCGCCGAGGCTGATCGCGGGGGCGTCGGCGAGGCGCACGACCGTCACCTCGGGCGCGTCCAGGACGTCGCCCGGGCTCGCGCCGAGCACCTGGCACAGGGTCACGAGCGTGCTCACGGACGGGCTCGTCAGGTCCCGCTCGAGGCGGGAGAGGAAGCCCTTGCTGACGCCGGCCGCCTCGGCCAGCTGGGCCACGGTGAGCCGCCGCGCCTCGCGCAGCGCGCGCAGCCGGCGGCCGATCAGCGCCTGGCCCGGGGTGGTCTCGAGCGGGAGGGCCTTCATCGCGTTCCTCCCGACGTCGGCCAGGCGAGGACGCGGGCCGGGGCGCCGTCGCCGCCGGCCAGGGGCAGCGGATGCACCTCGAGCCGGAGGCGGGCGGACCAGTCGGCGCGCGGCGCCGCCCCTGCGGGGCGGAGCGCGTCCAGCCCCACGAGGTTCTCGACGATGATCCCGTCGCCGCCGAGGAAGGCCGCGTGGGCAGGAAGGTCGGGCTCACCGGCGAGCCCGGTGGGATCGGGACTGAGCATGTCCACCCCCAACAGACGGATGCCACGATCCCACAGCATGGCCGCGGCCTCTCCTGTGAGGAAGGGATGACGCGCGCGGAGGAGGCCGTCGCGCCAGTGTCGATCCCAGCCCGTGGCCAGCAGGAGTCGGGCGGGCGTCTGCGCATCCGTGCCGGGCAGGAGGGGGGCCAGGCGCGCGGCGGAGATCGGCTCCCCGGGGGCGAGCCCGGCCAGACCGAGGACGAGGGTGTCCCCGCACAGCTCGTCCCAGGTCAGCCCCTCGACGGTGCGGCCGCCCGGCACGGTGTGGCACGGGGCGTCCACGTGGGTGCCGGCATGCGAGCCGATCTCGAGGGCCATGACCGCGACCCCGTCCTGGGCGACGGTGAGGGCGGGACGGATACGCACACCTGGATCGCCCGGGTACACGGGCATGCGGTCCTCCAGGGGGCGCGAGAGGAGCAGGGGGGCAACGGAGTCAGACGCCACGGCGTCCCTCGATCGACGCGCCGGCCTCCGGGCGGGCCTCCGGCCGATGACGCGGCCAGGCGAGCAGGGCGTAGAGCAGGGCGCTCAGGAGGAACACCGGGACGGTGACACCGACGGGACTGGGCCACACGTCCGTGAGCAGCCACGACGTCGCGGCACCGACGACCCACACGGCCACTGCTCGCCCGTGGACACCCCCGCGGAACCAGGCGCGCGGGCCACGGGCCACGAGCACGTCCAGGGTGGTGCGGCGGCCCTGGAGCACGTAGTCCACGAGGATCACGGCGAACACCGGCACGAAGAAGGCGCCGATCAGCGCAAGGAAATCTGTGAAGCGGGTGAGCAGGTCGAACCACATCGCACCGATGACGCTCACCGCGCCGAGCACCAGGGCGACAGGCACGAACGGAAGGGGCCGGCTCAGCGAGGCGTGGGTGACCGACGTCGCCATCCCGTAGACCACCATCGTGTTCGTGGCCATGACCGAGAGGAACATCACCACGGCCAGCGGCCAGCCGAAGGCCGCGACGAGGGTCGCCGGGTCGAAGGGGGTGGCCGCGGCGTCGCCCAGGAGCACGTGTGCGAAGGCCGTGAGGCCCAGGCTCATCGCGATGACGGTGGACAGGGTGTAGCCGATGCCAGAGCCCAGCGCGGCCGCTCGCGGGGTGCTCGCGTTCCGGGTGATGTCGGCGGAGAGGACGGTCCACGAGATGGCCGTGGCGAAGACGAGATCGAAGGCGAGGGCGGGAGTCAGCTCGACTGCGGGGTCCACCGGGATCGACGCCAGCTCGGCCGGGCCGTGGGCACGGAAGGCGGTGACGAAGATCCCGCCCATCACGGCGAGCATCACGAGGGCGAGCCAGGGTTCGATCCGCGCGATGCCCTCGTGCCCGAGGATCGCCAGGGCCACGACGACGAGCTGGCACAGGACCGCGAAGAGCATCGGCGAGGAGAATCCGGTGGCCGCGGACACCAGGGCGTCCACCGCGAGGCCGGCCAGCATGGCCTGCACCCAGGACCACCCCATCAGGACCACCACGTTGAACGTCACCGGCAACAGAGATCCGCGGTGGCCGAAGGCCGCACGGGTCAGCGCCATGGTGGGCAGACCGGTGCGGGCGCCGATGACCCCGACCCCCACCAGGACGAGGGCGCCGAGGACGGTGCCGAGCACGATGCTTGTCAAGGCGGTGGCATAGGAGACCCCGGGCTGGAAGAGGGTCCCCGTCAGAAGCGTGGTGACCACGAGGTTGGCGGCCAGCCAGATCAGGAGCATGCGGAGCGTGCTCACGGTGCCGCGGGGCGGTGTCTGGACGACATGCTCGGACACACGCGCTCCTCTCGTTCGACCCGGAGCCTGCGCCCCGTCGCCCTGGACGACATGTTGCCTGCGATGCAACATGTGTTTACCGTAGACCCAGATCGTGTGATCGGCAACACGCCGATCTCTCCTGTCCCGCCCGCGGCGCCCCCGCATCCCGGCGCCCTGGATCCCCTCGCCCCAAGGACCACCCGTGACCCTCAACCTGACCATCGTCGCCGTCTACCTGGTCGGCATGCTCGCCTTCGGCTGGTGGGGCAAGACCCGCGCCGCCAGCTCGGAGGACTACCTCGTGGCGGGCCGCCGCCTCGGGCCGGTGCTGTTCACCGGCACCATGGCCGCCGTCGTGCTCGGCGGCGCCGCCACCGTGGGCGGCGTCGGCCTGGGGTACGAGTTCGGGCTCTCCGGCGCGTGGCTCGTGGCCGCCATCGGCGTCGGCGTGCTCATCCTGTCGGTGGCGTTCGCCCCGATCCTGGCCCGCCTGAAGATCTACACCGTCTCGCAGATGCTGCGCCTGCGGTACGGCCGCGGCGGGGCCTCCCACGCCTCCTCCTTCGTGATGCTCGCCTACACGCTCATGCTCGCCGCCACCTCCACGGGCGCCTACGCGTCGATCTTCGTGGTGCTCTTCGGCTGGGACCGCTGGCTGTCCGTCCTGGTGGGCGGCGGCATCGTGCTGGCCTACTCCGTGCTCGGCGGCATGTGGTCCATCACCCTGGCCGACATGGCCCAGTTCCTCATCATGACCATCGGCCTGTTCGCCCTCATGCTCCCCCTCTCCCTGGCCAACGCCGGCGGCTGGAGCGCCATGCAGCAGCGCCTGGGCGCCGAGTTCTTCAGCTGGGACGGGATCGGCGTGCAGTCGATCGTCACCTACTTCGTGATCTACACCCTCGGCCTGCTGATCGGCCAGGACGTCTGGCAGCGCGTCTTCACGGCCCGCTCCCCGCGCGTGGCTCAGATCGGCGGCGCCACGGCGGGGCTGTACTGCATCGCCTACGGCGTCGCCGGCGCCGTGATCGGCATGGCCGCCCGCACGGTGACCGCGGACATCGCCACCACGGACGACGTGTTCGCGTGGGTCGCCCAGAACCTGCTGCCCGTCGGCGTGGGCGGCGTGGCCCTGGCGGCCGCCGTCGCGGCCATGATGTCCACCGCATCAGGGGCGATCATCGCGGCCTCGACCGTGATGCGCACCGACATCCTCCCCATCCTCCGCGGCGAGGCCGCCGCCGCCGAGGACGGCGCCACCACCGAGGACGCGGCCACGGAGACCGCGGCGGAGCTCGCCTCGAACCGCGGCTGGGTGCTGCTGCTCGGCGCCGTCGTGCTGGGGCTGGCGATCGTCGTCCCGGACGTGGTGGCGGCCCTGACCATCGCGTACGACATCCTCGTGGGCGGCCTGTTCGTCGCGATCGTCGGCGGCCTCGTGTGGAAGCGCGGCACCGGCACGGCGGCCCTGTGGTCCATGGTGGTCGGGACGGTGGGCACCCTCGGCACCATGGGCTGGCTCGAGCTGAACGCGGCCGAGCCCTTCGAGGGCGTCTTCGCGAACGAGCCAATCTACGTCGGCCTGGCCGCCTCCGCCGTCGTGTACGTCCTCCTCAGCCTGATGACCCGGCCCACCGACCCCGCGGTCCTCGAGGCCTGGCGGGTGCGCTCCCGCCACGGCGTCGACCCCGCGGTCCGAGCGCAGGTCTGACCGATGCGCCCGGGGCCTGCGGTCCTCCGATGCCCGCACGATGGTCAGGCCAGACGATGCGGCGGCGGGCGATCCTTCCTCAGGCTCCTCCCGGCCCCTAGTGTTTCCGTATAGCTCGGGACCGGGACGCCCCCTCGGGGCCGTTCCGGCTTCCATCCACCCGGGCCTCGCTGGAGACAGAAAGGCAACGGTTCCCATGACCACCAAGAATCGCGCCGTGGCATTCCACGGCATCAAGGACGTGCGCGTCGACGAGCTGGACTTCCCCAAGCTGGAGATGCCCGACGGCTCCGCCGCCCCGCACGGCGTCATCCTCAAGATCGTCGCGACCAACATCTGCGGCAGCGACCTGCACATCTACCGCGGGTCCTTCCCCGCCCCCGAGGGCATGGTGCTGGGTCACGAGATGACCGGCCAGGTGCTGGAGGTCGGCAGCGACGTCCAGTTCCTGCAGGAGGGCGACCTCGTCTCCGTGCCGTTCAACGTGGCCTGCGGCCGCTGCCGCAACTGCCGCGCCGGCCGGACCGAGATCTGTGAGACCGCCAACCCGGAGCAGGCGTGCGCCGCCTACGGCTTCAATCTGGGCGGCTTCCAGGGCGGACAGGCCGAGTACCTGTTCGTGCCGTACGCCGACTTCCAGCTGCTGCGCTTCCCGGACCAGGAGCAGGCGATGGAGAAGATCCTGGATCTGACCGTGCTCTCGGACATCCTCCCGACGGCGTTCCACGGTCTCATGGAGGCCGGCGCCAAGCCCGGCTCCACCGTCTACATCGCCGGCGCCGGCCCCGTGGGCCGGTGCGCCGCGGCCGCCGCTCGGCTGCTGGGCGCCTCGTGCATCATCGTGGGCGACCAGGACGCCTCCCGGCTGGAGCTGGTGCGCAAGCACGGCTGCGAGACCATCGACCTCTCCGCCACGGAGAACCTGCAGGACGCCGTGAACGACATCCTGGGCGAGCCGATGGTGGACTGCGCGGTGGACTGCGTCGGCTCCGAGGCCCACGGCCTGGGCTCCGCGTCCGATGAGATGCAGCCGATCGCCGCCGTGAACCAGGTCCTGGACATCACCCGTCCGGGCGGCGCCACGGGCATCATCGGCATCTACGGGCCGAACCCGATCGCGGAGACGAAGGCCGAGCAGGAGGGCACCTTCCCGGTGGACTTCGGCAAGGCCTGGATCAAGTCGCCCCACATCATCGGCGGCCAGGCGCCCATCATGCGCTACAACCGCCAGCTGATGATGTCGATCCTGTGGGACCGGATGCCGTACCTGACGGAGATGGTCAACCCGCGCGTGATCACCCTGGACGAGGCACCCCAGGCCTATGCGGAGTTCGACCAGGGGTCCCTGGAGAAGTTCGTCATCGACCCCCACGGCATGATCGCCCGCTGAGCGGTCCGCCCCCGGAGGCACGACGGCGCCCCTCACCTGCCCGCGCAGGTGAGGGGCGCCGTCGTCGTCCGCGGATCATGCCGCGTGCAGCAGCGTGGCGGTGATCCCGAGGCCCGCCAAGCCCACCACCAGGGCGACCATGCAGGCCACCGACGCCAGCGCCGGCCGGGCCCGCTCCCGCGCGATCCCGTCCGCCTGCGCCACGTAGCGCCGGCGCTGCGTGGCCAGCACCGCCGCCCCGCCGACGGCCGCCACCACCGCAGGCCCGAACGCCCACGCGCCGACGGCCGGCCACCACCTCAGGAACGTGAGGCTGAGGACGCCCAGCGCCAGGACCGTGCGGCCCCAGCTCATCACGGTGCGCTCGGGCTGCAGCCCCGGGTCGTGATGCAGACGCATCGCCTCAGCCCCGCGGCAGGACGACGGCGAGCATCAGCACCACGACGGCCAGCACGACGCCCCCCGCCAGGACCGGGACGATCAGCGGCAGCGGCAGCGGACGGCCGCGGCGCATCGCCCGCTCTACCCGGAGCCAGCGCACACCCGCGCCCAGGGCGAGCAGCGCCGCCAGGACGAGCAGCACCGTGCTCAGCACCACCCGGACCGGCGGCGCGAAGAGGGCGCCGGTGAACGCCTCCACCGCGACCCCGCCGGCCAGCAGCGCCAGCGCCGTCCGGACCCAGGCCAGGAACGTGCGCTCATTGGCGAGCGTGAACCGGGGGTCCGGCTCCACCCCGCCCGCCAGGAGGCGGTGCTGCCAGGCCGGCCGGCCGCCGTCGTGGGCGGCGGCCTCGGGGCCGTCGGGGGTCTCTGCTGCGTCCATGCGGCCATGGTAGCGACGGCGTAGACTGGCGGGTCGGGCGCGCGCCCGGCCGCCGTGGTCCGCGGCGGCGGCGCCCGTCCCCGCCCGACCATCCGATGGAGCCCCATGAGCCCCGCCCACACCGCCACTCCTGCAGCACGCCCCGAGCCGACCCGCGAGCAGGTCCGACGCTGGCGCCGCTACCTCGCCGACGAGATCGCCGAGGGCCAGATCTACCGCGACATCGCCGCCCGCAAGGACGGTGTGGAGCGCGACATCCTGCTCGGCCTCGCCGAGGCCGAGCGCCGCCATGAGCAGCACTGGCGGATTCTCCTGGGCAAGCACGCCGAGAACCCCCCACGCCCCTCCTTCCGTCGCGTCCTGCTGCGCTGGCTCGCACGGATCTTCGGCTCCGTGTTCGTGCTGGCCCTGGCCCAGCGCGCCGAGTCGGACACTCCCTACGCGGAGGACCAGGACGCCCCCGAGGGCATGGTGGCGGACGAGGCCATCCACGAGGAGGTCGTGCGCGGCCTCGCCGCCCGGGGTCGCGAGCAGCTGGCAGGCAACTTCCGTGCCGCCGTCTTCGGCATGAACGACGGGCTGGTCTCCAACCTGGCGCTCGTGATGGGCATCGGCGCGACGGGCGTGGCGCCGTCCGTCGTGCTGTTCACGGGCGTGGCCGGCCTGCTGGCGGGCGCGCTGTCCATGGCGGCCGGCGAGTACGTCTCGGTGCGGTCCCAGCGGGAGCTGCTCGAGGCATCCTCCCCCACCCAGATCACCCTCGAGGCGGCCCAGCACCTGGACCTGGACCACAACGAGCTCAAGCTCGTCTACCTGGCCCGCGGCATGACGCCCGAGGACGCCGAGCACCGCGCGCTCGAGCGCCTCGGCTATCTCACGTGCGACTGCAACCCGCGGTTCTCCGCCCGTCCCGACGGCTCCCAGGGACCCGTGGACCACTCGAACTCCTTCGCGGAGATCGGCTCGGCGTGGAGCGCCTCCCTGTCCAGCTTCGCGTTCTTCGCCTCCGGCGCGCTCATCCCGATCCTGCCGTACATCTTCGGCATGTCCGGGCCGTGGGCCCTGGGCCTGGCTGCGGCGATGGTGGGCGCGGCCCTGCTCTTCACCGGCGGTGTGGTCGGGCTGCTGTCCGGCTCCTCACCGCTGGCCCGGGGCCTGCGCCAGCTCGCGATCGGCTTCGGCGCCGCCGCCGTGACGTACGTGCTCGGCCTGCTCTTCGGCGCGAACGTGGGCTGACGCGGGGAGGGCGGTCTGGCGCCCCGGCCACGAGAAGAGGGTCCGGTCCTCTCCGTCCTCTCGGCGGCTCAGTTCCTCCAGAGCCCCGATGAGTGCACCGACAGCGGTGGGCCGGCCCGCTGTCGCAGTGTCGCTCTGCTCTGTGTCATGAGGAGCGGAAGGTGGTGACCATGCGGGCCTCAGGTACGCGGTTCCCACCGGAAGGTGCTCTTTGCCATGGCGAACGCCGCCACGACGAAGGCGAGGCTCGGCAGCAGCAGGCTGACGGCCTCGTGGAGGGCCATGCCGCTCCATCCCTCGATGATCAGCTCGGTCACCGCACCGCCGGGGAGCAGGCGTTTGACTCCGGCAAGCTCCTCCGTGCCGGTCAGACCGACCCACATGGAGGCGCCGAGGGCGACGACGAACAGGGGCAGCGTGGTCACCTGCGCGTGGTCCGGGGAGTTGGTGAGACCCGCCGTCGCGATGGCCGCGCCCACGAACATCAACTCCAGGACGACGACGGCGGCCACGACGGCCACGACCCCCACCGGAGGGGTGCCGACGACCGACAGGATCGCGACGATGACCCCGGCCTGCACCAGGTTCACCAGCGCAATCGGCAGCACGAGACCGCTCAAGATGGAGGCGTCCTTCGCCGACGTGGAGCGCAGCCGCTTGAGGAACAGGTTCTGGCGGCGGGAGGCCAGGGTGGTCGTCGCCGTGATGTAGGTGCCCATGGCGGTCACGGTGACCAGGATCAGAGCGGCCGTCACCGGGGTGCCCCCGAAGTTCTCGCGGTTGAAGATCAGGACCGCGCTGAAGGCGAGGGGGATGAACAACGACGAGGCTGCGACGAGGCGGTTGCGGACGAGCTGTGTCATCTCGCTGCGGGCGATGGCGAACATTGCGGGCTCCTCTTGTGGTGGTCGAGTCGGTCGTGAGGACGTGTGATCAGGCGTTAAGGGCGCGGAAGAGGGATTCGAGCCCCTCGGCTCCGACGTTCAGGCCCTCGAGCTCCACATCGCGGGAGCGGGACCACACCAGGAGGCGGTACAGGTCCTCCTGGAGGTTCGTGGTGGGGATGGTGACCGCGCCGCCGGGTGCGATCGTCGCGTCCTCGAACGGGACGGTGGGCTCACCACTCAGCCGGAAGCTGATGGTCGAGGGGAAGGCCGAGGTGAGCTCGGCGACTGTCCCCTGCCGATGGATGCGGCCGCTGTGCATGAGCGCGATGCGGTCGGCCCGCTCCTGGGCCTCCTCGAGGTAGTGCGTGGTGAGCAGGATCGTCGCGCCCTCGTCACGCAGCCGGTCCACGACGTGCCAGAGTGCGTCGCGTGCCTCGATGTCCAACCCCGTGGTGGGCTCGTCAAGGAAGATCAGCTCCGGTGAGCCGAAGATCGCCGTGGCGAAGTCGAGGCGGCGCTTCTCGCCGCCAGAGAGCTGCCCGGTCCGGGTGTCCCGACGCCGGCGGAGGTCCACGAGGTCCAGGACACGGTCGACGTCGTCGTCCCGCCGCGTCAGACGACCGATCAGCGCGAGGGTCTCGCGTACGGTCAGGTCCGGGGCGAACCCGCTCTCCTGGAGCATGATCCCCACCCGACGACGCAGGGTGCGGTCGCTCGGGTCCTGCCCGAGGACCCGCACGGAGCCGGCGGTCGGGGCCCGGTGACCCTCCATGACCTCGATGGTGGTGGTCTTCCCGGCACCGTTGGTGCCGAGCAGGCCGAAGAACTCCCCACGTCGGATCTCGAGATCGATCCCGTCGACGGCAGTGAAGTCCCCGTAGTCGACCCTGAGGTCGTGGATCTCGACGATCGTCTCCGTGCGAGAGTCGACGGCGGTGGGGGCGGGGAGAAGCGTCGTGTTCTGCATGTCCCCCACACAACCAACCGGAATCCGCCCCCGACAGTGAGGTCACGTCACTGCGCGGCATGACAGAGTTGGTGCGCAAGCATGACGCTGCGTCACTGGTGCGGGGCGGGCCGGTGACGGAAAGGTGGATGTCGTTCCGATCCCGCGGCACCCGCGGCGGATCGGGACCGCCGAAGAGAACCAACCATCGACCTGGACACGGGAGGCTCCCATGAAGACCATCCGGACCATCGCATTCATCCTGTTTCTCTGTGCCACCGCGTTCGGCGTCATGTTGACGCTGCACTACCTGCCCATCCCCGAGATCCTGCCCTCTGAGATCACCTCCTGGGTCCCCGCACGGGACACCGCCGACGCCACCTGGCTGATCGTCGGCATGGTGGTCGCCGTCGTCGCGACCGCTGTGGGGTTCTCGGCCAGCCACAAGGCCGTCGAGCGAGAGACGCAGGTGACCTCCTGAGGGGCACCCGATCCACGCGCTGACTGAACATGGAGTGCCCATGACCTCCGAGCACACGTCGGAGACGCGAAGGCTGCGCAGTAGGACGAGCTTCGTCCTGCTCGCAGTCTTCGGTGTTGCCGCCATCGTCGCCCTCCTGACGTCCGCTGTGGAGCCGTGGCCCCCTCTCGTCCTGGCACCCGGCCTCATCGCCGGCCTCTGGCTGCTGTCCCAGTGGCACCGGGAGGTGGCTGCTCCGACGCGTTGGGCAGTGCTCGCCCTGGGCACTCTCACCTGGGCGCTCAGCGCCCTCTGGGATCTGACTCCCCTGGGCGCCCTGGCCTTCGCCCTCGCCGGTGCGCTCGAGGTCATGTGGAGCCGACACGCCAGGGCCGTCGTGACCCTGCTGGTGCTCACTGTCGGGTCGGCGGCCGGCGCTCTCGTGTTCGTCACCGATCCCCAGGCCTTGTGGGTCTATGTCGGCATGGGCGCCCTGCTGACGGGCGTCGCGTGCGTGACCATCCCCGTTTCCCGAATCTCCTTCGACCTCATGCGCCTGCAGGACCAGCGTGCGGAGCAGGAGCGGGCAGCCTCTCTCGATGCCGAGCGGCTGCGCTTCTCCCAGGACCTCCATGACATCCAAGGCCATGCGCTGCACGTGGTGAAGCTCAAGATCGCCGTCGCCCAGCGGATGCTTTCCACGGACACCGACGCGGCCCAGCGGGAACTCGATGAGGCTCAGCAGACCCTGCGCCAGACCATGGCCGAGACCAAGGCGCTGGCACAGGACGGGCACACCTTGACCCTGCGCGGTGAGCTCGCGAACTCCGTCGCGCTGCTCGAGGCCACAGGCATCACCGTCACCACCGACGACGACGGCGGCCCGCGAGGCGAAGAGTTCGAGCATGTGGCCGGCGTCGTGATCAGGGAGGGGACCACCAACATCCTGCGTCACTCCGACGCCCGCAGGGTCGAGATCAGCCTTGCCCCCGGGCACGTGGTGATCTCCAATGACGGTGCGGCCGGTGTCTCCGCCGAGGACCACACGGGAGGGCTGGACAACCTCCGGTCCCGCCTCGCGGGGGTCGGAGGCCGCCTGGACGTCTCCTGTGTCGACGGACGGTTCACCCTCGGGGCACGATGGGAAGCGGACGAGGAGGAGTCGGTGTGAATGACATCAGGATCGTCCTGGCGGACGACGAGAAGCTCCTGCGCACAGCACTGGCCACTCTGCTGGAGATAGAGGGCGGCATCCGCGTCGAGGAGGTGGCCGCCGACGGCCATGAGGCGGTCGAGGCAGTGCGCCGCATCGATCCCGACATGCTGGTGACGGACATGGAGATGCCCGGTCTGGACGGCGTCGCAGCCGTCGCGACGCTCCGCGAGACCCACCCCGACCTCCCGGTGGTGATGCTCACCCGCCACGCCCGTCCCGGGGTGCTCCGACGGGCGCTGAAGGCTGGCGTCACCGGGTTCGTCACCAAGTCTGCGGAGCCGGGGGAAATCGCCGATGTGATCCGCAGGGTGAACAGCGGGCAACGATGGATCGATCCGGACACCACGGCCCGGGCGATCTCGGACGACTGTCCCCTCACCGACCGGGAGCTCGACGCCCTGCGTGCCACGGGCGAGGGGTACTCCGTGGCCAGGATCGCGCAGCAGCTGCACCTCGCGGAGGGCACGGTCCGCAACTACCTCTCCAGCGCCATGCAGAAGACCCAGACGTCCACGCGCCATGACGCGGCGCGGTTCGCCCGCCGCCACGAGTGGCTCTGACTCCGCGTCTCCCGTCATCTCACAGGACCTCACCACGACGACGGCCCCTCACCCTGGCGGGTGAGGGGCCGTTCGCTGTGGTCGCCGTGCCGTCAGGCCCGGCGGCCGAGGGTCGGGATCAGGCCTGGGCCTGCAGGATCTCCCGCATGAGCTGGGCGGTCTCGGACGGGGTCTTGCCGACCTTCACGCCCGCGGCCTCGAGGGCCTCCTTCTTGGCCTGCGCGGTGCCGGCGGAGCCGGAGACGATGGCGCCGGCGTGGCCCATGGTCTTGCCCTCCGGGGCGGTGAAGCCGGCCACGTAGCCGACGACCGGCTTGGTGACGTTGGCCTTGATGAACTCGGCCGCACGCTCCTCGGCGTCGCCGCCGATCTCACCGATCATCACGATGGCCTGGGTGTCCGGGTCGGCCTCGAACGCCTCGAGGGCGTCGATGTGGGTAGTGCCTATGACCGGGTCGCCGCCGATGCCGATGGCGGTGGAGAAGCCGAAGTCACGCAGCTCGTACATCATCTGGTAGGTCAGCGTGCCGGACTTGGACACGAGGCCGATGGGGCCGGAGCCGGTGATGGTGGCCGGGGTGATGCCGGCCAGGGCCTCGCCCGGGGTGATGATGCCGGGGCAGTTCGGGCCGATGATGCGGGTCTTCGGCTTCCCGTCCTCGCCGGTCTTCGACTGCGACAGGGCGAAGAACTCGGCGGAGTCCTGCACCGGGATGCCCTCCGTGATGACCACGAGCAGCGGGATCTCGGCCTCGATGGCCTCGATCGCGGCGTCCTTGGCGAAGGCCGGCGGCACGAAGGCCACGGACACGTCCGCGCCGGTCTTCTCCATGGCCTCCTTGACGGTGCCGAAGACGGGCAGCTCGACGGCGTTGCCGTCCTTGTCCTCGTGGGACACGGTGGTGCCGGCCTTGCGGGCGTTCACGCCGCCCACGATGTTCGTGCCGGCCTTGAGCATGAGGCGGGTGTGCTTGGTGCCCTCGCCGCCGGTGATGCCCTGGACGATGACCTTGGAGTCCTTGTTCAGGTAGATCGACATAGCTGTTTCCTCAGTCTTTCCGAACGGTCAGTTCGCGGAGTGGGCGAGCTCGGCGGCCTTGTCGGCGCCCTCGTCCATGGTGGCGGCCAGGGTGACGAGCGGGTGGTTCGCCTCCTGCAGGATGCGGCGGCCCTCCTCCACGGCATTGCCGTCCAGGCGCACGACCAGCGGCTTGGTGGCGGTGTCACCCAGGATCTCGAGGGCCTTGACGATGCCGTTCGCGACGGCGTCGCACGCGGTGATGCCGCCGAAGACGTTCACGAACACGGACTTGACCTGCTCGTCGCCCAGGATGACGTCGAGGCCGTTGGCCATGACCTCGGCGTTGGCGCCGCCGCCGATGTCCAGGAAGTTGGCCGGCTTCACGCCGCCGTGCTTCTCGCCGGCGTACGCGACGACGTCGAGGGTGGACATCACGAGGCCGGCGCCGTTGCCGATCACGCCGACCTGGCCGTCCAGCTTCACGTAGTTGAGGCCGTTGGCCTTGGCCTTGGCCTCCAGCGGGTCCTCGGTGCGCTCGTCGACGAGGGCGGCGTGGCCCTCGTGGCGGAACGCCGCGTTGTCGTCGAGGGAGACCTTGCCGTCCAGGGCGAGGATCGTGCCGTCGCCGGTCTTCACCAGCGGGTTCACCTCGACGAGGGTGGCGTCCTCCTTCTCGAAGACCTCCCAGAGCTTCTGGATGACCTCGGCGACGTCGGCGCGCAGCTCCTCGGGGAAGCCCGCCTCGGCGACGATCTTCTGGGCGGTCTCGGCGTCGATGCCGGTCAGCGCGGAGACGGGCACCTTGGCGAGGGCCTCGGGGCGCTCCTCGGCCAGCTGCTCGATCTCCATGCCGCCCTCGACCGAGCACATGGCCAGGTAGGTGCGGTTGGCGCGGTCCAGCAGCACGGAGAAGTAGTACTCCTCGGCGATGTCGGCGCCCTGGGCGATCATGACCCGGTGCACGGTGTGGCCCTTGATGTCCATCCCCAGGATGGCCTTGGCGTGCTCGTAGGCCTCGTCGGCCGTCTTGGCGACCTTCACGCCGCCGGCCTTGCCGCGGCCGCCGACCTTCACCTGCGCCTTGACGACGGTGACGCCGCCGATCTTCTCCGCGGCCGCCTTGGCCTCGTCCGGGGTCTGCGCAACGATGCCGGCCAGCACGGGGACGCCGTGCGCCTCGAACAGATCGCGCGCCTGGTACTCATACAGGTCCACGGTGGTGTGTCCTTCTTGGTCGAAGACAGGGTCTGCCGGCCTCGCCCGCGGGCGCGGCCGACGTCGACGCCCCCTCCGTGGCCGGGCCGGGCACGGGGGCACAGCAGGGCGGCGGACGGCGGCGTTCCACGGCTCACTCTAGTCCACACCCCGGAGAGACCGGGGAGTCGGCGGGCCGGTCCCGTCAGCCCTCGACCTTCGTCAGCGGGGCGTAGCGCAGCAGCAGCCGCTTCTGCGCCCCGGTGGCGTCGAAGGTGACGGTCGCGACGGTCTTGTCCCCCGCGCCCGCGACGGCGTCCACACGCCCCTCGCCGAAGGTCGCGTGGGAGACGCGGTCGCCCGGGCTGAGCGCCACGATCTCCTTCTGCGGCTGCACCCGGCTCGGCGCCTTCCCGCGCACCACACCGGAGGGCACCGTGAGGTCCGCCGGCTCGTCCCCGCGGGTGAGGCGCTGGGGCCGCGCGCCGTCGTCGTCCCGGGACCGCCAGGCCGGTCGCCCGCCGCCGAACCGCCCCGCGTAGCGCGAGGTGCCGGCGCCGGTCAGGCTCAACGACCCGGCCGAGCGCGTGGTGCCCTCCCGCTCCCAGTCGATGAGCGCCTCCGGGATCTCCCCGAGGAACTGGCTGGGCGGGTTGAACTGGTGCTGGCCCCACAGCGAGCGTGCCTCGGCGCGCGTCAGGAACAGGCGACGGCGGGCGCGCGTCAGGCCCACGTAGGCCAGACGGCGCTCCTCCGCGAGCTCCTTCTCGTCCGTCATCGAGCGGGCGTGCGGGAACACCCCGTGCTCCATGCCCGTCAGGAACACCACGGGGAACTCGAGGCCCTTGGCGGTGTGCAGCGTCATGAGCGTGACCTGGCCCTGCTGCTCCGCGAGCGCCTCGCCCTCCACGTCCGGGGCCGTGGGCAGCTGGTCCGCGTCCGCCACGAGCGCCACCTGCTCGAGGAAGTCGGACAGGGTGCCGTCCGGGTGCGACGTCTCGAAGGAGCGGACGACGGCGACGAGCTCGCCGAGGTTGTCCGCGCGGGACTCGTCCTGCAGGTCCTCGGACTCGCGGAGGGCGGCCAGCATCCCGGACTGCTCGAGGACGGCCTCCAGGACGGTGGCCGGGCCGGCGGACTCGGCGACCTGGCCGAGGTCGTCCATCATCTGCACGAAGCCACGGACGGCCTTGAGCGAGCGCGCGGCCATGCCGGGGGCGTTCTCGGCGTCGCGCAGGGCCGCGGAGAACGTGGAGCGGTTGCGCTCGGCCCACGCGGCGATGGCGCCCTCGGCCCGGTCCCCGATGCCCCGCTTGGGCTCGTTGAGGATGCGGCGCACGTTGACGTCGTCGTCGGGGTTGACGATCACCCGCAGGTAGGCGAGCGCGTCCTTGATCTCCTTGCGGTCGTAGAAGCGCGTGCCGCCGATGACCCGGTACGGGATGCCGCGCGTCACCAGCCGCTCCTCGAGCGCACGGGACTGCGCGTTGGTCCGGTAGAACACGGCGACGTCGGCCGGGCGGATCCCGTCCTCGTCCTGCAGCCGGTCGATGGTGGTGGCGATCCACTCCGCCTCGGCGGACTCGTTCTCCGCGGCGTAGCCGACGATCGCCGGGCCCTCCCCCTCGGCCGTCCACAGGCGCTTGGGACGGCGGTCCGGGTTGCGCTCGATCACCGCGTTGGCGGCGTCCAGGATGGTCTGCGTGGAGCGGTAGTTCTGCTCGAGCTTGATGGTGACGGCGTCCGTGAAGTCCTGCTCGAACTCGACGATGTTGCGGATGTCCGCGCCGCGGAACGCGTAGATGGACTGGTCCGAGTCGCCGACGACGGTCAGCTCGCCGCCGGGGGTCTCCACGCCCTCGGGGTCGCCCGCCGGGCCGGCGAGGAGCCGGATCAGGCGGTACTGGGCGTGGTTGGTGTCCTGGTACTCGTCCACGAGGACGTGGCGGAACCGGCGGCGGTAGTTGTCCAGCACGCGCGGGAACGCCTCGAACATGTGGACCGTCATGCCGATCAGGTCGTCGAAGTCCAGGGCGTTGGCCTGGCGCAGGCGGGCCGTGTAGTCCCGGTAGACGGCGGCGACGGCGCGGCCCCACGGGTCCCCCTCGGCCACGGTGGCGGCGTAGTCGTCCGCCTCCACGAGCTCGTTCTTCAGGGAGCTGATGCGGTTCAGCAGGGCCTTGGGCGCGAAGCGCTTCGGGTCCAGCTCGTGCTGCTTGGCGACGGTGGTGACCAGGCGCAGGCTGTCCGCCGAGTCGTAGATGGTGAACGTGGACTTCAGCCCGATGTTGGCGGCCTCGTTGCGCAGCAGCCGCACGGCGGAGGAATGGAACGTGGAGATCCACATCCGCTGGGCGGTGGGACCGATCAGCCCGGCCACGCGCTCGCGCATCTCCGCGGCGGCCTTGTTCGTGAAGGTGATGGCGAGGATCTCGTGCGGCCGCGCCCGGCCGGTGGCGAGCAGCCACGCGATGCGGTGGGTCAGCACCCGGGTCTTGCCCGAGCCGGCGCCCGCCACGATCAGCAGCGGCGCCCCCGTGTGGGTCACCGCGGCGGCCTGCTGCGGGTTGAGCCCCGCCACGAGCGACTCGGGAGTGTGCGCCGGAGCGGCCGGGCGGGCGTCCTCGCCCCAGGCCTCGGGGTCCGCGGCCGCGCGCGTGACGGCCGGGGGCACGAGCCCGGGCAGGGCGGTCTCCGGGTCCGCGGGGCGGCGGGTCCGGTCGAGGTTCAGGGGCGTGCGTCCGAGCGCGGAGAAGAGGTCAGCCATGGCGGACCCAGTCTAGGCGCGGCCCCGGACGCGACAGGGGGCGCCGTCGTCGCCATCCCCCACCGCGCCGCCCCGCCCCACCCCACCCGCACTTTCGAACGTGATGTGGGGCCTATCTCGCGTTCGAAAGTCCCCAAGACCCCGATTCCACGTTCGAAAACCGGCGGGAATCGAACGGCCCGCTATGGTCTTCTGGGCGTTCCGCGCGATGTGGCGGCGGAGCCTCCTTCCCCTGCCCCGCCACGTCACCCCGGAGCCGCCATGTCCACCACGCCGACCCCGCCCATGTCCCACGGGTCCACCCCCAGCCGGATGACCTGGATGGACGCGATGCGCGGATTCGCCGTGCTGCTGGTGATGTTCACCCACACCTACACGATGCCGCAGGGCCTCGACGCGACCTTCAGCTCCGTGGCGTTCGCGAACGTGGTGCAGGTGTTCCAGTCGTGGCGGATGCCGATGCTCGTGTTCCTGTCCGGCGTCCTGCTGCCCCGCTCCGTGTCCAAGCCGCTGGGCACGTACTACCGCGGCAAGGCGGAGCGGATCCTGTGGCCGTTCCTCGTCTGGATGGTCGTGCTGGCGCTGGCCACGGGCAGGCCCGGGTCCCTGCTGTCCGGCGAGTTCTGGCGCGGTGGCGCGTGGCACCTGTGGTTCCTGTGGGTGCTCATGCTCTGCTATCTCATCGGCCCGGTGATCCGCCGTGTCCCGGCGCTGGTGGTCGCGGCCGTCCTCTTCGTGCTGCTCCTGGAGTTCGTCAGCGGCCCCCGCGACTGGGTGCGTCCCCTGTACTGGGGTGTGTACTTCTTCCTCGGTGCCGCGTCCGCGCGACTGCTCCCCCGGATCCGCACGGCGCCGGCCGCCCTGGGTGTGATCGCGGTGATCCTGATGGTGCTCACCGTGACGGCCACGCGCACCGGCGCGCTCGTGGTGGCGGAGCGCCAGCCCTGGTCCGTGTTCGCTGCTCTGCCGGGGATCCTCGTGGTGCTGTGGCTCGGCCCGCGCCTGCCCCGTCTGCCGTTCCTCGAGTTCTGCGGCCGCCGCTCGATGGTCCTCTACGTCGCCCACATGCCGGTGCTGATCCTGGCGGTGGCGGCCTTCCGCGACCTCGCCGCGGTCCGCCCGGTCGACTTCTACGTGGCCATCGCGTCGTTCACGTTCCTCGTCCCGCTCGCCCTCGCGCTCGGCTACCGACGGGTGCGCTGGCTCTTCGAGTTCCCGACGGCGGGACGCGGCCGGGAGCGGCCACGCACCCGGGCAGCGGTCCCGGAGGCGGCCGACGCCGTGCCGGCGCAGACCGCCGAGCCCGCCCCGACGACGGCGCCCCTGCCGGTCGTCGAGCCGGCGTCCGAGCCGCAGTCCACCGCGGGGCCGGCCCCGGCCACCGAGCCGGCGTCCGACGCACCCGCCCAGGTCCCCCGCCCGCGGCCTCGCCACGCGGACTGAGCCGCCCCGGACTCGCCCCCACCCGCACTTTCGAACGTGATGTGGGGCCTATCTCGCGTTCGAAAGTTCCCATGACCCCGATTTCACGTTCGAAAGTGAGCTGGGCTGGGCGGGGCTGGGCGGGACCGGACCGGCTCGGCCGGTCTGGGAGGATGGACCGCGGAGGTGCCCCGTGTCCCAGAAGTCTCGCAAGTCCCGTCCGCGCCCGTCGCGGCCCGCCGCGCGCCCGGTCGCCGAGTCCCCGCGCTCCCGTCCCACGCTGCGGGACGTCAACGTCCGTGAGGACCTCGCCGCGGCCGCTGAGCGCGAGGGCAGCCCGGCGATCCCGGTGAGCGCGCTGATCGTGACCACCCTGCTCGTGGGCGCGTACCTCCATCTGCTGGTGCTGCAGCAGATGACCCAGCTCAGCGGCGGCCTGGCGATGCCGGACTCCCTGCTGTTCTACGGGCAGGACCACATCCGCGCGCTCTCCGCGGTCATGGACGAGGACGCCCGCGGCCAGCTGAACTGGGTGCACAAGACGGCCGGCGTGATCTTCCCGATCGCCGTGGCACTGACGGTCACCGCGGTCGGCGCATGGCGCCTGCGTCCCGTCGGCGCCAAGTGGGCCGTCTTCGGGCTGGGCGTGCTGTTCGCGGTCGTGGACATCTGCGAGAACATCGCGATCGAGCAGGCGATCGCCGCCGGCGGCCCGGGCACCGGCCTGGCCGCCGCCCTGACGCTGACCCGCTGGGTCCTGCTGGCGCTGCTCGCGCTGGCGGTGGCCGTGATGCTGTGGGCCGGGCGGCGCCGTCGTGGTCGCGCCACGCGGGCGGCCTGAAGGGCTCGGCTAGACTCGCTCACCGGACCGACGCACGGTCCGCGCCCCAGTAGCTCAGTTGGATAGAGCGACCCTCTCCTAAAGGGTAGGCCGTCGGTTCGATTCCGGCCTGGGGCACCTGGGCGGCCGGTCCGGTCGCCGCCTCATTCCGCGTCGGCGAACTGCGTGGTGTAGAGCTCCGCATACCGCCCGCCCGCCGCGAGCAGCGCGGCGTGCGTGCCGCGCTCCACGATCCGCCCGGCCTCGACCACGAGGATCTCGTCCGCGCTGCGCACGGTGGAGAGCCGGTGCGCGATCACGATCGCGGTCCGCCCGGCCAGCGCCTCCCCCAGCGCCTCCTGGATGGCGCGTTCGTTGGTGGAGTCCAGCGCCGCCGTCGCCTCGTCCAGCACCACGACGCGCGGAGCCGCCAGCAGCAGCCGCGCGATCGTCATGCGCTGCCGCTCGCCGCCGGAGAGGCGGTAGCCGCGCTCGCCGACCACGGTGTCCAGCCCGTCCGGCAGCGCCTCGACCACGGGGCGCAGGCGGGCCCGCTCGACGGCGTCCCACAGCTGCTCGTCCGTCGCGTCGGGGCGGGCCAGCGTCAGGTTGGCGCGCACGGTCTCGTGGAAGAGGTGGCCGTCCTGGGTCACCATGCCCACGGCCCGCTGCAGGTCCGCGAACGCGAGGTCCCGCACGTCCACGTCGCCGATCTCGACGGCGCCGGAGGTGACGTCGTGCAGGCGCGTGACGAGCGAGGCGATGGTGGACTTGCCCGCACCCGAAGAGCCCACGAGGGCCACGGTGGCCCCGGCGGGCACGGCCACGTCGATCCCGTGCAGCACCTCCTCGCCGCCGCGCGTGTCCAGCACGGCGACCTCCTCGAGGGAGGCCAGGGACACCTGCTCCGCGGTGGGGTAGGCGAAGCGCACGTCCCGCAGCCGCACGGACAGGGGCCCCTCCGGCAGGGCCGCGGGCCGCGCGGGCTCCGTGATGAGCGGCTCCAGGTCCAGGACCTCGAACACGCGCTCGAAGCTCACGAGCGCGCTCATGATCTCCACGCGGGCGTTCGCCAGCGCGGTCAGGGGGGCGTACAGGCGGGTCAGCAGCAGGGCGAGGGTGACGACGTCGCCGGCGTCGAGGGTGCCCGCGATCGCCTGGAGCCCGCCCACGCCGTACACGGCCGCGAGCGCGAGCGCGGAGACCAGGGTGAGCAGCGTGGTGAAGACGGCCTGGCGCACGGAGATGTCCACGCCGGTGGCGCGCACGCGGTCCGCGCGGCGGGCGAACTCGGCGGACTCGGCGGCGGGGCGGCCGAAGAGCTTGATGAGTGTGGCGCCGGGAGCGGAGAACCGCTCGGTCATCTGGTCGCCCATGGCCGCGTTGTGCCCGGCCCGCTCGCGGGACAGGCCCGCCAGCTTCGAGCCGACCGCCCGGGCCGGCAGCAGGAACAGCGGCAGCATCACGAGGGACAGGACGGTGACCTGCCAGCTGGTGGCCACCATCACGCCCAGGGTCAGCGCGACGGACACCACGTTCGCGACGACGCCGGAGAGCGTCCGCGAGATCGCCGACTGCGCCCCGATCACGTCGTTGTTCAGGCGTGAGACGAGCGCGCCGGTGCGGGTGCGCTGGAAGAACGCCACCGGCATGCGCTGCACGTGGTCGAACACGGCGGTGCGCAGGTCGTAGATGACGCGTTCCCCCAGCCCGGCGGAGAGCCATTTGGTGAACACGGACAGCGCCGCGTCGAGCACGGCCACGAGGGCGATCAGCAGGGCCAGCCGCACCACGAGCCCGCGGTCCGCGCCGCCGGTGATCGCGTTGACGACGTCGCCGGCCAGCACGGGCGAGGCCACGCCGAGCACCGCGCCCACGATGGACGCCGCGACGAACACGATCAGGCGGGTGCGGTACCGGCCCGCGAACGCGATGGTCCGGCGCACCGTGCCGCGGGCGAGGCTCTGCTGGGCGTCGGACTGCCCGCGGGTCATCCGCATCATGGACATCCGTGCCGCCGACTCCATGCTCATGGGCCCCTCCGCTCTCTCGACCGTTGGAGAGTCTAGGAACCGCCGGGCACGGGCGGGCGCGATTCCGCTTCCGGCGTCAGGCCGCCAGGCGCAGGTAGTCCCGCCACGCTTCGGCGGGCCGCTCCAGCTCGCGGATCCGCCACTGGGCCCCGCGCGGGCGCACCGGCTCCACCCGCAGCCGCCAGCCCAGGGCCTCGAGCGAGCGGTCCGCCTTCGCCCCGTTGCAGCGCAGGCAGCAGGCCACGAGGTTCTCCCACGAGTTCTCGCCGCCCCGCGAGCGCGGCCGCACGTGGTCCACGGTGGTGGCGTGGGCGCCGCAGTAGGCGCAGCGGTGTCCGTCCCGGCGCAGCACGCCCTTGCGGGAGACCGGGGCCGCATCCGTGTGGGGCACCCGGATGTACTGGTGCAGCAGGATCACGAGGGGTCGGCCCCACGCGCGGGTGGGGCTGCGCATCGGGTCACCGGCGTCCTCGAGCACGCTCGCCTTGCCGGTGGCCACGAGCAGCAGCGCCCGGCGGTCGGAGACGACCGAGAGGGGTTCGTAGCCGGCGTTGAGGACGAGTGTGCGCATCGGGGGCCTCGGAAGCGTGGGGACACAGGGGCGTCGTGTCTCCACGCTAGACGCGGGTGCATCGGCGCGCCACGTGTCGCCTGCGGCGGCGGAAGAGGTTCACCGGCCCGTCACCGGGCCATCACGCCCCCGTCACGCACGACGACGGCGCGCCGCGCCTCAGCCGTCGAGACGCTCGACCCACACGTGCGCGGCCGTGGCCTCGGCCAGCTCGAGGGCCCCGCCGTCCGCGGCCGCGCCGTCCTCCGCCTCGCCCTCGACCCGGATGTACCCGGCGTCGCGGGCGGCCTCGGCACGCACCACGCGGCCGGGGGTCACGCCGGCGCCGGCCAGCTGGGCCAGCAGCTCGGGGTCGGTCTGCACGCCCTCGGCCAGCCCGCGGACGCGGAACCGGCCGGCGGTGGCGGCCTCCTCGGAGAGCCGGGCGCCCGCCAGGCCCATGTCGCGGCTCCAGTCCTCGGCGGAGGCCTGCTCGGGCCGGGGCGGGATCGGGGTGCCGTAGGGGGTCTCGGTGGGGTTCTCCAGGAGCGTGAGCAGGCGGCGCTCCACCTGGTCGCTCATCACGTGCTCCCAGCGGCAGGCCTCCTCGTGGACGAGCTCCCACTCGAGGCCGATCACGTCCGCGAGCAGGCGCTCGGCCAGGCGGTGCTTGCGCAGCACGGACACGGCCCGCTCGCGGCCCGCCACGGTCAGCTCCAGCCGACGGTCCGCGCCCACGTGCACCAGCCCGTCCCGCTCCATGCGGGCCACGGTCTGGGAGACGGTGGGGCCGGAGTGCTCCAGACGCTCGACGATGCGGGCGCGCAGCGGGGGGATGCCCTCCTCCTCGAGCTCGAGGATCGTGCGCAGGTACATCTCGGTGGTGTCGATCAGATCCGTCATGGCACGTCCTCTTCCCTCGGGCTCTTCGTCCCGGACATCCTAGCGAGGCGTGAGTCACGTGGACGGCCGGTGGTCCCGGGCGCGGGAGAATGGGCGCGACCCGCGACCCCGAAGCGTCAGGAGCACGCATGACCTCCCCCGCCGAGATCACCATCCCCCAGGACCTGCTGCCGGCCGACGGCCGCTTCGGCGCCGGCCCCTCCAAGGTCCGCCCCGAGCAGCTGAGCGCGCTCCAGGACGCAGCCGGGCTGCTCGGCACGTCGCACCGTCAGAAGCCGGTCAAGGACCTGGTGGCGAGCGTCCGGTCAGGCGTCGCCGAGCTGTTCTCGGCGCCGGAGGGCTACGAGGTGATCCTCGGCGTCGGCGGCTCCACCGCGTTCTGGGACGCGGCCGCCTTCAGCCTGGTCCGCGAGCGCGCCCAGCATCTGAGCTTCGGCGAGTTCGGCTCGAAGTTCGCCAAGGCCACCGACCAGGCGCCGTTCCTGGCGCCGTCGGACATCCGCACCTCCGAGCCGGGCACCCGCCCCGAGCCGGAGGCCGTGGCCGGGGTCGACGTGTACGCGTGGCCGCACAACGAGACCTCCACCGGCGTGATGGCGCCCGTCGTCCGCCCCGCGGGCATCGACGAGGACGCGCTGGTCGTCGTCGACGCCACCTCGGCCGCGGGCGGCCTGCCGGTGGACGTGTCCGAGGCGGACGTGTACTACTTCGCGCCGCAGAAGAACTTCGCGTCCGACGGCGGTCTGTGGCTCGCGCTGTTCTCCCCGCGGGCCCTGGCGCGGGTCGCGGAGATCAAGGAGTCCGGCCGCTGGATCCCGGCGTTCCTGGACCTGGCCACGGCCGTGGAGAACTCCCTCAAGGACCAGACCTACAACACGCCCGCGCTGGCCACGCTCGTCATGCTGGACGCGCAGCTGCGCTGGATGAACGGTCAGGGCGGGCTGGACGCGATGACCGCCCGCACCGCCGACTCCTCCTCGCGCGTGTACGCGTGGGCCGAGGCGTCGTCCTTCGCCACGCCCTTTGTGGCCCGGTCCGAGGACCGCTCCGCCGTGGTCTGCACCGTCGACTTCTCCGACGACGTCGACGCGGCGGCGGTCGCCCAGGCCCTGCGCGCGAACGGCGTGGTGGACGTGGAGCCCTATCGCAAGCTCGGCCGGAACCAGCTGCGGATCGCGACCTTCGCCGCGATCGAGCCCGAGGACGTCGCGGCACTGCTGCGCTGCATCGACCACGTGGTCGAGCGCCTGGCCTGAGCCGTCCCCGGACGGGGACACGGGCCCGCGGGGGACTCCACCGCGGGCCCGTTGCGTGTCCGCCCCGGCGGGTCAGCCGGGGCGCGCCGTCTCAGCCGCGGTCGTCCGGCGCGGTCTCAGGCGCCGGGGCGCCGGGCACACGGCCCTCGGCCACGGCCTTGAGCCGCTCGCGCTCCTCCTCGTTCACGCGCTCGGCGTACGGCACCCACGGGGGCGCCACGAGCGCACCCTCCCCCGCCATGAGGCCGGTCTCGCACACGGTGACCTGCTTGGCGCGTGGGGCCCGGGCGATCGTCACGTACCAGAGCCAGCCCGCGTAGCCGGGCATGCGGCACGCGAAGCGGTGCGTCAGGAGCCGGTCGTCGTCCACGAGCACGTCCACGTGCTCCCCCACCTCGTCCGGGGCGGCCAGCCCGGCCAGCCCCGCGCGGGCGGCGTCCACGGCGGCGGCGAGCAGCTCGTCGCGGCGCGGGGCCCGGCGACGCGCGGGCGGCACGGCCGCCCTCTCCTCCGCGGGCGCGGGCTCGGCGTCGGGGCTCCGGTGGTCGACGCGCGGGGCGTCGTCGTGGGTGGTCATGGCTCAGGCCTCCAGATCGTCGGCGACACGGCGCAGCACCTGCGCCATCTTCTGCGCCTGGGCGCGCTGGGGGTAGCGGCCGCGGCGCAGGCCGTTGGAGGTCTGGTCCAGCCACGTGATGAGGTCCTCCATGAGGACGGCCATCTCGGTGGCGCCGGGTCGGTGGTTGCGGACCACCGAGGGTGCGGCGTCGAGCACGCGCAGCGAGAGCGCCTGCTTGCCGCGGCGGCCCTCGGCCACGCCGAACTCCACGCGGGTGCCTCCGCGCAGCTCGGTCACCCCGGCCGGCAGGGCCGAGGCGGGCACGTGGACCTCCTCGCCCTCGTCCGTCTGGGCGAACCCGAAGCCCTTGGTCGAGTCGTAGAACTTGATGCGCCCGGTGGGCATGTGCGTCACCTGCTCCTCGTCATGTGGGTCCACCGCGTCGGGCCGGCGCCGCAGGGGCGGCCGTGCTCTCGTCTCGGGTCGGCGGGGTCCGGCACCGGCGTGGCGGTGCGCCGCGGCATCGGTGGGACCAGCCTGGCCGTGCGCCCGGAGGGGACGGCGGAGGACGTGGTCGTCAATGACCTCCCAGGATAGCCCGACTAGAGTGGCGGGCATGCCTCGGACCTCCACCCTCCCCGCCTCCGCGCCCGCCGCCGACCCCGCCGATCACCGGGGCGGTCGTGGCGTCGTCCTGGTGCTGGGCGTGGCCGTGACGGCGGTGTCCGCTCTGGCCCTGGTGGCCCTGCTGGTCGCGTACTTCCTGGCGTGGCCGGCGTCCCCGGCGCTGTTCGCGCTCGCGCTGTTCGGCCTGCCCGTCGGCTTCGGCCTGATGCTGCTGCACGTGGTGCTGGGCGCCGTCCGGCGCTCGCGCCCCTGAGCCGTCGGGCCAACGACGCCCCGTGACATCCAGCACCCTTTCAGGGTGTTCCCAGGTCGGGGCGGTTGACTGGGCCCCATGCAGCCTCAGAACCCCGAAGCACGCCTCCTGGTGGTGGACGACGAGCCCAACATCCGCGAGCTGCTCTCCACGTCCCTGCGCTACGCCGGCTTCGAGGTCACGGCCGCGGCCAACGGCCGGGAGGCCCTGGACGCCGCCGAGGAGTTCCAGCCGGACCTGGCCGTGCTGGACGTGATGCTCCCGGACATGGACGGCTTCACCGTGACCCGCCGCCTGCGCTCCGCCGGCCGTCACTTCCCCGTCGTGTTCCTCACCGCGCGGGACGGCACCGAGGACAAGATCACCGGCCTGACGGTCGGCGGTGACGACTACGTGACCAAGCCGTTCTCCCTCGACGAGGTGGTCGCCCGCATCCGCGCCGTGCTGCGCCGCACTGCCTCCCTCGACGACGACGACGCGGCGGTGCTGCGCGTGGACGATCTCGAGCTCGACGACGACGCGCACGAGGTCCGCCGCGGCGGCGAGGTCGTGGAGCTCTCCCCCACCGAGTTCAAGCTGCTGCGCTACCTCATGATGAACCCGAACCGGGTGCTCTCGAAGGCCCAGATCCTGGACCACGTGTGGGAGTACGACTTCAACGGGGACGCCTCGATCGTCGAGTCCTACATCTCCTACCTGCGCCGCAAGATCGACGTCGGCGGCCGCGAGAAGATGATCCACACCAAGCGCGGCGTCGGCTACATGCTCCGCACCGCGGACAAGCGCTGACGTGCGTGCGCGGCTCGACGCCGCGGCGGCCCGCGTCCGCCATCCGCGCGCCTGGCTGAGGGGCGCGTGGCAGGGGCAGTCCCTGCGCACCAAGCTGGTCGTGATGATCGCGGCGCTCATGCTGGCCCTGGTCGCCGTGACCGCCGTGGCGACCGCGGTGCTGTTCCGCCAGGAGGCGGTGCGCCAGCTGGACGAGGACATGGCCGCCAACCGGGACACCGTCTCGATGTACCTGGCCAACGTCGCCCAGACCGGCGAGTACTACATGCCGCAGCTGCCCATCCTGCGCTTCTACGGCGTCGTGTGGGACAACGAGGGCGCGCGGGTCGTCCAGACCCCGGTGATGCCGGGTGCGGACGAGCCGGCCCTGCCGGACATCACCCCGGCCGAGGCCCTGGAGCGCGGCTCCGCCTCCTTCGAGGTGCCCGGCACACAGCCGGACTCGAGCGGCTGGCGCGTGCAGCTGTACGGGCTCAGCAGCGGCGACGGCACCATGGCCGTGGCCCTTCCCCTGCAGAGCGTGACCTCCTCCGTCGAGCGCGTCACCTCGATCGTCGTGACCATCGGCCTGCTCGCGACGGCGGGCACCGTGATCGTGGCCAACCTGGCGGTCCAGCGCGCGTTCCGCACCCTGAACCGCGTGGAGCGCACCGCCGCCAAGATCGCCGCCGGCGACCTGAGCCAGCGCGTGGAGAGCGCGGCGCCCGACACCGAGGTGGGCCGGCTCTCCCGCTCCCTCAATGCCATGCTCGCGCACATCGAGTCCGCGTTCCGGGACAAGGAGATCTCCGAGGACAAGATGCGCCGCTTCGTGCAGGACGCCTCCCACGAGCTGCGCACCCCCCTGGTCACCATCCGCGGATTCTCCGAGCTGTACCGGCACGGCGGGCTGCGCGAGGAGGAGGACGTCGCCGCCGCCATGCAGCGCATCGAGTCCGAGGCCACCCGCATGACCCGCCTCGTGGAGGACCTGCTCACCCTGGCCCGCCTCGACGAGCAGCGCCCCCTCGAGCACGCCCCGGTGGACCTGCTCATCCTCGCGATGGACTCCATGATGGACGCCTCCGTGAACGCCCCGGACCGCAAGGTCACCCTCGTGGGCCCCGACGGCGACCGGGCGGCCCCGGCGCCCATCCTCGGCGACGAGAACCGGATGCGCCAGGTGGTGGTGAACCTCATGGCCAACGCCCTGCGCTACACCCCCGCCGGCACCCCCATCGAGATCGCGGTCGGCACCGTCGACCACCTCGGCGGCCAGGCCGGGGCGGACGGCGCGGGCCGCAGCTCCGTGATCGAGATCCGTGACCACGGGCCGGGCGTGTCCGAGGACGACCGCGCCCGCATCTTCGAGCGGTTCTACCGCGCGGACACCTCCCGGCACCGCGAGACGGGCGGCACGGGGCTCGGCCTGGCCATCGTCGCGGCGATCGTGGCCCAGCACGGCGGCTCCGTCCGGCTGCTGGAGACCGAGGGCGGCGGCGCCACCTTCTCCGTCCACCTGCCGTGGGCGCCGTTCGAGGACGAGGCGGACGAGGACGTCGAGGACGAGCGCCCGTCCGCACGGGACACCGACGACGACGCGGCCGGCCCACCCACCGGCCCTCTCGCCCAGACCGCGCCGTCGGGCGCCGGCGCCAGCGCCGCGGACGCCGCCCGGCGCAGCCGCCTGCTGCGGGCGGCGGAGCGGTTCCGTCGCGCCTCGGCCGAGCGCCGCCGCCGGGTGTCTGCTCCTGCACAGGCGCCTCAGGCCGACGCCCCGTCCCCAGGCGGGGACGACCCGGCGGCCGGGCGCGACGCGCGTCCCTAGCGTGGTGCCCGGCGGCACCCGCCGCCCATCAGCACTCATCAGAGGGGACAGTCACATGAGCATCGTGCAGATCGACGTCGAGGACCTGCGGGCCAAGAGCGGGGCGGTGGAGGGCTCCATCGGCCGCCTCCAGGCGGAGGTGAGCACCATGGAGGCCAACCTGCGCCAGCTGCAGGACACCTGGCGCGGCCAGGCGGCCGCGAACTTCCAGGGTGTGCTCACCGAGTGGCGCGCCACCCAGCAGCGCGTGGAGGAGTCCCTGGCGGGCATCCGCCGCGCGATGGACGCCGCCGCCACCCAGTACCAGGACGCGGAGACCGCCAACGCCGCGATGTTCCGGTTCTGAGCGCCCGGAACGGTCCGGGGTGCGGCCGGCCGGCCGCGCCCCGGTCCGTGCTTCCTAGAGTGGGGGCATGACCGTCCTGATCGACCCGCCCGCGTGGCCCGCCCACGGCACCGTGTTCTCCCACCTCGTCTCCGACGCCTCCCTCGAGGAGCTCCACGCGTTCGCGCGGGCGGCGGGGCTCTCGGAGCGGGCCTTCGACCGGGACCACTACGACGTGCCCGCGCACCGACGCGCCGAGCTCGTGGCCCGCGGGGCGGTGCCCGTCACCGGACGGGAGCTGGTGCGCCGCCTCGCCGCCTCGGGGCTGCGCGTGCCCGCCCGGAGCCGCGCCGAGAAGCGCGACGTCGTCCTCGCCCGGCGCTGGGCGCGGCTGTTCGAGGGCACGGCGGCGAGCCCGGACGCGGTGACGACGGCGGGACGCGACCTGCTGGCCCGCTGGGCGGAGCCGCATCGGCACTACCACGACCCGGCCCACCTGCTCGCGGTGCTCGAGTCCGTGGACCTGCTCGAGCGGGCGGGGGCGAAGGCCGGGCCGGATCCGCGTGCGGTCCGCCTGGCCGCGTGGTTCCACGACGCCGTCTACGTCGGGGACCCCGCCGCGCCCGCCGGCCAGGACGAGGCGGACTCGGCCGCCCTGGCCCGGGACGTGCTCACCGACCCGCGGCTGGCGGTGCCGGCCGACGTCGTCGACGAGGTGGCGCGCCTCGTGTTGCTCACCGCCGCCCACGACCCCGCCCCGCACGACGCGGCCGGGGCGGTGCTCTCGGACGCGGACCTCGAGGTCCTCGGCCGCTCCCCCGAGGCCTACGCCCGCTACGTGGCCGCGGTCCGGCAGGACTACGCGCACGTGTCCGACGCGGACTGGGCCCGCGGTCGCGGCGCGGTGCTGGACGCCCTGCTGGACGCCGAGCGGCTGTATCGGACCGCGCCCGGCCGAACGCGCTGGGAGGCCGCCGCCCGCCGCAACCTGGCGGCGGAACGAGCCGCGCTGTCGGCCTGAGCGGGGCGCCCCGGTGCCGGCCCCGGACGCGGCGAGGCCCGCCTCCCCGGACGGGGAGACGGGCCTCGCTGGCTGGGCGCCCGAACGGGCCGGGCCGGCTCAGCGGCTGATCACATCATGCCGCCCATGCCGCCCATCGGGTCCATGCCCTCGGCGCCGGCGGCGGCCTTCTCGGGCTTGTCCGCGACGACGGCCTCGGTGGTCAGGAACAGGCCCGCGATGGACGCGGCGTTCTGCAGGGCCGAGCGGGTCACCTTCACCGGGTCGTTGATGCCGGCGGCCAGCAGGTCCTCGTACTCGCCGGTGGCGGCGTTCAGGCCGTGACCGTCGTCGAGGGTCTTGACCTTGTCCGCCACGACGCCGGGCTCCAGGCCGGCGTTGAAGGCGATCTGCTTCAGCGGGGCCTCGATGGCGACCTTCACGATGTTCGCGCCGGTGGCCTCGTCGCCCTCGAGCTGCAGGCCGCCGAACGCCTTGGCGCCGGCCTGGATCAGGGCCACGCCGCCGCCGGCGACGATGCCCTCCTCCACGGCGGCCTTGGCGTTGCGCACGGCGTCCTCGATGCGGTGCTTACGCTCCTTGAGCTCCACCTCGGTGGCCGCGCCGGCCTTGATGACGGCCACGCCGCCGGCCAGCTTGGCGAGGCGCTCCTGCAGCTTCTCGCGATCGTAGTCCGAGTCGGTGTTCTCGATCTCGGAGCGGATCTGGGCCACGCGGCCGGCGATCTGCTCGGCGTCGCCGCCACCCTCCACGATGGTGGTCTCGTCCTTGGTGACGACCACCTTGCGGGCGGTGCCCAGCAGGTCGAGGGTCGCGTTCTCCAGGGACAGGCCCACCTCGGAGGAGATGACCTGGCCGCCGGTGAGGATGGCGATGTCGGCGAGCATGGCCTTGCGGCGGTCACCGAAGCCCGGGGCCTTCACGGCCACGGACTTGAAGGTGCCGCGGATCTTGTTGACCACGAGGGTGGCCAGGGCCTCGCCCTCGACGTCTTCGGCGATGATCAGCAGCGGCTTGCCCGACTGCATGACCTTCTCGAGGATCGCCACCATGTCCTTCACGGAGGAGATCTTCGAGTTGACGATGAGGATGTAGGGATCCTCGAGGACGGCCTCCTGGCGGTCCGCGTCGGTCACGAAGTAACCGGAGATGTAGCCCTTGTCGAAGCGCATGCCCTCGGTGAGCTCGAGCTCGAGGCCGAAGGTGTTGGACTCCTCGACGGTGATGACGCCCTCCTTGCCGACCTTGTCCAGGGCCTCGGCGATGAGGGAGCCGATCTGCTTGTCCGCGGCGGAGATCGAGGCGGTGGCCGCGATCTGGTCCTTGGTCTCGATCTCGCGGGAGGCGGAGAGCAGCTCGGAGGTGACGGCCTCCACGGCCTTCTCGATGCCGCGCTTCAGGGACAGCGGGTCGGCGCCCGCGGCCACGTTGCGCAGGCCCTCGCGGACCAGCGCCTGGGCCAGCACGGTGGCGGTGGTGGTGCCGTCGCCGGCGACGTCGTCGGTCTTCTTGGCGACCTCCTTGACGAGCTCCGCGCCGATCTTCTCGTACGGGTCCTCGAGCTCGATCTCCTTGGCGATGGAGACGCCGTCGTTGGTGATGGTGGGGGCGCCCCACTTCTTCTCCAGCACCACGTTGCGGCCGCGGGGGCCGAGGGTCACCTTCACGGCGTCGGCCAGGGTGTTCAGGCCCTTCTCCAGGCCGCGGCGGGCCTCTTCGTCGAATGCGATGGTCTTGGCCATGTGCAGGTCCTTTCTGGACGTCGGCTTCCTACTGCTGGTGGCTGACCCGCGCCGGTGCCCGCGACGGACGGCCCCTGGGGGCCTCACCGGTGGACAGGTCCTCCTCCACGGCGCCGGGCCGACCGGGGTACGGCTGGCAGTCGCGCCTTCGGAGTGCTAACCCCATTATGAGCACTCGCACCGGGAGAGTGCAAAGGGTCCGCAGTGCGGGGCCCGCCCTTCCGCGGACGGCGGACGGCCCCCGGCAGAACGCCTCGGAAGGCGCCCCGCCGGGGGCCGGAAAGGGTGCGCGGCCGGCACGGCCGCACGACGGGCGGATCAGCTGGTGACGACCACCGCGATACCGTTCACCTGCAGGTTCGGGGTCTGCATGACCGGGAAGCCGAGCTCCTTGCCGACCGCCTCGGCGGCGGCCTTGTTGGCCGAGCCGTTGTACAGGACGGTGGAGGACTGGATGCCGTAGCCGCTCCAGTTCTTCGCGTCCACCGAGGTGTAGCCGGCGCCCGTGAGCCGCTGCGCGTAGGAGGCGGCGAGGCCCTGGGTGCGGGTCGCGTTGTACACGGTGACGTGGGTGCCGCGCACGGCCGCGGACTGCGCGGCTGCACGAGAGCTCGACGCGGCCGCAGACTGCGCGGCCGCACGAGAGCTCGACGCGGCCGCGGACTGCGAGCGCGAGGCCTCCGCCGCGGCGGCCGAACGGGACGCGGCGGCGCGCGAGGACTCCGCCGCCTGGACGGCCGCCGCCGACCGGGACGCCTCTGCGGACTGCGCGGCGGCCTCGGAACGCGAGGCCTCCGCCGCCTGTGCCTCCGCGGCGGCCCGGGACGACGCGGCAGCCTGGGACGACTCGGCGGCCTCTGCGGCGGCCGCCTCCTGCGCCACCCGCGAGGACTCAGCCGCGGCCGCAGCCGCGGAACGGGACGCCTCCGCCGTGTCCTCGGACGGGGTGGCGGACTCGGTCGCGGATGCAGTCGACGCCGACGCGGAGGACGCCGAGGAGGACTCGGACGACGCCGACGTCGACGGCTCGACCGCCGGGGCCGTCGTCGAGCTCTCGGCGGCGACGGGCTCGGAGCGGTCGCCGGTGAGCCACGGCAGGACGACGCCCACGAACAGGCCGGCGAGCAGGACGAGGCCGGCCACCCAGAGCAGCGGGCTCAGGCGGCGACCCCCGCCCGCGGCGGTCGCGCCGGCAGCGGCGAAGGACTCGCGGTGCGCGCCGCGCTGGTCCGTGTACTCGGGGACCTCGTCGAAGCGGTCGGGCTGGTAGGCCATGGGTCAGTTCTCCTGGCGGGAAGCGGGCGTGGACGGCGCCGGATCCGCGGGTCCCCTCCGGGCCCGGCTGCGGGTGCCGCGCTTGCGCAGCAGCCGCGTGACCAGCAGGGGTCGGTAGGCCAGGGCGGCCTCACGGTCCAGCAATCCGTTCAACACCTGATAATAGGCGGTCGGAGGCAGCCCCAGACGCTCTCGGACGGCGTGGTCCTTGGCCCCGCCGTACCGCCAGGTTGCGGCCTCCAGGTCCAGGACCGCACGCTCCAGGTCCGTCAGCTCGTCCCGTCGCGCCCGCGCGCGGGCACCCTCGTCCGGGGCCGGATCGGGCGAGACGGGCGTGGGGTGGGACATGGCGGCCACTGTACCCACCCGGTCTACCCTCGGGGCATGGAGTTCATCGCGCCCCTGGATCCGGGCTGGGAGGCGGCCCTCGCCCCGCAGGCCGCCGCGTTCGAGCAGGTCGGCGAGCGGCTGCGGGCCCGCCGGGCGGCCGGAGAGCAGGTGCTGCCGGCGCCGGAGCACATCCTGCGGGCGTTCCGTCAGCCGTTCGCGGACGTCCGCGTCGTCGTGCTGGGCCAGGACCCCTACCCGACGCCGGGCCATCCGATCGGCCTGAGCTTCGCGGTGGACCGCCACGTGCGGCCGCTGCCCCGCTCCCTGGCCAACATCCACCGGGAGCTGCACGACGACCTCGGCATCGCCCCGCCCGCCCACGGCGACCTCTCCGCGTGGACGGACCAGGGCGTGCTGCTGCTGAACCGCGCCCTCAGCGTGCGGGCCGGCGCACCCGGCAGCCACCGCGGCCTCGGCTGGGAGCAGATCACGGAGGCCGCGGTGCGGGCCCTCTGCGCGCGCGGCACCCCGCTCGTGGGGCTGCTGTGGGGAGCCGACGCGCGGCGCATGGCGCCGCTGCTGACGGCGGCGGGGGCCGGCGTCGTGGAGTCCCCGCATCCCTCGCCCCTGAGCGCCCACCGCGGGTTCTTCGGCTCCCGGCCGTTCAGCCGGGTGAACCGGCTCCTCGAGGCGGCCGGCGCGGCCCCGGTGGACTGGCGCCTGCCCGACTGAGCCGGGCCGCCGGTCAGCCGCGCTGGTGCATCACGAGCTCGGTGGGCAGCAGCGTGCCCATCCGGTCGGTGATCGGCTTGGCCAGGGTGTTGCCGAAGGCGACGCCGGCCGCGATCGCCACGACGATGACCGCGGCGTTGAACAGTCCCTCGACGCCCAGCAGCGTGGCCCCGGTCTCCACGGTGAACCCGTAGACGGACCGGAACATGGTGAGTCCGGGAAGCAGGAACAGCATGGACGGCAGGACGATCACGAGCGCCGGGGCTGCGAGCCGCTGGGCCACCAGGCGGCCGAGGAACCCGACCGCCGCCGCGGCGACCGCGGGCACCAGCCGGTCGCTGACCCCGACCTGCTGCGCGGCCAGGTACGCGCCGAAGCCGGCCCCGGACACGAGACCGCAGGCCAGGATCTGCGGCCACCGCGACTGCTCCACCACCGCGTCCGCCATGCCCGCGGCCATCACGAGGCCCAGCAGCAGCAGCGGCGGATAGCTCAGCGTCCCCGCCTCGGCCAGGTCCAGCTGTTCGAATCCCAGGAGATCCCCGATGCCCACGGCGATCATGATCCCGGCCATCACGCCGGCGAACACGAGCAGCGCGGAGAGGAAGCGGCCCGCGGCGGTCACCGGGAAGCCGTGGATGGCGTCCTGCACCGCGGTGACGAACCTCGCCGTGGGCAGGAGCATCATGATGCCGCCGGCGATCACCAGCGCCGGGTTGACCGGCAGGTCGAGGGCGTGGGCCATCAGCGCGATCACCGTGGCCGTGATCGCCCCGAACATCGTGGAGAAGATCTCCGGGAAGCGCGCCTTGTCCGCCTGGACCTTGAGCCAGAAGACCAGCCAGGTGGAGACCATGCCCAGGGCCGCGCCCGTCCAGGTCCCGCCGATGAACGGCACGAAGCAGGCCACGAACACGCCGGAGAAGAGGACCTCGAAGACGGCGGGGAACGGCTTGGGCTGATGCCGGATCTCCACGAGCCGGCGCTGGGCCTCGGCCCGGTCCACCTCGCCCGCGGCGATCTCCTCGACGAGCCGGTGGACGGCCACGAGCCCCTCGAAGTTCACCGAGGACGAGCGGACCACCCGCTGGAGGGTGAACGGGGCCTCGCCGCGTGAGGAGTCGGGCGCGTAGTTCAGGGAGATGGACTGGTTGGTCAGGTCCACCTCGGTCTCGAGGATCCCGTAGGCCTGCGTGGCCACGATGATCGAGGTCTCCACGTCCAGCGAGGCCGCGCCGAAGCTGAACATCGTCTCGCCCAGCTTGAGCGCGAAGTCCAGGGTGGTGCGGGCCTCGAGGGCCTGCGCCTCCGCGCGACGCTGCTGCAGCGTGGAGCGCATGCGGCGCCCATACGGCGAGGAGTGCAGGCGGTCGGCCAGCACGAGCGCCTGCGTCGGCAGGTTCTCGACGAAGACCTCACGGGAGCGCCGGCCCCGCCGACGCCCGCGCTTCTCGGGCGGGCCCACGGGGACCACCGGGTCCGGGACGGTGATGTCCGGCGCGGGGATCACGTCCGGAGCGGGCAGGGCGCCGTCGGCGTCCGCGGGGGCCAGGACGGAGGTGGGCACCTGCTCGGACAGCGGCGGCTCGGTCAGGGGCGCGTCCGCGGCCGGTTCCGGCAGCGTCTCCGCCTCCGGCTCTGCCGGCTCCTCCGGCTCCGGCTCCGGATCGGCGGCGGCGGGGCGGACCACGGGCGGCAGCGGCTCCGTCGGCTCGACGGCGACCGCGGCCGCGGCCGGGTGGGCCGACTCCGCCGGGTCGAGGTCGAGCAGGCCGGGGTCCTCCGGGTCGATCGCGAGGTCGCCGACAGCGGCGGCGTCCTCGGCGCCGGCCGGGCGCAGCACGGGGATGAGCGTGGGGACGGCCGGGGGCTCCGCGATGCGGGGGTCGAACCGCGCCGGCTCCTGGGTGCCCTCCTGCTCCATGCGGCTCACCCTCTCCTTCCGTATGCGGGCGCTGGACGCGCCACGGCGGTGGGCCGAGCCCCGCCGACGCGTCCATCCAACCACGCCGACACCTCCCCCGCCGGGGCCTTCGGCACCGCGGCCCGGGGATGCGAAAGGGCCCTCCCGGAGGAGGGCCCTGCTGCGGTGGATCTTACTGGACTCGAACCAGCGACCTCTCGCGTGTGAAGCGAACGCTCTAACCAACTGAGCTAAAGATCCGGGCGTCGCCCCATCGGGGTGACAACTCGAAGAACGATACCTCAGGCGGCGTCGCCTGTCCACCCGGGCGACGGCCGCCCCGCGCACGGCGGAGCGGCCGTCGAGAGCCGACGAGCACGTCAGGCGTCGGTCAGCGTGGCGCCGGGCTCGAAACCGCCCTGGGCGACCAACGAGGCCCCGGCGCCCGGAGCGGGCCCCGGTCAGGAGCTGCCGCCGAGGGAGGAGACCGCCCTGGTGGCGTCCGCCAGACCGGCGCCGCAGCCTGCGTAGCAGGTCACCGGCATGGACCGGGCCGTGGACGTGAGGGTGGACTCGACCTGGGCCGGGGTGAGGCTCGGCTGCTCGGCCAGCAGCAGGGCGGCCAGGCCCGCGACGTGCGGGGTGGCCATCGAGGTGCCGTTGTAGGCGGCGTGGCCGGCCGTCGTCGGGGTGGTGGCGCCGTTGTTCACGGTCGAGATGATGTTCGCGCCCGGGGCGGTCACGTCCACGACGGAGCCGTAGTTCGAGAACGAAGCGCGGGCTCCCTGCGAGGTGGAGGCGGCCACCACGATGGTGTTCCGGCAGTTGGCCGGGCGCACGTTGGCGGCGGGCTGGTTCTCGTTGCCCGCCGCCACGACGACGGGCACGCCGCGGGAGACGGCCGCGTTGATCGCGTTCTGGTAGGTGGTGCCGCACATGCCGGAGCCGCCGAGGGACATGTTGATGACGTCCGCCGGGTTCGGGTTGGCCGGCACGCCCGCCACGGTGCCGCCGGCGGCCCACACGACCGCGTCGGCGATGTCGGACAGCGAACCGCCGCACTTGCCGAGCACGCGGATGGGCTGGATCTTCGCGTTCGGGGCCACGCCGACGACACCCTGGGAGTCGGCCACGGCCGCGACGGTGCCCGCCACGTGGGTGCCGTGCCACGAGGAGTCGGAGGCACCGGCGGTGCCGCACTCGCCGGCGGCGTACCAGTCGCCCTCGTCGCGCGGGTTGGAGTCGCGGCCCCCGCCGTCGCGCGCCGCCCGGCCGTCGGAGATGAAGTCGTAGCCGGGCACGACGTTGCGGTCGAGGTCCGGGTGGGAGGTGATGCCGGTGTCGATGACGGCCACGGTCACACCGGAGCCCGTCGTGCGGTCCCACGCACCGGGGACCCGCATGCCGTGGGTGCCGGTGAAGCCCCACTGCTGCGAGTAGAGGGCGTCCACGGGACTCAGGCCGGTGGCGGTGAGGATGGCGTCCGGCTCCACGGCCTCGACCGCCCCGGAGGCCTTCAGGTCGGCCATGAACTTCGCGGACTCGGCCTGGTCCAGCTTGCGGTCCGCCTTGATCACGCGGGAGCCGAGCGCGGTCTCACGCAGCTCCTTCACGGAGACGCCGGCCTCCTTCGCGGCCTTGCCCCAGGCGTTGGCTCGGCCCTTCGCGTGGGCGGTGGCGGCGGTCTCCTTGTAGGTGACGATGAAGGAGTCGTAGCCGTCGGCGTTCGGGTCCTCGACCTGCGCCGCCGCCAGGGGCGAGGCGGCGGTCGGGGTGGCTGCCGGTGCGGCGGGGGCGTCGCCGGAGGGGGCCGCGAGCGCGGGGGACGAGGTCAGGGTCCCGCCGGCGAGGACGGCGCCGGCCACGAGGGCGCCGATGCGGCGGCGGGTGCTGCGGGGTGGGGAGGACTGCACGGGATCTCCTCGGAGTTCTGGGCCACCGGATGCGGGTGCCCGAGGGGCTCGGGCCGGGGTGACTGGGATCACGGTAAGGTCACGATTCCGTCACGACGAGGCCGCGGGCCGAAGTCTGGCGGATGGTCGAGGCATCTCTGGCGGATCCGCCAGCCAAGCCGGGCGGATGGTCGGGGCGCGCACAGCGGCACCCCAGCGTCGGCCCGCGCCGGACACGACGACGGCGCCGCGCCCTCCCGGCGGAGGTGCGCGGCGCCGTCGGGCCCGCGGTGGGGTGGAGCCCCCTGCCGGATTCGAACCGGCGACCTGCTGTTTACAAGGCAGCTGCTCTGGCCAGCTGAGCTAAGGAGGCCTGCGGCCGGCGCCCGGGGGCGCCGCGGCCGACCCTCCCAGCGTACAAGGCCCGGGCGGACGACGCGGGGCGTCCCCGCGTGGGGACGCCCCGCGGACCTCGGCGCCGGGTCAGCCGGCGATCTTGGCGCCCGCCCATTCGATGAAGGTCTTGTCCTCGCCGTCGAGCGCCCAGTTCTTCCCGTCCACGAACACGGTGGGGGTGCCGGCCACGCCGGCGGCGCGCGCCTGGCGGGTGGTGTACTCGACCGCGGAGCGGAACGTGCCGTCCTCGACGCAGGAGGCGATGTCCGCGCCGTGCTCCTGCGCGAGCTGCGTGAGCGCCGCGTTGTCCAGGCCCTTGCCCTGGTGCTCGTCGTAGGCGGCGAACAGGGCGGATACGAAGCCGTTGTAGGCCTCGGGCTTCTGGTCCGCCACACAGTACGCGGCGTTGGCGGCGCGGGCCGAGTAGTTCTGGTTGTTCGGGGCGCTCAGGTAGTCCACCATCCGGTACTCGACCGTGACCTCGCCCTGCTCGAGCCACTGCTCGATCTGGTCCCCGTTGGTGGACTCGAAGTCCGCGCAGTGCACGCAGTTGAAGTCCTCGTAGAGCACGATCCGCGTCGGCTCACCGTCACCACGGGCCTCGGTGTTCGGCAGGGTCTCGGGCTGGGAGCTCGCGGCCTGCTTCGGCACCTCGATCTTCGAGGGGTCGACCTCGCGTTCTCCCGCGCCCTCCGCCAGGTCCGTGGCCGAGGTCAACTCGATGCCGCCCTGCTCGTTCGCCACGGCGGGGATGGGGCCGGCGGTGGCGGCGTCGTCGCCGTTGCGGTTGAGCACGAACGCGACGACGAGGCCGATCACGAGCACCACCGCGAGGACCGAGCCCCAGATGACGCCGGTGCGGCGGCGACTGTCCTTCCTGCGCTGCTCCTCCTGGATCTGGCGGGCACGCGCACGAGCGTCCGTCGCCGAGGTGTGCGAGCCTGACGTGTTCCGGGCCAAGGGTCCTCCTCGTGGGGCAGTCGGTCCGGGTCGAGCACCGGAGCCGGCGGGCAGCGGGCGCGCCGCGCCAGGCGAGCATAGCGGCCCTGTCTGAAAGGATCGTGACCATGGACACCGCCGAGACCCCCTCCCCCGTCGATCGACTGACCATCACGGGCGCCCCGTCGGGGGACGCGACCGAGGACCCGGCGACGTCTCTGCTCGCCCTGCCCTGGGCGCTCCCCCTCGAGACGTGGCCGCGTGAGGTGCTGGCGGCCCTGCCGCGGGGCATCTCCCGTCACGTGGTGCGCTTCGCCCGGATGGGCGGGGGCATCGTGGCGGTGAAGGAGACCACTGAAGAACTCGCGTTCCACGAGTACCGGCTGCTGCGCCGGCTCGAGCGGAGCCCGGCGCCGTCGGTGGTGCCGGTGGCCGTGGTCACCGGACGCACGGAGGACGACGGCACGCCCCTGCCCGCCGCCCTCGTGACCCGGCACCTGCGCTTCTCCCTGCCGTACCGCGCCGTGTTCTCGGAGCGCCTCGAGCGCCGCACCCTCGTGCGGCTCATGGACGCGCTGGCGACCCTGCTCGTGGAGCTGCACCTCGAGGGGTTCTTCTGGGGTGACGTCTCCCTGTCCAACGTCCTGTTCCGGCGGGACGCGGGCGGGTTCGCCGCTCACCTGGTGGACGCCGAGACCGGCGAGCTGCGGGAGCGGCTGTCCACCGGCCAGCGCGAGCACGACCTGGACGTGGCCGCCGTGAACGTGGGCGGTGAGCTGCTGGACCTGCAGGCCAGCGGGCTGCTGGACCCGGAGGTGGACCCCGTCACCACGCCGGACCTGCTCGTGGCGTCCTACCGACGGCTGTGGGACGAGCTGACCGAGCCTCTGCTGTTCCCCCGCGCCGAGCCGTGGCGCCTGGACCGCCGCGTCCGCCGCCTGCAGGAGCTCGGGTTCGAGCTGGCCGAGTACTCACTGCGCGCCGCCGACGCCCCCGGGATGATGATCGCCCGGCCCGTCGAGATCCACGCGGGCTACCACCGCCGTCGGCTGACCCGCCTCACGGGACTCGAGGTCCAGGAGAACCAGGCCCGGCGGCTGCTCGTGGACATCGAGGCCGCCCGCCGGGAGTGGGACCCGTACATGGACATCGAGGCTGCGGCGCACCGCTGGGTGGTGGAGGTGTTCGACCCCGTGGTCCGCTCGGTGCCCCTTGAGCTGCGAGCCAAGCTCGAGCCCGCCGAGGTGATGCACCAGCTCCTCGAGCACCGCTGGTACCTCTCCGAGGCCCGCGGCCAGGCCGTGCCCCTGCAGGAGGCGGTGGACTCCTACGTGGACACGGTGCTGCGGGCCCGCCGCGACGAGGACGCGGTGGCACTGCACCCCACGACCACCATGCTGCGCGCCGTCCCGCCTGCGGACGCGGACTGACGCCGGACGCGGCTCAGCGGCGCAGGAGCAGGAAGCCGGGGGCCGGGACCGCCGCCGGCACCGTGCCGGGGCCGAGCGGGCCGTGGTCGCCGTGGCCGGCGAGCAGCTCCGCCCGCGTCAGGTCCGCGGGCACGGGAAGCGGCTCCGCGCCGAGGGCGACGAGCAGGACGACGTCGGCGTCCTCGCCGGCGCGGGTGAGGCGCACGTGGCGCCGGGCCGCGTCCACCTCGGCCCGGACGCGGTCGCGGCGAGGGTCGGTGAGCTGGGGCAGCGTGCGGCGCAGGCCGATCAGGGTGCGGTAGGCGGCGAGCACGCGCACCCCGCGGCCCTGGCCGTCCGTGCCGCCCGCGGCCTCCGCCCAGTCCAGCACCGCCGCGTCCCGCGTCGCGGGGTCCTGCGGGTCGGGGACGTCGGCCGGGTCCCAGCCATGGGCGGCGAACTCGCGGCGTCGTCCCTGCCGGACGGCGTCCCCGAGCTCGGGCTCGCGGAACGAGGTGAAGAACGGCCACGGCGTCGAGGCCGCGAACTCCTCCCCCATGAAGAGCATCGGCACGTGCGGGCCGGTCAGCAGCAGGGCGGCCTCGGCCGCGAGCGCACCCTCGGACAGGGCGGCAGCGGTGCGGTCGCCGCCGGCACGGTTGCCCACCTGGTCATGGTTCTGGATGCTGGCCACCCACGCATGGTTCGGGACGGCGTCCGGCACGGCGCGCCCGTGATCGCGGCCGCGGAAGGTGGAACGGGTGCCGTCGTGGAAGTAGGTGCGCTCCATGACCTTGGCCACCGCCTCCAGCGGGGCGAAGTCCGCGTAGTAGCCGTGGGTCTCCCCCGTCGCGGCCACGTGCAGGGCGTGGTGGACGTCGTCGTTCCAGGCCGCCGCGAGGCCGAGCCCGCCGGCCTCGCGGGGCAGCACCAGACGCGGGTCGTTGAGGTCGGACTCGGCCACGAGGGGCACGGGTCGGCCGGCACGGGCCGCGATCCCGTCCGCGAGCGCGGCCATCTCCTCGAGCAGGTGCACGGCGCGGGCGTCCCGCAGGGCGTGCACCGCGTCGAGGCGCAGCCCGTCCACGCGCATCTCCTCGAGCCAGAAGCGGACGTTGTCCAGGACGAGCCGGCGCACCTCGTCCGAGTCGGCGCCGTCCAGGTTCAGGCCGTCGCCCCAGCCGGTGCCGCCCTGACCCAGATACGGCCCGAACACCTGCAGGTAGTTGCCGGAGGGGCCCAGGTGGTTGTGCACGACGTCCTGGACCACGCCGAGGCCGGCGGCGTGGGCGGCGGCCACGAAGCGGCGGTAGGCGGCGGGGCCGCCGTAGGACTCGTCGACGGCGAACCACGCCACCCCGTCGTAGCCCCAGTTCCGAGGGCCGGAGAAGGAGTTCACGGGCAGCAGCTCGACGTGGGTGACCCCGAGGTCCCTCAGGTGCGGCAGGCGGGCGATGGCGGCGTCGAGGGTCCCCTCCGCCGTGAAGGTCCCCACGTGCAGCTCGTAGAGGACGGCGCCGCGCAGGCCGCCGCCCTGGGGCGCGGCCGGATCGGACTCCACCCCGGGCGGCCCGGCCCAGCCCTCGTCCGGCCACGCGAAGACGCGGCCGGCGACGTCGCGGCGGGAGGGCCCGTGGACCGTGTCGGGCTGGCGGCGGGAGCGGGGGTCCGGCACGGGGTCCGCCCCGTCCACGCGGTAGCCGTAGCCGGGGTCGGCCGGCGGCTGGGCGGCGTCGAGGCCAAGGGCGGCCAGCGGGTCCTCCGTGGGCGTCCACCAGCCTCCGGCGGCGGGGGCCATGGCCACGACGGCGGCGACGGGCCAGCGGTCCTCGGCGTCGTGCAGGGCGCCGGGCTCGGTGTCGACGAGGACGAGGTCGACGCTCTCGGCGTGCGGCGCCCAGACGGCGTAGGGGATGGCGCGCGCGGCGTCGACGGCGGCCCGCTCGGCCGCGGCGGGGTCCACGGGGTCGGAGCCGATCGGGTGCAGGCCCGGGGCGGGGGCGTCGGCCGGACGGGGCTCGGTCACGGGGCGGTCCTCTCTCGGCGGTCGGACGGGGCGTGCGCCGGGACGAGCAGCGCGACGGGCAGGGTGCTGAGCAGTTCGTCGAGGCGCACGGCGCCGCGCGCGTCCGGGTGGACGGGGTGGCCGGTGACGGCGTCCTCCCACCGCCCAGCCGGCACGGTCACGACGGTCTGGCCCCAGCCACCCGCGGCCGCGAGGCGGACGGGCCAGCGCGTGGCCACGGCGAGCGCCCCGCCCCGGTCGAACGCGATCGCGTGTTCGGCGGCGGGGCCGGAGACGTCGAGCGGGCGGTGGCCGGTGAACAGCTCGGGCCGGTCGCGGCGGGCGCGCAGCACGCCGGCCACGACGGCCAGCTTGGCGGCGGCGGGGTCGTCGAGGCCGGGCGTGTGGCCGGCGTCGAGGCGGTCCAGCAGGTCGGCCCGGGCCGCGAAGTCCACGGGGCGGCGGTTGTCCGGGTCCACGAGGGTGGGGAAGGGCACCTCCGTGCCCTGGTAGACGTCGGGGACGCCGGGGGCGGCGAGCTGGACGAGCTTGTGGCCGAGCTGGACCACCAGGCCGGGCTCGGCGATGCGGTCCGCGACGGCCTGGAGCACGCCCCGGGCAGGCCCCTCGGGGGAGGTGACGGCGGCGGCGAGTGCGGCGAGCCGGGCCTCGAACTCGGGGTCCTGGTCCGTCCAGGTGGTGGCCAGGGCCGCCTCGCGGGAGGCCTTCTGCAGGAAGCCGAGGATCCGCTCCTCCTCCGGCGTGGTGCCGTCCGTGGGCCAGACCCCCACGATGGACTCCCAGAGCAGCCGCTCCGCGTCGGGGTGGCCGAGCGGGTGGAGGCGCCTCAGCTCCGCGAGCTCGGCGGCCCAGCGGTCGGGCTCCTCGGCGAGCACGGCGATGCGGGCGCGCACGTCCTCGCCGCGCTTGGTGTCGTGGGTGCTCAGGGTGGTCATGGCCGTCGGCCAGGCGGCCTGGCGCGCCTGCTGGGCGGCGTGGAAGTCGGCCAGGGACAGGGCGACGTGGGAGGGGTCTCCGCCGACCTCGTTCAGATTGGCCCACCGGGTGTACCGGTAGAAGGACCGGTCCTCGACGCCCTTGGCCATCACCATGCCGGAGGTCTGCTGGAACCGGCGGGCCACGGGCGAGTCCGGGTCGGTCAGCTCGGGCCGCAGGTCGCCGAGCACGTCGGCGAGGCCCGGCTCCGCCTCGGCCGCGTCCGCCAGCGCGCCCTCGAGCACGGCCAGGCCCACGGGCAGGTAGGTGCGGTACACGGGCAGCCGGGCCAGCACAGCGGCGAACGCGGCGGCCACGTCCTCGTCCGGGTGGGCACCGAGGGCGTGCACGGCGCGGACCTCCCGGACCAGCCGGGCGGTCTCGGCCGCGAGGGGGCCGGTGGCCACGTCGTGCTTGGCCCGCACCACGGCCTCGTCCCACTCCCGACGACGGCGCGCGTCCTCGGCCGCATCGCCCGCGGCCTCGGGATGCATGAAGACGCGTTCGACCTCGCCGAGCGCGTCGTAGCCGGTGGTCCCGTCCACGGGCCAGTCCGCGGGCAGCGTTTCACCGGGCTCGAGGATCTTCTCCACCACGAGGTAGCCCTCCGGCAGGACGTGGGAGCGCAGGCGCCGCGCGTAGCCGGCCGGGTCCGCCAGGCCGTCCGGGTGGTCCACGCGCAGCCCGTCCACGAGCCCTTCGCGGACCCAGCGGGCGGGTTCGGCATGGACGGCGTCGAAGACCTCGGGCTCCTCCACCCGGACGCCCGCGAGCGTGGTGACGGTGAAGAAGCGGCGGTAGTTCAGCTCGGCGTCGCCGCGGCGCCAGCCGACCAGCCGGTAGTGCTGGCGGTCGTGCACGGCGCGGGCCAGGCGGGCCTGCTCCGCGGTCGGCTCCTTCGCCGAGTCCGCCGCCGCGAAGACCTCCGCGGCGCGCAGCCCGGTCTCCGTCTCGGCGGCCTCGAGCGATCCGGGGGCGAGGGGGTAGACGTTGTCCCAGTAGCGCAGACGGCCGCCCTCGGCGTCGACGACGAGACGGTCCAGTTCCGCGTCCGCGTTCCCGTCAGGGCCGTCTCCCAGCACGGGGATGAGCAGGGACCCGTCGCCGGCCGCCCAGTCCACGTCGAACCACGCCGCATGCGCTGCCTCGGGACCGTGGGTGAGCACGTCCCACCACGCCGGATTGGCCGGGGGCGTGGCCACGCCCACGTGGTTCGGCACGATGTCCACGAGCACGCCCATGCCCGCCTCGTGCGCGGCGCGCGCGACCATGTCCAGTCCCTCCGCCCCGCCGCGGGCGGCGTCCAGCCGGGTGGGGTCCACGACGTCGTACCCGTGGTCGGAGCCGGGCTCGGCCTCGAGCAGCGGCGAGAGGTAGAGCCAGTCCACGCCCAGGCGCCGCAGATAGGGCACGAGCCCGGCCACGGACTCCAGCGGCAGATCCGGGCTGACCTGGAGCCGGTAGGTGGACGCGGGGGCGGAACGGACGGTCGAGGTGCTCACGCGGCGACGCTAACAGAGGCCCCCCACACGGCATCAGGCCCGACGGGCGACGGCGGGCGCGGTCACGGGGCCGGACGCAGCGGCAGGTCCTCGTACTTCTCCGGCGGGTTGTGGAAGATGTCCTCGCCGACGAAGGGCTCGCCCGAGGGGTCGACCACGACCATCTCGTCCCGCAGGACGGTTCCGTCCGGCTGGGTGAGGTCGATGATGAACCCCGTGCCGGACTGGCGGATGCGCTCGATCGAGGTGTAGCCGTACTTGGCCGTCAGGTTCTGACGCAGCGTGTCCAGCCCCGCCAGGTGCGTCCACACACCCACGCCGGCCAGTACGGCCGCGACCGCCAGCACCACGGCCCCCACCCGGCGCTGCAGCCGGGTGTTGTCCAGGACGTCCACCTCGGTGTTGCGTCCGTGCTCGTCAGCGTGCCGCCGGTGCCGGCGCTCACGCCAGATCCCGGCGGCCAGCAGGATGCCGCCGACGACGAGCGCGAGGGCGGCCGCCCAGTAGGCGAGCCAGGGGGTGAAGAGGTTGACGGGCTCGAAGGTCATGCCCCCAGTGTGACAGACCTCACGTCTGCGGGTCGCTCAGGGCAGCGGCCGGCCCCGCGCCGCGGTCCACAGGCGGTGCCACTGCGCGGAGTCCATCGCCTCGGCCACGGAGGCCGCCTCGGCGCACGCGGCGACGCGCTCCGGGTCCTGGGTGCCAATCACGGGCCGCACGCCCCACGGCAGGCGCAGCAGCCAGGCGAGCACCACGGCCTCCCGGCTGACGCCCAGCTCCGCCGCGACCTCGCCGACGACGCCGGCCGCGCCGTCGTCGCCGGAGCTGAACCGACCCTGCCCCAGCGGACCCCAGGCCTGCAGCTCGATCCCCTCGGCGGCGCACACCGGGCCGAGGCGCCCGGCGTCGGCGTCCGCGGGGGCGTCCGGGTGGTTGGCGAGCACGACCGCCTCCACGAGGGTGCGGTGGTGCAGGCCGAGCTCGACCTGGACGCACGCCAGCCCGGTCCCGTCCGCCGCCTGGCTCTCGAGCTCGCGCTGGAACTCGAGGACGCGGCCCACGCCGAGGTTGGAGAGGCCGAGCTTGCCGACCAGGCCCGCCTCCCGCGCGTCGAGGAAGGCGCGCACGGTGTCGGCCACGGGCGTGAGGACGTCGGGCCGGTGGATGATCAGGGTGTCCACGCGCTGCTCGCCGAGGCGGGCCAGCGAGCCCTCCAGCGAGGCGCGCACGTGCTCGGGCGAGGAGTCGTAGCGGGTCAGACGCCGCCCGGCCGGGTCCGTCTCGTGCAGGACGATCCCGCACTTGGTCTGCACCTTCAGGGCGGAGCGCTCCTCGTAGGGCAGCTCGTGCAGCAGCCGGCCGACGGTCTCCTCGGAGCGGCCGGCCCCGTAGATGTCCGCGGTGTCCAGCAGGTCGACGCCGGCCTCGATCCCGGCGCGCAGGGCGCGGCGGGCACGCTCCACGGCCGCCTCGGCCTGCGCTTCGCCCGCGGGCCCCTCCGGCCCCGCCCCCGGATCGGCGTCCGGGGGCGGCGGGGGAACGGACCCCCAGGCCATGGTCCCGAGGACGATCGGGGTGGCCGGAGTCGGGTCGAGGTCGAGCGGCGGATGCGTGGGTGCAGTGCTCATGGCCTCACCGTCTCACGTCCGCCCGCCCCGGGTCCGGACCTGCCACCGTGTGATGGGATGGGTCCATGAAGCTCGCCACGTTCCGCCAGCCCGACTCCGACGCGGCCTACCCCGGCGCCACGTTCGCCGCGGTCATCACCTCCGTGCACCCCGAGGACCCCGAGGTCGCCGTGCGTGCCGTCGCCCTGCCGGACTGTCGCGACGTCGGCGAGTACCTCACCGCCACGCCGGAGGAGCAGCGGGAGATGGTGGAGGGCGCCCTCCGCGCGGCGCAGGCCGACCGGTCCCTCCTGCTGGACACCTCCGGCCTCGTCTACGACACGCTCGTGCCCTTCCCCACCAAGGTGTTCTGCGTGGGCCTGAACTACACGAACCACATCGACGAGACGGGCCTGGAGCGCCCCGAGCATCCGACGCTGTTCGCGAAGTTCCCGCAGTCCCTCACGGGTGCGCTGGACCCGATCGAGGTCCCCGAGGAGGACCACCGGGTCGACTACGAGGGCGAGCTGTGCATCGTGGTCGGCGAACCGGGCCGACGCATCGCCGTGGCGGACGCCCCGGAGCACATCGCGGGCTACGCGGTGGCCAACGACATCTCCATGCGCGGCTTCCAGGGCCGCACCTCCGAGTGGCTGCAGGGCAAGGTGTGGGAGGCCTCGACGCCCGTGGGCCCGTGGCTGGTCACCCCGGACGAGTTCCCGGCGGACGCCCGCGTCCTCACGCACGTCAACGGCGAGCTGCGTCAGGAGGACAGGGTCGCCGACGTCGTCTTCTCCCCCGCCGAGCTGGTCTCCTACGCCTCGCAGCTGATCACCCTGAACCCGGGCGACCTGATCCTGACCGGCACGCCCGCGGGGGTCGCCCTGGCCTGCCGGGACGCCGAGGGCCGCCGCCCGTGGCTGCGTCCCGACGACGTCGTCGAGGTGGAGATCACCGGGCTGGGACGCCAGCGCAATGAGCTCGTCTGAGGCGGCGCCGGCGGACGCCCTGCCCCGCGTCGTCGGCATCCTCGGTGCGGGGCGGGCGGGCACCGCGCTGGCACGGGCGATCGCGCGCATCCCCCGCCTCTCCCCGGGCACGGCCGCCCCGCGGGTGATGGTCGCGGGCACGCGGCGCCCCGCGGCGGTCCAGCGTCACCTGACGATCTACGCGCCCGAGGCCGTCGCCGTGTCGGCCGAGGACCTGGCGGCGGAGGCGGAGCTCGTCGTCGTGGCCGTGCCGCGCGAGGCGCTCGACGACGTCGACCCGCTCGCCCTCGCCGGGCCGGCCACGCGCGCCGTGGTGGACCTGACCAACACGTGGGGCGACGAGCCCGTCCCGGACTGGCTCGACGGCGACGGGTCGCCCGGCACCGCCCGGATCGCCGCGCGCTGGGCCGCCGCGGGGGTGCGCGTGCCCGTCGTGCGCGCGTTCTCGGAGATCTCGCATCACGACCTCGGAGACGCCGGGCGCGCCACGGCCCCGCGCCGCGCCCTCGCGGTCGGCACCGAGCCGGCCGACACGGCGGCCGACCCGGCCGCGGTCGCCGCCGCGCGCGACACGGTGGTCGCCCTCGTCACCGCGATGGGCTTCGACGCGGTCCCCTACACGGGCCTCGACCGGGCCGGGGTCCTCGAGCCGGGGGCGGCGGGGTTCGGCACCGCGCACGACGCCGGCCGGCTCGCCGCGCTGCTCGCCGACGCGCCCACCGGCTGAGGCGCGCCACCGGCCGCGGTGCCTACGCTGGGCGGGACCGCCGACCCGTCCAGGAGGCCCCCGTGACCCGTCCGACGCACCGCATCGCCCGCCGCACGCTCACCGCGGTCGCCCTGTCCGCCGCCGCCCTCACCGGACCGGCGGCGTCCGCCACCGTCGTCGCCCTGCCGGTCACGGCGGGGGTGACGGGCGCCGTCGTCGCCGCTGCGCCGCAGGCCCACGCCGTGGCCTGGGACCAGGTGGAGCTCGTGGATGACGCGGGCGTGATCGACCCCGCCCAGCTGCGCCGAGACCTGGCGGGGATCGAGTTCCGGGAGCCGACCCGCGTCGCCGTGGTCACCGAGCGCGGCCCGGACCTCTCCGCGCTGGACGACGACCGCGCGTCTCAGGCGTTCAACGGGCGGGTGCTCGAGCGGGCTCGCGCCGAGCACCCGGACTGGCTCAGCGCGGACGGCCAGAAGTGGGCCGACGGCCTCGTGATCGTGGCGCTCGACCCGGACAACCGGTTGATCGGGGTGTACGTGGGCGAGGACCGGATGCTCAGCACGGACCGGCTGCGGGAGGTGCGCGAGGCCGGCCACGAGGCGGCCCGTGCGGCCCGGTGGACGGACACGGTCGTGGATGTGACGGACGCCGCCGCCGAGCTGATCGGACGCCCCTGGTGGCAGGCTCCCGAGCTGTGGTTCGGCGCGGGGATCGTCGGTGTGGCGGGCGGCGGCGCCGCGGCCGCGGCACTCGCGAGCCGACGGCGTCGCCGCCGCCGGACGGCCGACCTGCTGGCCGAGGCCCGCACCCACCTGACCTCCGTCACCCTGGAGATGGACGCCACCGAGGTGAACGCGTCCACGGTGCCCGAGGACTCGCCCCACGCGGCCGCGCTGATGGAGCGCTTCCGCAACTTCCGGCGCCAGACGCTCGATGCGTCGGCGGAGCTGGACCGCCTCGAGGCCCTGCCGGAGCGCAGCCTGCATCGCACGGAGCATGCCCGGGCCGCGGAGGACGTCCGGGACCGCGCCCGTGAGCTCGACCGCCTCGACGACGCCGTGGCCGCGGCGAACACCTTCCTCAACCGCCACCCGGGGTGGCCGGCGGCGTGGGACCAGCAGACCGCCCCGCTGCGGGCCGACCTGGACGCCGTCGGCACGCTGGCCTCCTCCGTCGGCTCCGCCGGGCCCGTCCGGTCCGCGGTCGCCGCGCTGGAGTCCTTCCGCACCGAGGCCCAGGACCGGCTCGAGGCGCTGGGTGCGGACCTGCAGGACGAGCGCCTGACCCCGGCCGCGGCGCTGGACGAGCTGGACGCGCTGCGGCGTCGCCTGACCGGGCTCGTCTCCGCCCTCGCCGACGCCGAGGTGGCGGCGTTCGGCGAGGACGAGGCCGAGCGTGAGCTGCTGCGCGACGAGCTGCGCTCGCACCGTGGCCCGGCCCGGTCCGCGCGCGGCTCGATCCTGGACTCCGCGCTGCCGGCGGATGCCTACTGGACGGTGGTGGCCTTCACCACGGGCCACCAGGCCGGCGAGCGGTCCGTCCAGGACCACCGCCAGGCGCAGTCCAGCTCCTCCGGGACCGGCTACGGATCCTCGGGCGGCTCGTTCTCCGGGGCGGGCTCGTCCGGCCGATTCTGAGCCGATCGGGGCCGGATCTGAGCCGGAAGCTCGTCCGGGCCGGGCACCCGGTCCCTGGCCCACCGCCCCGTTCTGCGAGACAGTGAAGGACCATGACCGCCGCTGACACCCCCGCACCCCGCCAGGACCCCCTCGCGTTCTACCTCGACAAGGCCGTGCCCGAGGCGTGGCACGCGGTCGGGCCGCTGGCCTCGGCCGCGCGCGACGCCGCCGAGCAGGCCGGGCTGGACCGGCAGCTCGTGGAGCTCGTGAACCTCCGGGTCTCTCAGCTCAACGGCTGCGTGTTCTGCCTGGACCGGCACACCCGCCAGGGCGCCGACGCCGGCCTGAGCGTGCAGCGCCTGGGGCTGCTGCCGGCGTGGCGTGAGGCCGGGGCCGTGTACTCCGAGCAGGAGCGCGCCGCGCTCGAGCTCGCCGAGGCGGTCACGGACCTCCCCGAGCAGGAGCAGCTGAACTACGTGCAGGCCTCCACGGCCGCTGTGCTCACGGACGCCCAGTACGCGGCCGTGCAGTGGGTCGCGATCGTGATGAACCTGACGAACCGCATCTCGATCCTGTCCCATCACCCCGTGCGGCGCCGGGACGGCTGACCCTCCTCCCCGTCGCCGGCCCGGCGGCGGGATCCACCCAGGAACGAGAGGACCGACCATGACCGAGCAGACCCCCAGCCTGGAGCACCCGCAGGTCCGCAAGAACGGGGAGAGGTACGAGATCGTCGTCGATGACGCGGGCACGGTGGCCGGCTTCACGGTGGCGATCGACGACGACACCGCCGACGGCCCGGCCCAGCGAATCTTCCCGCACACCAAGGTCGACCACGAGTACGAGGGCCGGGGCCTGGCCTCGAACCTCGTGCGCGAGGCGCTGAAGGACACCGTGGCCGCGGGCCGCCGGATCGTCCCCGTGTGCCCGTACGTGAAGGACTGGGTGGACGAACACGACGACGTGGCCGGCGAAGTGGACCCGGCCCGCGCCGAGCATCTCCAGTTCCTGGAGTCCCGCCAGGACTGACGCCCGCACCCGGTGAGCACCCGGAGACGAGAAGAGCCCCCGCCGATCCGGCGGGGGCTCTTTCTGGTCGGGGTGACAGGATTTGAACCTGCGGCCTCGTCGTCCCGAACGACGCGCGCTACCAAGCTGCGCCACACCCCGTTGGAGGTCTCAGACCTGAATCCAACAGAGACCGACTATACCAGCCGCACCGGGTGCCGCCAAACCGAGATGCGGGGCAGAATCGCACGCGTGAGACCTCTGCGCACCCGACGAATCCGAGAGAGGCCGGCATGAGCTGGTGGCCGTTCCTGCACTCCTCCGCCAGCCCCTCCCCCGACGACGACGGCGCCCCGGCCGCTGCCGAGCTCGAAGAGGCCGTGGCCGCCCTGCGACGGCTGTTGCGCGCGGAGCGGCACCGACTGCGCCCGGACAGCTGGGCCCTCGCGTGGGAGATGGTCGAGCACGCCGCCGAGTACGGGCCGGCCTGGACTCGCCTGCAGCGCACACGACCCGTGGAGACCCAGGAGCTCGTGCTCGCCCTCACCGGGCGCTTGGAGCCGCTGCTGCGCGACTTCCTCGCGATCCCCGACTCGGAGAAGCCCGCCCATGCCGACGCCGTGCACGCGCGCCTTCGGGAGCAGAGCACGGAGCACGGCCGGCTGCGCCGCCGACTCACCCGCGCGCTCACGGCACGGCTGCGTGCCGGCGAGGAGCTCTGAGCGCCGAGGGGGAGGCACCCGGGAACGCAGAAAGCCCCGTGCGGATCGCACGGGGCCG